>NZ_JAJOMY010000001.1:0-2730000 GCF_024699945.1 Phenylobacterium sp. J426 | reverse complement strand
AGAGGATCGGCCCGGGCCGCCCATGGCCCGCCATCAGGCGCGCCGCGCCGCCCATCAGGCCGGACACCGCGCCGGACGCCCCGAGAAGCGCGCTCTGCTCGCCCGCATGGAGCGCGACGTAACCGAGCGTCGAGAGCGCGCCGCACGCCAGATAGAAGATCATGAAGAGCGCGGCGCCGGAGAGGCGCTCTCCAAAGTAGCGCGCGACCGGCGTGCCGAACGCCAGGCAGAACCCGGCGTTCATCAGCGCATGCGGCCAGTTCCCGTGCAGGAAGAGCGCCGTGAACACCCGCTCCCACTGCCCCTCTTCCAGCAGCGCCGGCGAGAAGGCGTAGTCCATCGCCACGGCCGGAAGCGGGAACCGGCTCTGGATGGCATAGCCGCCGACGATCACCGCCGTCAGCAGCAAGGCGATCCAGGGCGCGTTGAAGATCGGCTCCGGCGCACGGCGGGAACCCGGCTGCTGGCGGTGCGGCGGCAGGTGCGGACCTCCGTCCGCCGGCGCTTCGAAACGGGCGACGTGCATCGGGCCCCATGTAGGCGGTCTTGGGCCCGCGCGCGAGCGGCGTTGTGCCCGCTAGTCCTTGCCAGGTTTGGTGAGTTGGCCGTGGAACGCCGTCTTCGCCGTATCGGGCATGGCCGCGGCCATGCCGACCTGCACCTTGTTCTTGAGGCCGGCCACCACCTGGGCGCGGTCATGCGCCAGGGCCTGGAAGGCGGCCTTGGCGACCATCGCCGGATCGTCCTTCTCCATCTGGCCGGCGCGGGTGTCCTGCAGGTCGGCGCGCTCGAAGAACTCGGTCTCGGTCGGGCCGGGCATCAGGACGGTGACGCCCACGCCGGTGTCCGACAATTCGTTGCGCAAGGCGTGGCCGAACGATCGCAGGAAGGCCTTGGTCGCCGCATAGACGGCTTCGCGCGGCCCCGGCAGGACCCCGGCGATGGACGAAGTGACGAGCACCTGGCCCCGGTCGCGTTCCACCATCTGGCGCAGCACCCGCTTGATCAGGTGCACCTGCCCGGACACGTTCAACTCGATCATCCGCAGTTCGGCGTCGAGGTCCGTCTCGCGGGCGAAATCCCCGCCGACGCCGACACCCGCGTTGGCCGCCAGGACGTCGACGGGCCGGCCCAGCGCCTGCAGTTCGGCGTAGAGCTGCTCGACGCCGTCGTAGGTGGCGAGATCCGCCGCGACGGTCCGCACCGTCGATACGCCATCGGGGCCAAGCCCGGTGAGGGCCTGAGCCGCCTCGCCCAGCACGCCCGCATCCTCGGCGCAGATCACCAGGTCGTAGCCATGCTCGGCGAACTGCCGCGCCAGTTCGAACCCGATGCCCTTCGAGCCGCCGGTCACGACCGCCAGCGGGCGGAGGTCCGTGGCGTTGTCCTGGTCGAGATCGATGGACATGGCGAAGTCTCCCGTACGCGCAACTCCAGATCGTGCGGCCGCGGCGATGGTTCCTAAAGGCGCCGCCATATCTGCGTCCGCCCGGCGCCTTGCGATGGCCGCGCGGGTCCGCGATGGTGCCGGCGCCTTGATGGACCTCCCGGGACAATTCGAATGAACCGCCTTCTGCGCGCGGCCCTCGCGCTCGGCGCTGCGCTGCTGCTGACCGTTCAGCCCACCCTCGCCGCATCTGCAGCGCCCGCCTGGCCGCAAGCGAGTTCCGATCTCAAGGCCGACCCGGCGATCCGCTTCGGCGTGCTGCCGAACGGCATGCGCTACGCCATCCGCAAGCAATCCATCCCGCCCGGCCAGGCCTCGCTGCGCCTGCGCATCGACGCCGGCGCCATGATGGAAACCGACGCCCAGCAGGGCCTCGCCCACTTCCTCGAGCACATGGCCTTCAACGGGTCGAAGAACGTCAAGGAAGGAGAGATGACCAAGATGCTGGAGCGCCTGGGTCTCGCGTTCGGGCCGGACACCAACGCCTCCACCGGGTTCGGCGAGACCATCTACATGCTGGAGCTGCCGAGGACCGACGCCGAGACGGTCGACACCTCGCTCATGCTGATGCGGGAATCAGCCTCCAACCTCCTGATCGAACAGGCGGCCGTCGACCGTGAGCGCGGCGTCGTGCTGTCCGAGGAGCGCGCCCGCGACACGCCCGGATATCGGATCCTGAAGGAGCGGTTCGCCTTCCTGCTCAAAGGCCAGTTGCTTCCCCAGCGACTGCCGATCGGCAAGGTGGAGGTCCTGCGCAACGCCCCGGCGGCCCAGGTCGCCGACTTCTATCATCGCTACTACCGCCCTGAGCGCGCGGTGTTCGTCGCGGTCGGCGACTTCGACGTTGACGCGATGGAGGCGAAGATCCGCGCCCGCTTCTCGGATTGGAAGGGCGTGGGCCCCGCCGGCGCGGATCCCGTGCAGGGCAAGGTCGCCCCGCGCGGCCCCGAGGCGAAGCTGGTCGTCGAGCCCGGGGCGCCCCTGTCGCTGCAGATCGCCTGGGTGGCCAAGCCCGATCTCACCCCGGACTCGGTGGCGAAGCGCAAGCGCGACCTCGTCGAGGCGCTGGCGCTTGCCGTCCTGAACCGCCGGTACTCGCGGCTCGCCCGTGGGGCGAACCCGCCCTTCATCGGCGCCAGCGCCTATACGTATCAGCAGGAGGACGAGGCGGACCTGGCGGTCATCGGCGTGGGCGCCGAACCGACCCGATGGGCCGAGGCCCTGGCGGCCGCCGAGCAGGAGCACCGGCGGGCGATCACCTACGGGATCCGGCAGGACGAGCTCGACCGGGAGGTCACCGAAATGCGCACGCTGCTGCGCACGGCCGTCGCCGGCGCCAACACCCGGCGCCAGGCGGAGCTGGCGAACGAGATCGTCGCCTCCCTCGCAGACCACCAGGTGGTGACCGCCCCGGCCGACGATCTCGCCCTCTTCGAGGAGACCGTGAGAGGCCTCACGGCGGAACAGGCCTCCGCGGCGCTGAAGGCCGCCTACCAGGGTGGCGGAGGTCCGCTCGTGTTCATGGCGAGCCCCCGCCCCGTCGACGGAGGCGATGCGGCCCTGATGCGCGCGTTCCAGGCCTCGCAGAAAACGCCGGTGGAGCCGCCGTCCGAAGCTGGCGCCGTCGCCTGGCCCTATCAGTCCTTCGGGCCGCCCGGCCAGGTGGCGGAGCGACGGGAAGCGACCGATCTCGGCGTGACTTTCGTGCGCTTCGCCAACGGCGTCCGCCTGACCGTGAAGCCGACCACGTTCCGGGACGATGAGGTGCTGATCCGCGTCAATGTCGGCGACGGTCTGCTCGACCTGTCGCCGACCCGGCAGAGTCCGGCCTGGGCTGGCAGCGCCTACATCGAGGGCGGGCTGAAGAAGATCGAGACGGACGACATGGAGCGGGTGCTGGCCGACAAGGTGATCGGCGCGCGCTTCGGCATCGGCGACGACGCGTTCGTCTTCAGCGGGTCGACCCGGCCCGAGGACCTGACGACGGAGATGCAGGTGCTGGCGGCCTATGTGTCGGAGCCCGGTTTCCGCGAGGAGGCGTTCCTGCGGCTGAAGACGGCCAGCAAGACGGCCCACGACCAGTTCGAGTCCACCGGCTCGGGCGTCCTCAACCGCGACCTCAGCGGCCTGCTGCGCAGCGGCGACCGCCGCTGGACCTTCCCGAGCCGGGAGGAGATCGAGGCCGCCCGCCTGTCGGACCTGACGGAACAGGTCGCCCCCCATATCGCCGACGGACGGATCGAGGTGGTGATCGTGGGCGACGTCACGGTCGACGACGCCCTCGCCGCCACGGCCGGGACGTTCGGCGCCCTGCCGACGCGCCCCGACCCCGCACCGATCCCGGAGACCGCCAAGGCCGTCAGCTTTCCCAAGGGCGGCCCACTGGTCCTGCGCACCCACAAGGGCCGAACCGATCAGTCGATCGGCTACATCGCCTGGCCGACGACCGACTACTTCGCGGAGCCGCAACGAGCGCGTGAAACCGCGGTGATGAGCGAGGTGCTGAGCCTCCGCCTGCTGGACGAACTGCGGGAGGCGCAGGGCGCCACCTACTCGCCCAGCGTCGGCGTCAACCACAGCCTCGTCTGGCCGCGCTGGGGCTATGTCGCCGCCAGCGTCGAGGTGCCGCCCGAGAAGCTCGGCGGCTTCTTCGCCGATGTCGCCAGGATCGTCGCCGACCTGAAGGCGAAGGAGCCGACCGCCGACGAGATGCAGCGGGCCAAGTCGCCCCGCATCGAACGGCTCCAGAAAGCGCGCCTGACCAACCAGTACTGGCTGGGCGAACTCTCCGGCGCCCAGTTCGACCCGCGTCGCCTGGACGTGATCCGCCAGGCCGTCCCCGGCGTGCAGAAGGTCACCGCCGCGGATGTCCGCCGCGCGGCCCAGACCTGGCTCAAGGACGAAACGGCCTTCAGGCTGGTGGTCAAGCCCGAGGCGGCGAAGTGACGGTCGTCCTCCGAGCAGCCGTGGCGGCCGATCTCGAGCTGTTGCGCCGGTGGGACGAGCAGCCCCACGTGGTCGCTTCGGATCCCAACGACGACTGGGGCTGGGAGGCGGAGCTGGCGCGGGATCCCGACTGGCGTGAACAGTTGATCGCCGAGGTCGACGGAAGGCCCGTCGGCTTTGTCCAGATCATCGATCCGGCGCGCGAGGACAGCCGCTACTGGGGTGAGGACTGTCCGCCAGGCCTGCGGGCCATCGACATCTGGATCGGCGAGCCGGACGCACTGGGTCGCGGATACGGCGCCGAGATGATGCGCCAGGCCATAGGGCGCTGTTTCGCGGCGCCGGACGTGACGGCGATCGTCATCGACCCGCTGGCCGACAACGCCGGCGCGATCCGCTTCTACGAACGGATGGGATTCACGGCGGTCGGTCCCCGCCGGTTCGGCGAGGACGACTGCCTGGTGATGCGGCTGGAGCGGCCCTAGGCGGCGGCCTTCTCATCGCCATACACCGGCGCGTCCTCGGCAGGCAGAAACGCCCGGCCGCGGATCGCATCGGAGATTTTCTCGGCGACCATGATCGTCGGGGCGTTGGTGTTGCCGCCCACCAGGGTCGGCATCACCGAGGCGTCGACCACCCGCAGCCCCTCCAGACCCTGGACGCGGCAGTCGCCATCGACCACCGCCATGGCGTCGCCCGCCGCGCCCATCCGGCAGGTGCCCACGGGGTGATAGATCGTCTCCGCCGTGCGCCGGATCCAGGCGTCGATTTCGGCGTCGGTCTGCACATCCCTCCCCGGCGCGTACTCCGCCCCGCGATACGGATCGAGCGCATTCTGGGCGGCGACGTCACGCATCATCTTGACCCCCTCGCGCATGGCGCGGCGATCTTCCTCGGCCGAGAGATAGTTGGCGAAGATCGCCGGATCAGCCATCGGGTCGGCGCTCTTCAGCCCCACCTTCCCGCGGCTCTCGGGCCGCAGCTGGCAGACGTGGAAGGTGAAGCCGTCCTTCTCCACCTGCACCTTTCCGTGGTCCTGCATGATCGCCAGCACGGTGTGGACCTGCAGGTCGGGCCGGTCGAGGTCGGGCCTTGAGCGCAGGAAGGCGCCGCTTTCCAGGAAGTTCTGGCGGCCGATCCCCTGTCCTCGCAGCAGATAGTCGAGCCCGACGAAGAGCTGCTTCACGCCCTTGCGCATCGAATAGACCGTGATCGGCTGCGGGCACTCCCAGGACAGGCAGGCGTCCAGATGGTCCTGCAGATTGGCGCCCACACCCTTCAGCGCGTGGTTCACCTTGACCCCGTGCGCGCCGAGCTCCTCGGGATCGCCGATGCCGGAGAGTTGCAGGATGTGCGGCGACTGCACGGGCGCCGGCGGCGACGATCACCTCGGCGTCGGCATAGATCGCCCGCGCCGGCTTCTTGCCTTCCACCACCTCGACGCCGACGGCGCGGCCCTTCTCCAGCAGCACGCGGGTCGTGCGGGCCCCCGTCAGGCAGGTCAGGTTCGGGCGCTTCAGCACCGGATGCAGATAGCCACGCGCCGCGCTCCAGCGCTGCCCGTCGCGGATGGTCATCTGGTAGGGGCCCCAGCCCTCCTGCTGATAGCCGTTGAAATCGCTGGTCACCGGATGTCCGGCCTGGGCGCCGGCCTCGATGGCGGCGCGGTAGATCGGGTTCGGGGAACTGGCCTTGGAAACGTGCAGCGGCCCCTCGCCGCCGTGCCAGGAGTCGGCGCCGCCCTCAAACGTCTCGGAGCGCTTGAAGTACGGCAGCACATCGGCATAGCCCCACCCGCCGAGGCCCATCTGCCGCCACTGGTCATAATCTCGCGCGTGGCCGCGGATGTAGATCATGCCGTTGATCGACGACGAGCCGCCCCAGCCCTTGCCCCGCGGCCACCACAGGCGACGGTTGTCGAGGTGCGGCTCCGGCTCGGTCCAGAAACCCCAGTTGTAGGGGCCCTGCTTGCCGATCAGGTTGCCGACGCCGGCGGGCATGCGCACCAGCAGGGAGCCGTCCTTGCCTCCCGCCTCCAACAACAGCACCCGCCTGGAAGGATCTTCGGTCAGCCGGTTGGCGAGCACGCAGCCGGCGGAGCCGGCGCCGATGATGATGTAGTCGTAGCGTTCCACCGGCCGTTTCCTCGTTCACCTTGTTCTGGGGGCAAAGGTGACGCAGGCGTCACGTTCGCGCAAGGCCACCCCTGCGTCAGCGTCAGTCAGGCGGAAAGCAGCGTGACGGCCATGACGAACAACAGCAGCGCGAAGGTGCAGAACCAAAGCAGGAACCACGTCCGCCAGAGCGCGGAGAAGGTGCGCAGGCCGTAGGCGCCCTTCAGCTGGTAATACATGTGCGCCGGGATCGCGAAGGGCAGCGTCATCCACAAGAGGGCCGAGAATATCCCGCCGATCCGCGTCCCGATGGCGAGCGCCATCACGAGCCACGAGATGAAGGTCAGCGAGTAGAGAACGAACACCCCGTGGTCGTAGAGCGTGAAGCCCCGCTTCCACATGAACAGCGAGGCCACGAAGGGGATCGAGATGGGGATCAGCAGGAACGAGAATTTGTAGAACGCCTGCTGCAGCTTGTAGAGCGCCAGCTCCGGGTTCTCGAGCTTGTGCCGGATCTTCTCGTCCAGCTTCTTGTTGCCGGTGTTGACCGCCTCCCCGGCGTCCTCGCCGATGACGGTGCGGATGTTGGTCTTCACCCGGTTGGGACTGGTGACGTTGCCGATCTCCTCACCCGCCTTTTCCGCCGCAGCCCGCGCCGCGTCCACCCGCGCCTGGGCCGCCGCTTTCGCTTCGGGCGCGGCGTTCCCCAGCGCCACTTCGGCATTGGCCAGTTCGGTGTTCTTCCGCGCCAGGTCCGCCGTCGCCAGCGCCTGCTGGCCGACGACGTTGTTCGCGCCGTCGACGGGGAAGTAGCTCAGCCCCATGAACAGCACGAACATCGTGAACAGGAACATGGCCAGCGGCGAGACGTAACGCGTGCGCCGGCCGTGCACCCACTCCCGCGTCAGCCGCCCTGGTCGGAACGCCAGCAGCGGCACCGTGCGCCAGAACCGGCTGTCGAAATGCATGACGCCGTGCAGCACCTCTTCGCCGAGGTGCGCGAGCGTGCGGTGCAGGTGCGCCGCCTGACCGCAGTTGGAACAGAAGCGCCCATGGACCTCGGCGCCGCAGTCGGAGCAGACATGCTGGACCTCCCCGGCCTTGCCGGCCGGCCGCTCGACGGACGACCCCAGACCGCCGCCGTGCACCGCCCCGGCCACCACGCCCGCAGCGTCGACATCCACCATACGCAACCCCCCGTCGTCGCGGCGGAATGTGACCGGATTGCCGCCGGGGAACAAGGGTTCGTCAGCGTGCTGTCAGCGGCCCTTCCACTGCGGCGGCCGCTTCTGGGCGAAGGCCAGCGGCCCTTCCTTGAAGTCCTCGGACGTGAACAAGGCGCCGATCGCCGGATACTTGTTCTGGCCTCGAATGGCCGCCTCGAGGCTGGGCTCGTCCAGGCCACGATAGACTGCCTCCTTCGACGCGCGGACCGACATCGGCGAGAGCTCGCAGATCTGCTTGGCCCAGTCGCGCGCCGTGCGCATCAGGTCCTGCGGCGCGGTCACCTCGGCGACGAAACCCAGGTCCTTGCCTTCCTGCGGCGACACCCGGCGCGCGGTCAGGATCATGGCCATGGCGCGCTTGACGCCGATGGCACGCGGCAGCCGGTGCAGGCCGCCGGCGAGCGCCGCCAGTCCCACGCGCGGCTCCGGTAGGGCGAAGGTCGCGTTCTCAGAGGCGATGATGATGTCGCAGGCGAGCGCGATCTCGAACCCGCCGCCCATGGCCACGCCGTTCACCGCCGCGATCAGCGGCTTGTTGAGGTCGAACCGCGAGGTCAGGCCGGCAAAGCCCGACGGCGGGCTCTTCATCTCGCCGCCCGTGGCCTGGTGCTTCAGGTCGTTGCCGGCGGAGAAGGCGCGGTCGCCCGCGCCGGTGACGATGCCCACCCACTGGTCCGGATCGGCGGCGAAGGCGTCGAAGGCCTCGTGCAGCTCGAAGTGAGCCGGCGAGTGCAGCGCGTTCATCACGTCCGGCCGGTTGAGGATGAAGGTGGTGATCGGCCCTTCCCGCTCCACCTTGATGAACTCGTAGGCCATCGGGCCGCCTCCCTCTCTCTATATATCTATGGGGGTGCGATCCGACGCGGGCGCCGCAGCGTCCGTCAAGCGGCGGGTTCGGGCGGGGGAGACGGCGTCGCCTTCGATGGCAGCACGGCCAGCTGCACGAAGATGACGATGGAAAGGATCAACCCCAGGATCTGAAGCACGTTGCCGACCATAAGCGCTCCTGCGGCGTCCGCGGCGGTGACCAGGCCCGGCGCGAGGAACGTCCAGACCACTGGCGCGGCCAGCCACCACGGCTGGAGCCGACGATCGCGCAGGCGACGTATCGAGACCGGGATCGCCGGCAGCCACCAGACCAAGTTGAAGAGACCGGCCACCAGCGGCTGATCCGCCATCGCGGCCAACAGCGTCCAGGTCCATCCGGTCCACGCGCCGATGACGCCGACGACCAGATACAGTGCGCCGATTGCCGTCGCGACGCGCCACCACTCGCTGCGGGGTGCGACGCCCTCCAGCGAGACGAACGATCTTCCGAACCTGTTCACCGGACCTCCGTCAGCTCACGACGATAACGCTTCCAGTTCTCGACGTAGTGGTGGGCGCCGGCGGCCATGACCAACGCCTGCTGCTCGCTGACCTCGCGCACCACCTTGCCCGGCGCGCCCATGACCAGCGAGTTGTCGGGGATCTCCTTGCCCTCGGTGATCAGGCAGTTGGCGCCGATCAGGCAATTCTTCCCGATCTTCGCCCCGTTCAGGATGATCGAGCCGATGCCCACCAGGGTGTTGTCGCCGATGCTGCAGCCGTGAAGCATCACCAGGTGGCCGACCGTGACGTTAGCGCCCAAGGTGAGCGGCGAGCCCGTGTCGGTGTGCAGGACGCTGCCATCCTGCACGTTCGAGTTCTCGCCGATGATGATGGGATCGTTGTCGCCACGCAGGGTTGCGCCCCACCAGACGGACGCGTTCTTCTTGAGAATCACATTGCCCATCACCGCGGCGGTCGGCGCAATCCAGTATTCGTCATCGTTCGGCAACTCAGGTGTCACATTGCCTAAGTTGTAGACACTCATCGGATCACCTTATTTCTTGCGACAAATGGGCTGTTTAACGACTCGGAAAGGACGTTAGGCTCATTCTAGTCGGGCGATTCGAGGGGGCGAAAGCTCTCTCGTTAGCCGCCGCGGGGCACAAGTCCCGCGCCTCGCGCTGGACGGAGTTGGATGGCGCCTGGTCTGTTGGTTCTCCGGGGATCACCGCCCGGATCCGAACTGAGCCGCGAGCCTCGCGGACATCAGGACCGCGCACGCCGTCGCCGCCATTTCCGCCATCACCCACGCACCGAAGGGCGCTCCCACTCACGGGACGCCCTTTTTTCTTGCCCCCTGAGGAGGCCCTGATGAGCAAGCGAGCCCTGAAGCGACAGCTGCGCGAAGGCGCATTCGACGCCGGTCAGTTCGACAGCGACGACAAAGTGCGCCGGCTCCCGCTCGACCGCGGCTGGTCTCCCCTCGCCCACCACAACGATGATCGCGAACAGGGCTACCTCAAGACCATCAAGGCCAAGTCGCCCGGCCAGCAGGCGTTGATCGAGGCGATAGACAACAAGAACCTGGTCATGGCCCTGGGCCCCGCCGGGACCGGCAAGACCTATCTGGCCATCGCCAAGGCGGTGGAGGCGCTCGAAAGCGGCCGGGTGGGACGCATCGTACTGTCGCGGCCTGCGGTCGAGGCGGGGGGAGTCGATCGGCTTCCTGCCCGGCGACGCCGAGGACAAGCTCGCGCCCTACCTGCGGCCGCTCTACGACGCCCTCTCGGATCGCCTGTCGATGAAGCGCGTGCGGGCGCTGATGGCCGAAGGCGCTATCGAGATTGCCCCGGTCGGCTTCATGCGCGGGCGCACCCTGAACAACGCCTTCGTGGTGATCGACGAAGCCCAGAACTGCACCTACGTGCAGCTGAAGATGCTGCTCACCCGCCTCGGCTGGCACTCGACCATGGTGGTCACCGGCGACCCGAACCAGTCGGACCTGCTGCCGGAACTATCAGGTCTGGGGCCGGTCGCCGACCGGCTGCAGGAGGTCGGCAACATCGCCGTGGTGCGGCTGGCCGAGCGGGACATCGTCCGCCACCCGCTGGTGGCCGAAATGCTGGGCGTTCTCTGAGGATAACGCGGCGCTCTGCTGCCTCAGCAGGGCGCCGTCTCTCCGGTCGCGAGGTCGATGCGGAAGCACTGCCGCTCGCCGGTCTCGCAATCCTCCACGAACAGCTGGACCTCGTCGTCGACATCCGCCTCCGGATGGGCGTCCTCCAGGAAATGTAGCGCGGCGTCCTCGAAACTGACCCCCTCCACGATGTGCCCGCGGTTGGGCGCCTCGGCTCTCGCATGGACCGAAAACCGTCGTTGCAGCGTGTCGAACCCGGCGCGCATTGGAAGCTCCTTCGAGCAGGCCCTAACGCCCGACCGGGGAAAAGGAACCATGGCTCCGCTTGCATCTGCGACATGCGGTCGCTACTCAACCGGCGCTCGGCGGACTTTGCATATGTTGGGACCGCCGACGGGTCCGTGCGACTGAGCGTGGCGGTCAGCCACCGTTCAGCCGCGGCGCGTCACGTTCGGATGTATCCCGAGGCCGCCTAAGCCGATGAGCAGTTCAGAACTTCCGGAGCCCCGCGCTCCCCATGCCTCCGACGATCAGACCTCCGCCGACGAGGTCTCGGCCCAGGCCGAGGCCCAGCGCGCGGCCGACGGCCTGAAGGACCAGATCGCCGCAGTCCGCGACCGCATCCGCCAGGCGCGCGACGCGCTCACCGAACAGGCGCGGCGGGAGAACGAGGCCCGGACCTTCCGGCGGGACCGCTGAGCTCAACTCGCCGCACCAGACGTGGAGCGCTTGTAAACCCGGAGCTCTGGAGCAGAAGCCGCTTCGGTCATCGCTTCGCGTTCGAGCCCGAGGCGCCGCCGGAATCCGCATGAACGCCCAGCGGCGAAGCTTCGATCCCGCAGACTGACCAGGTCGTGGCGAGGGCGCCACCCGGGCGCTTTTCCGATGCCTGAGCGGTGAACCCCGACCGCCCGTCGCGTGTTCTGGCGACGGTTTTCGGAGCTCGACAACATGGCCTATTACAACGCCCGCGGCGTCCTCATGCCGGAGAGCGCGCCGGAGTCCGGCCGGGTCTCGGGGACGCCTGCCGGCGGCGAAACAATTACCGCGCCCCCGGGCAATACCTCGGTTTCCGGCGAAGGCGGCGGCGACACCCTGATCGGCTCGTCGGGCGACAACCGGTTCTGGATCACCCACCCGAACGACCGGGTCATCGAGCACCCGGGCGGCGGCACCGACACCCTGACGGCCTGGTCGCCGGCCAAGCTGCCGGCCAACGTCGAGAACCTCGTCGTCAACGGCGCCTTCAACTACGCCGTCGGCAATGAGCTGGGGAACCTCATAATCGTCGATGACGCCAGCCACTGGATCTATGGCGCGGGCGGCGACGACGTGCTGGTCGGCGCGGCGACCCAGCGCACCACCTTCATGGTGCGGGCCGGCGAGGGTTCGGACGTCATCTACAACTGGAACGGCAACAGTCAGCTGCACCTGCAGGGCTATGGGCTGAACACGGCCGCCGACGTCCGCGCCGTCATGCGTCAGGAGGGCGCCGATGTGGTCCTGCGGTTCGCCAACGGCGAGACCCTGACCATCCGCGACGAGACCCTGGCCAGCATCGAGGATCGGCAGTTCCTGCTCCCCCCTCGACACCTCGAAGCTAGGGGCGATGACCTTCCAGGATGAGTTCAATGGGCTCAGCCTGCTCGATCCCCTCCACAGGCGCCGGGCAGTGGCGCGCCGACTTCGGCGGCAACCTGAAGGACCAGTGGGCCTACACCCTCGTCTCCAACGGTGAGCAGCAGGTCTATGTGAAGCCCGGCTTCCAGGGCCGCGGCGAGCAGGACATCGGCGTCAATCCCTTCGCAGTGTCCGGCGGCGTGCTCACCATCACCGCGGCCCGGACCTCCCCTGAGGACGCCTACGCCACCTGGAACCGCGACTTCACCTCCGGGATGCTGAACACGCTTGGCATGTTCGAGCAGAAGTACGGCTACTTCGAGATCCGCGCCGAGCTGCCCACCGCCGCCGGATCCTGGCCCGCCTTCTGGATGATCCCGCAAAAGGCCGACGGCTCGGTTGAAGGCGACATCATGGAGGGCCTCGCCGCAACGCCGAACTACCACTACGCCCGGGCGCTCGGCGGCGACGGCACGATCTACGATAACAGCTACAAGAGCGATCCGTCCGGCTTCCACACCTACGGCATGCTGTGGACCCCTACGACCGTCACCTTCTACTACGATGGTCAGGCGGTGCTCACCGGCGCGACGCCGGCCAACTGGACCGACCCCATGAGCCTGATCGTCAACCTCGCGGTCGGCGGCTGGGGCGGAAACCCGGACTTCGGCGCCTTCCCCGCTGAGCTGAAAGTCGACTACGTCCGCGCCTACGCCCTCGCGGACGGCTCGACCATCGTGAACCACCTGACGCCCGAGGCGCCCGCCGCAACCCTGCGATCCGCGGGCTCCTCAACCGGCGCAGCCAATACCCCCGTCGCCTTCGCCGACAACGGCCTGCCGGTCACCTCGGCCAAGGTCGCGGTGTTCGCCTCGAAGCCGGCGGCGCTCGGGTCCGAGAAGACCTTCGTCGTCTGGGAGGACGCCGGCGCGGTGTTCGGCGCCGTGTGGAACGGCTCCGGATACGGCCAGACGACGGCGCTGATGGCCGGGTCAGCGGGCCAGTTCACCGGGACTGGAGCGTGGCTGACCACCGGCAAGGTAGTGGTCGGCTACCGTGTCGGCGGCGACGCGTGGGCCCTGGTGTTCGATCCGGCGAAGAACACCTTCGTCAAGCAGGAGCTGGGCGCGACGACCGGCGACCTCCGCTTCGTAGCGACGCCTTCAGGCGGCTTCGCCGCGAGTTGGGACGCGCCGAACGGAACGGTCATGGGCCGGGCCTATGACGAGTACGCTTACGGCGGCGACATCCCCGGCTGGTACGGCCCCGTCCGCCAGCTCGCGGGCGACATCACGGGCGTTACCGCCTCGGGCCAGGTGATCGCGGGCGGCGAACTCTACACGATCCTGGGGGCCTCGGTGGTCCCCGGCGGCGGCGGCGGAACGCCCGGGCCCGACAGCCTGACCGGTCAGCGCCTTTTCGGCGGCGCGGGTAACGACACCCTCACCGGGACCGCCGGGCAGGACTATCTCCGCGGCGAGGACGGCGACGACCGCCTGTATGGCGACGACGGGTTCGACGACATGCACGGCAACCTCGGCAACGACACCCTGTACGGCGGTCTCGGCGGCGACTGGGTGGTGGGCGGCCAGGGCCAGGACCTCCTCTATGGCGAGGACGGGCACGACGTGGTGCTCGGCAACCTCGGCAACGACACCGTCGATGGCGGCCTCGGCAACGACTGGGTCCGCGGCGGCCAGGGCGACGACAGCGTCAGCGGCGGCTGGGGCGACGACTGGCTCGCCGGAGACCGAGGAAACGACACGATCTCGGGCGGCGGCGGCGCTGACATCTTCCACACCTGGGGCGACGCCGGCCTCGACCGGGTCATCGACTTCAACCGGGCGGAGGGCGATCGCGTGAACCTGCTGGCAGGCACGACCTACGAGGTGAGCCAAGGCGCGGAAGGGGTGGTGATCAGCATGGCCGGCGGCGGGCAGATGGTGCTGGTCGGCGTCCAGCTCACCAGCCTGGATCCCGGCTGGATCTACGTCGGCTAAGTCATACGTGGCCAATGGCCAAGCTTCGGCGCGGAAGCTTGGCCATACGTGTCTTTCGCGCCCGCTTTCCAAAGAATTTGAAGCTCACACGAACTTCAGTGAACTCAGGCTTCACTTTTGAGTTTCTGAGCCCGGTCGATATCTCGGAGCTCAGAGTATGGTGTATTACAACGCGCGCGGCCAAGCTATGCCCGAGTCCGCGAAGGAAACCGGCCGCGTGGCCGGAACCGCGGCGGGCAACGAGACGATCACCGCGCCAGCCGGCAACACCTCGGTGTCGGGCGAGGGCGGCGGCGACCTTCTGATCGGCTCCTCAGGCGACAACCGCCACTGGATCACCCATCCGAACGACCGCGTGCAGGAGCAGCCCGGGGGCGGCATCGACACGCAGATCGGCTGGACGTCGATCAAGCTCGCGCCGAACGTCGAGAACCTGATCGTCAACGGCGCCTTCAACTACGCGGTCGGCAACGACCTCGGGAACCTGATCATCGTCGACAACGCCACCCACTGGATCTATGGCGCGGGCGGCGACGACGTGCTGGTCGGCGCGACCACGGAACGCTGCACCTTCGTGGTCCGCGCGGGCGAAGGCTCGGACGTCATCTACAACTGGAACGGCAACAGCCAGCTGCAGCTCTGGGGCTACGGGTTCAACACCGCAGCCGAGATCCGCGGCGCCATGAGCCAGCAGGGCAATGACGTCGTTCTGCGCTTCAACAACGGCGAAACGCTCACCTTCCGGGACGAGACCCTGGCCAGCTTCCAGGACTTCCAGTTCCTGCTGCCGCTCGATCGCTCCAAACTGGGCGCGATCACCTTCGAGGATGAATTCGACACCCTCCAGATCTACGACCCGTCCCTGCAGACCGGCATCTGGCGGGCAGACTTCGGCGGCAATCTGAAGGACGAGTGGGCCTACACCCTCACGTCAAACGGCGAGCGGCAGGTCTACACGAAGGCGGGCTGGTACGGTCAGGGCGAGAAGGATCTCGGCTACACGCCGCACACCGTGTCCGGCGGCGTCCTGACGATCAAGGCCGAGCGCCTGCAGCAGGACCAGCGCGACGCCGCCTGGGGCCGCGAGTACTCGTCGGGAATGCTCAACACCATGGGCATGTTCGAGCAGCAGTACGGCTACTTCGAGATGAAGGCGCTGCTGCCGACCGCGCTGGGCGCCTGGCCGGCCTTCTGGATGATGCCGACGCCCTATGTCGCCCAGACCGAGGCCGACATCATGGAGGGCCTCGCCGCGACCCCGCACGTGGATTACCGCCGCGCCTGGGGCGGCGACCAGAACCTGTACGACAACGCCTACAAGATCGACCCGTCCGGCTACCACACCTACGGCATGCTTTGGACGCCCACGACCGTCACCTTCTACTACGACGGCATGGCGGTGATGCAGGCGGCCACCCCGGCCAACTGGACCCACCCGATGGCGCTGATCGTCAACATGGCGGTCGGCGGCTGGGGCGGCGAGCCGAACGAGCTGATGTTCCCCGCCGAAATGAAGATCGACTACGTGAAGGCCTACGCCCTGGCCTCCGGCGAGACGGTCATCGAACGGGGCGAGCCCGAGCCGCCAGCCGCCACCCTCCGCGCGAGCGGCGGGGCGACCAGCGGCCAGACGAACGTCCCTGTCGCCTTCGAAGGGAACGGCCAGGCGGTCAGCACGGCCAAGATCGCTGTCCATGACGCCAAGCCCGCGACGTTCCCGCAGGAGAAGACCTTCGTCATCTGGGAGGACTCGGGCGCGGTCTTCGGCGCCGTGGCCAGCGGCGGCAAGCTCGGGACCGCCACGCCGCTGATGGCGGGGGACAGCCGGGTGTTCACCGGCGGCGGCACGTGGCTGTCGGACGGCAAGGTGGCGCTGGCCTATATGCAGCCCAGCGGCGCAGGCCAGGCGGCGTGGGTGATGGTCTTCGACCCGTCGAAGAACACCTTCATCAGGCACGAGCTCGGGCCATCGACCGGCGACATCGACATCGTGGCCACCAAGAACGGCGGCTTCGTCGCCAGCTGGGACGCGCCCGGCGGCGGCGTCATGGGTCGCGGCTACGACGCCTTCGCCTACGACGGCGAGGGCTGGTTCGGTCCAGCCCGCCAGCTCGCCGGGGACGTCACCGGCGTCACCGCCGCAGGCAAGATCATCACGACCAACGCCTCGGGCCAGCAACAACTCTACGACATGATCAATCCGCCGCGCGGCGTGGACGCGATCGTCTCGATCGGCCCGATGGCCGGCGTGAGCCACACCGAAGGCGTCTCCGGCGGCACGCTCTACACCTTCACCGTCACGCGGGACTGGGACCAGAGCGAGAAGGTCACCGTGGGCTGGCAGGTCCGCGGCCAGGGCGGCGCCCCCGCCGATGCGCTGGACTTCGTCGGCAACGCCCTGCCCTCCGGCACCGTCACCTTCGAGATCAACCAGACCACCGCCTATATCCAGATCTACGTCCAGGGCGACACCTACCAGGAGCCCGACGAGGAGTTCCTCGTCACCCTGGTGAACCCCGTCGGCGCCAAGCTCGGCCAGGCCACCGCCACCGGCTTCATCATCAACGACGACACCGGCGGCCAGCCGCCGCCGGCGGGCCAGACCCAGCTGTCGTTCGCCACGAGCACGGTGACGCTGGCCGAGGGCAATTCCGGTTCCACCGCCTTCAGCTTCACCGTCAACCGCACCGGCCCGACGACGTCGACCTCGACGGTCACCTGGTCGGTCAGCGGCGCCGATGCGGCCGACTTCACGGGCGGGGCCCGTCCCGGCGGCACGCTGACCTTCTCGCCCGGGGAGACCTCCAAGGTCATCACCGTGAACGTCGCGGGCGACACGACGGTCGAGCCGGACGAGACCTTCACGGTCACGCTGTCGAACCCCAGCGGCGCGACCCTGGGCCAGGCCACCGCCACCGGCGTGATCACCAACGACGACGGCGCGACCCAGCCGCCGCCTGGCGGTTCCGGCCAGGTCATCAACTCGCCCGGCCCCGGCTCCACCCTCACCGGCACGTCCGGCGCCGACACCATCAACGCCAGCCAGGGTTCGGACGTGATCACCGGAGGCGCGGGCGCCGACGTCTTCGCCTGGGCCAAGGAGCCCTGGTCGCCGGCGCGGATCACCGACTTCGCCCTCGGCTCGGACAAGCTCGACTTCTCCAAGCTGTTCCAGGCCTCCGGCTACACCGGGGCCGATCCGGTCGCAGACCGCTACATCACCTTCCTCGACGATGGGGCCGGCGGCACGAAGGTCCTGTTCGACCGCGACGGGACGGCGAGCGGCCAGCAGTGGCCCAACTACATCCTGCAGCTCGAGAAGGTGCCGGTCGCCGGCCTCACCTGGGCCAAGCTGACCACGGGCGGCGGGACCAGCGAACCGCCCCCGCCGACAAGCCCGCAGATCACGCTCACCACCACCTCGCTGACCCTCGCCGAGGGCAACTCGGGGACGACGGCGTTCAGCTACACCGTCACCCGGACCGGCTCGACCGCCGGAACCTCGAGCGTCAACTGGAGCGTCGCCGGCTCGGGCGCGAACCCCGCCACGGCCGCCGACTTCGCGGGCGCGATCTCGGGCACGCTCACCTTCGCCGCCGGCGAGACGACGAAGACCATCGTCGTGCAGGCCATCGGGGACACGACTGTCGAGCCGGACGAGACCTTCACCCTGACGCTGTCCAACCCCAGCGGCGCGACCCTAGGCCAGGCCACCGCCACCGGCGTGATCACCAACGACGACGGCGCGACCCAGCCGCCGCCTGGCGGATCCGGCCAGGTCATCAACTCGCCCGGCCCCGGCTCCACCCTCACCGGCACGTCCGGCGCCGACACCATCAACGCCAGCCAGGGCTCGGACGTGATCACCGGCGGCGCGGGCGCCGACGTCTTCGCCTGGGCCAAGGAACCCTGGTCGCCGGCGCGGATCACCGACTTCGCCCTCGGCTCGGACAAGCTCGACTTCTCCAAGCTGTTCCAGGCCTCCGGCTACACCGGGGCCGATCCGGTCGCAGACCGCTACATCACCTTCCTCGACGATGGGGCCGGCGGCACGAAGGTCCTGTTCGACCGCGACGGGACGGCGAGCGGCCAGCAGTGGCCCAACTACATCCTGCAGCTCGAGAAGGTGCCGGTCGCCGGCCTCACCTGGGCCAAGCTGACCACGGGCGGCGGGACCAGCGAACCGCCCCCGCCGACAAGCCCGCAGATCACGCTCACCACCACCTCGCTGACCCTCGCCGAGGGCAACTCGGGGACGACGGCGTTCAGCTACACCGTCACCCGGACCGGCTCGACCGCCGGAACCTCGAGCGTCAACTGGAGCGTCGCCGGCTCGGGCGCGAACCCCGCCACGGCCGCCGACTTCGCGGGCGCGATCTCGGGCACGCTCACCTTCGCCGCCGGCGAGACGACGAAGACCATCGTCGTGCAGGCCATCGGGGACACGACTGTCGAGCCGGACGAGACCTTCACCCTGACGCTGTCCAACCCCAGCGGCGCGACCCTAGGCCAGGCCACCGCCACCGGCGTGATCACCAACGACGACGGCGCGACCCAGCCGCCGCCTGGCGGATCCGGCCAGGTCATCAACTCGCCCGGCCCCGGCTCCACCCTCACCGGCACGTCCGGCGCCGACACCATCAACGCCAGCCAGGGCTCGGACGTGATCACCGGCGGCGCGGGCGCCGACCGCTTCGTCTTCGCCAAGGAGCCCTGGTCGCCGGCGCGGATCACAGACTTCGAACGCGGCGTCGACAAGATCGACCTACGCGGTCTCTTCGACGCCGTCGGCTACACCGGCACGGACCCGTTCGGCGCCGGCTACATGAAGCTGATCGATGACGGGCGCCGGCGGCACAAAGGTGCTGTTCGACCGTGACGCGGCCGGCCCGAACCCGCAGTGGCCGAACTACATCATCCAGATCGAGAAGGTGGCGCCCGCGCAGCTGAGCTCGAGCGACTGGATCTTCCAGTAGGGTGAGGCTCAGGCCGCGTAGATCTGCGGCCTGAGCGGCTTCACGCGGACGACCATGCCGGGGGCGACCCCGGCGGGCAGCGTGGGGCCGTGCGCCTGCAGTTCGACGACCTCCCCGCCGATCAGGCAGTCGATGCGCACGTCCGGGCCGCGCGCCGCGATGCCCTTGACCTCGGCGGCGAGGCCCGCGCCGTCGGCGGGAGCGAACGCCACCTCGTCCGGCCGGAAGAACACATCCACCGGTCCCTGAGGCGCGCCCGAGGGCGCCTGGACTTCCCAATCGGCCATGCGCAGCCGATCGCGCTCCACGACCCCCGCCATCCGGCAGGCGGCGCCGAGGAAGTCGAAGACGAACGGATTGGCCGGATGCTCGTACACCTCATTCGGCGTACCCAGCTGCACGAGTTGGCCGTCCTTCAGGATCGCCACGCGGTCGGCGAGATCGAGCGCCTCCTCCTGGTCGTGGGTGACGAACACCGTCGTCACGCCCGTCCGCTCATGCAGCTCGCGCAGCCAGCGGCGCAGCTCACGCCGCACCTGGGCGTCGAGGGCGCCGAACGGCTCGTCCAGCAGCAGCATCCGGGGCTCGATCGCGAGCGCCCGGGCCAGCGCCACACGCTGCCGCTGGCCGCCGGAGAGCTGGGAGGGATAGCGCTTCTCGAGCCCCTCCAGCTGGACGAGCGCCAGGAGATCGCGCACCCGGTCGCCGATCTCGGACCTGGAGGGCCGGTCCGCGCCCTTCCGGACGCTCAGGCCGAACGCGATGTTCTGCGCCACGGTCATGTGCCGAAAGAGCGCATAGTGCTGGAACACCATGCCGACCCGGCGTTTACGCACCGGCAGCGCGAGGAAGTCCTCGCCCGCGAAACGGACCTCGCCGGTATCGGGCTTCTCGAGCCCGGCCAGCACACGCAGCAGGGTGGTCTTGCCTGAGCCGGACGGCCCCAGCAGCGCGAGGAACTCCTTGTCCCGCGCCTGCAGCGAGACGTTCTTCAACGCCGGGAAGCGGCCGAAGGCCTTGGACACGCCGCGGATGTCGAGGGCCAGATTCTGATCAGTGTCGTCGACGGGCCGAAAGTTCACCGGAATGACGCCATTCGAGGAAGGTCTTGAGGACCAGGGTGACGAGTCCGAGGCCGGCCAGGATTGAGGCCGCCGCGAAGGCGCCGACGAATTCATAGTCATTGTAGAGCACCTCGACATGCAGCGGCAAAGTGGTCGTGAGACCCCGCACGCTGCCCGAAACCACCGAGACCGCGCCGAACTCGCCCATGGCGCGGGCGTTGCAGAGCAGGACGCCGTACAGCAGCGCCCAGCGGATATTGGGCAGGGTCACGCGCCAGAAGGTCGTCCAACCGCCCGCCCCAAGCGTCAGGGCGGCGGCCTCCTCATCGGAACCCTGGTCCTGCATCAGAGGGATCAGTTCGCGAGCCACGAACGGCAACGTGACCAGCACGGTGGCCAGCACCAGGCCGGAGGTTGCGAAGATGATCTTGATGTCGTGCTCCAGCAGGAACTCGCCGAACCAGCCCTGCGCCCCGAACAGCAGCACCCAGACCAGGCCCGAGACCACCGGCGACATGGAGAACGGCAGGTCGATGAAGGTGACCAGCAGGCTCTTACCCTTGAACTCGAACTTGGCGATGGCCCACGCTGCCGCCACCCCGAAGACGGCGTTCAACGGGACCGAGATCGCCGCCACCGTCAGGGTCAGCCTGATGGCCGCGATCGCGTCCGGCTGCTTCAGCGGCTCCAGATAGGCGCCCAGGCCCTGCGACAGCGCCTGCTGGAACACGACACCCAGCGGCAGCACGATCAGCACGCCGAGAACGGTGACGGTCAGGGCGAGGAACACGGGCCCCAGGCCGGGAAGACGAATGGTCATGCGCGCCCTCGCCGCGCCAGAAAGACCTGCAGGGCGTTCACCGCCAACAGGGCTCCGAAGGAGATGGTCAGCATCGCGAGTCCCACCGCGGCCGCGCCCGCGTAGTCGTACTGTTCCAGCTTGATGACGATCAGCAGCGGCGCGATCTCGGACTTGAGCGGCATGTTGCCGGCGATGAAGATCACGCTGCCGTACTCGCCAACCGCCCTGGCGAAGGCCAGGCTGAAGCCTGAGATCAGCGACGGCAGCAGCGCGGGGAGCACCACCATCCTGAACCGCTGCAGGTTGGTGGCGCCGAGAGTCTGGGCCGCCTCCTCAACCTCGACGTCCAGGTCCTGCAGCACCGGCTGCACCGTCCGGACCACGAACGGCAGGCCGATGAAGACCAGTGCGATGAAGATGCCGAGCGGACTGTAGGCGGTCTTGATCCCCAGGCGGGCGAGCGGCTCGCCCAGGAGGCCGGTCGGCGCGTAGATGGCCGTCAGGGCGATGCCTGCCACGGCGGTGGGCAGAGCGAAGGGCAGGTCGACGAAGGCGTCGATGACCCGCCGGCCCGGAAATTCGTATCGCGTCAGGGTCCAGGCCACCAGCAGGCCGAGCGGCACGTTCGCCAGCGCCGCCAGCGCAGCCACACCGAAGCTGAGCCGCAGCGCCGACAGCACCCGGGGCTCTGTGAGCGTCTCCCAAACCCCGCTTGCGCCCAACTCCCATGGACGCAGGATGAGGGCCGTGAGCGGCAGTACGACCAGCAGGCCGAGGTAGGTCAGGGTCCAGCCCATCGCCAGGCGGAAGCCCGGCAGGATGCTGGGCTGCACCCACCGGCCCCGGACCTTGCTGGGCGGCTCCGCCAGCGTAGCTATCGTCATGTTCGACCTAGCGCCTGTAGATGCGGTCGAACACGCCGCCGTCGGCGAAGTGCGTCGCCTGGGCGTTCTTCCAACCCCCGAACTGGCCGTCCACCGTCACCAGCGGGAGGCTGCGGAACTTGGCGCGGTACCTCGCCAGCGCCTGCTCGTTCCGCGGGCGGAAGTGATGCTTGCCGATCAGGTTCTGAGCGAGCGGGCTGTAGAGGAAGTTGAGATACCCCTCCGCCTGGATGCGGGTCTTCTTCCTGTCCACGTTGCGATCGATCAGCGCCACCGTCGGCTCGGCCAGGATCGAAAGGCTGGGGTAGACGATGTCGAATTTCGGCCCGAACTCCTCCAGCGAGAGATAGGCCTCGTTCTCCCAGGCGATCAGCACGTCGCCAATGCCGCGTTCGGCGAAGGTGGTCGTCGCGCCCCGCGCGCCGGTGTCCAGCACGGGCACGTTGCGGAACAGCGCCCGAAGATAGGCCTCCGCCTTCTGCGGGCCGCCGCCCGGCTGCTTCAGCGCCCAGGCGTATGCGGCCAGGTAGTTCCACCGTGCGCCGCCCGAGGTCTTCGGGTTCGGGGTGATCACCTGGACGCCCGGCCGCACGAGATCCGGCCAGTCGCGGATCTGCTTGGGATTGCCCTTCCGGACGAGGAACACGATCGTGGAGGTGTAGGGCGCCGAATTGTGCGGCAACCGGCTTTGCCAGTTGGGCGGCAGCAGCTTGCCGCGCGCGGCGATCTCGTCGATGTCGTAGGCCAGCGCGAGAGTGACCACATCGGCGTCGAGGCCGTCGATCACCGCCCGCGCCTGCTTGCCCGAGCCGCCATGGCTCTGGTTGATGTTCAGCGCCTGGCCCGTGCGGCCCTTCCAGTAAGCCCTGAACGCCGCGTTGATCTCCTTGTAGAGCTCCCGGGTCGGGTCGTAGCTGACGTTCAGCAGGGTGAGCTCGCGCGCCTTGGACTGTGCGTGCGCGGCCTCGGCCAGCACCAGCGGCGAAGCCCCGGCGGCGGCGGCGCCGGCGGCGGCGGTGCCGGCGGCGCCCGCCGAGAGCAGGCGGCGGCGGTTGAGAAGCGTGTCGGTCATCGTCCGAGGGTCCCTCGAAGTTTCGGTCAGAACGCGCAGGCGCACAGCTTCCCCCGACATCCTGAGAAGATAGCGGACGCCTTGATAGGAGTCTTATTCCCAGCATCTAAGTCGGAATTGCTCGAAGGCGCCCAAGATTTTCTGGGGCCGGCGCAGCTTTGCCTGCGCCGGCCGCCGATCCGGGCCTGGCGGCTAGTAGCGGCCGCGCAGCGTGAAGCTGATCGTGCGGTCGTCGCCGGGCGTGCCGACGACGAGGCCGGAGTTGCCCGACACCACGGTCAGGTTCTGCATGTACTTCTCGTCGAAGGCGTTCTTCAGCGACACGAAACCTTCCCATCCGGTCTCGGACTCGAAGCCGGCCCGGAAGTTGACGATCTGCTGCGCCTTCAGGCGCGTGTAGATCGAGGTGGTCGCGTCGGCGAAGTACGACGAGCGGAAGCTGGCGTCGACGCCCAGGTAGAACTCGCCGCCGCCCAGCAGCGCCGACTCCCGGCGGTAGTCGGCCCCGAAGGCGCCCGCCCATTTCGACACGCCCGGAAGCTGCCGGCCCGACAGGTCGCAGGCGGCGGTGGACGTGCCGACCCGCTCCAGCGGGCACGGACCGTTCTTGAAGTCGTCGTACTTGGCGTCCGTGTAGGCGAAGTTGAAATAGCCGCTGAAGCCCCCGATGCGGCGCGTCGCCAGGTCGAGTTCGGCGCCACGCACCGTGACCTTCTCCACATTGGCGAGATAGCCGCGAAGCGCGCCCGGCCCGCTGTCGACGACATTGGCCTGGAAGTCCTTCACGTCGGTCGCGAAGACCGCCAGGTTTGCGGTGAGCAGCCGGTCGAACAGCTGGCTCTTCACCCCGGCCTCGTAGGTCGTGACCTTCTCCGGGTCGATGACGGCCGCTTCCTGGGCGGGTACGTTCTGCGCCGTCAGCGGGAGCGCCGTCATGTTGATGCCGCCCGACTTATGCCCGCGCGAATAGCTGGCGTAGACGTTGAGCGTGTCGCTGACCTCGTAGGAGACCGCGATCTGTCCCGACAGCGAGCCGTCGTCGGTCTCCGCCGAGAAGGCCTGCGGCCGGGCGATGCCGTTTCGGCGACTGATGAGGGTGGCGTCGGTGGTGGCCAGGCCGCCGGTGACGCGCTGGGCGTACGCGCCGTCCTTCTTCTCGTCGGTGTAGCGCAGGCCCGGCGTGATCTTCAGCCGCTCGGTGACGTTCCAGGTGAGCTGGCCGAACACCGCATAGCTGGTGGTGTCGATCGTGGAGTCGTTGAAGACCGTGTAGCCCTCGAGCAGCGCCGCGGGCGTGTTGGTGGCGGGCAGCAGCCAGTACGAAGCGTCCGATCCGTACTCGGTGACGCCGTTCGTCGTGACGTTCTGGTCGAAGTAGTAGAGGCCGACCGTCCAGTCCACGCGGCTCGCCCCGCTGGAGGCCAGGCGCAGTTCTAGGCTGTCCTGCTTCTGATGCGAGGGGTTGTTCGAGCGGCGCGTGACGTCCAGCGCCGTGTAGTCGCGGTCGTTGCGCGGCTCCCAGTCCCACTCCCGATGGGCGGCCACCCCGGTCAGGGTGGCGAAGCCCAGATCGTAGTCGACGATCGCCGACAGACCGCTCAGCCACTGGTCGGCCTGGATCAGATCGTCGATGACGGCCTTGCGGTCGTAGGGATTGGTGCTCGGCGGACGGTAGTTTCGGCCGGCGGCCAGCGCCGGGTACTGCTGATTGGCCGGCTTCAGGGTCGTGCCCACCGTGTAATAGAGCTGGGTGCAGCACTCGGGCTGCTGCCAGGAGTAGTCGGCGTTCAGGCGGATGGTCAGGGCTTGGGTCGGCGTCAGCAGGATCTGCGCGCGCAAGGCCTGATTGTTGACCGCGTTCTGATCCTTCTGCTGGACGGGATTGTATATCGTGCCGTCACGCCATGTGCCGACGTACGACAGCCGAGCCGCCACCTTGTCCTGCACGATGGGCCCCGACACCGTGCCCTTGACCTGCCGATAGTCGTAAGTACCGACCGTGCCCTCGAATTGAGCCTCGAACGCCTGGCTCGCATCGCGTGTCGTGACGTTCAGCGCACCCGCCGTGGTGTTCTTGCCGAACAGCGTGCCCTGCGGGCCGCGCAGCACCTCGATCTGCTGGATGTCGATGAAGTCGAGCGTGGCCGAAGCCGGACGCGAATTGTAGACTTGGTCGACGTAGACGCCGACGCCTTGCTCCAGGCCGTCGTTGGCCAGGCCGTAGGACGCGCCCAGGCCGCGGATCGTCAGCGCGGTGTTCCGCGGGTTCGGCGACAGCACCTGCAGGGTCGGCACCAACTGGGTGAGCTGAAGGATGCTGCTGACGCCGGTATCGGCCAGCTGCTCGCCGGTGGTCACCGACACCGCGATCGGCACGTCCTGGACGTTCTCCTCGCGCCGGCGCGCCGTGACGGTCACCTCCGCTAGGCCGACGGGCGATCCGGCGTCGGCCACGGCCGCGGCGTCGCGCGCCTCTCCCGTCGCCTGAGCCAGAGCGGCCGGCGCGACGCTGCTGAGGAGAGCCGCCAAAGCAGCCGAACCGGCGGCCGAGCGAAGCGCGAAACGAGACATCTATTCCCCCCATCCTTTAGGGTGAGGAGGAATAAAGCCTCTAAATCCTATCGGCGCACACGGAATAAGCTGCGCCGCTCGCCAGTTTTTCTGAAGGCTACTCGGCGGCGAGCAGCGCGCGGCCGGCCGTGAAGGACGTTTTCTCCGCCAGCTCTGCCTTCGCCTCCTCGTACTCTTCGGCCAGCCGGGCCACGAGGTCGGCGGCGGACGGCACGTCCTTGATCGCCCCGATGCCCTGGCCGCATCCCCAGATATCGCGCCAGGCCTTGGACTTCTGGTTGCCGCCCGAGCCGAAGTTCATGCGCGAGGGGTCGCTTTCGGGCAGGTTGTCCGGGTCCATTCCTGCGGCGCGGATGGACGGCGCCAGATAGTTGCCGTGCACGCCCGTGAACAGGTTCGAATAGACGATGTCGTCGGCCGACGACTGGACGATCATCGCCTTGTACTCCGCCTCGGCGTTGGCCTCCTGGGTCGCGATGAACGCCGAACCGATGTAGGCCAGATCCGCGCCCATGGCCTGGGCGCCCAGGATGGCGCGGCCGTTGGCGATCGAGCCCGACAGCGCGATCGGGCCGTCGAACCACTCGCGGACTTCCTGCACCAAGGCGAAGGGCGAGAGCTTGCCCGCGTGGCCGCCCGCGCCGGCCGCGACCGTGATGAGGCCGTCGGCGCCCTTCTCAACCGCTTTGCGGGCGAAGCGGTCGTTGATCACGTCGTGCAGCACGACGCCGCCGTAGGAGTGCACCGCGGCGTTCACATCCTCCCGCGCACCCAGCGACGTGATGACGACCGGCGCCTTCCACTTGGTCGACATCTCGAGGTCGTGCTCGAGCCGGTCGTTGGTCTTGTGGACGATATGATTCACGGCGAACGGCGCCGACGGCCGGTCGGGGTTGTCGCGATCCCAGGCGGCGAGTTCCTCGGTGATCCGGTGAAGCCACTCGTCCAGCAACGATGCCGGCCGGGCGTTCAGCGCCGGAAAGGAGCCGACGATGCCCGCCTTGCACTGGGCGATCACGAGATCCGGCCCCGAGATGATGAACAGCGGGCTGCCGATCACCGGCAGGCGGAGACGGTCACGCAGGACGGGCGGCAGGGCCATGGCTCAAACCTCGAACGTTCGTTTGGATTTACAGCGTATGTATATCGATCGCAGGCGGCAACCTGCATTTCCTCTGGACTGCCGCAGCGTCCGCCAAGGATGTTCGGCCGCTTTCGGAGGGAGGACAAGCAGATGCCCGAAGCCCTGATTATCGACGCCTGCCGCACGCCGCGCGGCATCGGCAAGGTTGGCAAAGGCGCGCTGGCCGACCACCACCCCCAGCACCTCGCCGCCACGGTCCTGAAGGCGCTGGCCGAGCGCAATCACCTGAAGACCGAAGAGGTCGACGACATCATCTGGGGCACCTCGTCCCAGCGCGGCAAGCAAGGCGGCGACATGGGCCGCATGGCCGCCCTCGACGCCGGCTACGACACGCGCGCCAGCGGCGTGACCCTGGACCGCTTCTGCGGCTCGGGCATTACCGCCGTGAACCTCGCCGCGGCTCAGATCATGTCCGGCATGGAAGACTTGGTGATCGCCGGCGGCACCGAGATGATGAGCTACACCGCCGCCACCGCCAGCCAGACCGGCCCGGACGGCGGCCCGGCCCTGATCGATTCCGGCAACACCCGCCTGCGCGCCAAGCATCCGCAGTCGCACCAAGGCGTCTGCGCCGACGCCATCGCCACGCTCGAAGGCATCAGCCGCGAGGCGCTGGACGAGCTGGCCTACGTCAGCCAGCAGCGCGCCGACAAGGCGATCAAGGAGGGCCGTTTCGACCGTTCGCTGGTGCCCGTTTATCGCGAGGACGGCTCGATCGCCCTGGACCGTGAGGAATTCCCCCGCCCGCAGACGACGCTCGAGGGGCTGGCCGCCTTGAAGCCGTCCTTCGAGGCGATGGCCAACTTCCCGCTCGACGACCGGGGCACAACGCTCGCGGGCCTGATCAACCAGGTCTATCCGGACCTGAAGATCCAGCACTTCCACCACGCCGGCAACTCGTCGGGCGTCGTGGACGGTGCGGCGGCCGTCCTGCTGGCTTCGCCGGAGTATGCGGCCAGGAACGGGCTGAAGGCCCGCGCTCGCGTGGTCGCCATGGCCAACGTCGGGGATAGCCCCACGCTGATGCTCAACGCGCCGGTTCCGGCCGCCAAGAAAGTTCTGAAAAAGGCCGGCCTGACGCCGGACGACATCGACCTCTGGGAGATCAACGAGGCCTTCTCGGTCGTCGCCGAGAAGTTCATCCGCGACCTGAACCTGGACCGCGAGAAGGTCAATGTGAACGGCGGCGCCATGGCGCTGGGTCACCCGATCGGCGCCACCGGCTCGATCCTGATCGGCACGATCGTCGACGAACTCGAGCGCCGGGACCTCAAGCGCGGCCTGGTCACCATGTGCGCCGCCGGCGGCATGGCGCCGGCGATCATCGTCGAGCGGGTCTAGATCCTAGAGGCTGGAGGGCGGCGGCTTCGAACCGCCGCCCTTCGTCCATTTTTCCAGCATCTTCGCCGCCGCCTCCCGGCCGCCGATCCCGAACGCCAACGCCGCTGCGACGGCGGCCGAGCCTAGGATCAGACCGAACGCCAGGACCACGATCTCGTCGGCGATCCCCATGAAGCGCAGCCCCATGGCGGTGGCGAGCGCGATGGTCGCCCATTTCACGATGTCGGAGGCGAAGCCGTCCGCGCCATTCGTCGAGCGGTCGATGAGGCCCGAGAGGAAGTTGGCGATCATCACGCCGATGGCGATGATCACTCCGCCGAACAGCACGTGCCCCGCGAGTTCGAGGATCTCCGTCAGCATCACCGCGATGGCTGCGAAGGCCAGCAGGCGCGCAGCTTCCACGGCCGAGAACAGCATGATGGCGACGAGCGCCAGGCGGGCCACCACCTTCGAGGGCGTGATCGCCGGGGTCGCGACCACGACGGGCTCGACGGCCTCCTCCGCAACGGGCTCGGGCTGACCGACGCCAAGCGCCTGCAGGCTGCGATCGAAGCCCAGCGACGGCAGCAGCTGCTCCAGCAGGCTCGACACCCAGCGGCCGATGACGAAGGCCACGGCCAGGACGATGGCCGCCGCCACGATGCGCGGGAGCGCGTCCAGCACCGTCGCCAGCACCGAGACCGCCGGATCCGAAATGGCGCTCACGCCCAGCTGCTGCAGGGCCGCGATCGTCACAGGAATTATGATCAGCACGAACACCAGCGTGCCGACCGTGCGTGACAGGCCGGACGCGCCGGTGACGCGCGACAGCCCCGCCCGTTCCAGCCAGGCGTCCATCCGAGCCGCAGCGAGGCCGGCCTCGACGACCCTCCGCGCCAGCGTCGCGACGATAAAGCCGACGAAAAAGATCACCACCGCGCCGATCAGGTTGGGGATGAACGCCGCCACCTCCAGCAGAAGGCCGTTCAGCGGGGCGACGATGCTGGTCAGTTCGAGGATGGTCAGGGCCGCGATAAGACCGATCAGCAGCACCAGCCAGTAGGCCAGCTGCCCCAACTGATAGCCCACCGTCTCCTTCGGCTCGACGCCTTCATTGTGCTGCTTGGCGCCGGGCAGCCGGTCGATCAGCTTGGCCAAGCCCCACTGCGTCGCCTTCGCCAGGAAGTGGGCGACGATGAGGATGACGATGGCGATGGCGATGCGCGGGCCCCAGTCCATCAGGATGTCCTGAGTGCGATAGTCGACGGGCATGCGGTCCTCCCGGAGCTTCCGGCCCGAACTTGCGCCGAGTCGCGGGGCTTTTGATCACGCTGGGTGAACTTGACGCGCACGCGCGTGACGGCCCATCTGCGCCCATGTCCGACGCAAGCCTCCTGGACCCCGGATTCACCCCTGCGGGCGAGGACGCCTGGCGCGGCCTCGTCGCCAAGACCCTTGGCGACAAGCCCTTCGAGAACCTGGTGAAATCGACGGCCGAAGGCCTCGAGATCCAACCGCTTTACGCCCAGTCGGCGAAGCCGACCGCCTTCCCGCCCCGGCCCTTTGACGCCGAGCGGCCGTGGGACGTCCGCACGCTGAGCGCCCATCCGGATCCAGCGGGCGCCAACGCCGAACTGCTCGCCGACCTGAACGGCGGCGCGGCGTCGGTGACGGTCAAGATCGACCCGACCGGCGGGGCCGGCGTGGCCATCGGCTCGGCCGACCACCTGGCCCGCGCGCTCAAGGAGGTCATCGTCGAGTTGGCGCCGGTCGGGCTGGATGCGGGCTTCCTGGGCGCCAAGGCGGCCGACTGGCTGCACGCGGTGGCCAAGTCGTCGCCGGGCGCCAAGCTCAACTTCAATCTCGACCCGCTGAGCGGCTTCGCCGAGACCGGCGCGAGCCCGGGCCCCATCGAGAGCCACCTGGTCAGCGCCGCGACCGTCGCCGCCCGCCTGGCTCAGCCCTACCCCAACGCCCAGCTGTTCCTCGCCTCGGGTCGCGTGGCCCACGAAGCCGGCGGCGGCGAAGCCCTCGAGATCGCGTTCGCGGCGGCCGCCGCCGTGGCCTACGCCAAGGCCATGGTGCGCGCCGGTCTGCCGATCGACGAGGCCTTCGCCCGCATCACGCTGGGCCTCTCCGCCGACGCCGACTATTTCCTGCAGATCGCCAAGCTCCGCGCCGCGCGCGTGGTGTGGGCGCGGCTTGCGACGGCCTGCGGCGCAAGCCCCCAGGCGCGGATCGAGGCGCGCTCGTCGCGGCGGATGCTGGCGGCGAAGGACGCCTATACCAACATGATCCGCCTCACCGCCGCGGGCTTCGGCGCGGCGGTCGGCGGCGCCGACGCCGTCCAGCTCGGTAACTTCACCGATGCGCTGGGCCTGCCCACCGCCTTCGCGCGGCGCCAGAGCCGCAACACCCAGCTCGTGCTCATGGAAGAGGCCTTCGTCGGACGCGTCGCCGACCCCGCCGCGGGCTCGGGCTACATCGAGGGTCTGACCGACCAGATCGCCCGCGCCGCCTGGTCGAAGTTCCAGGCCATCGAAGCCGCCGGCGGGATCATCGCCGCGCTTGAGAAGGGCGATGTCGCTCGCGATGTGGAGGCCGCCAACGCCGCCCGGGGCGAGCTGAAGATCGTGGGCGTCACCGCCTTCCCGCCCGCCGAGGACGCCCCGGTCGAGATCGAGCGTCCGACCGCACGGCCCGTCCAGGCCCCCCGACGCCCGCCTGCCCGGCCCCGACGGCCGGTGCGTGGCGCTCAAGCCCATGCGGCTGTCCGAAAAGTACGAGGCGGCGCAATGAGCGGCTTCCCCGATTTCGCCGTCCTGCCCTTCGAGGCCGGTCCGTCCGAGGTTCAGCCGCCGACGGGCGCCGCCTGGGATACGCCGGAAGGCATCCCGGTGAAGCCCGCCTATGGCGCGGCCGACAGCGAGGATTTCGCCAGGCTCGGCGGCTATCCGGGCCTGGCCCCCTTCGTCCGTGGTCCCTACCCGACGATGTACGCGACCAACCCGTGGACCATCCGCCAGTACGCGGGTTTCTCCACGGCCGAGGACTCCAACGCCTTCTATCGCCGCAACCTGGCGGCCGGTCAGATGGGGCTGTCCATCGCCTTCGACCTCGCCACCCACCGCGGCTACGACAGCGACCACCCGCGGGTGCCGGGCGACGTCGGCATGGCCGGCGTGGCGATCGACAGCATCCTCGACATGCGCACGCTGTTCGACGGCATCCCGCTCGACAAGATGAGCGTGTCGATGACCATGAACGGCGCGGTGCTGCCGATTCTGGCGCTGTATGTGGTGGCGGCCGAGGAACAGGGCGTGCCGCACGAGAAGCTGACCGGCACGATCCAGAACGACATCCTGAAGGAGTTCCTAGTCCGGAACACCTACATCTACCCGCCGGGCCCCTCGATGCGGATCATCGCGGACATCTTCGCCTACACGTCGAAGGAGATGCCGCGGTTCAATTCGATCTCGATCAGCGGCTATCACATCCAGGAAGCGGGCGCGACGCTCGACCTGGAGCTCGCCTACACCCTGGCGGACGGCATCGAGTACATCCGCGCCGGCGTCGCCGCGGGCATGACCGTCGACCAGTTCGCGCCCCGCCTCTCGTTCTTCTGGAACGCCGGGATGAACGTCTTCATGGAGATCGCCAAGCAGCGCGCCGGCCGCCTGCTGTGGGCCAAGCTCGTGAAGCAGGAATTCGACCCGAAGGACTCCCGGTCCCTCTCGTTGCGCGCCCACACCCAGACCTCGGGCTGGTCGCTCGCCGCCCAGGACGTGTTCAACAACGTGGCGCGGACCGCCATCGAGGCGCTCGCCGCCACCAGCGGCCAGACGCAGAGCCTGCACACCAACTCGCTCGACGAGGCGCTCGCGCTGCCGACCGACTTCTCGGCCCGCATCGCCCGCAACACCCAGCTCTTCATCCAGCTGGAGAGCGGCCAGACCCGCGTGGTCGACCCGTGGGGCGGCAGCCACTATGTCGAGGCGCTGACCGCGGCCCTCGCGGAGCGCGCCCTGGCGCACATCGCCGAGGTCGAGGCGCTGGGCGGCATGGCCAAGGCCATCGAGGACGGCCTGCCCAAGCGCCGCATCGAGGAGGCCTCGGCCCGCACCCAGGCCCGCATCGACAGCGGCCACCAGACCGTCGTCGGCGTGAACCGCTACAAGCCCGAGGTCGCCGACGAGATCCCTGTTCTGAAGGTGGACAACACGGCGGTCCGCAACGCCCAGATCGCCAAGCTCAACCGCCTCAAGGCCGAGCGTGATCCCGAGGCGGTCGCCGCCGCCCTCGACGCCCTGACCGCCGGCGCGGCCGGCAACGGCAACCTGCTGGAGCTGTCGGTCAACGCCGCCCGCGCCAAGGCCACAGTCGGCGAGATCTCCTATGCGCTGGAAAAGGTGTTCGGCCGTCACAAGGCGCATGCCGACGCGGTGAAGGGCGTGTATCTGCGCGAAGCGGGCGAGACCCCCGCCGGCCAGCGCGCCAAGGCCATGACCCAGGCCTTCCAGCAGGCCGACGGCCGCAAGCCGCGCGTGCTGGTCGCCAAGATGGGCCAGGACGGCCACGATCGCGGCCAGAAGGTGATCGCCTCGGGCTTCGCCGACCTCGGGTTCGATGTCGACATCGGCGACCTGTTCCAGACGCCCGCCGAAACCGCCGCCCAGGCTGTCCGCGACAACGTCCATGCCGTGGGTGCAAGCTCGCTGGCCGCCGGTCACCTCACCCTGGTGCCGGAGCTGAAGTCGGAACTGGCCAAGCTCGGCCGGCCCGACATCGTGGTCTTCGTAGGCGGCGTCATCCCGCCGGAGGACTTCAAGGCGCTGGAGGAGATGGGCGTCGCCGCGATCTTCCCGCCGGGCACCGTCGTGCCCGAAGCCGCGATCGAGGTTCTGGACCGCCTGAACGAGCAGCTCGGCTACGCCCAGGAACAGGCGGCTCAATAGGCCAGGCGGTGGGCGCTATTCCGCCGGCTGCACCGCGAGGGTGCGGCGGGCAGGCCTGCGCCGCGTCTGCTTGATCAGGAACGCCCAGAGACCGAAGCCGCCCAGACCCGCGAGTGCGAGGCCGCTCAGAAGGACCACCGCCTCGTACGCCAGCCCGCCGACCTTGCCGGCGTGCAGCGGATAGAAGCTATTGTAGGCGCGCAGGCCAGAGCCCAGCCGCATGGCGTCGACCGCGCCCAGCACGCGCTCGTCGACCGGGTCGATCCACACGACTGTGCGGCCGTTCGGATGCCATTCGCCGGGCTGCTTCATCCGGATGCTCGCGGGCGCCCCCGGCTTGGCGGGATTCGCCGCCATCCGCAGCGTGGCGTCCGGGAACTGCGCCTGCGCCGCCGCCAGCGCCCTGATCCAGTTCACCTCGCCCTCGCCCGCCTTCGGCGGCTTCGGCGCGGCTGGTCCCGGCGCGATGGTCGTCATCCACTTCTGGGTGGTCTCGTTGAACACGATGGCCCCGCCGGTCAGGCAGAGGACCAGCACCGGCAGCGCTGTGATCATGCCCAGGTTGCGGTGCGAGCTCACGAGGTCCGCGCGCCTGGTCACCGTTTTGGGCCAGACGCGCGCGCCGAAGCTGCGCCAGGCCGGGATCCAGACGATGATCCCAGTGATCACCAGCGCCGCGCCCGCGAGCCCCGCCGCGCCGGCCACCTTCATGCCGGTTTCACCGGCCAGCAGGTAGTGGTGCAGCTCGAACAGCCAGCCGTCGACCGTCTCCACTGGCTTGAAGCGTCGGATCAGCCGCCCGTCGGCGGCCGCATAGCCCTGATCCTTGTCCCTGAAGTAGACGCGATGGACGCCGAGATCCTCGCGGGCGAAGACGACGTTGCGGACCTCGCCCGGCGCCCCCCAGCTCCAGCGCCTGCACGGCCGCGCCCAACGCCTGCGGCGAGGCTTCGACCGACATCCGGGCCTCGGGCGTCGTCAGCTTGACCCACGGATCGCGCAGCACCAGCAGGCTGCCGCTCAGACCGAGCACGACCAGCAACAGCGCGAGGAACGCGCCGGCCCAGGCGTGCAGGGTCCGAAGGACAGCCATCAGAAGCGCTTCGCCACGGTGAGCGTCACGGTGCGGCCCCGGCCGGCCCAGTAGCGCGCATTGTCGGTGGGGTTCTGGGTGTCGCTGAAGTAGGTGATGTACTGCTCATCCAGCAGGTTCTGGACGCCCAGGCTCACGTCGGCCGCCGCGAAACGCCACGTGCCGACGGCGTCGACGAGGGTGTAGCCCTCGAAGCTGTTGGCGGCAGGCTCGCCCTCGAAGCTGCGGCTCTCATACGTCTGCGCCTGGAGGCGCAGCGAGGCCGGTCCCCAGGCAGCTTCCGCAAACGCGGTGAAACGGTCGGGCGAGATATTCGCGCCGTTGAGGTCACGGTCCAGCACGCCGTCGCCGTTGCCGTCGGTGCGGCCGTTCAGCTTCGAATAGGCGCCGCCCAGGGTCAGCCAATCCGCGACGCGGACCCGCAGGGTGGCTTCGAAGCCGTCGATCTTGGTCTTCTGGCGCTGCACGTCGAATGTGCCGCCCGAGTTCAACACCAGCAGGGCGCCGCGGTCGGACTTGGACTCGAAATAGGCCAGCGAGGCCCGCCACCGTTCGCGATTCACCTCGACACCCAGTTCGAGGTTGTCCGAGACCACCGGCTCGACATCGAGATAGCTGTCGATGTTCCGGCCCGGCGTGTTGATCGCACGCAGCACACGCCCGACGTCGGGCATGGTGAAGCCCTGGGCGTAGGACGCATAGGCCGTGACGCCGTCGATCAGCGTCACCGTCCCGCCGACGTTGTACAGGGTCTCCTCGAAGCTCGGCGAGCCGCCGGCCACCGCCACGCCGCCGCCTGCGGCGAAGATGGTGGTGTAGTCGTCGACCTTCAGCGTGGCGTTCTCCTGGCGCACGCCCGCCGACAGGTGCACCCGATCGTCGAACAGCGCCTGGCGCAGTTGCACGAACGGCGAGAGGCTCTCGTAGGTGGTTTCCGGCACCCATTTCCGGCCGGTGAGGATCAGCGCCTGGTAGGTCTTGTCCTTGAGACCGTCGAGGCCGATCAGGAACCTGAAGCCCGGCACGGCGTCGATGCCGCGTTCGTAGTCAAGCTTGAAGCCGAGCTTCTCGGAGTTGTTCTCCGACTGGTCGAACAGCGTCCCGACCGGCGCGATGCGGGGATCCTGGAAGGTGCCCTCGCGACCGCCGCCGAACGTGCCCTTGTAGTCGTGGGCGAAAGCCTGCGCCGAGAACGCGCCGCCGAGCAACTCGCCGTCGCGGTAGGCGATCGCGATCGAACTCACCTTGTTGCGCGGCGCCTCGCCCAGCTGCTTGCCGCGCCAGCCGCTGGTCGGCCGCCCGGTCGCGCGGCTGCCGTTGACGACGATGTAGTCGCCATCGCCCTGCAGTTCGAAGTGGTTGGCCATCACCTCGATGCGGCGGCTGTCGGTGAGATCGACGCCGGCCTTGCCGAACAGCGACCAGCTGTCGGAATCCTGGATGTCGCCCTGGGTGCTGTCCGGCCCGATCCGCAGGCCGTCGGCGTCGTAGAACGCCCCGCGGGTCTCGTAGGCCGCCCCAGCGGTGAAGTCCCACCGGCCAAAGTCACGGCCCACCAAGCCGGCGACCTTGTAGCCAAAGCTGTCGCCCTCCCCCTCGTCGTCGAAGGTGGTCTGGCCCATCACCTTGCCGGCCCAGCCGTCGGACTCCTGGGGCGTCGGCACGGTGACGTAGTTGATGACGCCTCCGGTCGCGCCGATGCCCTGGATGGCGTTCGAGCCGAAGACCACCTCCACGCGGTCGATGAAGAACGGATCGATGGTGAAGCCGTCCCGGCTGTCGTCGCGCAGCGGCGTCGACTGCGGAATCCCGTCGACCAGATAGAGCGGCGAGCGCCCGCGCAGGGTCTCGCCCGCCCCCGACAGTTTCTGGCGCGTGGGCGAGAACGACGGCACCAGCGCCGCCACGGCCTCGACGGCGCTATGGGAGAGGGTCTGCTGGGTGGTCAGCTCCTGCTCGCCGATCACCTGGACGGTGGCCGGCGTGGCGGCGCGGGGTTGCTCGACGCGCAGGGCGGTGATCACCACCTCGGAGATATCGGTGGGGGCCGCATCGTCCGCGCGCGCCGCGCCCGCGACGAGAGCCGACAGGGCCGCACCGGCCAACCACACCCGAGACTTCATCCGCACCCCGACCTACTCCAACCTGCAAATGGTTCGCAGCCTCATAAGCCTGCGCAGTTGCAAGTCAATTGCAAAACCTTGAGGCCGGAACGGTTGCACCCCAGCTGTGTTGGACAGTCGACAGGCGCCCCGCGCCTCGTGGCTGCATCTTCGCCTCAGCAGATCCAGGGAAAACCGCCATGTACGTCCTGCCCCCCGCTTCCGTACGCCCACGACGCGCTCGAACCCGTCGTATCGGCCGAAACCCTGCACACCCACCACGGCAAGCATCACAAGGCCTATGTGGAGAAGACGAACGAGCTCGCCCCCCAAGGCAGGTCTCGCCGGCCGTCCGCTGGAAGAGGTGGTGCGGGAGGCGCGGCGCACGGGCGACCAGAAGCTCTTCAACAATGCGGGCCAGGCCTGGAACCATGCCTTCTTCTGGGCGTGCATGACGCCCGACTATCAGCCGCCGTCCGGCGAGCTGGCGGCGGCCATCGAGCAGGCGTTCGGCGGTCTGGCGCAGCTGAAGGACGCCTTCGTCAACGAGGGCGTGAACCACTTCGCTTCGGGCTGGGCCTGGCTGGTGGCCGGCGCCGACGGGCTGAAGGTCACCTCGTACCACGACGGCGACACGCCCATCGTGCACGAGGACGGCACGCCGCTGCTGGTCTGCGACGTGTGGGAACACGCCTATTACCTGGACTACAAGAACGACCGGAAGGGCTTCCTCGAGCGCTGGTTCGACCAGGCGATCAACTGGGCCTTCGTCGAGCAGCAGTTCGCCGCCGCAAATGGCCAGGGCCAGGGGTTCCGCTATCCGGCGCCCGAACAAGACACGGCCGGCGGCGCCGCCGACCTCGGGGGACTCGCCTAGCGCCCCGCGCTGAGGTCGAAGAGCCCCAGGTCCACCTGCTCGTCGAGACTGCGCGAGATCAGCACCTGGCCCCCGGGTCCGGCGCCGATCTCGCCGGTGATCGTCGGGACCTCGGCCAGCCGACGGGCCGGACCGCTCCACGGATGCAGCCAGACGGCCGCCGGCGACGCCCCCCGCGCGCGCTTCACCAGGACGCCGTCGCGGCCGACCGTCCACGTGTCGTTGGGGCCTACCGGCGCCGAGGGGCCGCGGCCGTCCAGCGGCGCCGCCGCGTCCATGTTCACAGGCTGTCCGAACAGCCGGCCGTCGGGCGCCATCCGAAGCGCCCAGAAGCCCTCGCGGCCGGTGAACGTGGGACCGCTTGCGCCGTTCGGATCGAGCTGCATCACCCGGTAGCGCGGCCCGACGCGCTCGAGATAGCGGATCTGACCGTCCGGCCCCCAAACGGGATCCAGCTTGTCCTGACCATCCTGCGTGATCGCCCGCAGTCGCGAGCCGTCGCGGCCGATGGTGTAGAGCTCCGCCCGCCGGCCCTTCACGCCGACGAACACCAGGCTCTGCTCGTCGGGCGACCAGTGTGGCGAATGGACATAGGAGCCGCCTAGGCTCGTCAGGCGCACCGACTGCCCGTCGGGCCGGGTCACCCACAGCTCCGAGCCGCCGCTCCGCATCGAGGCATAGGCGACGGTTCCATCGGTCGCCCCTTCCGGATCCCAGTCGCCGCCCATGGCGTCGGTGATGGGCCGGACCGAGCCGTCGGCGGAGATCGCGGCGAGATTGGTGCGCGTCCGCGGCGCCTCGACGGCCAGACGGTTGCGGCGGTCGATCGACATGCGGCTGAAGGTGAGCTGGCCCACGCCCAGGCCGATCCGCCTCGGCGGCTCCCGCCGCGCGGTGTCGATGGTCCAGAGCCCGAACTCGCCCCCGCGGTTCGAGGAATAGAAGATGTGGCGGCTGTCGGCGGACCACACATAGCCCGCCGCCTTCCAACCATCGGTCGTCAGCGCCCGCTCGCGCCCGGTCTTGAGATCCTTGAGGTAGAGGTCGTCGGCGCCCATGAAGCCGGCTGCGGCGGAAGGCGATGTAACGGCCATTCGGCGACACGCTGGGATCGGAGTCCCCCAGCGTTTCCACCGGCGGGCTTGTCAGATCCCGCACGGCGCCGCTGGTGAGGTCGACCGAGCGGATGCGGTACAGCAGGCTAGGCTTGGGCTTGTCGCCGATCGCCAGCGTGTTGGCGTCGAGCCAGCCAACCCGGGTGTAGGTGGAGGACTCGCACCGCGCGGCGATGCGCTCCGGCCCGATCGGCACGGGGACGACGACCAGGGCGCAGGCGCCGTCAGGATAGCTCCGCACGAACACCACCCGATCGCCGCCGGGCGACCACGAGGCGCTGTGGTCGTCCGCAGGGTCGGTCGTGATCCGCACCGGCGTGCCCTGCTCGACGCCGCGGATGTAGAGGTCGCGGCCGACCGTGGAGTCGGGCCGCTGGGCGTAGACCAGCTGCTGGCCGTTGGGCGAGATCGCGGGGTGCGTCTCCATGCCCAGTTCGGCGGTGAGAGGATGATAGGCCTGGGTCGCCCAGGCCACCGGCCGCGGTAAGAGCACCAGCCCGCCAAGGATTGCAGCCAGGGCCGCCGCGACGACGCCGCCGACCATCCAGCGGCGACGCGACGGAACGGCGCCCGCTGCTGGCGGCTCGGCCGGCGGGCTCGACGCCGCCTCCGCTCTTCCCAGCCGCCGCACCTCGCCGCTGGCCTGCAGCCGGTAGCCGACCGTCGGGATGGTATCGAGCTTGATCCGCGGATTGTCCGACAGCGCCTTGCGAAGTTGGGCGACGCAGCGGTTCAGCGCACCCTCGGTGACGATGCGGCCTTGCCAGCAGAGGTCGATCAGCTCATCGCGGCTGACGGGCTGCCCGCGCGCACGATGAAGCGCCACGAGCACCTTCATCACCCGCGGTTCCAGCGCGGCGACTCGCCCCTCGGTCTCGACCTCGAGCGCCGCGGGGCGGACCAGGGTGCCGGCCAGACTGAAGGGCAGTTCGCGGGCCAGCGTCAGCTTCGGCCATACCGCGACGTGCTCGTTCATCGCCAAACCATCACGAATAAATCACGCCCGCAGCCACGCCGTCCCCGCGGCAACATCCGACAAACCGTCCGGTCTGAACACCCCCGTTCGCCGGAATTACACGGATGTCACGTATCAGCGTTCTCTTTCTTTCGTGCGCCGCTGTCGCGGGTCCCGCGGCGGCCCAGGACAACGCCCTCCGTTCGGCGGCCGACGCCTTCGGCGAACGCGTGGGCATCGAGCAGATCGGCCTCTACAACGAGGGGCAGGTCCGCGGCTTCGACCTCAACAACTCGGGAGCCTACCGGATCAACGACGCCTACTTCAGCCGCGCCGTCGGGCTGAACGATCCTGTGCTCGCGGGCGTCAGCGTCCGCGTCGGCGTGAACGCCGCCCGCCTCGCCTACCCCGCACCGTCGGGCGTCGTGAATTATCGCCTGAGGGAGCCCGGCGCTTCGAACACGTTCTCCGTCGGCGCAGGCTTTCGGGACTACGGGACCCAGGCGGTCGAGTTCAACGGTTCGTGGCAGGACGGCGCGGATCGTTTTGGTCTGACAGGCGGGCTCGTCTGGCGGCCCGTGGCGCGGTGGGGCGCGGGCACGGAGGGCGAAGCGGTCGACATAGGGCTCGTGGGTCGCTGGCGGGTCACCGGGAGCCAGACCGTCCGCGCCTTCGCCACAGCCTACAAGCGCCACTATGACGGCGACTACGCCATGAAGCCGCTGGATGGCGCGACGCCGCCGCCCGCCCGCGCGCAGCACGCCTATTCCCCCGACTGGGCGCGGGTCGAGGCGCTGAACGCCAACATGGGCGTGCTCTACGCGGGCGCCTTCGGAGCCTGGTCGGTGGACCTCTCGGCGTTCCACTCGGTGTTCGACGCCGACCGAACCGACTTCACGCTGATCGAGACCCGCGCCGACGGCGCCCGCCGTCGGCACGCTGATGCTGAGCCCGGGCAAGACCAACACGGCCGATTCAGCGGAGGCGCGTGTCAGCCGGGTGTTCGGGGCTGGCGCGGTGAGCCACCTGGTCAGCGCCTCGGTCAGGGGGGCGCCACAGCGAGGTGGATCTCGCCAGCCCGCTCGCCGTGCCCCTCGGCCCGCTGACGCTCGCCACCGACGTGGCGCCATCCGTGGAGCCCGTCTGGCGCGGCAAGCGCGGCCGCGACACCGTCGATCAGGTCACCGCCTCCATCGGCTATGGCCTCGTGTGGGCCGATCGGCTGCAGGTTCGCCTGGGCGCCCACCGCACCCGCTATGAGAAGGACGTCCGCACCTTCTCGGGCTTGCGCACGCGCGGCGTGGACGAGACCACGCTGTACAACGCATCCGCGGTCTGGAGCCTCGGCCCACGCACCTCGGTCTTCGCCAGCTGGGTCACCGGCCTGGAGGAGTCCGGCGTCGCGCCGCAGAGCGCGACCAATGCGAACGAGGTTCTCGCCCCCGTCGAGGCCGAACAGCACGAGTTGGGCGTCCGTCACGCCCTGACCGATGACCTGACCTTCATCGGCGCGCTGTTCGAGGTCTCGAAACCCACCACCGGCTCGCGGGCTGATGGCTCCTTCGGCTTCGTCGGCGAGGTCTCGCATCGCGGCGTAGAGGGGTCGCTGGCCGGACAGCTGGACGAGAAGACCAGCATCGTGCTCGGCGCGGTCGCCTTCCGGCCCCGGGTTTCGGGCCCGCTGGTGGACGCCGGCGTCGTCGGCGACCGCGCCGCCGGCATATCCGACCTCGTCGCCAATGCGAGCGTCGAGCGGCAGCTCGGCGCGGGCTGGTCGGTCGACGCGCAGCTCAGCTACTGGTCGGATCGGTGGGCGGATACCCGCAACACCTTCAAGACTCCGTCCCAGGTGCAGCTCAACATCGGCGCACGCCGCCGCTTCGATCTTGGCGGCCGCCCCGCGCAGCTCCGGGTGCTGGCGTCCAACGTCACCGGCGCAGAGGGCTGGTGGGCCTCGCCGTCCGGTCTCATCTGGCCCGTCACCGCGCCCACCGTCCGGGCGATGCTGAGCCTCAACTTCGGCGGCTAGGGCGCCTCCTCGGTGACCACCTTGAACCCGGCCAGCCCGGCCCGGCCGAAATGGGTGGTGATCGCCACGTCCGTGGCGTCCCGGCCGACGGCCATCAGGATTCGCCCGATCCGCGGCCGGTTGTGACGCGCGTCGAAGGTGCGCCACTCCCCGCCGAGCCACACCTGGAACCAGGCGCTGAAATCCATGGGTGCGTCGGCCGGGGGCACCCCGATGTCGCCGAGGTAGCCGGTGCAGTAGCGCGCGGGGATATTGAGGCAGCGGCAGAGCGTGATCGCCAGGTGTGCGTAGTCGCGACAGACGCCGCAGCCTTCCTCGTGAGCCTCGTGCGCGGTCCGCGTCGCCCGGGCATGGTGATAGCCGAATGCGATCCGGGCATGGGTGTAGTCGACCACCGCCTGCACGCGCTCCCACCCCGGCGGCGTATCGCCGAAGGTCCGCCACGCCAGGTCGCTCAGAAGCTCAGTGTCGCAGTAGCGGGAGGGCAGCAGGTATTCGACGAGCTGGTCGGGTAGGTCCTCGACCGCGTGCTGGATGGCCTCGGGACATTGCGGGTCCGGCTGCCCGTCGTCGCGGATCACGAAACCGGACCGCAAGGTGATCCGACCGGCCGGCGCGACGAGGCGGCCGCAAACGTTGCCGAAGGTGTCGACGTACAGCCGCACCGGCACGACCGGGTCGGTCTGGATCGTGTCGGGCGTTTCCAGGTCCGCCGCACGCTCGGGCCGCACGTTCAGCATCAGCAGCATGGGCGTCGGCGCCGGACAGTCGTAGCTGATCTCGTAGCCGGCCCTTATGCGCATCGACGAACCCTTGCCTCAACGAGCTAGCGCAACCCCCGAAACGGCCTGAAGTTTCGCGGCGACCGCCGGCGGGGTCGAGATGGCCACCTCCACATCCATGCCGAGGTAGTCACCGGCCTCACCGGTCCAGGTGCCGTGCAGAGGCAGGGCTTCCCGCGGATCGGCCGCGACCGCGACCCGGATCAGATCGGCGCCGCCGATGATGCCGTTGGTGGGATCGAAGTCGATCCAGCCGCAGCCGGGCACATACGCGCGGATCCAGGCGTGCGTGTGCCCGCCGCCTGTCCGGCCCTTGGGCGAGGTCGAGTAGACGTAGCCGGACACGAACCGCGCCGCGACACCCAGACTGCGGGCGGCCTCCATCATCAGCACGGCGAAATCGCGACAGCTCCCGGTCCGGCTCTCCAGGGTCTCCACGGGCGTCTGAGGTGCGCCGCTGAGGCGCAGGCGGTAGGCGAACCCCTCGCGGATCGCATGCGTCATCTCGGTCAGCGCCTCGGAGACGCGGGTCGGCCCGACCGGCCGCAGGAAGCTGCGCGCCCAGGCCGCAACCTCCCCGCGATCGGGCCGCCAGCGGGTCAGTGAGCGGGCCAGCTCCGCCATCTCGTGACCGTCGTAGAGCGGGGTCCCATCGCGCAGGACGGCGCCTTCGGCCTCTAGGTCGAAGCCGCCGTGCGGCGCGTGCTCCAACAGGATGCGGCTCTCGAAGCTCAGCCGGTCCGAACGGCGATCGAAGCGCACGACACCGACGCTCGCGCCGCCGGCGTCGTGCACGTGCCGGAACAGGCCAGGCTCGGGTGAGATCTCGAGTTCGGCCGACAACACCCTCTGGTCGAACGCCTCCAGGGGGCGGAACATCATCCGATGCTCGCCGAACGAGACCGGGTTGCGGTACCGGTAGGTGGTCAGATGGCGGATGGAGACGACCGGCATTGCAAAAGCGTGGACGCGATTCCACGACGCGGTCGACGCGACGGCTCGTCCCAGGTGACGCTTCGCCGGTGATCGTCACGAATCCGGGCGGCCGCGCCCCGTTCGTGCTGCTGGGCGATCACGCCGGCCGCGAAATACCTCCCGCCCTGGACGGACTGGGCGTTCCCGCGGCGGAGATGGATCGGCACATCGCCTGGGACATCGGCGTCGCCGGCCTTGGCGCGCGGCTGTCCGAGCGGCTGGACGCCGTGTTCGTCGCCCAGCGCTACTCGCGGCTGGTCATCGACTGCAATCGCGACCCCACACGGCCGGACGCCTGCCCCGAGATCAGTGACGGCACTGAGATCCCCGGCAACATCGGCCTGGCCCCGGCGGACCGGCAGGCTCGTGTCGACGAGGTGTTCCGCCCCTACCACGACGCGATCGCCGCCCAGTTGGACCAACGGGCCGACCGGCCGGTGATCGTCGCCCTTCACTCCTTCACCCCTCGGATGAACGGCTTCGTGCGCCCCTGGCGGTATGGCGTCCTGCATCTGGAGGACTCCCCACTGTCGGTCGCAATGCTGGCGCGGTTGCGTGCGGAGCCCGACCTCCACCCGGTCGGCGACAACGAACCCTACCGCATGGACGGGACGGACTTCACCGTGCCGCACCACGCCCACGGCCGCGGCCTCGACTATGTGGAGCTCGAGGTGCGCCAGGACCTTCTGGCCGAGGCGAAAGGCCAGGAGGCGGTGGCCGAGCGCCTCGCCCGGCTCCTGCCCCTGGCGCTCGCCGATCTGAACTAGTCGGCCGAGGCCTGGGCCTTGCCGCCCTTCGCCTGCACCATCAGCTTCACCAGTTCCTCGGTCACGCGGGGCTCGAGCCCCTCGGTGTGCCCCTTGTCGATCCGGACAACGTCGGCGACGACCCGCCCGTCGCGGCACTTGTCGAACACCCACTCATGAGCCACGCCCGGCCGCGCCTTCATGCCCCAGACCTTGTAGCCGGCCCGCTGGTAATCCCAGACGTAGCCGGCCTTCTCGTCCACGATGTCCTTGCGGCGAACGCGGGCCGTGCAGCCGAACCGCTCGGCCAGCGGGGAGGTCTCGGGGAGGCTTTCGATCTCGTATTCACCCACGGTGAAGATGTGGGAGAAGTCGCAGGCCGGCGCTGCCTGGGCCGGCAGCGAGCCGCGCGGCCGGGGGTCCGGCGGCGAGCCGTCGGCCTTCGGGGGCCCGAACTGGGTGACGAACGGCGCCTGGCCGACCCGGCCGCCGGAGAGGCTGAGCCAGCCGTCCACCTTGTCCTTGAAGAAGTCGGTGCAGACGATGCGGTTTGAGGTCATGCCGCCCTGGCTGTGGCCCGCGAGCCAGAAGCTCTTGATGTTCTTCTGGCCGAAGGTGTCGAACACCCAGTTCGTGATGTTCTGCAGGTGAGCGTCGTCGGCCGCCCCGTCCCAGCGCCGCACCGGCGTGGCCGTCGCCGCGGTCGGCGTCGCCACCACCAGTCGGTACTTCTCCTTGTAGTCGGCCGCCGGGAAGTAGTGGCGCTGCCAGTTCCCGAACGAGCCCGCGCCGTGGAGGTTCAGCACGAACACCACCTTCTCACCCGGCTTCAGGTCGCACGGATAGTCCAGCCAGAACTGGCGGCCGGTCTTGGCGTCGGTGACGTTCCCCAGCTCCGCCAGCGCGCCGCCGGTTACGCAGGCCTCGCCGATGCAGCGTGCGGGCGGCGGATTCGTGCAGGCGACGCCGCCCACGTCCTTGGCGAGCGCCGGCGCACCCCAGAGCCCGAGCGCGGCGACCGCCGCAGCATACCCAACCTTCTGCATATCCGTCTCCTCTCGCGGGCGCCGTTTGCGGTATGGCGGCCCGCGCGAAGTGATGGGCGCGGAAGCTTGCAGGCTTATTTCAGCTCACTCCCACCAGTACGGCGCGCGCGCCTTCTCGCCCGTCACGACCTCGTTCATGGACAGCGGATCGTACATCCGGCCGCCCACCATCACCCGGTGAACCTTCTCGGAGTTGCGGATGTCGGCCGTCGGGTCGGCGTCCAGCACCACCAAGTCGGCCAGCTTGCCGGCCTCGAGCGATCCGATGTCGGCGTCCATGCCGAGCGACTGCGCCGGCACGATCGTGCCGGCCCGCAGCGCCTCGACGGGGCTCATCCCGCCGCGGACGAACGACCAGAGCTCCCAGTGGGGGGCCGATCCCGGCCTGCTGCCCATGCGCGCCGATGGAGACCAGCACACCGCGCTTGGCCAGCTTGTGGGCCTCCCGGGCGCTGTCGTCGTCGACGTAGTCGCCTTCCGGCGCGATCGGCCGGCGCACGGTCTCGGCCGCGAGCTGAGCCGGTGGCGTGTTGGCCGCCACCACCGGCTGGCTGAACACATCCGTGTGCGCCCGCCAGTAGGGGTCGCCCGCCAAGCCGCCGAAGGTCACCACCAGCGTGGGCGTGTACTCCGTGTCGGCCTGGCCCATGTAGCTCAGGACGTCCTCGTAGAGGCGCATCTGCGGGATGTTGTGCTCGAGGGTCGAATTGCCGTCGGCGACGATGGTCATGTCCTGGCCGAACAGGGCCCCGCCCTCGGCCACCACCTGCATGTTCTCGCGGCGCGCCGCCTCCACCACCAGCATCCGCTGGTCGCGGCGCGGCTGGTTGTAGTTCTTCACGCTGTGCGCGCCCTGGGCCTTGAGGCGCCGCACATGGGCCAGCGCGTCGTCCAGGCTGTTGATGTCGGCGTAGTTGCGCGGCGACTTGGCCCCATAGACCACCTCGCCGGTCGAGAAGATCCGGGGACCGACGATCCGGCCCGCACGCTGCAGCTCCTGGGCGGCGAACACCTCGGCCGCACGGCTCGAGGGGTCATGGATGGTGGTCGTGCCGAGTGCGAGGTTCACCATCAGCGACCAGTTCTGCTGCGGCACCAGTTCGTCCACGCCGTAGGGGCCGTGGGCATGGGCGTCGACCAGCCCTGGGATGATGGTCTTCCCGCTGACGTCGACGGTCTTCGCGCCCGCCGGGACCTGCACCTCCCCTCGGCGGCCGACGGCGGCGATGCGGTCGCCGCGAATGACGACGACACCATCCTCGATGATCCCGCCGTCCTCGCGGGCCATAGTGACGATCCGCGCGCCGGTCAGCGCGACGGTCCCGGTCGGCTTCACCGCCGCCACCTCGGTCGCCAGCGACACGCCCGAGGTCGGGGGCTCGAACTTCGGCGCGTCCTCGCCGGCCGGAGCCGTGCGGAAGAGCGTCGGCGTCGCGACCGTGTAGACGGTCGGCCCCATGCTCCAGTGCAATTGCCCGCCGTTCCGCGACCAATGCATCCACTGGGCGCCGCCCGAGCTCGCCTTGGTGACGGGCATCGGCCCGCCCTTGATGTCGACCGCCACCTCCTGGCTGCCCGGCATCAGCGGCATGACGTTCACTTCGTAGTTCTGCCGGAAGGCGAAGTGCTGTCCGTCGGGCGAGACCATGTAGTCGTTCACCAGCTCGCCCTGGGCGTGGACCCGCCTGGCCTCGCCGTCGAGGTTGGTGGAGACGAGTTGCTGCTTGCCCTTCTCCGAGCCCACCATGAACACCCGGTCGCTGGCGGCCCCGAAGTGCGGCGAGCCCATGTCGCGGGCCACGCGCTCGATCGGCCCTCCGCTCGCGGCCACGCGATAGACGCCGGGGTTCTCCGACCAGGCGCGCGAGGTGAGGAAGCCGCCCTCGTTCTTCTCGAAGACGAGGGTCCCGCCGTCCGGCGAGAACTGCGGCCGCGCGTAATGGCCGGGCTGGCTCGTCACGTCCCTGGACGCGCCTCCCGTGGCGGCGACGGTCTTGATCCGACCCAGGCCCTGGTCGGTCCAGCTCACGAAGGCGATGGTGCGCCCGTCCCGGGACCAGGCCGGCCACAGTTCGAGACTGTCGTCGTTCGTGCGCGTCAGGCGCTTCGCCGCGCCGCCGGCCATGGGCTTCACATAGAGCTTGCCAAGGCTTTCGTAGACCACCTGGCGGCCATCGGGAGAGACGGCGGCGAAGCGGGTCATCTTCGTCGTGAAGCGGTCCGGCGCCACCGGGATCTTCGGGTGCGGCGCCGAGATCACCGTGCGGCTGTCGCTGACCCGGAACGGGATCACCTGCGCATTCGAGCCGTCGGCGTTCACCCGGCGGATCTTGCCACCGGCCCAGAAGACCAGGCTCTTGGAGTCCGGGGTCCAGGCAAGGTTCGGATAGATGCCGACGACCGCCCAGGTCTCCTGCATGTCGGGGTCCAGGTCGGCGTAGATGCGACGTTCCACGCCGGACGTCAGGTCCTTCACATAGAGCCCCGACCTGGTGCGTTCACGACGGACAAAGGCGATGCTCTTGCCGTCCGGCGAGGGCTGCGGCCGCACGGCGCCGCCGGCGCCCGCCACCGCCGTGGAGGTCTCGCCCGTGGCGAGCTCGTAGCGCTCGATGTTGAAGAGGTCGGTGTTGGAGTCCTGGGCGTATTCGAAGATCGGCCCCGGCGTGATGTTGCGGCTGAAATAGATCGCCTTGCCGTCGGGGGGCGAAGGTCGGCTCGCCCAGTTCCTTCTGGTGCTGCTCGTTGGGCCGCTTGACCAGCGGCACGCCGCCCCCGCCCGAGACGTGATACAGCCACACCTCTCCGGTGCCCAGCGAGCGTCCCGTCGTGAAGTGCTTCTTCGCCGCGATGAAGCGGCCGTCGGGGCTCCAGCTCGGCTGGTTCAGCAGCCGGAACTCCTCCTTGGTCACCTGACGCTTGTCCGAGCCGTCGGCGTTCATGACCCAGATGTTGTCGCCGCCCCCCGCGGTCCGAGGTGAAGGCGATGCGCCGCCCGTCCGGCGAAAACCGCGGCTGCACCTCCCAGGCCAGTCCCTCGGCGATCCGCGTCGGCGTTCCGCCCGTAATCGGCATGACATAGATGTCGCCCAGCAGGGCGAAGGCGATGCTCCGGCCGTCGGGGCTGACGTCCAGGTCCATCCACGTGCCCTCGTCCACCGCGATCGGGATCTGCCGGAGCTGACCGACGGTCGGCGGATTGTTCACGTCCCACTTGGCGGCCTTGCCGTCGCCGGACGGGGCTGAAGCGGCGGCGCCGCTCGTGGCGGGGGAGATCGCGCCCGGCGGCCGGATTGATCGCCTGGTCCTCAGGCCCCTGCGTCGCCTGGACCGGCGGAGTGGGCTGGACGGGCTGCTGGGCCGCCGCCGGCAGAGCCGCGATCGAGGCCGCGACGAACAACGCAAGCTTGGACTTCATGGACGCCCCCTCTTATGGCGGCGTCATTGGTATCAAGCCGGGCCTTGCGCGCAACGGCCGTAAACACGACGGTGTTCGCTCAAGACGAGGGGAGTCGGGGAAGAATGATCCGCTTGAGCGCCGCAGTCATGGGATGCCTGTTGCTCGCGGCCTGCGCCACGGCGCCGTCCGGACCGCCGCCCGCGCCGTCCGCCGATCCGCAAGTCCGCTGGGAACAGGGCCAAGCGGCCTACCTGGCCTGGAATGCGCGCCAGCCGGGCTGGAAGACCGCGGAGAGCGGCCTCCAATACAAGGTCGTCCGGCGCGCGCCGAAGTCCGCGCCGAAGCCCGCGCCCGGTGCCACGGTCACCATCCATTACACCGGCACGTTCATCGACGGGCGCAAGTTCGACAGCTCCCGCGATCGCGGCGAGCCCGCCACCTTCCCGCTCGGCCGGCTGATCAAGGGCTGGCAGGAAGGCGTGCCGATGATGCGCAAGGGCGAGCGCTGGCTGTTCGCCATCCCCGCCGACCTCGGCTACGGAAACCGCAACCGCGATCCGATCCCGAACGGCAGCGCGCTCCTCTTCGACATCGAACTGATCGACATCCCGGGCGAGGACTGAGCCTCAGCGGCCGTTGGGCTTGTAGCCCTTCGGCGCCTTGCCGTGCGCGCCCAGGCTCGACCACTGGGCCTCGGCCGCCTTGTGGACGTATTGCTCGGCGACCAGCCAGGCCTTCACCGGCCGGAGCGCGCCCAGGCAGCCGCCGATCAGCGCGGGAAAGACGACGGCGAACTGCGCCCAGATCGGCGGCTGGGCCATCACCGCCCAGATCGCCCAGAACGTCGTCACCACGATGGCCACGCCGCTCATCACGAAGAAGGCCGGACCGTCGGCGGGATCGGCGAAGCTGAAATCAAGGCCGCAGACCTCGCACTCGGGCGCGACGGTCAGGAAGCCCTGGAACACCTTGCCCTCGCCGCAGCGCGGGCAGCGGCAGCGCAGGCCCGCAACCAGGGTGGACGGCGTGTTGAACTGGGTCACCGGACGGCTCTCCATACAATCGACGTTGCGATCCATACAATCGCCGAATAATGTATGGATCGCCCATGCCGAAAGCAAGCGTCGCCGCCGACAGGATCGCCACCACCTGGCTAGGTCGGGTGCGGCGCGAAGGCCCCCTATATCAAGCCATACTGGCCGCGCTGGCCGAGGCGATCCGCGACGGCGAGCTGCAGCCGGGCGACCGCCTGCCGCCGCAGCGGACCGTCGCCGAACAGCTGAGCGTGGACCTGACGACCGTCACGCGGGCCTATGCCGCCGCCCGCGACCGCGGGCTTGTGGAAGGCACGGTCGGCCGGGGCACCTATGTCCGGGCCCACCGCCAGGAGGAGGAGGGCGGCGCGGTCGACCTCTCCATGAACCTCCCGCCCCCGCCTCTGGGACTGTCGCTCGGGCGGCTGCTGCATGACACCTCGGCGGCGCTGCTCCAGCGCACCGACGCCGCGACGCTGATGGCCTACCACCCCGGAGCGGGCGCGCTGGGCCAGCGGATCGCCGGCGCGCAATGGCTGGCGCCGCATGTCGGCGAGGTCGCTCCCGACCGCATCCTCGTCGCGCCCGGAGCCCAGGCGGCCCTCGCCGCGGTCCTCGGCAGCATCGCGCGGCCGGGCGACGCCATCGTCGCCGAGGCTCTGACCTATCCAGGCTTCCGCAGCCTCGCAGCGCAGCTCGGCCTGAACCTCCTGCCCTGCCCGGCGGACGAAGAGGGGCCACGCCCCGAGGCCCTGGAGCGCCTCTGCCGGACCGCCCGTCCCGCGGCGGTCTACCTGGTCCCGACGATGCAGAATCCGACCGCGACGACGATGGGCGTCAGTCGGCGCGCCGACGTGGCCCGCATCTGCGCCGCAGCAGGGGTGTGGATCGTCGAAGACGACCCCTACAGCCGCCTTCGCGCAGACCCTTCGCCGGCCCTGGCAGCGCTCGCGCCTGAGTGGACGTTCCATGTCGGCACCCTGGCGAAGTGCCTGACCCCCGGCTTGCGCATCGCCTATGTCGCCGCCCCGCCTGCGAAAGCCGCCCGGCTGGTGGATACGTTGCGGGCGACCGCCCTGATGACGGCGCCCCTGATGGCCGCGGTCGCCACAACCTGGATCCGCGAGGGGACCGCCGACGCCCTGCTCGCGGCGGTGCGGGCCGAGGCCATCGCCCGTCGCGCCCTCGCCGCCGAGGCCGCGCCGTCCGCGATCGGCGCCCCCGAGAGCCCGCACGTCTGGCTGCCGCTGCCGGCCGGCGCCTCCGCCGACCGTCTGCGACGGGCGGCCCAGGATCGAGGCCTCTCCCTCATCACCAGCCAGGCGTTTGCGATTTCGCCGGACGCGCCGAACGGCGTGCGCATCTCGCTCGGCGCGGCGGCGCGGCGCAGCGCGCTCGAGGCGGCGCTGCGGCGGCTCGGCGATCTGATCTGAAGGTGGTGGGGACACTGGGAATCGAACCCAGACGGGCGAGGCCCGAGCGATTTTAAGTCGCTTGCGTCTACCAGTTCCGCCATGTCCCCGGCCGGCGCAGGCCTAGCCGCTATCGACGCGGCGGTCGATAGGCCTCAGGTGGGCGGGTCCTCCGGCGGGGTCACCGCGGGCGCCGGTTCAGGGGCCGGGCCCGGCGTCGCGGGCGCGACAACGATCGCCGGCGGAGCGGGCTCCACCGGCGGCGGCGCGACCGGTTCCGCAGACTGGGCCTTCGGGGCGGGCGCCGGCGCCCGCGTCACCAGCGTCCGCGACCGGCGCTTCAGCCTTCGGATCCGGCGCCTGGGTAGCCGTATCCGGGGCCGGCTGGGGCGTAGGCGGCAGGGGCGCAGCGGGCTGCGGCGCGGCGACAAGGCGTGACGCCCAGGGCGGACGGAACTCCACGTCCCGGAACATGCCGTGCAGGAAACTGCCGAGGGTCAGGAGCGCCAGGACGGTCAGCGCCCAGCGCTTGCTCCGGGGATCCGAGAAGCGGCCTTCCACATAACTCATGCCCGCCACCTTAAGCCTGCTCGCCGCACCCGCAACGGCTCAACGAGCTTGACCGCCTTGCGTTCGCTTGCGAGGTCGCGCGCACGATGATCCTGACGCTGTCCTGTCCCGACCAACCCGGCATCGTGGCCCGGGTTTCCGCCCTGCTCTTCGAGCGCGGCGCGAACATCCTCGACGCCCAACAGTTCGACGACGAGGAGACCGGCCGGTTCTTCATGCGCGTCGTCTTCGATCCGGGCGACACCGGCGTCGAGGGCTGGCGCGCAGCCTTCGCCCCGCTGGGCGAGCAGTACAGCATGACCTGGCAGATGCGGGCCCGCGGCGAGCGCCGCCGGGTGATGATCCTCGCCTCCCAGCAGGACCACTGCCTGGCCGACCTCATCTGGCGCTGGCGCCAGGGCGAACTGCCGATGGACATCACCGCAGTGGTCTCCAACCACCCGGCGTCGACCTATCCGCACACCGACCTGCACGGCATCGCCTTCCACCACCTGCCGATCACCGCCGAGACCAAGCCTCAGCAGGAGGCGCGGCTCTGGAAGCTGATCCAGGAGACCGACACCGAGCTGGTCGTGCTCGCCCGCTACATGCAGATCCTGTCGGACGACCTTTCGGGCAAGCTCGAGGGGCGCTGCATCAACATCCACCACTCGTTCCTGCCGGGCTTCAAGGGCGCGCGGCCCTACCACCAGGCCCACACCCGCGGCGTGAAGGTGATCGGCGCCACCGCCCATTATGTCACGGCCGATCTCGACGAGGGTCCGATCATCGAGCAGGACGTCGAGCGCATCAGTCACCGCGACCATCCGCGCGACCTGATCCGCAAGGGTCGCGACATCGAGCGCCGGGTGCTGGCCCGCGCCGTCCGCTGGCATCTGGAAGACCGCGTCCTGCTGAACGGGCGCAAGACGGTGGTGTTCACGGACTAGGCCCGCCAGGCCTCCCACAGGAGCTGGGCGCCGACCACGATCATCAGCACATAGATGATCGTATAGAAGCGGTCGGGCTTCACCCGCCGCACCAGCCAGACGCCGGCGAAGGTCGAGGCGATGGCGACCGGTGCCAGCACCGCCGAGGTCGCCAGGTTCTCGCGCGTGAATTGGCCGAGCGCGACATAGGCGGGGACCTTCACCCAGTTCACCACCGCGAAGAAGATCGCCGTGGTGCCCACGAGGCTCGCGGGCGAGAGGTTCTTGGGCAGCACCCACATCTGGAACGGCGGCTGGCCCGCGTGGGCGATCTGACTGGTGAAGCCCGAGGCGACACCCAGCGCCGCGCCCACCGGCCAGGGCGCGTTTGACGGCGCGGTCACCCGGCCGCCCCGGGCGCTCCACAGCCGGTGGGCGGCGAACAGGATCGAGATCGCGCCCAGCACCGCCAGCACCACCACCGCCGACACCTGCGCCGCCAGCAGGTAGCCCAGGAAGATCCCCACCGCCGCGCTCGGCAGCATCACCGCCAGCACGCCGCGATCCCAGGTCTTGCGGAAGGCCCAGACGCCGACCAGGTCCTGCACGATCAGGATCGGCAGGAGGATGGCGGCGGCCTGCACCGGCGAGATCACCAGCGCCAGCAGCGGCATGGCCACCGCGCCCACGCCCGCGAACCCGCCCTTGGCCAGGCCCATCATCACCACCGCCGGGACCGCGAGCGCGTAGAACAGCGGGTCGGTCAGCATGGGGTCCGGCGAACAAGGTGCGGCGCCGCCAGCAGGCCGAACAGGAACCCGCCGAGGTGAGCCTCCCACGCCAGCCCGCCGGTCATGTCGAAGGCAAGATCGAGCAGCGTCACGGGCACAAGGAGGATGAGGTTGGCGAGCACGGCGCTGCGGACCTCCAGCACGACCTGTCGCGAGCGGATCGGAAGGACATCGCCCCCGTCCGGCGGCAGGCGCGCCGCAGCGCCCCAGACGCCGAAGATCGCGCCGGATGCCCCGACCATGGGGACCGCGCCGGTCGGATGGAGCAGCAGATACAGCGCCGCGCCGCAGAGCCCGCTCGGGACAAGCGCCGCGGCATAACGAAGCCAGCCGCTGCGGTCGGTCCCAAGACCTCGGACCAGCCGCGGGCTGAGCGCGGCCAGGGCGAGGACGTTCAGGACGAGATGGCCGACCCCAGCATGGCTGACCATATGGCTGAGGAGGGTGTAGCACCGCCCCTCGGCCAGCGCGGCCCCCCGACACGCCCCAGGCCGCCGCTCCGCCCGTAAACAGGCTTGCGCCCCAGGTCACCCCCAGCAGCACGCCGACGGCTGCAGCGGGCCGCTCGCTGCGGTGAACGTGCAGCCAGCTCAGACGGCCGTCGGTCACCCTCTGCAGGGCCGCCCCACTCTGCTTCCCATCTTCGACATCAGCCACTCCGGCACCTTTGCGCAGCGGCGAGCCGGACGCCAGACGGCAAACCTCAGACGAACTTCGGCTTCCGCTTCTCGCGGTGCGAGGCGAGCCCTTCCGCTGCCTCGGGGCCGGTGAAGCCGAGCATCTCGAGCGCCGCCGAGGCGTCGAAGGTCGGGCCGGCCTGCCGCAGCCAGTTGTTCAGCGACAGCTTCGTCCAGCGGATCGCCTGCTGGGCGCCGTTGGCGAGCTTGGTCGCCACCTCCAGCGCCTTGGCGTCGAGGTCGTCGTCCGGCACGCACAGCGACACCAGCCCGATCCGCTCGGCCTCGGCGCCGCTCAGCGGATCGCAGGTCAGCAGGTAGTACTTGGCCTTGGCCATGCCGCACAGCAGCGGCCAGACGATCGCCGCATGATCGCCGGCCGCGACGCCGAGCCGGGTGTGGCCGTCGATGATCTTGGCCTCGGGCGTGACGATCGAGACGTCAGCCAGCAGCCCGCAGACCAGCCCCGCCCCCCACCGCCGGCCCGCGCATCGCGCTGACCACCGGCTTCGAGCAATTGATCACGTTGTAGACGATGTCCCGGGCCTCCTTGAGGATCCGGACCCGCATCTCGAAGTCGTCGACGATCTTCTGGATCATCTCGAAGTCGCCGCCGGCCGAGAACGCGGCGCCCTCGCCGGTCAGGATCGCGCAGCGCACCTCGGGGTCGTCGTCGATCGTCCGCCAGATCTCGGCCAACTCCCAGTGCATCTGCTGATCGGTGGCGTTGAGCTTGCCGGGATTGCTCATGACGATCCGCAGCACGCCGTCAGCCGGGCGCTCGAACTTCAGCCGCACGTAGCGGGCGTAGCGGTCCCCGCCCATCAGAAGATCGTATAGCCGCCGTCGATGACGAAGCTGTCGCCGGTGTGGAACTTCGAGGCGTCGGACGCCAGGTAGACCGCGATGCCCGAGAAGTCCGCGCCTTCGCCCCAGCGCCGCATCGGCACGCGGCCGATGGCCTTGTCGTTGAACTTGTCGTTGGCCTGCAGGCCCTGGGTCATGTCGGTGGCGATCCAGCCGGGCAGGATCGAATTCGCCCGGATGCCGTAGCGGGCGTATTCGACAGCCAGGCCCCGGACCATCGACAGCACGGCGCCCTTGGTCGAGGCGTAGGCCTGGTTGCGGGGCGCGCCGTGGATCGCAGAGGTCGACGAGGTCACCACCAGCGACCCGCCGGGGTCGCCCGCCTTCGCGCGCTCGACCATGTGCTTGGCCGCCTCGCGGAAGGTCCAGAAGACCGCATCCAGGTTCACCGTCGTGACCCGGCGCCACTTCTCGGTGGTCATCTCCTCGAACGGCGCGCCGCCGCCGATGCCGGCGTTGGCGCACACGAAGTCCAGCCGGCCGAAGGTCTTCAGCACCTCGGCGACGCCGGCGACGATGGCGGCCTCGTCGGCCACGTCCACCTGCTGCACCAGCACCTCGCCGCCGTAGGCCTTCAGCGTGGCTTCGGCCTTGGCGTTCTTCTCCGGGTTCTGGCCCCAGATGGCGACCTTGGCCCCGGCCGCGGCCAGGCCCTCGGCCATGCCTAAGCCGATGCCGCCGTTGCCGCCGGTGACCAGCGCCACCTTGCCGGTCAGGTCGAACGGTTTGAACGCCATGCTCGTCTCTCCCCTTGGATGTTTGCGCGTCACTTGCGCGGGCGACCCAGGGGAGGTCAAGCGGCCCTACTCCGCGGGCGCCTCGACCGCCTGGTGTCCGCGCCGGCGCATCAGCCGCTCCGACAGCCCGCGGCACAGCACGTAGAAGGCCGGGGTGAACAGCAGGCCGAAGGCGGTGACCCCCGCCATGCCGAAGAACACCGCCGTCCCCAGGGCCTGACGCATTTCCGCCCCGGGCCCCGTGGCGATCACCAGCGGCAGCACGCCCAGGATGAAGGCGAAGGAGGTCATCAGGATGGGCCGCAGGCGCGTTCGCGCCGCCTCGACGGCCGCGCTCCAGCGGTCGAGCCCGCGGTCCTCGGCCTGCTTGGCGAACTCGACGATCAGGATGGCGTTCTTGGCGGCCAAGCCGATCAGCACCACCAATCCGATCTGGGTCAGGATGTTGTTGTCCTGGCCCCTGAGGTTCACGCCGAGGATCGCCGCCAAGAGGCACATCGGCACGATCAGGATGATCGCCAGCGGCAGGGTCACGCTCTCGTACTGCGCCGCCAGCAGCAGGAAGACGAACACCACCGCCAGGCCGAACGCGATCGGCCCGGTGTTCCCGGCCTCCTTCTGCGCGTAGGCGAGTTCGGTCCATTCGGTGCCGAAGCCTTCCGGCAGTCGCTCCTCGGCCATCTTCTCGACGGCCGCCAGCGCCTGTCCGGACGAGGCGCCGGGCTTGGTGTCGCCCTGCAGCTCGGCGGCCGGATAGAGGTTGTAGCGGACCACGCGATAGGGGCCGGAGTCGTCCCGGACGGTGGCGAGGGCGCCCAGCGGCACCATGGCCCCGCTGTCCGACCGCGTCTGCAGCCGCATGATGTCCGAGGCCTCGTCGCGGAACGGCGCATCAGCCTGGGCGGTCACGCGATAGGTCCGGCCGAGATAGTTGAAGTCGTTGACGAACGCCGAACCCAGGTAGGTCGACAGCGTGTCGAACACCCGCTCGGGGGTACGCCGGCCAGCTCCGCCTTGTCGCGGTCGATCTCGGCCCAGAGCCGGGGCGTCGAGGTGTTGAACAGGGTGAAGACGCTCGTCAGCTCGGGCTTCTGGTTGCCCTGCATCATCAGGTCGACGGTGGCCTGCTCGAGCGCGCGATAGCCCATGCCCGCGCGATCCTGGACGATCAGTTTCCAGCCGCCGCCGGTGCCGATGCCCTGGACGGGCGGCGGCTGGATGACCAGCACGTTCGCGCCCGGGATCGACCCCAGCTTCGCCCGCAGCTCGTCCAGCACCTTGGCGTCGTCGATCCCCTGCCTCCCGCGCTCGTGGAAGTCGGTCAGCGTCAGGAAGATGGTGCCGGCGTTGGGCGCGTTGGTGAACGTCGCGCCGTCGAGGCCCGTGAAGGCCGCGGCGTGGATGACGCCCTTGGTGTCCAGCGCCTCGTTCGTCACCCGCCGCACGATGGCGTCGGTGCGGGACAGCGACGAGCCGGGCGGCAGCTGCACCACAGCGATGAAGTAGCCCTGGTCCTGCGCCGGGATGAAGCCCGTCGGCGTGGCGGCGAACCGCCAGACCGTGAGCAGCAGAAGCAGGCCATAGACGATCAGCATCAGCGCCACGCGACGCACCGTGTGGGCGGTCAGCTTGCCGTAGCGCGCGCTGAGCACGTCGAAGGTGTGATTGAACCACTTTCCGAAGCGGACGAAAGGCTTGCGCCAGCCGGTCGGCTCCGGGGCGTGGTGGTCGTGCGGCCGCAGCAGCAGCGCCGCCATGGCCGGCGACAGCGTCAGCGAGACGATGCAGGAGATCACCGTGGCGCTGGCGATGGTCAGTGCGAACTGCTTGTAGAACTGGCCCGAGATGCCGGTGATGAAGGCGGTCGGCACGAATACCGCCACCAGGACGAGGGCGATGGCGATCAGCGCCCCGCCGACCTCCTCCATGGTCTTGTAGGCGGCCTCCTTCGGGCTCATGCCGGCCGCGAGGTTCCGCTCGACGTTCTCGACCACGACGATGGCGTCGTCGACGACGATGCCGATGGCCAGCACCAGGCCGAACAGCGAGAGGCTGTTCAGCGAGGCTCCGAAGCCGGCCATCACCGAAAATGCGCCGACCAGCGACACCGGGATCGCGATCACCGGGATCACCGCCGCTCGCCAGGTCTGCAGGAAGACGATGACCACGAGGACCACCAGGATCACCGCCTCGATGAGGGTCTTGCGGACCTCCTTGATGTTCTCGGCGACGTATTCCGTGGGGTTGTAGATGATCGTGTACTGGAGGCCCGGCGGGAAGCCCTCGCTGGCCTTCTCCATGGTCGCCTTCACCGCCTCGGCGGTAGCCAGCGCGTTGGAGCCCGGCCGCTGGGCGATCCCGATGACAACCGCCTTCTGGCCGCGGTCGAGATAGGCGTTGATGTTGTAGTCCTGGGCGCCCAGCTCCACCCGCGCCACGTCGCGCACGCGCACCACCTGGCCGCCGTTGGCGCTGATGATCACGTTTTCGAACTGCGCCGGATCGATCAGGCGGCCTTGTGTGGACACGTTCAGCTCGAACGCTGCGCCGTTCTCCGAGAACGGCGGCGCGCCGACCGTCCCGGCCGCCACCTGGACGTTCTGCGACCGCAGCGCCTGGACGATCTCGCCGCCGGTCAGGTTGTGGGCGGCCGCCTTGTCCGGGTCGATCCAGACCCGCATCGCATAGTCGCGCGCGCCGAAGATCTGCGCGTCGCCCACGCCTTCCAGCCGGGCGAGCTGGTTGCGCAGCTGCAGGGTCGCATAGTTGGAGATGTACTCGGGGCTGCGCGAGCCGTCCGGCGAGAACAGGTGGATGACCATCAAGAGGTCGGGCGCGGCCTTGCGCGTTACGACGCCCAGGCGGCGCACCTCCTCCGGCAGCCGGGCCTCGGCCGAGGCCACCCGGTTCTGCACCAGCACCTGGGCGGCGTTCAGGTCCGTCCCCAGCTTGAAGGTGATGGTGACGGTCAGCCGCCCGTCCGAGGTCGACGAGGAGGACATGTAGAGCATGTCCTCGACGCCGTTGATCTCCTGCTCCAGCGGCGTGGCCACCGTGTCGGCGATGACCTCGGCCGAGGCGCCGGGATAGACCGCGTTCACGGTGATCGTGGGCGGGGCGATCTCGGGATATTGGGCGATCGGCAGCGTCGGGTAGGCGAACAGGCCCACCAGCACGATGATCACCGAGATGACGGCCGCGAAGATCGGCCGGTCTATGAAGAAGCGGGAGAACCGCATGCCCTTACTCCGCGCCGTCGGCGGCGGTCGCCTGGGCCGCGGGCTGGGTCAGCACCCCGGGCGGCTTCGGCGCGGTCGGCGCGCTGGCGACGATCCGGCCGGGCTGCGGCACGACCTTGTCGCCCGGGCGCACGCGGTGCTGGCCCTCGATGATCACCCGGTCGGCGGATGTGAGCCCAGCGCGGATCACGCGCAGGCCGTCGACGATGGGGCCGAGCTCGACCTTGCGGGGCTGGACCGCGTTGCCGGCGCCCACCACCAGCACGATCTTGTCCGACTGATCGGCCATGACGGCGGCGTCCGGCACCAGCATGGCGTTGTAGGCCCCCGAGCCCAGCAGGCGCATGCGGCCGTACATGCCGGGCGTCAGGAACAGGTCCGGATTGCGCACCACCGCCCGCCCGCGGATCGTGCCCGAGCCGGTGTCCAGCGCATTGTCGACGAAGTCCATCTGGCCGCGCCAGGCATAGCTGGTCTCGTCCTGCAGCTGGATCTCGACCGGGTTCGAGGCGATGCGCGAGCTGATCCGCGTACCCTCCCGGTTCTGCCGCTGGTACTTCAGGTAGACGCCTTCCGAACCCGAGAAGGTGAAGTGGATCGGGTCCAGCGAGACCACGGTGGTCAGCAGGCTGGGCTCCGCGCCGGCGGCGCTCACCAGGTTGCCGACGTCCACCCTGCGGTCGGAGACCCGTCCGGCGATCGGCGCGGTCACGCGGGTGAACTGCACGTCCAGGGCGCGCGCCTGCTCGGTCGCGCGGGCGGAGGCCACGGCCGCCTCGGCGGCGCGGCTCTCGGCCAGTCGCGCGTCATAGGACGACTTCGAGACGAAGCCCGTCTCCAGCAGCTTCTGCGCCCGGTCCAGCTCCAGCTTCGCGCGGGCCGCCTGCGCCTCGGCCTGACGGGTCTGGGCGCGGGCCTGCGCCAGCTCGGCCTCGTAGGGACGCGGATCGATGACGTAGAGCAATTGGCCCTGCTTCACGAGATCGCCGTCGCGGAAGTGGATCGAGCGGACGTAGCCCGAGACCCGCGGGCGGACGTCCACCTCCTGCATCGCCTCGAACCGGCCGACGAACTCGTCCCAATCCACGACCTGCCGCTGGAGGGGCGCCGAGACCGACACCGGCGGCGGACCCTGGATCGGCTCCGCCTGTTTGGGCCCGCAGCTTGCGAGCACCAGAGACACCAAGGCCACAACGGCCGTGCGGACCGTCCCCGACATACGAACCTCAACACCAAGCAGGATTGTTTTCGGCGCCCGCCCGTCAGCGGCAGCGCTCGTTGTGGCTTAGCTGGGCGCCCGAACCCTTTGTGTCCAGACCCCGGCGCTTCCGTGGCGGAAATTTATCTTCCGGCGTTCAGAGAACGCGTCGCGGGCCGCCGGCGTCAGCCGATCGGGAGCAGCTTCAAGCCGGCCGCTCGGCGAAGGTCGTCGTTGGCCGTTCGCATCGGAGCCCGGCCTTCGCCGTTCAGCTGGCGCCAGACATGGGCGAACAACTCCCGCACCTCCGCCGCCGCCGCGCCGTCGGGATCCATCTCCAGCACCGAGCGGGCCTGGGCGAACGCGGTCTGGTAGATCACCCGCGCCCGGAGCGCCGTGGGAGCCACCGGCAGGCTGGCGAACCGCAGGGCCTCGAAGGCCTTCAGCACGCCGGGGGGCTCGACGCCATTCCGCGCCGGGGCGCACTGGTTGAGCACGATCAGCCCCTCGCGACCGAGGCGCTGGATCACCGCCACCGAAAGCACGGCGGCCGCGAGGTCCAGGTACGTCGGCCGCGCCACCGCGAGGCACAGGTCCGCCACCTTCACCGCCTCGGCGACGTCGGCCTCCGGCGCCGCCGGGGTGTCGATGATCAGCAGCTCGACGCCGGCCCGCGCGCAGGCCTGGGTCAGGGCGAACAGCTTCGCGGCGCTGGTCTCGAACAGCACCGAGGCCGCCTCCTCACGCCCCTTGAGCACTTCGCAGGCGCTGCGCATCGGATCGGCGTCGGCGAGCACCGCTTTCACGCCCATGGCGCGCGCGGCCAGCGTCAGGTTGACGGCAAGCGTCGTCTTTCCGGCGCCGCCCTTGCGGGACATCACGGCGAGGGTCTTCACTGGGCCGCCCCATTCCACCCCAGGGACGCCGCGGGCGCCCGTCCGGCCAGGGGCGATCTACTCGGCCGTCGCCCTCAAGCACGGCCATTTGCGCACAAGTTATCCACAGCGCAAAGAGGGGCCTTCATGGCCCCTCGCAATCACAGGTCGCGCCGGATCGGGCGCTACTGCCCCAGCATCGGCCGGTTGCGCTGGCTCTTTTCCAGATTGTCGCGGTCTTCCTGCTTGCGGCGTTCCCACTCGCTCTTGGTGGCGCACACCTTCTTCGGCAGGCGCGAACCCGCCGCCGCCTCGTTCTTGCAGATCACCGGATCCTTTTCGGCGGTGTCGGTATTCGCCGCGGCGGGCGCGCCCTGGACCAGCAGCAGGCTCGCGGCCAGCATCGAAACGATCATCTCACCTTCCCCACAACAGGAACTCTGATTTCACGATAGTCGAACGGAGGTTGCGCAACAAATCAACCTGTCGTCGCAGGGCGGACCTCTAGGCCTCCACCTCTCGGGCTCCGGCGATCCCCGAGGCCTCAAGCGTCGCGATAAGCTCGCCGACCACCGCCTCGACCTCCGCCGGGTCCCGCCCCCGCAGGACCAGGTTGGAACCGTAGCCCTCGGGCGTGAAGAACGGATAGCTGCCCAGCGACATGTTGGGGTGCGCCTTGGCCACGATCTCCAGCGGCGCCGCCAGGGCTCCCTCGCCGGAGCCTTCGACCCGCACGGTGCGCGACACCACCGGACGTCCGCCGCGCAGCCGCGGCCCGACGTCCTCCAGCATGCCGCGCATGATCTGCGGCACGCCGGCCAGCACGAAGACGTTGCCGATGGTGAAGCCGGGTGGTCCCTGCACCGGGTTCTTCACCAGGTCCCCGCCCACGGGCACCCGCGCCATCCGCCGTCGCGCCGCATTGAGCTGGTCGCCGAACCGGGCCTCCATCATGGCGATGATCTCGGGGTGCTCGAAGAGTTCGACGCCGAAGGCCGCCGCCACCGCGTCTGCGGTAATGTCGTCGTGGGTCGGGCCGATACCGCCGGTCGTGAGCACATAGTCATAGCGGCGGCGCAGGGCGTTCAGCGCTTCGACGATCTCTTCCAGCACGTCGGGCACGACCCGCACCTCGGCGACGTCAACGCCCAGGACGCCCAGGTACCGGGCGATGTCGCGGAGGTTGGTGTCCTGGGTCCGGCCCGAGAGGATCTCGTCGCCGATGATCAGCACCGCGGCCCTGACCTGTTCCTCGCTGTCGCTCGCCATCCGCCGCGCCTCGTCCTACATGCCTGCCCGCATCGTCAGAGAACCGGACTAAAGCCTTCCATGGACTTCCCGCAACCGCTCGTCCGCGGCCGCCTGGTGCAGCGCTACAAGCGCTTCTTCGCCGACGTGGTGCTGGACGACGGCACGGCGCTCACCGCCCACTGCCCGAACCCGGGCAAGATGCTGGGCCTGAACGCGCCAGGCCTCACCTGCTGGCTGTCGAGATCCGACGACCCGAAGCGCAAGCTGGCGCACACGCTCGAGCTGGTGGAAGCCGACGGCGGCGTGGTGGGCATCAACACCCTGCATCCGAACCGGCTGGTGGCCGAGGCGCTGGCGGCCGACGCCATCCCGGAGGTCTCCGGCTACGCCACGCACCGCCGCGAGGTGAAGTACGGCGAGAACAGCCGCGTCGACTTCCTGCTGGAGCATCCAGAGCGCCCGCCCTGCTGGCTGGAGATCAAGAACGTCCACCTGATGCGCGAGCCCGGTCTGGCCGAGTTCCCCGACTGCGTCGCCGCCCGCTCGACCAAGCACCTGCGAGAGCTGGCCGAAATGGCCCAGCAGGGCGACCGCGCCGTCGTGCTCTTCGTCGTTCAGCGCACCGACTGCGACCGCTTCGCCACCGCCGCCGACTGCGACCCGAAGTTCCACGCCGCCCTGCAGGAGGTCGCCGCCCAAGGCGTCGAGGTGCTCGTCTACGGCTGCGAGATCGATGAAAGCCGGGTGACGCTGGCCGGTAGGCTGCCGTGGCGCGACCTCAGACCGCGAGCCACCTGAAGGCGCGCGCGACGACGGCGCCAACGTCATGTACCACCGGCGCGCCATGCGCCACGAGGAGCTTGCTCGAGGGCCACTCCAGGATGCGCCGCACCGCCGCCCGCGCGGCGGGCCGATCGACGAACGCCATCCTGAACTTGCGCGGCACGGCCGGCTCGTCGCCGGTCATGAGGTCGAGCCGCGCGACGAGGGCTCGCCATCCGCGGAACCAGCGCCGGGGAAACTGCTGCAGCAGGTCGGTGAAAAGCACCGTCCCGCTCGGCCGGTGGAAGAAGACCACCTCCGTCGTGATCCGGTTGCCCGGCACCACGACCTGATCGATTTCGGCCGCCCAGGCGGGCGGCGGCAGGTCGGCCAGGGCGGCGTCGATCCGCAGATCGGGGCGCCGGCGCTCAAGCCCAGGGGCGGCATGCAGCGTCGCGCTGGGGAAGGCCGCTTGCCAGTCCGCGAGCCACCTGTCGTGCAGCGTGTTCGGCGCGATCAGGTGGCGCACCTCGCCGAGCGCGGCGAGTTCGTTGCGGAGCCCGTCTGAGAGCGCCACCGGCGACCACACCAGCAGGCCGCCGGCCGCCAGCCGGATCACCGCCATCCGGGTCGGATAGTGGAAGCCGACGACCTCGACCTGCGCTCCGTCGGCCAGCCAGATCTCGGGACCGAACTGACGGAGCGCCGGGGCGGTCACTTCGCCCCCAGTTGATCCAGCACGAACGCGTAGTACTCCGCCGCCTCCTCGTAGCGGCGGAAGCGGCCGGACTTGCCGCCATGGCCGGCTTCCATGTTGACGCGGAAGACCAGCGGATTGTCGTCGGTCTTCTTGTCCCGCAGGCGCGCCACGTACTTGGCGGGCTCGTAGTACTGCACCTGGCTATCCCAGAGGCCGGTGCCCACGAACATCGCCGGATAGGGCTGGGCCTTCAGGTTGTCGTACGGCGAGTAGCTCAGCATGTAGCGGTAGTAGGTCGGGTCCTTGGGATTGCCCCACTCGTCGAACTCGTTCGTGGTGAGCGGGATCGTCTCGTCCAGCATGGTGGTGACCACGTCGACGAACGGCACCTGGGTGACGATCACGCGGTAGTCCTGTGGCGCCATATTGCTGACCGCGCCCATCAGGAGGCCGCCAGCGGAGCCGCCCATCGCGCCCACCCGGTCCTTGGCGGCGTACTTCTCGGCAACCAGGTAGCGCGTGACGTCGATGAAGTCCGTGAAGGTGTTGATCTTCTTGAGCAGCTTGCCGTCGTCGTACCACTGCCGCCCCATGTCCTGGCCGCCGCGGATGTGAGCGATGGCGTAGACCACACCGCGATCCAGCAGGCTCACCGCCGGCAGGTTGAACGCCGGATCGCTGGAGATCCCATAGCTGCCGTAGGCGTACTGGAACAAAGCCGCCGTCCCGTCGCGCTTGAAGCCCTTCCTGTAGACCAGCGAGACCGGAATCCTCGTCCCGTCCCGGGCCGGCGCCCAGACCCGCTCGGTGACGTACTGGTTGGGATCGTAGCCGATCACCGGCGTCTGCTTCAGCAGGGTGCGCTTGCCGCTCGCCAGATCCAGCTCATAGGTCGAGAGGGGTGTCGTCAGCGAGGTGTAGGTGTAGCGCAGCGCCCTCGCATCGGCCTCGGCGTTGGTCCCGAAGCCCATGGTGTAGGCCGGTTCGTCCGCCGCCACGAAGTCCGAGCCGCCGTCGGGCTTCAGCAGCCGCAGCCGCTTCAGCCCGTTCGAGCGCTCCTCGATCGCCGTGAAGGTGTCGAACAGGCGGAAGTCGGCGATGAAGACATCCGGCTTGTGGGGGACGAAGTCGGTCCAGGTGCGCTTGTCGCCGAACCGGCCGTCCGGCGCCTGCATCAGCCGGTAGTTCTTGGCGTCCCAGTTCGTCCGGATCACCCAGCGCCCGCCCAGGTGATCAGCCTGGTACAGGTGGTCTCGCTCCCGCGGCGCCACCACCTGCAATGCGCCTGGCGCGGCGGCCGAGGTGCAGCGCTGCTCGGTGGCCGTCGTGCTCTGCAGGTATATGCAGACGTACTTGTCCGACCGGGTCCGGCCCAGGCCCATGTAGAAGCTGTCGTCCGCTTCCTGATAGACCAGCTTATCGGCGCTGGCCGGCGTGCCCAGGACGTGCGCCTTCACCCGCTTCGAGAGCAGGGTCACCGGATCCTTCTCGATGTAGAAGATCGTCCTGTTGTCGTCGGCCCAGACGATGTCCGGCTCGATGTTCTCGACCGTGTCGGTCAGCACCTGGCCGGTGGCGAGATCCTTCACCTTCAGCACGTACTGCCGCCGCCCGACGGTGTCCTCGGCCCAGGCGAGAAGCCGGTTGTCCTGGCTGACCACCGCCTGGCCGACGTTGAAGTACCCCTTGCCCGCCGCCATGGCGTTCTGTTCGAGCAGGATTTCCTCGGGCGCCGTCATGGCGCCCTTCCGCCGCGCCAGGATCGGATAGTCCTTCCCGGTCTCGAAGCGCGTGTAGTACCAGTAGCCCCGCTCGCGGTAGGGCACGGACGCGTCGTCCTGCTTCACCCGGCCGACGATCTCCTTGTACAGCGCCTCCTTCAGCGGCTTGTTCTTGGCCAGCACGGCGTCGGCGTAGGCGTTCTCGGCGTTCAGGTAGGCGAGCATCTCCGGGTTCTTCCGGGTGTCATCGCGCAGCCAGTAGTATTCGTCGATGCGCGTCCCCGCGGGCGCAGTCACCTCGAACGGCTTCTTGGCGGCCTTCGGCGGCGCGGGCGGCTGCGCCCACGCGGCTCCGGCCAGCAGCGCCGCGGCGGCGGCGAACATCGCGATACGCATCAGATAGTCCCCAACTCGAGCTGGCGCGGACGCTGGCACGAGGCGGCGCCGTTTCGCAAGCCGCCGCCGGGATCGGGAATGGTTGAACTTCCGTGCTAGGATAGCGACATAGGCCCGACCGCCAGCCTGAGTATCCGATGACCGACACCCTCGACGCCGAGCACCGCACCGGCCAGATCAAGCTTCACAAGGCCGAAGACTTCGAAGGCATGCGCCGCGCCGGCCGCCTGGCCGCCGAATGCCTCGACATGCTCACGCCGCACGTCGTCCCCGGCGTGCTGACTGAAACGCTCGACGATCTGGCGCGCGAGTTCATCCTGGATCATGGGGCCATTCCGGCCTGTCTCGGCTACCGCGGCTACACCAAGACCACCTGCATCAGCCCCAACCACATCGTCTGCCACGGCATCCCGGGCGAGCGGGTGCTGCGCGAAGGCGACATCGCCAATATCGACGTCACCGTCATCGTCGACGGCTGGCACGGCGACACGTCGCGCATGTACGGCGTCGGCGACGTAGCCCCACGCGCGCGGCGCCTGGTGGACGTCACCTACGAGGCCCTCGAGCGTGGGCTGGCGGTCGTGAAGCCGGGCGCCACCACCGGCGATATCGGCCACGCCATCCAGGCCTATGTCGAAAGCATGCGCTGCTCGGTCGTCCGCGACTTCTGCGGCCACGGCCTGGGCCGCGTGTTCCACGATGCGCCCAACATCCTGCACTTCGGCCAGCCCGGCGCGGGCGCGGTGCTGAAGGCCGGCATGTTCTTCACGATCGAGCCGATGGTGAACCTGGGCAAGCACCCGGTGAAGCTGCTCTCCGACGGCTGGACCGCCGTCACCCGCGACAAGTCGCTGTCCGCCCAGTGCGAGCACTCGGTGGGCGTCACCGAGGACGGCTACGAGATCTTCACCGCCTCGCCCGCCGGCCTCTTCAAGCCGCCGATCCAGGGCGCCGCCTAGCCCGATGATCCTCAGGATGTGGACCGGCCGCATCCGTACGGCCGACGAGGCGGAGTACGCCGCCTACATCGCGACCACAGGCGGCGCCGCCTACCGCGCCACGCCCGGCAACCTCGGCTGGCAGATGGTCTTCCGCGACCTCGGCGACGGCGTCAGCGAGGTCGCCACCCTCTCCTGGTGGACGGACATGGACGCGATCCACGGCTTCGCCGGCCCGACCCCCGAGATCGCCGTCTACTATCCCGAGGACGACCGCTTCCTGCTCGACCGGCCTCGCCACGTGGAACACCGCCGCGTCGTGGCGGGCGACCCGCCGCCCGCCGGCTGACACAGCGACCAAAGGTTACAACCTCCTCACTTGCCGCCGTAACAGCGCCGTTGCAGCCTCGCTTGCAACGAGGGGTGGCAATCATGCTGACGATCAAGAACCTGACGCACGTCTACGGCAACGGCACGCGGGCGCTGGACGGCGTCGATCTGGAGATCGGCAAGGGGATGTTCGGCCTGCTCGGTCCGAACGGCGCCGGCAAGTCGACGCTGATGTGCTCCATCGCCACCCTGCAGACGCCGACCTCCGGCGAAATCCGCTTCGGCGACATCGACGTCATCCAGGAGCCCGAGAAGCTCCGCCGCACCCTCGGCTACCTGCCGCAGGACTTCGGCGTCTATCCGCGCGTGAACGCCTACGACATGCTCGACCACATGGTGGTGCTGAAGGGCGTCTCCGGCAAGGCCGAGCGCAGGCAGACCGTCGAGGCCCTGCTGCATCAGGTGAACCTCTGGGACGTCCGCAAGAAGGCGGTGGCCGGTTACTCCGGCGGCATGCGCCAGCGCTTCGGCATCGCCCAGGCGCTGATCGGCCGGCCCCAGCTGATCATCGTCGATGAGCCCACCGCCGGCCTCGACCCCGAGGAGCGCAACCGCTTCCTGAACCTTCTGGCCGAGATCGGCGAAAACGTCGTCGTCATCCTGTCCACGCACATCGTCGAGGACGTGGCCGACCTCTGCCCCCCGCATGGCCATCCTCGCCGGCGGCCGGATCCTCAAGGAAGGCGCGCCCAGCCAGCTTATGGCCGACCTCAAGGGACGCATCTGGACCAGGACCATCGACCGCCACGACCTCGACGCCCTGCGCCAGAGCCACGAGGTGATCTCCACCCGGCTGTCGGGCGGCCGCACCGTGGTCCACGTGCTTTCCGAGAGCGCGCCCGGCCCCGGCTTCACGCCCGTCGAAGGCGGGCTGGAGGACGTCTATTTCTCGACGCTGACCGCCTCGCGGCGCGCGGCCTGATCCGAAGGACACCCGCGCCATGTTCGGCAAGATCGCGGCCTTCGAGCTGCGCTACCAGATCCGCCAGCCGATCTTCTGGATCGCCGGCCTGATCTTCTTCCTGCTGGTCTTTGCGTCGGTGACGATCGACCAGATCCAGATCGGCTCCGGCGGCAACGTCCACAAGAACTCGCCTCAGGCCATCGCTGAGACCGTCTTCGTCATGTCGGTCTTCTTCATGTTCGTGGCCACCGCCTTCGTGGCCAACATCGTCGTGCGCGATGACGAGACCGGTTACGGGCCGATCATCCGGTCCACGCCGATCCGCAAGTTCGACTACCTGTTCGGCCGCTTCGCCGGCGCCTATCTGGCCACCGCGCTGAGCTTCCTTTTCGTGCCGCTGGGCATCCTGGTGGGCTCGGTAATGCCGTGGGTCGACCCGGAGACTCTCGGGCCGAACAATCCGGCCTATTACGCCTACGCCTACTTCCTGATCGGTCTGCCCAGCCTGCTGCTGGTCTCGGCGATCTTCTTCGCGCTCGCCACGGCGACGCGCTCGATGATGGCCACCTACGTGGGCGTCGCCGCGTTCCTGGTGCTGTACATCGTGATGAACGCGGCGCTGCGCGATCCCGAGCGCCGCCAGATCGCCGCCCTGGTCGAGCCGTTCGGCTTCGCCGCCTTCGAGCTTGCGACCCGCTACTTCACGGCCGCGGAGTCCAACACGACCCTGCCCGCCTTCGAAGGCCCGCTGCTCTACAACCGCCTGATCTGGCTGGGCGTGGCCGTCGTCTTCCTGGTCGTCGCCTACGCCGTCTTCCGCTTCGAGACCAAGGGCCGGAAGGCGCGGCGGATGGAAAAGCTGCGCGCAGCCGCCGAGGCGGAGGCGCCCGCCGCGCCGGCGGGCCCGCTGCCCGCGCCGACCTACGGCGCCGCCTCGGCCTGGGCCCAGCTGCGAAAGCGGACGCGCTTCGAAATGGGCCAGGTGTTCAAGAGCCCGGCCTTCGTCGTCCTGCTGCTGCTCGGCCTGTTCAACTCGGCGGGCAGCCTGTTCCTCGGGGCCGAGCGCGGCGGGACCGACATCTTCCCGGTGACCAGTTGGGTGATCCAGACGCTGAACGGCGCCTTCACCCTCGTGATCATCATCATCGCCATCTACTACGCCGGCGAGCTGGTCTGGCGCGAACGCGACCGCAGAACCAACGAGATCGTCGACGCCACCGCCGTGCCCGACTGGGCCTTCCTCGTCCCCAAGACGCTGGCCCTGGCGCTGGTCCTGTTCGCCACCCTGGCGGTCAGCGCCGTCGCCGGCGTCATCGTGCAGCTCTCCAAGGGCTACACCGACATCGGACTCTGGCAGTACCTGGCCTGGTACATCGTGCCGAACGCCGTTGACTGGACCCTGCTGGCGGTGCTGGCGATCTTCTTCCAGGCCGTCACGCCCCACAAGTTCATCGGCTGGGGACTGATGCTGCTCTACCTGATCGCCTCGATCACGTTCGGCAACATCGGGCTCGAGCACAACCTCTACAACTACGGCGGCTCGCCCGCGGTGCCGCTTTCCGACATGAACGGCCAGGGCGACTACTGGAAGGCGGCCGCGTGGTTCCGCGCCTACTGGAGCGCCTTCGCCATCGTGCTCCTGGTGCTCTCCTACGGCCTCTGGCGGCGCGGGACCGAGACCCGGCTGCTGCCGCGGTTGAAGCGTCTGCCACGCCGGCTCGCCGGCCCCGCCGGCGTCGTCGGGGCGGTGGCCATCGCGGCCTTCGCCGGGCTCGGCGGCTGGATCTTCCTCAACACCAACGTCTGGAACGAGTATCGCACCGCCCTCGAGCAGGAGAAATGGCAGGCCGACTACGAGAAGGCCTTCCTCAAGTACGAGACCCTGCCGCAGCCGTCCCTGACGGACGTCGTCCTGAACCTCGACCTGGATCCTGGCGCGCCGCGGCTGGTGACGAAGGGGCGCTATGCGTTGGTCAACGACAGCGGAGGCCCGATCCGCGACATCCACATCCGCCTCGACCGCGACACGCGGGCCGAGCAGCTCACGCTCTCGGCGCCGGCGAAGATGCAGGCTTTCGATCGCTTCAACTACCGGATCTTCACCCTCGACCAGCCGCTGCAGCCGGGTCAGACCGCCACGCTCGAATTCACCACGGTGATGCAGCAGAGGGGCTTCAAGAACCGGGGGAACACGACCCGGCTCGTCGACAACGGGACCTTCGTGAACAACTTCGAGTTCGCGCCCATCGTCGGCATGGACCGCCAGCAGACGCTTCGCGACCGGGCCAAGCGCCGGAAGTACGGTCTGCCGCCCGAACTGCGCCCCGCCAGGCTGGAGGACCGTTCGGCCCAGGCCCGCAACTACCTGGCCAACGCCGATTGGGTGAACGCCGACATCACCGTCACCACGGTCGCCGACCAGACCCCGGTCGCCCCTGGCTACAAGGTCTCCGACGTCACGACCGGCGATCGCCGCACGGTTCGCTATCGCACCGACGCGCCGGTGCTGAACTTCTTCTCGGTGCAGTCGGCGCGCTACGCCATCCGGAAGGTCGACCACAAGGGCGTCGAGCTGGCGATCTACTATGACGCCCAGCACCCCTATAACGTGGACCGGATGCTGAAGGCCCTCGAAGTCGGCCTCGACTACTTCCAGGCCGAGTTCAGTCCCTACCAGTTCCGCCAGGCGCGGATTCTCGAGTTCCCGGGCTACGCGACCTTCGCCCAGGCCTTCGCCAACACCATGCCCTACTCCGAAGCGATCGGGTTCATCGCCGACAACCGCGACAAGGAGAAGATCGACTACGTCACCTACGTCACCGCTCACGAACTGGGCCACCAATGGTGGGCCCACCAGGTGATCGGCGCCGACATGCAGGGCGCGACCGTGCTCTCCGAGACCCTGGCCTCCTACTCGGCGCTGAAGGTGATGGAGAAGATCCACGGCCCGGACGGCATCCGGCGCTTCCTGAAGCGCGAACTGGACACCTATCTTCGCAGCCGCGGCGGCGAGGTGGTCGAGGAACTGCCGCTGATCCGCGTCGAGGACCAGGGCTACATCCACTACCAGAAGGGCGGCATCGTCATGTACCTCCTGGCCGACCGCATCGGGGAGGCCAAGGTCAACGCCGCCTTGCGCCAGATCCTGCAGCAGTACGCCTTCAAGGGCGCGCCCTATCCGCGATCGCAGGACCTGGTCGACGCCCTCCGCAGCCAGGCCGGAAGCGATCCCGTCGCCCAGCAGCTGATCACCGACCTCTTCGAGAAGATCACCGTCTACGACCTCAAGACCAAGACGGCCGAGGCGGCCCAGCGCCCCGACGGCCGCTGGGACGTCACGCTGACGCTCGAGGCCCGCAAGATGTACGCCGACGGCCAGGGCAAGGAGACGCCGGCCTCACTTTCGGGCCAGTTGTTCGACGTGGGCGTCTTCACCGCCGAGCCGGGCAAGGCAGGCTTCTCGTCCAGGGACGTGGCCTACTTCCGGCTGACGCCCCTGCAGGACGGCGTCCAGACCGTCCGCGTCATCGTCGACCGCAAGCCAGTGTTCGCGGGCATCGATCCATACAACAAGCAGATCGATCGCAACTCGGACGACAACGCGATCCGCGTGACGGGCGGCTAGGAAGAGTCGCGCGGAAGATCTGTGCCAACCTTTCCCTACCGAAAGTTGCTGCTAGCGCCACAGCTCTACCTTAGAGACCCCGCGAAGGCTCCATTTCGTACCCAAACTGGGGTTTTCCCGGAGTTTCCTTGGCCCGGAACTTGCCCGTAATTCTACGGGTAAGTATGGCCACGCTGCGGACCGGTTCATTCCGGGACGCCCGGGAGTTGATGCCGATGTCGAAATTCGTCCGCCTGGTTCCGTTCACCGCCGCGGTCGCGCTCTCGCTCGCGGCCGCGCCGGCGCTCGCGCAGACCAGCAGCAGCACCTCGGTGACCGGGACGATGAACGTCACCCAGCCGCTGCAGCTGTCGAAGACGACCGACCTGACGTTCGGCACCATCATGCGTCCCTCCTCCGGCTCTGGGAACGTCATCATCGACGCCACCACCGGGGTCCGCACCGTCACGGGCAACGCCACGGGCGTGACCGGTGGTGCGAACGCCACGCCCACCCGCGCAGCCTTCACCGTCACCGGCGAGGGCAACATGAACATCACCGTCACCGTACCCGGCTCGATGACGATGACGCGCGGCGGCCTGGACCCGATCACCGTCAGCCTGAACTCCACCATGGGCGGCGGCCAGCTCAGCGGGCCGTCCGGCTCCACCGGGACCGCCTCGTTCGGCGTGGGCGGCCAGCTCAGCCTCAGCAGCAGCACGCCCACCGGCGCCTACAGCGGCACCTTCAACGTCACCGTCGCCTACAACTAGGCTTGCCAATCTGGAACACATGAGGAACATTCGTCCTCATGCGCGACGCGCCCGGGACAGAGGACGCCTTCGGCTCGCCTGATCTGTGGGCGGGGCCGCCGCTACACGTGCTCGGGCATCGCGACCGTCTGCGCCAGCGGGCCCTCGCCGGCGGCCTCGCCGCCCTGCCCGACTACGAACTGCTCGAGCTGTTCATCTTCCGCTCGATCCCGAAGAAGGACGTCAAGCCGCTGGCGAAGCAGCTGCTCGCCCGCTTCGGCTCGCTGGGCGCCGTCCTGGGCGCGACGCCCGAGGAACTGCGCACCGTCAAAGGCGTCGGGGAGACGCTGGCGCTCGATCTCAAGCTGTTGCACGAGGCGACCCTGCGCACCGCCAAGGAGCAGGTCGCCCGGCGTCCGGTGATCTCCTCGTGGAACGCCTTGCTTGCCTATGTGAAGGCTGCGCTCGCCCACGAGAGCCGCGAACAGTTCCGGGTGCTTTTCCTCGACAAGAAGAACCAGCTCATCGCCGACGAGGTGATGCTATGCCGTTGAAAACACTAGCGGCCGCCCAACTGTTCTCCATCTGTGCCAACCCGTCGCCTCCTAGGGCGATCATCCGAGTCTGACGGCCGCCATGCCCTTCGCTATCCCCGGAATGCACCTTCGCGATAGAACCATCGGCTACATGGCCGAACGGGGCTGGAAACTGCGCGCCAGGTGCGCCTGCGGACACGTCGCAGAGTGGGCGTCTGGTGAGCTGCCGAAGCTGCCGCAGACGGCCACGGTGGGCGCCTTCGCTGAGCGCCTGAAGTGCAGCGAGTGCGGCGGCTCAGAGGGCATCGTCGACGGCCTGGACGACAGGTCCGCCCGGCACGCAGGCTATCGGGCGATGCTTGAGGCGGAAAAGAAGGAGCCCGCCACGGCTGGACCGGGCGGGCTCCTGGGCGACGTCTAGCGTCGCGGGTGTGTGATGCGTAGGCCCGCCGGCGTGGTCATCGGTTCGGCGCGGGACAGGTGATGTCGCGCATGCCTACGGACACCGCCCACCGGCAGATGCGGTCGACCTGGGCCTCGAGGCCCCTGCCCCACGTCAGCACGGCGGCGCTGTAGTCGTTGGCGGCCTTCTCCGACGTCAGGGCCTCATCGGGAACCAGCGGCTCCGGCGCCGACATGAGGTCTGCACGCGGGGGGTAAGCCTGATGCACCTCCGGCTTGCTGTGCGCGCACGCGGCACAGGTAAGCGAGGCGAGCAGCACTAGGGCGGTTGTCGTCTTCCTGGTCATCGGCTTTCTCCAGCTCCCGTTGCAGTTCGGCCATTCGCCGGGCGTCGGCGAGGCATTGTTCGGCGGCGACCTCCTTGGCGGCGGAGTCGATCGTCACGGCGTCAGTGATTGCGGCGACGCGGCGCTCGGCTTGGCGGGCGGCTTCACGGCGCTCCCCGACATGCACGGCGAGCATCCAGGCCAGGGCGAGCAGCAGCAGGCCCACGCCCACCCCGGCCAGGCCCGCGATCAGGCGGTTCGAGCGGATCCAGAGGAACGCGGTGGCGAGCATCCTAGAGCCTTTCGTGCGAGAGGGACGTAGAAGGGCCAGACCAGCGCCAGGAGCAGCAGGAGGAAGGCCCGGCGGATCACCGCCAGCCGCCCGCTTTCAGCCCGGCGAAGAACATCTCGGCCTGGGTCGCGACCTTGGGTCCGTTGCTGTCGGGGTTCACGATCTTCCGGGCGTTGACGAACTGCTGCGTCGTCGGGATCGCGGCGATGTAGGTGTTCAGGCTCTTTCCGGTGAACAGGCCCTTGATCATGCCGATCACGAGGATGCGGGCGGAGATGTCGGGCCTCAGGGCCAGGTCTGGGTTGCGGACCAGCTCGCCGCCCAGGTCGAGCTCGGCGTCGAGCTTGGCATACATCTCCCGACCGGTGATGTGGGCTTGCCCTCGGCCCCGGAAGTCCCAGCCGTCGTTTGAGCCGGGGCGGTTGCCCATGCGGCCGTTGTAGACGTGGTTGGCGAGGCCCTTGGCGTTGCGGACGAAGGGCGCGGCGCTGGCGACGGTGGGGAAGCGGCTCGGCCAGACGGCGCAGATGCGCTCGGCCGTGGTGTAGTTCAGGTTCTCCACGTTCGGGATCATCGCCCCGCCGGTCTCGTGCGCGGCTGTGGCGAGGCAGTAAGCCGCCCAGGACGTGGGGCATTTGCCGGCGGCGGCCGACAGGATGCTCTCGCACCCCCGAACCTCATCCTCGCTCAGCGTCGGGCCGAGCGGCGGGTGCTTGCGGACGTGGTCGAAGAACGCGGCGGGGTTCTGCAGGCCATACAGCGGCTCGGGAGCGGCCGGAGGCGGCGCAGGGGGGCGGCTCGGGGGCCTTGGGGGGCTACTATGGTAGCCCGGAGCCGCGCGAGGGCCTCTCCGGCGGCCCTGTGAGCGTCCTCTGCGGCCTGGAGGTGGTCGAGGGCCTCGCTCACGGTTGCACCCGCTGGCCGAGCGGAAGCTCGCCGTCCTCGGCTTCGGTCACCTTGGCCTCGACCTTCACGTCAGGTGCGGCGGTGATCTGGGCTGTGCCGGCGGCGGGGGCTGGGTGAGCGGCGGCGACCAGCGCCTGCGTCTTCCGCTCGCTGCCAGCCGTCGACCCGAAGAACCACTGGAATGCGGGGCCAACCATGTTCCCGGCGAGGAAGCCGAGCGCGGTGGAGACGAGTTCGCGGTTCTGGTCTGGCACGACCCTGAACATCAGAGCCGCCACGAGCAGGCCGAACATCAGGAGCGACAGCAGAGCAAGAATGGACTGCATCTGAGGGCGAGGCAGGTTCATGGCTTCGCCCTCATCGACCGGCGCTTACCCTCGCGGATTACCGCCTCAGGCGGCTCGCCTGGACCAACGGCCGGCAAGCCGCTCGCCTGCGCCACCTTCACCACGTCTGGCAGCGTCATCATCACGGGAGCCAGACCCGGCTCCTCGCGCAGCTTGTGCTGCGTGTCTTCCACCCGATCCCAGCCGGGCGTCGGCAACGTGGCGCGGAAGAGCCAGACCGCCAGCGCCCAGATCGTGTAGGTGATGACCACCAGAGCCATCATCCCCTCGGCGTTGATGTGGCCCAGACCTTCGGCGCTCTCCGCGATGCTGAAGAAATTCACCGACCTCCAGGTGAACATGACCCCGCAGAGCAGGACGCCTCGACGGACGTACTGCGGTATCGTCATCCAGTTGCGTCGGTGGCGGCTGGAGATGACGTGAATGCTGAAAGCGCCCAGCGCGACAGCGCCGCAGAGCGCCCCTGCGACCATGTCCAGGATCATGGACCGTCTCCGATCTTTCCGACGCGCGCGCTTCCGGCAAGGTCCGTGGCGCGCTTGACGATGGTGGGGGGTGAGCGGGTTGGCCAGCAGGCCGATCATGGCCGAGATGGCGTTGGCGTCCGGGATGCCGGTCAGCCGATGCGCGAGCGCTGAGAAGGCTGAGGCCGCAACCGCACCCACACCGATGGCGACTGTCAGCTCAATGAGGCAGACCCAACTGCCGACGCCTTTCTCACGAGACGCTACGAGGCAGGCGACCCAGCGAGGGCCAGCGTAGATGAAGGCGCCACAACCGCCCCAAAAGGCAGGCAGCAGTGCGGATGCGTCCACATCATCCCCCTCCGATGGTGTTGATACTGTGCGGGTGAAGCGCCCGACGCCGGGCCGGAACGGGAGCGATCTATGAAGGTGCGCGAACTGATCGAAGCGCTCTCGGCGTTCGATCCGGAGTTCCTGGTGATGATCCCGGGCCAGGCCGAGAACGTGGAAGTGCTCGACCAGGTGCTGTTGGACTGGGCCGCGCCTGAAGGCGGACGGCTACAGCTCACCTACCCTGATGAGCCGGGACAGCCGGTCGTACGGATGGTCGGACCGGACGGGCCCGGCGAGGACTACTTCCGGAACACGGCGGTCGAGGACTGACGCTTGACCAGGCAGGTGTACGGTGAGCCTGCTGAGCACGCCGAGTTATCCCCGTCACTGGAAGCCCGCTCGGCAGGCCGGCGCGGGCGAGCACCAAGGCCCGCGCCGGCCACCTTGCTCCCGGACCGCCGTTCAGCTTAGGTGCGCCGTCGGGTAGGAAACACCCCCCGTGCGTACACTGCTCGATAGGCCGGCGCGGGATCAGGAACGGCTCCGCGTCGGCTGCCGGGAGCGAGGGACGTTAGGCGGTACGCAGGCGCAAGTTATCAGTCGCCGCTCGGCTGAAGCGCTTTCCGAGGTGACTGCCCGGTAGTTCGACCCGTTCGTAAACGGTCCTCGCCAGCAGGATCGTCACGCCACACGTTGCGACGGTGACTAGCAGGGCGAGCACCCATAGTGGCCCGCTCCATAGGTTCACGGCGAGCTTTGTGAAGAAATAAAGGATCGGCAGATGCAGGAGGTAGATGCTGTATGACCAATCCCCGATGAGAGTGAAGGCGCTCCACCTCATCCATGCCGGACGTGCGCCCAAGATCGCCAAGATCACTACGCCGGCCGCAACCGCCTCCACAAAGGCCGGCAGCGGATGATGGTAGTCGAAGGAAGCAACATACCTCCCAAACATCAGTACTAGCGCTGCCGCTGTCCCGGCCCAGACGGCCGTCGTACCCGTCAATGGTGGGAGCCTTGTCAAAGCCGCTCCCACCACAAACGCCGGCAGGTAAACAATGACCGCCCTGCTATCGATCGCGAAGCTCAGGCCGACGGTAATGAGCAACAAGGCGGCGAGCGCAGCCCACGACCGGACAACCCAAGCGAAGAGTGGGAGCAGGACAGAGGCTGCCAGCTCGACCTTTATGGTCCAGAGCGTGGGGAGCAGGAATACCGATGCCGCCGTAAAGGTCGCGACCAACGCAACGGCGCTTCCCTGTTCAGGCACATAGAGGGTCCGGAACCAGTCCGTCGTATTCGGCGCAGGCCAGGTTGCGAGGCTCACGAAATAGAGCAGGCCGAGCGACACGCCGATCCAGAGGGCGGGGTAGATGCGGAATATCCGGCGAATGTAAAACTCGAGGACGCCGGCTGTGGTCAAGGAGCGGGCAGCCAGGGACCTTACGAGCACGTATCCGCTTAGAACGAAGAAGATAACCACAGCGGCATGCGCGTTGAGGAGGATGTCGCCGACGAAGTGGCCGACTGGCCCCCACTCAATGGCCCGCAGGCAATGGTGCAGCATGACGATAGTCGCCGCGATACCCCGGAGACTTTGTAGTTCCACGACATGGGAATTGGCTTGCGACTGCTGATTGCTCACTTGGGGCCTCGCCGCACCCGCTGGTGCCTTGCTGCGGTCGCGGCTGCGACAGGCCTTGCGGGGTTGCAACGGCGGTCTCTCCCGAGTCTCGCGCCTTGCCAATGGTGGCGCTGCGAGCGGGGTCAACGCAGCCCACGACACGAAGATTACCGCCATCGGCGCGGTCATGGCGATTGGCTGGGACGCCACCGCTGTCACGACTGCCGGAAGAAGGGCGGGAATGAAGAACCTATGGTTCTTCCACAGCGCGAAGGCGGCGAACGCCAAGTAGAGCCCAACGAACACCAGCCCACTGTGAGAGATCGAGGTGATGAGATTGATCGTCTCGTTGCGATACCCGGTTAGCCCATCGCCGAGTAGCCAGTTCTGCGTCTCGAAAACGTCTCGCATCAGGAATGCGCGCTCTCGCGCCGATTCCGTGTCGCCTTCGGTCTTTACGGCTAGCCCGATGTACGGGGCGTAGTAAGCAGCCCAGATCAGGATGGCGCCGACGGGCATCGCTGCGAGATAGACGCGCCAGCTCGCCCGCACCCTTAGCAGGACGACACCGGCAAGTGCGATCACGGCGAGCACCAGCCCTAGGCTGGATAGCGACGCGACTGCTCCTAGAAGGGGCGTCACAATAAACAACCACGACCAACGCCGCGCCGCGGCCCAGCCGGCAGCCCAGCAGAGGAACGCCGGCGCAATTCCGGGCTCTCGGAAGAGCCCGCAAAGCCTCACGATGTTGCGGCCGTAGATCTCCACCGTGCTGCCGTAGGCGAATGTGAATGGAGCGAAGATGCGGCCGGTACCAGGAAGATAATTGTAGTCGAAGTTGCCGACCACGAGCTGGCTCGGCGTTCGCCCGCTCATCTGAAGGGCGAAGGTGGCGACCATCGAGGCCGCCATCACGAACATCAGGCCATAGAAGCAGTCGAAGAAGACCCTAAGGTTCCGCGGTGACAATGATAGGGCTGCGATGGCGGCGACAGCGACCCCGACCACCACGAACTCCCCGATAGCGAACCCGGTGTTCTGGTCTGCTCGTAGGAGCCGAGATGCGAAGTAGTAGAACCCTGCGGCAAGGTAGATCGCGAGCTGCGGAAGTGCATCACGGGATCCGCCAGCACCCCGAGTGGCAGCTAAAGCAGCGGCAGCAGCGCCCATGAACAACAGCGGGATGCCCACGCTGGCGTAAACTTCACCGAACACCGTAGGGCGGGTCAACATGAACGCCGCCAGGAAGAAGGCGCCCAACGCGTAGGCGCCGAGCTCAAGCGGACGCCCAGCGGCCACGGTCAAGCCTACATCTCGACCGACGCGAGGCCGCGCCTTCGCTGGACTGAAATAGCTCATCCGCTCGTCGACTTTCGCTTGGACGCTGGCCTTAAAACACACACTGCCGGGCCCTGGCGAGAGCTCGCGCAGGGGCTAAACGACGCGACCAACACCATTGGCGTCCTTGTTGTTCTTCGGCTAGAGCAGGCCTTGGCAACTGGGCGGATCATGGGCGCGCTACGGCTACTCCTCGCGGTTTCGGTGGTACTAAACCACGCGCAAGGATTCTTCAGGGTCCAGCTTGCGGGCGGCGTGGCCGCTGTCGAAGCATTCTTCATGATCTCAGGGTTCGTGATGGCCCTGGTTCTTTCGACGAAGTACGACCCCGTTGCAGATCGTGGCGTGTTCTACAGCAACAGGCTGCTACGGATCTTCATCCCGTATTTCGCCGTCCTGGCGTTTGCTGGGCTGGTGGGCATACTGGCCTACTTCATGCGCAGCACCGGGCCCTTTGCGCTGATCGAAGCCAACGATCCAGATTTTGCCGCGCTGGGACTGCTTATCCTGACCCAGATCACCATCGTCGGGCAGGAGCTCTTCCTGTTCCTGACAATGGCTGATGGATCCCTTCAGTGGTCGGGAGCCAAGCCCGATCTGGGCGTTGTCGACATGCTCCTGATCCCGCCGGTGTGGTCGATCAGTCTGGAGCTGATGTTCTACGCGGTCGCGCCCTGGCTTGTGAGGCTGCGCAGCCGCTGGCTGTTGGCGCTGATCGCCGCAAGCCTGCTTCTTCGCGTCGCGTTCGTTTCAGCAGGGCTCAAGGACGACCCGTGGTCCTACCGCTTCTTCCCTCTTGAGCTTTGCTTCTTCATTGGCGGCATGGTGTCCTACCGCATCTACGCGCAAGGGCTGATACCAGAGCGTCTGCACCGTCCGCTTGGCCTCGCGCTCCTACTCGCCGTATTCGCCTTTCAGCCTGCAGCAGTCTTTGTCGAAAGCCTTGGTGCGCCGAGGGCGGTGGCGGGCTGGGCCTTTTATTCGCTGGCCCTGGTCTGCCTGCCCGCGCTGTTCGCGTGGACGAAATCCAACGCGCGCGATGCCTTCCTAGGAAACTTTTCGTATGCCGTTTACTTGGTCCATTGGCCGATCCTGATCCTCATCGACAGCGTCGCGCCGGGGATCGACGGCAACGTTCGCGCGGCCGTCGCTGTCCTCGCCTCACTGGCCATGGCGTTCGCAATTACAGAATTGATCGAGAAGCCTGTCGACCGTTGGCGGCAGAGGCGCTTCAACCGGCGTTCCGCCTCAAGCAGCGCGCCAGCGGCGCCTAATCCTGCTCGAGAGCTCCCGCAGGGGGGCTAGGCAGCCAGGCCAGAAACACGCCAAGCAGCAGCCAAAGCGCAATGGGCAAGTCCATCCCTGCTACGGTGCCCATCTTGGCGACCAGGACCACGCAGACAATGCCGACGCCCCAGTAAAACGGCGCGCGACGAACGAAGCCGACCTTGAGGCAGAGACCGCCGCTCGCGGCCAGCACCCACGCGAGCGAAGAACTAGCGACGAACGTGTGGCTGGCCCGCTCCGCCACCAGGAAGATGAAGCCAACGGTCACTGCCGCCCACAGGCCGAGCGGGGCGTATCGGAAGCGCTCGATCATTGGGCGACGACATACCACACGCCTTGCGCCGGCTGCATCGGCAATCTGACGCGGCCGGCCTAGCCGGTGTACATGCCGCCGATCTTCGCATCCGCAAGCACTGCGATGCGGGCTCCCGTGCCCCCGGCCGTGGTCACCGCGAACTCGCAAGTGATGGTCGTGGCATCCACCGCCGTGACGACAAGGTTCGAGAAGCGCGCCGTGTTGTCATAGTTGATGGTCGGCTTCGCGAAGCTGACCGTAATGTTGTTGATGTCGGGCGCAGCGATCAGGCCGTGCGTGATCATCGCCGTCTTGACTCCGGTCGTGGTGACCGACACGTCCGCCGAGACACGGCGATTGTGCGAACGGTAGCGCTGCGGATAGCTGCCGCCCTGGCCGTCAACGTCCCACTTGTCCCGGTTGTTGGGGGTTGAGGAACCCGCCTTGAAGAACGTGCCGCTCGCTCCGCCGGCCACGCGGAGTCGAAACGTGTTGCCCTGATAATTCGGGCTGCTGGACTGATAGTCGACATACGACGCCCCAGCGGTCGCACTCAGGCTGCCTAGGGTCAGGTCGATTTGCGACATCAGCAGGTCGTCCAGGCGGACCTGGCAGTCGTAGCCACTGATCCGACCCTTCACATCGCAGCCGTAGAGGCCCTGCCCGTCGATCTCGACGCCGAGCTCGGCCGCAGTACCGTCTGCACGGATGACGTTCATGTCCTGAATAGTAAAGCCCCCAGACCCAGGCTTGATCTGAAGCGCCTTGGATCCACGGAAGCTGCGCACGAAGAGCTCGCCGAAGCTGGCTCCGCCGCCCACCCCGTTGAGGACCACGGGATAGGGGACCGCCGCCGAAGGATTCGTTTCGATGATGCGATTGCCGCCCCAGAACTCGCCGACCCCGATGTAACTGCGGGCGCAGGTCCCGTTCATCACGAAGTCTTCGTAGTAATTGCTCTCGCTCTGACACGCCTTGATGCGGGCCGTGCAGTCGTCGAGGTAAACCCCGGGGCCGTGGTTCGAGTAGTTGTGAACGGTATCGATGTCGACAACGACGCCCGGGCCAATGTACAGGCCGCCATCCGCGCAGATGAGGGCTTCGACGTGCTGAATGAAGGCGTCGTCCACGCCCTCGTATCGGATGCCATAGCCGCCACAGCGCGCCGCGCTGATCTTGCCGATGCGGGGGATGCTGAGCGCCTCAACGCGGCCCGATGGTTCGTCGACCGTGTTGACCAGATAATTCCGCTCACCCTTGGTGATGATGCCACCCTCCGCGCCGCGGAGGGCGAGCACGTTGTCCAGCCAGTAGGACGCCGCCGCGATGGCGAGGCAGTATCCGCTCGTATTGCTGCCGGCATAGATGCCCGGAACGTTGCCGTTCTGGTCGAGGACGACATCGCTGAGACGCCACAGCTGGGGAAAGACACCGGAGTCGCTGTCGGCCACAAATGCCGCGTAATCGCGCGTCTCGATCAGAGAACAGTTCGCTCCGTCGGCCAGGCGGATGATCGTCTGACCCGGCTGCCCGGCGATGTCCATGTAGTCATCCAGGATCAGGGTGTCAGACACCACGATCCTTCCACCAGGAAGCCCGATGGGGCAGCGGTTTTCCGCGCTCCAATCGAATGCGGTCTGCAAGGCTTCTGTGTCGTCGGTCACCCCATCCGCCCTGACGCCGAAGACCCTGGCGTCGAGGCGGTGCACGTTGTTGAAAAGCGACGCTTTCAAGCGCCGCGGCGTGATGACCTTGCCCGCCTCAAGCCCTGCCAGCGTCTCAGCCTCCGAGGCCTCGGTGACGGTCAGCGTTTGGTTGCCGCCGAGTGTGCCGTCGCCGGCAGAGCGGCTCAGCAGGCCGGAAACCGTGATGCTCGTGGCCTTATCCGCCTTCGTTGCCGCCTCGCCGACCACCTGGTCGCGCGCCTCTTCGGCGTCCGCCTTGGCGCTCTCGGCCGCATCCCGCGCCTCCACGGCCGCCGCGAGCTTCGCCTGCAACCCCGAGGCCAGGATCGCAGACCCCCACACGCCCGCTGACTTCGGGCCGAAGTAATCCCCAGTATCGAGGTCGAGATAGATGTCGCCCGGTTGACCCAGGTCGTTGGTCGGCGCGCCATTGCCCGCAAGCAGGCTGCGCCCGAACCGCGAAAACGGTGGCGTGGTCATGTCTGTCTCCGCAGATCGGTGTGGAGCGCGTCAGGCCGTGATGGTGGCGATTTCGGCCTCGGTGCAGCCGGCCTCGGCGAGCACGGCCCGCAGGCCCTCATCGTCGAAGTAGACGTTGGGCCAGTCTGGCGCGAACCAGCGGCCGAAGCTGATCGGGTCGGCTTGCAGGACGGCGAAGGCGGCCCCGAGCTTGCCGACGGCGTGCACCCGCTCCTGGATCACCGACTTCGGGATCAGCCGACGCTCCACCTCGGGTGCTTCGTCGTGGTGGACCTCGACCGTCTCTCCGGTCACGCAGTCATAGACGGTGCTCACAAACATGCTCAGGGCCTCGCAAGCAGCCGGACCGTGGTGCCGGCGTCCAGGGTGTCACCGCTGACCGAGACGCGGACCCGCTCGATGCCGCCCGCCACGCGCCATGAGTGCTGGTACGGCTGCAGGGTGCCCGCGAGCACCAGCGTCAGGTCGCTGTTGTGGATGTTGACGCCGCCCAGCGCAGACCCGCCGTTGCCCCGATAGTTCGGGATCAGCACGGCGCCGTAGAACAAGTCGGCCGCGTTGCTGGGCGATGGGCCAAGAGCCCTCGCTGTTGAGAACGAGGTCCGGCCAACCGAAAGCTTGATGTCCGACGCAGCGCCGGCCGTCTTCGCACCCTCAATGACGATCAGCAGGTCACTGTAGCCCTGCGGGATGTTCGTGAAGTCGATCGCGCTGGTCCCGCCGGGGGCCGCCTGCGATGCGAGCTCGATCCAGCCCACCGGCGCGCGGATCACCTCCAGCTTGCCCCGGTCGGCGTTGTACTGCGCCCTCACCTTCGTCCAGGTGTTCGGCGGCAGATACAGCGCCGTAGGCCCGAAGTCCCAGATCGCGTGCCAAGTCGGCGTGTACGTCGCCGGGTTGACGTCCAGCGTGTAGATCAGCCCGTCCTTGAGGTTGGTAGGCCCGCCGATCTGGTGGTTACCCGTGAGCGTCAGGCGGGCGTTCGCCCCCTCGTTGACGTCCCAGGCCACCGGGTTCGCACTGGTCAGCGTCTGCGGAGCCTGCGCAAGCGTCCTACCACCCGGCGTCGACGACTTGATCAGCGTCTCGCCGCGCCGCTCCTCCTCGATCTGGGCCGCCTGCGGGTAAAACCCTGCATCGACGATCACCCAGTCGGTGAACGTTCCCATCCCCAGCACGTAGGGCGAGATGTCGTCCTCGGCGAAGGTCGCGCTGAGGTTCTGGCCCACGACCCCAGAGACCGTGCCCACCATCTTCGCATCGACCTGCGAAGCCCGGTAGACCACGACCTGCATGTCGGCCGTGAAGGCCCGCCCGGCCTCAACCATCCCGAACGTCTTAGAGCCCGCCGTGAAGCTATGCGGCGTCAGGCTCCTCGCGACACGGGTATTGCTCCCGAGCGCCCCTTGCTGAGCCGCCAGGGCGGCGTTCTTGGAGGCTTCGGCGGCTTCGGCGTCCCCGTGTGCTTCGGTGGCGTTCGCGAAGGCGTTAGCGGCTAAGGCCACGAGCTGAGCCCGAAATCCCTGCAGCGCACCCAGGAAGGCGTTCGTGATGGCCACGAACACCGAGGCCGGCATGGTGCTGCGGTTCGGAGCCGTCGGCAGGACGTCAACGGGCGGGGGCGGCGTCGGCATCAGACCAGGCTCTCCAGATCAAGGCTGCAAAGGGCGAGAGACGGCGGGAGAGACAGCTCGACGTTGAAGTCCTTGAAGTAGCCAAAGATGGCGGTGGACCTGAACTCGCTGTCTCCGATCCAGAGGACCGGCTTGGCGCGGTACTGCGGAAGTAGGTCCATGAGCTCGTCGACGAACCCCATGGGCACGATCACGCTGAAGGAGGCGCGCCGGCGGTAGGCCTTCTCGACGATCACGAACTCGCCCCATGGCGCATCGCCCTTTGTGGAGAAGTCGCGGATGCCGAGGCTGGGGTTCCAGCGCGTATCGCCAAGCTTCCGTGCATGCCCGATCACAAGCGCGCCGCAGGACGGCTGGCCGCCTTCGTCGATCAGGCTCACCTCCACCAGGGAACCGGCGTAGCCTGCCGGCAGGTCCGTGAGGATCAGGTCGGGCAAGCGGACGATCGGTTCGAAGAAGTAGGCGTAGATGTCCGTTATGCCGCTATCGGAGATCAGGCCGAACGTGCGGTCGTAGACGACGCCATCCACATCATCGGTCACCACGACCTGGACGCTGGCGGCGTCGATGTTCAGCAGGGCCAGGGTGTCCGCCCGCTGATCGACCGGCAGCTGCAAGCCCACACCCAGCAGATCGGGCGCGCTGCTTTTGGTCTGTATCCCGCCGTCGAACATGGCCCAGGCCGGGGTCGGCCCCTCAGGCCGCCACCACTCCGGTTCGTTCTCCGGGACCTTGTCAGTGTTGCCGGCCTGCAGAGACCGGAACTGGAAGTGCACGCCCTCGATGGCGCGGTAGCGCACAGCGCCGGCAGCGTAAGTCTCGTCGCCGGACCATGCGGCGACCGTGTCTTCGACGGTGGACGACACGAGCACGGCGTCGTCGATGTAAGCCGGGCGGACCATCCTCATGCAGCGTCTCGCTCTTCCGGCAAGCCCTCGCCGTCCCAGCCGTCGAGGAGCCGGTAGAGGCGGTTGGAGTTGATCAGCATCTGGTTCAGGTGCGGGCCGAGCGCGGTCACGACGAGATCAGCGGCCCGCGACAGGTCCGCGCCGGCCGAGCCGCCCTTCAGCATCCGCGACGTCTCGGCGGCGCTGTAGTAGCGAGCCGGCCCAGTCGCCTCGATCTCCGCGCCTTCCTCGCCCACCAGACGCAGGCCGCCGGGATGGAAGCCGCCACGCGCGTAGTGGCGCAGGCCAGCCGCGATCTCCGACTTGCCGGTGCGGGCGTAGTGCTCGCGCGCCGCTTCTTCCAGGGTAGCGCCAAGCTCTCGCATGACGCCGCCGGCTTCCCAGTTGGCCTTCAGGTCGGGGTTGTTGGCGAGGTAGCGGGCCACGTCGATGCCGCCGGCCGCGCCGGGCGGCAGCGCCTCCAACTTCGCAAAGGCCGCGGCGAGGTTGTTCATGGCGAGCACAAGCTCGTCCACGCCGCTGGAGATGTTCTCCAGGGTCGCCAAAGCCGCCTCGGCGGCGTTCAGCTCGTTGGTGGCGATAGTCTCAGTGCTGGCGACGGCCGCCCGCACGGCTTGCAGATCTCGGCCGTAGGCCTCCGCCGTTGGCGCGACCTCCTCCGCCGCCTTCAGGTATGCCTCGGAGACGGACTGCAGGCGCTCCATGGCGTCGCGGTCCCTGGCCTTGGCCAGCGTGGCTGTGCGCTCGAACTCCACCTTCGCAGCCGCGTACTGCTGCTGCGGCGTGAGCATGGCCGAGGAACCGAGGAACAGCTCCTTGCGGAAGTCGCGAAGGGAGCCGGTGAGCGCCTTCAGCCGGGAGACGGTTTCCTGCAGCTCCTGACGCTGCTTCTGCCGCTGCGCCTCGACGATCCGGTCGACCTCGGCCTGCGCGGCAGCGACGTCCGTGAGCGCGAAATAGCGCGCCCTGAGGTCGGCCAATACCGGATCGATCGCGCGCAGCGCGGCGAGCTCGTCGGCCCGGCGGGCGGCCAGGGCTCCAGCCGCGTCACCACTCGCTTCCATGAGAGCGATCTCGAGCTCGCGCTTGCGGTTCGCGATGTCCGCGGCGCTGGACGTCTGGCCGTACTGCTTCTCGACCTCGGCGAGCTGCAACCCCGTCAGTTGGGCCAGCTTCTCCAGCACATCGAGCGACTGCTCGGCCGTCAGGTAGCCGGCCTTGACCGCCTCTTCGACGGCCTTGCGCTGCGCCTCTGCCGCACGCTCGACCTGCTGAATGTCGTACTTGCGCGGCTCGGTGAGCCGCAGGATTTCGTCGGCGATGGACTGCCCGAGGCCTTGCGCCACCTGGTAGGCCTGGAGCGAGGCGGCAATCTCATCGAAGCCCTTGCCGGCGGCGAGCATCGACCGGACCAGCTTCTCCTGCGCCTCAGAGGCGAAGTTCGCGCCGTCCAGCATCGCCTTCACGGCGGCGTCCGTCGCTGCGGCCGCATCGCCCACAGCCGACGTCAGCGTGCGGCCCGATGCGGTGTAGACCTGGGTCAGGTCCCGCGTGCCGATAACAAGCCCAGTGATCGTATCGCCGAGCTTGATGCCGGCGGCCTCGAACGTCTTCTGAGCCTCCAGGATGGCGTCGCCGGCCGCCTTGGCGGCTTGCTCCGTCTCGCTGGTCCGCTTGTTTCCGCTGAGCGCGCCCGTGCGGAGGTCTAGGCCGGCGCCGGCGTTGGACGGCTTGCCGCCGATGTTGAATAGCTTCGCAGCAGCGTAGAGCGCACCCGCGGCGATCCCGATCGGCCCGGCGAGGCCGGCGATGGCCATGATGCCGTTGGCTACGCCAGCTCCCAGCACGCCCCCGCCGAGGAGCGTACCGATCGTTCCGGCCGCTGCACCGCTGGAGAGCATGCCACCGATGCCCATGCCCAACCCGGCGAGCCCGAGCCCGCCGCCGATAGCCTGGCCGGTGCGCCCACCGATGACCTGGCCCGCGACCGTGCCGATGGCGCTGATGCCACCACCCATGCCGCCAGAGGCGAACGCGCCACGGATTCCGCCGATCGTGCCGAGCAGGCCTTGCAGCGCGCCGCTCCAGTCACCGCGGGAGAGGCTGTATCGAAGCTGCTGAAAGCCGAAGATCACATCGTCGAGCGACTGAAGCAGGCTGTCGAGCTGCTCCTTCACGCCGTCGATGTTCTTGACGCCTTCGTTCCACTCCTTGGCGGTCCCGAAGACCACGGTGAAGTCGACCTTCTCCAGGTCATCCGCGGCCTTCACGCTCTCCTGGCGGATCTTGGAGAGCATCCGGAGGATGGCGTCGGTGTATTCCTCGGCGCTGATCTCCCCGCCTTCGCGGGCAGCGTCGAGCTTCGCCATCGTCTCGGCGAAGGACTTCGCGTAGCGCTCTTCCTCGTTCAGCAGATCGTCGATGACCTCGCGAGCATCGGCGAGCCGCTTTTCGCTGTCTTTCTTGGCCTCCTTGGCGGCCTTCTCACGGGCCTTCGCGGCCGCCTTCGCGGCCTTCTCCAGCTCCTTGAGTTCCTTCTCGGACAGCTCCTTCACGGCCGACGAACCGGCCTTGAGGATGCGATCGCTGCTCTCGATCGATTTCTGCGCGGCTTCGATAGCGGCGCGCGTCGCCTCGATGTCAGCCTTGGCGCGCATCACTGCGGGCGTGTTGATCGTGGGGCGGATCGTGCCGGCGGCGTCGCCGCGCGCGCTGAAGCGTTCCGCCTCGATGGCGCGGCGGTTCTCAGCCTCGATCTGGGCGAGGGTCGCGCGGGCGTCAGCGATCTTGGCCTGCGCCGACTTAATGTTCTCTTCGGCCTGCGCCTTCTTGGCGGCGGCGTTCTTGATCGCCTCTTCACGCTCCTTGCCGCTGGCGAGGGCGGCGGTCTGCGCAGCCTCGGCGTAAGCGTCGGTCGCGGCGCTGAGCGCCGTCGTCGTCTTCACGATCTCCTTGCTGGGCTGATCCATGGCGACCAGCGCCTTGTGGACCAGCCACACGGAAGTCGCGGCGGCGGTGAAGGCCACACCCCAGGGCCCGCCCAGCAGCCCGACCAGGCCCCCAGCCACACCGGTGGCCATCCTGGTCGCGACGGCGGCGCCGGTGACTGCCGTGCTGAACCGGGCTGCGGACGCGCTGGCGGTCAGGCCGGCGGCGGCCAGCCGCGTGTTCGCTGCTGCGGCCATGTCGGCGGCAATGGCGTCGCGCGCGGAGGCTGCGGCCTTGGCCGTCGAGGTGGCGACGAAGGCGAGGCGCCGGCGGCGGCATAACGCACGCCCACCAGGGCGATCAGCGCGGTAGCCGCTGGGATGATCGTGTCGAGGTTGGCCGACAGGCCCGTGATGGCGCCGGAGACGCGCTGGGTCGCGGAGAGCGCCTGGTCCGTCTGGCCGACGTACCGGCCGAGCGCATTGTTCAGCACCGTCAGCGACCCGCCGATGGTCATGGCCGACTTCTCGGCCTGCGCCTCCAGGCTGCCGAAGCCGCGCAGCGCCGCCTCGAAGAACTCGCGGGAGGTCACCTCCCCAGCCTTCACTGCCTTGGTCAGCGCGCTCACCGAGCCCTTGAAGCGGTCAGACCCGTTCGCCACCGCCTGCAGCAGCGGCCGGGCGCCATCGATGAGGGAGTTGTATTCCTCGGCCTGGATCTTGGTGCCGCTGAGCGCCTGGGACAGCTGGAGGAGGGCGCCGGCGCTGTCGGCCGCGGAGCCGCCCTGCACCTTCAGCGCGGCGGCGACGCCGGTCGTGAAGCGCAGCAGCTGGTCCTGCGTCGCGCCAAGGTCTTTGCCCGCGCCAGAGAGACGGCCGAACAGCGTGCCGAGGCTTTCGAGCTCTACGCCGTACTTCTGAGCGACGGCGTAGAGGTCGGCTTGGGTTGCGGCGAGCGCCTCGCCTTCCAGCCCCGCCGTCTTCAGCCGGTTGGTGAACTGGGTGTAGCCGTCCGCCAGGCGGGCTGTCTGGGCCGCGATGGCAGCGACGCCCAAGCCGGCAAGCGACGACGCCAGTAGATCGGCCGAGCGGGCGCTGGCGCTCATGGACGCGCTCATCCGCTCGGTTGAGCGCTCGATCTGGGTAGCGCCCGACCGTATGTTGCCGCCGAGGTTGTTCCAGGCCGCCTGCGCGCGCTTGGTCCCACTCTCGAACTGCGCAGAGTCCATGCCGAGGGCGGCATAGAGCGAGCTGATGGGCCCAGTGCTCATGGTTCCTCCCTCGGCTTGGAGCGTCGTTTCTGGAGTTGTGCCCCGCGGGCCTGCTGCGCTCCGGAGGCGGCCTCCCAGCGGCGCATGACGTGGTAGAGCTCAGGTCCGGTCTGGACCTTCGTCGGCTCCGTCTTCACCGAGCCTTCGACGAAGCTTTCGAGGCTCGGGAAGTCCTTGCCGCCGTGCGGCCTCAGCATGTGCCAAGCCAGGTAGCGGGCGTTCTTCCGATCCCGCTCGACCCGCTGGGCTCCGCCCCTCATCGCCAGCCGCGCAAGGCGCGGGGTCTGGCGCCAGTACAGGTCCGGCGCAAAGCCGAGCCCGCACCAGGCGGTGAAGAGCTGAGCCCAGGTCGGCGGGCTTACGCCTGGGGGCTGTCGCCCTCCGGCTTGGCGGCGTCATCACCGAAGGCGAGCTTCAGGGCCTGCCCAATCAGCTCCACCGCCTTGCCGCCCTTCAGCGACGGATCGGTGAGCAGGTCGCCGGCTTCCTTCAGCGTGAGCTGGGGATGATGCTCCCGCAGGCCGGACCAGAGCGCCGCACGGATGGCGCCGATGCGGCCACGGGCCATCTGCACGCCGACGTCGGCGACGCTCTTGTCGAGCAGATCCTCGAGCGTGACGATGGCATCGATCGTGAACTGCAGGCGGTAGGTCTCCTTCGCCGTATCGAAGGAGACCACGCCCGTTTCAGGGTTGGCCGGCATCAGGCCGCCGAGCCCCGCACCACGGCGCCGGCGACCGCCAGTGTCAGCGTCGCCTCGGCCACGGCGGTGGCTTCGAGCGGCGTGTCGTAGCCGGTGGGGAACGCCGGATAGGTGAAGGTGATGCCGTTGGCCGTCACCCGAACATCGCGGGTCTCGCCCGAGGCGCGCCAGTCGACGATGAACTCGTCGGTGTCAGAACCTGGGACGAAGTTCATCGTCACGGTCTGTTCGCCGGGATCGATGAAACCCGGGATATACTCCCGAGTGTGGGCGGGGCTCTGCATGTGGGTGGCGTCCAGCCGCTCGCGCGACTCGTTCGGAAGGCCAACCGACTTGACCTCCTCGAACTCGAACCACGCGCCGGGCGATGCGCCATCGTGGACTTCAAAGGACGAGCCATAGCCCGTGATCGCGTCCGTCATTGCAGGTCTCCTCTAGCTGACGGTCGACCAGACCCGGACGTCCAGGCTGGTGCGGAAGAAGTTGGAAGGGGCGCCGCTGCTCGGAGCGCCGTCGCCGGGCTCGAAACCATCGCGCTCGTTCTCGATGAAGACGCCCCGGAAGACCGCGTCGCTGAAGCCGCTGAGCGCGACCTTCACGGCGCGGGCGATGTTCTTGGCCTGCTCGTAGGTCGAGCCCCAGCAGTCGATCTGGACGACACTGTCCACGAGGCCGGACGCGCCCTTAAGGTGGTAGTCGGGCCGACCGCTTACCCGCCAAAGCGCCACGGCCGGCATGCCGCGTCGACGGCTCCAGGCGATCCGCTCCGCCGGCACGAGGGCGACGAGCGCCGTCGCCGCCAGAAGGCGGGCGCGAAGTTCGTCTTCCATGGCGGATCAGCCCTTCGCGGCTTTCTTGAGCGCCCGCTTTCGGGCGCGCTCAGCGGCCTTCTCGATTTCGGGCCGAACCTCGGCCTTCATGATCTCCAAGGCCTCGCCCCACTTTGCCTCCATGGCGGGGCGGATATACGGCTGAGGTGGGTGCTTCGCCGTGCCGAGTTCCTGCGGCCAGGCCTGCGCAACACCCTCCTCGACGCCGACGAACACCTCAGCGAACCGTGCAGGGTTCTCGCGGTTGAAGGCCCGCTGCGCCGCGACAGCTTCCCGTCGCGTGGCTCCGCGCTTCATGGCCGCGGCAAAGGCAGCCTTCGACTGATGACCCTTCGGCTTCCGGGTCGACTTGCGGATTTTCGACTTCAGAACGCCGGATCGTTCCGGCGCCAGCCGCACGGCCTCCTGATGCACAGGGTCTGCGGCCTTCAGGAGCGCCCGCTGAAGCACGTTGCGGGCTGTGGCCTTGTTGAGCTCGGCCAGCGCGGCGTCGAGATCGCGGAGGCCCTCGACCCTCACCTTGACCTTCATCAGCCTTCCTCGGCCGCAGCTGCGGTGATCTCGATTCCATCGCGCCGGCCGACTTCCTTCAGGCCGACGACGTCATAGGTCACCCCATCGCAGCGGACGCGGTCGCGCCGCTTGAGGCCGCGGGCGCGCTCGGTTGATCGAACCACGAAGCGGGTGGTGATGGTGGCGCCGAGCGCCTGAGCCCGCATGCGCTCAGCGTCGCTCACGTCCTGCTTGGAGGCCCAGACCGTACCGATGTCGGTCCAGGCGTCAGCCGGATCGCCGAAGGCGTTCGTGCCCTCGCTCCCATAGCTCAGCAGCGTGAGCCGGCGATCCAGCTTTCCGGCGCGCATGATCAGGAATCAGCGGGCGCTGAGGGCTCGCCGTCGCCGACCGTGACCTTCGCCTTTGTCGGCTCCGCGATCTGCATGCGGACCAGCCTGTCTCCGAGTTCCTTGCTGACCTCGAAGACGGCGCCGCGGCGGACCTTGAGCTTTGCGGACACGGGGTGGGGCATGAGGGCCTTCAGGCGCATGGGTGTCTCCGTTTCGGTGAGAGCGGGCCTCAGGCCCAGATGCGGTAAGGGGCGAGCAGCGCTTCTACGGTCATGCTCGTTGGGATGTCGGCGGGTACAGCTCTGGGCCGACGTCGCCGACGAACGCGAGCGGCGCTCTCCAACCAGCCAGTGGTGGAAGCCCGAAGCCGAACTCACGAACTCTGTTCAGCGCTGCCGGCAGGTCGATTTCCTTGCGGCACTGGTGGTCATGTCTGAAGCAGTCACACGGCTCGATGGGCTCGATTGCTAGTTGCCGCGCGAACCTCCGACCAGCGGAGTAGCTCCGGGCCCGCTCATAGCCGCCAAAGACCGCTACGTGCTTGGCTCCAACCGCCTGCGAGAGCACGACGGCGAAGCCCGGGGCTGTGAACACGAGGTCGGCGATGCTGAAGAGCGCCGCCAGTTCCTCGAACACAAGCTCGCCGCCGTGCAGAACGACGTCGACGTCGACTTCTTCGCTAACAAGCCACTCGCGGCCGGGCTCAAGGTCCGCCACGCTAACGACGAAGTATTGGCCCCGGACCGCTCGGTAGAGGGCCCGGTATGTATCGGGATCGGGATTGCGCGCCGCAGCCCCGCCCCACTCCGCACGCGCCACCAGCGGTCGATAGATCATCAGCGGCTTGACGGGGTTGCCCCACCGGTTCAGCCAAACCTCGACCATGTCCAGCCACCGGTCCGGCACCGGCAGACGGAAGTCGCATTCGTCGGGGTCGAGCCGGCAAGTCGCCAGCATGGCCTTCAGCACCGAGCCCCACGCCTGACACGCCGGCGCCGGATAGTGGACCCGCAGATAGTCGGCTTCATCAGGCGGCGGGCGATGGCTGAAACTTGCGGCCTCTCGCTCAGCGTTCTTGGCCTGCGTTCTCAGCGGCGAGCCGGCGTCGACCAGGTGCAGCCGCTCTCCACTGAGGTCGTGGTAGACACTCGGCCAGGGCGTCTCCAGCCACACATCCCGCCCTTGCGCGAGGAGCTGTCGCACCACGGCACGCTGATGCAAGCAGTCGCCAAGGCCGCCCATCCCCTCGACGCGGATCGCTGCGCTCACAACGCCTCCTCCAGCGAGATTTTCCGAAATGCCGTCAGGGCCGATGCCGGCGAGGCGTTCAGCACCTCGACGCCGAGCTCCGCCAGCGCCACCGCTTGAGCATCCAGGCGACGCGCCCACTCAGCCAGCCTTGCGGCGGTCGGGTTCGAAAGGTGTCCACGATGCCGGCCGTGCCAGTGGACGCCGGCCGAAGCGCTGTAGTCGAGGCCCACCAGGACGATGCGCGGGGCGCCAAACTGAAGAGCGAGGTTCAGCGCCTGGAACCCGGAATTACCTCCGCAGCCGATACGGCCGGGCGTAGTCAGGATCTGATGCTCGCGCTCGGCTAGCGCCACGTGCTGGAGGCCGAAGGTCTCGGCCGCTCCGAGATCAGCAGTCACCTTCAGGCCCAGGTACTCAGGGACCCCACGACGATAGACCCACCAGCCAGGATCGCAGGCGTAGAGGACGTCGGCCCAAGGGGCCAGCCGCCAGCTTTCGTTGACGGCTAACACCTTGGCGCGCCCCCGAGCTGTGCTTATCGGTGCGTCGCGAGCGGAGGGACCGGAGGCGACAACAACCGCGGTATCGCCGCTCCAGTCCGGGTACCAAATCGGCCGGGTCAACTGTGGTCCGGTCCAATGCGGTAGCGGCCGCACAGCGCCTTCAGCCCGAATGCAATCTCTTGGCCAGGGGCCTTGCCATCATCCGAGGTCGCCTCTCGGTTGTTGTAGTAGTGGCCAGCTAGGAGCCTGATGCCCTTGCGGATCGGGCTCGGGATCGAATCCCTCGTCGTTCCGAATCCGGCCGTGAAGCGAATGCGGTAGGCCTGGGCTGTCCCTGGCGCGACGTACGGCCAGACACGCCCGCGTAGATACCCCACGGTCGCGAACTCTCCGTAAGCTGGCCGAACAAAGTATCGATCCGCAGACACATCTTCGTAGCCGTCAGCTGCGAGGTAAGCGAAGCCCGTAAGCGCCGCCCCGAGCAGTGGCCGCATGGGCAGCTCGAACGTCTCTCCAAGTGCCGCCGGGAGGTAGAGCTCCCACTCTTCCTGGAGGAGCGAGCACCCACCCAGCCATCCGTCTGGCCCGGCGAGATAGTCGTACGCCGCCTCGATGTCGTCGGCGATCACACCGTCTTCGTCGTCGTCACTAATCCGCAGGTCGCGCTTGACCTCAGCGACGGTGACCACCTCCAGCTTCTCTTCCTTGGTGAGCGGGTCGGACAGCAGCCGGAGGTCCATAGATCACCCCTTCGTCAGGTAGCCGGGCGAGACAGGTTGCGGGCGCAGCTGCCGGTCGGCGTAGCGCTGCAGGTCCTTGTCGGGCCTGCGCTCAGGCTGCGGGGCCGGCTTCGCGGCGGGCGAGTTCGGCGCGGATGGCTTCATCGGCGGCTTCCTTATTGGCGATCTCCCCTCCGGTGATCTCCTTGGCGAGCTTCACTCGCGTCAGGTGGTGCAGGCCTTCCCACTCTTCGGGGATGACGACGGCCGTCGCTTCGGCGTCATCAGCGCCGTTGTCGTCTTCGTCGTCCTCGACCGAGGGCTCGCGCACGCCGTCGGGAAGGGTCAGCACCTTCGCCTTGAACAGCTTGTGCGCCTCGTCCGGCTGGAAGCCGGCGACGTCGCCCTCGCTGTAGGGCGTGAAGGCTTCGGCGACCCGCATCGCCACCAGGCCGGTAGCGCTGGCGGCGGCGAGCGCCTGGAACTGTGAGAGCTTCATGTTGGCCTCCTTGCCGAGCGGCCAGCCACGTGGCCGCTTGGGAAGGAGGCCCCCGGCCGTAGCCGGGGACCTCGCGACTAAGCCCCGCTTACGGAGCGCCCCAGCGGATGCCGGTCGCCTTGACGACGGCCTTGGCGTAACGCAGGCCGAAGTCGTGTTCCGTCTCGGCCAAGATGGCGAACATGTTCTGCTGCCAGAGGTGCAGCAGGTCGCCGCCGCCGACGTCGAGCGTCGCCTGGTCGGACACCTTCATGACGATGCCCTCCTCTTCGCCGAACAGGACGTGCTGGAAGTCGACCAGACCGATCAGCGTCTGGTCGGTGCCAGTGCCCAGGTTCGTGGGAACCTGGTTCGTCACGATCACCGGGAAGCCCTTCCAGGTCGGGTTGGCGCCCTGCAGGGTCGGGTAGGCCAGCTCGCCATCGTTGTCGCCGACGCGCATCGAGGCCAGGTACATCAGCGTCCGATAGCTCATCACCCAGCGCCAAGTATCGGAGCTGTAGATGTTGGCCGTGGTCAGCTTCAGGATCATGGCCGTGGCGAACGCGTCCAGCTCCGCCAGCGTCGGAGCCTTCGGGTTCGTGAACGTGCCGGTGACGGTCTGAATGCCCGACTTATTGAAGATGCCGGTCGGATTGGCTCCCGAGCCGGTGCCGAGGTAAGCGGCCAGGTCCATCGTCAGCGACAGAGCGTTCTGCAGGTCGCCGCGGACGTAGCCCTCGATGTTCCCGACGGTCCACTTCCGAGCCTCGTTCGTCAGCGGGACAATGCCGGCCAGCTTCTTGGCCTTCATGTCGATGGCGTCGAAGGTCGGCGTGCTGACCGGCTTCAGGCCGCCCTCACCCACGTACGAAGCCGTCGCGCCGGTCGCGCCGCGGCCCTGCTTAAAGGCGCCGTTGACGAGTTGAACGCGGGTCGGGTTCGCGCCGAGGAACGTCGAACGGGCCCGCAGCAGCGGGACGATGCCGCCAGCCAGTTGGGTCGGAACCAGGATCCCGCCTTCCGTGGTTTCGCCGGTGTTGACGAAGCCCTGCGGCGCCTTAACCCGCAGTTCCTTGGCCAGAGAGCCGTAGCCCTCCTGGTCGAGCAGATCGAAGACGGCCTTCTGCGGAGCACCCTTGCCGACCTTGATAATGGCCGCGGCGGTCAGCGAGAGCTTCTGGTCGAGGCCCATCTTCTGTTCCGGGCGCGGCTCGATCCGCTGGCCGCCTTCCGGCTCACCGGCCGGCGCGTCGGCCGGACGGGCCGCCTTGGCGGCGGCGGCTTCGGCCTTCTCGGCCAGATCAATCTTCTTCTCGATGCCCTCGATCTCGTTGAGAGCGTCTTCCAGCGCCTTGACCTGATCGTCAGTGGCGTCGGCCGCCATGGCCTTCGCCTTGATGGCCGTGAGGTTGCCCAGCTTCTCACGCAGCAGGGCGCGCAGTTGCTCCAGGTCCATGCCTGAGCCTCCTATGCTTTTGGGGATGAGGGCGCCCCCCGCAGAGGCCCTCGGGTGTTGCGCCCCTGCTGGGGCTTTCGGCTGCGGCCGAAACTTAGGCGGCGAGCTTCGCCGTCAGTCGTTCTTCGATGGCCGCGGCTCGAGCCACAGCCGCTTCCTTGGCGGCCGCATCAGCCGGAGCCGGATTCTCCGGCTCATGCTCGACCTCGGGCGCTTCAATCTCTTCAACGGTCTTCCCCAGGGCCTTGGCGATGAAAGCCTTCACCTGATCGAACAGACCGGGCGGAGCCGGCTCAGGTAGGGCCTTCGTCGGCGCCACGACGAGCTTCAGGCGATCAGCCGCGATCCCGCGGAACATCCCCTGCCACTTCGGCGTCACGAACTCTACGGCCAGGGCGTGAGCGCCGGCCTTCGCGCCCTCCTCGACGATCCAGCTATCGATGACCTCGCCCCTGGCCTCGCCGATGTCTTCGAACGGCGCGCCCTTGTTCTCTTCGTGCGTCAGGTCGAGCACGACCTCGGCGCCAACAAAGGTGCGGGCTTCGTCCTGGGACTTCGCCTTGAGCTCTGCACCGACGGCGAAGGTCGCGGGGCGGCGGAGCAGATCCTTCGAGATCACGACACTGGAGCGCGCAGCGCGAGCGCTCTTGAAGGCCGCCTCGAACTCTTCTCGCGGGATCAGGAGGCCTGTCTCCGGGTGCTTGGCCCAGTTGTCGAGCACATCCTCAAGGATCTCGCGGGCGATCGTGTCGCCGCCCAGCGCGGCCTTGGCCATTGCGCCCGGATTGGCCGGGATCAGGCACGGAGAGCACTCAACAAGCTCCCACTCATGGATCATCCAACCCGGCCAGAAATAGCTGTCGCGCTTGTCCTCGGGGACCTCCCGGCGCTCGACCGACTTAGGAATGAAGCCGATGCTGCACGCCCGCAGCGTGCCGCCAGCAATGTGGCGGGCGACGCGGTCAGCCATCTCGTCTTCGCCCTCGGCCAGGAGGATGAGATCGCCCTCCAGGCGCTTCGGGCGGCCGGTGAGCAGTTGCTCGACGTTGGCCCAAGATCCGACGGCGAAGTCGTAGCTGCGGTGAGCGAATGGGGCGGCGGGGTTCTTCAGGAACTCAGTCAGATCGCCGCCGGCCTGAACGATGATGTCGCGGTCGCGGTCTTCCTGCTCGGTGGACATGATAAAGCGAGCGCTGCGCTTGTCCGCGTCCCACGAAGGTGGCGCCTTGTTCGCCTTCACCAGCACGTTGCCGGATTTCACGAAACCCTCACGGGCCGACAGGAATTCGTCGATCAGGTCAGCCATGTCGGGACTCTCTCTGGTCAGGCGACGACGCGGAGGCGCGCGCGCTTGGCGTCGTCGGCCTCTTCGTCATCTTCGGTTTCAGGAGCCTCTTCGTCGGGCTCCTCAGGTTCGTTCTGGTCGGGAGCGGCCTGGCCCGTGGCGGCTTGGATTACGCGGCCGTCGCGGTCCACCAGCGCCATGTTGACCGGCACCATCCGCACGTCACCGCCGGGGATCGGGTTGACGCCGTAGTAGCGGACCCGCGCCTCGTTGATCTCAAGGGCGCCATTCTTGAGCCCACTGTCGACCAGCTTCGCCATGCTTGCCGGATCGCCTTGGAGCAGCTCGGTTTCATCGTGCTCCGGCCAGTAGGTCCCCCACTCCTTTCGGGGCAGGAGTTCGTTCCTGAACTTCTCGGCGATGTTGCGCGTGATCGGGATCAGGCAATCGGCGGCGTACTGCAGGTTCAGCGCCGCCTGGTTGTCGTACTTGATGCTCTCCAGCGCGTAGATCTTGGACGGCGGCACTTCCATCAGGCCGCAGACGCGAAGCACCTGCTGATTGAACGCGCCCGTGGTGAGTGCCTGGTCCGAGTTCATAGCGACCGATTTCGCCTTCAGCCCCGCCTCGAGGAGGATCGGGTCGCCTCGGGTGCGAAGCTTGCGCGTGCGTTCCGCCAGCTGGTCCTTCAGGCGCCGGAACGCCGCATTGGCCTGCTCGCCCTCGAAGGCGCGATCTGTCTCGAATACCAGCGGGGTCTGGCCGTCGTTGCCGAAGAGGTTGGTCTGGTACGAATTGATCGCGCCGAGCAGCTCAAAGATCGGGTTGCCGAGGACCGCATTCGACAGGCCGCTCAGCCCATCCCACATGCGGCCACGGAGGTGGATCACACGGCTGGCCGGCAGGATAACGCTGGCGCCGCCCAGCTGTGCAGTCTCGAACTCGGTGTATGCGGCAAACTCGTAGAACAGCCGGCCGTCCTCGCTCACCCGGCGCCGGGTCCGCCCAGGCATCCAGGGCAGTAGCTCGGTAACTGTCCCGTCGCGGCGGATGTCCTTGATGACGTAGGCGTTCTGGGCGACCTCCAGATGAAGGATCACCATCCGCCAGAACTCGGTCCACGAGTGGATGTCGTTCGGACGCTCGCTAAGCATCGCAGCGAGCCAGTGCTCATCAGGCTCGACGATACTCCACGACCTTCCGCGGCCGCGCTTCCACAGCAGCATCTCGGCCTTGGCGATGTCGCGGGCCTTAACCGAAGCGCACTGGATCGCGAGCCCCAAACCGACCGCCTCGGCAGCGTTTCGGCCCCGCAGGATCGATCCGTCCAGGCCGAGCTCTGACCATTGGTACTCCTGCCCGTACAGATTGGCCGGCAAGCTGTAGTCCATGGTCGATCCGACGATCTCGCCATCGGACTTCGCGCTCACGCCGCCGAAGATGTCCCAGAGCTCTTCCATCAGGGTTCTCCGGCGAGGCCTCGGCTCATGTACGGGTTGACCTGCTCGCGTTCGCGCTCGGACTTGCCGAGCACGCCGGCCTCATGATCGAGGCGCAGGGCGTTGGCGATGACGAAGCCGTCGAAGCCATCGATGTTGGCTTTCGAGCCCCGCCGCTCCTTCTTCGGAAGGACGTTGTCGTTGTTGTCCCAGTGGCCGACGACGTTCCCTGCGCACCACGTCGAGATCGGGTTTCCGTCGTGCTGGAAGCGAGCCGGCTCGTTCACCCGACCGATGATGTCCTCGGTCGAAGGCGTGAGGCTCTTGGCGTTCTTCCGAACGATGAAGACCCTGTAGCCGGCGTCCTCGATTTCCTTGGCCATCAGGTTGGCCTGGTAGTCGTCGAGCCCGACCCCGATCACGTTGTGACCTTCGAGGCGCGCCAGGATCCGCTTCAGGATCACCTTGTAGTCGATGAAGGCGCCGGGCGTCAGTTCTAGCCAGCCCTCCTGCGCCCACCCCATGAAGGCTTCGGAGAAGCGGTCATCCTTCAGGCGCTCGGCCTCTTCGCATAGCCAGTAGTCGCCGGTCAGGTAGACCGTCTCGCCGACCCAGCTGAGGTACTGCGCGGTGTTCAAATCGGACCGGCTGGCCAAGTCGATCCCGACGAACAGCGGGAAGCCCTTCATCGCATCCAGCGTGAGAGCCGGGTCGGCGCATGCTTCCCAGCGCTCAACGCTGATCAGGTTGCCCGCCGCCCGCGCCCAGATGTCGAGGCGGGTCCTGAGATACTCCTGACGCTTGGCCTCCGACTTTCTGGCCTCAGCGATCTCCTCCTCCAAGGAGACCGGGTTGAGCGACACGCCGTACAGCGGGTTCAGCTTCTCGACGGTGGCGAGATCGAAGGCTCGAGCCTTGTCTTCCTCGTCACCCGCATACATCGCCACGAACTGCCGGGGGCCTTCAGACGTCCCTCCAGCACCGCGACGCAAGCCTTCCAGTCGTCATGCGCCGCAGCGTTGATGTCGCGCCCGGCTGTGCTGATCCCGAGGTCTAGCGGCGCCTGTCGCGCGCCCTGCGCGGTCTTGAGCACCCCGATGACGGCCTGATCCTGCGCATGCAGCTCTTCCTGGAGCAGCACGTGCGGGTTCAAGCCGTCGAGGTTCTTGGCTCGGCTGTGGGCGAGCTTGATGACCCCGCCGGTCTGTCCGAACGAGGCTTCGTCGCGAGTGTGTGACGCCCCGAGCGCGTCAGCCAAGTCCTCGTCTTTGTCGAGCGTCGCCCGGATTGCGCCGTACGGGATGCCCGCCTGTGCTTCCGAGCCGGCGCTGATGACGGCTTCTGCTCCAGGCTCGCCTTCGTAGTTCGTGCAGAAGAGCACGATCCCGACGCTCAGCGTGGTTTTGGCGTTCTTGCGAGGTATCCAGAGCCGAACGTTGCGAACCCACCGCAGCCCGGTCCGGCGCTCCCGAAGCCCGAAGATCGCGGCGAGCCACCAGCACTGCACCGGCTCCAGCACGATCGTGCCGTCGAAAGCTTTTACGTGCGGTAGCTTCTCGATAAAGGCACACACGTCGACGACATGCGCGTCCGACCACACCATCGGTCCGCCAGCCAGCGCCTCGCGGCGCATCCGCAGGAACCGCTCACAGGCGAGGACTTCGAAGCGACAGGCCGGCACCCGTCCGGCCATCACCTCTTCGGCGTACCAGACGCCCATCCCGACGTAGTCCGGGTAGCTTTCCCCCTTCGAGCTCGACCGGCTTGAAGTGCTTAGCGGCGACGGTGCGCGAAACCGACGCGCGCGTAGCGGTTGGTCGGCGCCTCGCGTGGCGCGGCGATAGGCTTGTCGATGTCATCGATGCCCAACTGGCTCCGCGCTTTGTCGAGATTGGCGAACCAGGAGCCTCGGACCTGCTTCCCCTCGGCTGCTGCCTTCGTGATGGCGTCGAACTGCATGGCGTAGCTCGACAGGGTCCGGTGTGCGCCCGCCGTAAGCCGGCCGGCGTCGAACAGCATACGGGCGACCGTGTCGTACTCGCCCCGGGCCTCGTCCGTGCTCAGCGGGAAGAGGCACCGCGGAATTTCTCGGAAGGCCGGGTGCGCCACCACTCTCGGATCGCCGCCTCCGACCTGGGCGGGCGCCGCCGCTTCCCTACGCTGCGCCTGCGCCATGGCCGACGTCACCTCTCAGTATGGGCCTCGTCTCTGGCTCGTCACACCACTGAACGATCAGATGCAGCTGTCCGGTTCGCCGAGCGAAGTCCTCAAGGCGGCCCTTCCAGCCGTGGTGCGTCGTGCAAAGCGACCAAAGGCCGGCGTCGGAGCAGTGCACGTCGCCGCCGTCCTGGACCGGGAATTTGTGGTCGACGACGTCGACGGCGGTAAGCCGATCCTGTTCCAGGCACACCGCGCAGAAGGGATGACGCTTACGGTACTGCGCCGAACGAGCGTCCCACCTCGCGTCATAGCCGCGGGCTCGCGGTGAGGTTCGGCGCTCCCGAACGCTCTTCAGGATCCGGCCTGCTGTCGGCGAGGCCCGAAACACCTGCGGCATGAGGGCTCCGGATTTTTTCAACTATGCGCGCGGTTTTTTACGCCCCCGCCGGTCCCGGCCGATCTTCCCCGTCTGTTAACCAGACCCCCCCTACCCCCGCAGCTCGGCAGCGCGGGGCTGTGATGGGGCCTCGACGTCCCAGGGCCACCGGCCGAGGGCTCGGCAGTAAGCCTGTACGGCCACGACTGCGGCCTCTTCCAGATCGGCAAGGCCCTTGCTGACCGGCTCACCGGCGGCATGGCGCAGTGCGGTGCTCGCCTTCATCCCGAGCCATTCCGCCAGTGCGGCGTGGAGCGGGTCGTGATCTCGTGTCATTGCGGCGAGGTCATCGCCGTAGCCGAGGCGCTTGGCGGTCTGACGCTGCCCCTCGCTGTTCTGCGGGTGTGCGTGGACCTCGGCGCCGCTCGGCAGTGTGGTCACCACCCACGAGGGTCCGACCAGACATCGCGTCCTGCCGAACTGCAGGGTTCGCATCAGGCTCTCAGGACCGCCGCGAGGATGACCGCAAGCACGAGGCCGAGGAATACGCCAGCCGCGAACCCTTCGAACCGGGCGTCGCTGAGCTGTCTGCGCTCTCGCCTCGCTTGCTCAGTCTTGCTGTACGGGGTCGGTGGAGGCGGCGGAGGTGGTGGGCGGCTCACGCCGAACGCCCCTCAATCTTGCGCTCTTCGTACTCGCTCGGCCTCCCGACGGGTCGGCGCTCGTCGGTGTGGGTCATTGTGGCCTCGGTGTTCGGGCTCGACGCGCGGGCTCACGCCCAACCTGCCGCGGGTGGTCTATGGCATTGTCAGAGGGCAGTTGGCCTTGCGACTATCAGAGCTGCCTTGAAGCCAGGGAGTCTTCGCGGGTTCCGCTTACTGGCTCTCGCCGCCTGTGCTCAGGCCGACGCGTCGATCTTCGTGGCGCCGAAAATGCCAATCTCCCTGGCATTTCAGCGCAATTCTGTTGTTGGGCCAGCGGCTTAGCCGAGGCGCCGAACTTGCGCTTCGCACCTCTCCACCCGAGCTAGCCTTGCGCCGCAGCTCAGTACGTAGACGGGGATCGGGCACGAAAAAGCCCCGGCGGTGAGGCCGGGGCTCCGAACGCGGTTCCCCGCGCCTTAGCCATAGATCGTCGAAAGCTACCGGGCTGTCAAATAGCTATGGACAAATGATGAGCAAGGGAGCGGCGGATGCTATCGCAAAAGAGATGAAACGACTCTCACCCCGTCAGAAGATCAAGCACCTCCGGCTGCAATCGAAGCGAGCCAGAAGCCCTGCGGCGGCGCGACGGATCCGGATTGAATCGCATCTCGGAACTTGATCTGCTCGTCCGGAAACATCTCGCAGAACTCAGCTTCCAGCCGATTAGTAAGAAGCGCATTCCCATTGTCGTGCCCAGAACGCTTTCACTACGTGAGAACTACGGCGAGACAGTCAAACTCGTGCACGCAATCCGAACGTATGCTCTTGATGGCTTCAAGCCACTTGATTTGTACTTTGATGGCGTGCAGACAGTCGAGCCCGCCGCTTTGATGGTGCTTACGGCTGAAATTCAGCGCTGCCGCAATCTCCGAAAGATCGGCGGCAAGCCGCTCGTGCATGGGACCTATCCGAAATCGCCCACAGTCCATGAAACGCTGAGGCGGATGGGCTTCTTCAAGCTCCTGCAGATCGACGAGAACGTGCCTGAGGGGGCGGGTGACCCGCCGGAAAGTGACGTTCTGGTAGTGCCGTTCCTAACGGACGCCGAAGTGAAGACAGAGCGCACAGCAGAGTTCTTAGACATCCTCACCCGAATAATCTCCGGCGTGGTCGAGATGGATGATCGCGCAGAGCGATACCTATACGGCGCGATCATCGAAGCAATGAAGAACGCTGGCGAGCACGCGTACAAACTCAAGCCTCAACATCAGGCGATGGGCCGGCGCTGGTGGCTCAGTGGAGCGCTCGATCTCGCGAGGAAGGAAGTTTCCATCCTGCTGTTCGACCAAGGTGTTGGGATACCAGCCACGCTCGAGCCTGACCTGAAAACCTACGCAGAATCCCTAGCCAGCGACCTGCGAATCCACCCGTCCGATAGCTTGATGATTGAGGTCGCTACTAGGTCGGGTCAAACCTCCACTGGGCAGGCGGGCCGGGGCCAAGGCTTCGCCAGCATGCGGAAATTCGTCGACGCCTGCGACGATGGAGATCTCCTTGTTTACAGCAATTTTGGCCTATATTCGTATTCTCGCGCGGGTAGCTCTAGGTCTGACGAGGGCACGTCGCTGGGTGGAACTCTGATTCAATGGCGCTTTCGACACTCGGAGAAAATCACGGGGCTCGACGCGTGAGAATCATCTCGGTCGCGAAGGACTTCTCGCGCGCGCCTGGTCCGCGCTACATCCGTCAGGGCGACTGGAGCGGCGAGAAATTCCGGAAGCTCCTCGTCAAGGAGTTGCAGCAGCACGACGTGATCACGGTGAACCTCGACGGCACCCGTGGATATGGATCGTCGTTCCTCGATGAGGCCTTCGGTGGGCTGGTACGTAGCCGCGCTCTGTCTAAGGCAGAGGCGCTCCGACGCGTCCAGATCGTATCGGATGAGGATCCCACATATCGAGACGAAGCGATCGCTTCGATTAAGATCGCCGAGCCCATCGACAGTTGAGCGACGCCAGTAGCGCAGAGCTGCGCAGATCAGAGCCCGAGCCCCTGGTGCTCGACGAACTGGCGTTTGAACCCTGGTATCAGCGCGATTTTGTGGCGCTGCAAGCACCACCAATCGACGTAGCGGTGGTGGCGCCCCGCCCCACCTTCGGCACAGCCATGCTGATGGGTACGCCAACCATTCTGGTCGGCCTGATCGGCCTCTTCGTCGTTCACCACCTTTCCAAACTTCGTCAGCGTCGCGACGAGACATTCAAGATCGTCCAAAATGTCCGCGAGCTGGTGATCTCAGCAGCGGGGACGCGGTCGCTATCTGGAAGCAGCCGGAAACAGCAGCCCGCCGTGAGGCGGTCGAGCAACTGGTCACGAAATTCAACCGCTTGGGGAAGCACCTCCAGATGCTTTCCGCCCGCGACCAGAAGATCTTCAAGCTGGGGGACGAGTTGGTGCGGCTGCGGCGCTTTGCGACCGAAGATGTTGAAGTCGCGGCACCAGACAACGAAGGTCGACGGCAAGACATTATGCTGGCCGCGCTTGATTTCGAGTTGGCACTCGATCGAGCGTTCGTGAAGAAGTACGGCTGATCGACCTACGCCGCCAGCGCCCCTCTTACCGGCACATCCTCGATCAGCCAGCTGGCGCCAATCTCGCGTGCAGCCTCGACCACGTCGCTGGTCAGCGTGTCCGGGTTCGCCTTGAACCAGGATCCGTGGCTGTGCACGCCGCGGAGCTTCGGCTTCACCGCGTCGACGAGGCGTTTCGCGAGCGGCGCGCCAGCGGTCCAGATGATGATCGCTTGCTCGAGACGAACCGGGCTCTTGGCGCGAAGGTTCGCGACCGCCTGGCGAGGATCCGACGCGGTGCTCAGGTTCGTGAGCCAGCCGCCAGCGTGCCAGACGGCCGCGATGAGGATGCCGTAGTCGTTGGAGACCATCGGCAGCAGCCCTGCCCGGCGCGCTGCTTGGACGATGGCCGCGTCGTAGACGTCCTCGGCCCATCTGCGGATTCCGACGATGCCGCCCAGCTATTCCGAGATGATCTCGCCCGCTGTTCCGATCTGATGCCGCCCAGCGGCACAGCCTTCATCGACAGGTTTCATCTGTCTGGGGTTCGGCCGGCTGGTCAAGCCTGATCGGCGGGTTTCGGGCGGCGCAGGGAGTCGCCGCTGAGGTCCAGGCGGTGGGCGTTGTGGACGAGCCGGTCGAGGATGGCGTCGGCGTAGGTGGCCTCGCCGATGACGGTGTGCCAGGCCGAGACCGGTAGTTGGCTGGTGACGATGGTGGAGCGCCGGCCGTAACGGTCCTCGAGGATCTCGAGCAGGTCGTGACGTGCCTGGGCGTCGAGCGGCTCCAGGCCCCAGTCGTCCAGGATCAGCAGTTGCACGGCGCCCAGGCTCTTGAAGCGGCGGCCGATGCTGCCGTCGCCGTGCGCCAGCGCCAGCTCGTCGAAGAGCTTGGGGACGCGGACGTAGAGCACCGAGCGGTTGTCGCGGCAGGCTTTGTGGCCGAGCGCGCAGGAGATCCAGCTCTTGCCCACCCCGGTCGGGCCGCAGATCACCAGGTTCTCGGCCGCGTCGATCCAGTGGCTTTTGAGCAGCGTCGTGAGGACGCCGCGGTCCAGTCCGCGGGGGGCGCGGTAGTCGATGTCTTCCGGGACGGCGTGGTGGCGCAGCCGCGCATGGCGGAGCCGGGCGCCGAGACGCTTGTCCTGTCGGTGCACGGTTTCACGGTCCAGCAGCAGCGCCAGCCAGTCGGCATGTCCCAGGCCGCCGGCTTCGGGGTTGTCGAGCAGTTCGCGGAAGGCCTTGGCCATGCCTTGGAGGCCCAGGACGTTGAGCTGGTCGAAGGTGGGATGGGTCAGCATCAGATCTCCTCAGTGGTAGTAGGTTGAGCCGCGGATGTTGGGGTGGGCGACGGCGCCGCCGGCCTCGCCGTCGCGCCGCCGGACCGGTTGGCCGTCGAGCCGGTTGTCGAGGATGGATTTGACCGCGCCGTAGCTGCGCGCGCTCACCAGCAGGGCGCGCTCGCAGGCCGCCTCCAGGCGCGCGACGCCGTAGACCTTGGCCAGGCGCACGATCCCCATCGTGGTGCGGAAGCCCTGTTCGGGGTGCGGCCGGTGCTCGAGGATCACCTGGCAGAGCAGCGCCACGGAAGGGCCGCAGGCCCGCGCCTCGCTCAGGATCCGCTCGATGGTCCAGTCGCTGTAGCGGCGGTGGCTGGCCGGCATGTGCTCGCTGAGCGTGGTGTGTTTGCCGTCGCCGGAGCCACGCAGGTGGGCGGCGATGCGCTCGCCGTGCAGGAAGATCTCCACGGCGCGGGCGGTGAGCCGCACCTCCACCGTCTCGCGGGCGTGACGGTAGGGGACGGAGTAGAAGTGGCCGTCGACGTCGACGTGGTAGTCCAGCCCCACCTTGCGCACGCGCCATTCGGCGAGGGCATAGGGCTCGGCCGGCAGGGCTTTAAGCCGCGGGGCGTCGATCTCCGCGAAGAGCTGGCGACGGGTGCGGCGCTGATAACGCCGGACCTGCTGCTCGTTGAGCCAGACCAGCAGCTCGCCCAGGGCGGCGTTCACCTCGGCCAGGCTGTAGAAGCGTCGATGGCGCAGCTTGCCGAGCAGCCAACGCTCGGCGATCCGCACTGCGGCTTCCACCTTGGCCTTGTCCCGCGGCCGCCTGGGCCGCGCCGGCAGCACCGCGGTGTCGTAGTGGGCGGCCAGCTCGCCGTAGGTGCGATTGACCTGCGGGTCGTAGAGGCAGGCCTTGATGATCGCCACTTTGGGGTTGTCCGGCACCAGCAGCCGCGGCGCGCCGCCGAAGAAGGCGAAGGCCTGCACGTGGCCGTCGACCCAGTCGGGGAGCTTCTCGCTCCAGGTGGCGCAGGCGAAGGTCAGGCTGGAGGCGCCCAGCACCCCGACGAAGATGTGCGCCGGCTGTGTCTTGCCGCTGCGGCGGTCGATGATCACCGGCACGGTGTCGCCGGCGTAGTCGACGAAGAGCTTGTCGCCGCCAAGATGCGTCTGGCGCATCGTCACCGGCAGGCGGGCTTCCCAGCTGCGGTAGAGCTCGCAAAATCGGCTGTAGCGATAGCCGTCCGGATAAGCCTCGATGTACTCGTCCCACAGGATCTGCAGGGTGACGTGCTTCTTCTTCAGCTCGCGGTTGAGCGCCGCCCAGTCCGGCTCGGCGCGCCGACGGAAGCCCTGCTTTGTCCTGCTCTCGCCGTAGAGCCGGTCTTCCAGCTCGCTGTCCGTCAGATCCAACGGCAACGGCCAGGCGAGACCGGATTCTTCGAAGCGCCGCGTCATCTCGCGGAACGTCGACGGGGCGATCCCCATCCGGCGGGCGATCTCCCGCCCGCCAAGCCCGGCGTCCAGGCGCAGCCTCAACATCTCGCGCACGCGGCGCATCGCAATCCTCTCCGTCGGCATCGGCCTCTCCTCGAAAGGAGGAGAGCCTAGCGTCGGCGAAGGCCTGGACCGCCGGGCCGCCTGGGCGGGATCATCCCGGATCCTGGGCGGCGTTATCCCGGAACGGTGGGCGGGATCACTTCGGAATGGTGGGCGGCATCAAATCGGAACGGCGGGCGCGATCACGTCGGAATCCGCAGCCCATCGTCCCGAGAGCCCGAACACCTCGCCGATCCTGTCCCAAGGCCACGGGCTGCTCTCGCCGTTGTCACGAGCGAACACCTCGAAAGCCCGCAGCTTCACGACGGTGTAGTAGGGCTTCCTCAAGCCATCGAGCAGGGCCAGCGCCTTCGGCATGTCGCTGACCTGGGCGGCCGTCGGCTCCCAGCGGGCCCGCGGCGTTTCCTGCGCCTCTTCGCCGACGCGGTCGCTGAACTCCACCAGGTGCTGCGGGATGCCGGCGGCGCGGAGCTGCGCCGGTCCCTCCCCTCGCATGACGTCGAGCGTCAGCATGGCCGAGTGCAGCCGATCGATGACGGCGGCCTTCACGAGCCGCAGCTGCTGCTTCTCGGGTCCGCTCAGCGTCGCCTTCGGCCGCTCGCCCTCGTACTCGGGCTTGAACATCGTGTCGGTCGGGGTCGGCTTGCTCATAGGCCACTCGCTCGTGCGATTGCGGTTCGGATGATGGCGCGGCCGGCGGCGTCCATGACGCGTTCGGCTCGCGGCGACGTGCACCACCAGGCGCGGGTGTTCTGATCGACCTCGCCGCGCTTGCGGAAATAGGCCTTGAGGCGCCGGTGGCGCACCTTCGCCCACATCGGAGCTGAGCGCTTGTGCTCAGGGCAAAGCCACCACGCCCATGAGCCCTTCTTGGAGCGGCGGCAGAACGGGACAGCGCAGGGGGTGCGAGGCGGGGTCATCGGCTGGCCTGCTCGAGGGCCTGCCGCCCGGCTTCGGTGATCACGAAGCGCAGGTCTCCGATGCGGCTATCGCGCTCGGGAAGGCGCTGTGCGAAGCCAGCGGTTTCGAGCGACACGAGCGCGCCGACCTGAGCGTCGTTGGTCGGCGGCATGCCGTCAGGCCACTCCAGCAGCCTCCGGAGCGCCAGCATTTGCCGCTCGGTCTGACGCTGTAGCCGCTTCACGATCTGCGCTTCGGTTGGCCGTCCCATCACCCCTCCCCCTTCCGGAACAGCGCCTCAGCGGCAGACGTCTTGGGCTCGGACTGGAAGGCTGGGGCTCCAGCCACGACGGCGCCGGCGAGAGCGCAGTGCAGGGCCGCTTCCCCATGCCCGTCGGCCACGAACGCCCCGAGCAGCCGTGTCAGCCGCTCACTGGCCCGTCGACGCACGACCGGATCGGGCGGCAGCCTGTCGAGGAAGGCGGCGAAGGCCTGGTCTCCGAGGCGGTCGGCGATGGCCCGCTTCTGGCGCTCGGCCGGCGTGGGGGCGCGTCTGGTGGCCAGCGCTTTCACGCCACACCTCGGCGCGTCAGTCGCGGGTCGCCACGAAGGCGAGCCCGCGCGGCTTCAGTGCAGCTGAGATTCAGCAGTTGATACGGGGGTATGGGTTCTTGAGAACCCAACCCCCCTACTGAAAAGCTGAGAATGTATCCCCGAAGGGGATTCAATCCCGGGCGCACACGCGAGGGCGCACGAGGGCCCGCGAGGCGAACCTCCTGACCGGACAACGCCTCGGACATTTCGGACAAACCGGACAGATCGCGCCGATTTCTCCAATTTTTTCTGTGTCCACACCGGACACGATGCGGACAGCGTCATGACAACTTGTCCCCTTTTTCGGTGAGCCAAACCCAGGGCTTGTCGCGCCCGATGAAACCCCGCGTGATCAGGTAGTCCCCGTCGCGCTGGAGCTGCTTGCGGAGGGCGTCGTCCGACTTGTCCGGATTGGCGATCTGCCGGAACACGGTCATGAAGTGGTGCCACTCCACGCCGCGGGTGTAGGCGCTCTCGCCCCCTGAACGATCGCCGGCATGACGCCGCCGTGCATCCGGATCGCGGCGTCGAGCGCCGTCAGGAACATGCGCTGGTCAGTGGTGAGAGGCTTGCGGTTGGGGCCGGTCCGGCGGTCTCCATCCTCGGCGGGGGCCACCACGCATGACGTGATGGGCTTGCCGCTTTCATAGGACCCGAGATCGACGGATTGCAGCCGGAAGGAGATCTTCTCCCCGTCCTCGCCATCCTTCACCTTGGCCACGCGCAGGGTGCGCACATTCGTTACTTCATCGCGGATAACCTCCAGGGCTGTGTCTGCGTTGGCATAGAGACTGGTGTGGCCGCGCGGCTTCTCGCCTGACGCGTTCTTGTGGTGCACGGCCATGACCGCGCAGCCTGCCTCACGCTGTATGCGCTCCAAGTTCATGAGCACGCGGCTCATGTCCTCTGAGGCATTCTCGTTGGCCCCGGGCGAGGCCGTGGAGAACGTATCGATGACCACCAGGGCCAGCGGGTCGCTCAAGTAGGCGCCCCACGCCAGGATCTCGGCGATCAGGTCATCCGTGTCGCTGCTTTCGCGGCTGTAGAGGTCGACCTTGCCGGGCAGTAGGACGAACGGCAGCTCGTCAGCGCCGAGATCATAGTGCTTGCGATAGGCCTTCATCCGGGACAGGAGGCCGAGGCCGCCCTCGCCGGCCTGGTAGATGACCGCGCCCTTCCGGGTGGGCTTGCCTAAGAACGGTACGCCTCGCGCGATGGCGAAGCTCATGTCCGTCATGAGGAAGCTCTTCCCGCTCTGGCTGGCGCCATACATGAGCCCGGAGTCGTTCTCGAAGATCATGTCTTCGACCAGCCAGTTGCGACGCGTGACGACATTGTCGATGTCGGCCCAGGGAATGGCGCGGAAGCGGCTCTGCGGCCGTTCCGCCTGCCAGGTCCTGCCCAGCCGCTCGACGGCAGCCAGCAGCTCTACAGCCTCACCGCCCTCGTTGAGCCAGTCAGACACGTCGCCCTTGGGCGGAAGATTCGGAAGGTCGAGGACGCGGATGCGCTTGGCCTTGCCGGCCAGCGCCGCTCCCACCACGGCGGCATGGTTTCGGCCTGCATCGTCGTTGTCCGGCAGGATCACGACGTCAGCGCCGACGAAGTGCTCGACGAGCTCCTCTGGCCACTTGCCGGCCCCCATGGCGTTGCAGGTGGCGACGAGCCCCTCGCGTTGGAGGGCGTCGGCATCCTTCTCGCCTTCGGTGACGAAGATCACAGCGCCGGCGCCGATCGCCTCGCGGATCTCGGGCAGGCGGTACGGAACTTGGCGGACACCCTTGACCGACCACGCCCAGCCGTCGCGGGCGCTGGGATCAGGCCGACGCTGGCGGAAGTCCTTCGGCTCGTAGCGAACCGTCTGGAAGATCAGCTTCCCGGCCTCGTCGACGTAGTCGTAGGTCGCGACGATCCGCTTCAGCGGCTGGACGTTGCCGGTGGAGCGCTGCGGCTCCTGACGCTCCTGCAGCTCGACGTCTGTCTCTTGCCGGAGCCAGTCGAGAGCTTCGCCCTTCGAGCACCGGCGCTCGCGCATGACGAGATCGATGACGCCGCCGCCCTCTTTGGCCTCGTGATCGGACCAGACGCCCATCTCGAGGTCCACGGCCAGAGAGCCGTGAGAGCCGAAGCGCAGCTCAGCCGGCGACGACAGCGCCTTGTTCGGGTCGCCAAGCAGCTTCTTCGCGACCACTTCCATGTGGCGCGAGAAGATGTCGTCGTTCGCCGGCACTGCGCTCATGCCGCCTTCGCCCCGACGTCGAGGACGTCGAATAGCGTGGGCTGTCGGGCGTCGAACTCGGCAGCGAGCAGGTAGCGCACGGCGTCGCGGAAGTACTTCGGCTCCAGCTCGGACCCGTAGGCCCGCCGTCCGGCCGCAACGGCGCGGACCGGCACGGTCCCGATGCCCATGAACGGATCGAACACCAGGTCGCCCTTCGCCGAGTAGAGCCGCACAATCCGGTCAACGAGGTCGATCTGCAGGGGGCAGACGTGCTTCTCACGGTTGCCGAGGCTCTGTTCGTTGTTGAGCGTCCGCATCCGCACGATGTCGGTCCAGACCTCCCCCGACGGGCTTTCCAGGGCCAGGGCGCTGTAGGTCTTCGGCAGCGCGCCTCGGGCGGCCAGGGCCTCGGCAAGCCGGACGTGGGCGTCGTGGTCGTAGACCGCCGACTTCGACCACTCTCGGAAGGCGCGGCTCAGCGTCTTAGCCGGCAGCTGCGCCAGCTCGTCGGCCGTCAGCAGTCGGTCGCCGCTAGAGCGCCAGTAGGCGGCGGCGTCGACCTGCCAGCGGGCCAGGCTGTACTCGTCCAGGGCCTTGGCGACCGGATCGTCGGCATATCCTCGGCTGAGGTCGCTCTGGGCCTTGCGGAAGAACAGCACGAACTCCGGGCAGCCCGAGCCCATGCGGCTCGCGTCCTTCCGCATCTCGCTGTAGCCGAGCCGGTAGGTCTGGTTGTTCTCCCTGACGACGTCGGTCTCGACGACGCGCACGGCCAGCAGGTGGAAGCCGTGGCGCCGGAAGTGGTCGATGCAGTCAGAGTGGAACGGCTCCAGCGTCGGGAAGCTCAGGCCCGTCACGTTGCCGAAGAGGATGCGGTCCTTGACGTGCACCGCCATCAGCCGGCCGGGCTTCAGGATCCGCAGCAGCTCCGGTGACAGGAAGTCCATCTGCCGGAAGAAGGCGGCGTTGTCGTCGTTGTGGCCGAAGTCGTTGTAGCTCTCGCAGTACTCGTACTGGGTGCCGAAGGGGATTGACGTCAGGATCAGCCCGACGCTGTCGCTCTCCATCCGCCGGACCTCGTCGACGCAGTCGTTGTGGACTGCGGTCCAGGTCTCGCCGCGCTGCTCGTGGCGCTCGACGCCGATGCTGCGCCGCATCGCCTCGACGGGGCTGACGTTATTGAGGCCATAGCGGCGGATCAGCTCGCCCATGCGCTCGCGCAGTTCGGTGTCGCGCGCCCACTTCGCCTCAAGGTCGCGCCTGATCTCGCGTTCCGTTTCGGCGTAGACGATGTCGACGACGACGCGGTGCTGCTGGCCGAAGCGCTGGATGCGGTGGATGGCCTGAGCGAAGTCCCGGAACTTGTGACCGATGCCGGCGAAGATCATCCGGTGGCAATGGCGCTGCAGATTGCCGCCAGCGCCGAGCATGACGGGCTTGGCGGCCAGGTCCGTGACCGTCCCGTTCTTGAACCCGCGGACGATCTCTTCACGCGCGTCGAGGTCCTGGGAGCCGTAGACGCTCTGAGCCGCCGGGATCGCTTCTTCGATGGCCCGACGCTCGTCCTCGAGGTCGTGCCAGAGGATGAAGTGGTTGTCGGGCTCAGCGTCCCGCAGCTCCTTCATCTTCGCGATACGGGCGCCGAGCGTGGCGCGTTTCTCCCGCGCCGCGTCCTGCACGCCCACAGCCGCGTCGCGGATCAGCTTGAGCTGCCCTCGACTATCGGCGCCGGCATCGGCGAGGTCGGCCTGCACCTCGTGCCATCGCACCTCGATCTCGGGCAGCTGATAGCCGTCGTCGCTGAAGCCCAGGTCTGAAGGCTTCTGCAGGAAGACGGCCCAGGTCGAGACCCAGAGCCAGAACTCGGCTTCCTTGTGCGGGTACAGCGTGAGATCGTTGGCCTTCTCGCTGTTCCGCTGGAAGAACCGCGTCAGCGCCTGGCCAGTGTCCATCACGCCAAGGAAGCCGGCGTAGTGGATCAGCTCCTTGTAGCGGTTCGGGCTTGGCGTCGCGGTGGCGACGAACTTGAAGGGCACGCCCTCGAAGGCCGGCAGGAACTCCTGGAAGGTCTTGGAGCCGTAGGACCGCAGCACGTCGGCCTCGTCCAGGCTGGCGAAGACGAAGCGGCCGGGCGTGACCTTGCCCTCGCGCACGCTCTCGTAGTTCGTCAGGTGCAGCTTGCCGGGCTGGATTTCGGCGTCGGACTGGATGAACACCAGCTCGATACCCATCGTGGCCGCGTCGTCGAAGAACTCCTGACGCACGCCGAGCGGCGCTACGATCAGGCCCTCCCCGCCCTGGTGCAGCAGCACCTGACGGCCACTCTCCAGCTGCATCGACGTTTTGTGCAGTCCGTAGGCGGTGAAGTAGGCGCGGCAGCCGCCAGCGAGCCCCCACTGGACGATCGCCTTGCAGTGCGGCTTCAGCCAGGGGTGCAGGTCGGCCTGGTCGACGTGGAAGCCCGACGTCGGCGCCGCGATTGCCTTGCCGGCCAGGAACTCGGTGTAAGCATCTTCGGCCATCAGATGTACCTCCGCAGCGAGCGGGCGAGTTCAGCCGCGGCCGCCTTCTTCTTGGGCTGGGCGGGCTGGTGGGCCCGTGCCATGTGCGCGGCGCAATACGCCGGCCGGGTAGTGTCCCGTTCCTCGTCCAGCGGCTCGCCGCAGAACAGGTGGACCGGGTCCAGCATCTTGCCGAGCGGCCAGCGGCATTGATGGGCGCCGAGCTCCGTCAGCGTCGCGGCGTGGCTGCCCCCACCCCCCCATTGGCATCTCCACGACTGTCGGCGGCTTCGGGGTCGGGCTGTGCCCCTCCCCCAGCACGTGCGGCGGCATGGGGTTCTTCGGGCGCTCGATCTTGGCCCGCGTGCGGTTGGCTGCGCCGTTGTGCTGGCGGAGATTGCGGGCTTCTGGGGAGGCCTTCTTGGGGGCGTTCGCAGCGCGAGCCTTCGCATGCGCCAGACCAGCAGCGCCGGCGCGAGGCGGCAGCACGCGCTTGACCGTCTGCGGAGCGCTAGGCGCGTCACGCCCACCGAGACCGAGACGATGCGCCTTGCCCAGCACGGCATTGCGCGAGACGCGGCCCATCTGCTTCGCGATCTGCGCCGCTGAGAGGCCGTCCGCCCAGAGCTTCTTAAGCAGATCGATGCGCTCGTCGGTCCAGTTGCTCACGACGCCGACTCCCGCAGGAATTGCAGTCCGCGCGGCGTGGCCGCGTAGAGCGCCTTCACACCCCGGCCGAAGCCGGCGTCGACGCGCTTGGCGAGGCCCTGCGCCCGCAGGTCGATCAGCCGGGCCGAAACAAAGCGGGTGGGAACGCCGGACCTTAGGACGATCACACGCGCAGGCAGGGTTTCATGGCCCAACGCCCGCAGTATCCGGACCGCATCCGTCTCGCCCTGACGACGGCGCGGCCGCGGCATGCCCGCAGCCTCAGCTTCATCGGGCTCGAGATCGACCAAGAGCCCCCATGCCAGCCGCCGCGCTGTCGTGAAGGCCAAGCGGACGGGCTCTTTGCCGTCGAAGCTGATGACGACGTCATCTCCGTCAATCCGATGTCGTGCGGTCTGCGCTCTCATGCTTCCGCCCCCTGCGGCGCATAGCGGTGCAGCACGACGTCGACGCCCGGCTGTTCCGCGTAAATTTTGAGGGTGACCGCTCGGACGATCTGGGCGTCGTCGTCGAAGGCGATCTTGTTCATGCCGTCCTCGATTGCCTTCTGCAGGTTCGAGAGGTCCGGTTTTTTGGTCGGAGCGATCTGGCCCGCTGCCATCGCGGCGCGGATGCCCTTCGTTTCGCTCTTCGGGATTGGCAGACGGAACCGCAGGGAGAGCGTCAGCGCGCCCTGGTAAGGCGGGCGGTCGCCCATCGCCTTCTGCACCACCCGGGCGACAGAGGCCTCGTATCGGCGGTCCTTCGGGTCCTTGTAGACCGAGGCAAAGCCGCCGCGCGCCGTCGCGCGCGGACGGCCTTGGCCCCGCGGCAGACCTGACATGCTGAAGGTCAGGAGCGCCGTCATCGTCAGGCAGCGGCGCCGAAGTTGGTTTCGTCGGCGCTGGGCTCGGTCCAGCCGCTGTCCTTCAGCGCGTTCGCCTTCCTGCGGATCGTCTCGGGGTCGGCCGGGTCTTCCTCTTCCTCGATGTCGTCTTCGTCATCGGCGGCGAGCTCGCCGGGCGCCGGCCGCTTCAGGATCTCGTAGGCCATAGCCTCGGCCTTCGCGTTGACCTCTTGGCCGCGCTCCCAGCCTCGCAGCCAGTCCTGGTGGAAGATCGTGTCGACGTGGTCCGGCGGGATGCGGTCATCGGCTCGGCGGCCAGCGCGATAGCCTGCGGCCTCCGCCGCAATGGCGTCGTCGACGGTGTCATTGATGCGCTCGATGAGATCGAGTTGTTCGCCAGACCGAAGGCCTGCATCAGCCTGCAAGCGTCGGCGGCGCTGCTCGGCCGCGATCAGCTCCTCCTCGGACTTGTCGAGGTTGGCGATGACCTCCGCCTCGAACTCCTTGCGGGTGTAGCCGGTCTCCTTGGCCACCAGCTTGAAGATGCCGTTCACGACCTTCCGGGCGCTTTTCAGCTCCGAGTCCAGCCGATCGACCTCCTTGCCGGCCGTGATCAGCTTGGTCGTGAAGGACGTGACGAGCGCGCCGCGTTCTTCATCGGTGAGTTCCCGGTGATTGTGCCCGACGCCGGGCGGGTTCCGTTTCGCACGAGCCATCGGCTCACTCCTCATCGTGCCGGGATGGGCCCGGCGCCCATTCCGTCAGTCAGAGAGGCGGGCCGCGGCCCACTCGCGGAGTGTCCACCCCACGTTCACGAGCGGCGCTCCGGCCTTGCAGAGCAGCTTCCCGAGCACCCACACGGCCAAGGGGCCGGCGGTCACGGGCGTGAGCTTCCAGGGCAGCAAGGCGCGCCTCCCGCGCGGCGAATTGGGCTCGCTCATGGGCGACCTCGGCTTTCTCTCGTTGGAAGTGGTCGGCGATGTCCTCACCGATGACGGCCCCCAGGATCGGCAGGGCCACGCGCCAGCCGCCGTGCGGCCCGCGCTGTTTCAGGATCCGCTCCCACATGGTCTCGGAGGCGTTACCGGCCAGCAGGTGCTTCGCCTCGTAGACCTTGAAGCCCCAGGTCTCGCGGACCCAGGTCTGCGCGGGCTTGCCGGCCTCGGCGGCGGCGATCTCGGCGTAAGTGGCGAGCGCGTCCCGGCGTCGCCGGTCGAGCTCAAATTCAGCGCCTCTGCGGCTCATGATCTGTGCGGCCTCGTAGGTCATGAAGGGGACCTACTCACGAGGCTGACGGCGCAGGCGGGAGCGCGATGGAGGTGGAACAGGGGATCGGCGAAGCGATCAGGTTGGCAATCAGATGCGCCGTGCGAGCCCATGAGTTCAGGCTCGCGGCGCACGACTACCCGAGGTCGGCAGACACCTTCAGGGCTGCCTCGGAGATCAACAGCGCGCGTGCGAGGCGCGCTTTGCAGGCAGCGATGGCCCGGCGTTGGCGCGCCGGGTCCGCTCGCATGCTCGACAGGTGACAAGCAAAAATGGGTGGGGGGCCTGCCTACCCGCGAGTCACGGATCGACGACAGGCCCCGCCATGCTCTGCCCACGCTCGACCGGATTTTCTCACCGGGTGGGTTTCGCATCTCGGGAAATTGGCGGCCCTGATCTCCCTGACTGGAAGAGACCAGGGCCTGATGCCCGCGCGGGGGCTGGGGCACGCGGGCATGTTGGCGAGGTTGGGTCATGCGGCAGCGGCCTCGTCGAAGAGGTCGAGCACGCCCGCTTTGCGCCGGCGGGTAGCCGCCGCGTTCGCGGCATGATGCGCCGCGTCGTAGGTCAGATGGCAGCGCTGGCACATGGCCATGAGGTTCGGCCGGTTGCCCGGCTCGCCGCAGTTCTCAGGAATGTGGTCGAGGTGCGCGACCGTCAGCACCACCTTGGAGCCGGTGACCGGATGCGGCTCACCATTGGCGGCGCGGCAATCAGGGTAGATCCCGGGCGAACCCTCGCAGCGCCAACCGGCGCGCGTGCGGACCTCGACGCTGATCGCCTTCCAATTCTTCGGATAGCGAGCCTTGTTCTCAGGGCGGATCGGCACTGCCTAGCCCCTCCCCGGCGTGAGGAAGAGGCTCGACAGCGAGCATCCGAACGCGAGCACCAGCCACCAGACGAACAAGCAGCCGGCGATGACCGCGAGGATGCCCAGAGCGCGGGCTGGATCGAGCGGGCGGGGCATCAGGCAACCCTGGACCGGGAGTCGACTCCACCGCTCGCCGACGACAAGGTGCTCTTCTCACAGGGGAGGCTCCCATGCCCGTCGCTGGTGTCGCGCTTGCGTGGATGCGGAAGGAAGACTGGCCGAGATGGCTGGCTATCGATCCCGACTTCCAGCCCGACTACGACCACTGGCTCAGGCGGGTCGAGGCGGGCATCAAGGAAATCGAGGCCCGAGGACATCAGGTCCAAAAGGTGGTTCTCGACCCTGATAAGTTCCTGGCCTGGAGCCGCGAATTCGCAGGCGGAGAAGTCAACTCCAAAGCACGCTCCCGTTACGCGGCCTTCATGGCCCTCGGTCAGAGCCGAGGCGGCCACTAACACCACGGGCGCAAGTTGAGCGGCCGCCATCACGCCGCGTCCCGGGTGGGGTGGTCGGCGGTACGAGGGGCGAAACTTTCGACCGGAAGGCCGGTGATCTTTGCCAGCTTCATGGCCAGCGGCAGAGAGGTCGTGCCATCTCGCTCGATGCGAGAGACTTGGCTCTCACTCAGGCCGAGGGCCTCAGCGACATCCTTCAACGACCAGCGCGGCGTCTGCGCGTGCCGAAACGTGCGGAGCGGGGTTGCTTCGTCTGCCATGCACAGACTTGTATCTCATGCAATCTTGTATCTCAAGCAAGTTTGCATGGGGCGCCGTGGAATGCGGCGTTGTGCGCTCTCACAATAGCGCATGGCTCCTAGGGCGCGACCGAACTTCAAACCGCAACGGCGGCCGATCTACCTCAAGGCTTGGCGAAAGCACCGCGATAACATGAGCCAAGAGAAGTTCGTGGAGAAGCTGGCCGAGTTGACGGGCTACGAGATCAGCCCCGGACAGCTTTCGCGGGTTGAGAACGGCAACCAGCCATACACCCAAGACCTACTCGAGGCCGCTGCCGTCGTGCTGCAGTGTGGTCCTGAGGACATCATCATGCGCGACCCAACGGCGGTTGGCGCGCCGTGGACCCTGCTGGAGGGGCTGAACCCGCAACAGGTGAAGCAATTGCAGAGGTTCGTTCAGGTCATTCGCGAAGACGACGAGCGAACTGGCACGAGCGGATAAACAGCGCCAGGGGGCTGGCGCAGGGGGGCGATGATGAAGGTGACGAACTACTTCCTCAACTTCGACTTTGGCGGCCGGGCGCGCCGTTCGCACTACTGGGCCAACCTCGCTTGCTGGATCGGTGCGCTGCTTGTGTTCGCCGTGATCGGCATGGCTGTAGCGCCAGAGCCGGAGGGCGGCGCTAGCGGCGTCCTGTCCCTCCTCCTTGGCGTCGGCGTGGTCGGTGCCATGGTTGACAACATGGCGATGGTGTTCCGGCGCGCTCATGACACCGGGAAGAGCGGGTGGATTTGGCTGCTTCTGCTGATCCCGCTCATCAACCTGCTGCCGTTCTACTGGCTCATGATCGAAGACAGTCAGCAAGGCCCCAACAAGTACGGGCCGCCGGTCAAGCAGTTCTATCAGGCGCCGGCAGCCACCGCGTGAACTCAAGCCGACCCGCCATTGCGTATGAGGCGCTAGCGTGAGCGATCGCAAGTTCGCGGACGACGAAACGACTGCCAAAGCTCTCCAGGCGATCCGCGTCGAGGGGCGAGTCGACTTACTCATGCTGATGGCGGCTCAGGCTGAGCTGAACGTAAGCCTTGCCACGGGGGTCATCGAGGCTGCTGGGGATGGTCCATCTCGCGAGACATTGGAGAAGATCGGCGAACGGTTAGTGGAGGTCGCACGAGCGATCACCGAATTCCGCGATGAGACGCGGACATTGTTAGACGCGCTAAAGAATGCCTGACCAAGCAAAGCTCCTCAGCGCGGCCATAATCGACCTTTCCGACGAAAAGCTGCGCCGGGTCGAAGAGAGCCCCGCTCTGAAGGCGAAGGACTTGCCCCACACACCAGGCGAGCGCATTTCTAGATCCATGACCGACGCTACCCAAGATCTGGTCGACGCGAAGATCGCAGCTTCGGAAGCGCGCACGGCCACGGCCTTCGAGCGAGCCATGGGCGAAATGCGGATCGAGTTCGCATCCCTACGCGGAGACATCCAGGCGCTTGAGGCTAAGACCGCCAGCAAGGCCACAGTTATCTCGACCGCGATCACCTTGTTCTTCGGCATTGCCGCCCTGCTTGTGGCGTTCCTTGCCTTCGGCAACGACATGTTCAGCTCAGGCTTGAATTCGGGCCAGGTCGCTCAAGAGGCGGCAGAACGGGCGGTCGCGCAGCGTGCGGTGCGCGCTCCTCCGCAAGCTCCGGCCGCCCAGTAGCTCAGCGTCCTCGGCGGATTTTCTCGCTCACTGTAAAGTGCCCACGAGCCCGAACCGGCTAAGCAGACGCGGCCGATCCCAGATGTCCTGCACGGGCCATCCGGCGACTTCATAGACGGCCGCGCCGACCACCCTTCGCTTCATCAGCTGCGCCGCCCTTAGGGCCTCGTCAGCCGTTCTGAACTGCTGAGCATCGCCCTTTACGATGCCGCCGTCCGCCCTCTCCTCGAAGGGCTGAACGCAGTAGCGCACCACCCTGAACATCGGATCCTCCAAAGGTTAACGCCCCGAATCTGCACGGCCGGGCATACGAGTCGATAGGGCGCAAGTATCCCTGCGACCGTAAATGACGCACGACAGCGTCTTGCATGACATGCAATTTTCTTGTTGCGACGTGCCTTGCATGTGATACAAGTCCTCTCACCAACGAGGACACACCGATGCCCGCCACCGACTTCCCGAACTGCTCGCGCTACGGCCTTCATCCCTGCGCCCGCAATGAAGAGATCGCGGTGCTGGCGGGCCGGATTGAGCTCGCCGTGCCGGGCACTGAGCCAGCCGCCGCCTGCTGGGCCGCCACGCAAGAGCTGACCGCCTACGACGTGCTTGGCGACCCGCGCACGGAGTCCGAGACGCTCCAGTTCGGTCAGGCGCGCTACGTTCTGAAGCAGTTCCACGCCGCTCAAGCCCTGCAGAAGGCGGCCTGAGATGGGCGAGATCGTCACCCTCCCCCCGCACCGCACGCGAGCTTGCCCGAGACGCCGAGCGCCGGGTTCTGGCGCTCGTTGAGCCCCCGACCCCGCCCTCCCGGATGCCTGAGAGCGAAGACCGCTTCGAGCTCCGCACCTGGGTTGCCGGGTACGCGATCTACGAGCGAGGCGGGCTGGTCTGCGTGATCCACGGGCCGCGCCTCGATGTAGCCCGCGCCGTTCTCCGCGAACTCGCCGCGAGCGGGCCGCCGGAACCCCCTGCAGCCGCATAGCAGCGCCCCAAATCCACAGGAGAGACCAATGAACTACTCGACCGCAATCTTCCTCGTGAACAGCGACGTGCGCGCTGTCTCCGTGTCGTATGAGACTGATAGCGTTGGTAACGGCGTCGGTCCGTTCACCCTGTACAAGACGCTCGATCCCGACATCGCCAAGGGCGACTACGTCGTGATCCCAACTGACACCCGCCACAAGATGACTGTGGGCCGTGTGGAGGCGGTCGACGTCGAAGTCGACTTCGATAGCGCGGTGCAAGTGAAGTGGCTGATCGGCCGCGTGGACACCATCCCGCACGCGGAAGTGGTCGCCAAGGAAGCGGCGGCCATCCAGGCCATGAAGTCTGCTGAGGCCCGTTCCCGGCGGGAGGAACTCGCCAAGAAGCTTCTCGCTGATAATCCGGAACTCGAAGGCCTCAGCTTCACCGCCAAGGACGCCGCGCTGCCGGCTCCTCCCGAGGCCTGAACCCAATGAGCTTGGAAGCGCGAGCCCTGGTGCCCTCAGTCCCACAGGAGGCGCTTCCCCCGCATCCATTCGGATGCGGGCAACTAGATCCCTCGAGATCTAGCGCCGCGGCGAAGGCCGAAAGGGAGGGGTCCGTGGGACCGCAAGGGCGAAGGGCCCCTCCCCGTAAGCCTCATGGAATTTCGCTGGTTCTCGGTAAGCGCGCCAAAGCCGCGCGCAATAACCGGGGCCAGCACCGCAACCCGAGCGCTGACCTGGTGCCATGGCCCCACAGGAGGTGCTCGCCGGGCGAGCCATTCGGCTCGCCCACATCGCTCCCTTCGGTCGCGATGTGGCCGGCGGGGAGGGGTTCGTGGGGCCTCACGGTGAAGAACCCCTCCCCTAACGCCAGGAGAAACGACGACGATGGCAAGCTGTCCGAAATGCGGGAAGCGCCCGATCCGGCGCAAGCTCGGCAAGCGCAACTGCCGCCGCTGCGGCCCGCTTCTGGAGCTGGCGGAAATCCGCGCCTTAGCGGCGCATGGGCTGCCCGCCACTCAAGCGGAGTCCGCTTGATGGCCCAACGATACACTCACACCCTGTACCTGTCCCTCGGCGGCGATGAGCCGACCTGGGAAGGTGAAGCGACCGTCTCCTTCTCCGTCAGCCCCGGCTGCGCCGAGACGCCGCCCAGCTACAGCCACGGCGGCCTGCCCGCTGAGCCCGCGACGGTCGAGGACGTGACCGTCACGCACATCGACGGCGAGCCGATCAGCGCGCGGACCTACGGCAAGTACGAGGCCGACACGCTGGAGTGCCACATCGAGTGCTCCGACGAGCTGATGGCCGAGCTTCTGCAAGCCGCCGCGGAAGACGAGATCGCCGCCCATGACGACGCGATGGAGCGTCGCTGGGAAGAGCGCCGGCTGGAGGCGTTCTGATGCTGGGCCTGAAAGACGGCGACGAGCCCGACATGCTCTGCGGAGAGTGCGGCGACGGCATCTATGCCGAGGAAGGCCACCTCGCCGAGTGCTTCGAGCGGTTTGGGTCGCTCCTCTGCGAAGGCTGCTTCGCCGATGCCTCTGAGGACGATGAGGACGACGGCTGCTGCCCAGCGTGCGGCGCCTGCCCCGGCTTTATCGGAGCCGAGTGCGACGAGACCTGCGACCACGCGACGGGAGAGCCCTCCTGATGCCCCGCCAGCCTTACCCGCCCCACGTCGCGAAGATGATCTCTGACGGGTGTGTGCCGACGCCGGTGACGCCCGCCGATCTGGATCATCTCTGCGACGCTCGACGTGAGGCCTCTTGCATCGGGCTCGATGTGGCCGACGCGCAGCGGGCTCGCGATGCGCGCAAGCGGCGCCAGCACATCGCCGACGCTCTCGGCCGCGCACATCAGCTGATCCACATGCTGAAGGCCGCCGACGCTGAAGCGCAGGAGCGCGCCGCCTGATGCGCCTTCTCGGCCTCTCCGACTGGGTCTGGATCGCCGCCGCGACGCTGGCGACCGCCTGCCACCTTCACCTTCAAGCGCAGGGGTTCTGAGCCCATGACCGAAGACGAAGCCAAGACGAAGTGGTGTCCAGAAACCCGTTACGTCGCTGGCGGCGCTGGCGCCACTCCCGCGATCGTCGGCAGCGTTGCGGCGAACTACGTGGCGGGGCCTCAGGGCAAGTGGCGGGCGGCGTGCATTGCTTCCCGCTGCATGATGTGGCGCGAAACGAAACCGCGCGAGTGGGTTAAAGGCGCTGGCCGCCGGAAGGGGGCGTGGTCGCCTGCGGAAGGCTACTGCGGCCTCGCGGGAGCGCCGCAATGACCACCTTCCTCGCCCACACCACCCTGCCCGCCGACGTACGCGAAAAGGCCGACAGCATCGGCGCTCGCTCCGTCCGCATCCGCCGCTGGCTGAGCCAAGCGAGCGCGACGGGCCCCACGGTCCGATCCGCCAAGGACGAGCTCGCGGCGCTGATCCGTGAGGCCAAGGCGCTCTGGGAGGTCATCTGATGTTCGACCTCCGCGACTTCGAGCATGCGGCCCTCGCCGACCTCACCCGCGCCGGCGCTGAGGGCCTGACGCTCGACCGCGTCGGCACGTCGGCCGCGATCCGGCTGCAGCTGCTCGGCCTGGCCAAGATCAACCGTGAGCACCCGCAGCGGGTGTTCGTCACGCAGAAGGGGGCGGCATTCGCGCGTCGCGGCGTGTTCGTTTGAGCCTCCGACGCCCGAAGAACCCCGGCTCACGCAGACATGTCGAGCGGACGCCGGCGCAGGAGACCGCGTGGCGCATCTTCCGCCTGCGCGCTCTCTGGCACCAGGCCTGCCTGCTCACCCGTGTGAGGGCCGACGCGGTCCGAGCGCTGATCGACGACGAGATCGTCGCCTGCGGCGGCGAAGCCGAGTGCTTCCGCCGCGCCAAGCGCGAAGCGGACCACTTGGCCGAGATCGACGAGAAGGAGCTGCCGTTTTGATCACCCTGCAAGATGGCGTCTACATCGGTCTGGACGCCGATCGGTACTTCGCCGCTGACCGCCTCGGCTCCACCGACCTGACCGTGCTGCACAATCGGCCCGCGGATTGGTTCTACGGCTCGCGGCACAACCCCTATCGGCCAGAGCGCGAAACGTCCGAGGAGATGGCCTTCGGCTCTGCGCTGCACGTCCTCCTGCTGGAGGGCGAAGAGGCCTACCGCAAGTCCGTCGCGATCAAGCCCGCCACCTACGTGGACGCCAAGACCGGCGAGGTGAAGCCGTGGAACGGCAACTCCGGCGTCTGCAAAGCGTGGCTCGAGCAGCACGACCGCCCCGGCGTCACGATAATCAGCGAAGACGCCGACCGGCGCGTGCGCCACATGGCCGAGCTGATCCGCAACCACCCTGAGCTTGGTCCGCCGATGCAGGCCGGGCTTAGCGAGGTCTCTGTGCTCTGGACGAACGACCAGGGCGTCAAGCTTCGGGCTCGCTTCGACAAGCTGCTGCCCCGGTTCGTGGTGGACCTGAAGACCTTCGGTGGAGACGCCAAGGGCCGCACGATCACGGACCAATGCCTGAGCCTCGTGGCTCAGCGGCACATGGACGTGCAGCGGTTCCTCTACTTCCAGGCTCGCCAGAAAATGCGCGAGCTGATCGAAGCCGGCCGCCTCGTCGGCGGGAAGCCGCAAGAGCGCGAGTGGATCACCAAGGTCGCCGCGGTCGAAGACTGGAAGTGGTGCTGGATCTTCTACCGGCGCCGGGATGATGCCCGCGGCTACGCGCCCATCGTGAAGCCGATCCTGCGGTCGCACTTCGACACGTCATTCGAGAGCGGACGGCAGAAGGTCGAGGTGGCGCTCGCAAACTACCGGACCTTCGTCAACCGCTTCGGCCTCGACGTGCCGTGGGCCGTGATCGAGCCCGCCGAAGAGCCGACCGACCACAGCTTCCCGCCTTGGCTAACCGACGTCGCCGAGCCCTTCACCTTCCCCGAACATAAGGACGCCGCCTGATGGCCGCCCAAGCCCAAGCCCAGCAATCCACCGCCGTCGCCAAGATCGAACCGCGCGCGCCGGGCGTCGTCGGCGACGTCCAGCGGATGGAGAAGCAGTTCGCCCTGGCCCTACCGGAGCATGTTTCGCCCGAGAAGTTCGTCCGCGTCGTCATGACGGCGATCAACACGAACCCGGACCTGCAGAAGGCCGACCGCCAGTCTGTGCTAGCGGCCGCGATGAAGTGCGCTCAGGACGGCTTGCTGCCCGACGGGCGAGAGGCTGCGCTGGTCACCTACGGCAACAAGGCCAGCTACCTGCCGATGATCGCGGGCGTGCTGACGAAGGTTCGCCGCTCCGGCGAGTTGCTATCGATCTCGGCGCACGTCGTCTACGCCAAGGACGTCTTCTCCTACACGCTCGGCGACAACGAGAAGATCGAGCACCAGCCGTACATGGAAGGCGACCGCGGCAAGGCCGTCGCCGTCTACGCCGTGGCCAAGACCAAGGACGGCGGCATCTACCGCGAGGTCATGTCGATCGCCGAGGTCGAGCAGGTCCGCAACGTCTCGCGCGCCAAGAACAACGGGCCCTGGGTGCAGTGGTGGGGCGAGATGGCCCGCAAGACGGTCCTGCGGCGGCTGGCGAAGCGCCTACCGATGAGCACGGACCTGATGCAGGTCTTCCAGCGGGACGACGAGCACTACGACCTCAGCCGGGCCGCGCAGGGCGCCGCCACGATGCGCCGGCTGCACGCTGACTTCGATGAGCCGCAGGAGCCCGCCACCGAGGCCGAAGTCACGGACGCCCCGACTGGCGCGGCCGACGACTTCCCGGGCGACCGAAACAGCGACTTCGATGCTGTCGCCTGGGCCGATCAGGTCATGGACAGCCTCGATCAGTTCGGCTCGGTCGAGGACCTCGACGCCTTCACCAACGACGCCACCAACGTCGAGCGCTTCGAGTTGCTGAAAGGCGCTGACGCCGTGAAGGCGAAGGCCCTCGACGCCGCCGTGCTTGGCCGCCGCAAGGCGCTCGCATCCATGGGGCAAGACTGATGCCCCGCATCCGAGTGATCGACTACGAGACGACCGGGATGGAGCCGCCGGCCGTCGTCATCGAGCACGGCTACTGCGACGTCGAGAACGACGGCGACGGCTGGAGGATCGGGCCGCGCGGCTCGTTCCTCTACCGCGCTGAAGCCGTGCCGCCCGAGGTGCGCGCCGTCCACCACATCTGCGCGGCCGATCTGCACGACAAGCCCTCGTTTGATCCCGCCGGCATGTGGTCCGACTGCCTGGTCGACGGGATCAACGTCGTCGCCGCACACAACCTGGACTTCGAGGCGCGCTTCAGCGGGGAGCAGAAGCTTCCGGTGCTCTGCACGCTGAAGGCCGCGCTGCGGGTGTGGCCGGAAGCACCGGCGCACAACAACGGCACGCTGAGGTACTGGCTTGAAGACCAGGGCCTGATCGCTCCTGAGCCCGACGCCTGCATGCCGCCACACCGCGCGGGCCCAGACGCCTATGTCACGGCCCACATTCTGCTGGCGCTGCTGACGAAGGCGACGGCGGCCGAGATGGTGGCGTGGACGAAGGAGCCGCGCGTGCTCCCCACCTGCCCTATCGGCGAGTGGCGCGGCAAGCGCTGGGCAGACGTCGACGCGGGCTTCCTGCGCTGGATGATCAACAAGCCCGTCGAAGCGGATCTCGTCTGGAACGCTCGGCGCGAACTGGACCGGCGGAGGGCGGCTTAGGTGCGCGTCGTCGACCTCATCGCGCACGAGCAGTTCGTCGCGGCGACGTATCGGCGCGAGGCGTCCAACCGCAAGAGCAAGAACCCGGCGCTTGCCGCCCAACTGCTCGAGTGGGCGAAGGCCTCCGAACGCCGCGTCGAAGCGCTCCGCACCGGGCCTCTGTTCGCCGAAGCCGCGTGATCCCCATGACCAGAGAGGAACAGAAGGTGGAAGGTTTTGAGTCGGGAAGTTGTGGCGCGCCGTCCCCTACCCAAGAGCCCACAGGCCTTGCCCAGCCGCTGACGCTGGAAGTGCTGGGGCTGTCTCAGGAGGATCTGGCTAACCGCCTCGTCGATAGGCTGGCGGACGGTCTGCTGACGGACCTGCACTATGACGAGGACGGCTTCGAGTTTCGCGGCACGAGCCCGTTCGCCAAGTCGCTGAACAAGCTGGTGAAGGCGCGTCTAGACGCCCTGGTCGAAGACCTCGGCAGCAAGCACGTACTGCCGCGCGTGAGCGAGCTGGTCGAGAACCTCGTCCTGCAGGAGACCAACCGCTGGGGTGAGCCGACCGGGAAGTCGGTCACCTTCATCGAATACCTAGTCCAGCGGGCCGAAGCCTACATGACCGAGAAGGTCAACTACGAGGGCAAGTCCAAGGACGAGAGCGGCGGCTACTCGTGGTCGGGCACGCAGACCCGCGTGGCCCACCTGATCCACAAGCACCTCCACTACTCCATCGAGACCGCGATGAAGGAGGCGCTCGCCAACGCGAACAGCGCCATCGCGAAAGGCCTGCTGGACACGGTGAAGCTGAAGCTCGGCGAAGCGACCGCGGCGCTCAAGGTCGCCGTCACCACGAAGTAGCGCGGCCTCTAACCCCCACCAACAGATGGAGAGCGCCTGATGGGCTCGGAAAATGGAATTTGTGGCGCGCCGTCCACGGATAACGAGGGACGCATTGCCCAGCCGCAGGCGCTGAGTTGGGAAGCGGACTGCTTGGCCTGCGATCCGTTCGAAGGTGACTTCGGCGGGTCTGGCCCTGGCGACGGCGTGCTGTCGGACAAGATGGTTTGGTGCCGGAAGTCCGGCGAGTGCCACACGTGCGCTGGCGAGGTCGCTGTCTCGATGCGCATCCGTCGCCGCGCTGAAGTCTACGACGGCGAGTTCATGCGCTTCGCGTGGTGCCAGCCGTGCTGCGAGGCAATGGCGGCGTCCGGCGAGAGCCCCGAAGCCTACGAGGAGCGGATCGGCCTCGGGCAGGAGCGCCGCCAAGCTGAGCTCGCGGCCGGGCAAGGCCTCACGAAAGCATCCGTGGACGGCGCGCCACCTCACCCTTCGGAGGCGCCATGACCAAGGCCGACCGCATCTCATTCTTCATCGGTACCTTCGTTGGCATTTTCCTCGGAGGGGCCGTTGGTTCGATCTGCACCGCTTTGAGCGCCGGGGCTCTGCAATGACGGGCTCTACCAACAGCGTGCAGCCTGACCTGTTCACCGCCCTAACCCCTAAGTGCGGGGAATGCCCGAACCTTGGCCCTCCGATCAACGAGACGGGAGCGGCCTACTGCCACGGTCAGATGACTTGGCGATCTGCCGAAGAGCGGGTCGACCGCTGCGGCTATCGGGATCGGGTTGCTCTGCGCTTTGTCTCACCGAGCATCGGAAGGATCGCAGCATGACGGGCTCCCGGGACCACGCACAATCGACCAGCGGGCCATTGCCAGCGGCCAACCCCGCCGCCTCGCTCCCTGCGGATGGGGCGGTGTCTCTCGGACGCAGCCGCCACGGCTCGGCCATCATCTCGGGCTGCGGCTTGTACCGCTACCGGCTGGAGCGTCACGGGCTGAGCGGAGCCGGCGCGGTCGCGTGGTTGATGGTCAATCCGTCGACCGCCGACGCGACCGAAGACGACGCCACGATCCGCAAGGTGATGGGCTTCACCGAGCGCCTGGGTGGCGGCTGGGCCATCGTCGGAAACAAGTTCGCCTATCGGGCGACGGACATCAAAGCGCTCCGGCACGTGGCCGACCCGCGGGGGCCTGAGAACGACTCCCACCTTGAGCGGATCATGCGAGAGGCGCCGGTCGTCATCGCGGCGTGGGGGCCGCTCGCCAAGTTGCCCGGTCACCTGCGGCGCCGCTGGCGCGTGGTCTGCGGCATGGCCGACCGGCTGGGGGTGCAGCTCATGTGCCTTGGAACAGCCCAGGACGGGCAACCGCGCCATCCGCTGATGCTCGCCTATGACACCCCTCTGATCCCGTGGAGGCGGCCCTGATGCGTTGCGCCGTCTGTGTTCGCTACGCCTGCACCTGCGCCGACGGGTCCTGGCGAGATGCCGTGGCGCCGAGTTTCCGCGTCATGCGGGAAACACCGCGCCAGCAGGACGAGCCCACAAGCAAGGTTGGCCGCGCGTCAGCTTCATCCCCGCCGGTCAGATCATCAATGCCCGAACCAAACCATCAAACCACAGGAGAAGGCCGGTGAAGGGTGAGAAGAAGGAACCGAGGCGCGTCATCGCGCTGGATCACGTCAACCCGCGTAGCCCGGCCAGCCTCGCAGCCCTCCTGACCGTTGTCTTGCAGCGCGAGAAGGATCGCCAGGAAGCCGCCGCCCTCTCCACCCAGGACACCGATCATGGCTGAGCGTACCTGCGACCTGCTGCCGCCCGACTATCACGGCGACCTGGGCGACCGTACCGGATGCCCGCTGCCTGCCGGCCATGACGGCCCGCATCAGGCGATCACGGCGCGGCGCGGCCCGATCCAGTGGGCCGACGACGGGTGCGACTGTTGCCAGCCGGAAGATCACGACCGCTGCATCTGGTGGTCGGCCTCACCCAGGACACAGAGGCCCGCAATGTCTGAGAGCGTCGAGAAGCGTTGGTGGTGGCTCGCTGAGCTCGGGCCGCACGGCTACAGCAAGCCCATCGACGGCCCGCACGAGAGCCGAGAGGGCGTCGAGGAAGCGGCCTACCTCCTGGCGCGGCTAGGCCTGCAACGCGACCGCACGTTCGTGTGTGCCGAGATCATCGAGACGCCGGTCGAGGCCAAGCCTCACGGCGCCAACGAAGACGCCATCAACACCCTCAACAGCATCGGGCTCCGCAATGTCTGAGAGCGTGGAACTGAAGCCGGTCGCTTGGCGGTATCGTTACGACGCGCCGGGCCGCAAGGTTCACTGGACGCTGACTCAGCGGCCGATGGCGTCTCAACCGGCGCGGCCGGGTTGGTGCGCCGTTATCGCGGAACCGCTTTATCTGCATCCGCCAGCAGCCGCCCCCTCTCCCCATGTAGGAGGTGGGGAGGATAGTTCGGCTAGTGGCAGCGGTCAGGCCGAGCCTGGGCTGCCCGCAGCCAACCATGACGCCGCGCTACACCCGGCGACTGCCGATCTGGTGGCGCGCTTCACGGCAGCGCTCGCCGACAAGCTGGCGAAGGCGGAAGCCAAATACGGCTACAGCGACGGCTGGATGCGGGATGACTGGCAGGAAGAATGCCGCCGCCAACTGCATCATCACGCCGCCAAGGGCGACCCGCGAGATGTAGCCGCCTATGCCGCCTTCTGCTGGCACCACGGCTGGTCGACCGCGAGCGAAGCGCCGCTGTCGGTAAAGGGCTGCGAGTGGCCAGAGGGTGCTCCCTTCGGCTTCCACGATGAGCCGGGCGAACATGACCCCTGCTACGTCGTCATGCCCAACGGGGCGATGATCCCGCTCAATCACGACTGCCGGGAAGGCGTGGACATCGCCCGCGCCAAGTGGATCGTCGCAGCCTGCAATGCGCAGCTCGACCGCGCACGCCTCCACGAACGCCAGCGGATTATCGAGGCGCAGCGGGAAAGCCCGGAGGATCGCGCCGAGTTCGATGATCGGCAGGCGGCGTATCGCTCCCACTCAGGAGGCCGGTCATGCTGAGTGAGCAGAGCAATGCTCTCGTGGAGCGCATCAGCGACGAAGACATGCGCGCCCTCCTTGACCGCAAGGACGTGGCCAGCGGGCGTGCGCTGTTGGCCCGCCTCCTCGACGCAGCGCGTGCGGAAGGTGGCGCGGGCATCGGCGTGGCAGCCGGCAGTCCTGACGCTGAACGCCAGCCAGAGCCCCCGGGAATCCTCCCCTCCTGATGGGGCGGAGCTGGACCTCGACGGGCTGGAGAAGGTGGCGCGGGCTGCCACTCACGGCTTGCCGTGCGGTTGGAAGTACCAAGTCGCGTCGGCCACGGTCGTTACCAATCCCGGGCTGGGCCTGCTCGTGGCTCGACCGCACGAAGGGGCAATCATTCGGGCCGAGGCGGTCGGGGAGCACATCGCCACCTTCGACCCGCCGACCGTCTTGCGCCTGATCCGCGAGAAGCAAGCCGCCGAACGCCTCTTGGAAGAAGTCGTGGGGGCGCTCGACTACGCCCAGACCACGATAGACGCCGCCGCCCTCCGGATGGAGCGCTTGGGCCAAGCCGAAGCCGCGCGGGTGCTGAACGCCGAGGCTCAGGACATTCTCAAAGCCCTCGCAAGAGCAAAGTCAGTAGCCGGTAAGGATCAGAAGAGTTCCCGGGGCTGTGGTGACGATCCGGGATGTGCTGACGCGCTGCCAAACAACAAGCCCAGCCAGGACCCGCAGGGCGCGGTGTCTCAGGGGGGGCGAATGATGGCCCGCCGAGACCACGACATTAAGGCGCCCGACGGCTACCTGTTGGGTGGCCTGCGCCGTGTTCGATCTGACGGCACCATCCTGTTCCAACGCGGCTACTGGCAAGCGCCGAAGGAGTGGGCGGGCCAGGAGGTCTGGGTTCATACCCTTGAGCCTTCCAGTTTCGACTCTATCGAGGCGGCTCAGCCAGGCCTGCACATTTACGAAGCGAGGTGCATGAAGCCTGAGCCTTTCACCGTGCGCTGTGGGCGCACAGGGCGGCCCGACGCAAAGCCTGCCTATCGCCGTCCAGAACACAAGGCATGGGCCACCCGCAGCAGTGGAGCGCAGCAATGATTGAGCTGCGCCAAACAGGAGGTCGCGCAATGACGGCTGACGCTGTGTCTCTGTGGCGGCCACTGGCGAGCTATGATGGAGCGACCCCCGCGCTCGTGGTTCATCGCGCTCCCAAGTATTGGTTCGGACCAGCGGCGGCCTTTGTGGACGTGACCGGCGTCTGGCGGGTCGCAGGTAGTCCCGGCGGGAACGCGAGGCTGATGTTCGAGCCTACCCACTGGATGCCACTTCCTCCCCCCGCCTACCGATGGCGCTGTGTCTGGGGAGGGGGAGTGATGGGGCGGCGCATACCCGGCGAAGGTTCGACACGAACGCACGTCCGCGATCAGCGGCGCATCGTCGTCTCCTTCGATGAGGAGACATTCGCCCAAATCCGACAGCGAGCGGTCAACGCCCGCCAAAGCTTCGCGGCCACAGTTCGGGAGCTTGTCGAATGGGGTCTCTTGGAGGAAGACGATTGAGCCGCTATGCCGCCGACACGTCGGTTTCAACCGACCGCAGCCGCGCCGAGATCGAGACGACGCTGCGCCGCTATAAGGCTGATCAGTTCGGCTATGTGACGAACGCGCGAGGCGCGGCGATCATGTTCACGCTGAGCGGTCGCCACATCAAGTTCATCCTGCCCCTACCCGATCCCCAGGCGAGGGAGTTCACCCACACACCGGCCAAGGGGCTGCCGCGGACTGCCGCCGAAGCCGAGCGCGCCTGGGAGCAGGCTTGCCGCCAGCGGTGGCGTGCGCTTGCCCTGGTCATCAAGGCCAAACTCGAGGCGGTGAGCGCGGGTATCACGACCGTCGAGGATGAGTTCCTTGCGCACACGGTCCTGCCGGATGGCTCGACCATGGGCGAGTGGGCCAAGCCGCAGATCGAGGAGGCCTACCGTCTCGGCCACATGCCGCAGCACCTGATGATCGAGGGGCCGCGCGATGCCTGAAACACCCGCGCCATCCGCAGACAGCACCGCCAGTTCCGAGGCCGCCGCGAAGCTTACGGCTCAGAGCCAGACAAGCCCAGCGGTAGGTAATACAAACTCTTCACCCTTATCTTCTCTCAGGAGGGATGAGGGATGAGCCCGGCGCTCGACCTGAACAACCTCCCCCTGCGCCTCACGACGGCAGAGGTGTGCGAGCTCGCGCGCATCAGCTCCGTGACGCTCTGGCGGAGGATCAAGTCGGGCGCCCTCGACCTCACCCCCCTGCGACCGCGGCCGATCCCCGCTTTTCGCCCGCGACGATGTTCTCAAAGCCCTCGGGATAAAGAATGATGCGCCGAAATCAGCCTGGGCCGTCGATCCCGATGCCTTCCGTCAAGCTAGAGCTCGGCAAGTTCGTAACGCTCCGCCCTCGCGCGGACGGGACGCATCGCGTGCTGTTCGAGGTGCCGCCCAGGCTCCGGCCCTCCGGCTGGTCGGCGACGATCCCGCTTCCGATCAAGGAACCGCGCGCCGGCAACCTCGCTGACGCGGACGAGGTCCGGCGCATCCAGCAGGACGCTAAGGCTCTCTACGAGAAGCTGCAGCGCGAGCGGCGCGGGATCGTCAAGGAGCCCGACCGCAGCATGAAGGTGCTGGTCCGCGCGTGGCAGGCAAGCGACGAGTGGAAGGTGCTCAAGCCGGCATCGGTGCAGAGCTACAAGGCGTATATCCGCAACGTCCTGGCCCTCTCCGAGGCCGCCGGCCACCCGGATCCGACACACCTCTCCGTCGTCGACGTGAAGGCCTTCCTGTCGTTCTTCAACGACAAGCCGACCACCAAGAAGCACACGCTGAAGGTGCTGCGGATCCTGATGAACTACGCGATCGGGCTCGGCTGGCGGACAGACAACCCCTGCGCGACCGTCAAGGTCAAGGTGCCAACGGCCAAGGCGCTGATCTGGGAGCAGTCCGACGTCGACGCCTATGTCGCCGCGGCCAAGAAGCGGGGGCGCCCGAGCATCGCAGTCATGATCCTGATGCTGTGGGAGATCGGCCAGCGCGTCACCGACGCCAGGAGCTTCCGCGCCGGCGCCGAGTATCGCGACGGCGTGTTCAAGTTCGCGCAGTCAAAGACCGGAGCCGAGGTCGAAATCCGTGTCTCGGACGCCTTGCGCGAGATGCTCGACGAGCAGGGAGACGGGCAGATGTTCGTCTTCCGGGATGAGAGCACCGGCAAGGCCTACACCGCAGAGCGCCTAGTGCGCGTGTTCGAGCCGATCCGAGACGACGTAGTGGCGGCCGGCGGCCGGGCTCTGAAAATGAAGTGGCTGCGGCACTCCTGCGTCGTCCAACTCGCCCGGCACGACGCGACGATCCCGGAGATCGCGAGCATCACCGGACACACGCTGGCGTCGGTCCACAACATCCTCAGCCACTACCTCCCGCGGGATACGAAGGTGGCCGAAAACGCGCAGCGCAAGCGCGGCATCGTGAACAGCTAGAGGCCGAGAGTCTGACGGCCGTCTGACTTTCCGGTCGGACGATCTTACAACCCACTGACATTGCGCGGCTTTTTCTGACGGCTCATCGCCGACGAGGTGATGAACCGGGGCACCGTCGACCATGCGCCGGTCTATCCGCGGGAGGTCGCCCGACGGGCGCTGGAGCTCTCGGCCAGCGCGCTGATCCTGGTCCACAACCACCCTTCGGGCGACCCGCAGCCGTCGACGGCCGACGTGGACATGACCCGCCAGGTGGTGGACGCCGCCCGCGTGCTGCGCATCGCCGTGCATGATCATCTGGTCGTCGGCCGGAACGGCACGGCGAGCCTCAAGGCGCTGGGCCTGATCTGAGCTAGCGGCCGGCCCGGAAGGCGCTCCACATCAGGGCGACGCCGGAGAACACCATCGCCTGGGCCACTGCCGAATAGACCGCCGCGGGCGCGAGGCCCAGCCGCATGGCCCAGGCGTCGGACGTCGACATGGCCCAGACCATCCAGGTGAGGGCGGCAGAGCCCGCGAGCGCCAGAACCGCCCCGCCGACAGCTCGCTTCCAACCAATGCGCCGTGTCTCGCCCATGCGGCATCTTCCCGGGCCGACGTCCACGCCGCCTTGATCCTTCTCAAATGGCGGGTAGTCGACGCAAGATGCTGTGATGTAAGGGATTCTACCGCAGGGCTGTTGCCGCAGGGCGGAATTTCCGCCACCCTGCGTTGTGGGGGAGCGCACTTGAGGGACGAAATGCGCATCCGCTGGGACAGGGTTCTACCCCTGGCTGCGGTCGTGATCTTCTGGATCCTGGTCTTAGGCCTGGGGTCCCGACTGATGGACTTCTGGCCATAGGCGTGTCGAACTTGCAGGCCGTCCGGTTCGCGCCGGGCGGCCTCATCCGTCAGGCCCGCCGGGGGGACCTCAAGCGACAGGCATCGCCTCGCGCGGGACGATCGCCCCGATGTGCTGCACGACCAGGCCCGCCAGCCTGCGGCCCGCCGCCACCGCGTCTTCGGGAGACGCGCCGTCCAACCGCGCCGCCAGATAGCCCGCGTTGAAGCTGTCGCCAGCCCCCCGTGGTGTCCTTGGGCTTCACCGTCGCCCCGGGCGCGATCCGCAGCGGCTCTGCATCAGGCGTCAGGACGCGCAGCGAATGGTCGTGCTGGCGATGCACCACCTCGGCGCCGGCCGCCGCCCAGCGCTCAGGCGCCTCGTCTCCGAGCCCCAGGGCGTCCAGGTCCTCGGCGCTGGCCGAGACGAAGCGCGCCTTGCCCGCCGCCTGCTCGATCGCCGCTCGCGCCGTTTCCGCGTCCGGCCATAGCCGCGCCCGATAGTTGAGGTCAAAACCGACAGCCTTGGCCTCGCCCGCGAGTTCCGCCAGCCGCGTCCGGCCCGACTCGCCGACCACCGCGAGCGTGATGGCCGAGAAGTAGGTCAGGTCCGCAGCCTTCGCCGCTGCGCCCAACGCCGCCTGATCGGCCAGTTCGGCGAACTGCCGCACCGGCGCCTCGCCGCGCCAGTAGAAGAACCGCCGCTCGCCGTTCGCATCCCGCTCGATCGCATAGAGCCCCGGCACGCGGCCCTCGACCCGCCGGATCAGGCCCGCGTCGAGGCCCTCGGCGGCCATGGCCTCGACGATCCCGCCGCTGAACGGATCGTCCCCGCCCAGCACGGTCGCATAGGCCACGTCGTGGCCCAGTCGCGCGAGATAGACCGCGGTGTTGTAGGTGTCGCCTGCATAGCCCAAAGCCCCCTGGCCGGCGCCGGCCAGGCTGAGCTCCACCATCACTTCGCCGATCGAGATCACGCGCCCCATGGGCTGCGTCTTTAAGCGGCTTCGACCTCGAAAGTCAGCCCCGCGTTCTGCGAGAGCCGGTCCACGAGACGACCCTGCAGGGCCGCGCCGGGCGTCCAGACGCCGCCCGGCACGTCGGGCGCGTTGACCAGCGCAATGGCGGTTTCGGCCAGCATCTTCGAAGTGGAGCCATAGCCCGGGTCCTTGTCGCCCTTCACCGCGGCTCGCACCTGCCGACCGTCGTCGGCGCGGGCGATGAACAGCAGGTCGTAGAAGCCGCTCTCGCGCTCCGCCTTGGTCGGGCCCTCGCCGGGCTTCGGCCCGCCGCCCGGGATCGAGCCCAGGTCGGTGAAGGTCGCCGGGCCGCCCGGCCCGCCCATGGCCATCTCGTCGTAGACGAAGTCCTTGCCGTAGGCGTGTCCCATCAAGAGGTTCGAGCGGTGAACGTTCTTGGTGTTGATCACCGCCATCATGAACGGCGCCACGGGCCCGACGTCCGGGTCTTCCTCGGGCGACATGCCCGGCGGCTGGGCCGGCCCCTCGAAGCCTGGGGTCAGCCCGAAGGGGCTCATCATCACCGCCATCTGCGACGGATCCTTCTGCAGGGCCTCCATGGTCGCCTTGCCGCTCGCCGCGGTGCCGCCCGACAGCCCGCCCTGGATCTTCCGCACCCGGCCCTTCACGTGCCGGGCCGGCGCGCCCAGCGTCTTCTTGGCCGCCTCCTGCACGAAATAGACGCCCAGCTCGAAGGGGATCGAGTCGAAGCCGCACGAGAACAGGATGCGCGCGCCCGTCTGCTTGGCCGTGGCGTCGTGCGCATCGATCATCTTGCGCATCCAGTTGGGCTCGCCGCACAGGTCGAGGTAGTCGGTCCCGGCTTCCGCGCAGGCCGCCACCAGGTCCGAGCCGTACAGCTGATAAGGGCCGACGGTCGTCACCACCGCCTTGGCCCGACGCACCATCTCCCGCACCGAGGCCGGGTCGGCGGCATCGGCCACCACCAGCGGCGTGTCCTTCGGCGCGCCGATCTCGTCACGCACCTGGGCCAGCTTCTCGGCCGACCGGCCGGCCATGGCCCACTTCACCTCGCCGCCGACTCCGTAGCGCTGCGCCAGGTGCTCGGCCACCAGTCGGCCGGTATAGCCGCTGGCTCCATAGACGATCAGGTCGAACTCGGCGTTGGCGTTCATCGGGCGTCCCTCGTGTTGACGCGCGACCTTACGAATTTACGTCGTTACAGCAATCGTCGGCTTATGGTCCCACGATGCCGCCGCTCGGAATCATCGAAGGCTTCTTCGGCCGCCCCTATTCGTGGGAGGAGCGCGCCGAGATGGTTCGGGCGCTCGCGCCCGCCGGCTACGGCTTCTACCTCTATGCCCCGAAGGCCGACGCCTTCCTGCGCAAACGCTGGCGTGAGCCGTATGCGGAGGCCGACCTGCGGCGGCTGGCCGACTTCGCCGCCGTCTGCCGCGACGTGGGCGTCCGCTTCGGCGTGGGCTTGAGCCCCTATGAGCTCTACCGCGACTTCGACCAGGCTTCGAAGGCGGCGCTCGCCGCCAAGCTGGACCAGCTCGCCAGCCTCGGTCTCGACGACCTCGGCGTCTTCTTCGACGACATGCGCGGCGACCTGCCGGACCTCGCGGCCAGCCAGGTCGAGATCGTCCACTGGATCGCCGGGCGCGTGCCCGACGCCCGCCTGATCGCCTGCCCCAGCTACTATTCCGACGACGGCGTGCTGGACCGCGTGTTCGGCCAGCGGCCCGCGAACTATCTCGACGACCTGGGCGCAGGGCTCGACCCCGCCATCGACGTCATGTGGACCGGCGAGGAGGTGTGCAGCCTGCAGATCATGCCCGCCCACCTCGAACGCGTCGCCGGCCAGCTGCGCCGCAAGCCGTTCCTGTGGGACAACTACCCGGTCAACGATGGCCCGCGAATGAGCCGCTTCCTGCACCTGCGGGCCTTCACCGGCCGCCCGGCCGAGATCGGCGGGCACCTGGCCGCGCACGCGATCAACACTGCGTCCCAGGCGGTCCTCAGCCGCATCCCCGCGCTGACCCTCGTCGACAGCTACCGCGACGGCGCGGCCTACGCCTATGCCGCGAGCTTCCGCCGCGCCGCGCGGCAGGTGCTGGGCGACGACTTCGCCGCCCTGATCGAGCGCAACCTGCTGGCCCTGCAGGACTCCGGCCTCGACGGCATGTCCGACGACCTGAAGCGCAAGCTTCGGGAGCGGCTTGCGGAGCACGACCACCCCGCCGCCCGCGAGATCGAGGCCTGGCTGGACGGCGCCTACGCCATCGGCGCCGACGAACTGCAGACCCAGTAGCTAGCCATCCCGCCCCGCCTCCGGCCTGCGCCGCGCAGCCCGAAACTGCCGCGGGTTGGCGTCCTCCGACAATTAGATGAGATGGTTGAAGAATCTCCGCCTCAGCCGTACCCGCGATCGTCGTAGTCGGCGTCCGGTCTGTCCTGGTCGCCCTGCTGGCCCGAGGCCGCCTCGCCGCCCTCCTCCTGCCCGCGGCCGCTCATCGCGCCGCCGCCCTCGCCTTCCGAGGCCGTGGGGCCCGGCGTGCGCGGGGCGAAGCTGCGTTCGCCGGGCTGGCTGCCGCCGTTGGTCAGCGTGCCTTCGATCCGTTCACCCTGCCCTCCAGCCTCCTGCTGCCCCTGGGGCGCCGTCCATTGGCTGCTCTCCTGGGTCCGTTCGCCGCCATCTGGCCGTCCGGTTTCCTGTCCCATGGTCGCCTCCTTCTGTTGACCTGCAGGAGACGGCCGGGCCCGGGCGCCTGTTCCAGCCTCCAGCAAATGAGCGGCGCCCTTCTTCCGCCCGCGGCTTCCGGCTAGAGGTGACGCGTGTTCTCCCGCCGCGTCCTTCTTTCGCGCCTGGGCCTGCTCGCTGCTGGCGGCGCGGCGCTGTGGCTCGTCCGCGATCGCATCCCCTGGCCGCCGCCGAGGACGGTCTTCGACGCCGAGCCCAGCACGCCCTGGATACCGCTGCCCCGCGACGCGCGGCTGATCGAGATCGAGGGTCGCGCCGCGGGCCATCCGGTGCGCATCGTCGTGGACTCGGGCGCGCAGTTCTCCGCCATCGACCGGACGCTCGCCCAGGCGCTCGAACTCCCCCAGGCGGCGACCCTGCCGATGCTGGCCTATGGCGTCAGCGGTCAGCCCAGCCTGACCCACACCGTCCGCTTCGACCTCGCCCTCGAGGGGCTGGCCGTGCAGGGCATGCGCGCGGCCGTGCTGGACATCGCCGGCCTCGCCGCCGCCACCGGCCGCGAGTTCCACATGCTGCTCGGCCGCGACGTGCTGCGCGAGCTGGTGCTGGAAGCCGATTTCCCGCGCGACCGCGTCCGCTTCCACCGCCCCGAGGCCTACCGGCCGCCGCCCGACGCCCGGCCCGTGGCGCTCAAGCTGGTCGGGGGCGCGCCGATGACGCCCGTCAGCGTCGAGGGGTCCGCTCCGGTCGACGTCCTGGTGGACACCGGCGCCAGCGGCGTTCTTGCGCTCTCGACCGAGGCGGCCCGCAGCGCCGGACTGCTCGCGCCGGGGCGCAGGGTCGACAGCGCCCACTCCGTCAGCCTCGGCGGGATCAGCCTCGACCAGCTGGTGCGCGCAGAGACGGTGGAGGCTGCGGGGCTCACCCTGCGCGGGGTCGACGTGCAGATCTATGCGCCGAGCGCCAAGGGGGCGATTCCGCCGGGCCTGCTGGGCTCAGGCCTCTTCCGCCGCTACCGCATGGCGCTCGATCTCGACGGCGGCCGGCTCTTCCTCATTCCCGCGGCGGCGAGCCTCGTACGGGAACCAAGGCCGTAGCGCGGCATTCCGCCTCCCACACGGATAGGGAGATGCCGTCCATGAAACGCGCCTTTTTGATCAGCGCCGCCGCGCTTTCGGCCCTCACGCTCGCCGCCTGCAACCGCCAGGAGGCCGCGACCAACGAAGCCAACCCCGGCCAGAGCCAACCGGTCAATGCCGCCCAGGACGCCGTCGGCGCCGCGGTGGGCCAGGTTTCGGCCTCGACCATGGGCGCCAACTCCACCGACGCCTTCGTCGGCAACGCCGCCATGAGCGACATGTACGAGATCGAAGCCGGCAAGATGGCCCAGGAGAAGGGTCAGTCCGCCGACGTGAAGGCCTTCGGCAAGCAGATGGTCACCGACCATACGGCGATGTCGAACGAGATGAAGGCCATCCTCGCCAAGAACAACATGACCCCGCCCGCCGAGCTCGACCAGCGCCGCAAGGGCATGCTCGACAACCTGCGGGCGGCCAACGGCGCCGACTTCGACCGCGCCTACATCGCCCAGCAGGACGCCGCCCACGCCGAGGCGCACACCCTGATGACGGGCTACGCCCAGAACGGCGACAACGCCGAGCTGAAGGCGCTCGCCCAGAAGGCCGCGCCCAAGATCCAGGCCCACCACGACAAGGTGAACCAGATCAAGGCCGGCATGAAGTAAGACCCTTCTCCCGCATCCGGGACGCCAACGCCCGCCGGTCTTCCGGCGGGCGTTTTCGCGTCGGCGAAGGCCCGCCGCGACGGACCCCGCCGATCTTTAAGCAAGTCTGGGAACAGGACGCCCCGCTCGACGGTCTCATCTGTCGCATCCACCACAGATTGCGAGAGGAGCCCGGACGTGTCGCTCTCACACACCTCATCCGAGGCGCGGCCGCGCGCCGATGGCGCGTCAGGCGCCGCCCCCGAACCCCGAAGCTGGCTCAGCGGCGAGGCGTTCCAGAACTTCGCCAGGTCGCCCTCCGCCGCGATCGGCCTGCCCGGCGGCAAGCGCGTGACGCTGGCCACCGACCGCGTGCGCGCCAAGCCCGCGCTGACCCCGACCCTGTCTGGCACGCTCGGGCAGAACGCCATCGGCCTTGGCGTGTGGGGGCCTGACCTCGCCCAACAGCGTGAACCGCTTCCTCGGGATGGACGCCAATCCCCAGACCGTGCAGCTCCTGTTCGGCGCCCGCGAGATGGCGACCGGCCTGCGCCTGGTCAGCGATCCCACCTGCAAGATGACGCTCTGGGCGCGCGTAGCGGGCGACGTGTTCGACATCGCCGTCCTGCGTTCGCTCGACAAGCCCGAGAACCCCAAGCGGGGCAACGTCCGCCTGGCCCTGGGCGTCGTCGTCGCCGTCACCGCACTCGACGTGCTCGCCGCCTGGCGACTGAGCACCGTCAAGCGCACCTGCCCGTAAAGAGAGGAGCCCGCGATGAAAGCCATCTGCTGGCAAGGCAAGAAGGACCTCCGTTGCGAGGAGGTGCCCGATCCGATCATCGAGGATCCCAAGGACGCGATCATCCGCGTCACCTCGACCTGCATCTGCGGCTCGGATCTGCACCTGATGAACGGCTTCGTGCCGACCATGTGCAAGGGCGACGTCATGGGTCACGAACCCATGGGCGAAGTCGTCGAGGTGGGCGCCGAGGCCCGCGCCGCCGGCCTGAATGTCGGCGACCGGGTGGTCGTCCCGTTCCAGATGATCTGCGGCCAGTGCGAACAGTGCCGCGCCGGCAACTACTCGGTCTGCCAGGTCACGAACCGAAACGCCGACCTCGCCAAGGCCTTCTTCGGCGACACCACGGCGGGCCTGTTCGGCTACTCGCACATCACGGGCGGGTACGCTGGCGGTCAGGCCGAATATCTGCGCGTGCCTTTCGCGGCCTCCACTGTGGTCAAGATCCCGAAGACGGGGATCGACGAGAAGTACATCTTCCTCTCCGACATCCTGCCGACCGGCTGGCAGGCCGCGGCCTTCGCCGACATCCAGCCGACCGACACGGTCGCCGTCTGGGGCTGCGGCCCCGTCGGTCTCTTCACCGTCCTGTCCGCGATCAAGATGGGCGCTCAGCGGGTCATCGCCATCGATGACGTCCCCGAACGACTGGAGATGGCCGCCAGCCTCGGCGCCCAGGTTCTCGACCGGCGCGGCACGAACGTCCTGCAGGCCTTGAAGGACATGACCGACGGTCACGGCCCGGAGAAGTGCATCGACGCCGTCGGTATCGAAGCCCATGGGCCGACTGCCGTGCTCGAGCTGATCGACCGTGTCCAGACCGCGCTCAAGCTGGAAACCGAGCGGCCGATCGCGCTGCGTGAGGCGATCATGGCCTGCAAGGCGGCGGGCACGGTCTCGATTCCCGGCGTCTACGGGGGCCTGTCCAACATGATCCCCATGGGCGCGCTCATGAACAAGGGCCTGACCATCCGCACGGGCCAGACCCATGTGAAGCGTTGGACCGACGAGCTGCTCCGCCGCATCGACGAGGGCGACATCGACCCGACCTTCCTCATCACCCACACCGCCCCGCTCGGCCAGGCGCCGGAGCTGTACAAGATCTTCCGCGACAAGCAGGACGGCTGCGTGAAGGTGGTCCTGAAACCCTGACCCTCATTTGAGACGCGGGGGATACTTCCAGTCCCCCGATGGTTGCTTCAGGCACGGAAACCTCGAGGAGACGACGAATGAAGTGGCTCAATGTCATCACCCTGGCCCTGGTGATCATCGGCGGCCTGAACTGGGGTCTGGTCGCCCTGGGCGGGCCTGAAATGGACCTCGTCGCCAGCCTGTTCGGCGGCCAGGACAGCGGCCTGGCGCGGGTCGTCTACGGTCTGGTGGGCCTGTCGGCGCTGTGGCAGCTCATGCCCTTCTTCAAGGCCATGCGCGTCGGCGAGGTCAACGCCGAGGCCGATCATCACGGCCGCATGACCACCCGCTAACGGACGACGCTGACGATGATGCGCGGGGTCCCGGCGACAGCCGGGGCCCCGTTCGTTTTGGGGTGGAGGCCACGCGCGGCGGACGCTAAGCCCGAGCGATGTCCCCGCCGGAGCCAGAGCCGACCGCCGAGCCGACCGCCGCGGCGCCGAAGCCCGCCCCGAAGGCGGCGCTGCCGGTCATGCTGCTGCTGGTGTTCCTCAGCCTGATCGGCTTTGGCGTCGTGATCCCCCTGCTGCCGTTCTTCGCCGAGGTCTTCGAGGCCGAGGCCTGGCAGGTGGCGCTCCTGTTCTCCGTCTTCTCCGCAGGCCAGTTCCTGGGCGAGCTGACCTGGGGCCGACTGTCGGACCGCATCGGCCGCCGCCCCGTGCTGCTCATCACCATCGTCGGGTCGGCGCTGGGCTACATCGGCCTGGCTTTCGCGCCCGGCATCTGGGTGGCCGTCGCCGCCCGCGCCTTCGCCGGGTTCTTCTCGGGCAACATGTCGGCCATCCAGGGCTACATCGTCGACGTTTCGCCGCCCGAGCGGCTTGCCGGACGGCTGGGCCTAGTGGGCTCGGCCTTCGGGGTGGGCTTCGTGGTCGGACCGGCGATCGGTGGGCTGCTGGCCCGTCCCGAGCTGGGCGCCGCCGGCTTCCGCCCGCCCCTGCTGCTCGCCGCGGGCGCCTGCGGCCTGGCGGTGGTCGGCATCCTGGCCTTCGTCCGCGAGTTCCGCACCCCCGGCGCCGCGGCCGGGCCGCGCCGCAATCCCCTCGAGGGCCTGAAGGAGGTCGCGGGCCATCCAGTGCTGACCCTGGTCTTCGGAACGATCTTCTTCGGCTTCTTCGCCAGCTCGGCCCTGTGGTCGGTGCTCGGGCTCTGGATGGACGCCCGCTTCCACTGGGGCCCGCGGGAAGTGGGCTTCGTCATGGCCATGACGGGCATCGCCGCCGCTCTGACCCAGGGCATGGTCGCCGGCGTCATGGTCCGTCGCCTGGGCCAGGGCCCCACCATCGCCGTCGGCCTGGTGGCGGCCGCCGTCACGACCTGCGCGATGGCCGCCTCGCCGTGGGGCTGGCTCGCCGCCGTCCTGCTGGTCGCCTCGGTGGTCGGCCATGCCGCCTGGCAGCCCGCGGCCATGGCCATCGCCTCTCAGTCCACGACCTCGGACAGGCAGGGCGCCGTGCTGGGCGCGGCGACCGCTTCGGGCTCGCTGTCGCGCGTGCTGGGCCCTCTGTTGGGCGGCGTGCTGTTCTCGAAGATCGGGCCCTGGGCGCCGGTGTTCGCGGCGGGCCTCTTCATGCTGCCGGGCGCGTGGCTCGGCTGGCGTGCGGCGGCGGCCCTCCGCAAGTGGAAGGCCGCCGGTGCCTAGACGCCCTACCTCGGCGGCGCCGCGCCCGCGGGCGCGGTCGTGACGCCGCTGGAATCCGAAGGCGGCGTCACCACCACGGCGGTGTTCGAGCCCTGCGGCGTCTCGGCGACGGCCGCGGCGCCCTCGGCCGCCGCCTTCAGCTGAGCGTCGCTCACCTGGCTCTCCGGCAGGGTCGTCGAGACCTCCGCCTGGGCCGTGCCGGTGTTGACTTCGGCCTCGCGTTCGCGGTTTCCGCAGGCGGTCAACAGGGACGCGCTCGCGAGCAGGGCTACGGCCGCGACGGCCGCCTTCGAACTCCGGGTCATCGGTATCTCCTGGGTTGGACCGTCCGGTGAAGCCGCGGAAGCCCCGGCCGGTTCCCTAGAGCGCGACGGATCGCAGCCGCAGGGCGTTGCCGACCACGCTGACGCTCGACAGCGCCATGGCCGCCGCGGCGATGGCCGGCGACAGCAGCCAGCCGAAGACCGGATACAGCACGCCCGCCGCGATCGGGACCCCGGCGACGTTGTAGGCGAAGGCGAAGAACAGGTTCTGACGGATGTTGGCCATGACCGCTTTCGACAGCCGCCTTGCCTTGACCAGCCCCTGAAGGTCGCCCTTCAGCAGGGTGACGCCGGCGCTCTCGATGGCCACGTCGGCGCCAGCCCCCATCGCCACGCCCACGTCGGCCGCCGCCAGGGCGGGGGCGTCGTTCACCCCGTCGCCGGCCATCGCCACCCTGCGTCCCTCGCGGCGGAACTTCTCCACCACGGCGGCCTTGTCCTGCGGCAGCACCTCGGCTTCGACGTCCTCGATGCCCAGCCGGCGCGCCACCGCCTGCGCCGTCGTCCGGTTGTCGCCAGTCATCATCACCAGCCGCACGCCCGCCGCCTTCAGCGCCCGCACGGCCTCCGGCGTGGTGGCCTTGATCGGGTCCGCGATCGCGAACACCGCCGCCGCCTGTCCGTCCACGGCCATGAAGATCGCCGTGGCGCCGTCGGCCCGCAGCACGTCAGCCTCAGCCTCGACGCCGGCCGTGTCGACCCCCTGCTCCGCCAGGAACCTGCCCGAGCCCAGCAGCAGCGTGCGGCCGTCGACCTCGCCCAGCACGCCCTTGCCGACGGGCGAGTCGAACCCGCTCGGCTCCGACAGCGGCAGGCCGCGCGCCCTGGCGGCCTGCACGATCGCCTCGGCCAGCGGATGCTCGCTGCCCCGCTCCAGGCTCGCGGCGAGCCGCAGCAGCTCGGCCTCCTCGTAGCCGGCCGCCGGCCGGATCGCCGTCACCGCCGGGCGGCCCTCCGTGAGGGTGCCGGTCTTGTCCACCACCAGGGTGTCGATCGTCTCAAAACGCTCCAGCGCCTCGGCGTTCTTGATCAGCACGCCCGCCTGCGCCCCGCGGCCAACGCCGACCATGATCGAGAGCGGCGTCGCCAGGCCCAGCGCACACGGACAGGCGATGATCAGCACCGAGACCGCCGCCACCAGGGCGAAGCCGAACCGCGGCTCCGGCCCCAGCACCGCCCAGGTCGCGAACGCCACGCCCGCCGCCACGATCACCGCCGGCACGAACCACCCGGCGACGACGTCGGCCAGCCGCTGGATCGGGGCCCGACTGCGCTGCGCCTGGGCCACCATCTGCACGATCTGCGACAGCAGGGTGTCGGCGCCCACCTTCTCGGCCCGCATGACGAACGACCCGGTCCGGTTGATCGCGCCGCCGATCACCTTGTCTCCGGCCGACTTCGTCACCGGCATCGATTCCCCGGTGACCATCGACTCGTCGATGGACACCCGCCCCTCCAGCATCTCGCCGTCGACGGGGATCTTCTCGCCCGGCCGCACGCGCAGCCGGTCGCCGACCAGGACGTGGTCGAGGGTCACCTCCTCGTCTTCGCCATCCGCCCGCACCCGCCGCGCGGTCTTCGGCGCCAGGTCCAGCAGGGCCTTGATCGCCCCCGAGGTCTGCTCCCGGGCGCGCAGCTCCAGCACTTGGCCCAGCAGCACCAGCACAGTGATGACCGCCGCGGCCTCGAAATAGATCGGGACCGCCCCGTCCTCACTGCGGAACGCGGGCGGGAAGACCTGCGGCGCCAGCGTCGCAACCACGCTGTAGAGCCAGGCCACGCCCACGCCCATGGCGATCAGCGTGAACATGTTGAGGTTGCGGGTGACCAGCGACCTCCAGCCCCGCTCGAAGAACGGCCAACCCGCCCACAGCACCACCGGCGTCGCCAGCACGAACTGCAGCCACGTCGAGGTCGTTGGCGACACATGGTGGTGCAGGCCCGGGAACAGGTGGGCGCCCATCTCCAGCCCGAAGACCGGCAGCGCCAGCCCGAGGCCGATCCAGAACCGCCGGCTCATGTCCGCCAGCTCCGGATTGGGCCCGGCCTCCGCCGTGAACACTTCCGGCTCCAGGGCCATGCCGCAGATCGGGCAACTGCCGGGACCGACCTGCCGGATCTCCGGGTGCATGGGACAGGTGTAGATCGTGCCGGCCGGGGGCGGCGGCTCGGCCGCGCCCGCGTCCTTGTCCAGGTACCTGGCGGGATCGGCCGTGAACTTCGTAAGGCATCCGGCCGAGCAGAAGTGGAACGTCTCGCCGGCGTGCTCAGCATGGTGGGGCGTCGCGGCGGGATCGACCCTCATCCCGCAGACGGGGTCCACCCCCCGCCCCGCGGCGCCGCCCCCCGAACAACAGCCGTGACCCTCAGCGTGGTGGTGGCCGTGCTGATGGTGATGATGCTCGTGCGCCTTGGCCATCGGAGCCTCCGTCGGTCGATATACCCCATAGGGGCATCCATGCTGACTGGAGATATACCCGTGGGCCGCAGGTTGCAATTACCCATGGGGGGTATATTCTGCAGATCATGGATCGTAACGACAAACCCCGCCTGCTGAACCGTCTGAACCGCGTGGAGGGCCAGGTCCGCGGCATCGCCCGGATGATCGAGGAAGACCGCTACTGCATCGACGTGCTCACCCAGATCCAGGCGGTCCGCGCCGCCCTGGCCAAGGTCGAGACCGAAATGCTGCGCGACCATCTCGGCCATTGCATCGAAGGCGCCATCGTCAGCGGCGACAAGGACGAGCAGCGGAAGAAGGCGTCCGAACTGATCCAGCTCCTCGAGCGCACCGCCCGATAGCCGGCGCGGCTTTCATCCCGCCTGCTGGAGGCGGTATGATCGAGGTCAATCGTGAGCCGCGCGGCCGGACCTATGGTCGCCGCCAGTCGTCAATACGGAGATCCGCCATGAACCTGATGAAGTCGGCCGCGATCGGCCTCGCCCTCGCCGTGATCGGCGCCGGCGGCGCGCTCGCCGCAGAGGAAATGGCCTGTTGCAAGGACAAGAAGCCCTGCTGCGAACAGATGAAGGACGGCAAGCCCATGCCGTGCTGCGACCACCACAAGAAGGAGGCGCCGAAGCCCGACGCGCCGAAGCCGCCGGCCGAGCACCAGCACCAGCACTGATCCCGCCTGCCGGATGTGAAAAGGGCGGCTCCCTGCGGAGCCGCCCTTCGTCATTCTGGCCTGAGTTTCCTAGTGCTGCAGGCGGGTGTCGACCTCGTCGCGCACCGTCGAGACGCCGGCGTCGGCGAGCGCCTTGGCCTTGTCCTTCAGGGTCGAGCCCTCGCCTTCCGGGCCGGTCTGCCGATGCAGCTCGTTCTTGACCTGACCATAGGCGCGCTCGGCGACGGTGCGGGCTTCGTCCAGCGAGGTTTTCGCCAGGTCGCGGCCGCGGCCGACCAGCTTGTCCCGGTGCGGGCCGATGTATCGGTTCTCGGTCCGGGTGGCCGGGAACGAGGCGCCGATGGCCACGCCCACCGCCAGCCCGATCGCGCCGATGATCAGCGGCTCGGTGTCCAGGGTCTCCTGGTAGCGGACCTGGGCGCGATGGCCGAGGTCGCCCGCGCGGGTCTGCACCGAGCCCATCAGGCCGGTCGCCCGGGTCTTCGCCGTGCCGACGCCGTCGGTGGTCGAGGTGCGGGCCGTGTCCACTGCGCCCGAGACCTTGTCCTTGGCGGTGTGGATGCCGGACTTGGCCGCCTGCACCGCCTCGCGGGCCTTGGACTTGATCTTGTCCTTCAGTCCGCCGTTCTCGTCATAACCTTCATAGGTCTCGTAGTAGCCCTGCCCCGTGTAGGGGTCGTAGCCCTTGTTCTTCCGGCTCTGGCTCAGCGCCAGCCAGGCGATCCCGGCGCCGATCAGCGCGACCGGGATCGGGTTTTCCTTGGCCTGCTCCACCACCGTGGTCAGGACCTTGTTGCTCGTTCCGCCCATGATCCTCGTCGCCTCGTCGAACAGTTCCTTGGGTTGCATCTTGTCCTTGAGCGCCTCGACCGTCCGGTCGATCTGCCCCCGGGTGGCCTCGACCTCGAGCTCCACCTCTGCCGAAGACTTGGTCATCCTACTTTCCCTTCACAAGTTGGGCGTCCTTCTGGAGCTGGCGCGCCGTCCGGTCGGGTTTCAGGTTTTCGGGCTTCAGCATCTTGAGCCCGGCGCGGATCAGCACGACGCCGACCGCCGCCACCGCCACGCCGACGATCAGCGCGGCGAAGGCCGGATGCATGTACTCCGACAGCGCCGCCACCAGCGCCGCCAGCAGAACGCCGAGCGCCGCCAGCACGAAGACGCCGCCGGCGACGATCTCGCCCGCCGCCTTGCCGGCGGTGTGCAGCTTCTCCGTCATCTCGGTGCGGACGAGTTCGGACTCCTTGCGCACCAGGGTGGCCAGGTCCGTCGTCAGCTGCGAGACGAGCTCGGGCAGCGTCCGAGCATCTGTCCTCATGCCGTCGTCCATCGGGTTCAGACCCCCGACGGACGGCCGGTGGGCCCAGCGCCCAGCCCGTCGCCCAACTGGTCGAGATCCGTGGCCGTCATGTCTTCGGTCCCGTCGCCCAGCACGTCAGAGGCCATGACCTCGGCGTCCGTGCCCTGGACGCCCAGGCTGTCATCCATGGTCGTCGAAAGGTCGGCCGACGCGAGGGTCGTGGGCGCGCTCGCCAGGCCGCCGGCCGCGCCGACTTCCAGGTCGTCCGAACCGACTGCGCCCGAGTAGGCCGTGGTCGCGATCGGATAGGGCGCGCCGCCCACCTCGCCCGACAGGCCGGACATCTCTTCCGAGGCGCGCACGAAACGGCCCAGGGCCAAACCGGCCAGCACGGCGCCGCCGATGAAGGCCACCGGATGGCGGCGGCCGAAGTCGCGCACCGCGTCCAGGAGCTCCTCGGGCTGCTTGCCGGCCAGGTTGCGCGAGAAGTTCTCCAGCCCATCGGCCGCCTGGCCGATCAGCCGCGCCGCCGGGCTCTGGTCGGCCTGGGCCAGTTCGTCGCCCGCCCGCCGGATGGCGTTGGCGAAATCGCCGAGCGTCCTGGTGGCCGTCTCGGTCCGGCGTTGCGCCTCGGTGCGCGCCTTCTCCTGCGCGGCCGAAGCGAAGGTCTGCGCTTCCTGCTTCAGCGCCTGGCTGGCCTGGCCGATCGCGGCCTTGGCCTGGGCCTTGGCTCCGGAGCCTTCCGCTCCCGAACCCATCGCGCCGCCGGTGGTGTCGAATTCGCTCATGAGGTCTCTCCGCAAGCCGCACGCCAATCCCACGCAACCCGGGGCAGGCGAATATCATCGCGCGCCGCGAGCTTCGCCGCGCGCTTCCCGTAAACGCATCGGACCGCCGATCGGTCCGGCCGGGCGCGGCGAAAACAGCAAAATTCTTCGCAGGTTCCCTCCCAGCCGCGGATCGGGTGGAAACTGGGGGCTGCGCGGGCCTATAGGTGAGCCCCATGAAAGCGCTTATCGCCGCCGCGGCCGTGTTCGCCGCAAGCCCCGCCCTCGCCCAGGCTCCCGTCCAGACGCCAGGACAGAAGCCGGCGCAGAAGCTGGACACCAGCGCCGGGCCCATCTCGGCCCAGCGGATCTCCGACATCACCCGCGAACTGGCCAGCGATCCCTATGCCGGGCGCGCGCCCGGCGGTCCCGGCGAACCGAAGACCATCGATTATCTGGTGAAGCAGTTCCAGGCGCTCGGCCTCGAGCCGGCCGGCGACAAGGGCTCTTTCGTCCAGGACGTCCAGCTCTACCGCTTCCAGACCCAACCGAACGGCGCCTACAGCCTCAAGGCGCCGGGCCTCTCCAAGACCCTGCAGACCCAGACCGATCTGCGCGTCGAGACCCAGCGGCCCGTCGAGCAGGTCCGGATCCAGGACGCGCCGCTGGTGTTCGTCGGCTACGGCGTCACCGCGCCCGAGCGGGGGTGGGACGACTTCAAGGGCGTGGACCTGAAGGGCAAGGTCGCGCTGATCCTGATCAACGATCCCGACTTCGAGGCACAGCCTGGCGAACCCGTGGCCGGCAGGTTCGGCGGCAAGGCGGCCACCTATTATGCGCGCTGGACCTACAAGTACGAGGAGGCGGTCCGCCAGGGCGCGCTGGGCGCGCTCATCGTCCACGAGACCGCCGGCGCCGCCTATCCCTGGAGCACCGTGGTCGCCGGCGGCGGCGAGAGCTACGACGTCGTCCGGCAGGATCCCGCCTCGGCCCGCCTGCTGATGCAGGGCTGGATCCAGCGGCCGCTAACCGTCGAGCTCTTCAAGGCCGCCGGCCTCGACTTCGAGGCCGAGAAGGCCCGCGCCCGCACGGCCGCCTTCCGGCCCGTCGAGCTCAAGGGCGCGAGCTTCTCCGCCGACTACCGCAACGCCGTCGAGCAGCTCACCAGCCGCAATGTGGTGGGCGCCATCCGCGGCTCGAAGCATCCCGACGAGACGATCATGTACTCGACCCATTGGGACGCCTACGGGATCGGCGCGCCGGACGCCCAGGGGGCCACGATCCGCCCCGGCGCGCTGGACAGCGCCAGCGGGGTGGGCGGCGTCATCGAGACCGCACGCGCCTTCAAGGCGGGGCCGCGTCCGCAGCGCACCATCCTCTTCGGGCTCTGGACCGGCGAAGAGCGCGGCCTGCTGGGTTCGGAGTACTTCGCCCAGACCAGCCCCTACGCCGCCGGCAAGATGGTCGCCAGCATCGCCTACGACACCTTCCATCCGCTCGGCCCGACCCGCGACGTGGTGCTGATCGGCTCGGGCCAGAACCAGCTCGAGGACCGACTGCGCGCCGCCGCCGCCAAGCGCGGCCGGACGATCACCCCCGACCCGCGGCCCGAGCGCGCTCTGAACTATCGCGCCGACCACTTCTCCTTCGGACGCCGCGGCGTGCCCACCCTGCTGCTGATGGCGCTGGCCGGAGGCCCCGACGTGGTCGACGGCGGACGCGCGAAAGGTGACCAGTGGGTCGAGGAGTTCACCGCCCGCTGCTACCACCAGACCTGCGACCGGTGGGAAACCTGGCACGACTACTCCGGCGCTGCGGCGGACGTGAACCTCGCCTTCGAGATCGGCAAGGCGCTCGCCAACTCCCGCGACTGGCCGGAATGGAACGCCGGCTCCGAGCTCGGCGCCATCCGGGCCGAGACGGCCGCACAGCGGAAGTAGCCCTCCGCCCCAGTGGGGCCTTAGCTGACCGCGGCGTTCAGCCGCGGTTCAGCCGGCGGGGCGGAGGATGGCGCGCAAGATCAGGAGGCTTCCTCAATGCGTAAGTTCCTCACCGCCTCTGTCGCCGCCGTCACCGCCGCGGCCGCGGTCGCCGCGAGCGCCGCCCCGGCCGAGGCCCGCGACTACCGCCGCTACCACCGCGGCAACGACAACGACGCTGCGGCCGCCGCCATCGTGGCCGGCGTCGCCGGCCTCGCCCTGGGCGCGGCCATCGCCGGCAACAACAACAGCCGCGGCTACTACGGGAACAGCTACTACGGCGGCGGCTACGCGCCGCGGTACGGCTACGACTACCGCTACGACCGGCCCTACTCCTACGGATATGGACCGAGCTATGGCTACGCCGCGCGCACCTGCACGGCCAAGGAGCGGTTCTACGATCCCTACGCCGGCCGCCACGTGACCGTGAAGCGTCGCTACGCCTGCTAGCTTCCGCCTAGACTGCTAGCCTCCGACGACCACGCGCTCCTCGCTCCACCAGAGCGGGGAGCGCGGCAGGTCGATGAACTTCCGCTCGTCCTCGAGCAGCAGCCGCCCTGCGGCCTGCGCCTCCGGCCGCGATCCGTTGGCCGCCACCGCCTCCAGACTGTCGAACCACAACTCGGCCACCCCATCATACTCGGGCGGCGCCTCGCGGCTCGCACGAATCCCGGCGCTCGCCTCCGGCGGCAGGCTGTGCAGCTGCACATAGCGCCGGATCTGCAGCGTCTCGGCCACGCTCGCCACCAGCGGGGCATGGGTGTTGAACCAGTACTCCTGGAACGCCGCGCGCGTCAGATGCGGCAGCCGCGTCAGGCAGAAGGTCAGCTTGATCACCGGCGATCCTCCGAGCGTCGTTTTCGACACCCTAACACCGCGCGCCCGCTTGACCGCGACTCCAGTTTAAACTAAACACATAGCTACTGGATTATCGAATCTCGTCACCCGGGGTCGGGCCCAGGCGCGCCCCCGTCTGCGGCCCGCGGCGTCTCACCCCTCCCCCCCGAGCACGCTTCCATCCCCGGGTGACGAGGACCACCGAGGTGAAGCCTGCATGCGCGCGCGTTACGAGATCCGCTGGTCGCGGGTGCCGGAAGTCCTCGCCCTCACCGCGTCGGCGCTGGGCCTCGTGGCCGTCCTGCTCGGCGCGCTCTAGCGTGGCGAAGCGGCCGGACCCGAAGGTCCGGCCACAGGCCCTTACCCCACCGTGATCCAGCCGTCGCTGAGGCTGGTGAGTTGCACGCCCACCAGGGTCATCTGCGCGCCGCCGGTCATGGTGATGACCGTGTCTGCGCCGACCTGCGCGACGCTGTACGTCGTGCCGGCCAGGAGGTTCACCCGGTCGCCTTCGGCGAAGTTGAAGTCCATGACGCGGTCGATGCCCGCGTCGCCCCAGCTGTGGAAGATGTCCGCGCCGACGCCGCCGTAGAGGGTGTCGCTGCCGCGATCCCCCGCCAGCCAGTCGTCCCCGTCGCCGCCGTAGACGAGGTCGTCGCCCTGACCCCCGCGGACCCAGTCGTTGCCGGCGCCGCCATAGACGGTGTCCTCGCCCAGGTTGCCCAGCACCACGTCGTGGCCGTCGTCGCCGAACAGCAGGTCCTGCCCCTGCCCGCCGACCACCCAGTCGCCGCCGCCGCCGCCATGCACGGTGTCGTTGCCGATGTTGCCGTGGGCGTCGTCGAAGTCGTCGCCGCCCCAGATCACGTCGTCATCGTCGCCGCCGCGAAGGAAGTTCCGGCCTTCGCCGCCATAGATGACGTCGTTGCCGATCCCCCCGAACACCGAGGTCGTCGCCCTTGTCGCCGAACAGGATGTCGTTCCCGGCGTCGCCATTGACCACGTCGTTGTCCTGGCCGCCGTGGAGGGTGTCGTTACCGTCGCCGCCGTTGAGGACGTCGTCGCCGGTGTTGCCGTGGACGAAATCGTCGCCCGCACCCGCCGAGACCGTGTCGTTGCCCGCCCCGGCCTGCACCGAATCCGGCCCGGCGCTGAGGAACAGGTTGTCGGCCCCCGAGGTCGGGATGGCGAAGCCGCCACCGCCGCCGCCGCCGCCGTCACCCCCGCCGCCGAGGGCGGCGCCGTTGCCGTCCGTCGTCTGGTCGGCGAACTGCAGGCGCTCGATGTTGCGCAGGTTGTCGATCCCGTCCGGACCGCTGATCTGGATCACGCCGCCGCCAAGCGCCGTGATCGTGTAGTCCGAGCGGTTGCCGGTGAAGATCGCCACGTCCAGCGTGCCGGCTCCGCCGTCGAGGGTGTCGTTGCCCGCGCCGCCGATCAGCGTGTCATTGTCGCTGCCGCCGCTCAGGCTGTCGTCGCCGAGCCCACCGTCGAGCCGGTCGTTGCCGCCCGCCCCGATCAGGGTGTCCTCGCCTGCGAAGCCCTTGGCGTCGATGGACTCGTTCGACGTCATCGCGGTGGCGTCCAGCAGGTTGTCGTCCACCGTGCCGTCGTAGTGGATGGTGTTCGGCGCCAGGCCCGTGGTGCTGAAGTTGCCCTCCAGGATCAGACGGATGACGCTGATCACCAGCTCGGCCACGTTCGTCACCGTCAGGTCGGGCGTTCCGTCGCCGTCGAGGTCCAGCAGCAGGTTGTTGCCGGACACCGTGATCTTCGGTGTCGAGCTCGGCGTGGCCAGAGGCGGAGCTTCGATGGTCAGCTGGTCGTTGCCGCCGCCGCCGTTCACCGTCACGACCGGATCGCCCGGCGTCCAGTTTTCCGGCGACCACAGGAACGTCTCCTGGCCGGCGCTGCCGTTGATCTCCGCCGCCGGCAGGAACCCGCCGGTGAAGTTGGCCGCGGTGAGGCCCAGGCTGCTGTTCTCCAGGCGCACCAGCGTGACGTAGTCGTCCTCGCCGCTGTCGGCGTCCACCTGCACGAGGGTGGCGTTGCCTTCCTGCACGAGGCGCAGGTAGCCCGCTGTGAAGGGGTTCTCCACGCCGTCCCAGGTGGTGTTGTTCGTCAGCCACTGGACGAGGTTCAGGATGTCGCCGCCCGTGCCGGCCTGGAAGCCGATCACCGTTGTGGCGCCGGTCGGCGTCGCGGTCGAAAGGCGGATCTCGTCGGCCCCGGCGCCGCCCTGGATGGTCGACGCCGTCGTGCCGGTGGTCACCGTGTCGTTGTAGGCCGAGCCGACCACGCCTTCGATGCTGACCCAGGTGTCGACGCCCGTCCCGCCGCCGGCGGTCTGGGTGGTCAACGACAGGTCGATCGTCACGGCGCCGCTGGCGCCGGCGTAGGAAGCCAGGTCGTTGCCCGCGCCGCCGACGAGGCTGTCGTCGCCGGCTCCGCCCTCGAGGACGTTGTTCCCGCCGTCGCCGGTCAGCGTGTCGTTGTACGCCGAGCCGATGACGTTCTCGATGCCCGTCAGGCTGTCCGTGCCGGCTCCGGTGGCCGCGCCGGTCTGCAGATTGACGGTCACCGCGCCCGCCGCGTCGGCGTAGGAGGCCGTGTCGATCCCCCCGCCGCCGTCGAGGCTGTCATTGCCTGCCCCTCCGATCAGCAGGTCGTTCTCCGTCCCGCCGACCAGGGTGTCGGCGCCGTCGCCGCCCAAGAGGGTGTCCGCCCCAGCCTGGCCGGAGAGGACGTCGTCCCCGTCGAGGCCGGAGATGCTGTCGGCGCCCGCGCCGCCGAACAGGCTGTTGGCGGTGGCCGATCCGGTCAGGGTGTCCGCGAAGGCCGAGCCGTTCACGTTCTCGATGCTGACCAGCGTGTCGGAACCGGCGCCGCCGGTGGCCGTGCCCGCCGTCAGGTTCACGTTCACGCCGCCGGCGGCGTCCACATAGAGCGCCACGTCGATCCCGGCGCCGCCGTCGAGGCTGTCGTTGCCGGCCCCGCCGCTTAGCTGATCGTTGCCCCCGCCGCCCAGCAGGGTGTCGGCGCCGTTGCCGCCGGACAGGGTGTCGTTGCCCTGGACGATGGCCGGGTCGGTGTCGATGTCGTAGCGGGTGATGACTCCGTCGCCGTCCGGGAAGATCACGCCGTCGCCCAGCAGCAGGTCATTGCCGTCGCCGCCTGACAGGCTGTCCGCGCCGCCCCAGCCCGCCAGAACGTTGGCGCCGCTGTCGCCCGTCAGGGTGTCGCCGCCGATCATCGTGCCGACGACGTTCTCGACGCCTGTGATGGTCATCACGCCCTGGCCGGTGTTCTGGGCCGAGGTCTGCGTGAGGTTCACGCTCGCGCCGTTGGCCAGCAGGGTCACGGAATAGAACAGTAGGGTGTCGACGCCGTTGCCGCCGGAGACCGTGTGGCCGCCGAAGCCCACGGTCAGCAGGTCGTCGCCGTTACCGCCGGACAGGCTGTCCGTGCCGCCCGTGCCCCACAGCCAGTTGTCGCCGTCGTTGCCGATCAGCGTGTCGTTGAAGTTGGAGCCGGTCAGGTGCTCGATCGAGACCAGCGTGTCCGTGCCCCACAGCGTGGTTTGCGGTCCGGTGATCGCCAGGCTGACGTTCACGCCGTTGGTGGCGTCGTTGTAGGAGACCCGGTCGTTGCCCGCGCCGCCGTCGAGGCTGTCGGATCCTGGGCCGCCGACGAGGAGGTCGGCGCCGTTGCCGCCGGACAGGGTGTCGTTCCCCGCTTCCCCGCGGAGCGTGTCGCGATCGTCGCCGCCGGAGAGGCTGTCCGATCCGCCGCCACCGATCAGGGTGTCGGCGCCGGCGAGACCCGCATAGGTGTCGGCGCCATTGCCGCCCTGCCAGCTGTCGGCGCCGGACGTGCCGACCAGGTTCTCGCCGCCGTCCGCCGAGACCACGCCGTCGTCGAACTGGAGCCACTCGACGTTGGTCAGGGTGTCGACGCCGTCCGGCCCGCTGACGGTGATCACGCCGTTCGCCGCGATCACGATCGTGTACGCCGAGCGCAGGCCTGCGAAGACCGCGGTGTCGATGCCGCCGCCGCCGTCGATGGTGTCGTTGCCGGCTCCGCCGACCAGCGTGTCGTCGCCCTCGACGCCCGAGGGCGATCCCGGGAACGGCGTGAGGCTGCTCGAGATCGCGCCGCCCTGCGGACCGATCTCCCCGTCGCCCCAGAGGCGATCGGCTCCGGCCCCGCCGACGAGGCTGTCAGAGCCCTTCATGCCGGCCAGCGTGTTCGCCTCATCGTTGCCGATGAGGGTGTCGCCATGGATCGTGCCCGAGACGTTCTCGACGCCCGAGACGATCCAGGTTCCCTGACCGGTCGCCTGAGCCGAAGTCTGGCGAAGGTCGAGGCTGACGCCCGCCGCGTTGATGGCGCTGTAACCCAGGACAATGGTGTCCGTGCCATTGCCGCCGGCGAGCGTGTGGTCGCCGGCCGAGACCATCAGCGTATCGTCGCCGTCACGGCCCGAAAGATTGTCGGACCCGCCGTTGTGACCCCACAGCCAGTTGTTCTGGCTGTCGCCGGCCAGCGTGTCGTTGCCGCTCGTCCCGGACACCGCCTCGACGTTGACGATTGTCTTCGTGCCGTGGCCGGTGGCCTGGGCCGAGGTGATGGCCAGGTCCACGTTGACCGGCGGGCCGCCGTCGAAGGCCACCCGGTCGAAGCCGGCGCCCCCGTCGATGTAATCGTTCCCCGTTCCGGCGAAGAAGAAGTCGGCGCCGTTGCCACCGAGCATGGTGTCGTCGCCGTTCCAGCCGCTGAACTGATCGTCGCCGTCGCCGCCGATGAGGCTGTCGGCGCCGTTGCCGCCGTTCAGCGTGTCGTTCCCGCCGAGGCCGTTCAGGGTATCGGCGCCTTCGCCGCCCACGAGGCTGTCGTTGCCGGCGCCGCCGTTGATGCTGGCGTTGTAGAGGGGCGTCGCGATCGTCCCGTCGGCGAACTGCAGCTGCTCGACGTTCGTCAGCGTGTCCGTGCCGTCCGGCGAGCCGCTCCGGTTGTCGACCACCGTCACCGTGCCGTTGGCCGCCACGGTGATCAGGTAGTCGGCCTGGTTGCCCGAGAACACCGCTCTGTCGGTCCCGGCTCCGCCGTCGATGACGTCGTTGCCCAGGCCGCCGACCAGGGTGTCCGCGCCGTTCCCGCCGTTCAGAGTGTCGTTGTAGGTGACCGTGAAGGACGCGCCCGACACCGCGCCGAAGTTGTCGGCGGTGCTGATGCCGCCGGCGACATCGCCATAGGTGGCGCCGTCGCCCAGCAGTTGGTCGTCGCCGTCGCCGCCCGACAGGCTGTCCGACCCGCCCCAGCCGGCCAGCACATTGGCGCCGGTGTCGCCGGTCAGCGTGTCGTTGCCGTACATCGTGCCGGTCAGGTTCTCGAACCCGGTCAGGGTCATGCTGCCCTGGGTCGTGTTCTGCGGCGCGCCCTGGCTGGCCAGCGACGCCGTCACCGGCCCGGTCAGGGTTTCCGAGTAGAACGAGAGCGTGTCGACACCATTGCCGCCCGAGACCGTGTGGGCGCCCTGGCCGACCGAGACCAGGTCATTGCCATTGCCGCCGGACAGGCTGTCCGAGCCGCCCAGGCCCCACAGCCAGTTGTCGCCGTCGTCGCCCGTCAGGGTGTCGTTGTGGTTCGAGCCGGTCAGGTGCTCGATGCTCGTCAGGGTGTCCGAACCCTCGCCGGTCGCCGTGCCGGTCGCCAGGCTGGCGTTCACGCCCGCCGCCGACAGGCCGAAGCTGGCCCGGTCGTTGCCCGCGCCGCCGTCCAAGGCGTCGTCGCCCGCGCCGCCGACCAGCAGGTCCGCACCGTCGCCGCCCGAGAGGCTGTCGTTGCCGTCCTGCCCGCGCAGCACGTCGGCGCCGTCCTCGCCCGACAGCGTGTCCGCCCCGTTGCCGCCCTCGATGGTGTCGTTGCCGGCGCCGCCGGCGATCGAGTCCGCGCCCGTTCCGCCCAGCAGGCTGTCGTTGCCCGACGTGCCGCTGCCGGGCGTATAGACCGGAGCCGGAATCGAGCCGTCGGAGAACTGCAGCGTCTCCACGCCCGCGAGCGTGTCCGTGCCGTCCGGTGAGTTCGTCCGGTTGTCCACGATGGTCACCACGCCGTCCGGCGCGACCGTGATGGTGTAGTCGCCCTGGGCGCCGCTGAAGATCGCCACATCGGCGCCCGCGCCGCCCACCAGGCTGTCGTTGCCCGCGCCGCCCACCAGGGTGTCCGCGCCGTCGCCGCCGATCAGGGTGTCCGCGCCGCCGGCCCCGACGTCCGCCGTCACCACGATCGGGCCGGCGGTGCCGAAGCCCTCGCTGTCGACGTCGACCTTGCCGTCACCCAGCAGGACGTCGTCGCCACCGCCTCCGACGAGGGAGTCCGAGCCGGCATAGCCTGCGAGCAGGTTGGCGTTGTTGTCGCCGGTCAGGGTGTCGTTGAGCTGCGCGCCCGAGAGGTTCTCGAAGCCCTGGATCACCATGGAGCCCTGGCCGGTGACCTGCGGGGTCGTTCCCTGGGCCGCCAGCGAGACGTTCACTCCGGCGGTGATGTCGGGCTGCGTGACCCCCGCCGTGGCCGCGAGGAACGACAGGGTGTCGCTGCTCCCCGCGCCGCCGTCCAGGGTGTGGGCGCCCGCGCCCACCACGATCAGGTCGTTGCCGTCGCCGCCGGATAGGCTGTCGTCGCCGACCACGCCCGAGCCGTCCGAACCGCCCCAGATCCAGTTGTCGCCGCTGTCGCCGATCAGGGTGTCGTTGAACCGCGTGCCCGACACATGCTCGATGCTGATCAGGGTGTCCCAGCCGCTGACGGCGCCGGTGTTCTGCGCCACGCCCTGGATTCTGAGGTCCACCTGGACGCCGTGCGTGGCGCCGGAGCTGTAGGCCGCCCGGTCGATCCCCGCGCCGCCGTCCAGAACGTCGTTGCCCGCGCCGCCCACGAGGAAGTCGTTGCCGTCGTCGCCGCGCAGCGTGTCGTCGCCGCCCTGCCCCCGCAGGCCGTCGAAGCCCGCGCCGCCGATCAGCAGGTTGTTGGCGCCGTCGCCCCAGAGGATGTCATGCCAGTTGCCGCCGACGACATTCTCGATGCCGGTCAGCGTCCCCTCGGTCCCGGACCAGCCGGTCCCGTTCCAGCGTTGAAGCGTACCGGCCGACAGGTTCACCTGCACCGAGGTGGTCTCGGCCGCGTACACCGCGGTGTCGATGCCGTCGCCGCCGTTGAGCGTGTCGATCCCCGGGCCGCCGATCAGGGTGTCGTCGCCGCCGCCGCCCGACAGGCTGTCGTTCCCGGCCTCGCCGGTGAGCAGGTTGGCGCCGGCGTTGCCGGTGATCGTGTCGTTCCCGAAGCTGCCGCCGACGTTCTCGACGTTGGTGATCGTATCCGTGCCGTGGTCGGCGTTGATGACCTGCGGCCCGGTGTTCGACAGATCGACCTGGAAGCCGGCCGAGCCGGAGAACAGCACCATGTCGATGCCGTCGCCGCCGTCGATCACGTCGTTGCCCGCGCCCCCCGGTCAGGGTGTCGTTGCCGGCGCCGCCGGAAAGGGTGTCGTTGCCGCCGCCGCCCTGCAGGTTGTCGGCCCCGTCGAGGCCCGACAGGCTGTCGTCTCCGCCCAGCCCCTGCAGCGTGTCGTCGCTGCTCGTGCCGATCAGGGTGTCCGGCCCCGACGTGCCGCTCGCCGGCGCATAGGTCGGCGCCGCGATCGTCTCGTTCGAGAACTGCAGGGACTCCACGCCCACCAGCGTGTCCGTGCCGTCCGGCGAGTTCGTCCGGTTGTCGACGACGGTGATCACGCCGTCCGGCGCCACCGTGACGGTGTAGTCGCTGCGCGCGCCGCTGAAGATGGCGAGGTCGGCGCCCGCGCCGCCGACCAGGCTGTCATTGCCCGCGCCGCCGACCAGGGTGTCCGCGCCGTTCCCGCCGATCAGGGTGTCGTTGTAGGTGACGGTGAAGTTCGCGCCCGAGAGGATGGCCAGCTGCTCGGCGCCCGTGATCTCGCCGTTGGCGTCGACGAACACGCCGCCATCGCCCAGCAGCCGGTCATCGCCGTCGCCGCCGTCCAGGCTGTCCGAGCCGCCCCAGCCGGCCAGCACATTGTTCAGGCCGTCGCCGATGAGGGTGTCGTTGCCCCAGCTGGTGCCGGCGACGTTCTCGATGCCGCTCAGCGTCAGGTCGCCCTGGCCCGTCGTCTGGGCCGTGGTGATCCGCAGATCGACCGTGACCGGGCTGTTGACCAGCGTTTCAGAATAGAACTGCAGCGTATCCTGTCCGGCCCCGCCGTTCAGGGTGTGGTTGCCGAAGCCGACCGAGAACAGGTCGTCCCCGTCGCCGCCGGACATGCTGTCCGAGCCGCCCGTGCCCCACAGCCAGTTGTCGCCGTCGTCGCCGACCAGCGTGTCGTTCCCGTCGGTGCCGGTGACATGCTCGATGCTGACCAGGGCGTCGGTCCCCTGTCCGGTGGCCGCGCCGGTGGCAAGGTTTACGCTCACGGCGGCCCCGCCGTAGAACGTCACCCGGTCGAACCCGGCGCCGCCGTCGATGGAATCGTCGCCCGCGCCGCCGCCGATGTAGTCGGCGCCGTTGCCGCCCATGATGGTGTCGGCGCCGTTGCCGCCCGAAAGCGTGTCCGCGCCGTTGCCGCCGATCAGGACGTCGTCGCCGTCGCGGCCGACAAGGCTGTCGTTGCCGCCTTCGCCGGTCAGCACATTGGCCCCGGCGTTGCCGAGGATCGTGTCGTTGCCGAAGCTGCCGCCGACGTTCTCGACGTTGGTGATCGTATCCGTGCCGTGATCGGCGTTGATGGCCTGCGCGCCGGTGTTGGACAGGTCCACGGTGAAGCCCGCCGAACCGGGGAACAGCACCATGTCGACGCCATCGCCGCCGTCGATGAGGTCATTGCCGGCGCCGCCGGTCAGGGTGTCGTTGTCGGCGCCGCCCGAGAGTGTGTCGTTGCCCCCGCCGCCTTGCAGGTTGTCGGCGCCGTCCAGGCCCGACAGGCTGTCGTCGCCCATCAGCCCTTCCAGCGTGTCGGCGCCGCTCGTGCCGATCAGGGTATCCGCGCCCGCAGTCCCCGCCCCTGGCGAGTAGGTCGGCGCCGCGATCGTCTCGTTCGAGAACTGCAGGGACTCCACGCCCACCAGCGTGTCCGTGCCGTCCGGCGAGTTCGTCCGGTTGTCGACGACGGTGATCACGCCGTCCGGCGCCACCGTGATGGTGTAGTCGCTGCGCGCGCCGCTGAAGATGGCCAGGTCATTGCCCGCGCCGCCGACCAGGCTGTCATTGCCGGCGCCGCCGACCAGGGTGTCCGCGCCGTTCCCGCCGATCAGGGTGTCGTTGTACGTGACGGTGAAGGGCGGGTTCGACACGATGCCGAGTTGGGCGACCTCGACGATGGCGCCGGCCTGGGTGATGTCGAACCCGCCGTCGCCCAGCAGCCGGTCGTCGCCGTCGCCGCCGTCCAGGCTGTCTGAGCCGCCCCAGCCCGCGAGCACGTTGTTCAACCCGTCGCCGATCAGCGTGTCGTCGCCCCAGCTAGTCCCGACCACGTTCTCGACGCTCGTGAGGGTGTAGCTGCCCTGGCCCGTGGTCTGGGCCGTGGTGATCCGCAGGTCGACCGTCGCCGGGCTGTTGACCAGCGTGTCCGAGTAGAACTGCAGGGTGTCCTGGCCCGCGCCGCCGTCGACGGTGTGGTTGCCGAAGCCCACGAAGAACAGGTCGGCGCCGTTGCCGCCGGACATGCTGTCCGAGCCGCCCGTGCCCCACAGCCAGTTGTCGCTGTCGTCGCCGACCAGGGTGTCGTCCCCGTTGGTGCCGGTGACGTGCTCGATGCCGACCAGGGTGTCCGTCCCTTGGCCCGTGGCGACGCCGGTCGCGAGGTTCACGTTGACGGCCGCACCGCCGAAGAACGAGACGCGGTCGAGACCCGCCCCGCCGTCGATCGAATCGTCCCCCGCGCCGCCATTGATGACGTCCGCGCCGCCGCCCGCGATGATCGTGTCGGCGCCGTTGCCGCCCAACAGGGTGTCGTTGCCGTGAACGACGAAGGCGCTGGGCGTGACGATGTTCACCGTCACGATCGCGCCATTGCCGTTCGTGCCGTTGGTCAGGATCTCGCCGTCGCCCAGCAGCACGTCGTCGCCGTCGCCGCCCACCAGCGAGTCCGCGCCGCCCGTGCCGGCGAGCACGTTGTTCCCGCCATCGCCGATCAGAGTGTCGTTGCTCAGCGTGCCCGACAGATTTTCGATGCTGGTCAGGGTGACCGTCGTGGGCGTGCTGAAGCCGATGTTCTGCGCGCCGGACACCAGCAGCGAGATGTTCGCGCCCTGGCCGACCGGCAGCGTCGTGCCGGCGAAACCGAGGGTGTCGTTCCCGGCGCCCGCCATCGACCGTCAGATGGCTCCCGGCGTCGGTGACGGCGATCAGGTCATCGCCACCGCCCGTGGAAACGCTGTCGTTGCCGCCGTTGGTCAGGATGAAGTTGCCGGCGTCATTGCCGATGATGGTGTCTGAGCCCAGCGAACCCGAAACGTGTTCGATGCCGATCAGCACGTCCGTGCCGTAGCCTGTCGCGGTTCCCGCGACGAGGTCGACGGAAACCCCCGTCGCCGGATCCGCGGCGTAGTAGGTCACACGGTCGCCGCCGGCGCCCCCGTCGATGGTGTCGTTGCCCGGGCCGCCGTTCAGGAAGTCGTCGCCGTCGCCCCCGCTCAGGCTGTCGTCGCCATCCTCGCCGCGTAGCTGGTCATCGTCGTCGCCGCCGACGAGCGTGTCGTTGCCGGCGGCCGCCGTAGAGGGCGTCGTTGCCGGCGAGCCCGATGATGGAGTCGTTTTCACCGCCGCCCTGGAAGTAATCGTTGTCCGACGTACCGTTGAAGTCAGCCATGCGCCCCACCACTACAGATTGCAGCGCGCGCGAAGTGTCAGCCTCCGCGCGCGAATCTCTGGATAACGCCGGTATGTCGGACGAAATCCCCCGTTGGGGCGGAAGTTACTGAGATGTTACAAGCTACCGCTTCCCCCATTTGGGGGAGGTGCGTCAGTTCGCCGAGCGCTGTTTGTCGCGGCGGACGGTGGAGCCGGCGATGGAAATCAGTTCAGCGCGGCGTGGTCCAGTCGCCGCCGGATGAAGTCCGCCGCGAGCAGGATCGACTGCTTGGCCTTGGGGGTATTCATCCGCTCCCAGACGTGGGTCTCGTCGGTCCACAGCCGCACGGTCAGGTCGCCGCCGGCGTCGCGCACCTTCTCAGCCAGTCGGACGGCGTCGTCGTAGAGGATGTCGCCCTTGCTCGCGTGGATGAGCATGGGCGGAAAGCCATCGAACGACCCGAACAGCGGCGATGCGATCGGGTCGGTCGCCGAGAGCCCGTCCAGATAGAACCGCGCCACCAGGGCCAGGCTCTCCATGGTGTAGGGCGTGGTCCCCATCAGGGACGCCGCTGTGACGCTCCAGCTCTGCAGCGACAGATCCACCCAGGGCGAGAGCAGCACGACCCCCGACGGCAGGCCGAGGCCACGGGCGTTCGCCTGCTGCAGGGCCGAGAGGAGAACCGCCGCCCCCGCCGACTCGGCCAGCGCCACCACCGGCTCGTCCGGATAGGTCCTCCGGAACCAGGCCCAGGCGGCGACGATGTCCTCCACGGCCGCCGGGCAGGGATGTTCCGGCGCCAGCCGATAGCTGGGGGCGAACACCTGCGCCTCCGCCGTGGCGGCGAACCGCGCCACCAGCTGGGTGATCCTGGGGCTCCGCTCCGCCACGAACGAGCCGCCATGCACATAGAAGACATGGCCGCGCGGCTTGGTGCTCTTGGGCGCGAACCACTCCGAGGGCGCGGGCGGCGACGACAGGACCCCCGGCCCGGCCACCCGGATCGCCTCGGCCTCCATCATCGGCAGGATCGGGCCAAGGAGGGGGGCGTCGGTCCGCTCATGCAGCCGCCGCTGGCGCTCCACATAGGCCAGCAGGGCCTCGCGCCCCTGCAGGTCGGCCTGCACCGCCTGGCGCATCGATCGCGTGACCAGCCACTGCATCGTTCGGTTGACCAGCTTGCGGCCCACCGATGAGAGGGACAGCCCGAGCGGACTGTCCATGGTCTCGATGTCCAGACGGCCGGTAACCGTCTGGTCAACTCCATACGCAACGCTCATTACTGGCCCCGACCCCTACTCAGAGCCCCAGCATGAGCGACGACGACGCGTTCGACCAGCGTTTGGTGAAACGGGCCGCCGCCTACGCCAAGCTCTATCCCAGCATCCACGACCGTCTGAAGGCCGCCTACGACTCCGGAAATCCGATGGCCCGGCAAGTGGCCCGCGCGCTGGGGGTGGCCCTTGAGCGGTCCGCCGGAGCCCGGGAACAGCACCTGCGCGACGTCCACAGCCTCTCGCCGCAGGAGACCCGGATCCTGCTGCATCTGGTGGACGGCGGGTCGGTGGCGACCTGCGCCGACGAGCTCGGCGTCGCCGAGAGCACCGTCCGCTCGCACCTGAAATCGATCTTCGCGAAGACCGGCGTCCGACGCCAGGCGCAGTTGCGCGATCTTCTGCCGGGCCGCTGAAACTCTCATCGCCTACAGTTTAGACCCGTAGATCTACGCCATCGTCCCTCAAAAGGGGGATACGAACATTGACGTCTCCGTAGTCATCGAACACGGTGCGCCGGGGTTCGGGGGCGTAAGTACATGTATTGGTTGCGTTTCACCCGCGTATTCGGGTGGAAGTTGTACGGCGCGTTGCTTGCCCACGCGGCGGCGGCGGCGGCCAAGGGGCGGGGCGCCCCGGCTTGATCCGCAACGATGATCATTGGGTCTCCGTCGTCGATGCGTTCGGCGACGCCGCCCTCGGCGGCGACTGGCTTCAGGCCCTGGAGGCGCTCGGCGACGCCTGTGGCGCGGAACGGGGCGAGCTCATCGGCGTCGGGGCGGACCGCGCCCTGCCCTTCAACTGGATGAGCCGCATCGACATGGAGCCGATCAACGCCGAGCTCACGGCGATCGGCGGCGGCCATCCAGATGTCAATCCACGCGTGGCTCGCGGCATCCGGGACCCGCTGCTGGCCGGCTGGCACGACGCGGCCTGTTCGACCGAGGACGAACTGCGCCGCAACTTCGCCTACGCCGACATCTGCCGCCGCTGGGATATCCCCTACGGCAGTCAGGCGACGCTGCTGCGCAACGACGGCATGCTGATCGGCCTAGCCGTCCTGCGCACCGAACGCCAGGGCCGGCCGGAGGCGGCGGACCGCCAGGCGTTCGAGGCGCTCGCGCCACAGGTCCGGGCCGCCGTCCGGGCTCAGCTGGCGCTCGAAGGCCAGGGCGCCGCGCTCATCGGCGGCACGCTGGAAGCGATCGGCGCGGCCGCCTTCGTCTGTGACGGCGCCGGCCGGGTCTGCGCCCACACCCCCGCCGCCGAGATCGCCCTCTCGCGCGGGCTCCTCAGGCTGCGGGGCCAGCGTCTGGCCGCCGCCCGGGACGAGGACTCTCGCGCCCTCGAGGCGGGGGTGCGCCGCGCCGTCTCCGCCCCTGAACCCGGGACGGGCGATCCGTTCCAGACCCTGGTGCTGCGCGATCCCCGCGATCCCGGCGAGATCGAAGTGGTGGACCTCGTGCCCCTGCCGCGGCGGCCCTTCGCCTTTGGCTTCCAGCCCCGGGCAGTGGCGGTCGTCCGCGGCGCCGAGGGGTCCAGGGGGCGCTTCCCCGAGCTCCTGCGCCTGGCTTTCCGGCTCACGCCATCCGAGGCCGATGTCGCCGTTCGCCTGGTTGAGGGGGAAACCCGCGAGGCGATCGCCATCGGCCGCGGCGCATCCGTCGAGACCGTGCGCAGCCAGGTGCGCAGCCTGCTGGCCAAGGTGGGTGTCCGCCGGACCGGCGAACTGACGGCCAAGCTCGGTCGGCTGAGATAGCTCCCGCCTCCCCGGCTCGGGCGTGCAGCCAAGCCCCCGCGCCCCGCTAGCCCTGGCTGGGCTCGGCGACGATCGTCTCCTTCGCCACCAGATGGGCGTTTTGCTCGCGGATCCGCGCCGCCGCCTCGTCGTAGAAGAAGGGCAGCACCGCATAGCGCCGCCCGCGGGTCACCGGCGTCACCTCGTGCAGGAGCGAGCACGAGAACACCACCGCCCCGCCGGTCGGCGGCCGATAGCGGCGGGTCCCATATTCGGGAAACCGCAGCTCGCCGCCCTCGAATTCCTCGGCGTTGAGGTTGATCGAGCACGCGAACCGCCGATGCGCGGTGCCCGGCGACTCGTTGTCGCGGTGGGCCCGGAAGTGGCCGCCCTCCTCCGCATCGTAGGCCGCCACGATGTAGCGCTCGACGCGCGTCACCGGGAACATGAAGGCGCGCTCGATCTCCGGCAGCAGCCGCTGGCTCAGCCGCACCCGGATCTCCCGCAGCAGCGACTCGTCGCTGATCAGGGCGTCGCGCCGGCGCTTGAAGCTGTCGTCCATGACGCCGGTCGTCTTGCCGTCCCGCAGGCGCATCACCCCGGAAGGCGTCCCGCCGGTCTGCTCGTAATAGGCGATCAGCTCGCGGCAGAGGCGCGGCTCCAGCACCCGCGGCGTGATCAGCACCGGCGCATGCACCTCGACTCCCGCGTGAGCGGCCGGCGCGGGAAGCTGGCTGATCATCGCAGTCAGGCGGGCGAGGTTGGCGAAGTCGCCGGTCGAGAAGCTGCGCATCGTCGGATCGCCGCTCACCCAGAACGGGCTCTCCGCGCCGTCCGGCCGTGATCGCGCCATAGCTCCGGAAGACGTCGCCGGTCTCGTCCAGCATCCAGAGCAGGGCGTTGCGCTCGGGCAGGGAGGCGAACAGCTCCGGATCCTGGGTCAGCGCGATGGCGATGCAGCTCGAGGTGCTGAACAGCTTTTCGTTGACCAGCAGGTGCTCGACGATCGCGTGCGCCGCGGCGCGATCGCGCGGCAGGAAGAGCAGCAGCACGAAGCGGCCGCCCACCGTGCTGAAGGCGAACTTCGGGTTGGCGTGCGTGCGGGCGGTGAACACCGGCAACGGTCCGCCCAGCATCCGGGAATAGCTCATGACGCCCGCATCCCCGCTCCCGCCCAAGCGGGCAATCATAAGAACCTTATAATTGCCGCCCGCCGCCCTCGGCCTCGTTCTCGGCCACCAGCCGGTAGCCCAGTCCGGGTTCGGTCATCACCAGGCGGGGCGAAGCGGGCTCGGCCTCCACCTTCTGACGCAGCTGGCCCACCAGCACCCGGACGAACTGGGCGTCGACCTGGGCCCCCGCGCCCCAGACCGCGGCGATCAGCTGCCGGTGGGTCACGACGCGGCCGGCGTGCCTCGCGAGCACGCGCAGCAGGTCGTATTCGCGCGGCGTCAGGTGCACCTCCTCGCCCTGGATGCTCACCCGCCGCAGCGGGAAGTCGATCTCCAGGTCGCCGGCCCGCACGCGCGCCTGCGAGGTGAAGCGGCGATCGCGCCCGCGCTGGGCGGCCCGCAGCCGCGCCAGGAGCTCGCCCACGCCGACGGGCTTGTTCACATAGTCGTCCGCGCCGGCGTCCAGGGCGGCGATCTTCTCGGTCTCCAGGTCGCGGGCCGACAGCACGATGATCGGGGCGTCCGACCATTCCCGCACCCGGCCGATCACCTCCTTGCCGTCCATGTCCGGCAGGCCGAGATCGAGGATGATCGCCTCGCAGGGGTCGGCGGCCAGCGCGCTCAGCGCTTCGGCCCCCGAGGCGCTGCTCTCCACCGCATAGCCCGCCGCCTGCAGCGCCGGGGTCAGGGCCCGGACGATCTGCGGCTCGTCGTCCACGATCAGCAGGCGCAGGCCGCTCATGCCGCGGCCTTGAGGCAAAGCGTCGCGACCAGGCCGCGGGCGCCGTCGGTGCGGTTTCGCACGGCGATGCGCCCGCCCATGCCGGCCAGCAGGCCCCGACTGATCGCCAGGCCCAGGCCCGTGCCCGGCAGGCTGCCGGTGGCCGGCGCCCGATAGAACTTCTCGAAGATCCGCTCGGCGTCCTCGGGGGCCACGCCCGGCCCGGCGTCCGTCACCTCGACCATCACCTCACCTCCGGCCCCTGCGACCGTCACCGTGATCGGCGCGCCCGCGGGCGAATACCGCATGGCGTTCTCGACCACATTGCCCAGCGCCTGCTCGAACAGCACGGCGTCGCCCTCCGCCTCCGGCGTCGCCGGGTCTATCCGCACCTCGAACGGCCGCTGCTCGGTGCGGTTTCGCCGTCCGACCGCCCGCTCGACCACCTCCGGCACGTTGAAGGCCGATGTCGCTACGGTGAGCTGGCCCGCCTCGAGCCGGCTCATGCTCAGCAGGTTGGCCACCGTCGCGTCCAGCCGCTCCGCCTCCTCGCGGATGGTGTCGGCGAGATCCGCCCGGACCGCAGGGTCGAAGCGCCCGCCGAACTCCCGCAGGCTGGTGGCCGACGCCAGGATCGCCGCCAGCGGAGTGCGCAGGTCGTGCGAGATCGACGACAGCAGCGCGTTGCGCAGGTCTTCGGTCCGGGCCCGCGCCTCGGCCTCGGCCTTGCCCGCCGCCAGCCGCGCCCGCGAGATCGCCGCCGCGCCGGTGTCGGCCAGGATGCCGATCAGCGTCTGCTCTTCCTCCGACAGCGGATAGCCGCCCCGCGGCCGCCACGCGGCCTCCCCGAAGTCGGCGTCGCCCGTGCGCAGCCCCTGCACCCGCCAGGGTCCCGACGCCTGGTGCCCGGCGTCCTCGGCCCTCGCCCGATAGGCCCCGCCGTTGTCGCGGATCTCGGCCTCGCCGCGGGCCGCCCGCGCGATGTGCGCCGCCAGCCGCTGCCGGATCGCGGTCTCGTCCGACGTCGCCGAGAAGTCCCGCGTGGCGTCGAGCAGCGCCCCGTTCACCCGCTGGCGCGCCCGGGCCCGCGCCGCTTCGTCACGCATCCGTCCCGTCAGCAGGCCGATCAGGACCGACACCGCCAGGAACATCATCATGACGTTGAAGTCCTCGGCTCCGCCGAAGCTGAACTGGAACCGCGGATTGACCAGGAACAGATAGACCAGGAAGGCCAGCGCCGCCGACACGTAGGCTGGACCAGACCCCAGCAGGAACGCCGACAGCAGCACGCCCGCCAGAAAGATGGCCGAGAGCCGGTCGCTTCCGGTGATGCGGTAGAACAGCTCGGCGAGCCCGGTCGCCCCGCCGATGATCGGAAGCACTGCCAGGTAGCGTGCGACGTGCCGCACCGCGTTCCGCAGCGGCGGCGCGTCCCGATGTTCGGAGGAGTCCCACCACATGGGACGGAACTTCATCATCGCTGCGAGCCGGTCAATTATGAGCCCCTTATGACGCCTGCCGACCGGCGTTCGATCATTATAACTTCCTTATGCTGTGACGTGTCGCGGGAGCGGGCCATCAACGTCTCGAAGGCTCCGGTCGTCCTGCGCGTATCGCTGGTCTGCTTCCCCACAGCGGCCGCGACCGGGGCCTTCAACAGGAAAAAGGCCCATGGATTCGAACGTTCTGCTCTGGGGCTTCGGCGTGGTCCTGGCCCTGTTCACCCTCTTCATCTGGGTGCGGCTCGTCCGCTTCGCCCTCAGCGGCCGGTGGACGCCTGAATTCCGCCCGGCCGCGTCGCATCAACACGCTCAGACCCTCAAGGAAGATCCTGCCTCATGAAGGCCGCACAAAACCTCCTGCTCGCCGCCGCCATCGGCGCCCTCCTGGCCGGCTGCGCCAGCAAGCCCAAGCCCGGCCCGGCGCCTGCCGCCGAGCCGCCGCCGGCCTACAGCGAGGCCCCGCCGTCGACGGCGCCCGAGGGGCAGCCGCCGGCCTACGCCAGCCTGCAGGCCGAACTCGCCGCCACCGCCGGCGACCGCGTGTACTTCGCGTTCGACAGCGACCTGATCGACGCTGAGGCGCGCGACACCCTGCGCCGCCAGGCCGAATGGCTGCGCACCCGCACCGACGCCCGGGTCCGCATCGCCGGCAACGCCGACGAACGCGGCACGCGGGAATACAACCTCGCCCTGGGCCCGCCGCGCCGCGGCCGCCCGTCAGGCGCTGATCGGCTTCGGGATCCCCGCCGGCCGCATCGACACCGTCTCGTACGGCAAGGAGCGGCCGATCGATTCGGGCTCGGGCGAGGAGGCCTGGGCGCGCAACCGCAACGCCCACACCGTGCTCATCGGCCTCGGCGAGCGATGACCGGAGCCGAGCTCCGTGCGGCGCGTGAAGCGCTCGGCCTGACGGTCGAGCGCTTCGCCCTGCGGGCGGGGGTCACCGACCGCACCGTGCATCACTTCGAGCAGGGCGTGACCAAACCCCGCCCCGTCACCCTCGTCGCCCTCCGCAAGGCCTTGCGGCAGCTCGGCCAGGGGAACGCGCCCTGAGCCGCCACGCCGTCGGCGCGGCGGCGCTTGCGGTGGCGCTTGCGGGGGTGGGCGGCGGCTGTGTCCGCACGGTCCGGCCGACGCCGAGCCCCGCGGTTCTCGAGGCCCGCGCCCCGCGCCCGCCGCCACCGCCTTGCACCGCCTTCGAGGGGATCGGGACGGTCGACGCGCCCTTCCCGTACGCCGCATTCGCCCTGACCGACGAGGTCGAGGGGGCGCTGACCCGCGTCGTGTCCTGGCGGGCGTGCCATCCTGACGGCGCGGTCGTGCTGGTCGGCGTCGTCGAACCGCACTACCGCCGGCCGGGCGTCGAGACCCAGTTGCTGACCCAGCGGATCGGCGCCGTCTCCGCCTGGCTGCGCGAGCGGGGCGTCGCACCGGTCGACGAGGCCGCGGCCACGGCCGGCTCGGGGCCGGTCCTGCGCGTCAGGGTCATGGGCCGCGGCTGGTAGCCGGCGCCGCCGGCCTAGGCCAGCCAGCGCCTCGGGTGATTGGGCCCAAGTTCGCGCACCTCGCCCAGCGCCAGGCCCAGGACCTTCATGCGCCAGGCGCTCAGAGCCTTCAGCGCCTGCACCGGCTCCAGGCCGCCGATCGGGCTCGTCGCCACCTTGCCGCTCATCACCGCCCGGTCCACTGCGGTCCACTCCGCGCGTCCCTGGTCGGCGTGGCCGACGGCGTAGTAGTGGCGCATCGGGCCCCGCTCGCCGTCGACCTCGAGCATCACAGCCACGAGCCAGCCCGTGGTCACCGTCTTGGCGTAAGCGTCCTGCATCGGCCCTACCTAGCCGAGGCCCGGCCGGCCGCAAGGGCGCGCGATTACCGCAGGCGTCCCATCGTCTCGTAGGCCACCTGCGCCCCCACCAGCTCGGGCGTGGTGCGGCTCTCCGCCGCGCGCCGCTCGAAGCCCGAGGGTCCGGCCACGAGGCGGGCAGGCCCGGCCGGGGGCTCGCCCGTGGTGACGAACTGGCCGCGCACGGTCGCGCTCGGCAGATGCGTCACCTTCACCGTGAAGCTCACGCCCGTCGGCGAGGCGGCGCTGGGGTCGGGCAGCACCTCCACCAGGTACTGCACGCCCTGCTTCATCGCGACCGACTCCAGGTGCTGGATGTCCAGCCGCTCGTCCCTCGACTTGCCCGCCGAAAGGTTCCGGATCAGCGCCTCGCGGTCCATCACCTTGGCGCCGGCGCTGAGGAACGCCCCCACCATCGCGCTCTCCACCTTCTTGGCGAAGATATCGTCCCGGAAGCCGTAGCGGCTGTGAGTCGAGCGCTCGGCATAGACGCGCGTCTCGGAGGTCACCGTCGCGGCCGCGGCCGAACCGGCCACCGTCGTGCCGTAGCCGCGGGCCACATAGCCGGCCCGCTCGGCCGCGCCGTCGGCCCGCGTCGTGACCACGCCATCGTACTGGCTGGCGCCGTCCTCGATGAGCTCGCGGTTCCAGAACACCAGGATGCTCGGCCGCCCGTTCCGCGCGTTCCAGGCCGAGAAGGCGCCGGCCGCGTCGTGGTTGGGCGCGTCGGGGTCGGCCCGCGGCGGCGCGGGGTTCACCGCCGGCAGGCCCGGGCGGTACTGGGCGGCGGCGGGCGCGGCCGCAGCGGCGAGCGCCAGGACGATCAGGGCGGTCCTCATTGGGCGCCCCGCACCTCGACGTAGTACTGCGCCGAGCTCGACTTGATCGACGAGGTCTCGAAGGTGACCATCGCCTGCGGCTGGGCGAACAGCCCGGTCCACGAGGCGGCCGCATCGGTCGGCGCGCCGCTGGCGTCGAACCACGAGGCGCGCACCTCCAGCGGGATTGGGTGGTTCGTCTTGTTGCGGATCTGCACCGTCAGCTTCGGCAGGCCTGTCGGGCCTTGCGTGACGTAGGTCCCCTCGACGTCCAGGGCGCTGTCGACCTTGTAGTCGCGGCCGATGTAGCGGGCCAGCGAGCCGTCGATCACCCGCACCGAGTTCAGCGCCGGCCGGACGTTGTTCTGCTGGTCGATCCGCACGCCGCCTTCAGGGGCCTCGGGGGTGGCGCAGGCGGCGAGCGCCGCCATCAGCGACAGCGCGGCGGCAGTTCGAACGGCGGTCTTCATCGGTTCAGCCTTTGGCTTGGGCCGGGCGCGCGTCAGTAGGCGCGGACCAGGCAGAGGGTTTTGCGGCTCTCGAAGGTGTCGCAGCGGATCGCCGCCTCCGGCGTCGCCGCCGGCTGGTCGCCCTTGAGGAAGCGGGCGGTCATCTCGGGCGGCTTGCCCTGGGAGGCGAAGGTCAGCACGTGGACCTGGTCGGGCAGCGACGACCAGTAGCGGGTGTCGGCCTGTGGCTTGGTGCTGGACGAGACGATCAGGAACACGCCGGCCACCGCCCCCACCGCGGCGCCCGCCGTGCTCGCCCCGGCGATGTCGTTGTAGGCCCCGACGCCGTCGGCGAGCGCCGAACCCACCGCGCCGGTGCCGGCCTTGAACTGCGCCTTGCCCTGCAGGATCTTGTCCACCTCGCGGCCGCCGCGGGTCGAGGCCTGCCAGTAGATGTCCTCCATCCGGTACGCGCGCTGCGCCTCGCCCGCGCGGACCACTTCGGCGGCGTCCATGGCGATGTTCTTGCCGCGTCGATAGACGAAGTAGCTGTGGTCGAGCCCATCGCCCAGCTTGCGCGGCGCGGCGCCGGTCTCCACCAGCACCAGCGTGTCATCACCCTTGCCGATGCCGGCAAAGTCGGGCCGCAGCTCCTTCAGACGCGCCAGGCTCTCGTCGCGCAGGTCCTCGTCGCCGTTCTGGTGGCTCGCCCAGGCTTCCAGGAACACCAGCAGCCCGAAGTCGGCGCGGTTCTGGCTCTCCTCGGCGAAAGCGTCCTGCATCTGCCCTTGCCGGAAGGCGGCGCGGGCGTTCTCGAAGTCGCCGTCGCGAAGGTAGCCCAGCCCCCCGGTAGAGAAAGACCATCGCCCGTTCGTAGGGCTCGCCCTTGAAGGTCTTCGAGCCCTCGTCGTACCAGAGCTGGCGAGCCTTCGCGGCGTCGGGGTTGTTGGCGAACACCCGGCCGATCTGCCCGATGGCGTCGTCCAGCGCGGCTTTCGACGTGGCATGGTCGCCCTTCCAGAACGACCGCGCGCCGATCTCCATCTGGTTCAGCACCCGGTCGCGGTCGCCGTTGGCGGTGAGCCGCGCCTGGAATTCCTCCGGGCCGGCGTCCATCGGCAGGACCGGCGGCGGCGGCGGCGCCTTGGCCGCCAGCGCCGGGCCCCAGGGGATGCCTGCGCTCAGCAGGACCGCGGCGATCAGGGGCAGCGACTTCATCGGCCTCGTCCCTCAGCGGTAGACGACGTCGTCGCGGTTCTCCTTCTTGAACTCGTAGAGGTTCGACCAGACGATCGCCCCGTACTCCAGGTCCACGAGTTCGAAGGTGTATTGCGAGAAGCGGCTGGTGACGCCCGTCCGCGTGTCGACCGCATCCCGCGTGCCGATCCGGCCGACCAGGCGGTAGTCGGCCCCGGCCTGGGCGCGCGTGCGGCCGGTCGTGCCCACGTCCACCCTGCCCTCGGCCTTCAGGTCGCGTTCCAGCTCAACCATCTCGGCGTATTCGCGGCCGATGAACATCATCCGCCCGCTGGCGGCGCGGTTCAGGCCCACGCGGATGCGGTCGGTGATCAGCGACTTGTCGATGATCTCGCTGCTCTCGTTCCGGAAGAACTTGGAATCGACGATCACCCGCGGCGGCGTCGGCTGGTTCATCAGCGCCGGGACCAGCAGCAGGTCTCGCACCATAGTGTCGGCCATGGAGACGATATCCTGGCTCTCCGTGCCGACGCCTCGCACGCTGTCCGGCGAGGTGGTGTCGCGATAGACGGTGTCGGATGCCTTCGCCCGCTTCGCGCGCGGCTGGGCTTCGGCCGCGCCCGCAAGCGACAGGCCGACGACGGCGGCGACGGCGGCCGCGACGAACGATTTCACGTGCAAGACCCCAATTCCCCCTGTGGCGCGCACCGGCCTTGCGGGAAGGCCGGTGCGACAACCTCGAGCCCCCCGGCGCCCCCCTTGGGAAAGGCGACGTCCCCCCCGAACAAGCTCGACCCTAGGCGACCACATCGCGGCCAGGGGAACATCCCCCAGATGGGGTAACTCGCAGTGGTTGAGTCGGGCGCTGATGCACGCGCGCGGCGGGAGATCCGAATAGAGCGGCCGGGGTTTAACCGTGCTTCGACTTGGCCGGCGTCTCAGCATGCTGTGGCCGACTTGCGAGCGTCTTTGCGCCGCCGGGCCGATGTCCGGAAACCGACTTTGGTTCAGCGTCCTTAACGCCGGTTAGCCACGTCCGTCAGTCTTACCTTAGCTTCTAGGCGCCAACTTTCGGCCTCAATCGGGCGTGGTCCCGATGGAGTACCGCTGTGAACAGCGTGAGCGCCGAACGCGCCCCTGATGGCTCAAAAGAGCCGACCCTACGCGTCCTTCATGTGGACGACGATCCGATGAACCTGCGCGTCGTGCAGGAGATCCTCACCGCCTTCGGCCACACCGCCGTGATGGCCAGCTCCGGGCAGGAGGCCCTCGCCCGCCTGGCGTGCGAGCGTTTCGACGTCGTGCTGATGGACATCCACATGCCGGAAATGACCGGCATCGAGGTGGTCGAGCGCCTGCGCGCCTCCCTCGGTCCGGAACGCAACACCCCGGTCATAGCGCTCACGGCCGACGTGCTGTCGCGGCGGCCGCAGGACTACGCCGCTCTCGGGTTCGCCGACTTCGTCTCCAAGCCCATCCTGGTCTCGGGCCTGATGGCGTCGGTCCGCCGCGCCGTCGCCGGGATCCCCTCCCGGCGCTTCTCCCGCGCCAGCTAGTCGGCGTCGGCCTCGACCGGCAGGGCGGCGATCGGCTGCGGCTCGCTGTCCAGCGCCCGGTCAAGAGCGGCGCGGTCAAGCTGGCCCTCCCAGCGGCTGACCACCAGGGTCGCCACCGCGTTGCCGATGAAATTGGTCAGCGCCCGGCACTCGCTCATGAACCGGTCGACGCCCAGGATCAGCGCCATGCCGGCCACCGGCACGCTGGGCACGACCGACAGCGTCGCCGCCAGGGTGATGAAGCCCGCGCCGGTCACGCCCGCCGCGCCCTTCGAGCTCAGCATCGCGACCGCCAGCAGCAGCAGCTGTTCGGGCAACGTCAGGTCGATCCCCAGCGCCTGGGCGATGAACAGGGCCGCCAGGGTCATGTAGATGTTGGTGCCGTCGAGGTTGAAGCTGTAGCCGGTGGGCACCACCAGCCCGACCACGGTCTTGGGCGCACCGGCCCGCTCCATCTTCTCCAGCAGGGATGGCAGCGCCGCCTCCGAGGACGAGGTCCCCAGCACCAGCAGCAGCTCCTCCTTCAGGTAACGGATCAGCTTGAGGATCGAGAAGCCGTTCAGCCGCGCGATCGCCCCCAGCACCACCAGCACGAACAGCGCCGAGGTCGCATAGAACGTCCCCACCAGCGCCGCCAGGCTGACGATGCTGCCGATGCCGTACTTGCCGATGGTGAAGGCGAAGGCTCCGAACGCGCCGATCGGCGCGGCCCGCATGAAGATCGCCACCAGCTTGAAGAAGGCCTCGGCGGTGGCGTTCAGCACGCGCAGCAGCGGCTCGCCCCGCTCGCCGACCATGGCGAGCGCGACCCCGAACGGGATCGAGAAGAACAGCACCTGCAGGATGTTGCCCTCGGCGAAGGCGCCGGCCACCGTCGAGGGGATGATGTCCATCAGGAAGCCGGTGATGGTCATCTCGTGGCTCTTGGCCGCGTAGTCGGCGACCGCCGCGGCGTCCAGCGTCGCCGGGTCGGCGTTCATCCCCGCGCCGGGCCGCACCACGTTGGCGACGATCAACCCGACCACCAGCGCGAAGCTCGAGACCGCGATGAAGTAGGCGAAGGCCTTGGCGGCCACGCCGCCCACCTTGCCTAGGTCGCGCATGCCGGCGATGCCGGTCGTCACCGTCAGGAAGATCACCGGGGCGATGATCATCTTCACCAGCTTGATGAAGGCGTCGCCCAAAGGCTTCAGCGAGGCGCCGAGCGTCGGCCAGAAATGCCCGATGACCGCGCCCAGGATGATGGCGGCCAACACCTGCACATAGAGCTGCGCCCACCACGGCGTGCGTTTCAGCGGCGTCGCCGCCACGGCCTCAGGCGCCCTGACCAATCGGATTCCCCCAAACTCCGCGGGACCCTATCCCAAGAATGTCGCCATCGAAATGAGTGGCCGAAAGTTCGAAAGTCGGGAATGCTCAGGCCAACGAAAGACGAGATCTGGGGAGGATCCGATGACCTTCAGTCGACGTGGCCTGCTGGCCGCGGGCGTCGCATTCGCCGCGTCTCCGGCGCTGGCCAGGATCGCCGTGCAACCGCCAGCCTCGGCCGGCTTCTCGCCTGCGGGCGTCGCGGCCCTCAACGCCCACATGCACGGCCTCGTCGACCAGAAGAAGCTGGCCGGCGTCGTCACCCTGCTGGCGCGCAAGGGCAAGGTCGTCAGCCTCGACGCCTACGGACGCGCCAACGCCGCGGAGCCGGCGCCGATCAGGCCCGACGCCATCTTCCGGATCGCGTCCATGACCAAGCCGATCACCGGCGTGGCCATGATGCAGCTCTACGAGAAGGGCCTCTGGAAGCTGGACGACCCGGTGGCCAGGCACATCCCCGAGTTCGCGGGCCTGAAGGTGAAGACCGCCGAAGGCGCCCTCGTCGACCAGACTCGCCCCATGACCATGGCCCAGCTGATGAGCCACACCGCGGGCTTCGGCGTCAGCGCCATGTACGAACAGGCCGGCCTGCGCGACAGCGACCTGCAGGGCATGGTCGACAAGCTCGCCAGGCTGCCGCTCGCCAGCCAGCCCGGCACGGACTGGGCCTACGGTCCGGTCGTCGACCTGCAGGGCTATGTCGTCCAGAAGCTGTCCGGCCTCGACCTCGCCGACTACATGCAGCGCCACATCTTCGATCCGCTGAAGATGCCCGACACCCAGTTCTGGGTCGCCCCCGCCAAGGCCGCCCGCGTCGTCCAGGTCCACACCTACGACGCCGCCGGGACGATCGTCCCCACCAGCGACCGGTCGGTCCGCACCGAGAAGCCGCGCTTCCTGGCCGGCGGCGGCGGCCTCTTCTCGACGGCCGAGGACTACTTCCGCTTCTGCCAGGCCCTGCTGAACGGCGGCGAGCTGGAGGGCGCGCGCATCCTCAAACCCGAGACCGTCAAGCTGATGCGCGCCGACGTGCTGCAGCCGGGCGTGAAGGTTGATCTCTACGGCCCCAACCAGGAAGGCCTGGGCTTCGGCATGGACTTCGCGGTCCACAAGCGCCCCGCCGAGAGCGGCCTGCCGCACGGCCTCGACAGCTACTGGTGGGGCGGCGCCTTCGGCACCTGGTTCTGGATCGATCCCACCAACGACCTGGTCTTCGTCGGCATGATCCAGAACCTGCGCGGCTCCGTGCCCGGCGCGGGCACGCCCGATGTCCGGGGCGAGTCCGCCAAACTGGTCTATGCCGCCCTGCAGGAGCGCCGCGCATGAGATCGCTGCTGATCTGCGCCCTCCTGGCGCTCGCCTCCGCGGCCTCGGCCCAGGCGTACAAGGCGCCTCGGACCGCCTGGGGCGCGCCCGACCTCCAGGGCGTCTGGACCAATGCCTCGCTCACCAGCCTCGAGCGTCCGCCGCAGTTCAAGTCCCTGGTCGTGTCCGAGGATCAGGCCCGCGCGCTGGAGCAGATGCGCGCCCGCGCCAGCGAGGCCCAGAACCGCCCCTCCGACCCCAACGCCGGCGCCCCCCACGGCCGGCGAGGATCCCGGCGGATACAACAGCTTCTGGGTCGATCCCGGCACCACCATCGGCCGCGTCCGCGGCGAGCCGCGCTCGTCCTGGCTGGTGGACCCCGCCGATGGCCGCCTGCCCTACACGGCGCAGGGCCGCCGGCTTTACGAGGCCACCCTGCAGAAGGCCCGCAACACCTTCGATGGCCCCGAGTCGCGCCCGCTCGGCGAGCGCTGCATCCTGGGCTTCGGCTCCACCGCCGGCCCGCCGATGCTGAACGTCCTCTACAACAACCACTACCAGATCCAGCAGACGCCCGATCACGTGGTCATCGTGGTCGAGATGAACCACGACGCGCGCATCATACCGCTGAAGGCCGAGCCGCCGCCGCCGGGCACGCCCTGGATGGGCTGGTCCGTCGGCCGCTGGGAGGGCGACACCCTCGTCGTGGAGACCCGCAACTTCAATCCGGGCGAGTCGCTGCGCCCCTACTTCGGCGCCAGCCTGTTCCTCTCGCCGCAGGCCCGGGTGACGGAGCGCTTCACCCGCATTTCGCCCACCCAGATCCTCTATGACTTCAGCGTCGACGATCCCGGGATCTACGCCCGGACGTGGCGGGCCGAGATGCCGCTGAACGCCGCCCGGGGGCCGGTCTACGAGTACGCCTGCCACGAAGGGAACTACTCCCTGCCCGGCATCCTCGCCGGCGCCCGGAAGGCCGAGGCCGAGGGGCGCACGCCCGAGGAGGTCGGGCTGACGGAGTAGATCAGTCCTTCTTGCCGGCGCCCTTGCCGCCGCCCCTGTCGCCGCCGCCGGCCTTGTCGCCGCCGCGCTCGGCCTTCGGGCCGCGGTCGGGCTGGCCGCCGCCCTTGACGGGCCCCTGCCCCCGGGCTTGGTTCTGGGCCTGGGCCGCCGCCTGACGGGCATGGTCCTCGGCGGCGCGGGCCTGCTGCCGCGCGGCCTGCCGCTGGGCCTCGGCCTGCTGGCGGGCCGCCTGCCGCTGTTCGGACGCCTGTCGCTCGGCGAACTGCCGCTCCGCCTGCGCCTGCTGGCGCCCGCGCTCGCCGGCCTGTTGGTTGGCCTGTTGCTTGGCCTGTTGCTTGGCCTGGTCGCGCTGCGCCCGCAGCTGCTCGCGCTGCGCCAGCGCCATGTCGCGGCGCGCCTGCACCTCGGGCAGGTTCATGCGCGGATCGGGCTGGACGGCCGGCGCGGCTGCGGCCTGCTGGGCGGCGATGCGGCGCGCGTCGCGCCGCCAGCTCTCAGCGTCCCGCTCGCGTCGGCGCGCCTCCTGTTCGAAGCGCTTCAGCTCGCGCTTGCCCGCCTTCTCACGCCAGCCCCGCCAGTCGGCGTCGCTGCGCGCCGCCTGCAGCCACGGCTCGGACGCCCGGCGCACTTGCGGCGCCCTTTGGATCCAGGCGGCCTCCTGCACCCGGGCCCGTCGACCCTGCGCCGCGGCGTTCCGCAGATCCCGCCCGTGCACATAGTAGCGGCCCGCCAGGGGCGCGACGTCGGCGAAGCGCGCAGCCGGCAGGTAGCGGCCGTCGGCCCCGATCAGCGTGATCAGAGCGCCGCTCGGATCGAAGCCGTAGCCGTACAGCCCGTCGCGCACGAAGTAGGGGTAGGCCGCGCCGGGCTCATAATAGTAATAGCGGTATCCTGCCTCCCAGGGCTCGGCGTACATCGACCAGTTGTCGGCGGTCTCCCAGACCCAGGGTTCGACGCCGCCGTAGTCGAAGGCGTAGTCCGGCGGCGCGTCGTAGAACGCCTGTTCCAGACCGTAGGCGCGTTCCGCGAAGCGATAGCCGGCGTCCGGCGCCGTCCAGGCGATGGGCGCGGCCTCGGCGTACGGCAGCGCCATCGGCTCCGGCAGCAGCGCCGCCGGCGTCGGGTCGGGCACCGCGATGCGGGCGGCCCGGTCGTCCTCGCGGCAGCCCGCCGCCCCCAGCGCGAGCGCGCCCGCCGCGGCCAGCAGGGCCATCCGGCCCCGGGTCTTCGAGCGCAATGCGATCATCTCCTCGGTCCTTCGCCTGTTTCAGACAGCCGGCCAGCCTGCAGGGCGGCGGCTGAACGGGGCGATGAGCCGAACGGTCAGGAGGGGTTCACGGTTGCGGCGGGATCGCGGCGCGGCTGCGCCGTACCGCCTCTTCAACTTCTGGGATGCGTCGATGGCCTGAGGAGCACGCTCCGCCGTCTTTCCGCCCAGGTTGCGGCGAAGCCCCATTGACGTGGCGTGCGCCATGCTCGATTTTCGAATCTAAGCGCTGCAAAGGCGCAGTCGATAACCGGCTTGGGGGAACGTCCATGAATTCCAGAAAGACTCTACTGCTGTCGTGCGTCTTCGCGTCCACGACGGCCCTTGCGGGGCAGGCCTTCGCCCAGGCCGAACCGGGCAACCAGATCCAGGAACTGGTGGTCACCGCCGAAAAGCGGGAACAGTCCCTGCAGGACGTGCCGGTGGCCGTCTCGGCCTACACCGACGAGCGTCGCGAACTGGTCGGCATCAACTCGGTGCAGGACCTGACGAACTTCACGCCGGGCCTGGCCTACTCGACCAACAACGACCGCATCAACATGCGGGGCATCGGCCGCTTCACCAACAACCGCTCCTCCGAGGGCGGCGTGGCGATGTATGCGGACGGCGTCTACACCTCGTCGGTGACGCAGTTCGCCAAGTCGACGCTGTTCATCGACCGCACGGAAGTGCTGCGGGGCCCGCAGGGCACCCTCTACGGCCGCAATTCCATTGGCGGCGCGATGAACATCATCTCCAAGCGCCCGACGGACGAGTTCTTCGCCGAGGTGCGCGGCAGCATCGGCAACTACGACACCTGGGCCACGGAAGCGGCCATCTCCGGCCCGCTGGTGGGCAACATCCAGGGCCGCCTCGCCGGCTCCTACAGCTCCCAGGGCGACGCCTACTTCAAGAACCTCAACCCGAACGGCCGTGACGAAGGCGGCGTCGGCGACCAGTGGCAGGTCGAGGGCCAGCTGCAGGGCGAACTCGCCGACGGCCAGTTCGAGTGGTGGTTGAAGGGCGAGACGGTCGAGTGGCACAACCTGGGCCGCGGGCCCGGCGGCCGCACGACGGCGCAGTATGGCCTGCGCGACATCACGACCATCGGTTCGCGCGCCGCGCTGACCCCCCAACGCCGCCAACTTCGGGCTGCCGGACACCAACCTGCCCGGCAACCTCTGCCAGCGGTGCTTCAACACCGACGACGGCAACTACATCAACCTCGAGAGCAACATGTACGCGCTGCATGCGACGTTGCATCTCGACAACTTCGACGTGAAGTACGTCGGCGGCTACACCTACTACGACTACCGGCTGCAGACCGACCTCGACGGCACGTCGCGGCAGGCGCCGTTCCTGCTCCCGTACGCGGCACAAGGGGCCCCGGTCCCGGCGCCGGCCGGCGGCTACCTCTATTATCCCCGGCAGCACAACCAGTACCAGGAAGAGGTCTGGTGGTTCTCGAACGAGCTGAACTTCGCCTCCACCTGGGACGGTCCGCTCCAGATGATCCTCGGCCTCTACCAGTTCCGCGAGGGGTCGAACTACACGCTCTCGGATGCGCGCTTCCCGGATGATCCCCGGTTCGAGCGGCCGACCAACCAGTCGGGCGCATCCATGGTCGGCAACCCGGAACGGCGCTACGCTTACGGCAGCTCGTCCAACGTCAGCGAGTCCTACGCGGTCTTCGGCCAGGCCGACTACCAGTTGACCGACGAGCTGAAGGTCACCGCCGGCCTGCGCTACACCTACGACAGGAAGCGGTCGTACGAGAGCGCCCGGCTGTTCTGCCTCTATACGGCGAGCTGCCCGATCACCCGACTGACCGGTCGTCCGGTGGATATCACCGATGCCGCGGCGCCTGGCACCAGCTCGGATCCGTCCGTCTACCTGCCCGCCCACACCGATCCCACGACTGGCCTGCGTCATCGCGGCCTGAAGAACAACTGGAGCGGCGTCACCGGCACCCTCGGCATCGATTGGCAGCCGGACACCGACACCCTGGCCTATGCGAAGTACACCCGGGGCTACAAGGCGGGCGGTTTCAACTCGGGGACGACGACCCTCACCCCGAACGTGACCACCGAGGAAGAGACGATCGACGCCTATGAGGTCGGCTACAAGCGGACCTTCGGCGGCACCTTCCAGGCCAACGCGTCGGCCTACTACTACGACTATCAGGACATCCAGATCCCGATCACCGGCCGCGATCCGGTCACCGACCTGAACGTGACCCGCTTCTTCAACATGCCGAAGGCGCGGATCATCGGCTTCGAGCTGGAGACCATCTGGCAGCCGATCGACAACCTGCAGATCCTGGCCAACTACTCCTACCTCGACGCCGAGCTGCGGGAGGCCTGCTGCTTCCAGGATCCGGAAGATCCTCGAGGCCAGGCTCCCGGCGCGGTGCTCTCCGGGAACACGGCGGCGGCGCTCGCGCCGACCACCGCCACCGGCGCGCCGAACACCACGCCGCTCAATCAGGACCTGAAGGGCCAGAAGCTGCCGTCGTCGACGCCGCACCGCTTCACGGTGAACGTCAACTACACCTGGGAGCTCGACGCGGGGAACCTGTCGGCGTCGGTGACCCACGTGTGGAAGGACGACACCTACTATTCGATCTTCAACCGCTACTACAACGAGGGTAAGGCCTGGAACCAGACCGACGCCCGCCTGCTCTGGAACGACATCGATGGCCGCTACACGGTCATCGGCTTCGTGAAGAACATCTTCAAGCAGGACGGCATCGCGGGGGCCGACGGCAGCCGTCCGACGACCGGCCCGAACTCGAACCCGAACAACCTCTTCGTCAACCGCACCATCTCGTACGTGCCGCCGCGCACCTACGGCGTGGAGCTGCAGTACCGCTTCTAGGTCCTGGACGCGGTCCGAACCTTCAGCGCCCCGGCCTCACGGCCGGGGCGTTTTCCTTTGCGGCGATGTCGTGGTGGCTAGCGGCAGCCGGCGATCACCCGCTCCAGCTCCTCGAGGCGCTTCTGGCGCATCAGACGGCCAGCGGCCATCAGCTGGTAGCGGTCGGCGGCGCCGGGCGCATTGCGCAGGGCGGCGTCGCTGTCGGGATAGCGCGGCGGGCCCGGCAGCGTCCTCGGAACGCAGCTGCGCGCGGGAGCCGGCGGGGGCCGCAGAACTGGGGGCGGCGGCGCGGCGGCCGGTAGGGGCGCGGGCTCGGCGACGACGGGCGGCGGTTCCGGCGGCGGCTTGCGGCCGCCGCGCAACGTCTCGCAGCCGGCGAGCGCGGTCGCCGCCAGGCCCAGCAGCAGGATGGCCGTCCCTCGGGTGTGCGTCATTGCAGCGTCGACAGAACCGCCTGGTCGGCGCTCTCCATGCGGGCGCACACGTCGATCCCCTCCGGTCGCTCGGTCAGCAGGCGGCGCGCCGCCGCACGCGTATCGGCCGGCGCCTCGTAGGCCGCCTCGGTCAGCCGCTTGTCGGGATCGGCGGCGGCATGGCAGGCGGCCAGCTGCGCCTTCCACAGGGACTGCGACCGGTCGGCCTGCTGCGTCAGCTCGGAGATCCGGCGCTCCAGGGCGCTTCGTTCGGCCGTCCACGAGCTCCAGGATATCGCCAGCAGGACGCCCATCACCAGCGCCGCGGTCGCGGCGGCCAGGGTCGCGATGCGATGGGTCAGCGCCCGTCTGAGCGTTTCAGTCATGCCTGCCGCCCTGTACGTCGCGAAGCACACGAAGCTCCGCGCTGGCATTGGAAAGCCGCCTGCATGGCGATTTCAAGACCGCAGACGTACGCCACCCGAAGCTTGACCGGAACGGTCTTTCCGGTGGACCATTTCCTACGCATGGGTAAGTGGATCGCCATCCTTCTCGCCGCCATCGTCGGCCTCGCCGTCGTCGGCTTCCTGGTCGATGCGGCTCGGGCCATCGCCGGCTTCCTGCTCGTCGTCTGCCTGATCGTGCTCGCCGTCCAGGTCTTCCTCAAGCGCAAGCGCGCCTGACCACGGGCCCGACGCTTCCGCTCAGCCCGCGCCGATCGGCTTCTTGGCGGGCGCGGGCGCGTTTCGCGGCTGCAGCGCCTCGCCCTCTTCCAGGGCGTCCATCACCATGATCAGCCGGTCGGGCGTCGGCTGGGCCGCGACGCCCTGATACAGGCCGCGGAGGTCGCCCTGCAGCGCCGCCATGCGGCGCTGGCGTTCGCCCGAGCGCATCTTCGACCACATCACCAGGCCCAGCCCGGCGGCCAGGGGCCAACCGACGGCCGCGATGACGGCGGCGACTTGGAGGGACGGGGTGAGGCTGATCATGTCGAATTTGCGGCCTTGTGACGCAGATCACACCCAACGCCACTCCGGCCAGCTTGACAACAGCAAATGATGCTCGGGCCTCAGTTCACCTTGTCTTGAGCCGCCGCCGTGGCCGGAAGCTCCAGCTCGCAGACCAGGCCCTGCGGTCGCCACTCCAGCCGTGAGCGCCCGCCCAGCGCGCCGCCCAGCGCGCGCTCGAGGATCGCCGTGCCCAGGCCCCGCCTGCGCGGCGGCGAAACCCTGGGGCCGCCCGTCTCGGTCCAGGTCAGCAGCAGGGGCGCGCGACCGCCGCCGGCCCAGGCCACCTCCACCCGTCCCTCGGGCCGGCTCAGGGCGCCATACTTGGCGGCGTTGGTGGCCAGTTCGTGCAGCGCCATGGCCAGCGACTGCGCCGCCGCCGGCGGCAGCGCCAGGTCCTCGCCACGGATCGTCACGCGCGTGGCGGCGCCCAGGCTGAAAGCCAGCAGCTCCTCCTCGACCAGCCGTCGCAGGTCCGCGCCCTCCCAGCGGGTCTCCGACAGAAGCTGATGGGCCCGGGCCAGAGCCGCGACGCGACCGACGATCACGTCCTTCAGCGCCTCGGGCGTGTCGGCCTGCGACAGCGACACCGTCCCCTGCACGACCGTCATCAGGTTGTTGGCGCGATGGTCGACCTCGCGGGCCAGCAGCTTCAGCCGCTCCTCGTCGGCCTTGCGGTCGGTGATGTCCATCACCACGCCGAGCGCGCTCACCGGCCGCCCCTGCGCATCCAGAGTCAGTTCGGACCGGTTCAGCAGCCACAGCACCGCCCCGTCCTGGCGGCGGTGGCGGTACTCGACCTCGAAGAAGCGTTCGCCGCGCGCCAGCGCCGCCTCCATGACGCCGCGCACGCGGTCCTGCTCGCCGGGCAGATAGCCGTCCAGGATCTCCTCCACGCTCGGCCGCGCGTCCGGCGCGAACCCCAGCAGGCGGTTCAGCTCGGGCGTCGGGATCAGCCCCGCGCCGACCTCCATCCGCCACACCGCCATCCGCCCCGCCTCCAGCGCCAGCCGCAGCCGCTGCTCCGAAGCTCGCACGGCGTCTTCGGCGAGCTTGCGGTCGGTGATGTCCTGGATCGTGCCGACGTAGCGCACGGCCGTCTGGCGGCCGTCAACGGTCTCGAACACCGGCTCGCCGATGGCCCAGACCCAGCGGGTGCGCCCGTCGTTTCGGCGCACGATGCGGTACTCATACGGGCTGAGGTCGCGGATCGCGGGATCCAGCGCCCGCCGCACCTGCGCCCAGGTGTGGTCCCGGTCCGCCCGGTGAGTGGCTGAGACGATCTGCGCCCGCGTCACGGGTTCGTCCGCGGGCAAGCCCAGGATGAGCTTCGCCTCCTCGGAACAGATCATGGCGTTGGTCCGCAGGTCCCAGTCCCAGACGCCGAGACCGGCGGCCCGCGTCGCGAGGTCCAGCCGCGCCTCGCTCTCGAGCAACGCCCTGCGCTCCCGCGCCAGCGTCCCCGCCACCGTCCGATAGGCCTCGGCCAGCGCCACCACGGTTCCGCCGGCCACCACATAGAGCGCCAGGCTGACCACCGTCTCCGGCGCGCCGGCCACCAGCATGCCCTCGGTCTGGCGCACCAGCCACCACGTCAGCAGCCCACCCAGCACCAGGGTGATCGCGCCGGACGCCCACCCCGCGAGCAGGGCCGCGCCGAGCATGGCCGGGAACAGCAGCGCGAAGGGGACCACGCCCGGCACGAGGATTTCGATAAGCGCCCGCGTGACCAGTGCGAGCGCGGTGGCCACCAGTGCGACGCTCACCTGCACGAGCCGGCGGGGGCCCCCTCCCCTGCGCGCGCGAGCAGGTCGGTATGACTCAGTATTCGGAGCACGGCGAGGTCCCGCGGAGGCGAGCACTGTTCGCGTCTGCCGTGCGGGCGGTCAAGCCGCGCTGGCGTCGCCGCGCGTGGGCTCCACGGTGTCGGCCGCGACGCGCGGCGCCGACCAGGTCAGGATCGCCCGGACCAGCTCCAGCGGCTCGATCGGCTTGCGCACCAGGTCCTGGAAGACGCCCATGGCCTCGCGCCGGTCGGGGGCCACATCGGCCGAGAACGCCAGAATCGGCGTGTCCCGGTTGGGGCCGCCGCCCTCGCGGATCGCCCCGGCGGCCGCCCATCCGTCCACCTCCGGCATCCGCAGGTCCATCAGCACCAGGTCGAAGGCCGACAGCTTGGCGATCTCCACCGCCTGCGCGCCGCTGCCCGCCTCGGTCAGGTCCACGCCCAGCGGCGTCAGGATCGAGCGCAGGATCTCCAGGTTCTGGGGATTGTCGTCCGCCGCCAGCACCCGCACCCCGGTCAGGGCCAGGGGCTGCGGCGGCTCCTCCGGCGCGGCGTCCGACGCCTGGGCGGCCGGCGCCGGGATCTCGAACCAGAACAGCGAGCCCTCGCCGGCCTGGCTCTCGACGCCGATCGTCCCGCCCATGGCCTCGACGAGGCCCTTGGAGATGGCCAGGCCCAAACCCGTCCCGCCGTGCGCGCGCGCCGTGGAGCCGTCCACTTGGCTGAACCGCTGGAACAGCTTGGCCCGCGCCGTCTCGTCCAGGCCCGGGCCCGTGTCGGCGACGCCGCAGCGCAGGCGGCGTTCCTCGGCGTCCCACGCCACCGTCACCCGCACCGACCCGGCCTGGGTGAACTTCACCGCATTGCCCGCCAGGTTCATCAGCACCTGCCGCAGCCGGTCGGGGTCGACCATCGCCAGGCCGCGGGCGCCGGTCGACAGCTCCACGCGCAGCCCCTTGGCCTCGGCCTGCGGCCCGAACAGCTCCAGCACGTCGGCGGCGCACTCGGCCGGGTCGGTGGGCCGCGGCTTGATCTCCAGCAGGCCGGCCTCGAGCTTCGAGAAGTCCAGGACGTCGTTGACGATCGCCAGCAGGGTGCGGCTCGCGCTGGTCACCTTGCGCGCATAGCGGCCGGCCGGCGGGTCCAGCTCCATCTCATCCAGGATCGAGGCGAAGCCCATGATCGCGGTCAGCGGCGTCCGGATCTCGTGGCTCATGTTGGCCAGGAACTCCGACTTCACCCGGGCCGCCCGCTCGGCCTCGTCGAGCGCCTGCGCCAGGCGGAGCTCCAGCTCCACGCGTTCGGTGATGTCGCGCGAGACGTCGACGAATTCGAGCGGCTTGCCGTTCTCGTCGCGGACCAGCGAGGGGTTGCCCTCGACCCACAGCCAGCTGCCGTCCTTGCGGCGCACCCGGTAGCGGATCGGCGTTCCCGGAGCGCGCCGGCGGCTCAGCATGTCCAGGTGCGCCTGGGCGAACTCGCCGCGGTCTTCGGGGTGCACCTGCTCGAACACATTGGCGCCGACGATCTCTTCGGGCCTGTATCCCGTCATCGCTTCGACGCTCGGCGACAGATAGGTGATGCCGCCCGAGACATCGGCGCGGGTCATGATGTCGCTCACCCGCTCTGCCAGCTGGCGGTACTGGGCCTTGGCCTCCAGGGCCTCGGCCGCCTGGGCCTCGGCCTCGGCGCGGGCGAACTCCAGCTCCTCCCGCATGCGCCGGCGGTTGCGCAGCACGGCGGCGAGCTGGAACGCCATGCCGGAATTCACCAGCAGGAAAAGCTGCAGCACCAGCAGCCGCGCGGTCCAACCGGCCTGCGGCTGCGCCAGCGGGCCCAGGTCGCGGAAGGTGAAGCTCACCGCCACGGCGCTGACGACCAGGGTCGCCACCGCCGCGCCGAACAGCTCCAGAGCCAGGCAGGCCAGCAGGATCGCCGGCGGGGCCAGGAAGATCAGCGGCCAGTCCTGGCTGAACACCACCACAGACGTCGCCGCCACGCCCAGCAGCGCCAGCATGCCCGCGGGCTTCACGGGTCGCTCGGCCAGGTAGCGTCGCCGGTCGATCAGCACCTGGATGCAGGGCGTCAGGATCACCAGGCCCAAGCCGTCGGCGACCGCCCACATGGCCAGGTTCAGCAGGAAGTCGGAGTTGTCCGTCAGGCCCAGGAACGCCGAGGCCAGGAACGCCGCGGTCAGCGCCGCGAGCGAGGCGGCCGCCAGGCTGACGACCAGGTGCCGCGGCTGGCTGGGGTCCACCCGGCCGCCCATCATCCTCAGCATCAGCGCCGCGCAGAACGCCGCTTCGAAGCCGTTGCACAGCGAAAGCCCCAGGCTGATCAGCGGCTTGTGCGAGGCCAGCAGATCGGCGGTCATGTTGCCGGCGAAGGCCGCCAGCAGCCAGATCCACCATTGCCGCGGCGGCGCCCGTAGCAGACAGGCCAGCACCGGGGCGTTGGCCAGCCAGATCGGCGAGACCCGGTGCGCGTCGCGCGGCGCCGTCAGGCCGAAATAGGCGAGCACCGCCACACTCGCCGCCAGCAGCAGCAGGCCGCCGAGCGCGGGGAGCGGCGTACGGGATCCGGACGGGATAGCGGCGGCCATGCGACCATTTGGCCGACACGAAGGCTGGGAATCCGTTAATGGCGCCCGTGGGCCGAGCCCCGTATTCGCACCGGGTCAGGCGCCGCGGCCAGACGCTTCGGTGTTGTCTTGGCGAGCGGTCGCATCGCTGTGGGCGGCGCCGTGGTCCACCGCCCGAGCCGGCCAGCCCTGGCCGACGGCCTCGGCCATCGCCAGCTCAGGGGCCGTCAGGATCATCTGCTGCGGAGCGGCGGCCCGGCCGCGCTCCGCCGGGTCGGGCCTCAGCGCCGCGCCCGCGCCGGTGCCCAGCGCCGCCGCGAACACCGCGCCCGCCGTCAGCAGGCGGGCCGTTCCGCTCAGCCGTCCCAGCAAATGAGAGCTCGCAGACATGCGCGGCCAAACCCGCAGCTCCGGGCCCGGGTTCCGCCCCGGCGCAACCAACCGGCGACGGAAAAAGCCGTGATGGTGGGGAACAACCTGGGTCCACCCCCAGTTGTAGGGCCGCGACGGGAACTCGAGGGACGTCGACCAGCTTCCCCTCGTCGCCGGCCCCCCACGAAGCTCCGAGCGTGGGGGGCCTTTTCGTACTCGCTCTCAGGTTGTGCAAATGCGCACGGCCGCACATGTCGGGAGACGGGCGGCCAGGCGGGATTGCGCTTGTTTGGGGAAGTGGGCCGGCTCCGCTCGGGTCCAGGGGAATGCGAGGGGAGTGTGCGGAGCCGGCCTTCCGACCGTCACGTGGGGGGCTTCGTGCGGTCGGATCGGAAAACGCCGTTCCCCGCAGGGCGTTCCCGCCGCCGCGCCTTTTTCATTTCATGGCCGACAACCGGAAGGACGGCGGCCATTCGTCCCAGGGGCAGAGCCCGTCTCTTGAGGCATTCTGGCCTTCGGGAGAGAGACCGGTCGCGCGCGCGGCTGCAGGTTCGCGAGAGGGCATGAACGACAGTCCGGCGCCTTCGTCGCTCGGAACGGCCGATCCGCACGGCCTCGGGGGACACGTGGTCGAGATCCTCGACGGCCTCGCCGAAGGCTTCGTCGCCTTCGACTTCGACTGGCGCGTCACCTACTGCAACCGGGCCGCCGAAGCGCACTTCCAGCGCCGCCGCGAGGACGTCATCGGACGCATCATCTGGCGCGACGTGGCCGAGGGCGTGACCCCCGGCGGCGAGCTTCGCACCTTCCTCTCCGGCGTCATGGCCAGCCGGCGGCCGAGCGAGGCCGAGGTGCCGTCCGAGCTCTACCCCGGCCGCTGGATCTCCTTCCGCGCCTTCCCGCTCAAGACCGGCCTCGCCGTCAATTTCCGGGATGTCACCGAACGCCGGGACCGGGCCGCGCGGCTCGCGGAGCTGGAGCGCCGCCGCGCCTTCCTGCTCGAACTGACCGACGCGATCCGGCCGCTGTCCGAGCCTGACGAGCTGCTCACCGCCGCCGCCCGCCTGCTGGCGGAACGGCTGGGCGCGGCCCGGGTCGGCTACGCCGAGATCGCCGACAATCGCCGGTCCATCATCATCCGCGGCGAGTGGTCGACCCTCGACGGGCCGAAGCTCGCGGGCGTCAGCTTCCCCGCCGACGCCTTCGGGCCCGTGGTGGCCGACGCTCTCGACGCCGGCGCGCCCCTGGCCATCGCCGACACCGCCACCGATCCCCGGACGGCGCCCTACGCCCGGGCCTTCGAGACCGTGCTCGCCCGGGCCCTGTTGAACGTGCCGCTGTTCCGCGCCGGACGCCTGGAGGCGTTCATCTTCGCCAGCTGCCGCACGCCGCGCATCTGGTCGCGCGAGGATGTCGCCCTCGCCGAGGAGGTCGCCGGCCGCACGTTCTCGGCGCTCGCCCGCGCGCGCACCGAGATGGCCCTGCGCGAGAGCGAGGCCCGCTTCCGCGCCATGGCCGACAGCGCCCCCCTCGCCGGTCTGGGTCACCAGCGCCGCCGGACCGGTCGAGTTCGTGAACCGGGCCTTCTGCGACCACGTCGGCAAGCCGTTCGAGGAGCTGCTGGCCGACTCCTGGGTCGGGCTGATGCACCCCGACGACGTGGCGGGGGTCGTCCAGGCGCGCGCCGACGCCCGTGTCGATGCCCGTCCCTATGGCTTCGAAGCCCGCTTCCGCCACGCGTCGGGCGACTGGCGCTGGATGCGGGCGTCCTGCCAGCCGCGGTTCGACGCCCAGGGCGTCTTCCAGGGCTATGTCGGGATGTCGATGGACATCACCGAGGCCCGCCGGGCCGAGGAGCGCCAGGCCCTGCTCATCAACGAGCTGAACCACCGGGTGAAGAACACCCTGGCCACCGTGCAGTCCCTCGCCCGCCAGACCCTGCGCGACGGCCTTGTCACCCGGGAGGCCCGCGAGCGGTTCACCGAGCGGCTGCTGGCGCTTTCGACCGCCCACAACGTGCTCACCCGCCGCAACTGGGAGAGCGCCGAACTGGCCGAGATCGCCGAGGAGGCCGTCAGGCCCTGGACGCCGCGCATCGCGCTGGCCGGCCCGGCCGTGCAGGTGGCGCCCAACGTGGCCCTGGCCGTCTCCATGGCCCTGCACGAACTGGCCACGAACGCCGTGAAGTACGGCGCCCTCTCCGCGCCCGCCGGGCGGGTCGACGTCGGCTGGCGCCTCGGCGACGAGGCCGGCATCGCGCTCACCTGGACCGAGACCGGCGGCCCGCCGGTCGTCGCGCCGGCGGGCGTCCGCGGCTTCGGCTCGCGGCTTCTCACCCAGGGCCTGGCCGGCGAGCTGGGCGCGCCCGCCGAGCTCGACTACCGCCCCGAGGGCCTCGTCTGCCGGCTGCACGCGCCCGCGGCTTGAGGCGGCCGCTAGACCTGCAGGAACGGCACGAAGCCGCCGAAGATCATCCGCTTCCCGTCGAACGGCGCATCTTCCATGCTGCCCTTCATCCGCTCGTCGGCCATCACCTTGGCGTTGATCTCGTCGCGGGACGCCTTGTCGCGATAGGTGATCCACGAGAAGACCACCACCTCGTCGTCCTTGGCCTGCACGGCGCGTGGGAAGGACGTCAGCTCGCCGCAGGGCACGTCGTCGCCGAAGCACTCCACGTACGATGTCGCGCCGTGGCTCATCCAGACCTCGGCCCCCAGCTGAGCCATCTTCTTGTAGTCCTCGACCTTCGCCTTCGGCACGGCCAGCACGAAACCGTCGACATACGCCATCAGAGCTCCTCCTGTTCGATGGGTCCGAGCCTAGGACGAAGCCAGGCGCCCGGCCCCGACAACGGCCCCCCGACGAATTACATCGTTATCGAATGATAATTTGGCGCAATGTCGACTTGTCGCCACACTCGGGGTTGCATACAGCACGTCGCGCGTTCACCCGGTTTCGGCGATTCGCCGGCTTCACGGAGCAACGCTGCTGGGTTCCCCGCGTTCTTCGCCCTCGGTGGGCGAACGCCATGCATCGGGTCTGCATATGAACGACGTTCTTCTCGTCGAGGACGAGCCGGAAGTCGCCGAGCTCGTTCAGGAGGCTCTCGAGGACGCTGGCCTCAGCGTCGTCGTCGCCCATGACGACAAGACAGCCTATGAACGCCTGGAACGCGACGCTCGCCGGTTCACCACCCTCATAGCCGATATCAACCTGGGCGCCGGCACCACCGGCTTCGACGTGGCCCGCCGCGCCCGGGCGCTCAACCCGGACCTCAACGTCGTCTACATCACCGGCCACGCGGCCCATCTCGAGCGCTTCGGCGTCGACGATGCGCTGATGTTCCCCAAGCCGTTCGATCCGAGCGAGCTTGCCGACCAGGTGACCATGATCATGGGTCGCCCCCGCCCTCGGCGCGGCGACGCCTGACCGGACGGCCGAGCGGGCCCTACCGCCCGGGCGCCGCCTGGGCGGCCGGAACATTGGCCACCACGCCCGCCTCGTTCCCCGCCGCGCCCGGCGGGACCAGCTCGTAGAAGCCGCTTAGCCTAAGCCGGATCACCACGGGCCCGTCGCCGCCGTTAACGAACTGCCAGCCGTGGATGCCCTCGAAGGGCGCCGTCAGCGCGCCCTGCTGCGAGAGCCCCGCGCCCTGCCGATAGGTGACCACGCTCATGCCCTCGCCGGGCTTCGGCGTCGTATGGCCGTGCTGGTCGAAGCGCACGTCGCGGGCGTCGGTCGCGCCAAGGGCCTGCCAGGCGTAGGTCAGTGTCGCCCCCTCCGCCATCCGCACCTTGTACTCCAGCTGCGAACGGTCGGCGCCGTCCAGGAAGCCGCCCAGCGGGATCTCCACCACGTCGGTGCGGTACGGCGTCCGGTATTCCCGCGCGGCCGGGCCCGCGCCCTCGGCCGCCACCGTCCGGTCGTCGGGCGCCCACAGCCGCGACAGCCCGGTCAGCCGACCGACCCCCAACGGGTCGAGGTTGTACTCCGCCGGCAGCACCGCTCCCACCACTACCAGCGCCGCGACCGCCAGGGTCCCGACGGTGGCGGCGATCAGCCGGTTCTTCGGCAGGCTCTGCGGCGCGTTCATGCGGGACCTCCGAAGGCGTAGGCGGCGAGTTGCTGGCCGCACAGGATGAAGCCTGCGAGCATCAGGAGCACATTGGCCGAGGCGGCGAGCGGCGCGAAGGTTCGGGTCCGTCGCCAGGCGGTCATGGCCACCAGGATCAGCGCCAGCGCCAGGAACTGCCCCAGCTCCACGCCCACGTTGAACGCCACGAGGTTGGCAAGCAGCCCCTCGCCCTTCAGGTCCAGCGCCTGCAGCTTGGTGGCCAGGCCGAAGCCATGGATCAGACCGAAGAACAGGACCGCGCCGCGCGGGTCGGGCTGCACCCCGAACAGCGTCCGGAAGCCGCCCAGATTGTCGAAGGCCTTGTAGGCCACCGACAGGCCGATCACCGCGTCCACCAGCCGGGGATCGACATGCAGGTCGAAGAACACTCCGGCCAGCAGGGGTGAGCGAATGGCCCAGCGAGAACAGGCTGACGTACAGCGCGATCTGCGGCAGCCGGTGGAGGAAGAAAATGACTCCCACCAGGAACAGCAGGTGGTCGTAGCCGGTCACCATGTGCTTGGCGCCCAGGTACAGGAAGGGGATGGGATCGGGGCCCGTCGTGCCGGCGACGAACGCTGCGTCGGTCCCGCCGATCTCGTGCGCCCACGCGCCGCCGGCGGCCAGCAGCGCCGCGGCTGCGCCCCACCCGCAATAGGTCCCCAGGCCCCGCATCGCCCTTCCCTAGCACCGGTCGCGGCCGGGCGCATTTCGCCGCCGTGATCCGCCTGCGGCGGCGCGTCCGCTAGAACCGCGGGGCCGCCCCGGTCATTTAGAGCCGCATGTCCCTCGCCGCCGCCCTCCTGCTCGCCGCCGCCCAAGGCGCTCCTGAGTCCGTTTGGCTGAAGACGCCGACCGCCGAAGAGTTCGAGGCCGCCTACCCCAAGCCGCTCCGCAAGTTCGCCTATGCCGGCCGCGCCGAACTCGAATGCGCCGTGGGGCCGGAGGGCCGCCTCTCCGGCTGCCAGGTGGTCGCCGAGGAGCCCGCCGGGAAGGGCTTCGGCGACGCGGCGATGAAGCTCTCACGCGCCTTCCAGGCGCGGCCGCCGGCCAGCGGCCAGGGCGTTGTCCGCGTCCCCATCACCTTCCGCCTCGCCCACGACACCCAGCCCCCGCCGCTGCAGGTGGCCTCGGCCCGATACGCAGGCCTCACCGCCCAGTTGGACTGCCGGTACGACAACTTCGTGCTGGACAACTGCTTCGTGCTCGACGTCAGCCGCGAGACCGCGGGGCTTCGCGACACGGCCCTCGCCGCGGCCGCCAAGGCTCAGTTCCGGCAGACCCGCTACCTCACCGGCCGCATGCTGCTCACCCTGCAGTTCGTCGAACCCAATGGCCGGCCGGAAGGCCTGATCGCGCCGCCTGCCACGGGTGAGACGCCCCGGCGGGGCCGCGCCTCATCGCCGCCGGTGAAGGCCGCCCGCGACGCGGCGGAGCCGCGCCTGAAGGGCCTGACCGTCACCGCGGGCCCCAAGTCCGCCGAGCCGCCGCCCGCCTACGACCCGGCCGCGCCCGCCGCCAGCTACTATCCCCTGCGGGCGTCCTACGACGACGTCGGCGGCGACGTCCTGTTGCGCTGCCGCCTCACCCAGGCCGGGGCGGAGGGCTGCGAGGTGATCGACGAGAGCCCCAAGGGCCATGGCTTCGGCAAGCACGCCATCTATATCGCCGAGAAGAACGTGAAGGTCCGGGCCAACTCCGCGCCGGTCGCCGAGGGCGCCACGGTGCTCCAACCTGTCAGCTTCCGGATCCCGGCGAACCGCTGAGCGGCCGGGCCGGCCGCCCGCGCGTATGTCGGCGCCGCCATCTGCCTCCGCTCACGCGGTCTGCTTCTCGCCGGTCACCCGCTCCAGCGCCGGGGCGGCGGTGAAGCCGTGGAGCACTGTCGAGAGCAGGATCGTGAACGCCGTCACCGCCCACAGCCGCGCCTCGTTGGTGAGCTCGGCGTGGCTGCCGGCGTAGCTCAGGTAGTAGATCGAGCCCACGCCGCGGACGCCGTAGAACGACACCACCAGCCGCTCGCCCCGACGCAGGCGCGAACCGATCAACGACAGCAGCCCCGCCGCCGGCCGGATCACCAGGATCAGCGCCAGGCCGATGGCCGCGCCCGCGAGGTCCAGCGACGGCAGCAACGCCGGCATCGCCGCGCCCAGCGCGATCAGCAGCACCGCGGTCAGCGCATGTTCGATGTTCTCGGAGAAATCATGCAGCCGGACGTGGAAGGCGTGGTCGGACTCCGCCCGCCGCAGGGTCACGCCCGACACGAAGGCGGCGATGAAGCCATAGCCCTCGGCCAGCTCCGTGACGCCATAGGCGACGAAAACTCCGGCCAGGGCGAACACCCCCGCCTGGGTGTTGCACAGGGCGTTCGCCCTCGGCAGCGCGAAGAGGATCTTGCCCAGCAGCCAGCCGATCGCCACCCCGCAGGCCGCGCCCACCAGCACCCGGTAGGCCAGGTCCCGCCACGCCCACTCGGCCAGCAGCTCCGGCGAGACGACCGTCGCCGCGGCGATCGCCAGGCCCAGGTGCACGAACGGGAACGCCAGGCCGTCGTTCAGCCCGGCCTCGGTGGTCAGGGTGAAGCGGATCGGATGTTCGCCGCCTTCGGTTGGCCGGCCCACCTGGACGTCGCCGGCCAGCACCGGGTCGGTGGGGGCCAGCACCGCCCCCAGCAGCAGGGCCCCCGCCAGGGTCATGCCGGCCAGCTCCCAGCCCATCGCGGCCACGCCCAGGATGGTCAGCGGCATGGCGATCGCCAGCAGCCGAACCGTCGGCCCCCATAGCGTCAGGTTCATCAGTCGGTCGATCCGCAGCCCGACGCCGAACAGGCCGACGATCACGCAGAGCTCGCTGACCACCTCCCACGGCCTGGGCGCGGTGATGGGGCTCATCGCCTGCGGCATGTCCGGGATCCAGCCGAAGGTCAGCCAGCCGAGCCCGATCAGCAGCCCCGAGGCGGCCGGTTCACGTCCCGAAAAGAACCGCGGCAGCCAGTAGGCGAGGATGATCGCCATGCCGAGCGCCGCCAGCAGGACATGGTAGGCTGAGAATTCGAACAAATGCGAAGCTCCGATCCGGAGCGGCTACGCGCAGGCGTGCGGAAGGTTCAGTCGGGCGAGAGCGGCCGTGCGCGGATTTGACTTTGCCGCCACGAACACTCATCTAGACCTTGCTATGTGCAAATCGGTCGCCAATCAGCGTCGAACGCATCACGCCGGTCGCCTGGTCGCAGGCCACTGAGCCCCGGTCCCTCCTGCGCTGTATAGCGTGGACCGGGGTTAGCCCCTGATTTCGCCCTGATCTTTCGACGCAGCGCCCTTCGGCCGTAGCGTGTGGTCGAAATCTTTTCCGCAACCCAGAACACCTTCCGTCCTTTGGCGGAAGACTATGGCTGCGCGCGTCGCTTCGCGACGCCGCGGCGAAGGAGTCTTTTCGTGACCACCGCCATCCACCCGCCCCGGCCGCCCCCGGTGCGGCTGACCGAAACCGACTACAATCAGCTCGCCGACCTCGCCGAAGCGCTGCAGACCGAGGGCGGCGCCCTCCTGCGCCGCGAGCTCGACCGCGCCCGCCTGGTGCGCGAGCCGCGTCCCGGCGCGGTCCCCTTCGTGCGCCTGGGCTCGCACGTGGAATACCGCGACCTGCTTAGCGGCCGCACGCGCCAGGTCGAGATCGTCCTGCCCGCCGAAGCCGATGTCGACGCTGGCCGCCTCTCCGTCGCCGCCCCCGCCGGCGCCGCCCTCATCGGGCTCAGCGCGGGCGACGCCTTCAGCTGGACCGCCGCGGGCGGCCGGCCGCACGCCGTCGTCGTCGAATGGGTCCGCGACCCGGTTCCGGGCGCGCCCGCGCCAGAGGCGGCTTGACGGCCGGCGGCCGGTGCGGCGCGAACGACGGCCGCCCCTTCGCGTCGCCGACGGCCTGCGCGCGGAACGGCGCCTCCCCTTGTGGGTTGGCTCTTCCAGGGCCGGCGCCGCCCGATCGGCGGGCGCGCGTCGTCCTTCGAGGGAGTTCCAGATGTCGATCATCGACAAGGCCCTGGGGGCGATCACGCCTCCGGAGAGCGACGAGAAGCGCGCCGAAGCCACCGCCAGGGCCCGGGCCGCCGCCCAGGGCGACGACTGGCTCAGCCTGGCGCTCGACCATCACGATCTGATCCGCGCCGCCTTCGAGGCCTGCCGCACGGCGACGCAGGCGCACGCCCGCGTCGAGGCCATGGAACATCTGGGCCGCCTGCTCGCCGGCCACTCCATCGCCGAGGAGGTCGTGCTCTACCCGGCGCTCGCCAAGGCCGGCGAGAAGACGCACGCCGGCATGGCCTACACCGAGCAGACCACGGCCAAGATGCAGATGGCCGAACTCGAGCGGATCGACCCCGCCACCCCGGAATGGGCCGACAAGCTGGAGCACCTCCGTGGCGCCGTCCTGCACCACATCTTCGAGGAAGAGGGCTCCTGGTTCCTCAAGATCAAGGCCGAGTACGACGACCAGGCCCACCTGACCCGACGGTTCCGCGAGGAGGCCGAGCGCCACGTGGAAACCGCCGTGCGACCGGCGGAAAGCCGCAGCTTCGCCGCCGGCCAGGCCGTTTCGCCCGACGGCATCCACTAGGGCTCCGTCCCGCGCCCGTCCCCCGCGGGCGCGGATCCCTCGAGAGGCTTGCCCCTCAGGCCTGCGCCAGGCTCAGCACGTTGCCGTCGGGATCGGCGAACCAGGCCACCTTCGCGTCCCCGTCCGGAGCGGTCCAGATGCCTGCCGCGTCCTGCCCCATCCCCTCGTAGATGCTGAAGGCTACGCCCTGCGCGCTCAGGCGTCGCACCGCCGCCTCGATGTCGGCGACGTTCCAGCCGAACACCGGATGCGGACCGGCCTTGTAGTCCGGCAACGCCGTCAGCCGGATCAGCCCACCGTCCACGGCGAGGAAGTCCCCGAACGCGTCGGAGCTTCGCACGGCGAGCCCCAGCGTGCCGGTGTAGAACGCGAGCGCCCGCTCGCGCTCGCTCACATTGATGAAGCTGACGGGTACGCCGGAAACCTGCGCCATGTGGTGCCCCCTCGCCCTGCCTGGACGGCGTAGCTTGGCGCCGATCGGCGCGCGCGCCAATGCGGCGTCCGTCGCTCCTCGCATCCCGCCCGCTTGCACGTTTTCGAAACTTCGGTACGAGTCCGCGGAACGATGATCCGGGGGAGTCGCCGATGACCTTGTTCCAGCCCAACCGCCGCGCCCTGCTTGGCGCCGCAGGCGCGTCCTTCTTCATGGCCGGGGTCGCCCGCGGCGCAACCACCGACATCTTCCCGATCGTCGAGACCCGCGCCGGCAAGCTCCGCGGTCTGGTGTCCGGCGGGATCAAGGTGTTCAAGGGCGTGCCCTACGGCGCCGACACCTCGGGGCGGAACCGCTTCCGGCCGCCCCAGCCGGTGAAGCCCTGGGCGGGCGTCCGCGACGCCCTCGACTACGGCCAGATCCCGCCCCAGACGCCTGGCGACCGCCGCGCCGACTACGCCAACCTCATCTACCTCGACATCCAGCCGGGCGGGATGGGCGAGGACTGCCTGAACCTCAACATCTGGACGCCGGACCTGACGCGCACCGCCCGCAAGCCGGTGATCGTCCGCTTCCACGGCGGCGGCTTCTATGGCGGCTCGTCCAACTCGCCCGGCATGGACGGCGAGATGATGGCCCGCTTCGCCGACTGCGTGGTGGTCTCGGTCAACCAGCGCCTCAGCGCCTTCGGCTTCCTGCATCTCGCCGACTCCGGCGCCCCGGCCGAGTTCGCCCAGTCGGGCGTCGCCGGCCTGTCCGACCTCGCCGCGGCCCTGGCCTGGGTGCGCGACAACATCGAGGCGTTCGGCGGCGATCCCGGCAAGGTCATGATCATGGGCCAGTCGGGCGGCGGGGCGAAGGTCAGCGCGATGATGGCGATGCCCGCCGCCAAGGGCCTCTTCCACCGCGCGGTCCAGCAGAGCGGCGCGATGATCCGCGTGGCGCCCCGGGAACGGGCGAAACAGACGACCGACGCCTTCTTGAAGACGCTGAACCTCGGCGGCGGCGACATCCGCAAGCTGCAGGCCGTCCCCTTCTACGACCTGCTCTCGGCCCAGGCCGACATGGAGGCCTCGGCCCGCATTCGCGGCGAGGCGCCCGGCTCCTTCACCCCGGTGCTCGACGGCGTCGCCCTGCCGCGTCACCCGTTCGATCCCGATGCGCCGGCGATCAGCGCCGACGTGCCGATGATCGTCTCGACCACGCTCGACGAGCGCAGCTACCGCCAGCGCGACTTCGACCAGACGTGGGACGGGGTGAAGGCGATGCTCAAGCCGCGGGTCGGCGCCGACGCCGACGCCGTCCTCGACCGCTACCGCCAGGAGGACCCGGCGGCCTCGCCCTACCTGATCCAGGCGAGGATCATCAGCGACCAGGGCCGCGGCGCCAGCTTCGCCATGGCCGAGCGCAAGGCGGCGCAGGCCGCTCAGGGCGGCGCGCCGGTCTGGGTCTATCTGTGGAAGTCGCCGAGCCCCGCGTGGGGCGGCCGCTACGGGGCGACCCACGGCGTCGACGTCGGTCCCAGCGCCCGCGAGATCCGCGGCGCGCTGCAAGGCCCGGAAGCCAACAACATGCGCCTGGCCGACGAACTTTCGTCAGCGCTCGCCGCCTTCGTGAAGACCGGCGACCCGAACACCCCGAAGCTCCCGGCGTGGGCGCCCTACGACCGGGCCCGCCGCACGACCATGGTGTTCGACAACCCGCGCTCGCACGCGGAAGCCGACTATCGCGCCGACTTCCGTGCGCTCTGGCTCAGGTACCCGGGTCCGGCCGCCTAGCGCTGACCCGGCTCCACCGGACGCTCGCTGGCGCCCGGCACGCCCGCCGAGCCGCCGGCGGTGCCGACCGGCGGCGTCGGCGCCACCGCCGGGGCCGAACCGTCGGCCGGGACCGTGCCCGTCGCGCCGGCGTCCGGGGCGGTCAGGGAGGCGGTCCGCTTCGCGGGTCGTCGAGGTGTCCGGCATCGCAGCGGCCACGTCCGAGCCCTGCGGGGCCGTGCCCGTGGCGCGCTCGCCGCAGGCGGCCAGGCCCAGGCCCAGCGTCAGGACGGCGGCGATGGCGATCGGAGCGGTCTTGGTCATGGAAGGTTCCTCATCCCGTGTCGGTTCGGAGCCTCAAACGCGCCGCCGGCCAAGCCGCTCCACGAAGCAAAACGGCGGCCCCGGCGACTTCGCCCTTGCAGCGCATGCGATGCGGGGGCGTTGTGGTCCGGGATGGCCGATCACAGCGAACTCATCCGGCGCCAACGCGCCCTCGCCGACTTCGGCGACTTCGTGCTGGACCACGACGACCTCGATGAGATCCTGAACGAGGGGTGTCGGATCATCGCCGAGGCGCTCGACGTCGACCTCGCCAAGGTCATCGAGATCGAGCGGAGCTCCAACACCGGGGTTGTCCGGGCGGGGATCGGCTGGCGCCCCCGGCATCGTGGGCCGCGAACGCATCGACCTGAGCGAGCGGTCGTCCGAAGCCTATGCGATCGAGCGGACCGAACCGGTCATCACCAACGACATCGCCCTCGAGACGCGGTTCGTCTTCCCCCCGTTCCTGGTGGAGCACGGCGTCATCGCGCTGGTGAACGTCCCGATCCTGCTGCCGGGCCGTACGCCCTTCGGCGTCCTGCAGGTCGACGCCCGCCGGGTGCGGACGTTCGACCGGGAGGACATCGCGTTCCTGAAGACCTATGCGATGACCCTGGGCCCGGTCATCGACCGCCTGAAGACCGTCGCCGAACTGCGCGCCACCGACGAGCGCCTGCGCCTCTTCGTCGAGAACGCCCGCGCCTATGTGCTGATCGTCAGCGACGCGGAGGACCGCATCACCGACTGGCTCGGCGGCTCGCAGGAAATCCTCGGCTGGTCGGCCGCCGAGGTCATGGGACAGCGGACCGACCTGATTTTCACAGACGAGGACCGCGCCGCCGGCATTCCCGAGCGCGAACTGTCCGGCGCGCGCGAGCACGGGGCGGCGGCGAACGTCCGCTGGCATCGGCGCAAGGACGGCAGCGCCGTGTTCCTCGACGGCCAGACCATCGCGCTGAAGGATCCGCGGGAGGGGCTGCGCGGCTATCTCAAGATCGGCCGCGACGTCACCGAGGACAAGCTCGGCCAGCAGCGGCTGGAGGAGAGCGAGGAGCGGCTGAGCAGCGCGATCGAGGTCGGTCAGCTCGGCCTATGGGACTGGAACGTGCGCACCGGCGAGGTCCATTGGTCGGACGGCCACTTCCGGATGCAGGGCTACGTCGTCGGCGAGGTGACCCCCAGCTACGAGGCCTGGGCCTCCCGACTCCATCCCGAGGACCGCGCGGCCACCGAGGCGGCGCTGCAGGCGGCGATGGACAGCCGCACCGAATACGCCCGCGAGTTCCGCACGGTCCGTCCCGACGGCGAGGTCCGCTGGCACTACGCGCGCGGCCGCTTCTCCTACGACGAACACGGCCGGCCGGTCCGGATGGTGGGGGCGATGGTCGACATCACCGAGCGCCGCCAGTGGGAAGAGATCCAGAAGGTGCTGGTCGCCGAGCTGCAGCACCGCACGCGGAACCTCATCGGCATCATCCGCTCGCTGGCCGACCGGACGGCCCGGGCGAGCACCGACCTGCCGGACTTCTCCGCCCGTTTCGCCGACCGCATGGACGCGCTCGCCCGCGTGCAGGGCCTCCTGTCGCGCCTGGGCGAGCAGGACCGGGTCACCTTCGACGAACTGATCCACCTGGAACTGTCGGCCGTGGGCGGCCAGCCCGAGCGCATGCGGCTGGAAGGGCCCAAGGGCATTCGGCTGCGCTCATCGACCGTGCAGACCCTCGCCATGGCGCTTCACGAGCTGGCCACCAACGCCATGAAGTACGGCGCGCTGCGGCAGCCGCAGGCGCATCTGCAGGTGACCTGGTCGTTCGAGGCCGAGGGTCCGGGCGGCAAGCCCTGGCTGCATATCGACTGGCGCGAAACCGGGGTCGAGGTTCCGGCCGCCGGCGCGCCGCGCGCGGGCCAGGGGCGCGAGCTCATCGAGCAGGCCCTGCCCTACCAGCTGGGCGCGAAGACCACCTACGCCCTGGACGCCGATGGCGTGCACTGCACGATCTCGACGCCGGTTTCGCTGCAGGGCCCGCCGCCTGCGGCCTGAACGCGGCGCCGCGCCGCAGCGAATTACATTGGTTTGCGGCCGGGCCTCCCATAAACTGGGTTCAGTTGGCGCCGAAACCGGCTGCGCCAGCCAGAGAGACAGAGTGTGCTCCCGCCCGTCGAGCAGGTGAGCCCATGTCTGTCCTTTCCCCCATGCCCGTCGTGCTGGCCGTCGATGACGAGGCGCTCGTCCTCGAGGTCATCCAGGCCGCGCTCGAGGATGGCGGCTACGGGGTCCGCACCGCCGCCAGCGCCTCGGAAGCGATCGCCATCCTCGAGATGGACCGGGCGCGCGATCTCCACGGCCTCGTCACCGACGTCAGGCTGAAGGGCGGCCGCAGCGGATGGGAGGTGGCCAGCCGCGCGCGCCAGCTGAACCCCAGCCTGCCCATCGTCTACGTCACCGGCGACAGCAGCCACGAGTGGGCGTCCAAGGGCGTGCCGCTCAGCGTCATCGTCACCAAGCCCTTCGCCCCGGCCCAGATCGTCGTCGCCCTGGCCTCGCTCGCCAACCAGGCCGACATCTGACGCCGCTGACCGGGCTCGGCGCCGCTAGTCGCCGAACCCGACGAAGGTCGTGGCCTCGGCCACGCTCTTGCGCTCCGAGACCACTGCATTGGCCGGGAAGCTGTCGTCGGGCCAGCCCAGCGCGATCGCCTTCATGATCACCTGGTCGTCGGCGATTCCGGCGTGCTCGCGCACCACCGGCGACTGCATGATCCCCTGGCTGTTGATCACGCAGCCCAGCCCCCGCGACCACGCCGCGTTGACCAGGCAGTTGGTCACCGCTCCGCAGTCGAAGGGCGTGTCGTCGCTGCTCGCGAGCACCTTGTCGTAGGTGATGATCACGCACACCGGCGCGTCGAACTGCCGGAAGCCGCGCAGCACCCAGTCCTGGCGCATGGCGGTGTCCTCACGCGCGATGCCCATGGCCGCGAACAGCTGCTTGGCGACGCCGATCTGCCGCTCCCGGTGGACGCCGGCGAAGGCCTCCCCGGTCCGGAACTCGCGGCTGTGCGGCACGCCCGCCAGGTTGCGCTCGGTGTTGCCGGCCCGGATGCGGTCCAGCGGCTCGCCGGTGACGACGTAGAAGTTCCAGGGCTGGGTGTTCATCGACGACGGCGCCCGCATCGCCAGCGTCAGGATCTCCTCGATCAGCGCCCTCGGCACGGGGTCCGGCTTGTAGCCGCGGATGCTCCGGCGGCCGAGCACGACGTCGTCGAATTCCATGGATCCCCTCGAGGCGGTTCTTCGGTTCGGGCCGACACTGCCGCAGTTCCCTGGCGTGAGCCAACGCCGCGCGTGCGGGCGGCGCACTGGGATCGGGAACCGGAAAGAAAACGAGAGGCCCCGGCTGAGGGTGTGACGATCCTCGAACCGGGGCGATAGGTCTCGTGCCAGCGACTGGAGAGCCGACGCGGGGTCGATGTTCCCGCGCCCCGAGTTCGCCTGGGGCGCTTGGCGCGGCCCGAGCCGGCCGCCATCGACGGCGCCAGCCTAGCATTGCTGTGGATAAGGGCCAAACGGGATCGTCGGCCCGCGTCGCCGCAGGCCCGTCCAAGGGAGGCGCGGCCCTGACGCTCTCCCGCCAGGGCCGCCCTCAGCCGCCCGTCGCGTGACCGTGGGCTCGGAACGCACGCGACGTTTGACTGCTGCGCCGGTCAAAGGCGCATCCGATTGACGACCTGCGGACTTGTCACGGAGCCGTAGGTCGCGGGGAAGACGGCGCCGCGTGTCCCCAACCCTAGGTCGGGTCGAAAGATTTTCGTCTAGAACGCCGCGAAGAGGGTCGCGCCCACGGTGATGGGGCGCTGCGGGGTGATCTGGCGCGCCTGGGGGGCGGTGAACGGATTGCCGAACGAGAACGTGTCGCGGAACGGATCCAGGGTGTTGGTGACGAACACCTGCGCCCCGCGGCCGTCGCGGCTCAGCTCGGCCAGCAGCCGCGTCTGGGTGAATCCGCCGGTCTTCGGCAGGCGCGGGTCGAACGAAACCCGCGACAGGCCCACATAGATCGCCTGGCCGACGATCCGTCCCGTCCAGTCGCCGAACACCGGGCGCTCGTAGCTCAGCAGCGCGCCCCCCGACACCGGCGGCGCGCCCGGCAGGGTCTTGGCCAGGATCGGGATGAACTCGAGGTTGGCGTTGGCCGTCCGGGTGCGGGTGACCCGCCCGTTCAGCTGCGCCAGGAAGCCGTTGTCGGTGCGCAGCGCGAACTCGGCCTCGAGGCCCAGGACGTGGGCGTCGCCGGCATTGGTGGTGTAGGGGATCCCGGATTCCCGGAACTGGTCGGTCTGGATGTCCTTCCAGACGTCGTAATAGACCGCCGAGCTCAGCGACAGCCGGCGCTGGAAGCGCTCCAGCTTCACGCCCATCTCGTAGTTGCGCAGCCGGTCGGAGGAGAAGGTCTCCTGCGCTTCGGGGGCCGGCAGCGTGCCGCCGGTGTTGACCCCGCCCGGCCGGAAGCCCTCGCTGATCACCGCATAGACCAGGTCGCCGTTCTCGAACTGCCGCTGCAGCGAGATCTTGGGCGAGAAGCCGGTGAACTGGTTGCTGCGGTCCAGGCTGCGCGGCGCGAACCGCTCGGAGGCCACGTCCGAGCGGATGCGCCGGTCGATGTGGTACAGCCGCCCGCCCACCGCCAGCGTCCAGCCCGGCGACGGCTCGTAGGCCAGTTCGGCATAGCCGGCGAACTCTCGGATCGTCTCGTGCCGCAGCTCGGAATAGACCGAGACGTTCGGCTGGCCGGTGTTCTGGGCCAGCAGTTCGCTCGGCGAGTTCAGCCGCGCCTCGGACGCGTAGAGCCCGGCCAGCCATTCCAGGCTCGAGGCCCCGCGCGACGTCAGCACCAGGTCCTGCACCAGCATCCGGGTGCGGGTGCGCTCGGAGTAGGCCGATGTTTCGGCGCGCGCCGTGTAGTTCTCCTGCACCGGGGTCGCGTCGAACAGGCTGCCGTAGGCGTGGCGCACGAAGCCGGTCGCCGACGTCAGCTCCGCATCGGCCCACGAATAGCGCACGACCCCGGTCAGCAGCTCGATGTCGTTGACGTGCGGCTCGGGGATCAGCACCGCCCGTTTCCGGCCGATGCCGCGGATCGTGTAGTGGGTGTCCTCCGAGCGCAGGTGCTGGGCCGCGCCGGTCAGGGTGATCGACAGCTCGTCCTTCGGCTGGGCCAGGAAGCTCAGCCGCGCCCCCTGGCGCTCGGTCCGGTCGACGTTGCTGCGGTTCTGGACCACGTCGTCGAGATAGCCGCCCTGCACCTCGTGGTAGGCCGACAGCCGCAGGCCGGCCATGTCGCCGACCAGCGGCAGGTTGACGTAGCCCTCCACCGCGCCGCTCGGCCCCCCGCCCCGCGTCGTGGCGCCGGTCGCCAGCGCCTCGGCCGACCATTGGCCCAGGTCCGGCTTGCGGGTGACGATGCGATAGACCCCGGCCATGGCACCGGCGCCGTACAGCGCCCCGTGCGGCCCGCGCGCCACCTCCACCCGCTCCACGTCCACCAGCCGGAAATCCGGGTCCGGGGCGTTGTAGTTCACCGGGATGTCGTCGAGGTAGGTGGCCACCGTCGTCCGCGCCCGGCCCGTGAAGACCCCGTCGGCCAGGCCGCGCAGCAGCAGCTTGTTGCGCCCGGGGCCCAGGTTGGTGGTCAGCACCCCCCGCCATCTGCGCCGCCGCGTCGCCCGGATCGCTGGCGCCGGTCTCGCGCAGCCGCCGCCGCGGGATGGCGGTGATGCCGACGGCCAGCTCCCGCGGGTCGGCCACCCGCTTGGTCGCGGTCACCAGCAGTTCGCCCACCGTCACCGGCGGGCCCGGGGCGGGCCGCGCGGCCTCGCCCTGGCGGGCCGGGGTGATCTCCAGCGCGCCCGGCGCGATCATCCGCCAGTTGCAGGGCGCCCCGGCCAGCAGCCGCGACAGGGCCTCTTCCACGGTCATGGCCCCGGCCAGGCGAACGCGCGAGACGCCCGGGCAGGCGGCCGCCCCGATCAGCGTCACGTTCGCCTGTTGCGCCAAGTCCAGCAGCGCCTCGGGATAGGGTTGCGGCTGGATGCGGAACCGGACGCGCGCGGGCGCGGCCGCGGCGGGGTCGCCGCCGCCCAGCGCCATCGCAACGCACGCGATGGCGGCTCCCCACTCCCGACGCCTATGGATGGTCAGCTCCGCCTCAGCCCGGATCGTCCGCCAGGGGACGAGCCCCCGGTCATTTCCGAAGCAGCAGCAGCCCCCGCTCGGAAGGTACCGATCTTACCGGGAGCATCAAGGACAGACGCGCGGCGACCGAGGCCTGGTCGTCCAGCACGATGACGCCCGTCACCGGCATCCGGGCCAGCGTCGGGTCGGTCACCTCGATCTGTTCGACGAATTCGCGGTTCAGGTCCGCCACCACCTCGGCCAGCGGCTCGCCCCGGTACACAAGGCGGCCCGAGCGCCAGTTCAGCGTCTCCTGCGGGTCCACGTCGCTCAGTTCGGCCGCACCCGTCCGGCGGATCGCCAGCCGCTGCCCCGGGGTTAGGACGAAGGCCTGGCCTCCCTGGACTGAGGCGACGGGCCGCACCTGCACGCGGCCTCGCGCGACCGTCACGGTCACGTCGCCGGCGCGGTTTCGCACGTCGAACTGGGTGCCCAGCACCCGCACCGCACGTCCCGACGCCTCGATGGTGAAGGGCCGCTTGGCGTCATGCGCCACGTCGAACACCGCCTGGCCGTCGCCCAGCTCCACCTCGCGGGCCCGGCGTCCGAAGCGCACCGTCAGTTGGCTCTCGGCGTTGAGGTCGACCACCGAGCCGTCGGCCAGGGTGATGCGCTCGTGCTGGCCCTTGCCCGTGGCGTAGGTCTGGACCGTCGGGGCGTCCAGCGTCGGGAGCACCGCCACCGCCGTCAGCCCGGCCGCGATCGCCATCCCGCCGCCGATCAGCCAGCGCCGGCTGGCTCCGGGCCGCCGCGCGGCGCGGCGCGTCTCGCGCGTGGCCTCGGCGGCCAGTTCGTCCAGCACCGCGGCTTCGCAGCCGTCGAACGCCTGCCAGGCGGCCAGGGCGGCGCGATAGGCCTCGGGGTGGTCGGGCGCGGCGGCCAGCCAGGCGTCGAACGCCAGCCCGTCCGCCTCGCTGACCTCGTCGCGTTGCAGACGCGCGAGCCAAGCGCTGGCCTGCGCCATCACCTCCTCGTTCCGCGTCGCCATGCTGGTCATCGGCAGAACAGACGGCGCCGCACCGTCCCACCCCTATGTCGCGCCGAAAACATCATGACCGCAGCCTCTGCGCCAGATGCTTGATGGCGGCGGCGATGTGCGCCTCGACCATCTTCACCGAGACGCCCATGACCTGGGCGGTCTGGGCCTGCGTCATGCCGTCCAGCTTGTGGAGACGGAACGCCCGGCCCATCTGCGGCGGCAGGCTGGCGACGGCGTCGGCCAGCAGCCGCACCCGCTCCTTGCCGATCACCACCTCGTCGGCCGGCGGATCGTGCGCCACGTCCTGGCCGTCCATCACGGTGCGGGTCTCCAGCCGCCACTCGGCGCTCCGGCGCGACGACCGCTGCACGCTGCGCGCATGATCCACCAGCAGGTTGGCCGCCATGCGGTAGAGCAGCGCCTCGGGCGCCCGCACCTCGGCCGTGGGGTCCAGTCCCGCAATCTTCAGATACAGGTCCTGCACCACGTCCTCGGCCGTGGCCATGTCGCGCGTCCGCGCCGCCACGAACAGGATCAGGGCCTCGCGGCGCTCGAAGAACGCGCGGACCAGCGGGCTCCCCCGTCCCCACTCTGCGACGGCCCAGGCGGCGCCACCGAACTCCCTTGGTCAGCCCGATGCTCTACACGGATCGGTCGTCAGGGCTCTAGGACGACGCCCGGCCCGAGGCAAGATCAGGCCTGATCTTCCGCCAGGTCCTCGGCCAGCGTGTGGGCCACGATGGCGTTGGCGTGCCCGTGGCCCATCCCGTGTTCGGTCTTCAGCATCGCGACGAGCGCCATATGCTTCGCCGGCTGGTGGCGGCGCACCAGCGCCTTCCATTCGGCGATCGGCCGGCCGTAGGTCTTCTCGATCGAGGGGAAGTAGGACGCCGGTCCCTTGATCTTCGCTTCGGCCACGGCGCGCTCCTTCCGATCATCCGCGAGGCTGGCCCCAAGGACGCGCCAGGCTCCGCCGATCCGACAAAGGCGGCGGCTTTTCCGGCGCCGGCCTCAGCGTTCGTCGTTGGCGGCGCCGCGGGCTTCTTCCTCGGCCATCGCCTCCCACTGGCGCGCCATTTCCAGCAATTGCTGCTTGTGCGCCGGCGGCATCCGCGCGGCGAGCTTGCGGCATTCCTGTGCGTTCCGGCGATAGTCCACGGGCCGCTTCATGGTCCGCACGCTAGCAAGAGCGAACGGCGTTCCGGGTTCCCGTATTTCTACGCGCTGAGGCCGAATCCAGGAACTGCGCGGCAAGCGGCGCCGTTGCCTCGGAGCGTTCGTCCCCCAACGAATGCGCTCTCCAGTCGCGTTAGGAGCCCCCGGCGCACGGGCCGGGGGCTCTTCGCTTTCGAAGAACCCTCAGGTCCGGGCGTCCGGATCCGATCCGTCGTCGGCCTCGGCCGCGCGGGCCCCCTGTCCGTTGTCCTGAGCCATGTTGTGATAGCGCATGGCCTCGTCGATCAGCTGGCCGCGCTCGCGCATGTTGGCGGCCTGCGCGGCTGCGCGCAGCAGGTCGTCGGCTCGTCGGCGGCAATCGTCAGGCGTCATCTGCGGGCACACGGTGAACGGCGTTCGGCCGATCATAACCCTTCAGACCGCACAGGGTTGCGTCCGCGGCGCCACACGTGTGGGACTTCTCTGACGCGGCGGCACATGTATTGGCTGCCTGCTGTTCGCATCGGAGGCGCGCATGGATCTCGGACTCGACGGCAAGGTCGTCTTCATCGCCGGCGCCAGCCGCGGCATCGGCCTGGGCATCCTGGAGGCCTGCCTGGCCGAGGGCGCCAAGGTGGCGATCACCGCTCGCGGCGCCGAGGCGCTGGAGGCCCAGCGCGCGCGGCTCGCCGGGACCTACGGCGACGACCGCCTGCTCGCCATCGCCGGCGACATGCGCGACACCCGGGTGATCGAGGACGCCGTCGCCCGCGCCGAGGACGAGCTCGGCCCGATCTTCGGCGCGGTCGCCAACGTCGGCCTGCATCCCTGCCCGCCCGGCTTCGAGGTCGACGACGAGACCTGGGACGCCGGCTTCTCGCAGAACCTCGACAGCGCCTGGCGGCTGGCCCGCGCCGCGCTCCGCCGCATGACCCCGCGCAAGGAGGGGTCGGTCCTGCTGATCAGCTCGATCGCGGGCCTCGGCGCGCTCGGCACGCCGCTGACCTACGGCGTCTCCAAATCGGCGATGAACCACCTGACCAAGGAGCTCGCCCGCATCGCCGGCGCCAGCGGCGTGCGCATCAACGCCATCGCGCCCGGCAACATCATCTTCCCCGGCGGCGAGTGGGAGGAGCGCGCCAACGGCCCGCGGGCCGAGAACTGGACCCGCTGGATCAACCGCGAGGTCCCCCTCAAGCGCTTCGGCCGCCCCGAGGAGATCGGCGCGGTCGCCGCCTTCCTGCTCTCCCCGCGCGCCAGCTTCATGACCGGCGCCGTGGTCCCGGTCGACGGCGGCCAGACGCGATAGGCGTCACGCCCCCCGCATCTCGCATCCCGCATCCCGCATCCCGGATCCGCCGGTAGCCCAGCAAGGTCAGCATCGCGCTCCGTGGGCGGAGATCATGCGCCTTGGCTCGCAGGGGCGTCCTCGTCCGGCCTTGACGCCGTCAAGCTCCAGAGGGGCGGCCGCGGCGGCTGGAAAGCCGGCGCCGACTCTGGGACCCTCGCCCGATGTCGTCTCCTGTCCCGAATGCCCCGCGCGTCGGCTGCGGCGTCGCCATTGTCCGCGACGGCGCGCTGTTGCTGATCCGTCGCGCGCGGTCCCCCGAGGCCGACTCCTGGAGCCTGCCGGGCGGCAAGGTCGACTTCGGCGAGCCCACCGAGGCCGCCGCCCGCCGCGAGGTCGCCGAGGAGCTGGGTCTGCAGCTCGGCCCGCTCGAGCTCCTCTGCCTCGTCGACCTCATTGTCTCCGAAGAGGCGGCGCACTGGGTGTCGCCGGTGTTCCTGGCCCGGACCTTCGACGGCGAGCCCGCCCTGCTCGAGCCCGAGAAGCACACGGGCCTCGGCTGGTTCGCCCTCGACGCCCTGCCCGCTCCCCTCGCGTCCTCCGCCCGGGAGGCGGCGCGGGCTTTGGGCGGCTGAGCCGCCGGTCGCCCGCCTAGGCCGCCGCCGTCCGCGCCAGGCGCCGCGCGATCTGGTCGCTGGTCCGCAGGGTCAGCGCGGCGATCGTCAGCGTCGGGTTGGCCCAGCCCGACGTCGGGAAGACGGAGCTGCCGACGACGTAGAGGTTCTCCACCCCGTGCACCCGACCGAACGCGTCGGTCACGCCCTGCCTGGGATCGTCCGACATCCGGGTCGTTCCCATGTGGTGGTAGCCGCCGATCGGGTGGGCGCTGATCAGCGGATCGGTGCGCCAGCCGTCGTAGGGCTCGTCCAGCCAGCGCGCGCGCTCCACCCGCCCGAAGCCGAGGCGGCGGAGTTCCGCGTCCAGCAGGGTCACCAGCCCGCCCACGCTGTCGCCGTCCAGCGGCGTGGTCCGCCAGTCCAGCGCCAGCCGCGGCACGCCCAGCGGGTCGCGCTGGCTGGTCAGCAGCACGCGGCTGGACGGGTTCGGCGCCTGCTCCGCCCGCACCAGCAGCGCGAGGTCGCGCAGGCCCAGCCGGTGGAGCAGCCATGGCCGGAGCGGATCGGTGCGCTGCTGCGCCCACTTCACCGCCGACTTGGTCGTCATCCATAGCGCGCGCCCGCCGCGCGAGGGCGCGATGTTGTGTTTCAGCCGCGAATAGGCCCGGACGCCCCAGTTCATCGCCGCGTCGGCCGGCTGGCGCGCGGCGATGGTCAGCGAGCTGTTCAGGATGCGGAGGTCCTGCTGCGCCCGGGCGCTCGGCTTCAGCAGGCCCGCGAGCTCCTGCGAGGCCGTCCGGTGCGTGCGCGAGAACGCTTTCAGCAGGTCCCAGGCGCGCGCGCCTACGACCCGTCCGCCGCGCGCGTGCGGGTGCTCCATGAAGTACCGGCCGACCTGATCGTGGCCGTTGCCGATACCTGCGCCGATCACCCGGTTGGAGGCCAGAAGCAGCCGGGGGTTCTCCAGCCCGCCGGCCGCCAGGATGAACATCTGCGCGTCCACGGCGAGGCCGCGGCCGGCGAGCGACCGGGCTCGAAGGCGCCGCACATGGCCCGCGTCGGCGTGGAGCTCGATCTCCGTCACCGTCGCATGGGTGACGATCCGGCAGCGCGGGTCGCGGACCAGGTCGGAGCAGGCGTCGAACACGAAGCGGTTGAACCGGCGGTCGAACGTCCAGACGCCGACCTCCAGCCGCGCGGCGTCGAAGGCCGGCGTCGGCGCGCCCGCGCGCCGCAGGTCGTCCGCGGTGGCGCCCTCGGGCGGCTCGCCGAAGATCGCCCGAGCCGGCCCGTAGTACCGGGCGAGTTCGGACCAGCGGATGGGCCAGCCGGAGTGGGGCACCCAGTCCCGCCGCTCCAGGTCGATGGGGTCCAGTTCGGCGATGCGGCCGCCCCAGATCGCCGTCGTGCCGCCGAAGAACCGCAGGCGTGCGTCCTCCAGGTCGTAATAGGCCTCGCCGACGTTCTGGCCGGCGTTCAGCGCCGCGGTCGAGCGCTCGTAGTCGAGCCCGCCGCTTTCGAGCAGCACGACCGAGAGCCCCTGTTCAAGCAGCCGTCGCGCCGCGGTGATCCCCGCCGCGCCGCCGCCGACGATGCACACGTCGGTCTTCAGTTCGGCAGGGCTGTCGGCGGCGTTCAGATCGATGTGCATGCCGCACAGCTAGGGTGTGACGCCGCCCGTTCCAACGCCCGCCGGCCTAGAGCCGGCCGTTTCCGCCGAGCGCGGCCACGTCTTCCAGAAGTTTCGACCGCGACCGTGACCCGCTGAGCACAAACGCCGCCCCGTCCCGCTGCCAGAACGCCACGGTCTCGTCCCCCTTCCGCGCCAGCTCGGGCCGCCGTGCGGCGGCCCGCCGCGACGGCGAACAGTTGCAGGCGGCGCTGGTCGCCGGTTTCCAGCACCAGGTTCACGCCCGGGCCGTCGTCGGTGGGGAAGACCTGAACGTTGCGGACGCGCCAGCCCTCCGGCGCCGCCGGCAGCTCCACGCCCAGCCGGTCGCGGATCTCGCCGACGTCCAGCTCGGCGGTCTCCGCCTGCGAGGCCATGCGCTCGCGCAGGTCCGCGGCCTGGCGGGACTCCGCCGCCTCCTCCACGTATTCCGGCGGCGCGCCGCCGTCGATCTCGCGCCAGCCATCGAGGTCGCGGTACTCCGCGGCCGCCCAGCCGGCGCCGGTGCCGAGGCAGGCGGCCAGGCCCAGCGCGAGGCTGGTCACGGCGAAGCCGCGCCGCCGCCTCGGGCGCTCGCGTCCGCGCAGGTGCATCTGCGTCATCACCCGCGCCGCCAGGTCGGGATTGCAGGCCAGCAGCCCCTCGACCTCCCGTCGCCGGCCGGACTCGAGGGCGTGGTGGACATAGGCGTGGAGGTCGGCGTCGGTGATCGTCAGCCGGGCGGGCCCCGCATCGTTCGCGGCCTCAGGCATCTCTCGCGTCCTCCAACCCACCCCACGTGGAGCCATCCTCCGCAGTCTACCCCCTTCCGTCGGGCGCGAGTAGGCGCGCGGACTGGGACGAATAGCCCACCCGCCGCGCTGGCGTTCTCCCCGGCCGCGGGCTAGCAGGGCGCCCGATGATCCGCCTCGACAACATCTCCAAGCAGAACGGCCACCAGATCCTGTTCATCGAAGCCTCGATGGGCGTCCTCAAGGGGAGAAGGTCGGCCTCGTCGGCCCGAACGGCGCCGGCAAGACCACCCTGTTCCGCATGATCACCGGCCAGGAGCAGCCCGATGACGGCCTCGTCGTCATCGATCCCGGCATGACCATCGGCTACTTCAGCCAGGACGTGGGCGAGATGTCGGGCCAGAGCGCGGTGGCCGCGGTGATGGACGGCGTGGGTCCGGTCAGCGCGCTCGCCGCCGAGATGGCCGAGCTCGAGGCGGCCATGGTCGATCCCGACCGGGCCGACGAGCTGGACGCCGTCATCGAACGCTACGGCGAGGTGCAGGAGCGGTTCCAGGAGCTGGACGGCTATGCGCTGGAGGCCCGCGCCCGCGAGGTGCTGGCCGGCCTCAGCTTCAGCCAGGAGCGGATGGACGCCGACGTCGGCCTGCTGTCCGGCGGCTGGAAGATGCGCGTGGCGCTGGCCCGCATCCTGCTGATGCGCCCGGATGCGATGCTGCTCGACGAGCCCAGCAACCACCTCGATCTGGAAAGCCTGATCTGGCTGGAGGGCTTCCTCAAGGCCTACGACGGCGCGCTGCTGATGACCTCGCACGACCGCGCGTTCATGAACCGCATCATCGGCAAGGTGGTGGAGATCGACGCGGGTTCGCTCGTCACCTATTCCGGCGACCTCGACTTCTACGACCAGCAGCGGGCGCTCACCGAACAGCAGCGCCAGGCGCAGTACGAGCGCCAGCAGGCCATGCTGGCCAAGGAGATCAAGTTCATCGAGCGCTTCAAGGCGCGCGCCAGCCATGCCGCCCAGGTGCAGAGCCGCGTCAAGAAGCTGGACAAGATCGAGCGGGTCGAGCCGCCGCGCCGGCGCCAGTCGGTCCAGTTCGAGTTCCGCAGCCCGCCGCGCTCGGGCGAGGACGTGGTCAGCCTGAAGGGCGTCCACAAGGCCTATGGCGAGCAGCCGATCTACCAGGGCCTGGACTTCCTCGTGCGGCGCAGGGAACGCTGGTGCGTGCTGGGCGCCAACGGGGCCGGCAAGTCGACCCTGCTGAAGCTCGCGGCCGGCGCCATCAAGCCGGACAGGGGCGTGGTGAACGTCGGGGCCAGCGTGAAGATGGGCTATTTCGCCCAGCACTCCATGGATCTGCTGGACGGCGAGGAGACGATCTTCGAGTCGCTGGACGGCTCGTTCCCCCAGGCCGGCCAGGGCCAGCTGCGCACCCTGGCGGGCTGTTTCGGCTTCTCCGGCGACGACGTCGAGAAGCCCTGCCGCGTCCTCTCCGGGGGCGAGAAGGCCCGCCTGGTGATGGCCAAGATGCTGTTTGACCCGCCCAACCTGCTGGTCCTCGACGAGCCGACCAACCACCTCGACATGGCCACGAAGGAGATGCTGGTCCAGGCGCTGGCGGACTTCGAGGGGACGATGCTGTTCGTCAGCCACGACCGCCACTTCCTGGCGGCGCTGTCGAACCGCGTGCTGGAGCTGACCCCGGACGGCGTGCACCAGTACGGCGGCGGCTACACCGAATACGTCGCCCGCACGGGTCAGGAAGCGCCAGGTCTCCACCCCGGCGGCTAAGGGCGCGCGGGTCCCCGCCGCCAGTCACGACGCCCCGATCACAAGACCAGGAGCAGCCCTGCTCAGTCGTTGAAGCGCGGCGACGGCCGACCTACCTCGTTGTTCCAGGGCCTCGGCGAGGAATGACCGTCCAGGCCGCTTCGATCGTCTCGCGTTCGCGGACTTCAACGCAGGCAGAGGAGCCGCCGTGACCGTCTATTCCTATTTCCTCATCGGCGAAGCCGGCGATGAACCGGATTTCCTGGCCACCGGGCACCCTGACGACGATCGGGCGCTCGCCCACGTCGACCTGATCTTCTCCCGCGCGCCCGAGGTGTCGGTCGTCGAGGTCTGGGATGGCCCCCTGAAGCTCGCGCGCCTGCACCGCGAGCGCGCCCGCCCCGACGTCGCCGCCTGGCGCGAGGTGCTCTACCCCTAGCCGCCCGGGCCGCGCCCGGCCCGGCCCCTCACGGCGTCGGCCGCCCCTGGTCGGCGGCGCTGGGCGCGGCCGCCGGAAGGCCGCCGGCGTCCAGCGCGCGCGGCCGGTTCGCGTCGTAGAGCAGGAAGGCCACCGTCGCCGCCACCGCGAAGACCACTGCAATGACGATCAGGCTCATCGGGGATGTGCGGCGCGCCCGCGGACTGTCGGCCATGTTGTCTCCATCGCTGCCCCGCCTTACGCCCTCGCCAGCTACAACGATCCTCGACGGCCAAGGTTCTGAGCTGCCCCTCGCCGGGCGCGGGGCCTAGCGCGGGCCGGGCGGCGGCCGCGACCGCCGCTGCGCCACCATCGGCAGCAGCTGACCGCCGTGATAGGCCACGATCCCGCACATGCGGTCGGCCGCGCCGGAAAGCACGCCGTCGAAGATGACGTCGCCTTCGGCCGATCCGACGACCATCCGCACCGTCTGGTCGCTGACCGTCAGGCTGCGCAGGATGACCGGCGCGGTCCGCACCGGCGTCAGCGTCCCGCCATAGCGTCCGTCGAGCCGGCCCACGGCCAGCAGACCGAAACTGGGGACGCCGCCCACATCGAGGTAGAAGTCCCAGACCCCCGCCAGGTCCGCCGCGCCGGCGGCCGGGTCCGCGGGGCGTGACGGGCCCCCGTCGCAGGTGGTCTTCAGGACGGTGGGCTGCTGCGCGAAGCCCGCGGCCGGTGCGGCCGTGGCGAGCATGAGGGCGCAGGCGAGAAGTCGGTGGCGCATCGGGTCTCCGGGTGAAGCGGCTTGGAATTCGCCGCCCTCTCGCTCGGCCGACCCGACCCGGCAACGGCGGATTCCGCCAATGCCATTCGCGCGGCGGAGCTTTACGGCAACGCCACCGACGCCGCGAGGCTGGCGCGGACGGCCGCGAGGTAGGTCCGGCCCACCGGCACCGTCAGGCCGCCCGTCAGCTCGAGATGCGTCTGATGACCGTCCCGGCGCAGCCGTTCGACTTCCTTGCGGGCGACCCACCAGCGCCGGTGCGCCTGGAAGCCGAGCTGCCGCGGCAGGATCTGCGTGGCCTCGCTGAGCGGCATGTAGATGAGGGCCGAGCCCCGGCGCGTGTGGACCATCAGGTAGTGGTCCTGGGCCTCGAGCGCCAACAGGTCGCGTCCCAGGCGCTCCGGAACCCGTTCGAAGAAGCGGTCGAGGTTCGGGTCGTCCGCGGCGGGCGCCGCGTCGCGGGGCGCCAGGAACGGCCATGTGGCGATGCCCGCGATGACCACCTGCACCGCCGCGACCGAGAAATAGAGCGACACCAGCTGTCCCGGCGCCGTCGACCGTCCGGGAAGCACCACCTGCAGGCCCCAGGCGACGACGAACATCATCGGCAGCGTCGAGACCAGCCCCACCAGGATGATCGCGGCGACCTTCGGCAGGCGCGCGAACGCCGCCATGGGACGAAGCAGCTGCAGGGTGGCGATCGCCAGTCCATAGCCCGTCGCCACGCAGCCGAACCAGAAGGCGTAGCGCGGGGGCGCCGAAAGCGACCGGAACGAGCCGAACGGTCCGGAGAACCCCAGGAACACCCCCAGGGCCAGCGCGCCATAGACGCTGGTGAGGAACGGTGACGTCCAGTTGCGGAGGGGGACCGAGGGCATGTGGCGGCGCAGGGCGGAAAACCGGACGCTAGGCGGCGGCGCCCGCCTTGTCGAGCCGCCGCCCCGCGCGGAGCCGGCGCATCGGCCGCTGCTGACCTTGCTGCACGGCCGCCCAGGGCCTAGCCTGCGCGCGGCTCACAACCGCGGGGTCCTCTCATGGAAACAAGGGTTGCCGAGATCGCCGACGGCATCTTCCGCTTGTCGACCCATGTTCCGGACGTGGCGCCGCCGGCCGGGTTCACCTTCAACCAGTTCCTCATCGCAGGCGACGAGCCGCTCCTGTTTCATTGCGGTCAGCGCGCGATGTTTCCGCTGGTCTCCGACGCCTTCGCGAAAATACTCCCCCTGGAGCAGCTGCGTTGGATCAGCTTCGGTCATGTCGAGGCTGACGAATGCGGGGCGATGAACCTGTGGCTCGAGGCCGCTCCGCAGGCCCAGGTGGTCTACAGCGAGCTGGGCTGCCAGGTTTCCGTGAGCGATCTGGCCGTGCGGCCTCCCCGCGCCCTGGCGCAGGATGAAGTGTTGGACCTCGGCGGCAAACGGGTCCGCATCATCGCCACGCCGCACGTCCCCCCACGGATGGGAAGCCCAGGTCCTCTATGAAGAGACCACCGAGACGCTTTTCTGCGGCGATCTCTTCACCCATGTCGGTGACGGAGAGCCGCTGACACGCCAGCCCATCGTCGAGGCTGCAATGGCGGCGGAGGCGACCTTTCAGGCCACCAGCCTCGGCGTCTTGACCGTCCCGACGATCCGCAAGCTCGCCGAGCTCAGGCCGCGGCGGTTGGCGCTGATGCATGGCTCGTCATTCGAAGGTGATGCGGCGGGAGAGCTGAACCGCCTCGCCGACCGCTACCACGAACTCATCCAGGCTCCCGCGGCATGAGCGCCCCGGGCGCAGCGACGGCTGCGTCCCCTCACCGGGCCGGGCTGATGTTCGCAACGTCAGCCTTGCGGTGGCCAGCGCGAAGGTCCGCATTCGGGACCCAGGCGAAGGTCGGCGCACGACCCATTCCCGGCGTTCAGAACGTCTTCTATCGGCGGTGCGCCTCAAATCTCTTACGCTCGGAGCCAGGTCGGATTGGAGACTGCATGAGCGCAGCGGAGTTCGCGTTTGCCACAGCGCTTGTCGTCATCCCCTCGGCTTGTTCGGGAGGCGCAACGTGGCTGATTGCTTCCCGGTCTTCCTTTGGCCGGCGTCACCCAAAGGCGCTCTTCGCCGGAGGGCTCATGCTCGGTCTACTCCTGACGCCGATTGCCATGGTCACGGTTGGGGCGATAGGCGGCGGATACTGGGACTTGCTCGATCTTCCTGGCGGTCCGCTCGTCGGCGTGGTCACGGCCATAGCTGCGGGGTGCGCGCTTGCGATGGCTTTCCTGGTCGGCGCGAGCCTGCTCCTTTTAAGTTCTGCGAGCTGGGCCGTAAGGCGGCGTCCGCTCGTTGGCGAGCGTCGCTGAGCCAACGTCCGCTCACCACCCTGCCGACCTTCAGAGCGGCCGCCTTCGGCGTGGAATGGGTCAGCGCGGTCGAAAGAGTTCCAGCGAACCCGTAGTTCTCAGTTGCGTCTGTCGCTGCGCGCCTACGCTACCGTGCGACGTCTCGCGCTAAAGGTCCGCAACGGGTCGCCTCCCGACGCACTTACCTTCCCGCCACGCTCCGCCTCCATCAAGGCAGACATCTCGGGCGACCTCCGGTGAGAGCCGAATATACGTCAGTAGGGCCAGGAGCCCGGCTCCGCAGAGCGCTGCAACGACGATCCATGGTCTACGCATCAACGGTGACGCTAGCTGTGCCAACGTCGCCTTTCCACCCCTAGCCGCACTTGAGAGGGTCGGCTCTGGAGCCGAGAGCCGCAGTCCACGCCCGACCACCTGCCGGCATCCGGCAAACCAGCTCAGGCTCTCGTCCGCCCCCTCACCTGCCCGCCGCCTTCGCAAGCTCCGCCCCCGCTTGAGGGGCTCGATGCCCGTGCTATGAAGGCCTTACCGGGATGAAGCGGTGTCCCGGTCAGGCTTCGGCCCAAGCACCGCGCAACTCCGCATGGAGACGCGCATGGCCGGCGCCCGAACGCCCCCGAACAACGTCAGCCTCGCCGAGGCGCTCAGGGTGTGGGCGCGGATCGCCGCCCTGAGCTTCGGCGGCCCCGCCGGCCAGATCGCCGTGATGCACCGCATCCTGGTCGAGGAGAAGCGGTGGCTCGGGGAGCGCCGGTTCCTGCACGCGCTCAACTACTGCATGCTGCTGCCCGGCCCCGAGGCCCAGCAGCTCGCCATCTACATCGGCTGGCTGATGAACCGGACGCTGGGCGGCCTTATCGCCGGGGTCCTCTTCGTGCTGCCAGGCGCCGTTGCGATCATGGCGCTGAGCATCCTCTACGCCCTGTACGGATCGCTCGGGGCGGTGAGCGCGGTCTTCTTCGGCCTGAAGGCCGCGGTCCTCGTGGTCGTGGTCCAGGCCGTGATCCGCGTCGGCGGCAAGTCGCTGCGAAACCCGGTCATGATCGGCCTGGCGGCGGCGGCGTTCGTGGCGATCTACGCCTTCGATGCGCCCTTCCCGCTGATCATCCTGGCCGCGGGGGCGATCGGCTTCCTCGGCGGGCGGCTGGACCTGCCCGCCTTCGCCGTCGGCGGGGCTCACGGGCCCAAGGTGGAGAACGCCGTCCCCGACGCCGAGACCGTGCTGGGCGAAGAGACGCCGGACCATGCGAGACCCAACCTGCGATGGGCGCTCGGCGTGAGCGCCGTGCTGCTCGGCCTCTGGACGGCGCCGGTCCTGGCGCTCGGCCTGGCGCTCGGCTGGGACCACGTGTTCACGCAGATCGCGGTCTTCTTCTCCAAGATGGCGGTCGTCACCTTCGGCGGGGCCTATGCCGTCCTCGCCTATGTCGCCCAGGAGGCGGTGCAGACCTTCGGCTGGCTGGGTCCCGGAGAGATGCTGGACGGCCTGGGCATGGCAGAGACCACGCCCGGCCCGCTGATCATGGTCACCCAGTTCGTCGGTTTCATGGGGGCCTACCGGGGCGCCGCCGGCGTGGATCCGCTCCTGGCCGGCGTGCTCGGCGGGCTGCTCACCACCTGGGTGACGTTCACGCCCTGCTTCCTGTGGATCTTCCTGGGCGCGCCCTTCGTCGAAGCCCTCCGTGGCGCGAGGGCGCTGAACGCCGCCCTGTCCGCGATCACCGCCGCCGTCGTCGGCGTGATCCTGAACCTGGCGCTCTGGTTCGGTCTGCACGTCCTGTTCCGCGAGGTGCGGACCGTCGTGGCAGGTCCGCTCGCGCTGGATACGCCGGTCCTGGCCTCGGCCAACATCTCCAGCCTGCTTCTCGCAGCGCTCGCCGCCGTCGCGGCCTTCCGCTTCAAGGTCGGCGTGCTGCCGCTGCTGGCGGGCTGTGCGGCGGCCGGCGTGGCGCTCCACCTCACGGGCTTGAGGCTCTGAGAGCCAGGCAGCCAGCCCTCAGGGCGGGCGTGGGCCGCCCTCAGGCCAGCTTCTCCGCGAGCCTGCGCACCGTGTTCCAGTTGCGCGAGGTCCCGATGCCGGTGAGCGCCTTGGCGCCGGCCAGCTTGGAGCGGCCCGCCCCGTCCGGATAGGTGATGTAGAGGCAGCCCGGCCCCGGCGCGATCTCCTCGCCGAAGACCGCATGGCGGCGAAGCGGGTCCAGGTCCTTCGGCGGCTCCGCCTTCAGGAACACCGCCATCATCCGCGACGGCTGTTCGGCGGCGAAGGCCGTGAACGGATTGGCGGCGATCACCGCCTCCAGCTCCGCCCGGTCACGCGCGAAGACGTCCGTGGAGAGGCCGAGCTTCGCCGTCAGGGCGGCGGCGATCTGCGCCTCCACGGCGTCCGCCCTGGCGTTGGTCGCCACCACCGCATTGCCGCTGGCCAGCAGGGTCTCCGGCGCCTCGAAGCCCTCGGCCGCCAGCACGGCCTTGAAGTCGGCCATCTTCAGCTGGATGCCGCCGACGTTCACCGCCCGCAGCAGGATGGCCAGCCGTCTCATCGGGGCCGCCTCACCGCGCCGCCGCCTCCCACTCGAGGAAGTCCGGCTGTTCCAGCAGCAGGCCCGCATAGGCGCCGGCCCGGCCGTCGTCGCCGTAGTCGGTGAGCTTCACGCCATAGGTCCGGAAGCGGGTGGCCACGGGCGTGTAGAACGCGTCGGCGATCGACCAGTCGCCCGCCAGGAACGGGCCGCCCGAGCGATCCAGCATGTAGAGCCACAGCTCCACGATGCGGCGGATGTTCTTCTGCGTGGCCTCGGAGAGTTCGGCGGCGCGGGGCTCGACCTCCAGCGCCATCGGGCATTCGCCGCGCAGGCTCGCGAAACCCGAGTGCATCTCCGCCGCCGCCGAGCGGGCCAGGGCCCGGAGGATCGGATCGGCCGGCCACAGGCCAGGCGCCTTCTCCGCCAGGAACTCGCAGATGGCGAGGCTGTCGACGAGGATCGCCCCGCCCTCGTCCGGCCCAAGCTTCAGCGCCGGCACCAGCCCGGACGGGGAGTGCGGCTTAATCTCAGCCTCGGTCCGGTTGTTCTCCTGGCGCAGCTCGATCAGCGTTTCGGTGAACGGCAGGCCCGAGCGTTTCATCGCCAGCCACGGCCGCAGCGACCACGTCGACCACTTCTTCGTGCCGATCACCAGCTCCATGGAGGGCCTCCGTTCTCCGGGTTGAAACATTTCAGCGCTTGCCGCGCCCTACGGCAGCCGGTCAACCTCGAACCAACGAAAAGACAGAAACCGAGGGAGAAACGTCCGATGACCGTCGTCACCCCCGGCGTGGAAGGCGCCGCGCCCGGCGCCGTCGCCGCGCCTGGCCCAGCCGCCGTCGACGCCGCGCCGGCCGTCCCGTTCTCCCGCGGCTACACCCGCTACGCCATGTGGCTGCTGCTCGGCATCTACATCATCAACTTCCTCGACCGGCAGGTGATCAACATCCTCGCCGAGCCGATCAAGAACGACCTCGGCCTCTCCGACACCCAGCTCGGCCTCATGAGCGGCCTGGCGTTCGCGATCTTCTACACCGTGCTGGGCATCCCGCTGGCGCGCCTCGCCGAGCGGAAGAACCGTGCCTACATCATCGGGACCTCGGTGGCCGTCTGGTCGGGCTTCACCGCCCTCTGCGGCCAGGCCCAGAACTTCACCCAGCTCGCCCTCTGCCGCATCGGGGTGGGCGTCGGCGAGGCCGGCTGTACGCCACCGGCCCACTCGCTGATCTCCGACATGGTGCCGAAGGAGAAGCGCTCCTCGGCGCTCGCCTTCTATTCCATGGGCACGCCGCTGGGCAGCCTGCTCGGCCTCGTGCTGGGCGGGCTGGTGGCCGACGCCTACGGCTGGCGCGTGGCCTTCCTCGTCGCCGGCGCGCCCGGGCTGCTCTTCGCGGTCCTGGTCTTCACCACGCTGAAGGAGCCGCGGCGGATCATCGCCAAACAGGCGGCCAAGGTGACCGCCGCCACCGCCAGCTTCGGCGAGACCCTGCGCTACGTCACCCGCAAGCCGACCTTCTGGTACATCTCCATGGGCGCCTCGCTGAAGGCCTTCATCGGCTATGGCCATGCGCCGTTCACCGCCTCCTTCTTCCTGCGCAACCATACCGAGGAGGTGGCGGGTCTCGCCGCCAGCTTCGGCCTGAAGTCGGTGGGCTTCCTGGGTCTCGCCATCGGCCTGCTGGCCGGCATCGGCGGCGCCATCGGCACCTTCGCGGGCGGCTGGATCGCCGACAAGGTCGCCAAGCGCAACCTGGGCCATCAGATGATCACGCCCGCCATCGGCGCGCTGTTGTCGGTGCCGATCTATTCGGCGGCGGTGCTGGTGGATTCCGCGCCCCTCGGGATCTGCCTGCTGGGCCTGAACTATCTCGTGGCGTCCACCTGGTACGGGCCGGTGTACGGCTCCGCCCAGTCGATCGTCCCGCCCCACATGCGCGCCACCACCTCGGCGATCCTGCTGTTCCTCGCCAACCTGATCGGCCTTGGCATGGGTCCGGTGGCCGTGGGCCTGCTCTCCGACGGGCTGAACACCGGCATGGGTCTCGGCTCGGCCGAGGGCGTGCGCTGGGCGCTGATCATCTCGGCCCTCTTCGGCGTCATCCCGTTCGTGCTGTTCTGGCTGGCGCGGAAGACGCTGCACCGCGACACGGTGTCCTAGAACGCCGATATAACAGGTTCTTCCACCTACGGTCGCTTGGCGCCCCGACGATTCTACGGAAGCGTGCGGGGATGGTTGAGATGCTGCGCGGGGGCGAGCACGAACCGCTTCCGCCCCCTCTGACCGCGCACTGGTTGCTGGTTCGGCTCAGTATCGAGCTGGTCACGGATGTAGCCGACATCGTCCGCGACGGCGGTCCGGTCCTCGATCCGCTGTTCCTGACCGCCGTCATCGAGGCCAATGTCGCCCCGATCAACCAGGATCCGGTGCTGCAGCAGAAGTACGGCGCCCTCGACGCGCCGCCGCCCGACGAGCTGCGCCGCCCGGTCAGCATCAACGCCGTCGCCGCCTCCCTGGGCCAGCCGTTCGAGACCACCCGGCGGCGGCTGAACGCGCTGGCCGCCCGCGGCGAGTGCGTCATCGGCCCCAAGGGCGTCGTGGTGCCCACCGCCCGCCTCGCCTCCGATCACTACCGGCGGATTTCGACCCTGCGCTACGAGCGTGTCCGGCGGCTGTATCTCGAACTCCGCGACTTCGGCGCCCTCGTCGACATGGCCCGCGGCGGCGACACCGGTCCCGCCCTGCCCGGCATGCATTGGCCCGAGGGCGACGCCGCCTTCGACGAGCCGCCCGTCCGCCTCGTGAACCGGCTGCTCTCCGAATACTATCTCCGGGCGCTGGAGCTGCTGGGCCGCCGCGTCGGCGACCCGCTGACGGGCATCATCCTCCTGAAGCTCGGCCAGCTGAACCTGCGCCACCTGACGCCCGAACAGCGCGCGACGCCCGCCCCCCTGCCCGAAAGCCTCCGCCGGCCCGTCCGCCGCAGCGAGGTGGCCCGCAGCGTCGGCCTGCCGTCCGAGACCGTGCGCCGCCGCCTCATCGATCTCGAACAGCGCGGCTACTGCCGCAGCGGCCCCGACGGCGTGGTCTTCGCCATCGACGCCGCCGTCCGCCCCGGCGCCCAGCGGCTGTTCCACGACAACAACGTCAACCTGATGCGCATGATGGCCCGGCTGCAGCGCTACGGCGTGCTGGCCTGGTGGGACGGCCAGCCTTCACCCTGAGGCAGCTTGACGCCCGCCCCGGCGCGGCCCAAAGGCGGGGCGTGGCGCCCGAGAGGGCTCAATAGGGAATGCGGTGCGGATCTTTCGATCCTAAGCCGCGGCTGCCCCCGCAACTGTAAGCGGCGAGCTTCCCCCGATTAAGCCACTGGGGCCGAAAGGTCCTGGGAAGGCCGGACGGAAGCTGTGACCCGCGAGCCAGGAGACCTGCCACAAGCCGTGGTCACGCGCGATCGCGTCGGACGGGGTGCGCCGATGTGGATGGACCGCCGGGTTTCGAGCCCGGCGACAGCCGTCGTTTCGCGGTGACGTCTCCACGTCCGCCGCGAGGCCTCATGTACCGTTCTTCCGTTTCCCTGATCGCCCTGACGCTCCTTGCGACTCCGGCCCTGGCCGAAGATGCACAGGTGGACGGCGTCGTCGTCACCGCCACCCGCCGGCCGACCGCCGCCGAGGAGGTGGGCTCCGCCGTCACCGTCTTCACCGCCGACGACATCGCCCGGCGCCAGCAGCGCACCCTGCCCGACGTTCTGCAGCTCTCGCCGGGGCTCAACGTCGTCCAGACCGGCGGCCCGGGCGGCCGCGCCTCGGTCTTCATCCGCGGCGCCAACGCCAACCACACCAAGGTGCTGATCGATGGCGTCGACGCCAACGATCCCAGCCAGGGCGGCGTCTTCGACTTCGGCGCCATCCTCACCGACGACATCGCCCGCGTGGAGGTCCTGCGCGGCCCGCAGTCCGGCCTCTACGGCTCGGACGCGATCGGCGGCGTGGTCAACATCGTCACCGCCCCGCCCGGCGGCCCGAACCGCCTTCGCGCCCGGCTCGAGGCCGGCAGCTTCGAGACCTTCGACCAGGCGCTCGGCGCGGCGGGCGAAGCGGGTCCGCTGGGCTACGCCGTCAACCTCGCCCACGCCCGCACCGGCGAAAGCAGCACGACCCCGCTGGCGCTGATCCCGAACGGCCGCGCGGTCGACGCCGACGAATACGAGAACACCACGCTGACCGCCCGCCTCCGCGCCCGGGCCTCCGATCGCCTCGAGTTCAACGGCGTGGCCCGGCTGGCCGACAGCGAGCTCTTCTTCACCTCCGACGAGGGCTTCCCGTCCGCCCCCGCCGCCGAGCGCTCGCGCCAGGACGCCCGCGGCCTCGTCGCCCGCGCCGAGGCCCGCCTCGACGTCATCCCGGACCGCCTGGCCGCCCGCGCCGGCGTGAACGTCACCGACTACCGCACGAAGATCACCTCGCCCGGCGGCTTCGTCTCCCGCAACGCGGGCGACGAGCTGAAGGGCGACCTGCGGCTCGATCTTGCCTTCGACGGGGGCCATACCCTGATCGCCGGCCTCGAAGCCGAGCGCGAGCGCCTCGCCGACACCGCGCCCAATTACGAGACCGAGAACCTCGCGGTCTTCGCCGAGGCCCAGACCCGGCCGGGCGCCCCGGTCAGCCTCACCGCGTCCGTCCGCCTCGACGACAACGACCGCTTCGGCGGGAAGGCCACCTGGCGCCTCGCCGCTGCCCACACCCTGCCCGCCACCGGCACGATCCTGCGCGCCAGCTACGGCACGGGCTTCAAGGCGCCGACGCTCACCCAGCTGTTCGTCAGCTTCCCCGAGTTCTTCTTCTTCGCGAACCCCGACCTCGAGCCCGAGACCAGCCGCGGCTTCGACCTGAGCCTCGAACAGCCGCTCGGCGACCGCCTCACCATCGGCGCGACCTACTTCGACCAGACCATCCGGAACCTGATCACCACCAACGCCACGTTCGACAGCTACGCCAACATCGGCCGCGCCCGGGCGAAGGGCGTGGAGGCCTTCGCGCAAGCCGCGCTGACGCCCGCGCTCAACGTCCGCCTCGACTACACCTACACAGACGCCGAGGACCGCGACACGGGCCTCACCCTGCTCCGCCGGCCCAAGCACCGCGCCACCGCCGCCGCCGACTGGGCCGTCACCGACGCCCTGACCGTCTCGGCCACCGTCGTCCACGTCGGCCGCTGGATCGACGGCGACCGCAGCTTCACCGTCCCGCGCCTGAAGGCGCCCGACTACACGGTCGCCCACCTCGCCGCCCAGTACCGCCTCTCCGACCGCGTCACCGTCTTCGGCCGCGTCGAGAACCTCACCGACGAGCGCTACGAGAACCCGGTCGGCTTCGAACGCCCCGGCCGCGGCGCCTTCGCCGGCCTGCGCGTCAGCCTCGACTAGGGAGCCCCGCCCATGAACCGCCTCACATGGTCAGCTGGCGTCTACGGCGCCGTCGTCCTGGGCTGCTTGGGCCTGGCCTGCCTGGAGCCCCTGGTCGCCATCGCCGTCCTCGCCGCCGCCCGCCTCAGGCTCCCGCAGGCGCTCGCGCTCACCGCCGCCGTCTGGCTCACCGGCCAGGCGATCGGCTTCGGCCTCCGCGACTATCCCGTCGACGTCCAGACCGTCGGCTGGGGCGCAGGCCTCGGCGTCATGGCCCTGGCCAGCCTCGTCACCGCCGCCGTCGTCCTGCCGCGACTTCCGCAGCACTGGCCCACCGCCTTCCGCGTCGCCACAGCCTTCGTCCCGGCCTTCGTCGCCAACCAGCTCACGGCGCTGGCCGTCGAGTTCGCGGTCGAGGGCAGCTGCGAGATCGTCCCCGGCGTGATCACCGCCATCGGCCTGATCAACGCCGGCTGGCTGGCCGCCCTGCTGGCCCTCGACGCGCTCGCCCAGCGCCGGCCGGCCGCGCGCGCCGCATGAGCGAACCGCAGCGCATCGTCAGCCTGCTCCCCAGCGCCACCGAGATCGTGGCGGCGCTGGGGCTCGGCCACCGCCTGGTCGGCCGCTCCCACCAGTGCGACTTCCCGGCCGGCGTCGCCGCCCTGCCGGCGCTCAGCTCCACCAAGGTCCGCCCGCTCGATACGGCGGCCGGCTTCGGCTCGGGCGCCATCGACGCCCAGGTCAACGACATCCTGCGCCAGGCGGTCAGCGTCTACGACGTCGACACCGAGACCCTTAAACGGCTGAAGCCCGACGTCATCCTCACCCAGACCCAGTGCGCCATCTGCGCCGTCACCCCGGCCGACCTGGAAGCCGCCCTCTGCAGCTGGACCGGCCTGGCCCCCGAGCTCGTCAGCCTCGAGCCCGACGACCTCGCCGACGTCTGGGGCGACATCCGCAAGGTCGCCCGGGCCTTGGGCGCCGTCCCGGCCGGCGAGGCCCTGATCGCGTCCCTCCAGGCCCGCCTCGCCGCGCTCTCCGCCGCCGTCGCGCCCAAGACCACTGGCCGCCCGAAGCCCACCGTCGCCGCCCTGGAATGGTTCGAGCCGCTGATGGCCGGCGGCAACTGGATGCCCGAGCTGATCGAGGCCGCCGGCGGCCGCTCCCTCTTCGCCACGGCCGGCCAGCACTCCCCCTGGCTCGCCTGGGACGACCTCGCCGCCGCCGACCCCGACGTGATCCTGCTGCTGCCCTGCGGCTTCACCCTCGCCCAGAGCCTCTCCGACCTGCCGGCGCTCGCGTCCCACCCGCTCTGGCCCCGGCTCCAGGCCGTCCGCCAGGGCCAGGTCTACGCCATCGACGGCCACCACTACTTCAACCGCCCCGGCCCCCCGCCTCGTCGAGAGCGCCGAGATCGTCGCCGAGATCCTCCACCCGGGCGCTGTCCACTTCGGCCACGAAGGCCAGGCCTGGGTCCGCCTTACCTCCCCTGCGTAGCGGGGGAGGGGGACCATCGGCCGAGGCCGCAGGCCGCAGAGCCGATGGTGGAGGGGGCGAGCCGCCGATCGCCCGCCCCCCTCACAGCCACCGCGCGTCCGGATCCTCCGCCGGCACTTTCGCGTTCCCAGCCGCAGTATCAACTCTAAAGCGGCGAATACCTGCGCCGCTGCCCGGCGCCTAACGTCGCAATGACGACAGGCGGATGAAATCCGGATCGCCTGGCCGCTTTACCGTCCAATGGTTCCAGCCGTTGAGGTTCGTCTTGCGACCATCCTTGGTCGTGACGCTATGGATCAACGCCATGGATGGCGAGGAGAAGGCCTCCCCCCGAACCACCCACTTCCCAGCACTCACGAGGCCGTCCACGTGCTGACCGGAGTAAATGACCCGCAACTGGGTCCCTTCGGGCAGCTCGACCCCATCCTTCCGCCACGCGCCGCCGTTCCTGGCCGGCCGCGACGCTGTATCCGTTGCGTCTAGGCACTCGAGTCCGAGCAGCCTCATCAGGATGGCGTTCTCGGGCTCCCCCATTGACTGTCGCTCAGCCTCGATCGCCTTGTGCACCTCGAGCCCAATCTGGATAGTCTTCATCCCAGCACCTCTAGCACCACCTTCTGCTATATAGTACTAATAGCGAGCGCGAGACAACACCCTTCCCCACCCCGACGTAACCGGCCTAACCTCCGCCCCAACGCCTTGAGCCGCCGGCGCTGAAGCGCCGCCGCCTTAAGGCCCACGACCGCCCGCCAGCGGCGGCTTCCGGGGAAGCGCACACACATGGCCACCACACCTCCGGCCTCCCCAGGAGCCTCCCCGTCCAGCTCCGCGCCCGGCGCCGCCCCCCCAGTTCACCCCAGCCTACAAGACCACGGTCCTGTGGCTGCTGGTGCTGGCCTACACCTTCAACTTCATCGACCGGACGATCATCTCGACGATCGGACAGGCGATCAAAGAGGACCTGAAGCTCACCGACGCCCAGCTGGGCTGGCTGGGGGGCCTGTCGTTCGCCCTGCTCTACACGACGCTGGGCATCCCGATCGCGCGGCTGGCCGAGCGCAAGAGCCGGGTCAACATCATCACCATCGCCATCGTCGTCTGGTCGGGCTTCACGGCGCTGTGCGGCCTGGCGACCAGTTACGTCCAGCTCCTGCTGTTCCGGGTGGGCGTAGGGATCGGCGAGGCGGGGCTGTCGCCGCCGGCGCACTCGCTGATCAGCGACTATTTCGAGCCCAAGAAGCGGGCCTCGGCCCTGTCGATCTACGCCTTCGGCATTCCGCTGGGGACCATGTTCGGGGCCATCGCCGGCGGCTGGATCGCCCAGAACGTGAGCTGGCAGGCGGCCTTCATGCTGGTGGGCCTGCCCGGTATCGCCGTGGCGCTGCTGATCAAGCTGGTGGTCAAGGAGCCGCCGCGCGGCTGGGCCGACCGGCAGCTGGCGATCGAGGCCGAGAGCGCGGGGGCGCTGGGCCGGGAGGCTTCGATCGCGGGCGCGCCGAACCCGCCGCTCGCCTCGTCCGATCCGGCCCTGGACGCGGAGCGGAAGCCGCCGTCGATGGCGGCGGTGGCCAAGCGGCTGCTGGGCTCGTGGGGGCTGTTCCACATCGTGGCCGGGATGACGCTGGCGAGCTTCGCCGGCTATGGCGCGGGGCAGTACGTGCCGCCCTACCTGATCCGCCAGTACGGCCTGGACCTGGCGACCGCGGGCCTGCTGTTCGGCCTGGTGGCCGGGGTGGCCAACGGCGCGGGGACGCTGCTGGGCGGGTTCCTGACCGACTGGGCGAGCAAGCGCAGCGTGCGCTGGTATGCGCTGGTGCCGGCCATCGGGCTGATGGTGGCGACGCCGCTGTACCTGTGGACCTTCACGCGCGACACCTGGCAGGCCGGGGTGGCGTTCTGGATGGTGGGGGGCGTGCTGCACTACACCTACCTGGGGCCGACGTTCGGGGTGGTGCAGAACGCCATGGACACCCGGATGCGGGCGACGGCGGCGGCCCTGCTGCTGTTCATCGTCAACCTGATCGCGCTGGGGTTCGGCCCGCCCTTCACGGGGTGGCTGATCGACCTGTTCGCGCAGAACGCCTGGGTGACGGCGGGCGGAGCCGGGGCGCTGGAGGCGGCGTGTCCGGGCGGCGTGGGGCCGGCGGGGGCCGGGGGTGCGGTGGATGCGGCGTGCCGGGGCGCGACGGCGGTGGGGACGCGGCTGGGGCTGCTGGGCACGACCCTGATCTACGCCTGGGCCGGCCTGCACTACCTGCTGGCGGCGCTGACGCTGCCGAGGGACATCGCCCGGGCCCAGGCGGCCCAGCAGAACTGACGGAAACGTCAGATTTGACATCGGGCCGGGGCGCCGGGATATCCCGTCGCCATGATCCCCCGCTACGCCCGCAAGGAAGCCGCCCAGATCTGGGAGCCGCAGACCCGGTTCAAGATCATGTTCGAGATCGAGGCCCACGCCGCCGACAAGATGGCGGAGCTGGGCGTCATTCCGAAGGAGGCCGCCCGCGTCATCTGGGAGAAGGGCCGCGACGCCGTCTGGAACGCCGACCGCATCGACGAGATCGAGCGGGAGGTGAAACACGACGTCATCGCCTTCCTGACCCACGTCACCGAGATCGTCGGCCCCGAGGCGCGCTTCCTCCACCAGGGCATGACATCCTCGGACGTCAACGACACCACTCTGGCCGTCCAGCTCGTCCGCGCCACGGATCTGCTGATCGAGGATGTCGACATGGTGCTGGCGGCGCTGAAGCGCCGGGCCTTCGAGCACAAGCTGACGCCGACCGTCGGCCGCAGCCACGGCATCCACGCCGAACCCACCACCTTCGGCCTCAAGCTCGCCGGCCACTACGCCGAGTTCCAGCGCGCGAAGGAGCGCCTGGCGATGGCCAAGTTCGAGATCGCCACTTGCGCCATCTCCGGCGCCGTCGGCACCTTCGCGAATGTGGCGCCCGAGGTCGAAGCCTACGTCGCCGAGCAGATGGGCCTCGCCGTCGAGCCGGTCTCGACCCAGGTGATCCCGCGCGACCGGCATGCTGCCTACTTCGCCGCGTTGGCTGTCGTCGCGAGCTCCATCGAGCGGCTCGCCGTCGAGATCCGCCACCTGCAACGCACCGAGGTGCTGGAGGCCGAGGAGCCGTTCGATCCGGGCCAGAAGGGCTCGTCGGCGATGCCGCACAAGCGCAACCCGATCCTGACAGAGAATCTGACCGGCCTCGCCCGGCTGGTGCGTTCAGCGGTCGTGCCAGCCATGGAGAACGTGGCGCTGTGGCACGAGCGCGACATCAGCCATTCGTCGGTGGAGCGCGGCATCTGCCCCGACTCAACCGTCCATCTGGACTTCGCGCTGCGTCGCCTGGCCGGCGTTATCGAGCGGCTGGTGATCTATCCGGAGAACATGGCGAAGAACCTCGATCGCCTGGGCGGCCTCGTTCACTCCCAGCGCGTCCTGCTGGGCCTCACCCAGAAAGGCCTCAGCCGCGAGGCGAGCTACGCCGCCGTCCAGCGCAACGCCATGAAGGTGTGGCGCGGAGAGGGAAACTTCCTCGACTTCCTCAAGGCCGACCCCGAGATCACCCTTTCAGACACCGAACTCGAGCAGCTCTTCGACCTCGGCTATCACTTCAAGAACGTGGACGCCGTCTTCGCCCGTGTCTTCGGCCAGGAAGCCAAACAGGGAGCCTAGCCAATCGCTAGCTTCGAGGATCTCCGCCAACTGGCGCTCGCCCTACCGGGCGCGCGCGAAGTCGACTGGAAGGGCGCGCCCTACTTCCAGGTGGGCTCGAAAGCCTTTGCCCTGGGCTGGGGCGGACGCGCGGTGCTGAAGCTTGACCGGGACCACCAGGAACTCCTCTTCGAAGCCCGTCCGGACACTTTCGAGCCGTTCCGGTTCGGTCCGAACCGCTGGGCCTACGTGGAGCTCGCCAGGATCGACGAGGCGGAGCTGACCGATCTGGTCCGCGAAGCCTGGGCCGGCGTCGTGCCTAAACGGGTCAGCCGCCCCTTTTTCGAAACCCTTGACCGCCGCGGCGTCAGCTAGTCGCCTCTTCCCCAACGGGAGGACGCGACATGGACATGCAAGGCATCCTGCAACGCCAGAAGGCGGCTCATCTGCGCGACGGTGCGCCATCGGCCGAGGAGCGCATCAACCGCATTGACCGCTGCATCCGGCTGCTGATCGAGAACCGCAAGGCCATTGAGGATGCGCTAAACGCGGACTTCGGTTCGCGCTCACGAGAGGCAACGGCCTTCACCGATGTATCGGGGTCGATCGCACCGCTGAAGCACGCCAAGGCGAACCTGCGGAAGTGGATGCGGCCGGAGAAGCGCAAAACGACGCCCGCGATCCTGGGCCTGTTCGGCGCCAAGGCCGAGGTCCGGTTCCAGCCGAAGGGTGTCGTGGGCGTCATCAGCCCCTGGAACTTCCCGGTAAACCTCACCTTCGCGCCGTTAGCGGGCATACTGGCAGCCGGCAATCGGGCGATGATCAAGCCTTCTGAGTACACGCCGGCCACGTCCGAGCTGATGCAGATCATGTTCGGCTCTGCGTTCTCCGAGGAGGAGATCGCGGTCGTGACGGGCGGACCGGACGTCGGTGAGGCTTTCGCGCGTCTGCCCTTCGACCACCTGATCTTCACCGGCGCCACGGGTGTCGCCCGCCACGTGATGCGCGCCGCCGCCGAGAACCTGGTGCCGCTGACCCTGGAGCTGGGCGGGAAAAGCCCCGTGATCCTGGGCAAGCACGCCGACCTCGACGTCGCCGCAGCGCGGATCATGAACGGCAAGACGCTGAACGCCGGGCAGATCTGCCTGGCGCCCGATTACGTCCTGGCCCCGGCCGACAAGGTGGACGGTTTCGTCGAGAGCGCCAGGCGGTCCGTGGCCAAGATGTTCCCCACCATCAAGGACAACCCCGACTACACGGCGATCGTCGCGCAGCGTCACTACGAGCGGATCATGGGCTACGTCGACGAGGCCCGCGCCAAGGGCGCTCGGGTGGTCGAGCTCAAGCCGGACGGCGAAGACTTGTCGCAGCAGGAGCACCGCAAGATCGCACCGACGCTGATCCTCGACCCCACAGACGACATGAAGGTGATGCAGGAGGAGATCTTCGGCCCGGTCCTGCCGGTGAAGACCTACCGCACCGTGGATGAGGCCATCGCCTACGTGAACAAGGGCGAGCGGCCGCTCGGCCTCTACTACTTCGGCGTCGACGAAGCAGAGCGGGAGAAGGTGCTGGCGACCACGACGTCCGGCGGCGTCACCGTCAACGACGTGATCTTCCACGTGGCCCAGGAGGAGCTCCCGTTCGGCGGCGTCGGCCCGTCCGGCATGGGCAGCTATCACGGCGTCGGCGGCTTCCGGGAGTTCAGCCACCGGAAGGCGATCTACACCCAGATCAAGAAGGACATCGGCCCGCTGCAGGCCATGCGCCCGCCCTATGGGGCCGGCATACGGAAGTATCTCGACAGCCAGATGAAGGCCTAGAAGCGCGAAGGGCGCGCCACGAGGCGCGCCCTTACGCTTCCGGCTCTCGTGCGTGAGCTAGTTGCCGCTCTTCACGCTCTCACGGGCTTGCGCGAGCAGTTCGGCCATCTTCATCCGGACCTCGCCTTCCGTCGCAGACACTCCGGCCCCTTTGAGATCCTCGAAGACCTTGCGGAACACGTCTTCGTCGCCAGGGAGTTCGAGGTCGGATTTCACGACCGCCTTCACGTACTCGTCGACGTTCTGCAGCCCCATAAGCCCGGCAGCCCACTGGCCCAGCGCCTTGTTCCGCCGCGCGTGAGCCTTGAACTCCTGCTCTTCGTCCAGGGCGAACTTCTTCTCAAAGCCCTGCTCGCGGTCGTCAAAGGTGGTCATCTGTGTCCGAAGGTCCGTATCTCGAAGCGGGCGTTCCCATAGCCCGCGCCAGCGCGCCCCGCAATCGAAAGCGGCGGCCTTTCCGCCACGTTTGCGTGGGCTCGCTGCATCCGCTAATTTCGCGCCGCCTGAATTGGGCGAGACCCCTGAGTCGGAGCCGCGCGCGAAAAAATCGGACGCGCGCGTTTTTCGTTCTGCCGACCAGCCAACCCTCGCCATGGAGAAGGCCGTTCGATGACCCGGCGTAAGAAGATCTATGAAGGCAAGGCCAAGATCCTCTACGAAGGTCCGGAGCCCGGCACCCTCATCCAGTACTTCAAGGACGACACGACCGCCTTTGACGCGACGAAGAAGGCGGTGCTGGAGGGCAAGGGCGTCATCAACAACCGGATCTCCGAGTACATCATGACCCGGTTGAACTCGATCGGGGTGCAGAACCACTTCATCAAGCGGCTGAACCTCCGCGAGCAGCTGATCCGCGAAGTGGAGATCATCCCTCTGGAGGTGGTCTGCCGAAACGTGGCGGCCGGTTCGCTGTCGAAGCGTTTCGGCCTGCCCGAGGGCCAGGCCCTGCCGCGCTCGATCATCGAGTTCTACCTGAAGGACGACAAGCTTCACGACCCGATGGTCGCCGAAGAGCACATCACCGCCTTCAACTGGGCCACCACCCAGGAGATCGATGACATGATGGCGCTCACCCTACGGGTGAACGACTTCCTGACCGGGCTGTTCGGCGGCGTCGGCATCACCCTGGTGGACTTCAAGATCGAGTTCGGCCGCATCTGGGAGAACGACTTCTCCCGCATCATCCTGGCCGACGAGATCAGCCCCGACAGCTGCCGGCTGTGGGACAGCCAGACCAACGAGAAGCTGGACAAGGACCGGTTCCGCCGGGACCTGGGCAACGTCATCGAGAGCTACACCGAGGTGGCTCGCCGTCTCGGCATCATGAAAGAGATGCCGACCGTCATCCAAGGGGGCCTCCACTAGTGCGCGCGAAAGTCCACGTGTTCCTGAAGCCGGGCGTCCTGGACGTGCAGGGCAAGGCCGTCGAACAGGCGCTGCACGGCCTCGGCTGGGGCGGCGTCGAGCACGTCCGGGTCGGCCGCACGATCGAGTTCGACCTCAAGAGCGCCGACGCTGCGGCGGCCGAGGCCGAGGTCAAGGCGATGTGCGAGAAGCTGCTCGCCAACACCGTCATCGAAAGCTACCGGGTGGAGGTGGCGTGAAGGCGTGGGCGGTCTTCGCCGCCCTCCTCACGCTCGGGGCCTGCTCGGACCCAGCTGAAGCGCCGGTCACCTACAAGGCTCTGGACTGCGGCCAGCCCTTCGAGGCCCAGGCCGCCGCGCTCGTTGCGCAGCCGCAGCTTGTGCCCGCGCCCAAGGATCCAGCTGAGCCCTACCGCTTCTATTCCAGCAGCGACGGCCGCACCTCCTACCTGATCACCGAACCGGCCGCGCCGGGGCACCCGGCGATCATGATGCAGCAGGCCAAGGGCTCGGATGTGGTCACCACCGGATGCCCGTACGGCGACAAGGCCGGCTTCGACCAGTTGCATGCCTACCTCGATGGATTGAAGCACTGGCGGCGCCAGTGATCTTCACCGCCGCGCTTGACGACTCCCCTCCCCTCGACCACCTGAGGCGCCCATGACTAAAGCCGCCGTCATCGTCTTCCCGGGCTCCAACTGCGATCGCGACTGCAAGGTCGCCGTCGAGCGCTCCACCGGTGCTCAGGTCGAGATGGTCTGGCACGGGGACACGACGCTGCCCAGCGGCGTTGATCTGGTAGTCCTGCCGGGCGGCTTCTCGTACGGAGACTATCTGCGCTGCGGCGCTATGGCTTCGCTGTCGCCGATCATGTCCGACGTGGTTGCGGCTGCGGAGCGCGGGGTGGCGACGGTCGGGATCTGCAATGGCTTCCAGATCCTCTGCGAGGCGGGCCTGCTGCCCGGCGCCCTGCTCCGCAACGAGAAGCTTAAGTACGTGTGCAAGCCGATCGAACTGGAGGTCACGAACGCTCAGACGCGCTTCACCGCTGGGTACAAGGGCCGCCGCCAGGTCTCGATGACCGTCGGCAACGGCGAGGGCAACTTCTTCGCCGACGAGGAGACGCTGGACCGTCTCGAGGGCGAGGGCCAGGTGGTGTTCCGCTACCTCGAGAATCCCAACGGCTCGCAGCGCAACATCGCCGGCATCATAAATGGCCGCGGCAACGTGCTCGGCATGATGCCCCACCCGGACCGCGCGTTCGAAGCCGAGCTCGGATCGGCAGACGGCGCAACCCTGTTCCAGAGCGCACTCGCCAGCGCCTAACGCTCAGGCTAGCGTCCCCGCATCGTTCTGTGGGGATGTTCATGACCTTGAAGACCTTGCTGCGCGCCGCTGTCGCGTGCGCCGCCATTGCGCTGCCCGCTCGGGCTCAAAATGCGGCGCAGACCCCGCCGATGACGCCGGACATTCCGGCGAAGTTCGTCGCGCCCACCGCCGCCTACGACTACGAGCGGCGCGAGGTGATGATCCCGATGCGCGACGGCGTGAAGCTCTACACGGTCATCATTGTGCCGAAGGGCGCGAAGGACGCGCCGATCCTGCTCACGCGCACGCCCTACAATGCCAAGACGCCAAGCAAGCGGTTCAACTCGCCCTACGCCTCGGCGACGGGCGCCCAGGTGGACGAGGCATTCCTCGCGGACGGCTACATCCGGGTCTATCAGGACGTCCGCGGCAAGCACGCCTCTGAGGGCGAGTATGTGCTGACCCGTCCTCTGCGCGGGCCCCTGAACAACACGCCGGTCGACCATTCCTCCGACGCCTTCGACACCATCGACTGGCTGGTGAAGAACACGCCGGAGACCAACGGCCGCGTCGGCGTGACGGGCTCGTCCTATCCGGGTTTCACGGCCGCGATGGCGCTGATTGACCCGCATCCGGCGCTGAAGGCCGCCGTGCCGCAGAGCCCGATGATCGACGGCTGGATGGGTGACGACTGGTTCCAGAACGGCGCCTTCCGTCAGACCATGCTGGACTGGTTCATGAACCAGATGACCGAGAAGGGCTCCGGTCCCGACTTGCCCCGTGAGACCGTGGACGACTACGAGAACTTCCTGCGCGCCGGCAACGTCTGGGAGTTCGGCAGGCGCGCCGGCCTCGACCAGATCCCGGCCTTCCGCAAGATCGTCGAGCATCCCGCCTACGATCAGTTCTGGCAGGAGCAGGCGCTCGATAAGCAGCTAGCGAAGCGCCCGCTGAAGGTGCCGACGCTCTGGGTCGGTTCGCTCTACGATCAGGAAGACATCTACGGCGCGGTCCACGCCTATCAAGCGACGGAGACAAAGGACGCCAACAACGACATGAACTTCCTGGCGTTGGGCGCCTGGCGCCACTCCGGCGTCAACTACGAGCAGCGCGCGCTGGGACCTGTGAAGATGCCCGGCGACACCGCCACCGAGTTCCGCCTGAAGGTGATGAAGCCGTTCCTCGATCAATATCTGAAGACGAACGGCAGAAAGGCCGACATCGCGCCGGTGACGATGTTCGAGACCGGGACGCTGCAATGGAAACGTTACGACCGCTGGCCCCAGGCCCAAGTTCTGAAGCCGCTTTATCTGCAGCCTGGCCTCAAGCTAGCTTTCGAGAGACCTGTCGGCGCGGCCTACGACGAATACGTCTCGGATCCCGCCAAGCCCGTTCCGTTCGTCCCCAGGCCGGTGCGTGCCGATGACGCCGACCAGTGGCGTTACTGGCTGGCGTCAGATCAGCGGCATGCCGCCACCCGCCCCGACGTGTTGGTTTATGCATCGGAGCCGCTGAAAGAGCCGCTGAAGATCGCCGGCGAGCCGGTCGTGAACCTGTTCGCATCGACCAGCGGCACGGACAGCGACTGGGTCGTGAAGCTCATTGATGTCCAGCCCGACTTCGTCGCGTCGGACCTCGGCATGAGCGGCTACCAGCTTCCGGTCTCGATGGAGATCTTCCGCGGCCGTTACCGCGACAGCTACGAGAAGCCTTCGGCAATCCCGGCGGGCAAGGTCCAGAAGTACCGCTTCGAACTGCCCACCGCGAACCACGTCTTCCTGCCGGGGCACCGGATCATGGTGCAGGTCCAGTCCAGCTGGTTCCCGCTGTATGACCGCAATCCGCAGAGTTATGTTGAGAACATCTTCATGGCCAAGCCCTCTGACTACCGGAAGGCGACCCAGCGGGTTTTCCATACTGGGGCCACCTCCTCGGCCATCGAGCTGCCGATCGTGCCTCTAGACTAGGGACGGACTACTCACTGCGCCTGGCTCGGACGCCGCGCGCATCGCCAACCTTCAAGAAGAAGCTGCCCAACGCGGCGCGGCGGACCTCGACCGGCGCGCCAATTTTGGGCCTCGGCGAGATCGCGCCGTTGTCAATCTGTCGCCAGGTGGCGCCGCTCTTCAGTTGGAAGACCCAGCGGCCGCTTGCTTCCTGTGAGGCGCGCACCAGTTCGTCCGTTACGCTCTCCAGCGGCCCCTCGCTGCCCGCAGCACGATCGAACAAAGCTAGCGATGGGAGGTTCAAGCCGAACGCTCCGCGCTGGGCGTCTTGCGCCTCCTTACGGCGGATAATGCTGATCTCGCCGGCGCTAACTTGCTCATTCAGCGCCTGATACGCGGCGTCGTAGCATGCCGCCTTCGTCGATGGCTCTTGCAGGACCGTGCAGGCGGCCAAGCCCTTCAGTGTGGCATCCGCTGGTTCCGCCATCGCGGTCAGCGGCGCAAGCGACGGCAACGCCGCAACGATCCCTGCAGCCCACCAGGATAGTTCTCCGCGCATGGTCGCTTCCTCCGGGCCGTTTCGCGCCACTCGGACTATCCGACGGTGAGCCCCTCCGTCGAGCGCGGCGTTAAGGCGCAGCTCGAGCGAGCCACTTCCAACTGAACGCGTATCAATGTTACTTGCCTCATAGGCGTGCAACTGAGCTGTTACATCGGGGGGTGTAAGTGGACGGATCCGGGCCCATGGGGTCCTCAGCGGCAGGGATGGTCGACGAGGCGACGGCCGCAATCGCGCTGGATGCGCTGGGAGACCTCCCGGCCGCCAAGCGAATAGCCGCGGCAACGTTATATCTGCAGAGCACCCGGTCCATGAACCGGGAGGCAGCTCTGTCTTGCGCAGCACGCGTCTATGCCGACAGGCTGGGCCCGACCCCGGGCGGGCTGAAGAAGGTGGTGTCCGAGGGCCGCGCTATCCTGCAGTTCGGCTTTTTCGAAATGCGACCGCCCGAAGCAGCGGCAGACCTGCCGCCCCATGATCTTCTCTGCGTGCTTGAAACGGCTGTCCGCCGGGTCAATCTGCGCGAGGTGACCAGAGCCCGCGCACTGGCTTTTGCCGGCGGGCGGGGCGGCCGGCCCGCGGCGCGGGCCAGCGCGGCCTACTCTGCAGTGCGAAAACTGATGGGCTTGGCGGAGGCTGGTGACGCTGCGGCTCGGGCGGAGTTGACGGCGATCCGCGATCTCATCGGGCAGGCGGCGGCTTTGCCGCATAGGGCGGATCGTCCCGCAGCCAGCCGGTGATGGCGAATCGAGGGCGGGCGGCGTAAGGCGCAACCGGCGCCACGGAGTGCCACTGCGGCGTCTTGAAGAGCGTCAGCACATTGAACTTGGGCGTAAAACCGCGCGTCACGTCGCCCATTGCATCGTGGAACAGGAGTTGCCCGCCCCAATCGGGGCGCCATTCTCGGGTCAGGCCGATCGTGTAGGCTGCGCGGCGCTCCCCGTCCCCACGGTCGTCATGCAGCGTCAAGTAGTGACCCGGCCGGTAGTGGCTGGCTTGAGCATCCACCTTAACCACCGGTTCGCCCGTCACCTCGTGGGCGAACGCCATGAATTCCGGACCATTCAGGAATTCAGTAACCCGATGCAGGGGGTGGCCAGGATCACGGCCACCGAGGTAGGCCTCGATCATCGGATAAACGTAATAGAGGTAGGCGAAGCCGGCTGCCGCCCGCCTTCCGGTCTCTTGCAGCCTCGCCTGCAGTTCGCTCCTATGTAGCGGCTCAAGCGCTGCAGCATCCACATAGATCGGTTCGCCTGCGGGCCCCGAGTGGACGAGGCGCCAAGGGGTCGCTCGCTCAAGCGCGTCGGCGAGCGCCTCAGCTATCTGCGGCGCCAACAGGTCCGGGATCTGCACCCAGCCATCGCCTTCATAAGCTTCACGGAAAGCCTGTGGGTTGAGGGTCGGGTTCAGCCAGCCGCTCATCGTTTCGGCTCCCGGATGAACCAACCTGTGATCGAGAGACGCGGAGTCTCCGCGTACGCCGCCACAGGAGCCACGGAATGCGCGGTCGGCACTCTGAACACCGTCAACACATTAAACCGCGGCGCGAACCCGCGAATGATGTCCCCCCTCGGCATCATGGAAGAGTAATTGACCACCCCAATCCGGCCGCCAACCCCGGGTGAAGCCGAGAGTAAACGCTGCGATGCGGTCGTCCCTCGAGTGGCTGTCGTCATGCACCGTGAGGAAGTCGCCGCGCCGGTAGTGGCTCGCTTGGACCCGCACGCCGTCGACGTGTTCCCCAACAATCTCACCCGCAAAATCCAAGAACTCACGGCCCTGCAGGAACTCAGTGACGCGTGCGATCGGCTCGTCAGCCCCGCGCGCATACTCGTCCTGCAACGCGTAGCTCCGATGGATGAAGGAAAAGCCGCTCGAGGCACGCTTGACGGTATCGCTGAGGAAGGTGCGAACCTGCTGCTCACCGAAACGCCGCATCACCTCGTCATTGATCACCAGGGTCTGACCGCCTTCATCCGGTGCCACGATCACATACGGTAGCCGGGGAAGCAGGTCTCCGACCGCATCGGCTGCCGGTGCGTCCAAGAAGTCCGCCGCTTGAACGACGCCGACGTCGCGATACCGCTCGGTCAACGCCCGAGCGGATTGTCCGGGGCGGATATGAATAGGCGGCAGGCTCAAGGTGGAATCGCTCCGAACCCAGGTTGACAAGCGAGCTTAGCAGGGCTGCTGCAGTATCGCGTCTGGCGCCGAATAAAGTGACCAAAATGTAACACCGCTACGCGTTGTTACTGAAAATCACCGTTCCACGGTCACATGCGACGAAGAGCACCTTGACCGTGACCGAGCTTCGCCACACCCCGGATAACAGAGCTCGCCAAAGGGGTTGGCGAGGGGGGCATGGTGGGCGCCGCTTTTGCGTGCGCCGCCCTGCGAGCTACTTTTGGAGCATTCCAGAATGATGAGATCGTCCAACCGTGCGCGCCTTATGGCGTCGACGGTCTTCGGCGCTGTGCTGGTGGCCTCCCCGGCCTTGGCGCAGGAAGTCGAAGAACTGGTCGTCACGGGCTCGCGCATCGCGCGCCAAGACCTGACCTCGGTCAGCCCGGTCGCGACCGTTGGCGAGGCCGAGATGAAAGCTCAAGGTGTCGTCAACACCGAGAACTTGCTGGCCACCCTGCCGCAGGCCGCGCCGGGCGTGACCGGCACCGTGAACAATGGCAACGGCGGCGTGTCCACGGTCAACCTCCGCGGCCTGGGCGCGATCCGTACGCTCGTCCTGGTTGACGGTAAGCGCCAAATTCCGACGACTTCGACCGGCACCGTCGACATCAACCTGATCCCGCCGGCGATGATCGACCGGATCGAAGTGATGACCGGCGGCGCCTCGGCGGTCTACGGCTCGGATGCGATCTCGGGCGTTGTGAACTTCATCCTGAAGCGCAACTTCGAGGGCTTCGAGTTCCGCGGAGGCTTCTCGGCGACTGACGAAGGCGACGCCAAGATCTACGACGCTTCCGCCACGACCGGCGTCAGCTTCGATCGCGGTAACGTCATGGTCAGCCTCGGCTACAACAAGCGCGAGCCCTTCTTCCAGGGTGACCACCCCTCCGACAAGCTGCACCTGTCGCTCGGTGAGCCGCCGGCTTCAGCTGCCGGTACGCTGATCTTCTCGGGCTCCGGCTCCGAGGAAAACGGTCGCGTCAACCCGTTCGTCGCCGGCCGGTTCGTCACGCTCCCGGGCCAGCCGAACCTGGCGGCCAATTCGGCGCTCTTCCTGCAGAACGGCGACGTGCGTCTCTACCGTGGCGCTCCGGACACCTACAACTTCGCTCCGGTCAACTACACGCAGACCCCGCAGGAACGCTACTCCGTCACGGCGATCGGCCGCTACGACCTTACCGACACGATCGAAGCGACCCTGAAAGGCAACTTCGTCAACAGCCGGATCACGACCCAGCTCGCCCCGACGCCCATCGGCAGCCGGACGTTCCGTTTCACGCTGGACAACAACCCATTCCTATCTGCCGCCGCCAAGCAGGCGCTGAATACGCTGGGTTCGACGACGCCGTATACGATCCCGGCCTCCTCGTCCTGGACCGCGGGCACATTCACCGACGTGGACACGGATGGCGACGGGATCTTCGAGACCGTCACGGGCGTGTTCAACCGCCGCCTGACTGAAGTTGGTCCGCGTATTTCCAACTTCAACTTCTACGGCTTCCAGATGCAGGGAGGCCTGAACGGCAAGGTCGACGCGATCAACGGGGCGTGGGAACTGGGCGTCCAGTACGGCAACACGCACGGTTCGAACTCGCTGCTCGGCGATACGAGCCTGGCTCGCATCCAGCAGGCTCTGCTTCTGAATGCCTCCGGCACCGGTTGCTTGGATCCGTCGGGCGGCTGCGTCCCGCTGAACTTCTTCGGCCTCGGCCGGATCAGCCCTGAAGCGGCGCGGTTCATCTCGACCCGCATCAACTCGACCCAAGACTTCGAAGAGATCATCGCCCAGGCCTTCCTGAGCGGCGACACCGAAAACTTCTTCAGCCTGCCGGCTGGCCCGATCGGCTTCGCCGTCGGCGCCGAGTACCGCTCGGACGAGTTCGCCTTCCGGCCCAGCCAGGACCTGGCGGTCGGTAACCTGACCGGTTTCAACGCCTCGCCGCCGGTGTCGGGCTACATTGATGTTTATGAGCTCTACGGCGAAACGCGGGTCCCGCTTCTGAAGGACCTCCCGTTCGTCAAGGACCTGTCGCTGGAACTGGCTGGCCGTCTGTCTGACTACTCGTCGCAAGACAAGCTGACCAAGACCTACAAGGTCGCCGGCGACTGGGCCGTGAACGACGACCTGCGGCTGCGGGCGTCGTACAACCGAGCCGTCCGCGCTCCGTCGGTGGGTGAACTCTTCGCCCCCCATCAGCAACGGCTTCCCGACCGCCACCGACCCCTGCTCGGCTCAGGGCAACCCGACCGCGGCTGTCCGCCAAGCCTGTATCAACTCGGGCGTCGCGGCCAATCTGGTCGGCGTGATCCAAGCCAACCAGCAGACCCAGACCCTGACGGGCGGTAACCCGAACCTCGAGCCGGAAGTGGCCGACACCTACACGGCGGGCGTTGTGTGGACGCCCTCGTTCGTCCCGGGCCTTTCGGTGACCGTCGACTACTTCAACATCAAGATCGACGACTACATCGCCTCGTTCGGCGGCAGCACGGCCAACGTTCTGAGCGTCTGCTACCGCAACGCCCAGGTGAACGGGAACCCGACGTCGCCGTATTGCCGTGCGGTGAACCGCCTCTCCAACGGCTCGATCGACTTCGTCTCGCTGCAACTGCAGAACGTCGCGAAGCAGACGACCGAAGGCGTGGACATCCAGGTCTCCTATCAGTTCGACCTGGTCGACGTTGGCCTGCCCGACTGGGGTTCGCTCGCGATCCGCACGCTGTACACCAACACGTGGGACCTCACCTTCACGCCGGACGAGATTTCGGCTCCGCTGAAGTGCGCCGACAAGTTCGGCCCGAACTGCAACGGCGGCGGCACCGGCATCACGCCGCGGCACAAGGTGAACACCTCGGTTCGCTGGGCGTACAAGAACTACGGCGTCAACGTCATCTGGAACCACCTGGACGACGTGATCGACGACAACCCGGCCTCCAACTTCACCGTCGAGAAGATCGGGGCCAAGAACTACATCAACCTGTCCGTGGACTGGGAAGCGACCGAGAACGTGGCGTTCACCGCCGGCGTGCGCAACCTGACCCAGGAGTCCTACCCGGTCTTGGGCGGCAACGCCTCGCCGCCGAACAGCGGCTACCCGAACACCTACGACGTTCTGGGCCGCGTGTTCTTCGCGAACTTCACCCTGCGGTACTAAAGCTGGGAGAGCCGGCCGGCGGGCCCACAACCGCCGGCCGTCTTTGGGGGAAAGGGCGCTGTGTTCCTGGCAGCGCCCTTTTTCTTTGCCTGCAGCGCGGGCGAGGGCCTGGGGCTATCGCCCTTGCGGGAGAGTCCCGCTATTAGGCGCGGCATGAGCGCCCAGCCTGCACAGACCCTGGCCGAGAAGGCCGCCGAGTACGGCCTGAAGCCGGAAGAGTACGACCTGATCGTCAAGCGGCTGGGCCGCGAGCCGAACGACGTCGAGCTGGGCGTCTTCTCGGTGATGTGGTCCGAGCACTGCTCCTACAAGTCGTCGCGGAAGCACCTGGTGAAGTTCCCGACCAAGGGGCCGAAGGTGATCTGCGGGCCGGGCGAGAACGCCGGGGTCGTCGACATCGGCGACGGCCAAGCCGTTGTTTTCAAAATGGAAAGTCACAACCACCCGTCCTACATCGAGCCCAACCAGGGCGCGGCGACGGGGGTCGGCGGCATCATGCGCGACGTCTTCACCATGGGCGCGCGCCCCATCGCCCTGCTGAACGCCCTGCGGTTCGGCGACCCCAGCCACCCGAAGACCCGGCGCCTGGTGCAGGGCGTGGTGGCCGGCATCGGCGGCTACGGCAACTGCGTGGGCGTGCCCACGGTGGGCGGCGAGACGAACTTCCACCGCGGCTACGACGGCAACATCCTGGTCAACGCCATGTGCGTGGGCCTGGCCGACGCGGACAAGATCTTCTACTCCGCCGCCCCCGCCGCAGGCCTCCCCGTCGTCTACTTCGGCTCCAAGACCGGCCGCGACGGCATCCACGGCGCCACCATGGCCAGCGCCGAGTTCAGCGAGGACGCCGAGGAGAAGCGCCCGACCGTCCAGGTCGGCGACCCCTTCGCCGAGAAGCTGCTGATCGAGGCCACCCTGGAGCTGATGGCCACCGGCGCCGTCGCCGCGATCCAGGACATGGGCGCCGCCGGCCTCACCTCCTCGTCGGTCGAGATGGCCGGTAAGGGCGGCGTCGGCATCGAGCTCGACCTCGATCAGGTGCCCCAGCGCGAAGAGGGCATGACCGCCTACGAGATGATGCTGTCGGAGAGCCAGGAGCGGATGCTGGCCATCCTCAAGCCCGGCCGCGAGCGCGACGGCCACGCCATCTTCGAGAAGTGGGGCCTGGACGCCGCCGTCATCGGGACCACCACCGACACCGGCCGCATCGTGCTGAAGCACCGGGGCGAGGTGGTCTGCGATGTGCCGCTGGCCCCGCTCAGCGACGACGCCCCGCTGTACGACCGCCCCTATGTGGCCCAGGCGCCGCAGCCGCGGCTGGACCCGGCGCAGGTCCCCGCCCCCACCGACTACAAGGCGGCGGTCCTGACGCTGATGGGCTCGCCCGACATGGCCTCCAAGCGCTGGATCTGGGAGCAGTACGACCGCCACGTGATGGCCGACACCCTGGAGGACAGCGCCACCGGCGCCGACGCCGGCCTGGTGCGGGTGCACGGCACGCGCAAGGCGCTGGCCGTCACCTCCGACGTCACCCCGCGCTATGTGCAGAACGACCCCTACGAGGGCGGCAAGCAGGCCGTCGCCGAGGCCTGGCGCAACCTGACCGCCGTGGGCGCCACGCCCATCGCCATCACCGACAACCTGAACTTCGGCAATCCCGAGCGGCCCGAGATCATGGGCCAGATCGTCGGCGCCATCGAGGGCATGGCCGAAGCCTGCCGGGCGCTCGACTTCCCCGTCGTCTCCGGCAACGTCAGCCTCTACAACGAGACCAACGGGGCGGCCATCCCGCCCACCCCCACGGTCGGGGGCGTGGGCCTGATCGCCGACTACGCCCACCGCGCCGACTTCTCCAACCTGAAGCCCGGCGAGACCCTCATCCTGCTGGGCGTGACCCTGGGCGAGCTCGGCGCCTCGATGTACCTGCGCGAATGCCTGGGCCGCGAGGACGGCGCCCCGCCGCCCGTCGACCTGGCCACCGAGAAGCGGGTCGGCGACCTCGTCCGCACCCTGATTCAGGCCGACCAGGTGAAGACCGTCCACGACCTGTCGGACGGCGGCCTGGTGGCTGCGGCGGCGGAGATCGCGCTGGCGTCCAATGTCGGCGTCCGGCTGAACATCGAGCCCGGCCCCCGCGCGCACGCGCTGCTCTTCGGCGAGGACCAGGCGCGCTACCTGGTGGCCGTCGAAGACCCGGCCGACGTCCTTGCCGCCGCCGGCAAGGCCGGCGTGCTGGCCGACGTGGTCGGCGTCGCCGGTGGCGAGGCGCTGAGCTGCCCTGGGCTGTTCGAGCTGAGCCTGGACGAGCTGCGGCAGACGCACGAGGGCTGGATGCCGGGGTGGATGGGGGACTGACCGCCCCCCTTCCCGAGCCGGCCGGAACTGCAGCGCCGTCGCGCACGTTGACATCAAGCTGCAGCATGGGGGGAAGCGGCGTGGCGGTGCAGCTTGCGCGCAATTCGTCTCTGACGCCGGGGCCGGACGCCTCCTCCGCCGGCCGGACCGGGCGCGAGCCTGGTACGGGCGCATGACCGCCACCCCCTCGGACGACGACGACGGGCGCCCGCACGCGCGCGGCGACTCTGGCGGCCGAAGCGGCGCTCTGGCGGGCGATGTTCGAAAGCTCGGGCCTGATGGCCGGCGCGTTCGAGCTGCTGGAAGACGACTACCGCTACCTCCTGGCCAACCCGAAGACCGCCGCGTTCTACGGTCTCGCGCCGGAGGACCTGATCGGCCGGACCGGTCGCGAGCTGGGGGTCGGCGAGCCGCATTTCACGACGCGCATGAAGACGCTCCGCCACTGCTGGCGAAGTGGCGAGACCCTCAGCCGCGAATATGCCTTCGACCACGCCGGCCGCAGCGGCTGGTTCCTAGGCACCTTCTCGCCGATCCCGGGCGAGGTCCCGCGGATTTCGTTCGTGCTGGTGGACGTCACCGAGCGCAAGCTCGCCCAGCTGGAGGCGCAGCGGCAGCAGGCGCGCCTGGAGCTGGCCCTGAGCGCCGGCGGGCTCGGGTTCTGGGAGTTCGACCTGGCGCGCGACGTCGTCACCTGGGACGACCGCACCCGTGAGCTGTTCGGCGTCGCCCCCGACGCGCCGATGGATTACGCAACCTACGCCGCCCGCCTGCGGCCGGAGGAGGCGCCGGAGATCCGCGCCCGGTTCGAGGCGGCGCTCAAAGGGGAAGGCGGCGGCCGCTACAGCGTCGTGCACCGCGTCGAGGGGCGCGACGGGCTGACCCGCTGGGTGCGCGGCCACGGGCAGGTGCTGTTCGACCCGACGGGCGCGCCCACCCACGTGCTGGGGACGCTGCAGGACGTGACGGAGGAGGTGCAGCATCGGGAGAACCAGGCGCTGATGCTGGCCGAGCTGAACCACCGGGTGAAGAACAACCTGGCGACGGTGCAGTCGATGGCGGCCCAGACCGCGCGGCGCGCCGAGAGCGTGCCGCAGTTCTTCGCGGACTTCGAAGGGCGGCTCCTGGCCCTAGCCCGGTCGCACGACGTGCTGACCCTCAACAGTTGGGCGGGCGCCGAGTTGTCGACGGTGCTGGAACGCGAGCTCGCCGCCTACAGCGACCGCGTGCGGCTGCGCGGGCCGAAGGTGCAGCTCGACGCCGCCGGCTCGGTGGCGATGGCGATGGTGGCGCACGAGCTGGCGACCAATGCGGCGAAGTACGGGGCGCTGTCGTCGCAGGACGGCGTGGTGGAGGTCGTGTGGACGCGCGAGGGCCCGCGGCTGGCGCTCACGTGGACCGAGCGCGGCGGACCGCCGGTGACGCCGCCCGCGGCGCTGGGCTTCGGGAGCCGGCTGATCGCGAAGCTCGCGGCCGGGGATCTGCGGGGCAGCGCCGAGCCCGCGTATGAGCCGGAGGGGCTGGTGGTGCGGTTGACGGCGGCGGTGCGGGCGTAAGGGCGCCTGTGCCGCGAGGGCGCTGAGTGGGTTGCAGCCTGAACGCGCGCCCCCCGGCGGCGCCTCGGCTGGAGCAACTTGACGGCGTTTGGCGGCGGGCTAACAGGGGCGCGTCTCTGCCGGAAGGACCCGATGGACCTCGCCGATATCGAACGAGTGGCCGTCTTCTGTCCGGTTTCGGCGAGCGGCGGACCGGAAGCGCTGCACCAGCTGTCCCACGCCTTGCGCCGCGGCGGCGTGGACTGCTCCATGATCTACACCGACGCCCGCCACCACACTCACGTGGCTTCCGAGCACATCGAGAACGACGCGCCTCGAGCTCCCGAGATGCTGCAGTTCTACGCCCAGTATGCGCCGACGCATGCGGCTCGGCTGCCCTGGGATGCCCGGAGCCTCGTCATCCTTCCCGAGGGCATGGCGCATCTGCATCGGCTGTTCGGGGTGGGGAAGGTCGCGATCTGGTGGCTTTCCGTGGACAATGCTTACGCGATCATCCCGGAGCTCCGCGACAGGGCGTTCGAGCGGGAGCTATTCGGTCGTGTCGACCTGATCCATCTGCACCAGAGCGCCTACGCGCGGGATTTCCTGAAGCGGATGGGCGCCGCGGACGTGCGGGAGCTGAGGGACTACACCTCTCCGATCTTCACCCGCAGCCCGGCCGCCGCACCGTCGGCGAAGCGCATCTGCGCCTACAATGTCGCCAAGGGCGGCGACGCTGGCGACCGCTTCTTCAGCCAACACCCGCAGCTTAGCGGCCTGCGCCTGCAGGGCTTCAGCAAGGCGCAACTGCAGGAGGTTTTCTCCCAGACCCGGGTCTACATCGACTTCGGTCACTTCCCCGGTCAGGACCGCATGCCGCGAGAGGCCGCGATCTGCGGCGCGGTTGTCTTCCTGCACCGGAAGGGCGCGGCCGCCGTGCAGGAGGACTTCCCCCTCCCCGACGCCTTCAAGTTTTCAGAGGAGGACCTGCAATCCGGCGAGCTTGCACGTCGGGTGGAGGCCGTGCTGGCCGAGCCGACGCTCGCGTGGATGCAGCAGGAGGACTTCCGGGCGATGATCCGCGGCGAACAGGACGCCTTCCAGCGCCAGGTCAGCGCTCTCGTCCCAACGACCGCCCTCTAGGCGGCAGCCGCGCGCGACGCCCCGGCGCGCGGACGGACTTATCACTTCGGGTCGCCTGGTATCTGTCCGACGCGAGCTCGCCGCCCTGCGGCGTCACGGCCTCGGGACCGGCAAGGCCGGCGCGGCTGGAAGCCGCCATGCTGGGCGAAGTCCGACGGAGCTCAACCTCGTCCCGCAAGGGCGGCGCGGAGCTGGGCGATCTCCTGACGCAGCGAGGACACGTCTGCGCTCAAGGCGGCCATATCGGCGGCCTCCAGCTCATGGACGCGCCTGCGCTCCTCGCTCGCGCGGAGGAGTTCGACCTCGATGTGGTGGCGCTCCCCCTTGGCCGCTTCCTCATGCTCGCTCTGCATGGCGTTGACGACGATGCCGATGAAGAGGTTCAGCATGGTGAACGTCGTGCAAAGGATGAAGGGCACGAAGAAGACCCAGGCGTAGGGATAGACCTCCATCACAGGGCGCACGATGCCCATCGACCAGCTTTCCAGGGTCATGATCTGGAACAGCGAGTAGGCGGATAGCGGGATCGAGCCGAACCACTGGGGGAAGCTTGCGCCGAACAGCTTCGTGGCCATCACCGAGGCCACATAGAAGATCAGGCCCAGCAGCAGGACGATCGACCCCATCCCCGGAAGGGCGCTGATGAGCGCCCCAACGACGCGGCGCAACGACGGCACCACGGTGATCATCCGCAGAACGCGAAGCACCCGCAGGGCGCGCAGCACCGCGAAGGCCCCGCGGCGGGAACGAGGGCGATCCCGACGATGACGAGATCGAACAGGCTCCACGGGTCCCTGAAGAAGGCCGAGCGATGCACGGCGATCCGAGCCGCGATCTCGAGCACGAAGACGGCGAGGATGGCCTGATCGATCACCAGCAGAGCCGGGCCGAAATTGGCCATGGCCCAGGGGCTGGTCTCCAGCCCCAGCGTCACTGCATTGACGATGATCAGGATGGTTATGGCCCACTCCGTCCTGGGCGACTTAACCACCGCCTTGAGGCGTTCCAACGAGGGGCTCCACATAGGTCAGCGCAGAAGTTCGGCTATCTGCCGCAAAGCCACTCGAAGCGCTAGGCGCGCGATCCCTCCAGGCTGCGGCCCGCACGATCAAGAGGCGCCGGCCGGTCCTGGCGGAACCCGAGAGCTGGGTGTCGTCTCGCGGACCGATTTGGTAAGGCTCGGCGCAGTCCCGGCCGTTGGCCCCGGCGTCAGCGCGCTCGGGCTCGCCGCGCGCCAGAGAACAGGAAACCAGATGAGCTTCTCGTTGCATGCGGCGACCATCCCGCCCTACCTGCAGATCCTCGGCTCGGTCGCTCGCCTCGTGGACCGCGCCGAGGCGTGGTGCGCGGAGACCAATACGCCGGCCGAAGAGATCATCAACGCGCGCCTGATCGCCGACATGCTGCCCTTCACCTATCAGGTGAAATCCACCGCCGAGCATTCCATCGGCGCCGTCCAGAGCGTCCGTGAAGGGTTCGCGACGCCGAGCCTGGCGATGCCGCCGGCGACGTTCGCCGAACTTCGCGACAAGGTCGCCGCCGCCCGCACAGACCTGGCGGCGCTCGAGCCTGCCGAGATCGACAGCTTCGTCGGCAAGCCCGTGCGCTTCGAGTTCAAGGGCATGAAGCGCGACTTCACCGCCGAGAACTTCCTCATCGGCTACGCGCTGCCGAACTTCTACTTCCACGCCGTGACCGCCTACGACCTGTTGCGGGCCCGCGGGCTGCAGCTGGGCAAGCGCGACTTCCTCGGCGATCTGCCCGCGACGTCTGCGTAACGTCGGCAGTCTCGTACACGGCCGACCCTAAGGGGCTGACGGGTCCCGGTCTTCGCCTGCGGCGAAACGGGGACGACAGCTGAAGGTGTGGCGCGGGCGGGCCGCGGAAGCCGCCTGCCCCCTCCGCCATCGGCTCTGCGGCCTCGGCCGACGGTCCCCCTCCCGCCGCTTCGCGGGGAGGCAGAGCCTGAACGGATGGGCGCGTGGGCCGTCGGGATGGGCGGGGCGCCGGGCGTGGTGTAGCTCGTCAGGACGTACGGAGGCGCAAGGGCATGATCACGGTCTGGGGCGGGAGCACCTCGCGGTCGCTGCGGGTGGTGTGGCTGCTGGAGGAGATGGGGCTGCCCTATCGGGTGCGGCAGGTGGACATGCTGGCGCCGGCGAAGGACCCCGCCTGGCTGGCGGTGAACCCGGGCGACTTCCTGCCGGCGATCCAGGACGGCGACGTCACCATGGTCGAGTCGGTGGCGATCCTGGAATACCTGATGGGCCGCTATGGGCCGACGCCCTTGCAGCCGGCGCCGATGGATTCGGCGTTCGCCGCCTATCAGCAGTTCCTGCACCTGGGCGAAGCGGGGCTGGCGACGCTGATGATGGTTCCGCTGGTGAGCGGCTTCCTGGCGCCCGAGGCGGATCGGGACAACTGGGGCGCCCGCTGGGCGCGGGACTGCGTCGAGCGGCGGCTGTTGCTGGTGCGGCGGCAACTGGAGCGCGCGCCCTACATGGCGGGCGAACGGTTCACCGCCGCCGACATCTCGGTGAGCTATGCGCTGCGGCTGGGGGCGAACCACGCGGGGTTCGCGCTGGGCGACGCCGAGCAGGCGTATCTGGCGCGCACGACGGAGCGCGAGGCGTACAAGCGGGCGCTTGCGCGGTCGCACGAGGGGCCGGCCGCCTAGCGCAGGCGCGGAGGTCGCCGGGCGGCCGCACCCGGTTCAGATAATGGGCGGGAGCGCGCGGCGGGCGGGTGGTACAGTGAACGCCGGTCGGGGGGCGCTTTGAAGGAGGCGCTCTCATGAACTCCATGCTTCCCGCAATGGCGGCGGCCGCGGCGCTGGCGGCGCCCGCCGCAGCCGGATGGGCCGCCCCCGCGGGCGAGGCTCCCATCGCGCTCGGGGCCGCCGACCCCGGGCTGACCTGGGGGCCCTGCCCCCGATCTTCCCGGCGGGATGCCAGATCGCGGTGCTGCACGGGGACCCGGCCAAGCCCAACGCCGACGTCTTCCTGCGGGTGGCCGGCGGTCAGCGGCTGCCGGCGCACACCCACACCTCGGCCGAGCGGATGATCTTGGTCAGCGGCGCGCTGCGGGTGAAGTACCAGGGCGCACCGGCAGTGACCCTGACGCCGGGCATGTACGCATTCGGGCCGGCGGGCCGGCCGCACGAGGCGGACTGCCAGGCGGGCGCGGCCTGCACCCTGTTCATCGCCTTCGAGGGACCGGTCGACGCGGCGGCGCACCCGGGCAAGCTCGACTAGCGAACGCTTCGCCGCCGGCCGAACGCCGGCCGTCCGTCGTCCATCGCGCCATGTTCCTGATGCAAGCGGCGCGCGGCTGCGCTTAGATGGCCGCCGCCGCGAGCGGCGGTCCAGGTTCGGCGGAGGGCTTCAACGGATGAGTGCTGAGGCGAAGGAACAGGCCGGCGGGATCCTGCGCTGGATCGAGCGGACCGGTAATCGGCTGCCCGATCCCGTCTTCCTCTTCGTCTATCTGATCGGCGGACTCATCCTGATCAGCGTCGTGGCCAGCGCGCTGGGGGTGTCGGCGGTCCACCCGACGCAGCGGGATCCGGAGACCGGGGCGCTGGCCGTGGTGGCGGCCCAGAGCCTGGTCTCGGCCGACAACATCCGCCGGCTGTGGGTGGAGATGCCCACGACGTTCACCCACTTCCACCCGCTGGGCTATGTGCTGGTGGTGATGCTGGGCGCGGGCGTGGCCGAGCGCTCGGGGCTGTTCGGCACGGCGATGAGCGCCGCCGTGCGGGGCGCGCCGAGGGTCCTGCTGACCCCGCTGGTGGCGCTGGTGGCCATGCTGGGCAACCTGGCGGCGGATGCGGCCTATGTGGTGCTGATCCCGCTGGCCGGCGCGCTCTACGCCGCGGCGGGCCGGCATCCCGTGGCGGGCATCGCGGCGGCGTTCGCCGGCGTCTCGGGCGGGTTCTCGGCCAACCTGCTGCCCGGCCAGCTGGACGCCCTGCTGTTCGGGATCACCGAGGCGGCGGCCGAGACCCTGGCGCCGGCCTGGGACGCGAACATCGCCGGCAACTGGTTCTTCATCTCGGCGATGACGGCGGTGTTCCTGCCGGTCATCTGGTATGTGACCGACCGGGTGGTGGAGCCGCGGCTGGGCCGATACAGCCCCGCCTCGGCCGCCGAGGCGGCGGCGGAGAGCTCGGCTGAGACGGTGGCCGACGCGCCGCTGACGGCCGAACAGAAGCGCGGCCTGCGGGGCGCGGGGCTCGCCGCGGCGGGCGTGGCGGCGCTCTGGCTGTTCTTCACCCTGGGCCCGGGCACGCCGCTGATCGACGAGACGGCGGCGGCGACGGGGCGGCTGACGCCCTTCTACCAGTCGCTGGTGGCGGGCTTCTTCATCCTGTTCCTGGCCACCGGCTGGGCCTACGGGCGGGCGGCCGGGACGGTGAAGACGCACCGGGACCTGGTGAAGATGATGGCCGGGTCGATGGGCGACATGGCCTATTACCTCGTGCTGGCGTTCGCCGCGGCGCACTTCGTGGCGATGTTCAACTGGTCGAACCTGGGCCTGATCACCGCCGTCCACGGCGCCGCCGGCCTGCAGCAGCTGTCCCTGCCCGCCCCGGCGCTGCTGGCGATCATCGTGCTCTTCACCGCGGGCCTGAACCTGTTCGTCGGCTCGGCCAGCGCCAAGTGGGCGCTGCTGGCGCCGGTGCTGGTGCCGATGCTGATGCTGCTGGGGATCAGCCCCGAGGCGACCACGGCGGCCTACCGGGTGGGCGACGGGGCGACCAACATCATCACCCCGCTGATGGTCTACTTCCCGCTGATCCTTGTGTTCTGCCAGCGCTGGCAAGCGGACTTCGGCATCGGCAGCCTGGCGGCGACGATGACGCCCTATTCGATCTGGCTGCTGATCTCGGGCATGGCGCTGGCGGTGGTCTGGGTGGCGCTCGGCGTCCCCCTCGGCCCGGGCGCGCCGGTGTCCTACGCGCTGCCGGGCGGCCCCTGACGACTCCGGCGACCAGCCGCCGGGGCTGGCGTGGACGCCATCGCGGAGGCGGCGGGAGAGGCGCTAGAACGCCACCCGCAGCCGCCCGGTGATCGTGCGTGGCGCGCCCGGCGTGATCCAGACGTCGCTGTAGGAGCTCTCCAGGTAGTAGGCGTCGAACAGGTTCTCGACGTCGAGGTGAAGCGAGAGCCTGTCGGTCAGCTGGTAGGCGACGTTGGCGCGGACGGTGACGTAGTCCGGCAGCCGAAAGCCGCTGTTGACGTCGTCGCCTGGCCGCTTGCCGACATAGATGAGGCCGCCGCCCAGGCTGAGCGAGCCGGGCGCTTCGCCGTTCGAGCGCCAGTTGGCGTAAACCGCGCCGGAATGCAGCGGAACGTTGCTCAGCCGGCTGCCGACGAGGCCGGGTCGGGTGTCGCGGGTGATCTTGGTGTCGGTGTAGGCGTAGACGGCGGTGGCCGTGACGCCGGCCGGCAGGGCGAGGTTCGCCTCCACCTCAAGACCCTGGCTGCGCGCGCCGCCGACGGGCACGAAGAAGCCGCTGTTGGCCGGATCGTTGACGAGGATGTTGTCCTTCTCGATCCGGAACAAGGATGCCGTCCCGGTGAGGTCCCCGAGATCCCATTTCACGCCCGCTTCCCACGCCTCGCCCTTCTCGGGCGGGAAGGCGCCGCCGGCCGCATCCGCGCCCTGGTTGTAACGGAACGAACGGCCCCAGCTGGCGTAGGCCGAGAAGCTCTCGGTCGGCGACCAGGTCAGGGCGGCGCGCGGCGAGGCCTGGGAGGGCGACTGCCGCGTGACCTGGCCATTGCGGTAGTTGGTGTTGGTCTGCCGGACCCAGTCCTGGCGGACGCCGAGCAGCAGGGTGAACTGTTCGCCGAGAGTGACGAGGTCCTGCAGATAGAGGCTCTCGCCGCGCAGCTCCTCCAGCAGGTCCTGGTTCAGCGGTGCGGTGGGCTTGGGCTGTCCATAGGTTGGGTTGAAGATGTCGACGGCGTAGGGGTTCGCCGCCGACGGACTGAAGCGCCAGAAGATCCGACGCTGGTCGTAGGTGAAGGCGTCGGCGCCCACGCGCAACTGGTGCTCCAGGCCGCCCAACGCGCCGTCGAAGCTGAGCTCGATGCGGCCGGACAGATCCTCCCAGTCGTAGGCGTGGATGCGGAGCTGCCGGCGGAGTTGCGTACCCACCAGCGCCGCGTTGTGGGTCGACTGGCCCTCGAAACTTCCGTCCCGATACTGCACGCCCGCCTCGACCGCCACGGACGGGCTGAAGTTGTAGGTGGCGGTGAGCTGGTGCTGCAGCGTCTTCTGCTCGATCTCGCCGTCGTTCGGCTCCCCCAGGAAGCGGTCGCGGGGCAGCGCCTTGCCATCGCCGGCGAACGCCACCAGGCCGCGGTCGTGCACGAAATGCACCTCGTTCGCCTCGAGCTGATAGAGCAGGCGCAGGTCGTCCGAGGGCTCCCAGGCCAACGAGGGCGCCAGCAGCAGCCGGTCGCTGCCCACGAAGTCGCGCCAGCCGTCGGTGTCCTGATGGACGGCGATCATCCGCGCCGAGACGCCGCCCCCTAACGGGCCCCCGACGTCGCCCATCGCCCGCCGGGTGTCGAAGCTGCCGTAGGCGAGCTCGGCCGAGGCGTGCGGCCGGTTCCGAGGAGCCTTGGTGACGATGTTGATCGACCCGCCGGGCTCGCCTTTGCCGGAGAGCGCCGAGGCGGGGCCCTTGAGCACCTGGAACAGCTCCACGGTCGCGACGTCGCGTCGTGCGTTGAAGCCCCGATTGGCCGTGAACCGGTTCACCAGCAGGTCGGGTCCCTGGTTGATGTCGCCCGAGAAGCCGCGGATCGCGTAGGCGTCCCAGGCGCCGCCGAAGCTGTTCTGCCGGGCCATGCCGCCCGCGTAGTCGAAGATGTCCGACAGGTTCGCGATGCCGGTGTTCACGATCAGCGCCTCGTCGAGCACCCGCACGCTCTGCGGCAGCTTCAAGGGCTCTATGTCCATGCCGTTGATGCTGGCGCTGGCCGCCCGGGAGCCGGTGACAACGACGGCCTCCAGGTCGCTCGCCGTCGCTTGAGCGCACGCGGCCGAAGCGGCGGCCGCCGCCGAGGTTCCGGCGAGAAGCGCCGACACGAACTGCTTGAACATCCCAATCCCCGAACCGCGTAACGCCGGTCGTCCGCCGATGGCGCTACGGATAAGCGGCGCCTTGATCGCCGGTCAATCAGAATGTTACGATATAACATCACATCGCCGCTGCGGCGGCTGGGATGGGTGTCCAGGGAGAGCGGAATGGCTGCGGACGCGGCGCGTATTGTCGTGCGGGATCTGGTCGTGAGGTACGGCGAGCGGCGGGTCCTGGACCGCCTTTCGCTCTCGGTGGCGGCAGGCGAGGTCTACGCCCTGCTGGGGGCAACGGGGCTGGCAAGTCGACCACCCTGCAGGCGCTGCTCGGCTTCCTGAAGCCGCAGTCGGGAGTCGTCCAGGTGGCGGGCCGCGATCCCGCCGCCGAACCTGAGGCCGTGCGCCGCGCCATCGCCTACATCCCCGAGAACGTCGCGCTTTACGAGCACCTCTCCGCCCGGGAGAACGTCCACTACTTTCTGAAACTGGCCGGCGCGCGCCGGACGGCGGCCGACGTCGAGGCCGCGTTCGCGAGCGTGGGTCTTCCGAAGGAGGCCTGGGAGCGCCGAGTTTCCGGCTTCTCCAAGGGCATGCGGCAGAAGACCGCCATCGCGTTGGCGATGCTGCGTCAGGCCTCGATCCTCCTGCTGGACGAACCCACCTCGGGGCTCGACCCCGGCGCGTCGGCCGACTTCAACGATCTGGTCTCCCGACTTCGGACCGAGGGCGCGGCGATCCTGGTGGTCACTCACGACCTGTTCGGCGCCGCCGACGTGGCCGACCGGATCGGCTTTCTGGACCAAGGCCGCATCGTCGAGGAGATGGCGGCCTCAGGCCCCGAGCGCTTCGACATTCGGGCTCTGCATGCCCGCTTCCAGCGGGCGCCGGCCGCGGGCAAGGCGGCATGAGCGCCATCGTCTCCGTCGCGCGCAACGAGCTGCGCCACCTCGTGCGCAGCCGGGTGGCCCTGACCGGCCTGGTGCTGACCGCGCTCCTCACCCTGGCCGCGGCCGTGACCTCCAGCGCATACCAGGCGGACCAGGCCGGCCTGCGCGCGCGTCTGCAGGCCTCGGCCGACACCGAGTTCGAATCCCAGCCGGACCGGCACCCGCACCGCGTGGTGCACTACGGCCACTTCGCGATCCGGCCGGCCAGCGGACTGGCCGCCCTCGATCCCGGCGTCGAGGCCTTCACCGGCAACATGATCTTCCTGGAGGGCCACCGGCAGAACAGCGCCAACTTCGGCGACGCGCGCCAGTCCTCGCTGCTCGTCCGGTTCGGCCAGCTTTCGCCCGCCCTGGTGTTGCAGGTCGTGGTCCCGCTGCTCCTGGTGTTCGTCGGGGCCGCAGCCATAGCGGGCGAGCGCGAGCGCGGCACGCTGCGGCAGGCGCTGCTGGCGGGCGTTCCCGGCCGCAGCATCCTGGCCGGCAAGGCCTTGGCGCTCGGCGTCGCCACCCTGGCGATCGCGGCGCCGGCGATCCTGCTGCTCGTGTGGCTCGCCGTCTCGGGGCCGGCGCGACCCTCGGCCGTGCTGCTGGCGGCGGGCGGCTACGGCGTCTACCTCGGCTTTTGGATCGTGCTGATCGTCGCGGTCTCGGCCCTGGCGGGCCGCAGCCGCACGGCCTTGATGGCCCTGGTCGGCGCGTGGGCCTTCGCCGTGATCCTGATCCCGCGCATCGCCCCCGAGCTGGCCGCCGCCGCCCGGCCGCTGCCGACGCGTATCGAGACGGACATCGCCATCGCCCGCGATCTGCGCGCGATGGGCGACAGCCATGATCCGAACGACCCCTACTTCGCCGCCTTCAAGCAGAAGACCCTCCAGCAGTACGGCGTCAGCCGCGTCGAGGACCTGCCGCTGAACTACCGCGGCCTGCTCGGCATGGAAGGCGAGAAGCTGACATCCGGCCTCTTCAACCGGTACGCCGACCAGGCCTTCGCCGCCATGGGCGACCAGAGCCAGATCATGGACGGCCTGGCCGTCATCAGCCCGACCGTCGCCATCCGCCGCCTCTCGATGACCGCGGCCGAGACCGACCTCGGCGGCTACCAGCGGTTCCTCCGGCAGGCAGAGGCCTATCGCTACGATCTCATCCAGCGGCTCAACTGGCTGCAGGCCACTGCGGTGGACGCCGGCGACGACGCGGCGAAGGGCAGCGACGCCGCCGCCGAGGCGCGCAGCCGGGTGTCCGCCGATCACTGGCGCAACCTGCCTCACTTCAACCCCGATCGCCCGAAGCCGGCGGAGGTGACCCGCAGCGCCCTGCCGGCGCTCGTGGTGCTCGTTCTTTGGTTCGCCGCCGCCGGCCTCCTGGCTGGCGTCGCGGCCCGCCGCCTTACCCGGAGCGCTGCATGACCGATTTCCTTCGTGAAGCGCGGCTGTTCTTCAGCCTGCGCTCGGCTGTTCTCACGATCCTGGGCCTGTTCCTGCTGGCCGCCGCCGGCGTTGGCGCGGGCCTCGCCGAGGTCGTGCGCCAGCAGACGGTGATCGCCCGGATCGGTCCCCAGCAGGCGCAGGACGTTCAGGCCGTCGCCGACTGGGTGTCGCGCGACAAGGATCCCGGGAACGCCGCCTACTACACCTTCCACTCCACCTGGGATGCGCCGTCGGACCTCGCGTTTGCGGCGCTCGGCACGCGCGACGTCGCGCCCTATGTGCTCCGCGTGCGGGCGCTGGGCCTCGAGGCGCAGCTTTATGAGGGCGAGATCGGCAATCCCGAGGCGGCCCTGCCGGGCCGTTTCGACTTCGCCTTCGTGCTGGTCTACTTGGCGCCGCTGTTCGTGATCCTGCTCTTTCACGACCTGCGCTCAGGCGAGCGCGAAGCGGGACGCCTGCGGTCGCTGGAGACCTCGGCAGGCTCGGCGCGCAGGCTGTGGGCCATGCGCATCGCCGTCCGCGAAGCGGCGCTGTTCGGCGCGCTCTCGCTCCCGTTCCTGGTCGGCGCGCTGTTGGCCGGGACGGCGGCCTGGAAGACCGCGTCGGTGCTCGCGCTGATCCTTGCCTATCTCGCCTTCTGGACCGTGGTCTGCCTGGTGGTCGCGCGGGCGACGCGAAGCTCGCTGGCCAACGCCATGACGCTGGCTGCGGCGTGGCTCGTGCTCACCCTGATCGCCCCGGCCGTCCGGGCATGTGGCCATCAACGCGGCGGTTCCGCTGCGCCAAGGCATGGAGCTCAGCCTGCTCCAGCGGACCGCCGTCCACCGCGCCTGGGACATCCCGAAGTCCGAGACGATGGACGCCTTCTTCCGGACCCACCCGGAGTGGGCCGCCACGCCGCCCGTGACCACCCCCTTCCACTGGAAATGGTACTTCGCCTTCCATCAGGTGGGCGATCAGTCCGTCGCCGAACTGGCCCGGGCCTACAAAGCCGGCGTGCTGCGTCGCGCCGAACTCAGCGAGCGGGTTGGTCACGTACTGCCGGGCGTGGGCGTGCAGGTGGCCCTGCACCGCCTGGCCGACACCGATCCACAGGCGCAGATGGCCTATCTCGACCGCATCCGCGGGTTCCACGGCGAGCTCCGCCGCTTCTACTATCCGTACCTGTTCGACGAGCGTCCGTTCGACCGCGCCGACTTCGCCCGCGCGCCGGCCTTCGCACTGCGCGTCGAAGGGGCCACCTGGCCGGGCTCGCTGCTCGCCGGCGTCGTGCTTGTGACGCTGCTGCTGGGCTTGGCAGGCCTGCTGCGGCCGCGCCGGCGGCCGGCCCGGCATCTCGCCACGGCCTGACCCGCATGCCCAGCGTATCGCGTCGGCCCCTCGCGGGCCTAGTCCTCGCCTGGCTATGCGGTCTGCCCGCGGAAGCGCTGGCGCAGCGGGTCAACGACAACGCCGTGGCCGGCGCCGAGGACGCCTTCGGCGCCAGCATCGGCAATGAGCGCGTCGGTCTGTACAGCAGCAATGAGGTGCGGGGGTTCTCGCCGATCATGGCCGGCAACATTCGGCTGGAAGGTCTCTACGTCGACCGGCCGGCCTCGTTCACCGACCGGCTGGTGGAGAGCAACGTGGTGCGGGTCGGCCTCGCCGCGCAGAACTACCTGTTCACGGCGCCCACAGGCGTGGTCGACTTCCGCATCCGACCCGCGGGCGAGCGGCGCGTTCTCAGCGTGGTGGCCGGCTACGGCCCCATGGGCGGAGGCCGGATCGAGGTGGACGGCCAATTTCCGGTCGGCGAGGCGCTCAGCGTGGCGGCCGGAATAGCGGGCTTCGACGACGAGTACGCCAGCGGCTCCGACGCGGTGTTCGGCTCCTATGCCATCGCCGCCCGCTGGCGCCCCGCGGACGACGTCTTGGTCCTGCCGTTCTGGAGTCGAGTCGACGCCTGGGACCGCGAGGCGACGCCGCTCTATGTCGCGGCGCCTGGGACCGTGCCGCCCAAGGTCGCGCGCCGCCGCTACACGGGACCGGACTGGGCCGACTACCGCAACATCGCCACCAACTACGGCGTACTCGGCCGCGCGCCGCTGCCGGGGGGCTTCGACCTGGCGGCAGGCCTGTTCCGCTCGGTGAACGACACGCGCGAGAACCACGCTCACCTGCTGACCGGCGTGCAGCCGGACGGATCGGCCTTCCGCCGCATCAGCCGCGATCCGCGACAGGAGCTGGCGTCCACCAGCGGCGAAATCAGACTCAGCCGCGCCTTCACGGGCGGCGAGTGGGCGCACGCGTTCCACGCCTCGGTGCGCGGCCGCGAGCGTGACAGCCTCTATGGGGGCGGCGCCGCTGTCGACTTCGGCTCCACCAATGTGGCCGCTGTGATGGCCGCCCCGGAGCCACCTTATGTCCTGGGCGCCCGGACCCGCGACGTCGTCGAGCAGTGGACCGGCGGGGTGGCCTACGATGTCCGCTGGCGCGGCCGCGCCTCGCTCCTGCTGGGCTTGCAGCGCACGGACTATCGCAAGACCGTCCGCCGGCCCGGCGCCGCTGAGGCCAGGGTCCACGATCCGGCGTGGCTCTACAACGCCGCCGCGTCCTGGACCGCCACGCCCCGGCTCGCACTCTACGGCAGCCTCGCGCGCGGCCTTGAGGAGAGCGGCGTCGCCCCCGACAGCGCGGCGAACCGGACCCAGGCCTTGCCCGCCATCATCACCGACCAGTGGGACGCCGGCGTCCGCTGGATCCTGCCGCACAACCTGCGTCTCGTCGCCGGCGCCTTCCAGGTGAAAAAACCGTACTTCGCGCCCGATGAGCTCAATGTCTTCCGCGAGATGGGCTCCGTGCGCCACCGAGGGGTCGAGACGAGCCTGACCGGCTCCCCCGTCGCGGGCCTGACGCTGGTCGCCGGCGCCGTCCTGATGCAGCCGCGGGTCACCGGGGATCCGGTGGCGCAGGGCCGCATCGGGCGCGAGCCCGTCGGGCAAACGGAGCGGGTGCTGACCCTCAGCGGAACCTGGGCGCTCCCCCTCGAGGGGCTGTCGCTCACCTTCGCCGCCAACCATCATGGCCGCCGCGTCGCCGATCAGTTGAACCGCGCCTATGTCCCCGCGGCCACGATCTACGACGCAGGCTTCCGCTATCGTTTCGACATCGGCGAGACGCCGGCGTTGCTGCGTCTGCAGGTCACCAACGTCACGAACGCGTTCGACTGGAAGGTCGTGAGCAGCGGGACCTTCGAGGTGAACGCCCCGCGGACAGCCGCCCTGTTCCTGACCCTCGACTTCTAAGCCGCTGAGCAGACGCTCCGAGGGTCCGCTTTCGACCCCTATCGCAAGTTGCTCAGGGCAACCGGGGGGCGTAGCTTGGCCGCTCAAATTTCGGAGGAGCCGCGCCGATGTTCCCGACCTGGGTGTATGTCGCCGTCGCGCTTGCGACTGCTGAGATTGCGTTCGTTCTCGCTCAGTTCGTTGCTGGGGTCGGTGTGATGTTCGTCATAGGAGCGACAACGATGTGGGTCGCATATTCAGCGAGCCGCGCCGCAAGAAGGCGCCGGTAATAGGCGTCCGCTAACCGCCCATAGCGGACCTTCGAAGCGTCGGCGACGGGTCGGTATGAGACTCTCGGAAAGTCTGCTGGTGAGATCGCGTCGATCGGGCATCCTGGCATGGAGCTCAGGGGATCGACATGCGCAGACTGGGTGAGCCAAATCCACGACCGAGACTCATCCGACTTCTCACGAGCGTCACCGGCTTGATGGCCCTCGTGCTCGGGGCGTGCGCTACTCCCGTCCCCGTGTTGGAAGCGCAGGCAGCGAAGGTATGCGACGTGGCGTACGTCTACATCCCCAGCGCCCGCAGCAGCGTGGGACAGGTAGACCTCTCAGGGCGAGGTTGCGCACAAAGCAGCACACCGAAGAGTCATTGCGCCGGGTCATCGCCGGCCTTGGTCTATTGGCGCAAGGAACGCCAACCTGATCTCATAGCCAATACGCCCGCGGACCTGGACAACCTGATCGGGCTGGACGCCGAACGCCAGCTCGATCCTGATCGCACCCTCGCGCTCTACAGCGATGATGATCTTATTTGCTGGGCTGATAGGGGCGACCCTCTCGCCGAATACCTTCGGGCTGCGCGCCTGATCGGCGCCACAAACACCTACCGCATGGATGATCCTGAACGATTGCCGAGGCTCGTCGCCGCCCAACCTCACCTCCGAGCGGCTGCCACGGGACGCCCGTGCATCGGCGGTCTTCCGCGGGCCGCGCGCGCGTTTTTCGGATGCGGCCGCGGCTTGGCAGAGGCGCAGTTCCTCGTCGGCGAATGTCACCTGCCCGACGTGGGCTGTCCCGTCGACATGGATGAGGCCAAGCGCTGGCTGCGCCGGAGCGCCGATCAGGACTTCACGCGCGCAAAGATCACACTGAACTCACTCGAGGATGCGAAGAGATGAGCCTTCTCGGTAGCACGTCGGAAGGTCCGCTCCCCACCCCGACGCCAACGTCCGCTTCCGACCCATTGCGGTCCTCGCGCCGGGAAAGTCTTGCTGGCCAGCGATGAGGGCTCGCCGACCTCAGGACCGCGAGGAAGTTGTCGGGTTCGCGCACCCGCAGGTTCAACACGGCACGATGAGGCGCCCAATCGTCACCGTTACGTTGCTGCCGTTCCAATCGCGCTCTAGCTCGGGGGAAACGACGCGACGCGATGAGGAGCAGGCTGCGGAAGACAAGGCCGCGCTGACGGCTGCTGGACTGACGTGGGAACGTCGAACCCGCGCCGCCCTAGCGGCGACGGCGGTAGGGTTCGCAGGCGATGCCGTCGTTGTCGCCGTCCCACTCGGGCCGGTAGCCGGGTTGGCCGCGGCGGGCGCCGCCGAGGGCGCGAAGCTGTGCGCAGGTCATCCCGTCCCCCGTGGCGGGGCGGACGGGCCGTGAGACGGGACGGACGCGCCGAGGCTCCGGATCGTCCCGCCAGCCCGCGCCGTCGCCGCCCCTCCCTGACGCCGGCGGCGCGCATGGCGTCGCCCAGAGAGCGGCCGTCGACCCGACAGCGGGCGACGATCCGGTCGTAGCTGGTGGGGCCGGCGACACAGGTGGCGCGGCGCCCCATCGCCAGGCCCTCGAGGGTCGACTTCGCCGCAGCGCCTCCCGCCCGCAGTTCCGGTGCGAAGAAGTCCGCCAGCCGCACCTCCACCCAGCCCTCCTCCCCCCTCGGCCACCGCGACACAGAAGGAGTCGCCGTCGATGACGTGGACGACGGGACCTTCGAAGGCGGCGCCCGCGCCGAGGCCGGCCGGACGCCAGCCTTCGTCAGTCACAGCGCGGCAGGGGTCGGCGGCGGCGGCCGTAGCCGCCAGCAGGCCGAGGCTCAGAGTCCCGGCCATGACCAGGACGTGCAGGATCTTCATCAGCGGCGCTCCGCGACGGCGGCGGCCGAAGGTCCGCCGGAGGGCGGCGCCGGCTGCCGTCCGACGTGGGCGCGCTAATCGACGGTGAGGCTTGGAGGTTGCGTGAGGCCAGAATGTTCTTTGTTTGTTCTTGACATTCCGCCTCGCCTGAGCCACTCTACGACTGGGCGGACTGCGCCTGATTTCTGGATCTTTCGGCCATGGATGGCGGCGGCGACAGGCCGGCGCGGGGCGCCGCCTTGGGCGCGGCTCTCGGGTCTTCCGAGGGCTCGCTCCCGGGCGAGGCTGCGCCGCGGCGGGAGAGCGTGTTCTTCTCGGACGAGCTGGGGCGCGAGATCGTGGCCCGGGTGGCGGCGGGGGAGACCTTGAGCGCGCTGAGCCGGACGCCCGGGATGCCGAGCGGGCCGTCGATCCGGGTATGGCGCTATGCGCATCCCGAGTTCGGGGCGGCGCTGACGGCGGCGCAGCGGCGGGCGCGGCTCGCCCGGCGGCGGCTGGACGTGGCGCGCGCCCACGCGCTCGCCGCCGAGCGGATGATCCGGCCGCGGCGCTATTCGGCGGCGCGGGAAGCGGAGACGGAGACGGGCGGCGGCTATGGGCCCGAGGTGCGGGCGCAGATCTGCTTCGGGCTGGCGAACGGCGAAAGCCTGATCTCGATCCTGCGCGATCCGGGGATGCCGGCGCCGGCGACGGTGTACAAGTGGCTGCGGCAGGAGCCGGACTTCGCCGACGACTATGCGCAGGCGCGCCAGTTCCATGCGGACTACCTGTTCGACGAAGCTCGCGAGGTGGCGCTGTCGGCCGACCGGGACAATGTTTGGGCCAGGCGCCTGCACTTCGACGTCATCCGCTGGCAGGCGGCGCGGGGCGCGCCCACCAAGTATTGCGAGCGGCTGGTGGCGCAGAACATGGTCGAGGAGATGGAGGAGAAGACGCGCCCCTTCGTGGTGATCACCCGGCGGTTCACCGACCCGCAGGACGAGACGCCCGAGGCGGCGCAGGCGATCCGGCGGGGCATCGTGGTGTCGAGCGACAGCCCGGCCTACCCGGTGGGCATGGTGATGCCGGAGGGATGGAGCGGCTGAGCGGCGCCCCACCCGCGCGGGAAAAGCCGGGGGATCCGACATGATGACCGGATGTGCTAAGCGCAGCCTTCGAGCCGGGGGGCTTGGAACGAGGGGTTGATGGGCTCTCCTGGTCTGGCCGCGCGCGACGCGGCCCCTGGCCTCGCCGTGTCTGTCCGCGCCGCCCTGGCGCTCGGCGCCGTCATGGCGGTTTGCGTGGCAGGATCGGCGGCCGCCGGCGAGGCGGAAGACGCAGCCACGGCGCGGCAGGCGAGCGACCTGGCGGAGCTGAGCCTCGACGAACTGGCGCAGATCCGGGTGACGTCGGTGTCGCGGCGGGCGGAGGGGCTGAACACCGCCGCCTCGTCCATCTATGTCATCACGCCCGACGCCGTCAGGCAGGCCGGGGCCCAGACGCTGCCCGAGGCGCTGCGGCTGGCTCCCAACCTGGAAGTGATGCGCATCGACGCGCTGGACTATTCGATCACGGCGCGCGGCTTTGCGGGGTTCGAGTCGGCCAACAAGCTGCTGGTGCTGATGGACGGCCGCAGCCTCTACACGCCGCTGTTCTCGGGGGTCGACTGGGACCAGCACCACCTGGTGCTGGACGACCTGGAGCGGATCGAGGTGATCAGCGGGCCGGCCGGGACGCTGTGGGGCGCGAACGCCGTGAACGGGGTGGTCAGCGTGACCACCCGCAGCGCCTTCGAGACCCGCGGCCTGCTGGCGGCGGGCACGGTGGGCACGCTGGACAGCGACGTGCGGGTGCGGCTCGGCGGCGCGCTTGGCGAGGCCGGCGCCGGGCGGATCTACGCCACCGCCTTCAAGCGGGGCGACCTGGAGCTCGCGGACGGATCCGACGCGCAGGACGGCTGGGACGGCTGGCAGGCGGGGTTCCGCACCGACTGGCTGCTGGGCGACCAGAGCCTGACCCTGCAGGGCGACGTGCAGGACGCGACCATCGACCAGAGCCTGGGCTTCGACGGCGGCTATGTGCGGGGCGGCAATGTGCTGGGCCGCTGGCGGGGGCCGGCGCTGGGCGGGGAGTTCGAGGTCCAGGCCTACTACGACCAGATCGAGCGTCAGGCGCGCGGCCTCCACGACGAGCTCCGGGTATGGGACGTGGAGGCGCAGCACGCCTTCAGCCTGGGGGCGCACGCCATCGTCGTGGGCGCGGGCTACCGGATCACCAAGGACGAGTTCCGCACCCTGGCCGAGCCGCAGCTCCTGTCGCCGCCGCGCCGCCGCGTCGATATCGGCAACGTCTTCATCCAGGACCATATCGCGCTGGGCGACGCCGTGGACCTCACGGTGGGCGTCAAGCTGGAGACCAACGACTACACCCGGGCCGAGTGGATGCCGAGCGCGCGCCTGGGCTGGCGGGTGTCGGACCGGCAGTTCCTGTGGGCGGCGGTGTCGCGGGCGATCCGCAACCCCTCGCGGATCGAGCGGGACTTCACCATCGCGGGCCTGGTGGAGCCGGGCCAGATGGGCTCGGAGAAGCTGATCGCCTACGAGGCCGGCTATCGCGGACGGCTCACCGAGGCGGCCACGCTGTCGGTGACCGGCTACCTGCACGACTACGACGAACTGCGGACCAACGAGCTGGTGCCCGGACGCAACCCGCCGATCTTCGTGGGCAACACCATGCAGGGCCGGACCTGGGGGCTGGAGGCCTGGACCGACGTGGAGATCGCGCCCTGGTGGCGGGCGAGCCTGGGCGGGGCGGTGCTGCGGAAGGACTTCGAGCTGAAGCCCGGCAGCCGCGACGTGGCGCGGTTCGAGGCGGCCGGGGCGGACCCCGGCTGGTGGCTGAAGGCCAGCTCGACCTTCCGGCTGGGCGAAAGGGTGGACCTGACGGTCGGCGGTCGGCTGTACGACGACGCGCCGCGGCTGACGGCCTCGGGTTATCTGGGCGTCGAGGGCTATGCCGAGGCCAATGTGCGGCTGGCCTGGCGGGTGACGGACGGCCTGGAGTTCGCGGTGGTCGGCCGCGACCTGCTGCACGCGCGGCATGCCGAGGCCACGGAGACCCGCCGCTCGGAGATCCCGCGCAGCGTCTTCCTGAGCCTGCGCTGGACCCACTGATGGCCTCCCGCGCGGCGCGCATCCTGCTGGCCGGCCTGGCGCTCGTCTGGAGCGTGGGGGGCCTGCGCGCGCCCAGCCGATGGACACGGCGGTGAAGGCGGCCTTCATCACCAAGTTCCCGGCCTTCGCCCAGGGCCTGCCGGACGGCGGCGTGCTGAACGTCTGCATCGTGGGCCAGGACGACTTCGGCGCCGCCATCGAGCGGGCGGCGGCGACGCGGGTGGTGGTGCGCCGCCTGCCGGCTGTGACGCCCGCCTCGGGCTGCCACGTGGCCTATGTCACCGGCAGCGCCCGGCAGTCGGTGCGCGAGGCCCTGGCGGCGGTCGCCGGGCATCCGGTGCTGACCATCACCGACGCCGGCGCGGGCGGCACGCGCGGGATGATCCACTTCGTGGTGGCGGGCGAGCGGGTGCGCTTCCACGTCGACACGATCCAGGCCGAGCGCAGCCGGCTGCAGCTCAGCTCGAAACTCCTGGCTCTGGCCCTCTCGGTGCGCCGATGACGATGATGGAATCCGAAGACCTCGGCCGCCTCCGCCGCACCGAGCGCCGGCAGTTCCAGCTGGTGCGGGTCAGCGCCGTGGTGCTGCTGCTTTTGGGCCTGCTGCTGGGCATCGGCCGGGAAGCCGCGTACCGCCTCCAGGCGGCGGAGGCGGCGGAGGTGCAGGCCGACATCCTGGCCGGCGCGATCTCGGCGCCGCTGGCGTTCGAGGACCGGACGACGCTGGTCCAGGCGCTGCGCGCCTTCCAGCGCAATCCCGACATCGCCGAGGCCATCGTCTTCGACATGCGCGGCCAAGCGATCGCGCTCCGGGGCGATTCCCAGCACCTGGTTCCGCCGAGCGAGGCCGGGACTCTACGGCAGGATGGCCGCCTGGTGGTCACCCGACCCGTGGTCGAGGAGGGCGTGCCGTTCGGCTGGGTGCGGCTGGTCACGACCCGCGATCCGCTGCCGGAAATCCTCGGTCGCTACCTGGCTCTCGGGCTGATGACCCTCATCGCGGCCTTGCTGCTGTGGTTCGCCAGCCGGATGGCGATCCGGCTGGAGCAGCGCGCAGGGCAGCTCGAGGCGGCGAACGCTCGGCTGCGCGAGGAGATGGCCCAGCGGGCGCGCGCCGAGGAGGCGCTGCGGCAGAGCCAGAAGATGGAGGCGCTGGGCCAGCTGACCGGCGGCGTGGCGCACGATTTCAACAATCTGCTCACCGTCATCATGGGCGGGCTGGAGACCATCGGCCGGCAGCTCTCCAAGCTGCCCGGCGGCGCCGAGAGCGCCCGCGTGCTGCGCGCGCGCGACATGGCCCTGCACGGCGCCGAGCGCGCCGCCACCCTCACCCAGCGCCTGCTGGCCTTCTCGCGCCGCCAGCCGCTGCAGCCGCAGACCCTCGACCCCAACCGGCTGGTGCAGGGGCTGGGCGAGCTGCTGCGCCGCAGCCTGGGCGAGACCATCGACCTGGAGACGGTGCTGAGCGCCGGCGTGTGGCGGATCCAGGCCGACGCCGTGCAGCTGGAGAACGCCATGCTGAACCTGGCGGTGAACGCGCGCGACGCGATGCCCGAGGGGGGCCGGCTGACCATCGAAACGGCGAATACGGCGCTGGACGAGGCCTATGCGGACTCGGTGCCGGAAGGGCTCGCGCCCGGCCAGTACGTGATGATCGCCGTCACCGACACGGGGGCCGGCATGCCGCGCGAGATCCTCAAGCAGGTGTTCGAGCCCTTCTTCACCACCAAGGAGGTGGGCAAGGGCACCGGCCTCGGCCTAAGCCAGGTCTACGGTTTCGTGCGCCAGTCGCACGGGCACGTGGCGATCTACAGCGAGGTCGGCGTCGGGACGACCATCAAGATCTACCTGCCCCGCCACGTGGGCGAGGAGGCCGAGCCGGAGCCGTCCCGGGCGGTCGGCGTCGATCTCCTGGTGGGCGACGAACGCATCCTGCTGGTCGAGGACCACGACGACCTGCGAAGCTATTCCGCCGGCATCCTGCGGGAGCTCGGCTACGAGGTCTGCGAAGCCCGCGACGGGGAAGCCGCCCTCGCCTGCCTGGACAAAGGCTTCCGCCCCGATCTGCTGTTCACGGACGTGGTGCTTCCGGGCGGCTACAACGGCCGACAGATCGCCGAGGCCGTCGCCGCGCGCGGCATCGCAGTCCCGGTGCTGTTCACCACCGGGTACACGCGCAACGCCATCGTGCACAACGGACGCCTCGACCCCGGCGTGGACCTCATCACCAAGCCGTTCACGTTCGAGCAGCTGGCGGAGAAGGTGCGCCGGATCCTGGACCGCCCGTCTCCGGCGCAGGCCGGTCCGGAGACGCCCTAATCGGCGAGTGAGAAGGCGACCTGGAGGGTCCCGCCGACCGGAAAGATCTCGACCTCGAGCTCGCGGGCCAGCGGTACGGACCAGAGACGCCCCTTCTGCGGCGTCAGGGACTGAAGCGCCTGCTGCAGCATCCGGTGGAGCGGCGCGCCCTCGGCCTCGGGATAGACCTCGAGATAGGTGCGACCGATCAGGTCGTCCCGCGTCTTCTTCAGCACCGTCAGCATCGTCTCGTTGATCGAGAGAAAGCGCAGGTCCCGGTCGACGGTGCAGTAGGCGGGTCTATCGCTGAGCGGCATGAGGCCGCGGCATCTAGCAGGTCCGGCGACGGAGGTCTCGGAGGATGTGACCAGGCCAACGCCGCCCGATCAGGTGATCTTGGTCCAGATCTGGCTCTTGCAGAGCAGGCCGCCGATCACGCAGCCCTTGGCGCGGAGGCGCCTGTCGTCCACCGGCTCGGCGATGCCGGTGAAGTTTCGGTTCAGTTCCGGTACGAAGACCCGGCCGCGCCAGACGCCGCGGCGCTCGTCCAGCTCGAGGTTCTTGAGCACCTGGGTGCCCACCAGGCTGTCGGTGCCGGCCTCGCGCGCCTTGGCCTGGGCCTTGGCCGAGGCCCAGACGACGGTGCCGCACGCTGCGGCGCCGCACGGCCGGATCTCGACGCGCACGTTGTCCTTGGGATTGCGCCAGACGCCGAAGGCGTCGCCCGTCTCCGGCTGAGCCTGGGCGACCTGTGGCGCGGACGCGGCCGCCATGAAGAACGCCGCTGCGGCCGCGGCGGCGGTGACAACTCGACGATGCATGGAACCGATCTAGGCCAAGCCGTGCGCCGCGCAAGATGCTGCGGCGCCGCATCCTCGCGAGTGTGCGCCGGAGGCCACACTCGCAATCGCCGTTCGACAAGGCCCTGCGGCGCGGGGTTCGGTTGAAGTTTGGGCCGCGCGCGCCTATTCCCTGAGGCGCCATGGATATCGAGGCCTATACCGAAACGCCCTTGATTTCCGGGGCTTGCCACGTCGCGCGGACCGGCTCGCGCGCCGCGCCGTTCCTGCCGATGAGCCGCGCAGAGATGGATGCGCTGGGGTGGGACGCCTGCGACATCGTGCTCGTCACCGGCGACGCCTATGTCGACCACCCGAGCTTCGGCATGGCGATCATCGGGCGGCTGTTGGAGGCGCAGGGCTACCGCGTCGGGATCATCAGCCAGCCGGACTGGCAGTCGGCCGAGGCGTTCAAGGCGCTGGGGCGCCCACGCCTGTTCTTCGGCGTGACCGGCGGCAACATGGACTCGATGGTCAACCGTTACACGGCCGACCGCCGGATCCGCAGCGACGACGCCTATACGCCCGGGGGCGAAGGCGGCCGGCGGCCCGATCGTTGCACCCTGGTCTATTCGCAGCGGTGCCGGGAAGCGTTCAAGGACGTCCCCATCATCCTGGGCGGGATCGAAGCCTCGCTGCGCCGGATCGCCCACTTCGACTACTGGTCGGAAAAGGTGCGCCGCTCGGTGCTGGCCGACGCCAAGGCGGACCTCCTGTTGTACGGCAACGCCGAGCGGGCGGTGGTCGAGGTGGCGAACCGGATCGCGGCCGGCGAGAACCCGCGGGAGCTGACCGACGTGCGCGGCGTGGCGCTGTGGCGGCGCGTCCCCGGGGACTATGTCGAACTGCCCGCCGACGATCTGGACAGCGCAGAGGAAGGCGCCGCGCGCAAGCCGGGCAAGGTGGTGATCCGCCTGCCCTCCTACGAGCAGGTGGAAAAGGATTCAGAAGCCTACGCGCGGGCGAGCCGCGTGCTGCATCGGGAGAGCAACCCCGGCAATGCCAGGCCCCTGGTGCAGCGGCACGGCGACCGCGACCTGTGGGTGAACCCGCCGCCCATCCCGCTGACTACCGAGGAGATGGACAGCGTCTACGACCTTCCCTACGCGCGGGCGCCGCATCCCAGCTACGGCGACGCCAAGATCCCCGCGTGGGAGATGATCCGTTTCTCGGTGACGATCATGCGGGGCTGCTTCGGCGGCTGCACGTTCTGTTCGATCACCGAGCACGAGGGGCGGATCATCCAGAGCCGCTCGGAGGCCTCGATCCTGCAGGAGATCGAGCAGATCCGCGACAAGACACCCGGCTTCACGGGCGTTATCTCGGACATCGGCGGGCCGACCGCCAACATGTACCGGATGGCCTGCAAGGACCCCAAGGTGGAGGCCGCCTGCCGACGGCCGAGCTGCGTGTTCCCCGGCATCTGCCCGAACCTGAACACCAGCCACGACGACCTGATCCGCCTCTATCGCAAGGTGCGCGAGGTCCAGGGCGTGAAGAAGGTGCTGGTCGCGTCCGGCGTGCGCTACGATCTCGCGGTGGAGAGCCCGGAATACGTCGAGGAGCTGGTCACCCACCACGTGGGCGGCCTCCTGAAGATCGCGCCCGAGCACACCGAAGAAGGCCCGCTGGCCAAGATGATGAAGCCGGGGATCGGGACCTACGACCGGTTCAAGGCGATGTTCGACGAGGCGGCCAAGAAGGCGGGCAAGAAGTACCACCTGATCCCGTACTTCATCGCCGCGCACCCGGGGACGACGGACGAGGACATGATGAACCTCGCCCTGTGGCTGAAGACGAACAACTTCCGCGCCGACCAGGTGCAGACGTTCCTCCCGTCGCCGATGGCCACGGCGACGGCGATGTACCACTCGGGCGTCAATCCGCTGAAGGGCGTGCGGCGGGGGGCCAGCGAAACGGTCGAGACGGTGAAGGGGCTGAAGCAGCGCCGGCTGCACAAGGCCTTCCTGCGCTACCACGATCCCGAGAACTGGCCGGTGCTGCGCGACGCGCTGCGAGCCATGGGCCGCGCCGACCTGATCGGGCCCAGGCCGGATCAGCTGATCCCGGCCCATCAGCCGCCGGGGACGGGCAAGGCCGGCGGCAAGCCCCAGGGCGGCCCACGCCGTCACCCGGGCACGAAGTTCACGACGAAGGGCGTTCCGATCCGGCGCGTGTGAGCACCGCGGCGAAGAAGCCGTCCGTCCCGTGGCGGGCGGGGGTGAGGGACAGGTAGGCGTCGTGCGCGCTGTCCGCGACGGCTTGCTGCGGCATAAGCTGGAAGTCGGGGTGGAGGCTGAGGAAGGTCTCGACCTGAGCCTCGTTCTCTTCCGGGATCAGAGAGCAGGTGGCGTAGACCAGGCGGCCGCCGGGCTTCACCAGGCGGGCGGCGCTGTCGAGGATCTCGCGCTGGAGCGGCGGCAGGGTCTCAAACCCGTCTGAACGCCAGCGGGCGTCGGGATTGCGCCGCCACGTGCCCGTGCCGCTGCAGGGGGCGTCGACGAGGACGCGATCGAAGCCGCCCTTGTGGCGCTTCACCCACTTGTCGCGCTCGCTGGAGAGCAGGCGCGTCTGGATGTTGTGGAGCCCGGCGTTTCGGAACCGCTGGGCGGCGCGCTTGAGGCGGCCCTCGGAGACGTCGCAGGCGACCACCAGGCCCTTGTTCTGCATCTGGCTGGCGAGCGCCAGGGTCTTACCGCCGGCCCCGGCGCAGAAGTCGACGACGCGCTCGCCGGGCTGGGCGTCGACCAGGCCCGCCACCAGTTGGGAGCCTTCATCCTGGATCTCGGCCGCACCGTTCTTCAGCATCGGCAGGCGGGCCAGCGACATGCGTTCGAGGATGCGGACACCGTAGGGTGCGCGTGCCGCCGGCTCGGCGGGCAGGCGCAGGCGGCGGAGGTCGGCGAGCACCGCCTCGCGGGTGGCCTTCAGCGGATTGACCCGCAGGTCGAGCGGCGGGGGCATGAGCATGGCCGCCATCTCGGCGGCGAAGGCGTCGCCGAAGCGGGCGCGGAGCGGCGCGACCGCCCAGGGAGGGCACTCGCCGCGCACGTCGTCGGGCATGTCGGGATGGTCGATGGCGCCGCCGGCCAGGAAGAGCTGGAGGCGGTCGCGCGCGGTGGCCGGGCGCCCACGGCGATCCAGCAGCCAGGTCAGGCGGGCGTGGTGACGGAGCACGTCATAGGCCAGCTCGGCGACCTCGCCGCGGTCGGCGTCGCTGAGGTCACGACGGCTCCGGAAGAAGCCCGAGATCACCGCATCGGCCGGGCGCGGGTCGCGCGCGATCTCCTCCAACAGCTGGAGGGCGGCGTCGTTTCGATCGGTGGCCTTCACGGGCTGGCGACTAGACGGCTTCCGATTGTGCGTCCATCCCATGGTCTCATGGATTCCGAACGGCCCCACCTGAAAGCCGCCCTGGCCCTGCTCGGCCGGCCTGGCTCGCGGCAGGCGATCGCCACGCCGGCCGCCGTCCTCGACCTCGACGCCTTCGAGGCCAATGTGGCGCTGATGGCGGAGCGGGCGAAGGGGGCCGGCCTGGCGCTTCGGCCGCACTCGAAGTCGCACAAGTGCGCGTGGGTGGCGCGCCGGCAGATCGCGGCGGGCGCGGTGGGCGTCTGCTGCGCGAAGCTGGCGGAGGCCGAGGCGCTGGCGGCGGCCGGGATCGACGGCATCCTGATCACCTCCCCCATCGCCGGCCCAGGCCCGGCTGCGCGGGCGGCGGCGCTGGCGGCGCGGCTCTCCGACTTCCGCATCGTGCTCGACCATCCCGATGCGGCGGCCGAACTGGGGGCGGCGGCGACCTCGCCGATCCAGGTGCTGATCGACGTGGACGTGGGGCTCGGGCGCACCGGGGTGTCGGGACCGAGCCAGGCGCTGGCGACCGCCAACGCCGTCGCCGCCCAGCCGAAGCTGAGCCTGGTCGGGCTGCAGGGCTACGGCGGCCACTGGCAGCACATGCCCGGCGCCGGCGCGCGGGCCGTCGCCGTCGCGGAGGGCATGGAACGGCTGAAGGCCTGCCGCGCCGCCCTGTCGGAGGCCGGGTTCGACATCGAGGTCGTCACCGGCGGCGGCACCGGCACGTTCTCCACCGACGCGGCGCTTGGCGTGCTGACCGAGGTGCAGCCCGGATCCTACGCCTTCATGGACCGCGAGTACCGCGAGGCGCTGGGTGAGGACCCGGACGGCGCGTTCGCCCAGAGCCTGTCGATCGAGGCTGCGGTGATCAGCGCCAACCATCCCCAGTGGGTGACGGTGGACGCGGGGCTCAAGGCCTTCTCCACCGACGGCCCCCCTGCCCCAGCCGCTGACCGCGAAATTCGAGGGCTGCAGCTACCGCTTCTTCGGCGACGAGCATGGGCGGGTAATGCGGCCCGAGGCGGAGGTGCGCCGCGGCGAACGCATCGCCTTTGCTCCTGGCCACATCGATCCGACGTTGGACCGGTACGACGTGCTGCACCTCGTCCGGGGCGACGTGCTGGAAGCCGTCGTCCCGATCGAGGCGCGGGGGGGCGTCACAGTAGACGCACGGCGGTCAGCACGTAGCGGTCAGGTGCTCGTCATTTCGCGGGCCGGATTTCGAAGGGCATGCGGAACTGGAATGGCATGCGGACCAGCGCGCCCGCCGTCGGCAGCCCGTCCGGGCCGACTGGAAGCAGCCGAATCTCCTTGGCGATCTTGAGCGCGAGCGCCGCCGAGCCGCCGCCCTCCGGCGCTTCGCGCGCGACCTGACAGTCGGAGAGCCGCCCCTTGTCGGTGATGATGCAGTGAAGGGTGGCGGCGCCGTCCGCCCGGATCTTCACGCCGGCACGGCGCTGAGCTTCGAGCATTGCGAGACCGGCCGGGCGATCAAACGGCGGATTGGTGACCACCCGCATCCAGCGCGCGCCATTCAAATGGATCTGCAGGGTTAGCGGACCAGCGGGCGCGGGCGTCTTACGGCCTTCGAGCACTCCGGCGGCGACTTCATCCGCGCGCTCAGGCGGCTCTCGCGCCGACCGGCATCCTGTGAGGACGCCGCCCGCGTCCGCCTGACAGACAACTATCCCGTCCGCGGGGACCGCCGCCGCAGCGAACCCCGACGGCAGCTCGCCGGCGTTGACGAAGGCGGCTGCCTGCAAGGTCGCGGCGGCAGCAATAGCAAAGCTCATGACGGCTCCCCGGCGCCGTTCGATCCTTGACGGGAAAGGCCTTCGAGTCCATCGGCGTGCGTTGCATATGCCTTGACCGACTCTGGCGGGCGGCTTCCCTTCTTCGCATGAGCAGCGACCCCGATCGTGATCTCCGTGTCCGCCTAGCCGCCCACGAGGTGCTGTTGCGGCGGCTGATCGGAGAGCTGGAGATCGAGCTGCCGGGGACGATCGACAACCTGGCCGGGCCCTACGAGACGGCCCAGCGTCCGGACGAGGCGCTCCAGGCCTTCGTCGCCGAGGTGGACGACCACGTGAGCCTGATCCTGTCCAAGGTGCGGGCGGACCTGCGCGAGGGCTAGGCGCCCCGTGCCGCCGGGTCACGAAGCTTTGCCATAACCGTCAAGGGGCCGTCATGCGGCCCGCTTAACCGCGCCTCCAACCGCCGGACCAAACGGGGGATCCCCGGCTGATTTGGAGAGCTGACAGCATGTATCGTTCGAGGAAGGCGCTCTTCGCGGGCGCCGCCGCCGCCGTCTTGTCCGCGTTCGCCGCCGGGGCCCAGGCCCAGGACGTCGACGAGGTGGTCGTCACCGGCTTCCGCGGCTCATTGGTCGCCGCGCGCGAGGCCAAGCGCGAGGCCGAGATCGCCTCGGACGTGATCGTCGCCGAGGACATGGCGAAGTTCCCCGACCTGAACCTGGCGGAATCGCTGCAGCGCCTGCCGGGCGTGGCCATCAACCGCGAGGGCGGCGAAGGCCGGCGCGTCAGCCTTCGGGGCCTGGGCCCCGACTTCACCCGCGTGCAGCTGAACGGCATGGAGGTGCTGGGCAACGTCGACAGCCCCATGGACAGCCGCGGCCAGACCTCGCGCGACCGCGCCTTCGACTTCAACGTCTTCGCCTCCGAGCTCTTCACCAAGGTCGAGGTGCGCAAGTCGTTCTCGGCCGAGCAGGACGAGGGCGGCATGGCCGGCACCGTCGGCCTGTTCACCGCCAAGCCGTTCAACTACGGCGGCACGCGCGCGGCGCTGTCGATCCAGGGCGGCACCAACTCGGCCACCGAGGACTTCCAGCCGCGCCTGGCCGGGATGCTGAGCCACAACTGGGACGACAAGTTCGGCATCCTGGTCTCGGCCGCCTGGTCGAAACGGGAGACCGAGGAGCAGGGCTACAACACCTATGCGGCGAGCCCGATCGGGTCGGGCGCGACCGACCTGTCGGCGCTGTCGGCCGAGGATCGCGCCAAGGTGCAGTCGGGCACGCTGGTCTTCCAGCGCGGGAACCGCCTGTCGGTCTGGGGCTCGGACCAGGAGCGGCTGGGCCTGACCGCCGCCGTGCAGTGGCGCCCGGTCGAGACCCTGACCTTCACGTTGGATGGCCTCTACGGCGAGTTCACCAACGACCGCGACGAACGGCATCTGGCGACGCGGGCCTCGCAGAACTCGACGATCCTGGGCGGCAGCGTCCCGCACTCGGGCGTCACCAGCCCGCCGCCGCGGCTGCTCGCGGTGCGTTGGGACGCGTACAACTCGGTGCTGTACGCCGATGTCGACAACACGGTCTTTGCGACGGAGACCCGGCGCCAGGAGGCCAAGAACACCTTCCAGCAGGTGGTGCTGACCGGCGAATGGGACCTGGAGCGCCTGAAGGTCCAGGGGCACCTGGGCCACGAACAGTCGGACTACGACATCCCGATCTCGGACAAGTTCTACACCGAGGCCTTCGGAGGACTGGTCACCGACTATGCGGCCGACGGGCGCAGCGCGCGCAACACCTACAAGTGGAACACCGCCGATCCGAACAGCTATCGCGCGCACGAGATCGACTTCTCGGCCACCTACCAGAAGACCCGGCTGGACAATGCCGAACTGAACGTCGCCTATGCGTTCAGCGAGGCGCTGACGCTGAAGGCCGGCGGCTCGTTCCGCGGCTTCCGCAACTCGGGCTATTCGCAGGCCACGGACGACCTGCTGAAGACGCCGTGGGAACGCGGCACGCTCGATGACCGCGTGAACGACTACTACACGATCTTCGACAAGCACGACGACCAGTCGTGGGTGACCGTCGACTGGGACAAGGCGCTGGCCAAGTACGGGGTGACCCGTTTCCTGGGCGCGCCGCGCTCGATCTACTCGGTCGAGGAGGACACCACCGCCGGCTACGCCCAGCTGGACTGGCGGGCCGAGGTCGGCGGGATGACCCTGCGCGGCAATGTGGGCGCGCGGGCCTACGAGACCGAGCTGACCTCGTCCGGGGTCGTGAGCGCGGGGCCGGTGACGGTGAGCAACACCTATTCCGGCGTGCTGCCGGCGTTCAACGCGGTGCTGGAGGTGACGCCGGAGCTGCAGGTGCGGGTCGCCGCCGCCCAGAACATCAACCGGCCGTCGCTGACGGCCTACGCCATGAACGGCACGGTGAGCCGGGACGCCAACTCCGGCTTCGTCACCGTCAACGTCGGCAACCCCGAGCTCGACCCCTACACCTCGGATGAGTTCGACGCGGCGGCCGAGTGGTATTTCGGCGGCGTGGGCATGCTGGCGGCCGGCGTCTTCCACAAGAAGATCGACGGCTTCGTGGTGAGCGAGCGGGTGACGAACGTGCCCTATTCGACCACCGGCCTGCCAGACAACCTGATCGCCGGCGTCACCGGCTCGACCAACGTCAACGAGTTCACCCGGCCGGTGAACCTGAACGACGCGGAGCTGACGGGCGTCGAGCTGAGCCTCCAGACCGACTTCTTCTTCCTGCCGGGCTTCATGAGCGACATGGGCGTTGTGGCCAACGCCACGTTCATCGACTCGAAGACCACCTACCCCAACGGCCAGACGGGGCCGATCTGGGGGATGAGCGACACCACCTACAACGTCACCCTCTACTACGAGACCTCGAAGTGGGGCGTGCGGGTGTCGTCGAACTACCGCTCGGACTATCCGATCGACCAGGGGGGCTTCCGCTCGACGACCTATGTCGACGCCGCGGCCTTCTACCAGCTGACCGACAAGATCCGGCTGACGGTGGACGGCATCAACCTGACCGACGAGCGGGAGATCCAGTACAACGGGCTGCAGGCCAAGCGCCTGTGGAACGAGACCTCCAGCGGCCGGACGGTGTTCGTCGGGGCGAACGTGCAGTTCTAGGTTCCACAAAACCTGGCATCCGGGAAACCCTCGGGCCGGCCATCCGGCCGGGCCGGGGGACTGCGGCCCGGATGACGTGGCGTTGTGGGGAAGCTCAGGCGTCCAGCGCCCGCTTCAGCAGCTGGAGCGCGGCGGCGGCGAAGGCGTGCATGTTGGCGGACCGGTCGGCTTCGCCGGTCTCGAGGGTGACGACCGCCTCGACGGGTCCTGCCACCGCCAGGCAGGTGTGACCGGCGGCGTCGCCGTAGGGATTGCCGGTGGGGCCGGCGGCGCCGGTTTCCGACACCGCCCAGGTGGCGCCGAAGCGTTCGCGGGCGGTGCGGGCCAGCAGCAGGGCGTAGGGCTCGCTGGCCGAACGCATGCCCTCCAGCGCCTCGCGCGGGATGTCCATGAACAGGACGCGGGCCTTGGGCGTGTAGACCACCGCGCCGCCCAGATAGTACTTCGAGGCCCCGGGCACGGCGAGGAGCGCCGCCGAGATCAGGCCGCCGGACGAGCTCTCGGCCACCGCCACCGTATGGCCCAGCTCCTTCAGCCGCTCGCCGACCTCCGCGCCAAGCGCCTCCAATTCCTGCATTGCCGCTCTCCCGCTTCGGCGCCCATGATGCCGACCATTAGAACGAGAAGCATAGCCGGAGGAAGATTTCGATGGACGCCCATTCGCAGTGGACCGGGCTGGACGCTGGCCGCCTCGAGCGGATCACCGAGCATCTGGAGCGGAACTATATCGAGCCCGGCAAGATCACCGGCTGCCAGGTGAGCGTCGCCCGCCACGGCCACCTCGCCTACTTCAAGTCCTTCGGCCTGATGGACCGCGAGCGGAACAAGCCGACGCGGGATGACACGATCTACCGCATCTATTCGATGACCAAGCCCATCGCCTCGGTGGCGCTGATGACCTTGTATGAGCAGGGCCACTTCCAGCTGAACGACCCGGTGCACCGCTACGCGCCGTCGTGGCGGAACCATCGCGTCTGGGTGTCCGGCGAGGGCGAGGACATGGTGACGGAGCCGCTGGCGCGTCCGGTCAGCTTCCGCGACGTCCTGAGCCACACGGCCGGCTTCACGTACGGCGGCGGGCTGCCGGGCGTGGGCCTGCAGCATCCGATCGACAAGGTGTACCGCAGCCTGAAGATCCGCTCGATCGGCGGCCAGGATTCCATGGCCGCCTTCATGGACAAGATGGGCCAGGTGCCGCTGCGCTATCAGCCCGGGACCGCCTGGATGTACTCGCTGGCGACCGACGTGGTCGGCGCGCTGGTGGAGATCATCTCGGGCAAGCCGCTGGAGCAGTACCTGCGCGAGACCATCTTCGAGCCGCTGGGCATGAAGGACACGGCCTTCCACGTGGCGCCGGAGAAGCGCGAGCGGTTCGCGGCCAACTACGAACGCGGGGCGGACAAGCAGCTCAAGCTGATCGACGACCCGGAGACCTCGATCTTCCTCCAGCCGCCGGGCTTCCAGTCGGGCGGCGGCGGCCTGACCGGCACCAGCGCCGACTACCTGCGGTTCTGCGAGATGCTGCGCCGGGGCGGCGAGCTGGACGGCCATCGCGTGCTGGGTCCGCGCACCATCGAGATGATGCACATGAACCATCTGCCGGGGGGCAAGAGCCTGACCGAGCTGGCCATCGGCGCGTTCTCCGAGACGGCCTACGACGGCGTCGGCTTCGGCCTGGGCTTCGCGTCCACACAGGGTCAGGTGGAGAGCGGCGGCTACGGCCTGGGCGACTACTACTGGGGCGGCGCGGCCTCGACCATCTTCTGGGTGGACCCGAGGGAGGACCTCTCCGTCGTCTTCATGACCCAGCTGATGCCGTCGGCGACGTTCAACTTCCGCGGCCAGCTGAAGAACATCATCTATTCGGCCATCCTCGATTGAGGGCATCGACTGAGGCGGGGCGGCGGGGTTAGAACCCCGCCATGCCCATGGCCCTCGAAGACTTGGAAGCCGCCCTCAAGGAGGGCTTTCCGGACGCCGACATCCAGATCCAGGACCTGGCCGGCGACGGCGACCACTATCGCGCGCGTATCGTGTCGAAGGCTTTCGCCGGCCTGCCGCGCGTGCGCCAGCACCAGCTCGTCTATGCGGCGCTGAAGGGGAAGATGGGCGGCGAGCTGCACGCCCTGGCGCTGGAGACGTCGGCGCCGGCTTGAGGGACCACAGGGCGCGCTTGACCCTGAGGGTCGCCGTCCCTAGCTCTGGGCCAGACGATTTCCCGCCGAAAGGGCGACCGAGATGACCGACGCCGCGACCGCCAACCCCGCCGTGCACGACTGGATCGCCAAGGCGGTGGCCGACCACCCCGTGATCCTGTTCATGAAGGGCGTGCCCGAACAGCCCCGCTGCGGCTTCTCCGCCGTGGTGGTGCAGATCCTCGATCACCTGGGCGTCGAATTCACCGGCGTCGACGTGCTGCAGAACGAGCAGCTGCGCGAAGGCATCAAGACGTTCTCGGACTGGCCGACCATCCCGCAGCTCTATGTGAAGGGCGAGTTCGTGGGCGGCAGCGACATCGTCCGCGAGATGTTCCAGTCGGGCGAGCTGAAGACGCTCTTCGCCGAACAGGGCCTCCTGGCGGACGCGTAGGCGAAAGTGGAAGCCGGTTTCGCCGCTCGACGCGTCCGCACTCCAAGAATCGAGCCTCCTGTTCCGATTTGGACTGTCCAGATCGGGGAGGCTCTCGCGTGACGAAACTGCTCGAGCCGCCGGAGGGCCGGCAGGTCTTCCGTCTGACGTTCGAGCCGACGCCCGACGACATCGACGACAACGGCCATGTGAACAACGTTGTCTATCTGCGCTGGGCCCAGGACATGGGCACCAGCCACTGGCGGAGCCTCGCGCCGGCCGACGCCCAGGCCACCTGGGCTTGGATCGCGCTGCGCCATGAGATCGATTACCGCCGCGCCCTGATGCCAGGCGAGACCGCCCAGGGCCGCACCTGGGTGTCCGACGTGGCCGAGGGGCCGCGGTTCGACCGCTTCATCCGCATTGACGGCCCTGATGGCCAGATGTGCGCCCAGGTGCGCACCACCTGGGTGCTGATCGAGCAGGCCACCGGCAAGCCGCGACGGGTGCCGCCGTGGATGGTGGAGCTCTTCACCTAGGGTTGAACCCGACCGGCGTTCGGGGGTTGGACTCCGATGCCGATCGACAGCTTCATCCACGGGCTCGCGCCCTGGGCGCCGCCCTGGGCCGTAGGCCTGGTCCTGATCGCTCTCGCGCTGGTCGCCGCCATCGGCCTGCACGGCCTGCTGGTCCGCGCCGTGCGCAGAGGGTTGCGCCGCCGCAGCGATTTCACCCGCTCACTGGTCGTCCGGACCCGCGGCCCCGGCCGGCTGGCGCTGATGCTGCTGGCGGCCAGCTGGGCGATCCGCGTCAGCCCCGTTTCGGGCCGCGAAGCCGCCTTCATCCAGCACAGCCTGCTGGTGGCCTTCATCGTCCTGGTCGGCTGGGTGGCGCTGACCGCCCTCGACATCGGCTCGGCGCTCTACATGAAGCGCTTTCGGGTGGACGTGGCCGACAACCTGATCGCCCGCAAGCACTTCACCCAGGTGCGGATCCTGCGCCAGGCCAGCGCCATCCTGGTGATCGTCCTGACCTGCGCCTTCGCCCTGATGACCGTGCCCGGCGTGCGGCAGGTCGGCGTCAGCCTGCTGGCGGCGGGCGGGGCCGCCGGCATCATCGTGGGCTTCGCCCTGCAGCCGCTGCTGGCCAACATCATGGCCGGCGTCCAGATCGCGCTGACCCAGCCGATCCGCATCGACGACGCGCTCATCGTCGAGGGCGAATGGGGCGTGGTGGAGGAGATCACCTCGGCCTATGTGGTGATCCGCATCTGGGACAAGCGACGGCTGGTCGTGCCGCTGAAGTACTTCCTGGAGAAGCCGTTCCAGAACTGGACCCGCACGACCGCCGACCTGATCGGCGTCGTCCTGCTGTACCTGGACTATTCCACGCCCCTCGAGCCTCTGCGCCGCAAGCTGCAGGAGATCGTCGAAGCCTCGCCGCTCTGGGACCGGGAAACTGTCGTGCTGCAGGTCACCGACGCCCGTGAGCGCACGATGGAGGTGCGCTGCCTGGTGGGCGCCCGGAACGCCGGAGACGCCTTCGACCTGCGCTGCGCGGTCCGCGAGGGGCTGATCGCCTTCCTCAACGACCGGTATCCGCACGCCCTGCCCCGCGACCGGCTGGAGGTCTACCCCGCCGAAACGCCGGAACACGAGCGCCGGGCGCTGCAGTAACCGCTCACGCCGCGGGCTGGGCGGGCGCGCCTGGCCTCGGCGGCGACGCCGGCTCGGCGGCCTCCTCAGCCTCGGCGGCCTTGGCTGCGGCCTGCGCCTCGGCCTCGGAGCGCCCCGCCAGGAGGGCCCGCGCCTGGGCGGCGAACGCGCCGGCGTGAGGGTTGTTGATCACCGGCGCCAGCACGCGCCGCGCATCCTCCAGGCGGCCCTTCTTCAGCAGCGCAAGCCCCGCACGCAGTGCGTTCTCCTGCACCGAGGGGGCCAGGGCCCGAGCCTCCAGCAGCACGGTCATGTCGTTGTCGGTGGGGAACTCGGGCTCCACCGACCGGGCCAGGGCATAGGCGTAGAGCGGGCGAAAGTCCTCCTTGTCGAGCGCGTAGGCCTTGCCCAGGTGCGGCCGGGCCGCCCGGAAGCGGACGACGCGGTCCTCAGGCTCCCGCTCGCGCATGCCGGCCAGGATCTGGCCCGTCCCAGCCATCAGCAGGTTCTCGACGTCGTCCGGCCGGGCCGCCAGCAGCGTCCGGACAATGGCCTCCCCCTCTGGCCACATCCCCCATGACGAACTCCGCCCGCGCCAGCGTCCGCTGGGCGAACGGATCGGCGGGATAACGTTGCGCGCGGCCGCGGACGCCATCCAGGTAAGCCTGGTCGAGCTCGCCCGTCGGGCTCAGGATGAGGCGCGCGTGGTCCAGCACGAACTCGGCCTCGCCCGGCCCGAGCCGGTCGGTCTTCACACTCTCCGCCGCCGGGGGCGGGACGCGCACCATGAACAGCCGCAGCTTGCGATAGCGGCGCAGTTCACGGTCGAGCGCCGCGGCGTCCAGCCCGGTGGCGTCATGAAAGGCCTGAAGCGGCGCGGGCGCCGGCGGCGATGGCCGTCAGCGCCTTCTCCAGCTGCTTGGTCCGGGCGTCATCACTGTACATGTAGTGGGCGAGCAGCCAGGACTGGGAATAGTAGGCGTAGCGGTCACGCTTGCGGGTTTCGCCCGTCGTCTTGCCGAAGATGTCCTCCCACGGCAGCCAGGAGGCGAAGAACAGCGCCTCGGCGCGGTCCTGGTTGTAGCCGCCGACCTTCACCCCGCCCTCGGTGATCTCGGCGGTCATGAAGTACTCCGCGAACCCCTCCACGAACCAGGCGGGATAGGCGCTGGGGAAGTTCTCCAGCATGAAGTGGTGGGCGTACTCGTGGAACAGCACGTCGTCGGCCTGCATGCCGCCTGCGGTGGCTGCGGCGGCGACGATCCCTTCGTTCGAAGCCGAGTAGAAGCCGGCGACCTGGTTCGGCAGGCCAGGGCGGATCCGGCGCAGGTCGCGGACGCCATCGACCAGGTAGACATGCACCTTGGTCGCCGTCGCCTTGGTCTTGGTGACGGGATGGAAGACCCTCAGCATGCTGTCGAAGGTCTGCAGCTTGACCGCGAAATCACGGACCTTCGCCTCGCGGCCCTCGCCATAGACGACGAACCGGTCGGTCTCGGCCCGATACCAGTCGGCCTTGGCCGGGCCAGCGGCCAGGAAGCCCGCCGCCAGAAACGCGCCGCAGATCAGTCGCAGCCGAACGGCCCAGAACATGGAGACGATCACCCAGGGTTGCATCGTCCTCACGATACCGACCACGGCGAGCCTGTCGAGGCGTTGCGGCTCGGGCCCCCGGCGCAATCATGAGCGGATTGAGCAACACCACCTGCGACCCGGGCGGCAATCCGAGCTCGCTCCAGGTGAAGGCGAGATCGACCTGGCCGGCCGCAGACCCGGGCGGAATGCGGCACGCGTCGACCCTGGCGCGGCCGAACGCCAGCCGGGCGGGCCCGCCGCCGGTCGGCCGCTCCAGGTAGAAGCGCATGTCGGCCTTGGCCGTGCAGCCCTTCGAGGCGACCCGGATGATCAGTCCCTCTTCCGTGGGCCAGGCGAGATGCAGCGGCTCCAGTTCCGGCAGCGTGGCGCCGGCCGGGGTGAGCAGTCGTGGCGGCGGCAGGCGAGTTGGCGTCGTCGCGCAGGCCGCCACGCCCAGCAGTCCCAGCAGCACCCATCGTCGGTTCATCGGGCCACCATAGCAAAAGGCCCCGGATCGCTCCGGGGCCTTCGCAAGCTTTTCCGAACGGGTCAGCGTCTTACGACGCGTAGAATTCGACGACCAGGTTCGGCTCCATCTTCACCGGGTACGGCACTTCGGCCAGTTCCGGCGCGCGGACGAAGGTGGCGCTCATGCCCTTCACGTCCACGGTGATGTAGTCGGGGGTGTCACGCTCGCCCGACTGCAGGGCCTCGAGCACGAGGGCCATGTTGCGCGAACGCTCGCGGACCGAGACGACGTCGCCCGGCTTCACGCGATAGGAGGCGATGTTCACGCGCTTGCCGTTCACCAGGACGTGGCCGTGGTTGACGAACTGACGGGCGGCGAACGGAGTGGGGACGAACTTGGAGCGGTAGACGACCGCATCCAGGCGCGACTCCAGCAGCGCGATCAGGTTCTCCGAGGTGTTGCCCTTGCGGCGCGCAGCTTCCGTATAGATGCGGACGAACTGCTTCTCGGTGATGTTGCCGTAGTAGCCCTTCAGCTTCTGCTTGGCGCGCAGCTGCAGGCCGAAATCCGAGACCTTGCTCTTGCGGCGCTGGCCGTGCTGGCCGGGGCCGTAGGCGCGGGTGTTGATCGGCGACTTCGGACGACCCCAGACGTTTTCGCCCATCCGGCGGTCGAGTTTGTACTTGGCGCTATGGCGCTTGGACATATTCCACTCTCTGTCGACGCGGGCCGGCTCCTCCCTCATTGGAGGCGCGATCTCAACGGCGGCTTCGCATCAATCCGTCATAGACTTGCCGACCGTCCGGGCAGGCCCGGCGGCGGAAGAGGCGCGGATATGCCGAGCGAGGCGCGGAGAGTCAAGAAAACTCCCGTCCGCGTCCTCAGCCCTCAGGCCTTCACAATCCGCGGCACGCGCCAGCGGCCGTCCAGCAGCTCCTGTCGGGGGAGGTAGGCGCGCAGACTCATGGTGAAGGGCCCGGACTTCGGCGCCGGCAGCCAGTTGGCTGCGCGAGCGCCCCCGGGGTTGGCGCGGGCGATCCAGATGTCGAGCGAGCCATCCCGGTTCCGGGCGAGACCCGGCGTGCGGTCGCCGATGGCATAGCGCCTGGCCTCGTTCTCCACGAGGAAGAACTGCCCCTCGGGCGTACCCTCGTACATCGTCAGCGACCAGAAGCCGTCCACCGGGGGCAGCTTGCCGGCAGGGAAGTGGAGGCGATAGGGCCCAGCGCCGGTGAACATCCGGCCGCTGTCGCCCTCGGGGTGCATGTACATGGCCTCGGCGGGCGGAAGCGCGGCAAGGCCGCCGAGCGCCACAGCGGCGCGGAAGGCGTATGCCTGATTGTAGAAGCCCAGGGTGTTGGGCGGATAGGTCCAGCCGTCGACCACCCGGCCGGCGCCCGCCCCGATGGGCCCCGCGCTGCGCAGGGCGGCCTTGGCGTCGGCGACGCCGGCTTCGATCTCGGCCACCTCGGCGGCCGAGAACCGCGCGCGGTCGAAATCGCCCCGCGGGGTGAGCCCCAAGGCGGCGACCCGAGCGAAGAAGGCGCCGTCCGTGACCGACGGCGGGTCGGCCTTGAGCATGGCGGCGACGCCTTCGAGATAGTCGAGCGCCGGGGCCTGGCGGCCGGGAACTTTGGGCCACGCGGCGATGAGCCCCGCGCCTGTCGGACCTTCGAGGATCAGCCCGTCCTGCACCTTGTGGACCGCAGGCAGGTCGGCCTCGCCGTCGACCAGCGTCCGGGCCAGCAGCCAGGCGTGTGGCGTGGCGATACGCACGACGCCGGGGCCGCCGCCGGCCTGGCCCGGTCCGACCAGGATGAAACGGCCGCCGTTCCCGCCGGTCGTGCGCGTACCGATCACCGCGTCATTGTCCGTGAACATGTTCATGGCCGCCACCGAGATGTAGCGGTCGCCGGTGGGCGGGATGGTCAGCGTCACCGGCCCCTGGGTGAGGTCGAGCCAGGCGCTGGAATAGAGCGTGTCGTTGTTGGGCGCCGTGACGGCGCGGCTCTCCGGGCCCGCCAGCCGGCGGGCATGGGCGAAACGATTGGCGCCGGGGTTGAGGGTCGCGAACGCCCGCGCCCGTGTGCCGGCCATCTCGATCAGCGGCAGGCCGTAGAGCCAGGCCTCGCGGGCAGCGGCGCGGAGCGGACTTGCAACCGTCTGGGCGGCGGCGGCCGGCGCCAGCCCCATGGCCGCGGCGGCAAGCACGAGCTGTCTGCGGTTCATCGACGTTCCCCCTGTCTTGCCGCCATCAAGCCTGCTGGCGCGGGCGTTGTCATCCGTGTCTCGCAAGCCGTCCCGCGCCGCGTTTCACGGCCGCGCATTTCATGGCAAAGGCGAGCCATGTCGATCACCCACGTTCCCGGCGTCCTGACCGAGTTCTCCCACCGCGGCCGACAGGTGCGGTTCTTCGTCAAGAACATGGCCGACGCCGTGCAGAACTTCCATCTGAACGGCAACTTCTACGAGGCCGACACCCTCTCGGTCATCGAGGGCTATCTGAGGCCGGGCGACGTGTTCCTGGACGTGGGCGCCAACGTCGGCAACCATGCCATCTACGTGGCGCTGTACTGCCAGCCGGGCGAGGTGATCGTAGTCGAGCCGAACCCAGAGGCCATCCCGCTGCTCCGGGCCAATCTGGCGCTCAACTACCTCGTCGTGAACACCCAGCACGTGGGCGTCGGCCTGTCCGATGCGCCCCGCCAGGTCGTGGCCCAGTTCCCGCGCAACAACCTGGGCGCCGCCCGGATGGTGGAGCAGGAAGACGGCCGGCTGCGCCTGGTGGTCGGCGACGAGCTGTTCGCCGACCGCAAGATCGACTTCATCAAGATCGACGTCGAGGGCCACGAGCTGGGCGTGCTGAACGGCCTCAAGCGGACTCTGGCCGCCAACCGTCCGACAATCTTCCTCGAGATCGACACGGCGAACCGCGATGCGGTCTTCGCCTGGATCGAAGAGCACGGCTATGAAGTGGCCCACGCCTTCCGGCAGTACACGCTGACCCAGAACGTGATCCTGAGACCGAAGGCAGGCTAGTCGCCGCCGTCGTTCTCCTTCTTGCGGGCGATCTTCTCCAGCACCTTGCCGCGGCCGCGACTGAGCGCGGTGACGACGCCGCGCAGCGTGCGGACCTCCTGGTCGGTGAAGCGCGCCTTCCCGAGCGCCGAGCGCAGGTTCTGGATCATGTTGGGAGTCTTCTCGGGAGGGTGGAAGAAGCCCGAGGCCTCCAACTCGCGTTCGAGGTGCTCGTAAAGGCCAAGAAGCGCCTCGCCAGTGGCCGGACCTGGGCCTTGGCGGAAGTTGGTCGGCGGGCGATCGGCGGCGCTGGCCTGCCACTCGTAGGCGTTGATGGCGACGGCCTGGGCGAGGTTCAGCGACCGGAAGCGCGGGTCGATCGGGATGGTCACCACCGCCTGGCACAGCGCGATGTCCTGGGTCTCGAGGCCGGCGCGTTCGCCGCCAAACAGCAGGCCTGTGCGCTGGCCCTCGCCAGCGGCCTGGCGCAGCTCGGCCGCGCCCTGGCGGGGCGTGATCACCGGCAGGGTCAGCTCGCGCGGGCGGGCGGTCGTTGCGAACACCAGCGTCAGGTCGGCGATGGCGTCTGCGACGCTGTCGAACACGCGCGCGCCGTTCAGCGGCCAGTCGGCGCCGGAGGCCGAAGCCCAGGCGCGTTCCTGGGGCCAGCCGTCGCGCGGATTCACCAGCCGCAGCTCGGAGAGGCCGAAGTTGGCCATGACGCGCGCCACGCTGCCGATGTTCTCCGCGAGCTGTGGCGCGTTCAGGATGACGACAGGAACAGTAGGCGAAGCTTCGGACATGCCGCGTTTAGAGAAGCCATCCCGCGCGAACGCAACCCTCAGCCGGCGCACCGTGCTGGCCGGGGGCGCCGCGCTGGGGCTCGTCCTCGGGGCTGGCGGCTGCCAGGACCAGCCGCTGACGGCCTCGCGGACGCCGAGGCTCGACATGGACCGGCTGAACACCGGCGTGGCGGAGATCGCCGAACGGATCGCCCCCGGGGCGCTGGGCGTCGGGCTGACCAATCTGGAGAGCGGCGAGCACTTCAGCTTCGAGGGCGAGCGTCCGTTCCCGATGGCCGGCGCGTTCGTGCTGCCCCTGGCGGCGGCGGTCACCGCCGAGGCGGAGGCCGGGCGCCTGTCGCTGGACGAGCGGACGGTTCTGGAGGCGCAGCAGCTGTCGCCGCCTCCTTCTGCGATCGCCGAGGCCTGGCCGGCGCGGCGCGATTTCACCCTGGGCGAGCTGATGACCGCCGCGGTGGCGGGCGACAGCACCGCGGCCGACGTCCTGATGAAGCGGATCGGCGGTCCCGGCGCGGTCACCGCCTGGCTGGACGCCAAGCGCGCGCGGGGCGTACGGGTCGACCGCTACGCCCGCGAGGTGATGGTGGAGCGGCACGGCCTGCCGTCGTTCCGGCCGGAGTGGCGGACCGAGGCCGTCTTCCAACAGGCGCTGGCCAAGGCGCCGCAGCCGGCGCGGCTGGCGGCCCTGCAGCGCTACGTCGCCGATCCGCGCGACACCGCCACGCCGGTGGGCATGCTGGAGTTCCTGGGCAAGCTGGGTGGCGGCGAGCTCGTCTCGCGGGCCGCCGGGCGTGAGCTCATCCGGATGATCCGGCGGGGCGAGGGCCGGGCCCACCTGATCTCGACGGCCCGGCCGGACCTGGGCATCACCCCGGCGCTGGTGGACGTGGGCGTGTTCACCCTGCCCGAGCGGCGCGCCTATGCGCTGACGATCTTCGCCTCGGGGCTGAGGCTCGACGAACAGGCCCGGGCGAAACTGCTGGCCGACGTCGCGGCGCTGGCTCGATCAAGCGTCGGTTAAGTCGCGGCTTCGGCCTTTGCGGTCGCTGCGTGAGGCGGCTATACGGCCCCGACACTCGAATTACCGTCCGGAGCGCCTCCCCCTCATGGCCAAGATCAAAGTCGCCAACCCTGTCGTCGACCTCGACGGGGACGAGATGACCCGCATCATCTGGAAGCTGATCAAGGACAAGCTGATCTTCCCGTACCTCGACCTGCCGATCGAGTACTACGACCTGGGCGTCGAGCACCGCGACGCCACCGAGGACAAGGTCACCATCGAGGCGGCCGAGGCGATCAAGAAGTACGGCGTCGGCATCAAGTGCGCGACGATCACGCCGGACGAGGCCCGTGTCGAAGAGTTCAAGCTCAAGAAGATGTGGAAGTCGCCGAACGGCACCATCCGCAACATCCTGGGCGGCGTCGTCTTCCGCGAGCCGATCATCTGCAAGAACGTTCCGCGCCTGATCCCCGGCTGGACGCAGCCGATCATCGTGGGCCGTCACGCCTTCGGCGACCAGTACAAGGCCACCGACTTCGTGGTGCCCGGCAAGGGCAAGCTGAAGATCAGCTGGGAAGGCGAGGACGGCCAGAAGATCGAGCACGACGTGTTCGACTTCCCGGGCGGCGGCGTCGCCATGGGCATGTACAACCTCGACTCGTCGATCCGCGAGTTCGCCCACGCCTGCTTCGCCTACGGCCTGAACCGCAACTACCCGGTCTATCTGTCGACGAAGAACACCATCCTCAAGGCCTATGACGGGCGCTTCAAGGACATCTTCGCCGAGATCTTCGAGGCCGAGTACGCCGAGCAGTACAAGGCCGCGGGCCTGGTCTACGAGCACCGCCTGATCGACGACATGGTCGCCTCGGCGCTGAAGTGGTCGGGCGCCTTCATCTGGGCGTGCAAGAACTACGACGGCGACGTGCAGTCGGACCAGGTGGCCCAGGGCTTCGGCTCGCTGGGCCTGATGACCTCGGTCCTGGTGACGCCGGACGGCAAGACGCTGGAGGCCGAGGCCGCCCACGGCACCGTCACCCGCCACTTCCGCCAGCACCAGCGCGGCGAGAGCACCTCGACCAACTCGATCGCCTCGATCTTCGCCTGGACCCGGGGCCTGGAGCACCGCGCCAAGCTGGACGGCAACGAGGAGCTGGCCCGCTTCGCCAAGACCCTGGAGCAGGTCTGCGTCGACACCGTCGAGAGCGGCTCGATGACCAAGGACCTGGCCCTGCTGGTCGGCGACACCCAGGGGTGGCTGACCACCGAGGGCTTCATCGACAAGGTGGCCGCGAACCTGGACAAGGCGCTGGCGGCTTAAGGCCCCCTCGCCTCACGCGGTACTCAGAGCGCCCGCCGCGGACCCCGCGGCGGGCGTTTTGCCGTCTAGCCCGCCAGCGCGGCCTTGATGGCGTCGAGGCCGTCCTGGGCCTTGGAGCCATCGGGGGCGCCGCCCTGGGCGAAGTCGGGACGGCCGCCGGCGCCCTGGCCGCCCATGGCGAGCACCGCGGCCTTGGCGAGCTCGCCGGCGTTGAACTTCGCGGTCGCAGAGCCGGTGATCGCCACGGTGACGGCCGCCTTGCCCTCGGCCACGCCCACCAGCGCGATGACGCCGTCGGGGAGCTGCTTCTTGAACTCCTCGGCGATGGGCCGCAGGTCCTTGCCGCCGACGCCGTCCATGACGCGGGCCAGCACCTTCACGCCGCCGATCTCCTCAGGACCCGCCGCGGCCCCGCCGCCGCCGCCGCCCATGGCGAGCTGGCGCTTGGCGTCGGCCAGCTCCTTCTCGAGCTTGCGGGCCTGGGCCTGCAGGCCCTCGACGCGGGCGACGACCTCGGCCACCGGGACCTTGAACTGCTCGGCCAGGCCCTTGGCGACGCCGGCCTGCTCCAGCAGGTAGCGGCGCGCGGCCTCGCCGGTCAGGGCCTCGATCCGGCGGACGCCGGCCGCCACGCCCTGCTCCGACACCACCTTGAAGAGCGCGATGTCTCCGGTGCGGGCGACGTGGGTGCCGCCGCAGAGCTCGACGGAATAGTCGCCCTCGCCCGTCAGCGCCTTGCCGAGGGTGAGCACGCGCACGGTGTCGCCGTACTTCTCGCCGAACAGGGCCATGGCGCCGGCCTCGATGGCCTCGGCGGGCTTCATGTTCTTGGTCTCGGCCGCGAGGTTCTGGCGGACCACGGCGTTCACCTCGGCCTCGATGCGGTCGATCTCGTCGGCCGTGAGCGGGCCGCCGTGGCTGAAGTCGAAGCGGATGCGCTCGCCGTCGACCATCTGGCCCTTCTGGGTCACGTGCGGCCCCAGCACGTTGCGCAGGGCGGCGTGCAGCAGGTGGGTGGCCGAGTGGTTGGCCCGCGTGGTGGTGCGGTTCTCGGCGTCGACCATCAGGTGCGCACGGGCGCCGGGCGCGAGACGGCCCTCGGTGATCTCGATGTCGTGGACGTGGAGGTCGCCGGCCTGCTTCTGGACGTCGAGGACCCGGCCTTTCCCGCCGTCCCACTCGACCTCGCCCTTGTCGCCGGCCTGGCCGCCGCTCTCGGCGTAGAAGGGCGTGCGGTCGAACAGCGCCTGGACGGTCTCGCCCACGCCCGCCTGCTCCACCTCCTGGCCGTCCTTGACCAGCACCAGGAGCTCGGCCGTCGCCTCGGTGTTGTCGTAGCCCACGAAGTCGGTCTGGCCGAGGCGCTCGCGAATGGAGAACCACTCGGCCGCCGCCGCCTGCTGGCCCGAGCCGGTCCAGGCCTCGCGCGCCATCTCGCGCTGGCGGGTCATGGCGGCGTCGAACTCGTCGAGGTTGACGGTCAGGCCCTTGGCGCGGACCGCGTCCTGGGTGAGGTCGAGCGGGAAGCCGTAGGTGTCGTAGAGCTTGAACGCCACCTCGCCCGAGAGGACGTCGCCCTCGGCGAGCCCAGCGGTCGCTTCTTCGAGAAGCGTCATGCCGCGGCCCAGCGTGCGGCGGAACCGCTCCTCCTCGTCCTTCAGGGTGTGGACGATGCTGGCCTCGGCGCGGCGCAGGTCGGGATAGGCGTCGCCCATCAGCTTGACCAGCGTGGGGGCCACCCGGTGCATCAGCGGGGTCTCGGCGCCCAGCAGGTGGGCGTGGCGCATGGCCCGGCGCATGATCCGGCGCAGGACGTAGCCGCGGCCCTCGTTCGACGGCAGCACGCCGTCGGCGATCAGGAAGCTGGACGAGCGCAGGTGGTCGGCGATGACCCGGTGCGAGGGCGTGGTCTCGCTGTCGGGCTGGCCGAGCTCGGCCTTGATCGCGGCGATCAGGTCCTTGAACAGGTCGACGTCGTAGTTGTCGTGCACGCCCTGCAGCACGGCGGCCACGCGCTCCAAGCCGGCGCCGGTGTCGATCGAGGGCTTGGGCAGCGGGGTGCGCGTGCCGTCGGCGAACTGCTCGAACTGCATGAAGACGAGGTTCCAGATCTCGACGAACCGGTCGCCGTCCTCGTCCGGGCTGCCGGGGGGCCGCCGGGGATATGGTCGCCGTGGTCGTAGAAGATCTCGGAGCACGGGCCGCAGGGGCCGGTGTCGCCCATGGACCAGAAGTTGTCCGAGGTGGCGATGCGGATGATCTTCTCGTCGGGCAGGCCCGCGATCTTCTTCCAGAGGTCGGCCGCCTCGTCGTCGGTGTGGTAGACGGTGACCAGCAGCTTCTCAGGGGGCAGGCCCCACACCTTGGTGAGCAGCTCCCAGGCGTGGCTGATGGCGTCGGCCTTGAAGTAGTCGCCGAACGAGAAGTTGCCCAGCATCTCGAAGAAGGTGTGATGGCGGGCGGTGTAGCCGACGTTGTCGAGGTCGTTGTGCTTGCCGCCGGCGCGGACGGCCTTCTGCGAGGAGGCCGCGCGCGGCCAGGGCGGCGTCTCGGCGCCGGTGAAGTAGTTCTTGAACGGCACCATGCCGGCGTTGACGAACAGCAGCGTCGGGTCGTTCTGCGGCACCAGCGGAGCCGACGGAACGACGGCGTGCCCCTTGCTCTCGAAGAACTGCAGGAACTGCGCGCGGATCTCGTTCAGCGAAGGCTTGGGCAGGCTCGGCATGGGGTCTCGTCTGCGGAAACAATGACTTCAGCCCCCACATGTGGGGGCGCGGTCCGTTTACGCGAAGACGGGGGTTGAGGGGAAGCGCGCCCTGGGCGAAGGCGGGGCGCTTCCCTGGCCCGTCAGCCGCGACGGCCGCGGAACCAGAACAGGCCGAGCGCCAGCAGGACCATCGGCAGGATCAGCAGCAGCGTGCCGACAACGCCCATCATTGGCCGGCCCCCAGCGGGTTCGGAGCCGTGGCCGCGCGTCGGGCGTGCAGCCGCTCGCGCTCTTCGCGCAGCCGCTGGTTCTCGGCGGAAAGGTCGGTCACGTCGCCCTCGAGCTGAGCCACGCGCTGCTTGAGGTAGGCGTTCTCGCGGGCCAGGTCCGGCGGTGGGGGCGCTTGCGGGGAAACGGGAGGGGCGCCGCTCATCGGCGACGGGCCGGCGCGAGGACGCGCATCGCCGCGGGCAGGGCGAGCGCCGCCGCCACGCCGAGCGCGGAGAGCAGGAACAGTACGGACATGGCAGGGACAGTCCCAGGCGACGCCACGTCGGCTCGTGATCGGACCGCGCGGCTCGCGGCACAGGAGACGACGGCGTCTGACCTTGCATATGGGGACGCCGCCGTACGGATGACAGGTGCGCGGGGGAAATAGGCCGAGCCGCCGGCGGACCTCAGCCGGAGCCCTGCCAGGCGGGCGCGCGCCTGGAGGCTGGTGGGGGGCCCTTTGGTCGTCGGGGATGCGGCGCACGACGCCGTCGTCGCCGGCCTGGAAGCCCAGGCGGGCCAGCACGCGGGCCACCTGGTCGGCGAGGTCGTCGGTGAAGAAGGTGTCGGACGCGGACTCCGCCCACGTCGCCTCCATGAGGTCCTCCTCGAAGGCCTCGTGCTCCTCGGCGTCCATGCCCTCGATCTCGCGCCAGATCAGCGCCTCGACCCCGTCGCGGACCTGCGCCTCGCGATGGCGGACCCGCTCGCGCTCCGCGCTCGCCGCGCGGGCGGCCGCTTCGCGCGCCTCGCGCTGGGCGTCGCGGGCGAGCTTCGCCTCCAGCGCCAGGCTCTGGCGCACGGAGCGGAGATCCGGTGGAACACCAGCGCCGCCCGGGCCCGATCCTCAGGGCTCTCGGCGCTTTCAGCATCCCGCGCCGCCGCCCGCGCGAGGCCTAAGCCGAGCTCGGAGAGCTCCGCCAGGATGCGCGCGTGCCGCTCGGCCATTTCCGCGGGATCGGACATGAACAAAAAGAGAACATGGAAGCGGCATAAATGCAAGCTTTTCGTTGCGTGCGGCGATGCCGGACCTGCCGCTGAACCTCAGTGCCGTGGATCACCAGCTAGGCGAAGGACTGGTTGCCTCTATCGCCGAGCTGCGCCGGAACCTGATAGATACCTTCCTGCAAGATGCGCGGGGGCGATGATTTGCACACCATCTACGGAAACAAGAGCGGCATGGCGAAGTACGTCGCAGTTATCGCGCTCGCTACGTTCTTCTTCTATTGCATGCCGATTTTCAGGCATCTGAGTTACAATCCAGATGCGGCACGAACTACATGGCTAGTCGGCGCTGTTTTGTTCGTCCCAGCGATGGTGTTGCAGGCCCTCATCGCCGCCGTAAGATTTTTCGCCATTGGGGGCAAGGTGGCAGAAATGGTGGGTGGGAAGGTCAAAATCTATGGCGTCACAACAGTCGCCCTGAACCTAGGTTCCGTTCGTGAGGTTGACTGCAATGACAGGGGGACACTGAGGATCACAAGCAACATCGGCAAGACGCGCACGGCCTATATTCCCTGGGCGCCTGCTGCTGCGAGGCAGGTCGCGGAGAGTTTGCTGCTGAGTAGTCGGGAAACAGTCTAAGCTCCGACACCACCCGCTGATGCCGTTAGCGGACGTTCGGGTCAGCGCCAGCAGCAGACATTCAGCCTCGACCCGAAAGCTGACTTGCCAGGCGCAGGTGTTGGGGCAAGCTTCGCGGGTGCGGCAACGTTGAGGCCCTCGTCCCATGCTCGGCGCAATCCTGGCCGCTGCACTAGCCGCGACTGCTCCTGACTGCAGCTATGATCGGTCGGCATTGCTTGCGCTCGACCAGCAGGCATTCGACCAAGATCCGAAAGGCGGCTGGCGCGCGATCGCTAACCGCCCGGGCTGCGAAGCCGCTGCAGCCGACCTCCTTCGCGATTACCGGCTGGCCCATCCACGAAGTTCCAATGAGGGCATCCTCTATTGGCATGAGGGTCAGCTGCGTGCGTTTGCCGGAGACGCCCCCAGCGCTGCTCCTCTGCTCGCGAAGTCTCGCAAGGTCACGGACACCGCGGCCTGGAACCCTTACGTCGACGCGACAATCGCCTTCCTTGAGGGTGACAAGCCGCGACTGCTGGCTGCCCGCGAGACGCTTATCGCCGCGACGCCGCCGCCTACCTGGGCGCAAACAGTCGCAGACGCGGAAGCGCGGTTCGGAGTGCGATTCAGCTGGCCGCCAAATCTGGATGTCGTTGATGGTCTGATCGCCTGCTTCGGCAGGCCATACCGAGAGGCCTATGTCAGTCCCTGCCGGAGGTAGGCGTCGCCCCGGGTGACTACCGAGATGCGCCAGGAGCGATGGGGTGGACGCCCCCTGACGGCATCGAAGTGCCAGAGTGGAGGTGTTGAAGCACCACTACGAAGGAGGCGTCCGTGTGCGAGGTTACTACGATCGGGCTCGATCTGGCGAAGAGCATCTTCCAGGCGCACGGCGCGGATGCGTCAGGCGCGGTGGCTTTCCGCAAGAAGCTTCGGCGAGACCAGGTACTGGCGTTCTTCTCGGCTCAGCCGAGGTGCCTGGTGGCGATGGAAGCCTGCGCCAGCGCGCACTACTGGGCTCGCGAGATCGCCGCTCTGGGTCATGAGACCCGGCTGATCCCGCCGGCGTACGTGAAGCCGTTCGTGAAGCGGCAGAAGAACGACATGGCCGATGCCGAGGCGATCTGCGAGGCGGCGCAGCGACCGACGATGCGGTTCGTCGGCGCCAAGAGCGCGGAGGCGCAGGGCGCGGCCGTCGTCTTCCGCACCCGCGATCTGCTGGTCCGTCAGCGCACGCAGCTGATCAATGCGCTGCGCGGTCACCTTGGTGAGTTCGGCTACGTCGTGCGGCAGGGACCGGGCCACGTCGCCAAGCTGATCGACTTGGTGGCGGATCCTGCGTCGGAGCTGCCGGCCGAGGCGCGCCCCGTGCTGGCGGTGATCGCCGAGAGCCTGCAGTCGGTCCAGGCGAAGATCGCCGTGCTCGATCGCGAGATCGCAGCGCGGGCCAAGGCTGATCCCGTCGCCAAGCGCCTGATGACGATTCCCGGCGTGGGTCCTGTCGTGGCTACAGCGCTCGTAGCGCTCGCGCCGCCGCCTTCGACCTTCCGGCGAGGCCGTGACTTCGCCGCCTGGCTGGGGCTCACGCCCAAACAGCACTCCAGCGGCGGCAAGGAGCGGCTCGGCCGGACCTCGAAGATGGGCGAGCGCAGTCTGAGGCGGCTGCTGATCCTCGGCGCCAGCTCCGCCGCCAGCCACGCCGCCCGCGAGGGCTCGAGCGGGAGCCCGTGGCTGATGGGGATGCTCGCCAGGAAGCCGCGCATGCTGGTGACGGTGGCGCTGGCCAACAAGATGGCGAGGATCGTCTGGGCGCTGATGGCCCACGGCGGATCCTATAGAGCTCCGGCCGCGGCGATGTAGCCGTCGGCCAGAGCCGTCAGGGAGGCGGGAAGGTCAGCAGAGAGTTATGGCGCAACGGTCAGAGACGGGGTCGGGAGAACCAGACAATGTCCTGGCGCCTCGAGCGCGCAGCGAGCGGTATGGACCCGATCCGCGATCTCCATACAGGCCAGCGGCCGTGATGAGCCGCATCAACAGGCCGGACACACGGAAGCACCTGAACCCGTGGCGCTGAACCTCTCCGAAAACCTCTTGCTTCCTAAGGGGCGTCCACACACGGACATTGACGACGCGCCGGGAAGCGGACCTTCGGGTGGCTGCGCGACGGTGCTCCTCTCAGCTGCCGCGCTGAACGTCAGCTATGGGTGGTTTGCCGACGTCGACGGGGTGCTTTAGCTCTAGTGCATGCGAGAGCCTGACCTTGAGCGAGACGGCTGGTGCTTAGATGACGGCGAAGAGCGTCACCGTGGAGCGCCGTCGACGTTCTGGATTCCCGAGGCGGGGGGGCGGGAGCAACTCCAGCCCGGCGACTACGCCAAGCTGATCTTCCGCATCGCTGTCGACGATGGAGATGCTCCCGTCTCTGTCGAGCGCATGTGGGTGATCGTTCGAGAGCGCACACTAGAAGCCTACTTGGGGGTGCTGGACAACGATCCAGACGCGATCGAGCAGAACGAAGAACTCTGGAGCGGTACCGAGCTTCCATTCGGTCCGCGGCACATAATCGACACCAAAGCTCGCACCGACCTCAGCATCGAACTAGCGGCTCAAGAGCCTAGGCGACGTTGGCCGCGAGAGTAAGTGTGCCGTCCGTTCGCGTCCGCTATGGGTCGAGGCTGTGTAAAAACGCGAAGCAGGGCAGACTCCTGACACACGGGTCGGGAGGCGCTGATGAGCCGCTTCGTCGAGGGTGAAGATCGCCGTCAGCCGGTGCTGCTTCCCAGCTGTCTGGACGACTACGTCAGCGACGAGAACCCGGCTCGGCTGATCGACGTCTTCGTTGATGAGCTGGATCTCGGCGGCCTGGGTTTCGAGATCGTCCCGGCTGCGACGGGCCGGCCGGCGTATCACCCGGCGATGCTGCTGAAGCTATACATCTATGGCTACCTCAACCGGGTGCAGTCGAGCCGGCGGCTGGAGCGCGAAGCACAGCGCAACGTCGAGCTGATGTGGCTGACGGGGAAGCTCGCGCCGGACCACAAGACCATCGCCAACTTCCGGAAGGACAACGGCGCAGCGATCCAGGCGGCCTGCGCCCACTTCATTGTGCTGTGCCGTCAGATCGGCCTGTTCACTCAGGCGGTGGCTGCGGTGGACGGCAGCAAATTCAAGGCGGTGAACACCCGCGACAAGAACTTCACGCCGGCCAAGCTGAAGAAGCGGATCGAGCAGGTCGCGGAGCACATCGCCGGCTATCTCCAGGAGCTGGACACCGCCGACCGTCTCGAGGGCGAGGCGGTCGAAGCCCGCACCGTGAAGCTCAAGGACAAGATCGCCACGCTGCGGGCGCAGATGCAGGCGCTGAAGGCGATGGAGGCGCAGGTGGAGGCGTCCCCTGACGGCCAGGTATCGCTGACCGATCCGGACGCGCGATCCATGGCCACGAGCGGCCGCGGCAGCGGCATCGTCGGCTACAACGTCCAGAGCGTCGTCGACGCCGAGCACCACCTGATCGTCGCCCATGACGTGATCACCACGGGCAGCGATCGCCAGCAGCTCGCCGAGATGAGCGGCAAGGCCAAGGACGCCATGGGCGTGGAGCGGCTCGAGATGCTGGCCGACCGAGGCTACTTCTCCGGCGAGGAGATCCTGGCCTGCGAGCAGATCGGCGTGACGCCGTACGTGCCCAAGCCGCTCACCTCAGGTGCCAAGGCCGATGGACGCTTCGGCAAGCAGGACTTTGCTTACGTGCCCGAGCAGGACGCCTATCGCTGTCCCGGCGGGAGCCTGCTCCGGCGGCGCATGACGACCGTCGAGAAGGGGCTCACCCTGCATCGCTACTGGGATCGGGCGAGCTGCCAGGCCTGCGCGCTGAAGCCCCAGTGCACGCCCAGCGTCGAGCGCCGGATCACCCGCTGGGAGCATGAAGCCACGATCGAGGCGCTGCAGCGGCGGATGGATCTCGCGCCCTACGCCATGCGGGCCCGCCGGCGGATCGTCGAACACCCCTTCGGGACGATCAAAGCCTGGATGGGCCACACCCACTTCCTAATGAAGCGGCTCCCGAACGTGAAGACGGAGATCAGTCTCCACATCCTCGCCTACAACATGAAGCGGGTGATGCAGATGCTCGGAACGGGGCCGCTGATCGCGGCGATCCGGACCTGAGGGAGCGGCGCGTCTAGCCCGCCTGCCATCAGCGGCTCAGCGCCGGCAGCGAGTTTTTACACGGCCTCGGTCGACAGCGGACGCTGAGTCACGGCCGGAACGCCGACTCTGCGGCCCACATTCTGCGGAATGGGGACCCTGACGGCGGCGATCCGGATCTGAGGGAGCGGCGCGTCTCGCGCGCGCTGCAGATCAGCGGCTCAGGGCCGCCAGCGAGCTTTTTACACGGCCTCGGTCGGAAGTGGACCTTCGCCCCCAACCGCTTCAGGGGCCCGAGGTCCAACGCACAAGGTGACCGCGAACTACGGATGCGATCTCGCCAGGGGCGCGCGCTGTCGCCTCGCGACTCCACGTCACCCGCACGACTGCCGACTGATGCCGAAACACCGCAACGCAACTGCTACGGCAGGCGGACCAGGCGATCGCTCCTTCAAAGTTCATTGGCTGGAAGCCGCCGAGCCCTGGGTCCGTCAAGACGTAGCGCTCGTTGGGGGTGGACCGAAGTAAGGCTTGCGCAAGGCTGACTTGCGCGCGGAACGGCACTCCAACAGCGGCCGGGCCTTCGCGATCGGCTATTACCTGCACCAAGATGGCGGGAGCGTCGCAACGGCCGCTGTCGGGCGGCAGGTAGAAGACCAGAGTGTCAGGCACGACCTGTGCGGAGCCGCAGATCTCGTCGTCACGTGGCACCTTCAGTTTGAAAGCCCCGAAGTCCTGAACCACGGGCGCACTTGACGTCTCACCGCAAGCCGAGAGCCCGAGGGCGCCGACTAAAGCGACTTGGCCCAACAGACGCAGTGGTATGACTGCCGCGGCAGGTCTCATACCTCTGCTTGATCGTTGGCCAGCGTTAGCGAGAGCCATATTCAGGAAGCTAGGGCCAACGAACTCCGCGCCCAAGCGACTTCGACTGCGGGTTCAGAGCAGACCTCCCGAACGTCCGCAACCGACCCGTTGCCCACCTTCGCGCCTAAGACCGGATTCTACGAAGTTCCGCTAGAGAGTCGAGGCCGTGTAAAAACTCGCTGCCGGCGCTGAGCCGCTGATGGCAGGCGGGCTAGACGCGCCGCTCCCTCAGGTCCGGATCGCCGCGATCAGCGGCCCCGTTCCGAGCATCTGCATCACCCGCTTCATGTTGTAGGCGAGGATGTGGAGACTGATCTCCGTCTTCACGTTCGGGAGCCGCTTCATTAGGAAGTGGGTGTGGCCCATCCAGGCTTTGATCGTCCCGAAGGGGTGTTCGACGATCCGCCGGCGGGCCCGCATGGCGTAGGGCGCGAGATCCATCCGCCGCTGCAGCGCCTCGATCGTGGCTTCATGCTCCCAGCGGGTGATCCGGCGCTCGACGCTGGGCGTGCACTGGGGCTTCAGCGCGCAGGCCTGGCAGCTCGCCCGATCCCAGTAGCGATGCAGGGTGAGCCCCTTCTCGACGGTCGTCATGCGCCGCCGGAGCAGGCTCCCGCCGGGACAGCGATAGGCGTCCTGCTCGGGCACGTAAGCAAAGTCCTGCTTGCCGAAGCGTCCATCGGCCTTGGCACCTGAGGTGAGCGGCTTGGGCACGTACGGCGTCACGCCGATCTGCTCGCAGGCCAGGATCTCCTCGCCGGAGAAGTAGCCTCGGTCGGCCAGCATCTCGAGCCGCTCCACGCCCATGGCGTCCTTGGCCTTGCCGCTCATCTCGGCGAGCTGCTGGCGATCGCTGCCCGTGGTGATCACGTCATGGGCGACGATCAGGTGGTGCTCGGCGTCGACGACGCTCTGGACGTTGTAGCCGACGATGCCGCTGCCGCGGCCGCTCGTGGCCATGGATCGCGCGTCCGGATCGGTCAGCGATACCTGGCCGTCAGGGGACGCCTCCACCTGCGCCTCCATCGCCTTCAGCGCCTGCATCTGCGCCCGCAGCGTGGCGATCTTGTCCTTGAGCTTCACGGTGCGGGCTTCGACCGCCTCGCCCTCGAGACGGTCGGCGGTGTCCAGCTCCTGGAGATAGCCGGCGATGTGCTCCGCGACCTGCTCGATCCGCTTCTTCAGCTTGGCCGGCGTGAAGTTCTTGTCGCGGGTGTTCACCGCCTTGAATTTGCTGCCGTCCACCGCAGCCACCGCCTGAGTGAACAGGCCGATCTGACGGCACAGCACAATGAAGTGGGCGCAGGCCGCCTGGATCGCTGCGCCGTTGTCCTTCCGGAAGTTGGCGATGGTCTTGTGGTCCGGCGCGAGCTTCCCCGTCAGCCACATCAGCTCGACGTTGCGCTGTGCTTCGCGCTCCAGCCGCCGGCTCGACTGCACCCGGTTGAGGTAGCCATAGATGTATAGCTTCAGCAGCATCGCCGGGTGATACGCCGGCCGGCCCGTCGCAGCCGGGACGATCTCGAAACCCAGGCCGCCGAGATCCAGCTCATCAACGAAGACGTCGATCAGCCGAGCCGGGTTCTCGTCGCTGACGTAGTCGTCCAGACAGCTGGGAAGCAGCACCGGCTGACGGCGATCTTCACCCTCGACGAAGCGGCTCATCAGCGCCTCCCGACCCGTGTGTCAGGAGTCTGCCCTGCTTCGCGTTTTTACACAGCCTCAGTCATGAACAGCCGTCCGGGCCCAGGTCTCCCCAACAAAAAGGACGCCCGGGGCGTCCCCTGGGCGTCCTGTCCTCTGAGGCCGCGCTCGCGCGCAGGGTGGGTGGCGGCGGGCCGGGTTGGCGGGGAGGCCCGACGCCGGCGCGGGTTGGCTTCAGAGGAACTTCGTCCCCGATTGCGCGGGGGTGAGCTAAGTGGTTGGCGCCCTGCCCTTCCCCCCTTTCGCCCTTTGGGGTCCCGGATAGCCGCTTTGCGGCGTCCGGGATGACATCCGAGGGTTGGGTGGGGGGAGCGGAGGAGGCCGCCTTACAGCGAGCCGTCTTCGGCGGCGTCCTTGGCTTCCTGCTCGGTGGGGCCGACGAGGAGTTCTTCCTCGATGGCGGCCTTGGCGCCGCGGACGCGGGCCTCGATCTGGGCGGCGATGTCGGGGTTGTTCTTGAGGAACTCCCGGACGTTGTCGCGGCCCTGGCCGATGCGCTGGCTGCTGAAGGAGAACCAGGAGCCCGACTTCTCGACCACGCCGGCCTTGACGCCGAGGTCGATGATCTCGCCCAGCTTGGAGATCCCCTCGCCGTACATGATGTCGAACTCGACCTCGCGGAACGGCGGGGCGACCTTGTTCTTGACCACCTTCACCCGGACGTTGTTGCCGACGATCTCGTCGCGGACCTTGACCGAGCCGGTGCGGCGGATGTCGAGGCGGACCGAGGCGTAGAACTTGAGCGCGTTGCCGCCGGTGGTCGTTTCCGGCGAGCCGTACATGACGCCGATCTTCATCCGGATCTGGTTGATGAAGATGACCAGCGTCTTGGCCTTGTTGATCGAGGCGGTGAGCTTGCGCAGCGCCTGGCTCATCAGGCGGGCCTGGAGGCCGGGCAGGCTGTCGCCCATCTCGCCCTCGATCTCGGCGCGCGGGGTCAGCGCGGCCACGCTATCGATGACGATGACGTCGGCGGCGTTGGAGCGGACGAGCGTGTCGGTGATCTCGAGCGCCTGTTCGCCGGTGTCGGGCTGGGCGACGAGGAGGTCGTCCAGGTTGACGCCCAGCTTGAAGGCGTAGGACGGGTCGAGCGCGTGTTCGGCGTCGACGAAGGCGGCGGTGCCGCCGGCCTTCTGGACCTCGGCGACCACGTGCAGGGCCAGCGTCGTCTTGCCCGAGCTTTCCGGGCCGTAGATCTCGATGATCCGGCCCTTGGGCAGGCCGCCGATGCCGAGCGCCATGTCGAGGCCGAGCGAACCGGTGGAGACCGACTCGATGTCGACCTTGCCCTTGTCGCCCAGCTTCATCACCGAGCCCTTGCCGAAGGCCCGATCGATCTGCGCCAGGGCCGCCTCGAGCGCCCGCGCCTTTTCACCGTCTTCTTTTGCCACGAGCCTCAACGCCGACTGAGTCATTTCCGAGCCCTCATCTATCCCACGATTCCGCCAACCCGGCCGTCGAACTCGAACCAGAGCCGAGGACTCATGCGTACCTGGTTCGTTCCAGGTTCGCAAGATGTTCCGTCGCCCGGGCCGTGTGGCGTGAGGGCGATGGCGGCGGGTGGTGCGGTTCGGCGGGGACGGCGGTGTGGCCGTCCGCATCGATGTTGCGAGGTGTAGGGGCGGGGTGCGTCGGATTCGGACGTGGGTGTTCGCACCACCCTCAGATCGTCATCCCGGCCGGAACGCCGCGGAGCGCCGGGCCCCAAGGCCGCCGCGCTGCAGAACCTTCCGGGTCCCGGATAGCCGCGGCGCGGCCTCCGAGATGACAGCTCCTTTCGTGGGAGGCGTTCAGGTGGAGCGCCCGGCCAGCGTGCGGGTGACGCCGAGGGCGATGAGGAGCTGGCCTGCGAAATAGAGGCCCCAGACGCCGTAGCCGGTCCAGGGCTGGCCGGCGAGCGGGCCGATCTGGGCGAAGATCAGCAGGTCGGAGGCCAGGAAGAGCAGCGCGCCCAGGCCGGTGAGCGCGCGGGGGAAGCGGCTGATCCAGGCGGTGGCGGCCATCAGGGCGAGGCCGGCGGAATAGAGGCCGACGCCCGGCGCCTGGGCGGGGTCGCCCGGCAGCCAGGCGGCGAAGGCGGCGACGGCGGCGGTGAAGAGGACGACGCCGAGGATGGTCGCGGGCGTCAGAGGGCCCCCGGCCTTGGATCGGGCGTTCCGGCGGTAGAGGACGATGGCCACGACGTGACCGGCCAGGAAGGCGAGCGCGCCCGTGGTGAGGCCGACGGCGTTCAGGAGCACGTCGCCCAGCATGCCCAGCAGCATGACGACGGCGATCAGCCAGCCGTCGAGCTCGCGGGCCAGCATGGCGCAGTAGAGGGCGAGGAAGCCGACGCCGGTTCCCTTCACCGCGGTGGCGATGTTCTCGGGCGCGGCGCCGTCCCAGGTGAAGACGTAGGCGATCGCGCCGACGATGGCGGCGGCCAGCGCCAGCCTGGGCAGGATGTCCTGCGGTTTCATGTTCGAGCCCTCCCCGGCCCTTCGGCCCGACTCCTGTTCTGCGAAACAGGTAGCACGCCGATGGATTGACGGCAGGCGCCGGCCGCGCTTCGGTCGCCGGCCTGTGTCCTGTTGGGGGTGTTCGAGAATGTCGACGCGTGCGTGGCTGGCCGGTGCGGCCGTGGCTCTGATGGTGGCGGCCGGGGCGTCGGCCCAGGTGGCGACGCGCGAGGAGGGCCAGATCGTCTATCAGGGCGTGCCGGCGACGCCGCCCGAGCTGAAGGCGGCGATCGCGCCGTACTACAACGCCCGCTCGGCGGTGTTCGAGGACTGGCTGCCGGACGGCTCGATGCTGATCGCCACCCGGTTCGGCGACGTGCAGCAGATCCACCATGTGAAGGCGCCGGGGGCGGCGCGGACGCAGCTCACCTTCGCGCGCGAGCCGATCAGCCAGGCGATCGCCCAACCGGGGGCGGCGCGGTTCCTCTATCCGATCGACGTGGGCGGGGCGGAATACTACCAGGCCTACATCCGCGACCTGGCGGGGCGCGAGGCGCAGCTCACGGCGCCGAAGACCCGCAACCAGGGCTTCAAGTTCTCGAAGGACGGCAGGCTGGTCGCCTGGAGCCAGGTGACGCCGGGCGATCCCAACTACGACATCATGGTCGCCGATCCGGCCGATCCGACGAGCCGGCGGGTGGCGCACGAGGGCGTGGGCGCGATCTCGCCGCTGGACATCTCGGCCGACGGCAAGCGGCTGCTGGTCTCGCGCTACGTCTCGGCGGCGCAGAGCGAGATCTTCGTGCTGGACGCGACGACCGGCGACCTGGCGGCGCTGGGGCCGCAGGGCCGCAAGATCGCCTACCAGGGCGGGGCGTTCCTGGACGGCGGCCGCAGCGTGGTGATCCTGTCGGACGACGGCTCGGAGGTGACGCGGCCGGTGGTGATCGACGTGGCCACGGGACGGGTGCGGGACCTGGCGCCGGGCGCCAAGTGGGGCGCGGAGGACCTGGACGTCTCGCCCGACGGCCGGACGATCGCGGTGGCGGTGAACGAGGAGGGCTACTCCAAGGTCGTGCTGCGCGATGTGGCCACCGGGCGCGAGCTGCCGGGGCCGAAGCTGCCGATGGGCGTGCTGACGGCGATGAAGTTCTCGCCGGACGGGACGAAGCTGGGGCTGTCGCTGTCGACCTCGACGAGCTCGGGCGACGTCTGGAGCTATGAGCTGGCGAGCGGCCAGCTGGTGCGGTGGACGGAGAGCGAGCTGGGCGGGCTGGACGCCGAGCGCCTCGTCGAGCCGACCCTGTTCCGCTATCCGACCTTCGACAAGCGCACGATCCCGGCGTTCATCTACCGGCCTAAGGGCGCGGCCCAGAAGACCTTGGCCGGCAAGAAGCTGCCCGTCGTCATCCAGATCCACGGCGGGCCGGAAGGCCAGGAGCAGCCCAGCTTCAACCCGCGCCGGCAGTCGTGGGTGAACGAGCTGGGCGCGGCGGTGATCATCCCCAACGTCCGCGGCTCCAGCGGCTACGGCAAGACCTACCTCTCCCTCGACAACGCCGAGAAGCGCGAGGACTCGGTGAAGGACATCGGCGCCCTGCTGGACTGGGTGGCCAGGCAGCCGGACCTGGACGCGAGCCGCGTGGCGGTGGTGGGCCAGTCCTACGGCGGGTACATGGTGCTGGCGGTGGCCGGCCACTACAACGACCGGCTGGCGGGGGTGATCGACCTCTACGGCATCTCGGACTTCATCACCTTCCTGGAGAACACCGAGGGCTATCGGCGCGACCTGCGCCGGGCCGAGTACGGCGACGAGCGGGACCCGAAGATGCGGGCGGTGTTCGAGCGCATCGCGCCGATCAAGATGAGCCCGAAGATGAAGAAGCCGATGATGGTCTTCCAGGGCGCCAACGACCCGCGCGTGCCGCAGAGCGAGAGCGAGCAGATGGTCGCCAAGCTGCGCGCCCAGGGCACCGAGGTCTGGTACGTGCTGGCCAGGGACGAGGGCCACGGCATCTACAAGAAGGCCAACCAGGAGGCCGTTCGGACGGTCGAGGTGCAGTTCCTGAAGAAGGTGCTGGGGGTCGCGGACTAGACGTACGCCGGCGCCTCGGCCCGCAGGCGGGCGGCGTCTCGCGCGGGCGGCGCGCCGAACAGGCGAGCGTATTCGCGGCTGAACTGGGAGGGGCTCTCGTAGCCGACCTCGAAGCCGGCCGCCTGGGCGTCGCGGGCCTCGCCGATCATCAGCCGGCGAGCCTCCTGCAGGCGGAGCTGCTTCTGGTACTGCAGCGGGCTCATGGCGGTGACCGCCTTGAAGTGCTGGTGCAGGGCAGACGGGCTCATGCCGGCGGCGCGGGCCACGGCCTCGATGCTGAAGGGGCGGTCGAAGGTCTCGCGGATCCAGGCGATGGCGCGGCTGACCTGGGCCAGGCGACTGTCGGGCGCCCCGATCTGGCGGACCATGCCGGCCTGGTCGCCCGTCAGCAGCCGGTAGTGGATTTCGCGGCGGATCAGCGGGGCCAGGACCGCGGCGTCCTGCGGCCGATCCGCCAGGGCGACGAGGCGGGCCGCGGCGTCGGCAAGCTCGGGCGTGGTGCGGCTGATGTGCAGGCCGCGGGCGCCCTCCCCGCCCGGCGGCGGCGGCTGCTGCAGCATCAGCTCGCTGATCAGAGCGGGCTCGAGGTCGACGCGGACGCAGAGGTAGGGCTTCTCCGCGCTGGCCTGCACCACCCGCCCGGTGAGCGGCAGGTCGACCGAGACCACCAGGTGGCAGTCGGCGTCGTAGTGGTGGAGCTCGTCGGCCAGCAGCACGTCCTTGGCGCCTTGCGCGATAATGCAGACGGCCGGCTGGTGCAGCACCGGGACGCCCTCGGTCGGAGCCGAGAGCTTGAACAGCGCCAGCCCAGGAATAGGCATGTCGTGCATGCCCTCGTCGGGCGCGTGGCGGGCGATCAGTTCCGCGAGCTTTTCCATGACCCACGCCTCCCACGCGGGCTCAGGGCGCGCAACCCCGGCGGGCCGCTTCTCAGAGGATCGTGCAAGAACCGCGGAGGAGCGTTCTAACGCCCGATCCTCCAGCCCTGGCATCCCTTGCTTCGCCAAACGAGCAAGGAGACGGCGATGACTGAAGTTGCGAACAAGGTGGTGCTGGTGACCGGCGCGTCGAGCGGCATCGGCGAGGCGGTGGCCCGGGACCTAGCGGCGCATGGCGCCACGGTGGTGATCGGCGCCCGGCGCGTGGAGCGGCTGGAGGCCCTGAAGGCCGAGATCGAGGCGGCGGGCGGCACGGCGATGGCCCTTGGCCTGGACGTCACGTCGAGAGAGAGCGTGCAGGCGTTCGTCGACGCGGCGCGCCAGCGGTTCGGCCGCATCGACGTGATCGTCAACAACGCCGGCGTCATGCCGCTGTCGCCGCTCGCGGCCCTGAAGGTCGACGATTGGGACCAGATGATCGACGTCAACATCCGCGGCGTCCTGCACGGCATCGCCGCGGCGCTGCCGGTGATGGAGGCGCAGGGCCACGGCCAGATCGTCAACATCGCGTCCACGGCCGGCCACCAGATCCTGCCGACGGCGGCGGTCTATTGCGCGACCAAGTATGCCGTCCGCGTGATCTCGGAAGCGCTGCGCCAGGAGACCGACAAGGTGCGGGTGACGGTGGTGTCGCCGGGTGTCACGACGTCGGAGCTGGCGCACACGATCACCCATGCCGAGACCGCGGCGTTCATCGACGACTACCGCCAGAAGGCGCTGCCGGCCGAGGCCATCGCCCGGGCCGTGCGGTTCGCCATCGCCCAGCCCGCCGATGTGGACGTCAACGAAGTGATCGTGCGGCCGACCTCGACGACGGTGTAGTCCACCCTTCGTCGTCATCCCGGACGCCGCAGGCGATCCGGGACCCAGGGCGGACGCAACGCAGAAACCCCCTGGGTCCCGGCGCGGAGTTTATCCTCGGGCCGGCCGTTGGCCGGACCCGGGGGGCTGCGCTACGGCCGGGATGACAGTTCCATTTTCGGAGTCGCTACATGCCCGCCCACATCCTCGTCACCGGCTCCACGCGGGGCATCGGGGCGGCCATCGTGCCGGCGCTGGAGGCCAAGGGCGCGAAGGTGGTGGGGCATGGGCGCGGCGATGGAGCGGGCGTGATCGGCGCCGATCTCAGCCAGGCCGGCGCAGCGGACGGACTGTGGGACCGGGCGCTGGAGGCGCTGAACGGGCGGATCGACGTGCTGGTGAACAACGCCGGCGTGTTCGAGGGCGTGGACGTGGCGGCGCCGGCCGACGAATGGCAGACCGCCTGGGGGCGGACGATCCAGATCAACCTGCAGGCCTCGGCCGACCTCTGCCGCCGTGCGATCCTGCACTTCCGCGAGCGCGGGGGCGGCGGCCGGATCATCAACATCGCCAGCCGTGCGGCCTATCGCGGCGACAGCCCCGCGCACTGGCACTATGCGGCGTCGAAGGCCGGCATGGTCGGCATGACCAAGTCGATCGCCCGGGGCTATGCGCGCGAGGAGATCCTGGGGTTCGCGGTGTGCCCGGGCTTCGTCATGACCGGCATGGCCGACGACTATCTGGCGAGCCGCGGCGGCGACAAGCTGCTGGCCGACATCCCGCTGGGCCGGGTGGCCGCGCCCGACGAGATCGCCAGCATCGCCGCCTACCTGGCGCTGGAGGCGCCGGCGTCTATGACCGGCGCAGTGCTGGACGCGAACGGGGCCAGCTTCGTCCGCTAGGGACTAGCTCAGCGCCTGCTCGGTCGCCTCGATCTCGTCCTTGATCCAGTCGTGACCGTTGGTCACCAGCACGCCCTCGAGGGCCGAGATATGGCCGCGCAGGCGCTCACGGATGTCGGCGGGGACGTCCTGGCGCGTGGCGATCCAGCGGGCGATCTGGTGGACGGCGAAAGCGGAGTGCAGCGCGAGACGGTCGCGGTCTTCGTCGGAGAGCTTCATCGAGCAGGGCCTCCCTGATTGGCGCGAGGATAACACGCCAGCCCGGCAAATCGCTCACCGACGGGCGACCCGCCTCCCGCCGCAGTCTGGCCACATCGACCGAGTCTGCTGAGCCCGAGCCAGAGGAGATGCGGATGCCCCAAGTCCACTATGGCGTCGTCAAGCAGAGCGGTCGGTGGCGGATCATCGGCCAGAACCTGAACGTCGGACGCTACCGGCGACGCGAGAGCGCAATACGTGCGGCCCGCCGGCTGGCGGCCTCGTCCGGCGGACTGGCCGCCGTGCTGCATGTGCAGGACGAAGACGGCGTGCTGCGGCCGCCCGAGCCCGCCGACGGGGGCGAGTGAGCCGACGCCGCGCCTAAAGCGGCGTCCAGTAGGGGCGGTCCAGGACCCAGTCCCAGACGCCGATCCGTACGTCGCCTTCCATGAGGGTGACGCAGGCGAGTTCGGGGGCCTCCTCGCGAACGACGCGCTCCAGGGCCGCGCGCGTGGCGGCCTTGGCGGCATCGAAGTCGTCGACGTCGAGATCTTCCTTCCACTCCCACTCGTTGGTGAGGAAGGCGAGCGTGTAGCGCGGTGCGGAGCTCACAGAGCGCCCGCTACTGCGAGCGCTTCAGCAGGTCGGCGAGCTCGTCCTGCCAGAGGACGGCCCAGGTGTGGCTGCCGTGGCCGCGGGTCTTGTCGGTCGCGGGCAGCAGGATGAAGCGGGTGGTCGGCAGCCGCTTGGCGGCGGCCTCGGCAAGGCCCAGCTCGGGCGGGTTGATGAAGTCGTCGGCCGAGTTCACCCAGGTCATCGGCGCGGTGATCTTCTCGAGGTCCTTCGAGGGATCGTAGGTGCGGGAGCTGGCGACCTGCCAGACGAAGTCGTTAGCGTCCATGGTCGCCACGCGGCGCGGCAGCTCCTGGGCCACCCAGGCGTCGGCGGCGGCGCCCGTGGGCATCTGCTCCTGCCAGGGGATCGGCGAAGAGCCGGCGAGGACCAGCAGCATGGCGGCGGCTTTCAGGCCCTGCTCGGGCTGGGTCTTGTAGTCGCCGCCCATATAGGCCGGGTCGGAGGTGATGGCGGTCATGGCCATCTGGCGCCAGACGCGGTTGCGGCCGGCGATCTCCACGGGCTGGCAGGCCATCGGCATCAGCGCCTTGGCGCCGGCGGGCCATTGGGTGGCCCACATGAAGCCGTGCATGCAGCCCATCGAGGTGCCCATGATCAGGCGCAGCTGCTTCACGCCGAGCTTCTCCGTCACGAGGCGGTGCTGGGCCTCGACCATGTCGGCGTAGTCGTAACGGGGGAACTTCGCCCGCAGGCCGTCCGAAGGCTTGGACGAGCCGCCGTGACCGATGTTGTCGGGCAGGATGATGAAGTACTTCGCGGGATCGAGCTGGCCGCCGGGAGCGAACAGGACGTCGGCGAACTGGGGGCTGAGGAACTGTTTCCCCGAGCCGCCTGTGCCGTGGAGGATAAGGACGGCGTTGTCGATCTCGCCCTTGGCGTTGCGGTGCGGCGTCCCCAGCGTGTGGTAGCGCAGGCGCAGCTCCGGCAGGCGCTCGCCGGTCGCGAACCCGAAGTCCTTGATCAGGTAGTCCTGGGTCGTGAGCTGGGGCGCGGCCAGCGCGGAGGTGACGGCGGAGACGGCGAGCGCCAGGCCGGCGAGAACGGCGGAAAGCTTCATTCGGGTACTCAAGAAACCGCGGCGAGAGGGGTGGGGCCGTCGTGGTGCTGGGCCACGCGGGACTGGAACCAGGCGATGCCGGCCTCGTGCTTGGGCGACAGCACGCCCGGGAGATAGACGCCGGCGTCGAGGTTGCGCTGGACCATCTCGCAGATGTCCTTGTCCTGGGCGGTGACGCGGTCGGAGACCACGAACATCTCGGCGAGTTCGGTCAGCTTCGAGGGGTCGAAGAAGTAGAAGTAGTCGAGGCGGGTGCTCTCGGGGCCGGTCGCGGTCATCCGCTCGACCATGTAGCCGTGCCGATAGGTGTTGATGGCGAGGTTCGGCCACATCCAGGCCCAGAGGCCCGCGTTGACGGAACCGTCCCGGGCGGGCGCGGCGTGGAAGCAGAGGTCGCCCTCGATCTCGACGCTGTAGTCCGAGACCACGATGTCCTCGTCGAACTCCGGATGGACCATCGGCAGGTGATAGCCCTCGAGGTAGTTCTCGACGTAGGTCTTCCAGTTGCAGGCGATGTGGTGCGTGCGCTGCTCGGTGAGGCCATATTCCGGCAGGTCGGCCGCCCAGCGGCGGTCGAGCGGGGCCAACATGTCGGCGAGCGGGGCGGCGGCCAGGTCGAGGTTGACGAAGACCATGCCGCGCCAGGTGTCCACGCGGATCGGATAGAGGCTGAAGTTGCGGGGGTCGAACCCCGGCGCCGGGCCGAAGTCGGTTGCGCTGCGCAGCCGGCCGTCCAGCCTGTAGCGCCAGCCGTGGTAGCGGCAGACGAACTGGTCGCCGCAGTTGCCGGTCCCGTCCTGCACCAGGCCGCCGGCGCGATGGCGGCAGACGTTGTGGAAGGCCTTGAGGGCCCCGTGACCGTCGGCCTCGTCGCGGACCACGACCACCGGCGCGCCGCCGACGACGTCGGCGATGTAGTCGCCCTTGGCGGCGACCTGCGAGACGTGGCCGACGAACTGCCAGGTGCGGCGCAGGATGTGGGCGCGGTCGGCCTTCAGCGCGTCCTCGCCACGATAGAACTCGACGGGCAGCATGGTCATCGGCCCCTCCTCCGCTTCGCCTCAGGTTCTAGCGCCGCCGGAGGCCGAGGATACAGGGCCACGCCGAAGGCCACCGGGATCAGGCTGTAGAGCCACTCGATCGGCTTGGCGGTCGAGACGAGCCCGAGCGCGCAGGCGATGGCGAGGCCGCCCGTCAGCATCGCCGCGAGGCGTCTGCTCGCAGGCAGCCCGCGCGCCAGGCGGATCAGCGAGGCGCCGGCCAGGATGTAGGCGTAGAGACTGAGCAGGGCCGCGACATTGATCAGGATGCCGAACTGCTCGCCCAGCGTCGGCGAGACGGTGGCGACGGCGGCGATGGTCATCAGCACGCCGACGACCAGCAGGTTCACCGCCGGCATGCGGCCGTCGCGGCTGGCGAAGCGGCGAAGGAACGCGCCTTCGTCGGCGGCGCCCCGGGTGGTCTCGGCCGAAAGCAGGATCCAGGCGGTGACGCAGCCGGTGGTGCGGGCCAGGGCGCAGACCGCGATGACGGCGCCGCCGCCCACGCCCAGGGCCACGCGGGCGGCGTCGGCGAAAGGCGCGGTCGAGGCCGAAAGCTGGGCGGCCGGCAGGATGCCCATGAGGGCCACGCAGGCGGCGATGTAGACGACCGCGGCGCCGACCACGCCCAGGAGGGTGGCGCGGGGCACGTCGCGGGCCGGATTGCGGACCACCGCAGCGACGGCGGCCGCGCCCTCCAGCCCCAGGAACGCCCAGAAGGCGGCGAGACCGCTGTCGCGGATGGCGGCGGGGACGCTCAGGGTCTGCGGATTCCAGGAGGCGCGGAAGACGTCGGGGTCGAACCAGAACCAGCCCGCCACCGCCGCCAGCCCGACCGGCAGGAGGCCCAACGCCAGGGTCCAGCCCTCGACCCGCGCGACGACGCGGGGCCCGATCCAGGCGGCGAGGATGCCGAGCCAGAGCGCAGCCAGCGTCGTGCCGAGCCTGGGCCCGGGGCCGGCCAGCGCGGGCGCGAGGTAGGCGGCGTAGCCGGCGACGGCGAGCGCGATGGCGACGCTGCCGAACCAGCAGGAGCACCAGTAGGCGAGCGTGGTCTGGACCCCGGCGAACCGGCCGAGACCCGCCTGGACATAGCCCGCCAGGCCGCTCGCCTGGGGGACCAGCGGTCCCAACCACGCGAAGACGCCGGCCACGGCCAGCGCGGCGGCGGTGGCGGCCAGCCACCCCAGGATCGAGATCGAGCCCACCGCGCCGAGGGTCGCCGGCAGCAGATAGACGCCGGAGCCGATCATCGCCCCCATGACCAGGGCGGTGGCGCCCAGGACGCCGATGCGGGCCTCGTGAACGGTCGCCGACGCGACGCTGGCTTGAGCGGTCAATGCGATCTCCCCCGCCGCGACGCTAGCCCGACTGTGGACGGGGCGCCACCGATCGGCTTGACAGGCGAGATTACACTTGTAGCCTGCACAACAAGGCTACAGACGTAAGACGAATGGCCGGGGCTGGGAGAGCGACGATGGGTGAGGCGCTGCACGCGATCCTGGGGCCCGATCCGGGCCTGACCCTGGCCGCGGCCGGACTGCAGGCCAACGCTGCGGCGGCTGCGGCCATCGGGCTAGTGGCGGCGGTGCGGCTGCCGGTGCGCCGGCTGTACGGCGCCGAGACGGCCTACCAGCTCTGGCGGATCCCGCCCGCCGCGGCGCTGGCCGGCCTGGTGCTGTTCTTCGTCAACCTTCCGAGGGGGTTCGAGGCCCCGCCGGCGGCGGCGGCCCTCGCCGGGCCGGCGCTGCTGGCCTGGCTGGTCGGCGTGCTGGCCATAGGCGCGGCGTTCGCCCGGGCGCAGGCGCGGTTCCACGCCGAGCTGCGGGCCGGCCGCGCGGGCCCGGCGGTGGTGGGCCTCATCTCGCCGCGGATCGTGATGCCGGCCGACGACGGCGGCTATTCGGCGGAGGAGCGCGCGCTGATCCGCGCCCACGAGCGCATCCACGTGGCGCGAAAGGACCCGCGCGCCATCGCGCTGCTGGCGGGCGCCCAGTGCCTGTGCTGGTTCAATCCGATGGTCCACCTGGCGGCGCGGCTGCTGCGGCTGGACCAGGAGCTGGCCTGCGACGCCGCCGTGATGCTCAGCCGGCCCAAGGCGCGAGGCGTCTACGCCGGCGCCCTGCTGAAGACCCAGCTGGCCGCGACGCCCCTGCCGCTGGGCTGCTACTGGCCGGCGCGCGGGCGGCACCCGCTGGAGGTGCGCGTGGCGCTGCTGGCGCGGGCGGGCGGCGGCGCGTCGGGACCCGGGCGCGGCGTGGTTCACGCGCCCTGCCAGGCGATCCGGCCCTAGTAGCGCTGCTCCACGGGGGGCGACGCCCCACTTCGGCGGCGGCGGGACGTAGGCCTGGAAGCGCTCGATCGCCTCGGTCGTGGTGTCGGCGTAGATCAGCATGTCGACGTACTGCTGCTTGATGAAGCCGTTGTCGGCCATCTGCTGGATCGTCTGGCGCAGCAGGTCGTAATAACCCGCGACGTTGACGAAGCCGCAGGGCTTGGCGTGGAAGCCCAGCAGCGCCCAGGTCCACTGCTCGAAGATTTCCTCGAAGGTGCCGGGACCGCCGGGCAGGCAGAGGAAGCCCGAGGACAGCTCGGCCATCTTCCACTTCCGCTCGTGCATGGAGTTCACGACGACAAGTTCGGTGAGGCCGGTGTGGGCGATCTCCTGGCTGACCAGGTCGGCCGGCATGACGCCCACGACCTTGCCGCCGGCGGCCAGGGCGGCGTCGGCGACGGCGCCCATCAGCCCCACGCGACCGCCGCCGTAGACGAGCGTGAGCCCGGCCTCGGCGATGCGCGTGCCGGCGGTGACGGCTTCTTCCATGAAGCGCGGATCGGTCCCCGGGGACGACCCGCAATAGATGCAGAGGCTCTGCACGAGGCCTTCAACTCCACCTGTGCTGGAAAGGGCGCGCTAGATAGGCCGTTTGCAGACCCGTGTCACGCGCCCCGCCCGTGAGCGCTAGGCACGCGAGATTTCCACAGCTACAACGTCGGCACGGCCCGTCGCGTGGATTGGCCGGGCGTCGCCCAGGGCGGCGGCGCAGACTCTTCTATCTCGGTAGGTTACGGCGAATGGCGAGCGGCACGGTCAAGTGGTTCAACACGGCCAAGGGCTTTGGTTTCATCCAGCCCGATGACGGCGGACAGGATATCTTCGTTCACATCTCGGCGGTGGCTCAGGCGGGGCTCGACGCCCTGAACGAAGGCGACCAGGTCGAGTACGAACTCGAGCAGGATCGGCGTTCCGGCAAGCTGGCCGCGACGTCGATCGTGGTGACGGCGCAAGGCGCGCCGGCTCCGCGTCGGTCGGGCGGCGGGTTCGGCGACCGCGGCGATCGCGGCGGCTACGGCGGCGGCGGCGGCTACGGTGACCGTGGCGGCGGCTACGGCGGCGGCGGCGGCTACGGCGGCGGCGGTCGCGGCGGCTTCGGCGGCGGCGAGCGTTCGCGCGGCGAGCCCGCCGGCTCGGGCTCGGGCTCGGTGAAGTGGTTCAACCCGACCAAGGGCTTCGGCTTCATCAAGCCGGACAATGGCGGGCAGGACATCTTCGTCCACATCTCGGCGGTCGAGCAGGCCGGCCTGTCAGGCCTGAACGAAGGCCAGACGGTCAACTTCGACCTCGAGCAGGACCGCCGGTCGGGCAAGACCTCGGCGACCAACCTGAAGGTCACCGGCTAAGAGGTCCGCGCTCCCGGGATCGCCCGGGGGGACGGTTGAGACAGAGGGGGTTGGAGGCCGCGCGCAGGCGGCCTTCGACCCCCTTTTTCTTTGGCGACTCGGCCCGGCGTCCTCGCCGGCCTCCACGGCCAAGCTGAAACGCAGGCTCTCGAAAGGCGTTGTGAGCCCTCGACCAGGAGGGACGCGCTTTTGAGGAGACCGCCATGCGTCTCATGCTGACCACGGCCATCTGCGGAGCCATGGGCGCCGCCACCATGACGGCCGGCAGCGCGTGGGCGCAGCTGCCGCCCGCATCCGAGTTCCCCGCCGGCGAGCCCGTGCTGGGCGCGCCGGCCCCTGCGCCCGCGCCTGTCGCGGCGGACGCTTCGGCCACAATCCCGCCGCCAGCGGCGGCCGGCCCGGCGCTGGGCGACCCCGCGCCCGCGACCGAAGTCGCGCCGGCCGAGGTCGACGGCTCGAAGACGAAAAAGAAGAAGCTGGTGACCAAGGAGAAGGCCGGCGGGACGGTCGGCGGCCTGATCGGCGGGCTCGCCGGCGCCGCGGGCGGTCCGATCGGCAAGATCGCCGGCAGCTTCGTCGGCAAGCAGATCGGCAAGGCCGTGGTCGGCGACGGCGACAAGGATGACGACGAGAGGAACGGTGAGGTGGCGCAGGCGCAGGCCGAGCCGCCGCCCTCGCCGGAAGCCCCTGCGGTCGCCGTCGACGCATCGGACCGCGTGGTGGAGGCGCCGCCGCCGGCCAGTCCGCCTCTGGCAGAGACGCCGCCGCCGGTGCTGAGCGTTCCCACCGAGGACCCGGCCGCGCCGAACTCGGAGTTGGAGTTCGCGGACCCGCCGCCTGCCTAGCGGGCGGGGCTGACGCGGGCCACGCCGCCGCCGGGGAGCTTCACGTCGTAGGGGCCGAGCCGCGGGTCGGGCTGCATGTAGTCGGTGGACACGTACTGGGCGCCGGAGGCGAAGGCCGCCGCCTGGCGGCTGCGGTCGCCCGAGCGGGCTTCCCAGGTGTCGGCGTCGGCGCGGGTGCGGACGATCAGGCCGGCCTTCACCGCAGCGCGGATACGTTCGGCCTGTTCGACCGGCTCGTTCAGGGTGATGTAGGCCGCCGCCGGCGACGTCTCCTCGATGTTCACGAAGGCGGCGCGCCCCTGCAGCGACTTGCGCGGGCCGCGGTAGAGGGCGACCTGGCCCGCGGGGCAGTCGCAGGCGAACATCACCTTTCCGCGGGCCTCGCGAAGCCTTGGCCAGGCCCCAGCGCGCGCCGCGTCCCGCAGCGTGGGATGGCGGCCCTGCACCTTGTCGGGGGTGATCAGCTCGTTCTCCGGGAACACGGCGCGGATCTCAGCGTCGATGCGATCCATGGCTTCGGCGTCGAAGGCGGGCGCCTCGACCGCGCCCGGCAGCTTGAGCGCGCCTTCCTTGAGGTTGAGCAGGATCAGGATCGGCACGTGGTCGGGATGGGCCTCCGACCACGCGCGGACGATCTGAAGGCAGGCGGTGAAGGTGGGGCAGCTCGACCGGTAGTCGACGTCCGGGACGTGGAGGACCTTGAGCCCAGGGCCCTTCAGGGGGTGAGGTCGTAAGGCTCGGCCTTGGCCCCGGCCATCCGGTAGCCGAGCGGCGTGGCGTAGAGGCCGCCCTGCGGGTCGTTGGCGATGTCGATCTCGAGCTGGCGGGCGCCGGCGTCGAGCTGGTCGGCGAGCGGGCGGTGGCTGTAGTCCAGGGCGTCCGCCTGCCGCGGATCGGCGGAGCGAACGAGCGCCATCTCGTTCGGGGGAATGGCGAGCTTGTAGGAGTTGTGGGTGCCGATCGCCTGCAGGGCGTTCATCGGCAGGGCGTCGACGGCGGCGAGGGTGCAGCCGGCGGCCCCGGACGGCCGCTCCAGATCGCAGTCGGCAGGGATGGCCAGAGCAGCGGCGGCGATGAGCGCGAGCATGGGCATCCTCTAGCGGCGGCGCTTGACGGTAGCGCGACAGGTCATGTCCAGGGAATGAGGGGCGGCTTGGCGGGCAGGGCGCCCGGCGATGACGTCCTCCAGCAGGCGGGCGAGGCCGGGCGGGAAGACGCGGTCGGCCGTGGTCAGCAGCGCGAGGCGGTCCCACCAGCGGATGTCGTCGATCAGGTCGTGCTCGTGCGGATGCCAGCCGGAGCGGTCGGGGTCGCCGCCCGCGCAGCGGGCCAGAAAGTACTCTTCCCGCAACAGCGTGGGCGCGGGCAGCCGCATCACGCCCTCGCGCCGCCAGAGGACAGGTCCGAGGTCGAAGTCCAGCCAGCCGGTCTCCTCGCGGATCTCGCGGGCCGCAGCCTCGGCCATGGTCTCGCCGGGTTCGACCCCGCCGCCGATGGTGAACCAGGCCCCCTCGCCGTCCGGCCGGCTGGGCAGGCGTCCCTTCATCAGCAGCACGCGGTCGGTGCGATCAAGCAGGACGACGCGGGCGGTCGGCCGCACGGGGAGCGCGTCCAAGCCTCAGCCCCGCCCGCCGCAGCTGAAACCGGTGGCTGAAAACCCGTAGCGATATTGAAACCTTAAGATGTGGCCACGCAGCATGGCCCGCATCGTAAGCGTAACCCGAGGATCGACGCCAGCCATGCCCGCCGCGCCCGAGGCGATCCGCACCAGCCGCCGCGACCTGGTCTCGCGGGTGGCGACGCTCGAGCTGCTGGTCCACGACCTGGTGGACCTGCTGTGGCGGCTGGATCCGGAGGCGATGGACAGGCTCGCCCGGGAAGCGGGACAGGATCTGGAAATCCAGAACAGCCGCATCCCCCTGCCGGCCGGCGAGCACCAGCGTGAGCGGCTCTACGCCGTGCTGAAGGACCGCCAGCGCATGCTGAAGCCGCGTCGCGCCCCCGCTGCGGCCTGAGCTGCCGCCCCGCCGCGCCGTCAACCCTCCGTCAACCACCCTCCGAAACGCGGGCTTAAGCCGCGGGCCCTACAGGTATGGGCTGAACTTCGAGGACTCTGACCCGCTTTGGAACTGATGTCGCACCGGATGCTGGGCTTCGCCTTCGCCGGCGCCGACCTCCTGCTGGAGATCGGCGCGGACGGGCGGATCGCGTTCGCGCTGGGCGCCAGCGAGACCCTGTCGGGCGAGGCCGAGACCTCCTTGAGCGGACGCCCGTGGCGGCAGTTCGTCGCCCGCGCCGACCACGCCATGGTGGCCGCCCTGCTGGACGGCCTGGAGCCCGGCTCGCGCGCCGGGCCGCTGGTGGTCAGCCTGGCCGCGGCCGAAGGAAAGCCGATCCGCCGGGCCAGCCTCTGCGCCCTTCGGCTGCCGCAGAACGGGGGCGCCGTCTCGTGCGCCTTCGCCCGGGCCGGCGGCGCCGCCGGCGAAGGCCTGCTGAGCCGCGCCGACTTCGAGGCGATGGCCGCCAAGCTGGCCGACGATCCCGGGCTGGAGCTGGCGCTGGTGGAACTGGCGGGCCTGAGCGCCGCCCTGGACGCCGCGCCGGAAGACGAGCGCGGCCCCCTCACCGACCAGCTGTCGGGCGTGCTGCGCTCTCTGGCCCACCGCGGCGAGGCCGCCACCGACCTGGGGGAGGACCGCTTCGCCCTCGTCCGCGCCAAGGGCGAGGACGCACGGGCGCTGCAGAGCCGGCTGAAGCGGCTGATCGAGCTCCCGGTGACGCCCGAGGCCGGCGTGATCGCCATGGGCGGGGTCGAGAGCTCCAAGCAGGCGATCAAGGCGCTGCGCTTCGCCCTGAACAGCTTCGTCGAAGAGGGGCTGACCGAAGCCCGTCCCGAGACCTTGGGTCAGGCGCTGGACACCGCCATCGAAGGCGCGCTGACCGACGCCCGCGCACTGGGCGCCACGATCCGCGACCGCCAGTTCCGCCTGACCTACCAGCCCGTCATCCGGCTGATGGACGGCCGGGTGAGCCATCACGAGGTGCTGGTGCGCTTCGGCGAGGAGGCGAGCCCCTTCCCGACCATCCGCGCGGCCGAGGAGATGGACCTCATCGAGCCGCTGGACCTGGCGATCCTGGAAGAGGCGCTCGACGTGCTCGAGGCCCAGCCGAAGACCTCGCTGGCGGTCAACATCTCGGGCCGCACGATCGCCTCGGACGCCTTCGTGGCGCGGGCGGAGGCGCTGCTGAAGGCGCGGCCGACCGTGAAGGACCGGCTCATCCTGGAGATCACCGAGAGCGCCGCGATCGACGATCTGGCCGCCGCCGACCGACGGCTGCAGGCGCTGCGCGCGGCGGGCTGCGAGGTGTGCCTGGACGACTTCGGGGCCGGCGCCGCGTCGCTGGCCTATCTGCAGCAGCTGACCATCGACATCCTGAAGATCGACGGCCGCTACATCCGCGAACTTCAGCACGGCGGCCGCGAGAGCACTTTCATCCGCCACCTGGTGAACCTGTGCCGGGAGCTGGACGTGAAGACCCTGGCCGAGATGGTCGAGACGGCGGACGCCGAGCGGGCCGTGCGGCTGGCGGGCGTGGATTACGCCCAGGGCTGGTACTACGGCGCCGCCGCGGACACGCCGGAGCTGAAGGTGAAGCCGCCCGCGATCCGGCCGGCGCTGGCGCGGTAGGGCTTCGCCGCTTCCGAACAGACACCTGCCATCCCGGACGGCCGCAGGCCGATCCCGGACCCAGGGCCGAACCCCGTGGACGCGGCCTCTGCAGCTTCGCTGCGGCCGGAATGACAGGCATCGTGTTGGGTATCATCACGAACTCGGGAACGGCGTTCGGAGAAACTCGGGCGTAGGGTTTTCCCCCGGGCGGCGTCGGCCAGCCCCTGCTCAGTCGTCGGCCGCCCAATCATCGCGCCACGGATGCGCTCTCCATCCAGCATCCGGGACGCTCCTGATGCTGGGAGAACGACGATGGCAATCCAGGACAAGGGGTCCGTTCGGGCGCTCGCGCTCGTGGGCCCCACAAGCGCCGGCAAGACCGCCCTGATGGAGGCCCTGCTGCACGCCACCGGCGCCGCCGACCGGCGCGGCGAGGTGGGCGACTCGAGCCCCGAGGCCAAGGCGCGGGGCCACTCGGTCGAGCTGAACCTCGCCGGCTTCGATTTCATGGGCGACCGCTATGTGGTCGTCGACTGTCCCGGATCCCTGGAATTCTGCGCCGAGATCGATGCCGCCCTTCCGGCGGTGGACCTGGCCGTCGTCGTGGCCGAACCCGATCCGGCCAAGGCCGTGCTGCTGCAGCCGACGCTGCGGGAGCTGGAACGGCTTGGCGTGCCGCACGCGCTGTTCATCAACAAGATGGATCAGGCCCGGGGTTCGCTTCAGGAGCTGCTGGAGGCGCTCGCGCCCGTGTCGTCGGCGCCGCTGGTGGCGCGGCAGATCCCGACCTGGGGCGGCGACGACAAGGTCTCGGGCTTCATCGACCTCGCCCTCGAGCGGTGCTTCGTCTACCGGCCGGGCCAGCCGTCCGAGCAGGTGGACATCCCCGGCGACCTGGCCGACGCCGAGGCCGAGGCGCGCTTCCACATGCTGGAGCAGATCGCCGACTTCGACGACGACCTCCTGGAACAGCTCCTGTCCGACGTGACGCCCAGCCGCGACGCGGTGTTCGCCGACCTGGTGCGGGAGATGAACGAGGGGCTGATCGTGCCCGTGTTCTTCGGCTCGGCGCAGAACGGCTTCGGCGTGCGCCGGCTGCTGAAGGCGCTGCGTCACGAAACGCCGCCGCCCTCCCGGGCGGCCGAGCGGATCGGGATCAGCACCGGGGCCTATGTGCTGAAGGCCGCCTATGCCGGCCAGTCGGGGAAGATGGCCTATGCGCGGGTGTTCGGGGCCAAGCTGCCGGACGGCGCCGAGTTTGTGCTGCCCGACGGCCAGAAGCGGCGCGGCGGCGGACTGTTCTCGGTGCAGGGCGCGGCGCTGAAGAAGATCGCCGAGGCCGCCATCGGCGACATCTGCGCCATCGGCAAGGTGGAGGAGGCGCTGGCCGGGCAGATCCTGTCGACCACCGGCCAGCCGCAGAGCGTGAAGGCCGAAGCCAGGCCGCGGCGGCCGCTGTTCGCCGTGGCCCTGATCGCCAAGAACCGGAACGACGACGTCCGCCTGTCGGGCGCGCTCGCCAAGCTGGTGGAGGAAGACCCCGGTCTGTCGCTGACGCACGACGCCGAGGCCCGCCAGGTGCTGCTGGCCTGTCAGGGCGAGGGCCACGTGCGGCTGGCGCTGGAGCGGCTAAAGCGGCGGTACGGCGTGGAGATCGACACCCAGCAGCCGAAGACGCCCTACCGCGAGACCCTGCGCCAGGCCGTGACCCAGCGGTCGCGTCACAAGAAGCAGTCGGGCGGCCACGGCCAGTTCGCCGACGTCACCATCGAGGCCCGGCCATTGCCCCGCGGCTCGGGGTTCGTGTTCCAGTCCAAGGTGGTGGGCGGCGCCGTGCCTCGACAGTGGATTCCGGCGGTGGAGGACGGCGTTCGCGACGGCCTCGCCAGGGGCACTTCCGGCTATCCGGTCACCGACGTCGAGGTGACGCTGATCGATGGCCAGACCCACAGCGTCGACTCCTCGGAGATGGCGTTCCGCACCGTGGGACGCCTCGCCATCGAAGAGGCGATGAAGGCGGCCGGGACCATCCTGCTCGAGCCCATCGAGAAGCTGGTGGTCTATTCGCCCTCGCCGGCCGCCTCGAACGTCACCTCGGCCCTGACCGCCCGGCGCGGCCAGATCCTGGGGCTCGGGCCGCGGGAGGACTGGCGCGGCTGGGAGCGCATCGAGGCCTACCTGCCGCAGAGCGAGCGCCAGGACCTGATCGCCGAACTGCGGGGGGCTGACCCAGGGCCTCGGCGCCTTCGAGGCCGACTTCGACCACATGAGCGAGCTGCACGGCCGGCTTGCGGAGGATGTGGGCAAGCTGGCGCGCGAAGGGGCGTAGGGGCTAGCGCTCTACCTCCCCCATCGCGGCAGCGATGGCGGGAGGTAGGATCGGCGGATGCGAATCTCCCAGCTCAGCTACCTCGTGCGGGACTATGACGAGGCGATCGGGTTCTTCGTGGGGAAGCTCGGGTTCGAGCTGGTCGAGGACACGTCGATGGGTCCGGAGAAGCGCTGGGTGGTCGTGCGGCCGCCCGGGGCCGAAACGGCGCTGCTGCTGGCGAAGGCGGTGGGCGAACAGGCGGACGCAGTCGGCCAGCAGGCCGGCGGTCGGGTGTTCCTGTTCCTCGAAACGGGCGACTTCGACCGCGACCATCGCCGGATGATCGCGGCCGGCGTGCGGTTCCGCGAGGCGCCGCGACGGGAGCCCTATGGGACCGTCGCGGTCTTCGAAGACCTCTATGGGATGGGCTGGGACCTCATTCAGCGGGCTCCGGCTGAGCCTGCGCCTGGGGCTGGGCCTGGGCGATGAGGGCGTCGTCGATCTCAACCGCGCGCTTGTCGGCCGGACGGGCGGTGCAGCGGGCGACATAGGCCTCGAAGACCGGGCGCTTCTCCAGCGTGCCGAACTGCATGCCCCAGCCGAGGTGCGAGGCGATGTACAGGTCCGCCGCGGTGAAACTGTCGCCGACCAGATAGTCGCGGCCCGTCAGGGCGCTTTCGAGCGTGTCGAGCACGTCCTTCATGCTGCCGAAGCCGACCATGGCCCTCTGTTCCTCATTGGGCTCGACGCCGAGGAACTTCGTCGAGACCGCCTGCTCGATCGGACCGGCGCCGAAGAAGAGCCAGCGGTAGTATTCGCCGCGCAGCTTCGAGCCGACCGGCGGCGCGAGGTTGGCCTGCGGGAAAGCGTCGGCCAGGTAGGCGATGATGGCGGCGCATTCGGTCACCGTCGTGCCGCCGTGGACGATGGTCGGCACCTTGCCCATCGGATTGACGGCCAGGTACTCGGGGCTCCTGTTCTCGCCCCAGTTGACGACCTTGGTGGTGTAGGGCTGGCCGATCTCCTCCAGCATCCAGCGGATGATCCGGCCGCGGGACATGGGGTTGGTGTAGAAGACGAGTTCATCCGACATGGCGGGGCTCCTTGGTGGTTGTCGCCAGACCCGGGACGAGCTTACGCCCGGCTGCTGACAGGGTCTGTCAGCAGCGACCGATGTTCGCCATTCCGCCCGGATTCCCGACGAAGATAGGCCTCGACGATGGCGAGGTTGGGGACCCAGGAGAGCCAGGAAACGGCGACGTAGGTCTGCATGAAGTCCAGGCCCAGCATCGGGCCGATCGGCAGGTAGAGCCGCAGAGTGACCGCGCCGAAGGTGAGCGCGAACGAACGGATCATCCAGCGGCGATGGTCGTCGAAGCGCCGGGCGTGCGCGGCGCGCCACGCCTGGACGGTGGTCCAGATCCAGAGCACGCCGAGAACGCCGAAGCCGAAGGCGGCGACAGGCCCGGCGGTGGTGGTGGGCGCAAGCACGAGGGCCGCGCCGCCCCCGATCAGGCAGCCGGCGGCATAGAGGCGGCCCAGCCAGCGGTGCAGCGGCCGTCGACGGCGAACGGCGGGCAGGAACTGGAAACAGCCGACCAGCAGGGCGGTGGCGGCGCCGCCGGCGTGGACAGCGATCCAGGGCCTGGCCATCAGATTGGCCATGACGTTGTCGGCCAGCAGGCCGGCGAAGGTCACATAGCGGTAGGAGAACAGCGCCACCGCCACGCTGAGCACGGCGGCGAGCGCCCACCCCAGGCGGGCGGCGGAACGAGAAAGAAAGGTCGGCATCGGTCGGCCCTGTTGATCGAGACGAGCGGAAGGTGACGGGGCCGGCGCGGGGCGGAAGATGCAAATCCGCGAACGGCGCCAATTCTGCGCGAACGGCGCCGGTGGCAAAGTCGGCGCGTGAAGCGAGTCGACGCGCCCCTGCTCCGACGCCTGGCCACCGAATTCGCCCTGCTGGTGGCGATCGGTGTGACGGTGGCGTTCCTGGGCCCTTACGAAACGGGCGAGCGGCCGCTGTCGCAGCGGCTGGTGTACTGGCTGATCCTGATGATCGGCGGCGGGCTGATCGGCATCGCCATCGACGAGGCGGTGCGGCGGCGCCTGCCCGGCTTCTGGCCGCGGCTGCTCACGGTCAGCGTGCTGATGACCCCCGGCATCATGGGGCTGGTCGTGGTGGTCTCGCACCTTCTGGCCGGCGCCCCGTTGCGGGTGCTCGATCCACCGGGCCTGGCGTTCCAGGTGTTCCTGCTGAGCCTCGCGACCATGGCCTTGCGGCAGCTGATGCTGGCCAAGCTGGAGCCGCCGGCGGCGGTGTCGCCGACGGCGTCGGATCCCACCGCGGTGTTCCGTGGGCGGCTGTCGGCCAAACGGCGCGCGGCGGCGTTGATCGCCGTCGAGGCCGAGGACCACTACCTGCGGGTCCATACCGACGCCGGGTCGGAGCTGGTGACGGCCCGGTTCGCCGACGCGCTGGCGGAGCTGGCCGAGGCGCCCGGGTTCCGGACCCATCGCTCATGGTGGGTGGCGGCCGACGCCATCGAGGAGGTGCGCTGGCGCCGGGGGGCGGGCGAGGCCCGGCTGGCGGGGGGCCTCGTGGTCCCCGTCAGCCGCAGCCAGGCGCCTCAGCTCAAGGCCGCAGGCTGGTTCTAGGCCCGCGCGGCGGCCCAGTCGGCGATGTGACGCTCGAGCACCGTCATCGGCATGTTGCCGTAGAGCAGGGCCGCGTCGTGGAAATCGGCGATCTGGAACCTGGATCCCAGCTTCCTGCGGGCGTCTTCCCGGAGCTTCACCCAGACGACGTGGCCGATCTTGTAGGTGCAGGCCTGGCCGGGGCTGACGAAGTAGCGCTCGACCTCGCGCTGGGCGCGGGTCTCCGGGTAGCCGATGACGTCGACCATGTACTGGGTGGCCTGGGCGCGGGTCCAGCGCTTGGCGTGGATGCCGGTGTCGACCACCAGGCGGGCGGCGCGGAACAGCAGGGACTGGAGGTAGCCGGCGCGGCCCAGCGGATCGTTGGCGTAGACCCCCATCTCGTCGGCGACCTGCTCGGCGTAGAGCGCCCACCCCTCGGAGTAGGCCGAGTTGCCGAAGCCGGTGCGGCGCAGGATCGGGATCGACGGGTTCTCCTGGGCGATGGCGATCTGCATGTGATGGCCCGGCGCCGCCTCGTGGTAGGTCAGGGTCGGCAGGTTGTAGCGGGGCCAGTCGGCCGTCGTCTTCAGGTTGATGTAGAAGGCGCCCGGGCGCGAGCCGTCGAGCGCCGGGGCCTGATAGTAGCCGTTCGAGGCGCCGTCCTGGATGAAGGCCGGCACGCGGCGCACCTCCACGGGGGCCTTGGGCATGGTGCGGAAGGCCTTGGGCAGGTCCTTGTAGATCGCCGCGATCTGCTGGTTCAGGTCGGCGATGATCTGGGCCCGGCCCTCGTCGGTGTCGGGATAGAGCTGCTTCGGATCGTTGTTCAGCGCCGCGAGGCGCTGCCCGACGGAGCCCTGCGTCATCCCCTGGGACTTCAGGATCGCGTCGATCTGGGCGGTGATCTCGCGGACCTGGTCCAGGCCCATGCGGTGGACCTGGTCGGGCGTGTAGTCGGTGGTGGTCGAGCTCTTCACCGCGTCGGCATAGTAGGCCTCGCCGTTGGGCAGCGCCCAGGCGCCGGCGTCGGGACGCGCCTTGGCCTTCAGGGCCTCCATGGCGGCGATCTGGCGATCGAGGGCCGGGAAGACTTCGGTCTGAACGATCTTCTCGGCGCGGGCGGCCCAATCGCCGGGCAGGTTCGCCGCCTGGGTCTTCCTGGCCAGGGAGGTGACGAGCACCGTCTGGGCGGCCGGCTGCTCGCGCAGCGCCCTCATCTGGCCGATGGCCAGCGGCACGGCGAAGGCCGGCAGAACGGCGCCCAGGGCGACGTCATGGTTCAGGCGCTCGAGATCCTGGTCCATCTGACGGGCGAAGGCGCTGATGCGCGAGAGGTTGGCCTCGGCGTCGCTCGCGTTGGCCACCTTGTGCTGGCTGTCGAGGAAGTCGGGGATGTCCTGGTAGGAGCCCGTGCGCTGGCTGACCACGAAGGGGCTGTAGTTGCGGCCGACGCTGCCGAACTTGTAGCGGTCGCCGGAATAGACCGCCTGCTCCTGGACGTAGAGCACGGTGTCGTAGTCGATCTTCGCGCCTTGCGAGAGCTTGGCGCGGTCGATGGTCCTGAGCTGCCTCACCCAGTCGCGCGTGCGCTGCAGGCGGCGGTCCCGGGCGGCCAGGGACTCGTCGTCGAGCTGCGCCTTCAGGCCGGCCCGGCGGTCCTTGTCGAGGCCGAGCCGGGTGGCGAATTCGGGACTGTCGTCAACCAGGGTCTCGAACATGGCGTCGAGCTGGGCGCGGAGCCTGGCGTCCTCGGAGCCCTGAGCGCCCCCTTGGGCGAGCGCGGGCGTGGCGGCGGCGAGCGCGGCCCCGGCCGTGGTGGCGAGGAAGCTGCGGCGGTCGAACTGGGTGGTCATCGGACGTTTCAGGCCTTCTGCTGGGCGATGTGGCGGTCGACGACGCGTTCGAGGACGGTCAGCGGCATGGCGCCGGAGAGCAGCGCGGCGTCGTGGAACTTGCGGATGTCGAAGCGGGGGCCGAGGCCAGCCTTGGCCTTCTCGCGCAGGCGCAGCCAGGTGAGCTTGCCGACCATGTAGCTGCAGGCCTGGCCGGGCCAGACGCTGTAGCGCTCGATCTCGGTGGCGGCCGAGCTGGCCGGTGAACCGTCGATGGAGGTCATGGTCTCGATCGCCTTCTCGCGGCTCCAGCGCATGGCATGCAGGCCGGTGTCGACGACGAGGCGCGCGGCGCGGAACAGCGAGGCCTGGATCTGGCCGAGCTCGCCCAGCGGATCGTTCTCGTACATGCCCATCTCGAGCGCCAACTGCTCGGAGTAGAGCGCCCAGCCCTCGGAGTAGGGCGAGAAGCCGGCGATGCGGCGGAGCATCGGCAGGTCCGCCTCCTGCTGCAGCGAGCGCTGCAGGTGGTGGCCGGGGATGGCCTCGTGATAGGTGAGCGTCTTCAGCGTCCAGCGCGGGTTCTCGGCGCTGTCGCGGAGATTGATCCAGTAGATGCCGGGCCGGGAGCCGTCGAGCGCGGGCCGATTGTAGTAGCCGCCGGGCGCGCCGGCCTCGATGAACTTGGGCACGCGGCGGATCTCGACCGGCGCCTTGGGCAGCTGGCCGAACATCTGCGGCAGGCGGGGCTCGATCGCCTTCACCAGCTCGTTCAAGTCGGCGATCAGCTGTTCCTTCGCCTGGTCGGTGTCGGCGTAGAGCTGCGCAGGATCCCTGAAGAGGTGCTGGATGCGCTCGCCGACCGTGCCCTGGGTCAGGCCCTGGCCACGGAGGATGACCTCGGCGCGGGCCGACAGCGCCTTGGCCTGCTCCAGGCCCAGGGCGTGGATTTCCTTCGGCGTCAGCGTGGTGGTGGTCGAGCTCTTCAGGGCGTCGCGGTAGTAGGCCTCGCCGTCGGGCAGGCGCCAGCAGCCGGCGTCGTGCACGGCCTTCGCCTGCAGGGACCTCAGCAGCGCCATCTGGCGGTCGAGGGCCGGGACCACCTTGTCCGAATAGATCTTCGCGGCCTGGCCGGCGTAGTCGCCGGCGATCCCCTTCTCCTGGGCGCGGGAGGCGACCGAGGTGACCAGCGGCGAGGCCCCCGGATCGACCTTGAGGTTGGCCATCTGGGTCAGCGCGCGCTCCAGCACGAAGTCGGGCGGGACGACGCCGAGGCCCACGTCGCGGCGGGCGCGCTCGGTTTCCTGGTCCATCACCGCAGCGAAGGCCTCAAGGCGCGACAGGTAGGCGTCGGCGTCGGCCTTGGTCTCGATGGTGTGCTGCGTGCCCAGGAAGTCGGGGATGTCCTGATAGCTGCCGGTGAGCTGGGACAGGACGTAGGGCTGGCCCGCGCCGCCGTTGCCGTAGACGTAGCGGGCGTTCGCCTCGTCGTTGGCCTGGCTGGTGAACATCACCGCATCGTAGTGCGGGACCTCGCCGGCGCTGAGCTTGGCGCGGTCGATGGTCTTCAGGAGCTTGAGGTTGCGGGCGGTGCGCGCCTTGTCGGCCTCGAGGCTGGCGATCGACTGGGCGTCAAGCTGGGCCTTCTGGGCGACGCGGGCGCCCTTGTGGAGGCCGAGGCGGGTGACGCTCTCGGGCGAATGGTCGAGCCCCTTCCTCGAAGATCTCGTCGAACAGGGCCCGGAGCCTGGCGTCTTCCGCGTTGCGGGCCTGGGCGTGGCCCCACGTCGGCGCAAGGGCGGCAGCCGAGGCGGCGGCGAGGAAGTGACGGCGGTGGAGGGTCATGCGGTCAGGCCTGCTTGGTGCGGGCGATGTAGAGGTCGACGACGTTCTCGAGCGCAGTCAGCGGCATCGAGCCGGACAGCAGCACGGCGTCGTGGAACTTGCGCGGATCGTACTTCGGGCCGAGCGCCTTCTGGGCCTTCTCGCGCAGACGCAGGATGGTGACCTTGCCGACCATGTAGCTGCAGGCCTGGCCCGGCCAGACCGAGTAGCGCTCGATCTCCTGGGCGGCGAGCGGCTCCGGGTCGCCCTCGATGGCGCGCATCTCGGCGATGGCTTTCTCGCGCGTCCAGCGCAGGTCGTGCAGGCCGGAGTCGCAGACCAGGCGCGCGGAGCGCAGCAGGGCGTCGTGGATGTAGCCCAGCTCGTTCAGCGGCTCGCCCTGGTAAAGGCCCATCTCCTGGACGACCTGCTCGGAGTAGAGCGCCCAGCCCTCGGCGTAGGCGCCGAAGCCCATGACGCGGCGGATCATCGGCAGGTCGGCCTCGAGCTGCATCGAGATCTGCATGTGATGGCCCGGCAGGCCCTCGTGATAGGTCGTGGTCGGCAGGAACCAGTACGGGCTCTCGGCCGTGTCACGCAGGTTCAGCCAGTAGACGCCGGGGCGCGAGCCATCGAGGCTGGGACCCTCGTAGTGGGTGGAGGACCCGCCTTCGGTGGCGGCGGGGATACGGCGGATCTCCAGCGGCGCCTTGGGCAGCGTGCCGAACTGCTCTGGCAACCTCGGCGTGATCTTCTTCACCACCTCGGTGAGGTCCGCGATGATCTTGGCCTTGCCTTCGTCGGTGTTCGGATAGACGCCGGTCTTGGCTTCATAGAGGGCGATGTAGCGCTCGCCGACCGTGCCCCGGGTGTAGCCCAGCTCCTTGAAGAGGACGTCGGCGCGGGCGGACAGCTCGGCCGTGACCTCACGGCCCATCCTGTGGACCTCGGCCGGGCTGATGGAGGTGGTCGTCTGCGCCTTCAGCATGTGGGCGTAATAGGCGGCCCCGTCGGGCAGCTTCCACACGCCGGCGTCGCGGGTGGCGCTGGGCTTCAGGCTCTCCAGCAGGGCCATCTGCCGATCGAGCGCCGGGATGACGCGGCCCTCGTAGACCTTGGCGGCGGCGGTCCGCCAGTCGCCGGAGACATTGGCCTTCTTCGCCTTGTCGGCCAGCGAGGTGACCAGGGTCGACTTGTCGGCGGGCTGGCGCAGAACCTTCATGCCCGCGAGCGCGCCGTTGATGGCGAAGTCCGGCGGGATCACGCCCAGGCCGACGTCGCGGCGGACGCGCTCGACCTCGGCGTCCATGTTGGCGGCGAAGGCCTCAAGGCGGGCGAGGTAGGCTTCCGCGTCCTCCCGGGTTTCGACAGAGTGCTGGCTGTCGAGGAAGTCGGGGACCTCCTGCCAGGAGCCGCAGATCTGGGCCAGCACATAGGGGCTGCCGCCGGTGGGGTAGGCGAAGCGGCGATTGCCCTCGTCCGTGGTTTCGAGCTCGAACAGCAAGGTGTCGTAGTTCACCGCCGCCATGCCCGAGAGCTGCTTGCGGTCGATGGCGCGCAGGCGGCGGAGCTGGTCGGCGGTCTTGGCCTTCTGCCGCTCGACGCCGGCCAGGGAGGCGTCGTGCAGGCGGGCCTTGGCCGCCGCGCGCTCGCCCTTGTCGAGGCCCAGCGACGTGACGAGCTCGGGGCTGTCGTCAAGGGTCTCCTTGAACACCTCGTCGAGGAAGCGGGCGAGCTGGGCTTCGGCGCCGTTAGCGGGCGGCTGAGCGTAGGCCCGGGTGGCGGCGAGCGCCGCGAGGCCCCCCGCAGCGATCATCAGCTGGCGACGGTTGTGCACGCGCGCCTCCCCTTGTCGTAACCTGTGACGCGAAGGCTTAGAGGCCGCGGCGCCGCTCGGGCAAGCGCACGCGCACGAAAGCGCGCATTAATTCCGGGTAATGCGGCATGAGCTTGCCGCGCGCCCTAGGAAAAGGCGGTGGGATCGGCTGATATGCCCCCGCTCTCAGGCAAGGATTCCATCACGATGTTACGCGTTACGGGGCTGGGGCTGGCCGCTGTTCTTTCGCTGTCGGTCTCGACAGGCGCGCTGGCGCAGGCGTCACCCGCACAGGCGGACAGAACGATCCAGCAGATCCGCAACTCGGCCGGGTTCAAGGCCGCGGTGGCGACGCTGGACGCCCAGCACGAGCGGATCGTCAACGACACCATCACCCTGACCGAGATCGAGGCTCCCCCTTCAAGGAGGAGAAGCGGGCCAGGGCCTATATGGAAATGCTGAAGGCGCACGGCCTCAGCGACGTCGAGATGGACGCCGAAGGCAACGTCATGGGCCTGCGCCGCGGGACCGATCCGGCCGGCGGGAAGGTGGTGGTCATCGCCGCCCACCTGGACACGGTCTTCCCGGAAGGGACGAACGTGAAGGTGCGCCGCGAGGGCACGAAGCTCTTCGCCCCCGGCGTCGGCGACGACACGCATTCGCTCGCGGTGCTGCTGGGCTACATCCGGGCGCTGGACGCCGGCAAGGTGAAGACCAAACGCGACATCCTGTTCGTCGGCAACGTCGGCGAGGAAGGCCCCGGGGACCTGCGCGGCGTGCGCTACATCTTCACCAAGGGCAAGTACAAGGACCGGATCGCCGCCTTCTTCTCGATGGATGGCACGAGCGCAGACCGGGTGGTTTCCGGCGCGGTGGGCTCCAAGCGTTATCGGGTCACCTTCAAGGGGCCGGGCGGCCACAGCTATGGCGCGTTCGGCATCGTCAACCCGATGGCGGCGATGGGCAACGCGGTGGTGGCGATGAACCGGGTAGAGGTCCCGAAGAGCCCGAGGACGACCTATGCGACCAGCGTGGTGGGCGGCGGCACGTCGGTGAACTCGATCCCGGAGGCGATCTGGCTGGAGGTCGACATGCGCTCCGAGAGCCCGGACGAGCTCGCCAAGGTGGACGCCAGGTTCAAGCAGATCGTCGACGAGGCGGTGGCGGCGGAGAACGCGGCGCGCAACACCGGGCCGGGCAAGATCACCGCCGAGCTGAAGCTGATCGGCGACCGGCCGACCGGCAAGACGCGCGAGGACGCCGAGATCGTGCAGATCACGTCCGCGGCGGTGCGGGCGGCGGGCTACAAGCCGATCCTGGGCGCCAGCTCGACGGACTCCAACATGCCGATCAGCCTCGGCATCCCGGCCGTGACCATCGGCTCGGGCGGCACGGGCGGCCGCGCGCACGCGCCGGACGAATGGATCGACGTGGCCAAGCCCGAGAGCCTGCGTGGCATGGGCGTCGGCCTGGCCGCGCTGATCGCCATGGCGAACCGCTAAGGACGTGATGCGGACAGTCGCAGTCGTCGGCGCAGGGCCCGCCGGGCTCTTCGCCGCCGAGCGGCTGGCGCAGGCGGGGCTCAAGGTGACGGTCTTCGACCGGATGCCGTCGGTCGCGCGCAAGTTCCTGATGGCGGGCCGCGGCGGGCTGAACCTGACCCATTCCGAGGACTTCGAGGCGTTCGTCGCGCGCTACGGCGGGGCGGCGGGCCGGCTGCGGCCGTACCTGGAGCGGTTTCCGCCGGCCGCGTTGATCGCCTGGGCGGAGGGGCTGGACCAGCCGACGTTCGTGGGGTCCTCGGGGCGGGTGTTCCCCAAGGCGCTGAAGGCCTCGCCGCTGCTGCGGGCCTGGCTGGCGCGGCTGGCGGAGCTCGGGGTGGAGGTGCGGCCCCGGCATGAGTGGCGCGGCTGGACGGACGACGGCGCCCTCCTCTTCCAGGCCCCCGATGGCAGACACGAGGTTCGCTGCGACGCGGTCGTCCTGGCGCTGGGCGGCGCGTCCTGGCCGAAGCTCGGGACAGACGGCGGCTGGGCGGCCTTACTGCCGGAGGCCGTCGCGCCGTTCCGGCCGGCGAACGTGGGCGTGGATGTCACCTGGAGCCCGGTGATGCAGGGCTTCGCGGGCCAGCCGCTGAAGGGCATCGCCCTCACGCACGGCGCGCGGACTGTTCGCGGCGAGGCGATGGTCAGCCGCTATGGCCTGGAGGGCGGCGCGATCTATGCGATATCGGCCGAGCTGCGCGATGCGATCGCCGCCGACGGATCGACCGTTCTGGCGATCGACCTGCGGCCCGACATGAGCGTGGGCGCCCTCACCTCGCGGCTCGCGAAGCCGCAGGGCGCGCAGAGCCTGTCCAATCATCTGCGGAAGGTCTTGAAGCTCTCGCCGGTGGAGACGAACCTGCTGCGCGAGGCGCACGGCAAGGCCCTGCCGGTCGAGCCGGGCGCGCTCGCCCGCGCCATCAAGGCCGCGCCCCTGAGGCTGATCGGCGTCCAAAGGCTGGACCGCGCCATCTCCTCGGCCGGCGGGGTACGGTTGGACGCTGTGGACGCGGAGCTGATGCTGAAGGATCGGCCGGGCGTGTTCGTCGCCGGCGAGATGCTGGACTGGGAAGCCCCGACCGGCGGCTACCTGCTGCAGGCCAGCTTCGCGACGGGGCTGGCGGCGGCGCAGGGGGCGCTGGCGCGGCTGACCTAAGCGACGGCTTCGGCCGGCCTGAGCGCCGCGGCGCCCACCGGCCACGGATCGACCGTGACCCGTCGCATGTGACGGCGCTGGCCGGGGTAGTCGTTGAGCGCGAAGTGCCAGACCGAGCGGTTGTCCCAGAAGGCGACCGAGCCCTCGCGCCAGGCGAAGCGGCAGGTGAAGCCCTCGTAGCGCGAATGCTCGAAGAGGAAGTCGAGTAGCGCCTTGGATTCGCGGGTCTTCCAGCCCTCGATGCGCAGGGTGAACGCCGGATTCACGTAGAGCGCCTTGCGGCCGGTCTCCGGGTGGACCAACACCATGGGGTGGACAAACTCGCCAACGTAGCCGTCGGCCTCGGCCACCTTCATCGACCCGCGCTTCTGGGCCGAGTGGCCTTGGGACGAGTACTCGCGGCTGGCGGAATGGACGGCGTTCAGGCCGTCGAGCGTCTTCTGCAGGCCGGGCGACAGCGCCTCATAGGCGGCGGCCTGGCTGGCGAACAGCGTGTCGCCGCCAAACTCGGGGATCTCGACCGCGTAGAGGATCGAGCCGATCGACGGCCGCTCCAGGAAGCTCATGTCGGAGTGCCACCCGCCGCCGAAGTTCACACGATCCGACGGCTCCTTGATGATCTCCATGACCTCAGGCTGACCCGCCATGGCCGCGACGAAGGGATGGACGTTCAGCGGGCCGAAGCGGGCGCCGAAGGCGACCTGCTGGGCGGGCGTAAGGTCCTGATCGCGGAAGAAGATCACCTGGTGCTCGACGAAGGCCCGGCGGATCTGGGCGACAAGTTCGTCGGACAGCGGCTTTGACAGATCTACGCCGGAGATCTCGGCGCCCAACGCGCCGGCGACGCGGCGGATCTTCAGGGCTTGGCTCATGGCGGACTCCTTGCGGCCACAACGCTACGCCCTTGCCGCGGGAGCGCCAGCCTCGAAGACCTGAAGCGGCTTTCAGGCCGGCTGAAGGCGGCTACTGGCCGCGTGCGTCCAGCGCTGCCCTGACGCGCGCAAGCACGCTGGTCCAGTCCCCGGGCGCCGGCTGGCGATACAGACGCATCGAGGGGTACCAGGGACTGTCCTCGCGATCCCACATCCAGCGCCAGTCCGGGGCGAAGGGCAGCATCAGCAGGGTGGGCTTGCCCATGGCGCCGGCGAGGTGAGCGATGGCGGTGTCGATCGTCACCACGCAGTCGAGACCGGAGATGATGCGGCGGGTGTTCTCGAAATCGCCGGCGTCCTCGCGCGCGAGGCTGACCACGCCCGGCCAGCCACGGACCACGGCGGCGGCCTCGGGCGTCAGGGAGCGCAGCGGATCGGGAGTGGCGCGGCCGAACAGCATGACGCCGACGCCGTGCGGCGGCGCATCCCGAGGCTCCGAAGGCAGATAGGGCTCGACCGGGAGGGCGTCGAGGGTCGCGCCGGTCCGCAGCGGCAGGGACCCCGACATGCACCAGGCGTCGTGCCGCGGCAGGCGCAGCTCGGGCCCGGCTTCGACCACCGTGGCCGGCAGATGCCGGAACAGCGGCGCGAGCTCGGGCGGCGCGGCCCAGGTGACCTTCACGCCCTGGTCGTGGAGCACACGGGCGAAGCGGGCGTACATGATCTGGTCGCCGAACCCCTGCTCGGGCCAGACCAGCAGCGAGCGGCCCGCAAGGTCCTCGCCCTGCCATTCCGGGAACGGAACCTGCGGCTTCACCACGGGCTCCCGGCTGCGATCGAAGCGGACCTCGTAAAGCCGCAGGCCGCGGGCGTAGTCGCCAGCCGCCAGCAGGGCCAGGGACAGGTTGTCCTTCACGAACACGAGGTCGGGCGCCTCGCGCAGCACCTGGAGGTAACCGCCGATGGCCTCGTCCAGCCGGCCGGCGCGATGACTGGCGGCCGCCGCCTCAAAGACGGGGCGCAGATGCTCGGTCGGGGTCTTGCTGCCGGTCACGGGGGAAGTGTCGAACGGTCAAGCTTGGCTGGCAAGCCGCAGGGGCGCACCGTGCTTGCGCGTAGCGTCGCAGGCGGGCTTCTATTCGCCCATGAGGATCCCCGACGCCAAGCTCGCCGAGGTCTGGGACCGCGGGTTCACCGTGGTGGAAGGCTTCCTGGACAAGGACACACTGTCGGCGGCGCAGGACGCGCTGTGGGAGCTCTATCCGCGGCCGGAGGCCTACTTCGCCGATCCGTCGGCCTATCCGAGCTTCGCCAAGAGCCAGTTCGCGGGACTGCGGTTCTTCCCCTATCCGAGCTGGGCGCTGAACCGCGTGCCGGTCTATCCGGACCTGATCGACGCGGCCGAGCGCTTCCTGCAGACGGACGAGATCGACTGCTACAAGATCGAGCTGTGGGCCAAGTACTCGGGCGCGGTCGACTACGACCAGGCGCACCACCGGGACTATGAGAACCACACCATCGTGGTGCCCCGCGCCGACCAGCTGATGCCGCAGATGACCTGTTTCATCCTGCTGTCGGACGTGAGCGAGCTGGACGGGCCGACCAAGGCCGTGCCGATCGACAGGACCCGGCACATCCCGATCGGGGTGACACGCACCCAGATGGGCGAATTCTTCGACGACGAGGTGGCCGTCACCGGCCCCGCCGGCTCGATCCTGATCTACAAGACCGACGTCTTCCACCGGGGATCGAACTTCAAGGGCGAGGGGCGCTCGCGGTTCGTCATGCCAGTGGACTTCAAGCCGCGCGGCTGGCGCTGGCAGGGCAAGCTCGCCTGGCCCGACCGGACGCTGAACCCCGGCTGGAAGGAAGCCATGGTGCGGATGACGCCGCGCCAGCGCGACCTCTTCGGCTGGCCGCCCCCGGGCGATCCCTACTGGAACGCCCAGACCCTGGCCGACGTCGCCCTGCGCTACCCCGGCATCGATCTTGCGCCCTACGGGGCCGCGGCCCCGGCTGGGGTCGCCTAGCGGCCGTCGAAAGCGGCGCGGACCTCAGCGAGCAGGCTCGTCCAGTCGCCCCGCTCCCGCTGGCGGAAGATGCGGATCGAGGGATACCACGGGCTGTCGGTGCGGTCGCACAGCCACCGCCAGTCCGACACCGTGGAAACCAGCAGCCACACGGGCTTGCCCATGGCCCCGGCCAGATGGGCGACGGCGGTGTCGACCGTGATCACCAGTTCGAGGTCTTCGATGATCCGGCGTGTGTCCTCGAGGTCCTTGGCGCCGGTGTCCTCGGGCTGAAGGCTGACGACGCCCGGCCAGCTCATCAGCTCGGCGGCCACCTCGTCCGGCATCGAGCGCCAGCGGTCCTTGTGGTGGCCCGGGTTCCCGCGCGCGACGACGCCGACGCCGCTGCCGAACGGCTTCGACGGCAGATAAGGTTCGGCCGGGATAGTGCCGACGGTCACGCCCATCCGCCACGGCAGGGCCGACAGGATCGTCCAGGCGTCGTGGCGCGGAATGCTGGCCGAGCCCTCGGCCGACTGCACGTTGGCGCCGAGCCCCGAGAACAGGCGCACCAACGGCGGCTTGCAATACAGCGTCACCTCGACCCCGCGCTGGACCAGGATGCGGACGAAGCGAGCGAACTGGATCTGGTCGCCGAGCCCCTGGTCGGGCAGCACCAGCAGACTCCGGACCGGACCGCCCTGCCACTCCGGGAAGCTGAGCGCCGAGGTCCAGTGGGCGCGGGAGTCCTGCTCGTGGTAGAGCGGCCAGCCCTCGGCGTACGCGCCGCGGCGCAGCAGCGCCATTCCCAGGAACCAGGCGGTGGGCTTGTCGTCCGGCCAGCGCTCGTGGGCCTCACGCAGGACCTGCTCGGATTCCTGGTAGCGGCCTTCGAGCTCCAGCAAGACCGACAGGTTTCGGGCGACAGGCGGGGCCGGGCCGTCGCGCAGCAGACGGCGGTAGATCTGTTCGGCTTCGTCCAGGCGGTCTTCGGCGGTCGCCTTCTGCGCGAGCTCGAACAGCCGGACGAAGCTGAGCTGGCCTTTGGGATGAGCTTGGGACATTCGAACGGACCTGTTCAGCGGGCGTCGAGGGCGGCGCGCACCTCGGCCAGGACACTGCGCCAATCCTCCGCCCGCGGCTGGCGGAAAAGGCGCAGGGAGGGATACCAGGGGCTGTCGGCGCGGTCGCGCATCCAGCGCCAGTCGGGATCGAAGGGCAGCAGCAGCCAGCAGGGCTTTCCCATCGCGCCGGCCAGATGGGCGACAGCGGTGTCGACGCTGATCACCAGATCGAGGTCGCGGACGATCGCGGCGGTGTCGGCCATGTCGAGGGCGCCGGTGGCCTCTGGGGCCAGGCTGCGCACGCCGGGCCATGACAGCACCTCGTCGGCGAGGTCGTCGGGCAGCGAGCGCCAGGCGTCGTTCACGTGAGCCGGGTTGCCGCGGGCCATGAAGCCGACCCCCGACCCAAATGGCGCGCCGGGCAGATAGGGATCAGCCGGCAGGGTCTCGGGCGTGACGCCCATCAGCAGCGGCAACGAGCCGGCCAGGACCCAGGCGTCGTGCCGCGGCGGCTCGCCGCTCAGCGGGCTGGGGATCAGGCGCACCCCCAGCGGCTCGAACAGGCGGATGAGCGAGGGGCTGCAGACCAGGGTGACGTCGACGCCACGATCCTTCAGGACCTTGGCGAAGCGGGCGTACATGATCTGGTCGCCCAGGCCCTGGTCCTGGAGGATCAGCAGCGAGCCAACCGGGCCGCCCTGCCATTCCGGAAATGGGAAGACGGGCTTCACCCGGCCTCGGCGGCGGATGCGCGCCTCGTACAGCGGCCAGCCCTCGGCGTAGCGGCCGCGCTTCAGCAGCAGGCAGCCCAGGAGGAAGGCGGGCTCGGGATCGTCGGGCGCCATCTCGCAGGCGCGGCGGAACAGGGCCTCGGCCTCGTCGTCGCGGGCGGCGTCCTCGGCCATTCGGGCGACGTTGGTGGTGGCGGAGACGGCGTCGGCGGCGCGCAGGGCGCCGTAGAGCCGCCGGGCCTCGTCGACCCGGCCGGCCCGCTCGGCCGCGAGCGCATAGTCCAGCACCTGCGGCGGGGTCAGGCGGATCGTCTGGGGCTCGGAACTCAAGGGGCGGCGCTCTTCAGGATCGACCGGCGCGGTCAAACGAGCGGCGATCTTTGGAGGCGCCCGCCGTGGCGCGCAAGCCCGTTCGGGCCGCCCGCTGCGGCTTGCCGCGGGCGCATCCCGCGGCGTCAGGCGGCCTTCTGCAACTCCTGCTTCACCCGCTCGGCCAGGGTCTTGATGTCGATCGGCTTCGGCAGGAACGAGATGTTGCTCTCGCCCTCCAGAAGGTCCGAGAACTCGCTCTCGGCGTAACCCGAGATGAACATCACCGGGGCGGAGCCCAGGTATCCGCGGGCCTGCTTGAGCAGCTCGGGCCCCTGCATGCCGGGCATCACGACGTCGGAAATCATCAGGTCGATCTCCCCGGCGTGGGTCTCGGCGAGTTCCAAGGCCTCTTCGCCGCTGGCCGCCTCCATCACCTCGTAGCCGCGAGCGCGGAGCAGCTTGGCGGCGACGCCGCGCACCGCGTCCTCGTCCTCGACGAACAGGATGCGGCCGGCGCCGGAGAGGTCGCGCGCGGCGGGACGCTTCGGTTTGGCGACCGGTTCGGGCGGCGGCGCGACCTCCACGGCCGGCACGTGCACCGGCAGGAAGATGCGGAAGGCCGCGCCCTTGCCCGGCCGGCTGTCGACCGAGATCCAGCCGTCCGACTGCTTGACGATGCCGTACACCGTGGCGAGGCCCAGGCCGGTCCCCTCGCCCACCGGCTTGGTGGTGAAGAAGGGGTCGAAGATCTTGTCCATCGCCTCGGGCGGGATCCCCGGGCCGTCGTCCGAGACCTGGATCAGCGCCTGGTCGCCCTGGGCGGACGGATAGCCGAGCTTCTGGGCCTCCTCCTGGCTGACGCGGCCGGTCTTGATCTTGATGCGGCTGCCGCCGTGGGTGCGGATCGCGTCCCGGGCGTTGACCACCAGGTTCATGATGGCGGTGTCGAGCTGGCCGCGGTCGGCGCGGACGTGCGGCAGGTTGCGGCCGTAGTCGGTGACCAGCTTGATGTCTTCGGGCAGCAGGCGGCGCAGCAGCACCTCTGACTCGGAGATCATCTCGCCGATGTCGAGGATCTCGCGCTGGACGGTCTGTTTACGTGAGAAGGCCAGCAGCTTGCGGACCAGGTCGGCGGCCCGCATCGAGGTCTGCTTGATCTCGTTCAGCCCCTCGTAGGAGGGATCGCCGACGGGATGGCGGGTGGCCAGCACGTCGAGCTGCATCAGGATGGCGGTGAGCAGGTTGTTGAAGTCGTGCGCCACGCCGCCGGCGAGCTGGCCGATAGCCTGCATCTTCTGGCTCTGCGAAAGCTGCACCTCCATCTGCTTCTGCTCGGAGACGTCGACCAGGTAGGCGACCCAGCGGCCGTCGCTCTTGGACAGGTACAGGTGGGCGATCCGGGTCGGATCGCAGGCCAGGCGCACCTCGAGCGGCGCCCTGCCGTCGTCCAGGCGCTGGGCGGCGTCGGCGCGGCTGCCGGCCTCGATCAGCTCACCGAATGGCTGGCCGGCCTCCCATTCGCCGGCCACGGCCTTCAGCGCCGGATTGGCCTCGACGATGGTCGCGAGGAACGGGTCCTCGCCCTCGAGCAGGGCCGCGCCGAAGGGCGAGGCGGCGGCGAAGGCGTCCAGCACCTTGGGCGGCGGGGCCTTGGCGCCGGAGAAGGCGTTCAGCACCTCCATGGCGGCGGACGGCAGGGCCAGCGTGCCGGACTGGCCGGTCAACCGGACGAGGTAGCGGCGGGGACCGCCGCGGGTCTCGACGGGCGAGATCAGCGCCTTGCGCTCCTCGCCGGCCACCTTCAGCAGGGCGCGACCCAATTCGCCCCGGCGGGCGGCGGCCAGTGCGCCGAACAGGCTGGCGGCGGCGGCGCCGCTCTTCGGCAGACGCATGACCGGGCCCATGGCTTCGCGCCAGGCGGCGTTGGCCGCCGACAGCTTGCCGTCCGGCGAGGCGATGGCGGCGGGCTCGTCCAGCGCCTGGAGGAAGGTCTCGGCGCCCTGGTCGCTCTCGGCGGGCGCCTCGGCGCCGGTGCGCAGGACGAACAGCCCGAGGCAGGACACGCCCGCCAGGCCGATCAGCAGCATCATGCTGGCCAGAGTCGCCGGACCGGCGTCGAGCGCCAGCGCCGCGGCGAAGGCCACGGCGAGAAGGAAGAACACCACCGCCGCCCCCGTCAGGGGGTCGAAGCGGGATTTCGCATTGGACGGCGGCTCGGCCATGACGGCATCCGGCGATTCGGTCATCGGCATTCTGTCACAAGGGTTTAGCGGTCGCACGGCGCGCTGACGCCGCGTTCAGAATGAAGCCGATGATCTTGGCGACGGCTTCGTAGTGGGCGGGCGGGATCATGTCGTCGACCTCGACCGCGGCGTAGAGCGCGCGCGCCAGCGGCGGGTCCTCGATGACGGTGACGCCCGCCTCCTCGGCCACAGCGCGGATCTTCAGGGCGAGACTGTCCAGGCCCTTGGCGACGCACAGCGGGGCGCCGCCCTTCTCGGCTTCGTACTTCAGCGCCACGGCGTAGTGGGTCGGGTTCATGATCACCACGGTAGCTTCGGGCACCGCGGCCATCATCCGCTGCCGGGCGCGGGTGAACTGGATCTGCTTCTGGCGCGCCTTGACGTGGGGGTCGCCCTCGCTCTGCTTGTGGTCCTCCTTGACCTCTTCCTTGCTCATCCGCATCCGCTTCATGAAGCGCTGGCGCTGCCACAGCCAGTCGACGCCGGCGATGGCCAGGGACATCGCGCAGACGGCGAACAGCAGCCGCTTCAGGATCTCGACGGCGAAAGGCAGGATCGCCATCGGATCGCGGGCTGCCAGGTTGGCGAGCTCGGACGCGTGGGGTTCGAGGATCCACCAGGCGAGCAGGCCCATGACGCAGACCTTCACCACCGACTTGAAGAACTGCATCAGGCCGTCCGGGCCGAGCATCTTCTTCAACCCCTTGAGCGGCGACAGCTTGGCAAGGTCCGGCTTGAGCTTCTCGCCGCTGAACATCAGGCCGGTCTGGGAAATGTTGCCGGCCACGCCGCATACGGTGGCGACGCCGAAAACGACGGCAAGCACTGGGGCGGCGGCCATGACCGCATGGCGGATGATGCCGACGCCGCCCTGCCCGTCGACGGATATCTCGTGCGGATGGGCGACGTAGGGCAGCAGGTTCAGGGTCAGGCTCCGCGCCAGCCATTCGCCCAGGAACAGGACCGTCGCCGAGACGCCCGCCAGCACGGCGAAGGGCGACAGGTCCGGCGTTTTCGGGACGTCGCCCTTCTTCCGCGCCTCGGATAGTTTTCGCGGTGTCGGCTCTTCTGTCTTGGAGGCGGCGTCTTCGCTCATTGGCCGAGGAAAGCCCCCCACCAGCTCACGATAACGCTCGACCCAGACGAGGCCGATGGTGCCCAGGCTGAGGGCGAAGATCGCCAGTCCCAGCAGCACGATCAGCGGGGTGGCGACGAAGAAGACCTGGAACTGCGGCATGACGCGGCCCACGAGGCCCACCGCGACGTTGAAGATCAGCGAGAAGGCCAGGACCGGCGCGGCGAGCTGGAGGCCCAGGGCGAACGACTTGCTGACGGTCTGGATGGCGAGCTGGCCGGCGTCGGCGATGGGCACGTCGCGGCCGAAGGGGAACAGGCTGTAGGACCGGACGATCGCGGCCAGGAACATGTGGTGCAGGTCGGTCGCCATGATCAGCACCACGCCCATCAGGCCGAGGAAGGTCGAGAGCGTCGGCGACGGCTGGGCCTGCATCGGGTTCGCGGTCTGGGCGAAGGACAGCGTGGTGCCCAGCGACACGAACTCGCCGGCGGTCGACAGAGACATCATGAAGATCCGCAGGATGCCGCCGATCATCAGTCCGATCAGCACCTCCTGGATCACCTCGCCGGCCATGGCGCCGACCGACCCCGGCAGCGGCGGTGCGCCGGCGCTGAGCACCGGGAACAGCATCAGCGCGAGCGCGAGCGCGAACGACAGCCGGATCCGGGCGGGAATGAAGGTCTCGCCCAGCCCGGGCAGCAGGAGCACCATGGCGCCGAGCCTGGCGAACACGAGGCCGCCGGCGAACACCTGCTGGGCTGTTGCATAGGATTCCACTAGGGGGATTCCATGGGGCGTTGGGCGCCCCGCCTCACATCGCCGAGATGCGGGCGGCGATGTGCTGCATGAAGCCGCTCATCAGCGCGCCCATGAGCGGCAGGAAGATGAGCAGCGAGACGAAGATGGCCACGATCTTCGGCGCGTAGACCAGCGTCGCTTCCTGGATCTGCGTCAGGGCCTGCAGCAGGCCGATGGCGACACCGACGATCAGGCCGACGATGAGCACCGGGGCGGAGAGCTGGATCGTCAGCCAGATGGCCTCGCGACCGACATCCAGAACCTCGGCGCCGTTCATCGAATCCCCCGCCCACACGCACTGAAACCCGCGGAGAATCCGCGAGAGGCAGAGTCGACCGCTATGGTTAACGAACGGCTACCGGTGGGCAGGAATTGCCCAGTTGGACAGTCAGAGGCCGAGGTCGGTTTGGAGCTTGCGGGCGGCCTCGGCCGGGCTCGCCTTCCCGCCGTCGCGGTCCACGCTGTAGTTGGCGGCGCGCATGGCCTCGACGGGTAGCTTGCCGATCAACGGCTGGAGCGCGGCCAGCAGGCGAGCGTCGTCCCGCCGCCTGGGCGAGACGAGGACCACGGCGTCGTAGGGCGGGATCGCGGCCTTGGGATCGGTGAGCACGACGAGGCGGTCGGCGGCGATGCGGCCGTCCGAGGAGAAGGCCGAAATGACGTCGGCCTCGCCGCCCGCCAGCGCGCGGTACATGAAGGTGGGCTGGTAGGCGGTGGCGCTGCGGAACTTCAGGCCGTAGGCGGTCTCGACCGCCTTCCATTCGGGGCGCGACAGGAACTCCAGGTCGGATCCCAGCCTCAGGCCCGGCGCCTGGCGGGCCAGGTCGGCGATGGACGCGACGCCCAACTCGCGGGCGCGGTCGGGCCGCATGACGAAGGCGTAGGCGTTCTCGAAGCCCAGCGAGCCCAGGACCCGGACATCGTCGCGTCGCGCGAGCTCTGCGGTGAGTTGGTCGAGCACGGCCTGGCGGCCGGGGTTGTCGGTGCGGCCCAGGACGTTCGTCCAGAGCGTACCCGAATAGTCGACGTAGACGTCGAGTTCGCCGGCCGCCAGCGCCCGATAGGCGACGGCGCTTCCGAGGTTGTCCTTGCGCGCTACGCGGGCGCCTTCACGCTCGAGTCGGCCAGCCATCAGTTCGGCCAGGATATACTGCTCGGAGAAGTTCTTGGCGCCGACCACATAGGCGGCGGGCCTGCCGAGGCCGGCCAGCGGCAGCAAGGCGAACGCAACGCCGGCGACGAGGCCCACTGCGCCGGCCAGAACCAAGAGCCGGCGTCGCCGGCGCAGCCCTGCCTCCATCAGGCCAAGCAACTGGTCAGCGGCCAGCGCCAGGCCCGCGGAGGCGGCGCAACCGAAAAGCACGAAGACCCAGTTCTCGGTCTGCAGCCCGGCGAAGATGTAGTTGCCGAGGCTGGTCTGGCCCACCGGCGTGGACAGCGTGGCGGCGCCGATGGTCCAGACGGCGGCGGTGCGGATGCCCGCCATGACGACGGGCGCGGCCAGCGGCAGCTCGACCTGCAGGAGCTTTTGGCGCGGAGTCATGCCCAGGGCGTCCGCCGCCTCGCGGATCGCGGGCTCGACTCCGCCGATGCCGGCGACGGTGTTCCGCAGGATCGGCAGCATCGAGTAAAGCGTCAGCGCCAGCAGCGACGGCAGGAAGCCGAGGGCCGAGAAGCCGACGCCCAGGGCCGCCAGGCTCAAGGCCGAAAGCGCCAGAAGCAGCGGGTAGAAAAGCGCCAGCAGCGCGAGGCTGGGGATCGTCTGGATCAGGCTGGCCAGGGCGAGAAGCGGCCAGCGCAGGCGAGCGCTGCGGGTCGCGGCGATAGCCAGGGGCAGGCTGGTCGCGACGCCCAGCACCAGGGCCGAGGCGCTCAGCAGGACGTGCGCGCCGAGGTATTCCGACAGGCGTTCGAAGGCGGCGGCAAGGCGCGGACTCATGCGCCGAACCGGTCTTCCAGCCGCCTGGCCTGGCGCAGCGGCGCCTCCAGGAGATCGCGGACCTCCGGGTCGACGTTCCTGGCCAGCAGGTCGGCAGGAGCGCCGTCGGCGAGGATGCGGCCAGCCTTCATCACCACCACACGATCGGCCAGCAGGGCGGCCTCGGCCATGTCGTGGGTGACCATCACCGTGGTCAGCCCCAGCCGATCGTGCAGCGCCCGGTAGTCGGCGCCGAGGGTGTCGCGGGTGACCGGATCGAGGGCCCCGAACGGCTCATCCATGAGCACCAGGGCGGGCTCGCCCGCCAGGGCGCGGGCCACGCCCACCCGCTGGCGTTGCCCGCCGGAGAGCTCCGCCGGCAGGCGGTCGCCGACGGCGCGCGGAAGACTGACGAGCGCCAGCAGTTCGGCGACACGGGCCGCGATGCGGGCCGCCTCCCAGCCCAGCAGCGTGGGCGTGACGGCGATGTTCTCGGCCACCGTACGATGCGGGAAGAGGCCTACCTCCTGGAAGGCGTAGCCGATGCGGCGGCGCAAGGCGTGCGAAGCGGCCGCCGCGTCCTCGCCCAGGGCCGTCACCCGCCCCTCGTCCGGCCGGACGAGACCGTTGATGGTCTTGAGCAGCGTCGTCTTGCCGGAGCCGGAGCCGCCCACGAGCGCCACGAACTCGCCGGAGGCGACCCGAAGGCTGGCCGCATCCAGCGCGGCCTGGGCTCCGTAGCGCTTCGAAACGGCCTGGAGTTCGATCACGGGCGGCATCTTCCAAGGCCTAGCACGCTTCGCCATTCCCGGCCGCCTCGCTCGCGCGTTATGACGTCAGACACGTATCCCCAAGGAGTAGCCGAATGTCCCGACTGTTCGCCGTCCTCGCCGCCACCTCAGCCCTCGCCGGCGCCGCGCCCGCCTGGTCTGCTCAGGCCGAAACGCTCACGGCCGAGCTGAAGAACGGAGCCGGCCAGACGGTGGGGTCGGTGAGCCTGACCGAGGCCCCGAAGGGGGTGGTCATGCGGGTGGAGGCCAAGGGCCTGACGCCGGGCTGGCACGGCCTGCACTTCCACGAGAAGGCGGACTGCTCCAAGTCGGACTTCACGAGCGCGGGCGCCCACACCCGGCATCAGGGCCATGGGGGCGAGGCCAAGGCGGTGCATGGACTGCTGAACCCGGAAGCCAACGAGACCGGCGACCTGCCGAACATCCACGCGCACGCGGACGGATCGGCGGCGGCCGAGGTCTATACGACCCTGACGACGCTGAAGGCGCTGCGGGACGCCGACGGTTCGGCGGTGCTGATCCACGCCAACGCCGACGACCACAAGACCCAGCCGATCGGCGGGGCCGGCGCGCGCGTGGCGTGCGCAGTCATCAAATAGCCCTGACAAATCCCTCCCCTTCACGGGGGAGGGATCGCAGAGCCCTAGATCGGCATCCGCAGGATTTCCTGGTAGGCGCTGATCACCTGGTCGCGGACGGCCATGACCGTCTCCAGGCTGGCCTCGGCCGCAGAGATGGCGGTGACCACGTCGATCAGCTCGGCCTTGCCCTGGACCTGGGCGGCCATCTGGCCTTCGGCATGGCGCGACGCCTGGATAGCGTCGCCCATGGCGGCCTTCAGGATGTCGCCGAAGCCCGGGCCGGCGGCGGCGGGCGCGGCCTGGCTCTCGGCGCCGGGATCGAGCGAGATCCCCTTCTGGGCGGCGGCGTAGGCCTTGGAGGCGGCTAGCGCGGTGATCATGGCTTAAGACCCTACTTCTTCAGCAGGTCGAGGGTGCGCGTCTCCATGGCGCGCGCCGTCTCGATGACGTTGAGATTGGCTTCGTAGGCGCGCTGGGCCTCGCGCATGTCCATCGCCTCGACCAGGGAGTTGACGTTCGGGAGCTTCACATAGCCCTGGGCGTCGGCCGACGGGTGGCCCGGATTGTATTCGGTGCGGAACGCACTCTGGTCCGGCTCGACGCGAGCCATGCGGACGCCTTGCGCGCCCTGTACCTTGGTCGGCTCGAACACCGGCGCCTGGCGGCGGTAGGGATCTCCGCCCGCGGTCTTGGAGGTCGAGTTCGCGTTCGCCAGGTTCTCGGCGATGATCCGCATCCGCGCCTGCTGGGCGCGCAGCGCGGAGGCCGCGATCGCCTGGGCCACCCCGGCCATGGAGCGTTCAGCCATCGATCAGGTCCTCAGCGGCTCGGCGCACGGGCGGCCGTGCGCAGTATGTTCATGGACTTCTGGTAGAACCCGATGGCCGCGTCATAATTCATGCGGGCCTCGGACATCTTCATCATCTCCTCCTCCAGCACGACGGCGTTGCCGTTGAGCGTGGTCTCGGAGCCCGGCGCAGCCACCGCCTTGACCGCCACCGTGGACAGGCGGCGCTCGGATTTCGGATGCATGTGCCCGGCCTGAGTCGCCGCCATCAGGGTCGGCGCGCCCCGCGCCCCGTGCAGCTGCGCCTGGACGGCGAAGGGCTTGACGTCCTGGGCGACGTAGCCGGCCGTCTCGGCGTTGGCGACGTTCTGGGCGATCACCCGCTGCCGCTCGGACAGGTGGCCGAGGCGGTCGCGGAGCATCGCGAAGAGCGGAATCTCGGCCAGGTTCATGGCGAAGATGGTGAATAAACAGGGTTAATCGCCTCTTAAGAGACTCGGGCCGGTATGGGCCGCAAAGCACCTCCTGCCGCAGAAGCGCCCATGGGTTTCCTCGACTTCATCCAAGCCGTCTTCGCCCTCGCCGTGACCCTGGGCCTTGTGGGCCTCGGCGCGCTTGCGCTGCGTCGCTACGGGCCCAATGCAATCGCCCGCTTCGGCCAGCCGCAACGGCGCGAGCGTCGGCTGAAGGTGGTGGAGACCCTGATCCTGGACCCGGCGCGGCGACTGCTGATCGTCGAATGCGACGGGCAGGAGCGGCTGCTGCTGCTGGGCGAGGGCCGGCTGCTGGGCGAGACCCAGATCAAGATGACGGACGCCCGCTGATGCGCGACCTCCTGAAGGCGATGCGCGTCCTGCCCGCCGACGATTGGCGCCGCGCCGCGGGCCTGGCGGTCATCACCACGCTGGCGGCCCTGGTCTTCCCGGCGGCCGCGGCGGCGCAGGCGCTGAACATCGACCTCGGCACCGGCGCGGGGCTGACCGAGCGGGTCGTTCAGCTGGTGGGCCTGCTGACGGTGCTGTCGCTGGCCCCATCCATCGTCATCATGACCACCTCCTTCGTGCGGATCGTGGTGGTGCTGAGCCTGCTGCGCACGGCGCTGGGGGTGCAGCAGAGCCCGCCCAACGCGGTGATCGTCTCGCTGGCCCTGTTCCTCACCGCCATCGTCATGGGCCCGACCTTCGAGCGGTCGTACCAGGAAGGGGTCAAGCCGCTGCTGGACCAGCAGATGGAGCTGCCGGCCGCGTTCGACGCCGCCGGCGGCCCGGTGAAGACCTTCATGCTGAGCCAAGTCGACGAAGAGGACCTGGGCCTGTTCATCCGCCTTTCCCGGATCCAGAAGCCGGCGACGGCGGAGGAGACGCCGCTGCGGGTGGTGACGCCTGCCTTCATGATCAGCGAGCTGAAGCGCGCCTTCGAGATCGGCTTCCTGCTGTTCGTGCCGTTCCTGGTGATCGACCTGGTGGTCGCCAGCGTGCTGATGAGCATGGGCATGATGATGCTGCCTCCGGCGGTGGTCAGCCTGCCGTTCAAGCTGATCTTCTTCGTGCTGGTCGACGGCTGGCGGCTGGTCTGCGGCAGTCTCGTGGAGAGCTTTCAGCGCGGCGCCGGCGGATAGCGCGGCCCCCTTGCACGGCGCTGGCAGGCGCTAATTCGTCGCCGCCTTGCCGGCCGCCGCGGGAGCCGGATTGGGAGCCGCCGCCCTGCCCGTCGGCGACGGCCTCGTCTTGAAGCGCTGCTTCATCCGGTCGACCCAGCCCGCGAAGGCCTCGTTGTCGGCGCTGACGCGGCCGAAGTCGCCGACGCTGAGCCGGCCGGAGGGTTCGCCCGACAGCGCGATGCGCAGGGCTTCGGGGTTGTTGGCCTTCTCGTAGAAGCCCGCGTACTGACGCTCCAGCCGCTGGAGCGAGGCGTCGTCCCCAGCCAGGCTGTAGGCGACCCCGGCCCGGAGCAGCTTGCCCTCCTCCTCAGCGGTGAGGGCATCGGGGTTCTTCCAGCGCTCGCTCAGCGACTTCTCGAACAGCGGGCCGGCGGCCGCCCAGTTCTTCTGCTTCCAGGTGATCTCCGCGCGGAGCTCCTGGGCTTCACGGGAGGCGTCGCGCTCGATGATCTCCAGCGCGTTTTCGTGGCGGCCGACGGCGGCCCAGGCGCGGGCCTCGATCAGACGGCGCTCGTTGTTCAGGGCGGTCGGCAGGACCGTCGTGCGCGAGGCGTTGATCGCCTGGATCGCGGCTTCCGGCTTGCGGTCCATCAGATAGATCAGCGCCAGGTCCGTGGACACCTGGGCCTTGGCCACGCCCTCCAGCCGGTTGTCCGCCTGGTACTTGAGGAGCTCGGCGGCCTGGGGCAGCAGGTCGACGTCGACGAGGCGGCGGACCAGCTTGCGGACCATCAGGTCGCCGTCCGCGCCGACCGGCGTCAGTTCCTTGAAGTCGTAGAACAGGGCCAGCGCCTGGACCGGCTCCAGACCATCCGCCATGCCGTCGAGGAACAGGGCCCGGAAAGCGGCGGAGAGGTCGGCCTGGAGCTGCAGCGCCTCGGGCAGGTCGGGCAGACGGCCGCCGGCGGTGCGCAGCGCCTCCAGCGCCTCGCGGTAGCGCCCTTGGTCGAGGTAGAGGTTGCCGAGCGCCCGGATGGTCTCCAGTTCGGTCGCGTCACCGCGCCAGCGGTAGCGCAGGTTGTCGAACACCGTGGCCGCCTGCAGCGGCGTGAGCTTGCCAGTCTCGAGCTGGATCCGGGTGGCGCGCAGAAGGGCCGGCGCCGAGATGGAATCGACCGGGGCCTTGGCGACGGCGGTGTAGATCCTGAGCGCGCGGTCCTTGTGCCCCTGCAGTTCGATGATCCGCGCCTGCAGCAGGCGGCTCTGCAGTTCCTCGGCCGCGCCGGCCTTCTCCGCGAGGGCGAGTTTGACTCGGGCTTCGGCGCCCACGAGGTCGCCCTGGTACAGCGAGGCCTGGGCCTCCGCGCGGGCGAACCGGGCCTTCCAGGCGGGGGAGAACAACGCGAAGGACTCGGCGCCCTTGCCGAACTGGGCGCGGGCGTCGGGCCAATGGGCCAGCTGCGTCGAGACGTAGGAACGCCACATGGCGCTGGACGGGTCGTCGGCCAGTGCGGGCGCGGAGAGGTCCGCCTCGGCCTCCTTGTACCGGCGGGCGAGCACCCGGGCGACGCCGCGCAGACCGCGGAACTCGGGATCGTCGAGCATCTCGGGATGTTCGCGCGCCAGGTTGTTGAGGATCCCGATCGCCTCGAACGAGAGCTCCGAGCCCACCAGGAAGCGAGCCAGCGCCATGCGCGCGGCGACCGGGGCCTGGCGGTCCTTGTTGGCGCCCTCGGCGGCCGCTGCGGCCATGAGCGAATTGTAGCGGGCCAGGAAGCCGTGCTCGCCGGTCTGCGCCCATTCCTCGGAGATCAGGGCCGGCATGGGGGCCGGCTTCGGCGCGCCGAGTTCGGCCTGTTCTCGGTCCTTGGTGGCCCAGGCCGGCGAGAGCGTCAGGCCCTGCGGCCGGCCGATGCGGACGATGTCGCCGTCGCGCCGGACGCTGAGGTCGTCGACGAAGCTCTCGACCGCCAGGCCCTGGATCGAGGGCAGCAGCGCCATCTGGACATAGTCGCGCCGGCTCGGAACGCCCTTGGGCGGGCCCAGGGCCGTGACCACCGTGACGACATCGCCCACGACCGGATCGGCGAAGCGGACCACGCGTGTGGCGCCGGCCACCGGGGCCTTGATAACCGGGGGGCCGCCGGCGGCGTCGCGGCCGACGCGGACGATGCCGGGCTGGGACTGGCCGCCGGGCCCGAGGGCGATGGTCCAGGTGTCGCCCACAGCGGTGGCGAAGATCGGCGTGTCGGGGGACGTCTCGATCCTGAGCGCGGCGTGGTCGGTCCCGCGGAACGCCTGGATGGCGCCCAGCTGTTTCAGCCCCTTGGGCGCGGCCGAGACGTCGAGCTTGGCGGGCGCATCGAACACCACCCATACGGCCCCGCCGCGGCGGAAGACGGCGGCGCCGGCGGGATTGGCCCAGTTGAAGGTGAGCTGCGCCTGACCGGCGGCGACGTTCACGCCCACCTTCACCACGCCGCCGGGCGGCAGAGGATCGGGCCGCGGCGGCTCGGGCTCGGCCTGAACCACGTCCACCGGCGCGCGCTCCGGGGCCGGCGGCTTCTCGAAGACGTTGACGTAGGAGGCGCCGTCGGCGGTCCCGACCTTGGCGTCGGCGTCATCGGCCAGGGTGAGGACGAGCTGCAGCTTGCCCCCCGCGCGGCGCTTCTCGGCGGTCTTCACCCATCTGGGCGGCGAGGTGCGCAGGCGCGAGATGTCGGGGTCGGCGTCGCGGCTGAAACTGAGGGTCAGCACCTGGCCGTCGCGCTTCGCGGCGACCGCGGCCTGGCCCTTCCAGTGGAACTCGATGCGCGAAAAGGTCTCGGCCTGGGCGATCCGAACGTCCAGCGGACCCGTGGCCGTCTTGGCGCCGCCGGCCTCCGCCGCGGGCGCAGCCATCCCGGCCGGCGCCGCCACCGAGGCGATGCAGGCGGCGGCGACGCCGGAACGGAGGGCCTGGCGCAGGCGCATCGGCTAGCCGGCCTTGGCCGGCGGGGCGGCGGCCTGCGGCGCCGGGGCGGGCGGCGCGGCCTCGGGCTTGGCGGCCTGTTGATTGGCCGGCGCGGCCTTGCGCGGCGGGGCCTGGCGACGCGGCGCGTTGGCGGTCTTGGCCGGCGGGGCGGCCGGCGCCGCGGCGGGCGGCTCGGCGCCGTTCTGCGCCAGTTGCTGGGCGCGGGCCGCAGCGGCCTGGGCGTCGGTGAAGCGCTTGGCGAGGCCCTCGGTCAGCTTCTTGGCCTCGGACGCCGGCATCTGGGCCATGATCGCCGACAGCGAACGCTCCTTCATCTTGGCGGCGATCGGCAGGCGCACGGAATCGTCGAGCGCCGTGAAACGGGGCGCGGCATCCTTCGCCTTCATGCCTTCGAAGACCTTCACCAGGCGGTCGATCTCGGCCTGCTCCATGGCGTCGGCCTGAGTCAGGAGGCCCTGCACCTCGCCCTTCAGGCCGTTCAGCGCCTTGATCTTGGCGTCCAGCTTGGCCTCGGCCGCGGCCATGAGCGCAAGCTGGGTGTTGAGGTCGTTTTCGCGGGCGTCAAGGACTCCCCGGCGCTCGCCCAGGCTCTGCAGCACCTGCAGCTCGGCCGGCGACAGCCCGGCGGCCTTGGCAAGTTCGGCGGCGGTCGGCGCGCAGACGGCCTTCGGCTGCAGGGTCGGGGGCGGCAGGCCCGCGGCGGCGTCCTTGGCCTCGCCCGTGTCGGCCTTGGCGTCCTCCGGCCTGGCCTTGGGGTCACCCCCCCTTCACGGCTTCCTCGGCGAACGCACGGGCGCCGGACAGCATGCCCGGCAGGTCGCGGGCGCCGGCCAGCGCATTCACCGCCAGGACGCCGCCGATGGCGAGGCCCACCAGCGGCAGGATGCGGGGCATGGAATTCACCGGCGGCCTCCGAAGGGCGCATCGAGGGTCAGCGGCTCGTCCTCGAAGAGGTCGGCGTCAGGGTCCACGGCCGGGCGCGCGACGGGGCGCATGGTCAGGCGGGGCTCTTCACGCACGAGACGCTCCGGCTTGGCGCGGGCCTCGCGCGCCGCGGCCAGCAGGGCGCCGAGGCGGCGCTCGGCGTCCCGGTCCACGTCCGGCGCCGACCGGATGTGATCCGGCGCCTGGGCGGTCAGGCGCTCCAGCTTGGCGGCGAGCGCGCGCCCCTTCTCGATGCGGTCGGCGAGTTCGTCGGTCGCCTCGTCGGTGGCGGCCCGCAGATCGGCCAGACCCTGCTCGGCGCGCTGGGCGGCGGCGTTCAGCTCGGCGACGGCGGTGGCGAAACCGTCCTGGCTGTCGCGCAGCGCCTTCAGGCGGCGGTTCAGCCGGACGCCCATGGTCAGCGCGGCGAGCAGAAGCCCCGCCAGCACCAGGTTCATGATCAGGCCGATCAGGCTCATTGGGACCTCGTGACGGCTTGGCGGGCGTGCGGCGTAAGAGGCGCCTCGACCCGGACGGCGATGTGGGCGTTGCGGCGGCCCATCCGGCCGCGGGTCAGGGAATCGCCCCGGCCCGCAGCTCGATGAGGCTGTCGGGGGTGGCGTTCAGCATCAAGGTGTCGCCGACCTTCAGGTCGAGGACGCGCTGGAGGCTGACCTGCTGCTCGTCGAGCACGGCGCGCACCTCCATGTTGGTGGTCCACAACTCGGTGGCGAGGTGGCTTTCCCAGATGTTGTCGCGCCCGAACTTCTCGCCCATGAACTGCTGCAGCAGCATCTTCCGAATGGGCTCGAGGGTGGCGTAAGGCAGCAGGAGCTCGATCCGCCCGCCGCGGTCTTCCATGTCGATCCGCAGCTTCACCAGGATGGCCGCGTTGGCGGGCCGCGCGATGGCCGCGAACCGCGGGTTGGTCTCGAGGCGATCGAGGGTGAAGCTGACAGGCGTCAGCGGCTCGAAGGCCTCTCGAGCGTCAGCGAGTACGACCTCCACCATGCGCTGAACCAGCACGCGCTCGATTGTGGTGTAGGGGCGGCCTTCGATCCGCATGGCCGCCGTGCCGCGGCGGCCGCCCAGCAGCACGTCGACGATCGAGTAGATCAGGTTGGAGTCGACCGTCAGCAGGCCGTAGTTGTTCAGCTCCTCGGCGCGGAACACCGACAGGATGGCCGGCAGCGGGATCGAGTTCAGGTAATCGCCGAAGCGGATAGAGCTGATGTTGTCGAGGCTGACCTCGACGTTGTCGGACGTGAAGTTCCGCAGGCTCGTGGTCATCAACCGCACCAGGCGGTCGAAGACGATCTCGAGCATCGGGAGGCGTTCGTAAGAGACGAGCGCCGAGTTGATGATGGCCCGGATGCCCGTGCGCTCGGAGACCTCGTCGTCGGAGAGATCGAAGCCCAGCAGGCTGTCGATCTCATCCTGATTGAGGATCCGTTCGGAGCCGATCAGACTCTCGGAAGCGCTTTTCGGCGCCGCCCATCCGGCGTCGGCGCTGTCGGTTTGCGGGGCTTCGACGTCTTCGCTCATGCGACTGGCGCTCTCGACTAGGACCCGGAGGCCCTAGTTGATGAGCATCTCCTCGATCAGGACGGCGTTGGCCTTGGATGGGGCGATCACCAGGTTCACCCGGCGCAGGATCTCCATGCGGAGCTGATAGCTGCCCTGGCTGCCGGCCAGGTCCTCCGGGCGCAGCTCGCGCAGGAAGCTCTGGAACATGTCCTGGAGCCTCGGCATGTTCGGATCGAGCTCCTCGACCGCCGCCTCGTCGGGCAGCTCGAGGGTGAGCTTCAGCTTCAGGAAGGTGGGCCGACCGTCCGCGGTCTGCATGTTCACGACCACGTCGGGCATCGTGTAGAAGACCACGCCGTCGGGGCCTTCGCGCACAACCGCGGCGCCCTTCTCGCCTTCCTTGCCCTTGGCGCCCTTCTCTTCCTTCTTCTTTTCCTTCTTCTTCGGCTTGGCCTCGCCGTGGGCCGCCGCCTCGTCGGGCTTGGGCGAAAGGAACATGAAGGCGGCTGTCCCGCCGCCGCCCAGCACGACCACCGCGGCCACGCCGCCGATGATGAGAAGCTTGAGCGGCAGCTTCTTCTTGGCCGGCGCAGCGCCCTCCTCGCCCTCGGCGGGAGCCTCGCCTTCCGGAGCCTCCTTGACCTTGTCCTTGGCCACGCGCGCGTTCCTTAGAATCCTGTCCCGCACACGTGTGACGCCGGTTTGGTTAAGAACCGGTTTTTAACGGACCTTAACGGCGGCCAAGCCTGCCCGGCATTTTCCGCCGCCCGGCGCCCGTTAACTTTATTATCCGTTGAAATTGTTGAGGTTTCGGAGTGGCCCGAACCTTGCAGCGAGAGGGGCTGAAAACGTCGCCCTGCAAGGCTTGCCGGTTAAGATGGACAACGCCCTCTACGTCGGACTGTCGCGCCAGATGGTGCTCCGCAAGGAGATGGACATCATCGCGAACAACATCGCCAACCTGGACACCACCGGGTTCAAGGTGGAGTCGCTGCTGCACAAGACCGATCCCCAGGCGCCGGCCATGACGCTCGGCGGGCCCAAGCCGGTGAAGTTCGTCTCGACCGATGGCGTTGCCCGGGACTTCGGGCAGGGCGCGCTGCGCCAGACGGGCGGCGAACTGGACCTGGCCATCGATGGCCAGGGCTTCTTCCGCGTCCAGGCGGACGACGGCGAGCGGTTCACCCGCGACGGCCGCTTCCGCACCGACGAGATCGGCCGCCTGACGACCCAGCAGGGGCAGCCGGTGATGGACGAGGGCGGCGGCGAGATCACCATCGACCCGGAGAAGGGGCCGGTCTCCATCGCCAAGGACGGCACCGTCAGCCAGGGCGCCGAGCGGATCGGCAAGGTGGGCGTGTTCACGTTCGAGAGCCTCGCCGCGCTCGAGAAGACCGGCGACAACCAGTACCGCAACACCTCGAACCTGATGCCGCAGCCGGCGGCCGAGGCCGCCCTGCGGCAGGGCATGCTCGAAGGGTCCAACGTCCAGGCCATCCTGCAGATCACCCGCATGGTCGAGGTGAGCCGCGCCTACGAGTCCACCGCCAAGATGATCGATTCCGAAGCCGACCTGTCGCGCCGCTCCGTCGAGCGCCTGGGCCGGGTCCAGTAAGGGGATAGCGTCCGATGCAAGCGCTCCGCACCGCCGCGACGGGCATGGCCGCCCAGCAGCTGAACGTCGAGGTCATCTCGAACAACATCGCCAACATGAACACCGTCGGCTTCAAGCGTCAGCGGGCGGAGTTCCAGGACCTGCTCTACCAGACGTTCGAGGCGGCCGGCGTCCAGTCCTCGGACCAGGGCACCATCGTGCCGACGGGGGTGCAGGTGGGCGCGGGCGTGAAGGCCGGCAGCGTCTATCGCATCCAGACCCAGGGCACGCTGACGCGCACCGACAACAAGCTCGACATGGCGATCGATGGGCTGGGCTACCTGCAGGTGCTGCTGCCCTCGGGCGAGACGGCCTACAGCCGCGCCGGCAACCTGGCCGTCAACGACCAGGGGCAGCTGGTCACCCAGGACGGCTACCAGATCCAGCCGGGCATCACGATCCCGCAGGATGCGGTCGACATCGCCATCTCCAAGAGCGGTCAGGTGCAGGTGACCCAGGCTGGCCAGGTCGCGCCCGCGGTCGTGGGCCAGCTGGAGCTCGCCACCTTCCTCAACGAGGGCGGGCTGAAGGCTCTGGGCTCGAACCTGTTCATGGAAACCGCGGCCTCCGGCGCGCCGACGACGGGCGTCCCGGGCGAGAACGGCGTCGGCCACCTGATCCAGGGCTACACCGAGGCGTCGAACGTCGACGCGGTGTCGGAAATCACCGCCCTGATCGTCGCCCAGCGCGCCTACGAGATGAACTCCAAGGTCATCTCAACCGCCGACAACATGCTGCAGACCGCCAACCAGGTGAAGGCGTAGAGCCATGAAGGCGCTGGCCTCCCTCACCTTCGCCGCCCTGCTGGTCGCCGGCCCCGCGCTGGCGGGCACGCCCGTGACACTCAAGGCCGACGTGACCGACGCCGATGGCCTGGTCACCCTGGGCGACCTGTTCGACGGCGCGGGCGCGGCGGCCGGCGTCCCGCTCGCGGCGCGCACGGGCCAGACGATGATGCTGAACGCCGCCACGGTTCAGGCCGCGGCGCGGCGCGCCGGCCTCGACTGGGCCAACGCCCAGGGCATCCGCCAGATCGTCGTGCGCGGCGGCGCGCCCGCCGTGGCCCAGCGCGGCAACGTCGAGGTGCTGACCTGGTCGCGCAACATCATGGCGGGCGAAACCATCCAGGCCACCGATCTCATCTGGGGCAAGGCCGCCATGGCGCCGACCGACGCGCCGTCGGACCCGGACATGGTGGTAGGTCTCGCTGCCCGGCGGCCGCTGCGCATGGGCGCCGCCGTGGCCGGTCGCGACATCGCCGCCGTCGAGGTGGTGAAGGCCGGCGAGATCGTCACCCTGACCTACGAGGCCGACGGCGTGTCCCTGGCCCTGCAGGCCAAGGCCGTCACCGGCGGCGGCGTGGGCGAGACCATCAACGTCCAGAACGTCTCCTCGAAGAAGGTCGTCCAGGCCGTCGTCACCGGTCCCGGCCAGGCCGCCGTCGGCCCGGCCGCCGACCAGCTCAAGCTGCTCAACCGTTCCACCCGCGTCGCGCTCCGCTGAAGGAAGCCCCCATGCGTCTCCGCCCCCCTCGCCCTGCTCGCCCCCCTGCTTCTTGGCGCTCCGCTGGCCGCCTGTTCGACGGTGACCGAGGCGGTGCGCGGCCCGGAACTGGCCCCCGTGGGGTACCCCGCCGCAATCGTCGGCGTGCAGCAGCAGGTCGTGCCCCTGGCCTCGGTCCGCGAGCCCCTGCCCCAGCCGGCCAGCGCCAACTCGCTGTGGCGTGTCGGCGCCCGCACGTTCTTCACCGACCAGCGCGCCGGCCGGGTGGGAGACATCCTGACGGTGCAGATCGACATCGACGACAGCGCCAAGACGATCAATTCGACGACCAGCTCGCGCAGCTCGGGCGCCACCGCCGGCATTCCCCACCTGCTGGGCCTGGAGAGCAGCCTCGGCAGGCTGCTGCCGGGAGAGTACGACCCCGCCAACGCCATCTCGACGAGCTCGAAGTTCGCGAACACCGGGGCCGGCGCGGTGAACCGGGCCGAGAAGATCAGCCTGACCATCGCCGCCGTGGTCACTGGCATCCTGCCGAACGGCAACATGACGATCCAGGGGACCCAGGAGGTCCGCACGAACACCGACATCCGGCAGCTGACGGTGGCGGGCATCGTGCGGCCCGAGGACATCACGGCGTCCAACACCATCCGCCACACCCAGATCGCCGAGGCGCGTATCAGCTACGGCGGTCGCGGCGACATCAGCCGCGTGCAGAAGACGCCGGCCGGCCAGTCGCTGATCGAGCGCTTCTCGCCGTTCTAAGAATGTGATCGGGATCAATGCGCGGGCGCTGGCGTTAACCCCATAGAGGGAGCGTCATGCGCCGCCGTTGTCTTTTCAGCCTTTTCGCCGCACTCAGCGTCGCGGCCTGCGCCCATCCGGTGACGCCCGTCCCGGTCGAGCCGATGAGCTGGGGTCTCGTCGAGACGCCGGACGAGAACAAGCTGGCCTACGGCGAGCCGGGCACGGACAATGTGGTCCTCATGCTGGCCTGCGAGCCTCGCTCCGGCGAGGTGCTGGTGACGCTCGTGGACCATGAAGATCGCGCCGCGCCGGTCATGACCCTCCATGTGGGGCGCGCCGCCTCGCGTCGGCCGGCGGAGGCGCAGCCCGACATGATGACTGGTGGCTTCCTTATCGAGGCGGTGACGGCGGCGACCGACCCGACGCTCGAGCGTTTCCGGCGCGGCGAGCCGCTGACCGTGCAGGTCGGCGCCCGCCGGACGCAGCTGCCGCCGGCGGCGGACGAAGGGCGCCGCTTCGTGGAAGGCTGCCGCGCGGCTTAGGCCCGGCGCCCCGCCGCCGAGGCGTTGTCGGCGCCCAGCGCGCCCAGCGCGGCGCGAACGATGCCTTCGGCATCAAGCCCTGCCTGGGCGTACATGATCTCGGGCTTGTCCTGATCCTGGAACACGTCGGGCAGGGTGAGCGTGCGGATCTTCAGACCACGGTCGAGCGCGCCGTGCTCGGCCAGCGCATGCAGCACGAAGGCGCCGAAGCCGCCCAGCGCGCCCTCCTCCACCGTGATCAGGGCCTCGTGCTCGCGGGCGAGCCGAAGCAGCAGGTCGAGGTCGAGGGGCTTGGCGAAGCGGGCGTCGGCGACGGTGGCGGAGAGGCCGCGCGCGGCCAGCAGGTCGGCGGCCCGCAGGCTTTCGGTCAGCCGCGTGCCGAACGACAGGATCGCGACCGCTGTGCCCTCGCGGACGATGCGGCCCTTACCGATCTCCAGCGGGTCGGCGAGCGCCGGGATCTCGACGCCCACGCCTTCGCCGCGCGGATAGCGGAAGGCCGAAGGCCGGCCGTCGATAGCCACGGCCGTGGCGATGGCGCGCGCGAGCTCGGCCTCGTCGGACGGGCCCATCAGCACCATGCCGGGGAGTTGCCCGAGGTAGCCGACGTCGAACGAGCCGGCGTGCGTCGGACCGTCGGCGCCGACCAGGCCAGCGCGGTCGATGGCGAAGCGAACCGGCAGGCCCTGGATCGCCACGTCGTGGACGACCTGGTCGTAGCCGCGCTGCAGGAAGGTGGAATAGATCGCCGCAAAGGGCTTCATGCCGTCGGCGGCGAGGCCGGCGGCGAAGGTCACCGCGTGCTGTTCGGCGATGCCGACGTCGAAGGTCCGGTCCGGGAACTTCTGACCGAAGAGGTCGAGACCGGTGCCCGACGGCATGGCCGCAGTAATGGCGACGATCTTGTCGTCGCGCTCGGCGTGCTTGATCAGCTCCTGGGCGAAGACCTTGGTGTAGCTGGGCGCGCCGGCCTGGGCAGGCTTGGCCTGCTGGCCGGTGACGACGTCGAACTTGACCACGCCGTGATACTTGTCGGCGGCGTTCTCGGCGGGGGGCGTAGCCCTTGCCCTTCTGAGTGACGACGTGGACCAGCACGGGCTTGTCGTCGATCTTGCGGGCGTTCTGCAGCACGTGGACCAGGGCGTCCATGTCGTGGCCATCGATCGGGCCGACATAATAGAAGCCGAGCTCCTCGAAGAACGTGCCGCCGGTGACCATGCCGCGGGCGAATTCCTCGGCCTTGCGGGCGGCCTCCTGGATCGGGCGCGGGAAGGCCTTGGCGACCGCCTTGCCGACATTACGCAGCGACTGGTAGCCGCCGCCCGAGACAAGCCTCGCCATGTAGGCGCTCATGCCGCCCACAGGCGGCGCGATCGACATGTCGTTGTCGTTCAGGATGACGGTGAGCTGCTTGGTCGTGTCGTAGGCGGTGTTCATGGCCTCATAGGCCATGCCGGCGCTCATCGAGCCGTCGCCGATGACGGCCACCACCCTGTTGTCGCGACCGGCGGCGTCGCGCGCCGCGCAGAAGCCGAGCGCCGCCGAAATCGAGGTCGCCGCGTGGGCGGCCCCGAACGGGTCGTATTCGCTCTCGGCCCGCTTGGTGAAGCCCGAAAGGCCGCCGCCCTGTCTCAGGGTGCGGATGCGGTCGCGGCGACCGGTGAGGATCTTGTGCGGATAGGCCTGGTGGCCCACGTCCCAGATCAGGATGTCCCTGGGCGTCTCATAGACGTGGTGCAGGGCCACGGTGAGCTCGACCACGCCCAGGCCTGCGCCGAGGTGGCCGCCCGTCTGCGACACCGCATCGATGGTCTCGGCGCGCACCTCGTCCGCAAGCTGGCGCAGCTGCGGGATCGAGAGGCCGCGCGTGTCGGCGGGCGAATGGACGTTGTCGAGGAGAGGTGTTGCGGGCGGCATGGGGAACGCGGGTACGTCTTTCCGGGCTACTGCCGGCGCTCTAGCACGAAATCGACGCTGGCCCGCAGGAAATCGGCCCGGTCGCCAAAGGGGTCCAGGTGGGATTTCGTCTGCTTTTCGAGCAGGCCGAGGCGCTCGCGCGCGGCGTCGACGCCGAGCAGGGTGACGAAATTCGCCTTGCCCTTCTGGGCGTCCTTGCGGGCCGCCTTGCCCATCGCCGCCTCGTCGCCCTCGGCGTCCAGCAGGTCGTCGACGATCTGATAGGCCAGGCCCAGATCATGGGCGAAGGCCATCAAGGCGTGGCGCTCGGCTTCCTTGGCGCGGGCCAGCACCAGCGGCAGCTCGAACGCGCAGGCGATCAGGGCGCCGGTCTTCAGGCGTTGCATCCGGGCGACGCCGCCGAGGTCGTCACGGACGCCCAGGATGTCGATCATCTGGCCGCCGGCCATGCCACGGGCGCCCGAGGCCAGGGCCAGACGCATGATCAGCTCGCTGCGCACGCCGCCGTCCGAATGTGTGTCGGGGTGGGCCAGGATCTCGAAGGCGGCGGTCTGCAGGGCGTCGCCGGCCAGCACCGCCGTCGCTTCGTCGTAGGCCCGATGCACGGTGGGTCGCCCGCGGCGGACGTCGTCGTCGTCCATGCACGGCAGATCGTCGTGGACGAGGCTGTAGGCGTGGATGCACTCCAGCGCGCAGGCCGAGCGCAGGACGGCCCGATCGTCGAGATCGAACATGCGGCCCGTCTCGAGGGCGAAGAAGGTGCGAAGCCGCTTGCCGGGCCCGAGCACCGCATAGCGCATGGCTTCGGTGAGCCGGCTCTCCGGCCCATCGGCCCGGGGAAGGAGCTCGTCGAGCGCCACCGTCACGAGGTCGGCGGCCTCCGCCACCCGGCGCGAGAGGTCCATCAGCCGAACTCGGCGGGCTCGGCCGAGGGCTGCCCGCCGTTGGCGCCCATGACGATCTTCTCGACCCGCAGGCGCGCGGCTTCCAGGCGGGCCTCGCAGTGGGCCTTCAACGCCGCGCCGCGCTCGTACATCCGGATCGAGTCCTCGAGCGGAGCCTGACCGGACTCCAGCCGCCCGACGATCTGCTCCAGCTCGGCCAGCGCCTGCTCGAAGCTCATGGCGGCGATGTCGGCGGGCTCGGACATAAGGTCTCTCTTCAGGCTTGCGGCGAACCTAGAACTGGCGTCCCGGGCGGTCCACCCGCTAAGGCTGGCCGGCGGCGACTCCGTCATCGGATTGCAACGGACGGCGGATAGCTCGCGGCCAGCAGGGGTGCAATCCGAAGATCATGTCCGTCAGCCGTCGCAGCTTCCTGGCCCTCGCGGCCACCTCCGCCGCCTTCGCCGGCCTCTCACGCGCCACCGCGCAATCGCTCGGCGGCTCCAAGGATGACATCGTGGGCTACGGCCCGCTGCAGCCTGACCCCGCCGGCGTCTTCGACCTGCCGGAGGGCTTCTCGTACAAGGTGGTCTCGCGCGCCGGACAGGTGATGGACGACGGCCTGCTGACGCCCGGCAAGCACGACGGCATGGCCTGCTTCCCCGACGTCGCCGACCGGAACCGGGTGATCCTGGTGCGCAATCACGAACAGCGGCCCACCGAGCCGGACCGCTCGGCCTTCGGCAAGGACGGGGGCCTCGCGTCCAAGGTTCCGGCCGACAAGGCCTATGACCGCATCGCGTCCGGCGTGCCGATGGACGGCGGGACGACCACTCTGGTCTGGGACCTCAAGCAGCAGCGCCTGGTCACGCACCATCTGAGCCTCGCCGGGACGGCGGTGAACTGCGCCGGCGGACACACGCCGCAGCGCAGCTGGCTCAGCTGCGAGGAGACCGAGATCAAGGCCGGCGACGGCGGGACGAAGGACCACGGCTGGGTGTTCGAGGTTCCGGCCGACCTGCGCGGCTTGGCCGACCCCGCCCCCATCACCAGCATGGGCCGCTACAAGCACGAGGCCACGGCCACCGACCCGCGGACGGGCATCGTCTATCTGACCGAGGACGCCTCGGACGGCTCAGGCCTGTTCTACCGCTACCTGCCGAACGATCCCGCGCGGCTGCACGCCGGCGGCCGGCTGCAGGCGCTGGGCTTCCGCGAAGGCGCCAGCGCCGACCCGCGGAACTGGGACAAGCCGTTCTGGAAGACGGGCGACCGCAAAAAGGTGGTCTGGGTGGACCTCGAAGGCGTGGACAACCCGCACAACGACCTGCGCCACCGGGGCCACGGCAAGGGCGCGGCCTATTTCGCCCGAGGCGAGGGCATCTACTTCGGGGACGGCGAGCTCTATTTCACCTGCACCAGCGGCGGGCCGAGCCGCGACGGCCAGGTGATGCGCTATCGGCCCTCGCCGCACGAGGGCAAGCCGGGCGAAGCGGACCATCCCGGCGACATCGAGCTGTTCCTGGAGACCACCGACAAGCAGCGGCTGTCGATGCCCGACAACCTCGCCATCGCGCCGAACGGGCATCTGTTCCTCTGCGAGGACAAGTATGCCGGCTACAACATGCTGAAGGCGGTCACGCCCAAGGGGCAGATCTATACGGTCGGCCGCAATGCGCAGAAGCCCGCCCTGCCGCTGGCGCCCAACACCGAACTCGCTGGGGTCTGCTTCTCGCCGGACGGTTCGACCTGCTTCGTGAACATCTACTTCCCGGGGATGACCCTGGCGATCACCGGGCCGTGGAAGAAGCTCAGGGCGTAAGAGGTCAGCCGCGTTCGAAGCGACGCATGGACCAGTACTTGTAGCCCTCGCTCTCGACGAGCTTCCAGCCGAGCTTCCGCAAGGACCGGCCGACCATGAAGTTGAAGAAGCCGTGGGCGAGGACCACCACGTTCTCGCCGCTGGCGGCCAGGCCGATCAGCATGGCGGCGGCGCGATCTGCGCGCTCCTCGGCCTGGGAGCGCGTCTCCTGCCCCTCGTGATGGTCGAAGAACCACCACCAGAGGCGGGCGAAGAAGCCCCAGAGCGAGGGCGACATCCGGATCCAGCGCGGCCAGTTCGGCGGCGGGAGGGGCGCCTCGATCAGCAGGTCGTGGCGATCGAAGACGCGATCCTTCGCCAGCGCCTGGACGCTCTCGATCGAGCGCAGGCGGGTCGAGGAGATCAGCGCCCCGCAGGATTCCACGAAGCTCAGCAGCTGCTTGGGCGGCGTCTGGCCCGGCAGCAGGCCCAGGATCTCGTAATTGGCCCAGAACTCGCGGTACTCGGCGGCATTCAGCCGGACCTTGCGCGACAGCGCCGGCTCTCCGTGCCGCGCAAGGATGATCGCGCCATGGCGGATCGCGGCGGGCTTCGCCGGAGGCTCGTCGGTCAGGGCCCTACTCATCAGACCCGTACGCCCTTGCCGTTGGCGCCAAAGCGCAACTGAAAGCCCCTCACCCGTCCGCCAGGGCTCTCACATGCGCAAGCGCGGAGCGGCCCAGAGCTTCGAGGTCGTACCCGCCCTCGAGCGAGGACACAACCCGACCCTTGGCCGTGCGGGCCGCGACCGAGACGATGGCCCGCGTGGCCCAGGCGAAGTCGTCCTCCTCCAGGCTCTGGCCCGCGCCGCCGATCGGGTCGCGCCGGTGAGCATCGAAGCCGGCGGACACGATGATCAGATCCGGCCGGAAGGCGTCGACCTCGTCCATCAGCCCTTCGAAAGCCCCGCGCCAGACGGCGGCGGGCGCTCCGGGCGGGGCGACGGCGTTGGCGATATTGCCCGCGACGTTTTCGGAGGGGTGTCCGGTGCCGGGCCACATCGGCCACTGCTGGATGGAGGCGAGAAGCAGGCCGTCCTGACCGGCGAAGGCAGCCTGGGTGCCGTTGCCGTGATGGATGTCGAAGTCGACCACGGCGACGCGCTTCAGCCCGGCCGCCTGGGCGGCCTTTGCCGCCACGGCCACGTTGGAGAAGATGCAGAAGCCCATCGGCAGGCCGGGCTCGGCGTGGTGGCCGGGCGGTCGGACCGCGCAGAACGCCCGCTGCGCCCGGCCCTGGGCCACGTCGCGCACCGCCTGGACAGCCGCCCCGGCCGCCCGTCGCGCTGCGATCAGGCTGCCGGCCGACATGTAGGTGTCCTCGTCGAGGACGTGCAGCTCGCGGGCCGGCGACAGGCCGAAGATGCGCTGGAGGTGAGCCGGGTCGTGGACCCGGGCCAGATCCGGCTCCTCGGCGAGCGGTGCGTCGTTGGGGATCAGGGCCAGGTCCGAGGCGTCGTCGAGGGCGTCGATCACGGCCCGCAGCCGCTCCGGCCGCTCAGGGTGACCCTCGCCCGGACGGTGGTCCAACATGTCCACGTGGGTATAAAGCGCGACGTCCATGGGGGGCATCCTAACGCAAGGCGCTCCCGAGTTCGAATTCCGGCGATCCGCGACGGACGCCGCGGGGGGCCAGATGAGCGACGCCTTGATCCGCCGTGCGGGGCCGGAGGACGCCGAGACGCTGTCGGCGCTCGGCGCCCAGACCTTCAGCGAAACCTTCGGCCACCTCTATCCGCCCTCTGATCTGGCGACCTTCCTGCGCGAGGCCTACGGCCTACCGCGGACCCGGGCCGATCTCGCCGACCCCGCCAAGGCGGCCTGGCTGGTCGAGGTCGGGGGCCGGCCGGTCGGTTATGCCCAGGCGGGACCGTGCGCCCTGCCCCACGACGAAGTCACGGACGGCTGTGGGGAGCTGAAACGCATCTACTTCCTGAAGGGCTGGCAGGGCGGCGGGTTGGGCAAGCGGCTGTTCTCGGAGACGATGGCCTGGCTGTTGGCGGATGGCCCACGCAATGTGTGGATCGGCGTCTGGTCTGAGAACTACGGCGCGCAACGCTTCTATGCCCGCCAAGGCTTCCAGAAGGTGGGCGAATACGGCTTCCATGTCGGCCGGACAGTCGACGCCGAGTTCATCCTCAGACGAAACGCGGAAGATTTTGCTACAATTCTGCCATAATTGGGGTTCGCCGAACGCTAATACGGCTGAGCGGGCAGGATGCAGGGCGAATATTGCCGAGATTTAACCTGCTGAGACCTTCACTTCGAAGGCCTCTTCTGGGACTCTGGAACTCCGAGTGGCGAGTGCTTCAGAGGGCGGCATGCTCAAGATCGGCTACGTTCGACCCAGCGACGCGAACCTGGGCGAGCAGGTCCAGGCTCTCGAAGACCTCGGATGCCAGGTCGTCCGGACCGAAGCCTCCCTGGCCGAAGGCGCGGCGGCGCCCGTCCTGGCCTCGATCCTCGACTTCATCGCCGCCGGCGACCAGCTTGTGGTCGGTCGGCTGGAAGACCTGGCCACCACAAGTCACGAGCTCCTGGACGTCGTGGCGCGACTCGAAGCCCGCGGCGCCCACGCTTTACGTCGCCGACGCCGGCATCAGCAGCCAGGGCGAGAGCGGCCGCGCGCTGCGCGCCGTGCTCCAGGCCGTCGGCGCGCTGGCGTCCGACGCGACGCGCAAGCGCCGCGGCAGCCCCGCCGAGGTCCAGCAGATCCGGGCCCTGAAACGGGCGGGCGTCGGACCCGTGGAGATCGCACGCCGGCTTGGCGTGTCGCGCATGACCGTCTGGCGCAAGCTCCGCGAGATGGAAGCCCACAACTAGCCCCGACGCTGGGCCTGCACGAAGTCGACGAACGCCCTGAGCGGCGACGGCGGAATGCGACGGCTCGGGTAGTATAGATAGGGTTCGTCGAACGTCTCCGACCAGTCGGCCAGCACCTCCACCAGGTCCCCGCGCTCGAGGTAGGGCTGCACATAGCCATCGAACACGGCGGCGAAGCCCAGGCCTGCGACGGCCGCTTCCATCATGAGGGCGAGGTTGCTGGAGATCAGCGGACCTTCGGGCGCCAGGCGGACGCTCTCCCCCGCGCGCTCGAATCGGCGCGATCGCCGAGCTGGTGCAGGCCGGCTACGTTCGCCACATCGGGCTCTCCGAGGTGGGCTCGGAAACCATCCGGCGGGCGGCCGCGGTCCACCCGATCAGCGACCTGCAGATCGAGTACAGCCTGCTGTCGCGAGGCATCGAGGACGGCGTGCTCGAGACCTGCCGCGAACTGGGGATCGCCATCACCGCCTACGGCGTGCTCTCCCGCGGACTGATCGGCGGCCACATGACGGCGGCCCCCACGGGCCACGACTTCCGGGCGCATGCGCCGCGTTTCCAGGGCGAGAACCTGGAGAAGAACCTGAAGCTGGCCGAAGCCCTGCGCACCGTCGCCGAGGCGGCTGGTGTCACGCCGGCGCAGGCCGCCATCGCGTGGGTCGCGTCACGCGGCGAGGACATCATCCCGCTGATCGGCGCCGGCCGCCATGCCGAAGGGCGCGGCGGCGGGAGACCGCTATGCGACGCCCATGATGGCGATGCTGGACAGCGAGAAGGGTTAGCGAGCGCTCCGCGTACTGGACATCGGGGCGCCGGAGCCCCATCCTCGGCGTTCAAACGGACGTTCGAAAGCCCGCCCCGATGTTCATGCGCTTCTTCACCGAGCTCCGCGAGGCCCGCGTGCCGGTGACGCTGAAGGAGTACCTCGCCCTGATGGAGGGCCTGGACAAGGGCGTCATCGATCGCTCGGTCGACGACTTCTACTACCTGTCCCGCGCGGCGCTGGTGAAGGACGAGAAGAACCTGGACAAGTTCGACCGCGTCTTCGGCCACGTCTTCAAGGGCCTGGAGAGCGTCGATGAAGGCCTGGCCGCCGACATCCCGGCCGAGTGGCTGAAGAAGCTGTCCGAGAAATTCCTCACCGAGGAGGAGAAGGCGCAGATCGAGGCCATGGGCGGCTTCGACAAGCTGATGGAGGCGCTGGCCGAGCGGATCCGTGAGCAGAAGGAGCGCCACGAGGGCGGCAACAAGATGATCGGCACGGGCGGCACCTCGCCGTTCGGGGCCAACGGCTACAATCCCGAAGGCGTCCGGATCGGCCAGGACAAGAGCCGCCATGGCAAGGCGGTGAAGGTCTGGGACCAGCGCGAGTACAAGAACCTCGACGACCAGGTCGAGCTCGGCACCCGCAACATCAAGGTCGCCCTGCGCCGCCTCCGCAAGTGGGTCCGAGACGGCGCGCCGGAGGAGCTGGACCTCGACGGCACCATCAAGGGCACTGCTGAGAAGGGCTATCTCGACATTCACCTGCGTCCCGAGCGCCGCAACAAGATCAGCGTCCTGATCTTCTTCGACATCGGTGGGTCTATGGATAGCCACATCAAGGTGTGCGAGGAGCTGTTCAGCGCCGCCCGCTCCGAGTTCAAGAACATGGAGTTCTATTATTTCCACAACTGCCTCTACGAGGCGGTGTGGAAGGACAACCGGCGCCGGCACGCCGAGAAGATCCCGACCTGGGACGTGCTCCACAAGTTCCCGCATGACTACAAGGTCATCTTCGTGGGCGACGCCACGATGAGCCCCTACGAGATCACCTATCCGGGCGGCTCGGTGGAGCACTGGAACGAGGAGGCGGGCGCGGTCTGGATCGACCGGGTGACGCAGATCTACGAGCACTGCGTGTGGCTGAACCCCACCGCCGAACGGCACTGGGACTACACGCCGTCGATCGGCGTGCTGAAGCAGCTGGTGAACGACCGGATGTTCCCGCTGACGATCGAGGGACTGGAGAAGGCGATGAAGGAGCTCGCGCGCTGACGCTTATGGGTGTGCGCTTGCGCCAGATCGACCTAAGCTCGCGGGATGCTTAAGGGATTCGCATGAACGATCCCCTGATCCAGGACCCGCCGGAGACGGAGGAGGCCCAGGCCGCCACCAAGGCCGCGGTGTTCAACGCCGCCGAGCGGCTGTTCGCCCTGCACGGGTTCCAGAACGTCTCGGTGCGAGACATCACCGCCGAGGCCGGGGTGAACCTCGCCTCGGTGAACTATCACTTCGGCTCGAAGGACGCGCTGCTCTTCGAGATCTTCAAGCGCCGCACGTCCGAACTGAACCGCGAGCGCGCCAGGCAGCTGCACGAGGCCGCCAGCCGGCACGGCGGCCGCCCGCCGGTGCGTGAGATCCTCGAAGCCTATTTCGCACCGCCTCTGCGCTGGTCGGCCCCGGACAACGAACGCCGCATCTCGATCCAGTTCATCATCCGCGCCCGCTCAGAGGGGACCGAGGAGATGCGGGATGTGCTGCGCAACGACGTCAGCCACCTCGCGCGCTTCGCCGACGCCCTGCTGGCGGCCCGACCGGACCTGCCGAAGGAAGACGTCTACTGGCGGCTGCACTTCGTCCTGGGCATGGTCCACAACAACCGCTTCGCCGAGTTCGACCGGCTGCACCACCTGTCCGGCGGCGCCACCCGCGAGGGCGACGTGGCGGCGCTGCTGAAGCGGATGCTGGACTTCGCCGAAGCCGGCTTCCTGGCTTAACGCCGCCGATCCGGACAAGCTTCGTGACGATTTCGGCCAGACGACTGGCGTGACGGCGAAGCTGCGCCATATCCCTGCCATGCCGAAGATCGTCAACGACGCCCGCACCTTCACAGCCCCTCGCGCCTGGGGGCGCGCGACATCGCCCGGGTGGAGGGCGCCAGCGTGCGCCTGCATTGGACGGACCAGCCCTACGACTGGCACGTCAACGACGGGGTCGAGGTCTTCCTGGTGCTCGAGGGCGAGGTCGAGATGCGCTATCGCGAGGCCGGCTCCGAAAAGGCTGTACGCTTAAGTCCCTCGGACATGTTCGTGGCGGAGGCCGGCGACGCGCACGTCGCCCACCCGATTGGTCCCGCGCGCGTGCTGGTCATCGAAAAGGAAGGCTCGATCTAGCCTCCCTTCAGCAGCGCCTCGGCGCTCTGCCCGGTGGTCGGCACGGTGTTGGTGCTGTGGACCAGCCGCCAGCCGTCCGGCGAGCGCTTCCAGACCATGGTGAAGCGCACCGGTAGCGGCGGCCGACCGCCGACCGAGAACGGCGCATGGAAGGTGGCGACGCGCAGGTCGGAGCCCTCGGTCACGGTGAGGTCCTTGATCTCGCCGATGGTCGCGGACCCGCCCCACAGCTTCTGATCCAGGTCCAACAGGCCCGCGACAGCGTCGGGGCCACGGAACAGCTCCGCGGCGTCGCTGCCGTACATGACGATGGACGGATCGAGCTGGGAGAGGACGGCCGCTTTGTCGCCGCGGGCGTAGGCGTCCAGGAACTGGCGGGTCTGGGCCGTGAGGTCCGCCGGCTGGGCGAACGCCGGAGACGCGGCAAGGACAAAGATGGCGGCTCCAACCGCCGAGAGCTGACGCATGGATACCCCTCCGACATGGAGGGGCTGACCTAACAAAGGTCTGCGGGATGCGCAGCAGCGAATTGCAAAGCTTGGCGACGGCCGGCGTCAGAAGCCTTCCTGGGCGACGACCGCGGTGACGGCCGCCTTCCGGAAGAGCACGCCGCGGTATCGCGCTTCGCCTTCGGCGTCGGCGGCCTGGACGCCTTCACCCTCAAGGAACTCCGCCCAGCGCTCCTCCGGCATTAGCAGGATGAGGTTGGCGAGGTCGTCGTAGGCTTCGATCTCGCGGTCGGCCTCCTCGCGGATCGAGAGGCCCGACGGTTTGCCTGGGTCCTGCTGGTCGATGTGGGTTGGCGCGGGGTCGGTCATCGGCGTTCTCCTCTAGGCCGCCAGCTTCCAGGCGAACTTCAGGTCCTCGACGAACATGGCGTAGGCCTTGGCCTTGGCGTCCGCGTCCGGCACGCGCAGCAGGTAGGACGGGTGATAGGTGACGACGCCTTGGGTTTGGTCAGGCAGCTGCAGGCCCTGCTGGCGGAACTTGGCGATGGGGGTCGGCTTGCCGAAGACCGACAAGCCTGCCGACGCGCCCAGGGCGACGATCACGCGCGGCCGAACCAGCTGCCGCTCGTGGTCGAGCCACCAGCGGCAGGCGCTCACCTCGCTCGTATTCGGCGTCTGGTGGATGCGCCGCTTGCCGCGCAGTTCGTGCTTGAAGTGCTTCACCGCGTTGGTGACGTAGGTCTCGGCGCGCGGCACGCCGGCCTCGGCCAGCGCCTTGTCCAGCATCTGGCCGGCGGGACCCACGAACGGGTGACCGGCGAGGTCTTCCTGGTCGCCGGGCTGTTCGCCGACGAACATCAGCCGCGCCTGCTTCGGCCCCTCGCCGGGCACGCCTTGCGTGGCGTCGCGCCAGAGGTCGCAACGGCGACAGACCTGGATGGCCTCGGCGATTTCCTCGAGACTGGCGGGCGCGCGGCCCTCGATCCTGCCGTCGGCCGCGGCGGCGCGGGCGCGGGGCTCAGCCTTGACGATGCGGCGTTCGGGTTCTGAAGGCGCCTGGCGGACCATCTCGCTCGTCCTCGCCTCGGCTTGGGCGATCAGTTCGGGAATGAGCCCGGCTTCCGGCAGGTTCCGCCAATAGCGCTTGGGCATCTCCTTCTGCATGGCCGAAACCTTCAGCCGGGCGGGGTTGAAGATCGAGGCGTAGTAGGTGCGCCAGTAGTCCTCCAGCGCGTCCGAGATCGGCGCATCGGCAGGGTCGGCGCCGCGCGTGAAACTCAGGGTGTGGGTGTCCCAGTGGGCGCAGGCGTCCGGCGTCAGGATCGACCAGCGCATGTTGGCGAAGCGCTTGGCGAAGAACGGTGCGGTGGCCTCGGTGACGCGGTGAGCGGGCTCGAACCAGGCGACGAAGGCCTCCCCATCCTCGTCGGAGACCTCCCGGAAGCGGACGAACGCCTTCATCTTGTGGGCGGCCTTCGAGACTGCCCGGGCGAAAAGGCGGGCCTTGTCGACGTCCGGATCGGTCGTGATCTTCATCAGGTTCGGCTCGACCTGCAGCCGCCAGAGCAGGCGGTAAAGCAGGGAAAAGCGCTCGTCCGACCGGTAGAGGATCACCTGCTGGGCGAGTTCAACGAACTCGCGCGGAACGGTGAAGGGGGCGGCGCCCGCCGCGGGCGCTGGCCCCCCCTCGCCGGCGAACAGGCTGGCGTCGCCATCGACGGTCCAGAGCGCGGCCTCCGGAGGGACGCCGGCTGCGCGAAGGTTGCGCGCGGCGTTGCGCCAGCCTGCCAGGTCGGTCTCGGAGGCCAGCCGCACGACCTCCATCAGAAAAGCTCCAGCTGCTTCGGCGGCGGCGCCAGCCTCGCCTTCAGGTCCGCGGCGTCAGTAAGACCGCCCGGCCGCCAGTCGTCGGTGACGATGAAGGGCTTCAGCTTGGCGAGGCCGCGGGACAGGCGCTTCACGTCCTCCAGTACGATGCGCTTGTGGCCGCGTAGGTCGAGGATGCGATCGCAGGCGCGGACGCCAAGCCCAGGCACCCGCAGCAGCCGCTCACGGTCGGCGCTGTTGAGGTCGACGGGGAAGTCGCCACGGTTGCGCAGCGCCCAGGCGAGCTTGGGGTCGACGGTGAGGTCGAGGTCCTCGCCCTCGCCGATGATCTCGGCGCGCTCGAAACCGTAGAAGCGCATCAGCCAGTCCGCCTGGTAGAGGCGGTGCTCGCGCACCAGCGGCGGCCGCTGTAGCGGCAGACGCGCGGTGGAGTCCGGGATCGGCGAGAAGGCGGAATAGTAGACCCGCCGCAGCCGGTAGGCCCCGTACAGCGTCTCCGAGCGCTTGAGAATCTCGCCGTCCGACGCCCCGTCGGCGCCGACGATCATCTGGGTCGACTGACCAGCGGGCGCGAACTTCGGAGGCCTCGCCTTACGCGCCGGCTCCTTGGCGGCGTCGACGCCCACGCGCACCGCGCCCATGGCCTTCTTGATGTCGCCGAGATCCTTCTCCGGAGCGAAGGCGGCCAGGCTCTCGTCCTTCGGCAGCTCGATGTTGATCGACAGGCGGTCGGCGTAGAGACCCGCCTCATTCACCAGGGCCGGCGACGCTTCGGGGATCACCTTCAGGTGGATGTAGCCGCGGAAGTCATGGACCTCGCGCAGCAGCTTCGCGACCCGGACAAGCTGCTCCATCGTATAGTCGGCGTTGCGGATGATGCCGGACGAGAGGAACAGCCCCTCGATGTAGTTGCGCTTGTAGAAGCCGAGTGTGAGGTCGACCACCTCCTCCGGGGTGAACCGCGCTCGGGGCGTATTCGAGCTGACCCGGTTCACGCAGTAGGCGCAGTCGTAGACGCAGAAGTTGGTCAGGAGGATCTTGAGCAACGAAATGCATCGGCCGTCCGGCGCATAGGCATGACAGATGCCCATCCCGTCGGTGGAGCCCACGCCCTTCCCACCCATGGAGTCGCGCTTCACGCTCCCGGAGGAGGCGCAGGACGCGTCGTACTTGGCCGCATCGGAGAGGATGGCGAGCTTGCGCTTGAGGTCTAGAACCGCCATCCGCCCAACCTAAGGTTCCACATTTGTTCTGTCCAGCACGGCCAGGTGGAACTTGCCTGCGACAGAACGGTTCCGGGCAGCATGGTCAGGCTGCGCATCCGACACGAGACGCTCTACACCTACGAGCGACCGGTGGGTTTCGCCGCCCACAGGCTGCTGCTGCGTCCCCGAGACAGTCACGCCATCCGCGTCGTGGAGGCCGTGATGACCGTCTCACCACCCGGCGACACACGGTGGCTTTACGACGCCCTGGGCAACTCGGTGTGCAGCTTCACGCCCGCCGGGGAGAGCCGGGCGCTGTCCATCGTCAGCGAGCTGGTCATCGAGCGTTATCCCGCGCCTCTGGCCGACATCCCGATCCGCGATCCCCAGACGGCGACGCCCATCGTCTATTCGCCCACCGACAGGGCGGTGCTGGCGCCTTTCGTCGAGCCGGTGACGGACGATCCCGACGGGTTCCTCCTGAAATGGCTCAGAGCGCGGGTCGGCAGTCCGCACGAGCCGGCCCTGGACTTCCTGATGCGGCTCAACCGTTCGATCCGCGACGAGTTCGAGTACAAGGCGCGCGACCTGGGCGCGGCCCAGGAGCCGCACTTCACGGTGCAGGTGGGCTCCGGGACCTGCCGTGACTTCGCCTGGCTGATGGTCGAGGCGCTCCGGCGCCTTGGCTACGCCGCGCGGTTCGTGACCGGCTACCTTTACTCGCCGGGACAGTCCGACGTACGCGGCGCGGGCGCGACCCATGCCTGGTGCGAGGTGTTCCTGCCGGACCTCGGCTGGACCGAGTTCGACCCGACCAACGGCCTTGCGGAGAGCGAGGACCTGATCCCGGTGGCCGTCGCGCGCACCCCGGCCGAGGCGGCGCCGATCTCGGGCGCCATCCTGGGGGACGGCGGCGAGGCGACCCTGACCGTTCACGTGGATGTGCGTCCGGTGGAATCGCTCCCGGCCGCCGCCTGAGTCATGCTGTGGCGTAATCCCAAGAGGGCGCCGCCGATGAGCACCCAAGGTCTTCCGCAACAGGACACCCTGGCCGGCTTCTGCATCCCCCGGTCAGCGGCCACGCCGCAGCACGGTCAGAAGCCGCCGTCGCAACCGGTGAAGGCCCGCGAGCCGCGCAGCTTCGTCCCCAGACCCGGACATTAGGCGACCGCGCATCCGCCGTTGGACGACGTCCGTAGCTGCGGACGCCATGCCGAACGACCTCCTCATAGACCGCCGCAGCCTGTTTCTGGGCGCCATCGGCCTCGCCGCCCCCTGGCCCGCCACAGCCGCAGAGCGCATCAGCTTCAAGGTGTTCCGGAACGGCGCACCGATCGGCGAGCACCAGATGACCTTCAGCGGCGACCCGGCCAACGGCGGGGCGGACGCGCAGGTCGATCTTCTGGTGAAGGTCGCCGGCGTCACGATCTTCCGATACCGCCACGAGGCGTCGGAGCGCTGGCGGGGCGGACGGTTCGCGAGCCTCAGGACTTCCACGCTCGCCAACGGCCAGCAGCGGCGGCTCTTGGCCGAGGCGGCCCAGGGCCATGTCAAGGTCGAGAGCCACAAGGGCCCTGCCAGCCGACCGGCCGGGTCGGCGCCCCTCACCCACTGGAACACGGCGGCCTTCAGCGGGCCGATGTTCCATCCGGAGCACGGCAAGCTGCTGAAGGTCCAGGCGAGCCGTCTCGCGGCGGGGCACTGGGCGATCCGCGGCGAGACCCAGATCGATAACTTCTACGACGCGGCGGGACGCTGGCTCTCGCTGACCGGCCGTGGCGCCGATGGTTCGAAGATCGAGTATCGAAGGCTGTGATCGCAGCAGGAGTCTGCTAGACGAAACGGCAGACCACTCCGGTCCGACAAGGGAGCCGCCCGCCACGCCCGCGCGCGGCCGTTAGGGATTGAACGCCAAGGACCTCCCCCGACGCGGCGCCCGACGAGGCGACCGCCGGCGACCCGCCGCGGGAGGACCTCGCGGCGCGCGAAGCCGAGTACGAGCGGTTCGTCTGGGACAACCTGAAGCGCAACTACGCCGGCCATTACCTGCACGGCATGCTGGGGATGACGGGCTTCCGGCTGGTGAGCGCCCCCCACCTTCTTGCCGGCCTATCTCCACGCCGTTTCGGGTTCCAACGCCATCGTCGGGCTGGGTCTGGCGCTGCAGCAGTTGGGCGGCGTGATCGCGCCGATCTTCGGGGCGACCAAGGTCGAGCATCGCACCAAGGTGATGCCCGCCGCCATATGGATCGGCATGGGCGGCCGGCTGGCCATCCTCGGGATGGCGGCGGCCGGCTGGATGCTGTCGGGCCAACCCCTGGTCTGGGCCCTGCTGGCCTTCATCTTCATGTTCGGCGTCTTCATGGGCGCTCAGCGGGTGGTCTTCTCGCTGCTGATGTCCAAGGTGATCCCGATCAGCCGGCGGGGCCGCCTGCAGGCCTGGCGCAATGCGACGGGCGGGTTGATCGCCGCCGTGCTGGCCTATTTCGCGGGCAAGCACCTGATCGGCCCGAACGCCTTCGGCAACGGCTACTCCACGACCTTCGTGCTCGCCTTCGTGCTGATGACATCGGGGCTCTGGGCGCTGCAGTTCCTAATGAAGGAGCCCGAGCCGCCGACGACGCGGCCGCAGGCGCGCTTCCGTGACCGACTGCGGGAATTCCCGGCGCTGATCGCCCAGGACCGCGCCTACGGCGCCTTCCTGATCGTGCAGATGCTGGCGACCTCGGCCCGGATCGCCACCCCGTTCTACATCCTCTACGTCGGCCGGGTGGTCGGCACCGACGGCGCGACGCTGGGCCTGCTCTCGTTCGCCTTCCTCGGCGCCGACACGGTGTCGAATCTGGTCTGGGGCTACCTGGGCGACAAGACCGGCTTCCGGCTGGTCCTCGTCGCCTCGATCGCCGCGTGGATCGGGGCGACGCTGCTGCTGATCAACGTCCACGAGGTCGCCGCGACCTTCGTGGCCTTCGCGGGGCTCGGCGCCGCGCTCTCGGGCTACATGATGGCCGCCCAGACCATGATCCTGGAGTTCGGCGCCCGCGAAGACCTGCCCATGCGCATCGCCGTCTCCGCCACGGCCGAGAGCATCACCGCCACCGCGGGCCCGCTCGTGGGGGGCCTGGTGGCGGAGGCGTTCGGCTACACTGTCGTGTTCGGCGCTTCCCTCGGCTTCCTGGTGGTCGCGCTGGCCATCCTGCTGCTGGCCGTGCAGGACCCGCGGCGGCGCTGAACCTAGGCGGCCGCCCGCTGTCCCGGACCGCCGGCGATGCGGGCGCGAGCGATCTCGTTGGCGACCTCGTGGGTCGGGCGGCGCTCGTGGGCGGCCTGTTCCAGGACCTCATCGAGCGTCTGGGCAAGCCGGTCCAGCTTCGCGTCGACCCAGGCCGGGTCGAAGGCCTCGTCGCGCTCGAGCGCGCGGATCTCGCCCGCCACGTTGATGATACCGCCGCCGTTGATGACGTAATCGGGGGCGTAGAGGATGCCGCGCTGGAACACGGCGCGGCCGGCCTCGGCGTCGGCCAGCTGGTTGTTGGCGCCGCCGGCGATCACCTTCACCTGCAGGCGAGCGAGGGTGTCGAGGCTCACCGCCCCGCCCAGGGCGCAGGGGGCGAAGACGTCGGCCGGGACGTCGAAGATGGCGGAAGGCGCCACGACCTCGGCGCCCGTCGCTGCGGCGATGCGATCGACCGCCTCGCGGTTCACGTCGGCGATGATCAGCTTGGCGCCGGCGGCGTGCAGCTTCTCGGCCAGATAGGCGCCCACGTGGCCCACGCCCTGGATGGCGACGGTCACGCCATTCAGATCGCGCCCCAGCGCGCGGCGGACGCAGAGGCGTACGCCCCGGAATACACCCTCGGCGGTCACCGGACTGGGGTCGCCCGAGGCGGCCGCGTGGCCTTCGAGGCCGGCGACGTAGCGGGTGTGCTTGCGGGCGTACATCAGGTCGGTGGGCGAGACGCCGACATCCTCGGCGGTCCAGTAGCGGCCGCCGACGGCCTCGACGGCCGCCCCGAACGCTTCGAACAGCTGCGGCGTCTTCTGGGTGCGGCTGTCGCCGATGATCACGCTCTTGCCGCCACCCAGCTCCAGGTCGGCCATGGCGTTCTTGTACGACATCGCCCGCGACAGTTTCAGCGCGTCGGTCAGCGCATCCTCGGCGCTGGCGTAGGGCCACATCCGGCACCCGCCGGCGGCGGGGCCGCGGGCGGTGGAGTGGACGGCGATAATGCTCTTCAGGCCGGTTTTCTCGTCGAAGAAGGCGTGGACGCCTTCATGGCCCTCGAAAGCCGGTGAATCGAACAAGGTCATGCCGCACTCTTCGCCGTGAGAAGCAATGTTTTCGCGCCAGCCTCTACGCCCTGGCGACGCACCTCACAACCCCGCAGCGTGGCGATCGGCTCCCGTGTCGCGGGCCGGAGCCGTGGGGATCGGCGGCGCGCCTGACGGCAGGGGAGCGTCCTTGTCCCTGAGGAAGGCAAGGATGTCGGCCCAGACCACCGGACCCTGCCGGTCGCGCGTGAGGAGGTGGTAGCCGCGGGCGTAGTAGGCGGTCCGCTGGTGCGGCTTCAGCGTCGAGGCGGCGCGGAAGGCGGCGTTCTTCGGGATGATCTGGTCATTGGCGCCGTACAGGTAGAGCGTAGGCACGGCGACCTGGCCGACGCTGTCGGCGCCCGCGTCCATCACGCCGACAAGGCCGTAGAGCGTGTCCGACCGCGCGCCCCAGATCATCAGCGGGTCGCGGCCCATGGCGATCAGCTCCTCCCGGTTGTCGGTCGGCGTGACGCGCGAGGTGAGCCAGCGCGGCGGGGTGTAGACCCTGGACGCAGTGAAGTTCGCCGCCAGCCAGAGCATGGTCCTGTTGGGCAGCGGCTGGTCGCGCCAGCCCCAGACGGCCGGCGCCAGCAGCACGAGGCGGTCAGCCGGCGGCGGACGGTCGCTGGCGAAGGCGGCGGCGGCCACGGCGCCGCCCATGCTCTCGCCGGCCACGACAACGAGCGCGTTCGGATGCTTCGCCCGCGCCAGGGCGGTGACCGTCCGGAGGTCCTCGATCATCAGCTCTTCGCCGGCCCAGATGCCGCGGCCAGGCGAGCGGCCGAAACCCCGCTGGTCGTAGGCGTAGGTGGTGACGCCGTTCTGCGCCCAATACGGCGCGGCAAGGTGGAAAGCGTTCGCGTAGTCGTTCATGCCGTGCAGGGCGACGATCACCGCCCAGGGCTCGCCGGGGGCCTCCCACTTCGTCAGGCCGAGCAATGCGCCGTCGAAGCTCGCGACGACGTCGCCGCCGATGTAGGGGCCGCGGTAGCCGGCGGGCGGCTGGGCCGGGGCCTGCACCGCCATGGTCGAGCAGGCGCCAAGGAGCAGCAGCGAGACCAGGAGGGCGGCGAGACGCGTCATGGCCGGGAAACGCCTATTCGGCCTCGTCGGCTTCCGGGGCGTCGGCGGCCGGGACCTGGTCGTCCTCCAGCGGCAGGCGCATCCGCCAGACGCCCTTGAACTTCTCCGGGTTCACCGGCTTGTTGTGACGCAGGATGCGGAGCTTGCCGGCGCGGGCGAGCCCCACGGCGACCGGCTTCACCTTGCCCAGTTCGCGGCGCCAGCCGGCGGCGTCCACCGCCTTGGCCACGTCCTCGGGCGAGACCGACTTGCCGGGCGCGAGCCTGCCCAGCAGGTCGAAGATGGCGTTCTCCACCTCGAGGCTCATCTACCCGCCCCGCTTCATCGTCTCGCGCGCGATGATCACCTGCTGGATCTGGCTGGTGCCCTCGTAGATCCGGAAGATGCGCACGTCGCGGTAGAAGCGCTCGATGCCGTACTCGGTGATGTAGCCGGCGCCGCCGAAGATCTGCACCGCCTTGTCGGCCACGCGCCCCACCATCTCGGAGGCGAAGTACTTCGCCGCCGCGCCTTCCATGGTGACGTTCCGGCCGGCGTCGCGGCTCCGAGCGGTCTCCAGCGTCAGGGCCCTTGCAGCCAACGCTTCTGTCTTACAATCGGCGATCATGCCCTGAACGAGCTGGAAGCCGGTGAGCGCCTGGCCGAACTGCTTGCGCTCGGAGGCATAAGCCACGCTGTCGGCGATCAGCCGCTCCGCCACCCCGACGCACAGGGCGGAGATGTGCAGGCGACCCTTGTCCAGCACCTGCATGGCGACCTTGAAGCCCTCGCCTTCCGCGCCGATCAGGTTCTCGGCCGGCACGCGGACGTTGTCGAAGATGACGTCGCAGACGTGAGCGCCCTGCTGGCCCATCTTCTTCTCGGGCTTGCCGACGCTGAGCCCTGGCGTGTCCCGCGGCACGAGGAAGGCCGAGACGCCGCCGGCGCCCGGCTTCGACGCATCCGTTCGGGCCATGACGGTGAAGAGGTGGGCCTTGTTGGCGTTGGTGATGTAGCGCTTGGCGCCGTTCAGCACATAGTGGTCGCCGTCACGGACGGCGCGGGTCTGGACGGCGGCGGAATCCGAACCGGCCTCCGGTTCGGTCAGCGCGAACGAGGTGATGATCTCGCCCGACGCGATGCCGGGCAGGTACTTCTGCTTCTGGGCCTCGGTGCCGAACATCACCAAAGCCTGGGAGCCGATGCCGACGTTCGTGCCGAAGGTCGAACGGAAGGCCGGGCTGGTGCGCCCCATCTCGATGACGACCAGGCACTCGTCCTCCATGGAGAGACCCAGGCCGCCGTACTCCTCCGGGATTGAAAGGCCGAAGAGGCCCAGGCCCTTCATCTCCTCGACCACGTCGTCCGGCATGGCGTCGTCTTCCGCCACCGGGGCCTCCAGCGGGCGCAGGCGTTCGGTGACGAACCGACGAACGGTGTCGATGAGCTGGTCGCGGGTCTCGGCGTCGAGCGCCATCGGGCGGTCCCCTTCTCTCTTGGTCTTGATCTTATTGGCAGGCTTTGGTCGTCACCGCTTCCTTGAAGCGGCCGAGGCCCACGGCCACGATCGGCGCGCGCCAGGTCTCGATGTGAACGCTGCGAGGGGGCAGCGAGCAGGACACCGGCGCGGGCGCCGGGTTCAGCTTGTTGTCCTTGCCGAGGATCAGCGCCATCGCCCGGTAGTCGAGCGGCTTGCCGGTGCGGTTCCAGATCTTCAGCACGGTGGCTCGCTTCTCGGCCGAGCCATCGAGGGCGGCGGCGATCTGACCCTCGGGCGGCGGGACGAAGACGTCCTTGACCGTCCCGTCCGCGTGGGCCTCGGGGAGCTGGCCCTTCTCGACCTTGAGCAGCACCGGCTGGCCGCGATCGTCGAGGCGGAACACGGCGCGCTGGCCCAGCACGATCTGCAGGGTCTCGCCGTCGACCAGCGTCTCGGGCTTGAAGGTCAGCGGCTGAGCTGGGCGCCTTGGCGGCGGGCGCGGCCTTGCCGGCAGGGGCCTTCGGCGCCGTGGCGACGGGCTCGGCCTGGGCGGCGAGAGCGAGGGCGAGGACGGCGGACAGCATGACAGCGCTCACTGGGGTCGCGGGTACTTCGCGGGATTGGTGCAGACGACCGCGTTCGTGTCGCGGAAGCGGACCTCATACAACTGCAGGCCCGCGGCGCCATCTCCGGGCCAATCCTGATAGTCGGTCAGCAGGGGCAGCACGGTGCAGGCGCTGATCGGCCGCATCTCGGGCTTGGCGGACGGCCCGCTGAGCGCCTGGGCGCGCAGGTCGAAGGCCTTGGCGACGCCGCTCTCGGTCTTCAGCCAAAGACGGCCACGGTCGCGGCCGACGAGGAAGACGACGACGCCCTCGGGGGTCTCGTCGAACCGCCCCTGTCCCGGCTTCGGCGGCAGGACGTCGGCTTCCGGCGCGGCGAAAGCAGAGACGAGTTCGAGCTTGCCGTCCGGGCTGAAGCGCACGGTGACGCGCTCGCCGGCCCAGAGCCGCAGCGCGCCGTCGGCGGTCACCTGCGAGCGGACCTCGGCGGCCGCAGGCGTCGCCGCCAGCGTCGCCATGAGGACCGCGGCCCCCGGCCTCATGCCCTGGCCAGCGCCAGCGCCGAGCCCTGGCCGACGCCGACGCACATGGTGGCCAGCGCACGATCTCCGCCGCGTTCCTTCAGCGTCCGGGCGGCGGTGAGCGCGAGCCTCGCCCCCGACGCGCCCAGCGGATGGCCGATGGCGATGGCCCCGCCGTGCGGGTTCACGTGCTCGGCGTCGTCGGGCAGGCCCCACGAGCGGGTGCAGGCCAACCCTTGCGCGGCGAAGGCCTCGTTCAGTTCGATGACGTCGAAGTCGCGCGCGCTGATCCCCAGCCGGCCGGTCAGCCGCTCGACCGCCGGGATCGGGCCAACGCCCATGATCCGCGGCGCGACGCCGCCCGACGCCCCGCCCTCGACGCGGGCCAGCGGCTCGAGGCCGTATCTCCGCACCGCCTCTTCCGAGGCCAGCACCAAGGCGGCGGCGCCATCGTTGACGCCCGAAGCGTTGCCGGCGGTGACGGTGCCGTCCGGGCGGACGATCGGCTTCAACGACTGCAGCGCCTCCAGCGTCGTGTCGGGCCGCGGATGCTCGTCCTGGCTGACCACCACGTCGCCCTTGCGGTCCTTGATGGTGATCGGCGCGATTTCGCCGTCGAAGAAGCCGCGGGCGCGGGCGGCGCCGACGCGCTGCTGGCTGCGGAAGGCGAAGGCGTCCTGCGCCTCGCGCTCGATCTGGTAGTCGGTCGCCACGTTCTCGGCGGTCTCCGGCATGGAGTCGACGCCGTAGTCCTTCTGCATCTTGGGGTTCACGAAGCGCCAGCCGATGGTGGTGTCGAAGATCTCCGCGCTGCGCGAGAACGCCGCGTCGGCCTTGCCCATGACGAAGGGCGAACGGGTCATGCTCTCGACGCCGCCGGTGATGACGAGGTCGGCTTCGCCCGTGGCGATCATCCGGGCTCCGGCAATGGTGGCGTCGAGGCCCGAGGCGCAGAGGCGGTTCACCGTGATGCCGGGCGTCCGCTCGGGCAGGCCGGCCAGCAGCAGGGCCATCCGCGCGACGTTGCGGTTGTCTTCGCCAGCCTGGTTCACGCAGCCGTAGACCACCTCGTCGACCGCCTCCCAGTCGAGGTTCGGCAGCCGCTCCATCAGCACCTTCAGCGGATGGGCCGCCAGGTCGTCGGCGCGCACCTTGGCCAGCGCCCCGCCGTAACGGCCGATCGGCGTGCGCGCGCCCGTGCAGAGATAGACGGTCCGGCCTTGCATCTTGGCTCCTCGACGGGCTTGTAAGCGAGCCGGCAAACTAGTGTTTGAAAGTTCGGTCTGCAAACGGTTCGGAGGGGCGATGGACGGCGGCGATCAGGAGCACAACTACACCTCGCATCTGACGCAGGTGACCGAGGGCGAGTGGGCCGGGTGGTCGTACTATCCCGGCGGCGACCCGTACGAGGACCTGACGGGACCGTTCTACTTCCAGGATCGGCCGGAGGGCCGCGTCTGCGCCTTCCGGGCCGAGCGGCGGCACATGAACGGCGGCATGTTCCTGCACGGCGGGTGCATGATGACCTTCGCCGACTTCTGCCTGTTCGTGATCGCCCGCGAGGCGCTGAACAGCAGCATGGCGGTGACCGCCACGTTCAACGGCGAGTTCGTGGGCTCGGCCGGCGTCGGCGATCTGATCGAGTGCACCGGCGAGGTGGTGAAGGAAGGGCGCAGCATGGTCTTCGTCCGCGGCCTGATCGTGAACGCCACCCGCGGCGGCGAGCCGATGATGAGCTTCTCCTCGGTCTTGAAGAAGGTCGGCAAGCGTCCGACCTAAGCGTGGCCATGAGCCTGCTCTCGCCGCTGAGCCCCGCCGACATCCCCGAGGTGATGCGTCTCGAGCGCCTGCCCGGCTACGACGCCTTCATCGGGCGGTTCGAGGCCGACGAGCATGCGCAGCAATTCGCCTCGCCGGATGCGCGCTACTTCGGCCTGCGGAACGGCGACCGGCTGGCGGGATTCGTGATCCTGCAGGAATTCAACGCGCCCACCATCCTGCTCCGGCGGATCGCGGTCGCGGAACCCGGCGGCGGACGCGGCACGGCGCTGTTGCGGGCGATCATGACCTGGGTGTTCGAGAACACAGCGGCCAAGGCCATGAAGCTGGACGTTGCGCTCGGCAATCCGCGCGCCAGGCACGTCTATGAGCGCGAAGGCTTCGAACAGTACGACGTCGACGACGTCCACTATTTCATGCGGATTCCGCGCGAGCGCTGGGTCGCGCTGCGCGGGCGCTAGATCAGGCCACCTTCTGCGGCATCCCGGCGGCGGCGGCAGGGCGAGCCTTCATGGCGGCGTGCCAGCGGAGCACGTTGGTCAGATCCTCGGGCGGCTGCAGCTTGATCATCCGGCCGAAGTCGACGCCGACGAAGGCCACGATGTCGGCGATGGTCAGCCGGTCGGCCGCCAGCCATTCGGACTCCTTGAGCTGGCGGTCCAGCACCTTCAGCGCCTTGACCCCGGCCTTGAGGTTGTAGTCGCCGACCTCGGGGTTCTGCGCCTCCAGCTTGCCCATCATCGGGTGCGTGTGGCGGACGCCAAGCATCAGCGGGGTGGCGACCAGCATCTCGGCCCGACGCGTCCACATCTCGATGACCGCGGTCTCCTCCGGCGTCCGGCCGAAGAGGTTTGGCTCGGGGTATTTGCTCTCGAGGTAGCGGCAGATGGCGATGGACTCGGTGATGCAGGTCCCGTCGTCCATCTCGAGCATCGGCACGTTCGGCAGGCCGGCCTTGCGCAGGTAGCTGACCTGCTTGTGCGTCCCCTCCATCAGGTTGAGGGTCTCGATCTCGATGTCCTCGATGCCCTTTTCCGCCATGAACCAGCGGACGCGGCGCGGATTGGGCGCGAGCGGGGTGTCGTACAGCTTCATGACCGGCCTCCCTTCCTGTCGTCGGAACAAAAGTGACCGATCGTTCACTTTCGGTCAAGCGCGCCCGAACAAGCCCGCCGGCAGCAGACCCACCACCGAGGCGGTCAGGCACGTGGCGAGGAAGCCGGCGAACATCGCCTTCCAGACCATCCCCACCACCTCGTTACGTCGCTCGGGCACGAGCACCGAATAGCCGGCCAGGTTGATGCCCACCGAGGCGACGTTGGCGAAGCCGCACAGCGCATAGGTCATCAGGACGCGCGAGCGTTCATCCATCGCCTCCAGCGGGATGCCGCCCATGCGGATGAACGCCGTGAACTCGGTCAGCACCAGCTTCACACCCAGCAGGGAGCCAGCAGTGGGCGCGTCGTGCCAGGGCACGCCGATCGCCCAGGCCAGGGGCGCGAACACCACGCCCAGGATGCGCTCGACCGAGATCGGCGCCCCGCCCACCTCCGGCAGGCCGCCGAGCATCAGGTTGACCATGGCGATCAGGGCCACGAAGACGATCAGCGTCGCGCCCACGTTGAGTACGATCTGCAGGCCGTCGGTGGTGCCCTTGATCAGGGCGTCGATGGAGCTCTCGTAGCGCTTGGAGGCGGCGGGGTCATAGGCCTGGGCCTGCTCCACGTCGGGGTCGCGCGGCACGATGATCCGAGCCAGAAGCACCCCGGCGGGCGCCGAGACGATGGAGGCGGTGAGCACGTGGGCCGCGGCGTTCGGCAGCACGTCCTTCAGGATCGTGGCGTAGGCCACCATGGTCGAGCCCGACACGCAGGCCATGCCGACGGCGATCAGCATGAACAGTTCCGAGCGGGACAGGCCGGCCAGATAGCTGCGAATGAAGATCGGCCCCTCCACCTGGCCCATGAAGACGGTGGCGGCGGTGGCGAGCGCCGGCGGACCGCGCAGGCCCATGGTGCGTTCGAACACCACGCCGAAGCCGCGGGTCACCCACACCAGGATGCGCCAGTGCCACAACAGGGCGGCCAGGGCGCAGACGACCAGGATCACCGGGAGCACGCGGAAGGCGAAGACGAACATCGAGCCGGGGTCGGTCAGCGGGTACGGCTGGCTGGGCGTGCCGGCCAGGAAGCCGAACACGAAGGCGACGCCGGCCTGTGTCGAGGCCGCCAGACCGTCGACGGCGTGCCCGACGCCCTGCAGGGCGATCCGCAGCGCCGGCAGGCCGAACAGCGCCAGCACCAGCAGGGCCTGCACCGCGATGGCGCCGATCGCCAGTTTCCAGGGGAACTTCCGGCGGTTCTCGGAGATGGTCCAGCAGAGGCCGAGGACAAGCGCCACACCGACCAGGCTCTGGGCGTTCGCTAGACTGAACATGCATCCCCCGATGCGCCGCCCGATTTCAGATCGTCCGAGTCAGGCCGTAAGCGGCGATACAGGCGCCATAAGCCCGGCCAGCGCAAGCGGCGCGCGGCCGCGACAGTTCAGTGCGCGTCGAGCAGCTGGGCGTTCAGCCGTTGGAGGGCGTTCCGCAGGTCCGCCAGCTCGTCGGGGCTCAGCGGCAGGCGGCGCTTCACCTCGCGGCGCACGCGCGCGACGTCGTCCCTAAGGCCCCAGCCCTTGGGCGTCAGGTCCACCCAGACGCGACGCTCGTCCTCGGTGTCCCGGGTCCGGCGCAGGAGCCCCTCGCTTTCCATCCGCTTGATCAGCGGCGTGATCGCCCCGGTGTCCATGCAGAGCGTGCGGCGAAGATCCCCCATGGTGCAGCGCGACTTCTCCCACAGGACGAGGAGCGCGAGGTATTGCGGGTGGGTGAGGCCGAGCGGCTTCAGCAGCTCGCGGTAGATGCGGGTCAGTTGGCTGTCGGCGATCTGCAGCGCGAGGCAAAGTTGCCGGTCGACCTGCAGGTCGCCATAGGCCTCCTCGCCCAGCGGCTCGCCGGACGTGGCGCACGCTGAGATCTGCAAAGATGACATGGCTCACTCCCCCGAGTTCCAGCACAGCACAACCCAAGCCTGTAAACACAGGGTTAATCGCACTCTATACGCTAAACTGCGATTATATCGAGTTCGATAAGTCATTCCTTAAGCTAACCTGCGTCATAGCGCCCCGCTCAACGGCCACAGAGCCGCGAACAGTGATGTGCGGGACCCATGTTCAAGCTGAAGACCGAGCGCCGCAAAGCGCATGAGGACTACGTCGCCGAACTCGAAGCCAAGGTGGCCGCCATCATGCGGTCGCAGGCGGTGATCGAATTCGATCTGGAGGGCCGCATCCTGGCGGCCAACGAGAACTTCCTGGCCACGCTCGGCTACACCGCCGAGGAGGTCGTGGGGCGCCACCACAGCCTTTTCGTCGAGGCCGAGTACGGCGCAAGCGATGCCTATCGTGACTTCTGGGCGCGGCTCGGCCGGGGCGAGTTCTTCGCCGACAAATACCGGCGGCTGGGTAAGGGCGGCCGCGAGGTTTGGATTCAGGCGACCTACAATCCGATGCTCGACCGTGAAGGCCGGCCCTACAAGGTCATCAAGTTCGCAAGCGACGTGACCGCCGTCGAGCACGAACGCGCCGCCGGCGAGGCGGAGCGCCGCGCGGCGGCGGAGGCCCAGACGTTCGCGATGCGCAGCCTGGCCGACGGGCTCACCGCGCTGGCCGCGGGCGATCTTTCGGCGCGGCTGGATGGGCAGTTCCCTGCCGCCTACGCCTCGGTGCAGGCCGACTTCAACGCCGCCATCGGGCAGCTGGCGGAGGTGATGGGTGTGATCATCGACACCGCCGACCGCGTCGGGTCGGCCACGGGCGAAATCGGCCAAGCCGCGGACGACCTCTCGCGCCGGACCGAACAGCAGGCCGCCTCCCTCGAGGAGACCGCCGCAGCTCTGGACCAGATCACAGCCACCGTGCGGACGACCGCCGAGGGCGCCAACCACGCCCGCAGCGTGGTCGCCACCGCCAAGGGGGACGCCGAGCGATCGGGCCAGATCGTGCGCGACGCCGTCGCCGCCATGGGCCAGATCGAGCAGTCCTCCGCCCAGATCAGCCAGATCATCGGGGTGATCGACGAAATCGCGTTCCAGACCAACCTGCTGGCCCTGAACGCCGGCGTGGAGGCCGCCCGCGCCGGGGACGCCGGCAAGGGCTTCGCGGTCGTGGCCTCGGAAGTTCGCGCCCTGGCGCAACGGTCGGCGGACGCCGCCAAAGAGATCAAGACGCTCATCTCGGCCTCAACCCAGCAGGTGGGCCAGGGCGTCACCCTGGTGGGCGAGACCGGCCAGGCCCTGCAGCGCATCGTCGGCCAGGTCGCCGAGATCAACAACGTCGTCGCCGACATCGCCGCTTCGGCCGCCGAGCAGGCGACCGGGCTTCAGGAGGTGAACACCGCCGTCAACCAGATGGACCAGGTCACCCAGCAGAACGCCGCCATGGTCGAGCAGACCACGGCCGCGAGCCACTCGCTGCGACAGGAGGCGGCGCAACTTGCCGAGTTGATCGGCCGCTTCCAGGTGGACCGGATGCCTGAGAACGTCCTGCCGCTGCGCCGCGCCGGGTGAGCGAGGCCTAGAGGTTGACCATCGAGAGGCCCCGCTCGTCGTAGCGGGCGCCCTCGACCGCGGTCTCGGGCACGGCGGCCTCGATGGCGGCGAGGTCGTCGGGCGTCAGCTCGATGTCGACGGCGCCGACGTTCTCCTCGACGCGCGACGGCTTCGTCGTTCCCGGGATGGGCACGATGTCGGGCGCCTGGGCGAGCAGCCAGGCGAGCGCCAGCTGGGCCGGCGTGCGCCCCTTCTCGCGCGCCAGCCCGGTGAGCGTTTCGACCAGCGACAGGTTCTTCTCCAGCGCTCCGTCGCGGAACCGCGGCATGAAGCGCCGGAAGTCGTTGTCGGCCAGGGAGTCCTTGCCGTGGACAGCGCCGGCCAGGAACCCGCGGCCCAGCGGGCTGTAGGGGACGAAACCGATGCCGAGCTCGCGGGTGACCGGCAGAACGGTCTTTTCAGGATCGCGCGTCCACAGCGAGTACTCGGACTGCAGTGCGGTGACCGGATGCACGGCATGCGCTCGGCGGATGGTCTCGGGACCTGCTTCGGAGAGGCCGAAGTAGCGCACCTTGCCCGCCTGCACGAGCTCGCCGACGGCGCCCGCCACATCCTCGATCGGCACGTTCGGGTCGACGCGGTGCTGGTAGAAGAGGTCGATGACCTCGACGCCGAGCCGCCTCAGCGAGGCGTCGGCGACCGCGCGGATGTTCTCGGGCCGGCTGTTGGTGCCGCTGGGCCGACCGGCGGCGCGGGCGGCCTCAAGGTCGAAGCCGAACTTGGTGGCGATGCGCACGCGACCACGAGCCCCGCCCAGGGCCTTGGCGAGCAGCACCTCGTTGGTCGTCATGCCGTAGATCTCGGCGGTGTCGAAGAAGGTGATGCCGAGATCCAGCGCCCGACGGACCACCGTCCCGGCCTGCGCCTCATCCAACGGCGCATTGTAGACGCCCGAAAGGCCCATGCAGCCGAAGCCGATGGCCGAGACTTCGAGACCCTGGGTTCCCAGCTTGCGCGTCTGCATGGCGAGGGCTCCTTTGCGATGCGAGATGGACGGTGCGCCGAACTTTGGGCCTGCGTCTTGGCGTCGACAAGTCCGCGGGAGCATACAGCCCCTGTGCAGCGTTGCTTAGCCGGGCGGCCGAGCATTTTCGGCGCGGATTGGCATGGGGCGCAGGTGACGGAGCACAGCGGCGACGAGGGCAGGGCGGCGGCGGCGCTCGCCGTCTCCGCGGAGCTTCGCCGTCTGTTCGAGCGGGCGCCCGCGCTGGCCGTTGTTTTGCGCGGTCCCGAGCACATCTTCGACTACGCGAACCCCGGCTACCGGCGCCTGATGGGCGGCCGCGAACTGGAGGGCCGGCGTCTCCGCGACGCGGTTCCGGAGCTCGAAGGCCAGGGCTTCATCGAACTGTTGGACCAGGTCTACCGCACCGGCCGGCCGTTCGAGGGCCGCGAGATCGCCATCCAGTTGCCCCGCGACGACGATGGTCGCCTGGAGGATGGCTACTTCGACTTCGTCTATCAGCCGATCGTCGACGCCTCGGGCGCGGTGATCGGCATCTTCGCCCAGGGCAGCGAGATCACCGACCGGGTGCTCGCCGAACGGAAGCTGCGCGCCAGCGAGACGCGGTTGGCCGGCATGATCGCGCAGGCCACGGTCGGAATCTCCCAGACCGACATGGCCGGCCGTTTTCTGCTGGTCAACGACCGCCTGTGCGAGATCCTCGGCAGGTCGCGCGAGCAACTGCTGGACCTCACCATGCAGCAGGTCACACATCCCGACGACCTGCCCACGAACCTCCTGTTCTTCGAGCGCCTGAGCGAAACCGGCGAGCCCTTCGTCATCGAAAAGCGCTACCTGCGTGCGGACGGCTCCTCCGTCTGGGTTCGCAACCACGTGTCGGCCCAGCGGGACGACGCGGGATCCATCCAGTTCGTCACGGCCGTGATCGAGGACATCAGCGAGGCGAAACTCGCCGAGGCGCGCCAGCGGCTGCTGATCAACGAGCTCAACCACCGTGTGAAGAACACCCTGGCGACGGTGCAGTCCCTCGCCGCCCAGGCGGGCCGCGCCGAGGACCCGCGCGCCGGCCAGGCCGCCTTCCTGGACCGGCTGATGGCGCTGTCGCGGGCGCACGACGTGCTGACGGCGGAGCATTGGTCCGGGGCGGAGCTTCGGCCCACAGTTGCGGCCGCGCTCGAGCCGTTCGGCGCCGACGACCCGGCGCGCTTCGTCCTGCAAGGTCCCTCCGTGCGCCTGGCGCCGCAGGAGGCGCTCGCCCTTTCTCTCGCGCTGCACGAGCTTGCGACCAACGCGGTGAAGCACGGCGCGCTGAGCGCGCCGGCCGGGCGGGTTCACCTGAGCTGGAGCGTTGTCCCGCGCGGAGCGCATGAGGCCTTCGATCGGCTGAACCTGGTGTGGGCCGAGCATGGCGGCCCCCGGTGGCGCCGCCCGTCTCGGAAGGCTTCGGCTCCCGCCTCATGCGGGGACTGGCCCACGAATTCGGCGGCGCCGCGGAGGCCAGCTGGCGCGCCGAAGGCGTGCGCTGGAACATCGAGGGCCGATTGATGGGCAGATCGTCGCTGGCCGCCCCATGGGCGTCCGACGAGCCGTCGAACGAACTGCTCGCGAGCGGTTTCCGCATTACGAAGGTTTAATCGGCCCGTCCGCATCCACCGCCAGTTGCGGCGGCCTCTTTCCGGGTGAAGCGCGCTTGTTTCGCGCAAAGCTTGGGAAGGGCGCATCCGCCATGTCGCTGGCCTTGGCCACACTGATCCACGAATGGCGGCGCTATACCGCCGCCGTCGTGGCGCTCGCCTTCTCGGGCCTGCTGATCCTGGCCCAGGTCGGCATGTTCGTGGGCATCGTGAAGGGTGTCACCGCCACGCTCGAGCGCAGCCGGGCCGACCTGATGATCCTGCCGGCCAAGATGGAGAGCCTGATCAACTCTGGCGGGGGCACCCTGCCCGCCCGCCTGCAGCCGCAGATGTACCTCCACCCGGAAGTGACCGAGGTCGCCGCCTGGGACATCGAGGGCGGCCGGTGGGTGAACCAGCCGAAGGATGGCGAGAAGGCGGTCACCACCTACGTCGATGTGAACATGGTCGACACACGGCCAGGCGCCGTGACCCTGCCCACGGACTACACCGAGGCCACCCGGCAGGCTCTGATGGAGCCCTACGCCGTGGCCATCGATCGCAGCCAGTTGAAGCGCCTGGGCGTGCAGCTCGGCGACGCCGCCTCGCTGAATGGCAAGACGGTGCGCGTGCGCGCCATCCTCGACGGCTACCCCAACATCAACAACGCCGCGGTCGTCGCCTCCCGCGACACCATCCGACTGCTGGGCTTCAATCGGGACCAGTCCAAGACCGGCCCGCTGATGGTCCGCATCCAGGACCCCGCCCGGGCGGTCATCGTCCGCGACCAGCTGAACGCCACCGCCAAGGGCGCCTACCGCGCCTGGACCCGCGAAGAGCTGCGCGCGGCCAACGAGGGCGCCCTGATGTCGGAACAGATCATCGGCATCTTCATCGGCTTCTCGGTCTTCCTGGGCTTTCTGATCGGCGTCGGCATCACCTCGCAGACGCTGCGCGGCGCCATCCTGTCGTCGATCAAGGAGTTCGCGAGCCTGCGGGCGCTGGGCGTCTCGATGGGCTCGCTGAGGATGATCGTCATGGAGCTGTCGGTGTGGGTCGGCATCGTCGGCCTGATCGCCACCGGCCTCTTCACCTTCGGCGTCTTCCTGCTGGCCAAGAACGGCGGCCTGCCGATGGGCTTCCCCGCGCCGTGGGTGATCGGCGTCTCCGTCCTGCTGCTCGTCATCTCGTGCGCCTCGGGCCTGCTCGCCCTCGGCATCCTCAAGAAGAGCCAACCCGCGGACCTCCTGCGATGAGCCTTGCGAACAAGACCGCCATCGAAGCGCACGGCGTCTACAAGCGCTTCAAGACCGGCCGCACCCACATCGAGGTGCTGAAGCGCGTGGATTTCGACGCCCGCCACGGCGAGGTGACGATGGTCATGGGCCCCTCGGGCTCAGGCAAGTCGACGCTGGTCGCCTCGCTGTCCGGCCTGCTGAAGCCGGATGAAGGGCGGATCCGGGCGCTGGACACCGACATCTGGAATCTTCGGTCCGGCAAGCTGGACCGGTTCCGGCTCGACCACTGCGGGTTCATCTTCCAGGGCTTCAACTTGTTCTCGGCGCTGACCGCCCTGCAGCAGGTCGAGATCATCCTGAAGTATCAGGGCCACCCCAAGAGTGTGGCGCGCGAGAAGGCCGCCCATGCGCTCGAAGAGGTCGGCCTGGGCAAGCGCCTGAACTCCCGCCCCGCCGAGATGTCGGGCGGGGAGAAGCAGCGGGTGGCCATCGCCCGGGCGCTCGCCAAGGACCCGCGGCTGGTGTTCGCCGACGAGCCCACCTCGGCGCTGGACGGGGAGAACGGCCAGATCGTGATCAAGCTGCTCCAGCGCGCCGCCAAGCAGCACGGCGCCGCAGTGATTTGCGTGACGCACGATCCGCGCCTGGAAGCCTACGCCGACCGCATCATCCACCTGGAAGACGGCGAGATCCTGGAGGACCGCACGGCCACCCCCCCGGCCACGGCCTCCACCGCCGAACGCCGCCCCGAACCCGAGCTCGTTGGAGCCTAGAGACCCATGCCTGCCATTCTCCGCAACCGCTTCGTCTGGATCGCCGTCCTCGTCCTCGTGCTGGGGGGTGGCGGCTTCATGTTCGTCTCGGGTCAGGCCAAGGCCAGGAAGGCCGCCGAGGCCAAGGCAGCCGCCGAGGTGAAGCCCAGCCCCTACGCGGCCGTGGCCAACGGCAAGGCCGACGTCGAAGGCGGCATCATCCAGGTGGCCGCCCGTCGCGCCGGCGTGGTCCGCGACGTCCTGGCCCAAGAAGGCGACGACGTGGTGAAGGGCCAGATCCTCGCCCGCCTCGAGGACGACGAGCCGCGCCTGCAGTCCGAGCGCGCCGCGGCCGAAGTTCGCCAGGCCCGGGCGGCGCTGGCGCTGCTGGAGGTGCAGCTGTCGTCCGCCCAGCGCGAGGAGCGCCGGATGCAGGGGTTGGCGCCGTCGAACTTCGTAGCCGCGCAGAAGCTGGACCAGGCTCGTGACGCGGTGCGCGAGGCCCAGGCCAAGATCATGGCCCAGCAGGCCGTCGTCGCCACGGCCGAGGCCCGATTGAACGAGGCCCGCTACGATCAGGAGCTCAGCATCATCCGCGCCCCGGCCGACGGCCGCATCGTTCGCCGCTACGCCAACCCGGGCGCCGGGGCCTCGACCCTGAACGTCTCGAACATGTTCGACCTGGAGCCCCGCGCCGGACGCATCGTCCGCGCCGAGATCGCCGAGGGCGCCCTGCCCTTCGTCAGTGTCGGCCAGAGCGTGACCATGTCGCCCGAGAGCGACCCCACCAAGACCTTCGACGGCAAGGTCCTGCGCCGGGCCGCGGTCTTCGGCGCCCGCAAGCTGCAGTCCGACGACCCGAACGAGCGCACTGACGATCGCGTGGTCGAGGTGGTGGTCGACAGCTCCGGCGCGCCATTCCTCATCGGCCAGCGCGTGCTGGTGAAGTTCGTGCGCCAGCAGCAGGCGCAGAGCGAGACAGCGCCGCAGGGCTAGGGCTCCCCAAGCTCCCTAGTCGCAGCGCCGGCCTCCCCCGTCTCGTCCTGGTGGCGGGGGAGGCCCCTCTCCTACAAGCCACCTCCGTCACGTCAGCTTGACGCCCTCTTCGCCGCACCGCACAACGCGCGGCGAAATTCCGAACACCTGTTCAAGAGGGAACTCGCACATGGCGGACATCCGCTTCGACGGCAAAGTGGCCATCGTCACCGGCGCGGGCGGGGGCCTCGGCCGCCAGCATGCGCTCGAGCTCGCGCGTCGCGGCGCGAAGGTCGTGGTCAACGACCTCGGCGGCTCGGTCGACGGTTCGGGCGGCGGCTCCGATGCGGCCAACAAGGTCGTGGAAGAAATCAAGGCGCTCGGCGGCGAGGCGATCGCCAACGGCTCGTCGGTCACGGATGACGCCGGCGTGGCCCGCATGGTCAAGGACGCCATGGACGCCTGGGGCCGGATCGACATCCTCGTCGCCAACGCCGGCATCCTGCGGGACAAGACCTTCGCCAAGATGGAGATCCCCGACTTCGAGGTCGTGGTCGACGTCCACCTGCTGGGCACCGTGAAGCCGGCCAAGGCGGTCTGGGAGATCATGCGCCAGCAGAACTACGGCCGGATCGTCGTCACCACGTCGTCGACGGGCCTGTATGGCAACTTCGGCCAGTCGAACTACGGCGCGGCCAAGCTTGGCCTCGTCGGCTTCATGAACACGCTGAAACTCGAGGGACAGAAGAACAACATCCACGTCAACGCCATCAGCCCGGTGGCCGCGACCCGGATGACCGAGAACCTGATGCCGCCCCAGGTGCTGGAGCAGCTGAAGCCCGAGTTCGTGACGCCGGGCGTCGTGTTCCTGTGCTCGGAAGAGGCGCCTACCGGCACGGTGCTGACCGCCGGCGCCGGCGCCTTCGCCGTGGCCCGCATCGTCGAGACCGAGGGCGTGTACCTCGGCGGCTCGGCGACGGTGGAGCAGGTGCGCGACAACTTCGCCAAGATCGCCGACGCCGAGGGTCAGCAGGCCTACATGAACGGCGGCGAGCAGACGGCGAAGTTCTTCCGCAAGATGCAGGGCGGCTGATCCGCCTCGCACGCTGAGAAATGATGGAGGCCCTTCTCGGCGACGAGGAGGGCCTTTTTCTTCAGCGTGGTCCGCGCCCGTTTCGCGCCCGTAATCTCTTTGGGCTTGCGCCGGCGCAGGTGATCGCGCGTAACCTGAGAACGGCGCCCGACAGAGGCGCAATCGAGCGGAGGGTTGGGTGACGAAGGCGAAGTCTGGAACTCCTGCCGGCCACCTCAATCCGCTCACCGTCCTGGCGTTCGCCAGCGCCAGCATTCCTATCCAGGCGCTGGTGCTGGCCATCGCGGTCCACCTCCCCCGCTACTTCGCGACTCACGTGGGCCTGTCGCTGGCCGTGGTCGGCACGGCCTTCGCCATGGTCCGCCTGATCGACATCCCGATCGACGTGGGCATCGGCATGGCCATGGACCGGACACGGACCCGGTTCGGCCGCTACCGGGTCTGGCTGGCGCTGGGCGTGCCGGTGATGATGTTCGGCCTGTGGCTGATGTTGCAGGCGGGCCCATCGACCACCCAGCTCGCGCTCTCGGGGATCCTGCTCTTCACCTACATCGGCTATTCGATGGTCTATCTCTCGCATCTCGCCTGGGGCGGCGTGCTGGGCCCGACGTACGAACAGCGCAACCGGGTGTTCGGCGCCGTGATCGGGCTGGGCGTGGTGGGCGCCGTGGCGGTGCTGGTCATTCCGATCCTGATGCAGCAACAGGGCGCATCCGACAGCGACGGCGTCCGGGCTATGGTCTGGTTCATTATCGCCGCCCTGCCGGTGACCGCGCTGCTGGTCTTGGCCACCACGCGCGAGCCAATCACGGTGGAGCACGGCAAGAGCTTCGCCCTGCGCGACTATCTGACGCTGCTGAAGCACGGCAACGTGCTGCGCCTGCTGGCCGCCGATTTCGCGGCCACCGCAGCGCCCGGCTGGATGGCGGCGCTCTACCTCTTCTACTTCCAGGACAGCCGCGGATTCGGTGTGGTCGAGGCCAACACCCTGCTGATGATCTATGTGGCGGCCGGCTTCGCCGGCGCGCCTGCCGTCGCCTGGCTCGGCAATCGGATCGGCAAGCACCGGGCGCTGATGGTGACGACCATGGTCTATTCGCTGGGCCTGATCGTGGTGCCCTTCCTGCCGGCCGGCAACTTCCTGGCCTTCGCGCCCGGCATGTTCCTGGTCGGCGCCATGGCCGCGGGCTTCCTGGTGATGATCCGCGCGCTCACCGGAGACATCGCCGACGAGCTGCGGCTGGCCAACGGGCGCGAGTGGATGGGCCTGATGTACGCCATGACGATCGGGACCACGAAGATCGCCTCGGGACTGTCGGCCCTTACGTTCGTGCTGCTGGCGGCGCTCGGCTACCAGGCGGCCGAGGGGGCGGTGAATTCCCCGGAGGCCATTCGGACGCTGGAGCTCGTCTACATCGTGGGCCCCATCGTGCTGTCGATGGCCGCCGGCTTCAGCTTCGTCGGGTACAAGCTGACCCCCGAGCGCCATGCCGAAATCCGCCGGGAACTCGACGCACGCGACGCGGCCTACGCCGAGGCCCCTGGCCTCGGATCCCTGACAGGCGACGACATGGTCCTGCCGCCGAAGGACCTGCCGCCAGGCCCTAGGGCCTGAGTTTCTCGGCCATCTGAAGAAAGGCCCAGGAGGCGGGCGCATCCGGCGTCGTGGCCACCAGCGGCCGGCCCTCGTCGCCGCCCTGGCGGAGCGCGACCTCGATCGGGATCTGCGCCAGCAGCGGCACGCCGAGACGACGCGCCTCCTCTGCCGCGCCGCCCTCGCCGAAGATGGCGGTGCGCGAGCCGTCGGGGCCTTCGAACCATGCCATGTTCTCGACGACCCCCAGGATCGGTGCGCCGGTCTTGCCGAACATGGCCGCGGCGCGGCGAGCGTCGATCAGGGCGATCTCCTGCGGCGTCGAGACGATGACCACGCCGTCCAGCTTCAGGCGCTGAACGAGCGTCAGCTGGATGTCTCCGGTGCCCGGCGGAAGGTCGACCACCAGCACGTCCAGCGGCTCGGCCGCCGTGCCCCAGTTGGAGTTCATCAGGCTGCGCAGCGCCGACGACGCCATCGGGCCGCGCCAGATGCTGGCCTGGCCCGGCTCGACGATGAAGCCGATGGACATGACCTTCACGCCCCAGGCCTCAAGCGGGTTCAGCTTCTTGTCGGCGTCGAACGTCGGCTCGCCATCGGCGCCCAGCATGTGCGGCGCCGAGGGGCCGTAGATGTCGGCGTCCAGAAGGCCAGCGCGCAGGCCGAGCCGCGCAAAGGCGGCCGCCAGGTTGACGGCGACGGTCGACTTGCCGACCCCGCCCTTGCCGCTGGCGATGGCGATCACCTTTCGGACGTGCGGCGGTCGCTCGGCCTCGGCCATCGGCTGGAGTCGGGCCTGGGGATCGTCGGTGACGCGGGCGCGGCGACCGCCGGTCTGTCCGGAGCTGGGCGCGGTGCGAAGCTGGGGCGCGGCGGTCTCGGCGGTCAGAACCACCTGGGCGGTCTCCACACCGGCCACGCCCGCGAGCGCCCGCTCGGCGGCGTCGCGGGTCTCGCGGTAGAGTTCAATGTCTTGGGGCGGGACCTCCAGCATGAAGGCCGCGCGGCTGCCGCGGATGACGAGACCGCGCACGAGGCCGGCGCTGGCCAGGCCCTGGCCGGACCTCGGATCCGGCACAGCGTCCAGCGCCTGGAGGACCACCGTTCTATCCGGGCCTGCCGGTTGGATCATGCCGCTTTGACTTGCCTTGCGAAGGAAGGGGTCTCATATCCGGCTGACAGCGCCGGTTTACAAGCCCGCCCGGTTTACAACACCGCCGGGACCTATAAGCAGAAGACCCGCGAACGCCCCGACAACAACCGAGTAAAACCCGGCTGATGCCCTGGAACGACAACGCCAATCCCGGCCCGTGGGGCTCGCCCCCGTCCGGCGACGGCGACCGCAACAATCCCCCGCCCCGACGTCCCCGCAACGGAGGGGGCGGCCGCGGCCCGAATGGACCGGACTTCAACGCCGGCTTCGACCAGCTGGGTCGCAGACTGCGCGACTTCATGGGCGGCCCCGGCGGAATCCGGCCTGGCGCAATCGCCGCGATCGCCGGCGCCGCGGTGGGCCTATGGGCGCTCTCGGGCATCTACGTCGTGGAGTCCAACGAGGAGGCGGTCGTCACCACCTTCGGCGCCTACTCGCGCAACGAAGGTCCCGGGCTGCGCTACCACCTCCCGGCCCCGATCGAGCGCGTGCAGAAGGTGCCGGTCACCAGCCTGCAGCGTCTCGCCATCGGCGGCGCCTCTCCCGGCGCGTTGCCGGAGGAGAGCCTGATGGTGACAGGCGACGAGAACATCATCGACCTGCAGTTCAGCGTGACGTGGCGCATCTCCGACGCCGACCAGTTCGTCTTCACCATCCGCGATCCCGAGGAGTCGGTTAAGGCGGTCGCCGAAAGCGCGATGCGCGAAGTCGTGGGACGCACGCCGCTGCTCGACATCATCTCGAAGCGCCGGGGACAGGTCGAGCTCGAGACCGCTGAACTGATGCAACGGACGCTGGACGCCTGGGGCACCGGCGTCCGGATCAACGAAGTGCAGATCAGCGCCGCCAACGCGCCGCAGCAGGTGCAGGCGGCGTTCCGCGACGTGATCAGCGCACAGCAGGACCAGGAGTCGGCCGTCAACGAAGCCAACGGCTATCGCAACCGCGTGGTCAACGAGGCCCAGGGTGACGCGGCGAGGATCATCCAGTCGGCGGAAGCCTACCGCGAACAGGCGGTGCGAGAGGCCACCGGTGACGCCTCCCGCTTCAACGCCGTCCTCAACGAGTACCGGCGCGCGCCGGGCGCGACGCGCGATCGCATCTACATCGAGACCATGCAGCGCGTGCTGCAGCGTTCGAACAAGGTGATCGTCGACAGCGAAGGCGCGAGCGCGCCGATCATCCTGCCGCCCGACGTCTTCCGGCCGCGCACGCAGCCTCAGGGCGCACCGACGCCCGACGTCTCGGTGCAGCCGCAAGGCGCGAGGAGCGCCCAATGAGCCGCCGCCTCTGGACCTATCTGATCGTCGGCGTGGGCGCCCTGGTGCTGCTCGCCAACACGCTGTTCATCGTCGATCAGCGCGAGCAGGCGCTCGTGCTGCGGTTCGGCGAACCCGTCAGGGTCGTCAATGCGCCGGGCCGCCCCGGCGCGGGCCTCAACGCCAAGTTCCCGTTCTGGGAGAACGTCGTGAAGTTCGACCGCCGGAACCTCGCGGTCGAAATCCAGCAGGCGGAGATCCCGACCGCCGACCAGCGGCGGTTGGTCGTGGACGCGTTCGTGCGCTACCGCATCTCGGATCCGCTGGCCTTCTACCGCACCCTGCGCGACGAGCGGATCGCCGCCGACCGCATCGAGCGGCTGGTGAACTCCTCGCTGCGCCAGGTCCTGGGCTCGGCCCAGCAGAGCGACGTCATCTCCGGCGCTCGGGGCCGACTGATGCAGCAGGCGCGGACCGATGTCGCCCGCCGCGCCGAGGCTTCACGCTTCGGCATCCAGGTGATCGATGTGCGGATCAAGCGCGCCGACTTCCCTACGGAGAACCAGGAAGCCGTCTTCCGCCGCATGCAGACCTCCCGCCAGCAGGAGGCGGCCCGCATCCGCGCCGAGGGCGAGCAGCAGAAGCGCGAGATCATCGCCCAGGCTGACCGCGATGTGACCATCACGCTCGCCCAGGCGCAGGAACAGGGTGAGACGCTCCGCGGTCAAGGCGACGGCGAGCGCACGCGCATCTTCGCCCAGAGCTTCGGCCGCGACCCCTCTTTCGCCGCTTTCTGGCGCTCGATGCAGGCCTATGAGGCCAGCCTCGGCCAGGGCGACACCACCATGGTGCTTTCGCCTGACAGCGCGTTCTTCCGCTACTTCGAGCGCGGACCGTCGGGGTCGGGCGGCAGCCGCTAAGGCCGCTTGACTTTCGGAATTACGCCCGCAATCTGAGCGTGGATTACGCGCGTAATTCAGCTTACCGCAAGTGAGGTCGCTCCGCTCCAAGCCGGCGACCTACGACTTCACGGCTCCCCCTCGCCACCCCGAGGGGGAGCCGCCTTTCGCTCAGCCCTGCGCCGCCAGCAGGTCTCGGACCTCATGCAGGTCGCGGGCGATCCGGAGGCAGAGCGTCTCCATCTCCTCGGTCGGGTCCAGCATGTCGGGAACCATGATGGTCATCATGCCGGCGGACGAGGCCGAGCGTACGCCGTTGTGGCTGTCCTCCAGGGCCAGGCAATCGGCCGGGTCCACGCCGAGGGCGTCGGCCGCCTTCAGGAACGGTTCCGGATGCGGCTTGCCGCGCGTCTGGACGTCGCGGGTGATCAGGGCGTGGAAGCGGTCGACCAGGCTATGGGGCCCAAGGCTCAGCTGCACGCTCTGCAGGCTGGACGAGGTGGCGATCGCCCGCGGAAGGCCGGCTTGGTCGAGAAGGTCCAGGATCTCCAGCACGCCTTCCTTCAGCGCAATGCCCGCGGCCAGTTCGGCGCGGAAGTGACGGCTCACCTCCGCCGACCAGCCCGCGAGATCGAAATCCTCGCCGAAGTGCTCCAGCAGGATCAGGTCGCTGGCGGCGTGCTGCAGACCCACCATCCGCTGAAAGGTCGTCAACGGCAGTTCGCGCGCGATGCTGTCCGCCGTGCGCTGCATGGCGCGATAGATCACCGTCTCGGTGTCGATCAGCAGGCCGTCCATGTCGAACACGACGGCTTTCACGGCGCGCGGGAAGGCCATCAGTCGGTCACGAATTCGTCCGCGCGGTAGCCCTGGAAATAGAGCAGAGCGGTCAGGTCCGAGTGATCCACCTTGGCGTCCGCCTGCGCGGCGACGATCGGCTTGGCGCGATAGGCGACGCCCAGGCCCGCCGCCTCGATCATCGCCAGGTCGTTGGCCCCGTCGCCGATCGCCAGGGTCTCCGAGAGCGGGACGCCGAGGGCGGCAGCCTCCTCATTGAGCGCCGCAAGCTTGGCCTCGCGCCCCAGGATGGGCTCTCCGACGAGGCCGGTCAGCAAGCCCTCGCCTTCCAGCAACGTATTCGCGCGGTCGGCATGGAAGCCCGCGGCTTCGGCCACCCGGCCGGTGAAGAAGGTGAAGCCGCCGGAGACCAGCACGCAACGCGCATCGTTGGCGGCCATGGTCCGAACCAGGGTCCGCGCGCCGGGATTCAGCCGGACCCGTTCGTCATAGGCCTGCTGGAGCGCCGTGGTCGACAGACCCTTCAGCATGCCGACCCGCTCCCGCAGGGCGCCCTCGAACTCAAGTTCGCCACGCATGGCGCGCTCGGTGATCGCGGCGATCTCGGCCTTCTTGCCGGCGTAGTCGGCGAGCTCGTCCAGGCACTCGACATTGATGATGGTTGAGTCCATGTCGGCCACGAGCAGGCGCTTGCGGCGCCCCGTTGTGGGTTGGACGCACCAGTCGAAGGGTGCGGCGGCAAACGAGACAGCCAGGGCTTTGCGCACCGTCTCCAGGCTGGCAGCCTCGAAGACAAGGTCGGAGGCCTGCGGCGAGAGCATGACGGAGTCGAGGATGTCGACGTCGAGCGTGGCGAAGGCGTCGGCGTAGCCGATCGAGAGGGACCCGGCCTGAGCCGGCGTGACGGTTGTGAGGACGAGCTCCATTGAGCCCCGCATCTGGCTGATCGCCGGCCCCACGGCAAGCGGCAAGTCGGCGCTCGCGCTGCGGCTGGCGGAAACCGTCGGCGCGGAGATCGTCAACGCCGACAGCATGCAACTCTACGCCGGGCTGCGGGTGATCACGGCCGGGCCGAGCCCGGAGGAGACGGCGCGCGCGCCGCACCACCTGTTCGGGACGGTCGATCCGGCCGACGGGTGGTCAGTCGGCCGCTGGCTGCGGGCGGCGACCGAGGTCGTGGCCGACATCGCCGCGCGCGGCCGCCCCGCGGTGGTCGTCGGCGGCACGGGCCTCTATTTCCGGGCGCTGACGCAGGGTCTGGCGGAAATCCCCGAGGTGCCGCCCGAGGTCCGCGCCGCCGCCGCCGCCGACTTCGACCGGATGGGCGAAGAGGCCTTCCGCGCTCGGCTGAGCGGCGCCGACCCCGCCGCGGCCGCGCGGATCGCGCCCGGCGACCGGCAACGGCTTTGCCGGGCCTGGGAGGTGTTCGCCGCCACGGGCGCTGCGCTTACCGATCTGCAGCGGACCGGCGAAGCCGCCATCTCCCACTGGAGCCCCGTCGCCTTGGAGCCGCCGCGGGAGACGCTCTACGTCCGCTGCGATGCGCGGCTGCACGCCATGATCCACGCCGGGGCTCTGGACGAAGTGCGGGCGCTGATGGCCCGCGACCTCGACCCTGCCCTGCCCGCCATGAAGGCCGTGGGCGTGCGCGAACTCGCCGCCCACCTGCGCGGCGAAGCCTCGCTCGACGACGCCATCACCGCCGCCCAGCAGGAGACCCGCCGCTACGCCAAGCGCCAGATGACCTGGATGCGCGGCCAGATGTCGGGCTGGCCCCGCCTCATGGAAACCGATCCGGAGCTACAGTGGAGGCAGTTTCTTGCGCTGGACCCGGCCTTGACGGTCTGATCCCGGCATGTCATTTCCCTGACCACTCCCTGCAGGGTCGTTACATGCGCAACATTCTTGTAATCACCGGGCGGCCGACAACGGACTGACGATAGGCGTCAGCACCGACCGGTCGCTCGTTCCCAGGCCCTCACGGGCCTTTTTTATTGCCCTCAAGCCCGTCCGCATCCGAGCCCTCTCCGAAAGAGTCTCCCATGACCGCCCACCAGACGATCGAAGCTGAAGTCGACATCATCTCCGGAGCCGAGATGGTGGTGCGCGCCCTCATCGATCAGGGCGTGGACGTGCTGTTCGGCTACCCCGGCGGGGCGGTGTTGCCGATCTACGATGCGCTCTTCAACGAACCCAGGCTGAAGCACGTCCTGGTCCGCCACGAGCAGGGGGCGACCCACGCGGCCGAAGGCTATGCGCGTTCCACCGGCAAGCCCGGCGTGGTGTTGGTCACCTCCGGCCCCGGCGCGACGAACGCCGTCACCGGCATCGTCGACGCGCTGATGGACTCCATCCCGATGGTGGTCATCACCGGCCAGGTCGCGACCCACCTGATCGGCACCGACGCCTTCCAGGAGTGCGACACCATCGGCATCACCCGGCCCTGCACCAAGCACAACTACCTGGTGAAGTCGGTCGAGGACCTGCCCCGGATCATCCACGAGGCGTTCCACATCGCCACCTCAGGCCGGCCGGGCCCGGTGGTCATCGACATCCCGAAGGACGTCCAGTTCGGCAAGGCCGCCTATCACGGTCCGGCCGAGGTGACCCACGCCCACAACTACGCCCCGCGCACCAAGGCCGAGCCGTCGAAGATCGCCGAGGCCGTGGCGATGATCGCCCGCGCCCGCAAGCCGATCCTCTACACCGGCGGCGGCGTCATCAACGCCGGGCCCAAGGCCGCCCGGCTTCTCCGCGAATTCGCCGAACTGACCGGCGCGCCTGTCACCTCGACCCTGATGGGGCTGGGCGCCTTCCCGGCGTCGGATCCGAAGTGGCTGGGCATGGTCGGCATGCACGGCAGCTTCGAGAGCAACAACGCCATGCACGACTGCGACGTGATGGTGGCGATCGGCGCGCGCTTCGACGACCGCGTGACCGGCCGCCTCGACGCGTTCGCGCCCACCTCGCAGAAGATCCACATCGACATCGACCCGTCCTCCATCGGCAAGAACGTCCGCGCCGACGTCGGCCTCGTCGGCGACGCCGCCAGCGTGCTGGAAGACATGATCGCCGCCTGGAAAGCCCGCAACCTCGCCACCGACAAGGCCGCGATGAAGAGCTGGTGGGCCGAGATCGAAGGCTGGCGCGCGCGCAACTCGTTCGGCTTCCGGCCCGACGCCAAGCTGATCAAGCCGCAGCACGCCATCCAGCGGCTCTACGAACTGACCAAGGACCGCGACACCTACATCACCACCGAGGTCGGCCAGCACCAGATGTGGGCCGCCCAGTTCTACCGCTTCGAGGAGCCGAACCGCTGGATGACCTCGGGCGGGCTGGGCACCATGGGCTACGGTCTGCCGGCGGCGGTGGGCGTGCAGATGGCGCACCCGGACGCGCTGGTCATCGACATCGGCGGCGACGCCAGCGTGCAGATGACCATGCAGGAGATCTCGACGGCGGTGCAGTACGACCTGCCGATCAAGATCTTCATCCTGAACAACGAGTGGATGGGCATGGTCCGCCAGTGGCAGCAGTTGCTGCACGGCGAGCGCTATTCGCACTCCTACTCCTCGTCCCTGCCCGACTTCGTGAAGCTGGCCGAGGCGTACGGCGGCGTCGGCCTGAGGGCCGAGCATCCTGACGAACTGGACGACAAGATCCTCGAGATGATCAACGTGCGGAAGCCGGTGATCTTCGACTGCCGCGTGACGAAGGAAGAGAACTGCTTCCCCATGATCCCGTCGGGCAAGGCCCACAACGAGATGATCATGGCCGAGGAGGCCCGCGACCTGGGTTCCATCATCGACGACGCCGGCAAGCGCCTGGTGTGAGCCGGACGACCCCAGCCACGCTCGCGCTGACCCGCGCGGGCGTGGCCTTCGAGCTTGCGACCTACGACTATGACCCGAACGCCGAGCGCGTCGGGCTGCAGGCGGCCGAGGCCCTGGCCGTTGCGCCCGACGAAGTGCTGAAGACGCTGATGGTGCTGGTCGACGGCAGGCCGGCCTGCGTCGTGCTGGCGTCCGACCGCGAGGTCTCCATGAAGAAGCTCGCCGCGGCCCTTGGCGGCAAGGCCGCCGAAATGATGAAGCCCGCCGACGCCGAGCGGGTCACCGGCTACAAGGTCGGCGGCGTCAGCCCCTTCGGCCAGAAGAAGCGCGTGCGCACGGTGCTGGACGCTGCGGCGCTGAAGAAGTCGCAGGTGTTCGTCAACGGCGGTCAGCGCGGCCTGCAGGCCAGGCTCGCGCCCGCCGACCTCCTTCGTTTGCTGGACGCGACCGTCACCGACGTTTCGGCCTGACGCTCATGGGCTAGTGCGCCGCGCCGATCCGGGCGGTGACCTCGGGCGGGATGCCGTAGCGTCGGACGAGTTCATCGTGGTCGGCGCAATCGCAGGCCTCGTGCTGCACGAACAGGCTCCAGACGGCGTCCGCGGCGTGCTCCAGCAGCCGACTTCGAAGGTCAGGATCGTGCCGTCCCTCCGCGTCGTGCCGCCGCAACGCGGCCAAGGCCGCTTCGACGCGGTCCTCGTTGCGTTTGAGGCCGGTGTCGAGCTCTTCGAGCAGTTTGAACCTCAGGACCGCCTCGCCGCTGTCGACGTGCGGAGGATCGGCGAGGTGCTGAGGCATCCGGAGCGGGGACATGCCGCCTCCTTTGGCTCTCGGGTCTGACCCTGTTGGTCACCGGGCGATCGTACCACGCCTGGCGGGCCGGAGTCGGTGCTCGCGCCGATTTGAGCGCACGGCCAAGAGGGTCCGGCGGGGGGTCACCCCTCGCCGAACGCCTCCGCCACGTCTTCCTCCACGGGCCAGAACCGGTAGCCGCGGCCGACGTCCTCGCGCAGCAGCCGGTCGAGCTGCCAGCCCGAGCGGCCGACGTGGACGCCCATGAGCGCGAGGTCGCAGGCGATCTCGTCGCGCACCGGCTCCGGCACCACTGCGTTGTCGGCGAGGCGCGCCTCGTCCAGCCGCCAGCCGAACACGTGGTCGCGGCTGATCTCGACGATGGCGCCCGGCGGCCCCTCCCACTCGTAGAAGGCCGACCAGCCGGAGGCCGCGTGCGGCGTCCGGTCCGCCAGGCAGTTCCGATACCGGCGCGCCGCCTCGCGGATCGCAGCCTTGCTGGAAAGCGGACGCAGCCGGCCCGCGCCCGGATGCGGCGGAGCCGCCGGCTCGGGCGTCAGGTCGTCGCGAACCAACTCGAACAGCGACTTGGCAGAGCCCACACGCGCCCAGGCGGAGGCCGCGGCCTCCGCCGCGTTGCGGCCGTCGCGGAAGGCCAGCGCGTCATAGGCCTCGCGCAGCACCGCGATCGCCTCGGGCGTCAGGTCGCGGGCCAGCCGCACCGCCTGCTCCATCGGCTCGGGTAGGCCGGCCAGGCGGCGGACCAGGCTCACGTCCACCAGCTCGGCGTGGCGCAGCACCTTGGCGGGCGCCGGCCGATCCAGCAGTCTCAGGAGCAGCCGGTAGGCGTCGGCGTCCAGCGCGATCTCGCCCATTCGGCCCAGCAGCCGCTCCAGTCCGGCCGGAGGCTGCGGCAGCAAGGCCTGGATCGCATGCCGCAGGCGTGCGCCCATGACGGCGGCCGCCAGCGCCCGGACCTCGGCGCCCACGGCGAACCCCAGGCAAGCCAGGTGCCGCCGCGCGGCGGGCGCGGCCAGGAAGGCGGCGTGGGGCTCGGGCCACACGCGGGCGACGGCGTCGGCGAACTCGCCGGCCACCAGTCGCAAGAGGGAAGTCGGGGCGGCCCTTTTCGGAACCGGAGCGGCGCCCGTCAGCGGAATGAACATTGGAAGCTCCCGGAGGTCTCAAGCGGACCTCCTTCCAGGAGCGTCCGCGGTCAGGCGGTGGGGGGATCAGAGTGATCAGTGCGCCCGGATCCGAACCGACGCGCACGGCAGCGTCCGACGCACCGGCCCAGGGGCGGGTGCGGGTTTCGCTGGCCATGAGGTTGCACGTCGTCATTCGGTGACTCTCGTCTGAGAACGGCGTTCGTCTCTCACGATCCGATGACGGCGGGCAAGGCGAAGGTTGCGGCGCGCACGCATTGGTTAAGCCCCTGTGGCGCGGAGGCCACGCCGGTTGCGGCCGACGGCGTCCTGTGACACCTCGTCTCCACCGAAGGAGCCCGACCGATGTCCGACGCCCAAGCCGCTTCCGCGCCCGCCTCCGTTTACGACCTCGCTCACGAGGAGGCGCCGGAGAGCCTGGCGACCTTCGCGGTGCTGGTGGACAACGAACCGGGGGTGCTGCACCGCGTGGTCGGGCTGTTCGCCGCGCGCGGGCTACAACATCGAGAGCCTGACCGTCGCGGAGACCGATCGGAAGGCCCACACCAGCCGGATCACGATCGTCACCCGCGGCACGCCGCAGGTGCTGGCCCAGATCGAGGCGCAGCTGCAGAAGATGGTGTCGACCCGCCACGTCCAGGACGTTACGCGGGACCCGAACGGCCTGGAGCGCGAGCTGGCGCTGGTGAAGGTCAAGGGGACCGGCGTCGATCGAGTGGAGGCGCTGCGCGTGTCCGACATCTTCCGCGCCAAGGTGATCGACACCACGCACGAGAGCTTCGTCTTCGAGCTGACCGGCGCGCCGTCCAAGATCGACAAGTTCGTCGACCTCATGCGTCCACTCGGCCTGGTGGAAGTTTCCCGCACGGGCGTGCTGTCGATCTCGCGCGGGGTTGACGTCTTCTGAGGCCCCTTCAGGGGAACACCTGGAGGCGATAGTCTCTTCTCTCCGGGGGGCGGAGCAGGAGAGAGCCCGCTTGCCCGCGATCCATCGCATCATCACCGGGATGCTCGTGCTGGCCTTCGCGACGCCGGCCGACGCCCAGTTCTTTCGCCGCCGGGTCATCGAGATCGGCCCGCCGAAGGACACGCCTCCGTACGAGGCCGAGGTGTGGCCCTTCCCGCCGCCCGACCCGAAGAGCTGGTGGGACGAGAAGTGGCCCAAGGCCGGCGAGGAAGCCGACCCCTTCGGCGGGCGGCGCGTCCGCCGCGGCGAGCGGCTGCCGAGCATCGACAACGGCGTCGACGCCTCCACCTATCGCCTCTGGGGGCTGATGCCGCTGCAGTGGCAACTGCTGCGGGGTGACGAGATGATCCTGGAGGTGTGGACCCGGCCCACCGCAACAGTCCGTCAAACGGTGACGCGGGTGTCGGTGCGCGGCGACGACCGCGTGTTCGTCCAGGGCCGGGCCGGATTGGCGTGCTGCGAGGCCGGCATCGGCCGCCGCCTGGGCTTCGACCGCGAGTTGCCCGCTGGCTCGGCCGACCGCTTCCATAGCCTGCGCAACCACTGGGTCTGGAAGTCACCGCGTGACGTGCGGGTGGCCGAGGCAGGCGCGGCGGAGGCCGTCTGCGTGGAGGGCGTGGCCTACGACATGACCCTGCTGACCGCGCAGGGCGCGCGCACCGTGCGCCGCGCCTGCGACCTGGCGGAGGTGGGCGAAGGCTCCGAGGTGCTGGAGGCGGTGATTGGGGCGAGCCTCGGGCAGGATCCCCGCTACGACCTGATCTTCCGCGGCGGCGCCGACTTCAGCGCCGCCCGGACGGCCTATCGCCAGCTCATCGAAAGCGGCGGCCAGTTGAAGCCGGACACCCAGTCCCGGTTCCGGCCGCCGGGTCAGGAACCACAACCGGAGCCGGAACCCGACCCAGTCACTCGGCCGGCAGCGCCCGCAGGCGCGCCTCGGCCATGAGCTTGGCGCGCACCACCGCGCGCACGGTCGTGAACTGGATGGCGAAGAGCACCAGCTTGGACCCGATCGGGAAGGTGGCCTTGTAGAGCGGCCATGCTTCCGGGAAGCGAAGCGCGAAGGCCAGATTGGCCGCTGCGGACACCAGCATGAGCCCCGCCCAGACATAGCCGAAGGCGATCATCAGCCGCTCGCCGTAGCCGGCGGCGATCGGCGGCAGGTAGCGCAGCATCCAGCCCCGCTTCAGCATGACCGCGGCGATCACGAGGTAGACGAGCGTCGGCTTCGCCATCAGGAAACGCGGGTCATCCGTGAACAGCGCCGCCGTGCCGAAGAGCAGCACCAGGGCCAGGCTGGCCCACTGCAGAAGCGCCACCGGCTTGCCCAGCGCCAGCCAGAGCCCCGCGTGCGCGAGGCCGAAGGCGATGGCGATGAGGGTCGCGGATCGCGCGTCGACACCGACGATCAGCAGCAGGGCGAACAGCAGGCTTGACCCGAGGTCGTTGGCCAGCGGGCGGAAAGCGTAGGCGAGCTCGCGCATCTAAAGGCTCCATCAAATCGATGGTGAAGGCTAGCCAACGCGGTCGCCGCCCCGCCAACCCGCCTGCGAAGGCCCGGCGCGCGTTCGCGAATGGAAGCTGTCGATCCGCGCTTCGTGAACGGCGGGTCCTTTGAATCCGGCCCGAGCTCGCCTATATTCGAAGGCGTCGGGTTCGCCCGACTATGGGGATAAACGCGCGCGTAATAAGCGGACTGGACCCGGGTGCGATTCCCGGCGGCTCCACCAAATCTTCCTCCGGGTTATCGCCGGGCAAGTGCGGGGCCGATCAGCATCGACAGACGTCTAAAGGCGTTGCTTTCTCTCGGCCTGACCCACCGTTCCGGGTCTTAAACTAAATGCGAACGATAACTTCGCTGAGGAAGTCCGCCTGGCCGCGTAATGCGGTTCGGTAGTCATCCGACCTAAGTCCTAGGGGTTCAGATCCCTAGGCGGGGCCCGGGAGGCGCCTGGCAACAGAAGCCTCCCACCTATCCGGGCCCGCCCAGCGGAGGCGCCCACCCCGTCGGTCCCCCCTTCAACATCATGACGATTCCGGCGATGTGTGGCCGCCTCGCGCCTTGCTTCGGCGCCGCGGGACGTTACCTTTGACACAACGAGTTTCCCCCGCGTTCGGAGATGGCATGGCCCAGGAGCCGCCGGCCCAGGATCTGATGAATTACGAGGCCCTGGCGCAGGACGCGCTGCGGGGTGTCGTCAAGGCTGCGCTGAAGCGCGCCGCCGCGCCCGGTGGTCTGCCCGGCGCCCACCACTTCTACATCACGTTCAAGACCGACGCGGCCGGCGTCTCGGGTCCGGTGGACCTCCTGTCCAAGTACCCGGACGAGATGACGATCGTCCTGCAGCACCAGTACTGGGACCTGGCCCCTGGCGAGACGTTCTTCTCGGTCACGCTGCAGTTCGGCGGGCAACCCAAGCGGCTCAGCATCCCCTACGCTGCAGTGACCCGCTTCTACGATCCATCGGTTCAATTCCTGCTCCAGTTCGAGCCGCCGCCGGCCGCGCCCGCCGACACCAAGGCGATCTCGGCGCCGGCCGAGCCGCCTTCCGAACCGCCCCCCCGTCCGAGGGGGAAGGCGAGACCAAGATCGTCTCGCTCGATCAGTTCCGGAAGAAATAGCCAGATGGCCGATTCCGCCGCCGCCAACGCGCCAGAAGCGCTGACCGACGAGGCCATCCTCCAGCGCTTCCTGCGTTCGAAGAATCAGCCGACGGGCTCCCAGACCCTCGGCTTCCGCATGGTGGCGGTGAGCCAGGCCGAGAAGTCGGTCGAGGTGGAGTTCGACGCCAAGGCCGAACTGCTGCTCAATCCGATGAAGCAGATCCAGGGCGGCTACCTCTGCGCCATGCTGGACGAGGCGATGAGCGTGGCCTGCATGGTGGCCTCCGGCATGACGGCGGTCGCGCCGACGCTGGAGATGAAAACCAGCTTCTTCCGGCCAGGCATGCCCGGCAAGATCCGCGGGGTCGGCAGGGTTGTGAAGTGGGGCCGGCAGGTCGCCTTCACCGAGGGCGAGCTCTTCGATCCCGAAGGCCGCCTGTTGGCCAAGGCCACTGGAACGGCGATCCCGACGCCGTTCGCCAACTACAAGAAGTAAGCCTGCGATGCCGACCCGCCTGATCATCGCGATCACGGGTCTGCTGCTGATGCTTTCGGGCGCGCCGGCCAGGGCGGGCGCATTCGGCGACTGGACAGCCGTCATCGTGGCCGGCGATTGGCGCGGCTCCGGCGGCGGGGCCACCGAGGCGTTCGACAACGCCCGTCGCGACGTGGCCCAGGCCTTGACCCGGGTGGGTTTCCAGCCGGGCAACCTGCGTCAGTTCTCCACCCGCCCCGAACGCTATCGCGACACCGCACCGGCCAAGGCCGAGCTCGAGCAAATTTACGGCGCGCTCGAGGCGCTCGCACCCAAGGCCACCGGCGGCTGCCTGTTCTACATCACCACCCACGGCACGCCGCAGGGCGCGGTGGTGGACAAGCACATCCTCGCCCCCGGCGTTCTGGCGGCGATGCTCGATCGCACCTGCGGAAAGCGGCCTACCGTCGTCGTGGTGTCGGCCTGCTTCTCGGGCGTCTTCGTGCCTCAGCTCGCCGGACCCAACCGCATGGTGCTGACCGCCGCGCGCCCCGACCGCACGTCCTTCGGCTGCGGGGAAACGGACAAGTACCCCTATTTCGACGACTGCTTCCTCTCGACCATCGGGCAGAGTGCGCATTTCCAGGCCTTGGCGACGGCGACACGGGAGTGCGTGCGGCGGCGGGAGATCGCCGAAAAGGTCAGTCCGCCGTCCGAGCCGCAGGTGTTCGTGGGGCCCGAGCTTCGGCCGGTGCTCCCGCTCTACGCGTTCTGATCCCCGGCAAGATCGCCACGGCCCCGCTTTGAGGGACTCATGTTCGGTCCTACAACCTGAGGCGGGTGGGGCAGGAGCTTGGGGCGGTTGCGATGCGAACCGGATTGAAAGCCGCCGTGGCGGTGCTCACGGTCCTGGTGTCCTCGCCGGCCTGGGCGCAGGAGCCGCCGGCTCAGCCTCCGCCGCCGGCCGCCGCCGTCGCGCTTCCGGATGCCCCCATCCCCTACGCCCAGGTCCGGCCTCAGCGCCCTGCCGCGAAGGCCCGCCCCGCGCCGGCCGCGAGCACCGCGGCCGCTGTGGGTCCCGCGACCGCCGGCGCGCCCGCCTTCGCCCCGTCGGCGCCGACGCTTGTCAGCGGCGCGCGCCTTGCCTCGAACCAGCCGATCCCCGCCGCCGAACTGGCGGCCTTCGTCGACGGTTGGGTGACGCAGGCCATGGCTCGGGAGCATGTGGCCGGCGCCGCCGTCTCGGTCGTCCAGGGTGGACAGGTGACGCTGAAGAAGGGCTACGGGTTCGCCGACCTGGATCCGCGCAAGCCCGTCGACCCGGACCGGACGCTGTTCCGCATCGGCTCCATCTCCAAGACCTTCACCTGGATCCTGGCGATGAACGAGGTCGAGAAGGGGCGGATGGACCTGAACCGACCGATCAACGGCTACCTGCCGGAACGGGTTCGGATCCGGGACGAAGGCTACCGCCGCGACGTCACGCTCCGCCACCTCATGGCGCACACGCCGGGCTTCGAGGACCGCGCGCTCGGCCAGCTGTTCGAACGCGACGCCGGACGCGTCCGCCCGCTCGACCTCTACCTGCGCCAGGAGCGCCCGAAGCGTGTTCGAGCCGCCGGCGTGCTTTCCAGCTATTCGAACTATGGCGTGGGCTTGGCCGGCCTCGCCGTCGCGAACCTGAACGGCCGACCTTTCGAGGATCTGGTCGAGACCGAAATCACCGGCCCATTGGGCATGAGCCGCACCACCTTCCGCGAGCCGCGGCCCGAGCGGCGCGGCCTGCCCAGTCCGATGCCCGCGGCCCTTCGCGCCGACACCGCGGTCGGCTACCGCTGGGGCCGCGACGGGTACGAGGCCCGGCCGTACGAGTACGTCGGCCAGATCGCGCCGGCCGGTTCGGCGTCGTCCACGGCTGGCGACATGGCGCGCTACATGCTCGCCCTGCTGGGGAATGGGTCTTGGAACGGCGTGACCGTCTATGGCCCGACCGCGGCGCGCGCGTTCCGCCAGCCGATCCAGGCGACGGCTCCAGGCCTCAACGGCTGGGCCCACGGCTTCATCGTCTACGACATGCCGGGGGGCCGCCGCGGCTACGGCCACGACGGAGCGACGCTGTCGTTTCACTCCAGCCTGGTGGTGATCCCGGAACTCGACCTGGGTGTCTTCATCACCACCAACAGCGAGGAAGGCCAAAGGCTGAGCGGGCGCTTCGCCGAGGCGGTGGTGCGTGAGTTCTATTCCCCGCCCGTTGTCTTTCCGCGCGCAGGTTCGCGCGACCTGATCGACGCCGCCTCCAATTACGAAGGCTACTACATGACCACCCGCCGCACTCATGGCGGGCTGGAAGGCTTCGTCGGCCTGCTGATGGGGGGCGTCCCCGTCCGGGTCACCCCGGAAGGGCGGCTCCTGACCGGCGCCGGCGAGGACGCCCGCTTGTGGGTTCCTGACGGCCCGGCCTCCGACGGCCGGTTCATCGCCGCCGACGGTGACCGGCGGATCGCCTTCCGGATGAAGAACGGCCGCGCCACCGGTTTCCAAGACGGCTTCAACGCCGACCGCAAGGAGCGCGCGGCGTTCTGGATGCGCCCCGTGGTGCTTGGCGGGCTGGCTGCGCTGACCGGGTTCGCCGCGGTGGCCACCTTGATGGGCGTCTTCCTGCGCAATCGCCGCGACGTGCGGGAGAACCAGATCCAGGCGCGCGCGGCTCTTGCCCAGAACATACAGGCGGGGCTGTGGCTGGCGGGGTTTGGGCTGGTCGGTGCGTTCGGTGCCCGGGCCGCCGACCAGGCCGCGGTGTTCTACGAATGGCCTGGGCCGCTGCTGGTCACCGCCTCGGCCTGCGCCCTGGTCGCCGCTGCGCTGACGCTGATCACCCTCGCCGTGCTGCCGGCGGTCTGGCAGGGCGGCCGGCGGGTGGACTCGTGGAGCACCCTGCGAAAGCTCTTGTTCACGATCACCGTCGCCATCTACCTGGCGTTCACGGTCGTGCTGGCCCTGTGGGGCCTCCTCGCCCCCTGGAGCGCCTGATCCGACGGCCGTTCCTTAAGGCCGCGTTTACCAACCACTGGGTAAATCCTGCCTAGCTGAGGGCGGGTTCTGCATGCCGCGCCGCCTTCCGCGAGTTTGGGGGAAGGGACGCCCGCGTTGAACCAGTTGCTCGCGGCAATCCAGAGGTTCGGGATCGGCCGTCTGGCGGCGATCCTCGGCATCGGCGCCGGCGTTGCGGCGGTGCTCCTGGCGCTGACCATGAACCTCGGCGAACCCAAGGCCCTGCTCTATTCCAACCTCGACCTCAAGGAAGCGGGCTCCATCACCCAGGCCCTCGACCAGGCGGGGGTGAAGTACGAGGTGAAGGGCGACGGCTCGACGATCATGGTCGGGCGCGATCGCGTCGCTTCCACCCGGCTGATGCTGTCGTCGAAAGGCCTGCCCACCGCAGGCTCCGTTGGCTACGAGATCTTCGACGAGGCCAATTCCCTGGGCCAGACCGACTTCGTCCAGCAGTTGAACCGCCAGCGCGCGCTCGAAGGCGAGCTGGCCCGCACCATCCGCGGCCTGGAAGGCATCACCTCGGCCCGCGTCCACCTGGTGCTGCCCAAGCGTCAGCTGTTCGAGGAAGCCGCCGAGCAGCCCTCCGCGTCGGTCAATATCGGCGTGGGCGGCCGCGAGCCCACGGCGGAACAGGTCCGCGCCATGCAGAATCTGGTGGCCGGGGCCGTGCCAAACATGCGTCCCGACCGCGTCACCGTCGTCGACCAGCACGCCAAGACCCTGTCCGGCGGCGAGACCGGGATGGCCGCCGAGGCCGACGGGCGGAAGTCGGAGGTGGAAAGCCGGATCGCGAAGCAGGTGAAGGGCCTGGTGGAGGGCATCGTCGGGCCCGGCAAGGCGCGGGTGAACGTCACCGCCGACCTGGAGCTGGCCCGCGTCACCGTCCAGCAAGAAACTTTCGATCCCGATGGACAGGTGATCCGCTCGGAATCGACCACCGACGAGAACAGCCGCGAGAACCAGGAGGACGGCGCCGGCCAGACCTCCGTCGCCGCAAACATCCCCGGCGCCGCGGCCCTGGGCGGCGGTGGCGCAACCGGCTCTCAGAGCGGCCGGCAGGAATCGACCACCAACTACGAGATCTCGAAGACCACGCGCACCGAGGTGCAGGAGCCCGGCCAGGTGAAGCGGCTGTCCGTCGCGGTCGCCGTCGACGGCGCCACCGCGGCTGGCGCCGACGGCAAGCCGGGGGAATACACCCCCCGCACGGCCGAGGAGATGCAGCGGATCGAACAGCTGGTGCGCACCGCCGTCGGCTTCAACCAGGAGCGCGGCGACCAGGTGAGCGTCATCAACGTCCGTTTTCCGGCCCCTGCCGACACCGGCGGCGTCGAGGCCGCCAATCCCCTGATGGGCTTCGACAAGAACGACATCATGCGCGCCGCCGAGATCGCCGTGACGGCCCTGGTCGGCATCCTGATGCTGCTGTTCGTCGCGCGGCCGCTGTTGAAGGCCGCCACGGGCGGCGGCGGCGGTGGCGGCGCGCCGATGGCGATGCTGGGCGGACCGCAGGTGACGCGCATCGTCACGACCCCTGACGGCCAGCAGCTGCAGATCCCCGCCGGCATGGATGGTCAGCTCGCCCTGCCGGGTCCCGCCAACAGCGAACTCGAGGCCAAGATCGACATCGCCCGCATCGAGGGCCAGGTGAAGGCCAGCTCGGTGAAGCGCGTCTCGGAATTCGTCGAGAAGCATCCGGAGGAGTCGGTCTCGATCCTCCGCGCTTGGCTGCACGAGACGACGTGACGCCATGATCCGGATGAAAGGCAAGGGCGTCGCCGATCCCTCGAAGCTGACCGGGCCGGAGAAGGCCGCGGTGGTGCTGTTGGCGCTCGGCGAGGAGCACGCCCACGTCTGGCAGCAACTGGACGAGGACGAGATCAAGGAGATCTCCCAGGCCATGGCCAGCCTGGGCACGGTTCACTCGGGCGTCGTCGAGGACCTGCTGGTCGAGTTCGTCTCGGGCATGTCGTCGACTGGGGCGATCATGGGCTCCTTCGAGCAGACCCAGCGGCTGCTGGCTTCGATCATGCCGCAGGACAAGGTCGACCAGCTCATGGAGGAGATCCGTGGGCCCGCCGGCCGGACCATGTGGGACAAGCTCGGCAACGTGAACGAGGCCGTGCTCGCCAACTATCTGAAGAACGAGTACCCGCAGACCGTCGCGGTCGTCCTTTCCAAGATCAAGTCCGAGCACGCCGCGAGGGTGCTGGCCGCCCTGCCCGAGGACTTCGCGCTCGAGTGCGTCATGCGGATGCTGCGCATGGAGCCCGTCCAGCGCGAGATCCTCGACAAGATCGAGCAGACGCTGCGGACCGAGTTCATGTCGAATCTGGCGCGCACCTCCAAGCGCGACAGCCACGAGATGATGGCGGACATCTTCAACGCCTTCGACCGTCAGACCGAGGCCCGCTTCATCACCGCCCTCGAGGAGCGCAACCGCGAGGCGGCCGAGCGAATCCGCGCCCTGATGTTCGTGTTTGAGGACCTCTCGAAGCTCGATCCCGGGGGCGTCCAGACCCTGCTGCGCTCAGTGGAGAAGGACCAGCTGGCCCTCGCGCTCAAGGGCGCCTCGGACGCGCTGCGGGAGATGTTCTTCTCGAACATGTCGGAACGCGCCGCCAAGATCATGCGCGAGGACATGGAGACGATGGGTCCCGTCCGCCTGCGTGACGTCGACCAGGCCCAGATGGCCATCGTGCAGGTCGCCAAGGACCTGGCGAACAAGGGCGAGATCATGCTGGCCGGCGCCGGCGGCGACGACGAGCTGGTGTACTGATGACCAGCCTCGAGAAGTTCACCTTCGACACCGAGTTCGACGCCGGCGGCGGCGTGGCCTTCCAGGCGCCGCGCCCGAAGCGGACCTTCACTGCCGACGAGGCCGAGCAGTTGCGCCAGCAGGCCTACGCCGAGGGCCAGGCCCAGGCGATGGCGAGCATCGCAGCCCAACAGGCCCAGGCCTTGTCCGTGATCGCGGCCGCCTGCGCCCAGGCGCTGCCGAAGCTGGCGGAAGTGGCGCACGAGCACCGCACCGGCTCGGCCGTGCTGGCGCTGGCCTGCGCGCGCGGGATCGCCGATGCGGCCCTGGAGCGTTTCCCCGAAGCGCCTGTGCAGGCCGCGCTGGCCGCCCTCGCCCGCGAAATCGAGGCCCAGCCCCGGCTGGTCGTGACCGCCGAGCCCCAGCTCTGCGAAGCCGTGCAGGGCGTGCTCGACGACACCGCCCGTGCGGTGGGCTTCGAAGGCGCGATCGTCGTCAAGGCCGAGCCAGGCTTCGGCCGACACGCCTTCACCCTCGACTTCGGCGACGGCGCCGCGACCTTCGACCCGGCCCAGGCCGCGCTTCGGGTGACGGAAGCCCTCGAGGCCGCACTGGCCTCCGAGGGTCTGCACGCCGAGCCCCTCATTCCCGGCAGCGAGAGCTAAGCCATGTCCGAAGACGATCTGAAGCTCGACGAGTTCGGTCCCGAGGAAGGCGGGCTGCCCGACACGGGCGGCTTCGACGAGGACAAGAGCGCCGGCGATCTCGCCCCGGTCTTCGATGTCCCGGTCAGCATCTCGGCGGTGCTGGGGCGTTCGACCCTCTCGGTCGCCCAGCTGCTGCAGCTCGGCCAAGGCAGCGTCCTCGAGCTCGACCGCAAGGTGGGCGAAGCCATCGACATCTATGTGAACAACCGCCTGGTGGCGCGCGGCGAAGTCGTGATCGTCGACGAGCGCCTGGGCGTGACCATGACGGAAATCATCAAGGACGGCGACGCCCAGGCCTGAGGCCCGGCGTCCTGAAGGAGTATCCCGATGCGGCTTCTGGTCGTCGGAAAACTGAGCGGACAGCTCTCCACCGCCGTGAAGATGGCGATGAGCGCAGGCGCCAAGGTGAGCCATGTGGAGACGATCCTGGCCGCCACCCATGCCCTGCGCGCCGGCCAGGGCGCCGACCTCCTGATGGTCGACTACGAGCTCGACATCGCCGGCCTGATCGAGGCCAACGAGGCCGAGCGCATCCGGGTGCCGGTGGTGGCCTGCGGCGTCGCCGCGGACCCGAAGCGCGCCGCCGATGCGATCCGCGCGGGGGCCAAGGAATTCATCCCGCTGCCGCCCGAGGCGGAGCTGATCGCGGCGGTGCTGTCGGCGGTTTCCGACGACAACCGCCCAATGGTGGTCCGGGACCCGGCGATGCAGCAGGTCATCGGCCTGGCCGATCAGGTCGCGGGCTCCGACGCCTCGATCCTGATCACCGGGGAAAGCGGCTCGGGCAAGGAGGTCATCGCCCGATACGTGCATCAGAAGTCGCGGCGCGCCGCCAAGCCGTTCATCTCGGTGAACTGCGCAGCCATCCCCGAGAACCTGCTCGAGAGCGAACTCTTCGGACATGAGAAGGGCGCGTTCACCGGCGCCCTCGCGCGCCGCATCGGCAAGTTCGAGGAAGCCAACGGCGGGACCCTGCTGCTGGACGAAATCTCGGAGATGGACGCGCGGCTGCAGGCCAAGCTGCTGCGGGCGCTGCAGGAACGCGAGATCGACCGGGTCGGCGGCTCGAAGCCGGTGAAGGTCGACATCCGCATCCTCGCCACCTCGAACCGCGACCTTGCCCAGGCGGTGAAGGAAGGGGTCTTCCGCGAGGACCTGCTCTACCGGCTGAACGTCGTGAACCTGCGGTTGCCGCCGCTGCGCGAGCGTCCGGGCGACGTGGTGGCGCTCGCCGAGTTCTTCGTGAAGAAGTACGCCGCCGCCAACGGGATGCCCGAGAAGCCGCTTTCGGCGGAGGCCAAGCGCCGGCTCGCCGCCCATCGCTGGCCGGGCAACGTGCGCGAGCTGGAGAACGCCATCCACCGCGCCGTTCTTCTGTCGAGCGGTCCCGAGGTCGACGAGACCGCCATCCGCCTGCCCGACGGCCAGCCGCTGGCGCCGGCCGATCCGCACGCGCGGGCCGCCCAGGCCGCCTCCTTCGCGGCCGAGAGCGCCCAACGCTCCTTCGTCGGCCAAACGGTCGCCGAGATGGAGCAGCAGCTGATCCTCGACACCCTGGAGCACTGCCTGGGCAACCGGACCCATGCGGCCAACATCCTGGGCATCTCGATCCGCACCCTGCGCAACAAGCTGAAGGAATACACCGAAGCCGGCGTTTCGGTGCCGGCCCCGCAGATGGGCGCGAGCGCCGCGTGAGCGGCGGCGGGCCCCCGCTCATGCCCCGGCGGGCCGCGCTCGCCGGCGGCGCGGCTGTCGTCCTGGGCGGCGCCGCGCCTGCGCCCCTGTTCGCCTCGCCCGAGTTCGCCGGGCTCGAACGCCGGCTGGAGGGCGGTCGGCTCGGCGTCTACGCCACCAACGGCAAGGCGGCTCTGGCGCATCGCGCCGATGAACGCTTCCCCATGGCCTCGACCTTCAAGACGCTGCTCGCCGCCTGCGTGCTCGCCCACGTCGATGCGGGCCGGGAACGCCTGGACCGCATGATCCCCTACGGTCCCGCTGATCTCGTCGAGCACGCCCCTGTCACCGGCGCCCATGTCGAGGACGGACAGCTCAGCGTCGAAACGCTTTGCAAGGCCATCGTCGAGGTCAGCGACAACCCGGGGGGCCAACCTGCTCCTGAAGACGATCGGCGGCCCGCAGGCGCTGACCGCCTGGCTTCGCCGGACCGGCGACGGGATCACGCGCCTAGATCGCTACGAGCTGGAGCTGAACGAGGCCCTGCCCGGCGATCCGCGCGACACCACAACGCCGCGCGCCATGGCGCAGACCTACGGGCGGCTGTTCGACGGCAAGGTGCTGAGCCAGGCTTCCCGCCGACGTCTCGAGGGCTGGCTCATCGGCGCCTCCACAGGGTTGCAACGGCTACGCAAGGACACGCCGGCCGGCTGGCGCGCAGGTGACAAGACCGGGAACGGCGCCCGCGGCTCATCCAACGACGTCGCGGTGTTCTGGCCGCCCAAGGGTCCGCGAATCTATGTGGCGTCGTATATGACCGGCACCAGCGTCCCGATGGACGTGCGTAACCAGGTCCACGCCGAAATTGGCCGGATCGTCCGTGAAAGGCTGAGTTGATGGCCGACACCGGCGTCTCCGGCAGGCTGGCGAACGCTCCCTCCGCAAAGGAGATGTGGGGCTGGGTGGCGCGCGGCGAGGTGGGCCTGGCGATCGGCATCGTGGGCGTCGTCGTCCTGCTGATCCTGCCGGTGCCGGCGTTCCTGCTGGACGTGCTCCTGGCGCTGTCGATCACCTCCGCGGTGCTGATCCTGATGACGGCGCTGCTGATCAAGAAGCCGCTGGAGTTCAGCGCCTTCCCGACGGTGCTGCTGGTCACCACGCTCTATCGGCTGGGCCTGAACATCGCGTCCACCCGCCTGATCCTCGGCCACGGTCACGAGGGCGCCCATGGCGCGGGGGCAGTCATCGAGACCTTCGGCCGCCTGATGATGGGCGGCAACTTCGTGATCGGGGTGATCGTCTTCGCGATCCTGGTGCTGGTGAACTTCGTCGTCATCACCAAAGGCTCGGGCCGCATCGCCGAGGTGTCCGCCCGCTTCACCCTGGACGCCATGCCGGGCAAGCAGATGGCCATCGACGCCGACCTGTCCGCCGGGCTGATCGACCAGGAAGACGCAAAGAAGCGCCGCAAGGAGCTCGAGCAGGAAAGCACCTTCTTCGGGGCCATGGACGGCGCCTCGAAATTCGTCCGCGGCGACGCCATCGCCGGGCTTATCGTCGTCGCCATCAACGTGATCGGCGGCATCCTGATCGGCGTGATGCAGCACAAGGTGCCGCTCTCGCAGGCGGCCTCCAGCTACACCATCATGACCATCGGCGACGGCCTGGTCAGCCAGATCCCCGCCCTGATCATCTCCATAGCCGCTGGCCTACTGGTGTCGAAGGCGGGCGTCGAAGGCGCCGCCGACAAGGCGCTGGTCACCCAGTTGGCCATGAACCCGATCAGCCTGGGCATGGTGGCCGCCTCGGCCGGGATCATCGCGTTCATCCCTGGCATGCCGATCATCCCGTTCGCCCTGGTTTCGATCGGCGCCGGCGCGCTCGCATGGCGGCGATCGCAAAAGGCCGCCGAGCCGCCACCGGTGGAGATCGTCTCCGACCTCCCGGCGGATGAGGAGGAGCCGATCGCCCAGACGCTGGCGATCGACGAGATCAAGATCGAGCTGGGCTACGGCCTGCTGGGGCTCATCAACGACCTCGAGGGCCGCCGCCTGACCGATCAGATCAAGGCGCTGCGCAAGACGCTCGCGGCCGACTTCGGCTTCGTGATGCCTAGCGTGCGGATCCTGGACAACATGCGCCTGCCGTCCCAGGGCTACTCCATCCGTATCAAGGAGATGGAGGCCGGCGGCGGCGAGGTGCGCCTTGGCCAGCTGATGGCGATGGACCCGCGCGGCGGTCAGGTCGAACTGCCCGGCGAGCACGTGAAGGAGCCGGCCTTTGGCCTCCCCGCGACCTGGATCGACGACGGCCTGCGCGAGGAGGCCACCTTCCGGGGCTACACCATCGTCGATCCCGCCACGGTCCTGACGACCCACCTGACCGAGATCCTCAAGGAGAACATGCCGGACCTGCTCTCCTACGCGGAGGTGCAGAAGCTGCTGTCCGACCTGCCGCAGCACCAGAAGAAGCTCGTCGAGGATCTCGTGCCGTCGGTCGTCACGGTCACCACCATTCAGCGGGTGCTGCAGGCCCTGCTGCGGGAGCGCGTCTCGATCCGCGACCTCGGCGCCATCCTCGAGGGCATTGGCGAAGCCGCGCCGCACACCGCCTCGATCACCTTGCTCGTCGAGCAGGTCCGCGCCCGCCTCGGCCGGCAGCTCTGCTACGCCTACCGCAGCGATGACGGCGCCCTGCCCATCATCACCTTGTCGGGCGAGTGGGAGAACGCCTTCGCCGAAGCCCTCGTCGGAGGCGGCGAGGAGAAGCAGCTCGCGCTCGCGCCATCCCGGCTGCAGGACTTCATCCGCGGCGTCCGCGAGAGCTTCGAGCGGGCCGCGCTGGCCGGCGAGTCGCCCGTCCTGCTGACCAGCCCCGCGGTCCGTCCTTACGTCCGCTCGATCATCGAGCGCTTCCGCGGTCAGACGCCGGTGATGAGCCAGAACGAAATCCACCCCCGCGCGCGCCTGCGGACCGTGGGCGCGATCTAGCGCCGCAATCCTCGCCGTTGCAGCCGGCCGCTGGCGCTGATAGCGGTTCGACCCAAGTCAGAAGGTTCTCAGGTTCCGGATGCGCAGACCTCTCGAACGTCCCCAAGGCGCGGGCCCCCAGTTCCTCTGGGACCTGCTCTCCTTCGAGCGGCTGATAACCAACCAGGTGATCCACCTGGTGTACTGGGCCGGTCTAGGCGTCATCTCGATCATGGCCTTCGGCGTGCTGGGCGCGACCGTCGGCGTGGCGATCCGTGAGGGCAGCATCCTGGGCGTCGTCCTGGCGCTCGCGGTGCTGGGCGTCGGCATCCTGGGCGTCGGCGCCGCGGTGCTGCTGTGGCGCTCGTTCTGCGAGTTCTACGTCGCCATCTTCAAGATCAGCGAAGACCTGGCTGTGCTTCGCCGCGACGTCGAGGAAGAGCGCGGCCGCCAGGGCCGGGCCTGAACCTCAAGACGTGAACGTTGGCTACGCCTGAGCCTGCTCGGGCGCCTGGCGCGCGTTTCGTCGCACCCCCCATAAGCCTTGCCGCCGCCGCCCTAGGGCGACCCACTCTGACGCCTCGGCGCTACGGCCACGCTGAACGCGGATAACCTCAAACGCGCCGCATTCTCGCCTCGCGGCGCACGGCACCAGTACGCCCGGGAACGGCAACGGGGGCGTCACCCAAGCCTGTCACCGCACGCGCGAGCTTACGACCCTGGCCGGGGCCGGAAGACGACGACCTGCGCGCACGGCGACGGCTTCGGGACTCCAAGTCAGGGACGATCAGCATGAGCCTTGGAAACTACGCGGACCTGCTCCGCGCGCTGGGTCAGAACGAGGTCCGGCAACAACTACAGCTTCGTCAGCAGCGTCGGCTATCTAGGCCGGTTCCAGTTCAGCGAGGAGGCCCTGCAGGCCATCGGCTTCTACCACGGTGACGGCACCCACGCGCTGGACTTCGTGGGCGGCTGGACCGCCAAGGCCCACAGCCTGGGCGTCTGGGACAAGGCGAGCTTCCTGGCGAACCCGGCGGCTCAGGACGCCGCCCAGAACGCCTGGTTCCAGCAGGTATGGCAGGACGCCACCGCACTCGGCCTCCCCGGCTATATCGGCCAATGGGTGGCCGGCGTGCAGGTCAGCGCCTCCGGGCTGCTCGCCGGCGCGCACCTGGTGGGCGTCTGGAACCTGAAGTCCTGGCTGGAAAGCGGCGGGGCCATCGACACCCGCGACCCCTACGGCACCCCTGTGTCGCAGTACGTCGGCAAGTTCGGCGGTTACGACACGCCCTTCTCCGGCGTCTCCAGCGGCGTGTCCAGCAGCGCTCAAACGCCCGTCCAGACCAGCGCCGCCGGCCAGGTCCTCGTCGGCGGCGACGGCGTCGATCACCTTTATGGCGGCCCCGGCGCCGACACGATCTCTGGCGGCGGAGGGGGAGAACCTGCTGCGCGGGGGGCGCCGGCGACGACAGCCTTCAGGGCGGCTGGGGCTTCGACGACCTGCACGGCAACACCGGCAACGACACCATCTACGGCGGCGGCGGCGATGACTGGGTTGTCGGGGGCCAGGACAATGACCTGCTCTTCGGCGAGGACGGCGCCGACGTGGTGCTCGGCAACCTCGGTGCGGATACGGTGAACGGCGGCGCGGGCGACGATGTGGTGCGTGGCGGCCAAGGTGACGACAGCATCTCCGGGGGGCCGGCAACGACTGGCTCTCAGGCGACCGCGGCTCCGACACGATCTCGGGCGGCGCCGGCGCGGACACGTTCCACCTCTTCGAAGGCTCGAACACCGATCTGGTGCTGGACTTCAATTACTGGGAAGGCGATCGCGTCGACGTCCAGGGCCACTACTGGCTCAGCCAGACCGATCAGGGCGTGGCCATCGACGTGGCCGACGGTCGGATGATCCTTCAGGGCGTGCAGCTGTCCTCGCTGCCGGACGGCTGGATCTTCTAGCGCGCGCTGGCGGAAGCGGGGCCCGCTTCCGCCGCCTGGCGCGCTCCAGGTTCGAGATAAGCCTCTTCCTCTGGATCGGGCGCCGCCCGGTCCAGGAAAGCTCTAGCGAGCCTTGCGCAGGCCGAGTTCGTCCAGGGCGGCCGTCTCGCGGCGGCCGGCTTCCTTCACCTGGAGCACACGGGCGGACTCGGCGACCTGCTCATATTTCTTCTGCGCCTCGAACGCCTCGGCCAACGCATCGCGCGCGCCGGTTTCCTCGATGAGGATGGTCTCGATCTCGCTCTGGATCGCGGCCTTCCGCACCCGCAGGCCGTCGAGATAGGCCGACAGGCTCATGGCCGCGTCGTCGTCCTGAGCGGCGTTGGCCATCTCGGCATCGGCCTCAGCCAGCAGGCGGGTCAGCCGAAGCTGCGTGGCCATGCGCCGGTCCACGACATCCGAAAGCCGCTTCTGCAGCGTCTCGACCTCGTAGGAGGCGAGCTTGATCAGCGACTGGGTCCACCGGCTCATGCTGCGTGCGCCTCAGCCCCGGCGCCCAGGATCATGGCCAGGCCCGCGAAGCTCTCCTCCAGCCCCGTTGCGTCATGTGGGTCCTGGCTCAGGAAGGCCTCCAGCGACGGGTTGAGCTGGATGGCTCGGTCGATGAGCGGATCGGCGCCGGCGCGATAGGCCCCGATGCGGATCAGCTCCTCCATGTTGGCGTAGGCCGACAGCGCCTGGCGGGCCTGCTTCACGACCTCTCGCTCATGCGGTTCCTGACAGCCCGGCATGGTCCGGCTGATCGACTTCAGGACGTTGATGGCCGGGAAGCGGCCGCGCTCGGCGATCGCCCGCTCCATCACGATATGGCCGTCGAGGATCCCTCGGACCGCGTCGGCGATAGGCTCGTTGTGGTCGTCCCCGTCCACGAGCACGGTGAAAAGGCCTGTGATCGGTCCGGCGCGCGTGCCGTCCGGGCGGATCGGGCCGGGCCCCGCGCGCTCCAGCAGCTTCGGCAGCTCGGTGAAGACGGTGGGCGTATAGCCCTTGGTGGTCGGCGGCTCGCCCGCGGCCAGGCCGATCTCGCGCTGGGCCATGGCGAAGCGGGTGACGCTGTCCATCAGGCAGAGCACCTCCAGATCCTGGTCGCGCAGGTACTCGGCGATGGCCAGGGTCATGTAGGCGGCTTGGCGCCGCTTCAGCGCCGGTTCGTCCGAGGTGGCGACCACCACGATCGCGCGCTTCAGGCCCTCCTCGCCGAGGGTCTCCTCGATGAACTCGCGCACCTCGCGGCCCCGTTCGCCGATCAGGCCCACGACGACGGCGTCGCAGTCGGCGTTCTTGGCCAACATCGAGAGCAGCACCGACTTGCCGACGCCTGAGCCGGCGAACACGCCGAGGCGCTGCCCCCGGCAGCAGGTCGTGAAGACGTTCATGGCCCGCACGCCCAGGTCCAGGCGCTCGCCCACCCGGGCGCGGGCGTGGGCGGCCGGCGGCGGCGCGCGCAGCGGATAGGCGGCCAGCCCCTCCGGGAGCGGTCCCTTGCCGTCGATCGGCTGGCCGAAGGCGTCGACGATGCGGCCCAGCCATGCCTTGGTCGGCCGCACGGCCGAGCCGTGCGGCTCGATGCGGATCTCGGCCCCCGGCGCCCACGCCCTCCACAGCGCCGAAGGGCATCAGCAGTGCGCGCGTGTCCCGGAAGCCGACGACCTCCGCCGCGAGGGGCTCGTGGCCGTAACGGACGATCTCGGCCCGCGCCCCGACGGCCAATCGCGTCAGTCCGCCGCGGGCCTCGATGAGAAGCCCGTTCACGGCCGCGACGCGACCGGACACGGTCAGCGGATCGAGCCGCTCAACGGCGGCGACCAGACTCTGCACACAACCCCCAAATCAGCCGCCCGAAGCGTCGGCGCTTCGCCGTTAAGAGGGGGTGAAGAATTTGCCTACCGCGGCCTCAGTGCAGGGTGGTCTGCAGGCCGGCCGGCGTGCCGGTCCAGCGGCTCCAGGGGATGCGGTCCATGCCCTGGCGCATCCAGGGCCCCGCCTGCTCCCGCAGAGCCTCGCGATTGCGCCAGGCCATGGCCGCAGCGAGGCCCACCAGGGCGAAGCCCAGCATGACCGCAGGCCGCTTCTGCGCCTCGGTGTAGATCGAGAACGGCCGGCTGCCGTAGGCGTCCGTTCGAACCTGCCCGTCCTGCCCGGGCGTGTGCAGCGCGTCGGCCGCGGGCTTGGGCGCCTTGCGCCGGGAGAGCGGCGGCATCGCGGCGCCGAACAGGCGGTCCGCGAGCCCAGGAGCCGCGTTGTAGGTCGCCACCAGCGCGCGCCCGGCGCCGCCGACCGTCAGGGTGCGCACCCGATGGGTCGCGGCGTGGACAATCGCCCTGGCGACGACTTCAGGCGCATAGACCGGCGGCGGCACGCGCGCGGCGGTGTCGAGGTAGTTCTTCGCGTCGTCCGGGAACGGCGTCCCGATGCTCGCCGGCTTGATCAGCGTCACCTGGATCGGCGCGCCCTGCCGCTGCAGATCGATCCGCAGAGTGTCGGTGAAGCCCTTCACCGCGTGCTTGGAGGCAACGTAGGGGCCCATCAGCGGTGACGGCATGTCCGAGAGGATCGAGCCGATGTTGATGATCGCGCCGCCGCCCGGCCGGTCCTTCAGGTGGCGCGCAGCCTCCAGCGATCCGTGGACCACGCCGAAGTAGTTGGTGCGGAACAGTTGCTCGTGATCTTCGAGGCTGACCTCCAGGCTGTCGCCGTAGATGCCGACGCCCGCGTCGTTGACCCAGGTGTCGAAGCCGCCGAAGCGGGCGATGGCCGCCTCTCTCACGCGCGCGACCTCTTCGGCGATGCCGACGTCGGCGGCCACAAAGTGCGCGCGGCCGCCCGCGGCCTCGATCTCGGCGCAGGCGTCGCGCAGCGCCACCTCGTTGCGGGCGACCAGCACGGCGGCCGCCCCCGCCGCGGCGAAGGCCCTCGCGGTGGCGAGCCCGATGCCCGAGCTCGCGCCCGTGACGACGACGACCTGCTGGTCGAGCGGCTTCAGCTTCGCGCCCATGGCGTCTCTCCGGCTGTTGGGGTTCAGGCCCTCAACAGCCGGGTCGCTGAGGCTGTTCCCGTCAGATCGACGCCGCCGGATCGGCGGACTCCGGCCGACGCCCCATCGGCAGCTTCTCGCGGAGCGCCTCGCCACGCGCCGCCGCGCTTTCCAGCATCGGTCGCGCGCGCGTGCGGGCGTCGTCGATCATCGGCCGGGCGCGTTCGGCGATTGTCTGGCGATTGCGCCAGGCCAGGGTCCCGAGCACGCCGACGGCCACCGCGCCCAGCAGGAAGGCGGGGTGCTTCGGGACGTAGCGTACAAGCGGGGCTGCGGCCGTCACGCGCTTGAGGTTCTCGCGGCTCAAGAGCGGCGCGCGGCCATCGGCGAAGGTCGTTGGAGTGGCGTCGTCCATCATTTCCTAACCTCGGGTTCCCTCCCTAGAACAGCCAAGGCCAAGGCGCGTTCCCGGCCCCTGTTTCGGGCGGCGCGTCCACTCACAAATGATTCAACGGGGGTGCGACTCGTAGCCCGGAACATCCCGCTTGAGTCGGATTCTCAAATCAGATTAACGATTCGGTCAGACGGGCCAGTTCCTATTAACCAGTCTTAAATTAACTCGCTGGCAAGGTTGCGGGCGAGTTTCGGGGCGGATTCGAAGAATTCGCGGGGTCTTGCGGGTAGTCGTTAGGAGAGGCGAATGCGCGTACTGTTGATCGAGGACGACAGCGCCACGGCCCAAAGCATCGAGCTGATGCTGAAGTCCGAGGGGTTCAATGTCTACACGACCGATCTCGGTGAGGAAGGCGTCGACCTCGGCAAGATCTACGACTACGACCTGATCCTGCTCGACCTGAACCTGCCCGACATGAGCGGCATGGACGTTCTGCGCACGCTGCGCGTCGGCAAGATCAACACCCCGATCATGATCCTGTCGGGCACCGCCGAGATCGAGACGAAGGTGAAGACCTTCTCGGGCGGCGCCGACGACTACATGACCAAGCCGTTCCACAAGGACGAGCTGGTCGCCCGCATTCACGCCGTTGTCCGGCGCTCGAAGGGCCACGCGCAGTCGGTCATCAAGACCGGCGACATCACGGTCAACCTGGACGCCAAGACGGTCGAAGTGAACGGCATCCGCGTCCACCTGACCGGCAAGGAATACCAGATGCTGGAGCTCCTCTCGCTTCGGAAGGGCACGACGCTCACGAAGGAGATGTTCCTGAACCACCTCTACGGCGGCATGGACGAGCCTGAGCTGAAGATCATCGACGTCTTCATCTGCAAGCTGCGCAAGAAGCTGGCCGCCGCCGCCGACGGCAAGCACCACATCGAGACCGTGTGGGGCCGCGGCTACGTGCTCCGCGACCCGCAGGAAGGCGTCATCGCCGCCTGAGGCCGCGAAGGTCTGAGTTCGAGGAGAGTTACGGAACGCCCGCCTTCACCGGCGGGCGTTTTCGTTTCCGCCGCCGCAGGCTAGCCTCGGACAAAAGCGCGCGTCGGGAGGGACGTTCATGGGCAGGCTGATCGCGCTGGTCGTCGCGCTGGTCCTTGGCGCCTTTCTGGCGTGGCGCGGCGCCCAGCTTCCGGAGCCGAAGCCCTCCGACGCCCCGCCGACCATCTTCTCAGCCGGCCGCGCCATGGCCGACGTGCAAGCGATCGCCGCCCGGCCGCATCCGGTGGGCTCTGCCGCGAACCGTGAGGTCCGCGATCACGTCGTCGCACGGATGCGCGCCCTCGGCCTGGAAACCTACGTCCGCCGGAATTCGACGTTCACGACGCGTGAGCGGGCCGGCGAGCTGCGCCTCTCGGGGGCGACCGTCGAGAACGTCATCGGCGTGCTGCCAGGTCGCGACCGCAGCCTGCCCGCGGTCGCACTGATGGCGCATTACGACAGCGTCCCCAACTCGCCGGGCGCCGCCGACGACACCACAGGCGTCGCCGCCGCCCTCGAGATCGCCCGCGTCATCGAGGCGCGCGGCGGTCCGGGTCGAGACCTGATGCTCGTGATCACCGACGGCGAGGAAGCGGGCTTGCACGGCGCCCGCGCCTTCTTCGATCAGGACCCCCTCGCCAAACGGATCGGCTTCGTCCTGAACATGGAGGCGCGCGGCAATGGCGGCCGCGTGCAGATGTTCGAGACCGGCCGAGGCAACGGCGAGAGCGTGCGGCTCTTCCACGCCGCCGTCCGCAATCCCAGCGCCTCGTCGCTGTCGACCTTCATCTACGAGCAGATGCCGAACGGCACCGACTTCACCCTGCCGAAGGACGCCGGACTGCAGGGCCTGAACTTCGCCTTCATCGGCCGCCAGTTCGACTACCACTCGCCGACCTCGACCCCCGCCAATCTGGAGAAGGGTTCGTTGCAGGAGATGGGCGACCAGGTGCTCGCCGCAACCGCGACGGCGGTCGCCGCGCCCGTCCTACCCGCCAAGGCACCGGACCTCGTCTACAGCCAGGTCCCCGGCGGCTGGCTGATCGCCTACCCGCCGCTCGCGGGTTGGGCGGTCCTCGCCGTCGCCGCAGGTCTCCTCGCCTTGGAGCCTGGCGCGCCCGACACGCGGGGGAGCTGCGCTGGATGGACGTCGCGCGCGGCGCCGCCGCCCTGCTCTTCGCGCTGACCGGCGCCGTCGCCGTCCTGGGTTTCGCCCGCCGCGCCACCGGCGCGGGGGCCGGCTACTTCGACCAGAGCTACCTCCTGGCCCAGGCCGGCCGGTGGGAGACGGCGGTGCTGCTGCTGGGACTGGGATTCCTGATCCTCGCGGCGGCGACGGCCGCTCGGGGCCGCTGGCTGATCGCCGCCTTGCCTCTGGCCGCTGGCCTCGGCGCCTTCGCCCTGGATCGCAGTGACCGCGTCTCTCTGATCGCCGGCATGGCCGCAGGGCTCGTCGGGCTTTTCGCCTACTGGAAACCCGCCGGGCGGCCAGGGGCCTGGGCGGGCGTGCTGATCCTGAGCGGCGTGATCGCCATGGCGCTGCAGGCGCTGGCGCCGACCATCGCCTATGTCGCGGCCTGGCCGCTGCTGCTGGGCGCGATCGGCGCCGCCGCGACCGACATGGGCGTACGCCGCGGGGCGCCGGCCTTCGCGCTGCTCGCGCTCCTGGCCGCAGTGGGCCTCGCGTTCGCCGGTGGCTACGCCCACACCGCCTATCTCAGCCTGGACGTGATGGCCCTGCAGGCGCTGCCGATCCTGATGGCGGCCTTGGTGCTATGGCCGCTCGCGCAGCCGGTGGAAGGGGCGCCGCCCGCTCGGCTGCTCGGGCCCCTGCTGCTGCTGGCCGGCGCGGGCGTCACCCTGTGGGTGCGGTTCGACGAACCCTGGAGCGCCAGGCATCCCCAGCTGTCCTACGTGCAGTACCACGTCGACCAGGACGCCGGCCGCGCGTGGCGGGTCAGCCAAACCTCCACGGACGGCGGATGGACCCGCACCGTGCTCGCCGCGGACGGCGGCACGATCTCTGAAACCAGGCATTGGATGGCGCCGCAGCCCTACCGGGCGGCGCCGGCGGCGATGGTGCAGGAGAGCCCGCCGGAGATCACCTTCGCGCCGCAGGGCGAAGGGCGCTTCAGCCTCCGGGCCGTCCCGCCGCCGGGCGCCCGGATCCTCTCGCTGCAGCTCCGCCCCTCCGTCGACCTGCCCCTCGAGGGGCTGGGACCGAAGCCGCTGGTGCTGAGGGCCGGCAAGTGGAACCGCATCTGGTGGGAGGCCGAACCGGCCGGCGTCGCCGTCGCCTTCCGCGCCCCGCCGGGGGCGGCGCTCGACCTCCGCTATGCGGCGACGCTGGAACGCTGGCCCGCGGCCGCGAAGCCGCTGCCGCTGCGCCCCACGCACATCGCGCCGTTCCACACCTCGGACTCGACGATCGTGACCGGATCGCGCCGCTTCACCTGGTGAGCCCGAGCGGGTATCCGAGCGGGATGACCGACGTCACGATCTACCACAACCCGAACTGCGGCACGTCCCGCAACACGCTCGCCCTCCTCCGCGAGAAGGGGGTCGAACCCAAGGTCGTCGAGTACCTGAAGGAGGGGTGGACTAAGGAAGGCCTGGAGGATCTGCTGCAGAAGATGGGCGCGTCAGCCCACGACATCCTGCGCGTGAAAGGCACCCGCGCCGACGAACTCGGCCTCTCTGATCCCGCAGCTTCGGACGAGGCGCTTATCGCGGCCATGATCATCGAGCCGGTTCTGGTGAATCGCCCTATCGTGGTCACACCGAAGGGCGCCGCGCTCTGCCGCCCGGCGGAACTGGTGCTCACGCTGCTCTAAGGGAGTCCGTGACAATTCGGCCGGTGGCGCAGCTGCGCTTTTCCGGTATTCATGCGCCGGGGAGCAGCCCTCGCTGAGGGGCTCCGCGGGGGACGCTGACAAGTTGGCTTTGCGTAGCCGATGCCTTAACCGTGCATCGGCTAGTACGGGGGCGTGATGGCAGAATTCGACCCGCGACGGTTCTCGTTCCGGATTGCGCCGCGCGTAATGGTCGGCGGCGGCGCGCTGATGGCGCTGTTCGTCGCCTGGAAATTCACCGACACCACCACGGCGCCCTCGGCGCCCCCGCTGGCGCCCGAAGCCGTCGCCGCCCTCCAGCACACCGCCTTCACCCAGGCCGCCGTCAGCCAACCTGGCTGGGACCGCCCCGAAAACGTGCCGCTCAAGGTCCTGCGCGGCGAGACCCTTGAACAGGCGGTCCAGCGCGCCGGCGTCGCCCCGGAAGAGGCCCGCCAGGCCGTAGCCGCCCTGGCCGAGGCCATGGACACCGTCCACATCAAGGCCGGAATGGCCTTCGACGCCGCCATCGCCAAGCCCCGTGCCGAGCGCGGCCCGGCGCGGCTTATCGGCCTGTCGATGCGCACCGGCCCTGCCAGCGCGCTCACCCTCTCACGCAGCTTCGACGGGGCGCTGCGTCTCCGCGCACTCGAGGAAGAGGTCCGCAACGAGGTGACGGTCGCCGACGGCGAAATCCGCGGCTCGCTGTACGAGAGCGCGTCCAAGCTGGGCGCGACCCCCGAGATCGTCGGCCAGGTGGCGAAGCTCTTCGCGCATAAGATCGACTTCCGCGAGATGCAGGCGGGCGACGACTTCAAGCTGGTTTTCGACCGCAAGGTCACGGCGAGCGGCCGCACGGTCGACGTAGGCGAGCTAGAGTACGCCGAGCTGAAAGGCGTGAAGTTCTACCGGTTCGAGCGGACCGGCGGCGGCGTCGAGTACTTCGACGAGACCGGAAAGAACATCAAAGGCTTCCTGCTCCGCACGCCGATCGACGGCGCGCGGATGACGTCCAACTTCGGCCTCCGGCGCCACCCGGTGCTGGGCTACGCCCGGGCGCACCAGGGCGTCGACTTCGGCGCCGGCCATGGCACGCCGATCCTGGCGGCCGGCGACGGCGTGGTGGTCCGCGCCAGCCGCTGGGGCGGCTACGGCAACTATGTCCAGCTGCGCCACACGGGCGGATGGGATACCGGCTACGCCCACGTCTCCCGCTACGCGAACGGCATTCGCCCCGGCGCGCGGGTCCGCCAGGGCCAGGTGATCGCCTACGTGGGCTCGACCGGTCTCTCGACGGGACCGCACCTGCACTATGAAGTCTGGCAGAACGGGCGCCGGGTGAATCCGGTGGGCGCCAAGGTGCCTCAGGGCACTGTCCTGGCCGGCGCAGAGCTCGCACGTTTCCGGGCCCAGAAAGATCGCATCCAGCGCCTGCTGGCGAACGGTGGGGCCGAGCCTTCACGCCAGCTGGCCTCTGCTGACTGACGACCCCGTAGAAGCCGCAAGCAACCAAGGCCAAGCTTAAGACATTGATTTCCCAAGGATCGGGGCGTTTCATGGCCCCGACAGCGGGGAAACGTCGATGGGGCAGCTCACCGCCACGACGATTCAATGCGTGCGCAACGACGTGGCGGCCTGGCCTGAGGACGCCGACGTCCCGCACGTCAACGAACTGCTCCGGCTGCTGGGCTTCTGGCGCCAGCAGATGCTGGTGAACACCTTCCTCAAGCACCACGGCGCCCGCGTCCTCTCTGGGCCCTTCGCCGGGATGGCCTACGTCGGCCGGGCGGCCGAAGGCGCGCTGATGCCCCGCCTGCTCGGGACTTATGAGTCGGAATTGCACCCCTATCTGGAAGCGCTTCGGCAGGAGCGGATCGACTGCGTGATCGATGTCGGCTGCGCGGAAGGGTTCTACGCGGTCGGCCTCGCCCGGATGCTGCCCGACGCCGTGATCTACGCCTATGACATCGCGGCCAAGGCTCGGGCCGCATGCGCCGATCTCGCAGAGCGCAACGGGGTCTCTGACCGCGTGTCGATCGGCGAGCGGTTCGCCCCAGAGGACTTCGAGCGTTTCGCCGGCCGGCGCGCGCTGGTCATCATGGACGTCGAAGGCGCGGAGACCGAGCTGCTTCGGCCCGACTTGGCCCCGGCCTTGGGCGGGATGCGCCTCATCGTCGAAACCCACAGCGCCGCGGCGCTCGAGGCGCTGGTGCAGCGCTTCACGGCCACCCACGACATCGAACGGATCGACACCGCCGGCAAGACTTGCGACCTGCCGCCCTGGCTGAAGGCTCTGGGCCATCTGGATCAGCTTCTGGCCGTCTGGGAATGGCGCGGCTGCCCGACCCCCTGGCTGGTGATGCGACCGAAGGCGGCTTGATCGACGTCAAGGTGACGATGTCAGGACGTGATTTCCTGGCGCGATGCTGCGCCCCCTCGCCCTCGCTGCTGTCGTCCTTGCCTTCGCCGGCGCCGCCTCGGCCGAACCCGACCCCGCGCGCGGCCGGGAGCTGATCCAGCGCCACTGCGGCGGCTGTCACGCCGCGGGGCCAAGCGGCGCGAGCCCCGAACCGGCCGCCCCGGCCTTCCGGGAGCTGCATCGCCGCTATCAGCCCGAGATGCTGGCCGAGGCCCTCGCGGAGGGCCTGCTCACCGGCCATCCGATGATGCCCGAGTTTCGGTTCCGGGAGGAGGATGTCCGATCGATCATCCTCTACCTGGACAGCATCCAGACCCGGCGGACGGGCGCGCTGAGGCCTTAGGCGTCGAAGACGATGACCGAGCGGGCGATCGAGCCCGTCTTCATCTCCTCGAAGGCCTCGTTCACCTGCTCCAGCTTCAGGCGGCGCGAGATCATGTCGTCCAGCTTCAACTTGCCAGCCATGTACATGTCGACGAGCCGCGGCATGTCGACCGGGAAGCGGTTCGAGCCCATCAGAGAGCCCTGGATGCGCTTCTCGCCCAGGAAGGCCGCGCCCATCAGGCTGATGGACTGGCCGACAGGGATCATGCCGATGATGTTGGCCGTGCCGCCGCGGCCCAGCATGTTGAACGCCTGCTCGGCGGTCTTCACCATCCCCAGCGCCTCGAAGCTGTGGTCGACGCCGCCCTGGGTCATCTCGATGATGGTCTTCACCGGATCGACTTCCGCGGCGTTGACGAAGTCGGTGGCGCCGAACGCCCGGGCGTAATTCTCCTTACCCGCCACGACATCGACGGCGATGATGCGGCCGGCGCCGGCGATGGCTGCGCCGTTGATCGCCGACAGGCCTACGCCGCCGCAGCCGATGACGGCGACGGTCTCACCCGGGCGGACGTTCGAGGTGTGCATGACCGCCCCGACGCCGGTCATCACCGAACAGCCGATCAGGGCGGCGCGGTCCAGCGGCATGTCCTTGCGGATCGCCACGCACGCATGCTCGTGGATCAGCATCTGCTCGGCGAACGACGACAGGTTCAGGTACTGCATCATCGGCCCCATCTGCGAGGCCAGACGCGGCTCCTCGTCCTTGCCGCGCTTGGTGTCGGGCGACACACAGCGGGCCATGTGGCCGGTGATGCAGTGGTTGCAGTGGCCGCAGAAGGCCGAGAGACAGGTGATCACGTGGTCGCCCGGCTTCACGGTGCGGACTTCCGAACCCACCGCCTCGACCACGCCGGCGCTCTCGTGACCCAGCACCGCCGGCAGCGGGTGCGGATAGGAACCTTCCACGAAGTGGAGGTCCGAGTGGCAGACGCCGGCGGCGGCGGTGCGGATCAGCACCTCGTGCGGACCAGGCTTGCTGATCTGCACGTCCTCGATCTGGAGCGGCTTGCCCACTTCCCGAAGCACGGCGGCCTTCATGGCGGTCTCCCCTTCATACTGGCGTTTGAAACAGCCTTATCGTCGTTCCGCAGGGCGTGGGAAGAGGCTTCTCGTCGGGAAACAGGTCGACAGGCGCGCGTGCGCCTTCCATCTAGAGCGCAATGGACGCCGCTCCGCCGCCCAAGGCCGTCACTCCGCTCGACGTCTTCCTGGCCTTCCTGAAGCAGGGCCTCACCGCCTTCGGCGGCCCGGTCGCGCACCTTGGGTATTTCCGGCGCGAGTTCGTGGAGCGCCGGGGCTGGATCTCGGACGCCGCCTATGCGGACCTGCTGGCGCTCTGCCATTTCCTGCCGGGTCCTGCGTCGAGCCAGGTCGGGATGGCGATCGGGCTGCGGCAGGCGGGCCTCGCCGGCGCGCTGGCGGCCTTCGCCGGCTTCACCCTGCCGGCGGCGACGCTGATGATCGCCTTCGCCTTCCTGGCGCCCCGGCTGGAGCTGGCGTTGGGCTCCGGCTGGATCCACGGCCTCAAGATCGCCGCCGCGGCGGTGGTGCTGCAGGCGCTGGTGCAGATGGCCCGCGCCCTGGCGCGCGGTCCGATACGCGCCGGCATGGCCCTGAGGGCCGCCGCGGGGCTGGTGATCGCCCAGGGACCTGTCGCCCAGGTCGGCGCCATCCTCGCCGGCGGAGCCTTCGGCTTCGCCCTGCTGCGCGACGTCGGCGGGACCGAAGCGCCCGAGGACGCACTGCCGCCGGTCGACACCGGAAGCGCCGTGATCGCGCTGACCCTCTTTGCCGGCCTCCTGCTCGCGCTGCCGCTACTGGCGACTCTGCTCCAGAACCCGGGCCTGGGCCTCGCCGCCGTCTTCTATCGGACCGGCGCCCTCGTGTTCGGCGGCGGCCACGTGGTGCTGCCGCTGCTGGAGCGCGAGGTCGTCCACCGCGCCTGGATCGATCCCGACCTCTTCCTCGCCGGTTACGGCATGGTCCAGGCGCTGCCAGGCCCCTGTTCAGCTTCGCGGGGTTCGTGGGCGCGGCCCAGACCTTCGGGCCCCGGGGCGTCGTGGGCGGCCTGATCGCGCTGTTCGCCATCTTCCTCCCGAGCCTCCTGCTGGTGGTCGGCGTCCTGCCGTTCTGGGACCGGCTGAAGCGCGAGCCGTGGGCGCGCGGCGCCCTGGCCGGCGTGGGCGCGGTGGTCGTCGGCCTGCTGGCCGCGGCGCTGTGGGACCCTGTGCTGAGCACCACGATCGGCCGGCCGTCGGACTGGGCGCTGCTGGCGGCCGCCTTCGTCTTCCTGCAGGTCGCGCGCTTGCCGCCTTGGCTGGTGGTGCTGGGCTTCGCGACGGCGACGGGCGCGCTGCTCTAGGCGGCGGCGGGCCGACCGGGATCCACCACGCCGGCCGCGGCCTGCCCGGCCTTGGCGCCGGCCGCCCGCACCTGAGCGACCACGCCTTCGGGCCGGGGCAGCCGCGCGGGCCACAGCGTCGGCAGCTTGGGCCAGCGGAAGGTCCACGCCGTCTGCTGCGGGATGCAGCTCTCCAGAGCGGCGATCAGCTGCTCGGCCGGACCGTCGTTCAGGAAGTGGTTTGCGCCTTCCGTGCGCACCACCCGGATCGGGCGGCGGGTCACGGTTTCAGCCGCCAGCCGTTCGGCGGTCTCCAGGGGGGCGAAGTCGTCCTTGTCGCCGTGGATCATGTGAATGGGCACATTGACCCGGGCCAGGGCGCGCTTGGCGTGGCGTAGCTGCGGCCGCTGTCCGGTCACCTCGATGACCGCGTTGCGCAGGTCGCGCGGAATGACCTTCAGGGCCTTCGAGCCCATGTCGAGCAGCCACTTCGCCGTCGGTCCCGCCTCGCCGAAGAAGCCCGAGAGCAGGACGAGGCCCGCCACCTTGCCAGGGTTCTGATCGGCCATGATCGAGGCGATGGCTGCGCCGTAGCTCTGGCCCACCAAAAGCACCTTCTGGCCGCGCGCGGCATTCAGCACCGGGGCGAGGGCCTCGGCCTGCACACGGATGTCGGTGACGGGATGCAGCGGCTCCGACCCGGCGTAGCCCGGCCGGTCGACCACGATCATCTCACGGTCCTCGGGCAGCTCGGCCAGCGTCTCGGCCCAGTACTCAGCCCAGGACGGCGCGCCGGTGATCACGACGATCTTCCAGGGCGGCGGCGCCTGGCGCGGGGTCTCCAGCGCCGAAATGCGCCAGCGGTGCCCGCCGCCGGCGATGAAGCTCGTCCTTCGCACGACGGTGTCAGGGTATTCCGAAGACGTCGGCGCATGTTCGGTGCGACCCGTCGCAGCCGCCTCGATGCAGGCCCATCCCATCGCCAGCACGCCTCTGGGCCGTTTGCGCGGCACGTCTCGCCTCCTCGTCGTCGGTCACCTGGAGCTGCAAACGCACGGTGCGAGGGTCGGTTCTGCGGCGACCGATCCATCAATTGAGAGCGCCCCGAGGATGTGCCCGCAGGAACACGGTCGCCGCGCAGGTCCTAAGGTTGGATTCCGACGGACGGCGGCGTCGACAGCCGCTAACCTCCCGTCCGAGGAGCCGGGACCAGGGACCAGAGTGACGTTCGAACGCCCGCCAGTCGACGAACCGTTCCTCGCCGACGGCGGCGAGCTGGGCGCCCTCATGCGCGCTCACGACTGGTCGGCCTCGCCGCTCGGTCGCCCGGCCGGTTGGCCGCAGTCCTTGCGAACCGTCGTCGGGCTGATGCTGACCTCGAAGTTCCCGATGTTCGTCGCCTGGGGCCCCGAGCTCGGCTTCCTCTACAATGACGCCTACGCTGAGATCCTCGGCGACAAGCATCCGAGCGCCCTTGGGGATCGCTTCCAGACCATCTGGTCCGAGATCTGGCCCGACATCAGCCCGCTGATCGACGCCGCCCTCGCGGGCCAGGCGAGCTACCGCCACGACTTGCCGCTGCTGATGCGCCGCAAGGGCTTCGACGAGCAGACCTGGTTCACCTTCTCCTACTCTCCCGTCCGCGACGAGAGCGGCGCCGTGGTCGGCATGTTCTGCGCCTGCGCCGAGACCACCGAGAAGGTGCTGGCCGAGCGCCGTCTCAGCTTCCTCGTCGAGCTGGGGGACTCCCTTCAGGCGGCGCGCACGCCCCTGGAGGTGAAGATCGCCGCCGCCGAGGCGCTCGGGCGCCAACTCGACGTCAGCCGCGCCGGCTACGGCGAGGTCGTCGAACACGGCGAGGTGGTGCGTGTCGACCAGGACTGGACCGCCGAGGGCGTTCGGTCGTTGGCCGGCGAGGCGCGGCTGCTCGACGGGTTCGGCCCGCAGGTCATCGCCGAACTCCGTGCGGGACGCGTCGTCGTGGTCGAAGACTGCGAGCGGGATCCGCGCACCGCCGACGAGGCCTACCTCGAGACCTGGCGGGGCATCGGGACGCGGGCGTTGATCGTCGCGCCGCTGCTCAGGGACGGCGAGCTGTCGGCGATCCTCTACGCCCACGCCGCCGCCCCGCGCCGCTGGACGTCCGACGAGGTCTCGCTGGTCGGCGACGTCGCGACACGCACGTGGTCGGCCCACGCCCAGGCCCTCGCCGAGGACGCTCAGTCCGCTTCGGAGGGGCGGCTTCGGCTCGCCCACAGGGCCGCGCAGCTGGGCGACTTCACCTGGGACGTGGAGAGCGACGCCACGACCCTGTCCGAGCAGTTCCAGGCGATGCTGGGTCTGCCGCAAGCGGCATTGCCTCGTACCGGCGAAGACTTCTTCGCCTATGTGCTGGAGGAGGATCTTCCAGACCTGCGGACGGTCTGCGAACGGGTGCTGCGGGGCGAGACCGAACGTTTTGACGCGGAGTTCCGGATCCGGCGTACGGACGGCGAAGTGATTTGGCTTGCGGCCCACGCCCAGGGTGAAGAGCCGGGGCCGGATGGCGTCCCCAAACGCGTCGTCGGCGTCAACTACGATGTCACCCAGCGCAAGCGCGCTGAGGAAGCCTTGCGGGAGAGCGAGAGCCGCTTCCGCAACATGGCCGAACATGCGCCGATCATCATGTGGGTCACCGACCCGCACGGGAACTGCATCTATCTCAACAAGGCCTGGTACGACTTCACGGGCCAGACCGAGGCCGAGGCCTTGGGCCTGGGCTGGACCGACGCCACCCACCCGGACGACACCGATCTGGCCACCGAGACGTTCCTCACCGGGAACGCACGGCGGGAGGCCTTCTACGTCGAGTACCGGCTGCGCCACGTGAGCGGCGGCTACCGATGGGCTATCGACGCCGCCGCACCGCGCTTCGGCCCCAGGGGCGATTTCCTCGGCTTCGTGGGCTCGGTGATCGACATCAGCCAGCGCCGCGCCGCCGAGGAGGTGCTCCGCCAGTCGCACGAGGCCCTGGAACGGCGGATCGATCAGGCGCTCGCCGAACGCAAGCTGCTGGCGGACATCGTGGAAGGCACCGACGCCTTCGTGCAGGTGGTCAGCCCCGACTTCCGATGGCTGGCGATCAACAAGGCCGCCGCCGATGAATTCCACCGCATCTTCGGCATCCGCCCGCAGGTGGGCGCCAGCTTGATCGAGCTCCTGGCCGATCAGCCCGAGCATCAGGCGGCGATCAGGGCGATCTGGGCGCGCGCCTTGACCGGCGAGGCCTTCACCGAGACCGCCGAGTTCGGCGACACCCAGCGTGACCGGCGCTGGTACGAGATGAAGTTCAGGCCGCTGCGCGACGCGCAGGGGCAGTTCGTCGCCGCCTACCAGTTCGTCTACGACGTCACCGAGCGGCTGCAGGACCAGCGCCGCCTCACAGAGACCCAGGACGCCCTTCGCCAGTCGCAGAAGATGGAGGCCATCGGCCAGCTGACCGGCGGCGTGGCGCACGACTTCAACAACCTGCTGACGCCGATCGTCGGCGCTCTGGACATGCTTCAGAGGCGCAGCGTCGGGGGCGCTCGCGAGCAACGCCTGATCGACGGCGCCCTCCAGTCGGCCGAGCGGGCCCGCGTCCTGGTCCAGCGCCTGCTGGCCTTCGCGCGTCGGCAGCCGCTGCAAGCCACCGCCGTTGATGTCCCCCAGTTGCTCGAAGGCATGGGCGACCTCATCAGCAGCACGACGGGACCCCAGATCCGCGTGGCGGTGAACGCACCAGTCGACCTGCCGCCGGCCAAGGCGGACCGAAACCAGCTGGAGATGGCGATCCTGAACCTGGCGGTGAACGCCCGCGACGCCATGCCGGACGGCGGCGTCCTGCGGCTGTCGGCCGAGCTGGCGACGCTTCGCGGTGCGCACCGGAGTCGGCTCCCCGCCGGGGACTACATCCGCCTTTCCGTCGCCGACACCGGCGTCGGCATGGACGCCGAAACCCAGGCCAAAGCCATCGAACCCTTCTTCTCCACCAAGGGGATCGGCCGCGGCACCGGCCTGGGCCTGTCGATGGTGCACGGCTTGGCGTTGCAGCTGAACGGCGCCCTGACGATCGAGAGCGCGCCGGGGCTCGGCGCCAACATCGAGCTCTGGCTCCCCGTCTCCCGCGAGGCGATCCAGCCCGAAGCGGCTCCCCGAGCGGCCGAGAGGCGGTCCTTCCTGGGCACGGTCCTGCTGGTGGACGACGAGGAGGTCGTGCGGATCAGCACCTCAGACATGCTGACCGACCTTGGCTACCGGGTGGTCGAGGCGGCCTCCGCCGAGGAGGCGCTGCGCCTGCTGGGAGAAGGCCTCGACCCCCAACTCGTGGTGACCGACCACCTGATGCCCGGCATGACCGGCACGGACCTGGCCCGCGAACTGCGCCGCACACATCCGGGCGTCCGCACCCTGCTCGTCTCCGGCTATGCCGAGGCCGAGGGCGTCGCCCCCGACCTGCCCCGCCTCACAAAGCCGTTCCGCAACGCCGACCTTGCCGAGGCCATGGCGGCGCTGGGGGTGGAGCCGGCTTAGCGCGGACTCACGCCGCCATCCGGGCCTTGAACACACCGTCGGGCAGGCGGGCGGCCTTGGCAGGGTGGATCAGGAAATAGTCCTTCCACGGTACGCCTTCGACAAGATCGGTGCGTTCCTCGAGCCGGTCGCCGTTGAGCGCGAACATGCGGTAGCCGCGCTCGCGGAAGATCTCCAGGACTGCATCGCCGGAAGCGCCGAAGCGGGCCTCCAGCATCGCGGGATGGATCTCGATCAGCACATGCGGCCGGTCCCGGTCGAGGATGCCCAGCGCGCCGTGCAGCGCCTTCAGCTCGGCGCCCTCGATGTCCATCCGGATGAAGTCGACCTGATCCACGCCATGCTCGGCGCAGAAGCCGTCCAGGGTGACCACCGGCGTCGGCTGCAGGTCCATGCCCTGGTCCTGCAGGTCCGGGCGTGCGGGGCCTTCCGGGGCGGTCTCGGTCACATAGGCATAGGCACGCCCCATGCGGCCGGAGGTCTTCTTCGGCGTCACCAGCAGGAGTTCGCCCGGCTTGTCCGCCACCGCGGCGTGGATCGGCGTGACGCGGTCGCGGATGCCGTGCCAGGCGGTGGTCACCTTCAGCACCTCATAGGCGAAGGCCGAGGGTTCGAAGGCGATAATACGGGCTTTCGGGGCCACCTGGGTCATGACGTAGGAATGCCGCCCGTCACTGGCGCCCACATGCAGACAGACCGGCGCGCCCGACAGCAGGTCGGCCAGGTACGGCGTCTCGGGCTCGTGCTTGGCCCAGCGGAGGTTCCGCCGCCAGGCCCGGAAGGCGTGGCCCAGCACCCGCAGCGATGGCATCCCAACTCCTAACAGGAGGTCCCCCGACCTCCTTCAGGCCGCGTCGCGCACGACCGTCATCATGTAGTTCACGTCCGCATCGACGGACTCGCTCCATCGACCGGTGAGCGGATTGAACACCACCCCGTAGGGGCCGTCCACGGTGACCGGCTCACCATCCAGGAAACCGCGGATCTCGGCGGGCTTCAGGAACTTCCTCCAGTCGTGGGTGCCCGCCGGCAGCCAGCGCAGGATGTACTCGGCCCCGACGACGGCGAGCGCCATCGCCTTCAGCGTCCGGTTCAGCGTGGCGACGATCATCAGGCCGCCCGGTTTCAGGAGCCGCGCGCAGGTCCGCAGGTACTCGCCCGGGTCGGCCACGTGTTCGATCACCTCCATGTTGAGGATGATGTCGAACGGCGGCTCGCCGGTCTCGAGCAGGGCCTCGGCGGTGGCGCAACGGTAGTCGATCGACAGGCCCTGTTCGGCCGCGTGCGTCGACGCCGTGGCGATGTTGCGCTCGGAGGCGTCCACGGCGGTCACATCGAACCCGAGGCGGGCCATCGGCTCGGACAGCAGGCCGCCGCCGCAGCCGATGTCGAGGAGGCGCAGCCCCTCGAACGGCCGCCGCTGGCCGCCGTCACGGCCGAAGCGGTAGAGCGCGTGGTCGCGGATGAAGGCCAGCCGCACGGGATTGAATTTGTGCAGCGGCGCAAATTTCCCGTTCGGGTCCCACCACTCGGCGGCGATGCGCGAGAACCGCTCGACCTCGGCAGGATCGATGCTCGAACGCGCGGACGGTTGGGAAGTCATGCCCCCTTCTACCGCCGGCCCACGGGGAAACGAAAGACTCTTGCCGTTGCGACCCATGGGAACCCTCGCTAGAAGGCCCATCCTTCCCGCAGCGCAACAATTTGGGGGCGACGGGCGTACGCGCATGTCCCGGCTGGTGATGAAATTCGGCGGCACCTCGGTGGCCGACCTGGAACGCATCCGGCGGGTTGCGCGCCTCGTGGCCGCGGAGGTCGAGGCGGGGCACGACGTCGCCGTGGTCGTCTCGGCCATGGCGGGCAAGACCAACGAGCTGGTCGCCTGGACCGACGGCGCCGGCGCCGCCGCCCAGGGCATTCCCTCGTCCGACGACGAGTACGACGTGGTCGTCGCCTCCGGCGAGCAGGTCACCGCCGGTCTGCTGGCGATGACGCTGCGCAACATGGGGCTGCGCGCCCGCTCCTGGCTCGGATGGCAGGTTCCGATCATCGCGGACGACGCGCACGGCAAGGCGCGGATCGACGACATCCCGCCCGAGAAGCTGGCCGCGGCGTTGGACGCCGGCGAGGTCGCGGTGATCGCGGGCTTCCAGGGCGTGACGCGGGACGGCCGCATCGCCACCCTCGGCCGCGGCGGCTCCGACACCAGCGCCGTCGCCATCGCGGCCGCGATCGGCGCCGCCTGCGACATCTACACCGATGTGGACGGCGTCTACACTACGGACCCGCGCATCGAGTCCAAGGCGAAGAAGCTGGCCAAGATCTCCTACGAGGAGATGCTGGAGATGGCCTCGCTGGGCGCCAAGGTGCTGCAGACCCGCTCGGTCGAGCTGGCCATGGCCTATCACGTGCCCGTCCGGGTGCTTTCGAGTTTCGTGGAGCCCGGCGAAGCGCCCGGCCAAGGCACCATCGTGTGCGACGAGGAGGAGATCGTGGAGAAGCGGATCGTGAGCGGCGTGGCCTACAGCCGCGACGAGGCGAAGATCAGCCTCTTCGGCCTGCCGGACCATCCGGGCGTGTCGTCCACCATCTTCGGCGCCCTCGCCGACGCCAATGTGAACGTGGACATGATCGTCCAGAGCCACGCCCGCACCGCGGACACGGCCAACATGGAGTTCACCGTCGGCCGCCGCGACGCCCAGCGCGCGCTGGAGATCATCCGCGCCGTCCAGCCGCAGGTGGGCTTCGAGGATGTGCGGGTCGACGAGGACGTGGCCAAGGTGTCGGTCATCGGCGTCGGCATGCGCAGCCACGCTGGCGTCGCCAAGTCGATGTTCAAGGCGCTGGCCGACAAGGGCGTGAACATCCAGGTCATCTCCACCTCGGAGATCAAGATCAGCGTGCTGATCGACGCCGCCTACACCGAACTGGCCGTGCGCGCCCTACACGCGGCCTATGGCCTGGATCAGCTCTAGACGTCTTTCTGAGCCGTCTCGGCCCCGCCCGTCAGTCGGAAGGTCGCCCACGCGCCCGCCATGGCCAGGGGAATCACGGCCACGAACACCCACACGGCCGCGGCCCGTGCGCTGGCGTCTGTTAGGCCGCCGGAGAACCCGGCGAGGTTCGCGGCCACCCCCGAGATCGTGGCCCCCGCCGCAGCGCCCGCCTGACGCACCGCCATGATGGCGGACGAGCCGATCGCCTTGTCCTCTTCCGAGAGGGCCGCCAGCACACGCCGGCTCATGAACGCCCACGAGAAGCCGAACGCGGCGCCCATCAGCGCGCCGCCGAAGATGGCCAGCGCCAGCGGTCCGTCGGCGAGGGTCAGCGGCAGGACCACGAGGCTCGCCACCAGCAGCACGGCGCCGAGCCGGGTCCAGCGCGCGTCCCAGACGCCGGTCGCGCCAGCCACCGCCAGGGCGCTGAGCGTCCAGGCCAGCGACTCGGCCCCGATGGCGTAGCCCGCCCAAAGCGGCGAGAACCCCCAGAGCTGTTGCAGGATCGGCGGGCCGTAGATCGCGTAGCCCATCGAGGCCGCGGTCATGGCGAACATGGCGAAATAGCCCGAGCCGCAGACGGTGCGGAGGTCGCCCGCCCGATGCGGCAGCAGACGCACCCGAGCCCGAGGGTCGATCGCCACCACGAGGGCGAGGATCGCGAGGCCCGCCAGCACCAGGCCAATGGAGAGCACCGGGACGTGGATCACATCGGCCGCCGCGATCGCGGCCACGCCGAGGCCCAGCACCCCGAGTTGCGCCCAGGGAATCCCCGGACCGCCCGATCCGCGCCCGCTCTTCTTCAGCAGGACGAGGGCGGCGAGGCTGAAGATCGCCGACTGGGTGGCGAACAGCCAGAAGACGTCGCGCCAGTGCCCGTGCTCCACCACGACGCCGCCCAGCAGCGGTCCCAGAAGGGTGGCGACACCCCAGATGAAGGTGACGCTGGCGAAGACGCGCGCCAGGTGTCGCTCGGGGAAGAGCAGTGCGATCGCGACCATGGCGAAACCCGAGATCCAGCCCGACCCCAGGCCCTGGACCAGCCGCCCCGCGAGGAACAGCTCCACGTTCGGCGCGGCGGCGCTCATCACGCAGCCGACCAGCATGACCCCGCCCGCCAGTGCGGTGGCGCTGCGCAGGCCGAAGAGCTCCGACACACGACCTGCGCTGGCGCCCGCCAGGATGGCTCCAACGAGGAAGCCGGCAGTCGCCCAGGAGAAGTAGGCGTAGCCGCCGAGATCGGCGCCGACGCTCGGCATGATGGTGGCGGTCACCAGGGCATCGGCGGCGTTCAGCCAGACGCCGAGGCAGATCAGCGCGAACTGGGGCCACCGGCCGCCGGCCAGCAGGTCGCCCCAGCCGGTAGGCCCTTTGTCCGTGTGTTGGGCGGTCGCCATGCGCGGCTGACATAGGCGGTGTCGGCCCGCGGAGCCACCTTCGCGCTACACCACCTCCGAACGGCGGCCAGCAGCGGCGATTCGTAGCCCGGCGCCCAGTGGACCGCCGTGCCTGAGGTCACGTACCAGGCGATCAGTCCGGCGCAGATCAGGGCGCCCGGCACATAGGAGTTGGTTCGCCGATAGGTCCAGGCGCCGATCGCCCCCACCGTCGCCAGCAACGGTACGAACTGGATGGCCACAATGGTGTTCAGCGGTTCTGTGGGGGTGGCGAGCCGGCCGGTCGCGAAGAGCATCGCGTACTCCCAGGCCACCAGAACCACGAAGCCGAGGCTCATGGCCGCCTTGGCCCAGCCGGTATGGGCGACGAAGCTCTCCCCCTGAACGGCCAGATTGGCCGCCAGCGCCCGGATCGCCACCAGGAAGAACACCGACCACAGCGCAAGGTACGGCAGCATCATCAGCGCGCGTTCGGCGCTGAGCGGCTTCAGGCCCAGCACCCAGAACCGGAAGTCCGCCTTGAACAGCGCGTCCAGGAGGTACGAGGCGGCGAACGCCATCGCCAGGGTCGCCGCGGCTGCGGGGATCGACAGGCCCCAGCGGTTGCTGAAGCGCGCCCTGGTCCGCAGCAGAAGGCCGATGACGAGGGTGATGAGGCCGGTCCCCAACGCCCAGATGACAAGCTGATTGTGGACCCATTGCGGGAAGCCGGCCCGGGGGAAGAACAACTGCCCCGCCTTCATCAGCGGGAAATACGTGAGCGCCGGCAGGGCCGCCGTGATCGCAAAGGCCAGCCACCAGCGCCCGTCCCGACGGACGTTGGCCGGCTCCGCCGGCTGCGCCAGCCGCCCGAACAGCGGCAGGTCCAGCAGCACATCGAAGGTCGCCAGGATCAGCAGACACAGCCCGCCGAACGCGAGCAGCGTGCCGATCTCCTTCCAGATCCAGGTCTGGGGCTGGATGCTGAACGGCTCTCCGGGATTCAGAGTGCGGTGGAACCAGTCGAGCGCCGCATCGACGCCAGCCTCCGAGAAGTGCTCGCCCGGATGGGTGACGGCCGGCGTGTAAAGCCGGCGCGCCGACCCGTCGACGACCGCGCCGTAGATCTTCCCCGGCTCGACCGGCTCGGCCGTCCCGAACAGCGCCATCAGCCGTTCAGAGTTCACCACCTCGGCCCCGGTCGGCGCCTGCCACATGAGTTCGGCGAACTCCTCGTAGCGGCCGAACACCACGGCGATGTTTCTTGGGAAGTCCGGCGCCTTGGCCCCGAGCAGACCGGGCGTCGAGCCTTCCAGAACAATGGCGCGGTAGCCGTCGGGATAGGCCGCCGCCGCCGCCAGGATCGGCGCGCCGCCCATCGAATGGCCCTCCAGGCCGATCCGCTCCGCATCGACGAACGGCTGCGCCCGTAGCCAGGCCAGCGCCGCCGGGCCGCCGTAGTCGGCCGTACCGACCACCCCGCCCGAGTAACCGTGGCCCGTCATGTCCATCGCCAGCACGACGTAGCCGCGCTGCGACAGTTCGATCGCGAACGGCGACTGCATCTCGCGCGTGTTGATGTAGCCGTGGCTGGCCAGCACCGCCGGCGCGCGTCGCGCGGGCGTCGCCGTGGGCGGGACGTAGAGCAGCCCGCTCACCGTCGCGCCTTCCGGCGTGGGGATGCGCACCTCCGAGATCCTGACCCCGCCGGCGGTCTGCACCGCGTGCGCCAGCCAGCCGCCGCCGAGGATCAGCGCCCAGGCCAGCGCGAAGACGAGCCATTTCCGCATGTTGAGCCTCCCCCAGACCTCGGCCCGAGCCGCGCCGGCGCCTGCGTGGGCGCCTGTTCGTTGAGCGGACGATGCGCCCGGGTCTTCGAAAGCTCAAGCTCGCGCCTATCTAGAGGACGGGACGCGCGCTTCGTCGCAAACGGCTCTTCCCGTCTCGGAACGGGAAGATAAAGCTGGTACTCAGCGCGCTAGGGAGCGGAGGAAACACGGCACAGATGCCGGCGCCGAGCATGGCCATACGAGGACAACGGAGCCTGCTTCGGCAGATCCGGGAGGCGCTGGCGGGCGGCGGTCCGGCCCAGGCGCGCCTCGACATGGTCGTGCGCATCATCGCCCTGTCGATGGTGGCCGAGGTCTGCTCGATCTACCTGCGCCGCGCAAACGGCGAGATGGAACTGTTCGCCACCGAAGGCCTCGACCCCGGCGCCGTGCACGTCACTCGGATGAAGCCCGGCGAAGGCCTGGTCGGCGAGATCATGCGCCTCGGCCGGCCTCTGAACCTGGCCGACGCCCCCGAGCATCCGGCCTTCTCGTATCGCCCGGAAACCGGCGAAGACCCCTACCACGCCTTCCTGGGCGTGCCGTTGCTGCGCGGCGGCCGGGCGATCGGCGTGCTCGTCGTCCAGAACCGCACCGCCCGCGTCTATACCGAGGACGAGGTCGAGGACCTTCAGATCATCGCGATGGTCCTGTCCGAGATGGTGGCCTCGGGCGAGTTGCTCGGCGTCGAGGAGATGAAGGGCGTCGAGCTCGCGCCCCACCGTCCCGACCGTCTGAAGGGTTCGAAGTTCGCCGACGGCCTCGCCTATGGCGTGGCGGTGCTGCACGAGCCGCCCGTCGCGCCGTCTCAGCTGCTGTCCGATGACGTGGCCGCCGAGGAGACCCGTCTCGCGACCGCCCTCTCCGCGCTCAAGCAGCAGATCGACAACATGCTGGAGGGCCAGCACGGGCTCGTCGACGCCTCGTACGAGGTGCTCGAGACCTACCGCATGTTCGCCCACGACCGCGGCTGGAACCGCAGCCTCGAGGACGCGGTGAAGAACGGGCTGACAGCCGAGGCGGCTGTGGAACGCGTCCGCTCCGAACACCGCGCGCGCCTCGGCCAGGCCCGCGACCCGTATCTGCGCGAGCGGCTGCACGATCTCGAGGATCTCAACGATCGCCTGCTGCGACACCTGGCGGGGGACGGCCATGTGGCGCGGGACCTGCCCGAGAACGCCATCCTGATCGCCCGAAATCTCGGCCCGGCCGACCTGCTGGAGTACGACCGCACCAGGCTCCGCGGCCTGCTGCTGGAGGAAGGCTCCTCCGCGAGCCACGCGGCGATCGTGGCCCGGGCGCTGGACATCCCCTGCGTCGGTCGCCTGCCCGGACTGCGCGACCGCGTGTCCGAGGGCGACAGCGTTGTCGTCGACGCCGAGAGCGGCGAGGCCTACCTTCGGCCACGCGCCGATGTCGTGAAGGCCATCCAGGCGCGGATCGACGTCCGTCGGCTGCGCAAGGCAGAGTTCGCCAAGCTGCGTGATACGCCGGCCTTCACGCGCGACGGGGTCAAGGTCACCCTGCTGATGAACGCCGGCCTCGACGTCGACCTCGAGGCGATGGACGAAGCCGGCGCCGAGGGCATCGGCCTTTTCCGCACCGAGTTCCAGTTCATGGTCTCGGAAGAGATGCCGCGGCTGACCGCCCAGACACAGCTCTACGGCCGCGTGATGGATGCGGCCGGCGACCGGCCGGTGACCTTCCGCACCCTGGACCTCGGCGGCGACAAGGTGCTCCCGTACCTGGAGGCCGAGCGCGAGGACAACCCGGCCTTGGGGTGGCGCGCCATCCGCATGGGACTGGATCGACCGGCGCTGCTGCGCATGCAGCTCCGCGCCCTGATCGCCGCGGCCCGCGGCCGGCCGCTGCGCGTCATGTTCCCGCTGGTCGCCAGCTGCGACGAGTTCCGCGCCGCCCGCGCGCTCGTGGACACCGAAGTGGCCTGGGCTCTACGCCGCGGCCGCCCTGCACCGTCGCGTCTGGATGTCGGCGCGATGATCGAGGCGCCGTCGCTCATCTGGCACCTGGACGCCCTGCTGCCGATGACCGACTTCGTCAGCGTCGGGACGAACGACCTGATGCAGTACCTCTTCGCCGCCGACCGGGGAAACCCGCGCGTCGCCGACCGCTACGACATGCTCTCGCCCCCGGCCTTGCGCGCGCTCGAAGCGATCCAGCGCGCCTGCGCCGAAACGGGCACGCCGGTCAGCGTCTGCGGGGAACTCGCGGGCCGCCCGCTGGAGGCCTTCACCCTCGTGGCCCTCGGATTCGAGCGCTTGTCGATGTCGCCCGCCGGCATCGGACCGGTGAAGCAGATGGTGCTGTCCTGCGACCGCGAGGCCGCCCGTCGCGGCGTCTCCGCGCTGCTGAAGTCCAGCGCGGGGTCCGTGCGCAACGAGATCGAAACCTTGGCGCGTAAACTGTACCTGGCCGTCTAGGCGAATTCGTCGCTCCGACGTGACCGAACAACGCATTGGCGGTATCCGGGTCACGTGCCACGCTCCTCCCGAGTCATCCCCTTCCGTCGCCGGCAGAAGCCGGATGCAGGAGCCGCCGCCATGCCGCTCGATACGGCCGGCTTTACCGATTTCGACGGCCCCGAGCCGACGAGCGGCGATCCGTTGCACGCGCACGCCTCGATCGGAGCGGCCCTGCGCGCCCTGCGCCAGGAGCGCGGGCTGACGCTCGACGAACTGGCCGAAAAGACGCGCGTGCGCCGAGCCTATCTAGAGGCGCTGGAGGAGATGCGCCTCGACGGGCTTCCCTCGCGGCCCTTCACCATCGGCTATGTCCGCGCCTACGCCCTGTCGCTCGGCTTGGATCCGGAAGCCGCCGTTGAACGGTTCAAGGCGGACGAGCCGGTGCTCGACGAGCCGCTCCGCGCGCCCATCGGCGTGCCCGAGGAGCGTGACCCGCGGATCGCGGCCTTCATCGCCGGGGCGATCATCATCGTCGCGGCGATCGTCCTCTGGAACGTCGCCCAGCGCGCGATGAACGCCAGCGCGCCGCCGCCGCCCAAGGCGCCGGAAGACGTGGCCTGGAAGCTGCTCGCCGAAGAAAAGGCTGCCCCCGTGATCCTGGGCGAGCCTCTGCCCGCCCCTGTGGAATCCACCACGCCGCCGCTCTACGAGACGCCGGGACTTTCCGAGGCGGGCGCCGATGGCCGCGGCAACCTGGCGCCGCCCTCCAACATCAACGAACTCCCGGCCGAGCTTCCGTTCGACCTTGCGACCCTGCGACCCACCTTCACCCCCCAAGGGCCAAGTGTATGACAGCGGCGGCTCTCCCGGGTCGGTCCTGACGATCCAGGCGCTGAAGGGCGGCGGCTTGATCATCCGGGGCGGCGACGGGTCGGTCTACTTCGCTCGCCAGCTCGCCGCCGGTGAGGCCTACAAGGTGCCCAACGTCGCGGGCCTGACCATCGACGTCTCGGAGCCCTACGACTTCCAGGTCTTCGTGGGCGGCCAGTCCAAGGGCGTGCTGCCCGCCCGTCAGGTTCTGGCCTCCAAACTGGCCGCCGCGCCCGTCGCCGCCCCGGTGCTCACCGCGCCCCGGCCGGTCGCTCCGCCCGCCACCGCTCCCGCGCCCCCTGCCTCCGCCGCGCCAGCCGGACCATCGACGCCGCCGCGGCCCTAGCGCACTTGGGCTTTCCGCCCGAAGAGCCTATTTTCCGCGCGCCATGAGCGCCGATCCGAACCATCACCGTCCCTGGCGGGCGATCCACCGCCGCGCCTCGCGCAAGATCCGCGTCGGTCCGGTGGAGGTGGGCGGCGACGCGCCGATCACCGTCCAGTCGATGACCAACACGTTGACCGCCGACGCGGCGGCGACGCTCGGCCAGATCCGCCAGCTGGAGGAGGCCGGCGCCGACATCGTCCGCGTCTCCTGCCCGGACGAGGAGTCCACGGCCGCGTTCCGGACCATCGCCCGCGAGGCGAGGGTCCCGCTGGTGGCGGATATCCACTTCCACTACCGGCGCGGCATCGAGGCCGCGCAGGCCGGCGCGGCCTGCCTGCGGATCAATCCCGGCAACATCGGCAGCCCCGACCGGGTGCGGGAAGTCATCCAGGCCGCCCGCGATCACGGCTGCTCCATGCGCATCGGCGTCAACGCCGGCTCGCTGGAACGCGAGCTCCTCGAGCGCTACGGCGAGCCCTGCCCCGAAGCCATGGTCGAAAGCGCTCTGAACCACGCCCGCATCCTGCAGGACCACGACTTCCACGAGTTCAAGATCAGCGTGAAGGCGTCGGACCCGTTCATGACGGTGGCCGCCTACCAGCAGCTGGCCGAAGCCATCGACTGCCCGCTCCACCTGGGCGTGACCGAGGCCGGCGCCCTGCGCACCGGCACGGTGAAGAGCGCTATCGGCATCGGATCGCTGCTTTGGGCCGGCATCGGCGACACGATCCGCGTGTCCCTCGCCGCCGACCCCGTCGAGGAGATCAAGGTCGGCTTCGACATCCTGAAATCCCTGGGCCTGCGCCACCGTGGCGTCAACATCATCGCCTGCCCGTCCTGCGCGCGTCAGGGTTTCAACGTTATCGAGACGGTCGAGAAGCTGGAGCAGCGTCTGGCGCACATCTCCACCTCCATGAGCCTGTCCATCATCGGCTGCGTGGTGAACGGTCCCGGCGAGGCGCTGATGACCGACGTGGGATTCACCGGCGGCGGCAAGGGGGCGGGCATGGTCTATCTGGCGGGAAAGCCCGACCACAAGATCGACAACGACCGGATGGTCGACCACATCGTCGAGCTGGTCGAGGCTCGCGCCGCCCAGATCGAGGCCGACAAGGCGGTGAAGGCGAACCTCCAGGCCGCGGAATAGCGCGATCGGAAAGCGGCTTGAGCCTTCGGGAGGTCTGAGCGTTGCTGGATCGATGAAACAAAGTGCGCCGGAGCGATCTAAGTGGCCTGCCGGCGACGGCGAGATGGCCCGCCGCATCCGCGAGTTCGATTGGTCGAGAACACCGCTGGGTCCGGTCTCCGGATGGCCCCAGAGCCTGAAGACCGCGGTCGATCTGACCCTGGCCAACGGGTTCGGCATGATCGTGCTGTGGGGCCCGGACCTCATCCAGATCTACAACGACGGCTATCGCCAGGTGATGGACGCCCAGCATCCGAGAGGGCTCGGCCAGGCGACGCGCGAATGTTGGCCGGAGGTCTGGCACATCAACGAGCCGATCTACGAGCGCGTCTGGGCGGGGGAGACCGTGACATTCGAGGACGCGCTCTATCCGCTCGTCCGGCACGGGACCCTGGAGGACGTCTGGTTCACCCTCACCTACAGCCCGCTGCGGAACGAGACCGGAGCCGTGTCCGGCGTGCTGGTCACCCTTTTCGAGACCACCGACCGGATCCGCGCCGAAGCCGCCCGCTTGCGGGCTCAGTCGCGACAGGCCTTCATGCTGCGCCTGAGCGACGCGCTGCGCCCGCTCCGCGCGCCGGGCGATGTCCAGGTCACCGCCTGTCGACTTGTCGCCGAACGCATGGGCGCCGAACGCGCCTACTACGCCGACGTCGACCATGCGCGAGGCCGGTTCGTCGTCACCCGCGACCATGTCCCGCCGGGGGGCTCAGCGCGGTTGGCGAACATCCTTTGGAGAGCTTTCCCCAGCCGTTGGAGGCGCTCACACGCGGCCGACCGATGGTCTGCGACGACGTCGAAAACGATCCGCACTTCACCGAAACTCAGCGTCAGGCCTACAGGCCGCTAGGGATACGCGCCTTCATCTGTGCGCCGCTCGTTAAGGGCGGCGTTCTGGTGGCGACGATGACCGCCGCGAGCGCGCAACCGCATGTCTGGCCGTCGGGCGCGGCCGGGGGATCTGCAGGAGGTCGCGGAGCGGACCTGGGAGGCCGCGGAGCGGGCTCGAGCCGAGACTGCGCTCCGCGAAGCCGAAACCCGCGCCAGGCAACTACTCGAGGGCTTGGCGCAGGCTGTCTGGGAAACAGATCCCGCCGGCGTGATCGTGACCGACAGCCCCTCCTGGCGCGCCTACACGGGGCAGTCCCTCGACGAATGGCTGGGTTACGGCTGGCTGGACGCCGTGCACCCGGACGATCGAACCCACGCAGAGACACAATGGCGCGCGGCGGTCGCCGCCGACCGCGACGTCGACGCCGAGTTCCGGATCCGCCGCGCCGACGGCAGCTGGCGGTGGACCAACGTCCGAGCCACCCCGATCCGCGACAGCGACGGCGCGATCCTGAAGTGGGTCGGGATGAACATCGACGTCGATGGCCGGCGAGCTGCCGAGGGACGCCAGAAGATCCTGCTGGCCGAACTGCAGCACAGAACGCGGAACATGCTGGCCGTCGTCCGCGGTATCGCATCGCGCACATCGGAGACGAGCGAAGACCTCGAGAGTTTCCTCGCCCATTTCCAGGGCCGGATCGCCGCCATGGCGCGGACCCAGACCGCGACCAGCCGCAGTGCGGACGTCTCGGTCGATCTGGCCGAGATGCTGCACGACGAATTCCTGTCCGTCGCCGCCCAGGAGAACCAGGTCGACCTCGGCGGTCCCGAGGTGCGGCTGACCGGTAAGGCCGCCGAGACATTGAGCCTTGGCCTGCACGAACTCGCCACCAACGCGCTGAAGTACGGAGCCCTGTCGACGCCGCGCGGGCGGGTCTCGGTGCGGTGGCGCGTAAAGGGACGCAAGGACAAGACTCTCGTGCTCACCTGGAAGGAGAGCGGGGTCCCGATGCTGGATCTGGCGCCGACGCGGATGGGCTTTGGCCGAAGGTTGCTGGAACAGGCCTTCGCTTACGAGCTTGGCGCACAGACGACGCTTGATTTTCGACCGGGCGGGGTGGTCGCCCAGATCGCGATCCCGCTGGATCACGCGGCCGGGCCGCCGGACGCGCCAGCGAAAGCGCCCTGAATTTAACCTATGTGCGGAGCGGCGCCGCAGGGGTCATGCTTAGATCGCGGAAAGACTAGAAGATACGCCCAGGACGCCGAGCACTTGAATATCGCCGCCAAGCCAGCCTGCGCGCCGTCCGAGCTGTTGGCCCGGCGCCTGTCGAGCTTCCGTCCCCTCCAGGCGGACGATCTCGCACCGCTGAGCGAGCTGGGCGCGGACGATCACGCCCATGCCGCTGGGGCCGAGCTGTCGCTTGGCCAGGGCGAGACGCGGCTGGTCACGGCAGGTCTTGTGGGCGAGGCGCGGCTGTTGAGCGATGGGCGGCGGCAGATCGTGGCCTTGCGGCTGCCCGGCGATATCCTGACGCCCGGCTACACCGCCAATCACGTCATCTCGGCCCTGGCGCCGTCGCGCACTCTCGACGCGACCGCGCTGCTAAGCCGGCTCGGCGATCCGCGGGCCGCCCCAGCGTTGCACGCCGCGTGGGCCGAGGCCCGCCGGATGGAGCAGCGCGCCGTTCTGGATCATGTCGTGCGGCTGGGCCGGCTGTCGGCCTACGAACGCACCGCGCATTTGCTGCTGGAGCTCCATGAGCGGCTGGTTCGCGTGAAGCTCGCCCAGGCCAACGGCTTCCAGCTGCCGATCACCCAGGAGATCATGGCCGACCTGCTCGGCCTCTCGATCGTGCACGTGAACCGAACCCTGCAACAGCTCCGCCGCGAAGGCCTGCTGACCTACCGGGCCGGCAGCATCGGGCTGCCCGACCGAACGAGCCTCGCCGAGGCCTGCGGCTACGCGCTTCAGCTCTCGCCGACAGAGCCGGGGCGCCGGCGAGCCGGTTGATGGCTGAAACTCCGCCCGGACGTCTCGACGACCGCCGCATCCTCGTCCTCGAGGACGAGTTCTTCATCGCCGATGATCTGGCGCGCCAGCTCGGTGACGCGGGCGCCGAGGTGATCGGCCCCTTCGCCACCGTCGACGCCGCGATGGCGGCGCTGGATGCGACCGAGGGGGTCGACCTCGCCCTGCTGGACCTGAACCTGGCAGGCAAGCTCAGCTACGGGATCGTGGACAAACTGCGGGAGCGCCAGATCCCCGTGGTGCTGGCGACAGGCTACGACCAGAGGGCGATCGTCGAGACCTACCGGGACATTCCACGCTTCCAGAAGCCGGTATCCGCGCCCCACCTTATCAGCACGCTGAGCGCCCTGCTGCACGCCTGAAGGGCTCGGCGCAAACTTGACGCCCGCGTCACTCTTGCCGCGAGCCGTTCGACGCGGTTAGGTGGCGCTCCATTCCATGGGAGGGACATGATGTCCGCGGACGGCAACTGGAAGATCACCATCAACACGCCGATGGGCCCCAGACGGTGGAAGCCAACATCACCACGAGCGGCGACACCTTCACCGGTACGACCAAGAGCCCGATGGGTTCGCAGGACATCACCGGCAAGGTGGACGGCGACAAGCTGACCTGGAGCTCGGCCATCACCAGCCCGATGCCGATGACGCTGGAGTTCGAGGCCACGGTGTCCGGCGACACCATGACCGGTAACGTCAAGCTCGGCGCGTTCGGCAATGCGCCGCTGAAGGGCGAGCGCGTCTAAGGCTCTTGCCTGCGCCTGACGCACGAAAGCCCCGGCCTCTCGGCCGGGGCTTTTTCCTGTCCGCGGAAACAGACTAGGGGTTCGGCGTGACGCTGCGGGCGGCGTCGCCCACGCTATCGGCGGCGCTGCTGGCGCTCTCCGCCACGCTCGAGGCGGCCCCGGCGACCGCGTCGGTGCGCATCGCGTCGTTGCGGCTGGACTGCAGCAGGAAGAACGCAACGATCGCCACAAGCGCCAGGACGGCGATCCCGATGATCACGCCGCCCATGCCCGAGCCGCCGCGCTCCACATAGGTCGTGCCGCCGCCGGCGTCGCGCTCGATGACCCGTTCGCGGGTCAGGCCGTCACTGGTCTCGGTGACTCGTTCGGTTGCCATTTCATAGTCTCCTCAAGGCCACGCCGCCCCAAACGAGCGGATCGGGAACCGCGTTCCGTCGCGCACGGCGGAGTTTGGCTTCGCGTTTGGAAAAGGCCGCCGGCTCCGCTACAGAAGCGGCCCTTCGCGAACGGGACCCCCAGACTTGCGACTTCCCCAGGCCAGGCTTGATCAGGTGCTCGACCGCTTCCGCGAGATCGAGGCGCGCATGGGCGCGGCGACCGACGGGGCCGAGATCGTCCGGCTATCCAAGGAGCACGCCGAACTGAAGCCTGTCGCCGACGCCGTGCAGGCGCTGGAACGCGCCCGGGCCGAGGGGCCTGAGCTCGAGGAGATGGCCGAGGCCGGCGACGCTGAGATGGCCGCCCTCGCCCGTGACGAGCTCGCCGCCCTCCGGGAGCGACTGCCCGAGCTCGAGCATGAGGTGGCGCTGCTGCTCGCGCCCAAGGACAAGGACGAGAACGCCTCAGCGATCCTGGAAGTCCGCGCCGGCACCGGCGGGGACGAGGCGGCCCTCTTCGCCGGCGACCTGTTCCGCATGTACCAGCGCTACGCCCAGAGCCGCGGCTGGCGCGTGGAGGTCGACTCGATCTCGGAGGGCGATGCCGGCGGGTTCAAGGAAATCATCGCCTCGATCACCGGCGAGGGCGTGTTCGGCCGCCTGAAATTCGAGAGCGGCGTGCACCGCGTCCAGCGCGTCCCCGCCACCGAGGCCCAGGGTCGCATCCACACCTCGGCCGCCACCGTCGCGGTGCTGCCGGAGCCCGAGGACGTTGAGATCGAGATTCGAGACCAGGACCTGCGCATCGACACCTACCGGTCGTCCGGGGCCGGGGGCCAGCACGTCAACAAGACCGACTCGGCCGTTCGCATCACCCACCTGCCCACCGGCGTCGTCGTGACGTCGTCCGAGAAGTCGCAACACCAGAACCGGGCCCGAGCCATGAAGGCGCTGAAGGTCAAGCTGTACGACATGCAGCGCGAGGCCTTGGACAGCGCCCGCTCCGAAGCGCGCAAGAGCCAGGTTGGCTCCGGCGACCGCTCCGAGCGCATCCGCACCTACAATTTTCCGCAGGGGCGGGTCACCGACCACCGCATCAATCTGACGCTCTACAACCTGCCGAAGGTCATGGAGGGCGAGGCGCTCGACGACGTGATCAATCCGCTGATCGCCGAGGACCAGGCCGCCCGCTTGGCCGCGCTCGAGGACGAGTTCGGCTAGCCTGGCCGCGAGCCGTCCGGACGCCGCTTGTGCCGGACGAGGTTGCCGACCTGCCGGCGCGACGCCCCCCACAGCATCTTCGCGCCCTTGCGCACGCCGATGAACGGCAATCCCACGGTGTCGGCCATGGCCGCGCCCCGCTCGCCCATCGGCTTGTCCGGCCCCACGGTCGAGTCGATCGCCGTCTGATGCTCGACCTCGGCGTTCAGCTCGGCGCCGATCAGCACGATCAGGACCGAGAACCAGACCCACAGCATGAAGCCGATGACCGCGCCCAGGGAGCCATAGGTCACCTGCAGGTGCGCGACGTTGTTGATATACCAGGAGAAGCCGGCCGAGCCGCCCATCCAGATAAACGCGGCCACCAGGGCCCCTGGATAGAGCCACGTCCAGCGCGCCCGGCGTCGGCAGGGGCCGTACCGATAGGCGATGGCGAACGACCCCGCGACCACGCAGAACAGCAGGAGCCACCGACCGGCGAGGATCCAGTCAGGCAGTCCCGCCGCGCGCACGACGATCGGCAGCGCAACCATGATCGCGGTCACGACCGTCAGGAAGGTCAGGAAGGCGAAGGTGAAGGCGTAGGTCAGGGCCGTCCGATAGAAGAAGTTGCGCTTCTCGACTTCGTCGTAGGCGATGTTCAGGCCCTCGAAGAGCGCCTTCATGCCCGCGTTGGCGGTCCAGATCGAGAAGACGAAGCTCACCAGGAAGGCGGCCGACAGATTGAAGCTTCTTTCCGTGGCCAGGCGCAGCATCTGATCGCCGATCAACCGCACCGCGTCGGGCGGGAAGACGATGGCCATCTGGGCCATCTGCTGCTGCACCGCCGCGACGTCAGCGATCAGGCCATACAGCGAAACGAACACACCCAGCGCCGGGAAGATCGCAAGCAGGGTGAAGAACGTGATGCCGCCGGCGACATACATGAGGTTGTCGGCCTGGAATTCCCGGTAGGTGCGCCAGAGCACGTCCTTCCAGCCGCGCCATGGGATGTGATGCGGCGTCGGGGCCGCCCGGCCTCGACCGGGTTCCAGGTCGTCGAAGTGCTCGGGCGTCGTGACGAGGGTTTCGCTGAGGCCCGGTGGCGGCGGTCCCTCGGGCGGAGGCGGCGGCGGCGGCGGCAGCTTCCGGGGCTGGGTGGAGAGCCAGGCGGCCGCGACGGCCGCGGTCACGGCCCAGGGCGCGAGCGCTACGGCCGCCCGCGCCATGCCTCCAGGCTTCTTCTCCGCCAACGCCAACGCCTCGGATCCTCCAACGCCCCAAGCTAAGCCTGAACACGGGGGGCGCGACGCCGTTCCGCCTTGCCAGTCTGCAGAGCGTTGGCCACAAGCAGCCGCATGACCGGACATGTCGCGGCGATCTACCGCCATCCCGTGAAGGGCTTCACGCCCGAGCGCCTCGATCACGTCGACTTGACGCCAGGAGCCGGCGTGCCGTGCGACCGCATCTTCGCCGTTGAGAACGGGCCTTCGGGGTACGATCCGGCGGCGCCGGCGTTCCTGCCCAAGACCAAGTTCACCGTGCTGATGAACCTGGCCAAGGTCGCCGCCGCGCGCACGCGCTACGATGACACGACGGGTGCGCTGACCGCCGAAGCCCCCGGGGCCCCCGCCTTCTCCGGATCGCTGAAAACCCCGGCTGGCCGCGAATCCTTCGCCGCTTGGCTCACGGATCTGCTCGGCGACGACATCCGCGGTCCCCTGAATGTCGTCGAGGCGACGGGCGCCTTCCGCTTCTTCGATCATCCGAAGGGGGAGGTCTCGATCATCAATCTGGCGAGCGTCCGCGACCTCTCGGCGAAGATGGGCGTCGAAATCGATCCGCTGCGCTTCCGCGCCAACCTCTACGTCGATGGCTGGCCGGCCTGGATCGAGAACGGGTGGAGCGGCAAGCCGCTGATGGCCGGCTTCGCCCGGGCCTCCGTATTCAAGCCGATCGTCCGCTGCGCCGCCACGCACGTCGACCCGACGACGGCGGAGCGGGACCTGGATGTCGTGAAGGCGCTCTTCGACAATTACGGCCACATGAACTGCGGCATCTATGTCCACATCACCTCGGCCGGCCGCGTCGCTCTCGGCGACGCCGTGACCGCTCCGGCCACCGAAGCCCCAGCGAGAGAACCAGAATGGGCCTGAATCTCGTCCAGGCTTGGAGCCAGGCCAAGCAGCGCCTCGAGGCCGCGGGCCTCGCGGGCCCCGTCATCGACGCCCGCCTGCTGGTCGAGGCCGCCGCCGACGCAACCCGCACCGATATCGTAACCGATCCCTACCGTCCGCTTACGCCCGAACAGGAGGCCACCCTCGCCGACTACCTCGCCCGCCGCGAGCGGCGCGAGCCGGTGAGTCATATCCTCGGACGCAAGGGCTTCTGGAAGATCATGCTGCAGGTGACGCCCGACGTGCTCACCCCACGCCCCGACACCGAGACCGTCGTCGAGTATGCCCTGCGCGACTTTCCCGAACATGCCGCGTGGTCAATCCTCGACCTCGGGGTCGGCTCTGGCGCCATCCTGCTGGCGCTCCTCGCCGAGCGCCCGGCCGCCAAGGGCCTCGGCATCGACGCCTCGGAAGAGGCGCTCGCCGTCGCCCGCGACAATGCCGCCGCCCTCGGGCTGGCCGGCCGCACTGCCCTTCTGCGCGGCGACTGGACCGCGGGGCTCGCCGACGCCGCTTTCGACCTCGTGGTTTCCAATCCGCCCTACATCGCCTCCGACGTCTTGGAGACCCTGGAGCCTGAGGTGAAGGACTTCGAGCCGCGCTTGGCGCTGGAAGGCGGGGCCGACGGCCTCGACGCCTATCGCATCCTCGCGCCCGAGATCCTGCGGGTGCTCAGGCCCGGCGGCCGCTTCGCCGTCGAGATCGGCCATGACCAGAAGGAGGCCGTCGAGGCTCTGTTCCACGCGGCCGGCGCCGACGACGTTAGGACGATCCGGGACCTGTCCGATCGCGACAGGGTTGTCGCAGGTGCGAAGAAAGCCCTTGGAAACTAGGTTCCGAGTCGCTACATCCTTGGACGTCTCCACCCAAATCGCCGGTGTAAAGGCAGACGCGTCCCGATGAAGGACGGCCGCCCGCCCCCGGCAGGCGCGACGCTTGCCAAAGCCTCTCGCTGAAAGCTTCCGGGCGGAAGACGGGGAAAAACAGCGTCATCAACACTCGAGCCGGGCGGACGCCCGTTTCCGAAGGCGAAGGTCGCCGGTGGGCGCTCAAGGAAGAGCCGAACGGTTTCGAATATGAGAGATTTCAAGGGTATGAAGCGTCAGCGCGGTCGCAACCGCGGCGGCGGCGGCGGCGGCGGGAACAAGCCGCAGAACGCGAATCGCGCGTTCGACTCGAACGGCCCGGATGGCGTGAAGGTGCGTGGCAACGCTCAGCACGTCTTCGAGAAGTACCAGCAACTGGCGCGCGATGCCGCCTCGGCCGGCGACCGGGTGCTTGCCGAGAACTACCTGCAACACGCGGAACACTACTTCCGCCTCCTGCGCGCCTTGCAGCCGCAGCGCCCCGCCGCCGAAATCCTGGGTCGGGACCAGTTCGCCTCGGGCTACGACATCGATTTCGAAGATGAAGGCGCCCAGGCCCAGGCCGAGGCCGCTGACGAGGCCGGCGAAGGCCAGGCTGACGCCCGCGGCGATGGCGGCGAGCGTCGCGACGACCGCAACCGTGATCGTGACAGCCGTGAGCGGGACAACCGTGATCGCGACCGCGGAGATCGGGGCGAGTGGCAGGCCCGTGACCGTGACGGCGAACGCCGCGACGGCGAGGGCCGGCAAGGTCGTCGCGACCGTTGGCGTGATCGTCGCGACCGTGACGACCGCCCGCGCGGCGAAGGCGAGGAGCGTCGCGAGGGTGAGGGGCGTCGCGACCGAGAGGACCGGCGGGAACGCGGCGAACGGAACGATCGCGGCGACCGTCCCGAGCGGGATCCGCTGACCGTGATCGAACCGCAGGGCGATAGCCCGCGCGTCGAAACGCGCGAGGAACGCGGCGCCGTGTTGCGCGACGCCGAGGGCGGCGAGAGTCACGCGCCGGCGTTCCTGCAGGCTCGGCCGGAGCCGCGTCCAGAAGCCGCTGAAGGCGAGGAGCGCCCCGCGCGCCGACGCCGTCGTCCACGCAGCTTCGAAGCGGGCGAGGCCCCTGGCGGCGAGACTGAGGGGGCCTAAGCCCCCCGATCGAAAGCGGTGAACATGGAAAGAGGGCCGGCTGGGGTTACGCCGGCCCTTAGTTCTTTTGGGGTCGTCTCTTCTTCTAGAAGCGATAGCCCATGCCGACCCGCACGTTGCGGCCCGGCAGCGGCGCGATGTCCTTGAGGAACGAGGCGTGCTCGCGCGCTTCGACGTCCGTCAGGTTGCGGCCTTCGACGAAAACCCTGAAGTCCCGGTCCTTGAGCGGCCGGAAGGCCAGCGACGCATTCAGCATGGTGTAGCCGTCAGTCGGCAGCTCGAACTCGGCAACGCGGTTCTGACCGCCGACGCGCCGCACCTCGAGCCGCCCCGTCCACCAGCCGCCTTCGAACACGCCCCGCCCGGCCACAGACCAGGGCGGGATGCGCGCGGGCGGACCGAGGTCGGTCTTGCCGTGGACATAGTCGGCGCTCGCTTCCAGCCGGAAGCTGCGGGCGCCGTCTTCCCAGAGCCTGTACGAGCCCTCGAGCTCGGCGCCGTAGAAGGTGGCGTCGGTCTGCACGAACTGGTGGATCGGCAGGTGGGAGTCCTCGTCCTCATCGCCCGTTGGCCGCAGGTCGATGAAGCCCTCGTACTTGGCCGCGAAAACATGGGCGTCCACGTCCCACGCGCCTGCGCCGTAGTGGCCCGTCAGATCAAGGGAGTACGAAACTTCGGCGTCGAGGTCTGCGTCACCGCGCTCATAAGCCCGCGTCGCCGGGTGCGGGCCGTCGGCGAACAGTTCTTCCTGCGACGGCGCCCGCTCGGTCCGGGAACCGCTGAGCGCAAAGAACCAGCCGTCCGCAGGCCGGATGAAGCCGCCGAGCGAGCCCGAGATGGCGGTGAAGTCGCGCTCCTCACCGGGGCTTTCCAGCTTCCGCGTTTCCAGCCGCAGGCCGCCTTCCATGCCCCAACGGTCCTGGTCGTAACGCTGGAGCGTGAAGACGCCGAATTCCGTGGTCTTGGTCGGCGGCACGAAAGCCTCCTCGCCGACCGCCTCGAAGTCCCGCTTGAGCGCCTGGAAACCCAAGGCGCCCTGCCAGCCGTTGCGGTTCGGCTGGATCAGCTCGAGGCGGCCTTCCCAGCCCTCGGAGGAGAACTGGGTGCCGATCTCGTCGTCCTCCAGCTCCTTGTGGGTATAGTCCGCGTACCCGCCGGCGAAGCGCACTGTCTCGAACGGGCCGAGGTCGATCCGGTACTCGCCGCGCAGGTCATAGCGGGTCTGCTTGAGGTCGATGGCGACAGCGGCCTCTTCGGCCTCGTCATGTTCGTCCTCCCCGTCATGCGCGTGATCATGCTCGTGTGCGTGACCCGGAACGCCGTAATCCGTCTCGGTCCGCTTGACCGACAGGCCCAGGTAGCCGCGATCACCCACGTAGGACACGCCCGCGCCATAGACTTTTAGGTCGGTGAAGGTGTTCTCGACCTTGCCCGACACGGGACCGCCCCACGCCTCACCTTCGGACTCGGTCATCCGCCGCGACTCCGGCGCGGTCGGGACCTCGTAGTCCTCTGTCTTGCGCCGGACGCCGTCGAGGCTCAGCACCCAGTTGCCGACACCGGCCCGCAGCGCACCCGAGGTCTGCCAGCCGTCGTCAACGCTGGAGCCCGACGCCAGTAGCCGACCCTGCACGCCAGCGAGGGGCGCATCGGCGATCCGATCGTCGATGATGTTCACCACCCCGCCGATGGCGGAGCCGCCGTACGCCAGCGCGGACGGCCCGCGCAGCACCTCGATACGCTCGGCTTCCTGGGGATCGGTGGCGACCGCGTGGTCCGGCGACAGCGCGCTGGCGTCCACCTGGCCCAGTCCGTTCGAGAGCACCAGGACGCGCGGGCCCGACAGACCGCGGATCACCGGGCGGCTGGCGCCCGGCCCGAAGGCGCTGGAGCGCACGCCTGCGACACCCGCCAGGACGTCGCCGAGGCCGCCGGCCGGCGCCTGGTCCAGCTCGTCCCGCTTCAGGATGTCGACGCTGGTGGTGGCGGAGTCCAGAGTCACGGCGTAGGGCGCGGCGGTGACCACGACCTCCTGCACCTCCTTCGTCTGGGCGACGGCGCTCGGGGCGATCGCGAGGGCGGCGGCGGTGGCGAGAAGGAACGTCCGCGACATCGGCAAGAAACACCTCGACTTGAAACAAGGTTGCACTGTTATGAAATAACATAACGAGCCGTCAAGCCATTGCCGCCCCTTCGGAACCGGGTTAGCTCAAGAGCCATGTCGCATCAGCACTGCGAACACGAACACGACACCCACGAGGCGCTGAGCGGCCAGGCGCTGCGGCAGGCGCTGGGCGCGGCCGAGGCCAAGTGCGCGGAGACCCAGGAGCGGCTCACGCCGCCGCGGCGCCGGGTCCTGGAGCTGCTGCTGGCTTCGGAAGGTCCGCTGAAGGCCTACGACCTGATCGCCGCCTTCGGCCAGACCGGCGAGCCCGCCAAGCCGCCGACGGTCTACCGCGCGCTCGAGTTCCTGGAGCGGCTGGGCTTCGCCCACCGGATCGAAAGTCTGAACGCCTACGTTCCCTGCCGCATCGAGGGCGGACACGCCGCAGCCTTCCTGATCTGTGAGTGCTGCGGCGCGGCGCAGGAGTTCGACCCCGATTTCGGCCCTCAGCTCGAAGCGGCGCGGCGGGCCGGCTATGCGGTGCGCTCGGTCACCCTGGAAGCCCGCGGCCTCTGCGGAGCCTGCCGCGAGCATTGAGCGTTTCCAGCGGCTGATGCGGAAACAGATCTATCTCGACTGCGACGGCGTGCTCGCCGATTTCGACAAGGGCGCCGAGGCCATCCTCGGCATGCCGCCGCGCACCTTCGAGAAGCGTTACAATCCCGGCCTGTTCTGGAAGCGCCTGGCCACCGCGCCGGACTTCTTCGCCAATCTCGAGCCGATGCCCGACGCCTTCGAGCTCTACGACGCCGTGAAGGACCAGAACCCGATCATCCTCACGGGCCTCCCGCGCGGCAACTGGGCCGAGCCCCAGAAGCGCCGCTGGGCCGAGCGCTGGTTCCCGGGTGTGGAAGTGATCACCACCATGGCCGCCCTGAAGCGCGAGCACTGCCATTCGGGCGATGTCCTCGTCGACGACCGGGACAAGCACCGTCACCTCTGGGAGGCGGCCGGCGGCCGGTTCGTGCATCACAAGAACGCCCGGAGCTCGATCGCCGAGCTCCGGGCGCTGGGCTATCTCTAGCCGTCTACCAGAAGACCATCCGGACGACCTGAACGATGCGGCCGGTGAAGCGGTCGACGAGCAACACGTCGGGCCCGTTGCGGACCCAGTCGTAGCCGGGAGGCGGCCACGGCAGGCCGTAGGACCACCAGTCGTTCAGCCGATAGCTCGCGCCATACCAGCCCCACGGGAGGTAGTCGCCGTAGCTCCATGTGCGCAGGTAGAAGCCGGACGGCGCGATCCACGCCGGCCCGCGGTACCGACGCGTGCTGTGATAGCTGAACGGATAGCGGCCCTGGCTCCAGTACGCCCGATCGCCGCGCCGACGGTCGCGGTCACGGTCATGACGATCCCAGCGGTCGCGGTCGTCGCGGCTCCAGCGGCCGTCCCACCCGCGCCGGTCGCCATCGCGATCACGCCGGCCGTCATCCCAGCGCCGGTCTCCGTCGCGCCGGCCGTCACGGTTGCCCTCCCAGCGGCGGTCGCCGTCCCGGGAGGGGTCACGCTGCGCCCCGTCGCGGATCTGACGGCCGTCCCACTGCACATTGCCGCCGTTCCAGCGTTGCGCATCACGCGCCCCGTCGCGGTCCTGCCGATCGGCGCGGTCTGCAGGCGAGGCGTTGGTGCGGTCGTCGCCTTCGCGGTCCACCCAACGGCCGGGCCGGTTCATGTCGGGGCCGCCGCGCTGGCGGTCGCCACGCCACATGTCCTGACCGTCGTCGCCCGCACGCCGGGCGCGAGGCGCCTGGGCGGGCTCCGGGCGCTCGCGGCGCCTCCGCGGCCTGCGGCGCCGCGCGAGCCTGCGACGCCCGGCTACGCTCGCCGCCGGTCCACTCGCGACGGCGCTCGCCGCCTTCGGAGCGACGTTCCTGCCGCCATTCCTGGCGGGATTCCGCGCGCCCTTCGCCGCGGGGTCCGCGGTCGCCGCGCTCCTGGGCCGCCGCCGGCAGGCTCGTCGCCGCCAGCATCAACGCCGCCAGCGCGGTCATCGTCTTGGTGTTCATGGCCATCACTCGTGACGACCTGCAAACCGCAGGCCGCAGCTTCCCTCTCGCCGCCAGTATGCCGCCTCCCCGGCTGAACCGCGCTTGAACAAGCCGGCGCTTCCGCCCAACTGTCCCGGTTCAGATCATGAGCATGAGGGATCGAGAGCCTTGGTCGCGACGCCGCACGACATCATCGGGTTCTGGCGCAACGCCGGCCCGGCCAAGTGGTACGCTCGCAACGCCGCCTTCGACGAGGCCATCCGGCTGCGGTTCGAGCCCACCCACCATGCGGCGGCCCGCGGGGAGTACGACGCCTGGGCCGAGACCTCGGAGGGCGCCCTGGCCCTGCTCCTGCTGCTGGATCAGTTTCCGCGCAACCTCTACCGCGGCTCAGCCCACGCCTTCGCCACCGATCCCAAGGCCCGGGCGGCGGCGCGGCGCGCCGTCGAGCAGGGATGGCACCTCTCGTGCGAGGTTCCGTTCGGACAGTTCTTCCTGCTGCCCTTCGAGCATTCCGAGGATCCGTCCGACCAGGACCGCGCGGTGGCGCTGGCGCGAGAGCTGGGCGATCCCGAGACGCTGAAATGGGCCGAGATCCATCGCGACATCATCGTCCGCTTCGGACGCTTCCCGCACCGCAACCCGGCGCTCGGCCGGGTCACGACACCGGAGGAGCAGACGTTCCTCGACGAGGGCGGCTTCGCCGGCTGAGCCGGCGAGCGGCGGTCAGGCCGCCGGCTTGTCCTCGGCCTTGGCGTCGGCCGGCGCGGCCTTCGGCGTCTCGGTGACGCACACCTTCTTGGCCAGCCGCGAACCCGAGACTTCCGGCTGCTTCACGCACGTCTTCTTCGGCTTGGCCTCAGCGGCCGGCTGGGCCTGGGCGGCCGGCGCGGCGGCGCCAGCGTTGGCGGCGGCGGCCTCCGGCGCGGCGAACAGGGCAAGGGCGAGCAGCGTCGAAGCGAACATGTTATCCGGACCTACATTAAAAACTGGATCGTCGCCTTTAGCCAAAGATCCTCGCTACGCCAAGTTGTGAGTTCGTAATGTGGGGACGGACGCGCCCCGCCTGTGGACCGCGGCTGCAAGGCGCCTATTCGCGAATCACTTCGTGGGCGACCTTTGATCTTCCATGAACGCGCACGTCTCCATCGCCGACCGCTACCAGGCCGCTCCGGACCATCCGGAGCGTCAGTACCTGGACCTGCTCGCCGACATCCTGGCCAACGGCGCCCAGCGCGGCGATCGTACTGGCACGGGCACGCTGGGCGTGTTCGGGCGGCAGATGCGCTTCGACCTCACCAAGGGCTTCCCGCTCCTCACCACGAAGAAGCTGCACCGCAAGTCGATCATCCTGGAACTGCTGTGGTTCCTGCGGGGCGACACGAACGTCCGCTGGCTGCAGGAGCGGGGCGTTTCCATCTGGGACGAGTGGGCCGATGACACAGGCGAGCTGGGCCCCGTCTATGGCAAGCAGTGGCGCTCGTGGGCCGCGCCCGACGGCCGCGTGATCGACCAGATCGCCGCCGTGGTGCAGAGCCTGAAGACCAACCCCGACAGCCGCCGCCACATCGTCTCGGCCTGGAACCCGGCCGAGGTGGAAGACATGGCGCTGCCGCCCTGCCACTGCCTGTTCCAGTTCTTCGTCGCTCCCGACAAGGACGGCGTGAAGCGCCTCTCGTGCCAGCTCTACCAGCGCTCGGCCGACGTCTTCCTGGGCGTGCCCTTCAACATCGCCAGCTACGCCCTGCTGACCCTGATGATGGCGCAGGTCGCAGGCTACGAGCCCGGCGAGTTCGTGCACACGCTGGGCGACGCCCACCTCTACATGAACCACCTCGACCAGGCCCGGCTGCAGCTCAGCCGCGAGCCGCTGCCCCTGCCCCGCCTGACCCTCGCGCCGAGAACCGACCTGTTCGGCTTCGACTACGAGGACTTCAAGCTCGAGGGCTATCAGGCGCATCCGTCGATCCCGGCGCCGATCGCGGTCTGAAGGTGGCCGAGCGGCTGACCCTCGCCGAGGTCTCCGACGCCGCGGCCCGAATTTCCGACATCTATGCGGGCAACTACGGCATCGACCGCGACGACGACTGGTTCCTGCTCAAGCTGCAGGAGGAGCTGGGCGAGCTCGCCCAGGCGCACCTGCGCCTGTCGTCCCGGGGCCGTGGCGAGGCCAGCGAACAGGATCGCGCCGACGAGGCCGCCGACGTGCTCTGCATGCTGCTGCTCTACTGCCGCCGCTTCGGGATCGACCCCGACACCGCCGTGCGCCGCAAGTGGCTGAGCTGGCTGGAGCCGGCCTGACCACCTGCGACGGAGGCGGCTAGAAGCTGCCGCGTATCGACTCGCCGCCCTTGTGATCGCGACGCCGGCCGAGCTCCCGATCGAGCACCCGCGTCATCGCCCCCCAAGGCCGCGGAGACGGCATCCTCGATGGTGCTGCCCCGACCGCTCGCGGCGAGCGGATCGGAGCCCCGCGGCCGCGCCTCGATCGAGCACCGCTTGTCGCCAGGCCCGCTCTTCGAGCCGTTCTCGTCGGCCAGGAAGACTTCGATGTGGGTCAGCTGTCCTTCGAAGCGGCGCAGCGACTTGCGGACCGAGCGTTCGACAGCGTCGGCGAGCCGCTCCACGCCCGGGGTGTTGTTGTCCGTGTTGACCAGGACCTGAACACCACGTTCCGAACCGGGCGCCCCGGCCTCCGTCTCATCGCTCGCCTCGTCCTGCGCCTCCGCGAAGCTGCGGGGCTCGGCCGCCTCCTCCCGCTGGCGTTCGCGCTCGATGTCGTTGCGCGAGCGGTTCGGCCGCCACTCGCGGGTCGAGGTCGGGCTGGGGCTGTCGGTGGCATGCGACTTCGAGCTGCGCATCCCGTCGACGTGGCTGTGCTTTTCATCACGTTCGCCGCCGCCGCCCGACACCTGGCTGACCCGCGGGTTGGTGCTGACGGCGCCTTCCGGATGGGCGGGCGGCGGCTCCGGCATCGGCTTCGTCGCATCCTCGTGGCTGGCGCCTGGACCACCCCAGCGCACAGTGTTCGGGTGCTTCTCAGGCATGGCGATATCCTCTCTGCTTTGTGCGGCTCGGACCCGCGCGTATCCCGCAGTCGACGTTGCGAGGCGGACGCATGGAGCGGGCTGGTGAACCAATACCAATGGGTGAGACGCCCGGAGGTTCTGATCGGCGGGCCGAAAGTCGAAGGGAGGGCTGCGGCTCGCGGGCGCGGCGCGGCAGGGCGTGCGCGGGGACGAACGATGGCCCGGCGTCCGCTGACGCGTTCGCCTAGACGCTCAGTTCTGCGCCGAGCCGGGGCACCCGCGCCACAAGGCCGGCCGTCAGTTCGGCGCGGCGTTCCCAAAGGCTGCGGTACCACTCGATACGGTCGGGCAGCTGATGGGCGAACATCCGCTGCTCGCGCACGTAGGACCAGGCCGCCCTCGCGATCCTATCGCGCGCCGACTCGTCCCGCAGCGCTTCGATCGTCAGCTCGGCCCAGTCTTCGAGACGCTCCGCGATCAGCCCGGTCTCGCCATGGCGGATGGTGCGGTCGTAGACGGTCGGCGAGGCGATGGTCAGCAGGCCGCGCGACGAGGCATCCAGGAACTTGCCGTCGCTCTTCGTCGCCAGGAGCGGCGCGTCCTCGATCGGAGACAGCGAGATCGAGCAGGACGACATCACCTCCAGGTAGCGCTCGTAAGGCAGCAGATCGTGGAACTCGTTCCGGCCGCCGGGGAGCGCGTCGAAGATGGCGCGGTCGCCGACCACGACGAACTGCACCTGGGGGAACGCCTCAGCGACCCGCCGCATCGACGCGGCGACCTGCATCGCGAAAGGCCCGCGCCGGAGCCCGCCGTAGAAGATCCTGTGCGGCGGCCGACGGTCCGCGAAAGGCCCCAGATCGAAGACGGCGTTCTCGAAGACCTTCACCTCCGGGTTCCACGGGCGGAAGGCCTCTTCCAGAGGCGGCGTCGAGGTTTGAACCGCATGGGTGAAGCTGAACAGCCGCCAGTCCGTCTGGCCTCCGCCCATCCTGGCCATGAGGTCAGGGTGGTCATCGAACTCCATGACCGTGATCCAGTCCCTGCGCACCGCGTCGGCAAGTTCACGTCTCCACAGCTCGAACCCTGTCCGCGTGGGGCGTTGCAGGATGAGCACCTTGGGACGGTGCGCCGGCGCCGGCAGGAGCATCGCCGGCGCGCCGCAGAGCGCGACGGCGACATCCGGTCTCGAGCGCATGCCCTCGAGCGGCAACCGCGTCCGGATATCCATCCCGAACGGCGCGTAGGCGGCGAGCTGGACCAGCATCCGCTGCGGCGGGCGGGGGGTCTTCCGAGCCGCCAGGACGACAGGCTGCGAGACCACGTTCGCTTCGAAGACCGCCAGCAGGTCGCCGCGCGCATCATTCAACAGATGGTCGAGCTTCGGGTCGTGGACCGCCATCGCCCTGAGCCCCGCTTGCGCCAACTCGGTCCGCAGGGCTGTGACGGCTTCCGGAGCCATGGCGGAGAGTGCGGCGACAAGGTCGCCCCCGTCCTGGAGCAAGGCGGCCAGCCCTGGGACGTCCCCGGGACGCAGGTCGGAGACCGCCACGCAGTCGAACGCGGCGGCCTTGGCCGGGAGGCTGCCCACCGGTACGGCCTGCAGGTCGACGCAGGCATGGCCAGACCTGAGCTCCGCCTCGACGGCGGCGGAGGCGTCACCGACGTACAGGACACGCCGCGCCGTCAGCGGGATCCGCCGAACGAGCGCCCGCTCCGCCGGCTCGTTTCGGGAGGGCGCCGCCTGAACGCCTGAGGGCGTCGCGAAGTCCTTGAGCAGATGCCTGCACGCCTGGATGATCGCGCGGCCGCCCTTGGCCAGCACCGCATGACCGGCGTCGCGAACCACGGCCGTCCGGACCCAGGGGTGGGCTCGGAACAGGGCGCGCTCGGGTTCATCCACGAGGCTTGGGCTGGGCTCGGTCTGGCGAGGCGCCCCCCAAGGGGATCGCACCCCAGAACACCTGGGTCGGAATTCTCACATCGCCGAGCAGGTAGCGGTGGTCCCGATCCTCGATCCGCGACTCGAAGCAGCCGAACACGGCGTTGACGAGTTCTCGATCGGCGGAGCCGAGAGATCTGCGCAGGAGCTCGATGATCGGCCAGAGCTTTGCGGTCCTGAGCGGGGGCTCCAGCAATACCTGGCCGCGCACGCAGGCGCTTCGCATCGCCAGGGCGACGAGAGCGCCAGCGGATTCCGCCACCACGACGACGGGCCGGTTCAACGTCTCGATCGCTTCGGAATAGGCCGCGCCGATGGCTTCGACCGACATCTCGCGGAGCGCTGGGCAGTGGTTCCCCGGGATGTGCCCGATCAGGACGCCTGCTTCCGGGACGTGCGGCTGGAGCCTGAACAATGCATCGCCGTCCGTGGCGAACTCGCGTGCGAGCGCCAGCAGGATCGGCGTGTCGGCGTCAAAGGCGTGCGCCTCGCCCCGTAGCCAGATTTCACCGTAGGCCGTCTGAAAGCGCCGCAGCTCCATGCTCGCGTGATTAGGAGTTCTATCCGGGGCGGGCTAGCCGTCCTGCGCGAGCGCCGCGATAGCAGCGCGAGCTGGCCATGCCGCCGCCCCGCGAGGTTCGGACGCCGGGCGGCGGCTTCGGCTGGCCGGGCCGCCGAGAAGCGAGCCGCGCCCCCTGTCGAGGACGCGGCCCCAGGCCTCAGGCCGGCATCGTCGCGCGCTTGCGGACTTCTGGCATGTCGAAGCGGTCGGCGTTCATCACCTTGGTCCAGGCGGCGACGAAGTGGTCGACGAACATCCGCCCCGCGTCGGCCGAAGCGTAGACCTCGGACAGGCCCCGGAGCTGGGAGTTGGAGCCGAAGGCCAGGTCGGTGCGCGTGGCGGTCCACTTCTCCTGATTGGTCTTGCGGCACGTGCCCACGAACACCTCGTCGGCGTGACCGTCGACCTGTTTCCACGCCGTGCCCATGTCGAGCAGGTTGACGAAGAAGTCGTTGGTCAGCTGGCCCGGCCGGTCGGTGAAGACGCCGTGCCTGGAGCCGCCGTGGTTGGCGCCCAGCACCCGCAGGCCGCCGACCAGGACCGTCATCTCGGGCGCGGTGAGCGTGAGCAGCTGGGCGCGGTCGACCAGCAGCTCCTCGGTCGGCACGCTGAACGCCACCTGCAGGTAGTTGCGGAAGCCGTCGGCGCGGGGCTCGAGCACATCGAAGCTGTCGGCGTCGGTCTGTTCGGCCGTGGCGTCCACGCGGCCCGGCGTGAAGGGTACGCTGACGTCATGGCCCGCGTCCTTGGCCGCCTTTTCGATGGCCGCGGAGCCGCCCAGCACGATCAGGTCGGCGATCGAGACCTTGCGGCCGCCGCCGACCGCGTCGAACTCGGCCTTGATCTTCTCCAGCACGCCCAGGACCCGGGCCAGGTTCTCCGGGCTCGTTCACCTCCCAGGTCGACTGCGGCTTCAGGCGGATACGGGCGCCGTTGGCCCCGCCGCGGTGGTCCGAGCCGCGATAGGTCGAGGCCGAGGCCCAGGCCGTCTTCACGAGGTCGGAGACCGAGAGGCCGCTGGCCAGCAGCTTGGCCTTCAGCGAGGCGACGTCCGCGTCGTTGATCGGCTCGTAGTCGGCCTTGGGCAGCGGATCCTGCCAGATCAGGTCCTCGGCCGGCACCTCGGGGCCGAGGTAGCGAGACTTCGGCCCCATGTCGCGGTGGCACAGCTTGAACCAGGCCCGGGCGAAGGCGTCCGCGAACTGGTCGGGGTTGGCGTAGAACCGCTCGGAGATCTTGCGGTACTCGGGGTCGACCTTGAAGGCCATGTCGGCCGTGGTCATCATCGTCGGCAGGCGGCGGTCGGGGCTGTGGGCGCCCGGCGCCATGTCTTCCGGCTTCTGGTTGATGGGCTGCCACTGCTGCGCGCCGGCCGGGCTGCGGACCAGCTCGTACTCGTACTCCAGCAGCATGCGGAAGTAGTTCATCGACCACTGGATCGGCGTCGGCGTCCAGGCGCCTTCGAGGCCCGAGGTGATGGTGTGGTCGCCCATCCCGCTCTCGTGGCCGCTCTGCCAGCCGAGGCCCTGCTGGGCGATGTCGGCGCCTTCAGGCTCGGCGCCCACCTTCTTGGCGTCGCCGGCGCCATGGCACTTGCCGAAGGTGTGGCCGCCGGCGGTGAGCGCGACGGTCTCCTCGTCGTTCATGCCCATGCGGGCGAAGGTCTCGCGGATGTCGCGGGCCTCGGCCAGCGGGTCGGGGACGCCGTTGGGCCCCTCGGGGTTCACATAGATCAGGCCCATCTGGACGGCGGCCAGCGGGTTCTCGAGCGCTTTGCCGGACTCCTGGTCGATCCGGTACTTGTTGCCCTCCTGGCCGACCCACTGCTCCTCGGTGCCCCAGTAGACGTCGCGCTCGGGCTCGTAGACGTCGGCGCGGCCGCCGCCGAAGCCGAATACCGGGCCGCCCATGGACTCGATGGCCACGTTGCCGGCCATGATCGTCAGGTCGGCCCAGCTGAGCTTGCGGCCGTACTTCTGCTTGATCGGCCAGAGCAGGCGCCGCGCCTTGTCGAGGTTGGCGTTGTCCGGCCAGCTGTTCAGCGGGGCGAAGCGCTGGTTGCCCGAGTTGGCGCCGCCGCGGCCGTCGCCGGTGCGGTAGGTGCCGGCGCTGTGCCAGGCCATGCGGATGAAGAAGGGGCCGTAGTGGCCGTAGTCGGCCGGCCACCAGGGCTGGCTGTCGGTCATCAGCGCGGTCAGGTCGCGCTTCACGGCCGCATAGTCGAGGGACTGGAATTCCTTGGCGTAGTCGAAGTCGTCGCCGTACGGGCTGCCCTTGGGCCCATGCGGATCCAGGATCTCGAGCGAGAGTTGGTTGGGCCACCAGTCGCGGTTCGTCCGGCCCACGAGCCTGCGCAGCGCGCGCGGCTCCTTGCGGTGATCGCTAAGCGGGCTTGCATCGTCCATCGGGCGTCCTCCGGGTTTGATTGCCGTGACGCTACGCCCAGGCCGACGGACCTGACAAAGCGGAAAACCCTATCGATGGAAGTGGAACAATCTATCGGCTTTCTGTTGGCCGCGCTTTACGGCCCCGCCTGCGCCGCCGCATAGGTGGAACGAGCGGAGACGGGGACTTCCATGCGACGTGCGATGTGGCGGCTGGGCGCCGTGGCGGTGGCGGCGGCGATCGGCCTGGGCGGCGGCGCGCCCCTGGCGGCGCAGAAGCCCGCCTCGCCCACCGAGGCCAGGCCGGCGATGAACCCCGCGCCCGCCCGGCGGCAGGACGAGGGTTTCGGCCCCTACCGCAAGCTGGTCATCCGTGGCGTCACCCTCATCGACGGGACGGGCGCGCCGCCGCGCGGCCCGGTCGACATCGTCATCGAGGGGGACAGGATCACCGACGTGCTGCAGGCCGGCTGGCCGGGCCTGCCGCTGAAGGCCGAGCGGGCGCCCCGCGACGCCGACCACGAGATCGACGCCACCGGCATGTACGCCCTGCCGGGCTTCGTCGACATGCACGTCCACGGCGGCGATCCGAAGAAGTCGCCGAACCTGGAATACGCCTACAAGCTCTGGCTGGCGCACGGGGTCACAACCGTGCGCGGCGTCAGCCTCGCCCCCCCACGACATCACCGTCTCCGAGAAGGGCCGCAGCGCCCGCGGCGAGATCGTCGCCCCGCGCATCTACAACTATCAGACCCTGGGCTCCGGCTGGTCGGGCGGCCGCATCGACGGCCCGGCCAAGGCGCGCGCCTGGGTGCAATGGGCGTCGAAGAACGGCGTCGACGGGATCAAGTTCTTCGGCTGGAACGACGAGACGCCCGAGGTGATGACCGCCGCCCTCGAAGAGGCGAAGAAGGTCGGCCTGGGAACGGTGGCCCACATCTCCCAGCCTGGCGTCGCCGGCATGAACGCCCGCCAGTTCGGCGAGAAGGGCCTGGGCACGGTCACCCACTTCTACGGCCACTTCGAGAGCATGCTCGCGAACGGCCGGCTCCAGAAGTACCCGAACGACTACAACTTCTACGACGAGGCCAAGCGCTTCGGCGAGGCGGCCGAGATCTGGGACGAGGTCGAGCCGGGCTCGAAGGCCTGGACCGATTATCTCGAGGCCCAGAAGGCGGCGGGCGTCACCTTCGACCCCACCATGACCATCTACGCCGCCTCCCGCGACCTGATGCGGGCGAAGAACGCCGACTGGCACCAGGCCTACACGCTGCCCACGCTGACGGATTATTTCGTCTCCACGCGCGACAACCACGGCAGCTACTTCTTCGACTGGACCACGTCGAACGAGGTCGCCTGGCGCAACTTCTACGGCCGCTTCATGCGGCTGATGAACGACTACAAGAACATGGGCGGGCGGGTGACCACCGGCTCGGACTCGGGCTTCATCTGGAAACTGTACGGCTTCGGCTACATCGAGGAGCTGGAGCTGCTGCAGGAGGCGGGCTTCACCCCGCTCGAGGTGATCCAGGCCGCCACCAGCAACGGCGGCCGCGCGCTGGCCGAGCCGAGGGGCCAGGCGCCCAGCTTCGGCATCGTCCGGCCCGGCATGAGCGCGGACCTGGTGATCACGCCCGAGAACCCGCTGGCCAACTTCAAGACGCTCTACGGCACCGGCCACCAGCGGCTCTCCGCCGACAACCGCATCGAGACGGTGGGCGGCGTCCGCTGGACCGTGGCGCGCGGCGTGGCCTACGACGCCCGTGCGCTGTTGGCCGACGTGAAGGCCATGGTCGACCGTCAGAAGGCGGAGCGCGCCGCCGCCCGCTGAGCGTTGGCGGCGGACGGCGGCCGGGCTATCACCCGGCCATGTCGCGCATCATCCTCGCCGCCGGCCCCATCGCCCGCGCCCGCAACGGCGTGATCGGCAGGGATGGCGCCCTGCCCTGGCGGCTGAAGTCGGACCTGCGGATGTTCCGCGAGGCGACCATGGGCAAGCCGGTGATCATGGGCCGCAAGACCTGGGAGAGCCTGCCCAAGAAGCCCCTGCCCGGCCGCACCAACATCGTGCTGACGAAGGACCAGAGCTACGAGGGCGCCGGGCGCGCTGGTGGTCGAGGACTTTTCGGAAGCCGTGCAGATCGCCCGCGAGCAGGCGGCCGAGGACGGCGTGGGGGAGGTCTGCGTGATCGGCGGCGCCTCCCTGTTCGAGTTGGCGCTCAGGAAGGCGGGCCGCCTCTACCTGACGGAGGTGCACGCGGACGTGGCCGGCGATGTGGCGCTGTCGCCGATCGACGAGAGCCAGTGGCGCGAGGTCTCCCGCGAGGATCACCCCGCGTCAGAGTCCGACGATTACCCCTTCACGTGGCGGATCCTGGAACGCGTCTAGGCCCGGCAAAAAAGGAGCCGGGGCGGCGCCAGCCGCCTCCGGCGTCAGGGGAGGAACCAGGAAGGTCTAGAAGCTGTAGGTCAGCGATGCGCCGTAGGTGCGCGGCTGGCCGGGGAAGCGGACCACGACGTTCGCGTTCGAGCTGACCGCGGTCCAGTAGTACTCGTCGGTGAGGTTGCGGCCCCACACCTGCACCCGCCAGCGGTCGTCCAGGCTGTGCACGCCTATGCTGGCGTTCAGCAGGCCGTAGGCGTCGATCTTGAACCGCGGATCGCCTTCCAGATCGGCGTGGCTGTCGTCCTGCCAGCGGGCGTTCACCGCCACCTGCAGGCCGAGGCTCCCGTTGAGCTCGCGGTTGTAGAGCGCGGTCAGCGCCGCCGACTTCTCGGGGCTGTAGAGGAACGGGGCGCCGTCGAAGTCCTGCGGCTGGCCGGCGGAATTGATCCCGACATAGTCCTGCACCTCGGTCTTCAGCAGCGTGCCCGAGGCGATGAGGGTGAACTCCGGCGTCAGCCGCCAGGTGACCTCGCCGTCCAGGCCGTAGGCCTCGCCCTTCGGCACGTTCTGCAGCCGCGAGAGCGCGGTGTAGATCGGGTCGGCGAAATAGACGCTGAGCTGCTTGTCCTTGTAGTCGTAGTAGAAGGCGCTGACGTTGGCCTGCATCCGCCGGTCCAGCAGGCTCGCCTTGAAGCCCACCTCGTAGGCGGTGAGCAGTTCCTGCTTCGCCGGCGCGTTCTGGGTCGAGATGTTGGCGGCGTTGACCGGCGTCGCGCCCGCCTTGGCCCCACGCGAGACCGAGCCGAACAGCAGCAGGTCCTCGGTCGGGGTCCAGTCCAGCGCCACCCGCCAGGCGAGATTGTCCTCGTCCAGGGTCGAGGTCACCAGGCCGAACTGGCCGGTGGCCGGATCGAAGGTGTTGCAGGCGTTGGCGACGATCGGCGTCGGGATCACGCCATAGACCTGGAAGTACAGGGCCCGGTTCACGACGTTCACGTTCGGCAGCATGCTGCCGTTGAAGTCGCGCGAGCAGCCCGCGTAGTCCTGCTTGTCCTCGGTGTAGCGGATGCCGGCTGTCAGCTTCAGCTGCTCGGTGATCCTGTAGTCGCCGTTGGCGAAGACGCTCCAGGTCCTGGTCTCGATGTCGCCGCGGTCGACGTAGGTGCGGAACGCCTGGGCCAGCTGTGCGGGCGTATAGCCGCCGGTGTTGAAGGGCGTGCCCAGCAGCGGAAGGCCGGCGGCGCGGATCAGGCCGACATTGGCGTTCTGACCGAGCAGGGTGCGGTTGGCGTCGACGATCTCGTCCTTGGCGTAGTAGGCGCCGACCAGCCAGTTGGTGCGCTCGTCCCCGCCCTCGAGGTGCAGTTCCTCGGAGAAGGACTCGATGTCGCCCTCGGCCCGCTGCAGCAGGATCTCGTAGGGCGCGCCGCTCCAGTCCGAGAGCGCCCGTCGCTTCAGGTCGTTGTAGCCGGTCAGCGAGACCAGGCGAACGCTGTCGGTCAGGTCGTAGCCCAGCCGCACCTTCAGCCCGAGGAAGCTGTTGTCCTCGGCCAGCGGGCCGGCGAGGCCCGCGCCGATGCCGATGTCGACGCCGCGCACCGAAGCCGGCGCCCAGTCGGCCTGGCTCGCCTTGGTCGGCGGGTTGGCGGCGATGTAGGCGGCGAGACCGGGGGCCAGGAACGGGCTGCTGGCGGTGGCCGGCGTGAAGCCGATGCCCTGCGCCACAACGGTGTCAGACTGGTTCTCCCAGTAGGTCAGCGAGACGTCGGCCGAGAAGCGCTCGGTCGGATTGAAAGCCAGCGAGCCGCGGACCGCCCAGCGCTCGACCTCGCCCTGGCGTTCGCCGCGGGTGTTGGAGACCTGCCAGCCCTTGCCGCTGTTCTCGCTGCGGAACGCCAGGCCCCAGAGAGGCCCTCGGCGATCGCGCCGCTGACGTAGCCCTCGACGTTGAACGTCTCGTAGTTGCCCACCTCACCGGTGATGGAGGCGTCGAACTCATCCGTCGGCTTGCGGGTGACGAAGTCGATGAGGCCGGCGGTCGTGTTGCGCCCGTACAGGGGTGCCCTGCGGCCCCTTCAGGACCTCGACCCGTTCCAGGTCGAAGATCGGCCCCGTCATCATGAACGGATAGGCGTAAGCGACCTCGTCGACATAGGTGCCGACCGTCGAGGTGGCCGAGATGTTGATCGTGTTGAAGCCGATGCCGCGCAGCGTATAGGTCGGCACGCCCTGGTAGCTCTGCGAGACCGTGAAGCTTGGCGCGAACGCGCTCAGGTCGCGGGTGTCGGTGACGTGCAGCTGTTCCAGCACCTCGCCACGCACGGCCTGGATCGCCATGCCGACGTCGTTGGCGCTTTCCTCGCGCCGCTGGGCGGTGACGACGATGGCGTCCAGCGCCGTGGCCGAAGGTTGAGCCGGCGGAGCGGTCTGGGCAAACGCGCCGGACGCAGTCAGCAGCGCAATGGCGGAAGCGCCCAGCACGAGGCCGGCGCGCGAACGGGGTGTCAGCATCTCAAAATCCCTCCCTGGGCGCGCCTCTGTCGGGCGCGTCACCTGTCGGCCGCGGATCGGCCAATGCGGCGAGAACCTGAGATGTTCGACAAGTCTCGACAAGCTATCGAAAATGATAGGTGAAGTATCCGCGCCACATCCGGATGGCGCATCTTACGTAACGTTAGAAATCGCATGACGATGAAGCGTAATATCTTACGTCACGTAAGGCGCGGTTCCCGCTTCACCTCCCCGGGGCCGCTGTGGCTATAGTCTCGGCAAAACGAGACACGGGAGGACGAGGATGGATATCGAGCTGGTCGCCGAAGGGCTGCAGTTCCCGGAAGGCCCGATCGCCATGGCGGACGGATCGGTGATCCTCACCGAGATCAAGGGCCAGCGGCTCACCCGCGTCACGCCCGACGGCAAGAAGGAAACCGTGGTCGAGACCGGCGGCGGCCCGAACGGCGCGGCGATCGGCCCGGACGGCGCCATCTGGATCACGAACAACGGCGGCTCGTTCGTGTGGCTCGAGCGGGATGGCCTGACCATCCCGGGGCCGACGCCGCCCACCCACACCGGCGGCATGATCCAGCGCTACGACCTGACGTCCGGCAAGCTGGAGACGGTGTACGAGGCCTGCGACGGCAAGCGGCTGGTCGGACCCAACGACATCGTCTTCGACAGGTCGGGCGGCTTCTGGTTCAGCGACCACGGCTGCTCCACCGAGGACGGCCGCAAGAACGGCGCGGTCTACTACGCCAGGGCCGACGGCTCGCAGATCACCCGCCAGCGCGACCACCTGATCTCGCCGAACGGCATCGGCCTCTCGCCCGAAGAGACGGTCGTCTACGTCGCCGACACCATGCTGGGCCGCCTCTGGGCCTTCGACGTCGAGGCGCCGGGCAAGCTCGCCGAAGGCCCCGGCTTCGCGCCCGGGCGCGTGATCGCCAATCTGCCCGACTACCAGCTGCTCGACAGTCTGGCCGTCGAGGCGTCGGGCAAGGTGTGCGTCGCCACCATCATCAATGGCGGCGTCACGATCTTCGACCCGAACGGGACGACCGAGCACGTGGCCGTGCCCGACCTCGTGGTGACGAACATCTGCTTCGGCGGCCCGGACATGACGACGGCGTGGATCACCGCCTCGGCGACCGGCAAACTCTACAAGGCGACGTGGCCCAGGCCAGGCCTGAAGCTGAACTTCAACGCCTAAGGACCATCCCTCCCCTTCATGGGGAGGGTGGATGCCGCGAAGCGGCAGCCGAGTGGGGTATGAGGCCGCTCCCCCCACCCTGCTCGCTTCGCGAGCTTCCCTCCCCATCAAGGAGAGGGATTGTCGGAAGCACAAAGTTGACGCCCCCGTCATGTTTGATTGACTCGCCTTCGGTTCGGGATCATCGTTCACTCAGCGGAAGCCGCGGGCGCCGACCGATGACCCGTGCTCCAAGATTTCGCCGGAGGATGACCCATGGATGACGCCTCGATCGACCTGAAGCGCGCGGCGCGCGACGCGGCCTATTCGATGCCGCTGGAGGACATCAATCCGGGCGACCCCGAGCTCTTCCGCACCGATACCATGTGGCCCTACTTCGAGCGGCTGCGGAAGGAGGACCCCGTCCACTGGTCGGTCTCGCCCTACGAGGATGTCGGCGGCTACTGGTCGGTGACCAAGTACAACGACATCATGGCGGTGGACACGAACCACCAGGTGTTCTCGTCCGAGCCAACGATCGTGCTGCCGGACCCGGCCGACGACTTCACGCTGCCCATGTTCATCGCCATGGACCAGCCGAAGCACGACGTGCAGCGCAAGACGGTCCAGCCGATCGTGGCGCCGAACCACCTGGCCTACCTCGAGCCGATCATCCGCGAGCGCGCCGGCAAGATCCTGGACGACCTGCCGATCGGGGAGGAGATCGACTGGGTCGACAAGGTCTCGATCGAGCTCACGACCATGACGCTGGCCACGCTGTTCGACTTCCCCTGGGAAGACCGCCGCAAGCTGACCCACTGGTCCGATGTCGCGACCTCGGCGCCCGAGAGCGGCATCCTGGGCACCACCGACCCCGACGAGCACGAGCAGCTCCGCCGTCAGACGCTGTTCGAGTGCGTCGACTACTTCATGCGGCTGTGGAACGAGCGGGTGAACGCTCCGCCGAAGCCTGACCTGATCTCGATGCTGGCCCACGGCGAGTCCACCCGGAACATGGACCGCATGGAGTACCTCGGGAACCTGATCCTGCTGATCGTCGGCGGCAACGACACGACGCGGAACACGATCTCCGGCTCGATCCTGGCGCTGAGCCAGAACCCCGACCAGGAGCGCATCCTCCGCGCCGATCCCGGCATGATCCCGAACATGGTGTCCGAGACCATCCGCTGGCAGACGCCGCTGGCCTACATGCGCCGGACCGCGTTGCAGGACTACGAACTGGGCGGCAAGACCATCAAGGCCGGCGACAAGGTCGCCATGTGGTACGTGTCGGGCAACCGCGACGAGACGGTCATCGAGCGTCCCAACGACTACTGGATCGAACGGCCGCGGGTGCGCCAGCACCTGTCGTTCGGCTTCGGCATCCACCGGTGCGTGGGCAACCGCCTGGCCGAGCTGCAGCTGAAGATCATCTGGGAGGAGATCCTCGCCCGCTTCCCGCGGATCGAGGTGGTCGGCCCGCCGAAGCGGGTCTTCTCGTCCTTCGTGAAGGGCTACGAGCATCTTCCGGTGGTGATCCCGACCCGCAACTGAACCTTGCGGGCGGGTGGCCCGGGGTGGTCCTGACCCGGAATTCGTCCCGGATTGACGCTGAAGCCCGCTTGGGCTTCAGTCTCGCCGCTCAGGATCGGGTGGGGCGAAACCCATAAGGGGAGACGCCCATGTCGCACGCGCGCATCGTCCGCTACGTTCCGGCCGTTCTCGTCGCCACGGCCGTCGGCCTCTTCGCCATCGCCGCCTACGCCGAGGACACCAAGACTGGCGCCGCCAAGACCGAAGCAGGCCGTCCGCTGTCGGCTCACCTGACCGGCGCCGCAGAGAAGCCGAACCCCGGCGATCCCGACGGCCAGGGCCACGCCACCTTCCGCGTCAACGTCGGCCAGAACCAGGTCTGCTACGACCTGATGGTCGAAAAAGATCGCGCCGGCGACCGCCGCCCACATCCACAAGGGCGGTCCCGATGTCGCCGGTCCGCCGGTTGTCCCGCTCAAGACCCCCGGCGCCGACGGCAAGGTGAAGGACTGCGCCACGGCCGACGCGGCGGTCGTAAAGGACATCCTCCAGAACCCCGGCATGTACTACGTCAACGTCCACAACGCCGAGTTCCCGCCCGGCGCGGTGCGCGGTCAGCTCAGCAAGTAGCCGCCAGCGCCTGCGGCCGCCTTCCGCACGGCGCGGGATGAGGCCGCGGATGAGCGGGAGATGAACGGCGTTGGAGCCATTGAGGTCATCCAGGAAGGCGTAGGTAACTCCCACAAGGAGACATCCATGAAGCGCCTTCTGATATCCGCTCTGGCCGCCACCACCGCTCTCAGCGGCATGGCTGTGGCCGGATCAGCCGCGGCCCAGCCCGGCTACTACGGCCAGGAGCGGTATCGCGACAGCGACCGTGACGGGCGGCCGGACTATCGTGAGTGGAACCGCGACCGCGACCGCGACGGCCGGCCCGATCAGTACGATCGTCGGGATAACCGCCGCGACGGCCGCTACGCCCAGGAGCGCCGCTTCCGCTATTATGGCGCCCAGTACGGCTACAACGGGTACCAGGGCCGCTGGCGCGAAGGCGCGCGTTACTCGAATTATCGCGACAGCCGCTACTACCTGCCGAACTACGGCGCCTACGGCCTTCCCGCTCCGCGGCCCGGCTACCGGTATTATCGCGACACCAACGGGGACGTGATCATGGCGGCGATCGCCAGCGGCGTCATCGGCCTGATCATCGGCGGCGCCCTGAGCGACCACGACGACGGCTATCGCTACGACGGCTATCGCTACCGCTAAGAAGCAACCGCGGGACGGCGCTCAGCCGTCCCGCGTTCAGCAACGCTCATCAAGGCCATGAGCGTTTGCAATCGACGTTGGACTTGAAGCCCGTGGCCAAGCTCCCAGATCGAGGAGCGGCCCGGGCCCCTCTGGCGACGCCGACGTCGCGATGTCGGGCCGCGCATGCGCGGGGCCGACGACATTGCGGCTCCGCGGCAAACGACGGAGGAACGCTATGACCAATCAAGGAAAGCTCTGGAGCGTGAGCGGCGCAGCGATGCTGGCCATCAGCCTCGTCGCGTTCTGGGTATGGCCGAAGTTCGCCGTGGGCGACGTGCACCCGATCTTCGGCTGGGCGGAGGCGCGGACCGGCGCCGGCTGGCTGGACCCGACCGGCCGCTACATCTTCGGCGTCGCCGCGGCGGCGCTTGCCGTCCTGCTGGTGCTGCGGCCGACCCGGCTCGCGGCCGCCGGCGTGACCCTCGCCGTCTCCCTGGGCTTCGTCGTCCTGCACCTGACGCCTTGGCTCGGCTGGAACATTCCGGACTACGGGCCGCTGACGGCAGCCCTCGCCGCGGGACAGGCGGTGGCCGAGATCGAGGCCCTGGGCCTCAAGGGCGACCGGGGGCGCATCTCAGCCTTGCCCTTATCAACGCTGGCCTCGCCACGGTGGTGCTGTTCGGCGAGTTGAACCGCAAGGCGGCGCCGCGCGAACGGCGCGAGCACCGACCGTTCCAGTTCGCCTGAGGGCAGGCGCGCCGGACCCGATGCGAGGCAGCGGGTCCGGCGCGCGACCGTCGCCTGACGATCCGCGGCGTCTCGGGATCAAGCGCAACCATAGCCGGCCGAACGGCGTTGGATGTGGCCAACAAGGATCGGGCCATGCGCAACGCCGCCAGCTATCTGAAGCTTGCCGAGGAGGCGGAAGCCGAGGCCGGCCGCGTCGACTGGCAGGCGAACCGTCGGCGCTATCTCGAACTCGCCGGCATCTGGCGGCGCAAGGCCGCCGAACTCGTGCAGGCTCCCGCCCAGGCGGCCTGAGGCTAGGATCCCTCGCGTTCGGCGATGCGGCGGAAGGTGGCGAGCGCCTGCCCGGTGACCTGGTCCATGTTGTAGTAGCGGTAGGTGGCCAGCCGCCCCACGAAGTGGACCTCGGGCGTCTCCAGCGCCAGCGCCTCGTACTTCTTGTACAGCGCCTGGTTCTCAGGACGCGGCACCGGATAGTAGGGGTCGCCTTCGGCGCTCGGGTGCTCGTAGGTGATCGTGGTCTTGTCGCACTGCTGCCCGGTCATGTGCTTGTACTCGCTGACGCGGGTGTAGGGCGTCTCCTCGTTCGGATAGTTGACCACCGCCACCGGCTGGAACCACGGCTGGTCCAGGGTTTCGTGCTGGAAGCGCAGGCTCCGGTACGGAAGCTTGCCGTAGCGGTGGTCGAAGTACTCATCGATCGGGCCGGTGAAGATCAGCCGGTCGAAGTCGGCCTCGTCGCGCACGTCCTCGTACTCGACGCCGAGCTGCAGCGTGACGCCCTTCTGGTCGACCATGTTCTCGAACATGCGCGTGTAGCCGTCGAGCGGCATGGCCTGGAACTTGTCGGTGAAGTAGCGGTCGTCGGTGTTGGTCCGCGTCGGCACCCGGGCCGTCACCGCCTTGTCCAGCTCGGACGGGTCCATGCCCCACTGCTTGCGGGTGTAGCCGCGGAAGAACATCTCGTAGAGTTCGCGGCCGACCTGGCTGATCACCACGTCCTCGGACGTGCGGATCTTCTCCACCGGCTCCGCACGGCTGGCCAGGAAGGCCTCGGCGTCGGCCTCGGTCTGCAGGTTGACGCCGTACAGCATGTTCAGCGTGGTGCGGTTGATGGGCATCGGCACGTGCAGCCCGCCCCTCACGCAAGCCAGCACCCGGTGCTCGTACGGCCGCCACCTGGTGAACTGCGACAGGTAGCGGAACACCTCTTCCGAGTTGGTGTGGAAGATGTGCGGGCCGTACTTGTGCATCAGCACGCCGCCGGCGTCCTTCTCGTCATAGGCGTTGCCGCCCACGTGCGGCCGGCGGTCGACCAGCAGGACGCGCTTGCCCAGCTGGCTGGTCAGGCGCTCGGCCAGCACCGAGCCGGCAAAGCCCGCGCCCACGATCAGATAGTCGAAAGGCTTGTTGCGGCCGGCGGGCCGGATAGCGGGCGACCCTGTCATCGTGGCCTCAGGCGCATCAGCTTGACGGACATTGGCAGATCGCTGACAGGGGCTGGCGCCTTTGGGAAGGATCGATGGACCTCACCGGTATCAAGCGAGTCGCCGTGGTGTGTCCGGTCTGGGCCAGCGGCGGACCCGAGGCGTTGCATCAGCTTTCCCAGGTCGCCGGCGAAATCGGCCTCGAGAGCTGGATGATCTACACCGACGCGGAGCACAGGAACCGCGTGGCCCACGACCACATCCAGAATATCGCGCCTCGGGCGCCGGAGATCATGCAGTTCTACGCCGAGTATGCGCCCCGGCATACCGAACGCCTGGAGTGGGACGACGACAGCCTGGTCATCCTGCCCGAGACGATGGCGCATCTTCATCGGACGTTTCCGAGGGGCAAGGTGGCGATCTGGTGGCTCTCCGTCGACAACGCCTACGTCCTGATTCCTGAATTGCGGGAGGAAGCCTTCGCGCGTGAGCTGTTCGGCCGTCCCGACCTCATCCACCTCTACCAGAGCGCCTACGCGCGCGACTTCCTGCATCGGAACGGGGCGGCCAACGTTGGCGAGCTGCGCGACTACACCTCGCCGCTGTTCACCCAGGCGCCGGCCACGGCGCCTTCGCCCAAACGCGTCTGCGCCTACAATGCCGCCAAGGGCGGCGACACGGGCGATCGGTTCTTCGCCGACAATCCGCAGCTCAGCGGCATGCGCCTCAAGGGCTTCAGCAAGAGCCAGCTGAAGCAAATCTTCTCGCAGGCGCGGGTCTATATCGACTTCGGCCATTTCCCGGGCCAGGACCGGCTGCCGCGGGAAGCCGCCGCCTGCGGAGCCACGGTGTTCCTCAACGCTGCGGGCGCGGCCGCCTTCGCGGAAGACTTCCCGCTGCCGGACGCCTTCAAGTTCTGCGACGCGGACCTGCAGTCCGGCGACCTCGCGCGCCGCGTCCAGGCGGTGATGGACGCGCCCGAACCGTACTGGCGCCAGCAGGCTGAGTTCCGCGAGATGATCCGCGCGGAGCGGGGGCCTTTTCACGCCAGGTGCGTCGGCTCTTCGGGCGCGACGTCGGCTAGACAGCGCCCAGCCGGCCCGCCGCGATCCGCGAACCGGCTGGCCGTGCGGCCGCTACAGCCCCAGCACCATCTTGGCCATGATGTTGTGCTGGATCTCGTTCGACCCGGCGTAGATCGAGGTCTTGCGGTAGTTGAAGTACTGCGGCGCGACCGTGGCGGCATAGTCCGGACCGGCCCGGAACTGGTTCGTGTCGCCGTTCAGTTCGGCCCAGGTGTCGCGCACGAAGGGCTGGGCGTAGAGGCCGGCGGCCTCCAGAGCCAGCTCGGTGATCGCCTGCTGCATCTGGCTGCCTTCGAGCTTCAGCATCGAGGAGACCGCGCCCATGGCCTCGCCGTTGGCCCGGCCGGCGAAGATGCGCAGCTCGGTGGCGTTCAGCGCCTCGACCTTGATCTCGACCTCCGCCAGCTTCCGGCGGAAGTCCGGGTCGGCCAGCATCGAGCCGCCGCGGTCCGAGCGCTCGAGGCTCGCGATCTTGCGCACCTTGCGGAGCTGGTTCTGCAGCCCCGGCGCATACGCGTTGCCGCGCTCGAACTGCAGCAGGTACTTGGCGTAGGTCCAGCCCTCGCCTTCCTTGCCGATGCGATTGGCGACCGGCACGCGGACGTTGTCGAAGAACGTCTCGTTGATCTCCTGCTCGCCCTCCACCGGCCCGTCCAGCGTCGGGATCGGCCGGATCGTGATGCCCGGCGTCTTCATGTCGATGAGCAGGAAGCTGATGCCCTTCTGGCGGATGTCCTCGTTGGAGGTCCGCACCAGACAGAACATCCAGTCGGCCCACTGGGCCAGCGTCGTCCAGGTCTTGGAGCCGTTCAGGACGTAGTGGTCGCCGTCGCGCTCGGCCTTCAGCGCGAGCGACGCCAGGTCCGACCCGGAGCCCGGCTCGGAGTAGCCCTGGCACCACCAGACGTCGGTCGACAGGATCTTCGGCAGGTGCTGCTGCTTCTGTTCCTCGGTCCCGAAAGCCATCACGACCGGGGCGCACATCTTCAGCCCCATGTTCGACGTCGAAGGCGCGCCGGCCAGCGCCATCTCCATGTCGAAGACGTACTTCTTGCCCAGCGACCAGCCCGTGCCGCCGTATTCGACCGGCCAGTCGGGCGCGATCCAGCCCTTCTCGCCCAGCCGCTTCAGCCAGCGGACCTGGCTCGCCTTGTCGAGGTAGCCGTTCTTGGACTGCGCCATGCGGGCGCGCATGTCCTCGTCGTAGGCCTCGGCGATGAACGCACGGACCTCGTCACGGAAGGCGAGGTCCTCAGGGGCGAAGTCCAGGTCCATGGCGCACTACCCCACGCCGTCGAGGTATTCGATCTCGGGACGGCCCGCCAGGAAGCCGGCGAACTTCGGACCCGCCGCCTTGAAGTATTCGGTGCCGCCGTGATGGGTCAGGGCGTCCTGGTCCTTGTAGACCTCCAGCACCTTGTAGACGCCGGGCTCGGTCCGGCTCTTGGTGAGCTGGTAGGCGAGGTTGCCGGGCTCGTTCGCGCGCACCTGCTGCGCAAGCTCCGTGAAGAACGCCTCGAACTCGGCCGCCTTGCCCTCCTGGATCGGCAGTTTCGCAATCACGCCAATGGTCATCTCGGCCATCCTCCCAACGCTTGTTTGAATGGACGGTAGAGCCCCGCGTCGCGCGCGGCAAGCGCATCGTCAGGCAAGCAGCCGTTCGAGCGCGGGCGTCAGCACCTCGGCATAGCCCTCGCGCGTCCGCGTGAGGATCAGCGCCGCCACATCATGCGCCTCGGCGAAGGCGCCGGCCTCAGGCCCCAGAACCATCAGGGCCGTGCAGAGCGCGTCGGCGCGATGGCACTCGGGATGCAGCACCGTGACCGCGGCGGTCGCGCCGGACACCGGGCTGCGCGCCGCAGGGTCGAGGGTGTGACTGTAGCGCCGGCCGTCGGCGACGAAGCTGCGCCGCCAGTCGCCGGAGGTCGCGACCGACAGGCCGTGCAGCGCCACGAGCAGCGGCGGATCGCCCAGGCTTGCGTCGGGCGGCCGCTCCAGCTCGACCCACCAGGGCTGACCGTCGCCCTTGACGCCCGAGCCGCGCAGCTCGCCGCCGATCTCGACCAGGTAATCGCGCACGCCCAGGGCCGCGAGCGCCCGGGCGACCAAATCGACTCCATAGCCCTTGGCGATGCCTGAGAGGTCCAGCGCCGCGCCGCCCGGCTGCAGCAGGCGGCCCGCCTCCAGCCGGAGCGCGCACCAGCCGGTGCGCGGCCCATTGAGCGCGAGGACTGGCGGCGGGCGATCGATCGGGCCGGCGGGGCCGAAACCCCACAGGTCCGTGAGGCGGCCCAGCGTCGGATCGAACGCCCCGCCGGTCGCCTCGGCGACCTCGAGGGCGGCGCTGATCACGGCCTCGAACTCCTCGGGCAAGGGGATCCAGCTCCCCGCGGGCGCGCGGTTGAAGCGGGAGAGATCGCTGTCCGGCTCCCAGTGGCTCATCTGCGCCACCACGCGGTCGCAGGCGTCCTGCACCGCCGTCCGGAGGGCGCCGTCGCCGAGGCTGTCCGGCGCGCGGGCCCGGACCGTCCAGGTGACGCCCATGGTCGGTCCGGAGAGGGCCACGTCGCGACCATCCCGCGGCCGCGCGGCGTCCGGCGTCAGATCGAGCGGAACGGCGACCCGGCGCATCCCTAGTCGGGCATCACCTCGAGCGTCGCGACGTAGCCGAGGCTTCGCCGCTGCCCGCCCTCGCCCGCGCCCTGCACGCCGGCTTCGAGCCAGTAGAGCCCCGGTTCGGGCCAGGCGATCTCGAACACGCCGTCGGCGCCTGTCGTCACCTTCAGCTCCACGCCCTTGTCGCGATAGCGGGCCTGGCCCAGCACCACCTCGACCTCGACGCCCGACGCGGGCTTGCCGTCGTTCAGGAGCCGGAAGCGGGCCTTCTCGCTGGCCACGAGATCGTTCGGGTGGGTGATCGGCTCCAGCTCGAGGCCGCGACCCGTCGGCTTCAGCGCGGCGGTGTTCGGCGCACCGGCGGTGACGAAGGTCTCGACGCGGCGGAGGCTGTGCGTCACCTGCACCTCCGTGGCGTCCCTGGGGATCGCGGTGGCGAGCTGGGCCGCCGGGCCGCGCCAGCGCTTCTGCTCGCCGCCCTGCCTATATGAAGCCATCGTCGTCTCGGCGACGTTCGCCACCCGGTAGGTGCCGGGCCTGGTCAGCTGCAGGTCGAAGGTCGAGCGGTACTTGCCCGTCGACGCGTTCTTCAGCTCCACCGGCTGCCCGTCGGGGCCGATCGCCTGAACGCCTTCCAGCCGCATCGGGACGTGGTCTGGATAGAAGAGGGTGTTCGAAACGGCGGCGTCCACCGTCACCCACGGATCCTGGGCCGACAGCACCGTGGCCGAGGGCGCCAGCCACATGCGGTGGGCGTGGGCGGCGGGGCCGGCGGCCAGGCTCAGCAGGGCGGCGGCGACGACCGCGCGGAAGGCTTTCGACATCGGACGATCTCTCCGGAAGGATCAGGGTTTCGCGGTGACGGTGACTTGCCCGAGCTCGGACGAGCCGGCCGCGGAGGCGGACCTCGGCCCGCCGTTCGCAGGCCAGGTGAACGGCACGCGCACCACCTCGCGGCCGCCAACCTCGCGGGCCGCCTCGACGGCAAGCGTGTACTGGCCCGGGGAGACCCCGCGCATCTGAGCCGCGCCGAAGGTCACCTGGTGTCTCCCGGGCGCCCTTGGTCGGACCGCTGACGCCGTCGGCTGGCAGGCTCAGGTTGCGGCCGGCCTTGCGCCACCACTGGCGCATGTCCTTGAGCCAGGTGGTCCCTTCGTTGTTCTTCAGCTTCACGTCGTACCAGACCGCCAGGGTCTTCACCGCGGACTGGTCCGGGCCTTCGATCCACAGCGACACATAGGGCCGGTGATACTCGGCGACGTTCAGCTTCGGGATCTCCACGGTGACGAGCAGCTCGGCGGCGTCAGCGGCGGCCGGCGCCGCGGCGGCTCCGGCGGCGGCGAACAAGGTCGGGATGCGAACGCGCATGCGCACTCCTCAGTGGATCAGGAACAGGGCGATGAGGGCGGGGATCACCAGGCCGGCGCCCACCAGCGGCCACGTCGACTTTCGGGCATGGGCGTGGAGCTGCAGCAGCAGCAGGCCGGTGATCGAGAAGACGACGCACGCCACGGCAAAGACGTCGATGAACCAGAACCAGACCCGCCCGGTGTTGCGGCCCTTGTGGAGGTCGTTGAGGTAGGCGATCCACCCGCGTTCGGTGCGCTCGTAGGCCACCGCGCCCGTCTGGGTGTCCAGCGTCACCCAGCCGTCCGAGCCGGGACCGGGCAGCGCCACATAGGCCTCGCCCGCGGACCACTCCACCGGCCCCGCCGGCGCCTTCACCTTCATCTCGTCACCGAGCCACTTCCGCACCCCGGCCGGCAGCTCGCCCTGCGAAGCCTCGGCGGCCTGCAGCGGCTGCAGCAGGCTGGCCGGCAAGGCGCCGTCACGCGCCAGCGTCTTCGGCTCGGCCTTGATGTCGGCGGCGTGGTTCAGGGTGATCCCTGTCGCCGCGAACAGCAGCATGCCCGCAAGGCAGATGGCAGCGCTGATCCAATGCCATTGCATCACCTGCCGCAGGAAGGCGGCCCGCGCCTGGGCGCGCTTCTTCGCCCGCGCGCGCGCCTCGTGGGCGGCTCGGGCGGCGGCGTCGAGCGACGCGTGGGGAGGCGTGGTGACGGTCAAGCGGAACCAGGCGTCTAGTTAAGAACGCCTCGCATTATCATGACAAGCGCAAGAGGCAAGCGAAGATGCTTCGCCGACGTCGGTTCCGGGGAGCGATCTAGCCGGCGTACGCCGGGGCGACAGCGAGGATCAGGGGCGTTCGTTCCAGCCGTAGGCGACCCAGTGATGACCGCCCAGGTGCTTGGCCTCGATCAGACCGTTGTCCGCCGCGCGGCGCGCGCGCAGGCGGCGCGCGCGGAGCGCAAGACCGGCGAAGGCCAGCAGGGCCGAGGTCATCACCGCGATCACCGCCACCGTGGCGGCGGCGAACACCGCGAGGACGGCGCCCACCACGACGGCCGCGGCGGTCGCGAGCGTCGCCCCAACGGCGGCCAGGCCGCTCAGCGCAGATCCGTTCTTGGCGGCGAAGTTGTGCACCATCGACCTTCCTCTAGGCCTGCCTCAGGCCTGTAACTCAATATCTCGGCCCTGAGGTTCCCGCCGTCAACCTCAACAGGGGCTGAACGGCGCGACTTCCGCGCCTATGCCGCGCCTTCGAGCCGCATCGCTTTCCGTTCGCGCACGATCTCGTCATAGGCGGCGTTGATCTGCGCCGCCTTGGCCTCGGCCACCTCGATGAACTCCGCGGGCAGGCCCCGCGCGCGGGCGCGGTCCGGATGGGCCTCACTCAGTTGCGCCTTCCACGCGGCCCGGACCGCCTCGTCGGAAGCGTCCGGCGCGACGCTCAGGATGGCGTAGGGATCGTCGTTGGCCGCGCCCAGGTGCGTCGCCTTCAGGCGCCGGAAGGTGAGCGGCGAGAGGCCGAACAGCTCGCAGACCCGCTCCAGGTAAGCCAGCTCGTCACCGGTGACAGCGCCGTCGGACGCGGCGATGTGGAACAGGCCGTCCAGCACGTCCTCCAGCAGCTGCGGGCAGCCGCCGTAGCGCTTCTTCAGCCGCCGCGCGTAGCTCTCGAAGCCGCGGGTGGTCTGGCGCGCGAGCTGGTACAGGCGCCGCACATTGCCTTCACTGCCGGGTTCAGACTGGAAGACGGTGGCGAAGACGTCGTACTCGCCGGCGTGCGCCTCCCCGTCGGCCTTGGCGAGCTTCGCCCCAAGCGCCGTCACCGCCGTGGAGAAGGCGGGATCCTCGCCGGGCAGCCCGGGCGGGCATTCGTCGCATTCCGCTTCATCGATCTTGCGGACGGCGAGCCCAGCTATCTTGCGCCAGAAGCTCATGTGACTAAGCGGAAGCCTTAGGACTATGGCCGCGACATGACAATCAGCGCCCGAGGTTAAGTTTTGGACATGCGCTTCAGTTTCTGGATCGACCGCGGCGGCACTTTCACCGACGTCATCGGTCGGCGCGAGGACGGCGCCGAGACCTCGCTGAAGCTGCTGTCGTCGTCTGCGGCCTATACGGACGCAGCGGTGGAAGGGATGCGTCGGATCCTGGGCGCGGAGCCTGACGCGCCGTTCCCGGCCGCCCGCGTCGAAGCCATCAAGATGGGCACGACCGTCGCCACCAATGCGCTGCTCGAGCGGCGCGGCGCGAAGACCCTGCTCGTCACCACCCGCGGCTTCGCCGATGCGCTGGCCATCGGCGACCAGGCCCGGCCCGACCTGTTCGCCCTCGTGATCGAGAAGCCCGCGCCGCTTTACGCCAGCGTTGTGGAAGCCGACGAACGCCTCGCCGCCGACGGCGCCATGGAGACACCGCTGGATCACGACGCCCTGCGGGCAGCGCTGAACGCGGCCGTCGCCGACGGCTTCACCTCCGCGGCGATCGCCTTCCTGCATTCGGACATCAACCCCGCGCACGAGATCGCCGCGGGCGAGATCGCGCGGGCCGCAGGGTTCGAATTCGTGGCGCTCAGCCACGAGGTCTCGCCCTTGCCGCGGTTCATCCCGCGCGCCGAGACCACTGTCGCCGACGCCTACCTGACCCCCCGTCCTGCAGGCCTATGTCCGCCGGGTCGCCGATGCGGTCGAGGGCGCGCCGCTGTTCTTCATGACATCGGCCGGCGGCCTGGTCCGCGCCGAGGCGTTCCGCGGCCGGGACGCCGTGGTCTCGGGGCCCGCCGGCGGCGTGGTCGGCGTGGCCCGAACGGCCGACGCCGCCGGCTCCGACGCCGTGCTCGGCTTCGACATGGGCGGCACCTCCACGGACGTTTGCCGGTTCGCCGGGGCATTGGAACGCCGCGACACCGCGCGTGTGGCCGGTGCGAAGCTCCGCGCGCCGATGCTGGATGTCGAGACAGTGGCGGCCGGCGGCGGCTCGGTGCTCACCTTCGACGGCATGCGCGCCCGCGCCGGCCCGGCCAGCGCCGGCGCCGACCCCGGCCCCGCCTGCTATGGCCGCGGCGGGCCCGCGACGGTGACCGACGCCAACCTGGTGCTCGGCCGCATCGATCCGCGGGCCTTTCCGTATGTCTTCGGCCCGAACGGCGATGGGCCGCTCGATCCCGCGGCGTCCCACGCGCGGCTCGCCGAGCTGGCGGAGGCGATGGGCGCCGAGAGCGTCGAGGCGGCCGCCGAAGGCTTCGTCGCCGTGGCCGTCGAGCAGATGGCCCAGGCCGTGCGCCGGATCTCCACCGAGCGCGGCTTTGACCCGCGCGGCCATGCGCTGGTCGCGTTCGGCGGCGCGGCCGGCCAGGTCGCCTGCCAGACGGCGGAGGCGTTGGGCGTTTCGGAAGTCCTCTGCCCCAAGTACGGCAGCGTCCTTTCCGCCTGGGGCATCGGCCAGGCCCAGGTGGCGACGCTGCGACAGGCCGGCCTGGAGACGCCGCTCGGCGCCGAGGGCCTGGAGCGGGCCGAGGCCCTGCTCGCCGAGGTGGAAGCCGCGACCCGCGCAGACCTCTCGGCCCAGGACGCGGCCGTGGGCGAGGTGCGTCGCACGCTCCGCCTCCGCTACGACGGCGCCGACGCCGAGCTGCCGGTCTCGTTGCCGGAGCCCCCGGGAGACATTCGGGCCGAGTTCGAGGCTGCGCACCAGCGCCTGTTCGGCTTCATCGAACCGGAGCGAACCATCCTCATCGCGGCGGTGGAGGCGGAGGCCCTGTCTATTCCTACGCTTCCCGGTGAAGGTGGCCGAGGGGACGCCCCGGACGGGTGGGAGGACCAGGCATTCCTCACCCCGGCCGCTGCGCGGCTCGACCCTTTCCACAAGGGGGAGGGTTTGACGCGCCTTTTCGCCCAAGGCGCCTGGCACGAGGCCCCGGTGCTCGACGCTGACACCCTCACCACCGCCGACGGTCCGGCGCTCATCGTGCGCCGCGACACCCAGATCGCGCTTGCGCCAGGCTGGCGCGCGTCCCGGGAAGCCGATGGCCTGATCCGCCTGACCCGCATCGGCTCAGCGGTCCAGGCCGCGGTCGCCCTCGACAGGCCCGACCCGGTGACGCTGGAGCTGTTCAACCGCCGATTCATGGGCGTGGCCGAGGCGATGGGGGCGGCGCTGGAGCGCACAGCACACTCCGTGAACATCAAGGAGCGCCTCGACTTCTCCTGCGCGCTGTTCGACGCCCAGGGCGGGCTGGTGGCCAACGCCCCGCACATGCCGGTGCACCTCGGCTCGATGGGGGCCAGCGTCCGGGCCGTCCGCGACCGGCATCCGACGCTGCGGCCCGGCGACGCCTTCGCGCTCAACAACCCGTACGCCGGCGGCACCCACCTGCCGGACATCACCGTGGTCATGCCAGTGTTCATGGCCGACAGCGATGCGCAGGCGGCCTTCTACGTCGCCGCGCGCGGCCACCATGCCGACGTCGGCGGGGTGCAGCCCGGCTCCATGCCGCCCTTCTCGAAGACCATCGACGAGGAGGGCGTTCTGCTCGACGCGCTGCCGATCATGACCGGCGGCCGCTTCCTGGAAACAGAGGTCCGCGCCGCCTTGAGCGAGGGCCGGTGGCCCGCACGCGCGCCCGACCGCAACATCGCAGACCTCAAGGCCCAGGTCGCCTCCTGCCAGGCCGGCGGCGCGGCCGTCGCCGCCATGATCCGCACGTTCGGCGCCGAGGCCGTCGCCCGCTACATGGGCTTCGTCCAGCAGAACGCCGCCGAGGCGGTCCGTCGGGCGCTGGGCCGCCTGTCGGACGGCGGAGCCCGCGTGCCGATGGACGGCGGCGGCGAGGTCGTGGTCCGGACGACCGTCGATGCCGCGGCCCGGACCGCCACCCTCGACTTCACCGGCAGCGCCGACCAGCTCGGATCCAACTTCAATGCGCCCTCGGCCATCGTCGACGCTGCGGCGCTCTACGTTTTCCGGACCCTGGTCGACGACGACATTCCACTGAACGCGGGCTGCCTGGAGCCCCTGGAGATCCGCACCCGCGAAGGCTCGATGCTGGACCCACGACCACCGGCCGCCGTTGTGGCCGGCAACGTCGAGACCAGCCAGCACGTCGTGGACGCCCTCTATTCCGCGCTGGGCGTCATGGCCAACGCCCAGGGTTCGATGAACAACTTCACCTTCGGGGACGAGACCCGGCAGTACTACGAAACCATCTGCGGCGGCGCGGGCGCGACGGCCACGGCCGACGGGGCGAGCGCCGTCCATACCCACATGACCAACTCCCGCCTCACCGATCCCGAAATCCTCGAGCGGCGCTTCCCGGTTCGCGTCGAGACATTCGGCGTTCGCCGGGGGTCCGGCGGGGCGGGCGCGCGGCGCGGCGGGGACGGCGCGCTCCGACGAATCCGCTTCCTGGCGCCCATGGACGTCGCTCTGCTCTCCTCCCGGCGGGAGCATGCCCCCGCAGGGGGCGGCAGGCGGGTCGCCCGGCCTGGCGGGACGGCAGCGTTTGATCCAAGCCTCGGGCGAGGTTAGTGAACTTCCCGGCTGCTTCTCCGTTATGGTGAAGCTTGGCGACGCGATCGAGATCGAAACCCCGGGGGGCGGCGGTTACGGCGCTCCCGCCGGATCGGCGCGAAGCTGACAAGATTCCAGACCACAAGGTTGTTCATGACCCCGCTTGCCATCGCCCTCGCCCTCTTCGCCCAAGACGCGCCGGCCGCCGCACCGGCCCAGGCCGCGCCGGCCGCCGCCGCGGAAGAGCGTTGGCCGACCGGCGCGCCACGCGAGGACTACCAGTTCGTCGCCTGGTGCTACGGCGCGTTGCGCGGCTATCTCGACATGCACGACGAAGTGATCCCGGAGGTCACCCGCATCGAGAAGCAGTTCCGCAAGCCCGGCACCAGCCTCGCGGACGACATGAAGGTGTACGCCGACATGCAGAAGGACGGCCGCGAGAAGCTGAAGCTGTTCCAGTCGGCGATCACCGCAGCCGAGCGGGCTTCGGTTCGCCCGATCAACGCGGCCGGCGCCGAGGCGGTGAAGCAGGGGCGCGCCGTCTGGAACGCCGGGCCCGGCGTCACCAAGGCCCGTAAGGCCCAGGAATGGATGAGCTGGGCCCTGCCCGCCCGTTGCGAGACCACGGCCGCCGCCCTGGAACGCCGCGCCACCCTGGCGGCCGCCACACTCCGCGGCAGCGATCCGGCCGCGCCGGCCGCGGAAGCTCCGCCCGCCGACGCACCGCAGCCGGACGGCCCGCCCGCCGGCTAGAGCCCAAGCGGGCGTCCGCCCGAGCAGGCCTCGTACTCGACCACGTCGTGGGCGCAGATCATCCGCACGCCCGAGGCGCGGTCGAGAGACAGCGCCCGCAGGCGATCCTGATTGGCGAGCCGCGCAGCCCGATCCACCTCCATCATCGTCTGATAGCCACGCAGGCCCGGCGTGCAGCGCCGGTCGGGCCTGCGCACCTCGTCACGGTAGAAGTAGGCGTCGCCGGCGTGCAGCAGCCAGCCGTCGTCCGTGTCGATCGCCACCCCTGCATGGCCCCAGGTATGGCCGCGCAGCGGGATGAGCAGGATCTCGGGCGGCAACCCCTCGAGCTGGCGCACGGCCCCGAAGCCGAACCAGCGCTCGCCCTGCGGGTCGTAGGTCCGCCAGTTCCGCACCTCGTCCACCTGCATCGGCCGGTAGCGGTTCTTCATGATGAAACCGTGCCGCTTCGTGCTGTAGGTTTCGAATTCGGTCCGCGTCAGGTGCACGGTGGCGTTCGGGAAGTCCTCCAATCCCCCGGCGTGGTCAAAGTCCAGGTGGGTGATGAGGATGTGCCGGACATCGGCCGCCGAGAAGCCCAACCGCTCGACCTGCCGAACGGCCGTCTCCTCCTCCCGCAGCCGGATGTTGAGCATGGCGGCGAACGGGCGGCTCAGACGCGGGAACGGGTCACGCACATCACGCAGGCCGTAGCCGGTGTCGACCAGCACCAGACCAGCGTCGGTCTCGATCAGCAGGCAGTGGCAGACCAGATGGCCGAGCGCACCCTTGCTGCGCCCGTCGAAGAGCGCGCCGCCGAAGGGGCAGTCGGTGCCGCAGTTGAGGTGATGAATCCGCATGGCGTCCCTCCGTGCGGAAGCCCAACCGGGCAGCCGGGGCGCCGTTCCGCCTAGGAACATTTGTTAGGGGCTGGGCGGCTATGCCCGGCTCATGCTCCTCGCCTGGATCGCGCTCGCCAGCCTCGTCACCTTCTACGCCTTCGCCGCCGACAAGCGCTCCGCCATCGACGGGCGGCGCCGAACGCCCGAGGCGACGCTGCTGCTGCTGGTGGCGGTCGGCGGCGCGCCGGGCGGGATCGCAGCCCAACAGATCCTCCGCCACAAGACCCGCAAGGAGCCCTTCCGCAGTCTGCTCTGGTCGATCGCGGCGGCCCAGGCGGCGTGCGCGGCCTGGATCTATTTCGCCAGATAACGGCTCAGGCGCTGCAGTCCGGCGGCGTTCTTCTCCGCGCGCGCCGCGAAGCACCAGCGCAGCCATCCCTCGCCTTCCGGCCCAAAGGCGACGCCGGGCGCGAGCCCCAGTCCCACTTCGGCGATCAGCTCCTTGGCGAGCGCGACGGAGTCCGCGCAACCGTCGATACGGAAGAAGGCGTACATGCCCCCGTCCGGCTCCGGCGCCTCGACGCCAGGCAGCGCGCGGAGGCCTGCAAGAACCTGGTCCTTCGCGGTCGACAGCTCCGTCCGCAGGGCGGCGACGTGGGGTTCGCCGTTTCGTAACGCCGCGACGGCGGCCGTCTGCAGGAAGTCCGGAGCGCAGGAGGTGTTGTACTCCAGCAGGACGCCCAGGCTGTCGGTCAGCGTCGGCGGAACCACCATCCACCCCAGCCGCCAGCCGGTCATGCGCCACGCCTTGGAGAAGCTGTTGACGCCGATCACCCGATCCCGCGGATCCGCTAACGGCAGGAAGCTGGGGGCGGAGCGCTCCGCCCCGAAGGTCAGCCGTTCATAGACGTCATCGCAGATCAACCAGATCCCCAACCTGCGGCAGCGCTCCAGCACCGCCCCTCTCGCCTCGGCGGGCAAGGTCCAGCCGGTCGGGTTGTTCGGAGAGTTGAGCACCAGGGCCCGGGTGTCCGGCGTCAGCGCGTCCAGCAGCCGGTCCAGGTCCAGCCGCCAGCGGCCCTGCCCACGTTCATCAAGGGCCGGCTCCAGCGGGACGATCTGGACGTCGCCGGACAGGATGCGGGGGATTTCCGGGACGTTCGGCCAGATCGGCCCCGCCACCACGACGCGGTCGCCGGGCGAGACCACCAGCTGCGCGGCCAGCATGATGGCGCTGACGCCGGAGCTGGTCACCGCCAGACGGTCCTCTGTGATCGGCCGCCCGTGCAGGTCCTGCAGATAGGCCGAAAGGGCGCCGCGCAGCTCGGCCGTGCCGAGGTTGTGCGTGTAGTACGTGCGGCCCTCGCCGAGCGCTCGGGCCGCCGCCTCTCGGATGAAGGCGGGTGTCGGCTGATCGGACTCCCCGAACCAGAACGGCAGCACGTCGGCGCGGCCCAGGCCGGCGTTGGCCACCTCGCGGATCTTGGACGGGCGGAGGCTCAGCACCTCGGGACGGGCGACGGCGGGGAACATGCCGGCCGCCCTAGGCGCCTTGGGGTTCGGCGGTCTTGGGCTCGTCCCGCGCCAGGATCGCCGTCACGCCCATGTCGCCCGTCACATTGCCGAGCGTCCGGAAGATGTCCGGGGCCACTTCGACCGCCAGCAGGATCGGCAGGATCTCGATCGGCAGGCCCAGCGCCAGGCAGATCGGGCCGACGCTGATGATGAACGAGACCTGCCCCGGCAACCCCACCGAGCCGACGCTGACCGCCAGCGCCACCAGCACCGCCCCGGCGTACTGCAGCGGCGTCGGCTCCAGGCCGTAGAGGTGGGCCACGAAGATGGCGACGGCCAGGTTCATCACCGGGCTGGTCATGCGGAACACCGCCACCGCCAGCGGCAGCACGAGGCCGGCGATCCGCTTCGGCACGCCCAGATCATCGGTCGAACGCTCGATCATCGCCGGCAGGCAGGCCAACGACGACTGGGTGGCGAAGGCCGTCGCCAACACCGGGCCCGTGGCCCGCGCCCACCGGCCCAGCGGCACACGGCCGACGATCACGGCAAGGGCGTAGCCGATGATGGTGATCCCGAGCCCCGCCAGAGAAACCACCGCGATGTAGTGGCCAAGCGTCCCGGCCGCGCCGACGCCGGCGCGCAGGCCAACGCCCAGGCCGAGGCAGAAGACGCCGATCGGACCGGCCAGCAGCACCCAGCGGACGATGATGATCATGGCGTCGCCGACGGCCTGGAAGATTTCGACCAGGGGGCGTCCACGCTCCGGCGGCAGACGGGTCAGGGCGAAGCCGGTGAAGATGGCGAAAACCACCAGCGGCAGCACCGCGTCCTCCGCCGCCGCCTTCACCGGGTTGGACGGCGCGAGGCTGCGCACCCAGGCTGCGAAGTCGGGCGTCGCGCTCTCGATCGAGGTCCCGGGCGCGCCGGCGCGGAGCGCCATCGCCCCCTCCGGCGAGACGGGCCACAGCGCGAGCAGGCCGTTGGTGAAGGCGATGCTGTAGAGCGACCCCAGCAGCAGGAGGCCCAGGAACCAGCCCAGGGCGCGGCCGGCGAGTTTGCCCGTCGCCGCCGCGTCGGAGACCTGGGCGATCCCGGTCACCAGGATCGCGAAGATCAGCGGGATGACCGTCATCCTCAAGGCGTTGAGCCAAAGGCCGCCGAACGCCTCGATCCCCTCGATCACGCGGGTCACCATGGGGTCGCCGGCCGCCGCGGCCGCCGCGCCGATGACAAGGCCGAGGATCAGGCCCAGCAGGACCCGCACGCTCAAGGACTTCAGAAGACCCAACCCCAACCCTCCAGAGGAACGCGCGATCTGGCCCGGAACGCCGGGGCGCCGCAAGCGCGATCAGTCCTCCAGGATCCGCCGCGCGGCCTCCTGGATCGCGCCGTAGCACTCACAGGCGCAGCTCTCGAGCGAGCCGCGGTCGAGGATCCGGATGCGCCCGCGGGAGTAGCGGATCGCGCCGCGCGCCTGCAGTTGCGAGGCGATGCCCGTGACCGTGGTCCGCTGCACGCCCAGCATGATCGACAGATGTTCCTGGGTGAGCGGCACCAGGTCGGCGTCGAGACGGTCCTGGGTCATCAGCAGCCAGCGGCACAGCCGCTTCTCCGCCGGGTGCAGGGCGTTGCACGCCGCGGCCCGCGCCGACTGCACGCTCGTCGCCTGGGCATGCTGGACGATGGCCCGGGTCAGCGCGGGACTCTTCGCCGCCGCCGCCTGCAGTTCGGCGGCGGGCATGCGCCAGGCGTCGCCGGCCACCTGCACCAGCATCGTCTCGTAGGCGATGCGCGAGCCGAGGGCGTGGAGCAGGCCGTAAGCGCTTTCCCGGCCGATCGTGCGGCTCTCGATCTGGGCCCCGTCGCGCATGACGACGACGACCGACAGGATGCAGTCGACGGGCATGTAGACGTGGGTGACGGGCGTGCCGGTCTGGTTGAGCACGTCGTCACGCCGCAGCGACACCCGCTCCAGCCGCGGCTCGATGGCCGCGAAGTCCTGGGCGTCCAGGCTGTCCAGGAAGTGATTGATGCGGCTCACGCGTCACACAACGCGGTGAGGCTTGGCCAGTTCACAGGGTCGGGAACAGCTTGCCCGGGCGCCGGGTTGTGGGCGGCGCAGGGTCTAGAAGATGAATGAGCTCAGAGTACCGTTCTCGGAAGCCATGACCGCCCATGCGGTGGAGGGCGAGGTTGTCGTGCTCGGCCCCGACTCCGTGGCCGTCGCCCTCACGCCGGAGGCGGCGGAGGAGTCCGCCCGCCGGCTCACGACCGCCGCGGCCGAGGCGCGCCGGCAGCCCGCGAACTCGGACTAGTTGCGGCGCTCGTAGCGCATGCAGAGCGTGGTGGCCTGGGTGGTGTCCGCGCCACGGAGGCGGGCGGCGACGTCGTGCAACGCCTCGTCCTGACCGGCGAACCGGGCGAGTTCCTGGCCGTCGCGGGGAGACGACCCACTCGCCGGAGTTTTCCACCACCTCGTACCTCATACGGCGCCGCTTACGCGTCTGAGGAGAGGGCAACAACCGGACGGAGAGTCGCAGCCGTAGAAATACCTGGGCGCTACCGGACGGGCAGGTCCACGTCGCAGATCGTGAAGGCGGCGCCCTTCTCGGCCTTGAGCGCAGCCAGCCGGGCGGCGAAGGCGGGACCCTTCTCGTCGAGCACCCGGACGGTCGGGCGCTCGGCGGCGGGGAGGTCGGCGGCGACCCGGGCCTTCAGCATCAGGTCGGGGACCTTCGGCGGCTCGCCGGCGGCGACGGCAAGGATCGCCGCCTGCCCCTGCACCACCCGGCCCCAGACGGTGTACTCGTGATCCAGCCTCCGGGCCGGAGCCCGCATGAAGAAGATCTCCGAGTTGGCGGTGCCGGGGTCGGCCTGCCGGCCCATCCCGACCACGCCCGGGCAGTAGGCGCCCAGCAGCCGCGCACCCGGCCGTCGGCCATCCTCACCCCGGCGAAGGGCGTCGCGCCCATCAGGCCCTCGATCCCGTCGCTGCGTTCCACGGCGATCGACACCGCCTCGGCCGGCACGCGGAACTGGAACTCCGGCGGCAGGTCCGGATGGCCCGAGGCCCCGCCGTCGCGGTTGTCGGGGTTGCCGGTCTGGGCGACGAAGCCGTCGATGACGCGGTGGAACTGCAGGCCGTCGTAGACGCCCTCCCGGGCCAGCGTCTTGATCCGCGCGACGGCCCTGGGCGCCATCGCCGGCTGCATCTCGACCACCACCCGGCCCTTGCTGGTCTCGATGACCAGGGTGTTCTCCGGGTCCAGCGGCCGGAAGTCGGAAGCCGCCAGGGCGGCCGCCAGAGCCAGCGCGATCATCTCTCCTCCGATGCTGCCACTCTGCTGTCAGCAGCCCTGTGCGTTATGGTGGCGGACACAGCCTGGAATACCTACGTTCACGCCCATGCCCAAAGCCCAAGTTCCCGCGCCTGCCGGCGTCTCCGACATGTCCGGAGCCTTCGACTACGACGAGAACACCATGCCGCTGCTGTGGAAGCCGCACCGTCCGGAGCGGCCGCAGAAGAGCGAGGGCGGCCGCAAGTTCAAGCTGGTCTCCAGCTACGAGCCGGCCGGCGACCAGCCGCAGGCGATCAAGGAGCTGGTCGAGGGGCTCGAGGGCCGCGAGCACGACCAGGTGCTGCTGGGCGTCACCGGCTCGGGCAAGACCTTCACCATGGCCAAGGTCATCGAGCAGACCCAGCGGCCGGCGCTGATCCTGGCGCCCAACAAGACGCTGGCGGCCCAGCTCTATTCCGAGTTCAAGAGCTTCTTCCCCGAGAACGCGGTCGAGTTCTTCGTCTCCTACTACGACTACTACCAGCCCGAGGCCTATGTGCCGCGGACGGACACCTACATCGAGAAGGACAGCTCGATTAACGAGCAGATCGACCGGATGCGCCACTCGGCGACGCGGGCGATCCTGGAGCGCGACGACGTCATCGTCGTGGCCTCGGTCTCGTGCATCTACGGCATCGGCTCGGTCGAGACCTATTCGGCCATGACCTTCCAGCTGAAGCCCGGCGACCGGATCGACGAGAAGAAGCTGCTCGGCGACCTCGTGGCCCTGCAGTACAAGCGCAACGACCAGGCCTTCGAGCGCGGCACGTTCCGCCGGCGCGGCGACACCATCGAGATCTTCCCGGCCCACTACGAAGACCGCGCCTGGCGCATCAGCCTGTTCGGCGACGAGATCGAGGCCATCGTCGAGTTCGACCCGCTGACCGGCAAGAAGACCTCGGAGCTGGAGGGCGTGAAGATCTACGCCAACAGCCACTACGTGACGCCGCGGCCGACGCTCCGGCAGGCGATCAACCAGATCAAGGTGGAGCTGAAGGAGCGCCTCGACTGGCTGGTGGCCAACGGCAAGCTGCTGGAGGCCCAGCGGCTGGAGCAGCGCACCACCTTCGACATCGAGATGATCGAGGCCACCGGCTCCTGCGCCGGCATCGAGAACTATTCGCGCTACCTGACCGGCCGCCGGCCGGGCGAGCCGCCGCCGACGTTCTTCGAATACATCCCCGACAACGCCCTGCTGTTCGTCGACGAGAGCCACCAGACCGTGCCGCAGATCGGCGGCATGTACCGGGGCGACTACCGGCGGAAGTTCACGCTGGCGGAGTACGGCTTCCGGCTGCCGTCGTGCATCGACAACCGGCCGCTGAAGTTCGAGGAGTGGGACGCCATGCGGCCGGACACGGTGCACGTGTCGGCCACGCCGGGGCCGTGGGAGATGGAACGCTCGGGCGGCGTCTTCGCCGAGCAGGTGATCCGCCCGACGGGCCTCATCGACCCGCCGGTGGAGGTGCGCCCGGTCTCGAAGGACGGCTTCAGCCAGGTGGACGACGTCATCGACATGGTCCGCCAGACGACGGCGAACGGCTACCGCAGCCTGATCACCGTGCTGACCAAGAAGATGGCCGAGGACCTGACCGAGTACATGCACGAGCAGGGCCTGCGCGTGCGCTACATGCACTCCGACGTCGACACCCTGGAGCGGATCGAGATCATCCGCGACCTCAGGCTCGGCGCCTTCGACATCCTGGTCGGCATCAACCTACTGCGGGAAGGCCTCGACATCCCCGAGTGCGGCTTCGTGGGCATCCTCGACGCCGACAAGGAGGGCTTCCTGCGCTCGGAGACCTCGCTGATCCAGACCATCGGCCGGGCGGCGCGGAACGTGGAGGGCAAGGTGGTCCTCTACGCCGACCACATCACCGGCTCGATGGAGCGGGCGATGGCCGAGACGCAGCGCCGCCGCGAGAAGCAGGAGGCCTACAACCTCGAGCACGGCATCACGCCCGAGAGCGTGAAGAGCCAGATCAAGGACATCCTGGCGAGCCCCTACGAGAAGGACCACGTGCTGGTGCCGGTCGGCGTCGCCGAGAACGGCAAGCCGTTCATGGGCGACAACTTCAAGGCCACCCTGCGCGACCTCGAGAACCGGATGCGCGAGGCGGCCTCGAACCTCGAGTTCGAGGAGGCCGCCCGCCTGCGCGACGAGGTCAAGCGGCTGAAGCTGCTGGACCTGGAGTTCGCCGCCGACGCCCTGGCGGGCGAGGGCGAGACGGGCGACAAGGATGCGGTCAAGCGCGTCCGGGCCGAGGCGCGGGCCGAGAAGGCCGAAGCGTTCCGAAAGGGCCGTGGGCGGCGGTAGGGGCGGCGCCTAAGGCCGGGCCGAGCCTGCGCCTTGAGGCGCCGGCAAGGCGGAGCCAACCTCCCCGCCAGAACTTAAACCCCGACCGTCCCCATCGAACCGGAGCCCCACGATGTCCGAGACCTTCACCGGCGGCTGCCTGTGCGGCGAGGTGCGGCTCACGGCGACAGGCCAGCCGAACCGCGTGGGGATCTGCCACTGCCTCGACTGCCGCAAGCACCACGGGGCGCTGTTCTTCGCCGCCGCCATCTTCCCGGAGGCCTCGGTCGCCATCGAGGGCGAGACCCGCCACTGGAAGAACCGCCACTTCTGCCCCCGCTGCGGCTCCTCCGTCTTCGCCCGCTACGCCGACGAGGTGGAGGTGCACCTAGGGGCGCTCGACGCCCCGGACCAGCTCACCCCGACCTACGAGAACTGGACCATCCGGCGGGAGGGGTGGTTGCCGCCGTTTCCGCTGGCGCGGAGCTATGCGCGGGATCGGGAGGACTAGGAGCAGAGTGAGGCGTAACGCGTAATGTGGCTCAGCAGCTATCGGCCGATCCCACCACTGCACGGAAGCCGACCCAACCGTCTAGCGCCTCCAAACCCCGGTAGATAAGGTGCGCCAAAGCGAGGGGCCGGGGACGGAAGATGAAGGTAGTTTCGGTCATTAACTACAAGGGTGGCGTCGGCAAAACATCACTCACCGCCAACCTTGGCGCAGAGCTAGCTTGGCGAGGCAAACGCGTGCTGCTCATCGATCTGGACGCACAAGCAAGCCTGACCTTTTCGTTTATCAAGCCTGATGAATGGAGTTCAAATTTCGAGGCGTCCGGGACAATCAAAGCCTGGTTCGACGCGCACGAGTCTGGCGCGCCGATGCCTTTATCCGAGTTGGTCCACAGCCCTGAGCGCATGAAGCAAAAGCTCAGAGGCCGCGGTGAGCTCGATGTGATCTACTCGCACCTTGGCCTGATCAACGTTGATTTGGAGTTGGCAACGAAGCTGGGTGGCGCGAATCTCTCCCAAGCCAAGAAAAACTTCATCGCAATCCACCGACGCCTCGCCGAAGGCCTGGAAGTCCTCGCCGAGGAAATGGACTATGACATCGTCCTGATTGACTGCCCTCCCAACTTCAACATCGTCACAAAAACCGCGATCATTGCCAGTGACTACATCCTAGTCCCAACTCGCCCCGATGAACTATCAACCCTTGGCATTGACTACCTGATGCGAAGCATTCGCGGATTGATTAAAGACTACAACGAATATGTAGCCGTAGACTCAGTGGATGGTGACGAGCCAATCGAGCCGGCGGTCGTCGGCATCGTGTTTACGATGATCCAAGAGTACGGTGACCGACCCATTTCGGCTCAGCGCAATTATATCGCGCGCGTGCAGCGCGACAGCGAGCTCCCCGTCTTCGAATCCTATATCAAACGGAACGACACGTTGTTCGCAGGCGCTCCGGAGTACGGGGTGCCCGTGGTCTTAACCGCCCACAACAATCAAAGCCATCAAAGCGTAGTCGACGGCCTAGAGGCCGTTACGACTGAGTTCGCTACAACTCTCGGAATTTAGCCATGGATGGACCAACATTCGCGAAGCTGTTGCGGGCTCTCGCACGAGCGGTCGAGAACGCCTCCCCCGAGGATGTCGAGGCGCTCATTAATGGCATGAGCAAACGACCCAAGCCCGTGCGTGGGCGCGACATCGCTCCTCGACGCGGGCCAACGGAGAAGATTGACCGCATCTGGGTCGAGAAAACATTGCAAGAGCTTGGCAGCGCGGCGAGCCGGGAAGACGCGCTGCGTCAGATGGAGAAACTGAATCTCAGCAGACGCGAGCTTGCTGCATTAGCAAAATACCGCAACGTCCACATCGTCAAAGAAGATAATATCGGAACTCTTGAGCAGAAGCTGGTGGAAGCACTGGTGGGAGCTCGACTTAATTCTCTTGCTATTCGCGGCGGATGACGGAGTAACTATTCTCTTTGGACAAGCTTCGACGTCACATCATGGAGCCGATAAGATAAATAGTATATTCCGAGAGCAGTATTGACGAATATGTTCGACACAACGAATAGATAACTGGCAGTTAGTACGGGTCGAGCAAAAAACATGACCCGCGCGCTTATATCCGCATCAGCTTGAGCGGCGAGTTGCAGGACGCTCCCGAAGAAGTAAATTCCGAACGAAGCGAGGCTCAAATATCCGAACAGCATGCTCAGGAATAGACGACGCGACATCGCAACATCATATGCTGCGCCACGCTCGACAATTCGCAGCTTCGGCGGGTCACCCGGCATCGGATCATCCATAGAAGGGCGATCAAACGTTGCCACTGCGGCCAAAGCCGCAATGAAAAATCCCGACAGGATGCCAATTAGACCGTTTATCTTGTCGAGCAGGCCATTTTGCCCGACCAGATTAAGATCTAGCGGCCCCCACAGCAGAAGCGCCGCTAGCGGCACGGCAACGGCTGCAGGCAGCCCCAGATCATACCGCCACTTCGCAGGATGACGGATACGCCAGTAGGCCAACGGTTGAAGTAGCCGGTTCAATTAGACATCATTCCTCGTCGGCGCGCAGGACCTCAATGAGGCGCGTGGCCGAGGCATCACGGATGCGGCTTTCACATTGAGGCAAAGGCACGTCGGACCGGATTTCGGTAGTTCTGAAGACCAAAACGTCGCCAGCATCCTCTCTAGCAGTGCCAAACTCGGCGCTTTTTTGTCGCCCCTGGGTCCAACGCACTTTCATGTTCGGATAGCCGAGCTCGCGGGCACGCCCGCGTACGCGGTTGAGAAGGTCGATAGCTTGCTCACCCGCATGTTGTTCCACGCTGAGCTTGAGAGTTCTTGCTTCGACCCTGACGCCGCCATCCTCATCGAAACCGTCGCCCGCCGGCAGATGCTGGACTAGCTCGATCATAGACAGTCTGCCGTTCTGGAGATCATTACGCAGGGTCTCGCTCTGCCTGCCCGACATTTCAAACAGCGGCCGACACCGCTTCACCCGCCCATCCGGCGCTGCGAACTGGATGCGAGAAGCGATCCTGTAGAGGTAGGTAAGGAACGGCTCGATCTTCGATCGCCCGATGCCTGGCGCATCTTCCAAGACTGCCCTGTACGCAGACACGCCGGCCTGTACCGGCCGCAGATCCACTACCATGTGAGCAGATACTGCCACGCCTTCGCCCTCAAGCTTAGGTTCGGTGCGCAGGTCGCCTGTCTCAAGGTTCTCGAACACCGGGTCAGAGATGTTCTTATCTGAATAGTTAAAGAGCAGGATCAAGGCGTCGTGCTCAGCATCGAAGCGGATGTCTCGAAGCCGAATGGCTGCCGTCTCGTTGTTGATTAACTGAACAGCTTGGCCGGTTTCTAGGGCTTCGAACAACACCCCCATTTCGTCCCGTAGCCACAGCGTGGGCGCTTCGGCAGGATTGCTCAGCATCGCAATCTCCAAGTGCAAAACCCATCGCGAAGACAGCTCTAGCATCGCCATTCGGTACGCCTCCCGCTGAGATTAAACCCATGGGCGAGTCGAGCTGGCTAGCAACCGCAAGACATTACGTTCTGTTTTCGTTCTTGTCAAACTCGCTCGTTGGTAGAACTCGAGCTCCTACCTGCGCGATGCCCTCTAACCATCCCCGCTAACCACACACCGTGACCACAAATCCCCACCTCCGGCTGTAACAGCCTTAACTGGCGCCGTTCATGCGGGAGACAGGGAACCTGTGCTGTCAATGAGCGTAAGTTGAGACAGCCAGGGCGGGAAGATCGTCCGCAGCGGACCATTGTGGACCGCGGATCTTCCCAAGCACCTGGGTTGGGATTTTGAGGTATTTGAGGATGTCACCGTCTCTCAGTGTGGTCGCCGATAACGACCTGAAGATCAGTCCGAACGTCTCGAAGACAGAGACCGTCGCGCAGCGCGTGAAGCGTCTGCAGCAGGAAGCCAAGCAACTCGCCAAGGACCACATCAAGGCGCTGACCGCCCAGATCGTGGCCGTGGAGGAGATGGCCGCCGAGATCGCCGAGGGCGGCGAAGCCTATCCGCCGGGCGTCCGCGACCTGGCCCGCCGGCTGGTGGAAGACATGGACAGCCGCGTCCAGACCCTGGAAGCCATCGTCGCCCGCACCTGATCGCGGCGACGCGCTCGTCGTGGCGCGCGTCTCTCCGTGTCGGGCCTCCCATCGGGGCCGTGACCGGCGAACGACGATGAGCACGAGCTGACACCTGCATGGCCGGCGCGCGAGGGGCCGGCGGCGGGCGGACAGTTCGAAGGGGCCGGAGGGCGGTCGGCCGCGGCGCAGAAGCGCCGGCGGACCGCGAGGCGGATGGGTCATTCCCGCCTTAACCGTGGCGCCCCACGAGATGCAAAGCCGGACGCAGCCGGCCATTAACTGCGGTTCTTCAGCCTGTTGGATCAGCCTGGCGCGGCGTCGGCCGTCGCAGGGTTCGGTGCGGCCGTCCCTCCCCTGAAGAGGAGGGACTTGCCGGCAACCCGCGCCGCGCCGGGTACGGCGGCGCGGCGCGGGGCCGCTGGGCCCCCTTGGGGTAGTCAGTGGGCCCGCAGCTCGGGAGGGCGCGGACGCCCTAGAGCTTCTTCTCGGCGACGGTCACGGTGTAGACGCCGCCGCCGGGCGAGCCGCCCATGAAGCGCGAGGTGGGCGTGACCATCAGCAGGTACTCGCCGTCGGCCGGGGCCGTGGCGTCGAAGGTGACGGTCTTCTCGCCCTTCTTGGCCTGGACGTAGCCCAGCGCCTTGCGGCCCTTGGCGTCGGTCAGGCTGACGGTGGGCTCCATGGTGTCGCATTCGAGGGTGACGGAGAGCGCCTGGCCCGCCTTCACGTTCGAGATCCGGTAGTAGTCGAAGGCCGCGGGCGCGGGGCCGGTGGCCTTCAGCGCCTGGCCCACCGCCAGCGGCCGCTTGGCCATCAGCCACGCCTGCTGGACGTCGGGGTAGATGGCGTAGGTGGCCTCCATCACCTTGCCGATCTCGGGATGGTCGGCGTGGTGGGCCTTCACATAGTCGGCCAGGTCCTGGGCGGTGGCGAAGGACAGGTCCGAGGTGGACTTCAGGAACTCCTCGCCGCCGATCGACTGCAGGGCGACGGCGCGGCCGGCCTGTTCGCCGATCTGCTTGCCGAACATGCCGACGAACGGGACGTTCTCGAGCGCCTTCTGGGCGGCGTACTGGCCGGCGAGGCCGGCGACCTGGCCGGTGGCCCGCACCTGCATCGACTTGGTGACCCAGCCCGACGTGGTGCCGTCGGTGGTGAACGGGCTCATGTACTTGCCCGTGGCGCCCTGGATGGGCTCGCCCGCGAAGGCGGAGGCGCAGCCGATGGGCGCGAGCGCGACGACCGCGACGAAGGCCGCGGCGAACAGAGTGGTCCTCACAGTGGTAGCTCCCCCTAAAAGATGCCGGTCGGCGACCGGCGTTCCCCTCGGGTGAAGCTTAAGCATGGGGTCGCGCGGCCCCGCCTCCCCCAGATGGGGTATGCGGGCGGGGCTAGTTCAACAGGTCGCGGAACTCGCTGGAGCGGCGGAGCCAGGTGGCGGCGTAGCCGCAGATGGGGGTGATGGTGAGGCCGCGTGCGCGGGCGTCGGCGCCGATGGCCTTCATCAGCCGGTCCGACGCGCCGGTGCCGCGCAGGGCCGGCGGGGCGAAGACGTAGTCGATGTAGAGCACGCCGTCCTTCAGCCGGTAGTCGGCGTGGGAGGTCAGGCCCTGTTCGTCCATCTCGTAGCGGTCGCCCGTATCGCGAAGCGTGCTCTTGTCCATCGGGCAGGTCTCCTCGGATTGCGGTCGTCAGGCCTAGAACCCCTCGCCGGCCCGGCGGCTCCCGCCTAAGCTTGGACGTCGCGAGGGAGTCGGCAAGATGCGGGGGCGTGTCTGGACGATGATGACGGGGCTGGCGCTGGCCGGGGGGCTGGCGGCCGGCCTGAACGGTTGCCAGGAGCGCCGGCCGGCGGGCGAGACGCCGGCGCCGGGCGAGATCATGCCGAACCGGGCGCCCGGGCTGTGGCGCGAGGCGGTGACGGCCGACGGAAGCGCCCAGACGCGGCGGATCTGCCTGGACGCGGCGGCGGCGCGGCGGCTGAACCTGATGGGCGACGAGCTGGCCCGGTTCCGGTGCGTGGCCAACCGCACCTGGCGCGACGGCGACGGCTGGTCGTTCGAGCACCAGTGCGACCTGCTGAGCGACGGGCGCCAGGAGGTGACCGGCCATGTGACCGGCGACCTGGCCCGGCGCTGGGCGATGACCGCCACCTCGATCGTCGAAGGCGCCGCGTTCGCCCAGGCCAACGGCCGTCACCAGACGCGCATCGAGGCCGAGCTGGAAGGCCCCTGCCCGGACGGCTGGCGGCCGGGCGAGGTGCGGCTTGAGAACGGCGAGCGCTTCAGCCTGCTGAACACCCGGCCCATGCGCTAGGGCCGATGCGCCAGGGCCCTAGGCCAGCTCCACCGCCATGGCCACGGCCTCGCCGCCGCCGATGCAGAGCGAGGCCAGGCCCTTCGCGCTTGCCGCGGGCTTCCAGGGCGCTGAGCAGGGTGGCCAGGATGCGGGCGCCGGACGCGCCGATCGGGTGGCCGAGCGCGCAGGCGCCGCCGTTGACGTTCAGCTTGTCGCGGTCGAGGCCCAGCTCGCGCTCGGCGATCATGGCGACCACGGCGAAGGCCTCGTTGACCTCGAACAGGTCGACGTCGTCGACGCTCCAGCCGGCGCGCTTCAGCGCCTTCTGCATGGCCGGCACGGGGGCGGTGGTGAACAGGCCGGGCTCGTGGGCGTGCGCCCCATGGCCGGCGACGCGGGCGACGATGGTCATGCCCAGCCGGCGGGCGACGCTCTCGCGGGTCATCACCAGGGCGGCGGCGCCGTCGGAGATCGAGCTGGCGTTGGCGGCGGTGATCGTGCCGTCCTTGGCGAAGGCGGGCCTGAGCGTCGGGATCTTGGCCGGGTCGGCCTTCAGCGGTTGCTCGTCGTGCTCGACCACCGTGTCGCCCTTGCGGCCCGGGACGGTGACCGGGACGATCTCGCGGGCGAAGGCGCCGCTCTCGGCGGCGGCGCGGGCCTTGGTCAAGGAGCCGATGGCGTACTCGTCCTGCTGCTCCCGGGTGAACTGGTACTGGCGGGCGGTCTCCTCGGCGAAGGAGCCCATCAGCCGGCCGGGCTCGTAGGCGTCCTCGAGGCCGTCCAGGTACATGTGGTCGTACATGGTGTCGTGGCCGATGCGGGCGCCGCCGCGGTGCTTGGTCATCAGGTAGGGCGCGCCGGTCATGCTCTCCATGCCGCCGGCGACGATGACGTCCGCCGTGCCGGCGGCGAGCGCGTCGTGGGCGAGGATCGCGGCCTGCAGGCCCGAGCCGCACATCTTGTTGACCGTGGTGGCCTCCACCGACTTCGGAAGGCCCGCGCCGAGCGCGGCCTGGCGGGCCGGCGCCTGGCCAAGGCCCGCCGGGAGCACGCAGCCCATCAGGATCTGCTCGGCGGCGTCGGCGGGGCGCCTTGGCGCGCTCCACCGCCGCCTTCACCGCCGCGGCGCCGAGTTCGGTGGCCTTCACGCCGGTAAGGACGCCCTGGAAGCCGCCCATCGGCGTGCGGGCGTAGGCGGCGATGACGACGGGATCGGAGGTCTGGGTCATGGGCGGGATATAATTCGGCATGCGATGAACTTCACCCCTCCTCTTTAGGGGAGGGTGGCCGAGGCGAAGCCGAGGTCGGGTGGGGGGTGTGTCGACCGGGTGGGCCGCGGGCCGACCTTGCGCCCGGTCACGGTCCCCCCCCACCCTGGCCGCTGCGCGGCCTGTCCCTCCCCTGAAGAGGAGGGACTTAGTGGTCGCGGACGGTTCCGGAGATGAAGCCGCCGCCGAGGACGCGGGTGGGAGCCTCCGGCGCGTAGAGGACGCAGGCCTGGCCGGGGGCGACGCCTTCTTCGGGGGCGTCGAAGGTGAGCCCCGGGACGCCGTCGACGATGGCCAGCCGCGCGGGCGCGGGCTCGCGGGTCGAGCGGACGCGGGCCAGCACCGGACGCCCGGCGCCGCAGGCGGCGTCGATGGAGGCCTCGTCGCCCAGCCAGTTGGTTTCCTTGAGCGACAGGGCGCGGGTCAGCAGCGCCTCGCGCGGCCCGACGATGACCTGGCGCGCCTCGGCGTCGATCTTCACCACGAACAGCGGATCGCCCACGGCGACGTTGAGGCCGCGGCGCTGGCCGATGGTGTAGCGGGTGACGCCGTCGTGACGGCCGAGCACCCGGCCGTCGAGGTGCACGATCTCGCCGGGCTCGGCCCCTTGCGGGCGGAGCTTGTCGATGAGGGTCGTGTACTTGCCCTCGGGCACGAAGCAGATGTCCTGGCTGTCCGGCTTGTCGGCCACGGCGAGGCCCAGCTCGGCCGCGGCGGCGCGCACGGCCGGCTTCGGCATCCCGCCCAGCGGGAAGCGCAGGTAGGCCAGCTGTTCGGCCGTCGTGGCGAACAGGAAGTAGGACTGGTCGCGGGCCGGATCGAAGGCCCGATGGAGTTCGGGACCGGCCGGGCCCTCGACGCGTCGGACGTAGTGGCCGGTGGCCATGGCCTCGGCGCCCAGGTCGCGGGCGACGTCCAGCAGGTCGCGGAACTTCACCGTCTGATTGCAGCGGATGCAGGGGATCGGCGTCTCGCCGCGAAGGTAGGCGTCGGCGAAGTCGTCGATGACCTGCTGCCGGAAGCGGCTCTCGTAATCGAGGACGTAGTGGGGGATGCCCAGCGACTGGGCCGCCGTGCGGGCGTCGTGGATGTCCTGGCCGGCGCAGCAGGCGCCCTTCTTCTGGATGGCGGCGCCGTGGTCGTAGAGCTGCAGCGTGACGCCCACGACGTCGTAGCCGGCCCGGGCCAGCAGGGCCGCGGTGACCGTGGAGTCCACCCCGCCCGACATGGCGGCGACGATGCGGGTCCCGACCGGCAGGCGCACGGCGTCGCGCGCGGCCTCGACGAGGCCGTCGGACAGACGATCGGCGGTGATGGCGGCGGGCACCGTGCAGACGCTCATGGGCGCCTATGTAGCGGTTGGGCCGGACTTTTTCGAGGGTGCGGCCTTCACATCACAAACGGCAAGCGCTCGGATTCGTGATGGCAGCCCCGTCATAGTCCAGGCGTAGGATAGGTCCCATCGCCGGCATGTATTCCACGAGGCGTCGGCGGCCGAGAGACTTGTGACGGGCTCCCGCCTCCCTTTGTGCAGCAGAGGGGACGCGTCGTGACCTCCTACCGGATCTATGTGCTCAACCCGCATGATCGCATCGCCGACCTGATCGAGGCGGTGTTCGAGACCGACGCGGCGGCCCTGCGGCGGGCCGAGACCGCCCTGGGCCACGGCTACGCCGCCGAGGTGTGGCAGGGCGAGCGGCTGGTCGCCCGCCTGGGCGGCGAGCTCAGGCTGGGCCTGCCGGCCTGAGAAGGCCGGCCTAGCGGAGAACGTTCAGCAGCGAGCTTTCCTGCAGCGTCGTGAAGACGTGGGCCGCCGACTGCACCGCCAGCTGCGCCTGCTCCAGCTGGGCCACCGCCTCGGCCATGTCGGCGTCGGTGATGTCGCCGATCATGCCGGACAGCTGGTTGTGGCGGGTCTGCAGGTCGTCGCGCACGCTCTCGACGCGCTTCTGGAGCAGGCCGTTGCGCGCGGTGATGTTGGTCAGGTTCTCCCGCACCCCGTCCCAGGTTGAGAGCTGGCCCTCCAGGAAGGTCCGCTGGGCGGCGGTCATCTGGCCCGTGAACGGGCCGGAGCCGCCCTCGTGGAAGGTCTGGATGGTCTGGAGCGCGGTCAGCATCCCCGTGCCGAGGTTGTTGGCCAGGATGCCCAGCTGCACGCTGGTGGCCTCGTCGACCTTCGCCTCGACGACGAACTGGTCGTTCTGGAACCAGCTGGCGATCGGCGGCCCGGAAGTCAGGTCGGCCAGGGCGGTGGCGGTGACCGGCCGCGTATCCACCTGGCCGCCGGCGAAGACGTACTTGCCGCCGTAGCGGGCGTTCATGCCCTCGATGGCGGTTCGGAAATGGGCCTGCAGGTCCTCCATCAGGGTGTCGACCCGGCCGGAGGCCAGGGCGTCCGCGATCGCCTGGCGCACGCCCTGGGCGGAATTGGCGATGGCGTTCAGGGCCGTGTCCTGCGTGGCCAGCCGCTCGGAGATGAAGGTGTTCTGGTCCTGATAGACCTCGATGCGGGTCTTCAGCGAGCGCATGGCCGTCAGCATCTCGGCGTCGCGCGCGTAGTCCTTGAGGTCCGAGCCGTTCTTCTGGGTGGCCACCTTCACGCCGGCCGCCATCTGGCGCTGCTGGGCGGCCAGAAGGTTGGAGAGGACGGCGGAATAGTTTCCGGGGGTCGAGACGCGGGTCACCATCGCTTCAGTCTCCTCACACCATGCCCAGCAGGACGTCGTAGAGGTCCTTGGCCGCCTGGATCACCCGGGCCGAGGCGTTGAACGCCTGCTGGTAGGTCGTCATGTTCACCAGTTCCTCGTCGAGGTTCACGCCCTCGACGGACTGACGGCGGGCCGTGGCCTCGGTCATCACCGCCGCGGCGCTCTCCTTGCGGGTCTCGGCCGCCGCCGCCTTGCGGCCGATCGAGCCGCCGAACTCCGAGGCGTAGCGCGAGACCGTCATGGTCACATCGCCGAGCGAACCGGCGGCCTGGAAGCCGGTCGGCACGTCCCCGGCCTGCGACAGCGCCAGCGCGCCGCGGCCGTCGCCGGGGCGGATCAGCGGCTGGGTGAAGCCGCCGGAGAAGTCGAGCCTGCCGAAGGCGAGCCGCGTAGGGTCGCTGTCCAGCGTGGTGTCCACGCGGAACCGGCTGGCCCGGCTGGCGCGCTCGAGGCCGCCCAGGCCGAACAGCTGGCTGATGGAGGGGCCGCCCGCGCCGCCGCGTTCGGTGTTGTCGGTGATGACCGACAGCTTGGCGTCCGTCGGCGGCGCGCCCTGGAAGGTGAGGTTGCCCCGGGCGTCCAGGCTGAAGCTGCCGTAGAGGCCGACGCCGCTGGTGGTGTTGTTCAACGCGGCGAGCAGGTCGTTCATCGTGGCGCCGGCCGGCACCGTCACGGCGACGTCGCGCAGCGGCAGGCCCTCGGGGCTGGAGAGCCGCAGCGAGATCTGCTGGCCGGCGGTGAAGCCGTGGGCGTCGGTTCCGGTCAGGCCGGTGTCGTAGTTGGTGAAGCCGTTGGAGCGGATCAGGTCGTTCAGGCCGAAGAAGTGCGAGAACGCCCGGCCGGACTTCATCGAGGTGCCCTCGTCCACCGCGACCGTGTTCGTGCCGTTGCCGGTAAGGGACATCGTGCCGTTGGTGAACGCCACGGTCGCCTGGCCGGAAAGCTCGCCGTTCAGCGTCGCCAGGAAGGTGGCGGGCGTGAACGCCACCGCCGGGCCGCCGTTGGCGCTCATCGTGCCGGCCGTGAAGTCGATGTCGACGCGGCGGGCTAGCACCCCGGTGGCGCCCATCACCGCGATGGTGGTCTGGCCGCTGAAGCCGCTGACCGCGGTCGGCAGGTCGAGCCCGGTGTTGCGGCCGGTGAGCGAGTTGGGCGCGGGATAGGCGACCGAGGCGTTGTGGGCGGCGTTGATCCGGTCGGCGGCCCGCGTCAGGAACTCGCCCATCTGGTCGGAGAGCTGCGGCAGCTCCACGTCGCGCAGGTCCATCAGACCGCGCAGCTCGCCGCTGGCGATCTGGATCGGCTGGGCGGCCGAACCGGCGCTGGGCTGGGCTGTGATGTAGCCCGGCGTGGTGTCGCTGCGCACATAGGCCAGCTTGGCGGCCACGCCGTCGCCCGCCAGAAGCACGCCCTCGTTGGAGCGCACCGTCACCCCGCCGGAATCCCGCTGGATGATGCGGACGTTCATCAGCGTCGAGAGCTCGTCGAGGAGCTGGCTCTGGATATTCTCGGAGCCCGAGGCGTCGGCGTTCACCAGCTTCGCCCGGCCGATCTCGACATTGAGCTGGTTGATCTGGGTGAGCAGGCTGTTGGCCCGGTCGATGTCGGCGATGATCTTGGTCTCGATCGTGCCGCCCAGCTCCTTCAGCTGAACGTTGATCCGGTCGGCCTCGGCCAGGAAATCCTGGACGTTGGACAGCGCCTGGCTGCGCAGGAGGCTGGACGACGGATCGTCGGCCGCCGTGGCGAAGGCGCCGTAGATCGCATCGAGGCGGTTGAAGAAGAAGGTGTCGCTGGACGGGTTGCCGAACAGGCTCTGGGCGTTGTCCAGGTACTGGGAGACCATCGCCCAGCGGCTGGAGTCCGACGCCGCCGTCAGGCTGGCCATCTGCAGATAGTCGTCGGTGATCCGCTTCACGCCCTGGACGCGGACGCCCATGCCGACCCCGTCCACCACCAGCGGCTGCTGGTCGACCGCCTTGCGGACGTAGCCGGGCGTGTTGACGTTGGCGATGTTGTCGGAGACCGCGCGCAAGGCGGCCTGGGCCGCATTGAGGCCCGAGGAGGCGGTCTGCAAGGTGACGTTCAGCGACATCGCTTAACGCTCCGCCCGGCAAAGGCTCACCCCCGCGCCCGGCGGATTCTGCCGGGAGAAGGATGAACGCGCGCGTACGCCGCCGGGAAAACCTAATCGTTTCAAGGGTGGGCCCTTCTAGGCCCGGTGAGCTTGGGCTGTGCTGCGCAATTCCGGCGCCAGAGCGCGGCAGGGCCTGGACGGCGCTGCAGGGCCAAGGTCTGCAGGGCGGCAGGGAACGCCCCACCGGCTCGGCAATTTCGGCCCTCGCCGGCGCCTCCCGGTCCGGAGCCGAAAGAGCGGTTCCGATGCGTTTTCAATCACTTGCGATTCTGGCGCGAAGGTTGCTGCGGACCGGTCGAATGAACCCGGCGCAAGACGCGCTGATCCTCGAGCCCTGGTGTCCCGCCGCCCCATGACCGCACCTGCGATCAGTCCTGTGACCTCTGCCCTGCCCGGCCTGGCCGGCGGCGGGAACGGTCAGGCCGCGGGTCCGCTGGCCGGCTTCGAAGCCCTGCTCGCCGCCCTGTTCGGCGAGGCCGACATCGCCGGCGTGACGGGAGGGTCCAGTTCGCTCGCCCCGGCCGCCCCGATGTCCGCGCTGGCCGGCAGACCCCCGGGCGGTCCGCCGGTCGCGGCGCCGCTTTTCGCCAGTTTCGAAGACCCCGCCGCGCGTCCGGAGACGCCGCCCGCGGAGATCGCCGCGGTCGGCGGGGACGCCGCCGACGCCCTGCCCGTTCCCGACGCGCTGCTGGCCCTGGCGGCCGCGCCGCCCGCACAAGCGCCGGCGGTTGCCGAAACCACGGCCGCGGCGCCGGACGCCGGCCAACCCGCCGTCGCCGCCAGCCAGGCGATGGGTCAGGCGGCCGGTCAGGTGACGGACCGGGCGACGGATCCGCCGACGGGCCAGGCGGACGTCGACGCATCGGCCACGGGCAAGACCGACGCCGACGCCGCGACCATCCCCGCGACCGCGACGGGCGCCGCTGCCGGCCCCGTCCGGGCCGAGGCGATGCAGTTCGCGACGGCCGCCCAGGCGGCCACGCCTGCGGCCCACGCTGCGCCTGCCGCAGGGCCTCCAGCGGCGGCGCAAGCCGCGGCGCAGACGCCGGCCCCGGCCGCCGCCGCTCCGGGCGCCGCCGGGAGCGCCGTGACGGGCGACGCCGCACAGCCGACGGACGCGCCGTCGAGCGCCGCCGATCCCGCGGTCGTCCCGCCGCCGGCGGCGCTGGCCCAGGCCGGCGCCCCCGGAGCAGATCGCGCGGGCGGCGGATGCGACGCCGGGCCTGCCGCCGTCGAGGACCGAGAAGAACAAGCCGGGCGCGGCCGCCAAGGGCGGCGGCGAGACCCGGACCGAGGCTTTGGGCGACGCCGGCGCCGACACTCGCGGCGAAGCGGCCCGACCGACGGCCGCCGCGGCCGCGACCAGCCAGGGCGGGCCGGCCGCCGCCAAGGCGCCGAAGCCGGCGGCGCCGGAGCTGGACGCCCGGCCGTCCGACCGGCCGGAGCGGTTCGACCCGGTGCAGGCGGCGGAGAGCCGCGCGTCCAGCCCAGCCGCCCAGGCCGCCGGCCCGGCCGCCCACCCGGTGCGCGGCGCGCCGGAGACCGTGGCCAGCCTGGCCGCCGAGATCATCAAGAAGCTCGACGCCCGCTCCACCCGCTTCGACGTCGAGCTCGACCCGCTGGGCCTCGGCAAGGTGGACGTCCGCGTCGAGATCGGCGCGAACGGCCGGATGACCGCCGCCCTCAGCTTCGAGAACCCGCAGGCCGCCGCCGACCTGAAGGCGCGGTCGGGCGAACTGCAGAAGGCGCTGGAACAGGCGGGCTTCGACCTGTCGGGCGGGCTGTCGTTCGACACGCCCGGCGACCGCGGCCAGGCGCGCCAGGACTGGCAGGACGGCAGGGACGGCTTCCGCGGCCGGGCCTTCCAGCAGGCGCTGGAGACCGCCAACGAGGCCGACCTCGCGGCAGGGTCCGGCGAACTGAGGTTGCGGCGCGGCGTGAGCGCCGGCGTGGACGTGAGGATCTGACATGGTCGACGCCGTTTCCGCAGCGACAGACAAGAGCGCCCTGGGCCGCACCCGGCTGGCGGAGAGCTTCGACACCTTCCTCGCGCTGCTGACCGCACAGCTGAAGAACCAGGACCCGCTGTCGCCGCTGGATTCCAACCAGTTCACCCAGCAGATCGTGCAGATGACCGGCGTGGAGCAGCAGCTCCTGACCAACGACCTGCTGAAGTCGCTGGTGGCCAACACCACCAACGGCGTCGCCACCGCCGTCAGCCTGATCGGCAAGGAGGTCCGCGCGGCCACCACCGACGCCAAGCTGCAGAACGGCAAGGCGGAGTGGATCTACACCCTGCCGCGCGACGCCAACGACGTGAAGATCGAGGTCCTGGATTCGCGGGGCAAGGTCGTGAAGGTCCTGCCGCCGGTCGACAAGGGCACGAAGGCCGGCGACCACAAGGTGACCTGGGACGGCAAGGACGCGAACGGCACGAAGATGCCCGACGGCATCTACAGCCTGAGGGTCTCGGCCAAGGACAGCGACTACGCCACGGTGCCGACGATGATCTCGATCGAGGGCATGGTCACCGGCGTCGAGCAGTCGAACGGCGAGACGCTGATCACGGTCAACGGGGCTCCGGTCCTGTGGAACCACATCACCACCATCAAACAGGCCCAGGCCGCACCGACGCCGACCGGGACCGGGGGCGACACCCCCAACCCGCCGCCGACGACGGCCGAGGACTGAAACCACAACCCGGACGGCAGAACGTCGTCTCCACCGGCGGCTCGCTGAGCCGGCCCTCCGCAGGAAGCGGACCCAATGGAGAAGAACGGAACTAAGCCATGAGCATCAATTCGGCCATGCTCGCAGGCGTCTCGGGGTTGGTGGCCAACTCCTCGGCGCTCGCGGCGATCTCGGACAACATCGCGAACGTCAACACCGTGGCCTACAAGCGCAACCAGGTGAACTTCGCCAACGTGGTCACGGCCCAGGCCGTGAAGGGCAAGTACTCGGCCGGCGGCGTCCAGAGCGTGACCCGCCAGTTCATCAGCCAGCAGGGCCTGATCCAGGCCTCGGGCTCGACCACCGACCTGGCGATCTCCGGCGACGGCTTCTTCGTGGTCGCGCAGAAGGGCCCGGGCCTCACCCCGGCGGACGCGCGCAGCTTCACCCGCTCGGGCTCGTTCGGCGTCGACAGCGACGGCTACCTGGTGAACGACGCCAACCTGTACCTGCAGGGCTGGCCGGTGCAGCCGAACGGGACGTTCAACGTCAACCCGTCGGACCTGAACGCGATGGCCTCGATCAACGTCAAGAACCTGGGCGCGGCCGTGGCGCCGACGACCCGGCTGGGCGTCAGCGCCAACGTGAACAAGGACGGCACGGTGTCGGCCCAGGAGGCGACCTACAACGGCTCCGTCGCCGCCACCTCGATGGCCGAATACGCGAGCAGCGGCGGCGCCACCGGCGTGCGGCCCGACTTCGTGATCGAGATGAACGTCGTCGACTCGGCCGGCGGCAGCCGCAAGATCGCCATGTCGTTCCTGAAGGACGACGTCGCCAACGCCTGGCACGCCGAGATCTACGCCGTGCCGGCCACGGCGGTGGACCTGGCCGCCGGCACGCCGCCGGGCCAACTGGCGCGCGGCACCGTGAACTTCAACGCCGACGGCACCATCAACCTTGGGACCACCACGGCGGCGCTGCAGACGCTGAACCTCAACGCCTCGGCCGGCGCCACGCCGCGCTGGGCGGCCGGCCTGGGCCTGGCCGCCCAGTCGCTGGACCTGGACCTGGCCAAGCTCAGCCAGTACTCGTCGACCTCGACCGTGAACTCGATCGCCTCGGACGGCGCGGGCGTGGGCAACGTCATCGCCATCGAGGTGGACGAGGACGGCATCGTCTCGGCGATCTACGACAACAGCCAGATCCGCAGGATCGCCAAGATCGGCGTCGCCACCTTCCCGAACGCCAATGCCCTCCGCTCGGTGAGCGGAAACGCCTACCGGCCGACGATCCCGGCGGGCGAGATGACCATCAAGGAGGCCGGCATCGGCGGCGCGGGCGCGATCTCGCCCTCCAGCCTCGAGGCTTCGACCGTCGATCTTTCCGCTGAATTCACGGGCCTGATTGCAACGCAGAAGGCCTATTCAGCATCATCCAAGATCATCACGACCGCAGATCAGATGTTGGAAGAGCTCATCAACATCAAGCGATAAAACTTCCCGTTAGCATAGGTTAACCGGCGTAAACGGTTAGAACAGTATCAAATTGGTACACGGGGGAGTGTATGGTTAGTTGTTTCTTTACTGTAGCGATTCAGCGGCCGGTAACGGGCGCGGCCTATTGTCCCCATCAACAGTGATGGTGGGAAGGCTAGAATAGCCATGTTGCAACAGACGCAGCAGCTGCGCACGAACAGCCGGGGCGAGAGTTACGTCATCGGCCCGACCGGCGCGCCTCTGACGATCAAGGACCTGCCGCCGCCCAACACGGGCCGGTGGGTGATCCGTCGCAAGGCGGAGGTGGTCGCCGCCGTGCGCGGCGGGCTGATCTCGCTGGAGGACGCCCTCGAGCGCTATTCGCTGACCAGCGACGAGTTCCTGTCCTGGCAGCGTTCCATCGATCGTCACGGGATGGCCGGCCTGCGGACCACCCGCCTGCAACAGTATCGCTGAACCGCTAACTTCCCCCGGACAGGTTCGCGAAGTACCGGCCGCGCCCATCCCTCCGGGCGCGGCCGTTTTCGTTCCGGTTTCGCTTGACCGGAACGCGGCTCCCTGGACAAATGACAGCTGTCAACTGGACGGGAGCGCAGGCGATGCGCGGCAACCCCCTGGACAACACCCTCGACGGCGCCCGAGGCCCCGGGGCGCGGCTGCCGCTCCTGATTGGCGCGGTCAGCCTGGTCGTGCTGGCGGGCGCCGGCCTGGCGGCGCACGTCTGGACCGTCGACCGCCGGATGGACAATGTGGAACGCGCGGTGGCGCGCGCCGGCCACGGCGCGGCCGAGGTCGCCCAGATGGAAGGCCCGGAGTGCTGGCGGGCGCGGGAAGGCTACCGCTGGAAGACCGCGACCGCCTCGGGCTGGGCCTGCGCCGGCCCCCGGGACGAGGTCGTCCTGCACGTGGGCGAGCCGGACGGCCGCTGGCCCTGACGGCAGGTCAGCCGACGTGACGGCGGAACAGCCGGCGCGCCCGTGGGTTGGACCTCGAGCCACCCACGCGAAGGAGACCGGCGATGCACGCCCACGAGATGATCTCGACGCATCCGCACGTCCGCGGCAGCACCAACGACACCCTGATCCGCTGCATCGAGGAATGCCTGGACTGCGCCCAGATCTGCACCAGCTGCGCCGACGCGTGCCTGGGCGAGGAGATGGTCGCCGACCTGCGCCAGTGCATCCGCACCGACCTCGACTGCGCCGACATCTGCGCGGTGACGGCCAGCGTCGCCACCCGGCGAACCGGCTCGAACGAGGAGCTGCTGCTGACCATGCTGAACACCTGCGAACAGGCGTGCAGCCTGTGCGCGGCCGAATGCGAGCAGCACGCCGGGATGCACGAGCATTGCCGGATCTGCGCCGAGGCCTGCCGGCGCTGCGCCCAGGCCTGCGCCGACGCGGCCCGGACGATCACGCCGAACCAACACTGACCGGCTTGCGCGGCGGCGCGGCGCTGGCCAGGGTCCGGCCTACGCCGCTCCGGAGATCTCCATGCCCCGCCCTGCCCGCCGCGACCTGCTGACCCTCGCCGCCGCCAGCCTGGCCGCGGAACCGGCGTCCGCGGCGACCTGCCCGCCGGTGGACGAGGCCCGGGAGGCCGCGGCGATCCGCCGGGTGATCGCCGACATGGAGGCGGCGTGGAACCGCGGCGACTTCGAGGGCTACATGGCGGGCTTCCTGAACCCGGGCGTGGTGTTCGTCTCTCGGGGCAAGTTCCAGGACGGCTGGCAGGGGACGCTGGACCACTACGTCCGCGACTACGGCGGGGCGCCAGGCTCGCAAGGGCAGCTTCACTTCCACGACATCAAGGTCGAGATGCTCGGCCCCGATGCGGCGCAGCTGATCAGCCGCTACAAGCTGGAAGGCGGGCGGCGCGCGCAGGAGGGGATCAACACCCGGCTGATGCGCAAGGTGGGCGGGCGCTGGGTGATCGCCCTCAACCACGTCTCGGCGATCGAGGCTAGCTGAGCTTCCGCACGAGGACGGTGATGCGCTCGCGCTCGCCGGGGCGGCGCTCCACCAGCAGACGGGCGACCTGGGCGTCGTCGTGGAAGGCGTAGCCCTTGATGGCGTCGAGGATGGCCTTGGCCAGGTTGTCGAGATCGAGCCAGGGCGGGTCGCCGACGTATTCCATGCCGATCTCGACCGAGAACTCGCCCCAGGCGGGTCGCGAGCCGCGCCAGGCCTTGCGGAAGAACTCGTAGATCAGCGGCTTGTAGTACTTGGCCTGGGTGGTCAGGCCGTCGACGGTGACCTCGAGCAGGCCCTCGGCCTCGCGGGCGCGAACCTTGCCGTGGGATGTCCAGCCGTCGGTCATGCGCCCTACCTAGACGCAAGGGCGCCTTGCAGTCTCGCGCCGTCTCGCTAAACCGGCGGCCTGTTTCCTTTGGAGGTCCCCGCCGTGAGCGCCACCCGCACCGAGACCGACACCTTCGGCCCGATCGACGTCGCCGCCGACCGGTACTGGGGGCCCAGACCCAGCGCAGCCTCGGCAACTTCAAGATCGGGTGGGAGCGCCAGCCGAAGCCGGTGATCAAGGCGCTGGGCGTCGTGAAGCGCGCCGCCGCCGAGGCCAACATGGAGCTCGGCAAGCTCGATCCCGAGATCGGCAAGTACATCGTGCTGGCCGCCCAGGAGGTGATCGACGGCAAGCTGGACGACCACTTCCCGCTGGTGGTCTGGCAGACCGGGTCGGGCACCCAGTCGAACATGAACGCCAACGAGGTGATCTCGAACCGCGCGATCGAGATGATGGGTGGCGAGATGGGCTCGAAGACGCCCGTCCACCCGAACGACCACGTCAACATGAGCCAGTCGTCGAACGACACCTATCCGACGGCGATGCACATCGCCGCGGCGGAAGAGGTGGCGCGGTCGGTGATGCCGGCGCTGGAGCACCTGCACGCGGCGCTGAAGGCCAAGTCGGACGAGTTCGCCCACATCATCAAGATCGGGCGCACCCACACCCAGGACGCCACCCCGCTGACCCTGGGCCAGGAGTTCGGCGGCTATTCGCACCAGGTCGCCATGTCGGTGCGGCGGATCAAGGAGACGCTCTACGGACTCTACGAGCTGGCCCAGGGCGGCACCGCGGTGGGCACGGGCCTCAACGCGCCGGTGGGCTTCGCCGAGCTGGTGGCCGAGAAGATCGCCAAGATCACCAAGCTGCCCTTCGTCACCGCGCCGAACAAGTTCGAGGCCCTGGCGGCGCACGACGCCATGGTGTTCAGCCACGGCGCGCTGACGGCGGCGGCCGGGGCCCTGTTCAAGATCGCCAACGACCTGCGCTTCCTGGGCTCGGGACCGCGCGCCGGCCTCGGCGAGCTGGCGCTGCCCGAGAACGAGCCGGGCAGCTCGATCATGCCCGGCAAGGTGAACCCCACCCAGGCCGAGGCCCTGACGATGGTCTGCGCCCACATCATGGGCAACCAGACGGCGATGGCCTTCGCCGGCAGCCAGGGGCACTTCGAGCTGAACGTGTTCAACCCGGTGATGGCCTACAACTTCCTGCAGTCGTGCCGCCTGCTGGCGGACGGCGCGATCAGCTTCACCGACAACATGGTGAAGGGGACCGAGGCGCGGGAGGACAACATCCGCCAGAACCTCGAGCGCTCGCTCATGCTGGTGACCGCGCTGAACGGCAAGCTGGGCTACGACAACTGCGCCAAGATCGCCAAGGCGGCGCACAAGAACGGCACCACCCTGCGCGAGGAAGCCGTCGGCGGCGGTTATCTGACGAACGAGGAGTTCGACGAGTGGGTGCGGCCGGAGAAGATGATCTCGCCGGGCTGAGGCACGGCTGCCCCCTCACAGGGGCCCGACCTCCCTACTCCGCCGCGTAGACCACCGGGTGGTGGTGGGCCCACAGGTGGGCGCGGTAGCTCTCGAAGCACTGCTCGCCGAGGATCAGGCGCATGATCGCGCCCTCGGCGATGTGGCGGGCGCAGGCCGGGTTTTCGCTCACCAGCGGGATCAGCGCCTCGGCGTTCCAGGCCCGGGAGTGCTCGACGTCGAGCTGGGCGTGGAGCTGGAAGTACTTCCGCCCGGCGGGTTCGACGCCAAGGCGCTTCAGCCCCTCGGCCACCATCGCCACGCGGGTCGGCGCGGTGAGTTCGACGGCGCCCAGGGCGCCCACCGACTGGTAGACGTAGCGTCGCGTCGTCGCGAGCGCGGTCATGGTGTTGGCGAGCGCCAGCGACTGCCAGGCGGTGCCGTCGATCGACGGGGTAAGGCCCAGGAGCTGGATGGTGCGGTCCAGCATCGGACCGTGCATGCCGCCCTCGTTGCCGCGGCCCATCTCGTCCCAGTAGTTGCGGGCGAGCTCCAGCTTGGGCCGCACAGGCAGCTTCACCTGGGTGTAGGCGACGAGGTCGTCGAAGCCCGCCTCGCCGGCCGCTTCCTGCGTCAGGAACCACTTCATCTGGTCGAGGCTGGCCTCGGAGGCCAGCCAGTCGAACAGCGGGTCGTACTGGCCCGGGCCGGAGTCCTTGAGCGCCTCGAACCAGGCGATGAAGCCGTCCGGGTCTTCGGGCACGTCCTCCACCAGCGGGGCGACGTGGGCGCGGAACGCCTCGACGAAGGCGCCCTCCAGCCGCAGCATCCGGGTGTCGCGATTCAGGTCGGCCAGCCAGTTCGGCCCGGCCAGCTGCGGGGCCAGCCGCTCGTGGTTCCAGTGGGCGAGGCCCAGGTGCAGCGCTTCGGCGTCGGGGAATTCGGGATTGAACGCGCCCAGGCGCGCCAGTCTCGTTCCAGGGAACATGTACAACCTCCGTCCGGACGGGAGGAGCGCGCAAATCCCTGTCAGGTTCCTGTGTCGGCGCGCGGACTCAAGGCCGATCCTGGGTTGTTCAGGCCTGCCGGCGCACGGCGAAGTCGGCCAGGTCCTCGAGCGCCGGACGCCAGCTGTTCGAGGGGAAGTCGGCGAGGGCGGCCTTCGCCCCGTCGGCGTAACGGGCCGCCAGCGCCAGGGTGTCGTCCAGCGCGCGGGTCTCGGCCATCAGGGCGCGAACGCGCTCGAAGTCGGCGTCGGTCTGCTCGCGTCGATCGACGGTGCGGACCCAGAAGTCGCGCTCGGCAGCCCCCCGTGCGGGCCATGGCGTAGAGCAGCGGCAGGGTGACCTTGCCCTCCCGGAAGTCGTCGCCGGCGTTCTTGCCCAGCGTGCCGGCGTCGCCGGAGTAGTCGAGGGCGTCGTCGACGAGCTGGAACGCCAGGCCCAGGTCCTGGCCGAACTGGCGAAGGCTGCGGCAGCGCTCGGGGAGGCGCCGGCCGAAATGGCGCCGGCTTCCGCCGCGGCGGCGAACAGCTCGGCGGTCTTGGCGCCGATGATCTCGATATAGACGTCCTGGGTCAGGTCGAGGTCGTGGCTGCGGGTGAGCTGCAGCACCTCGCCCTCGGAGATCACCCGGCTGGCGCGGGCCAGCACTTCCAGGGCCGGCATCGAACCCGCCCCGACCATCAGCTCGAAGGCGCGGGCGAACAGGAAGTCGCCGACCAGCACGCTGGAGGGGGCGCCCAGATCAGGTGGGCCGCGACCCGGCCGCGGCGCAGCTCGGACGAGTCCACCACGTCGTCGTGCAGCAGGGTGGCCGTGTGGATGAACTCGACGGCGGCGGCCAGCTTGAGGCAGGCGTCGTCGCGGGCGCCGGCGAGGCGCGCGGCGCCCACCGTCAGCAGCGGCCGCAGGCGCTTGGCGGAGCCGGCGATCAGGTGGTCGGCCAGGGCCGGGATCACCGGCACCGGGCTGTCCATGTGCTGGCGGATCAGGCCGTCGACGGCCGCCATGTCAGGACCCGCCAGCTCCAGCAGCGTATCGATGGATGGCTTGGGTCGGGCGATGGCCTGGGCGGCTTCCAAAACGACGAATTCCTTAGCGACGTAAGCGTCCGGGCCCCGTCCGTCCGCCGTTTGCCGGGACAATGGTGACGCGCTAGGTCACGGTCAAGCGACCGACACGCGTGTGTCTCGCCTTCTAGCAAGGGCCGGGTATGGACGCCACGACCGAAGACCGGCTGCTGGATGGCCGGGTGCGGCTGCTGCAGCCGGCCCGCGGCTATCGCGCCGGGCTGGACGCGGCCCTGCTGGCGGCGGCCTGCGATGCCCTGCCCGGCCAGCGGGTGATCGAGGCGGGCTGCGGCGCGGGCGGCGCGCTGCTGGCGGCGGCGGTGCGGCGGCCGCAGGCGAGGTTCACGGGCGTCGAGCGCGACGAGACGGCGCGTGGCCTGGCGGAGCGGAACGTCGGGCTGAACGGGCTGGGCGACCGCGTGGAGATCCTGGCGGGCGACGTGAACGTCCCGTTCGCGAAGCTCGGCCTCGAACCCTTCGACGCGGTGATCGCCAACCCGCCGTTCTTCGACGACCCGACGGCGCTGCGCGCGCCAGCCCCGGAGAAGACCAACGCCTGGATGGCCGAGGGCGGCCTCGCCGCCTGGACGCCGTTCCTGACCAAGGCCGTGCGCGAGGGCGGGACCATCACGATCATCCACCGCGCCGACCGGCTGGCCGACCTGCTGGACCTGCTCAGCGCCAAGGCCGGCTCGTTCCAGATCCGGTCCGTCCACCCCTATGCCGACGAGCCGGCCAAGCGGGTGCTGGTCCGCGCCGTGAAGACCGGCAAGGCGCCGCTGAAGCTGCTGCCGCCGCTCGTGCTGCACGAGCGCGGCGGGGCGAAGCACACGGCGGAGGCCGAGGCGGTGATGAGGGGTGAGGCGGGTGTGCAATGGGCCTAGCCATATGCGGTCGGCGCGGCGTGATCCGAGAGCGGACTCCGACGACTTCAGAGATGGGTGGTTTGCCGACGTTCACGGCAGCGTGGGCAGCGCCACCCCGACAGGAGCATCATGTGTCGGTCCTGAACGTCCAACCGGTCAGCCGCCGCATCTCCAAGCCCAACACCTTCACCGGATCATCGTCTCTCGGCGTACGACGGCCCAAAAAGCGATACTCGCCCGCCCTGCGCGCTTCGACCAGCCAGTACGATCCGTCGCTCGACTCATCGCAGTTGCCAGGCGGTCCTTCGAGCGCTTGGGTCTCCAAGAGCAAGGCTTTGAAGTGTGCTGCCAAGAGCCACGGCCACTTCCGCGACTGAGGCTTGTTTGGTTTGTGGTGCCGCCAAGGTCCGCAACGGGTCGAGGCCGTGTAAAAACTCGCTGCCGGCGCTGAGCCGCTGATGGCAGGCGGGCTAGACGCGCCGCTCCCTCAGGTCCGGATCGCCGCGATCAGCGGCCCCGTTCCGAGCATCTGCATCACCCGCTTCATGTTGTAGGCGAGGATGTGGAGACTGATCTCCGTCTTCACGTTCGGGAGCCGCTTCATTAGGAAGTGGGTGTGGCCCATCCAGGCTTTGATCGTCCCGAAGGGGGTGTTCGACGATCCGCCGGCGGGCCCGCATGGCGTAGGGCGCGAGATCCATCCGCCGCTGCAGCGCCTCGATCGTGGCTTCATGCTCCCAGCGGGTGATCCGGCGCTCGACGCTGGGCGTGCACTGGGGCTTCAGCGCGCAGGCCTGGCAGCTCGCCCGATCCCAGTAGCGATGCAGGGTGAGCCCCTTCTCGACGGTCGTCATGCGCCGCCGGAGCAGGCTCCCGCCGGGACAGCGATAGGCGTCCTGCTCGGGCACGTAAGCAAAGTCCTGCTTGCCGAAGCGTCCATCGGCCTTGGCACCTGAGGTGAGCGGCTTGGGCACGTACGGCGTCACGCCGATCTGCTCGCAGGCCAGGATCTCCTCGCCGGAGAAGTAGCCTCGGTCGGCCAGCATCTCGAGCCGCTCCACGCCCATGGCGTCCTTGGCCTTGCCGCTCATCTCGGCGAGCTGCTGGCGATCGCTGCCCGTGGTGATCACGTCATGGGCGACGATCAGGTGGTGCTCGGCGTCGACGACGCTCTGGACGTTGTAGCCGACGATGCCGCTGCCGCGGCCGCTCGTGGCCATGGATCGCGCGTCCGGATCGGTCAGCGATACCTGGCCGTCAGGGGACGCCTCCACCTGCGCCTCCATCGCCTTCAGCGCCTGCATCTGCGCCCGCAGCGTGGCGATCTTGTCCTTGAGCTTCACGGTGCGGGCTTCGACCGCCTCGCCCTCGAGACGGTCGGCGGTGTCCAGCTCCTGGAGATAGCCGGCGATGTGCTCCGCGACCTGCTCGATCCGCTTCTTCAGCTTGGCCGGCGTGAAGTTCTTGTCGCGGGTGTTCACCGCCTTGAATTTGCTGCCGTCCACCGCAGCCACCGCCTGAGTGAACAGGCCGATCTGACGGCACAGCACAATGAAGTGGGCGCAGGCCGCCTGGATCGCTGCGCCGTTGTCCTTCCGGAAGTTGGCGATGGTCTTGTGGTCCGGCGCGAGCTTCCCCGTCAGCCACATCAGCTCGACGTTGCGCTGTGCTTCGCGCTCCAGCCGCCGGCTCGACTGCACCCGGTTGAGGTAGCCATAGATGTATAGCTTCAGCAGCATCGCCGGGTGATACGCCGGCCGGCCCGTCGCAGCCGGGACGATCTCGAAACCCAGGCCGCCGAGATCCAGCTCATCAACGAAGACGTCGATCAGCCGAGCCGGGTTCTCGTCGCTGACGTAGTCGTCCAGACAGCTGGGAAGCAGCACCGGCTGACGGCGATCTTCACCCTCGACGAAGCGGCTCATCAGCGCCTCCCGACCCGTGTGTCAGGAGTCTGCCCTGCTTCGCGTTTTTACACAGCCTCGGTCGGTAGCGGACGTTCGCCGCCGTCCGACGAGCAGACGTCCCGACCGTTAACGCTCCAGGTGGGAAGCGCCGTGGAGAGGAGCGCTCCTGCCCCTAACCGATCCCCAGCTGTGCCCGGTACGCGTCGTGGACGACGTCGTGCCACTCGGGGTGCTTGCCGATGTAGCCGGCCATGAAGGGGCAGGTGGGGATGACCTTCAGGTCGTGCTCGCGGGCGTAGCCGAGGGCGGCCTTGGCGAGCGCGGAACCCACGCCCTTCCCTTCGAAGCTCTCGGGTACGACGGTGTGCGGCAGGATGATGCCATGGTCGACCAGGCGGTATTCGGCGAAGGCGGTCTCGCCGCCCAGCTTCACCTGGAACTGCTGCTCGGCCTCGTTCATCACGACGTTCAGGGCTTCGGACACGGCTGGCACTCCTTCGCTTCAGCGGTCTTCTTGACGCGAAGCAGGCCGGTCGCCAAGCTCTCCCCCTCAACGGCCACGCAAACCAAAGGAGGATGCTCGTGTCGCCCATTGTCCACGCAGCCCTTCGCTGCGTCGCCGTGATGGCTGCGTGAGTGCAGCCGCTCTCCTGAAGAGGACGGGTCCCCACGGTCGACGCCTTTCCGGCAATCGACTTCAAGGACATTCCCAGTGCTAGACCAATACGGCTGGAGCGAACGGCTCCAGCACGACTTCGCGCCCTATGCGGCGCAGGGCCTGAAGGCCGGCCGCGTGATCGTGCAGCAGCGCGGCGGCTATCGCCTGATCACCGAGGACGGCGAGGCCGAGGCCAAGGCGGCCTCGAAGCTGATGCGGTCGAAGGAAGAGATGACCCGGCCGGTGGCGGGCGACTGGGTGGCGTTCGAGCCGCGGAAAGCCCCCGAGCCGCTGTTCGTGCAGCATGTGCTGCCGCGCAGCACCGCCTTCGTCCGCAAGGCGGCCGGACGGGGCCTCCACGCCCAGGTGGTGGCGGCCAATGTGGACGTCGCCTTCCTGGTCACCTCATTGAACTCCGACCTCAACCTGCGCCGGCTGGAGCGGTACCTGGCGACCACCTACGAGAGCGGCGCCCAGCCGGTCATCGTGCTGACCAAGGCCGACCTCGCTGAGGACGTGGCAGGGTTCGTGGACCAGGTGCGGACCATCGCCCAGGACGCGCCGGTGCTGCCGATCGCCGCCAAGCGCGGCGAGGGGCTGGAGGCGGTCGCCGCCTGGCTGGAGCCGGGGAAGACCGCCGTGCTGCTCGGCATGTCGGGGGCGGGCAAGTCCACCCTGCTGAACGCGCTCGCCGGCAGCGAGCGGATGTCGACCGGCGAGATCCGCGAGGGCGACGAGCGGGGCCGGCACACCACCACCCACCGCGAACTGGTGCTGCTGCCGTCGGGCGGGCTGATCCTGGACACGCCCGGCATGCGCGAGCTGGGGCTGTGGGAGGCCGACAGCGGCGTCTCGGCGGCGTTCGAGGACGTGGAGCAGTTGGTCGCCGCGTGCCGGTTCTCGGACTGCAGCCACGGCCGCGAACCGGGGTGCGCGGTGCGGGCGGCTCTGGAGGCCGGGACGCTCGATGCCGACCGCTGGGCCAGCTTCCAGAAGCTGCAGGCCGAGCTGGCCTACGAGCACCGGCGAGAGGACCCGCGGGCGGCCCAGGAGAACAGGAAGCTGTGGGCCGGGCGGCACAAGCAGGCGCGGGCCTGGATCAAGCAGAAGCGCAAGGGCCCGGACGAGTAGCCGTCCCGCCCTCGTTCGGGGAGGAAAGAAAAGGCCCCGGATCGCTCCGGGGCCTTCCTGTCCTGGCTCCCCGCGTTCGCGGGGATGAGCCGCTTCGCGGTCAGTTGCGCTCGACGTCGACCAGCTTGTTCTTGGTGATCCAGGGCATCATGGCGCGCAGGCGCTGGCCGACTTCCTCGATCTGGTGCTCGGCGCCGCGGCGGCGTGTGGCCTTGAAGCTGGGCGCGCCCACCGCGTTCTCCTGCATGAAGTCGCGCACGAACTTGCCCGACTGGATGTCCTCCAGCACGCGCTTCATCTCGGCCTTGGTCTCAGGCGTCACGATGCGCGGACCGGTGACGTACTCGCCGTACTCGGCCGTGTTGGAGATCGAGTAGTTCATGTTGGCGATGCCGCCCTCGTAGATGAGGTCGACGATCAGCTTCACCTCGTGCAGGCACTCGAAATAGGCCATCTCGGGGGCGTAGCCCGCCTCGACCAGGGTCTCGAAGCCGGCGCGGATCAGCTCGACCAGGCCGCCGCAGAGCACGGCCTGTTCGCCGAACAGGTCGGTTTCGCACTCTTCGCGGAAGTTGGTCTCGATGACACCCGAGCGGCCGCCGCCGATGGCCGAGGCGTAGGCCAGGCCGAAGTCCATGGCGCCGCCGGTGGCGTCGTGGTGGACGGCGATCAGGCACGGCACGCCGCCGCCCTTCTGGTACTCGCCGCGCACGGTGTGGCCGGGGCCCTTGGGCGCCACCATCAGCACGTCGACGGTCTTCTTCGGCTCGATGAGGCCGAAGTGGACGTTGAGGCCGTGAGCGAACAGCAGGGCGGCGCCGTCCTTGATGTTGGGGGCGATCTCGTCGCGGTAGATCTGCGCCTGCAGCTCGTCGGGCGCCAGGATCATGATGGCGTCGGCCCAGGCGGCGGCCTCGGCCACCGACATCACCTTCAGGCCGTCGGCCTCGACCTTCTTGGCGGTGGCGGAGCCGGGGCGAAGCGCCACGGCCACGTTCTTCACGCCCGAGTCGGTAAGGTTCAGCGCGTGCGCACGGCCCTGCGAGCCATAGCCTACGATGGCGATCTTCTTGTCCAGGATGCGGGACAGGTCAGCGTCGCGATCGTAGTAGACGCGCATGATTGTTTCTCCTGATACGTCATTTGGGCCGCACCTGCGCAACGGCAGTGCAGCAAAGCCGGGGCTGTGAAGCGGTTTTTTGCCGGTCGGTCAAGGGAACCCGAGGTGATCGGGGCCGCGAAAACGTCGCGCCCGTCATGGCCCTCCCCTTCGCGACGGGGGGCGAAGCGTGGCAACTGTCCGGCATGATCGAGGTCACGCCCGCCATCCAGCTCGCCGACGAGGAGGTGCAGCTGCGCGCCGTCCGCGCGTCGGGGCCGGGCGGGCAGCACGTGAACAAGGTCTCGGCGGCCATCGAGCTGCGGTTCGACGTGCGGGGCTCGCCGTCGCTGCCGGAGCCGGTGCGGGCGAGGCTCTACCGGCTGGCGGGCAATCGGCTGACGATGGACGGCGTGCTGGTGCTGGTGGCCCAGGAGCACCGGTCCCAGGAGCTGAACCGGCAGGCCGCCGTCGAGCGGCTGGTCGAACTGGTCCGCGAGGCGGCCAGGCCGCCGCCCCCGCCGCGCAAGAAGACGAAGCCCACCCGGGCGTCGAAGGAACGGCGCCTTAAGGCCAAGTCGCAGCGGTCGGGCGTCAAGGCCGGGCGCGGCCGGCCGCGGCTCGACTAACGCCGGTCGCGCGTCTTTGCTGGCAAGGTTTCGCCGCATTGGCCTATATGCTGGCCCGGCAATGACACGCTTCAGCCTGTTCTCCGCGGTGGGCCTGTCGGCCCTCACCCTGGCCGCCTGCGCACCGACGCTCGGCCCGCCGCCGCCCGGCGGCCGCCCCATGGGTCGTCCGGTGCGCCCGGAACCGCCGCCCAGCGGGCCGGCCAGCTTCTCGGCCGCGGACTTCGCCTGGGCCCAGGCGCCGGGCCGCAACGGCATCCAGGGCCAGCTCGGCTATCGCAATGGCGGCGGCGTCTACACCTGCGCCGGCTCCGGGGTCGTGCTGACGCCGGAAACGCCATGGTCGCGCCGCCGGATGACCGTGCTGTACGGCTCGGCCGAGCGGGCGGCGCTGCCGGCCGACGAGGTGCGCAAGCGGACGCCGTCAGCTCCGCCCGGAGACGCCGGCCCCTTCGTCAAACGGACCACCTGCGACGCCAACAGCCGCTTCAGCTTCACGGGCCTGCCGAACGGGGCCTGGTATGCGATCACCATCGCCAGGCCGGCCGGCCAGCCGCAGGGCGCGACCGTGGCCCTGATGCGCCGGGTGGTCACCCGCGGCGGCCGCGTCACCCAGGTGACCTTCTAGTCGCGCGCTCCTAAGCCCCTGATCAAGCGGGGCTTTCGGAACCCGTACGGCGCGTCGGACCTTTAGCCGGCCCGAGGGATGCGCCGAACGGAGTTATACGATGCGCAAGTGGCTCACCGCTGCGCTGGCCGGCGCGACGGTCGCCGGCGGCGCGGCCATCGCCGGCCAGGCCATGGCCCAGCGGTACTATTACCCGCCCGCCCCCAGCTACAGTCCCTACTACGACGGCTACTACCGGGCGCCGGCCTATCCGCAGCCCTACGGCTACTACGACAACCGCGGCTACGATAACCGCTACTACGGCGGCTATGGCTCGTCGGCCGGGGTCCTGGGCTCGGTGCTGGGCTCGGTGCTGGGGCTCAGCTATCCGCAGAGCTTCTATTCGAACGTCCCGGTCGACCGTTACGGCCCAGACCCGAACGGCATGATCGGTCCCGATGGCCGGCGGATCAAATGCAAGCTGCGCCGGACCAGCGACGGCTACTACGGCACGACGGTACGCCGGGAGTGCTGGAGCCGGTAAGAGAAACGCCCGCCGGGAGACCGGCGGGCGTTCTTCCTAGTGCACCTTGGCGCGGCCGATCTCGAGGCCTTCGCCACCGGCGTGGACGTCGATGACCGCGCCGTCCTCCAGCTCGCCCGCCAGCAGCTTGCGGGCGATGGGGTCGACCAGCTCCTTCTGGATCACCCGCTTCAGCGGCCGCGCCCCGTAGACGGGGTCATAGCCCTTGTCGCCCAGCCAGTGCAGGGCGGCGGCGTCCAGCGAGATCGACATGCGGCGGTCGGCGAGCAGCTTCTCGACGCGCTGGAGCTGGATGCGGACGATGTCGTCCATCTCCGCCCGACCGAGGCGCTTGAAGAGGATCACCTCGTCGATGCGGTTCAGGAACTCGGGCCGGAAGTGGCGGCGGACCACGTCCATCACGCCCGGCCGCGCCTTCTCGACGTCGTCGCCCTCCTCGAGCCCGGCCAGGAATTCCGAGCCGAGGTTGGAGGTCATGATGATCAGCGTGTTGCGGAAGTCGACCGTCCGGCCCTGGCCGTCGGTGAGGCGGCCGTCGTCGAGGACCTGCAGCAGCACGTTGAAGACGTCGGGGTGCGCCTTCTCCACCTCGTCGAACAGCACGACCTGGTAGGGCCTGCGCCGCACGCTCTCGGTGAGCGCCCCACCCTCGTCGTAGCCGACGTAGCCGGGCGGCGCGCCGATCATCCGGCTGACCGAGTGCTTCTCCATGTACTCGCTCATGTCGAGGCGGGTCACGGCGGACTCGTCGTCGAACAGGAACTCGGCCAGGGCTTTCGTGAGCTCGGTCTTGCCGACCCCGGTGGGCCCCAGGAACAGGAACGAACCGATCGGCCGGTTCGGGTCCTTCAGGCCCGCACGGGCGCGGCGCACGGCGTCGGAGACGGCGACCAGCGCCTCCTCCTGGCCGACCACGCGGCGGCGCAGGCCGTCCTCCATCTGCAGCAGCTTCTCGCGCTCGCCCTCGAGCATCTTCTCGACGGGAACGCCGGTCCACCTGCTGACCACCGCGGCGATCTGCTCGGCGTCGACCACCTCGGGCGTCATGGTGTCCTCGCCGCCCTCGGCCGCCTCGGCCTCGGCCAGGCGCTTCTCGAGCTGCGGGATCTCGCCGTAGGCGATCTCGGAGGCGCGCTGCAGGTCTCCCGAGCGCTGCGCCACCGACAGCTCGGCGCGCAGACGGTCCAGGCCCTCGCGCAGCTGGGCGGCGGACGAGACCTTCTCCTTCTCGGCGCGCCAGCGGGCGGTCATCTCCTCGGACTGGGCCTCGAGGTCGCCCAGTTCCTCGATCAGCTTCTCCAGGCGCGCCTTGGAGGCCGCGTCGGTCTCCTTCTGCAGCGCCTCGCGCTCGATCTTCAGCTGCACGACCCGCCGGTCGATCTCGTCCAGCTCCTCGGGCTTGCTGTCGACCGCCATGCGCACGCGGCTGGCGGCCTCGTCGACGAGGTCGATCGCCTTGTCGGGCAGGAAGCGGTCGGTGATGTAGCGGTTCGACAGCGTGGCGGCGGCGACGATGGCGCTGTCCGAGATGCGCACGCCATGGTGGACCTCGTACTTCTCCTTCAGGCCGCGCAGGATCGAGACGGTGTCCTCGACCGTGGGCTCGCTGACGAACACGGGCTGGAAGCGCCGCGCCAGGGCGGCGTCCTTCTCGACGTGCTTGCGGTACTCGTCGAGCGTGGTGGCGCCCACGCAGTGCAGCTCGCCCCGGGCCAGCGCGGGCTTCAGCAGGTTCGAGGCGTCCATCGCCCCGTCCGACTTCCCGGCGCCGACCAGGGTGTGCATCTCGTCGATGAACAGGACGATCGATCCCTCGGCCTGGGTCACCTCGTTGAGCACGGCCTTCAGCCGCTCCTCGAACTCGCCGCGGTATTTCGCCCCGGCGATCAGGGCGCCCATGTCGAGCGCGTGCAGCTGCTTGTCCTTCAGGCTCTCGGGCACGTCGCCGTTCACGATGCGCAGGGCCAGACCCTCGACGATGGCGGTCTTGCCGACGCCGGGCTCGCCGATCAGGACGGGGTTGTTCTTGGTTCGGCGCGACAGGACCTGGATGGTGCGGCGGATCTCCTCGTCGCGGCCGATGACCGGGTCGAGCTTGCCGTCGCGGGCGGCCTGGGTGAGGTCGCGGGCGTAGCGCTTGAGCGCATCGTAGCCCTCCTCGGCCGAGGCCGAGTCGGCGGTCCGGCCCTTGCGGACGGCGTTGGCGGCCTCTTCCAGACCCTTGGCGGTGGCGCCGGCCTGCTTCAGCGCATTGGCCGCCTCGCCGCCTTCCTTGGCGATGGCGATCAGCAGCCGCTCGGTGGTGACGAAGGCGTCCCCGGCGGCCTTGGCGCCAGCCTCGGCCTCCGCGAAGACGCGAGCCGTCTCGGGCTTCATGTAGAGCTGGCCCGAGCCGCCTTCGACCTTCGGCAGCTTGCCGAGCAGGCCGTCCACCGCCTGATCGGCGGCGTCGGGCCGGCCGCCGGCGCTCTGGATCAGCGCGCGCGAAAGGCCGTCCTTCTCCTCGAGAAGGACCTTCAGGATGTGCTCGGGGGCGAGCTGCTGGTGCCGGCGCGCGAGCGCCAGGCTCTGGGCCGACTGGATCGCCTGCTTGGCGCGGTCGGAATAGATGTCGATGTTCATGCGTCCCCTACTCAGGCGGAATTCACCGAGCGCCTTCACGGAAGCACGCTCGCCGACGCACCCGATTTAGTGTGGCATTACGGCCACACAAGGCATAGCAGGGCTAGCCGGCGGGGAAATTGATATGCCTCAGTCGAGGCCCGCCCCACCGCCCAGCGGACGCGCCGGCCGACTGTACACCCGGGTGACGTAGCGGACCTGTTCGCCGGCCGTCCAGATGACGTGCTCGATGCCGACGATCTCGTGCGCGAGGTCGGGGTTGGCACCCGGCAGGTCGAGCGGCTGGATGTGGTCGCCCCGGGCCATCGGCGTGAAGGGATCGTCGCTATCGATCTTCCAGAGCAGCTCGTCGGCCTTCGGACCGTAGAGCTCAAGGCTGTAGCGCTTGATCTGATCGGTGCGGAACGCTGGCATGCGAACGGAACGCCCGGCTGGCCGCTCAGTTCGGCGATCAGTTCGGCGGGTTGTGCTTCTCGAGGAAGGCGACGGTCGCCTGCAGCGTCTGCAGGCGCGTGTCGCCGCGGGAGAGCCAGTGGTCCTCGCCGGCCAAGCTGAGCAGTTCGACCGGCTTGCCTGCCCGCTTCAGCGCATCGGCCATGACGCGGCTTTGCTCGAACGCAACCACAGTGTCGTCCTTGCCGTGGATGAGCAGGATCGGGATGTCGGCCTTGTCGGCCTGCATCGCGGGCGAGTAGCTGGCGAGGACCGGATCGCCGAGGTCCTTCGCGCCGATGAAGTTCGTCCAGTAGCGTTCGCTCGACCGTCCGCCGCGTCCGCGTGCATAGACGATGTGCCGCTTGAGGTCGGTGACGCCCGCGACCGAGACGGCGCAGCGATAGGTCCCGCGGTCGAGCGTGGCGCCCGCCGCGGCCGCATAGCCGCCGTAGCTGGCCCCGACGATGCACACCCGCTTGGGGTCGACCATTCCTTGGGCGGCCAGATGGCGCACGCCGTCCGAGAGATCGGTCTGCATCTTGCGGCCCCACTGGCCGTAGCCCGCCTCAAGGAGCGCTTCGCCCAGGCCGTCGGACCCCCGGAAGTTCACCTGCAGGACGGCGTAGCCGCGCGAGGCCATGCCCTGGGCCCACCAGTCGAAGCCGGGCGTATCGCGCGAGGCCGGCCCACCGTGCGGAAATACGACGAGCGGGAGCCCCTTGGCCGGCCTGCCGCGCGGCAGGGTGAGATAGCCTGTGAGTTCCAGACCGTCGGCCGCCTTGAATCGGATCGGCTGCTTGGGCGCGATGTCCTGCGGCTTCAGGTCAATATACTCGCCGCCAAGCCACTTCGCGCGGCGGGCGTCGAGATCCACCAGGGCGTACGCCGGCCCGTCCGTAGCGGAGTCGACACGGACCACCGAGATCTTCCTGTCATTCGACCAAGAGACCAGCTCTACGGCGTCATCCGGATAGGCGGCGCGGATGGCCTTCCAGATGCGGGCGTCGTTCTCGCCATAGAATGTGTAACTGTGCTCGTCCCCCACCAGCATGGCGTGACCGATCAGCCGCCCATCGCCCGGATCGAATATCGCTGTCTGCTCCTCGCGGGCGGGCGTAGGGCCGCCAGCACCGACGCCGTCGAGGGGCATCTCGTTCCACACGAGCCGGTTCTGCTCGTCGGCCTGTCGGATCAGCACCGACTTGCCGTCCCGACCAAGACCCAGCACCGACGGCGGACTGTCCGTGCCTGTCGCCAGCATGGCCTCGCGCCAACCGCCGCGGCCCCGTAGCTTCAGGGCCCAGTAGCCTTTGTCACTGTCGTAGACCTCCTGCGCGAGCGGCTCGCCATCCGGTCCGATGACCCAGCCCCAGGTGTGCCGCTGCCCCAGTTCCACGATCGACGGACGCGGCGCGCCGACCTGCTGCCGGAAGAGCGCGACGTTGCCGTAGTTGTTCTGGAAGACGGTGCCTTCCACGAAGATGACCGGCTTGCCGTCGATGATCCGCACCTGCGGCATACCGGCGAGCGAGTTCATCGCCTCCACCCGCTCGATGTTCCGCAGGAGCATTTGGGTCTTCTGCGTCTCGATGTCGAAGACGAAGCCCAGCAGCCATTCCCGCCGCGCGCTTCGGATCTCCATTGGCGCCGCGACCTGGGACGTCACGATCACCAGGTGCTTGTCGCCGGCCCAACTGACGTCCCGCACCTTCGCTTCGCCCGCGTCGGCGCGGACCACGGCCTTGTTCCGCGCGAGATCGTGGACGACCAGCATCCGCCGCTCGCCGTTGGTGAGCATCAGCGCGACGGCATGGCCCGAGGGCGAGACGGCCGCGGTTTCGATGGTCGGGAGCTTCCCGTAGGCTTCGAGTGGCGCGGCGGCCGCGGAAGAACATGCCAGCGCTGCAAGGAGCGCGGCGACAACGCGTACCAAGAACATAGGCAAGCTTTCCCCCCAGAACGCTGCGATCTCAGATTGCAGCGACGGGTCGGCGCCCGCAAGGCCGGGCTAGTTCAACTGGGTCTTCTTCGGGGGCTCTGGCGGAAGCGGCGCGACGGGGATGCCGTCCTCGACGAGCTCGCGAACCTCCTTGGGGGAGGCCTGGCCGTAGATGCCGCGTTCCTCGGACTTCCCTTCGTGGATGGCGCGGGCCTCCTTGGCGAAGGCGTCGCCGACGTCGTCGAAGTTCTCTTCCACGTGCCGGCGGATGCGGGAGAGCGCCTCCATCATCATCGCCTGGGGCGGCCCCGAAACCTCGTCCTGTGCGGTCTTGCGGACGCCGGCCAGCGCCGGGGCCATGATCTGCTTGCGCACAGCCCTGGTCGCACAGACCGGACACTCCAGCAGGCCGCGGGCGTGCTGGTCATCGTAGTCGGTCGAGGAGCCGAACCAGCCTTCGAAGCCGTGATCGCGCTCGCAGACGAGGGCGTACTTGATCATCGCGCCTTGTATTTAGGGACCGTTGAAGGCCCGTGCATTGGCCAGCGCCGGAATGGCGGCCCTGGCCCGGGCCACCGCCGCCGGATCGAGCTCGGCGAGAAGCACGCCCGGCTCGTCGTGGTCAAGTTTGGCGATGATCTCTCCCCAGGGGCCGACGACGAGCGACCGCCCCCAGGTGCCGCGGCCGTCCTCGTGGAAGCCGCCCTGGGCGGGCGCGATGACGTAGCTGCCGGTCTCGATGGCCCGGGCGCGCATCAGCACCTCCCAGTGGGCCTCGCCGGTCGGCCGGGTGAAGGCGGCCGGAATGGCCATGACCTGGGCGCCGGCCAGGGCCAGGGCCCGGTAGAGCGCCGGGAAGCGGAGGTCATAGCAGATGGAGTGCCCGAGCCTCAGGCCCTCCACCTCGCTGAGCACGGCGCGGTCGCCGGGTTCGTAGGTCTCGCTCTCGCGCGCCGTCTCGCCGGTCGGCAGGTCGACGTCGAACATGTGCAGCTTGTCGTAGATGGCCGCGATGGTCGCGTCCGGGCGGATCAGCGCCTGCCGGTTGGCGGCCTTGCCGTCCTCGCGCAGCACCAAGGCCGAACCGCAGAGGATCCAGACGCCGAGCTCGCGCGCCAGCGCCTGGAGACCCAGGATCACGGGGTCCTGCTCCAGCGGCTTCAACTGCGGAAACAGCCTCGCCTTGTCCCTCTGCAGGATGTTGGAGCCCTCGGGCGTGGCGATCAGCCGGGCGCCGCCGGCCGCGGCCTCGCGGACGAGGGGTTGAAGCTCGGCCAGCGCGGCTTCATGCCTCGCGGGGGTGCGCGTCTGGATCAGGCCGACTTTCATGGGGCCAGCATAGCCATCCCTCCTCTTTAGGGGAGGGTGGACGAGGCGAAGCCTCGGACGGGTGGGGGATTTGCGACCAGGCGCCGCGCTGGACGAGAGGGTCCCCCACCCTGCTCGCGTTCCGCGAGCTGTCCCTCCCCTAAAGAGAAGGGATTGGCGTCACGCCGCTTCCAGCAGCGGGTCGAGCTTTCCGGCGCGCTCCAGCGCCATCATGTCGTCGCAGCCGCCGATGTGGCGGTCGCCGATGAAGATCTACGGGAAGGTCATGCGGCCGGACCGCTGGACCATCTCGGCCTTCTTCTCTGGATCGAAGGCGGCCTCGATCTCGGTGAACTCGACGCCCTTCTGCTCGAGCAGGCTGACCGCGCGGATGCAGTAGGGGCAGTAAGGCTTGGTGTAGATCGTGACGTTTGCCATGGCGCTCTAACGACGGACCTGTCGCGCAGGGTTCATCTGCAGAGCTTCATATGGTGAGTCCCGCCGCTTCCTTAACCCTCGCGACCACCGCCAGATCGACGGCCGACGCGCCGGCCACCTTCAGGGCGCGGGCGCAGGCCTCGGCGGTGGCGCCGGTGGTGAGCACGTCGTCGATCAGCAGGACGCGCAGGCCGGCGATCCGCTCGCGCCGGGCGGGCGGGACCTCGAAGGCGCCGGCCACGTTGCGGCGGCGGCCCGAGCCGGACTTGCCGGCCTGGCTGTCCGTCGAGCGCCGCCGGACCAGGGCGTCGGGCAGATATGGCGTGCCGGTCAGGGCGCTGAGGGCCCGGGCGATCTCGGCGGCCTGGTTGTAGCGCCGCGACAGCAGGCGCAGGCGGTGCAGGGGAACGGGCGCGATCGCGTCGGCGTCGTCGATCAGTTCGCGCGCGGCGCGGGAGAGCCAGCGGGCCATCAGCGGCGCGAGGTCGGTGCGGTCGGCGTGCTTGAGCTTCAGGATCGGCTCGCGCGAGGTCTCATCGTAGAGGCAGGCGGCGCGGGCGCGATCGAACGCGCGTGGCTTCGCCTGGCAGGCGCCGCAGCGCGAGGCGGGATCGTACTCGGACGGCGCGCCGCAGCCGTCGCACACCGGCCCGTCCAGGAAGTGGATGCGGCTCCAGGCCGGGGTGGACAGCCCGCCGGCCAGCGGGCGCGGTCCGCCGTCGAGGGTCTGCGGCGGGAAGACGAGGTCCAGCGCGGCGCGCCAGAGCCTTTCAGGCGCGGGCCCGGTTCCCATCGGCGGCTGAAGTCGCCATCTTCCGCGGCCATGTCCGCCCCGCCGCCTCCGTCAAGCCCGCCCAGATTGTTCGACCGGCCGCTGCACCGCAAGCGCCTGGATCGGGCGGCGCGAACGTTTGCGAACGCCGACTTCCTCCAGCGCCGGGCCGCCGATGACCTGGCCGAGCGCCTGGCGCCGATCCTGCGCAACTTCCCCCTCGCCGTCGACCTGTCGGCGCGGACGGGCGCCTTCGCCGAGGCCCTGGCCCGCGAAGCGCCAGGCAAGGTGGACCTGCTGATCGAGGCTGACCTGTCGCCGCGGATGCTGGGCGGCCGGGGCGGAGCCCGGGTCGTGCTGGACGAGGAGCGGCTGCCGTTCGCGGAGGGCAGTCTCGACCTCATCGTCTCGTCGCTGGGCCTCCACTGGACCAACGACGTGGTGGGGACGCTGATCCAGGCCCGGCGGGCGCTGAGGCCCGACGGCCTCTTCATCGGCGCGTTCCTGGGCGGGACGACCCTCACCGAGCTTCGCCAGTCGCTGATGGCCGCCGAAAGCGAGATTCTGGGCGGGGCGGGCAGCCGCGTCTCGCCCTTCGCCGACAGCCAGGACGCCGCGGGCCTGCTGCAGCGGGCCGGCTTCTCCATGCCCGTGACCGACGTGGACAAGGTGACGGTGAGCTACGAGCACCCACTGAAGCTGCTCATCGACCTGCGCCAGATGGGCGAGACGAGCGTGCTGTCCGACCGGCACCCGAAACGCCTGACGCGGGCGCTGCTGGACCGGACGTTCCAGATCTATGCCGAGCGGTTCCAGGACGCCGACGGCCGCGTGACGGCGACCTTCGAGATCATCACCCTCACCGGCTGGGCCCCGGCGGACTGAGGCGACCGGCGTCAGTCGCCGAGCAGGTGCAGCACCACCTCGCGACGGTGCGGGCGCGTGCGGTGCTCGAAGAGGTAGATCCCCTGCCAGGTCCCGAGCGCCAGACGGCCGCCGGTGACGGGGATCGAGAGCTGGACGGTGGTGAGCGCGGTCCGCAGGTGGGCCGGCATGTCGTCGGGGCCCTCGTCGTGGTGGCGGTAGGCCGAGCTTTCCGGCGCGAGGCGCGCGACCCAGTCCTCGAGGTCGCGGCGGACGTCGGGGTCGGCGTTCTCCTGGATCAGCAGACTGGCCGAGGTGTGACGGCAGAAGACGGTGAGCAGGCCGGTGGTCATGGCCTCGCCCGCCACGAAGGCGGCGACGTCGCGGGTGATCTCGTGCAGGCCCTGACCTGGCGTGGCGACCGAGAGTGTCCGCGAGGCCTGTCTCATCAGATGAGGTCCCTGAGCCAGGCGACCAGCGGCGCGTCGGCCGGCGGCATCGGATAGTCGTCCAGCTTCACCGGCTTCACCCACTTCATCGCCTTGTGCTCGCGGGCGACCGGCTGCCCCTCCCAGCGGCGGATCAGGTAGAGCGGCATCAGCAGGTGGAAGTCGTCGTACTCGTGGCTGGCGAACACGAACGGCGCGAGGCACGACTTCGTCACCCGGATGCCCAGTTCTTCGTCCAGTTCGCGGATCAGGCAGGCCTCGGGCGTCTCGCCCGCCTCCACCTTGCCGCCGGGAAACTCCCACAGGCCGGCCAGTTGCTTGCCCTCCGGCCGCTGGCAGATCAGCACCCGGCCGTCGACGTCGATCAGGGCGGCGGCGGCCACCAGCACCATGCGCTTGGTCATGACGAGGGCCTTACCGCGAGCGCGCCATATCCGCCACAGGTCGCGACCTGGCCGCGACCGAATGGTCCCGCTGGGTTGACTTTGTCCCCGCGAACACCGATCTGCACCGTGCGCCCTAGAGACGGCGCTATCGGCGCTCCAGCCGCGTGGGGCCTCCAGAAGGGGGCTCAGCCTGTCGAGCCCACCGATCTCATAAGATTCGCCCATCACGCGGGGCGCTTCCCCATAGACCCCGCGATGTCCGCGCCCTCGAACCGTTCGATGGGGCGCGCTCGGCGCATACGTGAAAGATACCTCTTTGACTCAATTCACCGACCTTGGCCTCGCCAAGCCGCTGCTCAAGGCCCTGGCCGACGAAGGCTACGTCAACCCCACCCCGATCCAGGCCCAGGCGATCCCGGGCGTCATGGCCGGCCGAGACCTGCTGGGCATCGCCCAGACAGGCACCGGCAAGACCGCGGCCTTCGCCCTGCCGATCCTCCACCGCCTGGCGGAGAACCGGAAGCCGGCCCCCCGCCGCAGCGCCCGCGTCCTCGTCCTGTCGCCCACCCGCGAGCTCGCCACCCAGATCGGCGAGAGCTTCAAGACCTATGGCAAGCAACTCGGCGTCTCGGTCGCCGTGGTGTTCGGCGGCGTGAAGCACGGCCCGCAGATGCGCGCCCTGGCCGGCGGCATCGACGTGCTGGTGGCCACCCCGGGCCGCCTGATCGACCACCTGCAGGAGAAGTCGATCAGCCTGGACGGCGTCGAGACCTTCGTCCTCGACGAGGCCGACCAGATGCTGGACATGGGCTTCATCGTGCCCATCCGGCGCATCGTGAAGTTCCTGCCAAAGCAGCGGCAGAACCTGTTCTTCTCGGCCACCATGCCGAGCGAGATCGAGAAGCTGACCGGCGAGATCCTCAACCCGAACCCGCTGAAGGTCTCGGTGACGCCGGCGTCGACGACCGTCGAGCGCATCAACCAGCGCGTGGTGTTCGTCGAGCAGCAGCGCAAGCGCGCCCTGCTGGCCGAGCTGTTCGACGACGCCGCCTTCAAGCGTGTGATCGTCTTCACCCGCACCAAGCGCGGCGCCGACCGCGTGGCCAAGAGCCTGGAACAGGTGGGCGTCGAGGCGGCCGCCATCCACGGCGACAAGAGCCAGGGCCAGCGCGAGCGGGCGCTTGCCTCGTTCAAGAAGGGCGAGGTCCGCGCCCTGGTGGCCACCGACATCGCCGCCCGCGGCATCGACATCGACGCGGTCAGTCACGTGGTCCAGTACGAGCTGCCGAACGTGCCCGAGGCCTATGTGCACCGGATCGGCCGGACCGCCCGGGCGGGCGCCGACGGCTCGGCGGTCGCCTTCTGCGCCGACGACGAGCGGAACCTGCTGAAGGACATCGAGAAGGTGACCCGGCAGCGGATTCCGAACTTCGACCGCCGCAACGACCGCCACCTCGGCGCCGCAACGGCGGCGATGCCGGAGGCGGGCGGCAAGCCCGAGCGCCCGGAACGGGCGGCCCAGCCGCACCGCCAGGGCCATGCGAAGAAGCCGAACCGCAACCATAGCCAGGCCAAGCCCGGCCACCGCCAGGAGGGCGGCCCGGCTCGCGAAGGCGGCCATGGCGGCGGCGAGCGTCCGGCCTTCAAGGGCCCGCGCCGCGGCGGCGGCGGCGGCGGCGGTCGCAACCGCTCGAGCGGCGGCGGCAACCGTTCGGGCGTCTGGAGCAATCGGTAGTGCTTCCAGTCCCTCCTCTTTAGGGAGGGACAGTCCGCGTAGCGGACAGGGTGGGGAACGGCGTCCAGTCGCGACGCGCCCAGCTTGCTCTGGACACCCCCACCCGTCCCGAGCTTCGCTCGGTCCACCCTCCCCTAAAGAGGAGGGATTGCTCAGTCCTAGCTGCGATAGTCTCCGTTGATCTCGACGTAGCGCTTGGTGAGGTCGCAGGTCCACACGGTGGAGCTGGCGCGGCCGACGCCCACGTCGACGGCGACCTCGAGCTCCTGCTGCTTCATGTAGGCGCTCATCTTGACCTCGTCGTAGGTCGGCGCGATCAGACCGTCCTGGGCCGCCCAGTGGGGGCCGAACTTCACGCTGATCGAGTCGCGGTCGACGGGCTCGTCGGCCTTGCCCACCGCCATGACGATGCGGCCCCAGTTGGCGTCCTCGCCGGCGAAGGCGGTCTTGACCAGCGGGCTGTCGGCGATCGACTTGGCGATCTTGCGGGCCGAGGCGGCGGTGTCTGCGCCGGTCACCGTGATCTTGATGAACTTGGTGGCCCCTTCGCCGTCGCGGACCAGCTGGTGGGCGAGGTCCATCAGTACGCCTTCCAGCTTGTCGCGGAAGTCGGCCAATCGCCTGTCGCCGGCGCGGCTGATCCTCGGCGCGCCCGATTGGCCGGTGGCGAACAGCAGAAGCGTGTCGTTGGTCGAGCGGTCGCCGTCGACCGTGACGGCGTTGAAGGTGTTGCGCGTGTAGAGGTTCACCAGGTTCTGCAGCGCCGCCGGGGAGATGGCGGCGTCGGTGACGACGAAGGCCAGCATGGTGGCCATGTCGGGCGCGATCATCCCCGAGCCCTTGCAGATGCCGCCTATCCGCACCGTCACCCCGTCGATCTGGGCCTCGGCGTAAGAGCCCTTGGGGAAGGTGTCGGTGGTCATGATCGCCCGGGCCGCCGCCGCCCAGTTGTCGGCCGACAGCGTCTGCTCGAGCTCGGGCAGGCGGGCGGTGATCTTGGTGTCGTCCAGCAGCACGCCGATGACCCCGGTGGAGGCCACCATCACGTCGCGCTGGCGGCAGTCGAAGCGCTTGGCCACGCCCGCGGCCACACGGCGCACGGCGTCGGCGCCGGGCTTGCCGGTGAAGGAGTTGGCGCAGCCGGCGTTGACCACCAGGGCCCGGGCGCCCTCGCCCTTCGTGGCCTCCAGGTGGCGCTTGCACCAGTCGACCGGCGCGGAGCCGACGCCGTGGCGGGTGAAGACGCCGGCGGCGCTGGCGCCCTCGGGGAAGGCCATGACCAGCAGGTCGTCCCGCTCATGCTTGTAGAAGCCGGCCCGGCCCACGGCGAGCTGGACGCCGGCGATGGGGGGCATCGCCGGGAACGGCACGGCCAGCGGCGAGACGGGCATGGCGGACTTGTCCGCCTTGGCCGGCGCGGCGGCGGCGGCCGGCTCGCGGTCGAAGGCGTGCGCCAGCTTGTCGGCCCGCTTCAGGGCCGCGCGCTTGAGGGCGCTGGTCAGCGGATCGAGCGCCCGCTCGAGGGTCTGGCCGACCACCTCGACCGGCTTGGCCGGCGCCTTCGACTTGGCCGCCGGGGACTTGGTGGGCTTGCGGCTCATGAGGGCGTTCCCTTGTTGGGCGTCGTTTTGGGCGCATCCGCCGGCGGAGTCTCGCGCGGCGCGCCGTCGGCCGGCTTGATCAGCGTCTCGATCTTGGCCTTGCCGCGCAGCTTTTCCAGCAGGTCGCGGATGCGGTCGTAGGTCAGGAAGCGGACGATCTGCGGCCGCGCGGCCTCCAGGGTGATCGGCTGCTCCAGGCGCCGGTCCTCGACCTTGACCAAGGCGACTCCGTTCTCGACCGCGAAGGGGCCAACGATCTGGCCCGGCTTGGCCTCCTTGAGCGCCGTGTCATAGGCCTCCGGCATGACGTCGGTGGTGAAGTAGCCGAGATCGCCGCCGTTGAAGCGGGTGGCGGGATCGCGCGAGCGCTCCATGGCCAGGGCCTCGAACGAGGGCGCCGGCGGCCAGCAGCTTCTTCACCGCCTCGGCGTCCGCCTCGGTGGCCAGCACGATCTGGCGGGCGCGGATCTCCTCGGAGCGCTTGGCCAGGCGCTGCTGCTCGGCGTAGAGGCCGCGGATGTTGTTCTCGGTGACGGCGCTGGACACCACGCTCTCGACCAGCATGTCGCCCAGGATGCGATCGCGGGCGGCGTCCAGCCGGCGCTGCGCCACCGGGTTCTTGTCGAGCTTGCGGTTGAGGGCCTCGGCGGCCAGCAGCTTCTGGTCGACCACCTCGTCCAGCACGCGGCGGAACAGCTCGGAGGACGGATCCAGCGGCTCGCCCTCGCCGATCAGGCCTTGCGCGACGGCCTCGCGCTTGACGTCCGAGGTCCAGACGGTGCGGCCGTCCACCCGGGCCACGGCCAGGTCGCCCCGCTCCGGCGGCTGGTCGCGGTCGCCGCCGCGGCCGCACGCGGCCACCGCCCCGGCGAGCGCCAGGACCAGGCAAACGGTGCGGAGAGGCTTTGCGGCCGCCATGCGGATCACCCACGAGTTGCGGAGCGGCGCCGCTCGCGCGGACGCGGGCCGTCCCTAGCCATTTCCATTGCGGGATGCAAAGGTTGCCCCCGCGTTAGAACGATCGTTTAAAAGCGCCCGACCATTCTTCCGGAGGATCATTTAGAATGCGCGAAGCCGTCATCGTCTCGTACGCCCGCACCGGGCTGGCCAAATCCGCCCGCGGCGGCTTCAACATGACCCCGACGGTCTCGATGGCCGCCCACGCGGTAAAGCACGCCGTGGAGCGTTCGGGCGTGTCCCCGGCCGAGGTCGAGGACGTGTTCATGGGCAATGTCGCGCACGGCGGCGGCAACATGGGCCGCCAGGCGGGGCTGCTGGCCGGCCTGCCGATCACCACCTCGGGCGTCACCGTGAACCGCTTCTGCTCCTCGGGCCTGCAGACGATCGCCATGGGCGCCGACTACATCCGCAACGGCGGCGCCGACGTCGTCGTGGCCGGCGGCGTGGAATCGATCTCGATGCCGAACCCGGGTCCGGGCAGCGTCGAGAACTTCGATCCGAAGCTCACCGAGATGTACCCGGCGATCTTCATGCCCATGATCGACACCGCCGACATCGTGGCCGAGCGCTACAAGGTCAGCCGCGAGGCCCAGGACGAGTACTCGCTGGAAAGCCAGCGCCGCATGGCCCGCCGCCCAGCAGGCCAACAAGTTCGCCGACGAGATCGTCCCGATGAAGACCAAGATGAAGGTGGTCGACAAGGCGACGAAGGAAGAGTCGATCGTCGATTACGTCGTCGACCGCGACGAGTGCAACCGTCCCGACACGACGCTGGAAGGCCTCGCCGGCCTGCAGCCGGTCCGCGGCCCGGGCAAGTACATCACCGCCGGCAACGCCTCGCAGCTGTCGGACGGCGCCGCCGCCGTCGTGGTCATGGAAGCCAAGGAAGCCGCCCGCCGCGGCCTCGAGCCCATGGGCGTGTTCAAGGGCTGGGCCGTCGCCGGCTGCGAGCCGGACGAGATGGGCATCGGCCCCGTGTTCGCGATCCCGCGCCTGCTGGAGCGCCACGGCCTGAAGATCGACGACATCGACCTGTGGGAGCTGAACGAGGCCTTCGCCTCGCAATGTCTCTACAGCCGCGACAAGCTGGGCATCGACCCGGAGAAGTACAACGTGAACGGCGGCTCGATCGCCATCGGCCACCCCTTCGGGATGACCGGCGCACGCCTGGCGGGCCACGTCCTGCAGGAAGGCAAGCGCCGCGGCGCCAAGCACGTCGTCGTCTCCATGTGCATCGGCGGCGGCATGGGCGGAGCCGGCCTCTTCGAAGTGTTCTAAGGCCGCAACAGCGCTGAACGGACCGGCCCTCCCCTCGCGGGAGGGCCTTTTCGTTTCGAGGTCTCCGCAGGGATCCGGTCAAGCCGTCGCGTTGACTTGGAGGCGCCCAGTCCTTAAGTCACCAACGCCCCAAAAGAGCGGCTTTTTCCGGCGGGCGAAGGGCCTCAGTCGCCGCCGATCGGATACCTCCCTTGACCATTTTCCAACGGTTCTTCGGCTCCTCCAACGACCGCAAGGTCAAGACCTTCCAGGCGCGCGCGCTGAAGATCACGGCGCTGGAGCCCAAGATCGAGGCCCTGTCCGACGCCGAGCTGCGGGGCAAGACCGACGAGTTCAAGGCCCGGCTCGCCAAGGGCGAGACCCTGGACCAGATCCTGGACGAAGCCTTCGCCGTGGTGCGCGAAGCCGCCAAGCGGGTGCTGGGCCAGCGCCACTACGACGTGCAGCTCGTCGGCGGGATGATCCTGCACCAGGGCGGCATCGCCGAGATGCGGACGGGTGAAGGCAAGACCCTGGTCGCCACCGCCCCGACCTACCTGAATGCCCTGACCGGCAAGGGCGTCCACGTCATCACCGTCAACGACTACCTCGCCCAGCGCGACAGCGAGTGGATGGGCCAGGTCTATCGCTTCCTCGGCCTGACCACCGGCGTCATCGTCCACGGCCTGAGCCAGGGCCAGCGCCAGGCGGCCTACAACAGCGACATCACCTACGGCACGAACAACGAGTTCGGCTTCGACTACCTCCGGGACAACCTGGTCTACGACAAGGGCGAGATGGTCCAGCGCGGCCACAACTTCGCGATCGTCGACGAGGTGGACTCGATCCTGATCGACGAGGCGCGCACGCCGCTGATCATCTCGGGCCCGACCGAGGACCGCTCGGAGTTCTACAAGACCATCGATCTGCTCATCAAAGAGCTGATCCAGGATCCGACGACCTTCGACCACGACGAGAAGCAGCGTCAGGTCATCCTGACCGAGGAGGGCTCGGAGAAGATCGAGCAGATCCTCGAGGCCAACGGCCACCTCGCCGAGGACAGCGCCGGCCTCTACGACCCGGCCAACGTCTCGGTCGTCCACCACGTGAACCAGGCCCTGCGGGCCAATGTCCTCTACACGCGGGACAAGGACTACATCGTCCGCGCCGGCGAGGTGGTGCTGATCGACGAGTTCACCGGTCGCATGATGCACGGCCGTCGCCTGTCCGAGGGCCTGCACCAGGCTATCGAGGCCAAGGAAGGCGCGGTCATCCAGCCCGAGAACCAGACCCTGGCCTCGGTGACCATCCAGAACTACTTCCGCCTCTATTCCAAGCTGTCCGGCATGACCGGCACGGCGGCGACCGAGGCCCAGGAATTCCTCGACATCTACAAGATGGATGTCGCCGAGATCCCGACCAACCGGCCGATCCAGCGGATCGACGACGACGACGAGGTCTATCGGACCTCGGCCGAGAAGAACGCGGCGATCATCAAGCAGATCGAGGAATGCTACCTGCGCGGCCAGCCGATCCTGGTGGGCACCGTCTCGATCGAGAAGTCGGAACAGCTCGCGGACCTGCTCAAGGCGCACAGGTTCGAGAAGGACGGCAAGACCCAGACCGGCATCCCGCACAACGTGCTGAACGCCCGCTATCACGAGCAGGAGGCCCTGATCGTGGCCGACGCCGGGCGTCCGGGCGCGGTGACCATCGCCACCAACATGGCCGGCCGCGGCACCGACATCCAGCTGGGCGGCAACGTCGACATGCGCCTGGCGAAGTGGCGGGACGAGCAACGCGCGCTGGGCCAGGAGCCGACGCCGGAGCAGGCCTTCGCCGAACGCGCGAACATCGAGGCCAACATCAAGGACCTCAAGGAGCAGGCGCTGGCCGCCGGCGGCCTCTTCGTGCTGGGCACCGAACGCCACGAAAGCCGGCGGATCGACAACCAGCTGCGTGGCCGGACCGGCCGTCAGGGCGACCCCGGCCACTCGAAGTTCTTCCTGTCGTGCGAGGACGACCTGCTGCGCATCTTCGCCGGCGACCGGCTGGACGCGATCATGCGCACGTTCGGCGTCCAGGAAGGCGAGGCCATCACCCACAAGTGGCTGAACAGCGCCATCGCCACGGCCCAGAAGCGTGTGGAGCAGCGGAACTACGAGATCCGCAAGAACCTGCTGAAGTACGACGACGTCACCAACGATCAGCGCAAGGCGGTCTTCGAGCAGCGTCACGAGTTCCTGGAGGCGCAGGACCTCTCGGAGACCATCACCGAGTTCCGCCGCGACACCATCGCCGACTTCGTCGAACGTCATCTGCCGCCCAAGGCCTACGCCGAGCAGTGGGACGTCGAGGGCCTGACCGCCCATGTGCGTGAGTACCTGGGCCTGGACCTGCCGATCGCCGAGTGGGCCGCCGAGGAAGGTATCGCCAACGAGGAGATCGAGGAGCGGATCAACGCCGCCGCCGACGCCCGCGCCGCCGAGCGCGAGGAGCTGCTGAGCCCCGAGCGGATGCGGCAGGTCGAGAAGAGCTTCCTGCTGAATGTCGTGGACACGCAGTGGCGCGAGCACCTGATGCACCTCGACCACCTGCGCAACGTCATCGGCCTGCGCGGTTACGGCCAGCGCGACCCGCTGAACGAGTTCAAGACCGAGGCCTTCTCGCTGTTCGAGAAGCTGCTGGTGGACCTGCGCCAGACGGTCACTCGCTGGATCATGAACGTGGAGATCCAGTACGAGGAGCCGCCGCAGGTGGCGCCGGAGATGTTCGAGGTCCACCTCGACCCGCTGACCGGCGAGAACGAGCTGGAGCGCGGCTTCGTGCCGGACAACATCTCGGCCGAACAGCGCCAGGCCCTGCCGGTGACGGCGCTGCCGGACGGCTGGGAAGACACCGGCCGCAACCAGCCCTGCCCCTGCGGCTCGGGCAAGAAGTTCAAGCACTGCCACGGGGCGCTGGTCTAGGGACCGGCGCCGCCGCCCTCAGCGGCGGGCGTCATCCAGGATGAAGCTCGCGCCGCGGTCGCCGATCATGACCGTGGGCGTATTGGTGTTGCCCGACGTGATGGTCGGCATCACCGAGGCGTCGATCACCCGCAGCCCCTGGACCCCCAGCACCCGCAGGCGTTCGTCGACCACGGCGTAGGCGTCCGACGCCAGGCCCATCTTCGCCGTGCCGACCGGGTGGAAGATGGTCGTGCCGATGTCGCCGGCGGCCTTCGCGAGCGACGCGTCGTCGTCGGCCACGGCGGGGCCCGGCAGGTATTCCTCGGGACGATAGGGCTGGAGCGCCGGCTGGCTCATGAGCCGGCGGGTGACGCGGATGGCGTCGGCGGCGACGCGGCGATCCTCGGGCGTGGCCAGGTAGCTGGGCGCGATCCGGGGCGCATCGGCGGGATCGGGCGAGCGCAGGCGGACCGTGCCGCGCGAGGTGGGGCGCAGGTTGCAGGCCGCCACGGTCACCGCCGGGAAGCGGTGCAGCGGCTCGCCGAAGCGGTCCAGCGACAGCGGCTGGACGTGGAACTGGATGTTCGGCCGGTCGTGCTCGGCCGACGAGGTGGTGAAGAGGCCGAGCTGGGACGGCGCCATCGTCAGCGGCCCCGTCCGCAGCAAGGCGTATTCCAGCCCCATGAGCCCGCGGCCCAGCAGCGAATGGTAGGCGGCGTTCAGCGTGCGCACGCCGCTGACCTTGTAGATCGCCCGCTGCTGCAGGTGGTCCTGCAGGTTGCGGCCGACGCCCGGCCGGTCGGCGATGACGGGCAGGCCGAGCTCCGAGAGCCACTCCCCGGGGCCTATGCCCGAGAGCTGCAGGATCTGCGGTGAACCGATGGCGCCGGCGGATAGGATGACCTCGCCGCGGGCGCGAGCCTCGAACGCCTCGCCGCCGCGCCGGAAGGCCACGCCGGCGGCGCGGCCGGCCTCGATCAGCACCCGCTCGACCGTGACGCCGGTCTCCAGCCGCAGGTTCGGCCGTTTCAGCGCCGGCTTCAGGAAGCCGCGGGCCGCCGACCAGCGCAGGCCGCGGCGCTGGTTCACGTGGAAGGCGCCGACGCCTGTGTTGTCGCCGGTGTTGAAGTCGTCCACCGCCGGCACGCCCATCTCGGCGGCGGCGCGGGCGATGGCGTCCAGCACGTCCCAGCGGACGCGAGGCCGCTCCACCCGCCACTCGCCGCCGGCCCCGTGGTGCTCGCTGTCGCCCAGGAAGTGGTCGTCCAGCCGGCGGAAGACCGGCAGCACGTCCGACCAACCCCAGCCTGAGAGCCCCAGCTGCCGCCAGTGGTCGTAGTCCGCCGCCTGGCCGCGCATGGAGATCATGGCGTTGATGGCCGAGGAGCCGCCGATCACCTTGCCACGGGGATACTTGAGCGCCCGCCCGTTCAAACCCGGCTCGGGCTCGGTCTCGAACAGCCAGTCCGAGCGCGGATTGCCGATGGCGAAGAGGTAGCCGACGGGGACGTGGAACCAGACCCAGTCGTCGTTGCCGCCGGCCTCCAACAGCAGGACCCGCCTCGACGGGTCGGCCGATAGTCGGTTGGCCACGACGCAGCCGGCCGAGCCCGCGCCGACCACGATGTCGTCGTACTCGCCGTCGAGGAGCCTGGCCGTCATGAGCCACCCCTTTGCGCGGAATCGCCGCCGCCGACCAGCGCTCTTGCCGGCCCTCGCGTAACCCCGTCAGACTTGCCGCCAGAAGAACATCGGGAGGTCACCACCATGGGCGCGCCCCTGCCGAAGGCCTGCATCATCGGCGCAGGCTGCTCCGGCTTCACCACGGCCAAGCGGCTGAAGGACCTGGGCGTGCCGTTCGACTGCTTCGAGATGTCGGACGACATCGGCGGCAACTGGTACTTCAAGAACCCGAACGGGCTGTCGGCCTGCTACGAGAGCCTGCACATCGACACCTCGAAGTGGCGCCTGGCCTTCGAGGACTATCCGGTCCCTGCGGACTGGCCCGACTTCCCGCACCACGCCCAGCTGCTGCAGTACTTCCACGACTACGTGGACCATTTCGGCCTGCGGCCGCTGATCACCTTCAACACCGCGGTGACCCGGGCCGAGCGCACGGCCGACGGCCTGTGGGCGGTCACGCTGTCGACCGGCGAGACGCGGCTCTACGACGTGCTGTTCGTCTGCAACGGCCACCACTGGGACGCGCGCGTGCCCGAGTATCCCGGCCACTTCGACGGGCCGCACTTCCACGCCCACGAGTACCGCGACCCGTTCGACCCGGTGGACATGCGCGGCAAGACCATCGTGGTCGTCGGCATGGGCAACTCGGCGATGGATATCGCCTCAGAGCTCTCCCAGCGGCCGATCGCCAAACGCCTGTGGGTCGCGGCGCGACGAGGTGTCTGGGTGCTGCCGAAGTACATGGACGGCAAGCCGGCCGACAAGGCGGCCCTGCCGCCGTGGTTCCCGCGCAAGCTGGGCCTCGCGCTGGCCCGCAAGAAGATCAAGAAGACCATCGGCGCGATGGAGGACTATGGCCTGCCCAAGCCCGATCACGAGCCGCTGGAGGCCCATCCGTCGGTGTCTGGCGAGTTCCTGACGCGGGCCGGCTGCGGCGACGTGAAGTTCAAGCCGAACATCGCCGAGCTGATGGGCAAGCAGGTGCGGTTCGAGGACGGCAGCGTCGAGGACGTGGACGCCATCATCTACGCCACCGGCTACAGGATCAGCTTCCCGTTCTTCTCGGATCCGGACCTGCTGCCGGACGCGGAGCACCGCTTCCCGCTCTTCAAGCGGATGATGAAGCCGGAGGTCCCGAACCTGTTCTTCATGGGCCTGGCGCAGCCGCTGCCGACCTTGGTGAATTTCGCCGAGCAGCAGGCGAAGCTCGCAGGGGCGTACCTGACCGGAGCCTACCGGCCGCCGCCGGCCGACGAGATGCGGAAGATCACCGCGCAGGACGAGGCCGATCACCTGGGGCCGTACTACAAGTCCGCGCGGCACACGATCCAGGTCGACTTCGGCCGCTACGTCCACGACCTGATGCGCGAGATCGAGCGTGGCGCGAAGCGGGCGAAGGCGACCGGCGGCGCCCTGCCCGTGCCGGCGCGGGCCGAGGCCGCAGCCTCCGGCGGGACGTCGCAAGCCGCGGCGTAGCGTGCGGCAACGCTTCGCCAGATGAGTCGTTCTGTTCAGCCTCGGAGAAAGGCTCAACATGGCGACCTATCGGGCGTTCCGCCTGGACAAACACCGTGAGATCCGCACCGGCGTGTGGGTTCACGCCCCCAACGACGCCGCCGCCAAGGCGAAGGCCGCAGAGCTCTGCGAGGACGGCGCTCCCTTCGTGGAGGTCTGGCGCGGGCAGCAGCTCATCGACGAAGTCGAGTGCAAGCGCGACGACGACTAGCGGGTCACGATCGGGAAGTCGGCCCTGGGCGCCGACAGCCAGCCCAGGATCCTCGTCAGCGGCTCGGCGCCTGCCGGCGCCGGCGCGGCCCCCAGGGCCGTCGCCAGGAACTGCGAGCGCGGCAGGCTGACCACGCCGTCAGCAGCCCCTGACGTCGGTTCGGCCTCCCAGGTCAGGACGTCATTGCGCACCGCGACCCGAAACCGCTCCTTGCGCTCGGGAAACACCAGATCGACGCTGGCCCCCTGGCCATTCGACTTCGCGGGGTCCAACCGCACCGACAACAGGTCGAGCAGCATGCCGGTCGGCGTGTTGCGGATCAGCTCGGACGTGGCGCCGCGGCCGCCGCCGGTCGGTACGCCCTGGCGCAGCTCCCGGGCGCCGGAGAGATACATGTTCCGCCACAGCGCGCTCTCGGCCCCGGCGCCCTGACGGTCGTAGATCCGCGCCAACAGCTCGCGGGCCTGGCGGTTCTGCGCATCCGCCAGCACCAGCCGGTTGGCCAGCGTTGCGGCCCAGCGGTCGTCGCCCGCCTCGTAGGCCTTGCGCGCCTGCGCCAGCACCTTCGACCGCCCGCCCATCGCGGCCACGTAGCGGGCGCTCTCGTCGGCGGGCTCGAGCGGGGCGAGGTTCACGGGGTTGGCGTCGTACCAGCCCATGTATCGCTGATAGACCGCGCGGCTGTTGAAGCTGACCGTGCCGTAGTAGCCGCGGTTGTACCACTCCCGATCCAGGACCTCGGGCAGCTTCAGCCGGTTCGCGATCTCGTTTCCGGTGAGGCCGTCGTTCATCAGCCGCACGGTCTGGTCGTGCAGGAACTTGTAGGCGTCGCGATGTTTGGACACGTACTCGGCGATGGCCTCTCGCCCGAAACGCGGCCAGGCGTGGCTGGTGAACACCACGTCCGAGCGATCACCGTACAGGCGCAGCGATTCCGTCAGCGCGTCAGCCCAGACCTTGGCGTCCCGCACCAGGAAGCCGCGCGGCGTGAGCACGTTGTGCATTGTGGCGTTGGCGTTCTCGGCGAGGCACAACGCCTTCAGGTCCGGCAGGTAGATGTTCATCTCGGCCGGCGCCTCGGTATTGGGCGTCAGCTGGAACTCCATGCGGACGCCGTCGACGGTGAGCGTCTGGCCGGTGCGGGCGATTTCCAGGGTCGGCGGCACGAGGGTCTGGGTCCCGGCGCTCACCGCCATCCCGATGCCGGCGTTGACCTGCCCCTCAGGTCCCTTCGGCAGGGAGCTGCCGAACTGATAGGTCGCCCGCCGCTGCATGGCGGGGCCGGCGATGACGTTCTCGCTGACGGCGTGCTCGAGGAAGCCCGCAGGCGCGATCACCTGCACGCGACCCCCGTCGACCTCGGCCTGGTCGACCATCCCGCGCGCGCCGCCGAAATGGTCCACGTGGCTGTGGGTGTAGACGAGGGCGACGACGGGACGGGCGCCCAGCTTCTCGTTGACCAGTTCGAGCGCGGCCTTCGCGGTTTCCGCCGAGGTCAGCGGATCGATGACGATCCAGCCGGTCTTGCCGGCGATGAAGGTGGCGTTGGCGAGATCGAAGCCTCGCACCTGCCAGACGCCGTCGGTGACCTTGAACAGGCCGTGCCGGGCCAAGAGCTGCGACTGGCGCCACAGGCTGGGGTTCACGCTGGCCGGCGCGTCGGCCTTCAGGAAGTCGTAGGCGGAGAGGTCCCAAACGACCCGGCCGTCGGCGGTGGTGATCTTCGGGTCCTGACGCGTGCCGAGGAAGCCGCGGTCGGCGAACTCGAAGTCCTGGCGATCCCGGAAATCGGGCGCCGCCCAGGCGCTGCCGGCCAACGCCGCGACCGCCAGGCCGCACAGCCACTTCCGCATCGGACGCCTCCTTATGGCAGAGGCGTCCGCAGGATCATGTTCCGGCGACGGTGTCTAGAAGCTGGCCCAGTTGCCATGGAAGCCGAAGGGCACACGCCGCGGCATCTCGGCCGTGGCTATCGGACCTTTCGCGACATCCTGGGCCTCGAAGATCAGCAGGTCCGAGCGGTTCTCGGCCGCCCGCCAGACCACCGCCGTCAGCCAGCCGTCGCCCTCGGGGGCGTCGGCGGCGCGGGGCACGAATACCGGCTCGGAGGTCATGTCGCCGCCGGTCAGCTCGTAGGCCTGGCGCCGGCCGGTCGAAAGGTCGAGGTGGGCGATGGCGGTCTGCTTGATCGTCTTCGCGCCCGAGGGGTCGGCGGCGTACCAGCCGTGCCGGTGCTTCCTCGTCTCGACGCGGGGATCGACGCGCGGAAACTCGCCGTCGAGGTCGTCCAGCGCCTCCTCCCGGATCGCGTCGCTGTCGCCGTCGAGGTCGAACGTCCAGCGGACCAGCCGCGCGGCGGTCTTGCGGCCCGGCGAACCGTCGGCGTTCGGGAACAGCGGGGCCGCGTCATAGCGCATGACGTCGGCGTAGAGCTTGCCGTCCGCCTCCCAGGCGTTCAGCGGGTGAAAGACGTAGCAGGCCTCGGTGTTGAACCAGCGGATGTCATCCACCGAGCCGTCGCGGCGCATGACGCCGACGTAGGCGCCCTTCTCCGGCTCCCAGGCGAAAGCCGGCTTGCCGCTCATCGCCCGTTCCAGGCTGGCCGTCAGGGGCAGGACCGGGAACAGCACATGGTTCTCGGTCACCATGAAGTCGTGGATCATCGAGGCGTAAGGGGCCTGGAAGTCGTCGCGGCGGACCACCCGGCCCGAGGCGTCGGTCACCCCGTAGCTCATCCCGGCCGAAAGCGGCATCTCGCCGACGCCGTAGGCGAACCAGACCATCTCGCCGGTGACGGGATCGATCTTCGGATGCGCCGTGACCCGGCCCCGGTAGTCGCGAACGTAGCCGCGGGACGAAAGATCATTCGGGTGCATCTCGAAGGGGTGGTGCCCCTCCTCAAGCGCCAGCAGCCGGCCGCCGTGCCAGACGATGTTGGTGTTGGCGACACCGCCCTCGTTCCCGAAGGCCAGCGGGTCGGTGGTCATCGGATTGCCGAAGGACCCGAACAGCGAGCGGCCGTGCTCGTGCTCCAGTTCCCATTTCGGCGTGCGGACGTAGCGGTTGCGATACGACACCTTCCCGTCCTCGACGTAGAAGCCGTGGACCATGCCGTCGCCGCCGAACCAGTGGTGGTTGGGATCCCTCGGTTCGAACTGCGGATTGGGACCGATGCGGAAGAGGGCGCCGCGCAGCTCGCGCGGGATCTCGCCCTTCACGGCGAGATCAAAGTCGTCCTCGGACCGCACGGGGGCGAAGTTGCCCGCCAGGTAGGGGTTGATGCGCGCATCGCCGTCCATCGCCGTTCCTCCGCCGCCCCGACAACTTACGTTGTAAATTTATGTGGCAAGGGCTAGGCCTTGGCAAGCGCTTTGTGAGCAGCTGAGTCCCGATGCCCCGCGTCCTGACCGAAACCGACGTCGCCGACTTCCGCGAACGGCTGTGCGCCGCGGCCGAGCGGCTGTTCGCCGAGCGCGGGCCGGACGCGGTGACGATGCGCCAGCTGGCGTCGGAGCTGGGCGTCTCGCCGATGACTCCCTACCGCTACTTCCAGGACAAGGACGAGATCCTCGCGGCGGTGCGGGCCAACGGCTTCAACCGTTTCGCCGAGGCGCTGGAGCAGGCCAGCGACCACGCCGCCGGCGACGCGCGTCACAAGGGCGCCGCTGTGGGCGACGCCTATGTGACCTTCGCCCTGGAGCATCCTCACACCTACAAGCTGATGTTCGACCTGAACCAGCCCGACGAGGGCCGGTACCCTGACCTGGTGGAAGCCGGGCGTCGGGCGCGCGCCACCCTGCGCGACTACGTGAAGGGGCTGATCGCTGAAGGCGTCCTCGCAGGCGATCCCGAGACCGTCGAGACGATGTTCTGGGCCGCAGCCCACGGCGCCGTCGTGCTGGAGCTCTCCGGCAAGCTGCCGCCGGGCACGGCCAAGGAACTGCACCACGCCATGGGCCAGGCCATGAGCCGGGGCCTGCGGCCCGATCCCGCCTAGGCGCGGACCACCCGCGCGCCCGTCCAGCGGTCGTAGGCGGGATCGGGGCGGCCGATCAGCAACTGGGCGAGCACCGCCAGCGCCAGCAGGCCCACCACCGCGAGTTCGAGCGCCCGGACCGCTCCACCGTAGGGCAAGAGGCCCGGCAGGGCCGTCCCAAGCTTCGGCAGCGCGAACACGGTCGCCGCACCCGCCAAGAGCCAAGCATAGACGATCGCGTTCCGCACCAGGGCCTTCGGCAGGCCCAGGCGACCGCCGCTCGCTTGCACCACCCGCACGCCGAAGCCCGCCTTGCCCGGCGTGCCGCCCAGCAGCCCCTCACCGATCGCCATCGAGACCACGAAGGCCAGCGGATAGGCCCAGCCGAACGCCAGCGGACGCACCGGTTCGCCGGCGCGGTCCACCGGCTGCAGCACCGCGGCGCCCATCACGGTTTCGCCCTGTTGGACTTCGACATTCACCGAGACGAAGCGGCCGCTCTCCAGCCCGAGGAAGAGCCGCCGGCAAGCGGTCGCGCCCACCACCCGCGAGGCCGACCCCGGGATCGCGGCCAGCGCGGCCCGGGCGACGGCAGGCGAGATGCTGCCGACGGCCTCGCAACGGTCGACCGGCTGGAAGACATAGGCGCGCAAGCGCCCGTCCGACAGGTTGTAGAGCGCGACCGAGATAAGGCTCGCCGCCAGGATGAAGAACACCGCGTCCACGGCCGCCGCCGCCAGCCGCCGCCAGATTGCGGCCCTGCCCTCTTCGCCCATCCGCCTTCCCCCGACTCCCGCGCGAGCTTGACCGCCGCCGCGTCATCCGTCGAGGCTCTATGGGCCGAGGAGGATCCACATGCCGAAAAGCACGCCGTTCGAGGTGGAGTGGACCGCCGCGCAGGTGGAGGCGGTGCTCGCGCAGGTGCGGGCCTATCCCTGGCCGCCGGCTCCGGCCGTCCCTGACGGCTGGGCCTACGGCTGCGACACCGGCTACCTGCAGGACCTCTGCCGTCACTGGACCGAGGCCTACGACTGGCGCGCGGCCGTGGCCGACCTCAACCGGTTTCCCCAGTTCACGGCGCGCATCGAGGACTTCGATCTCCATTTCGTGCATCTGGTGGGCGAGGCCGGCGGCAGGCGGCCGCTCATCCTCACCCACGGATGGCCGGGGTCGCACTACGAGTTCTGGCAGGCGGCCGAAAAGTTGGCCTTCCCCAGCCGCCACGGCGGCGATCCAGCCGACGCCTTCGACCTGGTCATCCCCTCATTGCCCGGCTTCGGTTTCTCGTCGAAGCCGCCCCGGCCTGTGGGGCAAAGGCTGACGGCCCGGCTGTTCAACATCCTGATGACGCAGGTGCTGGGCTACGAGACCTACCTGGCCCAGGGCGGCGACTGGGGCGGCCTCGTCACGTCCTGGCTCGGCCACGATCATGGGGCCCATGCGAAGGCGATCCACCTGAACATGATCGGTTTCCGCCCGGCCGGCGGGCCCCAGGACGAGGCCGAGATCGGCTGGATCCAGCGCCAGCAGGGCATGATGGACGTGATGGGGGCCTACTTCCGCCTGCAGGCGTCGAAACCCCAGTCGCTGGCCTGGATGGCGGCGGGCAATCCGGTGGGCCAGGCCGCCTGGATCACCGAGCGCTTCCACGACTGGGCCGATCTCTCGGCCAAAAGCCTGGACGAGGCGTTCCCGAAGGACCGCCTGCTCACCAACATCATGCTCTACGTGATGACCGACAGCTTCACGACCGGCGCCTGGTACTACCGCGGCCTCATCGAGGAGGGCGGTGTCGCGCTCAAGGCGGGCGAGCGCTGCGAGACGCCGACCGCCTTCGCGAACTTTCCCGGCGAACCCCTCTACACCGCCCCGCCCCGGAGCTGGGCGGAGCGCGCCTACAACATCGTCCGCTGGACCGACATGCCGCGCGGCGGCCACTTCGCGGCGATGGAGGAGCCGGATCTGTTCGTGGGCGAGGTCAGGGCTTGGGGCCGTTCGGTCTGACGGCTAAAGGGCGGGCATGACCCACGCCCGCTACGACTTCGCTTCGGACAACACCGCCCCGGCCGCGCCGGAGGCCCTGGAGGCGCTCGTGGCGGCGAACACCGGCTTCACCTCGGGCTACGGGACTGACCCCGTGACCGCCAAGGCCGCCGACCTGATCCGCGAGCTGCTGGACGCCGACGCCGAGGTCCGCTTCGTGGCCTCGGGCACCGCGGCCAATGCGGTGTCGCTGGCCGCGCTGGCCCGGCCGTTCGAGGCGGTCCTGGCCCACGAGCACGCCCACGTGTGCACTGACGAGACGGGCGCGCCCGGCTTCTTCGGGCAGGGCGTCGGGTTGATCCGGCTGCCGGGCGCTTCAGGCAAGATCGACCCCGCCGCCCTCACAGGGCCGCTGGAGGCGCCCGACGTCTCCTACCGTCAGCCGGCCGCCGCGCTCTCGCTCACGAACGCCACGGAATACGGCACGGTGTACACCGCCGATGAGCTGCGCGCCCTGATCTCGCCGGTGAAGGCGAAAGGCTACGGCGTGCATCTGGACGGCGCGCGGCTGGCCAACGCCGCGGCCGCGGGCTTCGACCTCAAGGTGATCAAGAACCTGGGCGTCGACCTGCTCGTGGTCGGAGGCACCAAGGCCGGCATGCCGCCCACGGAGGCGGTGGTCATCTTCGACCGGGCCCTCGCCCGGCGCTTTGACGCGCGCCTCAAACAGGCTGGACAACTGCCGTCGAAGGGAAGGTTCTACGCCGCGCCGTTCATCGGGATGCTGGGCTCGGGCGCGTTCCTGCGCCACGCCGCCCACGCCAACGCCATGGCGCGCAAGCTGGCCGACGCCATGCCGTTCCGCGTCACCCATCCGGTCGAGGCCAACGGCGTGTTTGTCGAGATGGACGAGGCTGCGCTCTCGCGCCTGCACGCCGCGGGATGGTTCGCATACCGGTTCCTCGACGGCTCGGTGCGGTTCATGTGTTCGTGGGCGACGACCGGCGAGGCGGTGGACGAGCTGTCGGTTACGCTTCGAAGCCTCGTCTGAAGGCGTTGAAAAGGGTCAAAATTTGCCCCGGGTTACGCCGGACTGTGACAGTTTTGGCGCACCCCGCGGTCAAATAGGCCGACTTCCGCAGCAGGCGGCGACTTTGCGACCGCTTTGGGTTGCTGCTGTGACGGTCGCGTGACAGCTTCCGCCACCACCGTGGGGTTGAGCTCTTGGGGCTGCGCGAATCCGTGCTGAGCCGAGCGAATTTCCACCGGTTTCGAGCGCCCAAGGGCGCCCGATCATCAGAAAATCATTTGCGGGGCAGCAAAATGAATTCCTCTCCCAGAAACTTGCTTCGAACCGCGCTGCTGGCGTCGGTCGCCGGGGCGGCCGCGCTGACGGTTCCGACCTTCGCCGCGGCCCAGAGCTCGGAAGAAGTGGCCGTCGGCGAAATCGTCGTCACCGGCTCGCGTATTCGCCGTCCTGACCTGACCTCGGTTCAGCCGCTGCAGGTCATCACCACCCAGTCGATGGAAAAGCGCGGCTTCACCAACGTCGCCGACGCCCTGAACGACCTGCCGTCGTCGGGCGTGCCGATCAGCCCGGTCGGCGACCAGGGCTCGTTCGGCGTCGGTCGTAACTTCATCAACATCTTCAACCTGGGCACGAACCGGACCCTGACGCTGGTGAACGGCCGTCGCTTCGTCGGCGGCAACCCGGCCTCGATCTTCACCGGCGCGGCCGCCGGCGGCCAGGTCGACCTGAACGTCATCCCGACCGGCCTCGTCGAGCGCATCGAAACCATCCAGGCCGGCGGCTCGGCCGTCTACGGCTCGGACGCCATCGCCGGCGTGATCAACGTGATCACCCGCACCGACTTCGAAGGCGTTGAGATCGACGGCCAATACGGCATCTCGGACCGTAGCGACGCCGAAGAGTATCGCGGCCGCATCACGGTGGGTCAGCGCTTCCTCGACGACCGTCTCAGCCTGTCGGGCAGCTACGAGTACAACGAGACCTCGGCGCTGGGTTACAACGACCGCGCCCGCACCCGCGAGCAGATGCTGTTCGCGGTGAACCCGGCGAACGTGAACGGCACCGACGGCATCCCCGGCTCCGTGCCGATCTTCAATCGCCGCATCCCGGAAGTGACCCTCGGCGGCCTGCCCTACCGCGCCAACGCGGCCGGTACGGCGATCGCCGGCACCGCCTCGAGCAACGTGATCCGCCTGCCGGACGGCAGCCTGGCCCAGTTCGGCCCCGGCGGCGCGCTGATCCCGTACAACTTCGGCACCTTCTACTCGGCTTCGGTGGCCTCGGGCGGCGACGGCCTGAACCTCGGCGACCTGTCGTCGCTGCTGTCGCCGGTGAAGCGTCACGTCGCGACCGCCTTCGCGAAGTACGACCTGACCGACAACATCCGCATCAACGGCGAGTTCTTCTACTCGGAGTTCAGCGCGGTCGAGCCGTACAACCAGCCGATCTACAACGCCCCGCTGTTCGGCGGGAACTCGGCGGCCCTGCGGATGTCGACGGCCAACCCGTTCCTGCCCGCCGCCAGCCGCGCGATCCTGCTGTCGCAGACCACGCCGCTGCCGGCCGATCCGGCCAACCCGGGCGAGCGCATCTTCTTCCTGTCGCGCGCCTCGGTGGACATCGGCAACAACAAGACCGAAGCCGACGGCGACACCTGGCGCGGCGTGCTGGCGATCGACGGCGACCTGAACTTCCTGGACCGCGACTTCTTCTGGAGCGCCTCGTTCACGCAAGGCCAGGCCACCGGCAGCTTCACCAGCCCCAACATCGTCCAGTCGCGCTTCCTGCAGGCGATCGACGTCATCCGTGACGGCAGCGGCGCCATCGTCTGCCGCGACCCGGCGGCGCGGGCGGCGGGCTGCGCTCCGCTGAACCTGTTCGGCCAGGGCTCCCCCAGCCAGGCGGCGCTCGACTACGTCGGCGTGCAGTTCGAGTCCGAGTACAACATCCTGCAGACCGTCTACGAAGCCAACTTCGGCGGCGACCTGCTGCAGCTGCCGGGCGGCATGTGGTCGTTCGCGGCCGGCGTGGAAGCCCGCTACGAGAAGTCGGACTTCAACCCGAACGAGCCGCAGGAACTGGGCGTCGGCCGTTCGGCCGCCATCACGGCCCTCACCGGGAAGTTCGACACCAAGGAATGGTACGCTGAAACCCTGGTGCCGATCTTCGGCGACGAGTTCAGCTTCCCGATGCTGCACCGCCTGGAGGTCGAGGCGGCCTATCGTAAGGTGGACCACAGCCAGGCCGGCAAGGACGACGCCTGGAGCTACGGCGGTCGCTGGTTCCCGATCCAGGATCTGATGATCCGCGGTCAGAAGAGCCGGTCCTTCCGCGCCCCCGCCATCACCGAGCTGTTCCTTCCGAACGCGACCAGCTTCATGACGGCGACGGACCCCTGCGACTTCCGCAACATCAACTCGGGTCCGAACCCGGCGACGCGCGCGGCCAACTGCCGGGCCGCGTTCCAGGCGCTGGGCCTGCCGGCGAACTTCAACCTCACCTCGCAGGTCCAGGCCGCGACCGTGCAGGGCTCGCAGGCCGGCAACCCGGCTCTCGAGAACGAAATCGCCAAGCAATGGACGCTGGGCTTCGTCTATCAGCCGTCGTTCGTCCCCGGGCTGGCCATCAGCTTCGACTGGGCGAACATCAAGCTGAAGGGCGCGATCTCGAACTTCAACCTGACCTCGATCCTGCAGGTCTGCTACGACTCGCCGAACCCGCCCGCGGACGCCTGCGGCCGCTTCCAGCGGGGTAATTCGAACACCGACGCGACGACCGGCCAGGGCCAGATCCTGACCAACGGCGCGGCGACGGGTACGGGCGCCACGGCGACCGGTCCGTCGACCGGCTACATCAACGCCGGCTACCTGAACTTCGAAGGCTTCACCGCCGGCATCGACTACCGCACCGACCTCGCCGACGTGCTCGGCGGCGCCATGGGCGGCTGGTTCGGCGGCGACCCCGGCCGTCTGGAGTTCAACTTCGACCTCTACCACGTGGAACGCCAGGAGACCTCGGTCACCGGTCTGGGCTTCGACCTGAACCGCGACCAGGGCGAGATCGGCAACGCCAAGTGGCGTTGGAAGCTGGAGACGAACTACGACCGCGGTCCGCTGTCGGTGAACTGGACGATCAACTGGTTCGACGAGTCGCAGTTCAACAACGACTTCACGCTGGAGACCCGTTACCCGCTGCGCGTCGACGACTACTTCCTGCACGACGTCGGCGTCACCTACGACCTGGCCGACTGGACGAAGCGTTGGGGCGTCGGCCTCGACAACCTTCGCGCCCGTCTCGTGGTCCGCAACGTGTTCGACGAAGAGCCGCCGATCTACGCGACCGGCTCGGCGAACGCCTACGGCAGCTACGACTTCCTGGGCCGCTACTACGTGCTGGGCCTGACCGCCCGCTTCTAAGACCGGAGGACCGCCCGGGCTTCGGCCTGGGCGGGACGCCGCAGACGACGAAAAGGGCCGCCGGATCGCTCCGGCGGCCCTTCTTGTTTTTGCCGATGAGCCCGCTGGTCAGGCCGGCTGCAGCACCCTTTGGCCCACCATCCCGGCGAGGCGGCCCTGGATGATCTCCTCGGCCTCGCGCACCATGCGGCCGATCAGCTCGGCGCAGGTCGGGATGTCGTGGATGAGGCCCTGGACCTGGCCAGCGGACCAGATGCCGTAGTCGGGGTCGCCCTCCTCGTAGACGAGGCGACCGCGGGCGCCGGCCACCAGCTCCTTCACGTCCTCGAACTTGGCGCCGCCACGGCGCTCGATGGCCACCACCTCGTCCGAGACGGCGTTCTTCGCCACCCGGGCGGTGTTGTGCATGGTGCGGAAGATCAGGTTGGTCTGCCGCTCGTCGTTGGCGACGATCTGCTCCTTCACCTTCTGATGGATCGGGCTCTCGACCGTGCACATGAAGCGGGTGCCCATGTTCACGCCGTCCGCGCCCAGGGCCAGGGCCGCCACCAGGCCGCGGGCGTCGCCGAACCCGCCCGAGGCGATCATCGGGATCTTGACCTTGTCGGCCGCCGCCGGGATCAGGATCAGGCCGCCGACATCGTCCTCGCCCGGGTGGCCGGCGCATTCGAGGCCATCGATGGAGATGGCGTCGACGCCCATCCGCTCGGCCGACAAGGCATGGCGCACCGCGGTGCACTTATGGATCACCTTGATCCCGTGCTCCTTGAAGTGGTCGACGTGCTCCTGCGGCTTGTAGCCGGCCGTCTCGACGATCTTCACCCCGCCGTCGATGATCGCCTGGCGGTACTCGGCGTAAGGTGGCGGCGTGATCGCCGGCAGGATGGTCAGGTTCACGCCGAACGGCTTGTCGGTCAGCTTGCGGCAGCGGTCGATCTCGCGCCGCAGGTCGTCGGGGGTGGGCTGGGTCAGGGCGGTGATGAAGCCCAGGCCGCCCGCGTTGGCCACCGCGGCGACGAGCTCGGCGCGACCGACCCACTGCATGCCGCCCTGCACGATGGGATGCTCGATCCCGAAGGTCTCGGTGAACCGCGTCTTCAGCGCCATGGGACGTGCCTCCAAACATCTGTTTGGCCGACACTGAAGCCCCGGACGTCACGTCAGGCAACCCGGCTTTCCGGCCGGGCCGTCCCGCGCGTTACTGCAGGCCGCTTCGGCCGATGGCGTAGAAGCGCTCGGCGCGCTGGGCCTTCAGCGTCGCGGCGTCCAGCTGGAGCAGCGCCTTCAGCTCGTCCTCCACCGCATCGCCCACGGCCTGCATGGCCGCCTCGGGATCGGAGTGGGCCCCGCCCGCGGGCTCCGGGATGATGCGGTCGACGATCTTCATCCGCTCCAGATCCTGGGCGGTGATCTTCATGGCCTTGGCGGCCTCGCCGGCGGTGCGCGCGCCGCGCCACAGGATCGAATTGGCCCCTTCCGGCGCGATCACCGAATAGATGGCGTGCTCCAGGATCAGCACCTTGCTGCAGGCGGCGATGGCGATGGCGCCGCCCGAGCCGCCCTCGCCGGTGATCACGGCGACGTTGGGCGTCTGCAGCATCAGGCACTTCTCGGTCGAGCGCGCGATGGCCTCGGCGACGCCGCGCTCCTCCGAGGCCACGCCCGGATAGGCGCCGGCCGTGTCGACGAAGCTGACCACCGGCAGATTGAACCGCTCGGCCAGCTCCATCAGCCGGATCGCCTTGCGGTAGCCCTCGGGCCGCGCGTAGCCGAAGTTGTGTTTCACCCGGCCGACGGTGTCGCGGCCCTTCTCGTGGCCCATCACCACCACGGGCGTTCCGCGGAAGCGGCCCAGGCCGCCCATCACCGCCTGATCGTCCGCGAAGGTGCGGTCGCCGCGCAGCTCCTCGAAGTCATCGATCAGCGCGCCGACGTAGTCGACGAAATGCGGCCGCTCGGGATGGCGCGCGACCTGCGTCTTCTGCCAGGCGTCCAGGTTCGCATAGGCCTCGCGGCGCATGTCCTGGGCGCGCGCCCGCAGCGCCTCGATCTCGTCGTCCAGCGAGCCCGCCGCCGCGGTCTCGGAGAGGCGCGAGAGTTCCTCGATCTTGGCTTCGAGGTCGGCGATCGGGCGCTCGAACTCGAGATAGTGCGCGGCCATGCGGCAGAGGCTTCCTTGCGGTCGTCCAGAGGCGGCGGAAACTAGGCGCGAACCGCCGGCCTAACAAGCGGGGAACCGGGGCCGTGGTTGCAGCCTTGAGCAGGCATGAAGACGCTGCTGCGCGACAACGGCCTGACGCTGGCTTTGCTGGCGCTGTTCTTGATCAGCCTGATCGGTCACGTGTTCACCGGGCTCGGCGTCGAGAACCAGGAGCGTCTGGACCATCACCTGCCGGTCGTCGGGCTTCTCCAGTTCCTGCACTCGCCCCAGTTCCTCTCCACCTTGTTCGAGAACTGGGAGAGCGAGTTCCTGCAGATGTGGACCTATGTCACGCTGACCGCCTTCCTGTTCCAGCGGGGATCGCCGGAATCGAAGGATCCCGATGAGCCGGCGCCGCAGGATCGCGACCCCGCCCTCGACGCCAAGGCGCCGGATGCGCCCTGGCCGGTCCGGGCGGGCGGCTTCGTCCGCGGCCTTTATGGTCAGTCGCTGGGGCTGGCGATGGCCCTGCTGTTCGTGGTCTCGTTCGCCCTGCACCTGAGGAACAGCGCCCGCCTGGCCGGCGAGGAGGCCGCCATGCACGGCCAGCCGCCGCCCGGCGTTCTCGAGCACCTGCACAGCCCGCAGTTCTGGTTCGAGAGCTTCCAGAACTGGCAGAGCGAGTTCCTCTCGACCGCCGTCCTCGTGGTTCTGGCCATCTTCCTGCGCCAGAGGGGCTCGCCCGAGAGCAAGCCGGTCGCCGCGCCGCATGCGCAGACGGGCTCGGCCTGACGTCCAGAGACCTGCGGCGGGAGATCGGGTGCAACCCGGATAACCGTTGATCGTTTGTAGGCCCGAGGTCGAGCCAGGCCTGCATCCGTTTCGGGGGCCGGAGGCAGACCGGCGCGTCTTCCTAGATCGCGCGGATCCTGCCCTGACACAGCACCCCGCGCCACGAGGAGAAACGGAGCTATTGGCTATGAACAATATTGTGAAGATCGGGATGGCCTCGGCGCTCGCGCTGGCGACTGCCGCCCCCGCCTACGCCCAGTACTATCGCCCGACGGACGACTACCAGCGGGCGCAGCGTGAATACGAAGCCCAACGGTATCAGTATCAGAACAGCCGTGAGGCCTATCAGGAAGCCCGGGCCGACTATCAGCAAGCCCGGCGCGACTACGAGCGGCGCCTCGCCGACTGGGAACGCGCCCGCGCCCGCTATGACGCCCGCTACGGCTACGGCTCCTACGAGCGCCGCTACGCCCGCCCGATCTGGGACGACGCCTATTGGAACCGTAGCGGTCCGTACGCGGGCTACAGCGCCCCCTCCGCCGGCTACTACGGCTCGAACGCCTCGACCAACGTGCGCTGCAACAACAACTCGACGGTGACGGCCGGCGTGCTGGGCGCGATCGTGGGCGGCGTGCTCGGTTCTAACGTGGCGGCCCGTAACGCCCGCACGGAAGGCGCCGTGCTCGGCGCGGTGGTGGGCGGCGGCCTCGGCGCAGCCGTCGGCAACGCCAACGACAAGTACAAGTGCGACAGCCGCGGTCCGTATTTCACGTACAACGACACCGTGCCCTATCGTGAGAGCCGCTCGTACCGCTACGGCCAGTACGACAGCAGCTACTACACCCGCCAGCGCTGCCGCCTGGCTCCGGCCCCGGTCGATAGCTACGGCAACGATTATCGCTATGTCCGCGTCTGCCCGGACGGCGACGGTCGCTACCGGATCACCGGCTAAGCAGAGCCTCATCTGACTTCGAAGGGCCGCCCGCGAGGGCGGCCCTTTTTTCGAGGGCTTGCGGCTTACTTCTTGGCCAGCGGATGCTTGCTGTGGACCACCTCGGTCAGGCGGTCCTGCGCCACGTGGGTGTAGATCTGGGTCGTCGCCACGTCGGCGTGGCCCAGGAGCTTCTGCACCACCCGCAGGTCGGCGCCGCCTTCCAAGAGGTGGGTGGCGAAGGCGTGGCGCAGGACGTGGGGGCTGACGCGGGCCGGGTCGATGCCGGCGTCGGCCGCCGCCTCGTCGAGCAGCTGGGCGAACCGGCGGGGCGTCAGCCGGGCCCCCTTGCCGCGGGAGGGAAAGAGCCAGGGGTTGGCCGCATCGCCCTTGGGCAGGAAGGTCGGCCGGACTTCGAGATACGCCTTGACCGCCGCGCGGGCGGCCGCGTTGAGAGGCGCCAGCCGCTCCTTGCCGCCCTTGCCCTTGACGATCAGATAGGCGGGGTCGCGCGCCAAGGCGGCGAGCGTGAGGCCGGTCAGCTCCGAGATCCGCAAGCCCGAGGCGTAGGCCAGCTCGACCATACAGGCGAGCCGCAGGCCCTGGGTCCCGTCCCGCTCGGACGCGGCGGCGATCAGCCGGTCCATCTCCCCGCGCGTCAGCACCTTGGGCAGCTTGCGGCCCTGCTTCGGGGCTTCGACGCGACGCGAGGGATCATCGTCGCGCCAGCCTTCGCCCAGGACGAACCGGTAGAACTGCCGCACCGCCGCACGGCGGCGCGCCGCCGTCGCCGCCGACAGGCCCCGGACGCCCAGGTCCAGGAAGTAGGCCTCCACGTCCTCGGCGGCGGCGTTGGACAGATCGCACCCCCGAGAGGCGAGGAACCCGGCGGCGTCGGCGAGATCGCGCTGATAGGCGGTAAGCGTGTTCTTCGCCGCGGCGCGCTCCACGGCCATCATCTCGAGGAAGGCCTCGGCCCACGCCGCGCCCTTGCTCATTTCAGCCCGGCGAGGCCTTCGGCCGCGAACGCGTGGGCTTCGTCGGTCAGCCCGACCTGGCGCAGCGCATGCACGATCTGGACGCGGTCGCCGAGGGCCACGCCGCCGGCGCCGGCCTCAGTGGCCGTCCAGAGCGCGAGCAGGGCGGTCTCGCCGGCTGCCCTGGCCGCCACCGCGCGCGTCAGGGCCAGCGCGCGTCCGGCCGGAGCCTTCCCGGCCGGCGTCGAGAAACCGGCCAGGTCGCCGTTCTCGCTGACCCCCAGGTCGGGCGAGAGCGCCGCCATCAGCAGGGCCGCGCCTTCATACCGCCCGCGGTCCTTGCCCTGGCCGGTGGCGGCGCCGCGGATCAGAGTCATGGTCCACATCGCCGGACCCGGCGTCTGGTCCGCCGCGGCCATGAAGCCGTGTGCGCTGGGGTCCGGTTCGGGAACGCTCCAGGCCCGTTCCTCGGGGGAGACCGCCGCCGCGACCGCGGGAGCGGGCTTGGCCGCCGAGATGTCGAGGCCAAGGCTGCGGGAGAGCGCGTAGTCGAGGCCATTGCGCAGCGACGCCGCACCGGCCGCAGCGCCGGTGAGCTTGGCGGTCATCAACCGGCCATAGACGGCGTCCCGCGCCTGGGTCTGGGCGAGCTCGAAGGTGAGCTGGGCGGCGCCCTTCTCCCCGGCCAGCACCTGGCAGTAGGCGCGCAGGCGAAGCCAGTAGATCTGCCCCCGTCCCGCGCCCAGCCGCTCGGCGATGGCGCAGGCGCGGGCGTCGTCGCCGGCCAGCAGCGCGCTCTCGGCGGCGGCCTGGGAAAGCTCGGCGCTGCGCTCGAGCCCCGGCGCCCGCGCCAGGATGGCCGCGGCCGCCTGCGGGTCGCCCAGTGCGATCAAGGCGTTGGCGCGCAAACCGATCAGGGCGGGATCGCCGCCGATGCCGGACGGCCCTGCAGCGCCGGTGGCCAGCACCCGACGGGCGAGCTGGGCCGCCGCCGGCGACAGCGGCTTGGTGGCCAGCAGAGGCAGGACCCTGGCCACCGTCTCGGCCGAGGCGCCCCGCCAGAGGTCTGCGGGCAGGCCCGTCGTGCGCCCGGGCGTCGAGAACGCGTCGGGCGCGGCCAGCGGGGCCACCTGCACCGGCTGGGCGAGGACCTGGCCGGCGAACAGCGCGCCGGCGGCGAGGGATGCGATGAAGAAGGGCGAACGCGACATGACCGACAGCCTACATGCGGCCTTGGATTGGCGCGAGGGCGCGCGCTCGTGTATGGCTCCGCCGTCCATGGACCGTTACGAACCGCTCCGCCACCGCACCATCGCCCTCGTGGGCCTCATGGGCGTAGGCAAGTCCAGCGTCGGACGCCGGCTGGCCAGTGCGCTGTCGCTGCCCTTCCGGGACGCCGACACGGAGGTGGAGGCCGCCGCCGGCCGTTCGATCCCGGACATCTTCGCGCAACTCGGCGAAGCCGCCTTCCGCGATGGCGAGCGGCGGGTGATCTCGCGCCTCCTGGACCAGCCGCCGCACGTGCTGGCCACTGGCGGCGGCGCATTCATGAACCCCGAGACGCGCGCGCTCATCAAGTCGAAGGCGGTGTCGGTCTGGCTGAAGACCGACCTGGAAACCCTGGCGCGCCGGGTCGGACGCAAGGACACGCGCCCACTGCTGATCGGCAAGGACCCGCTGGAGGTGCTGAAGGCGCAGGCCGACGCCCGTTACCCCGCCTATGCCGAAGCCGACCTGACGGTGGAGACCGGCGACGTCGCCCACCATGTGACCGTCGACCAGGTCATCCGCGCGCTGTCCGACCACTTCCAAGAGCCCGCCGCGTGACTGCGACCGCAGCCCTGAACATCCCCGTCGGTCTCGACACGCGGGCCTACGAGGTCCGGGTCGGCGAGGGCCTGCTGGACGCCGCAGGCGAGCATATGCGGCCGTTGCTGAAGCGCGGCCGCACCGCGGTGGTCAGTGACGAGACGGTCTGGAGCCTGCACGGGGAGCGCCTCACGGCCGCCCTCCGCAGGTCTGGCGTCGAGGTCCATCCGGTCATCGTACCGCCGGGCGAGCAGACCAAGAGCTTCGAAGGGCTGGCCGACGTGTCCGACCGCCTGCTGGCTCTGGAGCTGGATCGCGGCGACCTGGTCACCGCTTTCGGCGGCGGCGTGGTGGGCGATCTCGCGGGCTTCGCGGCGGCCATCTACAAGCGCGGCATCGACTTCGTGCAGATCCCGACGACGCTGCTGGCGCAGGTCGACTCCTCCGTGGGCGGCAAGACCGCCATCGACACGCCGCGGGGCAAGAACCTGGTGGGCGCGTTCCACCAGCCGAAGCTGGTGCTCGCCGATCTCTCGGTGCTGGCCACCCTGCCCGACCGGGAGATGCGGGCAGGCTACGCGGAGGTGATCAAGTACGGCCTCCTGGGCGACCGGGACTTCTTCGAATGGCTGGAGGTCAACGCCGCCGCCGTGCTGGCGCGGGAGCCGGCCGCGCTGAAGAGAGCCGTCGCGCGTTCCGTCGAGATGAAGGCCGAGATCGTGGCCGAGGATGAACGCGAGCAGGGCCGGCGGGCGCTCCTGAACCTGGGCCATACCTTCGCCCACGCCCTGGAGGCGGAGACCGGCTATGGCGAGGCCCTGCTGCACGGCGAGGCGGTCGGCGCGGGCATGGCGCTCGCCTTCCGCTTCTCGGCCATGCAAGGCCTGTGCGGCGGCCAGGAGGCGGAGCGCGCGGTGCGCGGCGTCGGGGCCGCGGGCCTGCCCGTGACTCTGGCCGAGGTCCCCGGCCACCCCTTCGCCGCCGATCGGCTGGTCGCGCACATGAGCCAGGACAAGAAGGCCGAGGGCGGTCGCCTCACCTTCATCCTCGCCCGGGCGGTCGGCGACGCCTTCGTGGCCAAGGACGTCGACGCCGGCGCCGTGCGCCGGTTCCTGGTGGGCGAAGGAGCGGCAGCTTGATCTGGGCCATCCTCGCGGCGCTGGCGCCGACCCTGCTCGTCCTGCTCAGCATGTCGGCGCTGATCTCGGCCGCCGAAACCTCGATGACGGCGGCCAGCCGTGGGCGGATGCACCAGCTGGAGCGCGACGGCGACCCGGCGGCCCGGCGGGTCAACCGACTGATCGGCAACCAGGAGACGATGATCGGGGCGATCCTGCTCGCCAACAACGTCATGAACATCTTCGCCTCCGTCGTGACGACCCAGGTGCTGGGCGCCGCCTTCCCCGGCTGGCTGGGCGCGGCGATCGCCACGGCCGTGATGACCGTGCTGGTAGTGATCTTCGCGGAGATCATGCCGAAGACGATCGCCATCGCCCGGGCGGACGACACCGCGCGCACGCTGTCGATCCCGACGTACTGGCTCGTGAAGATCTTCGGGCCGCTGGCGGATGGGGCCCAGTGGGTGGTGCGCCGGACGCTCAAGCCGTTCGGCATCAAGCTGGACGCCGGGACCGACGTGCTCGCAGCCCACGAGGAAATCCGCGGCGCCGTGGAGTACCACCACTCCGAAGGCCTGGTGGAGACCCGCGACCGCTGGATGCTGGGCGGCGTCCTGGACCTGGCCGAGATGGACGTGGGCGAGGTGATGGTCCACCGCCGCTCTATCGTGATGATCGACGGCGACATGGCCCCGCGCGAGATCCTGGCCGAGGCGCTCGACAGCGGCCACACGCGCATCCCGATCTACCGCGAGGAGCCGGAGAACGTCGTCGGCGTGCTGCACGTCAAGGACCTGCTGCAGGCCATCGCCAAGGCCGACGGCGACATCGACCGCATCGACGTGCCGAGCATCCTGCGCGCGCCCTGGTTCATTCCCGAGACCACGAGCCTGAAGGACCAGCTGGCCGCCTTCCTGAAGCGGCAGAACCACTTCGCGCTCGTGGTGGACGAGTACGGCGCGCTGGAAGGCCTGGTGACGCTCGAGGACATCCTCGAGGAGATCGTCGGCGAGATCGAGGACGAGCACGACGTCGTCGCGCCCGGCGTGACGCCGCAGGCGGACGGCTGGGTCTCGGTCGAGGGTTCGGTCACCATCCGCGACCTCAACCGCGCCCTGAACTGGCAACTGCCCGACGACGAGGCCGTGACGGTCGCGGGCCTGCTGATCAACGAAAGCCAGCGCATCCCGGAAGTGGGTGAAACCTTCGCCTTCCATCGGCACCGCTTCCGCGTCGCGGAGCGGCGCGGCAACCAGCTCACCCTGCTGACGATCTCGCCCCCGGAGCCCGACGAAAGCCTCGACTAGTTTCTGCGTTCGCCGAACCGGGAACCCACTGTGAAGCTTGCCGTTACCTTCGCCGTTGGCCGTGAAGGGGTGCGCGGATGGAGGGTCCGGCGCGGGATGCCTGTCAATCCGCGGGACGGGCGTTCAGGTGCTGTTCAAGCGCTCCGGCATGTGCTTAGCGATGCACGACGACACCCGGGCGCCCGGGGGCAGGAGCCGTAGGTATGACCGATACGCCGGGCCTGGAAGGCCTGAAGGTCCTCGTGGTCGAGGACGAGATGATGGTCTCGATGCTGATCGAGGACATGCTGGCCGATCTCGGCTGCACGGTGGTGGGGCCGGCCTCGCGGCTGGACGAGGCTATCGAGCTTGCGCGTACGGTCGACCTGGACTGCGCCGTTCTCGACGTGAACCTCGGCGGCCAGCCGATCTTCCCGCTCGCCGACCTCCTGCGCGAGCGTGGGGCGCCGTTCGCCTTCGCTACCGGATATGGGGATGCGGGCCTGCGCGACGCGGACCGCGGCACGCCGGTGCTGCAGAAGCCGTTCCGGGAAGGCGATCTGGCCCGCGTGCTGGGTGAACTGCGGGCGGCCGCCGCGCGGGCCTAGGTCCGGCCTAGAGGTAGCCGAACGCGCGGACCGTCAGGTCCTGGACCAGCAAGGTCACGGACCCGACCAGCGCGGCGACCGACAACAATATCTTCACGTCCCGTCTCCAACTCGAGGTCTGGAGATAGGTACGAGCTTGGCCTTGCGCCAGCCGAGTCGGCATAGAGGCGATCTGCCGGTTCAGAAGCCCGCGCGGATCAGCCCCGGCAGCAGCTTGTCGGGCGTGATCGGATAGTCGCGCACCCGCACCCCGCATGCGTTGTAGATGGCGTTGGCCACGGCCGCGCCGGCGCCGGAATTCCCGAGCTCGCCCACGCCCTTGATGCCGAGCGGATTGGCCTTGTCGTCGACCTCGTCGAGCATCACGGCGTCCAGCTCGCCGAGGTCCGCCTGGACGGTGACCATGTACTGGGCGAGGTCCTGGTTGATCAGGGAGCCGTAGCGCGCATCGACCGCATTGCCCTCGTGGATGGCCGAGGCCACGCCCCAGATCATGCCGCCGGTCAGTTGGCTTCTTGCCGTCTTGGCGTTGACGATCCGGCCGGCGGCGAAGACGCCCAGCATGCGCCGCACGCGAGTCTCGCCGGTGACCGGATCGACCCCCACCTCGCAGAAATGGGCGCCGTAGGTGTGCTGGCTCCAGTTCCGTGCGTCGGCGGCGGGCCGGATCTCGCCTTCGGCGGCCAGGCCCTGGGGCGCGGACCTGCGGACGAGATCGACCAGCGTCTCCGACCGGTTCTCCACGGCGATGAGGCCATCATGGAAGGCCACCGCCTCGACCGCCGCACCGTGCAGGGGCGAGGCCGGGTCGTTGACCGCCAGCTCCGCCAAGGCCTTGCGCAGGTTCATGCCCGCGTCGAGCGCCGCCGAGCCAGCCGTGGCGGCCCCGAACTGACCGCCTGAGCCGGGCGCCGGCGGCAGTTCGGAATCGCCGATCTCCACCCGCACCTTCTCCAGCGGCACGCCGAGCGTTTCGGCGGCGATCTGGGCCAGTACGGTGTAGGTGCCGGTGCCGATGTCGGTCATCCCCTGGCGCACCGTAACGATGCCGTCCACGTCCACCGAGAAGCTGCACTTGGCCGGCAGCAGGAAGTTTCCGCGGATCGCCGCGGCCATGCCGAGGCCGACCAGCCACCGGCCGTCGCGGACCTGGCCGGGCTTGGGATTGCGCCGGTCCCAGCCGAACTGCTGGGCGCCCTCGGTCATGCAGCGCACCAGCTGGCGCATGGAGAACGGCTTGCCCGTCTCGGGGTCGGCTTCCGGTTCGTTGCGGATCCGGAGTTCGATGGGATCGAGGCCGAGCTGCTCGGCCAGCTCGTCCATGGCGCACTCCAGGCTGAGCGTGCCCGAGGCCTCGCCTGGCGCCCGCATCGGACCCGCCCCGGGCAGGTCCAGCTTCACCAGCCGATGGCCGGTCAGCCGGTTCGGCGCCGCATAGAGGCTGCGCGCGAAATTGGAGGCGTGTTCGGTGAACTGTCCGTCGCGGTGGCAGTGGGTCCAGGTCACGATCGACATGGCGTTGAGCCGTCCGTCGCGATCGGCGCCCAGCCGGACCCGCTGCACCGTGGCCGGTCGGTGGATCGTGCCGTGCATCATCTGGCGCCGGGTGAAGGCCACCTTCACCGGCTGGCGCAGCTCCCGCGCTGCCAGCGCCGCCAGCGTCAGGTCGTCATATGTTTGGCCCTTGCCGCCGAAGCCGCCGCCGATGTAGCGGGTCAGCAGCCGCACCGCGTCGCGGTCGATGCCCAGGGTCTCGGCCAGGCCATGCTGCGCCGGCTTCACCATCTGGACCGAGGTGTGGACGACGCACGTCTCGCCATCCCACCAGGCCGTCGTGGCGCAGGGCTCCATCTGGACGTGGTTCTGGATCGGCGTGGTCCAGGTCTCGTCCAGCTTCACCGCCGAAGCGGCAAGACCGGCGTCGAAATCGCCGATCTCGACATCCTCCTCGCCCGGGGGATCGACCGCCTCCGCGAGGCTGGCGTGGAAGTCGGAATTCTGGGGCTCTTCGGCGTAGCTCAGCCGCACAAGGTGGGAGGCGCCCACCGCCTGCTCGAGGGTGTCGGCGACGACGAAGGCTACCGGCTGGCCGAAGTAGGCGACGCGGTTGTCCTCCAGCGCCGGCCGCGACGGCGAGGTGCTGCGGGGATGCTTGCGCGTACCTTTGGGGGCCTGGGCCGGGGCGTTGGCATGGGTCCAGACGAGCCGCACGCCGGGTTGCGCCTGCGCCTCGGCGATGTCTGCGGCGACGATCCGGCCGCACGCGATCTCGGCGCCGATCATCACGCCATAGGCGGCGGGCGACGGCGGCTCGACCTCGTAGGCGTAGGGGGCCGCGCCCGTGACCTTGAGCGGTCCTTCGTAACGGTCCACCGGCTTGCCGAAAACGCCCTGCCGCCCCTCCTTGATCGGGTTGGAGGCTTCCCAGTCACGCACCGAGCTCATGCCGCGTCTCCTTCGGCCTGCGCCAGGGCGGCCATGGCCAACCGGGCCGTCAGCGTCACCTTGAAGTCGTTGCGTCCGGCGGTGGCCGCGTCCTTGAGCTCCTCCCCGATCGCCTCGGCGGGCGTCGCCCCCGCGGCCAGAGCCTGTTCGACCTGGGTCGCGCGCCAGGGCTTGTGCGCGACCATGCCCAGCGCCAGCCGGGCGCCGGCCACGGCCACGCTGGCGAGCCCGCCGGCGTAGGAGGCCCGGTCCCGCGCCTTTCGGTACGCCTGCCCGCCCGCCGGCGGCGGCGGCAGCACCACCGCCGTGATCAGCTCGCCCGGGATCAGGTGGGTCTCGACGTGGGGCGTCTCGCCGGGCAACCGATGCAGCTCGGCCAGCGGAAAGCGCCGCGCCTCCCCCGACGGCGTCAGCGTCTCCACCTCGGCCTCGAGGGCGACCAGGGCGACCGCCATGTCCGACGGATGGGTCGCGATGCAGGCGTGGCTCTGGCCGAGGATGGCCGCGTTGCGGTTCAGGCCCTCCAGCGCCCCGCATCCCGAGCCCGGCGCCCGCTTATTGCAGGGCTTGGAGGTGTCGTAGAAGTAGGCGCAGCGGGTGCGCTGCAGCAGGTTGCCTGCGACGCTGGCCTTGTTGCGCAGCTGTGGCGAGCCTCCGGAGAGGATCGCCTGGGCCAGGACCGGATAGCGCCGCCGCACCTGCGGATCGGCCGCCACCTGGCTGTTGGTGGCCATGCCGCCGATGCGCAGCCCCCCGCCCGCCGGTTCGATGGCGCCGAGCGGCAGCCGGGCGACGTCGATCAGGTGCTGCGGCCGCTCGATGTCCAGCTTCATCAGGTCCAGCAGGTTGGTGCCGCCGGCGATGAAGCGCGCGCCGGGCGTCGCGGCCGCGGCCTTGACCGCCTCGTCTGCCGAGGCCGCACGCTCGTAGGTGAAGGGCCTCATCCGGCGGCCTCGGCGATCGCGGCGACGATCTGCGGATAGGCCGAACAGCGGCAGATGTTCCCGCTCATCCGTTCGCGCAGTTCGTCCGGCGTGAGGAGGACGGGGGCGGTCAGGTCAGCCGTCTCCTGGCTGGGCCAGCCGGCGGCCACCTCTTCCAGCATGGCGACGGCCGAACAGATCTGTCCGGGCGTGCAGTAGCCGCACTGTAAGGCGTCGTGCTTCAGGAAGGCCTGCTGCATCGGGTGCAGCGCGTCGGGGGTCCCGAGCCCCTCGATGCTCACCACCTCATCGCCGTCATGAGCCACGGCCAGCGAGAGGCACGCGTTGATGCGCAGGCCGTTCACCAGCACCGTGCAGGCGCCGCACTGGCCGTGGTCGCAGCCCTTCTTGGCGCCGGTCAGCCGAAGCGTTTCGCGCAGGTAGTCGAGCAGCGTCGTGCGCGGGTCGAGATCGTGGGTTCGCGCCTCGCCATTGACGGTGATGGTGGTCCGCAAGCGCCCCTCCTGGCCTGGCCCCACGCCCGTTGTCCTCGGCGGCGGCTCTTGAGGGCCAGTGTGGCGCCTATCCCTCGCCGGGCGCCAGAGCCTTCACGGAGAGGGCATGCACGGGACCCGCGAGTTCGTCGCGCAGCGCCTGGTGGACCAGCCGCTGGCGGGCCACCCGCGACGTCCCGGCGAAGGCCGCCGATACGATGGTCACGTTGAAGTGGCTCTCGCCCCCGGACGCGCTCCGGCGTGGCCATGGTGGCGCGCAGAGTCGTCCTCGACCTCGAGCCGGGTGGGCTCGAACGCGGCGGTCAGCTTGTTTCGGATGGCCTCGATTATGGCGCCCATCAGCCTGCGGTTCAATTCTTGAAGGGATGTGTTTGGCCCCCATACTTGGCCCATGCCCGGCGCGTTTCAATACAAGCCCAAGTTCGTCGACATCCGCGTTCGCCCGCCCTCCAAGGAGGAGGATCGGCGGAGCGAGGACGTGCACGCGCTGAAGCCCGGGGAGCGGGCGTGCGACCATCCCGGCTGCCGCCAGGCGGCGACGGCGCGCGCGCCCAAGTCGCGGGAGATGCTCAACGAGCACTACTGGTTCTGCCAACCGCACGCGGCCGAGTACAATCGCAACTGGAACTTCTTCGCCGGCCTGTCCGAGGAGGAGATCCGCCGCCGGCAGGAGGACGAGCTCAAGACCGGCGGCCGCCCGACCTGGGAGATGAAGGCGGGCCGGATGTCGCGCGAGGCGGCCTCCTTCACCCACAAGTTCCAGGCCGGAAAAGGCGGCTTCAAGGACTATCATGAGCTGTTCGGCGGCCACGCCCGGCACGGCCGGACGCCGGAGCCCGAAGGCCGCCACCTCGGCAAGATCGAGCGCAATGCGCTGGCCGACCTCGACCTGGAGGAGAGCGCCGACGGCGCCAAGATCCGCGCCCGCTACACCGAGCTGGTCCGGCGCCTGCACCCCGACGCCAACCATGGCGACCGGTCGGGCGAGCAGAAGCTGCAGCGCGTGATCAAAGCCTACCAGGCGCTGCGCAAGGCCGGCATGGTCTAGGCCCCCAGGGCTCGCCAGGCGACATAGGCGGCGGTGGTGATCACCATCAGGGCGAAGATGCGCCGCGCCACCTCGGCGCGCGAAACGAGGCGGCGCGCGATCGGGGCGCCGGCCAGGGCGCCCGCCCCGCCGCCGGCCACCAGGGCGGCGAACACCGGCCAGTTCACCAGGCCCGACGCGGCGTAGCTGGCGCTCGTCGCAGCGCCGAACAGGGTCACCGACACCAGGGACGACGCGGCCGCGTGGGCCAGGGTCATGCCTGTGGCGGCCATCAGGCCCGGCACGATCAGGAAGCCGCCGCCGATGCCGAAGAAGCCGGCGGCGAGCCCCGTGACCAGCCCCGCCGGGGCCAGCCGCGCGACGAGCCGGGGATTGAGCCGCACCGCCGGATCGCCCTCGCCCCGCTTGGGCAGCAGCATCGAGCCGCCGACCAGCGCCATCGCCAGGGCGAACCACGCCAGCAGGGCCTGGCCGTCCATCTGCTTGGCGAGATGCGCCCCGGTCAGCGAGCCGGCGAGGCCCGCAAGGCCGAAGGTGATCGCGCACGGCCACTTCACGCGGCCGGCCCGCGCCTGGGCCGAAAGGCCCATCAGCGCGTTGACGGCGACCGCCGCGGCCGAGGTGCCGATGGCCACGTGCGGATCGCGCACGCCCACCAGATAGATCAGCAGCGGCGTGGCCAGCACGGAGCCGCCGCCGCCGAAGACCGTGAGCAGGAGGCCGACGAGCGCACCGCTGAGCACGGCCAACAGTCCGGCGAGCGGGTCCATGGGCTTACGCCGTCCGCGGCCGGTTCCAGGGCGCCAGCGCCAGCAGGCGGGCCATGCCGCAGAAGCCGGTGGCGCCGGCGAAGGCCAGCCCCGCGCCCACGAAGGCCGAGAGGCCGAAGAACGCCGGATGGACCGAGAAGCCCAGGATCACGCCCAGCAGGACCAGTGAGCCGGCGGCGATCTGGACCTGCCGCATGATCTCAAGCGGCGCCTTGCGATCCTCCTGGAGGGGCAGGCCCGCCCGGGCCCAGCCGTCGACGCCGCCCTCCAGGACGTAGGCCGGGCCGTCCACGCGTGCGGCGAGGCGGTCGCAGTTGGCCGCTGTGCGCATGCCCGAGCGGCAGGTGAACACCACGTCGCGGCCGGGCTCGATCGTCAGGTGCGCGGCTTCGAAGTCCGACAGCGGCCGCGACAGCGCGCCCTTCACGTGGCGGCGGGCGAACTCGTCCGCCTCGCGGATGTCGACGAGGACCGCGCCGCCGCCCTTCAGGCGGGCGGCGACGTCCTGTGGTTTGAGGGAAATCAGGGTGGCGCTCATGGTTTCGCCTTCATCTCCGGGGGACAGAAGATCTCGGCCAGCGTCGCCACCACCTTGAGGGCGGCGGGATCGGCGATCCGGTACCAGATGGTCTGCCCTTCGCGGCGGGTCGCCACGACGCCGTCCTCGCGCAGCACCGCGAGGTGCTGAGAGAGCGCGGATTGCGACAGGCCCACGAGGGGCTGCAGCTCGCCGACTGAGTGTTCGCGGTCGACGAGCTGGCACAGGATCATCAGCCGCCGCTCGTTGGCGAGCGCCCGCAGAAGCCTCGCGGCGTCCGCGGCGCTGGCCTCGAACCGGGTGATGTCGAAACGGGTGAGATCGAACATGCCGGTCATATATGCGATATTGCTAAATTAGCAAGTGCTCATATATACCCACTACAAGCAGGAGGCTTGCCGATGCGTCCCACCATTCAGACCTTCTTCGATCCCGCGACCTTCACCGCCACCCATCTGATCTGGGACCCGCAGACCCGCGCGGCCGCGGTGATCGACCCGGTCCTCGATTTCGAGCCCAAGGCCGCCAAGCTCTCGACCGCTTCCGCAGACCAGGTGCTGGCGGCCGTTCGCGACCAGGGGCTGCACCTGGTCTACGTGCTCGAGACCCATGCCCATGCCGACCACCTTTCCGCCGCCGACTACATCCGGAAGGCGACCGGCGCGAAGGTCGTGATCGGCGCGCACATCCGCGAGGTGCAGAAGACCTTCATCCCCGTTTTCGAGGCCGACGACGTCAGCGACGACGGCCGGGTGTTCGACGTCCTGATGGACGAGGGCGAGACGCTGCCCCTGGGCGAGCTCACCCTCTCGGTGCTGCACACGCCCGGCCACACACCGGCCTGCGTGACCTACCTGATCGGCGACGCCGCCTTTGTCGGCGACACGCTCTTCATGCCCGACTACGGCACCGCCCGCGCGGACTTCCCCGGCGGCGACGCCGCGACCCTCTACCGGTCGATCCAGAAGATCCTGGCGCTGCCGCCCGAGACCCGCGTCTTCGTCGGTCACGACTATCTGCCGTCCGGTCGCCAGGACTATCGCTGGGAGACCACGGTGGCCGAGGAGCGGGCGCGCAACGTCCACGTCCACGAGGGGATCGACGAGGCCGAATTCGTCTCCATGCGGCAGGCGCGCGACGCGTCCCTGGCCGCGCCCACCCTGATCCTGCCGTCCCTGCAGGTGAACATCCGGGCCGGCGCCCTTCCGCCGCCCACGCCCAGCGGCCACGTCTATCTGCGGCTGCCGGTCACCCAGGCCTGACGCGGCGGCAGGCTGGCGGCTCGCCAGGGCTCGGCTAAGGTCTCATCCGGAGGCGCCGCAGAGCGCCCCGGGGGGGCCTTGGAGCGCCGACGGAGGATGCGATGGGAGATCTGATCAGCGGATCGCGACGGCTTTCCCTGGCCACGGTTTCCGAGCGGGCCGCGCGCGCCGCCGCTGGCTTGGCGAGCCTGGGCATCGGCCCCGGCGACCTGGTGGCGCTCTACCTGCGCAACGACTTCCCCTTCTTCGAGGCGAGCTTCGCCGCGGGCCTCGTCGGCGCCTATCCGACGCCCGTGAACTGGCACTACACGCCGGACGAAGCGCGGTATCTGTTCGAGAACTCCGGCGCCCGGGCCATCGTCATCCACGCCGACCTCATCGCGGGGATCCGCGAAGCCTTGCCGCCAGGCGTGCCGGTGCTGGTCGTCGCCACGCCGCCCGAGATCGCCGCGGCCTACGGCATGGACGCCGCCGCTACGCCGCCGGGCATGACCGACTGGAGCGCCTGGCTCGAAGGATTCGCACCGTTGGCGGCGGACGACGCGGCGGCGCCCGGCTCCGTGATCTACACCTCCGGCACCACCGGCCATCCCAAGGGCGTGCGGCGAGCGCCGCCGACAGCGGAACAGGCCATGGTCACCGGCGCGATCATCGGCCGGGCGTTCGGCTTCATGGGCTTCGGCGAACCGCAGGACATCGTCACCGTCGTGACCGGGCCGATGTACCACTCCGCCCCCAACGCCTACGGCCTGGCGGCGGCCCGCCTTGGCGCGACCGTCATCCTGCAGCCGCGGTTCGAGCCGGAAGACCTGCTGCAGCTCATCGAGCGCGAGCGCGTCACGCACCTGCACATGGTGCCCATCATGTTCCACAGGCTGCTGAAACTGCCGGACGAGGTGAAGGCCCGCTACGACCTGTCGTCCCTGAAGTTCGTGGTCCATGCCGCGGCGCCCTGCCCGCCGCCGATCAAGCGCGCGATGATCGAATGGTGGGGACCGGTCATCAACGAGTACTACGGCTCGACCGAGGTTTCGGCGGTCACCTTCTGCACCTCCGAGGAGTGGCTGGCGCACCCGGGCACGGTCGGCCGGGCCTGGCCAGAGGCCGACGTGCGCGTGATCGGCGCCGATGGCGAGAGCCTTCCCACCGGGGAGGTAGGCGAGGTCGTGGCCCGCATCCGCGGCATGGCCGACTTCACCTACCATGGCGACGACGCCAAGCGTCGGGCCAGCGAGAAGGCCGGCCTGATCGCGCCCGGCGACATCGGCTCCTTCGACAAGGATGGCTTCCTCTACCTGTGCGATCGGGCCAAGGACATGATCATCTCGGGCGGGGTGAACATCTATCCCGCCGAGATCGAGGCCGAGCTCCTGAAGATGCCCGGCGTCGCCGACTGCGCCGTGTTCGGGATCCCCGACGAGGAATTCGGCGAGGGCGTCTACGCCGTTGTCCAGCCGCAGCCCGGCTTCAACCTCGACGAGGCCGGTGTGAAAGCCTACCTGCGGGCCCGCGTCGCCGGCTACAAGGTCCCCAAGCAGGTCGACTTCGCCTCGGACCTGCCTCGCGAGGACTCCGGCAAGATCTTCAAACGCAAGCTGCGCGAGCCGTTCTGGGCGGGGCTGGAGCGGCGGATCTAGGCCACCGCCCTCAACCGCCGTTCGGTCGCGGCCTGAGCCCCGCTCACCCGGAAGCCGCCCATGCGCTCGGCGAGGCCGGCCGCCTGGTCGCTGAGCGACTGGGTCGCGGCGCTGGTCTCCTCCACCATCGCAGCGTTCTGCTGGGTGATCTGATCCAGCTGGCTGACGGCGATATTCACCTCGCCCAGTCCGCGGGCCTGCTCCTGGGCCGAGGCGGCCGACTCTCCGACGATGGTGTCAATGGCGCCGATCCGCTGGACGATCGCCGACAGCGCCTCGCCGGTCTTGCCGACCAGTTGGACGCCGGTCTGCACCTGACGGGTCGAGGCGCCGATGAGCGCCTCGATCTCCTTGGCGGCGTCGGCCGAGCGCTGGGCCAGCGCCCGCACTTCCGAGGCCACGACAGCGAATCCCTTGCCCGCGTCGCCGGCCCGGGCGGCCTCGACCCCCGCGTTCAGCGCGAGGAGGTTGGTCTGGAAGGCGATCTCGTCGATGACCCCAAGGATCTCGGAGATCCGGCGAGAGGATCCGGCGATCTCGTCCATCGCTCCGACGGCCTGACGCACCACCTCGGCGGAGGCGTCCGCATCGGCCTTGGCGGCGGCAACGAAGCGCGTGGCCTCCTGAGCGCCCTCGGCGCTACGGCGCACGGCGACGGTGATCTCTTCGAGCGCTGCGGCCGTTTGCTCGAGGCTTGCCGCCTGCTGCTCGGTGCGGCGCGAGAGCTGGTCGGCGGCCAGGCCGATCTCGCCCACGCCCTTGGTGACCTCGTCCGAAGCCGCCGACGCGGCGCCGATCGCCTGCTCCAGCGTTGCGATGGCGGTGTTGAAATCACGCTTCAGGGCGTCGAACTCCGGCGCCACCGCCACCTCCATCCGCGCCCGAAGGTCGCCGGCCGACACCCGGGCCAGCGCGTCCGCGAGCGCGGCCACCAGCTCCGATTGCCGCCGCTCGGCGTCCTGGCGCTCCGCCTCGAGCTGCTCGCGCTTGGCCTCGAGAGCCTCCAGGTAGATCGAGATCGCGAAGTCCATGTCCATCAGCACAGCCTTGGCCAGGACTCCGGCCTCGTGGCCGACGTCTTCGCCGCCCTTTCGGCCGCTCAGCAGCCCGCGCTTCGCCCAGCGCGTCTCGATCAGGTCCTGGAGCAGGCGTTCCAGGATCAAAGCGTAACCGCCGATGTACCAGCGAGGCTCGAGACCAATGCGGGCGTGGGTCTCGCCGATGGTCCGCACGCCGCGCACGTAAGCGTCGTCGAAGGTGGCGTCCGCGATGCGCGTCCAATGGGTCGACTGAGCGCCCTGCGCCACAGCGATGTGGGCGTCGTCGCGGAAGAACTGGCGCACCTCGGGCGTCGCGCGAACCTTCCCGTAGAACCCGTCCAGGGCCGGGCCGACGGCGTCGGCCAGGAACGGCTTCAGGCGGGCCAAGGCCGCCCGCGCATCGTTGTCCAACCCGATGAACTCAAGCCTCTGGCGGACCGCGTACTTGTCGCTCACTGACCTACTCACTCCGGGGATGCGATATCCGCCGACAAGGCGCCGCGCCCGTTAAGGCCGAGTTGCGATCGTTTCGGACGAGGTGCGGCGCTTCGCCGCGCGCCCCGCCGGTGTGAGGCGGCGCGCCTACGCGGCCGCCGACGCGCGCCTGGCCGCGAACCAGGGGACCATCCGGCGGATCGCCTCCTCGATCTCGGGCGTCGAGACCGCGAAGCTCATGCGGATGAAGTGACGTCCCTCGACAGGGTCGAAGTCGATGCCGGGCGCCGTGGCGACGCCAGTGTCCTGCAGGAGCTCTTTGCAGAAGCCCAGGCTGTCGTCGGTGAGCTGGCCCACGTCGGCCCAGATGTAGAAGGCGCCGTCCGGCGGCGCGATCTCCCCCAGGCCGAGCTCCGGCAGCGCCGCCAGCAGCAGCTCGCGGTTGCGGCGGTAGGTGGCGACGTGCCCCTCCAGCTCGTCGCGGCAGTCCATGGCCACGAGGCCGGCGTGCTGGGCGAGCGCCGGCGCGGTCAGGAACAGCGCGCCCATGTAGGCCACGGCGCGAGAGGCCTCGGCCTTCGGCACGACCAGCCAGCCCAGCCGCCAGCCGGCCATGCTGAAGTACTTGGAGAAGCTGTTGACGATGATCGCCGTCGGCTCGAACTCCAGCATCGAGCGCGTCGGCTCGGCGTAGCTGAGCCCGTGGTAGATCTCGTCCGATACGATGCGGATGCCGCGCTCGCGGCACACGTGCGCGATAGCCTCCAGTTCGTCGCCGGGGATCACCGTGCCGGTCGGATTGGCGGGGCTGGCGATGATGACCCCGGCCGGAGCCGGCTGGATCGCCGCCAACTGCTCGGCGGTCAGCTGGAAGCGCGTATCGGCTCCGCAGGGGATCTCCAGCGCCGTCATCCGCAGCGCCCGCACGGTGTTCCGATAGGCGACGTACCCCGGCCGCGCCATCGCGATGACGTCTCCGGGCCTGAAGGTCGCCGACAGCGCCAGCACCAGGGCGGGCGAGGCGCCGCAGGTGAGCGTGATCTGGGAAGGCTCCACGCCGACGCCATAGGTTTCGGCGTAGTGGCGGCAGATGCGCGCCTTCAGCGGCGCGCTTTCCCAGTAACCCATCGCCTCCTCGTCGAGGATAGCGTGCGCCCGCTCGATGGCCGCTCTCGGTGCGCCCGTGGACGGCTGGCCGAACTCCATGTGGATAATGGAGCGGCCCTCGGCCTTCAGCTTCTGGGCCAGACCGCTGATGGAGATGGCGTAGAAGGGTTCGACGTCGCTCATGACCCTCAACTAGCCGGAAGCGGCTCGTCAGGCCATGCGGCTTGACCTCTCGCGCAGGGGGCGCGAAGCCGGGACAACAGGGGGAGCAGATCGTGACGGCCAGCAACTCGACGCGCCGCGTCCTCACCGCGAGCCTCGTGGGCACGGCGGTGGAGTTCTACGACTTCTACATCTACGCGACGGCGGCGGCGCTTGTGTTCCCGCACCTCTTCTTTCCGGCCGCCTCGCCCTCGGCCCAGCTGATGAGCAGCTACGCCACCTTCGCCGTGGCGTTCTTCGCCCGGCCTGTGGGCGCGGCCTTCTTCGGCCACTTCGGCGACCGCATCGGCCGCAAGTCGACGCTGGTCGCCTCGCTGCTGACGATGGGCGTCTCCACCCTGCTGATCGCCTTCCTGCCCAGCTATGCGGTGGCCGGGTGGATCGCGCCGGCGCTGCTGTGCCTGCTGCGCTTCGGTCAGGGCTTCGGTCTCGGCGGGGAATGGGGCGGGGCCGCCCTGCTGGCCGTGGAGAACGCGCCGCCCGGCTGGCGGGCCCGCTTCGGCATGTTCCCGCAGCTTGGGGCGCCGGTGGGCTTCATCGCCGCCAACGGCCTGTTCCTCCTGCTCGGCCTGTTCCTCGACGCCGACGATTTCCGCGCCTGGGGTTGGCGGCTGCCGTTCCTGTTCAGCGCGGTGCTGGTGATCCTGGGCCTCTGGATCCGCCTGAAGCTCACCGAAACGCCGGCCTTCCAGAAGGCGCTGGCCGAGGCGCCGCCCGCGCACGTTCCGATGGCCGAGGTGGTGCGACGCCACCCCGGGGCGCTCGTCGGGGGCACCTTCGCCGTCGTGGCCTGCTTCGCCATCTTCTATCTCGCGACCGCTTTCGCCCTCGGATACGGCGTCTCGACGCTCGGCTACGGCCGCGAGGCGTTCCTGGGCGTCCAGCTGGGAGCCATCCTCTTCCTTGCGCTCGGCATCGTCATCGCCGGCTGGTGGTCCGACAAATCCAGCACCCGCCGGGTCCTGATCGCCGGCTGCGTCGCGACCGTCGCCGTCGGCGCCTCGATGGGGGGCATGATGGGGTCAGGCTCGCTGGCGCTGATCTGGCTGTGGCTGTCGCTGGCGCTGTTCACCATGGGCTTCGTGTACGGTCCGCTCGGCGCCTATCTGCCCAGCCTCTTCCCGCCGCGCGTCCGCTACTCGGGCGCCTCGATCGCCTTCAACGTCGGCGGCATCATCGGCGGCGGGATGGCGCCGATGGCCGCCCAGGCTCTGGCGGACCGTGGCGGCCTCGCCCCCCGTTGGGCTCTATCTCGTGGCGGCCGGCGTCCTCAGCCTTGCAGGGCTGGCGGCGACCAGGGCCAGACACGAGGATTAGACCGGCTTCTCCCCCGCAACCGTCGTGCGGTGCATGACCCGGAGGTGGCCGTCGTAGCCGCCTTCGGCGAGGTGGGCAGTGCAGCGGTTGTCCCACATCAGCACCATCCCGGGCCGCCACCTGTGGCGGTAGACGAACGCGGCCTGCGTCATGTGCTTGAAGAGGAATCCCAGGATCGCCTGGCTCTCCTCGACGGTCAGGCCCTCGATCCCGGTCGTGTAGACCGGCGAGACGTAGAGCGCCTTGCGGCCGGTCACCGGATGGGTGCGGACCAGCGGATGGGTCAGGCTCCTGTCCGCCTCGGGCGAGACGATGATCTCCATGGTCCGCTTCTCGGTCTCGCGGGCGAAGACGCCCTTCGTGCCATAGGCGCGGGTCGCGGAATGCACGGCCCGCAGGCCTTCGAGCATCGTGCGGAACGTCGGCGACAGCGCCGCGTAGGCGCGGGCGCCGTCGCAGAAGAGCGTGTCCCCGCCGACCGGCGGGACGACCTCGGACCGCAGGATCGTTGCGGCCGGCGGCTCGGGCTGGAAGCTCCAGTCGGAATGCCAGCCCGCGCCGAAATTCGTGGCCTTCTCGTCGGGCTCGCGGCGCAGTTCCAGCACGTTGGGATGACCCGGCATCGGCTTGATGAAGGGGTCCTCGCCGAACGGCCCGATCTGGAGCGTGAACGCCTCCAGGGCCTCCAGGCTCAGCGGCTGGCCGGGGAAGGCGACCACGGCATGGTCGGCCCAGGCGCGCTTGACCTCGGCCAGCGCCTCGGGCGCCAGCGGGCGCGAGAGGTCGACGCCGGTGATCTCGGCGCCGAAGCCGGACGGCTCCGGCGTCACGGAAATGATGCGGTAGTTCCGCGGGGCCTCAGCCGACATGACGACCTCCCGGGCGCGGCTCTCGAACGGCGGCGCTCGCCTTTAGAAACACCCGTTTGCTTCCGTCCGGGCAAGCGAGTAATCGGCTGCCATGGCCGCTTTCGACACCACCGAAGACAAGCTGATCTCCCTGGTCCCCGACAAGACGGTGAACGCCCGCGAGACGTTCGGCGTCGACTTCGACATGCAGGTCCCGGCGTTCTCGGAACGCGACCCTCACGTGCCGGATCTCGACGAAGCCTACCGCTTCGACCCGGAAACGACCCGCGCCATCCTGGCCGGCTTCGCCTACGACCGCCGGGTGATGGTCCAGGGCTACCACGGCACCGGCAAGTCGACCCACATCGAGCAGGTGGCCGCCCGCCTCAACTGGCCGCTGATCCGGGTGAACCTCGACAGCCATGTCAGCCGCATCGACCTGGTCGGCAAGGACGCCATCGTCCTGAAGGAAGGCAAGCAGGTCACCGAATTCCGCGAAGGCATCCTGCCGTGGGCCATCCAGCGGCCGATCGCCCTGGTGTTCGACGAATACGACGCCGGCCGACCCGACGTGATGTTCGTGATCCAGCGCGTGCTGGAAGCGCAGGGCAAGCTGACCCTGCTGGACCAGAACCGCGTCATCCGCCCGAACCCGCATTTCCGGCTGTTCTCGACCACGAACACCATCGGCCTCGGCGACACGACGGGGCTGTATCACGGCACCCAGCAGATCAACCAAGGCCAGATGGACCGCTGGTCGATCGTCACCACGCTCAACTATCTGAGCCACGACGTGGAAGCCGCCATCGTCCTGGCCAAGGCGCCCGGCTACGATACGCCTGAGGGCAAGCGCACCATCGCCGCCATGGTCCGCGTGGCCGACATGACGCGCAACGCCTTCATGAACGGCGACATCTCGACGGTCATGAGCCCGCGGACCGTGATCACCTGGGCTCAGAACGCCGAGATCTTCGATGGCGACATCGGCCTCGCCTTCCGGATGACCTTCCTGAACAAGTGCGACGAGCTGGAGCGCGGCACCGTCGCCGAGTTCTACCAGCGCGCGTTCGGCCAGGACCTGCCGGAAAGCACCGCTCGGGTGCGGGTGGCCTAGGGCCGCCATACCACCGCAATCATCACCATCACGAGGCCCAGGGTGGCGAGGTTCCAGGATAACGTCCTGAGCCAGGGAACGCCCGCCGCGTAGAGCGGCATGAAGACGGTGCGTCCGACCAGGTAGATGACGGCGCCGGCCTCGCTGAGCCACGAGCCGCTGCGGTCGAGCGCCTGCAGCATGAGCACGGCGCTGGCGAATATGGCGAATGTCTCGAGGAAATTCCGCTGGGCGCGATCCAGCCGCCCCGCCACGCCGGTCGGTCTCAGGTCCTCGTCCCGCGCGCCGACGCTGTAGGCGTTGCCGACCTGCGCCTTGAAGGTGAACGAGGCTGCGCTGAGGTGCACGAGGCCCAGGATTCCCGCCCCGAACAGCATCCACATCTCGAGAGTCATCGCTGCGCCTCCTGCCCTGACGCGATCATGCGCCCCTCACCGCGCCTTCCGTCCACCGAATTCGACGCCGGCGTTACGCGGGTGAAATGCATGGACCCGAGACGGCCGGCGCGTAATCTCCCGCCATTCATCGAACCTGAATTTCGAAGATGGGGAGAATTTCCATGGGGAGACTGCTGATCGGCGCCCTGGCGCTGGCCGGGGCGGCGCTGGCGGGCGTCGCGCACGCGCAGGCGCCGGGCGCGACCGCGCGGGCGGACTACGCGGACAGGGCCAACTGGCTGTGCTACCCGGGCAAGGCGAACGACGCCTGTTCGGTGGACCTCACCACCACCATCATCAACGCCGACGGCACGAGCCGGGTCGAACAGTTCAAGGCCGACCCCAAGGCGCCGATCGACTGCTTCTACGTCTATCCGACGGTCTCGACCGATCCCGGCGTGCTGTCCGACCTGAAGGCCGATCCCGCCGAGCTGAACGTGGTGAAGCAGCAGCTGGCCCGCTTCGGCTCCAAATGCCGGATCTTCGCGCCGATGTACCGCCAGTTCACCCTGGCCGGCCTGCGGGCGATGATGACCGGCCAGCCGCTGCCGGGCTCCACCGACCCGGCCACGCGCAACACCGGCTACCAGGACGTGGTCGACGCCTGGAACCACTACCTGACACATGAGAACAAGGGTCGGGGCGTGGTCCTGATCGGGCACAGCCAGGGCTCGGGCGTGCTGCAGCGGCTGATCCCGGCCGAGGTCGAGGGCAAGCCGATCCAGAAGCAGCTCGTCGCGGCCCTGATCCTGGGCTCGAACCTGCCGGTCGAGGCCGACAAGGACACGGGGACGTTCAAGACGATCCCGCTGTGCAAGTCGGCGACCCAGACCGGCTGCGCGATCAGCTACGTGACCTTCCGCGAAACCTCGCCGCCGCCGGCCAACAGCCGGTTTGGCAAGGTCCAGCAGCCCGGCATGGTCGCGGCCTGCACCAACCCGGCGGCGCTGGGCGGCGGCAAGGGCGAGCTGAAGGCCTACCTGTCGAACGGCGAGAACATCGCCAGCTCCACCGGCGCCACGCCGACGTGGGTGAAGGGCAAGCCGAACCCGACGACGCCTTTCGTGGCCGTGCCCGGCCTGATCACCGGCGAATGCGTGTCGAAGGACGGGTTCAACTATCTGTCGGCCCGCATCAACGCCGACCCGGCCGACGCGCGCACGGACGACATCAACGGCGATGTCGGCGCGGGCGACCTGATCCTGAAGGACTGGGGCCTGCACCTCATCGACGCCAACATCGCCATGGGGAACCTGGTGGATGTCGTGGGCGAGCAGTCGAAGGCCTACCGCGCCCGCCGATAGCGAAAACGCCCGCCCTCTCGCGAGGGCGGGCGTTCTTTCTTCCGCAGCGTGCGCGGTTGCTAGCGTGTCATCTTTCGGCCGGCCATGAGGCCCAGGACCAGGAAGACCACGAAGCCCACCACGAACAGGAAGAACAGGAACTTCGCGATGCCCGCCGCAGCGCCGGCGATGCCGCCGAAGCCGAGCAGGGCCGCCACAACGGCCACGACCGCGAAGATCAGAGCCCAACGAAGCATGGCTCTCTCTCCTCAGGACTTGAGCCACGACGCGGCTCGCCGCTGAGAACACGGCTTTGCCTTGGGAGTTCCCTGGATCCCGGCGCCACTTCCTTGTTTCCCGCCGGGTCGGCCCTGATCTAAGACGGACGCGATGGCGAAGTCCCCGGAAAGCCCCCTGGAGCCGTTCAAGCGCGCGCTGGCGCACGCCGCCCGCTCGCTGGCCGAAACGCCGGATCTCGAGATCGTCTACTCCGGCGAGGGGCCGCAGCTGCAGGGTAACCGCGCGGTGCTGCCGCACCCGCCCCGCGACCTGAACCCGACTGAGGCCGCCCGCATCCGCGGCCTGGCCGACCAGATGGCGCTGCGCGTCGCCCACCACGACGCCGCCACCCACGCCCGCTCCCGGCCGCAGACCGCTCTGGGCCAGCCGATGTACGACGGCCTGGAGCAGGCGCGGATCGAGGCGATCGGTTCCAACGCCATGGGCGGGGTCCGCGAGAACCTGACTGCGGTGATGGAGCAGGCCTGGTCGCGCCGGCTGTTCAATCAGGCCGAGGCCCTGGCCAATCCGCCGATGGCCGAGGTCGTAGCCCTCATGGCGCGCGAGCGGCTGACGGGGCAGCCGCCCCCGCCCAGCGCCAAGCCGCTGGTCGACATGTTCCGCGCCGAGGTCGAGGAGAAGGCGGGCGCGGATCTCGACCGCCTGGCCGCAGCGCTCGACGACCAGCAGGCCTTCGCGAAGATCGCCCGCACCATCATCCGCGACCTGAAGATGGGCGATGACCTGTCCGACTTGCCGGAGCAGGACAACCAGGAGGATCAGGGCGAGGACGAGGGCGAGCCCGACGCCTCCGACAACGACGACGAAGGCGACGGCGAGAGCCAGAGCCCGCAGCAGTCCGCGATGGACGAGGATCAGTCCCAGAGCCGCGAGGCCGAAGACGCCGACAGCCAGATGATGGAGGCCCAGGAGGACCCCGACGCGCAGGACGCCGAGGAGCCTCCGGAAATGGGCGAAGGCGACCAGCCGGCCCGGCCCGATCCGTCGGGCGACAACCGGGCGGTCACCTACAAGGTCTTCACCACCGAGCACGACGAGATCGTCGCCGCCGAGGAGCTGTGCGACGCCGAGGAGCTGACGCGCCTGCGCGCCTACCTGGACCAGCAGCTGGCCTCGGTTTCCAACGTGGTCTCGCGCCTGGCCAACCGCCTGCAGCGCAAGTTGCTGGCCCAGCAGAACCGTTCCTGGACCTTCGACCTGGAGGAAGGCGTCCTCGACGTCGCGCGCCTCACCCGCGTGATCATCGACCCCACCGCGCCGCTCTCCTTCAAGGAGGAGGAGGACACCGAGTTCCGCGACACGGTCGTGACCATCCTCATCGACAACTCGGGCTCGATGCGCGGCCGGCCGATCATGGTGGCCGCGGTCTGCGCCGACATCCTGGCGCGCACCCTGGAGCGCTGCAGCGTGAAGACCGAGATCCTGGGCTTCACCACCCGCGCCTGGAAGGGCGGCTCCTCGCGCGAGGACTGGCTGAAGGCCGGCAAGCCCGCCCAGCCCGGCCGCCTGAACGACCTGCGGCACATCATCTACAAGGCGGCCGACGCCCCTTGGCGGCGCGCGCGGCGGAACCTCGGCCTGATGATGCGCGAGGGGCTTCTCAAGGAGAACATCGACGGCGAGGCCCTGATGTGGGCGCACCAGCGCCTGATCGGCCGGCCTGAGCAGCGGCGCATCCTGGTGGTGATTTCGGACGGCGCGCCGGTGGACGATTCGACGCTGTCGGTGAACTCCGGCCACTACCTCGAGCGGCACCTGCGCGAGGTGATCACCGAGATCGAGACCAAGAGCCCAGTGCAGTTGATCGCCATCGGCATCGGCCACGACGTGACCCGCTACTACCGGCGCGCCGTGACCATCGTCGACGTCGAGCAGCTGGCAGGCGCCATGGTTGAGCAACTGGCCGAGCTGTTCGAGGAAGAGCCACGGGCGGTCACGCGCAAGACGGCCGGCCTGCTGCAGCCGCCGCCCTCGACCCAGGGACCGCAGGCGGGCGGGCCGCGCCGATCGACCTTCAAGGAAGTCCGGAGGGCGACCGCTTGAGGAAGCGCACGGCGCGTTGGGCCGCCGCCGTCGCCGCCCTGGCGCTGGCGGGCTGCGCCAGCGCGCCGGCGAGCCTTCCGCCGACTCCCGTTTCCTATGGCTCGGCCATCACCATCGACAGTCAGCCGGTTCCACTCGACCCGACCGACGCCGCCCGGACCAGCCTCGGCGCCTTCATCTATGCCGGAGGCCTTGTCCTCACGTCGCAGCAGACCTCGCGCCTCGGCGGCCTCTCGGACCTGAAGGTGGAGCCGGGGGGCGGTCTGATCGCCATCGGGGACCAGTCCGACCTGCTTGAGGCGCGCATCTTGCTGGACGCCCAAGGTCGCCTCGCGGGCCTGGCCGACGCGCGGATCACGGCGCTGAGAGACGTCACCGGCGCGGATCTCTACGCGGGCGGCCAGGAGGAATACGATTCGGAGGGAATCGCTCGGCTCGCGGACGGCACGTTGATCGTCACCTTCGAGCAGCATGACCGGATCCTCGCCTTCCCACCCGACGGCGGCTTGCCTCGGCCCGCGCCGGCGCCGCAGGCCAGCTTCCGGCACAACAAGGGCATGGAGGCCGCCATGGCCGCGCCCGAGGCCGGGCCGGACGCCTATCGGGTAGGCCTGGAGAACACAGGGGAGCTGTTCCTCTGCCGGCTGTCCACCGGCTGCGCGCCCGACGGGCGGGTTGACGTGGAGGGTTCCGAACTGGTCGCGATGGACGCCCTGCCCGGCGGCGGCCGCGCCTACCTCTTCCGCAGCTTCTCGCCGCTGACGGGCAACCTCATCCGCCTGAGGCTTACCGACCGCGAGGGTCGGACCGTCGACACGTTGGAGCTGCGCCGGCCTCTGACGGTCGACAACATCGAGGGCGTCGCCGCCGTCCCGCTGGGTGGCGGACGCATCCGCTTCTACCTCGTCTCGGACGATAACTTCGGAACCTTCGAAGGTCGCAAGACCGACCAGCGCACCCTGCTGCTGGCGTTCGACTGGTCACCGGGCTGAAAAAGAAAAGGCCGCCCCGAAGGGCGGCCTTTCCGGAACGACACCTGGTGTCAGGCTCTTAGGCCGCCGTCTGCTCGGCAAGCTTGGCCTTGATCTGGCGCTTGATCTTCAGCGCGCGGGGCGAGAGCACCTCGTCGCGGGCCTTCAGCAGGACGGCGTCCAGGCCGCCCTTGTTGTCCACCGTGCGGAGCGCCGCATTGGTGATGCGCAGGGTCACGTTCTGGCCCAGGGCTTCCGATTGCACGGTGGCCTTGGTCAGGTTCGGCATGAACCGGCGCTTGGTCTTGATGTTCGAGTGGCTCACGTTGTGGCCGACCATCGGACCAACACCCGTGATTTCGCAGCGGCGCGACATGGCGAAAATAACCTTCGCGGAAAAACTTCAGGACACGCGAACGCTGGGCGGCCGCGCGGGGGAGCGGGCGATATAGAGGAAGGCGCCCTTCGGCGTCAAGGCGAGGCGGGCGGAAAGCCGGTTGGCCGCACCGCCGCAAGCTTGGCCCTTGTGGCTCGAGCGCGCACCGACCACCACATCTCGTAGGGAACGAAAGCCAGAATCGCGCCGAGTCAGTGATTCGGTCATGCTTCGTTTCACCCGCGTTCCCCCGCACCGCCGGAGGGCGTTAACGACCGACCGCAGGCCGTTCGATATCCAGCAGCAGGACCGACATCGACGGCCGGGTGTCGGCCGGCGGGCCGCGCGGCGGCGGATCCGGCAGGGCAGGCTTCGCGGCCCAGGTCAGCGTGCTGGCGCAGAGCGTGAAGGCCACCGCGGTCCAGAGGCCCGCCAGGTCGCGGCGCTCGCCGCCCTTCAAGGCCGCCAGCCGGACCTCCAGCGGATGGATGCTGCCCCAGTGACAGCCGAACGGCAGCGGCGCCCGGGCCAGCTCGGTCTTGAGAAGCGCCTCGGCATAGACCCGCCGCGACTTCGGGAAGCGCTTCAGGACCGCGGCGTCGCAGGCCAGCTCCTGATCCACGCGCATCCGCCGCACGCCGAAGTGGATCAGCGGGTTGAACCAGAAGACCACCTGCAGCGCGGCGGCGAGGGCGTTGGCCTTCGGGTCCCCGCGCGCCACGTGCTCGCGCTCATGGGCCCGGATCAGCCGCCGCTCCTCTTCGGAATAGGGGTCGGACGCCGGCATCACCACACGCGGGACCAGGAACCCCGAAACCGCCGGACCGGCGCGACCCTCGCGCGCGTCGCGCTCGAAGCCCGCCTGGGCCCGCCAGGCCAGCGCCAGGCCCGCCGCGGCGCCCGCCAGCCAGAGCGCGACGACGATACGCAGGTCGGAGGCCTGTTCCACCAGCGGCCGGAGCGTCATCTGTTCGGCGCCGGGCCACGGCGTTCCGAAAGGCCAGGGCGCCAGGCTCAGCAACGCCGCGCCGACGGGCGCAGCCCACAGGAGGTAGGCGGCCTCGGGTCCGAACAGCCGCCGCGCAGGGCGGCGGACCAAGATGACCAGGAGAAGGACGAGCGAACCGGCGACGTTCGCCCGGGCCAGAGCCTCGAGGAGGTCAGTCGCCATCTTCCAGCTCCGCGATCAGCCGCTTCAGCCGGGCGACGTCGTCGGGCGTGAGAGCCCGGTGCTCGGCGAAGTGAGCCACCAGCGGGGCCACCTGTCCCGAGAACAGGCGGTCCAGCAGACCCTGGCTCTCGGACGTCACATAGGATTCTCGCGACACCAGCGGGCGGTAACGGGTGCGGCCCTCGGCCCGCTCGGACTTCAGGGCCTTCTTCTTGAGCAGCCGGTTGATCAGCGTCTTGACCGTGGCCTCGCCCCACTGCTGCGGCTCGCCCACCTTCCGCACCAGCTCGTCGGCCGACATCGGGCCGTCCTGCCAGAGCGCGGCCATGATCTGGCTTTCGGCCGGAGAGATACGCAGCATCTGATGAGATTACGCCTGTAACCCCACCTGTCAACGCGGCTTAGTCGGCGGCGCTGAAGTCGGACTTCGGCTGATAGGACGCGGTGATCACGTTCGTGGCGTCGATGCGGCGTCCGCGCCGGTCGATCAGCTCCAGGTGGACGTGGTCGGTCATGCCGCCGGGGTACTTGCGCTGCAGCGAGCGCACCTCGCCGATCGGCTGACCGACGCGGACGGTCTGGCCGACCTCGACGTCGGGATCGACGTAGAAGGCCCGGGCTTCCAGCTTCAGGGCCGGGTTGCTGATCTCGACGAACTTCAGATTGCCGTCGCCGGCATAGGCATAGCCGATCTTGGTGATGTAGCCCGAGATCGGGGCCACGACCGTCTGGCCGGCGGTGGCGATGAAGTCGACACCCTCGTGGCGGCGCACGCCGCCGTCGCGGGAGGCGCCGAACTGGCCGGAGCCGTAGGCGTCATGCTCGCGCGGCTCATTGCCGGTGGGATTGGCGAAATCCGGTGCGCCGTCGCCGTCGACATCGGCCCCTTGCCACACCAGTTCCATCTCGACGGGTTGAACCGCCGGAGCCACCGCGCGTTCAACGGCGGTGAAGATCGCAGCCCGAGGTCCATCGGGCGTGTGCACGGGTGCTGCCGCGGCCGCGGTCGCCACGACGGCGGCTACGAGCGTGATCGCCTGCAGGCGACGGTCGTTGGCCAGTTCGGATAGGCGCGCGCGCCAGTCGTGCGTCATTCGCGAAGACCCCTTTTTTCACCGATGCCGCCGATCGCACCCGGACTTGCCGCCAGGCTTCAGGATCGGCCGTTGCTTCTTATGGGCGCCGCACGGAGGCGGCGAGCGTTCCAGGCCGTTTGCCTTACGACCGGGGCCGAAAATGGGCCCCGTTAAGCATTTGCGATGCGGCATCGCGCCGCCCCGAGCCCCGACGTTCGCCGAACAGCGCTTGCAAGCCTGCGCCATCACATTTAATAACTAACTCGTCAGTTATTTATGGAGGGCGGATGTTGGAGGCGGGCGAGCCCAAGTTCCGCAGGCGCAAGGCCGAGCGCCCTGCCGAGATCGTGCGGGCCGCGATGGCGGTCTTCGCGGAGAAGGGCTTCGCCGCCGCGAAGCTCGACGAAATCGCCGCCCGCGCGGGTGTCTCCAAGGGTGCGCTCTACCTCTACTTCGAGACCAAGGAGGATCTCTTCCGAGCGGTCGTGGGGCAGGTGGTCGCGCCCAATCTCGCCCAGGTCCGGGGCATCGCCGCCGCCCATCCCGGTCCTTTCCCCGACCTTGTCCGCGGCTTGGTGGCTCACGTCGTGAGCGTGGTTGAGACCACCCCCGTGGGCGGCGTCGTCAAGATGGTCATCGGCGAGGCGCGCAACTTCCCCGAACTGGCGCGCGTCTGGCACGACGACCTCGTCTCGCAGGCGCTGGGCGCCGTGGCGGCCGCGATCGAAGCGGCGCAGGTCCGGGGGGAGGTGAAGGCGGGCGATCCGCGGATCTTCGCCCTGCAGCTCATCTCGCCGCTGCTGCTGACGGTCGTCTGGCGTGAAACTTTCGTCCCAATCGGTGCGCCGCCGTTCGAGCCCGCCGCCGTGATGGCCCAGCATCTGGACACCCTGCTCGCCGGCATGCTCACGGAAAGCGCCTGAGATGAACCGTCGCCGGATCCTGCCCTTCGCGCTGCTGGCGCTGGGCGCCCTGATCGTCGCCGGTCTGGTCCTGTCGCCCCGCTTCCGTGCGGCTCGGACGCTCTCGGGCTACATCGAGGGCGAGCCGCTCCATCTCGCCTCCCCCGTCGCCGGGACGGTGCGCGCCATGCATGTGGTCCGCGGGCAGGAGGTGGCGGCGGGGCAGGCGCTGTTCCTCGTCGATCCCGCCCAGCCGCAGGCCGCGCGCGACCAGGCGTTGGCGGAAGAGGCGGCCGCCGCGGCCCAGGCGCAGGACGCACGCAAGGGCCAGCGACCCGCCGAACTCGCCGTATTCGAAGCCAACATCGCCGCCGCCGAGGCCCGCGCCCGCGACGCCCAGGCTGACCTGCGCCGCGTCGAGCCCCTGGTCCGCGGCGGCTGGTATGCCCCGAGCCGTCTCGACGACGCCCGCGCCGCGGCGCAGGCGGCCGACGCCCAGCTCCGCGCCGCGCGACGCCAGCGCGACGCAGCCCTGCTGGGAGCCCGCGAGGACCAGGTGCGCGCCGCCGACGCCCGCGTCAGCCAGGCGCGCGCCGGCCTTGCCGGCGCCGAGGCCCGGCTCGCCGACATCGCACCGCGCGCCCCGGAGGCGGCGCGGGTGGAGGATGTCTTCTTCCAGGCCGGCGAATGGGCGCCCCGCCAACCAGCCGATCCTTGCTCTGCTGCCCGATGCGCGGATCAAGGTGCGCTTCTTCGTGCCGGAGCGGGAGCTCTCGGCGTATCGCGTCGGCCGCACGGTCCGCTTCGCCTGCGACGGCTGCGCGAAAGGACTGTCGGCCCGCATCGCCTATGTGAGCCCCAGGCCCGAGTTCACCCCGCCGGTGATCTACAGCCGCGAGGCCCGCGACCGGCTGGTCTATCTCGTCGAGGCGCAGCCGAACGTCCGGCTCAATCCCGGCCAGCCGGTGGATGTGGAGCCGCTGCCGTGATCCCCGGCGCCGCCCTGGCGATCGATGTCCACGGCCTGAACAAGAGCTTCGGACCCAAACACGTCGTGCAGGACGTCTCGATCCAGGTGGCGGAAGGCCGGATCTGCGGGTTCCTGGGGCCCAACGGCTCGGGCAAGACGACGACGCTGCGCCTGCTGTGTGGCCTGCTCACCCCCGATAGCGGAGCCGGAACGGCGTTGGGCGTCGACATCATCGCCGAGGCCGACCAGGTGAAGCGGCGTACGGGCTACATGACGCAGCGGTTCTCGCTCTACGAGGACCTGACCATCGCCGAAAACCTGGAGTTCACCGCCCGCGTATACGGCCTGGACCGCCGGCGCGAGCGCGTGGACGCCGCCCTGGATCGGCTGGGGCTCACGGCGCGCCGCAGGCAGCTCGCCGGCACGCTCTCGGGAGGCTGGAAACAGCGGCTGGCCCTCGCCGCCGCGACCCTACACGAGCCGCGGCTGCTGCTGCTCGACGAACCCACCGCCGGCGTGGACCCAAAGGCGCGTCGTACCTTCTGGGACGAGATCCATGCGCTGGCCGCCGACGGCCTGACCGTGCTCGTCTCCACCCACTACATGGACGAGGCCGAGCGCTGCCATGAGATCGCCTACATCAGCTACGGCCGGCTGATCGCTCGCGGCACGGCCGCCGAGGTGATCGCCGCCTCGGGCCTCGTCACCTTCCACGGCGAGGGCCCCGGCGTGGACCGGCTGTCGGCCCAACTCGCGGCGCGGCCCGGGGTCGAAACCGCCGCGCCGTTCGGCGCCGCGATCCACGTCAGCGGAGAGGACCGGCAGGCTCTGGTTGCCGCCATCGCGCCTTGGCGACGCGAGCCCTACCGATGGACCGAGGTCCCTCCGACGCTCGAGGACGTGTTCATCCAGCTGATGGGCCGCTCGCAGGACAACTTCCAATGACCAGCTTGTCCTGGAGCCGCGTCGCGGCCGTGATGGTCAAGGAGTTCAAGCAGCTCACCCGCGACCGCATCACCTACGCCATGATGCTGATGATCCCGGTCGTTCAGCTCACCCTCTTCGGCTACGCGATCAACACCGAGCCGCGCCACCTGCCGACCGCCGTGCTGGTGCAGGAGGACAGCCGCTACGCCCGCTCGCTGATCGCGGGCCTCCGGAACTCCCGCTACTTCGACATGGTGGCCCAGGCGCGCAGCCCCACCGAGCTGGACGCGATGCTCCGCCGGGGCGACGTGCAGTTCGCCGTGACCATCCCCGGCGACTTCAGCCGCCGCGTGGCCCGCGGCGACGAAGCCCGAATTCTCATCGAGGCCGACGCCACCGACCCCTCCGCCACCGGTGGAGCCGTCGCGGCGCTGGCGGCCCTGCCGGACCGCGCGCTGGCCCACGATCTGAAGGGCGCGCTCGCCGCCCGAGGCCAGGGCGCGCCGCCGTTCGAGGTGGTGGTTCACCGCCGCTACAATCCGGAGGCCGTCACCGCCTACAACATCGTCCCCGGCCTGCTGGGCGTCATCCTGTCGATGACCTTGGTGATGATGACGGCGCTGTCGGTCACCCGGGAGACCGAGCGCGGGACCATGGAGACGCTCCTCTCCACCCCACTGGAGCCGCTGGAAGTGATGGCGGGCAAGCTTGCGCCCTATGTGCTGGTGGGCCTGACCCAGACCGTCCTGATCCTGGCTTTGGCGAAGCTGCTCTTCGGCGTGCCCATGGCCGGCGGTTGGCTGGGTCTCGCAAGCGGCGTCACGCTCTTCATCATCGGCTCCCTGGCGCTGGGCTTCCTGATATCGACGCTGGCCCGCTCGCAGCTCCAGGCCATGCAGATGAGCTTCTTCTACCTGCTGCCGTCGATCCTGCTGTCCGGCTTCATGTTCCCCTTCCGCGGCATGCCCGTGTGGGCCCAAGCGCTTGGCGAGGTGATCCCGGTCACCCATTTCCTGCGGGTCGTCCGCGGCTCGCTCCTGAAGGGCCAGGAGCTCGGCGACCAATGGCGGGAGCTCGCGGCGCTGATCGCCTTCGTGTGCGTCGTCACCGCACTCGCGGTCGCCCGGTATCGCCGAACCTTGGACTAGGTCCGGGAACTCGGCTTAGAACGCGCCGATGATCGGCATACTCTGCGCCACGCCCGAGGAACTCGCCGCCCTGCGCGCGGTCCTCGATCTCGACGTCGCCCCCGAGACGCACGGCCAGACCCAGGTCTGGGCAGGCCGCGGCCTGGCGCTGACGCGCAGCGGACTCGGCAAGGTCAATGCGGCATCGGCCGCCACCCTGCTGCTGGACCGTTACGCCGCGACGACCCTGATCTTCTCCGGCGTCGCTGGCGGCCTGCATCCCGAGCTTTCGGTCGGCGCAGTGCTGCTGGCCGACCGGCTGGCGGTCCACGACTACGGCATCGTCACGGCCGGCCGGTTCACGGCGACGCGGCCGGGCGTCATTCCTTTCGGCGCGCCTGAGGCCGGGCTGGAGCCTGTGGGCGCGGAGGTCGTCGAGACGCTGCGGCGCCTGCGCGACGATGTCGCCCCCGGGCTCGGGCATCCGGTGCAGCTCGGCGGCATCACCACCGCCGACTACTTCCTGAACTGCGGCCGGACGCGGGACGAGTTGCGCGGCCGGCTGGGCGCCGACGCCATCGACATGGAGAGCGGCGCCGTCGCCCAGGTGGCCGAGGCCTGGGGCGCGCCGCTCTATGTCATCCGCACGCTCTCGGACCTGGCCGGCGAGGAGAGCCAGATCACCTTCAACGAGATGGAGGCGATGGCGGCCAAGAATTCCGCCGCCTGCGTCAAACGCCTCCTGGAGCTCCTGGCCTAGCGGCGCCGCCTAAGCCTGTCGGGCCCCCGCGATATAGCGGTCGACCACCGTCTCCAAGACCGCCAGCGGCGTGCCGCCGGTCGTCACCACGGCGTCGTTATAGTCGCGCAGGTCGAACTTCGGCCCCAGCGCCGCCTTGGCCTTCTCTCGCAGGCGCACGATCTCGTTGTGGCCGACCTTGTAGGCGCAGGCCTGGCCGGGGCTGGCGCAATAGCGATCGACCTCGCTGGTCGCCGCGCCGACGGAACGGCCGGTGGCGCCGGCCAGCTCCTGGATCGCCTTCTCGCGGGTCCAGCGCTTCTCGTGCAGGCCTGTGTCGACGACCAGGCGCGCACAGCGAAAGCGGATCGCCTGGAGGTAGCCGAGCCGGCCGAACGGGTCGTCCTTGTAGAGCCCGGCCTCATCGGCGATCTGCTCGGCGTAAAGCGCCCAGCCTTCGGTGAAGGCCCCGAAGCCCATCAGCGAGCTGATGGTGTGGATCTGGTCGTTCCGCTCGGCGAGGTAGGCGCCCTGCCAGGCGTGGCCCGGCAGCGCCTCGTGCATGGTCAGGCTGGCCAGGGTGTAGCGGGGCCAGTTCCCGGTGTCCGACAGGTTGACGTAGTAGATCGCCGGCCGAGAGCCATCGAGGGCGGCGAAGTTCATGTAGCCCAGCGCCGCGCCCGCCTCGATCTCCTTCGGCACCGGCTTCACCTCGACCGGCGCCTTCAGATCAAGCTTGGTGAGCTGAGGCATCAGCTTCCGGCTCTCCTCCACCTTGGCCTGGATGTAGGCCACGACCTGCCGCTTGCCCTCTTCGGTGTTGGGGAAAAGGAAGCGCGGATCCTTGGTGAGCGCGCTCATCCGCTCACCGACCGAGCCCTGCGTCAGCCCCTGCGACTTCAGAATGCCGTCCATGACAGCGTCGATCTCGCGGCCCTGGCGCAAGCCGATCTCGTGGATCTCGGCAGGCGAGAGATCGGTGGTCGTGTTGTACTTGAGCGCCCACCGGTAGTAGTCCGCGCCGTCCTTGAACTTCCAGACGCCGGCGTCGTTCGTGGACCTCGGCTGCAGGGCGCTGATCGCGGCGATCTGGCGGTCGATGGCGGGATAGACCCTGCCAGCGACGATCGCCGTGGCCCGCCCCCGCCAGTCGCCGCCCATGCCCTTGGCCGCCGTTCGCTCGACCAGCGAGCCTACCAGGCGCGTGGCGCCCGGCTCAGGCGCGCGGGCGTCGGTCAGCTGCTTCAGCGTGGTGGCCAGGATGAAGGTCGGGGGGATGACGCCCTGGCCCGCGGCGACCTTCATCCGCTCGGTCTCGGCGTCGATCTGCGGCCCCAGCTGTTCCAGGCGGGCGAGATAGGCCTCGGCGTCGGCCTGGGTTTCGATCAGGTGCTGGGCGTTCAGGAACTCGGGAGTGTTGGCCACCGAACCGTCCTGCTGGCTGACGACGTATGGGTTGGCGTAGTCCTGGCCATAGGCGAAGCGGCCGCCCTCGGCGCCCACGTCCGCCGCATAGAGGACGGTGTCGTAGAGCGTCAGGTCGCGGGCCTTGAGGCTGGCGCGCGGCACGGCGCGGAGGCGCTGGCCCATGCTGCTGTAGAGCGCGATCTCGCGGCGTCGCCCCTCCGCGGAGCGGTCGCTGAGCTGGCGCTTGAGAGCGGCGTACTTTCCCTTGTCGAGGCCGAGGCCGGTGGCGGTCTGCGGACTTTCGCGCAGGATCTCGTCGACAAAGGCGTCCAGCAGGGCGGCCAGACGGGCGTCCTCGACGGGGCCGGCCGCGGCAAGCGCCCGGAGCGGGGCGGCTGAGGCAAGGCCCGCCGCAGCGGCGGTGAGCAGGATCTGACGGCGGGAGGCGTTCATGAGGGGATTCCCCGAAACTGATGCGTGGGCGGGACCCTAGCCGTCACATCGGCGTGCGCAATTGCTAAGGCGCGCAACCGAACGGCCATTCGCGCGTCAGGAATGGTGCAGGTAATTGGCGTAGGAGTTCAAAGCGTTGGCCCGCTCGCGAGGCATCCCTGCAGCTCGCAAGACTGATCCTCACTGGCCTCGCTTGCCCGACTCCCCCGCACATCCCACCTTCAGGCCATGAGCGACCGTCCGTCGGGCGCAGCGCCGCCGCGACTGGTCGCGGTGCTGGGCCCCACCAACACCGGCAAGACCCACCTCGCGGTCGAGCGGATGCTGGGTCACCACTCGGGGATGATCGGCCTGCCGCTGCGGCTGCTGGCCCGCGAGATCTACGACCGCATCGTCAAGCTGCGCGGCCCTCGCGCCGTGGCCCTGATCACCGGCGAGGAGAAGATCGTCCCGCCCCGGCCGCAGTATTTCGTCTGCACGGTCGAGGCGATGCCGCTGTCGGTCGAGGTCGAATTCCTGGCGGTGGACGAGATCCAGCTCTGCGCCGACCCCGAGCGCGGCCACGTCTTCACCCACCGCCTGCTGCATGCCCGCGGCACGCGCGAGACTATGCTGCTGGGCGCGGGGACCATGGCGCCGCTGGTCCGCCGCCTGCTGCCGCACGCTGAGATCCAGACCCGGGACCGGTTCAGCCGGCTGACCTACGCCGGCCCCAAGAAGGTCACCCGCCTGCCCAAGCGCAGCGCGGTGGTCGCCTTCAGCGCCGACCGGGTCTACGCCATCGCCGAACTGATCCGCCGGCAGCGTGGCGGAGCGGCCGTGGTGATGGGCTCGCTGTCCCCCCCCGCACGCGCAACGCCCAGGTCGCGCTCTACCAGTCGGGCGAGGTCGACTTCCTCGTGGCCACCGACGCGATCGGCATGGGCCTGAACATGGACGTCGACCACGTGGCTTTCGCCGGCCTGCGAAAGTTCGACGGCCAGCGCACCCGCTTCCTGCATCCCCAGGAGATCGGCCAAATCGCCGGCCGTGCGGGCCGCTACCAGAAAAAACGGCACGTTCGGCGTGACCGGCGAAGCCGAGGACATGGATCCCGACCTGGTCGAGGCGGTGGAGAACCATCACTTCGAACCCGTCGCCGGCGCCGAGTGGCGGAACTGGAAGCTCGACTTCTCGAACCTGCCCGCCCTGATCAGGTCATTGGCGCAGACGCCGGACCGCGAGGGGCTGAAGCTCGCCAAGGAGGCGCTGGACGAGACCACGCTGCGACAGCTGGCCGACGACCCCGACGTCGCCCGCCGCGCCCGCGACAAGACCAACCTGCTGCGGCTGTGGGACGTCTGCCAGACGCCCGACTTCCGCAAGACCGCGACCGACGAGCACGTCCGGCTGGTGAAGGACTTCTTCTTCCAGCTCACCGGCGGCCGGCGCCGGCTGTCCGAAGACTGGCTTGCGCGCCAATACGCGCACCTCGACCGCACCGACGGCGAGATCGACGCCCTCGCCCAGCGCCTCGCCAGCGTCCGCACCCTCGCCTACGTCGCCAACCGGCCCGATTGGCTGCACGACGCCGTCGGCTGGCAGGGCCGCACCCGCCAGCTGGAGGACAGGCTCTCCGATACCCTGCACGAGAAGCTGATGGCCCGGTTCGTGGACCGGCGGACCAGCGCGCTGATGCGGGCGCTCAACGTGCGCGAAGAGATGCTGGCGGGCGTCGGCGCGGACGGCGCCGTGACGGTGGAGGGCCACTATGTCGGCCGCCTGTCGGGCGTTCAGTTCGAGCCGGCCGAGGGCGAAAGCTTCCTCGAAACCAAAGCCCTGCGGGCTGCGGCGACCCACGCGGTCGGCCCTGAGATCGCCAAGCGCCTGGGCCGGCTCGCCGCCGACGATGAAACGGCCTTTCAGCTCAGCCCCGACGGCGTCGTCCTCTGGCGCGGCGAGGCGGCAGGGGTGGTCGCCGGCGGCCAGCCGTTCAGTCCGCGCGTCCGGCTGCTGGGCGAACTCGGCCACGAGGCCGCCCGCCAGCGCGCCCAGCGCCGGCTCGAGGCGTTCGTCGCCGCCGAGGCCGCACGGCGGCTGGAACCCCGCTGCGCAAGCTCGAGGCCGCGGTTGCGGAGGGCAAGGTGAAGGGCCTGGCGCGCGGCCTCGCCTATCGCCTGATCGAGGCCGGCGGCGTGCTGGATCGGGCCGAGGTGCGCGAGGAGACCCGTGCGCTGAGCCAGGTGGAACGCCGCGCGCTCCGCGGCCTGGGCGTCCGCATCGGCGCCTTTTCGCTGTTCATGCCCGGCCTGCTGAGACCCGAAGCCCGGGCGCTAGCGCAGGCGATCGCCGCCCGGGAGACGCCAGGCTGCAGCCCCGCCGCAGGCGCGGTCTCGAAGCTGCCGGACCAGGTCTCGCCGCGGACCCTCTCCGCCCACGGCCTTCGCGCCGTGCGCGGCCTGGCCGTACCCGTCGAACAGCTCGAGCGACTCGATGAGCTGTTGCGCTCCGGGGCCCGGCAGGGCGCGGGCGTCGTCCTGTCGGACCAGGCGCGGGAAGAGCTTGGCTGGAGCGCGGCCGAGACCGACGCCATCCTGCGTGGTCTGGGCTTCACGCCGGCGAACCGCCCCAGGGCGGGCGAGCCGACCGCCTGGCGTCGCCGCGCCGAGAAGCGCGCGGAGGCGACGGGGAAGCCCGCGGCGACGCATTCGCCATTCGCCGCGCTGGCGGCCCTGAAGGGCGAGCCGCCCCCGGCGCGCCGCCGTCGCCCTCGTCGCAGGAAGCGGGGCGCCGAAGCCAAGGCTGTGGCATGAGCGAGGACTCCTGTCGGGCGGACGTCTGGCTGTGGCGCGCCCGCTTCTTCAAGACCCGGTCGCTGGCGGCGAAGTTCATCGAAGAGGGGCGCGTGCGCGTCACCCGCCTGGGCCAGGAGAACCGCCTCGACAAGCCGGCCCGGCCGGTGAAGCTCGGCGACCAGTTGGTCTTCGCGCTGGGCGGGCGGCTGATCGCGGTGCAGGTGGAAGCGTTCGGCGAGCGTCGCGGACCGGCGGAGGAAGCGCGCACGCTCTATTCGCCCTTGCAGAATTCTTCGGAAGGCGAGAGCCGGTCCGCGCATTGACAACGGGGGCGCCGGACTTGGAAAACCCGCGCGCCCGAAGGGGGGCAGCCCGGAGTATCTGCACGCCATGACCTACATCGTGATGGATCCCTGCATCAAATGTAAGTTCATGGACTGCGTGGAGGTGTGCCCCGTCGACTGTTTCTACGAGGGCGAGAACTTCCTCGTCATCAATCCCGACGAGTGCATCGACTGCGGGGTCTGCGAGCCCGAGTGCCCGGTCGACGCCATCAAGCCGGACACGGAAGACGACGCCGACGGCAAGTGGCTGAAGATCAACTCCGAATACTCGCGCGTCTGGCCAAACATCACGGTCAAGGGCGAGCCGCCGGCCGACAAGGAGCAATACGAGCGCGAGACCGGCAAGTTCGAGAAGTACTTCTCGGAGAAGCCCGGCCGCGGCTCCTGAGCCCTACAGCGTCGGTTCCTGGGGCCCGCCGGCCCAAGCCTTTCATTCCGCTGAATTTTGTGATACTGTCATGGACGACGTGGCAGTGAGGCTTGCCCCCCTGGCCGTCTCAACACAGAACAGTCCTCCGGCGGTTCGCGCCGGCGGGACGAAGGGTGTCTTAAGAGGTCTACTTCCGCTCAAGAGTGACGACGCCGCCGCGATTTCCCTCGCGGAGCGGGTGGCTTTGTCCCTTGGCGGTTGCTCGCGTCGGCGTTCCGGCTCGCGCCCGGACAGATGGTTTTGAGAGGATTTTCTCGATGAGCAAGAACGGTCACGATTTCTCGGTTGGCGATCACGTCGTCTATCCCGCGCACGGCGTGGGCCAGGTGCAGGGGATCGAAACCCAGGAAGTCGCCGGTCTGAAGCTTGAGGTCTACGTCATCACCTTCGACCACGAGAAGATGACCCTGCGCGTGCCGACGGCGAAGGCGAAGACCGCCGGCCTGCGGTCGCTGGCCGACACCGGACTGGTGTCCAAGGCGCTGACGACCCTGAAGGGCCGCGCGCGGGTGAAGCGCACCATGTGGTCGCGCCGCGCTCAGGAGTATGAAGCCAAGATCAACTCCGGCGACCTGATCTCGATCGCCGAGGTGGTGCGCGACCTGCACCGCGCCGAGAACCAGCCCGAGCAGTCGTACTCGGAACGCCAGCTCTATGAATCCGCGCTGGACCGCATGGCCCGCGAGGTCGCCGCGATCGAGCGCATCGACCGCGAGGCGGCCATCGCCATGCTCAACAAGTCGCTGGTGAAGGCTCCGGCCGCCGCGGCCTGATCCCCCGCGACCCGATGTGGAGACGCCCGGCTCACGCCGGGCGTTTTCGTATGTAGGGCCGGGTTGCTGCGCCTCGGCCGGCAGCGACATCTTCCGCGCCGTTCACCGCGGCCCGCCGCGGTGGCTCAACCTCGGCTCGGGCTTCGCGCCGCGACCCGACGCCGTGAATGTCGACAGGCGCCCAGAGGTGGGGCCGGACGTCCTCTGGGACCTCAACAGGACGCCATGGCCCTGGCCCGCCGACTTCGCCGACCAGGTGCGCCTGCTCAAGACGTTGGAGTATCTCGGCCCGACGCCCGAGCGCCTGCAGGCCATCATGCGCGAGCTTTACCGGGTCTGCCGCGACGGGGCGACGGTCGCCACCAAGGCGACACATCCCCGGCACCAGCAGTTCCTCGACGATCCCGAGGTGGTCCGGCCGATCACGCCCGACGTCATGAAGCGGTTCGACGCCATGGCCCCACGGCGCTGGGACCTGACGCCCCTCGCCGAGGCGAACGACGTGGATTTCGAGGTCGTGGACGCGCAGGTCGTGCTGGCTGAGCCCTACCGCGGCAAGGTCTCGCGCGGAGAGCTCAGCCCTGAACAGGTGGCCGAGCTGCTAGAGACCCGCTTGGACGTCGCGGTCGAGCACCGGATCGAGCTCCGGGTCCACAAACCCCCACGGCCCGGCCGGGCCGTGGCGGTGCGCCGGCCGGCCGACATCGACACGGGGGACGTTGCGGGCGCCGAGGCCGACATTCCGCCTCGCCAGAGAGGCCACCTCGAACGTTGATCGCGCCGGAACGCCGCCGCGCCGCCAGGGGTTGTGACCAAGGGCGCCAGGAGGAATGCGATGGCCAAGGTCGAAGGACGACGCGAGGACGAAACGGCCGACCCGCGCAGCCAGCGACGAGGGCCCGAGAAGTTCAGCCTCATCGTGGTGGTCATCCTGGCCGTCATCGGAGTCGTCGGCCTGCTGGTGCTCGCCGGCCAGGGCGGCTAGCGCCGGCGGCTGGCGTCCGCGGGCGTCATGCCGTAAGACCCCGCCCGCGTGGCCCGGTAGCTCAGCCGGATAGAGCAGGGCTTTCCTAAAGCCAAGGTCGGGGGTTCGAGTCCCTCCCGGGTCGCCACGCGCCTGTCCTGTTGAGCGCGGGACTTAGGCGTCGCAGGAGCGGACGGCATGGGCCACATGAAAGCGGCCCGAGTGCGACAGCACGATCCAGTCGCCGCAGTGCGCGACGACGGGCCCTTCTGGAGTCCGCACCTGGACGGCGGCGGCCTCGGCCACGGCCTGGGCCTCGTCGCCCAGCCAGCTCCACAGCATCGCCCAGCTCCGCTGGTCGTGCGGCGGTGGCACGCGCAGAGCCGCGCCGTGGTCGAATGGGGGATGAGAACGGATCACTATGATGGGTCTCGAAGCTGCTGGCCCGACCCGGTGAGTCGGCGGTGCTTCGGTCACCAAGAGCTTAACCGGTCTGGTTAACGTCCGGCCGGTTCAGATGGGTGGCGCGTTCGCGGCGGTCTCAGCCGCCGCGTTCAGTTCGCGAGTTCGCCGGGCGTAGAGATCGGCCAGTTGGCCGCGGCTGTCGGCGGCGTTGCGGAGATCGCGCCACTCCGCCTGGGCGCGGTCGACGACCAGCGGATCGGCGCCGGCCTTCAGCGCCCGGTCATAGGCTTCCTTCATGCGCCGCTCCTGAACGCGCAACGTCGGGTTCGCGCACATCAGGCGTTCGGCCGGCGTCGGGCGCAGCCCGCAAGGTGACGCGGCGGCGGCCTTGCGCGGCGGAGCGGCCTTGGCGAGCCGCGCCGGCGGCGAGGCCGCAGTCGCTGGGGGCCGCGGCGGCGTCAGGACCGCAGGCGCGGCGGCTACAGCCACGGGCCGGGTCGTCGCCCCCTCCGGCGCAGGCGGCGCCGCCTCCACTTGCGCCTCGGCGGCAGTGAAGCCGGCGGCGTCGCGCATCAGCCGCCGCACCTCGGCGATGCGAACCTCCGGGTCGGCGCCGGGTAGGGCCGTCTGCACCAGCGCCACACGTCTTGCCTCGGCGTCGCCCGCCGGCTCGGCCACCGGGTCACGGACGGTGTCGGCGAACAGCCCGAAGGCCAGGCAGAAGTCGAGAATCCGCGGATCGCTCCGCAGCGAGGCCTCGCAACTCTCGGCGAACCGCGAAAGGCCACCGGCCCCGCTCTCGGCGTAGACTTGGCCGAAGTCGTTGTAGGCGCGCCGCACCTGCTCCGCATCGGCCGTGGGAGTGGCCGCGCGCGGCATCGCGGCCGGCGCGGTCTGAAGGGTCGGATTGTCGAAATAGGTCTGGCCGGGACTGCTCAGCCACCACCCCACGCCGCCTGCGACCGCCGTGGCGGCCACCAGCCCGACGATCAGCGGCGCCTTCGGGCGCGAGGGCGGCTCCGGCGGCGGAAGCTCGGCTTCCTGCCGCAGATCATCCCACCAGACGTCGTTGGCGGCCCCAGGCATGACTCACCCAACACGTAAGCACGGCGCAGGTTGCACCGTATTTTTGCGGAGTGGGTATGGGGTTTTCAGATTTGCAACAAAGGCCTTTACTGCATCAACGTTCCGATAACGCGGTTCTTGAACCGCGAGGGCCGATCGGCCGAAGGAGGTAAAATGTCCGAGACGTCTGTGAAGGCGCCGGATCCCATGGACATCGCCCTGGGCGCGGCCGTCAGGATCCGCCGTCGCACCATCGGCATGTCCCAGGAAGCGCTCGCCGACCAGTGCGGCGTGAGCTTCCAGCAGATCCAGAAGTACGAGAACGGCGCCAATCGCATCTCGTTCTCGCGGCTGGTGCTCATCGCCCGGGCGCTGAAGTGCCGGGTGACCGACCTGATGGACGTCTTCGACGGGCCCGACAAGGAGACGGCCCGTGACCTCGACCTGCTGACCCGGATGCGAACGCCCGGCGCGCTAGAGCTGCTGACGGCCTATGAACGGTTGCCGCCGGAAGCCCGCTCGTCGCTCGTGGGCCTTCTGCGCGCGTTGACCCCGGAGGCGACCGTCAAGCAGGTCGAAGCGGCCTGACCGCTGCGCCGCCGCGGGCTCAGTCCGCGGCCAGCGCCTTGTCGATCAGGGTGCGCGCCTCGTCACCCGCCCAGTCGGCCTCCCCGGCCACCCGGCCGATCTCGAGGCCGTCCTTGCCGTAGACGATCGTCGTCGGCGCCCCAGGGATCGGGGGCGTCGTCTTGAACGGCAGTTTCATCTCGCGGTCGTGGTAGAATTTCAGCGGGTCGTTGCGCGCGATGAACAGCTTCGCCTCGGCCCCGGCGCTCTCGGAATCGATGCTGACGGCGACCACCTCGACCGGCTTGCCCTTGTAGGCCGCCTGCAGCCGGGCGAGCGTCGGCATCTCGATCTTGCACGGCGCGCACCAGGTCGCCCAGACGTTCAGCACCACGACCTTGCCCTTGAAATCGGCGATCCGCGTCGGCCGTCCGGCCTCATTGTAGAAGACGTAGTCGGTGGCGGGCTGGCCGGCGTTCGCCACGTCCCACTTGCTCATCAGCGTCTTGCCCGCCGGCGCCTCGGCGGTGGGGCCGGTATTCACCGTCGGCGGCTCCGGCTTGGAGGAAGCCTGAGCGATGATGTAGAGAACCGCGGCGACGCCCAGCAGGGCTGCGCCCCAGAGGGCCCACGTCATGACGCCTCTGGGCCTGGTGGCCCCTGGACCTTCGCTCATATGACCGACGACTCCTCCAATGCGCCCGCCCGGAACCCTCCGGCTGGCCAAGGCCAGGCCATGTGGGGCGGGCGGTTCTCCGACAAGCCCGCCGAGCTGATGCAGGCGATCAACGTCTCCATCGGCTTCGACAAGCGGCTGGCGGCGCAGGACCTCGCCGGCTCCCGCGCGCACGCCGCGATGTTGCGCACCACGGGCGTCATTTCAAGCGAGGACGAAGCCGCCATCCAGCAGGGGCTGGCGACCATAGAGGCCGAGATCGCCGAAGGCGTCTTCCCGTTCCGCGACGAGTTCGAGGACATCCACATGAACGTGGAGGCCCGGCTGCGCGAGCTGATCGGCACGCCCGCCGGACGCCTGCACACCGCCCGCAGCCGTAACGATCAGGTGGCGCTGGACTTCCGCATGTGGGTCCGCGACGCCTGCGACCGCACCGTCGGACAACTTCGGGCGCTCCAGAACGCCTTGCTCGCCAAGGCCGAGGCCCACGCCGGCGACGTCATGCCGGGCTTCACCCACCTGCAGCCGGCCCAGCCGGTCACCTTCGGCCATCACCTGATGGCCTATGTGGAGATGTTCGGCCGCGACGCCTCGCGCTTCGCCGACGCCCGCGCACGGATGAACGAGTGCCCCCTGGGCGCTGCCGCGTTGGCGGGATCACCGTTCCCGATCGACCGGCGCCAGACGGCGCAGGCCCTGGGCTTCGACCGCCCGACCGCCAATTCGCTGGACAGCACCGCGGACCGCGACTTCGCCCTGGAGGCGCTGGCCGCCGGAGCGATCTGCGCCATCCACCTGTCGCGGCTGGCCGAGGAGATCGTGATCTGGATGACGCCGCAGTTCGGCTTCGTGAAGCTCTCCGACGCCTTCACGACCGGCTCGTCGATCATGCCGCAGAAGAAGAACCCGGACGCGGCCGAGCTCATCCGCGCCAAGGCCGGACGCCTGCTGGCCAGCTTCCAGCAGCTCGCCGTGGTCATGAAGGGCCTGCCGCTGACCTATTCGAAGGACATGCAGGAGGACAAGGTCCCCACCTTCGAGGCCTTCGACGCCCTCGAGCTCAGCCTCCGGGCCATGGCCGGAATGGTCTCCGACCTCGAGCCCAACATCGCCAACATGGCCAAGGCCGCCGGGTCAGGTTTCTCGACCGCCACCGACCTCGCCGACTGGCTGGTGCGGGAGCTCGGGCTGCCGTTCCGCGATGCACACCACGCGACCGGCGCCGCCGTGAAACGGGCCGAAGAGCTCGGCGTCGAGCTGTCGGGCCTGCCGCTCGACGAGCTCCGGAAGCTGAACCCGGACATCACCTCGGGCGTCTATGACGTGCTCACCGCCGAGGCTTCCGTCGCCAGCCGCAAGAGCTACGGTGGCACGTCGCCGGAGCAGGTCCGGGCCCAGATCAAGCGTTGGAAGGAAATCCTGGCATGAGCCGCAAAGTCCACATCGGCGCCGTCCTCGGCCCGGCCGTGATCATCCTGGCCGCGGTCGCCCTGGCCGGCTGCGGCAAGGTCGGCCAGCTCGAGCGCCCCGGCCCGCTGTTCGGCGCGGAGCGCAACACGACCAAGGACGCCGACGACGCCCAGCGCAAGCAGGACCCCAGCCGGCCGGTCGACACCGTGGATCCGCGCGACCGCAGCACCGATCCGGCCCCGCCGCGGACGCTTCCGATCGAGGGCACCTCGCCCAATCCGACCCGCACGGCGCCGCAGGGCGCGCTGCCCGACCCGTACGCCCAGCCGCGCCGATGAACCATTTCGAGCTCCGCGACGGCGAGCTCTTCTGCGAGGACGTGCCGCTGGCCCGCATCGCCGAGGCCGTCGGCACGCCCGTCTATGTCTATTCCTCGGCGACGCTCGCGCGGCACTTCACGGTCCTGCGCGAGGCGCTGGCCGAGGCAGGCGTCCGTGACCCGCTGATCGCCTTCGCGCTCAAGGCAAACCCGAACCTCGCCGTCGTTCGCACCCTGGCGAAGCTGGGCGCGGGCGCCGACGTCGTGTCGGAGGGCGAGGTGCGCCGGGCTCTGGCCGCGGGCGTGCCGCCCGAGCGCATCGTCTTCTCGGGGGTCGGCAAGACCGAGGGCGAGGTCGCCTTCGCCATCGAGGCCGGCGTCGCCGAAATCAACGTCGAATCCGAGCCCGAGCTGGAGCTGGTCAACCGGGTGGCCCAGCGGCTCGGCAAGCGCGCCGAGATCGCCATCCGCGTGAACCCGGACGTAGGCGCCGGCGGCCACGCGAAGATCTCGACGGGCAAGTCGGACAGCAAGTTCGGCGTCAGCTTCTCCGAGGCCGAGCGGCTCTACGCCAAGGCCTCGAACATGGCCGGCGTGCGGCCCGTCGGCGTCGCCTGCCACATCGGCAGCCAGATCACCGACCTCGCTCCCATGGAGGAGGCGTTCGGCAAGATGCGCGGTCTGGTCCAGCGGCTGCAGGCCGAGGGGATGCGGGTGGAGCGCCTCGACCTGGGCGGCGGTCTGGGCGTGCCCTATTTCAACCAGCCGGAGCCGCCCTCGCCTGCGGACTACGCCGCCATGATCGCGCGCTCCACCAAGGGGCTGGACGTGGGCCTCGCCTTCGAGCCCGGCCGGATGATCGCGGCCAACGCCGGCGTCCTCGTAGCCCAGGTGATCCACGTCCACGAGCGCGCCGAAGGCCGCCGGTTCCTCGTGCTGGACGCGGCCATGAACGACCTGCTGCGGCCGGCGATGTACGACGCCTACCACGACATCCGGCCCGTTCGCCTCCGCGACGGGGAGCTGGCCGCCTACGATGTCGTCGGCCCCATCTGCGAGACGGGGGACACCTTCACCCGCGACCGGGCCCTGCCGCCGCTGCACTCCGGCGACCTCGTGGCCTTTATGACCGCCGGCGCCTACGGCGCAGCGATGTCCAGCGAGTACAACTCGCGCCTGCTGGTTCCCGAGGTCCTGGTGAGGGGCGGCGAGTTCGCGGTTGTCCGTCCGCGTCCGAGCTACGAGGACATGCTGGCGCGCGAGGCTCCCGCGCCCTGGCTGGCGTGATTTCGGAAGCCGTCATCCCGGACGGCCGATAGGCCGATCCGGGACCCAGGCGGTTCTGCAGAGCGGCGGCCCCTGGGACCCGGCTCTCCGCTTCGCTGCGGCCCGGATGGCAATCGTGGGGCTAGTCCAGCGCCCCGACGTACGGCAGGCCGCGCATCTTCCCCGCCGCATCCATGCCGTAGCCGACGAGGAAGCGCGCCGGCGCCTTCCAGCCCACGAAGTCCGGCTGGATGGCGCGTTCGGCGGGCCAGGGCTTGGACGCGAACACCGCGGTCAGCACCTCGCTCGCGCCGGAGTCGCGCACCAGCCTTGCAGCTTCGGACAGCGACAGGCCGGTGTCGAAGACGTCGTCCACCACCAGCGCCTTGCGGCCGGCGATCGGTCTTTGCAGGTCGGCGCGCACCTCGCAGCGCCCGCTCGACTGGCGCTCGTCCTTGTACGAGGCGAGCCACAGCGCATCGAAGCGCACGAAGCGGCCCTGTCGCGCCAGCGCCCGCATCAGGTCCGCGCAGAACCACAGACCGCCGGTCAGCAGGCAGACGGCCACCGTCTCATCGTCGATCCGCGGCGCGATGGCGCGGGCGAGCGCCTCCACCCTTTCGGCGATTTCGGCCTCGGAAAGGAGCACGACGGGCGTCGGATCAGCCATGGTCGGCGGCGGCCTCGGAGTGTTCGGGCGCGGGCGTCGCGTCCAGCGGCTCTGGTCCCATTCGCGCGTCGACCTGCGCCGCGTCGGCGGGGGCGACGGCCGTCGGCGTCGGCGACGCCTCGAACACGATGTCGAGGCTGGCCGAGCCCGCTGGCGGATCGGCAATGGCGATGGCGAAATAGCGCGTTGCGCCGGGCGGCACATCGGCGTTCAGCGGCCGGGCGATCCTGGCCGCCACCGGCTTGCCCGAGCGATCCAGGATGCTGACGCGTAGCGGCGGCGCGGTCACGGTCTCGCTCCGCGTATTCCGGATAGCGCCGGTGATCGACAGCACCGGCCGTCCGCCCTGCAGGGTCGCAACCGAGCGCACGTCGCCGATGGTCAGGCCCAGGCGGTCCACGGGCAGGCCGACGGCGGCGAACACGCCACCGCTGGCGGGCGCCATCCGGACGATCTGGTCGCGGAACACCACGACGCCGGCCGCGGCGACCACCGTGGCCGCGAGCGCTGTCCAGGCAATGACGGCGCCGCGCTTCGACTTGGCCTTGGGCTTCGGCGGCGGCCGAGCGCTGCGGCGGCGCAGGGCGGGCTCCGGGGCCGGTTCGGCGACGATCTCCACGTCCTCCGGCGGAAGCTGGGCGGCTGGCGCCGGCTCGGCGACGATGTCGTCTTCGATGACGGGGGGTTCGGCGACGATCTCAGGTTCGGACGAGGCCGCCTCGGCCGGCGCTTCGCGCTCGGCCCGCCAGCGATTGCCGCACGACGAGCACTTCACCACCCGGCCTTCCGGCGGTATGCGCGCATCGTCCACGAAATAGCTGGTGGCGCAGTCTGGACAGGTCAGTATCATGACGCCGAATCGGACGCTCCAGCACCCTCACTCCGAGGTCGCCGATTTCGGCCCCCATGTCCAGAAAGCCGAATAACGCAGCGGCCCCAGAGGCCGCCGACGACATCGTACGTTTCGACGCCGTGTCCATGCGCTATGGCCGCGGGCCCGAGGTGCTGTCCGATCTGAATTTCGCCCTGCCGCGCGGCTCGTTCCACTTCGTCACCGGGCCGTCGGGCGCGGGCAAGAGCTCGCTGCTGAAGCTGATCTACCTGGCGGCCAAGCCCTCCGCCGGCGCCGTCCACCTGTTCGGCGAGGACACCCAGCGCCTTCACCCATCGCAGTTGCCGAAACTCCGGCAGCGGATCGGGGTGGTGTTCCAGGACCTGATCCTGCTCGACCACCTCTCGGCGTTCGACAACGCCGCCCTGCCGCTGCGCATCGCCGGGCACAAGCCCTCCGAGTACCGCAACGACGTCGCCGAACTGCTCGCCTGGGTGGGCCTGGGCAAGCGGATGCAGGCCCAGCCGCCGACGCTGGCCGGCGGCGAGAAGCAGCGGCTGGCCATCGCCCGCGCCGTCGTCAACCGCCCAGAGATCCTGCTCGCGGACGAGCCCACGGGCAACGTCGACCAGGAGATGGCGCTACGTATCTTCCGCCTGTTCGTCGAGCTCAACCGCCTGGGCACGACCATCGTCATCGCCACGCACGACCAGGACCTCGTCGCCCGCGCCAACAAGCCGGTGCTGAACCTCGAGCACGGCCGCATCACCGCCCTGGGGCCCCAAGGCCCTCGCCCGAGGGCCGACGATGAGTGAGCCGTTCGACGTCGCCCGCTGGCGGCCGGCGCCCTTCCTGCCGGAGAGGGACGCCCGCGACCCGGCGCTGATCTTCGTGGTGGCCGTGCTCTGCTTCCTGGCCTGCCTGACGGCGCTGGGGGTGATCGCCGCCGACCGCGCCGCCGGGGGCTGGGCCAATCAGCTCACCGGCGAGGCCACCGTCATCGTCCGCGCCCGCGGCGGCGAGACGCCCGACGCCGCGGCCGCCCGCGCTGCCGAGGTGCTGGCGGGTGTGCAGGGTGTCGCCGAGGCCCGCGCGCTGGAGCGCGAGAAGGCTTATGAGCTGGTCCGCCCGTGGCTGGGGGACTCCGCCGACCTGGAGGACCTGCCCGTCCCGCGCCTGGTGGCGGTGACCCTGGAACGCGAGCAGCCCGCGACCGCCGATCAGCTGAACGCGGCCCTCAGCGCCCAGGGCCTGGACACCGTCGTCGACGACCATTCGATCTGGATCAAGGACATCCGCCGCGCCGCCGGCGTGGTCCGCTGGACCGGCTCGGGCGTCTTCCTGCTGATCGCGCTGGCGGCCGCCGCCGTCGTCGCGTTCGCGACCCGCGCCGGCCTGGCCGCCCGCAAGGATGTCGTGGAGGTGCTCCATCTCACCGGCGCCGAGGACGGCTATATCGCGGCCCTTTTCCAGCTCCGCTTCGCCCGCATCGCGGCGGTCTCCGGGGCGCTCGGCGCGGCCGCCGCCGCGGCGCTCGGCGCGACCCTGAGGCTGATCGGCGGCGGCGAGGGGATCACGCCGGCCCTGCCGATCGCCTGGCTGGACCTGTTGGCGGTCCTGCCCTGCCCTCTCATCGCCGCTGCGGTCGCCGCGGTCGCCGCCCGCCTGACGGCGACGGCCTTGATCCGGACGCTCTGACGTGAAGTCGGTCGCCGCCTTCCTGGTCCTGGCGCTGATCTGGTTCGCCGGCCTCTTCGCGTTCGCCGCCCGCGTTCAGCAATCGACGCCGGCCCCGCTTCCGGACCCGGCCCAGGGGATCGTCGTGCTCACCGGCGCCGGCTCTAACGTGCGGCTCGCCGCAGCCATCGGCCTGCTCGAGGACGGCTACGGCCAGCGGGTGCTGGTCTCAGGCGTCAACCGCGAGGCCACGCGGGAGGACATCCGCAACGTGTCGCGGGCCGTGCGGAGGCTGTATGACTGCTGCGTCGACCTGGGCTTCAACGCCGCCGACACCGTCGGCAACGCCCGCGAGACCGCAGACTGGATGCAAGCCATGCGGTACGCCAGCCTGATCGTGGTCACCTCCGACTACCACATGCCCCGCGCCATGCTGGAGCTGAACGCCGTCTTCCATGGTTCGGGCGTGCGGCTGCAGACGTATGCGGCGCCCACGCCGTCGCTGAAGGCGAAGCGGTGGTGGCGCAACCCCGGCGCCCGCCCGCTTGATGGTGGTGGAATATTGCAAGTATCTGGCGATCCTAGCGCGCGAGGCGGTGCTGGGGCTTGGCCCCCGCCAAACCCCGCTCGGCCAGACCCCGCTGAGCGCCGCGCAACCGAAGGCCAATCCGTGATCGCCGTCCGCTCGCTCGTCTATGTGGCGCTGTTCTATCTCTGGACGGCGGTGATCGCCGTCTGCGCCACCCCGGTCCTGCTGGGGCCTCGCGACTGGACCTTCGCCATGTTCCACTTCTGGGGTCGCGGCGTCACCGCCATGCTGCCGATCTGCGGCATCCGGGTCGAGGTCCGCGGGCGCGAGTTCATCCCCGCCGGCCCCGCCCTGGTCGCCCCCAAGCACCAGTGCATGCTGGACGTTTTCGCCCAGTTCACCTGGCTGCCGCGCACCGCCTTCGTCATGAAGAAGGAACTCGCCTGGATCCCGTGGTTCGGCTGGTACGCGGCCAAGGCAGGCTGCATCGTCGTCGATCGCGAAGGCGGCTCCAGGACGATGCGTCAGGTCATCCGTGAGGGGAAAGAGCGCTTCGAGCGCGGTCAGCAGGTGGTGATCTTCCCGGAAGGCACCCGCAAGGCGCCGGGCGCCGAGCCCGACTACAAGCCGGGGATCGCCGCGCTGTACCGCGAGCTCGACGTGCCGGTCTGCCCCGTGGCCACGAACGCCGGCGTCCATTGGCCGGCCCACGGGTTCATCCGCAAGCCGGGGGTCATCGTGTTCGAATACCTCGAGCCGATCCCGCCGGGCCTCAAGCGGGCGGAGTTCATGCGCATCCTCGAGGAGCGGATCGAGACGCGGTCGGCGGAACTGAACGCGCTCTAGGCCGCCAGCTCGCGGGCCTCCACCAGGCCCAACAACCGCTCCATAGCCGCATCGCGCACGCCCTCTTCGCGGAGGTGCTCGACAAGGTCGCGGAGGTACTCGACGTTGCGGCCGGATAGGCCCCTGGCGCCGGAGATCAGTTCCGCCTGCCGCTCCACCGACAGGGCTCCCGCCCACTGCGGGTGGTGGACATCGGAGAGGAAGGTCAGCGCCTCGACCCGCCGCCCGTCGGCCAGCCGGACCGCGCGCCAGGCCTCGATGTAGGTCTCGGTCGGCTGCTCGCGTTCCTTGAGGTAGGCGTAGACCTCCGGCCAGTCGCCTCGGCCGACCTGATAGGCCACGCCGCGGGTTGCGCCGCCCGGCGCGAGGCCCAGCACCAGGCCCGGGCGCTCATAGGTGCCGCGATGGTGCACCGAATAGATGCAGAAGGCCCGACGCCGGCCGTGTAGTGTGGCCGCCCGCCGCGCCTGATAAGGGAAGCCCGGCCGCCACATCAGCGACCCGTAGCCGAAGACCCAACGCTCGTCCGCCATCCCGATCCAAGAAGCCAAAGCCGCCCTTCGACGCATGTCTCTGCACGATCTGCCCCCGCCCCGCAAACGCCGCCTCGGACTGGTGATCCCCTGGCTTCTGGCGATCCTCGTCGCCGTGGGGTGGACCGGCGGCTGGATCTGGCTGCGCGGCGAGGCCCGGGATCGGATGGACGAGAGCGTCGAGACGCTGCGCCAGGCGGGCTACGACATCTCCTGGAAGACGCGCGGCATCCGGGGCTATCCCTTCCGCCTTTCGGTCGTGCTGGAAGAGCCGCGCATCCGCGAACCCTCGGGCTGGGGCCTCGAGGCGCCGCGGCTCGAGGCCGACGCCCGCATCTCCTCGCCCAGCAGCTGGATCATCGCCGCGCCGCAGGGCCTCACCTTCGTGCGGCCCGTCGGCGGCCCCGTCCGCGTCGAGGGCAAGGTGATCCGCGCCAGCCTCACCCATCCCGCCGAGGTTCCGCCGCGGCTCTCGTTCGAGGGCGCGGACCTGAGGTTCCAGCCCGGCGCCGGAGCCCAGCCGTTCGGCCTCGAAACGGCGAAGAAGGTCGAATTCCACCTCCGCGGCAACAAGGAAGTGGACGAGGGCCTGGTCTCGTTCCGCGTCGACGAGGGCCGCGCGCGGCTCTCCGGCCTGCTCGGCCGCATCGCCGGCGAGCGGCCGGTCTCCATCGTGTGGAACGCGACCCTGACCCGGATCAGCGCCTTCAACGGCGAGACCTGGGCCGACGCCGTCCGTCGCTGGGTCTCGGCCGGCGGTCGTATGACCTTGCGGGAAGCGGGCGTCACGGCGGGCGAGGCCGTGCTCGGCGCGAACCGCGGAACGTTCACCGTCGGCCCCGACGGTCGCCTCTCCGGAGTGATGGACGTGACCCTGCGCCAGGGGCCGCGCGCCCTGGGCGCGATGGGCGAGACCGGCGTCATCCCGCAGGAGCGCGCCGACGCCGCGGCCGCGGTCGCCGCGGCCCGGGCGGGGACCGGCGACGTCGCCAACGCCACGCTCAACTTCCAGGCCGGCCAGACGACGCTCGGACCGGTCGCTCTCGGCCCGGCGCCCAAGGTCTACGAACTGCGCTAGGCTCCGCCCAAGGAACTTGGGGGGAATGCGACCATGGCCTCGCTTTACGAACGGCTCGTGCTGCCGAAGCTGCTGAAGTGCGCCTGCTCGGCGCCGCCGATCGCCAGGCAGCGCGCGAAGGTCGTACCCCAGGCGTCCGGCAAGGTGCTGGAACTCGGGATCGGCATGGGCCTGAACCTGGGCTTCTATGATGCGGCCAAGGTCGAAAGCGTCACCGGCGTCGATCCCGCCCCGGAGCTCCGCTCCATCGCCGAGGCCGCCCCGCGCGCCGAGGGGCTAAGCGTCAAGGTCGAGGACGGGACGGCCGAGGCCCTGCCCTTCGGCGACAAGACCTTCGATTGCGTCGTCTGCACCTTCACCCTCTGCTCGGTGCACAGCCCGGTGCAGGCGCTCGCCGAGGCCCGGCGGGTGCTCAAGCCCGGCGGCCGGTTCCTCTACTGCGAGCACGGCCTGGCGCCTGATCCAGGCGTCCAGGCCTGGCAGCGACGCATCGAGCCTGTCTGGAAGCGCATCGCCGGCGGTTGCCACCTGACGCGGCCGGTCACCGGCGCCATCGCCGCCGCGGGGTTCAGAATTCTCCGCAGCGACACCATGTACCTGCCCAGGACGCCCCGGCCGCTCGGCTGGAACGAGTGGGGCGAAGCGACAGCCTAAGCCCCCGACCCGAGAACATGGATTTGCGGTAATCTGCAGGATCTGCAGAATTCCTTACTTCATCTATCAGGTAAGCTGGCTGATTGTTGCACGAATGTGACACGTGAGCAGCAAAGACTTGCGCCTGAGAAAGCTCGGCCTTGAGCCTTCCACCGACGCTACATAGGTCCCGCGTCCCCCGGCTCTGCGCCGGCTGTTGATTGGGACTGACAATGAAAAAGAACCTCTTTGCCGCGGCCGCTGTCGTGGCCTTCCTCGGGTCGGCTGTGGCCGCCAACGCCCAGACCATCGGTCATGTGGGCGCCAACTATGCGAACACCAACGTCGACATCTCGGGCCTCGGCGACGCCGACTTCGACGTGTGGCAGGGCGAAGGCTCGGTGCGCTTCGACGCCGGCTCGCTCGGCGCGGCCATCAACGGCTCGATCACCGACTACGAGGGCGGCGACACCACCTTCGGCGTCACCGGCCACCTGAATACCGCCCTGACCGGCGGTCTGCTCGGCGGCTTCGCCGGCGTGGAAGCGGCGGACGACGTGACCTTCTGGGGCCTGGGCGTCGAAGGCCAGACCAACCTCGCCCCGAACACCACCCTGTATGGCCAGGCCGGCTACGGCACGGACGACGAGTCCGAGGCCGATCTGTGGGCCGTCCGCGGCGAGCTGCGCCACTACTTCACCGACCGCTTCAAGCTGCAGGGATCGTTGGGCTACGTGGCCGCCAAGGGCGACGACGCCTGGAACGCCGGCGTCGAGGCCGAGTACCAGATCGCCAATTCGCCGCTCAGCGTCCTGGCCGGCTACGACCGCTTCGACACCAAGGGCGTGGAGGCCGACACCTTCCGCGTCGGCGTCCGCTATACCTTCGGCGGCTCGATCCGCGAGCGTGACCAGTCGGGAGCGGCGCTGGGCTCGGTGGCCAAGCTCTTCGGCGCGGGCCTGATCCGTTAAGCGCGGCCGTCCAAGCTGAACTGGAACGCCCCCGGGACCCCACGCCCGGGGGCGTTTTCTTGGGCTCTAGCGGCCGCCGGCGACCACGAGGCCATCGGGGGGCGAAACCGGCCCTGGCCAGCTCGCGCTCGGCCTGGGTGAAGCCGTAGGCCGGGACGATCTCGCCCCCCCGGTCGGTCACCGCGTCCCAGCCCGCGGCTACGCGCTCGCCGACGCCGTCCGCCAGCCCCGGCATAGAAGCCGTCGGTCAGCGTCACGTGGGCCGCGGCGAAGTTCCCGGCGCCGGCGCACAGGATCGCCCGCGTCGGCGCATCCTCGACAACCAGGGCCAGCAGGCCGGGGCTCACCAGCGCCGGATCCAGCCGCCGCAGGCTCTCCTCAGACAGCACGCCCTCGGTCATCCCGGTCGCCGCGGTCGGGGCGAGGCTGTTCACCCGGATGTTGTGCTTGGCGCCTTCGATGGCGAGCGTCTGCATCAGGCCGACAAGCGCCATCTTCGCCGCCCCATAGTTGGCCTGGCCGAAGTTGCCATAGAGCCCGGACGAGGACGTGGTCATCACGATCCGGCCGTAGCCCTGCGCCCGCATAGGCTCCCAAACCGCCTTGCAGCAGATGGCCGCGCCGATCAGGTGCACGTCCACCACCAGCCGGAAGTCGTCCATCGTCATCTTGGCGAAGCTCTTGTCCCGCAGGATGCCGGCGTTGTTGACCAGGATATCGACGCGGCCCCACTCGGCCAGCGTCCGCTCGACCATGGCCGCCACCCCGGCCTCGTCCGTAACCGAGGCGGCGACGGCGATCGCGTCGCCGCCCGCCGCAGCAACCTCGGCAGCCACCTTGGCGGCGGCTTCCAGCGACAGATCGTTGACCACCACCTTGGCGCCCCTTGATGCGAGGTAGAGCGCGTGGGCGCGGCCCAGGCCGCCTCCCGATCCGGTGACGATAGCGATGCGGCCTTGCAGAGACATGCAGCTCCCCGTTGCGAGTTTTATTCACTCACACGCTAGCGAATATCCTGCCTGTCGTGAAGCTCCGGGTCGGCTCGGAGAGCCTAGCCGCGCGCGGCTTTCCGCTGTTCGCAGATCTCGAGGAACCCGGCCGCCATGAAGCGCGCCATGCGATGCTTGATGGCCGGGAAGTCGTCCGATTTGCACAGCCCGGCCGACAGCTTGTCGATCCGGCCTGTCCGGCCCAGCGTCACCATCAGCGCGCCGGTGACGAAGTGGTAGCCCCAGAAGATGTCCTCTTCCGAGGCGTCCGGCAGGGCCTTCTTCAGCAGCTCCACCAGCCGCAGCACGACCGGATCGAAGTGCTTGTCCATCAGCTCGGCGCCTTCGGTGGTGTTGGCCGCCTGGGCGCCGAGGGCGCCGTAGTTCTTCCAGCCCTCGCCGCCTTGGATGTAGAGGTCGAGGTCGGTGTCCAGGAAGGCGTGCAGCGCCCCCTCCACCGTGGGCTTGCCGGCGACCGAGGCCTCGTACTCGTCGAGCGCCTTCATGCGCAGTTCGCTGGTCACCGCCGCGCGCCTCGCGAACACGGCGTCGAACAGCTTCTTCTTGTCCTCGAAGTAGTAGTTCAGCAGCGTGTGGTGGACGCCGACGCGGTTGGCCACGTCCTTCAGCGTCACCCCATAGAGGCCGTGCCTGGCGAACAGGTGCTCGGCCGCGTCCAGGATCTGCTCCATCGACTCGGCGCGCTGCTCGGCCTTTTTCGACGCTCGCCGGGGTTTGGTGGTCTCGGGCACGAACCGTTCTTTCGGGCGCGCCGCAGGCAGCGTCAAGTCGCGGGACCCGCGCCGTACTCCGCCCGCAGCCGGAGCTTGTCGATCTTGCCCGTCGCCGCGAGCGGCATGCTCTCCAGACGAACAACCGCATCCGGAATCCACCAGTTGGCCACCTTGCCCTTGAGCGGGTCCAGCAGCATGGCGTCGCTCGCGCGCGGCTCGCGCAGCTCGACCAGCAGGATCGGCCGCTCGCCCCACTTCGGATCGCTCCGACCGATCACCGCGGCCAGCGACACCTCCGGCAAGGCGCTGACCACGGCCTCGATCTCGGCCGGGTTGATCCACTCGCCGCCCGACTTGATGAGGTCCTTGGCCCTGCCGGTGATCTGCAGGTTGCCCGCGTCGTCGATCTTGGCCAGGTCGCCCGTCGCGAACCAGCCGTCCTCGTCCACAGCCCTGGCGGTCTCGCCGAAATAGCGCTCCACCACCGCGGCCCCGCGGACGTGCAGGTGGCCCTCGGTGTTCCGCTGCTCAGGCAGCGGCCGGCCGTCCGGCATCGGCGACCCTGAGGTCCACGCCCACCGCCGGACGCCCGGACAGCGCCGCGTCCCGCGGCTCGTTCGGACCCGAGACCGTCCCGGAGGGCGACAGCTCGGTCATGCCCCAGCTGGTCTGAACGATCACGCCCAGACGCGCCTCCAGCCGGGCCATCAGCGCCGGCGGCATGGGCGCGCCCCCGACGATGATGCGCTTCAGGCTCGGGACCTGCGCGCCCTCGGCCTCGAGATGCTCCAGCAGGCCGAGCCACACCGTAGGCACGCCGACGGCTACCGTGACCTCTTCGGCCCGGATCAGCTTCGCCAGGCTCGCGCCGTCGGCGTTCCGGCCCGGCAGCACCAGCTTGGCCCCCACCGCGGGACAGGCGAACGGCAGGCCCCAGGCGTTGGCGTGGAACATCGGCACCACCGCCAGCACCGCATCCGCGCCCGACAGCGCCATGGTGTCCACCTGGAGCGCCCGCAGCGTGTGCAGGTAACTGGCCCGGTGGGTATAGGTCACGCCCTTCGGCGCGCCGGTCGTCCCCGACGTGAAGCAGAGACCGCAAGGCGCCGTCTCGTCGAAGCCGCCCCACCCGAAGCCGTCCGGAGCTTCGGCGATCAACGGCTCGAGCTCGATCGCCTTGCCGTCGGCCGGCCCGTCGATGACCAGCAGCTTCAGGCCCTGCGGCGTCCGTTCGGCGATCCGCCGGGCCAGCGGCAGCTGGTCGGCGCTGGCGATCAGGATGCCGGCCCCCGAGCGCTCGACCATTCGCGCCAGGTCGTTCGCGGTCAGCCGCAGGTTCAGGGTGTGGCAGACCGCGCCCATCCCCATGATGGCGTACCAGACCTCGACGTGCGCCTGGCTGTTCCAGGCGAGCGTGGCGACCTTCGCGCCGAGGCCGACGCCCATCTCCGCCAGCACCGCCGAGACCCGCCGGCTGCGCGCCATCAGTCCGGCATAGCCGATCCGCTCGATCGCCCCGTCGTCCCGGGCGGTCACCACTTCCGACGTCGGGCGCCACTTGGCGGCGTGCTCCAGGAACTTGTCGAGCGTCAGCGCGAAGGGCTGCATGGCTCCGTCGATCATCGGCGCTCCGGATACTCAGGCGGCAACACCGGCGAGACGACGCCGACATTCCAGTTCCAGGGGGTCTGCCCCTCCTCGCGGCGGCGGCGCACCACCGCCTCGTTCAGCTCGTACATGCCCGGCATCAGCCGGACGGCCGGGCGCGGCGCGTCTTCGAACGCCATGTACGCGCGGCCCTCGCCGTACGGCTTCCAGCCGCCGCCAGGCGCGCCGGTCTTCACGAAGTTCGCCCAGGCGCCCTGGATCGCCGCGTTCAGCCTGAGCTCGACGCTCGAAGTGGGCGGCTTCGGCCATCCCGCTGGCGTCCGATCCTGCGTGCCGAACACGTATGGGATCTCGGCGGCGTGGAAGGCGTGCAGGTCCAGCGCCTGCGCCGACGGCCAGCCGTGGTCGAACAGGTACAGGAAGCCCGGCTTGCCGAGCGCGGTCTGCTTGGCCACGAGCCGCTCGGCGGTCCAGCCGTAGAGCGCATCCCGGGTGGTCGCCAGCACGCTCTCCCCGAGGTCGCTCGGTGGGTAGAGGCGCAGGAAGTCGTCGGCGAGGTCGCGGTAGCGCTCGCGGATCGCGGCCTCGTAGGCCGCGGCGCCCGCGGGCTTCGGCGGCGCGAGGCGGCGCAGCGAGCGGATCTCGCCCTGGTTGAAGCCGGCCAGCACCGGCACGGGCGCCTGTTCACCGGCGTCGAACACCTCGACCGGCTGGCGCAGCACCTTGCCGTCCACGGTTCCCAGCGGGAAGAAGCCGGCCTTCGGGGCCTTGTCGATCAGTTCGGCCGCGTCCATGCCGCGCAGGGCGGCCAGGTCTGCCGCGCCCAGCTGCCCCGAGAGGCGCGCGCCGACCGCCTCTGCGGGCTCCAGCCCGTAGCGCCGCGTCTTAAGCTCGGGCGTCGAGATCATGTAGGCGCTCTGCAGGATCGCCTTGTCGAACAGCCCCTGCGCCAACGGCGAAGCCATCAGGTACATGACGCTCAGACCGCCGGCCGACTCGCCCGCAACGGTCACCTTGGCCGGGTCGCCGCCGAACGCGGCGATGTTGCGCTTCACCCAGGTGAGCGCCGCGATCTGGTCCAGGAGGCCGTAGTTGCCGGACACGCCGTCGGGGCTCTCCGCCGACAGCGCCGGGTGCGCCAGGTAGCCCAGCACGCCCAGCCGATAGTTGATCGAGACCACCACGATCCCGCGCTTCGCCAGCGCCGCGCCGTCGTACATGCTCTCGCGGCTGGAGCCGGTGGTCAGCGAGCCGCCGTGGATCCAGACCATGACGGGCGCGGCCTTGACGTCCTTTGGCCCCCAGATGTTCAGCGTCAGGCAGTCCTCGGATAGCTGCGGCAGCTCGCTGGAATAGAGCCCGCCAGGCGGCATGCGCGGCTGCAGGCAGGCGGGGCCGAAGTCCTTGGCCTCGCGCACGCCCGTCCAGGGCTCCAGCCTCGCCGGTGGGCGCCAGCGGCGCTGGCCGGTCGGCGCGGCGGCGTAGGGAATGCCCCTGAAGACGTTCAGCCCCCCGGACGCCTCACCGCGCACCGCGCCCGCGGGAGCCTCCACGACCGGCGCCGGTCGCGCCGCCGCAGCGGTCCCAAGCGCCAGCGCCAGCACCAGGCCGAGCCACGCCTTCATGCCAGGGTCTCTTCGCGCCGGAGCACCCGCGCCAGCGCCAGGAACAGGCCGACCGCCACCGCGTACATCGGCGTCAGCGCGTAGAAGGCCACCTGCAGCGAGTTCTGCGGATGGGCTGCCTTAACCGCATCGCTGACCGCGCCCACGAATGTCGGACCCACGCCCATGCCGATCAGGTTCATCACCAGCAGCAGCAGAGCGCCGGAAAGCACGCGCTGCTCCGGCCGCACCTCCTCCTGGACGAGGGCGACGGCTGACGAGAGGTAGAAGTAGTTCAGGAAGGTCGGGAACAGCAGGAACACGAGCGCCAGCGGCCAGGTCGGCGCCCACACGAACGCCAGGAAGGGCGCCACGGCGAGCGTCAGCGTCAGCGCCGGGATCAGCGCATAGGCGGCCTTGGTCCGCCGCGTATACCGGTCGATCACCCGCCCCGAGACGAAGATTCCGCCGCCCATGCCGACGGCCACCACCAGCGCGTACCACAGCGACACGTCGGGCAGGGTCATGCCCTTCTCGCGCATCAGGAACAGCGTCGTGAAGTTGCCGGCGCCGTAGGTGACGATCTGGGTCGCCGCGCTGGCCAGCGCGACCAGGATCAGCGTGGGCGTCGTGAAGAAGCTGCGTACGGTCGGCCAGAAGCCCGCCGGGACCGGCTTCTCCGCGACGCCCGCCGCCCGGTCCAGACCCCCGCGCTCGGGCTCCTTCACGCCGAACAGCACCACCAGCGCCGCGACGATGCCGACGGCCCCGATCAACAGGAAGGCCGCCCGCCAGCTGTATGCCGCCGCGATCGCCGCCCCGAACGCCACACCCAGGGCCTGGCCGATCGGCGGGCCGAGGTTGAAGAGGCTGAGCGCGGTCGCGCGCCGACCGGGCGGGAAGTAGTCGGTGATGATGGCGTAGGACGGCGGCACCCCGCCCGCCTCGCCGACGCCCACCGTCATCCGCGCCAGCACCAGTTGCGGATAGTTGGCCGCCAGGCCGCAGGCCATGGTCGCCGCGCTCCACAGCCCGCAGGCGAAGGCCAGCACGCGGACCCGGTTGGTGCGATCGGCCAGCCAGCCGACCGGGATCGAGATCAGGCAGTAGAACAGCGCGAAGTAGAGGCCGCTGATCAGGCCGAGCTGGCCGTCGGTGACGCCCAGGTCGTCCTGGATCGGCTTGGCCAGGATCGACAGCAGCTGCCGGTCCAGGAAGTTCAGCACGTAGACGAAACAGAGGATCGTCAGCACCCAGCCGCCGCCGTTCAGCGGCTGCACCTGGGGAGCGGCCGCGGCGGAAGCCCCTGGGGAGCCCGCCGCGGCCGTGGCGCGGGGAGGTTGCGCCATGTCCTAGAAGTCGTAGCCGACCCGCACGCCGATCGTGCGCGGGCGCTGCTCGGCGTACCGGCTCACGAGGAACGCCTCGGGATGCACGTAGGTGATCTTGCGGCTGTCGAAGAGGTTCTCGACGTAGGCCCCGACGGTCCACTGGTCGAAGGCGACCGCGAAGGCCAGGTTCACGCTGGTATAGGCGTCGGTGTAGTCGTAGGTCGGCTGCAGGACGCCCGGTCGGCCCGGGACATACGGGAACATCCCCGGGAACTTGCCGACGTGCGCGACGACGGCCGACAGGTTGGCGCGCGCCTCGGGCGTCAGGTCCCAGCCGTAGTTGATATTGGCCGAGCCCTGGAAGCGGGGCGAGGCCAGCCGCACGCCCTCTCCAGCGCCCGAAATGGCCGCCTCGGTCGGCGTCAGCTTCGAGACCTCGGCCTCGTTGAAGGCGCCGTTGAGGCCGATCGAGAGGCCTTCCATAGGCAGGGCGATCACCTCGAACTCGATTCCGCGGCTGTAGGCGGCGCCGATGTTGGTGGCGAACTGCACCGAGTCGGAGACGCGGTTGGCCTGCACCTGGATGTTCTTCCAATCGATCCAGTAGGCGGCGACATTGGCTGACAGGCGCCCATCCAGGAACCGACCCTTCAGGCCGATCTCGTAGTTGGTCAGGTCGTCGGAATCGGCGCCGAACGGTATGATGATGTCGTTCGGATTGACCACGCTGGGACGTCCCGCGAAGCCGTTGACGACCGGTGTCCGGAAGCCGGTCGAGAGGGTGGCGTAGGTCGTCACGCTCGGCGTCGGCTTGTACGAGACGCTGATCTTGTACGAGGGGCCGGTCTCCTTGGCCTTGACCCCGGTCACCGGCGCCACCTGGGTGATGACCAGGGGTCCCTGGTACGTCGGGGTCAGCGCCGCGGTGAGATAGTTGCTGGTGTAGCCGCCCTCCACGAAGGACTGGGCCTCGAAGCCGCCGTAGCGCAGCCCGCCCGTCACCCACAGCCGGTCGCTGAACCGATAGGTGATCTCGCCGAAGCCGGCGAGTTCCTGCGACTTCGTGTGGTTGTACTGCCGCTGGTAGTATTCGTCAGGCAGCCCGGTGAAGCCGCGGAAGGCCAGGTAGTCCGGCCGCGAGCGGTAGTTGTAGTCAACGTCCAGGCGGCGATCGAGGTAGAAGCCGCCGATCACCCAGTCCCAGTTGCCGCCCGGGTCAGACGCCAGCCGGACTTCCTCGACGAAGGTGTCCATGTAGGCCGTGGCGTCGAGGCCGAAGGCGATGCTGGTCGGCGTGGGCGTGGCCCCCACCGGCAGGAAGGTGCCGGCCAGGTCGACGAAGAACTTCTGGTCGAAGCCCGACAGGGTCGAGGAGCTGGTGAACTGGAAGCCGTCGAACTGGTACTCGACCGTGGCGTTGTAGCTGACCAGTTGGCCCTGGAAGAGGTCGAGGCGATCTGTGGCGCGCTTGTCGTGGCCCAGGCGCGGATTGATCAGCGAGGAATCCCGGGGCTCGCTGTCCTCATAGGACGCCAGCAGCTTCACCGACAGCCGGTCCGTCGGCTCCCACAGCAGCGCAACCCGCCCGCCGTAGGCGTCCAACTCGTTCGAGTTCTTCTTCGCCGCCAGGCCGATGTTGTCGACGTAACCCTCTTCCTTGCGGACGAAGCCGACCGCGCGGATCGCCAGCTTGTCCTCGACCAGAGGGACGTTGACCATGGCGTTATAGCGCTGGCGCAGGCTGTCGTCGCCGGTCAGACCGATGTCCACCAGGGCCGCGGCGTCGAAGTTCCGCGTGTCCGGCCGCTTGGTCAGGATGCGCAGGGCGCCCGACAGCGAGCCCGAGCCGAACAGCGTCCCCTGCGGCCCCCGCAGGAACTCCACCCGCTCCACATCGAACAGATTGGGATCCAGCACCGTGGTGTTGCCGATCGTCGAGATCGGCAGTTCGTCGATATAGACCGCGACCGTGCTCTGCAGGTTGGCGCCGTAGCCGTTGGTGGCGATGCCGCGGGCCGTGAAGTTGTTGAAGTTGGCGGAGGGCCGGTTCAGCACCACGCCCGGGGTCTCGGTGGCCAGACCCTCGTAGCCGACGATGCCCTTGGCGGTCAGCGCCTCCTGCGAATAGGCCGTGACGCTGAGCGGAACGTCCTGCAGCCGCTCGGCCCGGCGGGTGGCCGTGACGATCACCTCGCCGACGACCGGGGCGGCGCCCTCGGCGCGCGGCTCCTGCGACGCGGTTTGAGCCAGAGCCGGCGCAGCGGCGAGCAGGGTCACGGCGCACGCCGAGCCCATCAGAAGCGGCTTCATCTCAGCCTTCCCTCCCTATCAGCCGGTCATTCCCGCCGGCCGTCATGAATCGGACGATGCGATGAAGCGGAGCCGCGAGTCAACACTCACTATCGCGAGTGTGAATAACTTGGATCTCCGAAATGAGAGTGGCGGAAGGCGTCTTTGCTAGACTGCGGGCGTCGTCGCGATGAAGCGTTCCGCGCCTTTCCCAAATCAGCAGGTCGCAGCGCCCGCCTTGCCGCCGGGCGACGTCGTGCCCGCCCGCAGCCACACCGAGCGCGCCGCCGCCTGCTGCTCGAGCTCGACGTCGATGGCGCGGATCTCCGCGGGCGTCAGGCGCAGGATCTCGGTCATGCAGGTCCGCGGGTGATGTCGGGAGCCCTCGCGAAGGACCGTGGTAGCTGGGGGCGGGCTCGAACCGCCGACCTGTGGGTTATGAATCCACCGCTCTAACCAGCTGAGCTACCCAGCCACGGTCGCTTGCGCGAGGTGGGGCTTATAGGGGTTCGTCTTCGCCGCTTCAAGCGCTTGGGCTTCGACGATTTGCGCACTACGGTCGCGCCCGCGATGAGCGTCCTCCACCTCCTGGGAACGGCCGGCGACGGCGGAGCCGAGACCTACTTCGTCAGCCTCGTGGAGGCGCTGGCGCGGGCGGGCGTGCCGCAGGCCGCGGCGATCCGCCGTCACCCCGGCCGCGAGGCGCGCCTGAAGGCCGTCGGCGTCCCGGTGCGAACCCTGCCCTTCGGCGGCCCGATCGACATCGTCACCCGCACGGCCACGGCGGGATTCGCCGCCGTGCGGGGAGCGAAGGTGGCGCTCGCCTGGATGAACCGCGCGGCCCGACATACGCCCCGCGGACCCTGGGCCCGGATCGGCCGTCTCGGCGGCTACTACAATCTGAAGTACTACAAGAACTTCGACCACCTGGTGGCCAACACCGAGGACATCGCCGATTGGGTCGTGGCGCAGGGCTGGCCGGCCGGCCGCGTGACCCACATCCCCAATTTCGCCACCGCCCCCGGCGACGTGCCGGCGCTCGACCGCGCCAGCCTGGACACGCCGAAGGACGCGCCCCTCCTGCTGGGCATGGGCCGGCTGCACGAGGCCAAGGCCCATGACGTCTCGCTCCAGGCGCTGGCCCAGCTCCCTGACGCCTACCTGTGGATCGCAGGGGCCGGGCCGCTGGAGGCCAAGCTGCAGGGCATGGCGGTGGCGCTGGGCGTCGCCGACCGCGTCCGCTTCCTCGGCTGGCGGGCCGACGCCTCGGCGCTCTATCGCGCCGCCGACGTGTGCGTCTTCCCGTCTCGCTACGAGCCGCTGGGCAATGTGGTGATCCAGGCCTGGGCCCACGGCCTGCCGGTGATCGCCGCCGAGAGCCAGGGCCCCAAGGCCCTGATCACGCCCGGCAAGGACGGCCTGCTGATCCCGGTGGACGACGCCGGGGCCCTGGCCGCCGCCGTGCGCCAGGTGCTCGACGAACCGGTGCTGGCCTCGCGCATGACCCGCGCGGGCGAGAAGCGCGTCGCCGCCGACTTCTCCGAGGCGGCTGTCGTCGCCCGCTGGAAGAGCCTCTTCGCCGACTTCGGAGCGCTGTAGATGTGCGGCATCGCGGGACAGCTCGGCGGCCAGCCTGTCGCCGAGAGGATGATCGATGCGCTCAGGCACCGCGGCCCCGACGGCGTTCGGGTCGAGGGGCTTCCAGGGGCCGCCTTCGCCCACGCCCGCCTCTCGATCATCGACCTGGAATGCGGCTGGCAGCCGCTGCACGCCGCCGGCGGCGCGGTCATCGGCAACGGTGAGATCTACAACTATGTGGAGCTGGTCCGCGATCACGGCCTGGAACCCGCCACGGGCTCCGACTTCGAGCCGCTGCTGCACCTTTACGCGCGCGAAGGCGAGGCCGCCCTCGACCGGCTGCGGGGCATGTACGCGCTCTGCCTCATAGGCCCGGACGGCCGCGCCTTCCTGGCCCGCGACCCGTTCGGCATCAAGCCGCTCTACATCATGGAGCACCCGTTGGCCCTTGGGGGCGGCCTGGCCTTCGCCTCCGAACCCCGCGCCTTCTTCGCCGCCGGCCTGATGCGCCCCGAGCTCGACGAGGCGGCGGCCCGTGAGCTGCTCGACTTCAACTACATCGTCGGCGAGCGCACACCGTTCCAAGGATTGCGCCGCCTGGCCCCAGGCGAGGTGGTCGAGGTCCGCGACGGCCGCATCGTGTCGGGCCGCCGGCGCCCGGCCCTGCCGAAGCCTTCGGTGTCCGCGCGCAGCGACGAGACCGCGCTGCTCAGGGAGCTCGACGCGGTGCTCGAGGACAGCGTCCGCGTCCACCAGCGCTCGGACGTTCCCTATGGCCTCTTCCTGTCGGGAGGGATCGACTCGGCGGCCATCGCCACCCTGATGAGCCGCCTCAACGAACGGCCGGTCACCGCCTACACCTGCGGCTTCGATGTGGCGGGCGCCGCCGACGAGCGGGCGCAGGCCGAGCGGGTGGCCCGGGCGCTTAACCTGGACTGGCGCGAGACACGCTTCGGCGAAGAGGACTTCTGGCGGATCCTGCCGCAGGTCGCCTGGGCGCTGGACGATCCCACCGCCGACTATGCCACCCTGCCCACCTACAAGCTGGCCGAAGCGGCCAAAGGCACGCTCACCGTCGTTCTCACGGGCGAAGGCGGCGACGAGCTGTTCGCCGGCTACGGCCGCTACCGCCGGGCCCTGCGCCCGGCCTGGATGGGGGGCCGGCCGGCCGAGCCGCGCGGCGCCCACCCCGCCGCCCTCGCCGCCTGGCGCGCGGCCGCCAAGCCCCCGGCGGGCCTGACGCCGCTGCAACAGGCGCAGTGGGCCGATATCGCCACATGGCTGCCGAACGACCTGCTCCTGAAGCTCGACCGCTGCCTGATGGCCCATGGGCTCGAGGGCCGCACGCCGTTCCTCGATCCCGAGGTCGCCCGCTTCGCGTGGTCGCTGCCGGACAACGCCAAGGTCCGGGGCGGCTACGGCAAGTGGCTGCTGCGCAAGTGGCTGGAGCGCGCATGCCCCGCGGCCGAGCCTTGGGCGAAGAAGCAGGGCTTCACCGTGCCCGTCGACACCTGGATCGCCCCCCGCGCCGCCGACCTCGCCGCGCGGGTGGCCAAGGTCGACGCGGTCCGCCGCATCCAACCGGACGCCGCGGCCGTAATACGCGCCGGCGACGGCGCCCGACGCTGGCCGCTGCTGTTCTTCGCCCTCTGGGCGTTGATCCACCTCGAAGGCGCCTCGCCCGCCGACGCCCTTCAGTCCTTGCTGGGAGCCCCTGCCTGATGACCAAGACCGTGATGCTCGCCGCTTCGGCCGCCATCGTCCTCGCCGCCTGTGGGGGCGAGCCCAGCAGCGCCCAGCAGTCCGCCGCGCCGAAGGGCGCAACCGGCGGCGCGCCGGTGCAGACCGGCGGCCCGAACGGGCAGGGCCAGTCGCCGGCGCTTCCCGGCCAGACCCGGGCGCCGGAAATGAAGGCGAACGTCGCCTACGAGGTCACCGACTACGTCACCGGCCTCGGCAAGCCCTGGGGCCTCGCCTTCCTGCCCGATGGCTCGCTGCTGATCTCGGAAAAGGCCGGCCGCCTGCGCCATTTCGCGAACGGCAAGCTGTCGGAGCCGCTGGCCGGGGTCCCGGCGGTCGACACGAACGGACAGGGCGGCCTGCTGGGCCTCGCGGTCGATCCCGACTTCGCCCGGACCGGCTTCGTCTTCATGGCCTTCTCCGAGCGTCAGGCGGACGGCAAGAACAACACCGCCGTCGCCCGCGGCCGGCTGGTGACCGCCGGCGGTGCGCCGCGGCTCGAGGCCGTCCAGACCATCTGGCGCCAGCAGCCGTCGATCGCCTCGCGCGGCCATTTCGGCGCGCGCCTGGTATTCGCCCGCGACGGCACGCTCTACGTCACCACCGGCGACCGCCAGATCAACGAGAGCCGTCCCAACGCCCAGAAGCTCGACAACGCGATCGGCAAGATCATCCGCATCGACCGGAACGGCCAGGCGCCCAGGGACAACCCGTTTGTCGGCCAGGCTGGGGCTATGCCGGAGGTCTATGCGTCGGGCATCCGCAACAGCCAAGCCGCGGCGCTCCACCCGCGCACCGGCGAGCTGTGGGAGGTCGAGCACGGCACCAAGGGCGGCGACGAGCTGAACATCATCCGACCCGGCAGGAACTACGGCTGGCCCGACGTCGCCTATGGCGTCGAGTACTCCGGCGCCACCATCACCGCCGGGGCGACCCGGAAGCCGGGCACGGAACAGCCTGCCTACTACTGGGACCCGGTGATCGCCCCCTCGGGCATGGCCTTCTACACCCATGACGCCGCGCCCGCCTGGAAGGGCAGCCTGTTCATTGGCGGCCTGGCCGACAAGCGGATCACCCGCCTCACGCTGGACGGCGACAAGGTGGTGGGCGAGGAGCGCCTGTTCGCCGAGGTCGGCGAACGCTTCCGCGACGTGGTGGTCGGCCCTGACGGCGCGCTCTACCTGGCGACGGACAACGACAACGGCCGCGTCCTGAAGGTTACGCCGAAGCGCTAGAGGCCCAGCGTCCTGGCCGCCTCGTCGCCGATCGCCATCGACGAGGTGAGCCCCGGGCTCTCGATCCCGAACAGGGTCACCAGCCCGGGGATGCCGTGCACGTCCACGCCGTCGATGCGGAAGTCGGCCTGCGGCTCGTCGGGGCCGTGGATCTTCGGTCGGACGCCCGCATAGTCGGGCGCGAGCGAGCCGTCGGGCAGCCCCGGCCAGAATTTGCGGATGTAGCGGTAGAAGCTGTCGGCGGCGCCGGGATCGACGACATAGTTCGGCTCGTCGACGTAGGCGAGATCCGGCCCAAAAACCGCCTGTCCGCCCAAGTCGCGGCGATAATGGGTGCCGAGCGCGCCAGGGATCGGCGGCGGATAGATCAGCCGGGCGAACGGCGCCTTGCCCTGCAGCCGGAAGTACATGCCCTTCCCGAAGTGGGCCTCGGGGATCACGGCGGACGGAAAGCCTTCGATGTGCGCCGCCACGCCCTGCGCCGAAAGCCCGGGCGCGGTCACCAGATAGCGGCAGGTCAGCGTCGTGGGCTCCGCACCGCCGGCCCGCACCTTGAAACCGCCATCTCCATGGGCGAGCGGGCTGGCCCCCTCGAAGGGCGTGGATAGCACCACCGCGCCGCCGGCCTGCTCGATCTCGCCCTGCAGCGCCAGCATGTAGCCGTGGCTGTCGAAGACGCCGCTCTCCGGCGAGATCAGCGCCGCCGCGCACGACAGCTCCGGCTCCAGGGCAAGCGCCTCGTCGCGCGTGAGCATTCGCATGCCCTCGACATCGTTGGTCGTCGCCTGATCGAGGATCGCTTCCAGTCGGGGGATCTCGTCCTCGAGGGTCGCCACCACCAGCTTGCCGCAGCGGTCGTAGGCCACGTGATGGGCGTCCAGGAAGGCGTACAGCATCCGCCGGCCTGACACGCACAGCCGCGCCTTCAGGGAGCCCGTCGGATAGTAGAGCCCGCCGTGGATCACCTCGGAATTCCGTGAGGAGACGCCCTGGCCGATGGCCGCGTCCTGCTCCAGCACGGCTACGGTGAGGCCGCGTCTGGACAGCGCATAACCGCACGCCAATCCCACGGCGCCAGCCCCCACCACCACGGCGTCGAAATCGAACTCGGCCATACGACGGGCCTAACGCCTGAGCGGCCGGTTGGAAACAGCTAGGACGGCTGGAAGCAGAGCCGCACCGTTTCGCGGAACACCAGCACCTGGCGACCGATCGCGCGGGTGTCCTGCAACGCCTTCGCCAGGGTCATGCCGCCGTAGGTCAGGACCAGCAGGTTGTCGGCCATCGCCGGCAGCTCCACCTTGGCTTTCGGCGGGTAGGCAACCGAGATCTCCTGCAGCCAGGCCAGGAAGAACGCGCGCCACGTCTTCACGCTGTCGATGGTCATCGCCCGCGTGGCGCCGTCCCAGGCCAGATCCTGGAAGGTGATGGTGGCGACCATGCACCCCGGATGGTCGTCGACCAGGTCGTCCATGGCCTCGGCGTAGAACTTCAGGAATATCAGGAAGCTGTGCAGCGGATCGTCGGACAGCTCGCGCGAGCGCCGCGCCATGTCCTGAAGGAAGGTCTGGTTGCGGTCGATGTAGCGCTCCACCAGCTGGCGGGCCAGATCGGCCTTGTCCTTGAAGTGGTAGAAGAAGCCGCTCTTGGTGATGCCGGCGGCCTCCACCAGCTCCTCGATGGAGGTGGCGCCGAAGCCCTTCCGGATCACGGCCTCCTGCGCCAGGTCGAGCAGCCGCTCGCGGGTCTTCTCACCCTTGGTGCGGGTCTCGGACTGCACCTTCGGTACAGTTTTTACGTCCATGGCTCCGTCCACGGCGGACCACTCTCTTCCAGGCTCGACCTAACGCCACATGAAATAACAGGAATCTCTGACCGACGCGAACCGACCGCGCGTCGCCTAGAGCGGACCGTGCCGAACAAATATCCCTCACCACCCTTGAGCGAGGAGGATGAAGATGTCGGTCAGAGACCATCACGGGCTGGAAATGTCCGGCGCCAGCGCGTTCGCAGCTGAAAGATTCCAACAGGCGCTGCACGCCTATCACTGCTTCTACGGCGACGGCCTGGCTCCGCTGGAAGAGGCCATCGCCGACAGTCCGGCCTTCGTCATGGCGCATGTGCTGAAGGCCTACATGACACTTGTCGGCGAGAACACCGAGACCCAGATGCTGGGGGTCGCGGCCTTCGAGGCGGCCAAGGATCTCACCGCGAACAGCCGCGAGCTCGGCCATCTGGCGGCGCTCGGCAGCCTGCTGGCCGGCGAGCTCCGCGGGCGCCGCGCGCATCCTCGAGGATGTGTCGATCAGCTATCCTCGCGACGTGCTGGCCCTGCAGGCCGGCCAGACCTTCGACTTCCTGCTGGGCGACAGCCGCATGCTCCGCGACCGGATCACCCGGGCGCTGCCGGCGTGGTCCACGGGCATGCCCGACCACCACGCGATCCTGGGCATGCTCTCGTTCGGCTACGAGGAGACGGGCCTGTATGCCCAGGCCGAGGCCTGCGGCCGGGCCGCAGTCGCGCTGGAGCCGACGAACAACTGGGCCCAGCACGGCGTCGCCCATGTGCTGGAGATGCAGGACCGCCGTCGCGAGGGCGTCGCCTGGATGACGCGCGAGAACACCGCCTGGCAGCCACAGAGCCAGCTGGCGGTCCACAACTGGTGGCACCTGGCGCTCTTCCACCTGGGCCTCGGCGAGACCGAGGAAGTGCTGCGCCTGTGGGATGGCCCGATCTTCGGCGAGCCGTCCAACCGGGCCTTCGACATGCTGGACGCGGCGGCCATGCTGTGGCGGCTGGAAATGCTGGGGATCGACGTCGGCGATCGCTGGAACGTCGTCGCCGAGACCTTCGCCACCGAGCCGCATGGCCGCTCGGCCTTCGTCGACAGCCATGCGGTGATGGCCTACGCCGCAGCCGGCCGCATCGAGGACGCCAAGATGGTCGTCGAGGCCCAGGACGCCGCCATCGCCGGCCCGGGCGACAACGCCTACTTCGCCCGCGAAGTGGGCAAGCCGCTGTGCCAGGCCTACCTCGCCTATGCCCGCGGCGACTATGCCAAGGCCTGCGAGCTGCTGCGCGGCGTCCGCAACCGTTCGGCCCGCTTCGGCGGCAGCCACGCCCAGCGGGACGTCATCGACCTGACGCTGATCTCGGCCGCCGGTCGCGCGGGGGACGAGGCGCTGAAACGCGCCCTGGAGGCCGAACGCGCCGCCGCCCTTCCGCACGCAGAATTGGCTACCCGCCTGGCGGCGTAGCCACGGGGACGGGCCGCGGCTCTGCCCCGATGTCCCGGGGCCCGTCCTCGCCCCTTCCTGGCTGGTCCGGGGGGACCGCCTGACCCTGAGCCCCTGCCACCCTCCCCGGCAGGGGCTTCTTTTTGCCGGCGCAGGCTCTACCTTGCCGCCGATAATCAGCGATTGGATCCCGGGGGAAACCAGATGCGTCACCTGCTGCTCGCCGCCGCCGCGGCCGCCGTTCTCGCCGCGCCCGTCGCCGCCCAACAGGCGGTGGAGCCGGGCGTGCCTTCCATCCTCCAGTGGAGCCCCGAGCAGCAGAAGGCCTGGTATCCGGCGATCGAGACCGTCTACCGCGTCAACACCATCAAGGCGGGCAAGGCCAAGCCGCTGCCGAAGGCCGGCAAGCAGCTCCCCGACGCGCTGTCCGACGCCTACATGGCCGAGAACAACGTCTCCGGCTTCCTCGTGCTGAAGGACGGCAAGGTGGTCGCTGAGCGCTATGCCCTGGGCCGGAAGCCGCAGGATCGCTGGACCAGCTTCTCGGTCGCCAAGTCGGTCACCTCCACGCTCGTGGGGGCGGCCATCGCCGATGGCAAGATCAAGGGCGAGGACGCCCTCGTCACCGACTACATCCCCGAGCTCAAAGGCTCGGGCTACGACGGCGTCACTGTGCGCCAGCTCCTGATGATGTCGTCGGGCGTGAAGTGGAACGAGGACTACACCGACCCGAACTCCGACGTCGCCCGCGCCGGGACGGCGATCAGCGAGCCGGGCGTGAATCCGCTGGTGAGCTACATGCGTAAACTGCCCCGCGCCAACGAGCCGGGGACGAAGTTCACCTACAACACCGGCGAGACTGACCTCGTCGGCATTCTGGTTTCCAACGCGGTCGGGAAGAGCGTTTCGGAATACGCCTCGGAAAAGATTTGGAAGCCCTACGGCATGGAGCGCGACGCGATCTGGGTGACCGACCTCGCCGGCCACGAACGCGGCGGCTGCTGCATCTCCATGACGCTTCGCGACTACGGCCGCCTCGGCCAGTTCATGCTCGACGGCGGCAAGGCGGCCGGCAAGCAGGTCGTCCCGCCGGAGTTCGTCACCCGCGCCACCACGCCCCAGATCACCAACGGCGCGCCCGAGCGCGGCTACGGCTACTTCTGGTGGATGCCGGTGAGCGGCGCCTTCGAGGGGCGCGGCATCTTCGGCCAGTCGGTCACCGTCTTCCCCGAGGACCGCATCGTCATCGTCCTCAACGCCGCCTGGCCCGAGGCCACCAAGCGGGAACGCTCGATGGCCCGCACGGCCTTCCTCAACAACGTCCGCGAGGCGGCGAAGGGGCTTTAGAGCCCCTTCTACTTCGGCAGCATCTTCGAACTGGTGATGCGGAAGCCGCCCTTGGCGCCGGCGGCCTGGGCGAGGCCCGGCCGGCTGACCGGCTGGCCGCCGCCGATCCAGACCTCGACCTCTCCGGGCGCGATGCTCCGAACGCCTTTTGCGTCGACCGTGCTGAGCCCGCGGTCGGTCAGACTGAAGCTCACCGTCTTCGCCTCGCCGGCCTTCAGGTGGATGCGCTGGAAGCCCTGCAGCGCCCGGATCGCGCCTTTTCCCGGATGGGTGACGTAGAGCTGCACCACCTCATCGGCGTCCATGGGCCCGACGTTCTTCACTTCGGTCGAGATCGTCACCGCGCCGTCGGCGCGGACGCTGCGGGCGCTCACCTGCAAGGGCCCGTACTCGAACCTGCTGTAGCTCAGCCCGTGCCCGAACGGGTACAGCACCTCGCCCGGGAAATAGCGGTAGGTGCGCCCCTTCATCGTGTAGTCGCTGAAGCCGGGCAGGTCTGTTTCCGAGCGGTAGAAGGTCACCGGCAGCCGACCCGCCGGGCTGTAGTCGCCCGCCAGCGCCTGGGCCACGGCATGGCCGCCCTGCTCGCCGGGGTACCAGGCCTCGAGGATCGCGGGCAGGTTCTGGTCGGCCCAATTCACCGACATGGCGCTGCCGTTCATCAGCACCAGCACTGTCGGCTTGCCCGTGGCGTGCACCCGCTCCAGCAGCGTCTGCTGCGGCGCCGGCAGGTCGAGGGTGGTGCGGTCCCCGCCCGCAAATCCGGGCGCTTCCAGCTTCATCTCCTCGCCTTCGACCCGCGCAGTCAGGCCGCCGACGAACACGATGAGGTCCGCCGCCTTCGCCGCCGCCACCGCGTCGTCGCCGTTCGACGAGGGCGGGCTCCAGATCAGCCGCTGCCGACCCTTCACGCCCCGCTGGAAACCTTCCACGCGGATCGGATAGCGCTCGCCCGCCTCCAGCCGGATCGCGCCGTCGAAGATCGAGGGCGCGTCGCCCACGCCGAACTCCTCCACCACCGGCTTGCCGTCGATGAAGACGCGATAGCCGTTGTCGCTGGCGAAGCGGAACCGGTGCTCACCGGTTTCCGTGGGCGTGATGAAGCCGGTCCAGCGGGCCGAGCTCTGCCGGTCGCCCGTCCACTCGAAGGCGGCATTGGCGACGGTCTTCGTCTCCACCGGCTGGCCCTCCAGGGCGACGCCGTCGAAGGTTTCCTGCTTCAGGCCCTTGGTCCGGCAGGCCGCGTCGACACAAAGGGCCGTGTCGGGCACGGGCGCCGTCGCCGGCCCCACCAGTCCAGTCCCCTCGACATAGTTCACCTCGGACTTCGGGAAGCGCGCCCTGATGCCGGCCAGCACCGTCACGGGCTCTCGCGGCGTGCCGTAGTAGTTGCCGATCAGCGCATCCAGGCTATCGGCGTTCGGGCCGATGACCGCGATGCGGCGCGGCTCGCCCTTGAGCGGCAGCAGGCCGTCGTTCTTCAAAAGCGTCATCGACGCCTTGGCCATGGTCAGCGCCTGGGCGCGGTGCTCCGGCGTCCCGTTCTGGGCGGCCGTGATCTTCGAGAACGGGACCATGGCTGGCGGATCGAACAAGCCCAGCCGGATACGGTCGGCGAACAGCCGCGTCAGCGCCTGGTCCAGCACCGCAGGCTTCAGCATGCCCTTCTGCACCGCGCCGACGATCGCGCCGGCCTCCATGTTCCAGTCCTGGCGGTAGTCTCCGCAGACCAGGTCCATGCCGGCGCCCATCGAGCGGACGATCCCCTCCTCGGGCGTCTTCACCCAGGCCAGGCTGTCGTCGCGGTAGACATTGGCGGCCGCCCCGCAGTCGGACAGCACATGCCCCCTGAAGCCCCAGCCCTTGCGCAGCCGGATCTCCAGCAGGTCCTCGCTGGCGCAGGCCGGCACGCCGTGGACGGCGTTGTAGGCGCACATCACCGCCTGGACCTTGCCCTCCGTCACCGCCTGGCGGAACGCCGGCAGGTAGGTGTCCTCCAGGTCGTAGGCGCTCGGATGCACGTCTTCGCGATGACGGTTGGACTCCGGCCCGGAGTGCACGGCGTAGTGTTTCGCTGTGGCGATGGTCTTGAAGTACTTCGGATCGGCGCCCTGCAGGCCGCGGATGAAGGCCACGCCGAGCGTTCCGGTCAGGTACGGATCCTCGCCATAGGTCTCCTGGCCCCGCCCCCAGCGCGGGTCTCGGAAGATGTTGATGTTCGGCGACCACACCGTCAGCCCGCGGTACCAGTCGGTCCCGCCGTCCGGATGCACGCGCTCGACGTACTTGGCGCGGAACTCGGTGGAGATCACGTCCGCCGTCCGCTGCAGCAGCGGCGCGTCCCACGTCGCCGCCATGCCGATCGCCTGTGGGAACACCGTGGCGAAGCCGGCGCGCGCCACCCCATGCAGGCCCTCGTTCCACCAGTTGTATTTGGGCACGCCCAGGCGAGGGATGGCCGGCGCGTCGTGGCCGATCTGCGCGGCCTTCTCCTCCAGCGTCATTTGCGCGACGAGGTCGGCGGCGCGCTGTTCCGGCGGGAGCTGGGGGTTCTTCCAATCCTGGGTCTGCGCGGCGGCCCCGGAGGCCATGAGCGCGAACACCCCGCAAAGCAGCCATCGTTTGAGGCTCATGCACTCCCTCCCAGGATATGTTCGTCGGCGCCTCTGAGGGCGCACTTGATGATAGCGCTACCAGCGATCAGCTCCACGATCAAGTGAGCCTTCTGCAAACCCGGCCGTTGGAGACGCCGTGACGCGACAAGCCCTTCTGGTCCGCAACGGCGGCAAGCCGGCCGCGTGGCTCCCGCCGGTGACTGCTCGCCTGGCCGGGGCCGGCGTCGTCGTGCGCGACTTTCCCACGCAGTCGGCCGAAGCCTGTCGGGCCGCGATCGCCGAGGAAGGCTCCGAGGCCGACCTGGTCATCGTCGCCGGCGGGGACGGCACGCTTGCCGGCGCGGCGTCCGCGCTGATCGAGGCGAACAGGCCCATGGGCATCCTGCCGCTCGGCACCGCCAACGATCTGGCTCGGACCCTGAAAATCCCCGCCGATCCCGTCCGCGCCGCCGAGATCATCGCCGCCGGCCGTACGCGGCGCATAGATTTGGGGATCGCGAACGGACACCCCTTCTTCAACGTCGCCAGCGTCGGCCTCGCCGCCGATGTCGCCGACGCTCTCCGGGCGGAGGAGAAGCGCACGCTCGGCCGTTTCGCCTATGCCGCCGCGGCCGCCCGCGTGCTCATCCGCGCCCGCCAGTTCCACGCCGAGATCCAGGCTGGCAGCTGCGAGCTCCACACGAAAAGCTACCAGGTCGCCATCGGCAACGGGCGCTACCATGGCGGGGGCGTCGCGGTGCGCGAGGACGCCGAGATCGATGACGGCCAGCTGATGCTCTACAGCCTTGAGCCGGGCAGTCTCTGGAAGGTCGCCCTGCTCGCGCCCCTCTTCAAACGCGGCGAGCATGTTCGCTGGGACGAGGTGCGCACCGCCACAGCCCGGTCCATGACCCTGCGGACCGACCGTCCGATGCCGGTCAACCTCGACGGCGACGTCGTCACCGAGACGCCCCTCGAGCTCAGCCTCCTGCCGAAAGCGGTGGAGGTCTTCGCCCCCTAGGCGGCCACCGCCCGACCGAGCCCGTCAGAGCCTGACGTGGCCGCGGCCGCATGCCCGGTCCGGCTTCACCGGGTGCTCGGCGGCTCGACGCTGTCGAGCGAAGCCGCGTGGCACGGAGGACGAAGATGCGCGTCGTGAGCCGCACTGCGCGCCTGTCCAGCTTCGGCGGACGGGACGGCCGAACCCGCTATGTCGCCACAGTCGCTCGGCATGCCGAGACCTAGGCCGCCGCGGGCTCCGGCGCGCCGACCCTCTCCCACTGCGACCACAGGCGCTTGGCCTCGGTCTTGGCGGGGCCGACGGAAGCGTCCTTCACGTGGCCGAAGCCGCGGATCTGCTGCGGCACGGCGGCGATCTTCACTGCCGTCGCCAGCCGGTCCTTCGTCAGCCCGTCCACCAACCGGTCGATCTGGCCCTCGAAGTCGGCGATCAGCCCGCGCTCCATCTTGCGCTCGGCGGTGTAGCCGAACACGTCGAGGGGGTGCCGCGCAGCCCCTTGAGGTTGGCCAGCACCGGGAAGGCGACGTCGAGCGTCCAGCCCGGGAAGGCCATCTTCTTCGGCTTGCCGTCCGGCCCCTTGCGGGCCAGCAGCGGCGGGGCCAGCCACACCTTGGCGCGACCGCCCTTGAAGCTTTCGGCCTTGTAGGCGGCGAAGCGGCCGTCCGAATGCAGCCGGGCGACCTCGTACTCGTCCTTGTAGGCCATCAGCTTGTAGAGGCTGATCGCCACCTGCCGGGTCAGCGCCTCCGAACCGAGACCCGCCTCCGCCGCCTGCACCTTGCGGACGCGGTCCAGGTAGCGCTGGGCGTAGGCCCTGTTCTGGTACTTCTCGAGCTCGGCCGCGCGATGGGCGATCAGCTCTTCCAGCGGCATGGTCTCAGGGGTGGCGACGTCATCTTCACGCGGCCCCTTCGCCTGAGGATCGAACGCCGCCTTCCGGCCGAGTTCGAAGGCCTGCAGGTTCTCTTCCGCCTGGACGCCGTTCAGCCGGATCGCGCGATAGAGCGCGCGGCTGGAGACCGGGATCACGCCCTTCTGCCAGGCGAAGCCCAGCATGATCATGTTGGCGTAGATCGCGTCGCCGAGGTTGGTCTCCGCCAGATGCTGAGCGGGCGCGGTGTCGTAGCTCTTCACCGCCGCGGCGATGCGACGGGCCTGGGCGTCGGCGTCGAAGCGCACGTCGCGGTCGGTGATGAAGTCGGCCGTCGGCGAGAAGTCGGCGTTGCCCACCGCCACCGTCCGGTCCTTGGCGTAGAGCGACAGCGCATCGGCGCCCGCCGCCACCAGGATGTCGCAGGCGATCAGCACATGGGCGCTCGCCGCCGGCACCCGCCCGCCGATCGTCGTCTCTTCCGTCTCGCCGATGCGGACGTGGCTGAACACCGCGCCGCCCTTCTGGGCTAGGCCGGTCATGTCCACCACCGAGGCCGAGCGGCCATCCACGTGGGCGGCCATGGCCAGGATCGAGGCCACGGTCGTGACGCCCGTGCCGCCCACGCCGGTGAAGACGATGTTCTTCACGCCGGTGAACGCCTCGAACGTCGGCAGCGGCGTCGAGTCCGCCGTCAGCGCCGGCATGGCCTCGCGGTGCGCGTTCTCGGCGCCGGTCAGGGTGATGAACGACGGACAGAAGCCGTCCAGGCACGAATAGTCCTGGTTGCAGGTCGATTGGTTGATCTTCCGCTTGCGGCCGAACTCGGTGTTCAGCGGCTCGACGGACACGCAGTGGCTTGTGCGCGAGCAGTCGCCGCAGCCTTCGCAGACCAGCGGGTTGATCATGGCCCGCATCGGCGCGGCGGCCATCTTGCCGCGCTTGCGTCGACGACGCTTTTCCGTGGCGCAGACCTGGTCGTAGATCAGCACCGTGGTGCCAGGCGTATCGCGCAGCTCGCGCTGCACCTTCATCAGGTCGGTGCGGGGGAAGACGTCGACGCCGGGCGCCAGGTCGCGAACGCCCTCGTAGCGCTCGGGCTCGGCGGCCACGACCACCACCTTCTTCACCCCTTCCGAGGCGAGCTGGCGGGTGATCTGCGGGACGGTGAAGCCGCTCTCGGCCTGCTGGCCGCCCGTCATCGCGACCGCGTCGTTGAACAGCAGCTTGTAGGTGATGTTCGACTTGGCCGCGACCGAGGCCCGGATCGCCAGCGAGCCCGAGTGGTTGTAGGTGCCGTCGCCGAGGTTGACGAAGACGTGCTTCTCCTCGGTGAAGGGCGCAGCGCCCACCCAGGTCAGGCCCTCGCCGCCCATGTGGCTGGTCAGGTCCGTCGACGGGTCGTTGAAGCTCGCCATGTAGTGGCAGCCGATGCCGGCCAGCGCGCGGCTGCCTTCCGGCAGGCGGGTCGAGGAGTTGTGCGGGCATCCCGAGCAGAAGAACGGCTTGCGCTGCTGGTCGGACGAGAGCGTCACCGCCGCCATCGAGGCCGCCGACACCCGGCTCAGATAGTCGTGCACCCGCTCCATGTGCGGGCCGGGCGGCAGGCGGTCGGCGATCGCCAGCGCGATCTCGGCCACCGAGAGGGATACGAGTTCCGACAGCAGCGGGCCGCCGTTCTCGTCGGTCTTGCCGATGATCTTCGGGCGGGCGTGCGCGGGCAGGTCGTAGAGCGCGGCCCGCGCCTGGGTTTCGATCAGCGGCCGCTTGTGCTCGATGACCATCATCGTCTCGAGGCCGGCGGCGAAGGCGCGGATGCCGGTCGGCTCGAGCGGCCAGGGCATGCCCACCTTGTAGATGGCGACGCCCAGCGACTGGGCCTCCGCCGGGCTAATGCCCATGGCGGAGAACGCCTCGATGACGTCCTTGTAGGCCTGGCCCTGGCAGACGATGCCGAGCCGGGGGCGGCTGCCGCCCAGCATCACGCGGTCGATGCGGTTGGCGCGGGCGAAGGCCAGCGCCGCCGGGATCTTCTGCGTGCGGAGCCGGCGCTCCTTGTCCAGCGGCTGGTCCTTCAGCCGAATGCCGAGGCCGCCCGCGGGAATGCGGAAGTTCTCCGGCAACGTGATCTTGTGGCGGTCGAGGCTGATGTCGATCGTCGCGCCGCTGTCCATCGTGTCGGCGAGCGCGATCAGGCCCACCCACAGGCCTGAGAAGCGCGACATCGCGTAGCCGAGGAGACCGTAATCGAGGACCTCCTGCACATCGGCCGGCGACAGCACCGGCATCTCGAAGTCCTGGAAGGCGTATTCCGATTGCGACGGGAGGGTCGACGACTTGCACGAATGGTCGTCGCCGGCCACCGCCAGCACGCCGCCCTTCGGGTACACGCCCGCGAAGTTGGCGTGCTTGAAGGCGTCGCCGGTACGGTCGACGCCCGGCGCCTTGCCGTACCACATGCCGAACACGCCGTCGTAACGCGCGCCCGGGAACAGGTTCGCCTGCTGCGACCCCCCAGACGGCGGTCGCCGCCAGGTCCTCGTTCAGGCCCTCCTTGAAGGTGACCTCGGCCGCCTTCAGGTGCTTGGCGGCGCGGGCGGCCTGCTGGTCCAGCCCCCCGAGGGGCGAACCGCGATAGCCCGAGACGAATCCTGCGGTGTTGAGGCCGGCCGCACGATCCAACCTGTGCTGGTCGATCATGACCCGCAGCAGCGTCTGGACCCCGGTGATGAAAACCCGGCCTTCGGTGAGCAGAAATTTGTCGTCGAGCGTCACATCCAGGTGCCGCATCGCAATTTTCTTCCTTTCGGGCCTTCCTCCGGCCCTGCAAGATCATATAGGTTCCGAGGAATTGCTTACCAAAAGCATGCCCCGACCGTGCGGTTCCGGGGCAAGAACGACGCTTTCGACTGCCGGGAGAAGGAGGAAAAGTTGTCTGAGGCCCTCGACGCCGTGGATGCCAAGATTCTGGATCTCATCCAGCACGACGCCGGCCTGTCGGTCGCCGAGATCGCGGATCGCGTAGGACTTTCCTCCAGCCCCTGCTGGCGCCGCATCAAGCGTCTGGAGGATGCAGGCGTCATTCAGCGCCGCGTGACGATCCTCGACCGGGACAAGCTTGGCCTTGGCTTCGAGGTCTACTGCACCGCCAAGCTGTCGCTCCCGACGAAGGAAAACCTCGACGCCTTCGAGCAGGCGATCACCAAGCTCTCGGAGGTGGTCCAGTGCGCCACCGTGACGGGCGCCGCCGATTACGAGCTCCGCATCGTCACGCGCGACATGCACGCCTTCGACGACTTCCTGCGCGAGAAGATCCTCTCGCTGGGCCTCGTCTCCAACATCGAGAGCCGGATTGTCATAAGGTCGGTGAAGAATACGACGGCCGCGCCGCTGGGCCTCGTCAGCCCCTATGTGAGCGCGCAGTCCTAGGTCTTAGGAGATTCCGATGATCGAGCTCGTCATCGACCAGCGCCGCAAGGATCTCGGCGGCTTCGAGGTCGGCCGCGTGCTGCCTTACGCCAAGCGCCGGACGGTCGGGCCGTTCATCTTCTTCGACCACATGGGGCCGGTGGAGTTCGCCCCGGGCTTCCCGCGCACGGTCGACGTGCGCCCGCATCCGCACATCGGCCTGTCGACCGTCACCTATCTGTTCGACGGCGAGATCACCCACCGCGACAGCGTGGGCGTCACCCAGAAGATCCACCCCGGCGAGGTCAACTGGATGACCGCGGGCTCGGGTATCACCCATTCCGAGCGGTTCGAGACGCTGCGCGCCGAGGGCGGCAAGATGCACGGCATCCAGGCCTGGTGCGCCCTGCCCGTCGAATTCGAGGAAGTCGACCCGTCCTTCGCTCATCACCCGACCTCTGACCTGCCCACCTATGAAGAGAACGGCCTGTGGGCCAGGCTGATCGTCGGAGAGGCGTTCGGCGCGAAGGCGAATGTGAAGACGCACTCGCCGATGTTCTACGTGCATTGGCGGCTCGCCGCGGGCGCCCAGGCGCAGCTCCCGGCCGAGTACCCAGAGCGTGCGGCCTATGTGGCCGAAGGCATCGTCGAGGTGGACGGCCGCCAGCACCAGGCCGGTCAGATGCTGGTGTTCCAGCCCGGCCAGCCGGTGCTGTTCACAGCGGTGACGCCCGCGATGGTCATGCTGCTGGGCGGGGAGCCGATCGGCCCCCGCTTCATCGAGTGGAACTTCGTCTCCTCGTCCAAGGACCGCCTCGAGCAGGCCAAGGCCGACTGGAAGGCCGGCCGCATGAAGCTGCCCGACGCCGACGACAGCGAGTTCATCCCCCTGCCGGAACCCGCCCCGCCGCCGAACCCGATGAGCTAGTCGTTCCCGCTCCGTTCTTGCAAAGCTACGTCTTCGGCGGTACGCGTCAGCGCAGAACCCCACTGCTCACCCGAGCTCGGCGGAGGCTTCTTGAGCATCTTGCAGGCGATAGCCATCCAGTTCGGCTTCTGGCTGCTTCTCATCATTGTTTGCAGCATATCGGTCTGGTTCTTTCGTAAGGCGCGCGATCGATGGTTCCCCAACCCGAACCGGAACTCAGAGGCGGCCGGAGCCTGGCGCGCTGCGCTTGCGCGCATGCGCAGGGCTGTGCGCCCGACACTGCTGCTCGTTCCAGCTAGGGATCCTGGATTTTCGAAGATCGGCGGTAAACCCAACCTCCCGTCCCAGACGCCTTGGCCAACAGGCGACCTGGGCCCACGCATCTTCGTCGCGCAGATTGATCTCGCCGCGTTCCAGCCGCACGTGCAGCTGGATTGGCTGCCGTCTGAAGGACGGCTCTATGCCTTCTTCGACGATGAGCGAAATGGCTGCCCAGACGTCGTCCGCATTCTCTACGCGCTGGAGCCCCCAGGACCTCCGGCCGAGCCGCCCCAGCCAGCGCCTGATAAGTGGCGGTTCGAGGAGCGGCGTGTCGGCTTCATGAAGTTCAACTCCGTCCCCAGCCTGGATTGGCTCGAGGTCGACTACGCGACCTTGGGCGATCACGCGGAGGACGAGGCAGGGGGCACGTTCGAGGATTGCGACCTCGGCGAAGAGATCGAGCATCGCATCGGCGGCTATCCCGCCGAGATCCAGGGCGGGCAGATGGCGATCGAGTGCGAGTACATGCGGCGAGGCCTCACGCGGGACTACAATGACGACGTTCCGGACGCGATCCGCCGCGCCGCGCGGGAATGGCGTCTGCTGCTGCAGATCGACAGCGATCCGGCGCTCAACATGAACTGGTGGGACGGCGGCCGGCTCTACGTCTTCGTGCGGGCGCGCGATGCCCTGCGCGGCGACTTCTCCAAGACCGTCACCATCACCCAGACGCACTGACCGCCGGTTGAGCGCCATCGGCGTGCACGTTAGACCCCCGCGATGAACGTCAGCGTCTTCGACCTCTTCAAGCTGGGGATCGGCCCCTCCAGTTCGCACACCATGGGCCCGATGACGGCGGCCTGCCGCTTCCTCGGCTGGCTGGACGAGGCGGTCGACCGTGTAGCCCGCGTCGAGACCACGCTCTACGCCTCGCTGGCGCTGACCGGCCGCGGTCACGCCACGGACCGGGCCGTCATCCTGGGCCTCGCCGGTTTCGAGCCGCGGACCATGGATCCCGACGCCGCCGACCAGGCGCTGGCGCGCATCCGCGACAGCGGCCGGCTGCCGCTGGGCGGCCACCGCGAGATCGGCTTCGACGCAGCCCGCGACATCCTCTGGGAAGGCCGCACCCGACTGCCGCAGCATCCCAACGCCCTGCGCTTCGCCGCCTACGACGACCAGGGCGTGCTGCTGGGCGAGCGGGCCTACTTCTCGATCGGCGGCGGCTTCGTCCGCGACGAGGGGGAAATGGGCCGCAACGACAGCCCCGATCGCGCCCTGCCGACGCCCTACCCCTTCACCTCCGGCGCCGAGCTGCTGGAGATGGCCGAGGCCGCGGGCCTGACCATCGCCGAGCTGATGATGGCCAATGAGAAGGTGCGTCGGCCGCAGACCGAGGTCGAGGCGGGCGTCGAGGAGATCGTGCAGGCCATGTACGCCTGCATCGACCGCGGCATGCGCACGGACGGCGTGCTGCCGGGCGGGCTGAACGTGCAGCGGCGGGCGAACCAGGTCTGGCGCGCCCTGGTGGAGGACGCCGACCGCCGCATCGCCGATCCGCTGGCGGCGCTCGACTGGGTGAACCTGTGGGCGCTGGCCGTGAACGAGGAGAACGCCGCCGGCGGCCGGGTCGTCACCGCGCCCACCAACGGCGCCGCCGGCCTGCTGCCGGCCGTGCTGCGCTACTACGACCGCTTCCACCAGGGGACGCCCAAGGGCCGGCGAACGTTCCTGCTGACCGCGGCCGCCATCGGCGCGCTCTACAAGACCAAGGCCTCGATCTCGGGCGCCGAGGTGGGCTGCCAGGGCGAGGTGGGCGTCGCCTGCTCGATGGCCGCGGCCGGGCTCGCCGCGGCGCTGGGCGCGACCAACGCCCAGATCGAGAACGCCGCCGAGATCGCCATGGAACACAATCTCGGCCTCACCTGCGACCCGATCGGCGGCCTGGTCCAGATCCCCTGCATCGAGCGCAACGCCATGGGCGCGGTAAAGGCGATCGACGCCGCCCGGCTGGCCCTCCTTGGAGATGGCCAGCACACCGTCAGCCTCGACAAGGTCATCGCCACCATGAAGCGCACCGGCGAGGACATGAGCGCCATCTACAAGGAGACATCGCTGGGCGGCCTGGCGGTCAATCTGGCCGAATGTTGAGCGCCATTGTCGGGATCGGCGCGCGCCGTTCGTCCTGGGCGCATAAGGTCATGGGGACCTGACCAGGAGACAAACGATGCGCGTCATGGTGATCGTGAAGGCCAACCCCGACAGCGAAGCCGGCAAGATGCCGTCGCCCGAGATGTTGGCCGAGATGGACCGCTACAACGACCAGCTGATCGCCGCGGGCGTGATGGTCGACGGCGCCGGCCTGAGGCCGCTGAAGGACAGCGTCCGCATCAGCTTCGACGGGCCCGAGCCCGTCGTGCTGGACGGGCCCTTCACCGAGACCAAGGAGCTGATCGCCGGCTACTGGATCTGGCAGGTCAAGGATCTGGACGACGCCGTCGCCTGGCTGAAGAAGGCCCCGTTCCAGGAAGGCGAGTTCGACATCCGTCCCTTCTTCGAGCCCGAGGACTTCGCCGGCGTCGCCAGCGACGAGCTCATCCAGAAGGAGATCGGCTGGCGCGAGAAGCAGCTGAAGGCGGTCGAGGTCGCCTCCTAGGCCGTCAGCGCCTTCCGGGTCTGCTCCCAATACTGGGCGCCGGTGATCAGCGTGACCGCCGCGGCCAGCCAGAACAGGCCGTGGGCGAAAGCGGCGAACCCGCCCTGGAGCGCCATGTCTTCCGGCAGGCTGAAGGCGCCCCAGGAGATGACGATCAGCTCCAGGGTCAGGGCCGTGAGCTGCAGGGTGGTCTTCCACTTGGCGAGCAGGGTGACCGGCAGCTTCACGCCCTTGCCGGCGCCCACCTCGCGCAGCGCGCTGACGGTGAACTCGCGGAACAGGATGAGTCCGGCCGGCAGGGTCACCCAGGCCTTCTGGTCGCCCGCCGCGAGCAGGCCCAGCACGGCGCCGCAGACCAGCACCTTGTCGCCGATCGGATCGAGGATCGCCCCCCACACGCTGGTGGCGTCCAGCTTACGCGCCAGCCAGCCGTCGAAGAAGTCGGTCACGGCCGCCACCACGAAGGCGATCACCGCCCACCGCTGCAGCGCGAACTGCTGGGGCACATCGAGTCGCTCGGACACGTAGGGCAGGCCGCCCACGGCCGCCGCCAGGGCCACGAACATGAAGAGCGCCATGACGAGGCGCAGCGACGTCAGGATGTTCGGCAGAGCTTTCATGAGGGAATCGAGCGTCCGGTCAGCGGGTTCGTTCCCAAGCTTAGCCGTTCACGCGCGCCGCCGTCAGGCCTTGTGGAAGTGATCGTAGATGCGCTGCGCCAGCTGTTCGCTGACGCCCTCCACCTTGGCGAGGTCAGCCACCGAGGCGCGGCTGACGCCCCGGGCCGAGCCGAAGGTGTGCAGTAGGGCGCGCTTGCGGCCAGGTCCCACGCCGTCGATCTCGTCGAGCGGGTTCTTCTTGAGATCCATCGAGCGGCGAGTCCGATGGCTTCCGATCGCGAACCGGTGCGCCTCGTCGCGCAGCCGCTGCAGGTAGTAGAGCACCGGCGACTTGTGATCGAAGCGGAACGGCTCCTTGCCGGGAATGAAGAAGCGCTCCATCCCGGCGTCGCGGTCCTGGCCCTTGGCGACGCCCACCACCGGGATGTCGTCGACCCCGAGGTCGGCCATCACCTCCATGACCGCAGCGATCTGGCCTGCGCCGCCGTCGATCAGCACGAGGTCGGGGCGGATGGCCTCGCCGCCCTCCTCCTCTTCCTTGACCAGCCGGGAGAAGCGCCGCCTCAGCACCTCCTTCATCATCCCGAAGTCGTCGCCCGGCGCGATGTCGGAGCCCTTGATGTTGAACTTCCGATACTGGCTCTTCTGGAAGCCCTCCGGCCCCGCCACGATCATGCCGCCGACCGCATTGGTCCCCATGATGTGGCTGTTGTCGTACACCTCGATGCGCTCGGGCCGCGCCTCCAGGCCGAAGGCCTCGCAGACGCCATCCAGCAGCTTCCCCTGAGCCGAGCTCTCCGCCATCTTCCGGCCCAGCGCCTCGCGGGCGTTGGTGAGCGCATGCTGCACGAGCTGCCGCTTCTCGCCCCGCTGGGGCAGGCTGATCTCGACCTTGCGCTCGGCCTTCTGGCCCAGCGCCTCGGACAGCAGCTCACATTCGGAGGGGAGGAGATTCACCAGGATCAGCTTGGGGATCGGCTTGTCGTCGTAGAACTGGCCGAGGAAGGCGCTCATCACCTCGGCGTCCTCGTCCGACTTGTCGACGCGGGGGAAGTAGGCCCGGTTGCCCCAGTTCTGGCCCGCGCGGAAGAAGAACACCTGGACGCAGGCCTGACCGCCTTCGGCGTGCAGGGCGAAGACATCGGCCTCGTCCACCGTCTCGGGATTGATCTGCTGCTCCTGGGCCACCGAGGCCAGGGCGCGGATGCGGTCGCGCAGGCGCGCTGCGCGCTCGAACTCGAGGTCCTCGGAGGCCGCCTGCATTTCCTTCGCCATGCGGTCCATGACGGCGCGGCTCTTGCCGCGCAGGAAGGCTCCGGCCTCGTTCACCAGGCCATTGTAGTCGTCGAGGCTAATCAGCCCCGTGCACGGCGCCGAACAGCGGCGGATCTGGTGCAGCATGCAAGGCCGGGTGCGGGTCTCGTACACGCTGTCCGAGCATGACCGCAGCAGGAACGCCTTCTGGAGCGTGTTCAACGTGCGATTGACCGCCCAGGCGCTGGCGAAGGGGCCGAAGTAGTCGCCCTTGATCGAATGGGCGCCACGGTGCTTGCGCAACTGCGGCGCCTCGTGGTCGCGCCGGATGACGATCTCGGGGAAGCTCTTGTCGTCCCGGAGCAGGACGTTGAAGCGCGGCTTGAGCTGCTTGATGAGATTGATCTCGAGCAGCAGCGCGTCCGTCTCGGTCCGGGTGGTGACGAACTCCATCGCCCGCGTCAGGTCCACCATGTGGGCGATGCGCTGGGTGTGGAAGCGACCTTGGGCATATTGAAGCACCCGCTTCTTCAGCGAGCGCGCCTTGCCTACGTAAAGCACCTCGCCGTCCTCGCCGATCATGCGATAGACGCCGGGCCGGTCAGGCAGCCGCTTGACCTCGTCCTTGATGAGCTGGGCGCCCTTCAGCGGCGCCCTCGTTGTCGAGCATGGGCAACATATAGGCCGGTTCGCGCCGGTCGACAGTGCGGCGAAGGAACAAGCGAGGCCGTGGGACGTTGGGAATCAGTTCGGCTGGGGGTTTGATGCACGCGATCGACGACGTAGCGCCGGGCGCGGTGGCCGCGCCGGACTTCCGCGCGCTCTTCGAACGCCTGCCCAGCCCGTACATGATCCTCGATCGCGAGCTCCGCTACGTCGAGGCGAACGCCGTCTATTGCGAAATCCTCGAGCGCGAGCGCGAAGACCTCATCGGCCGCAACATCTTCGATGCCTTCCCGGACAACGGCGAAAGCGGCCGCCGCCTGCGCGCCTCGTTCGAGCGCGTTCTGGCGACAGGCCAGCCCGACTCCCTGCCTCTCATCCCCTATCCCATCGAACGCCCGGCTAGCCGAGGCGGCGGCTTCGAGATGCGGTACTGGTCGGCGGTGCACGTGCCCTTGGTGTCCGCCGATGGCTGCACCGATTTCATCGTCCAGAACACCGTCGACGTCACCGAACTGCAGCGCCTGAAGGAGATGGCTTACGGGCCCGGCGGCCGATCGGCGCCCGCGCCGGGTGAAACGGACCTGTTTCAGCGCGCTCAGGAGGCCGAGGCGCTCAATCAGACGCTGATGCAGGAATCTCAGGGCCTGCGGGACCTGTTCATGCAGGCCCCTGGTTTCATGGCGGTGCTCACAGGCGAAGACCTGACCTTTGCGCTCGTCAACAACGCCTACCAGCAACTGATCGGCCACCGGAAGGTCATCGGCCTGCCGATCGACAGCGCCTTGCCGGAAGTGCGCGCCCAGGGGTTCGTCACCCTGCTCGAACAGGTCATGCGGACCCGGGAGCCTCACGTCGGCCAGGCCACCAGCGTGCGGCTGCAGCGCGCCCCCGGAGCCCCGCTGGAGGAGCGGTTCGTCGATTTCGTCTTCCAGCCCATCGTAGCGCCTTCCGGCGAGGCTTGGGGCGTGTTCGTCGAAGGAAGCGACGTCACCAGCCGGGTGCTGGCCGAGCGCCAGCAGAAACTGCTGGTCGACGAGTTGAACCATCGGGTGAAGAACACCTTGGCGACGGTGCAGGCGATCGCGGCGCAGACGCTCCGGTCCGCCGACGATCTGGAAACGTTTCGGATAGCCTTCGAATCTCGCCTCATGGCGCTGTCGGCGACCCATGATCTGCTGACCGCCACCAGCTGGCGCAGCGCCAAGCTTCGGGATGTGCTCGGCGTCGAGTTCAAGCCGTACGGACCGGAGCGCTATCGGCTCCAGGGGCCGGATGTCGCGCTATCGCCGGCAGAGGCGCTGGCGCTCGGGCTGCTGTTCCACGAACTTGCGACCAATGCCGCCAAGTACGGGGCGCTTTCGACCTCTGCAGGCTGTATCGAGGTTGATTGGGCGGTCGGCGCGAAGTCGCTAGAGCTGTCGTGGCGAGAGCGAGGCGGCCCGACGGTGGCGCCGCCCCAGCGGCGCGGCTTCGGCTCCCGGCTCATCGAGCGCAGCTTGAAAGGCGCTCTGGGGGGCGAGGCCGTGCTCGACTTCAGCCCGGAGGGGCTCGTCTGCCGCATCAACCTGCCGCTATCGGAAGCCCACTAGATCTTCACGGCTCCGGCCGACAGTTTCTCGAAGACGGTCCTGGTGATCTTCACATATCCCTTCTTGGGGTCGTGGAAGAAGAGGGGCCCCTTGATCTTGGCCGGGTCGTAGCCGTCCGCGACGAGATCCATCTTGCGGATCTTGAAGGTCCCGGTGGTGTCGATCGCGGGTAGGATGCGGACGAACAGCGGCTGGGCGTACGTGGGCAGCTCTCGAGCCACGTGCTCGCCGAACAGCTTGATGTCGAATTCGGGCCCAACCACCAGGGCGGCCATGCCGGCACGGCCGTCGGCGCCGTCGACCGTCACGCCGTAGACCGTGGCCTGAGCAACCCCTGGGCCGGCTTGCAGGCGTTCGGCGACCTCATTGGTCGACACGTTCTCGCCCTTCCAACGGAAGGTGTCGCCGATCCGGTCCACGAAGTAGAGGTAGCCGTCCGCGTCCATCCGCATCAGGTCGCCGGTGGCGAACCAGGCGTCGCCCTTTTCGAAGACGTCACGGAGGATCTTCTTCTCGGAGGCCTGGCGGTCGAGGTAGCCCGAGTATTCGGCCCTGGCGTCGCCGCCGATCTTGCCGATGCACTCGCCGATCTGGCCGGGCCCGCACTCGATGCAGAAGCCGTCCGTTCCGCGCACAACCTTCTCCTGTTCGACGTCGAACTGGACGAGGCGGATGTTGAAGCGCTTGCGGAGCCATTTCGGAGCGCGGCCGATGGCCCCTTCGCGGCCGTCGAAGTTGAAGAGGCTGACGTTGCCTTCAGTGGAGCCGTAGAACTCGAGGATGTCGGGGATGCGGAAGCGCTGCTTCATCACCGGCCAGATGTCGGGGCGCAGGCCGTTGCCGAAGGCGAGGCGAATCTTGTGCCGGGTCTCGTCGGGCACCTCCTCGTGATTGACGAGGTATCGGCAGAGCTCCCCGATGTAGACGAACATGGTGCAGCCCTCAGCGACCACTTCGGGCCAGAAGTGGGTCGCCGAAAACTTGCGTCGCAAGACGATAGAGCCACCGTTCAGCAGGGCCGCGCCCATCGCGCAGAGGCCACCGGTCGCGTGGTAGAGCGGCAGGGCGACATAGATGCGGTCGCTCGCCTTGGCGCCGGTCGAGCCGGCGAAGCCGCGCATGTAGAGCTGGGCGCGCATGTGCGTGATGCGGGCCGCCTTGGGCATGCCGGTGGTGCCCGAGGTGAAGATCAGGAGCGCGGTGTCGGCCGCGGTCATGCCGTCGCGCACCGCACGATCGGGCGGCAGCTGACTGCAGCTCTTGAGCGCCTGCACCAGATCGCGCTGGCCGCCGTGGGCGGGGCCCAGGATCCACTGCTGCAGCGGCTTCTCGACGAGCGTCCTGGCCTGCTCGAAGGCCGGCGAGGTCTCGGCGTCGACAATGACGTGGGCGGCGCCCGAGATGTTCAGGCAGTGCGCCAGCGGCAGGCCGGCGAGCTGGTTGTTGATGAGCGCGGTGACGACGCCGACCTTGGACAGGCCGTACCAGACCGCGAGGTATTCCAGCCGGTTCGGCATGAACAGCGCCACGACCTGGCCGCGGCGTAGGCCCAGCCCCTTGGCCCAGTGGGCATAGCGGTTGGCCATGGCGTCGAGCTCGCCATAGCTGACGGTGCGGCCCTCGAAGGTGATCGCCCGACGGTCCCGGTGAGCATCCATCGCCGCCTGCAGGTCGTCGCAGATGAGGTTCGTGCTCTCCTTCGAGATCGACTTCACCCGCTTCAACGTGCGGTTCAGCCCGCGCACGAAACGCAACTCGCGCTGAAGCCTGGCCTTGAGGCGCATCAATTCCTCCGACGTGACGGCGGCAAGCTTGGAGAGGGCCGGCCCGAACGGTCAAGCGAGGCCTGCAGCGCCAAGTGACGCGCCGGTCGCATAGGCGCGGGGCGCGGCGCCGGTGCAACACGCGCGACGTCGATGCGTTACAGGCTGCCGCGCCGCATTGCGGCGAATCTTGGGCTTGAGCCGATCAGTCGGCGAGTGGAAGAGCACGCCGCCGAAACAGCACGCCCCAAGACATATGGCCATACCTTCCGAAGAACAGGGGCGGCTTGACCACAGTTTCCCACACACCATGACTTGCCATTATTCCGCCACAGCTCAGCTCACGCTGGCTGTAGATGGAACTTGCCCCGCAGATCATCGTTTTGACTTAGCGACACTTTCTGGAGGGACAACAATGTCCATGGATCATACCGGCATGACGGGCAATGGGGCCCGCTCGTCGGACGACAACGCTGTAACCGACGCCCCGCTGATGTCGGCCACCCCGGTCTGGGAAACCCGCGGCAAGAAGCGCCGCGGCATGGGCCGCGCGAGCGCCGCGGGCGCGGCGACGACGGTGGCGGCCGAGCCGCGCAGCTTCGAGCCTTCCGGCGAGGGCGCGATCGGCGAGACCCCGAAGGGGGAGACCCGGCTGCACGAAACCCGTCCGATGGCCGAGCCGGTGCGCACCTATGAGCCGACCCGCCACGGGACGACCACGGCCTCGGCGGCGATGGCGGCCGACCCGATGACCGGCCGCCCAGACCTGACGACTCGTGCGGACGACGACGCGGGCCTGATCTCGCCGATCGGCCGCACCCGCACCGCCGCTCCGGCCCGCCGCAGCGGCGCGCCGATGGCCGCGATCGCGGCCGGCGTCGTGGCCCTCGGCGCCGTGGGCGCCGCCGGCTGGTACGCCACCCGCGGCGGGGACGGCGTGGCCGAACTGACGCCCGGCGCCGACAGCCTGGCGGTGGCCGAGGCTCCGATGACGACGGAGCCGGCGATGGCCACGCCCTCGGCATCGACCACCTCGACCGCTCCGGGCGCCCTGGCCGCGGCCACGCCCGCGCCATCGACGCCCGCCGCCGAGCGCACGTCCACGATCCGCACCGCCCAGGTCCGGAGCGACGCGCCCGCCCGCCCGGCCGCGGCCACCGGCGCCGCCAGCGCCGCGGATCAGGGCATCGACGCCAGCGGAACCGCCAGCCTGCCGGCCGGCCCGCAGGCCTACTCGACCCTGAACCCGGGTTCGGGCGGCGCGGCTGCGACGCCGGACGCCACCGGCGCCTCGGCCGTGACCACCGCGCCGGCCACGGCGACGCCGGCCCCGATGCCGAGCACCCCGCCGATCATCTCGGTGACGCCGGCGCCCGTGCCGACGCCGGCCGAGACGGCGCCGTCGGGCGTCACGCCGCCGCAATAGGCGGCCACGCGTTTCCGTTGGGGCCCCCTCGCCGGAGGGGATCAGGAGGGCGGCGTCCGGTCCGGGCGCCGCCCTCTTCACATGCTTGGATCGGTCCAGGCCGCGTGGCGCGTCGTCGGGCAAAGCAACGGGCCAAAAAAACGCCCGGCGTCCTTGGGGGCGCGCCGGGCGAAGTACCGTTTCGACCCCCTCGATATACAACCCGCAGGGGAAATTGCGACGGCGTCCTGTCGCCTCACGGGAAAATACGCTAGTGGCGCATCTGGGCGATGCGCGCTCGGGTCGCATCGCGCGCCGCGCCGTCATTTGGCATTCACCGGCGGCACGTCATATCCAGCCGCCGACCATCCGGCCGACCGTCCGTGGGGAGTTCCGCATGTCCGAACCGATCAGCAAGCAGCTGGTGGCCGAGTGGGCCTCGGCGGGTCTTGTGCTGCTGTCGGGCGCAACGGCGGGCCACTTCGCCGCCGTCGGCATGAACCTGTTCCAATGGGGCGGCGCAGCCGCGGCCGTGATCGGCTCGATCAGCGTGGCCGTGGCGGTGCGCGTGTGGCCGGCGCCCGAGAAGGCCGAAGCCGGCGCCAAGAGCCGCGACTAGCGACCGACCATGGGGCGGCGCCAGGCCGCCTCCGAACGGCGCAGGATGGCAAGCCCTCCCGAGCTGTGCAGGAATGTTCGGATGCGAACAGCGGCCTTGTCCTTACTGCTGCTCCTCGCCGCCGGCGTTGCGGCCCAAGCCCAGCCCGCGCCGGGAGCTCCGAGCTCCGCGCCCTCGCCTGCGGCCGTGGAAGCGCTGTCCGAGGTTCTCGACAACCTGCAGCGCCAGGACCAGCAGCGGCGGACGGCCGCTGGGGCAGACCATCCGGACAGGCTGTTCGCTGAGCTGACCCGGCAGCTTGAGGCCAGTGACGCGGCGGTGGATGCGGCGATCCTGGCGGAGGCTTCAGGCCATGCGCCGGCGGCCGCGTTGCGCCCCATCGCCCAGCTCGAAGGACGCACGCCCCTTCTCCCGCGCCTGATGGCCGATATGCAGACGGTGTCGCCGAGAACCGTCGCCTATGCCCAGCTCGTCGCCCGTTCCCTCGACAAGGCCCCCTCGGACGGCCCGCGACCGTCCCGGGCGCTGGCGCTGGCGGCGGCGGACGCCTGGAAGGCCGAGCTTGCCCGCCTGCGGTCGGACCCGATCGTACAGGTGGAGATCGCCGCCCTGGCGAACGCCTACGCCCGCCTGGGCGAACTGCAGGCGGCGCGGAGCGTCGTCGACTTCGATCCCCGCGACGGCCCGCTGGCCCGCCTCGAGGTCCTCACGGCGGCCCTCGCCTGGGACGAAGCCGCCGATCTTGCGGCGCGAACGGATGCGCCGGCGGTCGCGGCCGCGATGATGCGGGCCGAGGAGGCTGAACGCGCGGCCGAGCGCGACCGCCGATCGGCCGCCGAGGCGCGGCTCGCCGCCCTGCTTCCGGGCTTCGACCAGGCTCCGGATCCGGCGGACATCGAGGCGCTGGCGGCGGTCCACCTGGCGCAGGCGCGTGAAGAGCTGCTTGAGGCCGCCCGCACCTCCGCCGACCCCGCCACCGTCCAGCGGATCGAAGAACGCCTCGCGCGGAGCCCTCAGGGCGCGGGAGCCCGGCGAGGAAAGATCCACTGAGGGTCGACGGCGGACAGTCGTAGGATCCGCCGAGAGGCGGTCGGCAGGCAGGCGGGCTCGCGGGGCGCGGCGCCTCCGCTACGAGCTGTAGGAATGTTGTTGTGACCGGCGATCCAACGCCAGGACGGGCCGGCTGCTCATGCCTTTGGCCCTCGCCGACGCTAGAGGCCTCGGGCGATGTGTGCCCGAGGCCGTTGCGAGATCCGGTCAGCAGCAGGAGGCCGCGGCTTCTTGCTTCGGCTGCGCCGCGCTTCCGCAGCAAGCCGCAGCGGCGGGAGCGAGCGCTGCGGGGGGAGCGAGTGCTGCGGCCGACGGGTCTTCGCCGTACGTGGTCGCCTCACCGAAGGTGTAGAACGTCTCCCAACGTACGCCCGCCGGATCGTTCACCCAGGTCTTGTCGGATTTCGCGTAGCAGCACGTCGTCGCCTCCTGATCAAAGGTGTCCGCGCCAGCCGACTTCAGGCGCAAGGACAAGGCTTGAAGCTCTTCCGGCGTGTCCGTCTGAATGCCGATGTGATCCACGCCGGCCGCTGCTGTGGCGCGCTGGGAGATGGCGAAGTTCACACGAGGATCGTCCAACATCCACTTGGCGTAGTCGTCCTTCACCACGCTGGGCGGCGCGCCGAAGAGCGTCTCGTAGAAGCGGATGGATTGGGCGAGGTCAGGGACGCTGACGTGCAGGTGCATGCGTTGCATGGGTAATCCTCCTTCGATCTATATTTCGATTATTCTGGAAATATGGATTCGTCAATGCGTCAGGTCACATTTTCCGGGATCAGCCGCTCCATCACCACGCAGTCGCGCCACACGCCGCCGAGCTTGCCGTGCTTCTCATGCACGCCCAGAGGTCCTGAAGCCCTTGGGCTCCGTGGGCCCCAAGCCGGCGCCGTCTCAGGGAAGAGGCGGCCCGGGAGCTTCCGGAGCCCGACCCCGCCGCGATGACGGCAGCGTCTCCGAGCCGCGCAGGCCGGCACAAGGTCAGCATGCGCCCGCCCCTAGCGTCTTCAATCGGTCGTATATTTCGGGTAATCAGGAAATATGGAAACGAAAGCCGCCGTGACCGCGCTGTCCGCCTTAGCCCACGAGGGCCGCCTGGGTGTCTTCCGCCTGTTGGTGCAAGCGGGGGGCGCAGGACTGCCGGCCGGGGAGATCGCCCGGCAGATGGACGTGCTCCCGAACACCCTTTCAGCGAGCCTCAACATCCTCGCGCAGGCCGGCTTAGTGAACTCCCGCCGGGAGGGACGGTCGATCATCTACACCGCCGAGTACGGCTCCATGCGCGATTTGCTCGCCTTCCTGATGGAGGACTGTTGCGCGGGATCGCCCGAGATCTGCGGTCCGCTCGCCACGGTGGCCCGCGACTGCTGCGCAGCCTGAGCCCTCCGATGACCATCGAACCGCCCGCCCCGGCCGACGGCCCCAAGGCGATGTCCCGCTTCGAGCGCTTCCTGACGATCTGGGTGGCGCTATGCATCGTAGCCGGCGTAGCGCTAGGCCACCTGTTCCCGGCCGCATTCCGCGCCGTGGGCTCCGCCGAGATCGCCAAGGTCAACCTGCCCGTGGCGGTGCTCATCTGGCTGATGATCATCCCCATGCTCATGAAGGTGGACTTCGGCGCGATGCGCCAGGTCGGCCAGCACTGGCGGGGAATCGGCGTGACGCTCTTCGTCAACTGGGCCGTGAAGCCCTTCTCGATGGCGGCGCTGGGCGCGCTCTTCATCGGCTATCTGTTCCGGCCCTTTCTGCCAGCCGGTGAAATCAACAGCTACATCGCCGGGCTTATCCTGCTTGCGGCGGCCCCTTGCACGGCGATGGTGTTCGTCTGGAGCAACCTGACCCGGGGCGAGCCGCACTTCACGCTCAGCCAGGTCGCGGTGAACGACGCCATCATGGTCGTGGCCTTCGCGCCCATCGTCGGGCTGCTGCTCGGGCTCTCGGCGATCACCGTGCCCTGGCAGACCCTGCTCCTGTCGGTCGGGCTCTACATCATCGTTCCCGTGGTGCTGGCTCAGGCGCTCCGAGGTCTTTTGCTTGGGCGCGGCGGCGAGGCCGCGTTGCAGCGCGTGCTCGCCCGTATTGGCCCCCTGTCGCTGACGGCGCTGCTCGCCACCCTCGTCCTGCTCTTCGGCTTCCAGGGCGAGCAAATCCTTTCGCAGCCAGCCATCATCGCGATGCTCGCCGTGCCAATCCTGATCCAGGTCTACTTCAATGCGGGCCTGGCCTATGTGCTCAACCGCGCCACCGGCGAGGCCCATTGCGTCGCCGGACCTTCAGCGTTGATTGGCGCGAGCAACTTCTTCGAACTCGCCGTGGCCGCCGCGATCAGCCTGTTCGGCTTCTCGTCGGGCGCGGCGCTTGCGACCGTGGTTGGCGTGCTGATCGAAGTGCCGGTGATGCTGACCGTCGTGGCCATCGTGAACCGTTCCAAGGGCTGGTACGAGCGCGGCGCGGCCGTCCGGCGTGTGGCCTCCCAATGCGCGCCAGCCATCACGAGGTAGGCCGATGACCGATTTCCCGATCACCATTTTCCACAACCCCGCCTGCGGCACGTCACGGAATACCGTGGCGATGGTCGAGGCCGCTGGCTACGCGCCCACAGTCATCGAATATCTACAGGCGGGCTGGACGAGGCCGCAGCTCATGGAGTTGTTGGCCGCTATGGGCGCGAAGCCACGCGACATCCTGCGGGAGAAGGGTACGCCGGCCGCGGAGCTCGGGTTGTTGGCGCCCGACGTGGGCGACGAAGCGCTGCTCGACGCCATGGTCCGGCATCCCATCCTGGTGAACCGGCCCATCGTGGTGACGCCGTTGGGCGCGAAGCTCACGCGCCCGTCCGAAGCTGTGCTCGACCTCCTGGAGCGAAAGCCCGAGAGCTTCACGAAGGAGGATGGTGAGGTGGTGCGTCGTTAGGAGCGGCGAGGTCTGGCGAAGGCCCGCTTCCAGCGCCCGGCTCAACGGCTGCAATCGACCGCTAGGCGAATTTCATCAGGTGCGCGGAGGCGCGGCAGTCGGACGGCTGGATGCGGATGGTGACCTATGGGCCGCACATCCAGCGGAGGCGGTGCCGATCGGGAAGGCTCGTGGAAGTCGCCGCTGCCGAGGTCCCAGGCCGATCGGACGATCGCCGGCGAGGGCGACGTCAGCGGCGTGGTCTCCCTGCCCGAGGGAATCGCCCTCGCGGGCTAAGCCTGGGACCCCGGAGGCGCCCAGGAGCGGGATTCGGTGACGAGCTCGCCCAGGCGGCCCTGCTCGTCCAGCCAGCCGAGCAGCGAGCGGGCGACGCCGAGGGCTTCCTGCTCCGTCTCGGCGAACCCCAGCACGCCGCCGTTGTGCTTGACGGCCCAGCGCAGGCCTTCGGGAGAGATGCTGATGGTGTCAACCATGGGCTCCGACAACGCTTCGGGACAATCCCCCTGGCGCGCGCCGGGGACTGACAGCGGGCCAGAGGGACGTCGTCGACCAGACAAGCGCCGGAAGCTGCGGCGCGAGGGATCAATCCCATTACGGCGAAGCTGTTCCAGGACCCCGTAAAAGCACGGGGGGCGTTCCGGGTGCGCGGGACGTCTATCCCGCCGCTTCGGGGGCGGCCCGGCGCGGTCCCGGGAGGCCGGGCAGGCGCAGGCGCAGCAGCACCTTCAGCATCGGCTTCTCGATCCACAGGTGGATGGCGACGCCGGCGAGGGTGGAGAGGCCGCAGCCGACCGCCATCAGCACGAGGAACTGGGGCCAGCCCTCCAGCGCCAGCTTGCGGCCCTGCCACATGACCATGGCCAGCACGAGGGTGTGGAACAGGTAGATGGCGTAGCTGGCGTCGCCGAGCAGCTCCAGCAGCCTCGGGCGGCGGGCGCGCAGCATCGGCTCGAAGGCGAGCGCGCCGGCGACGAGGGCGGCGCTGGAGGCCACGACCCAGAGCTTGGGCAGGTCCAGGAGCGGGGTGGCGTGGACGGCGAGGCCCAGGGCCCCCCAGGACGGCCAGCGGCCAGGCCCGCGCGAAGCTAACCCGCGCATGCGCCCAGGCGATCCAAACCCCGGCCAGGAAGGCCAGCAGGATGGGTCCGGTGAAGGCCCGCAGGACGGCCGCCTCGGGCTTGAAGAGGAAGCCCGCGGCGACCAGGGCGCAGATGGCGACCGTGGTCACCGGCACGAGACGCCGCACGGCGAGGCCGAGCGCGAACAACAGGTAGAAGCCCATCTCGAAGGTGAGCGTCCAGCCGGGCACCAGCACCGGCCAGACGGTGCCCGCGTGCATCGGGCTCTCGTGCGGGATCAGGCCCAGCGACAGCCACAGATGGCTGGCGTCCGGGGTCGGCAGGTCGCGCAGCGCGAGCCAGGCGGCCCAGGTGAGCGTGGCGATCCAGTAGAGCGGCGCGATGCGGATGACGCGGCGGCGCATGAACTCGGCCGGGGCGTCGCCGCGGGCGGCGGCGTACATGATGAAGCCGCTGATGACGAAGAAGATGTCGACGCCGGTGGTGAGGTTCCAGCCGACCATAGGGTCGAACAGCCAGGGCCGCGGGTTGCGGGCGTGATGGACCAGCACCATCAGGCAGGCGACCGCCCGGAGGACCTGGACCGAGACGAGCGTGCCTGGACGCTCCTGGAGGTGGGCTGCCGACTGCATCACCGCCCCCTTAGCACGGCCGGCGCGAGATCACAGGCCCGTGATGTCGGCGCCGACGCCGCAGGGGCGCAGCGTCAGTTGCGGTAGCGGTTGGCGAGGCGGCGAACCTCGCGCTCGTCGAGGCCGGGCGGCCAAGCGAACTGCATCCGCCAGCGCATCCGGGAGCAGGCCGGGCAGTTCCAACCGACCCGGCGGGCGCAGTCCACGAGGTCGGGTGGCGTAGCCGCCGGTCCGCAGCTCGCGCAGGCGGGCGATGACCCGTTCCGGATTATAGGGCCTGCACCAGGAACAGGCGGCGCAGACCAGCAGCAGGCGCGCGCCGGGATACTTCTGGAAGTCACCGATGCTGTCTTCGGCGGCGGCGGGGATCGGCCGCATCTTGGCGGCGGAGGCGGGCGGAGCTGGCGGCATGACGGAAAGAACAAAAGCAGAACTCATTAACAGGTTCCACCAGCCGTGGGTTGTGTAGCGGGTCCGTGGCGCGGGGGGCCGGCTTTGCGCTAACCGTCCCGCATGACCGACTTCATCAAGATGAACCTCCGCGGCCTGATGCTGCATGCGGCGGTGGGCGACACCTTGGAGGCCAACTTCGACCGGAGTTACCGGGTGCACTACAACGTGCAGAAGAACAGCTATCTGACGGCGCTGTGCGAGGCTTACGGGACCGACAAGGGGGTCGTTCTCGATGAAGGGGCGGCCGTTCAAGTGGGCGCCGCACACCTATGCCGACTTCTACGAGCGGCTGTTCGGCCACTGTCGCGAGCATGTGCGGAACGTGTTCGAGTGCGGCCTGGGCACGAACAACCCCGAGCTGGCCTCCAGCATGGGCGAAGCCGGCAAGCCGGGCGCATCGCTCAGGCTGTGGCGCAGCTACTTCCCGAACGCCGAGATCGTGGGCGCGGACATTGACGGGGACATCCTGTTCACCGAGGAGCGGATCCGCACCTTCCAGTGCGACCAGACCGACCCGGCGGCCATCGCGCGGCTGTGGGAGCAGGTGGGCGACGTCGACTTCGACCTGATGATCGACGACGGGCTGCACACCGCCCAGGCGGCGATCACACTGCTGGAGAACTCCCTGCGCCGGCTGAAGCCCGGCGGGCTCTATGTGATCGAGGATGTCGCCATCGACATGATGGTCGAGCTGGTCATCCACCTGAAGACCACCCAGCTGAACTACGAGGTGGTCACCCTTCATCGCCCGCCAGTGCAGTTGGGCGACAACTCTATGGTGGTGATCCGCCGCTAGGCGGCCAGCGGGCGGCGTACGCCGGGGGCCCAGAGCTCGTCCGGCAGGCGGATGTCCGCGAGGCCCATCGCCGCCAGCAGCGCGGCGTAGTAGCTGTTGGAGTTGCCGGACCGGACGGCGGGCCACGGATAACGCAGCGCGCGGGCGTTGATCCCCTGCCGCCAGGCCTCGGCGGCGGCGAGACGTTCGGCGACCTCGGCGGCCGAGCCTTCGAACAGGGGCCCCTGCGGATGGGCCGGGTCGTAGAAGCCGGTGCGGCGCGGGATGTCCTCGCCCCACAGCACCTCGCGCCGGAACGGGACCACACCGCCCAGGAACGGCAGCGGCGCGCCGCCGGGGCCGCGCGCGATGCCGTGCAGCTCGCGGACGATGCGGCCCTGGGCATCCTGGTGCGCGACGAAGGTGTGGGCCCCGAACCGCCGTCCTCCCAGACGGAGGGCCGGCGACTGGACCTTCAGCAGGCGGTGCGTGTCCACGCCGTCCGAGATGGGCGTCCTATTCGGCCGGCGTAAGCGGCACGAGGATCTCGCCGCCGCTTTCGCGGAACTTCTTCGACATCTCGTCCATGCCGGTCTGCACGTCGTTCTGCCCTCTCGCGGCGTCGCGGATGTCCTGGCTGATCTTCATCGAGCAGAACTTTGGGCCGCACATGGAACAGAAGTGGGCGGTCTTGAACGCCTCCTTCGGCAGGCTTTCGTCGTGGTACTCGCGAGCCGTCTCGGGATCGATGCCGAGGTTGAACTGGTCCTCCCAGCGGAACTCGAAACGGGCGCGGGAGACAGCGTCGTCCCATAGGCGCGCCGCCGGATGGCCCTTGGCGAGGTCGGCGGCGTGGGCTGCGAGCTTGTAGGTCATCACGCCGACCTTCACGTCCTCGCGGTTCGGCAGGCCCAGGTGCTCCTTGGGCGTCACGTAGCAGAGCATGGCGGTGCCGAACCAGCCGATCATCGCCGCCCCGATCGCGGAGGTGATGTGGTCGTAGCCGGGCGCCACGTCGGTGGTGAGCGGGCCCAGCGTGTAGAACGGCGCCTCGCCGCAGACCGCGAGCTGCTTGTCCATGTTGGCCTTGATCTTGTGCATCGGCACGTGGCCGGGGCCTTCGATCATCACCTGAACATTGTGCTTCCAGGCGACCTGGGTGAGCTCGCCCAGCGTCTCCAGCTCGCCGAACTGGGCGGCGTCGTTGGCGTCGGCGATCGACCCCGGCCGCAGGCCGTCGCCCAGCGAGAACGAGACGTCGTAGGCCTTCATGATCTCGCAGATCTCTTCGAAGTGCTCGTAGAGGAAGTTCTCCTTGTGGTGCGCCAGGCACCACTTGGCCATGATCGAGCCGCCGCGGGAGACGATGCCGGTGACGCGGCTGGCGGTCAGCGGGACGTAGGCGAGACGCACGCCCGCATGGATGGTGAAGTAGTCGACGCCCTGTTCAGCCTGTTCGATCAGGGTGTCGCGGAAGACCTCCCAGGTCAGGTCCTCCGCGACGCCGCCCACCTTCTCCAGCGCCTGATAGATGGGCACGGTGCCGATCGGCACGGGGCTGTTGCGGACGATCCAGTCGCGGATGTTGTGGATGTTGCGGCCGGTGGACAGGTCCATCACCGTGTCGGCGCCGCAGCGGATCGCCCACACCATCTTGTCCACCTCGTCCGAGACGTGGCTGAGGACGGCCGAGTTGCCGATGTTAGCGTTGATCTTCACCAGGAAGTTGCGGCCGATGATCATCGGCTCCAGCTCGGTGTGGTTGATGTTGGCCGGGATGATCGCCCGTCCGCGGGCGATCTCGTCGCGGACGAACTCCGGCGTCACGTAGTCCGGGATCGAGGCCCCGAAGTCCTCGCCGTCGCGGATGAAGGCGTCGGCCGCCTTGCGGCGGAGGTTCTCGCGGATGGCGACGTATTCCATCTCAGGCGTGATGACGCCCCGCCGGGCATATTCCAGCTGTGTGACATTGCCGCCGGGCTTGGCGCGATAGACGCGGCGCGGAGCGGTGAACTCGGGCGCCAGGTGTTCGCCTTTCGCGAAGCCGTTGTCCTCCGGCTTCACGGCGCGCGGGTTGGCGACGATCTCGACGTCGCCGCGGCTGACGACCCAAGGCTCCCGCGTCCGGGAAAGGCCGGACTCGATGTCGATGCGCACGACAGGATCGGTGTAGGGGCCGGAGGGATCGTAGAGCGTCAGCGCCGGCTCCTCGGCCGACGGGTGGACGGCCACCTCGCGGAACGGCACGCGGATGTCCGGCCACAGCCTGCCCGGCTCGTAGACCTTCTTCGAGCCGGGGCGCTCTCCCGTCGGGATGGCGGCGGCTTGGAGGGTTCCGGCGGGCTTGTTCATCGCGTGGCTCCGTAACGGGACGGATCACGGGCGCAGGTTGGGTCTGGATCGGGCCCTTCCCTTCGCCGGCATGACCCGGATCAGGTTCGACGGGTCGTGGGCTCACCCACCTCTCAGCCGCTCAAGCGCGACCCCCGAGGATTGGCTCGGACGCTACGCCCGAACGCGGTTCGGGGGAAGGCTCAAATGGCAGGGTTCGGAACAGGCGCGGCCATAGTAGGTTGAGCCACCAGGGAGACACGCCATGAACGCCGCCGCCCCCATCCTCTTGGTTCTTGTTCTGGGCGCCTGCAGCGCCTATCCGCCGGCCGAGCCCGCGCCCGTCCTGCCGCCGCCGCCCGCCGGGGCGTCCTTGAGCGGCGCCGACTGCTTCCGCACCATGGACATCCGCAACCACACCGTGGTGAACAACCAGACGCTCATGGTGCGGGTGAACCGCGGCGAGGTCTATCGCGTGACCATGGCCGGCTCGTGCCTGGCAGGCTCTATCTCGTCGGATCCGCTGATCATCCGGCAGCCACCGGGCAGCGCCATCGTCTGCAAGCCGATCGACCTCGACATCGGCATCGCCCGAGGCGGCGTCGAGAGCCGCTGCATCGTGGAGTCGATCGTCCGCGCCTCTCCCGCGGAGGTGGAGGCCCTGCCGCGGCGATTGCGGCCGTAGGCGCGACGGGCTAGGGCGAAGGCATGCATTTCGCCCGCTATAATCCCGTCCGCTTCGCCCACCTGCCCACCCCGCTGGAGCCGCTCCCCGGCCTCACCGAGGCGCTGGTCACCCCCGACGGCGGCGGGCCGACGCTGTGGATCAAGCGCGACGACTGCACGGGCCTGGCCGGCGGCGGCAACAAGACCCGGAAGCTCGAGTTCCTGCTCGGCGACGCGCTCGCGAACGACGCCGACACGCTTGTGACCCAGGGCGCGGTGCAGTCGAACCACGTGCGGCAGACGGCGGCGGCGGCCGCGCGCTTCGGCCTGAAGTGCGAAGTCATCCTGGAGCACCGCACCGGCAGCCAGGCCGTCGACTATAACCGCTCGGGCAACGTCCTGCTGGACGAGCTGCTGGGCGCGAAGATCCGCCACGTCCCGGGCGGCAGCGACATGAACGCGGCGCTCGCCGAGGTCGCGCAGGAAGTGGCCGAGGCCGGAGGGCGGCCCTATGTGATTCCGGGCGGCGGATCCAACTGCGTGGGCGCGCTGGGATATGCCGAATGCGCGCTGGAGCTGGTCGCCCAAGCCAACGAGCTGGGCCTGGAGATCGACCGTATCGTCACCGCCACGGGCAGCGCCGGAACGCACGCCGGTCTCGTCGCGGGCTTGGCCGTGATGGGCTCGGATATCCCGGTGCTGGGAATCGGCGTGCGCGCGCCGAAGGAGAAGCAGGAAGAGAACGTGTTCAAGCTGGCCAAGGAGACCGCCGCCCTGCTGGGCTTCGAAGAGCGCGTCACCCGCGACATGGTGGAGGCCGACTGCGACTACGTCGGGGAGGGCTACGGCCTCATCGACCAGGGCGTGATCGACGCCCTGACCCTGGCGGCGCGCACCGACGGTATCCTGCTGGACCCGGTCTATACCGGCAAGGCGATGAAGGGCCTGATCGCGCTGTCCCGCGCCGGCGCCTTCGACGGCGAGACGGTGGTGTTCCTCCACACCGGCGGCGCCCAGGGCCTGTTCGGCTACCAGGGCGAACTGGACGGCAAGCTGTGATCGAGGACGCGGCCGACGCCCTGACGCTCGGCGTGTTGGGTGGCATGGGCCCCGCGGCGACGCTGGAGTTCCTGGCCCGGCTGCAGGCCTATACGCCGGGGAACGCGACCAGGACCACATCCGGGTGCTGGCCGACATCAATCCGCGCGTCCCTGACCGGAACACCCCCCGGTTCGAACGCCGGCGCTGTGCTGGCCGAGATGGCGGGCGCCCTGCGTGGCGCGGGCGCCGAGGTGCTGGCGATGCCGTGCAACACGGCGCATGCGCACGCGGACCTGATCCAGCGGGCCTCGGGACTGCCACTGATCGACATGATCGATCTCGGAGCCGAAGCCGCCCAGGAGAGCGGCGCGCTGCGCGCGGGCGTTCTGGGCACCAAGGGCGCGCTCAAGCTCTACCGGGAGTATCTCGCCGCCCGCGGCATGGGCCTGGTCAGCCTGCCGCCCGAACGGCAGGAAGCCTTCATGGAAGCGCTCTACCGGATCAAGAGCGGCGACGACGGCGATGACGTGAAGCGCATCATGAAGGGCTTCGCGGACGAACTGGTGAAGGCCGGCGCCGAGGTGCTGGTGGCCGGCTGCACCGAGGTTCCGCTGGTGCTGGATCCCGAGGACGTGAGGGTCGAGCTGGTGGACCCGGGCGACCTGCTGGCGCGGCGCTGCGTGGCGGTATGCCTCGGGTTCGAGCCGGCGCCTCAGGTGGGAGGATAAGGCCTCGCCAACCCCTTCCCGGGAGGAAGGGATCTACAGCCTTGGCGCCCGGAACGTGTCGCAGGCGGCCGGATCGCCCGACTGGACGCCGGTGCGGAACCACCGCATGCGCTGCTCAGAGGAGCCGTGGGTGAAGGCGTCAGGCACCACCTGGCCTTGGCTGCGGCGCTGCAGGGTGTCGTCGCCGACGGCGGCGGCGGCGCGCAGGCCGTCCTCGATGTCGCGCGGGTCGAGCTGGACCTGGCCGCCCGACACGGCGGCGGCGTGGGCGGCCCAGACGCCGGCGTAGCAGTCGGCCTGGAGTTCCAGACGCACCGCGCCGCTGTCGGCGCCGCGCATGCCCATGCGCTGGGCGGTGTCCGTGGCGCCGGTCAGGTTCTGGACGTGGTGGCCGATCTCGTGGGCGATGACATAGGCGCGCGCCGCCTCCCCGCCCGCACCGAACTTGCTCTCCAGCTCCTGCCAGAACGAGAGGTCGAGATAGACCTTGCGGTCGGCGGGGCAATAGAACGGCCCCATCGCCGACTGGCCCATGCCGCAGCCGGTGCCGGTGGCTCGGTCGTAGATGACGACGGCGTCCGGCGGACGGTAGCCCTGCATCTGCTGTTTCCAGACATCGTCGACGTTGGTGGCCACGACGTCGACGAAGCGGCCGGCCTCGTCTGCGGGGCCGCCGCGCACGCCTTCCTGCTGCTGGACGTTCTGGCCGCCCAGAACCTGGGTCGTGGTCGACGGGTCGATGCCGAAGACGAAGTAGCCGATGAGGGCGAGGATCACGCCGCCCGCGCCCAGGCCGCCCACGGCGCCGGCAGGTCCCATGCCGCGCCGGTCCTCGATGTTGCCGGAACCCCGGCCGCCAGCCCAGCGCATAAGATCGCCTCCGCTTCGAAAAACCGGAAGCCTAACGCGGCCGCGCTAGTTGCGGTTCTTGGAGATCTCCTGGACCCGCCGGTTGGACGCGGCGAGCGCCGCGTCGGGGATCTGGGGCAGCTTGGAGGTGTCGAGACTGCCGAGCGCGGCGGCGGGCGCCGGATAGGGCAACGCGGGCAGGCGCACCGGCTGGCGCTCCTGCTGGATGCGGGCGACGTGCTGGTCGGTGCGCAGGCGGGCCTCGAGCGCCATCAACTCGTTGTGCTGGGCCACCTGCTGCTGCTGGAGGAGCTGTTGCTGGGCGCGCAACTCGTTGAGCTGCAGCGTCGTGTTGAGGCCGTTGAGCTGGCCGACATCCTGCGCGGCCGCCGGCGCGGCGACCGCGCCCAGGCTGAGGGCGGCAAGGCAAGCGGCGGGAATTTTGAGCGGGCGCATGCGCCGGATGTGGGCGCCGCCCCCCCGCGAAACAAGCTCGGCCGTGACCGTCGCTCACCGCACCTGCACGGTGAAGCGGGCGAGCTCCTTCTTGGGAGCTTCCCAGTCCGGGCTGAGCTCGAGAGCCTTCCGGTAGTCGAAATAGGCCTGCTTCATGTCGTCGAGCCCCTCGTGGGCCAGGGCGCGGTTGAAATAGGCCTTCTCGGGCTCGTCGACACCGAGTTCCAGGGCCCTGTTGAGATCGACGAGCCCGTCGGCGTACCGGCGCTGGCCGACCAGGGCGGCGCCCCGGTTGACGTAGGCCTCGGGGAGATCGGGCTTGAGCTCGAGGGCGCGATCGAAGTCGCCGCGGGCGGCGACGTATTCGTTGCGCCGCAGGCGGAGCACGCCGCGGTTCACATAGGTGCCGGCGCGGTCCCTGTTCGACAGGATCTCCGTCTCGATCGCGAGGGTGCAGGCGGCCTCGAACTTGCGATCGGACTCGCCCTTCAGGGCCGCGTTCGAGCATTCGCGGGCCATGCCGCCGCCCAGCACCGTGACCGACTGCGCCGCAGCTGCGCCGGCGACGAGAAACAGGGCTGCGGTGGAAAAGGCGAGGATCTTCAGCATCGGACGAGCTCCCGAAGGGACCACGGAAGGGTCCTCCCGTAACGAAGGTCTGTCAATGAACCGCTAGGTGGCGGCCGCGCGGAAGCGGCGCAGCTCCCGGTGGAGGATGTAGACGCCGCTGGCCGCCACGACGACGGCGCCGACGACCGTGGCCGGGTGCGGGAGCTCGCCCCAGATGACCAGGCCCAGGAGGGCGGCCCAGACGAGCTGGGTGTAGTCGAAGGGGGGCGACGACGCCGATGGGGGCGGCGCGGAGGGCCTCGGTGAGGAAGAGCTGGCCGACGCCGCCGATCAGGCCGGCAAGCACCAGCAGGCCCAGCGTTTGGGCGTCGGGCACGGTCCAGCCGCCGACCAGGGAGCCGACGAGACCCACGGCCGTGCCGCCGAGGGTGAAGTAGAAGACGATGGTCGGGCCGCGTTCGGTGTCGGCGATCTGGCGGATGGCGACCATGGGCGCCGGCGGCGCCGAGCGCGCTGAGGATGCCGAAGGTGACGCCCACGACGTTCATGTGGCCGGGGATCGGCCGGGCCATGATCATCACGCCCACGAAGCCCACGATCACCGCCGCCCAGCGGTGGGGCCCGACCTTCTCGGACAGCAGCATGGCCGACAGGGCGGTCATGAAGAGGGGCGAGGCGAACTGCAGGGCGGTCGCCTCTGTGAGAGGCAGGTGTTGCACGGCCGAGAAGCCGCAGACCATGCCGGTCAGGCCCACGGCCGAGCGCAGCAGGTGCCCGAGGGGACGCCGCGTCTTCAGCACCTCGAAGCCGGTGGTCCGCCAGATGTAGAGCCCGAGCGGCACGAAGGCGAAGGCGTTGCGGAAGAAGATGATCTCGAAGACCGGCACGCCGCGGTCACCGCACCACTTCACCAGCGCGGAAAGCAGCGCCATGCAGGCCATGGCGGCGACGCGCAGCGTGATGCCGAGGAGCGGCCGGTGGACCGGCGCGTGCGGGTGCGGGGAAGACACGGGCGCGGTGTGAGGGGATGCGCCGAGGGCGTCAACCTGCCTCGCCATCGCAGCCCCGCTTCGTCAGGGTGGTAGGACTACGCCGCCTTGCTGACCGTCGCGAAGGCGAGCGGCATCCGGACCTCGGCCTCGAACCCGGGGTTCAGCGGCCGGGTGACCAGGCGGCCCTTCTGGCCGAACAGCGCCTCCAGTCGCGCCGCGACATTGGGCAGGCCTATGCCGGCCCCGACCGGCGCGGGTCCTGTGGCCGCGCCGTCGTCGGCGACGGTGAGGATCAGGACCTCGCCTTCCGCCCGGGCGGCGACGCGCACGGCCACCCGGCGCTTGGAGCCGGCGACGCCGTGCTTCACGGCGTTCTCCACGAGCGGCTGCAGCAGGAAGTGCGGGATGAGCGCGCTGTAGAGCTCTTCGGGCGCGTCGATCTCGACCGCCAGGCGCTCGCCGAAGCGGGCGGCCTCGATCTCGAGGTAGGAGCCCACGACGTCGAGCTCGTCCTGAAGCCGCGCCGAGGCGCCCGGCGGGACGCCCAGGGAGGCGCGGAAGAAGCTGGAAAGACGGCTGACCACCGCCACCGCCTCGGGATTGCGGCCGGCGCCGACCAGCGAGGTGACGGCGTTCAGGGCGTTGAACAGGAAGTGCGGATTGACCTGGAAGCGCAGGGCGGCGAGCTGGGCCTCCTGGGCGGCGGCCCGGGCGGCGGCGAGCGTTCTCTCGCGCTCGTCGGCCTGGATGCGGGCGAGCGTCAGCGCCACGGCGCACGCGAAAATGACGTGCACCGCCGCCAGTGAGGTGAAGTTGGTGAGGAGCACCAGGTCCCATTCCTGGACAAAGCCCGGCTTGGCCCCGCCCGGTGCGTCCGGCCCCATCATGATCATGAAGAGCCAGGAGTCGGCGATCGTGTGACCGGTTAGCGAGGCGAACGTCGAGCCGACGGCGGCGGCGATGCGGCCGCCGCGGGGCAGGTTCCGCGCCTTCCACTGGCCGACGAAGATGCTGAAGCAGAAGACCACGCCGAGCGCGGCGCAGCCGACGAAGTAGAGCGCGGTCCACCGGTCGATGCCCCGCTGCTTGAGCAAGGGCGCGAGGTAGAAGCTATGGTTGATCACCCACAGGACGATGCACCAGAGCATGGCCTGCCAGGCTAGGCGGACGCCCTGTCTATCCTTCATGGTCGTCGTTCACGCCGGGGTCTCCGCCCGGAGCGCCCGGGACGGCGGACCTTAGCACGGCGCCTGTCGCGTGCGGCGCGCCGTTCGTCGCGGAAAACCCGCCGCTCGTCGCAGAAAGAAACGGGAGGGCCGCATTCGGGGCGGACGGCCCTCCCGCCGCCCTGACGCCGCATCCGGGGAGGCGCGGCGCAGGGTGATCGGTCGCCTAGAATGCGTAGCGCAGAGTGAAGCGGACGCTGCGCGGGGTCTGGTACGAGCGCGGCTGGCCGTACGACGGCACCACGATGCCGGGCGCGCCGCCGGTCTCCCCCTGCTCGACCACGCGGGTCACGGCCTTCTCGTCGAAGAGGTTGAAGACGTCGACCGCGGCGCTGACCGAGCCGAAGCCCTCGCGCGCCTGGACGATGTCCCAGGTGACGTTGAGGTCGGTGTTCGTCACCCAGTCGGTGCGGCCCTCCGACCCGCGCGGTGTCAGCGTGGGCACGCCGTTGCGCACGCAGTACCAGGCGCCGGGGGTGTTGCCGGGCGTGGGATCGTCCGGATGGTAGCCGATGCAGCCGTACGGCCGACCCGACTGGGCGTAGAAGTTGGCGCCGACGCGCAGCCGCTCCGTGGCCTGGACGAAGCCATAGAGCTTGAGCGTATGACGGCGGTCGTTCGGCAGGTAGCCGTGGCCGCCTTCCGCCATGAAGTAGGCGTCGAAGTCCTGGGTGATGGAGGCGTCGGTCTGGCCGATGTCGGACTTCACCGCCCCCTCGTAGTTGCCCCTGGACCTGGCCAGGACGTAGGACCCCTGCAGCGCCCAGCGTCCGTCGAACGGCCGCTCGAAGGTGAACTCCAAAGCGTCGTACTTCCGCTTCGCCTTCTCCAGGGCGAGGTCCTCCCGGGTGAAGGTGATCTCGCGAAGGTTGTCACCGCCGGGGCCGCCCAGCAGGTCCAGCATCAGCCGGATCGGCTTGCCCGGATTGATCAGGACGTAGTGGCCGCTGAATCGGTCGTTGGCGGTGGCGTCGTCGACGATGGCGCAGCCGGCGTCGCGGGTGCGGGCGCAGTAGCGGTCGAGCACGCCGCCGTGGCCGAGGTCGGTGTCCTCGATGGTCGAGGCCAGGTTGCGGTGGACGTAGCGGACCCCGGCGCGCCAGCCGTCGAACATGCCGCCGTCGAACTGGTGCTCGTAGCCGAGGATGAACTCTTCCTCGTACATCGGGTCGATGTCCGCGTTGACGATCTCGCGCGGATCCGGAGCGATCGGCCGGGCGAAGATGGCGTCGTCGCGCAGGCGGGCGCCGAGGATCGGCACGCCATTGGCGTCGCGGGCCAGCGTGCCGTCGGGGTTTACGGTGACGGCGCGGTACTCGACATGGAAATCCTCGCCCGACACCGCGCGGATCGAGGTGTTGGTGGCGATCGGCAGGTAGTAGCGGCCGAACGAGCCGTAGACCTTGTCGCGCCCCTCGCCGCGCGGGTCCCAGGTGAAGCCCAGGCGCGGAGCGATCTGGTCGTCGAGCTTGATGTAGCTCTCGCCGTCGCGGTTCTTGTAGTTGTACTGGTCGAGGCGGAGCCCGGCCTGGACGGTAAGGGTGTCGGTGACGTCCCAGGAGTCCTGGATGTAGGCCGCCGTCTGGCTGGCCCCATACTCGCCGCCCGAGCCGAAATAGGTGGTCTGGGCGTAGGCCTGCGGCGGCAGGGTGGTGCCCGGCACGGTCCGGAAGAAGACGTCCATGGCGAAGCCGCCGTTATAGAGGTGGACGTCCGTCGACTTGAGGTCCTCGCGGTCATAGCCGACGCGGATGTGGTGCCTTCCGAAGAAGTCCGCATAGACGTCGGCGTCGACGCGGTAGGTCTTGCGCACGTCCTCGCCAATCGGCTGCAGCGAGCCGGCGACGTTGGCCGGCGTCAGGAAGACGGTGGTCGTCGTGCGCCGGTCGCGGACGCGCGGCGTGTCGACGAGGTCGCCCTCGTCCTGCTGGTCCGACTTCACCTCGCCGTAGAGCGCCGACAGGGTGAACCAGTCGGTGAAGGCGCCGGTGTACTTGTAGATCTGGTTCAGGCCGCCGGCCTTCTCGGTGTAGCCCAGGCCCTCGCCGATGAGGCCGCGCCGGGCGTCGAAGTCGAAGTAGCGCTGCTCGTTCTCGGACTCGTCAGAGAACAGCGTCGCCTCAGGCGCTGCCGGTCGGTGATGTTGAGGTCGAACTTGGTCAGCCAGCGCGGGCTGTCGCTCTTCGTGTAGTTCTGGGTGCCGCGGTAGAGGTTCTCGCCCGTCAGGCCCAGGGAGGTGACGGCGAAGTACTCGGTGGTCTTGCGGGCGTTGTAGAGGCCGAAGAAGAACAGCCGGTCCTTCAGCAGCGGACCGCTCAGATAGACGGAGCTGTCGAGGGCCTCGTAGCTGGCGGCGCTGTTGTAGACCCGAGCGCCCGACACGCCGACGCCGCCAGCGCTGAAAGCATCGGGCGCATTCGTGGACAGGGTCTTGGGCGTGTAGGCGACGGTCGCGCCGCCGTGCCATTCGTTGGAGCCCGAGCGCGTGACGATGTTGACCACCCCGCCGGTGGCGCGGCCGAACTCGGCCTGGTAGCCGCCGGTCTTCACGTCGATCGACTGGATGGCGTCGAACGGCAGGTCGGCGTAGCCTAGCAGGTTCCGCAGGTCGGTCACGTTCAGGCCGTTGATGTAGTAGACGCTCTCGGCCGCCGACGTGCCGCCGACGACGACCGTCGACTGGTTGCGCCGCGAACTGGCGGCGATGGTCGAGTCGGGCCGCGAGACGCCGGGCGCCAGCAGGGTGACGTTGGCGATGGAGCGGCCGACTGGGACCTGCTGGGAGAGTTCCGGGACATCGATGACCTGGCCGATGTCGGTCCGGGCGAAGTCGCGGGTCTGGCGGGCGCCGGTGACCACCAGCTCCTCCACCGTGCCGCCGGCCAGGGTGAAGGTGAACGAGGAGCCGCCAGGCTGGACGCTGATCCGCTGGTCGGCGAGTTGGCCGCCCGGGCCGTCGACGGCGGCGACGTAGGCGCCGACCGGCAGGGCGGTGATCTGGTAGCGGCCGTTGGCGTCGGTGGTCGCCTGGCGCGAAACGCCCTGGCCCGAGATCACCGTCACCGTCGCGCCGACGACAGGCGCGCCGTCGGCGGTCTCTACGCGGCCCGAAAGGTTGCCCGAGGTGTAGTCCTGGGCGACAGCCAGACCCGGCAGGACGGCCGGAACCGCGAGCCCCAGCGCCGCGGCGCCGACGTAGAGGGTGGAGGCCAGCAGGCGGCCCCGCATCGTCGAAGTCTTCACGTGTATCGCTCTCCAGCCATGCGAAGCGGCGGCCGTCCGCGGCCGCGCGCTCGCCATTCCCCAAGCGGCGCTCTGCGGCGTCGCCCCTGCGGCGGAAATGGCAGGCCGCTGATCCGTACGGTGACGGTTTGCGACGAATGCGACCGGGCGTGCGGCGAAGGCTCAGTCGAGTCCGAGCGCCTCGGCGACGCGCTTGACGTAGCTGACGCCCACCTCGACGGCGGCGCCGTCCTCGGTGTGCAGGCGCATGGCGCTGCGGCCAGAGCGCTCCACCCGCGCCACCGCGTCCGGCCGGACGAAGGCGGAACGGTGGACGCGCAGCAGCTTGGCCGGGTCCAGGCGCTCGGCAAGCTCCGACATGGTGGCGCGCTGGATGTAGGTCTTGGTCGCGGTGTGGATCAGGGCGTAGTCGCGCGCAGCTTCGATGCGCCGGATCTGGTCGACGCGGATGCGGACGTAGCCGTCGCGCCGGCGGATCCACAGCTCCTCGTCGTAGGCCGGCGGATCGGCGGGCGGCGGCCGCGCGGCTTCGACCGCCTCGTACGCCTGCGCCATGTCGCGGCGGCGCCCGCGCCCGGCGGATGGCCTCGGCGAGGCGGTCGAGTTGCACGGGCTTCAGCAGATAGTCGACGGCCTCGATCTCGAAGGCCTCGGGCGCGTGCTCGGCGAAGGCGGTGACGAACACCACCTCGGGTCGGCGCCCGGCCGCGCCGGCGATGGCGCGCCCCACGGCCAAGCCGCTTCGGCCGGGCATCTGGATGTCGAGCAGCACGAGGTCGGGCGTCTCGGAAGCGATCATCTCCATCGCCTCATCCCCGTCGGCCGCGCAGTCGACCCGCCGCACGTCGGGCAGCCCCTTCAGACAACGCACAAGCCAGTCCGCGGCCAACGGCTCGTCGTCGACAACAAGCACACGCAACTTAGGCGACCTGCGAAATGCGGCGCACGGGTCGGCGCCCCCGGACCCGGTCCTATCGAAATTCCCCGTCCGAACGCTAGCAGCCTTCGTCGCGCCCGACGGCGCCGTTCGTCGCACAGAACGCGGCATTCGTCGCAACTCGGCCGACGCGACGTGCGCGGTCGAACCCCGTCGTCGGCTGATGAGAGCAGGAGTTTGGAGCGGGTGAGGGGAATCGAACCCCTGACATTCAGCTTGGGAAGCTGACGTTCTACCTCTGAACTACACCCGCGAAGGCCTGCGGTTTCAACCGCTTAGGGCCGAAGAGTCAAGGCCGCGGGCGATGCCGGCGGAAATGACGTGGCGCCTACGTAGCATTGGGGAGCGCCGGAGGCGACGGGGGACGTTCGGGCACGTGTTCGAGACTGAACCTGACCCGGCTGTGCCGATGAGTTCGAGCGCGGGGAGTATGAACGGATTTGCAATTGGCCCCGCAAGGGTGAAGCCCGCCGGGAACTCAGCTTCGACACCGGCACCTGACTGACCGTAGAGGGGAACGCTTGCTCCGCAACGGCGGAGCTGCATTCCGACGGCGCAGCGCCTGCGTGTACTCGTCGTGGGCCTCTTTGAGCGTGAGCGTCTTGCGCTGGGCCTGCTTCTGCTCGGCCACGACGTTGCGGCGTTGTCGCGCGGCGATCAGGATCTACCAGGCCTGCCGCGCGCCTCGGGCACCGTCAGTTCGTTGAGCCATATTCGATGCGCACCAACAGAACTCAGCGCTTTCGAGGATCGTATGGCTCTATCCAGTTGCGGAAGCAGGAAAGCCGCGAGGATGCGGCCGCAGGCCGCCAAGGACAACATGCGATGCCTGGCGCCATCCCGAGCTACCGCTGCGCCATCCCTTTCCGTACAGCCGTCCTCAGTCGGCCAGCCAAATGGGGGGTGCGCGCGGACACTTATCGATGTCAGGATCGACCGTCAGCTCCCAGCCGGGAGCTCGGCCTTCCTGAATGGCCTGATCGTGCTGCGAGAGCAGCAGCAAGAACGGTCCCAGCGCCGACCCTGCAGCGTACTCCGGCTTCTCGAAGCCAACTTCGTGATCGAAGAAGTAGACGGCTGGAGCGGTACTCCTGGACAGGAGATCAAGGCCGAACAGGTTTCCGCAGCCGTCGTTGAACAACGGCACCGCGTTCACATGGGCGAGCTCCGTGACCTGCGTGGCCATCGGCTTCCACCCAACTCGGGGGTTCCAATGGGGAAAGATCGCGTCGAAATCGCCGAGGCGGGCGATCCGTTGGCGATAAAACTCCTCTAGGTCTGGCGGCAGCTCGCGCCCGAGTAATTCACGAACGCGGTCGATGATCTTTGCAGAGTGATCCTCTCGGGTTCGACGCAGGGTTCCGAGCTCCTCCAGAGCTGCGGCCGCTTCACGAACGGTGATTGTCAAAGCGGGCCTCCCTCATCCACGGGGGTGCGGGACCTTGGTACACCGGGGCGACGAATATACTGCGCTACGAGCCGATCGAGCCTGAGCTTCGCAGCCATGACCTCGGCTTGTGTCGGCACGCGGCCCTTGAGCGCCGCGCGGAACGCCGTCCATTCCGCCGATGCAATCTTGTGCGCTGCGTCTCGGAGCGCCCAGAGGTTGGCCAAGGAGTTCGGATCCGCCTTTGGGAACACGTGCGCGTACTCCAAGGGCCGGCTGTGATGAACCCTTGCTTCCATCTCCGCCGCTGATATCCCGTTGGCGCGGGCAAGTCTCTCCCTCCCGCCTTGGCGGATGACTCCTTTCTCTGCCTTGCTCAGCGCCTGCGACCGAGGACTCGGCCGAACGGGAGCCCGCGGTTTCGGCGCCAAGCCAACCTCCCGCTCAGCGAAGCTCAGGGGAGCGTTCCTGACCGGTGAAGCAGCCACCCGGGCAGCCAAGAACCCAGCGCCGTCGGCTAGTAGCGGAACAACCACAGGCGCCAACGCCGGCACGGCCATCCAGCTGTTCTGAAGGTCGATCCTGCGTCGAACTTCGCCGAATTCAGCCTGTTGCCGCCGCAGGTCGGCTAGGTCTTCAGGCGGCGGCGCATAGAGCGAGCCGTAGCGGATCCCGTCAGATTGCATCTGACTCGAAGCGGATGCTGCCGACGACCTCCTGGTTGGATTCGGAGCAAGCGCTCCGCGCCTGAGCACCGAGCACCACGACATCCCCAGGTCGCACGGCCGAATGGTTCTGCCCCGTCCGGGTTGACGCGGACCATCTGTCCTGGCGGGCGACGTAGTCGGCTTCCCGCCGAGCCTGCTCGCGATTTCGTCGAGCGACGAACTCATCCATAGTTTCAGGCGCGCGAGAGCGCGCCAGCTGAGCGCCAGCCATTGCTTCCCCCTTTTTGCGTTCGAGCACTAAGGAGAGGGCGGGGCCCGCGCACACTCGTCGAGCACAGCGCCCAGTATGGCTCAGCTCGACGCAGGAGTCAAGAACAAAATAAGAACATTCCTCGCGGTCGAGGCGGGACTGCGCATGCGGAGGCGCCGCTACCATGTCGAAAATGATGCAGCAGATATGCAGCGGCGGATCTGCAAATGGAGGAAGCTGGGTCCGGCGCACCCGCGTTCCGCGGCCGGGCTCCATCGGACCGGCCGGGCGGCGGAACATAGCGGCGAGGATCGCCCGGGCCAAGGGGCTGCAGGCGACGCTTCTATCGCGGACGCGGCGGGCCTAGGTTCCGGGCCATGTCGGAACCCATGACCTATGCGCGATACCTCGCGCTGGACGAGCTCCTCAGCAGCCAGAAGCCGCTGAGCGACCGTCACGACGAACTGCTGTTCATCGTCATCCACCAGACCAAGGAGCTGTGGCTCAAGGAGATCATCCACGAGGTGGGCCTGGCCAAGCGCTTGATCGAGGAAGGCGACCTGGAGCCGGCCTACAAGGCGCTGGCCCGGGTCTCGCGCATCCAGACGATCATGACGCTGTCGTGGGACGTGCTGGCGACCATGACGCCCGCCGACTACCTCAGCTTCCGGGAGACCCTGGGGACCAGCTCGGGCTTCCAGAGCCACCAGTTCCGGACGCTGGAGTACCTGCTGGGGCTGAAGGACGACAGCTTCCTGCGCTTCCACGCCGAACGGCCCGAGGCGCTGGCAGAGCTCAAAGGCGCGCTGGAGGCGCCTAGCCTCTACGACGTGGCGATCGCGCAGCTTCCGAAGCACGGCCTCTCCGTGCCGGACACGGTGCTGAAGCGGGACGTCGCCCAGGCCTATGCCCCCTCGCCCGAGGTGGAAGCGGCGTGGCTGGAGGTATATCGCGACACCAAGCGCTACTGGGAGCTCTACCAGCTGGCCGAGAAGCTGGTGGACCTGGACGACGCGCTGGTGACGTGGCGGCACAAGCACGTCCTGACCGTGGAGCGGATCATCGGCGGGCGGCCCGGCACCGGCGGGACGGATGGCGCGGGTTATCTTGCCAAGACGCTCCAACGGCGCTGCTTCCCCGAGCTGTGGTCGCTGAGGACGAAGCTTTGACGGCCCGGAAGGACCTGTTCTCGCGCGCGCTCTCGGCCGCCCCGGGCCGGCTGCACATGGCGGCGCACAGCCACCACCTGTGGCCGGATGCGACCTTCGACGCGCAGGTGCAGGCCTGGACCGACGCGGCGGCGCTGGCCGACCGGAAGTGGGACAAGGCGCTGGGCGACGTCTACCCGGCGGCGCAGCGGCTGGTGGCGGACGAGCTCGCCCTCCCCTCGCCTGACACGGTGGTGTTCGCGCCGAACACCCACACGCTGCTGATGGCGCTGAAGTCAGCCATAGAGCCCCGGCCGGTGCGGGCGCTCTCCACCGACGGCGAGTTCCACTCGTTCCGGCGGCAGGCGGCGCGCTGGGTCGAGGCGGGCGAGGTCGAGCTGACGCTGGTCCCGAGCGACGGTGCGGACTTTGCGGAGCGGTTCCTGGACGCCGCCAGGACGGGCGGGTTCGACCTGATCTTTGTGAGCCACGTCTTCTTCAAGAGCGGCTTCGTCTTCGACAGGGTCTGGGAGCTTGCTGAGCTGTCGAGGCCGGACGGGCCGTGGGTTGTGGTCGACGGCTATCACGGCTTCCGGGCCGTCCCGACGGACCTCGGCGCCCTGGCCGACCGGATCTTCTACGTGGCGGGTGGCTACAAGTACGCCATGGCGGGTGAAGGCGCCGCGTTCCTGCACGCGCCGCCCGGATTTGGCGCGCGGCCCGTTCTGACCGGCTGGTACGCCGAGTTCGGCGACCTGGAGGGGCCGCCCGGCGGAGTTGGCTACACTCGCGACGCCCAGCGCTTTCTGGGCGCCACCTTCGACCCGTCGGGGCTCTATAGGTTCGTGGCGGCGGGGCGGATGCTGGCTGACGAGGGCCTGACCACCCCGGCGGTAGCCGAGCACGCGACGGGGCTGCAGCGGCTGCTGCTGGCGAAGATCGCGACGGGCGACGCCGGGCCGCTGTCGGAGGCCGTCCCGGTCAACCCGCCCGGCGGCGGAGCCCAGGCCCGGTTCCTGGCGCTGCGGCATCCGGCGGCGCTCACCTGGAAGCAGGCGCTGGGGGCGCGGGACGTCATCGTCGACGTGCGGGACGACGTCCTGCGGGTGGGCCTGTCGATCTACCACGACGAGGCCGACATCGACGCGTTCTGCGTGGCGTGCCGGGAGCTCGCCTAGTCCTCCAGGAAGATCTCCTCGATCCGCAGGCCGAAGACGCTGGCGATCTTGAAGGCGAGCGGCAGGGACGGGTCGTACTTGCCGGTCTCGATCGCGTTGACGCTCTGGCGGGAAACCCCCAGCCGGTCGGCGAGATCGCCCTGACTCCAGTCGCGTTCGGCCCGCAGCACCTTGAGTCGGTTCTTCATGGCAGCAGCCCGGAGAGCAGGACCTGAGGGGGGGATGACCTGGGCGGCGGCGAAGCCGGCGCAGAATAGACCCACGATCACGGCAGAGACGGCAAGCAGCAGGCCGGTGGCGCGATCGCTCATCGCATCCTCCACCACCAGATGGCCCAGGCGACGAAGAAGCCGACGCACTGGCAGGCCAGCACGGCGACGCCCCCGGTCTGAATGAGCGACGCGGCCGAGGCGTCTGCCGGAAGCCAACCGCCGAGCGTGGGGTCGCGGGCGGCGAGCCAGCTGACGCCGGCGAAGCCCAGGATAGCGCCGCAGCCGCTACCCCAGAACCATGCCGACTTCTGAGCCTCGCGCGCCGCCTCGTCGATCTGCCGCCAGTAGGCGAGCGTCAGCCAGACGGCGATCGCCAGCGAGACCGCGAGGACTCCGAAGCGGAACCCCGGCGGGAGGTCGACGCCGCCGCCGCGCGCCAGAACCAGGCCGGCGGCAAGCCCCACCAGAGCGATCAGTCCGAGCTTGGGTGCGACGCCCGCGGGCAGAAGTTTTGGCATAGCAAGTCTCCTTGTCTCGATGACAAGGAAACATGACACATCCAGGCTGTCAAGCGTCCACGACAGTTTGTCGTGGACGCTTGCTACTGAATCCGGGTGACCGAGAAGCCGCGGGCGGCGAGCAGCGCCGGCAGACCGTCGTCGCCGACGAGGTGCAGCGCCCCCCACGTTGACGAGTTCAACGCCAGAGCCGCCAAGGGCCTCGACGAGCTGGGCCGCCCAGGCTTCGTTCCGGCGCTTGAGCAAGGCGTCATAGAAGGCGGGGTTGCTGCTCTTCATCTCGCCGACGAGACCCGGGCCCAGCCTGGCGAGGTCGCCCGCCAGCCAGGCGGATTCGAGGTCGGGCTTGGGCCAGAGCGCAGCCAGCGGCGAGCGCGGGCCGGCCCGTTCGCGGATAACCTCGGTGAGATACTGGACCTCCGACGTCTCGGGCAGGCCGGCGAACATCCGGGCCTGGTCCTCCAGAGTCTCGAAGGCGCGCAGGCGCTTGCCGCCGGTGAGCGTGGCGCGGGTCATGGCAAGGTCGGCGCCGGCCTCCAGCGTGGCTCCGCGGCCGGTGACCGGCTGCATGGTCAGCATCATGGCCGCGGCCCACGGCCGGAGGTGGTCGATGCGGGGCAGGTCGGCCTGGCGGGCGAGGACGGCCACGTCGGCGGGCGCAAGTTTCTGCGACAAGCGCCGCTCGGGGTCGATGCCGTACCGCTGCAGGATGCCCATGATCCGTGTGGGTTCGAGCCGCCCCATGTCGGCCTCGAACCAGACGGTCTCGGCGCGGGCGTAGGCGTTGTCGTAGGCCGGGGTGCGCCATTTCGCGGCCGGCGACAGCGCGTGCAGCGTGCCGAACAGGTAGATTTCCGAGTCGGCGTCGGAAACCTTCCAGAGCGCGGGAGCGGCCCCCGCCGCTCCCGCCGCTCCTACCCCCAGGATCAACGCGGTCGCGAAGCCCGCGACCCGACGCATCCAGCCCAAGATCCCCCCGATCCGGCGCCGGCTCTGTCGTCCGTGCGCCTACTCGCCCCAAACCTTGAAGTGTTTGGATAACTTCAGTCCCTGACGCTGGTAATGCGACCCGAGGTCGCCGTAGAGCCTCGTGGGACGCTCGGTGAGTGGCTCGTAGACCAGCCGGGCGACGGTCTGGCCGTCCTCGAGGATGAAGGGCGTCTCGTGGCTGCGGACCTCCAGCACGCCCTTCGAGCCCTTGCCGTGGGCTTCGTCGGTGCCGAAGCCGGGGTCGAAGAAGCCGGCGTAGTGGACGCGGAATTCACCGACCGAAGGGTCGATGGGCGTCATCTCGGCGGCTTCCAGCACCGGGATCTCGACGGCCTCCTTGGACGCCAGGATGTAGAACTCTCCGGGGTCCAGCAGCAGCTGGCCGTCCCGCGGGATCAAGGGCTCCCAGAAGTCGCGCGGATCGTGGCCGTCGACGTGGTCCAGGTCGACGACGCCCGCATGACGGCGCCCGCGGAAGCCGGCGATCCCGCCGGTCAGATCGACGCCGACGCTCTCGATGCGCAGCCGCTCGGGCGCGCCACGCTTGAGGCGCAGCTGGTTTAGCCGGGTGCCGGTGCGGACCAGGACCGAGAAGGTCTGCGGCGCGATCTCTATGAAGGTCGGGCCGGTGTAGCCCTCGGCCACGTCGTCGAAGGCGGCCCCGGCGTCGGTGAGCAGACGGACGAAGACGTCAACCCGGCCGGTGGAGCTCTTCGGATTGGCGCGGGCCGAGACGCCGGGCGGCAGCGCAAGGCGCTCTTGCAGCTCGGCGATGTAGACGCAGCCCCGCTCGAGCACGGCCCCCTTGGTGAGGTCGAGCTCGTGCATGGCCACGTCGCGGATGCGGTCGCGGACGGTGTGGCGCCCCGGCAGGAAGGAGGCGCGGACGCGCCAGCAGCGGGCGCCCAGGCGCAGGTCGAGACTGGCCGGCTGGACCTGGTCTGTGTCGAACGGGGTCTCGGAGGCGATCGCGCCGGTGGCGATCAGGCTCTCGATGGATTGGCAGGGCAGGATGCCCGGGCGGTTCATGTCGCTCATGGGCGGCGCAGACTTAGCCGAGAACGGCGCCGTGGCAAGGGTTGCGGTTCGGAAAGGGGCCGCGGCCCGTCAACCGGCCCTTGACCGGAGAGACGACAGGGCGTTCCTCACCGCAGCTTTTCTGAAGGTGATGGAGGCCGTGATGGCGGAAGATCCGCGCTATTGGGAGATCGAGACCCAAGCGGTTCGCGGCGGCCTCATGCGCACCGAGCACGGCGAGATCTCGGAAGCCCTGTTCCTCACCCAGAGCTTTTCTTACGACAGCGCCGCGGCGGCTGACGCCCGCTTCGCGGGCGAGGCGCCGGGCTTCATCTACCAGCGCTTCGGCAACCCCACGACCGAGATGTTCGAGCAGCGGCTCGCGCTCATCGAGGGCGCCGAGGCGTGCAGGGCGACGGCCTCGGGCATGGCGGCGGTGCAGCTGGCGCTGATGGGCCTGGTGCGGGCGGGCGACCACATTGTGGCCGGTCGGGCGCTGTTCGGCTCGTGCCGCTGGATCCTGTCGGAGTGGATGCCGAGGTTCGGCGTCGAGACCACCTATGTGGACGCCACCGACATCACGGCCTGGAAGAATGCGGTCCGGCCCAACACCAAGGCCTTCCTGGTGGAGAGCCCGGCCAATCCGCTGCTGGAGGTGACCGATATCGCCGCCGTCGCCGAAGTGGCCAAGGCCGCGAACGCGAGGCTCGTGGTCGACAACGTCTTCGCCACGCCCGTCTTCCAGAAGCCGCTGAAGTTGGGCGCCGATGTGGTGGTCTACTCGGCCACAAAGCACATCGACGGCCAGGGCCGGGTGCTGGGCGGCGCGATCCTGGGCCAGGCCGAGTTGCTGACGGAAGCCTACAAGGACATGCACCGGCACACGGGGCCGGCGTTGTCGCCGTTCAACGCCTGGGTGCTGCTGAAGGGCCTGGAGCACATGGAGCTGCGCGTTCGGCGCCAGACCGAGAACGCCGCCAAGGTCGCCGAGGCGATCGCCGCCCACGCAAAGGCGCAGAAGGTGGTCTATTGCGGCCGGGCCGACCATCCGCAGGCGGCGGTGATCGCCCGGCAGATGACCGGCGGCGGCAATGTCATCGCCTTCGACCTGGGCAGTCTCGAGGCCGCCTGGCGGTTCCTGGACGCGCTGGAGATCGTCGACATCTCCAACAACCTCGGCGACGCCAAGTCGATGGCGACACATCCATCGACCACGACGCACCGCTCGATGCCGGAAGAAGAGCGCCAGGCGATCGGCCTGACCCAAGGCTGGGTGCGGATGAGCGTCGGCCTCGAGGGGCCGAAGGACCTGGTGCGCGACGTGACGCGGGCGCTGGATAGGGCTTAGGCCACTTCCAGCGTCGCGGGCTCCACGGCGTAGACCTTGCTGCAGTACTCGCAGGTGACGTGGATCTTGCCGTCGGGCTCGACCATGCCTTCGCGGTCCTCGGCCGGGAACGACTTCAGCACCGTCTCGATGCGGTCCTGTGAGCAGCGGCAGAAGGCGCGCAGCATCTTCGAGCCGAACACGCGCACGCCGTCCTCGTGGAAGAGCCGCCACAGCAGGGTGTTGGAGTTCAGCTCGGTGTCGAGCAACTCGTCTTCGCCGAGGGTCTCGAACAGCGCCTGGGTGCGCTCCCACGCTTCCAGCGTCGAGCCGCGGGCGTCGTCTCCCGCGATGTACTGGATCAGGAACCCGCCGGCCCGCCACGCGCCGTCGACCGGGCCAACGGCCAGGCGGACGCGGGTGGGCGTCTGCTCGGACTGCGCGAAGTACTGCTCGGCGCAGAAGGCCAGGGTCTCGCCCTCGATGGCGGTGATGCCCTGATAGCGGTCCATGTCGGAACCCTGGTCCACCGTCATGATGAACACGCCGTCGGCCAGCAGCGAACGGGCGCCGGGGCTCTGGAAGCCCCGGGACAGGGCCGCGACCTCGTCGGCGTCGAAACGGCAGTAGCCGCGGATCCCGCCCGAGGTGTCGTAGTCGGCCACCAGGTATTTCACCGCGCCCGAACCTCGGGCCTCGACGATGAGACGGCCGTTGAACTTCAGGTTCGAGCCGACCAGGGCGGCAAGCGCGCAGGCCTCACCCAGCAGGTTGGCGACCGCCTCGGGATAGTTGTGACCTTGCAGGATCTCGTCGATCGAGGCGCCCAGGCGGGCGACGCGGCCTCGCACCGGCTCGCCCTCGATCTGGAAGGCGCCGACCAGGTCGTCGGGAACGGGAGGATTGGACATGGGCGCCAATATAGGATGCGTCGGCGGGTTTGCGACCCGGTGCGTCAGCGGGACCGGCGGAAGCGCAGATCGCGGACGCGGGCGGTGGTGAAGCGCAACGCCTCGACCTGGCCCTGGGCGTCGCGGATCAGCCGCACCACCCCGCCCTGGACGATGAAGGTGTCACGGTCGAGGGGCTCGAGGGTCTGCCGATAGCTGGGCCTGTCGGCGGGCTGGAGGATCAGCTTGCCCTGCCAGAAGCTGAGGCGAAGCGTCGCCTGGGCCTCGTCGCTCGTGAACACGCCGGCGGCGGCGGTGAGCTCCGCAGGCGTATGAGCGTGGCGGGTCAGTCGGCGGAAGCGCGAGATGTCGCCGTTCGGGAAGCGGCGCTCGTAGCCTTCGGGTGTGAAGATGACGCGGTCGGCTCCCAGCCGATAGCTGGCCTCGCGCTCGGAATAGACCAGCGGGCCGCCGCTGAGCCGAAGCGTCCCGTTCTCGCGTACGATACGGCCGACCTGGCCGGTGCGCTCGTCGAGATAGACGCCGGGCCGGACCTCGAGCTCCTTCACCGAGGTCGGCGAGGCGACTTCCTCGGCAACCTCGGGCGGCAGGATAGCGAAGTCGGCGATGCGTCGGCCCAGGCCCACGGCGTCGGCCTCGGCGGTGTTGCAGAGCACCGCCACCGAGACGCCGCTCTCCGGATAGTGGGCGAGCCAGGCGCGGTAGCCGGCGGTGGAGCCGGAGTGCGCCACTTCCTTGCGGCCCAGGCGCTGTTCGACCCAGACGCCGCGGGCATAGGCGACCTTGCGCCCACCGGTGAGCACCGCCTGGACCTGCATTTCGGCATAGAGGCCTGGCAGAAGGGCGTCCGCGGCCAGGGCCCGGTTCCAGATCAGCAGGTCGCCCACGGTGGTGAGCAGGCCGCCGTGGCCGTAGGCGCTCTCGAACGGCATGTCCTGGTACGGCCCGGCCCGATAGGCGATGGCGCGGTCCGGCACGATACGGCGGAAGTCGTCGCGCCACTGGGTGCGGGTCATGCCCAGCGGCTTGAAGATCCGCGCCTGGGTGAACTGGGAGAGTGTCTGGCCGCTGACCCGGCGGACCACCTCGGCCGCGAGGATGTAGCCGGTGTTGGTGTAAGCGTACTCGGACCCCGGCGCATAGTTCAGCGCCCGCTGCCGGTAGGCGATCGCGAGCGCCTCCTCGTTGGTGTAGGCGCGGGTCGTGCGGGGCCAGCCCCCCAGCTGGGCGACGTCGCCCCAGTCGCGCAGTCCGCCCAGGTGGTTGAGCAGCTGTTCGATGCTGACCGGCGTCGGATAGGTCCAGAGCTCGGGCAGGTGCTTGCGGACATCGTCCGTGAGCTTGAGCTTGCCCTCGCGGGCCAGCATCAGGATGGCGGCGGCGGTGAACTGCTTGGCCACCGAGCCGGACTCGAAGATCGTCTCCGGGGTGTTGGCGACGCCGTGTTCCAGATCGGCCATGCCCCAGGCGCGGGTAAGCGGCGGCTCGCCCGGACGATCGAGGCCGACGGCGCAGCCCGCGCTGGACGAGGAGAACTGGCCGAAGACGCCGTCGAGGTCCTCCGCGGTCTGGGCGCGCGCCGGGCAGGCCGCCGCGACGATGGCGGCGGCGAGGAACGCGGCGAGCTTCATGGATCCCGGGACCACGCGGTCAGGCTAGATGGCCCCGAAGCACCAGGCCAGGATCGACTTCTGGGCGTGCAGGCGGTTCTCGGCCTCATCCCAGATCAGGCTCTGCGGCCCGTCGATGACGGCGTCGGTCACTTCCTCGCCGCGGTGGGCGGGCAGGCAATGCAGGAACACCGCGTTGGCGGCGGCCTCCTCCATCAGGGCTTCGTCGACCTGATAGGGCTCCAGCGCCTCGAAGCGCTCGTCGTGGTCGGTGTCGCCCATGGAGACCCAGGTGTCGGTGACGATGCAGTCGGCGCCGCGGACGGCCTCGTGCGGGTCGTCGCCGGCCTCCACCAGGCCCTGCTGTTCCGCGGCGCGGGCAAGGTCGACGAGGTCCGGATGGTAGATGGCCGGCGTGGCGATCTTCAGCCGGTATCCCAGCTTCGGCGCGGCGTGGATGAAGCTGGCGCAGACGTTGTTGCCGTCGCCGATCCAGGCGATGGTCTTGCCCTTCAGCGGCCCGCGATGCTCCTCGAGCGTCATCAGGTCGGCCAGGATCTGGCAAGGATGGCTCTTGTCCGACAGGCCGTTGACCACGGGGATAGTGGACGCCAGGGCGAAGCGCTCGATGTCCTCGTGGACGTTGGCGCGGATCATGACCGCATCGACCATCCGCGACAGCACGCGGGCGGTGTCCTCGATCGGCTCGCCGCGGCCGAGCTGCATGTCCACCGCATTGGAGATGATCACCGACCCGCCCAGCTGGCGCATGGCGGCGTCGAAGGAGAAGCGCGTCCGGGTGGAGTTCTTCTCGAAGATCATCGCCAACGTCCGACCGTCCCCAGGACGGTCGGCGTCAGCCTTGCCCTTGGGCCAGCCCTTGCGGGCGGCCTTGCGGGCGTGGGCGTCGTCGAGGATCGCGCGGATGTCCGCGGCGTCGAGTTTCCACAGGTCGAGGAAGTGCCGCACCGGCTGGCCGCTCACGCCGCAGCCGCCTTGGCCTTGGCCCGGGCCGTCTCGCAGGCGCGTTCCAGCTTGCCGATAGCTTCGCGGGCCTCATCCAGGCTGAGCGTCAGCGGCGGCAGCAGGCGCACGCAGTTGTCACCGCCGCCGGCGATGAGCAGCTTCTCGTCGCGGGCGTGCTGCATGAACTCGCGGTTGGGGGTCGCCAGCTTGACGCCGATCAGCAGGCCCTTGCCGCGGATGTCGACGACGACGTCGGGGAAGCGATCCTTCAGGCCCGAGAGCTGCTGGTTGAAGTAGCCCGCCACCTCGCGGACGTGGGCGAGCAGTTCCGGCTTCACCAGTTCCTCGACCGAGGCGATGCCGACGGCCATGGCCAGGGGATTGCCGCCGTAGGTCGAGCCGTGGCTGCCGGGCGTCATGCCCTTGGCCGCGTCTGCTGTGGCCAGGCACGCGCCGACCGGGAAGCCGCCGCCGAGCGCCTTGGCCACGGCCATGATGTCCGGATCGGCGCCGCCCTCGGCCCACTCGTAGGCGAACAGCTTGCCGGTGCGGCCGAGGCCGCACTGGATCTCGTCGTAGATCAACAGCGTCCCGGTCTCGTCGCAGAGCTGGCGGATCCCCTTGAGCTGAGCCTCGGTCCAGGACCGCGCCCCGCCCTCGCCCTGCACGGGCTCCAGCAGGATCGCCGCGGTGGTGGGGCCCACCAGCCGCTTCAGCCCGTCGAGGTCGCCGAACTTGGCGCCCACGAAGCCGGGCGGCGGCGGGCCGAAGCCTTCGACGTAGCTCGGATTGTTCGCGGCGAAGATGGCGGCGATCGTCCGGCCGTGGAACGAGCCGTCGAAGCCGATGATGTCGATCCGCTCGGGATTCCCGTTCGCCCAGTGGTGCTTGCGCGCCGTCTTGATGGCGCACTCGATCGCCTCGGCGCCCGAGTTGGTGAAGAAGGCCACGTCCGCGAAGGTGTTCCGCGTGAGCAGGTCGGCCAGCTTCTCCTGGTTCGGGATGCGGAAGATGTTGGACGTGTGCCAGAGCTTCTCGGCCTGGTCCTTCACAGCCTGGATCAGCTTAGGGTGCGAATGGCCGAGCGCGGTGACAGCGATGCCGGCCATGCAGTCGAGATAGGCCTCGCCTTCGGCCGTATAGAGTCGCGAGCCCTCGCCTCGCTCGAACGCCAGCGGGGCGCGCGCATAGACGCCCATGATGTGATCGCTGGGAACGGGCGCGGCGGACTGGCCGGCGGTCTTGTCGGTCAACGAAGGAGCCCTCCGAAAAGGCATCGTCCCCGCGCGGACGGCACGGGGACTGGAAGGCCTGGCCTTTTCGGCCTCGAACGGTGGGATGTCAATGATCTGCCGGTCGCCCCGTAGGGGCGGGCGGAGACGGCCTCGGACAGCACGCCGCCCCCCGCCCGGACGCGCGGTCTCCTGTTTGGGGTCAGAAAGTCCGCGCGGACGCCGAAGAACAGCCAGCGGCGGCTCGGCGGCTCACCCGGCCATCGGCCGTCGGTGGCGCAGGACGAAGACGATCGCCAAACCTACGCCGACGTGGGCCAGGACGTCGGCGATCGAGCGGGCGCCATCCCAGCGGGGGAAGGCCTCGGGCCAGCGCAGCGGCAGCACGATCCGGTACATCACGGCGTAGAGGGCGAGGCCGTAGAGAACGCCGGAGGTCCAGGGCCGACGGTAAATCGAGGGCGCGCGACCGCCGGCGAGAGCAAAGGCGGCGGCCATCACGGCGGCGACGCCGAAGTGTGTGGCGAGGCCAAGTCCCGCCGAGGCCCAGCCGAGCTCTCGCGCCTGCGGGCCGATCCAGCCGCCCGCCACGCCCTGCCAGACCTGTTGGAACGAGCGGCCGGCCGCGGCGCCCACGACGCTGGCGTAGGCGAGGTCCACGACGCCGCCGGCCAGGCCGGCGAGCGCGATCCTGGTCGGCGTCGCCCGGCCCGCGGCTGGGGATGTTGCGGCGGCGGCGGTCATGGGCGCTTCCTTGCCTGGCGGTCTCGATGACGGAGCCGGAGGTTCACCGGGTCGTCGGGCGAGGTCGCGCACGATCCGACAGCCCGGAGCACGAACCGATGATCGCCTGACGCCGACTGGCGCCCCGGCTTTGACACGGCGCGGGAATGGGCGCTGGCTGAGGTCCGAGGCCCCCGCGTATGACCTATCCGTTCCGGTTCACCGATGTCGCCGAGCCCTCGCTGGAGTACGGCGCGGCGCGGCAATGGCGCGGCCTGGCCGTACGCCGTCTGCGCGCAAGCCCCGGCCGCCACACCGGAGGCGTCTTCGACGAGCACCGGCTGCTGTTCTACCTGGCCGAGGGGGTCGCCGCCGAATGCGCGTGCGAGGGCGTGAAGCAGCGGCGGCTGCAGATTCCCGGCGATTTCGACGTGGTCCCCGCCGGCGCCGACGGCTCGTGGGAGGACCAGGCGCCCGTCGACATGGTCTCGGTGCGACTGTCCCCCGAGCTGCTGCAGGCCTCAGCCGAGGGACTGGAGATCCCCGGGGCGGCGCGGGCGCTCGCGCCCCGGCTGGGCGCGCGAGACCCGCTCGTGGAGCATCTGGTCCGGACGCTGATCGCCGAGCTGGACTCGCCGGAGCATGCGGGCCGCCTGCATGCCGACAGCCTGGCCTCGGCCCTGGCGACGCGCCTGCTCCAGGACCTGGCGCCGGTCGCGCCGCGCCGCCAGATTCTGTCCAAGCCGCAGCTGAGGCGGCTGGTGGAGTATGTCGACACGCGGCTGGACGCCGACCTCAGCCTTGACGAACTGGCGCAGGTCGCCGGCATCAGCGTGCCGCACCTGACGACGCTTTTCCGCCGGACCATGGGCCAGTCGGTGCATTCCTATGTCATGGAGCGCCGCGTGATCCGCGCCCGCGAGTTGCTGCTCGCCGGCGGGACCGGCATCGCGGAGGCCGCCCTGGAGACCGGCTTCGCCCACCAGAGCCATCTCGCCCGCTGGATGCGTCGCCTCCTGGGGGTGACGCCGGGCCAACTCCTCCGCGCCTAGGTCTTGATCTTGTAGCCGACGCTGAACAGCCGCAGGCAGGCGAAGCCCAAGGCGAAGACCAGCACTGCGGTCATCACGACGCCGATCATGAGGTTGCTCTCCGCCACGCCGGTGAAGCCGTAGCGGAAGCCGTCGATGAGGTAGAAAAACGGGTTGTAGTGGCTCGCCGTGCGGAACGGCTCGGGCAGGCGCTCCACGAGATAGAACGTCCCCGACAGGAAGGTCATCGGCATGATGACGAAGTTGGTGACCGCGGCCATGTGGTCGAATTTCTCGCTCCACAGCCCGGCCATGACCCCGACGAAGGCCATGATCAGCGCGGCCCCCAGGCCGAAGTAGAGGATCGCCCAGGGCTGGGAGACCGGCAGCCGGGCGAACGGCAGCACCGCCAGCAGGCTGATGGCGCCCACCACGATGCCGCGCGTCGCCGCGCCCGCGCCGAAGCCGACGACGTGTTCTGCGGGCGTCAGCGGCGGCGTGAGGAAGTCGCCCATCAGGCCGTTGAACTTGGCCTGCAGCAGCGACGACGACGAGTTGGCGAAGGCGTTTGAGAGGATCTGCATCATCACGAGGCCCGGGGCCACGAAGGCGCCGTAGTCGACGCCGTGCACCTTACGGCCCCCGCCGACGGCGACCACGAACACCAGCATGTAGAGCAGCGCCGTGACCACCGGGGCCGCCAGGGTCTGCATGCCCACCTTCATGAAGCGGCGGACTTCGCGGGCGTAGAGGGTCTTCAGGCCCTCCCAGTTCACGCCCGGATAGGCGCGGGGCGCGGGCGGCAGAACGACTTCGGCGTCGGGAGGCAGGTCTCGCATGGCGCAGATGTGCGCCTGCGCGCCGCGCGCCGCAACCCCGCCACGCAGTGTCGGCGGCGGCCCGTCCAATGCGCGACATTCGCGCGCATGTCGCACCCAACATCTAGTTCCTGTGGATGACCGGGAGGGCGCCTATTGTGGCCGTTAGGGAGTTGTTTACTACTGATGGTGGTTGGTGGGCGGCGAGAGAGCCGGGCGCCACAAGATGTTGAATCTTGCAGGCGTGGGGACGTCTGCGAACCCTCGGGTGGGAGGCGGTAATGGGCTGGACCGACGAACGCGTCGAACTTCTGAAGAAGCTCTGGCAGGACGGCCTTTCGGCCAGTCAGATCGCCAAGCAACTGGGTGGCGTCACGCGCAACGCCGTGATCGGCAAGGTGCACCGGCTGGGCCTGTCCGGCCGGGCCGCGCCTTCGAAGCCGCAGCGCACGGTGTTCAAGGCCCCCCGCCCGGCGCGTGTCGCCACGGCGGCCCCCTCGGCCCCGCGCCGCATCGCCGAACCGGTGAGCGCGACGCCCGCGCCCTCCCCCGTGCGCTACGTGGAAGAGGCTCCGGGCATGGCCACGGTGCTGACGCTGGGCGCCCACATGTGCAAGTGGCCGATCGGCGATCCGGCCCTCGACACCTTCACCTTCTGCGGCCGCCGCTCGGACGAGGTCGGCCCCTACTGCCACGAGCACGCCCAGGTGGCCTACCAGCCGGCCCAGACGAAGAAGAAGTCCAGCGCCGCCGAGCTCGCCCGCAGCCTGCGCCGCTACATCTGACGAAATCCGCGAAAGCGGCCTGACCGATCCGTTGGGGATGGGGGGCGTGTCCGCGCTACGGGTTGCGTATCGCCCGCGGCGCTCGGGCGCGCCCCTTTCCATTTCATCCCCTCCCGTTGACGAGGCGGGATCGTTAAGTTCCGGCGATGACCGACGCGGCCACGACGACCGAAAGCAACGCCAAGCCATACTCCGTCTCGGAGCTGGCCTTCGCGCTGAAGCGGACGCTGGAGGACGCCTACGGCTTCGTACGCCTGCGCGGCGAGCTCTCGAAGGTCACCCACCACTCGAACGGCCACGTCTATCTGACCCTGAAGGACGATAAGGCCGCCATCGACGGCGTCGTCTGGAAGGGCAGCGTCCGCAACCTGTCGATCCGGCCCGAGCAGGGGCTGGAGGTGGTGGTCACCGGAAAGATCACCTCGTATCCGCAGGGCTCCCGCTATCAGATCGTCATCGAGACGATGGAGGCGGCCGGCATCGGCGCCCTGCTGGCTCAGCTGGAGCGGCTGAAGGCGAAGCTCAACGCCGAGGGGCTGTTCGCGCCGGAACGTAAGAAGCGTCTTCCCGAGATGCCGGCCGTGGTCGGCGTCATCACCAGCCCGACCGGCGCGGTGATCCGGGACATCCTGCACCGCATCCGCGACCGCTGGCCGTGCCACGTGATCGTCTGGCCGGTGGTGGTTCAGGGCGACGCCGCCGCGGGCCAGGTGAGCGCAGCGATCCGCGGCTTCTGCGCGCTGGACCCGAACGGCGCCATTCCGCGGCCCGATGTTCTGATCGTGGCGCGAGGCGGCGGCTCGGTGGAGGATCTCTGGCCGTTCAACGACGAGGGGCTGGCGAGGACGGCGGCGGCCTGCACCATCCCGCTGATCAGCGCCGTGGGACACGAGACCGACACCACCCTGATCGACTTCGTGTCCGACCGGCGGGCGCCGACGCCGACCGCCGCGGCCGAGATGGCGACGCCGGTGCTGGCCGAGCTGAAGGGCCTGGTCTCGGACTATGGCGCGCGGATGCATCGCTGCGCCGGGCGGATGGTCGAGGATCGCCGCGGCCGGGTGCAGCACGCCGACCGGGCGTTGAAGCGCGTGCCCGACCTCGTGGAGTTGGCGGCGCAGCGGTTCGGCATCGTGTCGGGCCGACTGGGCGCGGGCCTGTCGCGCAACGCCGCGGCGCACGAACGCGACCTGGTGCGCGTGTCGAGCCGGCTCTCGCCGCTGCTGCTACAGCGGCCGCAGACGGTGCAGAAAGATCGGCTGGAGGCCTTGTCGGCCAGGCTTCGCCCCTGCATGGACCGGCGCCTGGAGCGGCTGGGCGAACGACTGGACAGCCTTGCGAAACTGTACGCCAGCGTGGATCCCGACCGGCCCCTGCAGCGCGGCTTCGCCCGGGTGACGCGAGCCGACGGCTCCATCGTGCACGCGGGCGCGGCGCTCGCCAGCGGCGAGGCGGTGGCGATCAAGTTCGGCGACGCGGTGACCCGCCAGGCGGTGATCGACGGCGCCGGCGGCGCGCCCGAGACCCTGCCCGCCCCCAGGCCGGCGGCTAGGAAGCCGAAGTCGACGGCGAGCGGCGCGCCGGAGCAGGGCGATCTGTTCTGAGGCGCCGGGAAGGTCTAAATAGCCGCCCATGAACGCTCAGGACCCCTCCGGCTCCGACATCGCCAAGCTGCACTACGGCGACGGCGACTTCGCCGTGCTGAAGCCTGGCCGCTATGTGATCTGCGCTGTCACCGGCCAGAAGGTGCCTCTGGAGGCGCTGCGCTACTGGAGCGCCGAACTGCAGGAGGCCTACGCCGGCCCCGCCGAGGCGCTGCAGCGCTGGCGGGAGACGCGCGCCTAGTCTCTCCCCTGAAGAGGAGGGACGGTTTTATAGACCTCGTTCGGCCAGCGCTTGTGGACCCAGAACCAGTCATGGGGCCGGGCGCGGATGCGATCCTCGATGAAGGCGTTGATGCGCCGGACTCCGGCTTCGATGTCGGCGTCGCGGTCGCCGGTGTCGACCAGTCGGATCGGCTCGTGGACGATGACCCGGAAGCGCGCGCCCGGGCCCACCCGCTCGACGCTCATCGGCTGCAGCGGCGCGCCGAACCGCAGGGCGAAGGTCGACGGACCCGGCGCGGTGTGAGCGGTGAGGCCGAACAGCGGCGCGGCGACGCCGCCGTTGAACTTCTGGTCGTTCATGAGGGCCACGGACTCGCCTCGGGACAGCGCGCGCATCAGCTCGCGCGCCCCGTCCAGCCCCTTGGGCGCGAACAGGCGCACGCCGTAGCGGAAACGGTTCTTCCGCACCCGTTGGTCCACCAGGGGATTGTTCATCGCCCGGTAGGTGATCTGGCACGGCACGCCGGCCCGGACGATGGCGGCGGCCATCACCTCGAAGTTCGAGAAATGGCCCGAAATGAAGACCGCGGGCCCGCCGCCAGCGGCGATCTCGGCCAGGCGTTCGCCGTTCTCCACGACGACCCGCGAGGGATCGGCCATGATGCGGTCGAGGATCGGGAACTCCAGGATCCAGCGGCCAAGTTCCTCCCACTGGGCGCGCATCAGTCGGGCGATCTCGCTGTCAGGTGCGTCGGGGAAGGCGATCCGCAGGTTCCGTTCGGCCACCCGGCGCGCGCCGGTCAACGGTCCCACGGTGCGGAACAGCCAGGCCCCGAAATCGGAAACCGCGTCCACGGGAAAGAGCCGCGCAAAGGCTGAGAACCCGTCGAAGGCGGCCGCCTCCAGTCCCCAGGCGAGCCCTTGTGAGAAGCTGGGGGCAGGGTCGCGCTTGTCGGCCATGCCTCTCCTTAGTGGCCCACGACTTGCGGTGGAAGGCCAGACGGGTCCCGAAGCGGGACACGGGGCTTTAGCGTGGGCGTCTTGGGGATGGACCAGATCGACCTTCACCTGGGCCGCAAGCTTCGGCGGCGGCGGAAACTACTGGGCCTGACCCAGCAGGAATTGGCGGGCGCGTGCGGCGTGCGCTTCCAGCAGATTCAGAAATACGAGTGCGCGGCCAACCGCATGTCGGCCGCCCGGCTGTGGCAGCTGGCCGAAATCCTGGATGCGCCGGTGAGCTACTTCTACGAGGGCCTGTCGGACGAGCAACGCCGGTCGCACGAGGAGTCTGGGGAGGACCTGGACCTGTTCGCGCGCAAGGAGACCCACGAGCTGGTGCGCGCCTACTATGCGCTCGGGGAGCGGCCGCGTCGGCGCCTCCTAGAGCTGGCCAAGGCGATGAACGCGGCGGACGTCGAAGGCGAGACCGAGCCGCAGGCTTAAGGTCGACGCGAAGTCGGGGTAAAGCGGGCGCCATGCCGATGTCTCCCGCCCTCGCCGCCGAGCTCGACGCCTTCCTGCTCGAACTCAATCACGTCGCCGGCCAGGCGATCCTGCCGCTGTTCCGCGCCGACCACGGCCTGGTCGACAAGGGCGTGCCGGGCGGCGTCGGCTACAAGGCCTTCGATCCGGTCACCGAGGCCGACCGCGGCGCCGAACGGGCGATCCGGGCGCTGATCGCCGAGCGCTATCCCGACCACGGGGTGATCGGCGAGGAATATGGCGAGGACCGGCCCGACGCGGAGTTCGTCTGGGTGCTGGACCCGGTGGACGGCACCCGGGCGTTCATCGCCGGCCTACCGCTGTGGTGCGTGCTGATCGGCCTGCGTCACGAGGGCAAGCCGGTGCTTGGGGCGATCGGCCAGCCGTATCTGGGCGAGATCTATCTCGGCTCGGCCGCCGGCTCGCGGCTGGTGAGCCGGGGCGGCGAGCGGCCGCTGAAGGTGCGGCCCTGCCCGAAGCTGACGGACGCGATCATCGCCACGACGGACCCGGAGGGCTGCTTCAACGGCGCGGAGCTGGGAGCTTGGACGCAGGTGCGGGCGGCGGCGCGGCTGGCGCGCCTTGGCTGCGACGCCTACGCCTACGCCATGGTCGCGGCCGGGACGATGGACATGGTCATAGAGGCCGGGCTGCAGGCATGGGACATCGACGCCGCGATCCCGCTGATCGAGGGCGCCGGCGGGCTGGTGACCGACTGGCGCGGCCGGCCGGTCGGCCCGAAGGGCGGCCAGGTGGCCATCGCCGGCGACCGCGCCTGCCTCGAGGAGGCGCTGGTCGCCCTGAGACGATCGGCAGCCTGAGGGCTAGGCCTTCGCCGTAGCCTTCTTGGCGGCCGGCTTCGCAGCCGGCTTCTTGGCGGCGGGGGTCTTGGCCGCGGCTGCAGGCTTGGCGGCCGCCTTCGCGGCGGGCTTTTTCGCGGCCGGCGTCTTGGCCGCTGCGGGCTTGGCGGCCGGAGCCGCCTTCGCGGCGGGCGCAGCCTTGGCCGCAGCAGGCTTCGCCGCAGCCTTGGGGGCAGCCTTGGGGGCAGCCTTCGGGGCAGGCTTGGCGGCGGCGGGCTTGGCCGCGGCCTTCGGCGTCGCCTTGGCGGGAGCCTTCGGCTTTGTGGCCGGCGCCTTCGGGGCCGAGGCCTTGGCCGTGGCGGGCTTCGGCGCGGAGGCCTTCTTGGCCGTCGCCGGCTTGGCGGCCTTGGACGCGGCCGGCTTCTTGTCGGCGGCGGCCTTCGGGGCCGCCTTCGGAGCGGTCGTAGCGGCCGGAGCCGCCGCGGCGGGCGCCGGGGCCGGCTTCGGAGCCTCGACCGGCGTCGGCGACTCGGCGGCCTTCGGCGGCGTCGCAGCCGCAGCCTTCGGGGCCTCGGCGGGCTTCGGCGCAGTCTTGCCGGTGAGCGCGTCGAAGACCTTCATGAACACGTTTCGCATGTCGTCCGTCTCCATCAGGATTTCGTGGTAGGCGCCGGGCACGGACACGAGCCGCCCCTGCGGTAGATTTCGAGCCGCCGCGCGCTGCGCAGCATTGTCGACCAGCCGGTCTTCTTCCGCCGAGACGATCTCGACAGGGATGGTCACACCGCGCAGCCGCTCGGGCCGGGCGAGGAAGGCGGTGGCGCGGATCGCGAAGTCGAGCCAGCCGTACGTCGGGGCGCCAAGCGCCAGGTCGGGCATGGCGGCGATCTGCGCGCGGTGGCGCATGAAGCGCCGCCGGTCGTGGGTGAGGGTGTTGCCGTCGAAGACCTCGTCGAACGGCTTGCCGGCCTGTCCAAGCGTGTAGCGACCCGCCCGGCCGAGCGCGACGTTGAGCCGGGCGAGGACGGCTGCGGCCGCGGGCGAGACCTTGCCGAACTGGATGCCCAACATCGGGGCCGAGAGCACCGCGCCGGCGAAGCGCTTCTCGCCATGAGCGAGGGCCAGCAGCGTGAGGCAGCCGCCCATCGAATGGCCGACCGCGATCCAGGGCCTGGGCAGCCGGTCCTCGTAGCGGTCGAGCAGACGGCGGAAGTCGTCGAGGAAGGCCTTGTGCCCGCGGGCGTGGCCTTTCAGCCGATCGGCCAGGGCGCGCGCCGACAGCCCCTGCCCCCCGCCAGTCGTGGGCCAGCACAACGAAGCCGCGCGAAAGAAAGTCGCGGATCGTCTCGTAGTACTTCTCGATGGGTTCGGTGCGGCCGCCCGACAGCACCACCGAGCCACGGGCGCGGCCGGCAGGGTGGAACAGCGCCGCGCGCAGCTTCGCCCCATCGCCGCCGGTGAACCACTCGGCGACGCCGCCGGGCGGGACCGGGTCCTCGGGTATGTCGAGAAGGGGCGCGGGATCCGTCATCTGATGGGCCGCTTACACGGCCTTGGAAAACAGAGCCTGAATCTCAGGCTGCAGCTTCATGGCCAGGCCCATGTCGGACAGCTTCATCCGTCCCGTCATCATCGCACGCATCGGATCGAGCTCGCCCTTGCCCAGGGCGGTCAGGTCCGCGCGGCTAATGCGCACCGTCAGGTCGGCCGGCTTGTCGTCGTTGGTGACCTCGGAGCCCGCCACGTGGATCACGCCCTCGCCCTTGAGGTCGAGCTTGATGGAACGCGACAAGCCGCCCAACGCCGCAGCGCCGCGAATGCGTTCCGTCAGTTCCTCAAGCGTCGCCATGCGCCCCCACGCACTCCCCCGACTCAGACGGGAGCTTCGCCTTAGGCGCGAAATGTGTAAACGGGTCGTGACCGCGTTACGCGGTTTGCCGCAGGCTGGCCGCTCCTGAAACGCCCCGGGCGCGCTTTCAGGCGGGCTTGACGAACTTCAGCGTCATGCGGTCGCTCTCACCGATGGCGTCGTACCTGGCGCGATCGAAATTGGGATCTGCCGGCTGACCGAATGCGGAGGTGCGGCGGACCGGCGGCAGGGTCCAAACGCCGAACGGGTGGTCCTTGGTATCCTTCGGATTGGCGTTGATCTCGCTCTCCCCGGCGAGCGTGAAGCCCGCCTCCTCCGCCAGCTTGGTGACGTAGGCCTGCTCGACGTAGCCCTCGCTGGCCAGCAGGTCTGGCACGCCGCCGGGGCTGGCGCGGTGCTCCTCCACCCCCAGGACCCCGCCGGGCTTGAGCGCCAGGAAGGCGTCTCGGAAGGCCTTCTCGGCGATCCCGGCGGCCATCCAGTTGTGCAGGTTGCGCAGGAAGAGCACGAGGTCGGCGGTCCCCGCCGGCGCCACCGGGCCGCTGGTGGGGCCGAAGACGGTGAACTCAATCTTGCCGTAGAGCCGGGCGTTGCCGCTGAACCGCCGGGCGTACGCGTCGAAGACCGTGCGAGTGGCGGTGTCGGCGGGATCGGTGATTTGCTGCTGGGCGGCGTAGAGCTTGCCGCCAGTGGCGGCCAGGTACGGCGCCAGGATGTCGGTGTACCAGCCGGCGCCCGGCCAGAACTCGACCACGGTGGCGCCGGGCTTCAGACCCCAGAAGGTCAGGCTTTCCACCGGATGGCGGAAGGCGTCGCGGGCCTTGTCGGCCGGCAGCCGCCAGTCGCCGGCGACGGCGCCTTCCAGTGTTCGCGGATCGGCGGCGGCCTTGGGGGCGGGCTTCCTGGCCGGGGCCTCGCCCGGCTTCTGGCCGCAAGCGGCGAGCGCGATCGTGCTCGCCAGCACCATCCGGCGGGAAAGTAGGATCATCTTGCCCTGCAACCTTGCGCGTCCGCCCCCGGCAGCCGGCCGACCCTGGCTTAGCCGGATCGGCGCCCACCGTCAAAGTCGGGGGGCGAGGCGCGAAGCCTCAGCCGACCTTGACGAAACGGAGCGTCATGCGGTCGCTCTCGCCGATGGCGTCGTACTTGGTGCGGTCGAAGTTGGGGTCGGCCGGCTGGCCGCGCCCGGCGCTCTGACGCGTGGGCGGCAGGGTCCAGACGCCGAACGGGTGGTCCTTGGTGTCCTTCGGATTGGCGTTGATGTCGGATCTGGCGGCCAGCCTGAAGCCCGCCTTCTCGGCGGCGGCGATCACCGTCTTCTCCGCCATGTACCCGTCCGACCAGTTGTCGGCCTCGGGCTTCGGGTCCTTGCGGTGTTCCTCGACGGCGAGAACACCGCCGGGCTTGAGCACGGCGTGAGCGTCCTTCAAGACCTTGTCGAGCAGTCCGGGCTGGGTCGCCCAGTTGTGGATGTTGCGCGCAGTGATGACGAGGTCAGCCGAGCCGGGGGGCGCCCAGCGGCCCAGAGGCCGGCCCGAAGTTGGCGTACCTGATCTTCCCGTAGATCGTCTCGTCGGCGTACTTCTTCTCGAAGTTGGCGCGGGCCGTCTTGGCGGCTTCCGACAGGTTCGGGTTGTCCAGGTCGGCGGCCGTGGCGATGTAGGTCCCGCCGGTGGCCTTGGCGTAAGGTGCCAGGATCTCCGTCCAGTAGCCCGAGCCCGGCTGCAGCTCGACCACCGTCTGCTTGGGCTTCAGGCCCCAGAACGTCAGAGTCTCGACGGGACGACGGTGCGCGTCGCGGGCCTTGTGCGCCTCGCTGCGCTGGGCGCCGGCGACGGCGGCCTGGAGCTGGACGTCGGCGGCGAAAGCGACCATGGGCGGCGCGGCGACGGCGGCCACGACGGCGGCGGCGAGGAGCGGACGGAGCATGCGGGGGCCTCCCTGAGGGCGTTTTCGCGATGGGCTTTGTGGGCGCGAGCCTAGATGGCCAAGCTGACCGCGCAAGCCCTTGAACCGTGTTTCGCGCCGCCTAAATCAAATCGCGGAAGGCGCTGGATGTCCGGGCTTTCCGGCACGCTTACGGACGCTTTCGAGGTCCGGCCGCGCGCCCATCACAACTCGCAACCTTGCTTAGACAAGAAGGATGTGACCGCATGCGTACGATCGACTTCTCCCCCTCTATCGCTCCGTCGTGGGCTTCGACCGCCTGGCCTCGCTGCTCGAGACCGCGGCCGCGGACGCCGCCACGGGGTATCCGCCCTACAACATCGAGCGGACCGACGAGAACGCCTACCGCATCGACATCGCGGTGGCGGGCTTCCGTCCCGAAGAACTCAACGTCGAGGTGAAGGAGAACCTCCTCACCGTGCAGGGCCGCAAGGCCGCCAACGACGAGGCCAAGCAGTACCTGCACCGCGGCTTGGCCGAGCGCAATTTCGAGCGCCGGTTCCAGCTGGCGGACTACGTCGTGGTGACCGACGCCAACCTGGCGGACGGCCTGCTCTCGATCTCGCTGAAGCGTGAGCTGCCCGAGGCCCTGAAGCCCCGGACCATCGCCATCACCACCGGCGAGTCGAAGCTGATCGAAGGCGAGAAGGCGGCCTAAAGCCCCTTCCCGCCTCTCAGTTGAAGGAGGCGGCGTCCGCAAGGGCGCCGCCTTTTTCGTGTCAGCGGATCGCCGGCCGCGCGCCGCGGGAATCGACGCCTTCGAGGATGGCCCCGGTGAGATCGGCGCCCTCGAGATTCACGTGGCGCAGCCGCGCGCCCCGTAGGTTGGTCGGAGTCTCGCGGTTGGGCCCGAGCGGCAGGGGCGCGAGGAGCGCGCCCCGGAGGTCCGCCCGGGCGAAGTTCGCACCGACCAGCTTGGCCCCGCGCAGATCGGCCCCCGCCAGCACGGCGGCGACGAGATCGGCGTCCTCCAGGTTGGCCCCCTGCAGATGGACGCCGGTGAGGTCGAGGCCCGCGAGACAGGCCCCGCGGGCGTTGACGGCGGTGAGTCGCAGGCCCTTCAGGGCGTCGGCGGCGGGGCGCAGGTCCTCGCCCGCGAAGGAGACAGGGGCGCCTTGCTGACCGCCCGACCGGACCCAGGCGTCGTGGCCACGGGCCTGTTCGACCAATTGGGCGCAGCGGAGCAGAGCGTGCCGGCTGGGCGGCTCCTTGATCTGGCCGAGCTTGGCGCCCGCGGTGCGGGCCGCGGCCATCACCACCCCCACGATCTCGGCGCCGGAGAAATCCGCCCCTTCGAAGTTGGCGCCCGCCACGTCGGCGCCGTTGAGCACCGCGCCGGAAAGGTCCGCCCCCTTCAGATTGGCCTGTAGCAGGTTCACGCCAACCATCGAGCAGTCGGAGAAGTCGGCCTCGGGCGCGAACAGGCCCTCCAGGCGACACTGGTCGAGGATGGCGCCGGCGAGGGTCGCGCCTTCCAGCTGGCCGCCGCGATCCTCCTCGACGACCGCCGGAAATCCCTTGGAGGGATGCGGCGTGGCGAACTTGCCCGGCCTGAGATCGGCTCCGGTCAGATTGGCGCCCGTGAGATTGGCCCCCGCCAAGCATGCGCCGCGCAGGTTGGCGCAGGTGAGGTTCGCGTAGCGCAGGTCGGCGTGGCGGAGGTCGCAGCCCGACAGATTGGCGCCCGAGAGCCGCGCGCCCGAGAGGCGGGCGGCGTCGAACACCGAGCCGGTGAAATCGCCACCGGCGAGGTCGCGCCCCGACATGTCGAGGCCCGAAAAGTCCACGAAGGGCAGGGTCACGCGCTTGCCGCCCTTGCCGGCCGTGAAGCGCGCGTGGTTGTCGAGCAGGATCGTCAGCTCGCCTTCGCTCAGGCGGCGGCGACCGGTGAGAACGGGAGCCGGCATGGTCACGTCAGATGACGCCGTCCAGGCCGCGGGCGCCCTGGCGGGCGGCGCCGGTGAGACTGGCCTGACGAAGCAGCGCGCCCTGGAAGTTGGCGCGGCTGACATCGGCCTGATTGAGCAGGGCGTGGCGCAGATCGGCGCAGGACAGGTCGGCGTTCTTGAGCTGGGCGCCGGTCAGATTGCAGGGCATCACCCGATCGGCCCCGAGCAGGAGCGGCCCCATTTGGGCCTCGCGCAGGTCCGAACCTGAGAGCTTGGCGCCGACGAGGCGTGCGCCGCGCAGGTCCGCACGGCGGAGGTTGCAGTTGCGCAGGTCCGCGTTCTCCAGGTGCGCGCCCTGGAGTTGCACGCCTTCCATGTCGAGACCGTAGAAGACCGCGCCCTTGCCGGACAGCGCCGTGAGATTGAACCCCCGGATCGACCCGAGGCCGCGCAGGTCGGCGGCGTCGAACACGGACGGCGCGCCCTCGGCCCCGTCGGTCTCGCACCAGCGGGCGTGATCGCGGATCATCTTCTTGTAGGGCATGCCAGTGGCGGGTTTCCCCCGCGGGCTCGTCGGTCAGCACGCCGGCCAGGTTGGCGTCCATGACGTTCCACGAGAGGGTCTTGGCTCCGACCAGGACCGCGTCCCGCAGGTCGGCGCCGGCCAGATCCGCGCCTGAGAGGTCGGCGCCCGAGAGGTTCGCCCCCTTCATCGAGGCCTGCTTCAGGTTGGCGCGGATCAGCTTGGCGTCGCGGAGGATGGCGTCGGTGAAGTCGGCGCGAACGGCCATCACCCCGGACAGCCGTGAGCGCTCCAGGTTGGCGCCGGCCAGGATCGCGCCCTGCATCTCGCCGGGCCGGGTGGGCTGGCCCGTCTCCAGCCGGCGGAAGCCGAACTTGCGGTCGGCGGCGGCCAGCTGGCCTTCGCGAAGGTCCGCCTCGAACAGGTCGGCGCCGGTCAGGTCGGCGTTTCGCAGGGATGCGGCCCGCAGGTCGGCGCGGCGCAGCGACGCGTCGACCAGCCTGGCGTTCTGAAGATCAGCCCCGAACAGCGTCGCATTGTCCAGCCGCGCGCCGGAGAGGTTGCAGTCGGTGAGGATGGCCCCGGTGAAGTCGGCGTCGCAGAGATTGCGGCCGGCGAGGTTGAGCCCAGTCAGGTCCTTCCAGGCGAACACAGCCCGCGCGCCGCCCGGCTTGGACGTCCAGAGGCGGTCGTGCTTGGCGCAGATCGCGTCGGCTTCCGCCTGGCTGAGGCGGACGTTGACGAGACTGCGGGCGTGCGTGACGGGCATTCGGAACGGGGTCCGGCGGCGATTCGAACGACGCTACGCCCTTACAAATTAACGACGTATTTCCAGCGATTTAGCGGGAGAGTACCCCCGGTAGAGCTCTGCGGCTTCCGCGTTCAACAACCCCTGGTCGAGCGTGATGTTCGATGCACGCAGATGCGCTCCGCCGCGCCCGGCGGCGAAGACCGATGAATCGGCGCAGGCCACCACCACCCGGTCCAGGCCGGCGTGGGCCATCAGCTCGCTGCAGGACGCCGCGCCCGACGACCGCGCGCCGCAGGGCTCCAGGGTGACGTAGGCGACGGCGCCGCGGGCGGACTCGCCCGCCTGGCGAAGCGCCAGTTCTTCCGCATGCGGACGGCCGCCGTCCCCGGTCGCGCCCTCGCCCACGATCTCACCATCCCGGACGACCACGCACCCCACCGCCGGATTGTCGCCGGTGCGGCCCACCTGGGCGGCCGCCAGCGCGATAGCCCGGCGCATGAAATCCTCGTCGGTCATGCTTCCGGCCTAGATCGGCGGCAGCTCGGTGGCGCGCGCCGCGTCGAGGTAGCGGGCGGACGTCGGCTTGAGGTTGGCGTCCAGCTCGATGACCAGCGGGTTCCCGGTGGGGATCTCGACGCCGACGATCGCGTCGTCGCCGACGCCGAACAGCAGCTTGACGATGGCGCGCAGCGAGTTGCCGTGGGCGGCGATCAGCAGCGTCTCGCCGGCCTTCAGGTGGGGGGCGATATCGCTCTCCCAGTACGGCTGCACGCGGTCGAGCGTGGTCTTCAGGCTTTCGGTGTCGGGCAGCTCCGCGCCGGCGTACCGCCGGTCTTTCGAGAAGTCATACTCCGAACCCGCGGCCAGCGGCGGCGGCGGGATGTCGTAGCTGCGGCGCCAGATCTTCACCTGGGCCTCGCCGTGCTTCTCGGCGGTTTCCGCCTTGTTGAGGCCGGTCAGGCCGCCGTAGTGGCGCTCGTTCAGGCGCCAGTCCTTGGTCTCGGGCACGAAGGCCTGGCCGGCGGCGGCCAGCGCCAGCCACGAGGTGCGGATGGCCCGGGTCTGGACGGAGGTGAAGCACCGGTCGATGTGCAGGCCGGCCGCCTTGATCAGCTCGCCGCCCTTCTTCGCTTCGGCCTCGCCCTGGGGCGTCAGGTCGACGTCCACCCAGCCCGTGAAGCGGTTCTCGAGGTTCCACTGGCTCTGGCCGTGACGCAGCAGGATCAGGGTGGGCAAGGCGCGCTCCTTCTTCGACAGGCCCTGCGGCTAGGACCCGAGGCTTTCGCCGTCAAGCCGCAGCGGGCTATAGAACGCGCGATGCTGGATCGCCTCTACCTGCCGTTGCTTGCGCTCTGCGCCCTCGCCGCCGTGGCGCTGGCGCTCGTGTGGCCCCAAGGCCTGGGCGACCGCTCGCCTGCGCCGTTCGGCCATCCGCCGGTGCAGCGCACCGCCGCCGTTCAGGCGGCCATGAAGCGCGAACACGAAGCCGCCATGCGGCGCACGGACCAAGCCCGCGAAGCGGTGCGCAACATCCAGAACCAGGCGCTCGCGCCCTCGCAATGAACTCACCCGAAGAGACCATCGCCGTCGGTCGCCGGGTGCTCGAGGCCGAAGCCCGGGCCCTCGCCATCCAGGCTGAGGCGCTGGGCGCGGCGTTCGCCCGGGCCGTCGACCGGCTGGCCGCGGCCGAGCACGGCCGCATCATCTGCACCGGCATGGGCAAGTCGGGTCACGTGGCGCGGAAGATGGCCGCCACCTTCGCTTCCACCGGCTCGCGAGCCCTTTTCGTCCATCCGGCGGAGGCAAGCCACGGCGACCTCGGCATGATCGGCCGCGAGGACGTCATCGTCGCCCTCTCGAAGTCGGGCGAGGCGCGGGAGCTGGCCGACGTCCTGGCCTACGCCACCCGGTTCGACATCCCGCTGATCGCCATCACCGCCAATCCGGACAGCGCCCTCGGCCGCGCGGCGGACGTGGTCCTGCAGCTGGCCGACACCAGCGAGGCCACCGCCGAGGTCAACGCGCCTACCACCTCCACGACCCTGCAGATCGCTGTCGGCGATGCGCTGGCGGTGGCCCTGCTGGAGCGCCGCGGCTTTCGGGCCCAGGACTTTCACGTCTTCCATCCCGGCGGGAAGCTGGGCGCGATGTTGCGGACAGTCGGCGATCTGATGCACGGCGCCGACGAGCTGCCGCTGGTGTCGCCGGACGCCTCGATGCGCCAGGCGCTGCTGGTGATGACCGAGAAGCGCTGGGGAATCGTGGGTGTCACCGGACCCGACGGCGGCCTCGCTGGCGTGATCACGGACGGCGACCTGCGGCGCCACATCGAGGGCCTGCTGGACCACACCGCCGGCGAGGTGATGACGCCGGGGCCTCGGAAGACTGTCACGCCCGGCATGCTGGCGTCGGAGGCGTTGGCGCTGATGAGCGACCCGCCGCCGGCGGTGACGGTGCTATTCGTGGTCGACGGCGGCAAGCCGGTGGGCGTGCTGCACGTCCACGACCTGCTCCGCGCTGGCGTGATGTAGCCGGTCGCGACCACCGCCGATCAAATGAGAATGGCGGACCCAAGCTGGACCTTATGCGTTCGGCTGGCCGGGGATCGATCCGCCAAGTAAAGAGACCCGCGACCCGTAACGCCGGAGTGCCGATGCTGCCTGCCCCTCGCGCCGACCTCGTCCCGAATACCTTCGATTACGAAATGCAGCCGCTGGTGAAGGCCACCGGCTTCCGGGAGTACGATGCGCGCTGGCTGTTCGGCCCCGAGATCAATCTGCTGGGCGTGCAGGCGCTGGGCCTGGGCCTCGGGACCTATATCCAGGAGCTGGGCCAGAAGCGGATCGTCGTCGGTCACGACTTCCGCGCCTATTCGCTGTCGATCAAGCAGGCGCTGACCATCGGCCTGGTGGCCGCGGGCTGCGAGGTGCTGGACATCGGCCTCTCGGTCTCGCCGATGGCCTACTTCGCCCAGTTCGACCTGGACGCGCCGTGCGTCGCCATGGTCACCGCCAGCCACAACGAGAACGGCTGGACCGGCGTGAAGATGGGCGCCCAGAAGCCGCTGACCTTCGGACCCGACGAGATGGGCCGGCTGAAGGAGATCGTGCTGAAGGGTGAATGGGTCCAGCGCCCCGGCGGCTCGGTGGAGCACGTGCCGGGCGTGGCCGAGCGCTACATCGCCGATGCGGCCAGCCGGGCCAACCTGACGCGGCCGCTCAAGGTGATCGCCGCCTGCGGCAACGGCACGGCCGGGGCGTTCGCGCCCGAGGCCCTGCGCCGGATGGGCGTGGCGACCGTGATCGAGATGGACTGCGATCTCGACTTCACCTTCCCGAAGTACAATCCGAACCCGGAAGACAGCGTGATGCTGCACGCGATGGCCGACGCGGTGCGCAAGTACGGCGCCGACGTGGCCCTGGGCTTCGACGGCGACGGGGACCGCTGCGGCGTTGTGGACGACGAGGGCGAGGAGATCTTCGCCGACAAGATCGGGCTGATGCTGGCGCGCGACCTGTCGGCCCTGCACAAGGACGCCACCTTCATCGTCGACGTGAAGTCGACCGGCCTGTTCGCCACCGACGAGGTGCTGAAGGCCAATGGCGCCAAGACGGTCTACTGGAAGACCGGCCACAGCTACATCAAGCGCAAGACCGCCGAGCTGGGCGCGCTGGCCGGGTTCGAGAAGAGCGGCCACTTCTTCTTCAACCCGCCGATCGGCCGCGGCTACGACGACGGCCTGGTCGCGGCGGCCGCCATCCTGTCGATGCTGGACCGCAACCCGGGCAAGAAGCTCTCGGATCTGAAAAAGGCCCTGCCCGTCGCCTATACCTCGCTGACCATGAGCCCGCACTGCGCCGACGAGGAGAAGTACGGCGTCGTCGACGACGTGGTGCGCGAATACACCGACTTCGCCAACGCCGGCGGCACGATCCTGGGCCGCAAGATCACCGACCTGGTCACCGTGAACGGCGTGCGCGTCGCGCTCGAGGACGGCTCCTGGGTCCTGGTCCGCGCCTCGTCGAACAAGCCGGAACTCGTAGTGGTGGTCGAAAGCACCCAGTCCGACGACGACATGCGCCGGCTGTTCCGCGAGGAGGTGAAGCCGCGCCTCGCGAAACGGTCACAGGTGGGCGCCTACAACCAGGAAATCTGACGCGATCGCCGCGGCAGGATTCCTGCATCCGCCGCGGCGATTGTCTTTGAACGGCACGGGTTAGTTTCGGGGGACCCACATGAAGGTTGCGATGATCGGGACGGGCTATGTGGGCCTGGTGAGCGGCGCGTGCTTCGCCGACTTCGGCCACACCGTCACCTGCATCGACAAGGACGCGGGCAAGATCGAGCGTCTGGAGGCGGGCGGCATCCCGATCTACGAGCCCGGCCTGGACGTGCTGGTGGCCCAGAACGTGAAGGCCGGCCGGCTGTTCTTCTCCACCGAGGCCAAGGCGGCGGTCCGAGAGGCCGACGCGGTGTTCATCGCGGTGGGCACTCCCTCGCGGCGGGGGGGACGGCCACGCCGACCTCTCCTACGTCTATGCCGCGGCCGAGGAAGTGGCGGGTCTGGTGGACGGCTTCACCGTCGTGGTCACCAAGTCGACCGTGCCGGTGGGGACCGGCGACGAGATCGAGGCGATCTTCAAGCGGGTGCGGCCCGACGCCGACGTGGCGGTGGTGTCGAACCCCGAGTTCCTGCGCGAGGGCGCGGCGATCGAAGACTTCAAGCGCCCAGACCGCGTGGTGGTGGGCACCGACGACGAGCGGGCCCGCGAAGTCATGCGCGAGCTCTACCGGCCGCTCTATCTGAACGAGACCCCGATCGTCTTCACCGGCCGGCGGACCAGCGAGCTGATCAAGTACGCGGCCAATGCCTTCCTGGCGATGAAGATCACCTTCATCAACGAGATGGCCGACCTCTGCGAGGCGGTCGGCGCCGACGTGCAGCAGGTGGCGAAGGGCATCGGCCTGGACGGCCGCATCGGCGGCAAGTTCCTGCACGCGGGGCCCGGCTACGGCGGCTCGTGCTTCCCGAAGGATACGCTGGCCCTAGTGCGGACGGCGCGGGACTACGGCGCGCCGGTCGAGCTCATCGAGACCACCGTCAAGGTCAACGACGAGCGCAAGCGGGCCATGGCGCGGAAGGTGGTGAAGGCGCTGGACGGCGAGTTGAAGGGCAAGACGGTCGGCGTGCTGGGCCTGACCTTCAAGCCGAACACCGACGACATGCGCGATGCGCCGTCGCTCGCGATCATTCCGGCCCTGCAGGACAAGGGCGCCAACGTTCAGGCTTTCGACCCGGAAGGCGTCGAGGAGGCGAAGCATCTGCTGTCGGGGGTGGACTTCCGGGAGGACCCCTACGCCGTGGCCGAGGGCGCGGACGCTCTGGTCATCGTCACCGAATGGGATCAATTCCGAGCGCTCGACCTGGACCGGATCAAGCTGCTCATGCGCAAGCCGGTGCTGATCGACCTGCGCAACATCTACAAGCCCGACGACATGAAGGCGCGCGGGTTCGAATACGCCAGCGTCGGGCGGCCCTGAGGGCCGTTCAGCGGGTCGGGCGGCTCAGAATCCCAGGCCGCCCAGCGCCATGAACGCCTGGGCGATCCAGACGACGCCGGCCCAGAACGCGATGGCAAGCATGGCTACGAAGGCGAGGCAGGCGATCGAGGTGGCGGGGCGCCACGCCTGCCGCGCCGCACCCCAATGGGCGAGGTCGCGCCGCATATATCCTCCCAAGTCTTAGCTCTCGTCCGCAGCTCGAGGCCGCGGTTGTGACAACAGTGACACAAGCCGTAACGACTGGGTAGGGTTGCCGGGACGAAAATCCGAAACGCGTTCCAGGGCGGAAATCCGGGACACAAACCCGCGAGCCACTACTGCGCGGCGGCGATCTCCCGCTCGGCGCGGGCCTTCAGGTACCCATACAGGGCGGCGATCTCCGCGTCGGTGAGGACGCTGAACCGCGTGCGCGCGATGCTCCCCATCAGGCCCTCCAGCTTGCGGTCGCCGGCCGCGACGCCGTCGTGCAGCAGCCGCTGGAAATCCGCCGCCTCGTAGGACGCCGCCATGGTCAGGTCGGGCGACTTCAGTAGCGGCATCCCCTTCAGGTCCGGCCCATGGCATTCGACGCAGAGGCGCGCGACGTCACGGCCTTGCGCATGCTGCGGTCCGTAGTCCGCAAGGATGGGCGGACCGGCCTTGAGCATGGCGGGCTCTGAGCTGAACTTCCCGAGCAGGACGCCGAGGCGGCCCAGATGCCCGACCTGAAGGTGCGGCTGATCCTCGCCGGTCACCGGGAAGCTGCGGATGTAGGCGATCAGGTCCGCGGTCTCCTGGTCGTTCAACTGGGCGAAGGCGTTCGACGGCATGACCCAGAGCCGGCGGCCGTCGCCGCCGACGCCGCGACGGATCGCGGCGTCGAGTTCGGCGTCACTGTCGCGCGCAGCGACGCGAGTCAGGTTCGGCCCCCAGGCGCGCAAGACCGGCATCTCGTCGTGGAACAGCCGGCCCTCGAGCCTATCGCCGTGGCAGTCGTGGCAGCCGTTCAGCCGGGCGAGCCGCGCCCCGCGCTCGGCCGAACCCGCCTTCGCCGAGACCAGCCGGACGGTCTTGTCCGCGCCGGTGACCGGCCAACGGATCATGGCCTCGGACGCCGCGAAGGCGCCCGCTGCCGCGAACAGCACAAGCACCGCCACGCCGGCCAAGGCATAGCCGGCAACCTTCAAAACACGCATCATCGACGGCTTCCCACCTGCTTGCCGCGGGGGCCAACATCGACCACCGTTCGCGGAGCGGCGGCGTTTAAAGAGGCTCGGGAAGCGGCACAATCCGGGCGAGCTGCAGACCCGCTCTGCGGCTTTGCAGAACGTTCGCCAGACTTGCGCCGCGGCCCGAAACCGCGACGGCCGCTGTCACATCGATCTCGGGGCGCCGGAGATCATCCAGAGATCTTCGCGAAGTCGCCGGTTCGCGCATCCTGCTCACGGATCCTGAAATTCAGCGTTCGCCACGCAGCCCTGCGACGGTCGAGGACAACATAAGAACTTGGAGCTCTTCGGGCGGAGCGAGGTGTCGTTCCGGTAGCCCTCACGACGCTGCACGGAAAGACCGCGGACGCGCGGAGACGTTTCCGACCTCCCAGCCAGCAAGCCGCGCCGCGAGGGCCCGCGTCTCGGGCGTCTCCACGCGCTTTCGGGGCCCTGCGCAGGCGGCCGGGCCCTGCCTTAGCTGCGCAGCTTCGCGCCGGTCGCCTTCTCGGCCGCTGCCACGACCTTGGCCGACAGCGCCTCGATCTCGGCGTCGGTAAGAGTCTTCTCGCGCGGCTGGACGACCACCTCGATGGCGACCGACTTCTGGCCTTCCGGCACGCCGGGACCCTGGTAGACGTCGAAGACCCGCACGTCGGCGATCAGCTGCTTGTCGGCGCCCGCGATGGGCCGCACCAGCTCGCCGGCCGGCGTGGCCGCATCGACCACGAAGGCGAAGTCGCGCTTCAGCGGCATCAGGGGCGAGAGCTCCAGCGCCGCCTTGGTCTTCACGCCGCCCTTCTTCTTGGGCTCGGGAACGGCGTCGAGGTTCACCTCGAAGGCCAGCATGGGGCCATCGGCGTCGATGGCCTTCAGCACCTGGGGGTGCAGTTCGCCGAACTCGGCGATCACCACCTTGGGACCGAGCTGCAGCCGGGCCGAGCGACCAGGGTGCCACCAGGGCGCGTTCTGGCCCTGCACGACCTGCAGCGCGGGGGCGCCCACCTCGTCCAGCACGGCCAGAAGGTCGGCCTTGAGAGCGAACAGCGGGTCGGCCGCGCCCTTGGCCCAAGACCTCGGCGCGTGCGGCGCCACGAGCGCGGTGATGGCGCTCCACTGGTCGCCAGGGGCGTCGCCCCGGAAGTTCGGGCCGATCTCGAACAGCGCCGCGTCCGGGAAGCCCCGGCGGGCGTTGCGGGCGGCGGCCTCGATCAGGTTCGGCAGGGCCGAGGGGCGCATGCAGTCGAGGTCGGACGCAATCGGATTGGCCAGCACCAGCTCGGGCTGTCCGCCGCCGAACAGCTCGGCCCAGGCGCGGCGCAGGAAGCTCCAGGTGATCGCCTCGGCATAGCCGCGGGCGGCGAGCGTGCGACGGGCGTCGCGCATGCGGCGCTGGCGGAGCGTCAGCACCCCGCCGGCCTGCGGCGGGACCTCGGGCAGCGGCTCGGCCGGCAGCTTGTCATAGCCGGCGATGCGGGCGACCTCTTCCACGAGGTCCGCCTTGCCCTCCACGTCGCGGCGCCAGCTGGGCGGCGTGACCTGGTCGCCCGACACCTCGAAGCCGAGGTCGGTGAGGATGCGGTCGATCTCGGCGGCCGGCAGGTCGAGGCCGGCCAGCTTCTTCACGTACGACCGGTCGAAGGCGAACGCCGCCGGCGGGGCCGGCGCCTGGCCGGCCACCACCAGCTCGGAGGCCTCGCCGCCGCACAGCTCCAGGATCATCGCCGTCGCCAGCTCGATGCCGGGCACGACCGACTGCGGGTCGACGGTGCGGGCGAAACGGTACTGGGCGTCGGAGTTGATGCCGGTGTCGCGGCCGGTCTGCGCCGTGCGGATCGGATCGAACCACGCGCACTCCAGGAACACGTCGACCGTCTCGTCCGAACAGCCGGTGGATTCGCCGCCCATGACGCCACCCAGGCCGACCGGGCGCTGGCCGTCGGCGTCGGCGATGACGCTCATCTCGGGGGTCAGGTCGTAGGTCTTGCCGTCCAGCGCGATCAGCTGCTCGTCCTTGTGGGCGTGCGGCGTCGGATGGTCCTCGCCCGAGGGCTCGGCCGGCCCCTTGCCCAGGCGGGCCTCGATGACGTCGCCGACCATCAGCCGGCGGTCATAGACGTGCAGCGGCCGGGCGCGGTCGTAGGTGATGTAGTTGGTGATATCGACCAGGGTGTTGATCGGGCGCAGGCCGATGCTGGTCAGCCGCTGCTGCAGCCAGGCCGGCGACGGGCCGTTCTTCACGCCGCGGATCACCCGGCCGGCGAACACCGGGCAGGCGTCGCCGTCGACGCGGATCTCGACCGGACAGGGGAAGCCGCCCCTCACCTGTGCTGGGGTCTCAGGCGTCAGCCTGCCGAGGCCGGCGGCGGCCAGGTCGCGGGCGATGCCACGCACGCCCAGCCAGTCGGGGCGGTTGGGCGTCACCTCGAAGTCGATGACCGCTTCCAGGCCGAACGCGTCGGCGGCGCTCGCGCCCACCGGCAGGCTGTCGGGCAGCTCGACGATGCCGTCGGACTCCTCGGCCACCTCCAGCTCCTTGGCCGAGCACAGCATGCCGTTGGAGACCACGCCCCGCACGGGCCGCGGCTCCAGCGTGATGCCGCTGCCGGGCACATACGCGCCGATCGGCGCGTAGATGGTGGTCAGGCCGGGCCGCGCGTTCGGCGCGCCGCAGACGATTTCGAGGCGGCCATCCTTCGTGTCGACCTGGCAGACCCTGAGCTTGTCGGCGTTCGGGTGCTGCACGGCCTCGACGATCTTGGCGACCGTGAACTTGGCGAGCTTGGCGGCAGGGTCCTCGACGGACTCCACTTCCAGGCCGGCCATGGTCATGGCCTCGACGACCTCGTCGACCGTCGCGGTCGTGTCGAGGTGCTCCTTCAGCCAGGAAAGGGTGAACTTCATACGCTTCCTCTCCTAGCTCAGGCCGGTCGACGAATTGGGCGCCTGGAAGGCCGAGAAGCCGTAGTGCTCCAGCCAGCGCACGTCGCCCGCGAACATGTCGCGCAGGTCGGGCATGCCGTACTTCAGCATCCCCAGGCGATCGACGCCGAGGCCGAAGGCGAAGCCCTGCCATTCGTCAGGGTCGAGCCCGCAGTTGCGCAGCACGTTGGGATGCACCATCCCGCCGCCGAGGATCTCGAGCCAGTCGGCGCCCTGGCCGATCTTCACCGACCCGCCCGAGCGGTCGCATTGCACGTCCATCTCGCAGGACGGCTCGGTGAACGGGAAGTGGTGGGGACGGAAGCGGGTCACGACGCCATCGGCCTCGAAGAAGCGGCGCGTGAAGGTCTCCAGGGTCCACTTCAGGTGACCCATGTGGATGTCGCGGTCGATCACCAGCCCTTCCAGCTGGTGGAACATCGGCGTGTGGGTGGCGTCGCTGTCCGAGCGATAGACGCGGCCCGGCACGATCACGCGGATCGGCGGCGCCTGGCCGTTGGCGATCCAGGCGGGCAGCTTCTCGTTCGAGGTCCGCATGGTTCGCACCTGCACGGGGCTCGTATGGGTGCGCAGCAGCTTGCGCTCGCCGGCCTCGTTCTCGGGAAGCCAGAACGTGTCGTGCATCTCCCGCGCGGGATGCTTGGGCGGGAAGTTCAGCGCCGTGAAATTGTGGAAGTCGTCCTCGATGTCGGGGCCTTCCGCCAAGCCGAAGCCCATGTCGGCGAAGACGGCGATCATCTCGTCCAGCACCTGCATCGTCGGATGCACGCGGCCGCGGCGCTCGGGCGCAGGCGGCAGCGACAGGTCCACTCGCTCGGCCGCCAGCTTGCGGTCGAGCTCGGCGGTCTCCAGGGCGGCCTTCTTCTCGGCGATGGCGGTGGCGACCGCGTCGCGCAGGCCGTTGATCTTGGGGCCCTGCTCGCGCCGCTCGTCCGGGCTCATCTTGCCCAGGCCCTTCAGCATCTCGGAGATCGAGCCGGATTTGCCCAGCGCCTCGACGCGGACGGCTTCCAGGGCGGCGATGTCCTGCGCGGCCTCGATCCGTCCCAGAAGGGCGGCCTGCAGTTCGGTAAGGTCTGTCATGACGGCGGTTGCTCTAGAGGAGGTTTGTCTGGAGCGGAAGGCAGCAAAAAGCCCTCCGGCGGTTCGGCCGGAGGGCTCTTCGAAGCTTCAAGGATCGCAAGGATCCCCAAGGGCTTAAGCCAGCGCGGCGCGAACCTTGTCGGCGATGGCCTTGAACCCGGTCGGATCGTTACCCGCGACGTCGGCGAGAACCTTGCGGTCCATCTCGATCCCGGCCTTGTTCAGGCCGAAGATAAACTGCGAGTAGGTGAAGCCTTCCAGACGCGCCGCCGCGTTGATCCGTTGGATCCACAGCGAGCGGAAGTTGCGCTTCCGGACCTTGCGGTCGCGGTAGGCGTACTGGCCGGCCTTGTCCACGGCCGCCTTGGCGGCGCGGATGGTGTTCTTGCGGCGCCCGTAGAAGCCCTTGGCTTGCTCGAGAACCTTCTTGTGCTTGGCGTGGGCGGTGACGCCCCGTTTGACGCGAGCCATCTGTCAGTTCTCCTTACAGGCCGTAGGGAAGCCAGGACTTGATGATCTTGGTGTCCTGTTCGGACATGACCTTCGTCCCGCGGTTCTGACGGATGTACTTGCCGTTGTGGCTGATGAGGCGGTGGCGCTTGCCGGCCACGCCGGCCTTCAGCTTGCCGGTCGCCGTCATCTTGAAGCGTTTTTTCACGCCCGACTTCGTCTTCAGTTTCGGCATTTCACTCGGAGCGCGGACGCCCCGTCCTCTGGTCGTGTTGATGAACCGCCATGGCATGCCTTGGGGCCAGGCGGTTCCGAAGGGGCGGGCTAGTAGCGGAAAGAGGCGCAAAGCGCAAGGCGGGCCCGCCGCCCGGCATGCTTTCCGCGCCTTTTACCGCAACTCTTAAAGAGCGGTTACCCGCGATGACCTAACCAGGGTGTCCCCGGCCGCGGCACGCGCGGCGACGGAGACTAGGCAATGTCGAGCACCTCTCCCGCGGCGCCCTTCACGCCCGGCTACAATCCCCAGGCCGTCGCGCCGCAACGCACCGACCGGACCGATCAGGGCGCCGAGCGCCAGCGCGACAAGGTCGCCGAGGCCGAGTCAGGCTCGTCGACCACGGGCGATCCCTCCGGCAAGGGCAGCGGCCAGGGGGCCAGCCGCGGCGCCGTGCTGGACATCCGGGCCTAGCCTCAGGCCGGGCGGCTGGTCCTGGCCCGCACCTGCAGGGCGAACCACAGGGCGGGCAGGATCAGCAGCGCCGAGAAGCCGAACACCGAGCCGGGCGCCACCCGGGAGAACAATTGCCCGGCCAGCACCGGGCCGCCGATGCGCGCCAGCGCCATGCCGCTCATGTTCAGGCCCAGCATCTCGCCCTGGCGATGCGCCGGCGCCGCCTGGGAGATCAGCGCCGAGACGTTCGGGAAGCAGATCGACTGGCCGACGCACACCAGCGCGAAGCCGACCATCGCGACGATCCAGGTCGGCGACAGGCCCTGGACCATGAGACCCAGCCCCATCAGCACCAGGCCGGCCGTCAGAGTCGCGGCTTCGCCGTAGCGGCGCGCCAGCCGGCCTGAGAGCCAGCCCTGGCAGACCGCGCCCAACAGGCCGATGCCCATGAAGGCGAGGCCGATCTGGCGCGGACCCCAGCCGAAGCGGGCCTCGGTCCACAGGCCGTAGGTCGCCTCGATGCCGGCGAAACCCACCACGACGATGAAGCTGATCATCACCACGCGGCTGATGATCGGGTGGGCGAAGGCGTCGCGCACGCGGGCGGGTTTCGGCCCCTTCGGCAGCGGGGCGGCGTCGGGCCGGCGCTCGCGCACCAGGAGGACGACCGCCACCGCCGAGGCCATGGCGAAGGCCGCCGCCACGAGCAGCGGCAGCTGGAAGCCCAGGGCGCCGCGCCCCGGCTGGGCCAGGAGGCCGCCGATGGCGGGCCCGGTCATGAAGCCCGCGCTGAACGCCGCCCCCATGATCCCCATGCGCTGCGGACGCTTCTCGGGCGGCGTGATGTCGGCCAGAGCGCCCTGCAGGGTGGAGATGTTGCCCGCGAAGAAGCCGTTGGCGAACCGGATGGCGAAGGCCCAGGCGATGTTCGGGGCGAACGCCAGGGCCGCATAGCTCACGCCCACCATGCCGATGGTGACGATCAGCACGGGCCGGCGGCCGATGCGGTCCGACAGCCGGCCCCAGAACGGCTCGCCCAGGAACTGGCCAATCGAGAACGTCGAAAACAGCAGCGTCACCTGCCAGGCCGGCGCGTCGAACGCCTGCGCGAAGAAGGGCAGCAGCGGGATGACCAGGCCGAAGCCGGCGATCATCAGGAAGATGACGCCCAGCAGGACGACAAGCGCCCGGCGTTCCTCGAGCTCGCTCATGGCCCGGCCCGGCGGTTTGCGGAAATGACGGGGGGCGGCGGCGCGCACGCGTGCGGCGTCGCCGCCCGCGGTGCGAACTGGGACATGGCGGTGGAGGTAGGCTCAGGCTCCCGCAGCCACAACCGGCGCGCGTCCAAGGGGCGTGAGCTGTTGCCGCCAGGCCTCAGCGGCCGGTCGCGGCCTGCTGCTTCGCGAGCTCGGCCCGGAAGGCCGCATAGCCCTTCTCGAAATAGGCGCGGCAGCCCTCGGGATCGACGAAGGCGTCGGCCTCGCCGGACTTGGCCTTCTCCATCGCGCCGAAGAACTGGGCGTGGCTGCCGAGGAAGACCTCACAGGGCGCTGTGCGCCAGAAGCGGTAGCTCTTCTCGTAGTCGGCGGCGATGCCGGGATAGCTCTCCTGGCCGACCAGCCGGTAGCCGGGGAGCACGCTGTTCGAGCACAGGATCATCGCCTGGCGCACCTGGCCGGCGACGGTCACCGGAAAGGTCCAGGTGGTGCAGCCGCGGGTGTGGCCGGCGGTCAGGTGGGCGGTCAGCGTGCGCTCGCCCAGCTTGACCTTCTGGCCGTCGCGGATGCTGCCGTCCGGCTTCACCGGCGTGTAGGGGTAGCGATCGCCCAGGAAGAAGTCGCCCCGCCCGCCCCGGGCCATCAGCTTGCCGTCCTCGGCGCTGACCAGGACCTTGGCGCCGGTTTCGGCCTTGAGCTGGGCGATCCCCGCCGCATGGTCGAAGTGGGCGTGGCTGTTCAGGATGATCTTCACCTGCCGGGGGTCGAAACCCAGGCGGCGGATGTTGTTCAGGATCTGCGCCGCGGTCGTCGCATAGCCGCCGTCGATCAGGATCAGGCCCTTGTTCGACTGGATGAGGTAGGCGGCGACGTCGGATGCGCCGACCCACCAGACGCCGTCTGCGACCGCGAAGGGCCTCACCGGCTCGTTGCCCCGTTCCTGCGCAGCAGCCGGCATGAAGAAAGCGGCCGCCCCGAGGACGGCCGCTCCCAGAATTCCGAAGGCTTGCCGGATCACGCGCCGGCTCAGCGGGGGGCCAGGATCATGATCATCTGGCGGCCCTCCATGCGGGGCTCGTACTCGACCTTGGCCACCGGCTCAAAGTCGGCCTTCACCTTCTGCAGCAGCTTCATGCCAAGTTCGGGGTGGGCCAGTTCCCGGCCGCGGAAGCGAAGGGTGATCTTCACCTTGTCGCCTTCCTCGAAGAAGCGGTGCATCGATCGCGCCTTCACGTCGTAATCGTGCTGGTCGATATTGGGTCGGAGCTTGATTTCCTTGAGCTCGACGACCTTCTGCTTCTTTCGCGCCTCGTTCTTCTTCTTCTGCTCCTGGAACTTGAACTTGCCGTAGTCCAGGATCTTGCAGACGGGCGGATCCGCGTTGGGGACGATCTCCACCAGGTCCAAGCCGGCTTCTTCAGCGGCCTCGATGGCGGCGGAGGTGGGCATCACGCCTTGCTTCTCACCGTGCTGGTCGATGAGCAGGACGCGAGGAACGCGGATCTCTTCATTCATACGCGGCCCTTCCTTGACGGGCGGCGTGTTCATGGGGCGGCGAATAGGCAGTGCTCCTGGTGCTGTTGAAACGCAAAAACGCCGGTGCGCGTCGAGCGCTCCGGGCGTGCCGTCAGTATATGACGAAGGGATACTTCGGTATCAAGGTCGCGCAGAGGGGGCAGGCGCCAGAGAATTGGCCGCCTGCGCTACCTGGGCCACACTCAAGTCGGCCAGATTGTCGGCCTGCAGGATGGCGACGCGCCCCCGCGGCGCCGACAGCGTCGGGTCGGAACTCTTGCCGAACAGGACCACCGTCGGCGCGCCGGCGGCTGCGGCCAGGTGCAGCGGGCCGGTGTCGTTGCCGATCGCCAGCGCGGCCTTGGCCCCCAGGATGGCGACCCGGCCGAAGTCGGTGCGGCCGGTCAGGTCGCGGGCGCGTGGCGTGTGGCGCTGGATGGCGTGCGCGAGGGTGGTCTCCTGCGGGCCGCCGATGATCACGATGTCGAAGCCCCGCGAGTACAGGATCTTCGCCAGCTCGGCGTACTTCTCCAGCGGCCAGCGCTTGTCCATCCGGTGCGCCGAGCCGCCGGGCACGAACATGACGTAGGGGCGGGGTTTTACGCCGCCCGGCACGGGCCGTTCGGCCGGCGCCTGCCGCAGCACCCACGATAGGTCGGGCGCCGGCGCCGTTCCAGGCTCGGTCGGCGCGTCGGGCCAGATGCCGGCGTACATCAGCTGGTCGGCCTGACGCTCCAGGGTGTGCATGCCGTTGCGCAGCGGGTTCCTGTGCGGCAGCGAGCAGCCGAACGCGATACCCGACCAGTCGGGCGGACCGGGCCGCAGCAGCTGGAAGATGCGGTTCGACTGGGCCGACGTCTGCAGATCGTAGACGCGGCTCAGATTCATCGCCTTCAGCCGCTTTCGGAGCGCCATCCACTCGGGGAAGCTCTCGGGCCGGCCGCCGGTGTCGACGGCGTTGAAGTAGGGGCAGGTCTTGGCCAGAGCCTCGAACGGGGGCGTGGTCAGCAGCGTGATGTGCGCCTTGGGATGCGCCTCGCGGATCTTCTTCATGGCCGCCAGGGCGAGGACGAAGTCGCCCAGCGCCGACAGCTTGATGACCAGGATGCGCTCGATCGTACGCGGCATCAGCGACCGCCGTGAGAGCTGCGGGCCTCGAGAACGCGGGCGTAGGCGGCAAGGGTGGCGTCGCACATCGCCTCGACCGAATAGAGCTGGCGGGCCCGCTTCTGCCCGACATGGCCCATTTCCATCCGCTGGCCGGCGCCGGCGTCGGCCGCGCCCGCCAGGGCCGCGGCCCAGGCGTCGGGCTCCGCGGGCGGAACCAGCCAGCCGGTGACGCCATCGACCACCGTCTCGGTCACGCCGCCATGATTGGAGGCGATCACCGGCCGGCACATGGCCTGCGGCTCCACCGCCGCGCGGCCGAAGGACTCCGGCACCGTGGTCGGCAGGATCGCGAGGTCGGCGAGGAGATAGGCTGCAGGCATGTCGTCACAATGGCCGACGATCCTTACGGCCTCCTGAAGACCGGCTGTGCTGATCGCGTTCTGCAACTCCTCGCTGTATCCGGTCCGCCCCTGATCGTCGCCGGCGAACAGGACGAGCAGGTCCTGTCGTCCTTTGGCGGCAAGCCGCCGCACGGCCTCGATGATCGTCAGATGGCCCTTGATACGCGTCAGCCGGCCGGCCAGCAGCACCTTCACCCGCGGATCGCCCGCCGCAACGCCCCAGGCCGTGCGCAGCGCCTCGACACGGTCGGGCGCGACATAGGCGGGATTGAACCTGTCGAAGTCGACGCCGCGGGGGATCGTCACCAGCTTGGCGGGGTCGATGTGGTGTTCGGCCAGGATATGGTCGCGGGTGTACTCCGAATTGGCGATCACCAGGTCGCCCCGCGTCATCACCGCATTATACCAGCGCTTCAGCCCGCTCCTGGCCTTGTAGACGCCGTGGTAGGTGGCGACGAACGGCGTGCCGGTGGCGTGCGCCGCCCAGAGCGCCGAGAAGGCGGGGGCGCGGCTGCGCGCATGCACGATCGAGACCTTCTCCTGCCGGATCAGAGCCACCAGCCGCGCGGCGTTGCCCAACATCACCAGCGGGTTCTTGGTCTGCACCGGCATCTGCGCCAGCCGGCCGCCGTCGGCCTGGAGCCGAGAGGTCATCCGACCGCCCGCCGTCGCGACCAGCGCCGTCCCGCCGGCGCGCACCACGGCCTGGGCGATGTCGATGGTGCTCTGCTCGGCGCCGCCGGTCTCGAGCTCCGGGATGACCTGCAGCAGGGTGAAGTCGGAGTGTAGGGGCACGAGGCCTCTCTAAACTGAGTTGGCCCCGAAGCTAAGAGGGGCTGCTAAGAGGTCGGCATGAGCGAGACGAGCGGTTATCTGGCGCGCCCGGGCGGCGAACATGTGGCCTGGCGCAAGGTCGAGGGGCGAGGCCCCGCGGTGGTCTGGCTGGGCGGCTTCAAGTCCGACATGGCCGGGACCAAGGCCCAGGCCCTGGCCGACTGGGCCCTGGCCGCCGGCCGCGCCTATGTCCGCTTCGACTACTTCGGCCACGGCGAGTCGTCGGGTGACTTCCGCCAAGGCACGATCACGCGCTGGCGCGAAGACGCCCTTGCGGTGCTGGAGGCCCTCAACGACGGGCAGGTCGTGCTGGTCGGCTCGTCCATGGGGGGCTGGATCGCGTCGCTGGTGGCCATGGCCGAGCCCGATCGGGTCAAGGCCATGGTGTTGATCGCGCCGGCCCCTGACTTCACCGAGAAGCTGATGAAGCCCCAGATCCCGCCGGAGGGCCTCGCCGACCTCGCCCGCGACGGCGTCTGGCTGCGGCCCAGCGAGTACGGCGAGCCCTATCCGATCACCCGCGAGCTTTTGGAGGACGGCGCGCGCTGGTCGATCCTGGAGGCGCAGGAGGTACCGATCGAGGTTCCTGTCCGCATCCTGCAGGGCGGCGAGGATCCCGACGTGCCGTGGAGCCACGCGCTGCAGCTCGCCAACGCCATCAAGGGGCCGGACGTGGTCTTCACCCTGATCAAGGACGGCGACCATCGGCTGTCGCGGCCACAGGACCTGGAGCGGCTGATCGCGGCTCTGGACGAGGTGGCCTCCTGAGCCCCGCAGTTCTCTGGCGCGCGGCGCCGCTCCTGCTGTCGCTCACTGTCCTCTTCTGGGCGGGCAATTCCATCGCCGGCCGGGCGCTCGCCGGCATCGTGCCGCCGGTGGCTCTGTCGTTCTGGCGCTGGGTGCTGGCGCTCGCCCTGGTGACGCCGCTCGCCTGGCCGCACCTGAGGCGCGACCTCCCGGTGCTGAAGGCCCGCTGGCGGCTCGTGGTCGCCCTTTCGCTGCTCGGCGTCGCGAGCTTCGGCGTGCTGCTCTATTTCGGCCTCCAGACCACGACGGCCCTGAACAGCGTGGTCGTACAGGCCGGCATCCCGCCGCTCGTGATGCTGTTCGGCTGGCTGGCGCTTAAGGACCGCGTGAACCGCTGGCAGGTGGCCGGCATGGCCCTGTCCCTGGTCGGCGTGCTGGCGGTGGTGACTGGCGGCCGGCCGTGGGACCTGCTGCACCTCGGCCTTAATCCCGGCGACGGCCTGATCCTGATCGGCGTCGTGCTCTATGCGATCTACTCGCTCATCCTGCGCCGGCGGCCCGACGTCCATCCGCTCAGCCTGTTGTGGGCCACCTTCGCCGTGTCCGCCCTGGCGCTCGCGCCGCTCTACGCGTTCGAGGCCGCGCTCGGCGCACGGATGCAGTTCTCGCCGAAGGCGCTCATCGGCATCGGCTACATCGCCGCCTTGCCGTCGTTCGCGGCCTATCTGTTCTTCAACCGCGGCGTCGAGCTGGTCGGTTCGGCGCGGGCCAGCCAGTACCTGCACCTGCAGCCGATCTTCGGCGCCATCCTCGCCGTGCTGCTGCTCGGCGAGGCGTTCCGTCCGCACCACGCCGTGGGGATGGCCCCTGATCCTGGCCGGGATCGCCGTCTCCGCCTATCGGCCGCGGACGCCCCCATCCTAGCCGCCTGCGGCGAGGATCTGCGCCAGGCCTTCGCGATAGGTGGGATAGGCGGGGCGCCAGCCGAGCTCGGCCTTGGCCAGCGCGTTCGAGACCCGCTTGCTCTCGGCGTAGAACCGCATGGCCGAAGGGCCCAGGCCGGCTTCGGCCAACGGGATCTCCGGTGGGACCGGCAGGCCGAGCAGCGTCGCGGCGTACGCCACGACGTTGGGGTTCGGCGCCGGCTCGTCGTCGCACAGGTTGTAGATCCCGCCCGCCCGCGGCCGTGAGATCGAAGCCGCCAGCCCGGCCGCCAGGTCGTCCACATGGATCCGCGAGAACACCTGGCCCGGCGCGGCGATGCGCTTGGCCCGGCCGTCGCGCAGGCGGTCGAAGGCCGAGCGGCCGGGGCCGTAGATGCCGGGCAGCCGGAATACGGCGACCGTCAGTCCCATGCCCCGGCCCACCTCCAGCCAGTCGCGTTCGGCCCCCCACGCGGCGGGCGCCCTCGACCGACTGGGCGGCCAGCGGGCTCCGCTCGGTCACCCAGCCGCCTCGCCGGTCGCCATAGACGCCGGTGGTGGACAGATAGCCGGTCCAGTCGGGGAAGGCGCGGGCCCTCGCCAACGCCGGCACGAGGGTGTTCAGGCCCGGGCAGCCCTCGGCCCCTGGCGGCGCGGTGACGAGCAGGGCCTGGGTCGCCGACAGGGCGCGCGCCAACCCGTCCCGGTCCTCGACGTGGACCGGGGTCACGCCGTCCGCGACGAGCGGATCGGGCGGTCCGCGGTGACTGGCCGCTACGGTCCAGCCCTGCGCCTGGAGTCGCCGCGCCAGCGCCCGTCCCGAGAAGCCATAGCCAAAGACGAACAGGTGCAAGCGCTACTCCGCGGCCACCTTTGCCGAGGAGGCCGCGATGGCCTCCGCCCGCTCGGCGTTCCAGGCCGAGACGCAAGGGATCTTCGAGAGGTCGGCCCGATGGGCGTAGGCCCGCGCGATCTCGGTGATCTCCAGCAGCAGGCCCTCCGCCAGGGTGATCGGCTGCAGGCCATATCCCAGCAGCCGGCCATTCTCGACGCAGAGCTCGTTCTCGTCGGCCTCGGCGCGCGGGTTCGGCAGGTGCGCCACCTCCGCCCCGGTCAGGTCCGCCACCAGTCGCGCAAGGTCGCGAACACGCCGGCATTCCGTCATCTGGTTCATCACCTTCACCCGCTCGCCGCGCGCCGGGGGTGCGCCAGCGCCAGCTCCACGCAGCGCACCGTGTCCTGGATGTTGATGAAGGCCCGCGTCTGCCCGCCGGTCCCGTGGACGGTGAGCGGATAGCCGAGCGCCGCCTGGATCAGGAAGCGGTTCAGCACCGTGCCGTAGTCGCCGTCGTAGTCGAAGCGGTTGATCAGCCGCGGATCCAACCGCGTCTCGGCGGTCTGAGCGCCCCAGACGATGCCCTGGTGCAGGTCGGTGATCCGGAGCCCGTCGTTGCGCGCGTAGAACTGGAAGAGCAAGGCGTCCTGGGTCTTGGTCAGGTGGTAGATCGACCCGGGATTGGCCGGATAGAGGATCTCCCTCGGCATCCAGCCGTCCGGGCCCTCGACCTGAACGGTGAGATAGCCCTCCGGGATGGGCACGCCGGCCGTGCCGTAGCCATAGACCCCCATGGTGCCGAGGTGCGCCAGATGGATGTCCAAACCGCTTTCGACGATCGCGGCCAGGATGTCGTGGGTGGCGTTCAGGTTGTTGTCGATGGTGTAGCGCTTGTGGGCCGCCGACTTCATCGAATAGGGCGCGGCCCGCTGTTCGGCGAAGTGGACGACGGCGTCGGGCCGGAAGCCAGTCAGCAGCCCCACCAGAGCGTCGAAGTCGCGGCCGACGGTCAGGCCGTGAACGGCGATCTCGTGGCCAGAGACCTCGCGCCAGGCGGCGATCCGCTCCGCCAGCGGCGCGATCGGCGTCAGCGAGCCCGCGCCCAGCTCTTCGTCGATTCTGTCGCCGAGAGCCGTTGTCGACGACCGCGACGTCATGGCCGCGCGCCGACAGATGCAGCGCCGTCGGCCAGCCGCAGAAGCCGTCGCCCCCGAGGATCAGTACCCGCATTCCCGCTCCCAGTCCTGGAAGCCCCCCACCGCTGCTAGGGATATGACGCCCGGGGCGGCGGGGGAAGCCGGTTCAGAGGAGCTCCTCGATCGCCTTGCGGGCGGCGTCCTTCAGTTCGGGGCGCAGGAGGGCGAAGGCGACGTTGGCCCGCAGCAGCCCGATCTTGTCGCCGCAGTCGTAGGTCGTTCCGTCGTATTCCAGGGCGTGGAAGTCCTGGACCTTCATCAGGTTGGCCATGCCGTCCGTCAGTTGGATCTCGCCGCCGGCGCCCGCGCTCCTGGGTCTCCAGGATCTCGAAGATCTCGGGCTGCAGGATATAGCGGCCGGAAATGAACAGGTTGGAGGGTTCGGTCCCGGGCGCGGGTTTCTCGACCATGCCGGTCATGCGGTTCAGCCGGCCGTCCTGGCCGTCCAGCGCCACGATGCCGTACTTGTGGGCTTCGCCCTCGGGGGCCGGCTCGACGACCACGATGTTGCCGCCGGTCTTCTCGTAGGCGGCGACCGCCTGGGCCAGGGCCGGCGGCGTGGCCGCCATCAGCATGTCGGGCAGCATCACCGCGAACGGCTCGTCGCCGATGATGTCGCGAGCGCACCAGACGGCGTGTCCCAGCCCCAGAGGAGCCATCTGGCGCACGAAGCTCATCTGGCCGGGCTGCAGGATATCGCGCCGCACCTCGGCCAGGATGTCGGTCTTGCCCTTGGCTTCCAGCGCCTGCTCGATCTCGGGATTGGCGTCGAAATAGTCCTCGATGGCGCCCTGGCCGCGACCGACGATGAAGACGAAGTGTTCGATGCCGGCGGCGCGCGCCTCCTCGACGATGTAAGACAGGATCGGCCGGTCCACGACGTTCAGCAGGTTCTTCGGCGTCGTCTTCGCGCCCGGCAGCACCCGCGTTCCCAGACCCGCCACAGGCAGGACGGCCTTACGCACACGCTTGGTCATTCATCCCCTCCGAAGGCCCCGGAACCATCCGAAGCTCAGCTTTAGCTCGCGGCTCTCAGAACGCCGCAGGACGCTCGACGATCCCGGCCGGCGCGGCGACCTTGCCCGTGTGATCACGATTTTGCGATCAGGCAAAGCTGTGCCACCGTCCTCGACGGGGATTCACCCCTAGGGAGCCAGATAAAATGAAGCTTCGCACTCTGACTGTCGCCGCCGCCGGCGTCATGGCCCTTGGCCTGGCCGCTTGCCAACAGAAGACCGAAGAAGCTCCGGCCGCGCCCGCCGCCGACGCCTCCGCGACCGCGCCCGCGGCCACCGACTCCATGATGGCGACCACTCCGCCGGCCGATCCGGCCGCGCCCGCGGCGACCGACGGCATGGCGACCACCACCACCGAGAGCACGACGACGACCACGACGGCCCCGGCCGACGCTCCGGCGCCCAAGTAGGCTCCGGTTCTACGACTGGATTTCGACGGCCGCCCCTCGGGGCGGCCGTTTTGCTTGGCGCTACTCGACGGTGACCGACTTGGCCAGGTTGCGCGGCTGGTCCACGTCCGCGCCCTTCTGCACGGCCACGTGGTAGGCCAGCAGTTGCACCGGCGCCGACAGCACCAGGGGCGCGATCAAGGGGTCGCACTTCGGCGCCGTCACCACCACCCGCGCGCCTTTCGGCGCGTGCTTCTCGCCCTCGGGGTCGGTGATGAAGATCACCTGGCCGCCCCGGGCCATGACCTCCTGCATGTTGGAAGCCGACTTCTCGAAATAGCTGTCCATCGGGGCCAGGATGACGATCGGCGTCTGCTCGTCGACGAGGGCGATCGGCCCGTGCTTCAGCTCGCCGGCCGCATAGCCCTCGGCGTGGATATAGCTGATCTCCTTCAGCTTCAGCGCGCCTTCCAGGGCCAGCGGGTACATCGGCCCCCGGCCCAGGTAGAGCACGTCCCGGGCCTTGGCGACGTCCTGGGCGATGGCCCGGACCGCGTCCTCCAGCTTGATGGACTCGGCGATCAGTCGCGGGGCCTCCAGCAGCACCTTCACCAGCCGCTGCTCCTCGGCCTCGTCGATCTTGCCGCGCGCCCGGGCCGCGGCGATGGCCACCGCCGTGAGCACCGAGACCTGGGCGGTGAAGGCCTTCGTCGAGGCGACGCCGATCTCCGGCCCGCAGTGGATCGGCCAGACCACGTCGACCTCGCGGGCCATGGTCGACTCTGTGGCGTTCACCACCGCCGCCGTCTGCATGCCCTTGGCCTGGCAGAAGCGCAGGGCGGCCAGGGTGTCGGCCGTCTCGCCCGACTGCGACATGGCGATGGCAAGCGCACCGGACCGGAGCGAAGGCTGGCGATAGCGGAACTCCGAGGCGATCTCGACGTCGACCGGCAGGTCGGCCATCTGCTCGATCAGGTACTTGCCCATGAGGCCGGCGATGTAGGACGTGCCGCAGGCCACGATCTGGATCCGCTCCAGTTTCGCCCAGTCGATGTCGCCCGAGACGGCGGCGCGGCTGGTGATGGTGTCCACATAGGCCGAGATGGTGCGCTGGCACCCTTCCGGCTGGTCGTGGATCTCCTTCTCCATGAAGTGGCGGTAGTTGCCCTTCTCCACGAGAGCGGCCGAGGCCGGCACCGTCCGCATCGGCCGCTCGGCCGGCGCGCCGCTCTCGTCGAAGATGCGCACCGAGTCATGGGAGATGGCGACATAGTCGCCTTCGTCCAGGTAGCTGATCCGGTTGGTGAACGGGCCGACGGCCAGGGCGTCCGAGCCGATGAACATCTCCCCGTCGCCGTAACCGACGACCAGCGGGCTGCCCCGGCGGGCTCCCATGACCAAGCCGTCCTCGCCTTCCACCAGCACGCCCAGCGCGTACGCGCCGGTGAGCTGGTCGAGGGTGGCCTTGAACGCCTCCAGGGGCGCCTTGCCGGTCTCCAGCTCGCAGTCGAGCAGTTGAGCGATGACCTCGGTGTCGGTCTCGCTCTCGAAGGTGCGGCCCTTCGCCTTCAGCGCCTCTCGGAGTTCGGCGAAGTTCTCGATGATGCCGTTATGCACCAGGGTGACCCGGCCGGCCTTGTGCGGGTGGGCGTTGCTGGTGGTCGGCGCGCCGTGCGTCGCCCAGCGGGTGTGGCCGATGCCGACCGTGGCGCGCAGCGGATCTTCCGCCAGCACCTCCTCCAAAGCCCGGATCTTGCCCGCCGCGCGGCGCCGCTCGAGCTTGCCGTCGACGATCCCAGCAACGCCCGCCGAGTCATAGCCGCGGTACTCCAGGCGCTTGAGGCTGTCGAGCAGCCGGTCCTGGACGGGCTTGACGCCCACGATGCCGATGATGCCGCACATGTGGTTCGCGCGTTCCTTGTGCTAGAGGCGAAGGTTCGACCCTGTAACGCTGCGGCTTTAGCATCGGCTAAGGTCCGAGCCACTAAATCTCAGTTTCCAAACGTTTCGAGGCTGACCGATGAGCAAGCGCGCCTATTTCGGCACTGACGGGATCCGCGGTCAGGCGAACCGCCATCCGATGACGGCCGAGGTTGCGCTCCGGGTCGGCATGGCGGCCGGCAAGCTGTTCATGTCGAAAGACGACCGCCGCCACCTGGTGGTGATCGGCAAGGACACCCGGCTGTCGGGTTACATGATCGAGCCAGCCCTGGTGGCGGGCTTCACCAGCGTCGGCATGGACGTGCGCCTGTTCGGCCCGCTCCCGACCCCCGGCGTGGCGATGATGACCCGTTCGCTTCGCGCCGACCTCGGCGTGATGATCTCGGCCTCGCACAACCATTTCGCCGACAACGGCATCAAGCTGTTCGGTCCCGACGGCTACAAGCTGTCGGACGAGCAGGAGCTCGAGATCGAGGCCCGGATGGATCAGGGGCTGCAAGAGAACCTGGCTCCGCCCGACAAGCTGGGGCGCGTGCAGCGGATCGACGACAGCCAGGCTCGATATGTGGAGATCGCCAAGGCGACCTTCCCGAGAGGTCTGAGCCTGGCCGGAATGCGCATCGTGATCGATTGCGCCAACGGCGCCGCCTACAAGGTCGCCCCCGAGGCGCTCTACGAACTTGGCGCGGAGGTGATCCGCGTCGGCGTCGAGCCCAACGGGTTCAACATCAACGAAGAGTGCGGCTCCACCCATCCGCTGGCCATGTCTAAGCTGGTCAAGGAGTATCGCGCAGACATCGGCATCGCGTTGGACGGTGACGCCGACCGCCTGGTGATCTGCGACGAGAAGGGCCAGATCGTCGATGGCGACCAGATCATGGCCATCATCGCCGACAGCTTCGCCAAGACGGATCGGCTGAAGGGCGGCGGCGTCGTCGCCACCGTCATGTCCAACCTGGGCCTCGAGCGCTATCTGGCCGACCGCCAACTCAGGCTCGAGCGCACCGCCGTCGGCGACCGCTATGTCATGGCCCGGATGCGCGAGGGCGGCTTCAACCTCGGAGGCGAGCAGTCCGGCCACCTGATCCTCTCCGACCTCTCGACGACCGGCGACGGCCTGATCGCGGCGCTCCAGGTGCTGGCGGTGCTGAAGGTCAGCGACAAGCCGATGAGCGCCCTGGCCCGCCAGTTCGAACCGGTCCCGCAGCTGCTGGAGAACGTGCGCTTCAGCTCGGGCAAGCCGCTGGAGAACGCCCAGGTGAAACAGGCCATCGCCGAGGCCGAGGCCCGGTTGAACGGTTCCGGCCGCCTGGTCATCCGACCTTCCGGCACCGAGCCTCTGATCCGCATCATGGCCGAAGGCGACGACGCCAAGCTGGTCAGCCAGGTGGTCAAGGAGATCGCCGGCGCCGTGAAGACGGCGGCCGCGTAGGCGCGTCGGGGCGAAGCTGCCGTCCGCTTTGGCGCCTGAGGTGAGCGGCTTCTGCACATGCGGCGTCACGCCGATCTGCTCGCACGCCAGGATCTCCTCGCCGGAGAAGTAGCCACGGTCGGCCAGCATCTCGAGGCGCTCCACGCCCATGGCGTCCTTGGCCTTGCCGCTCATTTCCGCGAGCTGCTGGCGATCGCTGCCCGTGGTGTGATCCTCCCGCTCGGCCTGTGCGCGGCGTCGTGCTGCGGGATCGGCCCGCATGGACGCTAGGCGGGCTTCCGCCTCGCGGATCAGTTCGTCCACTCCACATTGCGGCGATGTAGGGCCTGCTCGGCGGTGCGCCTGTCCTTGGTCCGCAGGCTCTCCATCCACTCAGTCTTTGGCTTGCCGTTGCGTGTCAGGAGAAACCGCTGAAGGGGCGGCGGTGGTAGTAGGTTGCCTGGATCTTGGTGAGGTAGGTCGGCATCGGCTCGTCAGTTTTGCCAAGTGTAAAACTCGGCCGCCTCGAAGCCATTGTTTTCCTTGCCGTTCTAGGCACTTCCTTGAAGATCAAGGGCCTAGCTAACGTTGGCGGTGAGAGAGGGATTCGAACCCTCGATAGAGTTTCCCCTATACACGCGTTCCAGGCGTGCGCCTTCAACCACTCGGCCACCTCACCCCACGGCTCCCGCGGAGAGGGCGCGAATATAGTCAGGACGCGTGCCGGGGCAAGCGCGGTTCGCCGCGGCGGCGCCAGTGGCGGGGATGCGCCGGGCCCGGCGAGGCCTTATCTAGTCGGCCGACCCCCTTTCCGGAGCCTTCGCCCATGCTCTTCAAGAAGCCGCTCGACCTGCCGACGCCCGAAGAGGCGCTGCCGGGCCGCCCGAACGCGCTGCCCACCGCCGACACCCATTTCGTCAACGGCCGCCCGCTGAAGGGGCCGTACCCCGACGGTCTGGAGACCGCCTACTTCGCCATGGGCTGCTTCTGGGGCGTGGAGCGCGTCTTCTGGCAGATCCCCGGCGTGCACGTGACGGCCGTGGGGTACCAGCAGGGCGTCACCCCCAACGCGACGTACGAGGAGGTCTGCTCGGGCCGCACCGGCCACACCGAGTCGGTCCTGGTGGTCTACGACCCGAAGGTGGTCGGATACGGCGACCTCCTGAAGACGTTCTGGGAGAACCACGACCCCACGCAAGGCATGCGCCAGGGGAACGACATCGGCACCCAATATCGCTCGGCGATCCTGGTCACCAACGACGCCCAGGCGGCGGAAGCCGAGGCCTCGCGCGAGGCCTATCAGCAGGCGCTGTCGACCTCGGGCCTCGGCCGCATCACCACAGAGATCGCGCCCGCTGGGCCCTTCTACTTCGCCGAGGACTACCACCAGCAGTACCTGGCCAAGAACCCGCACGGCTACTGCGGCATCGGCGGCACGGGCGTCACCTGCCCGATCGGCGTCGGCGTCGAGGCCTAGGCGGGGTTCGTGGGGGCGGTCACGCACGAGACCGTGTCGCGGCTGGCGCTGGGCCAGCCCGCGGCCACCCATGTCGTCCAGTGGGGCGGCCACGACGTCTACAAGGTCGGTGGCAAGGTGTTTGCCACCTGCGGCGACGAGGGGGTGTCGTTCAAGGTCAGCGAGATCGGCTTCATGGCGCTGACCGAAGGCGGGCCCGCCCGCCAGGCGCCTTTACCTGGCCAAGGGCCAGTGGGTGATCGTCGACCTGGCGGACCTCGGCGAGGCTGACCTGGCCGACTGGCTCGCCACCTCCCACCAGCTCGTCGCCGCCAAGCTGACCCGGAAGGCGCGCGCCGAACTGGGCCTCGGCTAGCGGCGGTTCAGCGTTCGAGGAGCCGGCGCAGGTCGCGGATCGCCGCCGCCGCCGGCGACGAGCGCTGGCGCCACAGCAGGAGGCCCACGGCGCCCAAGGTCGCTGCCATGAAGGCGACGGGCCCGAACAGCCAGGCCGCGGCCGCCAGGGCGAAGTAGTAGCCGCGGACCCCGGCGTTGAACGAGGACAGGGCCGGATTGAGCAGCCGCGACAGCGCCGCCCCGTAGGCGGCCCGATCGGTGGCGTCGGGCATCGGGTCGGGCGCCGCCCCCATGGCGGCGATGCAGTAGTTGAATTGGCGGATCGACCAGATGAAGTCGAGCAGCCCGCGGGCCAGGGCCACCAGCACCAGGGCCAGCTGCAGCTCGAACAGCATCCGCGACGAGGTCTTGATCACCTCCAGCGCCGATACGGACCGGAACGTCGCCTCGCCGCCGAACAGGGCGCCGGCGGCGGCCGCGATGAGCAGCAGGTTGGAGGAGGCGAAGAACGAGGCCGAGTTCAGCGCATGCCCCAGCAGCTGGCCGTCCATCAGCCGCGGATCGCGGCCGGTCATGTTGGTCATCCAGGCCGCCCGGATGACCGTCATGTCCGTGTTCAGCACCCCGCCGCGCCGCTTGCCGACAAGGGTCAGCAGCGGCTCGTAGAACAGCCACGCCACCGCGAAGACCGCGAAGGCGGCGACGTCGAGCGGCGGCATCTGCAGCACGGGTCAGTCCTCCTTGATCAGGCTGTGGACGTTGGTGTTTCGCAACCGGACGGCCACCAGGAACGCGGCCGCCATGATGACCGACACATAGACGTAGAAGCCGCTCTCCATCCCCTCGCCCTTGAACCACAGCGCCACATACTCGGCGGTGCCGCCGAACATGGCGTTGGCGATGGCGTAAGGCAGGGCGACGCCCAGGGCCCGCACGTGGGCGGGGAAGAGCTCGGCCTTCACCAGCCCGCTGACGGCGGTGTAGCCGGACAGCAGGAGCAGCAGCAGAGCGACCAGCCCCGCCGCCGCGGTCGGAGAGGTGGTCCCGGCCAGCGCCGACATCGCCGGGTAGGTCGCCACCGCGCCGCCCAGGAAGGCGAAGGCGATGGTCGTCTTGCGTCCGAGCTTGTCGGAGAGCCACCCGAACAGAGGCTGGGCGACCATGAAGAGCACCAGGGTCGCGCCGTTGATGGCGCTGGCCACGGGTTTGGAGAACCCGGCCGTCTGGCTCAGGAACTTCAACATGTAGGTCGTGTAGGCGTAGAAGGCCAAGGAGCCGGCCGCCGTCAGGACGAATATGATGGCGCTCTCGCGCGGGTAGCGCGTGAACAGCATCATGGTCTGGGCCCGCGGCGCGCCCTCCGCCTTGGCCGCCACATAGGACGGGCTTTCGTCCATGCCGCTGCGGATCCAGAAGACCACTACCGCCAGCAGCGCCCCGAAGACGAACGGGAGACGCCAGCCCCAGTCCTCGAGCGCCGCGCGGTCCATCACGTTCTGCAGCAGGATCAGGACGCCTACGGCCAGCAACTGGCCGGCGATCAGCGTGACGTACTGGAAGCTGGCCCAGAAGCCGCGCCGCGCCCGCCCGGCCATCTCGGACATGTAGGTGGCGCTTGCGCCGTACTCTCCGCCCACGGAGAGACCCTGCAGGATGCGCGCCGCCAGCAGTCCCAGCGGCGCCCAGGGGCCGATGTGGCGGGCGTCGGGCAGGAGCGCGATGGCCGCGGCGCCGGCGCACATCATGCCGACGCTCAGCGCCAGGGCCGCGCGGCGGCCCTTCCAGTCGGCGTAGAGTCCCATCAGCCAGGCGCCGAGGGGGCGCGCGAAGAAGCCCACCGCGAAAATCGCGGCGGTCTGCAACAGCTGAGCCGTCGAATCGCCTTTCGGGAAGAAATGCGGCGCGAAGTAGAGGGCGAAGGACGAGTAGGCGAACCAGTCGTACCACTCGACGAGGTTGCCGGCCGAGCCGCCGACGATCGCCTTCGCTCTCTGAAGCGGCGTCAGCCCGACGGCCGTAACCGCAGGCGGCGCCTGTGTGTCAGCCCCCGTTTCCGTGGCTGTCATGCATCTCCCCCCAACTTGGCTTTGGGGGCGGATGCTAGGGGTTAGCGGCGGCCAACGCCAAGGGCCGCGTCGCTAGATGCGCCCCAATAGGACCAGGATGATGATGATCACCAGGATCAGACCCAGCCCGCCGCTGGGGAAATAGCCCCAACCGCGTGAATAACCCCAGTTCGGCAGGGCGCCGATCAGGAGCAGGATCAGGATGATGATCAGGATGGTGCCAAGGGACATTCAGCTCTCCTCGTGCTGTCCCCGACCTGCGCCGTAGCTTCGAACGTGCGCGGCACAGCCGAGGTTCCGGAGCGCTGCCGCGCCTCATTCGACCGGGCTTCGAAACGACTCGTCCGCCGTGGGCGGCCAATCCTTCACCCACCATCGCATTTCGCTGAAGCGCGGATCGCTCTGCAGGTCGTCTTCAAGATCCCGAAGGAATCCAACGAACGCAGCTTTGCTGGGCAGGAGCCGCCAGGTCATGTCCTGCGTCTGAAGGATGTAGCCGTCGATAAAGGTGACTTGCAGCCAAAAGCGCTGCCGCTCCCGATACGCCTCGAACGACCAGCCGCTCTCGTATTGATTCTCCGGCTCATCGACGCGATAGCCTCGCGCTCTCAACATTTCAGCGACAACTCGAGCGACAGCCTGCCCGGCGAACTGAAGCTCGTTGCCGTCCTCGGCATAGATGGCATCGTACGGGAGGTCGGCCTTGAACCAGACGTTCGGCCTCAGCTTCACCATCCGCCGTCATCCCCTTCCAGATATTCGATCGCGCCTCCGGCCGCTGCGGCCACCCCGCCGACCCGCGCTTTCAATGGTGCGGGGCTCCCGTACCAACCTGACCTATTGGCCCGTGCCGCTGCAAGCCGAGGTCCCTTCCGCTCCAGCGCTCACCGAGCACCGCCGTGCCGTGGAACCGCGGGTCGACGCCATAGTGAAGTCCGTACATGTCGCCGCGGCTGATGCCCGGAGGGATCAACTTGTGGAATGGACCATCCATGTAATCGCGGGGGATTGCCCCGCCCCCCAAGCAGAGCTGGCAGCCTGGCTCGTCGCGGGATGAGGTGGCTGCCCATGTTCGATGCCGGATAGGGCTCTGCGAGATGCGCTGCCGCCCTCGGACTGAACCCCTGCGCCGCGTACTTCGCCACGTTGCCTACATTCGCTCCGCGGTCGAAGCCTTTCACCATCTTGGCCGCCGGGCCGCCCACCGCCATCGAGCCGACATCGAAGACGAGCTCTCCATAATTCTGTCCGACGTCGAAGGCTTGCTGAAGCTGGCCGGCAAAGGTTGGTGCGTCGGGCTGCGCATTCGGATCTAGGTCGTTCCGGATCTGGCCGCCCCATAAGCTTCATGTGCAGCCGCTTCCGCCTCTCGACCGAGGTGGGCGGCCCTACGCCGCTGACGTTCCATGAACTGAGCGATGTTTTCGCCCATGCCCCCGCGCCGGCCCAAAAAGAGCCCCCTGCTTTTCATGTGATGTGGAGCGCTCTGGAGCCTGAACGCTACACGACCCAGCGCGCAGAAATGGTAGCGCGGCTCAGACGGCGAGCCAAGAACAAAACAAGAATCTTGAAGCGGCGGTGCTGATGCTGAGATTCGCGCGCTAGATCGCTGCGCCCGTCGGGCACGTTGTCCTACACGGCCAGGCCCTCAGTCAGCCGCGTCGGCGGTGTGGAGCTTGGAATCGCGGTCGTTGACGCCCAGCGCATACATCAGCCCCACCCAGCCGCCCTTCACGCGGGGCAGGAGCGACAGGGTGATCACCGCCATCGAGGTCAGGATGATGGGCAGCGACCAGCGCGGGTCGCTTTCCCACACGATAGGGAACAGCAGCAGCGGCGCCACAATCAGGTGACCGACCAGCAAGATGGTCAGGTAGGCTGGGCCGTCGTCCGCCGGATACTGCGCCAGGCTATGGTCGCACCGCTCACAGCGGTCGATGACCTTCAGGTAGCGCCAGAACAGGCGGCTCTCGCCGCAGGCCGGGCACTTGTGGCGCGCGCCGCGGGAGATGGAGCGCATAAGCGGATGGACGATCTCGGCCATGGCCCGCATATGCCCGCTCCGTCGCCCCCGCGAAAGGGGGCGACGGCGTTCGGCCGCAGCCCGGGCTAGGGGTTGGTGCGGTGGCTGTTCTGGGCGGTGGGCCGGCCGAAGGCGTCGGCGTCATTGCCGACATCGCCCTCTTCGGTGTTCTCACCGTCCTCGCGCAGGATGTGCGGATCCTCGCCGGCCATGGTCGTGCCGCGGGACGCGCCGATGCCGGGGTCGTCCTGCAGGTCGTCGCGGGGCGGGCTGGCTTCGCCGGGGGCTGGGTGCTTCGAACTGGACATGCGGGCCTCCTTGGCTGGTCCTGGACCCAACCTCGGGAGGCCCGCAGGGTTCCTACGCTCCAGCCGCCGGCTAGTTCTTGGCGTCTTCCGCAGCGCCGGTGACGGCGCGGCCGGCGGCCTGGGCGTCACGGCCGAGGCCGGCCACGGTGTTGCAGGCGCCCACCAGCAGGGCCGAGGCCGCGGCGGCGAGCACGATCAGTTTGCGCATGATGGGAGCTCCTCTGGGATCTGTCCTAGGTCGAAGAGCTCGGGGTTCTAGTCAAGCTTGCGGCGGCATTGGGGCGCCGTTGGTCAGCCCGTTCAGCCGCTCGCCGATGCGCCGGACATGGCTGCCCGGCCAGTAGAGCCGCCCGCAAGCCGGGCAGGCTCGGAATGGCCCCGCTTTCGCCTGGGCGCTTTCGGGCATCCGATCGATTTCATCGAGGCTGGCCTCCCGCAGCCGGGCATTGTCCACGACGCAGCGCGTGAAGGGCGCGAAACCCCAGTCGAGGACGACGCCTCGCGAAAGGCTCTCGGCCTCGGCGTCCACGCCCCGCCCCTCGATCAGCACCGATTCCGCCGCGGCCGCCGCGAGCCGCTTGTCCCGCGTCAACAGGATGCGCCCCTCCTCGCGGGCGATCTTCAACAACCCCGCGTCCGGCTCGCCATCGGAGGCCAGGTAGGTGTCGTAGCCCGCCGCCCTCAGGAGACGGGCCAGCGGCGCCAGCATCTCGTCGCACAGGAAGCGCATGGGCCCAGAACGCACCGGACCACCGCTCGGATCAAGCGCCGCGGTGTGACCGTTATTTTGGCAGTTTGATGAAACTTGGCCGAACGACGTTGTCGCACTGCAACGAAACCTTGCCAGGATCATTGTGCGGTGCGAAACGGCCTCGCCTGAGTAACTGGAGTTTCCGCGTGCTCGAAGTCCCGATGCGTACCTTCCCCGGCCTGTTCGTCGGCCGCCGCACCGTCCTCATGGCCCAGGAGGTGACCACCGGCTCGGAAGGCACGGCGTACCGGTGCGGCGCGTGCGAGGACCTGATCCTGATCGAGACTGACGCGGCCCGCTTGCGCGATGTGGTGGTGAAGTGCCGCTGCGGCGAGTTCAACCAGCTCTAATCAGAGCTTCCTGACGAATTCCGCCCTGAGCACGAGGCCCTTGATGGTCTCGTGCCGGCAGTCGATCTCCTGAGGGTCGCCCGTCAGGCGGATCGAACGGATCACCGTGCCGCGCTTCAGCGTCTGGCCGGCGCCCTTGACCTCGAGGTCCTTGGTCAGCGTCACCTTGTCACCGTCGGCCAGGAGGTTGCCGACCGCGTCGCGCACCTCGACCCGCCCCGCCGCGGCGGCCTTCTCGGCCGCCTCGGTGACGCTGATCCACTCGCCGGTGTCCTCGTCGTAGACGAACTCGTCGCCGCTTCCTGCGTCGCTCATCAATCCGCATCCATCTTGAGGGCGGCGATGAAGGCCTCCTGCGGGATCTCGACCTTGCCGAACTGCCGCATGCGCTTCTTGCCCTCCTTCTGCTTGTCGAGGAGCTTCTTCTTGCGGCTGATGTCGCCGCCGTAGCACTTGGCGGTCACGTCCTTGCGCAGCGCGCGCACGGTCTCGCGGGCGATGATCCGGCCGCCGATCGCCGCCTGGATCGGGATCTGGAACATGTGCGGCGGGATCAGCTCCTTCATCTTCTCGACCATGCCCCGGCCACGGCTCTCGGCGCGGTCGCGGTGGACCAGCATGGAAAGGGCGTCCACCGGCTCGGCGTTGACCAGGATCGACATCTTCACGAGGTCGCCGGCGCGGTACGCCTCGATCGAGTAGTCGAAGCTGGCGTAGCCCTTCGAGATCGACTTCAGGCGGTCGTAGAAGTCGAACACCACTTCGTTCAGCGGCAGGTCGTAGACGACCATGGCCCGGTTGCCGACGTAGGACAGCTCGCGCTGCTCGCCGCGGCGGTCCTGGCAGAGCTTGATGATCGAGCCGAGGTATTCGTCCGGCGTGAAGATGGTCGCCTTGATCCACGGCTCGGAGATGGTCTCGATCTTCATCGGGTCCGGCAGGTCGGCCGGATTGTGCAGCTCGATCTCGCCGCCGCCGTGCGCCATCTTGATCTTGTAAACGACCGAGGGCGCCGTCGCGATCAGGTCGAGGTCGAACTCGCGGCTGAGGCGTTCCTGGATGATTTCCAGGTGCAGCAGGCCGAGGAAGCCGCAGCGGAAGCCGAAGCCCAGGGCGGCCGAGGTCTCCATCTCATAAGTGAAGCTGGCGTCGTTCAGGCGCAGGCGGCCGATGGCGGCGCGCAGATCCTCGAAATCGGCGGCGTCTACGGGGAACAGACCGCAGAAGACGACCGGCTGCACCTCGCGGAAGCCGGGCAGCGGCGAGGTCGTCGGCTTCCGCTCGTCGGTGATGGTGTCGCCGACGGCGGCGTGGGCCACTTCCTTGATCGACGCGGTGATGAAGCCGACCTCGCCCGGGCCGAGCTCGGCCACGTCGGTCTGCTTCGGCCGGAACACCCCCAGGCGGTCGATCTGGTACTGGGCCCCGGTCTGCATCATCTTGACCTTCTGGCCGACCTTCAGCACGCCGTCGAAGACGCGGACCAGCACCACGACGCCCAGGTACTGGTCGTACCAGGCGTCGACCAGCAGGGCCTTCAGCGGCGCCTCGCGGTCGCCCTTGGGCGGGGGCAGGCGGGTGACGATGGCTTCCAGCACGTCGTGGATGCCGACGCCGGACTTGGCCGAGCATTCCACGGCGTCGGTGGCGTCCAGGCCGATCACGTCCTCGATCTGCTGGCGGACCCGGTCGGGCTCGGCGGCGGGCAGGTCGATCTTGTTGAGGACCGGCACGATCTCGTGATTGTTGTCGATCGCCTGATAGACGTTGGCTAGCGTCTGGGCCTCGACGCCCTGCGAGGCGTCGACCACCAGGATGGAGCCCTCGCACGCGGCCAGCGAGCGCGAGACCTCGTAGGCGAAGTCCACGTGCCCAGGGGTGTCCATCAGGTTCAGGACGTAGGTCTCGCCGTCGTCGGCCTTGTAGTGCAGCCGGACGGTCTGGGCCTTGATGGTGATGCCGCGCTCACGCTCGATGTCCATGTTGTCGAGCACCTGCTCGCTCATCTCGCGCGCGGTCAGCGCCCCGGTTTCCTGGATGAGACGGTCGGACAGTGTCGATTTGCCGTGGTCGATGTGAGCCACGATCGAGAAGTTGCGGATCTTGTCGAGGGGAGTCGTCATTGCGCCGCCCTCTAGCACATATCCGCGCCGCCGCGAGGCCAAGGGGCGACGGCGCGCGGCGTCGCGTCACGGGGCGTGTGGTTAATCCGCCATTAAACTGCCCTGGAGCAATCAGAGCCACGGGGACGGGAGCTGGAAGCTACGAAGGAGGCACGCCGCCCATGGACCGTCGCACGCTCATCGCCACCGGCATCGTCGCGCTCGGCGCGCCCGCGCTGGTGCGCGCCCAGACCGTCTCCAGCCAACAGTTGCCGCCGGCTGGCGCCGCCCCGCCGCCTCGGCCAGGCGCGAGGGATCCGTACAACGAAGGCCGCGGGCCCAACACCGAAGGCCCGCCCGCCCCGCAACCGCCGACCCCCCACCTACTCGGCCGGCAACGAAGACAAGACCTACAGCCAGGACGAGATCGTCCGCGGCGTGTCGGACTTCATGGGCGTGACCGCCGAGACGGCGGGCGGCGTCGTGGAGCGCCTGTTCGCCAGGAACGGTCGCCCGACGGGCTATATCGCCGGCGAGGAAGGCTCCGGCGCCTTCGTGGTCGGCGGCCGGTACGGCCGCGGCCTGCTCTACATGAAGGACCGCCAGCCGATGGAGGTCTTCTGGCAGGGCCCGTCGCTCGGCTGGGACTTCGGCGGCAACGCCAGCCGCGTCTTCACCTTGGTGTACGACCTCTACGAGCCGGCGATGATCTTCCAGCGCTTCCCGGGCGTCGAAGGCTCGGCCTATGTCGTGGGCGGGCTGGGCGTAAACTACCAAAAGGCCTCGGGCGTGACCCTGGCGCCCATCCGCGCCGGCGTCGGCCTGCGCCTGGGCGCCAACGTGGGTTACCTCGCCTACACGCGCAAACGGAACGTGCTGCCCTTCTAGACCGGTCGCCCGGCGGGCGGATCGCCTATGCCGGCCGCGCAACCAGTCCATGAACGAAGGTTGGATTTGTCCGTGGACGGTCCGAAGCTATAAGCTGCGTTAACGTACCCGCGTCCCCATGGAGAAGGCTTGGCCGACTCTTCCCTTCTTCGTCTGACCGATCTCGAACTCGACGCCCTGACCGAGCTGATCAACATCGGCGTCGGGCGGGCTGCAGCGAGTCTGGCCATCATGTGCGGCGACGCGGTCACGCTGTCGGTGCCGGCGGTATCGACGGTCACCCCCGAGCAGGCCTCGGAGATGGTCGGCGGCGCCCGCATCGGAAAGATGGTGGCTGTTGAGCAGGACTATTCGGGCGACGTCTATGGCCGGGCGCTGCTGATCTTCCCGGAGTCCAACAGCCTGGAACTGGTGCGGGCGGTTTCGGGCGACGCCGTGCCGACGGCGGATATCCCGGCCATGGCCCCCGAGGCCCTGCTGGAGACGGGCAACGTCGTGCTGCAGTCCTGCCTCGGCACGATCGCCAACATGCTGCACCGCAATCTCGGCATCGGGACGCCGAAGCTGGTGGAGGGGCGCGCCCGCGAGCTGTTCCCGCGCGTCTCCAAGGACGCCGTGCTGTTCGTCTATATCAACTTCTCGCTGCGGGGCCGACGGATCCGAGGCTACATTGCGCTGTTGATGGACCTCGCGGCGATGGCCGCCCTGAAGCGGCTGGTAGCCGAGTTCGTAGAGCGCGAGACCTGAACCGGCTTCAGCGGCCGATCATCTCCCGTATCTTCTGGGCCAGCGCGTCCATCGCGAACGGCTTGGATATCATCTCCATTCCTGGCCCGAGGAACTCCGAACGCCGGGCGGCGCCGGCTGCATAGCCGGTCATGAACAGCACGGGCAGGTCGGGTCTCGCCTCCCGGGCGCGCTCGGCGAGCTGGCGGCCGTTCAGCCCCGGCAGGCCCACGTCGCTGACCATCAGGTCGATCCGGCGCGGCGAGCGCAGCACCTGCAGCGCATCCTCCGAGCTCGACACCTCGATCGCCTCGTAGCCGAGCTCGCGCAGCAGTTCGACCACCACCGGACGAACCGACGGATCGTCCTCGACCACCAATACAGCCTCGCCAGACCCCGTGGGCGGCGCCGCGGCGACCGGACGCGCCAGATCCTGGACATCCTCGCCCAGGTGGCGCGGCAGGTAGAGCCGCACGGTCGTGCCGCGCTCCACCTCGCTGTAGATCGTGACGTCGCCGCCCGACTGCCGCGCGAAGCCGAACACCATGGACAGGCCCAGCCCGGTGCCCTGGCCCAGCGGCTTGGTGGTGAAGAACGGGTCGAACACCCGGGCCATCACTTCGGGCGACATGCCGCTTCCGGTGTCGCTGACGCTGAGCTGGACGTACTCGCCGGCCTCCAAGCCATCGGCGGCGCCCTCCGCCAGACGGACATTGGCGGTCTCGATGGTCAGCTTGCCCCCGTCGGCCATGGCGTCGCGCGCGTTGATCGCCAGGTTGAGCAGCGCGCTCTCGAGCTGATTGGCGTCGACGGCGGTGCGCCAGAGACCGGGGTCCAGCTCGACGGCCAGGTCGATCCGCTCACCCAGCGTGCGGCGCAAGAGGTCCTCCATCGAGCCCACCAGGGCGTTGGCGTCGACGGATTGCGGGTCCAGGGTCTGTTGCCGCGAGAAGGCCAGCAGGCGGTGGGTCAGCGCCGCCGCCCGCTCGGCCGACGTAATGGCGCCGGTGATGAACCGCCCGGCGTCGGCGATCCGGCCCTCGCTCAGCCGGCGCTGGATCATGTCCAGCCCGCCCAGCACGCCGGTCAGCATGTTGTTGAAGTCGTGGGCGATGCCGCCGGTGAGCTGGCCCACGGCCTCCATCTTTTGGCTCTGCCGCAGCTGCTGCTCGAGCTGCTTGCGCTCGGTGACGTCCCGACCGACGGCGTAGAAGGCCTCGCCCTGCGGGATGACCGTCCAGTTCACCCAGCGCCAGGCGCCGTCCTTGGCGCGCATCCGGGCGTCGAAGTCCTCGAGCGCCGCGCCGGCGCCGCCCCCGACCCATTGACGCTGGGCGGCGGCGAGATCGTCGGGCTGTACGAAATCCTGGAAGCTGCGGCCGACCACGTCGGCCTCGTCGTAGCCGAGCAGACGTCGCCAGGCGGGGTTCACCGACCGATACACGCCATCCCGGCCCACGACGCCGAAGAGATCGCGCGAGGCGTTCCACAGCCGGTCGCGTTCCTGCGTGCGGGCCTCGACCCGCTCCTCCAGCGTCCGCGCGAGTTCCCGCAACCGGGCCTCCGCGACCTTGGCCGCGGTGATGTCGTAGATGGCCCCGAGCGTCGTCGGACCCACGGCGTCCGCGGCCGGCCGCCGCTCGCCGCGCACCGCCAGCCAGCGGACCTCTCCGGTGTCAGCCCGGCGGATGCGGACCTCTGCGTCGATGGTGGTCTCTTCCGCCGCCCCGCCGATCAGCGGCGGCTGGTCCGGCTCGACCAGGGCGTTGATGGTGTGCACCGGCAGGCTCGCGGCGACACGCAGGCCCAGCAGCCGGCAGAACTGGTCCGAGACGGCGACGGTCGCAAAACCTTCGACGAACTCGAACGTGCCGACGCCGCCGGCGCCCTGGGCGATGCGCAGACGCTCCTCGACGCGCTTCTGCTCGCTGATATCGGTGAGGACGCCGGTGAAGGCGCGCGGGCGCCTGTCGGGCTGGTGCTCGGCGCGGCCTCGGGCGCTGACCCAGCGCACGCCGTCCTCGCCCGGGATGCGGAAGTCGCGAGCGAAAACCTCGGCGCCCTGGGCGACGCCGGCCACGGCGATGGTCAGCCGCAGGCGGTCATCGGGATGCACCCGGGCGAAGAAGGCCTGCGCCGGCAGACCGGCCAGCGCGTCCTCGGCTGGCACGCCCAGCAGGGCCGCGAAGCGGGCGTCGCCGCGCACCGTCTCGCCCACCAGATCCCAGGCCCAGAGGCCAAGGGCCCCTTTCAGCGGCGGCTCAGGATCCACGCCGCTCTCTCCCGCGTCCGCCGCCGCCAAGGCCTCAGGCTCCGGCCGCCGAGGACGGACCAACGACGCGAGCGATGAACTCGCCGATCAGGGTCTTCAGGGCGTCCAGGGACGGCAGGTCCATCAGCACCGCGATGTAGCCGCGGATGTCCCGCTCGCTGATCGCGAAGTTGATGTACAGGAACAGCACCACGCCCTCGGAGGCGGGGGCGTCCTCAAGCTGGAACAGGCGCGCGCTCGCGCCCCTCAGGACGCCGGGCAATGACATGTCCAGCGGCCGCTGGAGCATGTTGGCCATGGTCGCCAGGCAGTTGTTCAGCACGACGTTGCCGGTCTCGGCGAGCGCCTCGTCCTCGAGGTCCCGCATCTCGGGCTCGCTGAGCTCGTCGCCCGTCACGGCGCGGACCAGCGCCAGGCTGTTGGCTTCCGGGAAGATCAGCAGCGCCCGGCCGGCGAAGGCGCCGGTGAAGTCCTGCCGCACGGCGACGAGGTCGCCGATCTCCCGCTCGGCCATCAGGGTGACGGCGTCGCTGCGGCTCACCACCTCGACCGAGGGGACGGAGAGGAAGACCTGCCGCCCCACCATCTGGCGCAGGCTGGCGGCCGCGCGGCTGACGCCGATGTTGACCAGCTCGGTCAGCGCATCGACCTCGAGGTCGCTGAGGTATGCGGCCCCGCCGCTCATGCGCCGGCCTGACGCAGCTTGAGCGCCGCGCCGGAGAGGAAGCCGCGGAGGCCGTCCTCGGTGATCGGCTTGGGCACGAAGGTGGCCCCGGTGGCGCGCGCCCGCTCGATGACCTCGTCCTGCACGTTGGCGGTGGCGAGCGCGATCGGCATGTCGGGAAAGCGGCCGCGCAGTTCCTCGGCCAGTTCAAGGCCGTTCCTGCCCGGCATGTTGAAGTCGAGCAGCACGACGTCGACCGGCTGGGCGGCGAGGATCGCCAGCGCCTCGTCGGCGTTCCCGGCTTCCACGCGGGTCCACTCCGGCTGCAGGGCGGCGACGGCCTTGCCCACTACGATGCGGGCAAGCTTGCTGTCGTCGACAATGAGGACGGTCGTCAATTCGCTACTCCTTCAGGCCCTTCGCTCCTTCCGGAAGGGCCAGTTTCTTTACCGCCGTCGGGGCCGCTTGTCGCCAGACCGCCACCCTCGGTCAGCGCCGGGAGCAGGTGCTCGCGCAGGAAGAGATCCTCCGGCGCCCCCACGTAGCGCCGGCCGGAAGGCCAGCAGCACCTGCGCCACCGCGGCATGCAACGCCTGGCAGCGGGAAAGGTCGACGGTGCGCATGCCGGCGCCCAGAAGGCCCACGACGGTCTCGGCCTCCTCGACCCGGCAGGCGCCCTCCAGCCAGACCACGTCGCCCTCGCGCCGTACGGTCATCCGATCAGCTCCGGCACGTCCAGCACCATCAGCACCCGTCCATCGCCGAGGAGGCTGCTGCCGAGCAATCCGGGCACTCGCGCGAGGACGCCCGCCAACGGGCGCAGCGGCGCCTCGATCCGCTCGCCGAAGGCGTCGACGCTAACCGCAGCCAGTTGGTCGCCCGAACGGACGATCATAACCTTGAGCTCGTCCGGCTCCCCGGCGGGTTCGGGCATGTCGAGCAGTCCGGCCAGGGAGACCAGCGGCACCGCCCGATCCCGCCAGACGAGCGCACGTCCCGCACGGACCGGCGTCAGTCGTTCAGGGGCGATCCGCGTGGCCTCGACGACCGTCTCCAGCGGCACGCCGAAGGTCTCGCCGCCCGTCTGCACCATCATCAGCCTCGCCAGCCGGACGCGCACCGGCAGGCGGATGACGAAGCGGGTTCCGGCGCCGCGGGCGCTGTGGACCTCCACCCGCCCGCCGAGGGCGGCGACGCGGCTGCGGACAGCGTCCAGACCGACGCCTCGGCCGGAAAGTTCGGTCACCGCCGCAGCCGTCGAGAACCCCGGGCGGAAGATCAGGTCCGCAGCCGCCTCGTCGGACATCGCCTCCAGCGCCTCGGCGGCGGCCAGGCCGCGCGCCGCGGCCGTCGCCCGGACACGCCCCATGTCCAGTCCACCGCCGTCGTCGGCCAGCTCGATCAGAACTTCGTCGCCGGCGGGAGCGGCCGACAGGCGCACGACGGCGGGGACAGGCTTACCGGCCGCGCGGCGGGCCGCCGGCGGCTCGACGCCGTGATCGGCGGCGTTGCGCAGAAGGTGCAGGAGCGGCTCGTACAGGCCGTCAACGATCGTCTTGTCGACCTCGACCCCGTCACCGGCGATGACCAGATCGACCTGCTTGCCGAGGCCGCCTGCGATCTGTCGCACGACGGGCGGGAAGCGGCGAAACAGTGGCGCCAGCGGGACCAGCCGCATCCGCCCGATGCCCTCGTGCAGCCGCCCCACGCGGCGGTCGAGGTCCGCATGCGCCGCCATCAGACCGCGGGCCAGGGCGGCGGGGGCGAAGCCGGCCGCCTGCGCCACCAGATGAGCCACCGCGTTCTTCGCCACCACCAGGTCGTCGGCGGCCGCGGCGAGCGCGTCGATGCGGCCGGCGTCGACGCGGATCGAACGGGCCCGGCCCTCGCCGGATGTCGGCGGCGCCGGGGACTCGATGGCGGGCAGCTCGACCAGTTGCACCTGGTCCGGCACGAAGCGGAAGGCGGCGCGGACCGCGGCGAGCGGCGCCCGGCTGGCGCCGGTCAGCACCAGATTGCAGGCGAACGGATCGTAGGCCGCAAGTTCCCCGAAAGGCATGGCCGGCGCGACGCGCAGCAGCGCCAGATCGGGCACGCCGCGCACGACGGACACGGGATCGTCGCCTGCGAAATAGCTGTCGGAAGCCGGCACATAGCGGAATGCGATCAGGTGGCCCGCCCCGTCTGGCGCCTGCGCTCGCAGCGCCTCGGCCCACGCGACAGAGGCCGCCGCGGTGGCGGCCGCCGGGCGTTCAGCGACAGGGCCCCCGGCCGCGGCCTCCAGGCGGGCGCAGAGCGCGTCGGCCGCCTCGGCTTCTCCGGCCGGGACGACGCCTTCAGCCGCCACCGCCTCGACCCATCGCTCGGCTTGCCCGGCGACCTCGAGCAGAGCCTCGACCAAAGCAGCGTCGACCGCCCGCGCGCCGCGACGCACCTCGCTCAGTCGATCCTCGGCCGCATGCAAGGCCCGCCCCATCGCATCGAAGCCGACGAGCCCGGCCGAGCCCTTCAGCGTGTGGACGCCGCGGAAGAGCTCCTCCAGCGCCGCGCCGTCGGCGGGCGCCGCCTCCAACGCCAGAAGATCGCGCGACGCCTGCTCCAGCAGTTCGCGGGCCTCCTCCACGAAAGCCGACAGAAGGTCGTCGCTCATGCGTCGTCCTCCGGCCGCTGATAGACCACCGCGTCCGCGAACCGCCGCAGCTTGAACCGGTCGGAGATGCGCGTCATCGACTCCGAATGGCCGAGGCAGACGAAGCCGCCCGGCTGCAACGCCGTGTACAGGTTGTCGACCGCGCGGGCGCGGGCGGCGTCGTCGAAATAGATCAGCACGTTACGGCAGAAGATCACGTCGAAACGTCCGTGCGGCGCGAGGCTGGAGCCCTCCATCAGGTTGGCCGGGCTGAAGGCGACCGACTCCTTGAGGTCGCCGATGATCTCGCGCTCGCCGTGGAAAGGCGCCTCGAAGTAGCGGTCGACGAGCTCGGCCGGCAAGCGGGACAGCGCCCGCTCGCCGTAGCGGCCGAGGCGGGCCTGGGCGAGGGCCGCGGTGTCGATGTCGGAGCCGCAGATCTCGACGTGATAGGCGTCGACCATCGGCCAGTTCTCCAACAGCCAGATGGCGATGGAGTAGGCTTCTTCTCCCGTCGAACACGGCAACGACCAGATGCGGACCTTGTCGCCCGCGCCCCGGCCGCGGACCAGCTCCGGGAGAAGGTTGGCGGACAGGCAGCGGAGCTGGTGGTCTTCGCGATAGAAGTAGGTCTCGTTGACCGTGAACGCGTTGATGAACGCCACCAGCTCGCCCGCATCGGCCTGGAGGCGGGCGAAATAGGCGGCGAAGTCCCTCTCGCGCACGGCCCGCATGCGGTCGGCCAATCTGCGCTCCACGTAGTACCGCTTGCTCTCGCCATAGACCATGCCGGTGCGGTCGTAGAGGTAGCGGCAGAACCGCTCCAGATCAGCGGGCGTGAGCTTTGGCTCGCTCACGAGGCGACCGCCGCCAGCAGAGCGTCGGCGAGGGCTTCGAGCGGCGCCACAACGCGCGCGCCACCCGCCCTGACGAGTTCGCCCGGCATGCCCCAGACCACCGCCGTCTCCTCGGCCTCGGCCGCCGTCCAACCGCCTTCGGCGTAGAGGCGGGTCATCGCCGCGGCGCCGTCGTTACCCATTCCGGTCATCAGCACGCCGGCCAGGTTCGCCGCGGGCAGGACCTCGCGGGCGCTGTCCACCAGGCGGTCGGCGCTCGGATGCCAGCGGTAGGCCGGATCGGCGGGCGCGCCCAGCGCGAAGAGACCGCTCGAGCGGCGCGTGACGATGACATCGGCGTCGCCGCGCCCGATGTAGACGCAGCCGGGCTGCAGCGGAGTGGGCCGCACCACCTCGACCACATCCAGCTCGCACAGCGCGTCCAGCCGCCGCGCGAGCGCGCCGGTGAACGCCCGCGGCATGTGCTGCGCCACCACGATCGGCCAGGGAAAGTCGCCGGGCAGCGGCTGCAGCAGCGCGTCGAGCGCAGGAGGGCCGCCTGTGGAGCAGCCGACCAGCACCAGGCCCTCGCCGCCCCCCGCCGCGCCCTTCGCGGCAACCGGGGGATGGCGAGGTCGAGGCGGGCGCGTCCTCGGCCCAGCCGCGCCCGACAGGCCGCGTACGCGTTCGGCCAGGCGATGGGACCGGCGTATGCGGGCGCCGGCCGCCGCCCGCACCGTCTCCACCAGCCCTGGGCCGAAGGTCCCGATTTCCAGCGACATCGCGCCGCCCGGCTTCTGCACCACGTCGACAGCCCCCAGGGACAGCGCCTCCACCGTCTCGGCCGCCCCCTCTCCCGTCAGCGACGACACCATGACGACCGGGGTGGGCCGCTCCACCATGATCCGATCCAGGCAGGAGATCCCGTCCAGCCGGGGCATCTGGACGTCCAGCGTGATCACGTCCGGCTTGAAGGCGACCAGCGCCTCGAGCGCCTCCACACCGTCGCGCGCGACCGCCACCTCGAAGTCGCCCGCCGCGCGGAACAGCTCGCCGAGCAGGCGACGGACAAGGGGAGAGTCGTCGACGACGAGCAGGCGGATCACGATGCGGCCGGGGCCTCGCGCAGCAGGTCCGCGAGCAGGTCCGCTTCGGCCTTCTCCAGGAGGGCGCGGGGATCGACGACCAGCAGCACCCGGCCGTCGGCGTCCACCTGCGCCACGCGGTCGAAGACGCCGCCCGCGCCGGTCAGATCCGGCGCCCTGGCGAGGCGATCATCGGCGACCTCCAGGATCTCGGTCACAGCGTCGACGGCGAAGCCGACACTGAGCTCGCCCAGGCGGCAGATGACCACCCGAGGACGTCCCGCCGGGGCGGCGCCCTCGACGCCGAACCGCTCGCGCTGGGCGATCACCGGGATCACCGCGCCGCGCAGGCTCATCACGCCCGTGACATAGGCTGGCGCGCGGGGGAGCCGCGTGAGCTTCTCGGGCAGGCGCACGACCTCCTCCACCGCGGCGATCGGCAGGGCATAGGCCTCGGAGCCAAGGCTGAAGACGAGGAACCTCTGCGCTGCCGCCGGTGCGGCCCGGGCTTTTGTCTCCATCGCCTTCGCCCTCCGGCCGTCTTCCAGAATCTGCGCTACGCTCTCGTCCCGGAACAGGCGCTCGGGCGCGAGCACCGAGACCAGAGCCCCGTCGGGCAGACGCAGCATGGCGTCCACCTGCGCCTCGCCCGCGCCCCGGTTCAAAACGCGGGGGACGGGGCCGAGCGCGTCGGGCGGCGCTCGCAGGATCGACGTCATCCGGTCGACCACGAGGCCGACTCGCGCATCGCCGAGCACCGCGACGATCACGCGCGATTGCGGTCCCAGCGGCGCAGCCTCCAGGCCCAGGAGCACGGCCGTCGAAACCAGCGGCAGCAGCGCCCCGCGGAGGGAGGTGACGCCGAGCATGGCCGCGTCGGTGCGTGGCAGGGCGGCGACCTCGGGCGGCAGGGCGAGCACCTCCCGGACCTGCTCGAGCGGCAAGGCGTAGGGCTGATCGGAGAGCAGAAAGCTCAGCAAAGCCACGTCGGGCGCCTTCGCCGCGGCCCCGGCCTCCAAGGTCGCGTCCGTCTTCCGGGCCTCCGCGCGCGAGCGGGTAAGGCCGGCGAACTCCGCCTGCAGCAGGCTTTCGAAAGACAGGACGCGGGTCTCGGCGCCTCTCGGACCAGCAGGGCGCCGGGCGTCGCGTCGCCGCCCGCCAGGCCCGTCACCTCGTCCACCGCCAAGCCCAGTGGCGGCGCACCGTCCAGCACGACGAGACGTGCGGCGGCGCCGGCCTCGCCCGCCGTTCCAAGGACTGCGTCGAGCGCGACGACCGGAAGCACCTGGCCCCGCAGACTGGCGACTCCGGCCAGCGCCCGGGGCGCGTGCGGGACCCGCGTCACTCTTGGTCGACGGACGACCTCGGCCACCTCGGAGGCGGCCACCGCGAGTCGCCGGTCGCCGACGCGAAACGTCAGGAGTGCGTCGTCCGCCGACACCGACCTCAGCCTTCCGCCTGGAGCGCGTCGGCTAGTTCGGCGATCTCCTCGATGGCGGCGGCGAGATCCTCGGCGCCCCGCGCCTGCTGCCGGGCCGCCGCGGCGCTCTCGACAGCCGCTCCGCCGGCCTCCTCGGCCGCGGCGGCGATCTGCTGGGCGCCCAGAGCCACCTCCCGAGCCGCCTTGAGGATCGCGCCCAGCGCCTGCAGGGTCTCCTCGGCGCCGACCCGGACCGACTCCATGTCGCCGGATATGGCGGCCAGGCGTTCGCTGACCGCGGCGTTCTTCGCGACCTCGGCCTCGCCCGCCGCCGCCGCCTGGTCGAGGTCGCGCCGCACCGCCGCGATCTCGGCCTGCAGGGCGCGGACCACATCCTTCACCCGATCGGCATTCTCGGCGGACTCGCGAGCGAGCGAGCGGATGTCGCCGGAGACCGTCGCAAAGCCCAGGCCGGCCTCGCCGGCCCGCGCCGCTTCCACGGCGCCGGAGACCGCCAGCATGGTGGTCTGCACGGCGATCAGCGAGATCGCGTCCACCAGCTTGTCGATACGACGCCCCGCATCCTCAAGCGCGGCGGCGCGGGCGGAGCTGGCGCGGGTGTCGCCCAGGGCGGCGGTTATCCCCTCCATCATAGACACCACCGCGGCGCGGCTGGCCTCAAGGCGATCCTGGACGGCGGCCGCGGCCTGCACCGTCTGTTCGGCGACCTCCCGGGTCCGGTCCGCCGACCGCTCGATCTGGGCCAGGGCGGCGCTCGTCTGCTGGGTGGCGGAGGCCTGACCCTGGGCGCCCCGGCTGATCTGGTCGATAGCGATCAGGATCTCGGCGGCGGCGGCCGACAGTTCCTGCACCGCGGCGGAAAGCTGCTCGGCGGCGGACCCTACTTCCTGGGCGCGCGCCGCCGGCGGCGCCCGACTGCAGGGCCTCGGCCATTTCGGCCAGGGCGTGCGCAGTCCGGTCACTTTCCTCCAGCGACGCCGCCTGTTGCTGCACGGCGCGCTGGGCCTGGGCGGCGGCGGCGGACTGCTCCTCGGCTGCGGCGGAGACGCTTTCGGCCCCACGCTGCGCCTCGCGGGCGGCGCCGTCGGCCTCGACGGCGGCCAGGAGGATGTCCTGCGCGCCGTCGGCGAGCTCGGCCATCTGGCCCCGGACTTCGGTCAGGCCGCGGGAGATCTCGACGCCGGCCGTCGCCTCTTGAGCGGCCCGCGAGGCCGCCGCGCGGATCTGCTCCGAGAGCGCCCTCACCTCATCGAGGATCTCGCCGGCCAGCGCGCCGACGTCGCGCGATCGGCGCTCGGCGGTTTCGGCGAGCGCCCGCACCTCGTCGGCGACGACGGCGAACCCGCGGCCATGATCGCCGGCCCGTGCGGCCTCCAGTGCGGCGTTCAGCGCCAAGAGGTTGGTCTGGTCGGACATCTCGGCGACCGCCACGGTGATCTCGCCGATGGCGGCGGCCTGAGCCTCCAGCCCCGCCACGACCTCCACCGAAGCCAGTTGGCGCTCGGCGTTCGCCTGCACGGCGGCGACCGAGGCCTCGGTCTGGGCGGCGGTCTCGACGATCAGGGTCTGCAGGGTTTCGGTCCGGCGACGGGAGGCCTCGGCCCGCTCACGCGCCTGGGCGAAGGCCGCCGCGAGGGCGGCGACGGCGCCTAGCGACTCGTGGCTCGCGCCGGCGGCCTCTTCGGCGGCGCCGGAGATCTGCTCCAGCGCGCGCCGCAGCTCCTCGGCGGCGGACGCGGCCTCGGCGACACCGCTGGCGAGTTCCTGGGTCGCGGCTCCGATCCGCTCGGCCGCGGTCTGGCTCCGCACAGGGGCCGCGCGCCTGCGCGATGACGCGGCGGCCGGCGCCGCGGCCTGGACCGGCGGGACCGCCTCCGCAGCCGGCGGCGTCTTCTTCCCGCCCCGCGTGGCCAAGGTCGAACGCTTTACGAGCGCCATTTTCGATCCCCCGCGCGCCCCTCCGGACGCAATGAATGAGGGTCGCGACGGGGCGCGGCCCTACGTCCGCGCAACAAGCCCCTCCAAGGTCCAGAACACAAGCTTTGCCTTAAGGTTCCAGGGCCCCACGGCGCATCGGCTCTGGACTGCCGCGACGGCGCCCGGCCGAACTGGCCCCCTTGGGGTCAGAGGGAAACGATCGCATGCATCTCGACAGCAGCATCTCGGCCGTCGTCACCGGGGGCGCGTCCGGCCTGGGCGAAGCGACGGCGCGGCGGCTCGCCAGCCACGGCGTCAAGGTGGCGCTGTTCGATCTGAACGAGGAGCGCGGCGAGGCGCTGGCCCGAGAACTGGGCGGCGTCTTCTGCAAGGTCAACGTCACCTCCAGCGAGGAGGTGGACGCCGCCTTCGCCAAGGCGCGCGCCGCTCACGGCCAGGAACGGATCCTCGTCAACTGCGCCGGCGTGGGCGGCGGCGCCAAGACCGTCTCGCGCGACAAGCAGACGGGCGAAATCAAGGAGTACCCGCTCGAAAACTTCGAGCGGATCATCCAGGTGAACCTGATCGGCACGTTCCGCTGCATCACCAAAAGCGCGGCGGGCATGCTGACCCTGCCGGTCCTTGAGGACGGCGACCGCGGCGCCATCGTGAACACCGCGTCGGTCGCAGCCGAGGAGGGCCAGATCGGCCAGGTGGCCTACACCGCCTCGAAGGCCGGCATCGTCGGCATGACCCTGACCATCGCCCGCGACCTGTCCGGCGAGGCGATCCGCGTCAACACGATCCTGCCGGGCATCTTCGACACGCCCCTGCTCGGCCGCGCGCCCGAGCACGTGAAGGCCGGGCTCGCCGCATCGGTGCCGTTCCCGCGCCGGTTGGGCCAGCCGGAGGAGTTCGCCCAGGTGGCCGAGACGATGATCACCTGCGGCTACTTCAACGGCGAGGACGTGCGCCTGGACGGCGCCATCCGGATGCAGCCGCGCTAGCCCCCTGGCGCCTCGCCGCGCGAGCGATATGGTGGTGCTCCGATGAGCGACGAGACCGCCGAGTTCGACCCGCTGCAGCTCGACCTGCAGCTCTGCTTTGCGCTCTATTCGGCGAGCAACCTGGTGACCCGGCTGTACCGGCCGCTGCTGGAGCCGCTGGGCCTGACCTATCCGCAGTATCTGGCGATGATGGCGCTGTGGGAGCGCAGCCCGCAGACGATGGGCGAGCTGTCGCGGCGCCTGCGACTGGACTCCGGTACGCTGCAGCCGCTGTTCACCCGCCTGGAAGGGCGGGGCCTGGTCGTCCGGACCCGGGATGCGGAGGACGAGCGTCGGGTGCTGGTCGACCTGACGGCGGAGGGCCAGGCGTTGCGCGCGGAGGCGATGAGCGTTCCCGGCGGCGCCTATTGCCAGCTGCCGCTGCCGCACGACGACTTGGTCCGGCTTAAGGCGGAGCTCCAGCGTCTGATCGACGGCCTCAGCTAGCGGCTCAGATGCCGGCGTACCACTGGTAGCCGCGGTCTTCCCAATAGCCGCCCTTGCCGCGCCCGAGGTGGTCGAAGCTCTCGATGGCCTCGATGCGCATGACGTACTTCGCCATCTTGTAGCCGAGCTGACGCTCGAGCCGCAGGCGGACGGGGGCACCGTGCTCCACGGGCAGAGTCCGGTCGTTCATCTCGTAGGCCAGCAGGGTCTGCGGATGGTAGGCGTCCACCACGCTTATGGTCTCATAGTAGTCGCCCGTGCCGTCGAAGGTGAGCTCCAGGGTGTCGGCGCAGAAGAAGGCGAGGTAGCGCGCCTCACGCTTCAGGCCTGCGCGGTCCAGCAGCGGGCCAAGGCGCGCGCCCTTCCACTTGCCGATGCAGCTCCAGCCCTCGACGCAGTCGTGGCGTGTGACCTGGGTGCGCGACGGCGCGAGCCGCAGGTCGGCGAGCGAGAGGCTGAGCGGCTGCTCCACCAGGCCGCCGATCTCGAGGCGCCAGTCGACGAAGCCGCTCGCCAGATGGGCCTGGTAGTCCGGATTGTCGGGATTGGTCGTACCGTTGGCGCGGAAGTCCGGAGAGATGGCGCTCTCGGGGTACTCGCGGGCCAGGATGTGTCGGCCGACCACTCGCCGCTGGGCGGACTCGGTGAAGCGCTCGACGGCCGCGAGGCCCGACAGCGTCGCAGGCGCCTGGGTCACGCGATCGCACCCCGCGAGAGCCAGGCCAGCAGCGCCCGACAGCCAGGCCCGGCGGTTCAGCGGCGGCGTCATGGCGCCTTCTCCTCAAGCCGGACGACGAACCAGCCGGTGAGGATGGAGCGCATCTCGTTGATCGGCCCCGCCGCCACGACCATGGCGACATGCGCGAGGAGGAAGGCGACCAGCGAGGCCGCGCCGAAGAAGTGCAGCGTGCGCGCGCTCTGACGGCCGCCAAACATTTCGGACAGCGGAAGCAGCGCGTCCAGCGACGGCGACATGGCGAGGCCGGTCAGAACCATCGCGGGGAGGATCACGACTCCGATCACCAGATAGGCCAGCTTCTGCAGCACATTGTAGCGCCGCGCGCCGTGGTCGAACTTCAACCGCATGTGGTCGAGGACCGAGCGTCCGACGCCGGCCAGCTCCGCCCGCCCCGGCAGCAGCTCGCGGCGCAGTCGCCCGACCAGCAGGTTGTAGATCAGGTAGACGGCGAGGCTCCCCACCAGCACCCAGGCCGCCGCGAAGTGCCACTGCCGCCCCGCGCCAAGATCGGCTGCCGCCGGCAGCGTCAGCCAGGGCGGGAAGACGCGGCCCTCTGCGTCGGGCGTGAAGGCGATGAACGCGCGGTCGAAGCGCGAGACCTCGCCCCAGTAGAGCGCGGGATGGGCGTTGAGGATCTGCAGCCCGCTGAACAACAGCAGGCCAAGGCTCAGGGCCGTGATCCAGTGGGTCAGCCGGACGAGGATCGGGTGGCGGTAGATCGCCACCCGCCCGTTCTTCAAGGGCCGGTCGGGCCGAGGCATCGCGGGCCCTTGATCACATGGGCGGCGGCTTGCCGCCCTCGCCGATCGTCACGGCGTTGGTGACCAGGCCGCCCGGCGCCGCGCCGGCGATCAGGAAGACCGGCGTGCCGCGCTTCAGCTGTGCGCGCTGACCGTCGGTGATCTGCACGATCGGCACGCTGCGCGGCACCGTCACCTTCCGCTTGCCGGTCCCGTAGTCGACCTCGAGCTCGCGGCCTCCCTTGGCGACGTTGATCTTGCCGACGGTGCCGTTGGTCATCATGGAGCCCTTCTTCTTGTCCCAGGCGTAGTGGCCCTCGCCGATCTTCACGCCCGGCGGGAAGACATGGACCTCCAACGATCGTCCCGTGCCGTCGGCCTGCGGCATCTCGGCGGAACCGATGAAGCTGCCCGGCTTGATCTCGCTCACGCTGATCGGCTTGGTCACCGCCACCCGCCAATCCTTCGTCAGACCCACGGTCACCGGCTGGCCGCTCTTAGGGCGGACGGTGATCTTCTCCGCCTGCACGTCCGTCACGACGCCGCGGATGATCTGCGGCGCCTGGGCCGCAGCGGATGTGGCGAAGGCGAGCGCGAGAGCGCCCGCGAGAGCGGCGAACCTGTTCATGAGATCTCCCGTCGAGTTATCTTGCACACAAGATAATAGCGGGATTGTTGCAAGCATATTTCGCCGCGCCGCCCCTTCAAGGACCGCGCCTCTGGGCCGCGCGCCGCGGCGGACCTCGTCCCCAGCGGCGCGCGAGCGCCTTAGGCGGCCTCTTCCTGCAGGCTCGGCAGCAGGGACTCGGCGGCTGCGAGTTCGCGGGCCAGTTCCTCGCGCCGGGCCAGCAGCTTGCGGAGCGCCAGTTGGGATCCGGCGCCCGAGCGCTGGTCGGCCTCCAGCACCTGACGGATGTCGCGCAGCGGCAGGCTCACAGAGCGCAGGCGCGAGATCCAGGCCAGCTTCTGGCGGGTCCAGCCATCGTAGTAGCGGTGGTTGAGCCGGTCACGACGGGCCTCGATCAGGCCCTTCTCCTCGTAGAAGCGCAGCGCCCGCGGCGTCATGCCGAACAGGCGGCAGGCGTCGGCAAAGCCCAGGCGGGGCAGGTGGTGCAGGTTGTCGGGGCGCCGTCCGAGCATTTCCATCCTCGTCTGTGTTTTTGCGAAACTGAGGGTTACGTTCGGTGAGGGAGGAAGCGCCCTTTCAGTCTGGATTTCAAACGAGAACGTGCGAAGGTTTGGCGCCTGCCCGAGCGCATTTTGTGAAGTTGTGAAATGGCGATCGCCAAGCTGTTCGTCGGACCCGAGGTGCGGCGCCTGCGCCAGGAGCAGGGCCTGAAGCTGCAGGCCTGCGCCGAACGGCTGGGCATTTCGGTGAGCTATCTCTCGCAGATCGAGGCGAACCAGCGGCCGGTCACCTCGCGCGTGCTGGTCTCCATCGCCGAAGCCTTCGGCGTGGCGCCCGAGGTGTTCGAGGCGCGCGAGGACGAGCGGCTGATCGCCGACCTCAAGGAGGCCGTGGCCGAGAGCGCGCACCCCGGGGCGCCGGTGGCGCTGTCGGAGATCCGGCGCGTCGCGCTGCAGGCCCCTGGCTTCGCGCGCCGTTTCCTGGACCTGCACCGCGCGAACCAGCGGCTTGCCGAGCGGCTGAACCTGACCGAGGAAGCCGTCGCCCTCGACGAGGCGACGGCCGCCAGTTCGCTCCTGCCCTACGAGGAGGTGCGCGAGTTCTTCCACGACATCGACAACTACGTCGACACGCTGGATCGCGCAGCGGAGGCGCTGTCCGAGGAGATCGGCCTCGTCAACGGCGAGCCGCCGGACGGCAAGATCATCGCCTGGCTGAAGAGCCGGCAGGGCGTGATCGTCGTGCGAGCCGCAGCCGGCGAGCTGATGCGGCGCTACGAGCCCGAGACCCGTACGCTCTGGGTCAACCCCCGCCAGCCGGCCGAGACCCAGACCTTTCAGCTCGCCTACCACCTGGCCGCCGTGGAGCTTTCCCAGGTGATCGAGGCGGAGCTCGCCCAGGCCCGGTTCCGCACACCCGAGGCGGTGGACGTCTGCCGGGTGGGCCTCGGAAACTATGCCGCGGGCGCGCTGCTGATGCCCTATCGTCGCTTCCAGGCCACCGCCCAGGCGCTGCGCCACGACATCGAGGCCCTGAGCCTGACCTTTCACACCAGTCTCGAGCAGGTGTGCCACAGGCTCTCCAACCTGCAGCGGCCAGGCTTGCGCGGCGCACCGATCTTCTTCGTGCGCATGGATTACGCCGGCAACATCACCAAGCGGCACTCGGCGACGCGGTTGCGGTTCGCGCGGTTCGGCGGCGCGTGCCCCCTTTGGAACGTCCATCAGGCCGTGGGCGCGCCTGACCGCTTCCTGGTGCAGGTGGCCGAGATGCCGGACGGCGCCCGCTATCTGTCGGTCGCCCGCAGCGTGGCCAAGCCGTCGGGCAGCTACCTCGAGCCCGACCGTCACTTCGTGCTGGGCTTCGGCTGCGAGATCGGCCACGCGCACCAGTTCGTCTATTCCGAGGGGATCGACCTTGCCGGTCCCGCCGCGCGGATCGGGGTGAGCTGCCGCATCTGCGAGCGTAACGATTGCCCGCAGCGCGCTTTCCCGCCTGTGGATCGACCGCTCCGGGTTCCGCCGCACGAACGGCGGGCGGTGCCTTTCCGTCTGGACTAGGCGAGGGCCTCGGCGAGGCGATCCACGAGGTCGGAGGCCTGCAGGTCCCGCCCGTCCAGACGCGTGACGGGCCGCACCCCGATCAGGCTGTTCGTCAGGAAGACCGCGGCGCCATGGAGGGCCTCCGGCCCGACCCGTACCTCCTCGCAGGTGACGCCGAGCCGGGCGCAGGCTCGCAGCACCTCGGCCCGGATGATCCCGTCCAGCACCCCGCAGTCGAGCGCCGGCGTGCGGACGACGCCGCCGGCGATCCAGAAGATGTTCGCCGCCGCGGCGCAGGCGACTTCGCCGCGGGTGTTCAGCATCAGCGCCTCGTCGCCGCCCGCGGCGCGCGCCCTCGCTGCGAGCCAGAACGTTGTCGAGGTAGGCCAGCGTCTTCAGCCGCGCGGCAGGCGAGCCGGCGTTCCGGCGGACGGCGCTGGTCGCCAGAACGGCTGGCGCGGCAGGAGCCGCCGTCGGCGCGGCGGTCGCCGTGAGCCGCGGCGCGAGCACGGCTGGCAGGTCGAGGCCACGCCCGCCGGGGCCGGCGCTCCAGTTGATCCGGACCGCGGCGCGCGACGCCGCCCCGGCCCGGTCCAGGGCGGCCTCCGCCTCCTGACGGCAGGCGAGACGGTCGGGCTCCGGCAGCCCAAGGACCGGACAGGCCCGCATGAGCCGGTCGAGATGGGCGTCCCAGTGGACCAGCTCGACGCCGTCCCACAGGATCGTCTCGAAGAGGCCGTGGCCGAGGGTGAAGCCGCGATCTTCCTGGGCGATGCTCATGGCCCCTCTCCGGTGAGCGCCGCCAGGATGGCGCTGATCTTGTGTCGGGTCTCGGCGGCCTCGGCGTGCGGGTCGCTGTCGGCCACCACGCCGCCGCCGGCGCGGGCCTCGAAGCGCCAGCCGCCGGCCTCTTCCACAAAGGCGACGGTGCGGATCAGCACGCTGGCCTCCAGGGCGCCGTCGAAGCCCGCCCAGAACAGGCTGCCGCAATAGGGGCCGCGCGGCGGCTCATGGCGCGCGATCACCTGCATGGCCTGCAGCTTCGGGGTGCCGGTGATCGAGCCCGGCGGGAACGCGGCAAGGAAGGAGTCCCAAGCCGACCGCCCCGGCGCCAGCCGCCCACGCACGCGGGAGACCAGGTGGTGGACGTTGGCGTAGGTGCGCAAGCTGGCGAGTTCCGGGACCTGGACGCTGCCGGGCGCGCACACGCGGGCCAGGTCGTTGCGCATCAGATCGACGATCATCAGGTTCTCGGCCCGATCCTTCGGGCTGGCCAGCAGTTCGCGGGCCAGCGCCTCGTCCGCGGCCGGATCGCCGCCGCGGGGACGGGTGCCCTTGATCGGCCACGTCTCCACCACGTCCCCGCGGACGGAGAGGAAACGTTCCGGCGAATTGGAGACCACGGCGCGGCGCGGCAGTCGCAGGTAGGCGGCATAGGAGGCCGGGCTTGCCTTCGCCAGTCGGCGGAAGAGGTCGAAGGGCGTGCGGCCTGACCGCAGCCGTCCGCGCCAGGCGCGCGCCAGGTTGGCCTGGAAGATCTCGCCCGCGGCGATACGGCCGACGGTCTCGGCCACGGCTTGGGCATGATCCCGGTCGTCGAGCGACACCGCAACCTCGGCGGCGAGCGGGCCGCCGGACGGCGGGGCGGACGGCGGCGCCTCGAGCCAGCTCATCGCATCGCGGGCCCGCCCCTCGGCTTGGGCTTGATCGCCGCCCCGGCCGATCGCGACGAGCCGACGGTCGTCCGCGTGGAAGGCCAGCAGCGCGGGATATCGCGCGAGCGTCAGGTCCGGCCAGGCCGGATCGCGGGCCTGCGGCGCGACCGTCTCGAGCCGGGCGGACAGCTCGTAAGACGCCAGTCCCAGCACCCCGCACCGGAACGGCGGATCGTCGCCCTGGGCCGCACGCGGTCCAAGCATCGCCGGCAGGTCCTCGCCGACCGCGTCGGGCCGGCGCAACAGATACGACCAGCCGCCGCGTCCGGACAGCAGCAGCGCCGCGTAGGCCTCATCCGCGTACGCGGCCATGGCGGCGACAGGATCGCACCACGGCCCATCGATCCGCGCCACGAAGGCGTGCGCGTCGTGGGCGAGCGTCTGGCTGGCGGGATCGGCGGTCACGGCGCCCGTATAGCATCGGTCGCGGCCTGCTTGCCTGCCGCCTCGTCAACGGGGCTCTCCTTCCGGCAAAGCGCTAGGGAGGCGCCCGTGGGCTACGAGACCCTGATCTACGAGACCGATGGTCCGGTGGCGACCGTCACCCTGAACCGACCCGAAAAGCTGAACGCCTACACCGGTCAGATGGGCGCGGAACTGGCCGACGCGTTCCGGCGCGTCGACGCCGACGACGAGGTGCGCGTGGTGATCGTCACCGGAGCGGGCCGCGGCTTCTGCGCGGGCGCCGACATCTCCTCCGGCGCGGGCGCCTTCGACACGCGGGCCGAGGGGTCCGTGGCCTTCGCCGGGCCGGGCCAGGCGCGGCCGTCCGACGGCGGCTTCGTCGGCGCGATCTTCCGCTGCCGCAAGCCCTCGATCGCGGCGATCAACGGCGCGGCGGTGGGCGTCGGCGCGACCTTGACCCTGCCGATGGACATCCGCATCGCCGCCGAGGGGGCCCGGTTCGGCTTCGTATTCGCCAGGCGCGGCCTGGTGCCGGAGGCCGGCAGCGCCTGGTTCCTGCCGAGGCTGGTGGGCCTGCCGCAGGCGTTGCGCTGGTGCCTCTCAGGCCGGCTGATCCCGGCCGAGGAGGCGCTCGCCGGCGGGCTGATCAGCGAGGTGGTCTCCCCGGAGCGGCTGCTGACCCGAGCCAAGGAGATCGCCCTGGAAATCGCCGAGCACACCGCGCCCGTCTCCATAGCCCTCACCCGCCAGATGCTCTGGCAGTACGGCTCCGCCCCCGACCCGTGGGAGTTGCTGAAGCTCGACGGCCCGCTGTCGATGGAGCTGGGCGCGGGACCTGACGTGCGGGAGGGCGTGGCGGCCTTTCTCGAGAAGCGGCCGCCCAAGTTCCCCGGCAAGGTCTCGACCGATATCCCGGAGCGGGCGGCGGGGCTTGGATCCGCCGCCCCTTCCGACGCCTAGAACGTCTGGCCGAACCTCAGGCCGATGATCCGCGGCCGGATGGGGGGTGACCCAGACGCGAGTGCAGACCACGCAGGCCACGAAGCGGTCGACCTGCCCATCCTCGTCGAACAGGTTCTTGGCGAAGGCCTCGACCCGCCAGGACCCGTTGGTCAGGCCCGCCGTCATGTCGAAGGTGGTGTAGGCGGGCGTCTTGCCCACCAGCGCCCGGTCGGCCGCACGGAGATCGGGATAGGCCGAGCCGTTGTGGACCACCGCGCCCTGGACGTGGGCGTCGAGGCCCGACATCGCCTCCCACTCGTAGCGGACGTACATGCTGCCCTTGAACTTGGGCGTGACCGGCAGCGACTGGCCCTTGGGCGCCAGGATCGGGCCGCCGGGGGTGTTGCGGTAGTCCTCGTCCAGCTCGGCGTCGATGTAGCTGGCCGCGCCGTTGATCGACAGCCCCTCGGCGACGGCCCAGGAGACATCGGTCTCGATCCCCCGCATCTTGGCCTTGCCGCCGTTGGCGATGATGGTGAGGCCGTTCTGCCCCAGGAACGAGAACTGGTAGTCGTCCCACTTCGCGCTGAAGACGGCGCCGTTCCACCGCAAGCTGTTTTCCAACCAGGTGGTCTTCCAGCCGAACTCGAGGTTCTTGAGAAAGTCCGGCTGATAGGGGTCGCCGCCGCGGCGATTGACGCCGCCCGGCCGGTACCCCGTGGAATAGGTTACATAGACCATGCGGTCGTCGTCGAACTTGTACTGGGCGTTGAGCCGGTAGGTCTCGCCGTTGTCCTCGGTCAGCTGCAGCAGGTTTGTGCAGGGGCTACCCTCGACGATCTCGGGACCGAAGCAGGCGGCCTCGCCGGTGCGCGAGCTGTAGCCGTCGCTGTAGCCGAAGAAGCCCTTCAGCCCGTTGCGCGCCTTGAAGAAGCGGATGCCGGCGTTCAGCGTCAGCTTGTCGCTGGCGTCGATGCTGACATCGGCGAAGGCGGCGTAGTCCTTGTCGGTCCGCAACTGCTTGGTCAGCCAGATCGTGTCGGGCCAGCCGGTCACCGAGATCGAGTCCGCCAGGTTGTCGATCTTGTAGCGCTGCTGAATGTTGTGGGTCTGCTCCTGGTAGAACAGGCCCATCGTCACCCGCATCATCTGGTCGGCGGGCGTCGAGACACGGAACTCGTGACTCTGCTTCTTGAAGACGTCCTTCGACTGGATGTACTGGCTGATGTCGATGTTGTCGCCGGCGTCGTCGTACCAGTACGCGCCGTAGCCGTAGAGCGTGTCGTAGAAGTACGCGTAGTCCGAGTAATCGCTCTCGCCGTCGATCCAGCGCTTCATGTAAGCGCCGGCATAGACAAGATCGAGGTTCGAGACGGCCCCCTGCACCGTCAGCGCGGCCTGGGCCCACTTGTCGTCGCCCTTGTCGGGACGGAAGCGGGCGGTCTTCAGCCGGCCGCGGCCCGGGTCGTAGAAGAAGGCGCCGTCGCCCTCCGTCCGCTGCATGTTCAGGGTCGGCATGATCGACCAGTTGTCGTCGAGGTCGATCTTCAGGGCCGCGCGGGCTCCGTAGGTATCGACCTCGTTGAAGTCGTCCTCGGCCAGGGCCGCGTTGTTGATGGTCACCGGCCCGGTCGGATAGGTGAGACTGGCCTGCTCGTTGTCGATGTAGCCGGCGTCATGCGACGCCCAGCCGACCAGCCGGACCGCGGCGCGTTCGCCCAGCGGCTGGTTCACGAAGCCTTCGACGCCATAGCCGACGCCGCCGTGAGCGACGCTGTTGACCTCCAGGTCGTAGGCCGCTTCGAAGCCCGAGGTCGACGGCTTGTTGGTGATGATCCGGATCGTGCCGGCCTGGGAGCTGGCGCCGTAGAGGGTGCCCTGCGGGCCCGCCAGCACTTCCACCCGCTCGATGTCGTAGACGTGGATGTCGAGGGGCCCGGTGATCGTCGTCACCGGCTGCTCGTCGAGGTAGACGGCGACGCTCGGCTGCGGGCCCGAGTGGTTGCTGTTCTCGCCCGAGGCGACGCCCCGCATGTAGATGGTGTTGAAGCCGGGCGCCGACGCCTGGACCGTGACGTTCGGCAGGAACTTCACGTAGTCCGCCATGTCGGAGACCTGCAGCTGGTCGAGGCGCTCCGTGCCCAGCGCCTGAACGCTGATCGGCACGTCCTGCAGGTTCTCGGACCGCTTCTGGGCCGTGATCACCACTTCTTCGAGGGTGGCGCCGCCGCCCTGCTGCGCCGCCGCGGGCGCGGCCACGGCCGTCAGCATGGTCGTGGCCATCAGGCCGGCCGACCAGCGGGCCACGTTACGATCCTTCGCCTTCATGCTTCCCCCAGTGAGAGCTGAAGCGGCCTAATACGCTGGCGCCTCCGGGTACGCGTTCAGAACAGGACCCAGCGCCGCCTTCAGCGGACCGAGCCAGATATCGTAGTTACGCCAGTGGTCTGCGGCGTCGGTAAAGATTGGCTTACGGACCTGTTCGGAGCTCGCGGTCCGAACCGCCCTGTCGTTTTCGTAGAACTTCAGGCACGCCGCCTCGAAGGGCAGGCCGCAGTATTCGAGCAGCCTGCGGACTTCCGCCTCCGGATCGGTCACCATCTGCTCATAGATCACGCGATGCACCCGGCCCGGCAGCACCCGGTCGAAGTGCGCCATCAGCTCCACGTAGTCGGCGTAGTACCTGCCGATGTCGGTCAGGTCGTAGGTGAATCCCTGACCGCGCGCGAAATGCTGCTTGAAGCCGGAGAAGCCGCAGCCGAGCGGGTGGCGTCGCGCGTCGATCACCTTGGCGTTCGGCAGGATCAGGTGGATGAAGCCCAGGTGCGCCCAGTTGTTGGGCATCTTGTCGATGAAGAACGGCCGGCCAAGCTTCCGGTGGACCTCGGCGCGGGCGAGGTACTCCTCCCCCAGGTCGTAGAGCGCCTTGGGCGAAAGCTCCGCCAGAATGTCAGGATAGCGCCCCGCCGATGACTTCTTGGCCAGCCCGCCCAGCTTCCGCGCCATGGCGATGAGGTCGGGGAGTTCCTGCGTGCCTTCCACTTGGCTGTGGCTGGAGAGGATCTGCTCGACGAGGGTGGAGCCCGCGCGCGGCAGGCCGACGATGAAGATCGGGTCCGGCGCTGAGGACCCCTGGCCCGTCCGCGCCGCCAGGAAGTCCGGCTTGAACAGCGCCTTGGACCGCCGGACGTGGATGGTGGTCTCTTCCGGATCGTATGAGAGCTCGTATTTCCTGAGCTTGTTGCCCTCGGCGTAGTGGCGGAAGGACGGCTCGTAGGCGCCCTGGTCCTCGTAGGCCTTGCCCAGGGCGAAGTGCAGGTGGAAACGGTCGTCGTCGGCGAGCTCATCCGTCTCGAGCTGCCTCTCCATCTGGGCGACATCCTCGGGCGTGAACCTGACGGTCTTGAGGTTGGCCAGGCTCCACCACGCCTCGCCGAGGTTGGGGGCCAGCGCCAGGCTCTTGCGGTAGGCCTCCACCGCGTCCGCCTGCCGCCCGACGGTCTTCAGCGCGTGACCGTAACTCATCCAGGTCTTGGGATGCCTCGGATGGGCGGCGACGACCTTCCCGTAGAGGACGATGGCGTCCTCGTAGTCGCCGATACGCCCAAGCGCGGCGGCCTTCAGGTTCAGGTAGGCGGGGTTGTGCTCGTCGCCCGCCAGCAGCACGTCCAGCTGTCGGATCGCTTCCACCGGCTTGTTGTGGCGGTAGAGCACGGTCGCATAGTTGTGCCGGGCGGGCGTGAAGCCGGGCGCCAGCTCGACGCAGCGCGCCAGCAGGTTCTCGGCGTCCTCGTACCGCCCGAGCCGCATGCCGGTCTCGGCCAGCATCCGGATGGCGGCGACGTCGGTAGGCTGGGCCTTCAGCCGCTCGCGCAAGAGCTGCTCGGCGTAGGCCAGCCGGTTGTTCACCAGGGCATTCGCGGCGGCGATCATCTGCGGGTCCTGCACCGACCCCTTCACCGAGCGCAGGTAGGCGTCCTCGGCCGCCTCGGTCTCGCCCTGCCGCCGCAGGGCCGCGCCCAGCAGGCGCAGGGCGTGGGGATGTTCCGGGGCGACGCTGAGGATCTCGCGCGCCTGGCTCTCGGCGAGGGCCGGATCGCGGGCGAGAAGATGCGCGGCGTGGGCGAGCGCCACCTCGATGGTGCCGGTAGGCTCTGCAGCCGCGCTTGTCACCCGCCCTCCCCGAACGACATCGTCGGATGAAGCGGCCGATGCGCTCAAGCTGTCAACTCAACCGGCAGGCGACGGATCGCCCCAGAAGCCTGGCTGTGGCGGATGGAGCACGCCCCGCTCGAAGCGGCAGCCGCCGGGCCTGTCGCCGGCGATCCACCACGGCCCGTCCAGGTCGATGAAGTCCGCCTCGCCGGCCAGGACGAAGGCGGGCGCGATGGCGAGCGAGCTGGCCACCATGCAGCCCACCATCAGCGAGAGGCCCTCGGCGCGGGCGGCTTGCGCCAGCGCCACGGCCTCGGTCAGGCCGCCGGCCTTGTCGAGCTTCACGTTCACCGCCTGGTAGCGGCGAAGCACGGCCGGCAAGTCCTCGCGGGTATGGACGCTCTCGTCGGCGCAGATGGGCGCGGGGTAGCTCAGGCCTTCCAAGGCGGCGTCCCGGCCCGCGGGCAGCGGCTGCTCCACCAGGACCACCCCGCAGCGCGCGATGGGCGCTTCCATCGCCTTGAGGATGTCCAGCGTCCAGCTCTCGTTGGGATCGACGATGAGACGGGCGGCGGGCGCGGCTTCGGCGACCGCCAGCAGCCGCTCGGCCGGCCGGTCGGCGGAGAGCTTCACCTTCAGCAACGGCGCCTCGCGGGCCGCCGCCGCGGCCTCGGCCATGCCGCCGGGCGCATCCAGGCTGATGGTCACCGCGGATGGGACAGGCTCGGGCGGCATGCGGCCCAGCATGTCGAACACCGCCTCGCCTTCGCGCTTGGCGAGCAGGTCCCAGAAGGCGCAGTCCAGGCCGTTGCGCGCCGCCCCCGGCGGCAGGGAGTCGATCAACATCTCCGGGTCCCCACGCAAGGCCGCCATCACCTTGCCGGGCGTCTCGTCATAACGTGCATAGGGAACGCATTCGCCGCGGCCGGTGAGACCGCCGTCCGACAGCTCGACCACCACCACCTCGGCATGGGTCTTCACGCCGCGCGATATGCGGAACGGCGCGCGGAGCGGCAGGCGCTCGAAACGGGCGGAGAGCGTCGGGGCCATCGGACGCCCCTTCTCACCGATCCTGGACGGCCCGTCGACCTCAAGCGGCGGTATGGCGGCCGATCTCAGGTCCGCGGGTCGGGATCGTCGTACAGCGGCCGGTCCTCGCCGGACCCGGCGAAGGGACGGGCGAGGTCCTCCGCCGCATCGTTGACGGTGTGCGACGCGGGTTCGGTCGCCTGAGCCTCGTTCGACGGCTGTTCGAGCCGCAGCGCGCGCCGCGCCGCCTCGCCCTCCTGGCCGAACAGGCTGCGGAGACGGACGTCCATCTGCGGGAAGGGAATCTCGATGCCGGCCTGCTCGAGCCCCTCGGCGATCGCCCAGGTGTAGGCCGCGTGCATCGCGCCCGGCCGCTTGACCGCTTCCAGGGTCGGCCAGACGACCAGCTCGAAGTTGAGGCCCGACGCCCCGAAGCCGGTCATCCAGACCTGGCTTTTCTCGGTGTCGGTCTCGGGCAGGGTGAACGGCACGCTGCGCGCAGCCTCCAGCACGACGTCGCGGACCTTCTCCCGGTTGCAGCCGTAGCCCACGGTGAAGGGTATGTGGATCCGGCGCGTGTGCCCCCGCAGCGTCCAGTTCACCACCGGCCCCTCGATGAACTTCGAGTTGGGGATCACGAGGTCGATGTTGTCGTTGGTGCGGATCCGCACGGCGCGCGGGCCCACCTCCTGCACGACGCCGCGCTTGCCATCCTCGAGCTCGACGAAGTCGCCGACGCTCAGCGAACGGTCGAAGATCAGCACCAGCCCCGAGACGAACTCCTTCACCACGCCCTGTAGGCCCAGACCGATGCCGACGCCGACGGCGCCCGCGAACACGGCGAGCGACGACAGGTTCAGCCCGACTGTCGAAAGGCCGGCGATGATGGCGATCAGGACGACGCCATAGGTGACCAGCTTCTCGACGATGTAGAGGGCGGCGGCGCCGTGCCGGGCGCGGCCGCGCAGCCGGCGGAGGCCCCCGCCCACCAGCCGGGCGATGAGCATGCCGGCCAGGATCACCGCCAGGCCCGCCACGATGCCGCCGAGCGTCACCGGCGTGCGGCCGATGGCGAACAGCACGAAGCCGGGCAAACGGTCGAGGTCCATCGGCTGGCGAACGCCGGGGTGGCGGACGGCGTTCCGGCCGCCGCGCGCCTTAAGGTTGCGCTTGACCCACTCGCGGAAGGGAGGATGCTCCCGGCATGACTGCGCTCGCCGACTTCATCCGCGGCCTTCCGAAGGCCGAGCTCCACCTGCATATCGAGGGCAGCCTCGAGCCCGAGCAGATGTTCGAGTTCGCCAGGCGCAACCGCGTGGCCTTGCCGTTCAGGTCGGTGGAGGAGGTGCGCGCCGCCTACGCCTTCTCGAACCTGCAGGACTTCCTGGACATCTACTACCAGGGCGCGGGCGTGCTGCAGACGGAAGAGGATTTCCGCGACCTGGCGCTCGCCTACTTCGGCCGCGTCGCCGCCGACGGCGCCCGGCACGTGGAGCTGTTCTTCGATCCCCAGACCCATACCGACCGCGGGATCCCCTTCCAGGTGGTCGCCGACGGCCTGCTCGCGGGAATGGCTCAGGCCGAGCGCGAGTTCGGCATGAGCTCCAGCCTGATCCTCTGCTTCCTGCGCCATCTGGACGAGGACGCCGCCTTCGCCACCCTGAAGGCGGCCGAGCCCTATCTGGACCGGATCCTCGGGGTCGGCCTCGACTCCTCCGAGGTCGGCCATCCGCCCTCGAAATTCGCCAAGGTGTTCAAGGCGGCTCGCGAGCGGGGCCTGAAGCTGGTGGCCCACGCCGGTGAGGAGGGTCCTCCGGAGTATGTCTGGGAAGCCCTGGATGTCCTGGGCGTCGACCGCATCGACCACGGCAACCGGGCGCTCGAGGACGAGGCGCTGGTCCGCAGGCTGGTGGCGGAAGGCATGACGCTGACGGTTTGCCCGCTGTCGAACCTGAAGCTCTGCGTCGTCGACGAGCTCAAGCGGCACCCGCTGAAGCGCATGCTGGCGCTCGGTCTGAAGGCCACCATCAACTCGGACGACCCCGCCTACTTCGGCGGCTACCTCGCGCAGAACTGGACCGAAACCGCGGAAGCCGTCGGCCTGACCCGCGACGAGCTGGTGACGCTCGCCAAGAACAGCTTCACCGGCGCCTTCCTCGGGCCGGAAGCCGTCGCGCGGCACGTGGCCGACATCGACGCCTATGTGGCGAAGAGCACGACGGCCGCCTGAGGGCTTGCATCGGCTTGCGGAACGACGTCACTTCCAAAGTTGAACGGCGCGTCACGACGCCGGCGAGACGGAGGGAGCTGACATGATCCGGATGATGACCGCCTGCGCGCCGATGGCGATGGCGTTCGCGTTGGGTGCAGGGGCCGCTCAGGCCAAGACGATTGCGGTGGCCGCCGGTCCGGACGCCCAGGAACGCCTGCAGACCGCTCTCCTCGACGCGAAGCCCGGCGACGTGGTGCAGCTGGGCGCCGGCCGCTTCGACCTGACCGACGGCCTGTCGCTGGACGTGGACGACGTGACGGTGAAGGGCGCGGGGCCCGAGGCCACCGTACTGTCGTTCAGGGGGCAAAAGGGCGCCGGCGAGGGCCTGCTGATCACCTCCGACAAGGTCACCGTCCGCGACTTCGCCGTCGAGGACACCCGCGGCGACGGCATCAAGGCCAAGGGCTCGGACCAGATCAGCTTCGTCAATGTCCGCGTGGAATGGACCGGCGGGCCAAACGAGAAGAACGGCGCCTACGGCGTCTATCCGGTGACGTCGACGAACGTCCTGATCGACCGCGTGGTGGTGAAGGGCGCCTCGGACGCCGGCATCTATGTGGGCCAGTCGAAGAACATCGTGGTCAAGCGCAGCCGGGCCGAATTCAATGTCGCTGGCATCGAGATCGAGAACTCGTACAACGCCGACGTCTTCGACAACGTGGCGACCCGGAACGCCGGCGGAATTCTGGTGTTCGACCTGCCGAACCTGCCGCAGATGGGCGGTCACTCCACCCGGGTGTTCCGCAACAAGGTGGTCCAGAACGACACCGCCAACTTCGCGCCCAAGGGCAACATCGTCGCCAGCGTGCCGACCGGCACCGGGGTGATGGTGATGGCCAACCGCAACGTCCATGTCTTCGAGAACGAGCTGGACGCCAACCAATCGGCCGCGGTGATGCTGGTCAGCTACACCGAGAAATTCGACGACAAGACCTACAACCCGCTGCCGCGCGACGTGGTGGTCCGCGACAACAAGCTCGGCCGGAACGGCTGGGACCCGCAGTTCGACGGCGGCAAGCTGCTGGCGCTGGTGGGCGGCGGCTCGATCCCGCCCGTGTTGTGGGACGGAGTGGTGACCTGGAACGGCGGCGAGACGGCAAAGGTGCGGCTTCTCGACGGGCCGGTGATGAACCTCAACCTGCCGTCACCCGGCGAATTGGCCAAGGCCAGGCCGCAGGTGTTGCCGACCGTCGGTGACACCGCAGCGCCCGAGCCGCCTGCCGTGGTCCTACCCAAGCGCCAGGCAGACCTCGGAGCCTGAGCCGATGCGGCGTCTGGCGGCGGGTCTCGCCGCGCTCCTCTGCCTGGGGGCGGCGCCCGTGCCCGGCCCCGACTACACCCGGCTCGTCGCCGACAGTCCTGCGCCGAAGCTCTCGGACTACCGCCTGCCGCTGAAGGACGGCGGCCGCGCGGCAGGCCCCGGACTGACGCCCTATGCGCTGAACACGCCGCTGTTCAGCGACTACGCTGAAAAGTACCGGTTCGTCGGGCTGCCGCCGGGGGCGAAGGCCACCTACCGCGCCGAGGGGAGCTTCGATTTCCCGGTCGGCGCGGTGCTGGTGAAGACCTTCGCCTATCCGGCGGACCTGCGCCGGCCGGACGAAAGGGTCCGCTCGCTGGAGACCCGCCTGCTGATCCGCAAGGCCGACGGATGGGTCGCCCAGGCCTATGTCTGGAATCCCGAACAGACCGACGCTGTGCTGAAGCGCGCCGGAGCACGGATCCCCGTCGAGGTGATCGATCCCCAAGGCCGGACGCGGTCTATCGACTACGCCGTCCCCAACCAGAACCAGTGCAAGGAGTGCCACCAGCTCGACAAGGCGATCAGCCCGCTCGGGCCCAAGGCGCGCAATCTGAACGGCGACTTCACCTATGCCTCGGGCCGGCGGAACCAGATCGTGCACTGGACCACGGCCGGCCTGCTCAGCGGAGCCCCTGCGCCGGCCCGGACGCCCCGCATCGCGCGGTGGGACGACCCGGCGGAGCCGGTGGCGGCGCGCGCCCGGGCCTATCTCGACGCCAACTGCGCTCATTGCCACCACCCGAACGCCATCGCCTCCAACAGCGGCCTCTTCCTGCAGTGGGAGCAGCCCGAAGGCCCGGCCCTCGGGTTCGGCAAGCGTCCGGTGGCGGCGGGCCGCGGCTCAGGCGGGCTGGAAGTGGCCATCGCGCCCGGCAAGCCGGACGCCTCGATCCTCGTCCACCGCATGGCCTCGGACGAGCCTGGCGTGATGATGCCGGAGCTCGGGCGTTCGGTAACCCACGAGGAAGGCCTGGCTCTGGTCCGGCAGTGGATCGCCGAGATGCGCTGAGCCTATTGGCGCGCCGGATAGAGGTCGTAGGTCCGGTCGCCGACGACCAGCCGCTCCGTCTTGATCTCGGAGCCGCCGTCGATGCGCTTGTGGCCGCGCGCCGTCACCTGGGTTCCGGCCGGTATCGCCTGAAGGGTCAGGCCCGACCGCTGGATGGCGGCGGGCGGCGCCAGCATCACATCCCATACGCCCTGCGCCGTGCGCACCTTGATCACGCCGTGCGGCGAGCCGAGATCGGCCGAGATGACCGCGCCGGAGACCGAGCCTTCCTGGTCGGAATAGCCGGCCCATCCATGGTGGGCCTGCGCAGATACGGCCCCGAGGGCCAGCAGGACGGCGGCGAGGGATAAGGCCTTCATTGCACGGACCTCCGTTCTGGAGCCCACACCCTACGCCGCGCCCCGCCGCGCTGAAAGCCCCTCCAGAAACCCTGGCTTGCGCGGACGCCGCGTCAGCAGGCTAGGTGCGGGCAACCTCAAGGAGACCTATCCCTTGGCCGAGAAAAGCCTGTTCGATCCGCTGCCGCTGAAGCACGGCAAGCCGCTCAAGAACCGTTTCATGCTGGCGCCCCTGACGAACCAGCAGAGCCACCCCGACGGTACGCTGTCGGACGACGAATTCCGCTGGCTCACCCTTCGAGCCGAGGGCGGCTTCGGGCTGACCATGACCTGCGCCGCCCATGTCCAGGCGCAGGGCCAGGGCTTTCCCGGCCAGCTGGGCGTGTTCGGCGACCAGCACCTGGAGGGCCTGACGCGGCTGGCGTCGGCCATCAACGCCACCGGCAGCCGATCCTCGGTGCAGCTGCACCACGCCGGCAACCGATCGCCCGCCGACCTGGTGGGCCAGCCGGTCAGCGCTTCGGATGATCCCGACACCGGCGCCCGAGGCCTGACCACCGGCGAGGTGGAGCAACTCGTGCAGGACTTCATCGCCGCCGCCGTCCGGGCCGAGAAGGCGGGCTTCGATGGCGTCGAGCTGCACGGCGCCCACGGCTATATCCTGGCCCAGTTCCTCTCGCCCGAGATCAACCGGCGCGACGACCGCTACGGCGGCAGCCTGGAGAACCGCGCGCGCATCCTCTTCGAACTGATCGATGGGGTGCGCCAGGCCACCGGCCCCAACTTCCAGCTCGGCCTGCGCCTCTCGCCCGAGCGGTTCGGCCTGAAGCTGTCCGAGATCGTCGAGGTCGCTCAGCAGATCCTGCGCGACGGCAAGATCGACTACCTCGACATGTCGCTGTGGGACGTCTTCAAGGAGCCCGCCGAGGAAGAGCACAAGGGTCGCTCCTTGATGTCGTTCTTCACCGACCTGGATCGCGGCGACGTCAAGCTGGGCGTGGCCGGCAAGATCACCACCGCCGCCATCGCCCGCGAGATGCTGGACAAGGGCGCCGACTACGTCCTGATCGGACGCGCCGCCATCCTCCATCACAACTTCCCGGAACTCGCCCGAGACCCGGCCTTCGCCCAGGTCCCGGTTCCGGTCAGCCCGGAATACCTGGCCAAGGAAGGCGTCAGTCCCTCATTCGTCGAGTACCTGCGCAACACGTTCCGGATGGTCGCCTAGGCCGGACGTTCAGGGCTCCTCGTAGCCCTCCGGGGCCACGCGGAGGGTGAAGGCCGCGGGGTCGCGCTCGAAGACCAGCCCGCCCCGCGCCTCGCCCTTGCCCGGCACATAGGCGAAGCGCGCGCGGCGCTCCTCCACGACCTGGCCGGCCTGCTCGAGGACGCCGCGCACCTCGACCGAGGCCGCCGTGGCGTCGCTGGTGTTGCGCACGACGAGCGGCACGACGTGCCCGTCCGCGAGGCGCTCCGGCGGCTCGGCCTTCACCTGCAGCGCAGGCGGCCCTCGGTCGCCGGTGAACGCCTCCCAAGCGGAGTACCCCAGCGTCGCAAGCGTCAGCATCAGGCCAAGGCTCGCCGCGGTCCATTCGGCGATCGGCGTACGCTCCGCGAGCGGCCTTCGAGCCGGCCTTCGAGCTGGCTGGCGGGGAGCCATCAGACGACCAGCCTGGCGACGCCAGCGCCCAGCGCGGCGGGGAAGGACAGCACCACCACCGAGCGGACGGCGTCGCTGAGCGGCGGATCCAGCCGCCCGAACGTCCAGAGGATGTAGAGGCTGACCAGCAGGGCTATGCCATAGCCCGCCAGGGTGAAGTGGAATAACGCCTGCACGGGATGCTCATGCGTCTCCTGCCCGGCGAAGCCCACGGCGAACACCAGGGCGTGCAGGATCACGAGCGTGACGACGATCAGCGCCAGCGCATGCCAGGGCGTCATCTTGAAGCCGATCAGGATCATCTCCTCGGTCGGCGCGACGTTGAAGGCGAAGAACAGCGCCCCGGCGGCCATCAGGAATAGCTGGCCGAGATAGCCCGCGCGATCCTCCTTCTGCTCGCCCTCGTCGCGCCCGCGAAGCTGCTTGTTGGCCAGCACCGCGCCAAAGCTCGCAGGCGCCGCCTGAACCGCGATCAGGCCGACTGCCTCCCCGCATACCTGTGCCGGGCGTCAGCAGACCGAACAGCGCCAGCATCGCTGCGGAGACGATGAACCCGACCGCGAGCGCCGCCAGGGCGTCCAGGAGGTCATCCGTGGCGTCGGTGTCGTCGCGGAAGCCGGCGAAGCGGGCGACGCCATAGACGGTGAGGGCCAGCACGAGCAGGAAAAGCGCCAGGCGGCCGCGGTCCATGTGGAAGCCGAACTGCCACATCTCCATGGTCATCATTAGCGGAAGGCCGAAGATCACCGCGCCCGCCGCGGCCCGCGCGAGACCGCGGGCGTAACTCTCTTCGTGCGCAAGTCGGACGGCCATCGCGGTCTGAACGCCGGACGGCGAAGCTTGTTCAAACGTTGGGTCGGCCCGGCTCGCATCAACGTGACCGCGACGCCGGAACCTGTGGTCAAGCCTGGGTATTTTGCGGCGTCGTCAAAACTCGGAGCGACAGATGCAAAGCTTCCGCAAACCCATGCGGCGGCCCATCCGGAAGGTCAGCCGGAAGGCCCGCCCCCTCGACCAGCGCCTCCTTCGGGAGCCTCAGATGCCGGACCTCAGCGGCCTGATCCTGTACGGACAGCTCTAGTCCGACTGCACCATCGCCGCGCGAGGCCGGAACGGCGCATCCGGCGTCAGCGCGGCGGGACGCGGTCCGCCCGTCGCCCAGTCCAGCAACTCGACTGGATGCACAACAGGCATGTCGAGCGCGGGCGCCAGCTGAGCCATGCAGCCGACGTTGCCCGCGGCCAGCACCTCGGCGCCGGTGCGGGCGATGTTGGCGGCCTTCCGATCTCGCAGCCGGGCGGCCAGTTCAGGCTGCAGGATGTTGTAGGTCCCTGCCGAGCCGCAGCAGAGGTGGCCCTCGGCGATCGGCCGCACGTCGAAACCGGCCTCGAGAAGCAGGGCCGGCGGCGCGGTCTTGATCTGCTGGCCGTGCTGCAGCGAACAGGCGGCGTGGTAGGCGACCTTCAGCCCCTGGACGGCCCCGGACGCCTTCGCGACCTGCGGCAGGCCTGCCTCGGCGATGAACTCCAGGATGTCGCGGGCCTTGGCGGCCACCGGTGCGCCGTCCGCGCCCAGCACCGCGTCGTAGCCCTTCAACATCGTGCCGCAACCGGCGGCGGTGGTGATGATGGCGTCGACGCCCCCGACCTTGGTCCAGGCAGCGGCGTTGGCGCGCGCCAGCGTCCGCGCCTCATCGGTGCGCCCCATGTGCTGCGAGAGCGCGCCGCAGCAGCCCTCACCTTCTGCGAACACCACCTCGTAGCCGGCCCGGGTGAGCAGACGGACGGCGGCCTCACGGACCTGCGGCGTCATGGCGGGCTCGACACACCCCTGCAGCAGGGCCACGCGGCTGCGCCGTCCAGCCTGCGGGATCACGACTCCCGGCTTGGCGCGACGGCCCACCTTGGCAGGCGCAAGCCGGCGCATCGCCGCGAGCTCCGCCGGCAGGAAGCGCTCGATCGGTTTGGCCAGCCGTCCGAGGAACAGCGCCAGCGATAGCCGCCGGGGCCGGGTCAGCACCGCTGGGATCGCCGCCCGCAGCAGCCGCTCCGGCCAGGGCCGCCGGTAGGTCGCCTCGATGTGACTGCGCGCATGGTCGATCAGCTTGCCGTAGTCGACGCCCGAGGGGCACGTCGAGACGCAGGACAGGCATGAAAGGCATCGGTCAATGTGGGTAACGGCCGCCTTGGTCGGGGGGCTGGTCGCTGGCCAGCATGGCTTTCATCAGCTCGATGCGGCCGCGGGGGCTGTCGCGCTCGTCCCCCCAGCAGGACGTAGGTCGGGCAGGTCGCCGTGCAGAAGCCGCAGTGCACGCATCGGCGGATCTCGGCGCGAGCTTGATCCCTGTCGCCGTCGGGCAGGACTGCGTTCATGGGACGCTCCGTCCGGGATTGAGCACCTCCAATGGATCGAAGGCCGCTTTCACCCGCGCGTTCAATGCGTCCAGGGGTGCGGCCGACGGCATGACCACGGGCCCGGAACCACGTAGGCGGTAGGCGTGGCCGCCGGCGACGTCGGCTGCGACGTCCACGGCCGGCGCGTCGGCGTCGGTCAGGAGCCAGACGAGGCCGCCCGCCCAGTCATACAGGACGTCACCATCGACCTCCGCGCCGATCCGCCATCCATGAGCTGGCGGGACCGACACGCGCCAGAGCGGACGTGGGTCGCCCGCGAAGGCTTTGACTTCGCGGACGTCGCGCCAGAACTCGCGCGAGTGGGCCGCGTCCAGCCGCTCGACGCGGCCGAAGGGCCGCAGGCTCCCGATCAAGCGCTCGGCTCGGGCGGCGACCGAGGCCTCGAAGCCTTCCAGCCGCAGCGCCGTCACCGCCAGCTCGGCCCCGGCCGCGAACGGCGGCAGGTGCGCGGCGGCCGAGACCTCGAACGGACCGTTCAGCGCCTGGGTCATCGCCCGAACCGCGCGGGCGTCGGCGAGGCCGAACAGCAGCAGCGTCGTCTCCTCGCGCGGCGCGGGCAGCACCTTGATGGTCACCTCGGTCAGGACGGCCAGCGTGCCCCAGGAGCCGGCCATCAGCTTCATCAGGTCGTAGCCGGTGACGTTTTTCACCACCTTGCCGCCGGCCTTGAACACCTCGCCCCGGCCGGACACCGCCGAGAAGCCCAGGAAGTGGTCGCGCGCCGCCCCGGCGCGGATGCGTCGCGGACCGGAGAGGTTGGCGGCCAGCGCCCCTCCGATCGTCGGCGCGCCTGAGCTCCGCAGCAGGCTCGTCCAACGCGGCGGCTCGAAGGCCAGCATTTGCCCCTCGCTCGCCACCAGCTTCTCGAGGTCGGCCAGCCGGGCCCCCGCCTGGACTGTCAGCACCAGCTCGTCCGGGGCGTAGTCGATCACCTTGTCGAGGCCGGCGAGCGACAGCGTAACGTCGGCCGTCACGGGCGCGATCGAGCGCTTGGTGCCGCCGCCGATCACCTCGATCCGCCGACCGTGCGCCGACGTCTCGGCGATCAGGGCCTGCACCTCCTCGGCGCTCGTCGGCAGGCGGGCGGGGATGGCGGCCGCCAGCATCAGAACCTCGGCAGCTCGGGGAAGGCGACCTTCCCCTTGTGCACGTGCATGCGGCCGAGCTCGGCGCAGCGGTGCAGGGTCGGGAAGACCTTGCCGGGGTTGAGCAGCGAGGACGGGTCGAAGGCGCACTTCACCCGCTGCTGGCAGGCGAGGTCGGTGGGGTCGAACATCTCGCCCATCAGGTCGCGCTTCTCGACGCCCACGCCGTGCTCGCCGGTCAGCACGCCGCCGACAGCCACGCACAGCTTCAGGATCTCGGCGCCGAAGGCCTCGGCCTTCTCCAGCTGCCCGGGCTGGTCGGCGTCGTAGAGGATCAAGGGATGCAGGTTGCCGTCGCCGGCGTGGAAGACGTTGGCGACGCCCAGGCCGAAGCTCTGGGCCATCTGGTGGATCGCGGAGAGCACCTTCGGCAGTTGGCGGCGCGGGATGGTGCCGTCCATGCAGAAGTAGTCGGGTGCGATGCGGCCCACGGCCGGGAACGCCGCCTTGCGCCCCGCCCAGAAGGCCAGCCGCTCCTGTTCTGACCGGGAGATGCGGACGAAGTCGGCGCCGCGTGCGGCGGCCAGCGCCCGCACGTGACCTGCGAGGTCGGCGCACTCGGCCTCGGGGCCGTCCAGTTCGCAGATCAGCAGGGCCGCGGCGTCGACAGGATAGCCTGCGTGGACGAAGGCTTCGGCGGCGCGGATCGCCGGATTGTCCATCATCTCCAGCCCGGCCGGGATGACGCCGGCGGCGATGATGTCGCCCACCGTCGCGGCGGCGGCCTCCACCGACGGGAAGCCCAGCAGCAGGGCGGCGGCCGCCTCAGGCTTCGGCAGGATGCGGACCGTCACCTCGGTGACGATGCCCAGCAGGCCCTCTGACCCGGTCACCACGCCCAGCAGGTCGTAGCCGGGCGCATCGAAGCCCTTGCCGCCCAGGCGCACGACCTCGCCGCTCATCAGCACGAGTTCGCAGCCCAGCAGGTTGTTGGTCGTCAGGCCGTACTTCAGGCAGTGCACTCCGCCCGAATTCTCCGCCACGTTGCCGCCGATGGTGCAGGCGATCTGGCTGGATGGATCGGGCGCATAGTAGAAGCCCTCGGCCTCCACCGCCTGGGTGACCGCCAGGTTCGTGACGCCCGGCTGCACGACCGCGCAGCGGTTCTCGTAGTCGACCTCGAGGATGCGGTTGAACTTCGAAAGCCCCACCACGATGCCGTCGGCCAGCGGCAGGGGCGCCGCCGGACAGCGACGTGCCGGCGCCACGCGGCACCACCTTCACGCCCTCGGCCTGACACCACTTGAGGATCTCGGCGACCTGCGTCGTCGTCTCCGGCAGCACCACGGCCAGCGGCGTCTGGCGATAGGCGGAAAGGCCGTCGGACTCGAACGGGACCAGCGCCTCAGGTTCGGCGACCACGCCCTCGCCCGGAACGATGCGCTTCAACGCGCGGACGATCTCGGCCTTGCGGGCGAGAAGCGCGGGCTCCGGCGCGGGCATCCTCATGGAGGCGACGGTACGCAGAGACTCACGTCGAGCGCCACGGCCTTCTTTTCGACACCGGCCGAACGGCGTGATCCCGGCGGGAGAGCTCGACTGTTGGGGACGACGCTTAGACGACCGAACGGCCGCCCGACCGGCAGGGCCGTGGCGATCGCCGCCTCGGTCGCGGCGCACGTCGGCCTCTTCCTGCTGTTCGCCTGGCGGCTGGGCGAGCGCCCGGCGACGGTCGAGCCGCCGGTCATGGTCGTGGAACTGACGCCCTGGCCCAGTCGCGCGCCGCGCGAGCGCCCCGCGCCGCCCCGTCGCGCCGAAGTGGGCGACCGCCAGCAGCGCGAGATCACAGTACGTCCGAGCCGCCCCACGCCGCCGGGCGTCGAGGCGCCCGCACCGGCGCCCTTCGCGGTGGACGACACGCCGGGGCGCCAGGCGCTGCGTGGCCTGCTGGACTGCCGCCCGGCGAATCTCGATCGACTGAGTCCCCAGGCCCGGGAGCGCTGCCAGCAACGGCTCGCCGGCGACCCTTCGATCCGCATGGCCGCGGGCGCGCGACTGAAGCTCGACCCCTCCGGCCGCTACGCCGAGGAGGACCTGCCCTACCTCGCCCGCAAGCCCACGAAGGGTTGCAAGGTGCGCGCCGCGGGCGGCGCCGACGCGATGGGTAAGCAGGGTCCCGTCGCCGGCGTCACCTGTGCGTGGAAGTTCTAGCGCCCTTCGAAGCTGGGCGTGCGCTTCTCGTTGAAGGCGGCGACGCCCTCGCGCCGGTCCTGGGTGGTGAAGAGCTTGTTGTAGATCTCGAGTTCGAAGTTCATCGCGTGCGGCAAGTCGAGGTCCTGACCGCGATGGACGATCTGCTTGGCGCCGCGCACCGACAGCGGCGCCTTCGTGGCGATGGTCTTGGCGATCTCCAGCACATGCGACATGAGCTGGTCGGCAGCCACGACGCCATTGACCAGGCCCCACTCGGCCGCCTGCTCGGCGCTGAACGGCTGGGCCGTGGTGATCAGCTCCAGCGCCCGGCGCGGCCCCACGGCGCGGACCAGCAGCGGCCCGCCGCCCAGGCCTGGCAGGATGCCGAGGTTGGCCTCCGGCAGGCCGAACCGGGCGCCTTCCGCGGCATAGGCGAAGTCGCAGGCCAGCGTCATCTCGGCCCCGCCGCCCATGGCCGCCCCATGGACCGCGGCGATCACCGGCACGGGACAGGCGAGCTGCGCGCGGATCATGGCCTCGAACAGGCGGTGCTGGTCCGCCCATTCGTCGTCGGTCATGCCGTTGCGCTCCTTGAGGTCCGCGCCGGCCTGGAAGTGTTTGCCCTCGCCGCGCAGGATCACACAGCGCAGGCTGTGGTCGTTGGCGAGGCCGCTCCAGACCTCCAGCAGCTCGCGTCCCATCTTGGTGGACAACGCATTGGCCACCTCGGGCCGGTTGAAGGCGATGACCCTGACGCCCGGCGCGGCGTCCTCGACCTTGATCGTCTGGAAGCTCATTCGGAAGCTCGCGTTCAGAAGGACTTGGGTTGGCCCAGCACGTGGGTGGCCACGTGGCTGAGGATGAGGTTCGTCGAGATCGGCGCCACCTGATAGAGCCGCGTTTCCCGGAACTTGCGCTCGATGTCGTACTCTTCGGCGAAACCGAAGCCGCCGTGGGTCTGCAGGCACATGTCGGCGGCGAACCAGGAGGCCTCGGAGGCGACCAGCTTGGCCATGTTGGCCTCGGTTCCGCATGGTTCGCCAGCCTCGAAGAGGGTCGCGGCGTGGTCGACCATCAGGCCGGCCTGGGTCATCTGGACGTAGGCGCGGGCGAGCGGGAACTGCACGCCCTGGTTCTCGCCGATCGGCCGGCCGAAGACCGTCCGCTCCCGGGCGTACTGCCCGGCGCGGTCGATGAAGAAACGGGCGTCGCCCAGGCACTCCGAGGCGATCAGGATCCGCTCGGCGTTCATGCCGTCGAGGATGTAGCGGAAGCCCTGGCCTTCCTGGCCGATCAGGTTCTCGGCCGGCACCTCGAGGTCCTCGAAGAAGAGCTCGGTGGTCGCGTGGTTCAGCATGGTCCTGACCGGGCGGATGGTGAGCCCGTTCCCCACCGCCTGGCGCAGGTCGACCAGCAGGACGCTCATGCCGTCCGACGGCTTCTTCGCCTCGTCGCGCGGCGTGGTGCGGCAGAGCAGGACCATCAGGTCCGAGTGCTCGGCGCGGGAAATCCAGATCTTGCGGCCGTTGACGACGTACTTTTCGCCCACCTTTTTCGCGAAGGTGGTGATGCGGGTGGTGTCGGTGCCGGCGTCGGGCTCGGTGACACCGAACGCCTGCAGCCGCAGCTCGCCCGAGGCGACGCCCGGCAGATAGGCCTGCTTCTGCGCGGCGCTGCCGTGCTTCAGGACCGTCCCCATGGTGTACATCTGGGCGTGGCAGGCCGCGCCGTTGCAGCCCGAACGGTGAACCTCCTCCAGAATCGCCGCCGCCGCCTTCAGGCCAAGGCCCGACCCTCCATATTCCTCGGGGATCAGCACCGACAGGAAGCCCGCCTCGGTGAGCGCGCGGACGAACTCGGCCGGATAGGCCCGGTCGCGATCCAGCTCGCGCCAGTAGCTGCCGGGGAAGCGGGCGCACAGCTTGCGGACCGCCTCGCGGATCTCTGGGAAGGTTTCTGTCGTCACGCCGCTTCTCTGCCACGCCAACCCTGCGTCAGCCTAGCCATGCGGACCGCCGCCCCGCGCGACAACAACATTGCACGGCGAGAGCCGATCCGGGAATGATCCTGCCGCGCGCCGGCAAATCCACGAAAGAGTTCGCCGAAAGCGATGCCGTGCTTGCAGAAGTTCGCCCGGCGCCCGACAACACGGGCCAAGCAAGAGGGATCAGAAGACCTCCGCATGAGGAAGCTCTCCACCGCCGTCGACCCGGCGTCCGAGGCGTTCGCCGCCAACGCGCGGGTGAACCAGGGCCTCGTCGAGGAACTCCGCCAGCGCTCCGCCAGCGCCGCCCTCGGCGGCTCGGAGGACAGCCGCAAGCGTCACGTCAGCCGCGGCAAGCTGCTGCCGCGCGACCGGGTGATGCGACTGCTGGACCCGGGCTCGCCCTTCCTGGAGGTCGGCGGCCTGGCCGCGAACGGCATGTACGGCGACGAAGCCCCGGCCGCGGGCGTGATCACGGGCATCGGCCGGGTGTCGGGCCGCGAGGTGATGATCGTCGCCAACGACGCCACGGTGAAGGGCGGCGCCTACTACCCTGTCACCGTAAAGAAGCACCTGCGGGCGCAGGAAATCGCCCTGCAGAACCGCCTGCCTTGCGTCTATCTGGTGGATAGCGGCGGGGCGAACCTGCCGCACCAGGCCGAGGTCTTTCCCGACCGCGACCACTTCGGCCGCATCTTCTTCAACCAGGCGCGGATGAGCGCCGAGGGCATCGCCCAGATCGCCTGCGTGATGGGGTCGTGCACCGCCGGCGGCGCCTACGTCCCGGCGATGAGCGACGAGACCGTCATCGTCCGCAACCAGGGCACCATCTTCCTGGGCGGCCCGCCGCTGGTGAAGGCCGCCACGGGCGAGGTGATTACGGCGGAGGAGCTGGGCGGCGCCGACACCCATGGCCGCCGCTCGGGCGTTGTCGACCATGTGGCCCAGGACGACGAGCACGCGCTCAGCATCGTCCGCAACATCGTCGCCAACCTGAACACGACGAAGCAGGTGGACGTCACCCTCGCCGAGCCCGAGCCGCCCGCCTACGACCCGGAGGAGCTCTACGGGATCGTCCCGCCGGACGTGCGCGCGCCCTACGACGTGCGCGAGGTGATCGCCCGCATCGTCGACGGCTCGAAGTTCGACGAGTTCAAGGCTCTCTACGGCACGACGCTGGTCTGCGGCTTCGCCCGCATCTGGGGCTTCCCTGTCGCCATTCTCGCCAACAACGGCGTGCTGTTCTCGGAGAGCGCGCTGAAGGGGGGCCCACTTCATCGAACTGGCCGCAAAGCGAAAGATCCCACTCGTCTTCCTGCAGAACATTTCGGGCTTCATGGTCGGCGGCCGCTACGAGGCGGGCGGCATCGCCAAGGACGGCGCCAAGCTGGTCACCGCCGTCGCCTCCGTCGAGGTCCCGAAGTTCACGGTCCTGATCGGCGGCTCCTTCGGCGCGGGCAACTACGGCATGTGCGGGCGGGCCTATTCGCCCCGCTTCCTGTGGACCTGGCCCAACAGCCGGATCTCGGTGATGGGCGGTGAACAGGCGGCCAGCGTCCTCGCCACCGTCCACCGTGACGCCGACAAGTGGTCGCCGGACGAGGAAGAGGCCTTCAAGGCGCCGATACGCCAGAAGTACGAGGACGAGGGCAATCCCTACTTCGCCACCGCGAGGCTCTGGGACGACGGCGTCATCGACCCGGCCCAGACCCGCGACGTCCTGGGCCTGTCCATCTCGGCGGCGCTGAACGCGCCGATCCCTGAAACCCGCTTCGGCGTCTTCCGGATGTAATGATGGCCAAGCGGAAAGAGATCAGATCCATCCTGGTGGCCAACCGCGGCGAGATCGCCCGACGGGTGTTCGGCACGGCCCGGCAGATGGGCATCGAGACGGTCGCCGTCTTCTCGGACGCCGACGCCGACGCGGCCCACGTGCACGACGCCGACATCGCCGTCCATATTGGCCCGGCGCCGGCGCGCGAGAGCTATCTGGTTCAGGCCAAGATCATCCAGGCGGCCAGGGAAGCCGGCGCCGACGCCATCCACCCCGGCTACGGCTTCCTGTCCGAGAACGCCGAGTTCGCCGAGGCCGTCGCTAGGGCCGGCCTGACCTGGATCGGGCCGCCGCCCGGCGCGATCCGCGCCATGGGCCTGAAGGACGCCGCCAAGTCGCTGATGGCCCAGGCGGGCGTGCCGGTGACGCCGGGTTACCTCGGCGAGGACCAGTCGGAAGCGACCCTGAAGGCGGAAGCCGATCGCATCGGCTACCCCGTGCTGATCAAGGCGGTGGCCGGCGGCGGCGGCAAGGGCATGCGCAAGGTCGAGCGCGCCGAGGACTTCGCGGCGGCGCTCGGCGCGGCCAAGCGCGAGGCGGCCGCCAGCTTCGGCGACGACCGCGTGCTGCTCGAGACCTACGTCACCCGCCCGCGCCACATCGAGGTGCAGGTGTTCGGCGACAGCCACGGCAACGTCGTCCACCTCTACGAGCGCGACTGCTCGCTGCAGCGCCGCCACCAGAAGGTGATCGAGGAGGCGCCCGCGCCCGGCATGTCGGACGAGGCCCGCGCGGCCGTCACCGCCGCCGCCGTCCGCGCCGCCAAGGCCGTGGACTATGTCGGCGCCGGCACGGTGGAGTTCATCGCCGACGCTTCGGAAGGCCTGAAGCCGGACCGCATCTGGTTCATGGAGATGAACACCCGCCTGCAGGTGGAGCATCCGGTCACCGAGATGGTCACGGGGCTCGACCTCGTGGAGTGGCAGATCCGCGTCGCCCAGGGCGAGCCGCTGCCGCTGAAGCAGGACCAGATCACGCTCACGGGCCATGCCGTCGAGGCGCGTCTCTACGCCGAGAACCCGGCCTCCGGCTTCCTGCCCTCGACCGGACCGCTAGACCATTTCCGCCTGCCGGAGGGGGTGCGGGTCGACGCCGGCGTCGAAGACGGCGGCGAGGTGACCCCCTTCTACGACCCGATGATCGCCAAGCTGATCGCCCACGCCGACACCCGCGAGCAGGCGATCGCCGAACTGGCCGACGCCTGCGACGCCGTCGAGGTCTACCCGGTGAAGACCAACGCCGGCTTCCTGGTGCGCTGCCTGGAAGAACCCGACTTCATCGCCGGCGACGTCGACACCGGCTTCATCGAGCGGCGCCTGCAGGACCTCACCCAGCAGGGCGAGCCTTCGCCGGCCGCGCGATCCGCCGCCGCCGACGCCGCCACCCTGACCCTCGAGGAGGGCGAAGCCGACGATCCGTGGAAGGGGCTGTTCGGCTTCCGCCTGAACCGCGAGCCGGAGCCCGGGGTCCGGCTGTTCGCCAACGGCAGGGCGGTGGTCTGCGAGAGTCGGCCCGACGCGCCGGATCGCTCTGTGCTCGTCACCGACGACGGGGACATCGTCGTCTTCGAGTGCGGCGAAGCCCACGTCTTCAAGGACCACCCGCCCGCCGCCGACGCCGACGAGGGGGCCGGCGACGGCGCCATCCGCGCGCCGATGCCGGGCAAGGTCACCCAGGTCTCGGTGAAGGCCGGCGACACTGTGACGAAAGGGCAGCCGCTGGTCGTCCTCGAGGCCATGAAGATGGAGCACGCCCTCCAGGCGCCCTTCGACGGGAAGGTCGAGGAGGTCTCAGCCAGCCTCGGCGGCCAGGTGACCGAGGGAACAGTGCTGGTGAGGCTGTCCGCCGCCTAGGCCACGACGCCGGCGTCGTGCAGCCGCGCGATCTCGGTGGACGGCAGCCCGAGCACCTCCGCCAGCACTTCGTCGGTGTGCTGCCCGAGCCGAGGCGCCGGCCGCACCGGCAGGCGTTCGTCCTGCGGGATGGTCGCCGGCGCGCCTGGGACCGGATAGGTCAGGCCGCTGGGCTGCGCGATGTCCTGGAACAGCGGATTGCCCTTGAAGAGCCGCGGGTCGTCCAGCGCCGCCTCCAGCGGCTGGTAGGTCCCCCAGGTCACGCCGCCGGCGTCGAAGGCGGGCGCGAGCTGGGCCAGGGTCTTCGTCGCGAACGCCTGCTCGAAGAGCGGGTAGAGCCTCGCGCGATGAGTGAAGCGCAGGCCCTCGTCGGTGGCGAACGAGACGCCGAGTTCGGCCTCCACGGCCGCGACCGCATCCTTCAGCCCCAGCGCCTCCAGCGCCTTCGACCACTGCTTGGGCGTGATGGCGAGCAGCATCAGGGTCTTGCCGTCGGCGGTTCGGAAGTCGCGGCCGAAGGCGCCGAAGATGTCGTTGCCCATGCGTGGGCGCTGATGGCCCTGCAACTGCGTCTCGGCCGTGAAGCCGAGGTTGGCCATGGTCGCGGCGGCGATGTCCGACAGCGGCGCCCGGATCTCGCGGCCCTGCCCCGTGCGGTGACGGGCCAGCAGGGCCGAGACCAGGGTGAAGGCGCAGTAGGCGCCGGTCAGCAGGTCCCAGGCGGCCAGCACATGGTTCACCGGCCGGGGGTCGTCCTGCGGTCCGGTCATCTGCGGCAGGCCCAGCGCGGCGTTGATCGTGTAGTCCATCCCCTGCGAGCCGTCCGCCCAGCCCATGACGCGGACGCAGATCAGGTCGGGGCGCAGCCTCGAGAGGGTCTCGTAGGACAGGAAGCCATCGACCGGGAAGTTGGTGACGAACAGGCCGCCATCCTCTCCCTCGCCGTTCGGCGCCGCCGCCAGCGCCTGGGCGATCTCGCGGCCCTCCGGTCGGGATAGGTCGATGGCGATCGACTTCTTCCCCTTGTTCAGCCCCTCCCAGTAGAGGCTCTCGCCGTTCTCCGCGAGCGGCCAGCGCCGAAAGTCGGGCCCGCCGCCGATGTTGTCGAAGCGGATCACCTCGGCGCCGAACTGGGCGAGGTAGAGGGCGCAGGTGGGTGCGGCGACGAAGGCCGCGCCTTCCACCACGCGGAGGCCCTTGAGCAGGTCGTACATGGATCAGGATACCAGTTTGGTGACTTCGGCGACCTCGTCGGCGGTGAGCGCCCAGTCCGCCGTCGCGGCATTGGCGGCGATCTGCCCGGGCTGCGTTGCGCCGGCGATCACCGAGGAGACGGAGGGTTGCGCCAGCAGCCAGGCGAAGGCGAGGTCCAGCAGGCTCCTGCCGCGGGCCGCCGCCCAGGCGGTCAGCGCCTCGACCTTATTGAAGTTCTCCTCGGTCAGCGCCCGCTGACCGCGTTCGCCCCAGGCGGCGAGCCGGGTATCCTGCCCGGGGGCCTCGCCCCGCCGGTACTTGCCCGACAGCAGGCCCGAGGCCAGCGGGAAATAGGGCAGGAAGCCCAGGCCGAAGCGCTCGCAGGCTGGCAGCACCTCGAACAGCGACCTGCGGTTCAGCAGCGACAGCTCGTTCTGCGCGGAGACGAAGCGGTTCAGGTGTTCGGTGCGTGCGATCCAGTCGGCGTCGGCGATCTGCCAGCCCGCGAAGTTGGAGTTGCCGAGGTAGCGAACCTTGCCCTGGCGGACGAGGTCGTCCAGCGCCCGCAGCGTCTCCTCGACCGGCGTATCGGCGTCCGGCGTATGGAACTGGTAGAGGTCGATGTAGTCCGTGCCCAGACGGGTCAGGCTGTCCTCGACGGCCTGCATGATCCAGCGGCGCGAGCCGCCCATCTTCGCCTGGTCGCCCTTCACCGCCATGCCGAACTTGGTGGCGACGATCACGTCCTTGCGCCGGCGGCCGAGCGCCTTGCCCAGGAACACCTCCGACTGCGTGGCGCCATAGATGTCTGCCGTGTCGAAGAAGTTGATCCCGGCCGCGATCGCGGCGTCCACCACGGCCTGGGTCTGGGCCTCGTCGATGCGCATGCCGAAGTTGTTACAGCCCAGGCCGACCACGCTGACCTTCAGCCCCGAATTCCCCAGCCGCCGCAGATGCATCGGACGTCCTCCCGAGATGGCGGCGGACCGTAACCGCCTGCCCTTGGGTCGGGCTAGCGACGTTGTTCAAAATGCTTAGCGGACGTTCACCGCGTTTGTTGGGGATATCGCAAGTCCGCGGCCGTTAACCTCACGATCCGAAAGAAGAATTCTTGAAGTCGTGAGCCAGAACGGATGCGCGTCGTCACCATCGTAAGCCTCGCGGCCTCGGCCGTGCTCGGCCTGGGCGCCCTGGTGGTCGCCAAGACCGTGCTGCCCGGCAGGGGCGCGGCCCAGAGCGCCGTTGCGCCCGCCCAGGAGGGCGTGCCGATCGTCGTCGCCTCCCGCGAGATCAAGTACGGCGACCGGCTGCAGCCCGGCATGCTGACCATCGTCAAGGCGCCGGCCAATCTGGCGCCCCAGGGTGCGTTCTCGACGATCGAGCAGGTTCTGGCCGCGGACAAGGGCGCGCCGGTCGCGCTGACGCCGATGGCCGCCCGCGAGCCCGTCCTGCCGACCAAGATTTCCGGTCCGGGCTCCCGGCCCACCGTGGCGGCTGAAGTCGCCGAAGGCATGCGCGCCTATACGCTGAAGGTCAGCGACGCCACCGGCGTCGGCGGTCACGCCCTGCCGGGCGACCGGGTGGACGTGGTGCTGCTGCGCGACCTGACGCCTACAGGCCCCGACCGCAACTACATCTCCTACATCGTCGTCCAGAACGCCCGCGTCCTGGGCATCGACCTGAACGCCGACCCCACGTCCGAGAAGCCGGCGACGCCCAGCACCGCCACCATCGAAGTGTCGGTTGAGGAATCGCAGAAGCTCTCGATCGCCTCGACGCTCGGCACCCTTTCGCTGGCGTTGCGGCGCTCCGGCGAGGCCGATGTGGCGGACGCCGGCCCGCTGCGCACCACCGACTTCCTGTTGGGCGGCGCCCCGCGCGCCGGCGGCGGCGGCGCGCCCGCGGTGCGGCGGCCGAGCAGCGGCGGGCCGGTCTCCTACGGCATCCTGGTCGTCGAAGGCGAGGCGGTGAAGCGCGACCGCAAGCCCCGCAATGTCGACGCCGCTCCGCCGGCCGCGCCGGCGATGAAGACCGCGCTGAAGCCCACGGCGACGACCTGAGGTCCGGAAGTTCCCCCATGCTTATGACCCGCACCCTTCTCGGCGCCATGGCCTGCGCCTTCGCGCTCGCCTCGGCGGTCGCGGCGCTGCCGAGCGCAACGCTGGCCCAGGAGCTGCAGAGCGAGTCCGCCCTGCGCCGCTCGATCCACGTGCCCCGCGACAAGTCGCTGTCGTTCCGCCTCGGACAGCCCGCTGCGCGGATCGTCGTGGCCCAGCCCGAGATCGCCAAGGTCACCGCGACTTCCGACCGCAGCTTCTACGTCCAGGGTCTCGAGTTCGGCTCGACCAACATGCTGGTGTTCGGCCCGGGCGGCCGGCTGCAGGAAGTCCTCGACATCCGGGTCGGCTACGACGCCGACGGCCTGCAGCAGGACCTTGCCGCAGCCTTCCCGAACGAGCCGCTCCGCGTCCGCAACCTCGGCGAGGCGCTGATGCTGACCGGCGAGGTGTCCGACACCGGCGTGCAGTACAAGGCCGAAGCCATCGCACACCGTTACGCGCCGGACGGCCTGATCTCCCGCGTCAGCGTTCGCGCCTCGCAGCAGGTGATCCTCGAGGTCCGGGTGCTGGAAGCCACCCGCTCGGCGCTGCAGGACCTCGGCATCCGCGCGGTCGTCGGCAACAACTCCTGGGCCGTCGGCGTCGGCAACGGCCTGATCGGCGCCAGCCCCGCAGCCGGCGCTGTGGCCTTCTCGGGCGGCTGGGGCAACGTCAGCCTCGAGGCGCAGCTCACGGCGCTGGAGGAGAAGGGCGTCATCCGCACGCTCGCCCGCCCGAACCTGGTCGCCATCCCCGGCCAGACCGCGACCTTCCACGCCGGCGGCGAATACCCCTATCCCGTGCCCCAGCGCGACGACCTGATCAGCCTGGAATTCCGCAAATACGGCGTGGCCCTCGCCTTCATGCCGGTGGTCCAGGACAACGGCCTGATCCGCCTGGAAGTCGAACCCGAGGTCAGCCAGCTCGACTTCACCAACTCGCTGCGCGTGCAGGGCTTCACCGTGCCGGGCTTGATCGTCCGCAAGACCCACACGACCGTGGAACTGAAGGACGGCCAGTCACTGGCGATCGGCGGTCTGTTCCAGCGCGAATACACCAACGCCCTGCGGCAGGTGCCGGGCGTGGCCGAGGTGCCGGTGCTGGGCGCCCTCTTCCGCTCGTCGCGGTGGAAGAAGGCCGAGACTGAGCTGATCGTCATCGTGACGCCCCGCTTCGCCACCCAGGCCGACCTGCAGAAGGCCGCCGCCACTCACTGGCCGCCCGGACGCGAGCCGACGGCCGGCGAGCTGATCCTGGACGGCAAGGGGCTGGACAAGCCGATCACCCAGGACGGAGTTCAGTGATGGGGAACGTCCGTCTCCAAGGCCGCCGCATCCTCGCCCTGGGTCAGTCGCTGGCGCTTCACGCCAAGGGGGCGCTGGCCGGCGCCGATCTCGAACTGGGTAGTGTGGTCGACCTGGCCGAGCTGCCCCTGCGACCGCGTGATCTGGTGCTGATCGACGCCGACGCCTGGGAGGCGCCGGACCTCGCCGCGGCGGTGAAGACGCTGTCGGCGCTGAAATCCTGTCCGCCCGTGCTGCTCGTGGGCGAGAGCCTGCCGACGGGCCTGGTCCGGAACCTGCTGCGGCTGGACAACTCCGACGTTCTGGAAGCGCCCTTCACCGAAGAGCAGCTGCTCTCCGCCGTTCAGGGTCTGCTGGCCGCCGCCGGCCCGGCCGCCGCCTCGCCGCAGGCCGCCGGCGAAAGTCGCTGCTGGGCTGTGACGGGGGCCGTCGGGGGCGCGGGCGCCACGACGCTTGCCATCGAGATCGCCACCGCCCTGGCCGCACGGCCGACCGGCGAGCGCGTCTGCCTGATCGACCTCAACCTCGCCGACGGCGCCGCCGCCGCCTACCTCGGCGCCCAGGCCGCGATGCGCCTCGCCGACTTCGGCCAGGCCGCCGAGCGCCTGGACGCCGCCATGCTGCAGGCCTTCATCACGCCGATCTCCAAGCAGCTCGACCTGCTGGCGGGCGTGCGTGATCCGGGCGCCTTCGACGCGGTTTCGCGCGAGGCGGTGCTGCGGATGCTGGAGGTGGCTTGCGAGTGCTACGACTGGGTGATCCTGGACGTGCCGCGCCATCGTCGGCCGTGGACCCTGGAAGCGCTGGCCGGCTGTGACGAGGTGCTGGTCATCTCCGAGCTGACCGTGCCGGCCCTGCTCGCCGCACGCGCCTATTCCGACGAGATCGAACACGCCCTCGGCTCCGGCCTGAAGCCGCGCATCGTGCTTAATCGCCTCGCCAGCCGCATGTTCGGCCCCGCGCCGTCCATGGCCGAGGCCGAGCGCGCCCTGCAGCGCAAGGCGGAGGCCGGCGTCAGCTCGGACTGGGAGGCTGCGGCCGCATCCGCCAATCTGGGCGGCCCCATCGCCCAGCACCGGCCGAAGTCGAAGATCGTCAAGGACGTCCAGCTGCTGGTCGAACGCCTGGCCGGCGCGCCGGCGCGCAATTCGAAGGCGGCGTGATGGGCCGCTTCAGCCTCGCCCGCGCGCCAGCGGCGTCCGCGCCGGAAGCGCCGCCCGTCAAGCCGATCGCCAAGCCCGCGCCGCCGCCCGTCGAACCGCCCCGGGAGTCGCCGCGCCCGGCGCCGCCGGCGGCCGACGCCAAGCGGCTCGACCTCCGCCTGCGACTGCACGCCAAGCTCATCGACGAACTGGACCTCGCCAAGCTCGACAAGCTGGACGAGGCCGAACTGCGCCGCCAGGTGATGGGACAGGTGGTGGAGTTCGCCCGCGCCGAACGGATGGCGCTGAACACCGCCGAGCTCGAGGAGCTGGGCGCTTCGATCTATGACGAGATGGTGGGGTTGGGCCCCATTGAGCCGCTGCTGAAGGACGACTCGATCAACGACATCCTGATCAACGGCCCCTATCAGGTTTATGTGGAACGCCGCGGCGAGCTGGAGCTCACCCCCGTCCACTTCCGCGACAACGACCACCTGCTGCGCATCGTGCAACGGATCGTCGCCGGCGTCGGCCGCCGCATCGACGAGAGTCAGCCGATGGTCGACGCCCGCCTGCCCGACGGCAGCCGCGTGAACGCCGCCATCCCGCCGATCGCCATCGACGGCGCCTCGGTCTCGATCCGCAAGTTCTCGAAGAAGCCGCTGACGCTCGAGAAGCTGGTCGAGTTCAACGCCATGCCCCAGGCCGTCGCCGACTTTCTCTACGGCGCGGTCCGCGCCCGGGTCTCGACGGTCATCTCCGGCGGCACCGGCTCGGGGAAGACGACGCTGCTCAACGCGCTGTCGTCGGCGATCAGCGAGGGCGAGCGTCTCATCACCATCGAGGACGCCGCCGAGCTTCAGCTGCAGCAGCCGCACGTCGTGCGCATGGAGACGCGACCGCCGAACATCGAGGGCAAGGGCGAGATCCGCCAGCGGGAACTCGTCAAGAACGCGCTGCGGATGCGTCCCGACCGGGTGATCCTAGGCGAGGTCCGGTCCGAGGAGGCGTTCGACATGCTGCAGGCGATGAACACCGGCCACGAAGGCTCGATGGCCACAATCCACTCGAACAACCCCCGCGAAGCGATCGGCCGCCTCGAGCAGATGGTCGCCATGGGCGGCATCAACATCAGCCCCGAGGCCATGCGCGCCCAGATCGCCTCGGCCGTCGGCATGGTGGTCCAGGTGATGCGGCTTGCCGACGGCAAGCGGAAGGTGACCCACGTCACCGAGATCGTCGGCATGGAGGGCAACGTCGTGCAGATGCAGGACATCTTCACCTTCAACCGCACCCACACCGCCGCCGACGGAACCGTGCACGGCGAATTCCGGGCCAGCGGCCTCCGCCCGCGCTGCCTCGACGAGATGCTCCGCCGGGGCATTCCCTACGACACCGCCAACTTCGACCCGTCCAAGCCCCCTGACCTGATGACCATCGACGCCCGCACCATCTTCCTGGTGATGGTCTTCGCCGCGGTCTTCGCCGGCGCCCAGGCCGTCATCGGCATCTTCTCCAGCGCCGCCCAGAAGCGGGTGGTGAATCGCCGTCTCAAGGTCGCCGAGAAGGTCGACGGCGGCATCCAGGCGCTGGTCGTCGAACTGCGCAAGCAGCGCGGGCTCACCGCGGCCGGCAAGCGCAGCGGCGGCGCCCTTCGCAAGCTGTCCGACCTGATCGTCGCCTCGGGGCTGCCCTACGATCAGAAGAAGTGGCTGAGCTATGTCCTCCTGGCCGCTCTGATCGGCGGCGCGGGCCTGGCGGTGCTCTCGCGCAATCTCTGGCTGGCGCCGCTGGGCGCCCTGGGCGCCGGCGTCGGCCTCCCGGTCCTGATCCTCAAGTTCATGGCCGGCCGCCGCGCCAATGCGCTCGGCTTCCAGCTGCCGCAGGCCCTGGAGATCATCGTCCGCAGCCTCGAGGCGGGCCATCCGGTGCCGACCGCCATCGCGCTTGTCGGCCGCGAGATGGCCGATCCGGTGGGCACCGAATTCGGCATGGCCGCCGACGAGATCTCGTACGGCGCGACCCTCGAGCAGGCGATCGAGCGCATGTCCGAGCGTTGTCAGCATCCCGACGTCGATCTGTTCGCCGCGACGGTTCGGCTCCAGGAGCGGACCGGCGGCAACCTCACGGGTCTTCTCAAGCTGAACGCCGCCACGATCCGCGAGCGGCACAAGATGCGACTGAAGATCAAGGCCGCCTCGGCCGAGGGCCGCGCCTCGGCGGCGATCCTGACGGCCGCGCCGTTCATCGCCGTCGGCATGATCATGCTGATCTCGCCGAAATTCTACGGCGACGTGATCCACGAGCCCGTCGTGAAATGGTCGCTGATCGGCTGCGTGACCTGGATCGCCATCGGCAACCTCGTCATGCGGCGCATGATCAACATGAGGCTCTGAGGCATGGCGCTCGAGACCATCATCTACGGCCTGGGTCTTCTGCTGGTGGGCGGGGCCGTCGCCGGCCTCGCGTTCTTCGGCGTCGCCGAGCTGCGCGTCCGGGCCATGCGGCGCAGCCGCCTGGCGGGCGCCGTGGTCGGCGGAGTCTCCGGGCCCGCCATCGAGAAAGCCGGCGGGCTCCTGCCCGAACAGCTCGTCTCGACGGTGCGCCGGCTGGGCCAGCAGAGCGCAGTCCGCGATCCGGCCAAGGTGTCGCTGCTGCGCTCGCGGCTGATGCAGGCGGGCTTCTACAGCCGCGAGGCGCCGGTGATCTTCCTGGGCGTCAAGGCCACGCTGATTGCGGCGGCCACGGTCGGCGTGCTCCTGACGCTGCCGATGATGATCGGCAAGGGCGGCAACTTGCTGGGACTGGTCCTGGCCGTCAGCCTGTCGCTGGCGGCGCTCTACGGTCCCGATCAGGTGCTGAAGAGCCGCAAGACCAAGCGTGAGCAGGAGTACGCCGACGGCTTCCCCGACCTGCTGGACCTGCTGGTCGCCTCGGTCGAAGCTGGCCTGTCGCTCGACGCCGCCGTCACCCGCGTGACGGAAGAACTGGAGCGCCGCTATCCGAACCTGACCGTGCACCTGCGCTTCCTGGTGCTGGAGCTCCGCGCCGGCCGCGCCCGCAAGGACGCCTGGGCCGCGTTCGCGGACCGGCTGGGCATCGAAGACGCCCGCGCCCTGGCCACCATGCTGCGCCAGGCCGAGGAGATGGGCACCAGCCTCGGCGAGACGCTGAACGTGTTTTCCCAGGACATGCGCCAGAAGCGGATGCTGCGCGCGGAGGAAAAGGCGCTGGGACTGTCGGCCAAGCTGACCGTGCCGCTCATCCTCTTCATCTTCCCGACGCTCCTGGTGGCGCTGATGCTGCCGGCCGGCGCGAGGATGGTGAAGGTGCTGGGCTGAGAGGCGTCTAGAGGACGTAAGGCTTGTACGGTCCGAGGATCAACTGCTCGAACACCCCGACGCCCTGACGCTCGGGCTCCCCCGGCTGTCGCAGCACAGCCTTCGAGACCGCCTGGATGTGCAGGTTCTCCATGGCCGACATGTCCGCCGCACCCACGTCGATGTCCTCGCGCGCCACCCTGAGCTCGCCCTGCAGGGCGCCGTGCCGCCACTCGCCGCCATAGCCGATGCCGCGCATGAGAAAGGTGGCCACCGGCTCGAAGTCGACGCGCGCTGCGCCGCCCTCCAGCGGAATGGTCAGCGTCCCGCGCTCGGCGTGCCGCAGACCCTGGCGCAGCAGCGCCTCCATGGTGGCGCCCTCAGCATGGACGCCGCCGTCGGCCCCCGCGCCGTCCGGCAGGATCACCGCCCGGGTGTTCCAGGGTCTGCCGTCGGGATCGGCGTTGACGTGGAAGAAGACCGAGCGGTCGTCGAAGTTCACCGGCGTCCACTGCCAGAAGAAGCCGGCGAGCTGGCCGCCCGGCGTCGGCTGCGGATCGGTCAGGCCGACCGGCCGGATGCCCCAGGACCGGTCGCGGGTGCCCAGCCAGCTCGAAGCGTCCCAGCGCCGGCCATCCACCTCGACCCACCCGGACACGAAGCAGTTCTGGGTCAGGCGGGTGTAGTCCATAAACAGGCGCGGCCCGTTGCGCTTCACGAACCGCGGCTCCTCGATCGGAAAGGCGCGGCCCTCGAAGACCAGTTCCGCAGAGATGCCCTCGGCGCGCTCCACCGTCACCTTCAGCCGCTGCAGCGGCTCAAGGATTTCGATGCGGATCGGCCCCACGCTCAGGTCCATGCGCTCCATGTTGAGGATGCGCGACGCGTGCAGGCAGCGCTGGGTCTCGCCCTCCAGCACCGAGACGTGGGCGTCGGCGACATTCAGGGCCGGATAGACTCCGAAGGCCACGGCGACGAAGCGCGCGCCGTCCGGCGAATAGGCGTTGAAGAAGTAGCGGTCGTAGAAGTTGCGGTCCGAGCCCGCGTACGCGATCGGCTCCGGCGTCTGGTGGATCGGATAGTCGTCGCCCCGCGTCAGCATGCCGTTCCTCCCATCCCGCTTGACGCGCCGTCAGTCTTGCCGCTGGCCGCACGCGGGTATCAAACTGCCGGCGAAGATAAGAACAAATGGGAGGCGTCGTCTGCGCTGACCTCGCGTCAGCCGGGACGGATATCGCGATGAGCGTGATGACCCGCGAGGACCATAGGATTCCGGCGACCTACGCCGACACCCTGGTGCAGCCCTGGGCCTACGCCAACGGCCAGATCCACGAGACCTATCGTTGGCTGCGCAAGAACGAGCCGTTCGGCCAGGCTGTCATCGAAGGCTTCGATCCATTCTGGGTGGCCACGAAGCACGCCGACATCCTCGAGATCAGTCGCCAGAACGATCTCTTCCACAACGGCGACCGCAACCCGGTCCTCACCACGAAGGCGATCGACGAGCAGGTCCGGGCGATGATGGGCGGGAGCCCGCATCTGCTCCGAACCCTCATCCACATGGATGCGCCCGACCACCTGAAGTACCGCGCTCTTACCCAGGCCTGGTTCATGCCGCAGAACCTGCGGAAGATGGAGGACCGGATCCGGGTGATCGCCAAGGCGACCGTCGAGAAGATGGCCGCCACCGGAGGGGAGTGCGACTTCGTGAAGGAGGTGGCGCTCGGCTATCCCCTGCACGTGATCATGAGCATCATGGGCGTGCCGGAGGAGGACGAGCCCCGGATGCTGCAGCTCACCCAGGAGATCTTCGGCGCCGCGGATCCCGAGCTGTCGCGGCACAAGGACACCGACTTCTCGGCCGCCGCCGCGCCCCAGAAGATCGACATCAGCGTCATCACCGACTTCTTCGAGTACTTTAGGGCGCTGTCCGAGCGGAAGCGTGCGAACCCGTCCGACGACCTGGGTTCGGTGATCGCCAACAGCCAGATCGACGGCCAGCCGATCTCCGACTTCGAGGCGTTGAGCTACTACATCATCGTCGCCACAGCCGGCCACGACACGACCTCGTCGTCGACGGGGGCCCTCTGGGCGCTCGCCGAGCACCCGGGCGAACTCGCCAAGCTGCATGCCGACCCGTCGCTGATCCCGGGGCTGGTCGACGAGTCCATCCGATGGACGACCCCGGTGAAGACCTTCATGCGCACCGTCACCGCCGACACCGAGTTCGCGGGCCGTCGGCTCAAGAAGGACGACTGGCTGATGCTCTGCTACGCGTCCGGCAACCGCGACGAGGACGTGTTCGAGGACCCCTTCACCTTCCGCGTCGACCGCAAGCCCAACAAGCACCTCGCTTTCGGCTACGGAGCTCACCTCTGCCTCGGCCAGCACCTGGCCAAGATGGAGATGCGGATCCTTTGGGAAGAGATGATCCCGCGTCTCAGGTCCGTGGAACTCGCCGGCGAGCCGGCGATGAGCGAGGCCGTCTTCGTCAACGGGCCCAAGCGCCTGCCGATCCGCTTCGAACTGGCCTGAAGCTCTAGAGCCGAGCCACGGTCAGGGGATCCTCGGCCCCTCCGAAGTACGTGTCGAGCGCCTGACGGAAGACAGGCTCCTCCGACGCGTGGGCGAAGAGGGTCATGCACGAGCGGAACTTCGCATCGTCGGGGTGGCCGAAGATCTCCCGCGCCGTCCGCCCCTCCACGCCGTTGACCGCCGCCGTGCAGGCGATGAGCCGCGGGCCCAGGACCGGATGGGCCAGATAGGCCTTCGCCTCGGCCAGGCCTGAGATCGCATAGGCCTGCGCCATCGGGCTTAGGCCCAGGCCAGCGATCTGCGGGAAGACGAACCACATCCAATGGGTCCGCTTGGCCCCGCCGCGCAGTTCGGCCAGGGCGCGGTCGTGGACGTCGGTCTGGGCGTCCACGAAGCGCTGCAGGTCGAAGGGGTCGCTCATCCTCCGATCCTAGCCTCACCCGTGGCGGCGCCGGGAGTCCTCCGGGGCGTCCCCGCGCTCGTGCAGGCCGTAGTCGCGGGTCACGGCCGCCACCCGCAGGCGATAGTCCTGGAAGACGCCGCTGCGCCCAGCCCCTTGGGCCGCGCGGTGATCGGCGCGGTCGCGCCAGGCCTCGACGGCCGCCTCGTCGCGCCAGAACGAGAGCGACAGGATCCGGCCAGGGCGGCTCAGGCTCTCGAACCGCTCGACCGACAGGAAGCCGTCGATCTCCGCCAAGCCCGAGGCCAGCCCGGCGGCGAGGTCGAGATAGGCGCCCCGCTGCCCAGCCGCCGGCTCCACTTCGAAGATCACCGCGATCATCCGCGCACCGGGGTCAGGAAGGTGCGCTCCTCCGACAGGATGAAGCGCTTCTCCTGCGCCATCCGGAAATTGGCGGCGCCCGTCCGGGTCGGTCTTCAGCCGCGCGCGGTAGCTCTCGTAGTCGGCGAGGCTCTCGAAGGAGATCAGCGCCAGGGCGACATTGTTGGTCCCCTCGTGCGGCAGGAAATAGCCGAGCAGCTCCCCGCCGCAGGCCGGGATGATGCGGAGCCAGTTGCGGGCATAGGCTTCGAAGGCGTCGCGCTGGAAGGGATCGATGACGTAGCGGATGCAGCAGGTGACGGTCATGAGGTCTCCGTTTCCCGAAGACCCTACCTCCCGACGCTGCGCCGATGCTTCGGAGCCGAGCGAAGCGTCAGCCGGCCCCGACCAGCCGGTCGATGAGCGCCTGCTCGGCGTCGTAGGCCCAGCATTCGTCCAGCTTCCCGTCCTGCGCCGAATAGACGAACAGCCGCTCCACCTCGGCGCCGTCCGGCCCCACCGCCTCGCGCACCAGCAGCCCGCCGCGCGCCTCGCCGATCATGATGTCGACGATGCGGATCAGCCGCCGCCTTGTCCGCTGCGAGAAATCGCCCAGCGCCTTCAGCGCCGCCGGCTTGCCGCGATGAACGCCGGTCAGCGCGTTGCGGCCGCCGTAGTGCAGCGTGAAGTCGTCGGCGTAGAGGCCGAACATCGTGGCGACATCGCCGGCCTCCCAGGCGCGGGCATAGGCCGTGAGGATGGTGCGCAGCTCGGCCTGGCTCATGTGCGGCTCCCCGGTGACGGCGCAGCTTACCGCAGGATGACGCCCGACGCTTCGACCTCCATCGAAGCGTGCCGGCGGATTTCCGGGGTAGTCTGCGCCCGATGAAGCTCGGACCCGACATCGCCCGCGTCGCCGCCCTGGTCGGCGATCCGGCGCGCGCCAACATGCTTAGCGCGCTGATGAGCGGCCAAGCCCTGACCGCTGGAGAGCTGGCCGCCGAGGCCGGCGTCACCGCGCAGACCGCCAGCGCGCACCTGGCCCGACTTGAGGACGGCGGCCTCCTGACCCGACGCCGCCAGGGCCGCCACAGCTATTTCGTCCTCGCCGGCGCCGACGTCGCCGAGGCGCTCGAGCAGCTCATCGTCATCGCCGAGCGGGCCGGCCACCGCCGCGCCCGGCCAGGGCCGAAGGATCCGGCGCTGCGGCAGGCGCGGGTCTGCTACGACCATCTCGCGGGCGATGCGGGCGTGGCGATGCTCGACGCCCTGATCGCCCAGGGGCGCTTGAGTGACGCCGACGGCGCCCTCCGGCTGACCGATGCCGGCCGCGCCTTCGCCCGAGACTTCGGGGTCGCGCTGCCGGAAAGCGGCCGGCGGCCCCTGTGCAAGGCCTGCCTCGATTGGAGCGCGAGGCGCAGCCACCTGGCCGGGGCCTTCGGTTCGGGCCTCTTCACCCGCCTCTGCGAGCTCGGCTGGCTGCGGCGGACGCCCGGCGTGCGTGTCGTCCAGTTCACACCCACAGGCCGACCCGCGTTCGAGCGGACCTTCGCACCGCTACCTCAGCAGAACTGACACGTCAGCATCGCCGACCACGTCACGCTCTTCGCCTTCGGCACGAACCTGACGAACGAGATCGGCCTCACCGGGGGCGACCCGCGGGCCGCCCAGTTCATCTGCGGCGAGGCCGGCGCCCGGGACGACCTGGCCCGACCCGAGCTTGGCCGGACCTTCAAGGCGGTCGTGCTATACCGCTGGCGATGTGGGGCATGACCAAGGTCTGGAACGGGGGCGCGGCGGCGATGGTCGCGGCGCTTCTGTGCGTCTCCGGGGCGGCGGCCCAGGACATCACCCTGACAGGCGAGATGACCTACAGGGACCTGGCGACCTACCGCGAGGTCCCGTTCAAGGTCCCGGCCGGCGTCACGGCCGTCACCGTCGAGTTCAGCTACCAGGGCCGGGAGGAGCGCTCGGTGATCGATCTGGGCGTCCGCGACTCCGTCCGCTTCCGCGGCTGGAGCGGCGGCGCCAGGAGCCGCTTCGTCGTCGCCGAGACCTACGCCACGCCGTCCTACCTTCCGGGCCCCATCCCGGCCGGCGAGTGGAGGCTGGTGCTGGGCGTGCCGGCGATCCGGGAGACCTCGAAGGCGCCCTACACGGCGAAAATCTGGTTCGAGCGCAGGCCATCTGACTTCCAGGGCTTCGCGACCGCGCCCCTGAAGGACACGCCCGGCTGGTACCGCGGCGACCTGCACCTGCACTCGGCCCATTCGGACGGCTCCTGCGCAGCCCAGAGCGGGGCGCGGGTCCCCTGTCCGCTGTTCAGGACCACCGAGGCCGCCGCCCAGCGCGGCTTGGACTTCATCGCGGTGACCGAGCACAACACCGTCTCGCACCAGCAGGGCCTCACCGAGCTGCAGCCCTATTACGACCGGATGGTGCTGATCCCCGGCCGTGAGATCACCACCTTCCAGGGCCACGCCAACGTCTTCGGCGCCACAGCGCCGCTCGACTTCCAGCTGGGCGGCCCCCGCGCGCCGAAGCTTGGGACCCTCCTGGACCAGCTCGAGAAGGCCGGCGGCATCATCTCGGTGAACCATCCCGGCCTGCCGTCGGGCGAGGCCTGTATGGGCTGCGGCTGGACGGCCGAGACTGACTGGCGTCGCGTCGCCGCGATCGAAGCCATCAATGGCGGAGCCCTTAAGTTCGGCGCCGAGGGCCCCGGCACGGGCATTCCGTTCTGGGAAGCCCGGCTCAACCAAGGCTTCCGCCTCACCGGCGTCGGCGGCTCGGACAACCACGACGGTCCCACGCCGTTGGATCGCGTCCAGTCCGTCGGTTCGCCGACGACCGTCGTCTATGCCGAGAACCTGTCGCAGCCGGCGCTGCTCGCGGGGATCCGCTCTGGGCGCGTCTTCGTCGACGTCGAGGGCACGCGCGACCGGCTGCTTGACGTCACCGCCACCGCCGGCGGCCAGGCCGTCCACATGGGCGGCGTCCTGAAGCTGAAGGCCGACGATGTCGCCCGCGTCGAGCTCCGGACTGCAGGTCTCGCCGGCGGCCACGTCACCTTCGCCGGATCGGCCAAGGGGCTGATACGCACCGACACCGCGCCCTTCGCCGACGGCGAGACCCGCGTGCTGGAGCTTCGCGCCGACGGGGCGCGGGGCTGGCTGCGCATCGACGTCCGCGGGCCCGACGGCAAGCTCTGGATCCTCGGCAATCCCATCTATCTGGAGCCGCCTGGCCCCTGAGCGCGTTCCCGCCGCGCCATGGGTGACCAAGACCTCCTCGACTGCGTGATCATCGGCGCCGGCCCCGCGGGCCTGACCGCCGCCATCTACCTCGCCCGCTTCCGCCGCCGCTTCGTGGTGATCGAGTCCGGCGGCAGCCGCGCCGCCTGGATCCCGCGCAGCCGCAACCACCCCGGCTTCCCGGAAGGCGTGAACGGCAAGGCGCTGCTGTCGCGGATGCGCAAGCAGGCCGAGAAGTACGGGACCGACATCCGGACCGGCCGGGTCGAAAGGCTGGTTCCGCTGAAGTCCGGCTTCCGCATTGAGACGGGAGACGAGACCTTCCGCGCCCGCAAGGTGATCCTGGCGACCGGCGTCATCGACAACGCCCCCGAGATCCCGGGCCTCGAGCGCGGGGTGGAAAAGGGCCTCGTCCGCATCTGCCCGATCTGCGACGGGTACGAGGTGACAGGCTGCAGCGTGGGCGTCATCGGCCGCGACGACCACTGCGCCCGCGAGGCGATCTTCATCCGCACCTGGTCCAGCGACGTCACCTTCATCCATGTGGGCGCCGAACCGTTGCCGAAGGCCCTGGCGGCCGACCTCCACAAGGCTGGCGTCGACATCATCGAGAGCGCGGTCCCGGCCGTGGAGATCCAGAAGCGGAGAATCACCGCCTTCGACTTCGGGGGAGGGCGAGAAGCGCAGCTTCGACGTCGTCTACTCCGCGCTCGGCGTCACGCCGCGCGCCCAACTCGCCGTCCAGGCGGGCGCCAAGCTTGACGACAGCGGCCGGCTGATCGTCGGCAGCCACCAGGAGACGTCGGTGCCCGGCCTCTACGCCGCGGGCGACGTCGTCCGCGGCCTCAACCAGATCTCGACGGCGGAGGGCGAAGGCGCCATCGCCGCCACCGACGTCCACAACAGCCTGGACCGGAACTTCGCCTAACGGTCGAACTTGGTGGAGAGCACGAGCGAGGTGTTCGTGCGCTCGACGCCCTTCACCGCGCCGATCTCGTCGATGATGGCGTCCATCTCGGCGACGCCAGCGGCCTCGGCCGTGGCGATCATGTCGAAGGGCCCGCTCACCGACTGCAGCCGGGTGACCCCCGGCATCCGCTTCAGCGCCGAGGTCACCGCCGCGGCCTGCTTCGGTTCGACGGTGAGCATGATGAACGCCTGCACGCGGCCCGCCGCATAGCTGGGCGCGAGCTTCACCGAATAGCCGGCGACCACGCCGCTGCGCTCGAGACGCGCGAGCCGGCTCTGGACGGTCGTCCGCGACAGGCCCAGGGCGCGGGCCAGTTCAGCCACCGGGGCGCGGGCGTTCTCGCGCAGGCGGGCCAGAAGATGCTCGTCGAGATCGTCCATTCGTCGTTCCGTCCAGGCGCGTCGGCGATGCGCCCAGAATAGCGCCGCATTCCGCCGAGGCGCCAATTGTAAATGGCTGGGCCGTGGCGGACCCTGACTCGCTGCCAGTCAGGGAGGCATGAGCATGCGCAAGGTCGCCGTCATCGGGGCGGGCAAGATCGGGTCGACCGTCGTCGATCTGCTGACGGGCTCCGGCAGCTACGAAGTCCTGGTCCTCGACCAGTCGGCCCAGGCGCTCACGGCGCTGGACGGCCGGCACCGCGTCGAGACCCTGGCCATGGCCATCGACGATCCCGACGCCGTGGCCGAGCGGATCGCCGGCTGTTTCGCGGTCGTAAACTGCGCGCCGTACCACCTGACCACCGCCGTCGCGCGCGCCGCCAAGGCCGCCGAGGCCCACTACCTCGACCTCACCGAGGACGTGGCGTCCAGCCGCGTCGTCCGCGAACTGGCCAAGGACAGCAAGACCGCCTTCATCCCCCAGTGCGGCCTGGCCCCCGGCTTCATCACCATCGCTGCCTGGGACCTCGCCAAGCACTTCGACGAGCTGCACGACGTGCGCCTGCGGGTCGGAGCCCTGCCCCGCTATCCGTCCAACGCCCTGAACTACAACCTCACCTGGTCCACGGATGGGGTGATCAACGAGTACTGCGAGCCGTGCGAGGCGATCGTGAACGGCAAGCCGCGCGAGACGCCGGCGATGGAGGAGCGCGAGGAGTTCGCCCTCGACGGCGTCACCTATGAGGCGTTCAACACCTCGGGGGGCCTCGGCACGCTCTGCCACACCCTCGACGGCAAGGTCCGTAACCTCAACTACAAGACCATCCGCTATCCGGGCCACGCCGCGATCTTCAAGGCGCTGCTCAACGACCTGAACCTGCGCAATCGCCGCGACGTCCTGAAGGACATCCTGGAGAACGCCGTGCCGGCGACCATGCAGGACGTGGTCATCGTCTTCGTCACCGTCTCGGGGATGAAGGACGGCCGGCTGATGCAGGAGACCTACGTCAACAAGGTCTACGCCCAGGAGATCTACGGCGAGCTGAAGAGCGCCATCCAGATCACCACCGCCGGCGCCATCTGCGCGGTGCTGGACATGCTGGCCGACGGCACGCTGCCGTCCACCGGCTTCATCCGCCAGGAAGACATCGCGCTTCCGGACTTCCTCGCCAACCGCTTCGGCCGCTATTACGCGCCGCAAGACGCCAACCTCCTGCGCGCCGCCGCCGAGTAGACTGATGAACGCTCCCGCCAAGATCGCTTCGGCGAAGACCGAAGCCGCCGACGTCCTCAAGCGCCTGGGCGTCGCCGAGAGCCTCTGGACCGGCGGCGACCGCGCCGTCCGCTCGCCCGTCACCGGCGAGGTGATGGCCAACGTCCACGACACCCCGGTCGCCCAGGTGAACGCCGCCGTCGAGCGTGCGCACGAAGCTTTCCTGACGTGGCGCAACGTGCCGGCCCCGCGCCGCGGCGAGCTGGTCCGCGTGTTCGGCGAGGAGCTGCGCGCTGCCAAGGCCGATCTCGCCAGGGTCGTCACCCTCGAAGCCGGCAAGATCGTCTCGGAAGCGCTCGGCGAAGTGCAGGAGATGATCGATATCTGCGACTACGCCGTCGGCCTGTCGCGTCAGCTCTTCGGCCTGACCATCGCCACCGAACGTCCGGACCACCGGATGATGGAGACCTGGCACCCCCTGGGCGTGGTGGGGATCATCTCGGCGTTCAACTTCCCGGTCGCCGTCTGGTCGTGGAACTCGGCGCTGGCCTTCGTGTGCGGCGACGCCTGCGTCTGGAAGCCGTCCGAGAAGACGCCCTTGACCGCGCTCGCTGTCCAGGCGCTGTTCGAACGTGCGCTCGCGAAGTTCGGCGACGCGCCGGAAGGGCTCTCGGCGGTGATCATCGGCGGCCGCGACGTCGGCGAGGCCCTGGTCGACCACCCGAAGGTGCCGCTGGTCAGCGCCACCGGCTCCACCGCGATGGGCCGCGCCGTCGGCCCGAGGCTCGCGCAGCGCTTCGCCCGCGCCCTGCTGGAGCTGGGTGGCAACAACGCGGCGATCATCGCGCCCACCGCCGACCTCGATCTCGCCATCCGCGGCGTCGCCTTCGCGGCCATGGGCACGGCCGGCCAGCGCTGCACCACGCTGCGCCGCCTGTTCGTGCACGAAAGCCACTACGACACCTTCGTCGGCAACCTGAAGGCGGCCTACGCCTCGGTGCCGGTGGGCGATCCGCGCGAGACCGGCACGCTCGTCGGCCCGCTGATTGACGAGGCCAGCTTCAAGGGCTTCCAGGCGGCGCTCGCCGACGCCAAGGCGGCCGGCGGCAAGGTCCACGGCGGCGAGCGCATCGAGGCCGGCGAAGCCTTCTACGTCCGCCCGGCGCTCGTCGAGATGGACGCCCAGACCGACGTCGTGAAGCGCGAGACCTTCGCGCCGATCCTCTACGTCATGAAGTACCGCGACCTCGAAGAGGCCATCGCGCTGCAGAACGACGTGCCCCAGGGCCTCTCGTCCTCGATCTTCACCAACGACATGCGCGAGGCCGAGCTGTTCATTTCCGCCCGCGGCTCGGACTGCGGCATCGCCAACGTCAACATCGGCCCCTCGGGCCGAGATCGGCGGGGCGTTCGGCGGCGAGAAGGAGACGGGCGGCGGCCGCGAGGCGGGCTCCGACAGCTGGAAGGCCTATATGCGCCGGGCCACCAACACCCTGAACTACGGCAAGACCCTGCCGCTGGCCCAGGGCGTCAGCTTCGAGATCAAGCCGGCGCCCTAGCATCTTCAAACGGCCGTTTGCGTCGCGGGAGGGCGCTTGGCACAATCGCCAGGTTCTTTCCCGCGATTTCGAAAGCCGTTCCTTTGACCGTTTCCACGCCCGCGGCCGCCAATTCCGGCGCCGATCCCTTCGCGTCCGTCGACGCCCTGATCCAGGGCCTGGCGGGCGTCGGCTACATCGCCTCGCGCCGGATCGCCACGGCGCTCTACATGGCCGTGAACCTGCAGAAGCCGATCCTGGTCGAGGGCTCGGCCGGCGTCGGCAAGACCGAACTCGCGCTGTCGACCGCCACCATGCTGGGCCAGCCGCTGATCCGCATGCAGTGCTACGAAGGCCTCGACGAGTCCAAGGCGCTGTACGAGTGGAAGTACGGCAAGCAGCTGCTCTACACCCAAATCCTCAAGGACCGGATGGGCGAGGCTCTGGCCGACGCCAAGTCCATGGACGCCGCCATGGACCGCCTGCACGGCATGGGCGACCTGTTCTTCTCCGAGCCGTTCCTCGAGCCGCGGCCGCTGATGCAGGCCCTGCGCCAGGACGACGGCTGCATCCTGCTGATCGACGAGGTCGACAAGTCGGACGAGGCCTTCGAGGCCTTCCTGCTGGAGGTCCTGTCCGCCTACCAGGTCTCGGTGCCCGAGCTCGGCGTCATCAAGGCCAAGACCCCGCCGCTGGTGTTCCTCACCTCCAACAACGTCCGCGACCTGGGCGACGCCCTCAAGCGCCGCTGCCTGCACCTGCACATCCCGCTGCCGGAAGCCGCGCTCGAGGAGAAGATCGTCGCCAGCCGCGTGCCGGGCGTCGAGGCGAAGCTGACCCGCGAGCTGGTCGCCTTCGTCCAGACGCTGCGCACCCTCGACCTGCGCAAGGCGCCGTCGATCTCCGAGACCGTGGACTGGGCCCGCGCCCTCGTCTTGCTCAACGCCGACAGCCTCGATCCCGAGATGGTCCGTGACACCCTGAACGTGATCCTGAAGTTCGAGCAGGATATCGCCGCCATCGAGCCGCAGGTCGTGGAGCTGATCCACCGGCGCTGAGCCCATGCAGCACACCCTCGAACAGTTCTTCCGCGCGCTCCGCGCCGCCGACGTCCGGGTCTCGCCGGCCGAGGCGATCGACGCGACGCGGGCGGTCGCGGTGACCGGCTTCACTGACCGGACGCTGTTCAAGGACGCGCTCTGCGCCACGCTGGCCAAGTCGGCCGAGGAGGTCGATCGCTTCGACGCGACCTTCGAGGCCTTCTTCGACCGCACGCCGCTCGAGACTCCGCCGCCCGCCCCGCTCAGCGACAGCGAGGCCGAGCAGGTCGCCGAAAGCCCGTTGGCCCAGGCCGTGCTTCAGGGCGACGCCGCAGCGATCCAGCAGGCCATGGAGGAGGCGGCCCGCGACGCCGGCGTGGCCGAGATCCGGCTCACCACCCAGCGCAGCCGCATGACCCGCCGCCTGCTGGAGGAGATGGGGCTGGAGGAGATCGAGGCCATCATCGCCCGCGCCCGGCGGCTCCCCAACGGCCAGGGCGAGGGCCTGGCCGACCGCCTCGACGCCGCCCGCGCCCGGCTGTTCGAACAGGCCCAGGCCTACGTCCAGCGCCAGCACGACCTCTATGCCGCGAGCTCCGCCCGCGAGCTGCGCGAGGAGCGACTGGTCCGCAAGCAGCTCAACGCCGACGGCGGGGTCGATCCCGTCGACTACGCCCTGATGCAGGGCCTGGTCCGCAAGATGGCCAGGCGGCTGGCGACCAAGTACGCCCGCCGCCGCCGCGCCGCCCAGCGCGGCCACCTCGACATCCGCAAGACGCTGCGCCGCTCCACCGCGCACGGCGGCGTGCCGTTCGAGATCGCCTGGAAGGTGAAGAAGGTCGACCGGCCGTCCATCGTGGTGATCTGCGACGTCTCGAAGTCGGTCGCGGCCTTCGCCCAGTTCCTGCTGACCTTCCTCTACTCGCTAAACGAGGTGGTCGAACGGCTGGACGCCTACGCCTTCTCCGGCCGGCTGATCCCGGTCTCCGACATCCTCGACGCCAACAAGGTCGAGGGCGCGATCCTCAAGGTGCTGCAGGAGATCGGCTTCCAGTCTACCGACTACGGCCAGGCGCTGGCCGATTTCGCCGAGAACCACCTCGACCGCCTGGACCGCAGGACCACCGTGATCATCCTGGGCGACGGCCGCTCGAACTATGCCGACCCGCGGCTCGACCTGATGAAGCAGGTCCACGACCGCAGCCGTGCGGTGATCTGGCTGAACCCCGAGCCCGAGAGCTACTGGGGCCAGGGCGACAGCGTCATGAACCGCTACGCCCGCTTCTGCCACGTGGCCAAGCAGTGCGGCACCCTGGAGCAACTCGAGCGCGTCATCGACGACGTGCTCCGCTCCTACGTCCCGCACTAGCTCACCAGGTGTCGATGTGCGGCCGCTTCTTGCCCGGCCGCTTCGGCGGGACGGGACAGGCCTTCAGCCCCCGGACCAGCCAGGCCCGCGTCTCCATCGGGTCGATCACCGCGTCGATTTCGACCACGGACGCCACCGACAGCGCCTTGCCGTTCTCGTACATCTTGCCGACCAGCTTCTCGAACAGCGCTTGTCGCGCCGCCGGGTCCTGTTCGGCCTCCAGCTCCTTGCGGTAGCCGAGGCGCACCGCGCCCTCCAGGCCCATCGGCCCGAACTCGGCCGTCGGCCAGGCGATGGTCATCGCCGGCGCGGAGAAGTCCCCGCCGGCCATGGCCTGGGCGCCCAGGCCATACCCCTTGCGCAGCACCACCGTGAACAGCGGCACGGTCAGGCTGGTCGCGGCCACCATCATCCGCGAGCCGCGCCGCACGGCGGCGGCCTTCTCGCTTTCGGGTCCGACCATGAACCCCGGCGTGTCGCACAGCGACAGCACGGGGACGTCGAAGGCGTCGCACAGCTGCAGGAAGCGGCCCGCCTTCTCGGCCCCCTCGGCGTCGATCGCCCCGCCCAGATGCCGCGGATCGTTGGCGATCAGCCCCATCGGCCGCCCCTCGATCCGCAGGAAGCCGGTGATCATCCCGCGCCCGTAGCCGCCCCGCAGCTCGAGCCACGAGCCCGCGTCCGCCAGCGTGCGGATCACCTCGCGGATGTCGTAGGCCCGCACCCGGTTCTCGGGGATCAGGTGGCGCAGCCGGCGCTGATCGGCGCAGGTCCAGTCGGGGACGGCGCCCTGGAAGACGCCCAGCAGCTGCTTGGCCACGGCCGTCGCCTCGGCCTCATCCTGCGCCAGCACGTCGATCGCCCCGTTGGCGTAGAGCACGTCCGACGGCCCGATCTCGTCCGGCGTGAAGACGCCCAGGCCCCCCGCCCTCGATCATCGCCGGCCCGCCTAAGCCGATATTCGAGTACCGCGTGGCGATGGTGATGTCCGCGCAGCCGAAGAAGATGGCGTTGCCGGCGAAACAGCGTCCCGAATTGATCGAGATCCGCGGCGCGAGGCCCGACAGCCGGGCGAAGGTGGTGAAGCTGGTCGTGTCCAGCGACGAGGCCGACAGCTGGCCGCCGTCGACGTCCCCGGGCCGCCCGCCGCCGCCCTCGGTGTACCAGATCACGGGCGCCTTCCAGTGCTCGGCGAATTCCAGGATGCGGTCGGTCTTCTTGTGGTTGAAGTGGCCCTGGGTGCCGGCCAGCACCGTGAAGTCGTAGGCCAGGCCCACGCAGCGGGCGCGCTCTTCGTCGAACAGGTGGCCGTTCACGGCGCCGACGCCGGTGATGATCCCGTCGGCGGGCGTGTTGGCGCGCAGGTCGTCCAGGGTCCGCCGCCGCCGTTGGGCCGCGACGGCCATGGCCCCGTACTCGCTGAAGCTGCCGGGGTCGAACAGGTCGTCCACGTTCTCCCGCGCCGTCCGCTGGCCCGTCCGGCGCCGCCGCGCCACCGCGTCCGGCCGCGCCGCGTCCAGGGTCAGCCGATGCCGCTCGATCACCTCGGCCAGGTCGGGCCGGATGGCGTCGAGGTCGATCGCCTGCTCCGCCGCCTGCGCTGCATCGCCGTCGCCCGTCGGCTCCAGGAACGCCACGGCGTCGCCCTCGAACACGGTGTCGCCCAGTTGGGCCACCACCTGGCGTAGGACGCCCGAGGCTTCGGCGGCGACCACGTGCTCCATCTTCATGGCTTCCAGGATCATCAGCGCCTGGCCGGCCCGGACGGCATCGCCGACCTGCGCCTGCAGGCCGATGACCGTGCCCTGCAGCGGCGCCTTCAGCGGCGTCGTCCCTTGGGGGCGCCTCTGCCTCCGCGGGCCGCCGGGCCTCCGCGCCGCGAGCCGCGGCGTCGAAATAGAGCTTCGGATGCGCCTCGGGCGGATGGGCCAGCTCGCCCATGTGCTCCTCGATGAAGCGGGTATGCACGTCGCCGGCCGCGACCGCCGGATGAGCCAGGAGGTTCTGCAGGAAGGCGATGTTCGTCGGGGCGCCGTCGATGCGGAACTCCGACAGCGCACGGTAGGCCTTGGCCGCCGCCCGGCTGAGCCCGCCCACGCCGGAGTGCACGATCACCTTGGCGAGCAGGCTGTCGAACCGCGCCGAGGTGGCGTAACCCGCATAGCCGAAACCGTCCACGCGCACGCCCGGCCCCGAGGGGGGCTCGAACGCCGTGAGCACGCCGCCGGCCGGCCGCGCCTGCCCGTCCGCCGCCATGGTCTCGAGGTTGACGCGGACCTGCACCGCGTGGCCCCGCGGCTCAGGGACGGAGCTCTGCATCAGGCCCAGGTCCTTGAGGCTGCGGCCGGCGGCGATCTGCAGCTGCAGCCTCACCAGGTCGAGGCCCGTCACCTCCTCCGTAACCGTGTGCTCGACCTGCAGGCGGGCGTTGGCCTCGATGAAGACGGCTTCGTCGCCGTCGACCAGGAACTCCATCGTCCCCACGCCGCGATAGCGCGCCGCCGCCGCGAGCGCCGTGGCGTGGGCGAACAGCCGCTCGCGCAGCGTCATGGGCAGCATGTCGGCCGGGGCGATCTCCACCACCTTCTGGCGCTGGCGCTGCAGCGAGCATTCGCGGTCCCACAGGTGGACAATGCGCTCGCCGTCGCCGGCCACCTGAACCTCGACGTGCCGGGCCCGAGGTAGGAAGCGCTCGACGTAAAGCCGCTCGTCGCCGAACGCGGCCCGGGCTTCGGACGCACAGCGCTCGAAGGCCCCGGCGAGCTCGTCGGCGGTCGTGGCCGGCCGCATGCCCCGTCCGCCGCCGCCCGCGACCGCCTTCACCATCACCGGCCCCTGGGCCGCCAGGAACGCCTGCGCCTCGTCCAGAGTCGTTGGCCCATCGGTTCCGGCCAGCACCGGCGCGCCGCATTCCTGGGCCAGCGCCCGGGCCCGCGCCTTGTCGCCGAACAGCTCGAGGGTCTCGGGCGATGGTCCCACGAAGATCAGGCCCGCCTTCTCGCAGGCCCGCGCAAACGCCGCGTTCTCCGACAGGAAGCCGTAGCCGGGATGCACGGCGTCGCAGGCCTCGGCCACAGCCGCGGCCACGATCTGCTCGACGTCGAGATAGGCGCCGGGGCCGGAGCCCTTCAGCCCCACCGCCGCGTCGGCGCGCTTCACGTGCAGCGAGGCGGCGTCGTCCTCCGAGAAGACGGCGACGCTCTCGATCCCCATCTCCGCCGCGGTCCGCGCGATCCGCACGGCGATCTCGCCACGGTTGGCGATCAGCAGCTTCTTCACCGGCGTCCCCTCAAACACTTGTTGGGACGCATCATGCGCAGGCTTCGGCGCGCGCCAACCCACAATCGGCTGGCGCGCCCGATCGACGGCTTAGGCCTTCAGCATCTCCGGCTTGATCGGCAGGCTGCGGATGCGCTTGCCGGTGGCGGCGAAGATGGCGTTGGTCAGCGCCGGGATGGCCGGCGGCAGGGCCGGCTCGCCCAGTCCCGTCGGCGGGAAGTCGGTCTTCAGGAACTGCACTTCCACCACGGGAGCCTCGTTGATGCGCATCAGCGGATAGTCGTGGAAGTTCGACTGCTGCGCCTGGCCGCCGACGATGGTGATCTCCTGGTGCAACGCCCCCGACAGGCCGTCCAGCACCGAGCCCTGCACCTGGTTCAAGGCGCCGTGCGGATTGATGATCTGGCGGCCGACGTCCGCGGCCACCCAGACCTTCTTCACCTTCACCTCGCCGGCCGGCGAGACCGCCACGTGGGCGACTTCCGCGAAATAGCCGAGGTGGCTGTAGTAGCAGGCCACGCCCAGGCCTTCGCCCTTCGGCAGCCTGGACCGGTGGGCCCAGCCCGACATCTCGCCCACGGCCTTGAGAACGCCGACCATCCGACCCGCGGCGTAGGCCGCCGGGGCCTCGCCGACCACCGCCTTGTCGCCCAGAAGCTTGATCTGGAAGGCCAGCGGGTCGGCGTTGGCGGCGTGCGCCAACTCGTCGATGAACGACTGCATGACGAAGGCCAGGGCGTTTGAGCCCGGCGCCCGCAGCGGTCCGGTCGGCACGCCCAGCGGCATGACGCTGACGTCGATCCGGCAGTTCGGGACGAAGCGGGCCGGGAACTCGGTTGGCCCCATCCCGGCGCTGGGCGCGAAGTTCTGACCCTCGCCGAACGAGACGAAGTGGTCGTGGAACGCCGTCACATTACCCTGCGCGTCCACCCCGCCGCGCAGGAAGTGGAAGCCGGCCGGGCGGTAGATGTCGTGGCGCATGTCGTCTTCGCGCGTCCACACCAGCTTCACCGGCGCCCCCGCCTCGCGCGCGATCCAGGCCGCCTCGACCATGTAGTCGTTGGCCAGCCGGCGGCCGAAGCCGCCGCCGCAGCGGGTCATGTGGATCGTGATGTCCTCGGGCTTGATCCCGAGCGTCTTGGCGCAAAGCTGGCGGCCGGGTTCCGGGTTCTGGGTCGGGGCCCAGATCTCCAGCTTGCCGTCCTTCCATTCGGCCGTGCAGTTCTGCGGCTCCAGCGGCGCATGCGCCAGGAACGGATAGGCGTAGGCCGCCTCCACCGTCTTCGCCGCCGACTTCAGCGCCGCGTCCACGTCGCCGTCCGTTGCGCGGCGTGCGCTGCGGCTTGCCCGCGGCGAGCGCCTTGGCCTGGGCCGCGAAGCCCTCGCTGGACTGCTGCGCCGTGGGATGGGCCTCCCACCTCACGTTCAGCCGGTCGCGGCCCTTCTTGGCCGCCCACCAGGTGTCGGCCACCACCGCCACGCCGGGCAGCAGGCCCGCGCCGATCTGGCCAGCGGCCGGCTGCAGCGCGTTGGAATCGCCCTTCACCACGAAGGCCTTGCGGACGCCCTTCACGCTCTGGGCCGCGGCGAGGTCCGCCCCCGCCACCCCGGCGGCGAACACCGGCGCCTTCTCGTAGGTCGCGTACAGCATTCCCGGCCGGCGTACGTCGATGCCGAACAGCGGCTGGCCGGTCACGATCTTCGCGGTGTCGTACTGCGGGATGGCCCGGCCGATGATCTTGTAGTCCTTGGGATCCTTCAGCGGCAGCGTCTTCGGGTCCGGCACCTGGACGTTGGCGCACTGCGCGGCCAGCGAGCCGTAGGGCGCTTTCCGGCCGGTGCTGGCGTGGATCACCATGCCGGGGGTGGTCGAGCATTCCCCGGCCGGGCAGTTCCAGGCCGTCGCCGCCGCCTGGACGAGCATGGCCCGGGCCACGGCGCCCACCCGGCGCAGCTCCTCCCAGTGCAGCGGGGTCGCCATGGATCCGCCGGCGAACTGGCGGCCGTAGGCCTTGGGATCGTTGTCCGCCTGCTCGATGCGGACGTTCTCCCACGCCACGTCCAGCTCCTCGGCGATCAGCATCGGCAGCATCGTCTTGATGCCTTGGCCGATCTCCGGGTTCTTGTTGACGATGGTGACGATCCCGTCGGGCGCCACGCGGACGTAGGTGTTGATCGGCTGGGCGGCCGCCGCCCCCGCATTCTGCGCCTGGCCCTTGCCGGCCACCACGAACGACAGGACGAGGCCGCTCGCGCCGGCCGTCTTCAGGATCTCGCGCCGCGAGGCGCCGGTCATCTGGTGCGTCATGACCTCAGGCCTCCGTCTTCTGGCCGGACGCGCGCTTGATGGCGGCGCGGATGCGGACGTAGGTGGCGCAGCGGCAGATGTTCCCCGCCATGGCCGCGTCGATGTCGGCGTCGGTAGGCTTCGGATTGCTGGTCAGCAGCGCCGTCGCCGACATGATCTGGCCCGGCTGGCAGTAGCCGCACTGGGCGACGTCCAGTTCGGTCCAGGCCGCCTGCACCTTCTTGCCGATGGCGCTCGCGCCGATCCCTTCGATGGTGGTGATCTTGGCCTTGCCCAGGCTCTCGACCGGCGTCTGGCACGAGCGGATCGGCTGGCCATCGACATGCACCGTGCAGGCCCCGCAGGCCCCCACGCCGCAGCCGAACTTCGGTCCCACGATGCCGAGGCTGTCGCGCAGCACCCACAGCAGAGGGGTGTCCGGATCGACGTCGGCCTTCAGAGCCTTGCCGTTGACGTTGAGCGTATAAGCCATCGACCCAAGTTCCTCCCGCTGGCGCGCGCGATGCTAAGGCTCAGGCGCGGACCGCCGCAAGGCGCCGGCCGCACATTACGAAAAGGTCATCAGCCTCAGGCGCCTTTGGTCTCGGCGACGGGGAAGTGAATCTTGGCCGCGAAACCGCCCGGCGGAAACGCGGCCTCCACCCTGCCGCCCTGGGCGCTCAGGCCCACCTCCAGCAGCCGCGTGCCGAACCCCTTGCGGCGCTCGGGCTTCACGGGCGGTCCGCCCCGCTCCTCCCAGCAGAGCACCACCGCGCCTTCGACCTCCTGCCCCCGATGCAGGGCGACATGGCCCGCCTGGGCCGACAGGGCGCCGTACTTCACCGCGTTGGTCGAAAGCTCATGCAGCAACAGGGCCAGCGCGGTCGCCACCTCGCCGGCGACCGTCACGTCGCCGAGATCGTCCACCTCGAACCGCCCATCGCCGAATGGGCTGAGGGTCGTGGCGACCACGTCCTTCAGCGGAACCGGCCGTCCGCCCGAGGCGGTGACCAGGTCCTGGCTGTCCGCGAGCGCCTTCAGCCGGGCCAGCAACACGTCGCGGAATTCCTCGGCCGAGGCGACGCCGCGGGCCGTCTGGTTGACGATCCCCATCATCACCTGGATGCCATTCTTCGCGCGGTGCGCGAGCTCGCCCAGCAGCAGCGCCCGCCGGTCCTCATTGGCCTTGCGCTCGCTGATGTCGAGGGTGGTCCCCACCACCAGGCTGACGCCGTCGCCATCGAGGGCCGGCACGATCCGCCCGCGGGCCTGCACCCAGCGGACCAGCCGCCCGGGCTGATGCGCGGTGCGATGCTCGACCACGAAGTCGCCGCCGCCGCCCTCCCGGGTCTTGGCATAGACATCATGGACCGCCGGCAGGTCCTCGGGATGGACCAGGCTGTTGTAGCGCTCGATGGTCATGGTGGTCCGCTTCGGCGGCAGGCCGAACATCTCGCAGTTGCGCTCGGACCAGGTCACCTGGTCATGGACGACGTCCCATTCCCAGAAGCCGAGCCCGGTCGCCTCGACAGCCGCTTCCAGGCGGTGGCGCTGTTCCTCCAGGCGCTCCGACGCCCGGCGGGCCGGCGTCACGTCCATGACGATGCCGCTCCAGATCACCGAGCCGTCCGCCCGCGGCGTCGGCGTCGAGGTGATGCGGCGCCAGCAGATCTGATCGTCCATCCCGCGCATGCGCACCTCGATCTCGAAGCGGGAAAGCCCGGCGATGGCGTCGTGCTCGGCCCGCGCCAGCGCGTCGCGGTGCTCGGGAAGGACCCGTTCGTAGAGGCGCGAGGGATCGGCGATGGCGTCGGCCGGCTCGACCCCGAGCAGGTCCCTGGCGAGTTCGCCGACCGCCGTGAACTCGCGCCGGCCGTCGGGATGGGTGATCACCTGATAGGCCACGCCCAGGCGCAGCAGATCGGCGGCCTCGGCGAAGGAGGGCGCAGCAGCGGTCTGCCGTGGCCGGTCGTCGTCCAACGGAGCTCCCAACGGTGCCTGGCTCGCGAACGCCCCCTGGCGCGGGCGCGCACGTCGCGATGGAAACGCTCACAACGTTCCACCAATGGGCGCAAGGGGGCAATCCCCGTAGAATCCGCCGTTTTTTCAGCGACCTAGAGGTTAGGGAGGATCACTACGGCGTCTGGCAGCTCGTTAGGGTTGTCGCCTGCACGCGGAGGAAAGCGTTCCGCCAGCACGTCGCCGCAGAGGCCGATGGCCGAGGCGAAGCCCGCCGCGGGTTCGCCGCGCTTCAATCCCTCCGTCAAGGCGGCCATAGCCCGGTCCCACACCTGTGGCTCCACCTCCCCCGGCGATGCCTTCGTCGGCGATCAGTTCGGCCATGTGCTCGGCGAAGGAGACGTAGATCAGCACGCCGGTGCGTTCCCGGGTCGCGTGCAGGTTCTTGGCGACGAACTGTTCCTGCGCCCGGCGTCGGACGCGGTCGCGCTTCAACCCGCGAGGGGTCAGGGCCCGGCGCAGGGCCGGAACGGAGACGACCGCCAGGGCCAGGACGAACAGCGCGCCCTGAAGCAGGACCGCCCCGATCAGCGCACGGCGCGCCGCGGCTTCCGCCACGCTCGAAACCTGCGCCGCGGTCCAGCCGCCCAGCAGGTCGGGCGCCTCGACGTGCACGCCGGCCAGCAGCAGGATCGCGGGACCCAGCAAGGCGACGCCCGCCGCCCAGGCGAGCGGCGTCTCGCGATAGTCCGAGCTCTCCTCCGCGAAGACGCAATAGATCTCGCCCGTGGTGCGGGTCTCGGCCTCGCGCACGGCGGCCTCGATGGCCGCGCGGTCCGACGGGCTCAGCAGCACCTTCTCCATCACCAGCTCCCCGAGGATCCGCCGCCGCCGAACGACCCGCCGCCGCCGCCGAATCCGCCCCCGCCGAAACCGCCGCCTCCGCCCCAGCCGCCGCCGCGATGACGGCCGCCGCCGCTGGAGAGGATGAGCGGCAGGAGCCACCACATGCCGCCGCCGCGCCGCCGCCGTCCGCGCCCGCCGAACGCGCCCAGGATTCCGCTGAGGATCCAGAAGATGACGATCATCACGAAGATGACCGGGATCGCCGAACCGCCGCCGCTCGCGCGCGCGGCCTGCGCCTGTTGCGCCTGGGCGACGTTCGCCCGCGCCTCCTCGTCGGGCAGCGAAAGCTGCCGCACGAGTTGATCGGTCCCGGCGACGATCCCCTGCTCGAAGCGGCCTTCACGGAACTGCGGCAGGATCGCGGTCTGGATGATGACGCTGGAGAGGGCGTCGGTCAGCACGCCCTCGAGGCCATAGCCGACCTCGATGCGCACCTTGCGCTCATTGGGCGCCACGATCAGCAAGGCGCCGTCGTCACGCTCTTTCGAGCCGATGCCCCAGGCGCGGCCCAGCTGGTAGCCGTACTCTTCGATCTCGTAGCCCTGCAGGTCCGGCAGCGTGGCGACCACCACCTGCCGACCGGTCGACTGTTCGAGTCCGGCCAGCTTCTGGTCGAGCTCCTGCTCCACCTGCGGCGAGATCAGATTGGCGTTGTCCACCACGCGCCCGGTGAGCGGCGGAAACTTGGGCTGGGCGACGACGCCAGCCGGGACCAGGAACATCAGGAGCGCGAGGACGAGGCCCCGCGCTCCCGCGAACCGGCTCATTGCGGCGGGGCCGAACCGGGCGTCACCGCCGGCGCGGGCGGAGCCGAGAAGTCGACGGTCGGCGCGGACTGGGCGGCGGCCGTGGCCTCGAACAGCTGCATGGGCTTGGAGCCCGAATGGATGGTGTTGGCCCAGATCACCGTCGGGAAGGTCCGTAGGCTCGTGTTGTAGTCGCGGACGGCCTCGTTGTAGTCGCGCCGCGCCACCGCGATGCGGTTCTCGGTGCCTTCCAGCTGGCTCTGCAGGGCCATGAAGTTGGTGTTCGACTTCAGGTCCGGATACTGCTCCTGCAGCACCCGGAACGGCACCAGGGCCATCGACAGGTTGTTCTGCGCCGCGGCGTAGCGCTGGAAGGCGGCCGGATCCTGGGTGATCTCGGGGCCCGCCGGGGTGTTGACGATCCCTGCCCGCGCCTGGGTCACGGCGATCAGCACGCTGCTCTCCTGCGCGGCGTACCCCTTCACAGTCGCCACGAGGTTCGGGATCAGGTCGGCGCGACGCTGATACTGGCTCTGGACGTCGGCCCAGCGGGCCTTGGCGGTCTCCTCCTTGGTCGGGATGGTGTTGATCCCGCAGGCGGCGAGCGCCAGCGGCGCGGCGACGATCAGGGCCACGCGGGCCAGGCGGCGGAGAAGGGTGTTCATCGAGCTCCCCATGTGGGCCAATGACTCAGCTTGGCCATGCAGTATGTGGCCCCGTCGTTGATCTTGCGCAACGCGCGGGCCATCAGAGGGCCAAAGCGCGCCCCGCGCGGCGGAGTTCCTGACGCATGGCCAAGGTCCGGCCCTACTACGCCGACGGCGGGCTGAGCGCCGCCTTCTACGACGAGATCACCGCCGCAGACGCGACGCTGGCCGGCGACGTCGACCTCTATGCGGCGCTCGCGCCAGAGGGCGGCGCCGTGCTGGAGCTCGGCGCCGGCTCTGGCCGGGTGACCCAGGCCCTCGCTGAACGCGGCTTCACCGTCGTCGGCATCGATCTTTCCGCCGCCATGCTGGCCCGGGCGGAGGCGCGGCGGAAGACGCTGCCGCCAGAGGTCGCCGCCCGCATGGCGGTCCGGCGAGGCGATATGACGGCGCTGGATCTGAAGCGAACGTTCGACGCGGTGATCTGCCCGTTCTTCACCCTCGCGCACGTACCGGCCGGGACGGCCTGGAAGAACACCTTCGCCGTGGCCGGGCGGCATCTGGCGTCGGGCGGCCTCTTCGCGGTCCACCTGCCGAAGCTGGACGTGATGCGGAACCTGCCGCCGGTCAATCCGAAGGCGCCGGTCTTCGACCGCGCCCTGCCGGACGGCCGGCGCCTCGTTCTGTTCGTCGCCGAGCGCAGCTTCCGCGAACCGCCGGGCAAGCTGGAACAGGTCATCGAGTACGTGGTGGCGGACGCCTCTGGCCGCGCCCTACAGCGCTCGCCCGAACGGCTGACCTACTACATGGCCGATCCCACCCCGTTCGCGGAGGCGGCCGGCCTTGAGCCCGCAAGCCCGCCGCAGGACCTCGGCGGCGCCGGCGACCTCTGGGTGTTCCGCAGACCCTAGGCGACGACGGTCACCGCCCTGCGGGGCGGCGCGGGACGGGGCCGCAGGCGCTCGCCCTTCAGCCAGATCTTCAGCGCCTCCCAGTGGATCGCCGCCAGCACGCCCAGGCTCATCCACGGGTGGGTCAGCCAGGCGCGCAGGAGCGCTGCGTCTGTGAGCGGCGCGCGGCGGCCGACGAAGCCCGCCTGGAGCACGGGCCCCGCCGCGTCGTTGGCGTCGACGAACACCCGCACCGTCTCGCCCGGCGGCTGCAGCCGGAAGGCGTAGGCGAGGTCCATGTCCATGAACGGCGAGACGTAGAAGTCCTTGTCGCAGCCCTGGCGCATCACCGGCGCTTCGCGCGCCGGGATCAGGTAGCTGTGGCGCTCTCCGAAGGTGTTGGTGACCTCGTAGAGGCTGGCGCTCAATGCGCCATCGGCGCCATGGCAGAAGTACACGGTCAGCGGGTTGAAGCCGTGGCCCAGGACGGTGGGCAGGGTCAGCATCCGCACAGGCCCGCCGGCCGCCAGGCCGGCGTCGCGCAGCAGCCCCTCTACCTGCGCCTTGAGCGGGCGGTCCGAGCCGTCGCCGTGCCGCCGCGGTTCGAAGCCGATCAGGTTCGGCCGCCCCGCCGAGAATAGACGCAGCCCACGGTCCAGGGCGTCGACCTCGTCCAGGTCGAGCAGCAGCATGAACACCCGGTAGCGCAGCCGGTGCGCCCGAGGCCGCGTCCGGGCATGGGTGACCACGCCGGGATAGAGGCCCGAGATCACGCCGCCGCCTCGATCGGCTCGCCCGTGTCCACGTGGATGCGGCCGGACTCGTTTTCCACCGTCCAGGGCCGTCGGACCCCGCCCAGTTGCTCGGCCACCGCCAGGCCCGACTGCAGGCCGTCCTCGTGGAAGCCGTGCCCGAAATAGCTGCCGCAGAACCACGTCCGGCGCACGCCCTGCAGGCTCCAGAGCTGCGGCTGGGCGGCGATAGCGGCGCTGTCGAACAGCGGGTGGTGATAGACGTCGGTGTGGAGCACCGCCTCGGGCGCCACGGGCTTCGTGGGGTTGAGTGTGACGAACAGGTCCGGCGCGCCCTTCAGGCTCTGCAGGCGGTTCATCCAGTAGGTGACGCAGCCCTCGCCCGGCGCGTCGCGGCGGCCGATGTGGTTCCAGCTCGACCAGGCGCGACGGCGCACCGGCATCAGCGCCCGGTCGGTGTGCAGCACCGCGAGGTTGCGGCTGTAGCCGAACGCCGAGAGCAGCCGCCGCTCCTCCGGCGTCGGATCCTCGAGCAGCTGCAAGGTAATGTCGGCGTGAGTGGCGAAGACCACCTCGTCGAAACGGTCTTGTCCGCCCCGCGCGTCACGCACCACCGCGCCCGCGCCGTCCCGGCGGACGCCGGCCACGCGAACGCCCACCCGCGCCTCGCCGGCGAAATCCTCGACCAGACGCGAGACATAGGCCCGGCTGCCGCCTTCGACCGTCCGCCATGCGGGACGGCCGACCACCTGCATCAGCCCGTGGTTGAGGAAGAAGCGGATCAGCGACGCGGCGGGGTAGCGCCCGATCTCCTTCAGCGGCGTCGACCAGATGGCCGCGGCCTGCGGCAGCAGGTGGTCGTCGCGGAAGGCCTGGCAATAGCCCTTCTCTTCCAGATAGGTCTCGAGCGAGGTCAGGGGCTGTTCAAGGGCGGCCAGGTCCTTGGGGCCTTGCCGATAGAAGCGGGTGACGTCCCGCAGCATCCGCCAGAAGCGGGCGGAGAACAGGTTGCGCTTCTGGGCGAAGATTCCTGAGCGCCCCGTAGCTGGAGTATTCGAAGGCGCCGTCGTCCAGCGAGACGCTCAGCGCCATGTCGGCGTGCTGGCTGGGTGCGCCGAGGTGCGCCAGCAGGGCGGTGAAGTTCGGATAGTTGGCCTCGTTGAAGACGATGAAGCCGGTGTCCACCGGCACAGGGCCGCCGTCACCCTGGACCTCCACCGTGTGGGCGTGGCCGCCCAGCCGCGGGTCGGCCTCGTACAGCACCACCTCGTGGCGCTTCGACAGGAGCCAGGCCGCCGAGAGTCCGGCGATGCCGCCGCCGATCACGGCGATCCGCCGCCGCCCAAACCGATGCTCGTCCACGTCCTGGCCCCTTAACAATTGGCGCCCGGCGGGCGCGGTCGGGCTAGCTACGGAGCCGCGCGGGCGGCGGATGCGTCCGGAAGCGCAGCGCCGCCGTATGGACGACGATGGGATCGATCCTCCTCCCGGCCCTGGCCGCGCTGCTGCTGATGTCGGCGGTGATGACCGCCGCCTGGGCCTACGGCCGTCGTCGGCGCAATGGCGGCTGGACCGACGTCTTCTGGACCTGGGGTTCGGGCGCGGCGCTGGCGCTGGCTGCGCTGGTGACACCGGGCGACACCGGCCGCGGCCTGCTGGTCGCCGGGCTCGTCGTGCTGTGGTCCCTCCGCCTGGGCGCCTATCTCACCCCGCGGGTCGCCGGGCGCGAGGACGAGGATCCGCGCTACGCCCGCTTCCGCCAGGAATGGGGCGCCGCCTACCCCCGTCGCATGCTGCAGTTCGCGCTGTCCCAGGCCGTCGCCACCGCCCTGCTGGCGCTCAGCGTTGCGGCCGCGGCCGGGCGCCCCGGACCGCTCGGCCTGCGCGATGGCCTTGCCGTGGTCGTGTTCCTGGCGGCCCTGGCCGGCGAGGCTGTCGCCGACGCCCAGATGCGCCGCTTCCGCGCCGATCCCGCCAACCGTGGCATGGTGATGGACCGCGGCCTGTGGGCGTGGTCGCGGCATCCCAACTACGTCTTCGAATGGGCCGTCTGGCTGGCCTATCCGGTGATCGCGCTCGACCCGGGCCGCCCCGCGTCCTGGCTCACCCTGATCGCCCCGGCCGTCATGTACCTGCTGCTGACCCGCGTCTCGGGCGTACCGCCGCTGGAAGAGGCCATGTTGCGCTCCCGCGGCGAGGCCTATCGCGACTATCAGCGGCGCGTTCCCGTCTTCTTCCCCACCTTCAGGAGATCCGCATGATGCTGCAGGCCCTCGCCGCCTTCTTGGGCGCCGGACTCGTCATGGGCGTGCTGGACGCGCTGTGGCTCACCACCGCCGTCCCGCGCATCTACCAGCCGGCCATCGGCCCCCTCCTGGCCGACAAGCCCAACATGGCCGCGGCCATCGCCTTTTACCTGATCTATGTCGCCGGCATCGTGCTGCTGGCCGTCTGGCCCAACCGTGATGCGGGGCTCCTGCGGGTGGCCGCAACCGGCGCCGCCCTCGGCTTCGTCGCCTACGCCACCTACGACCTCACCAACCAGGCGACGCTCAAGATGTGGTCGGTCCGGCTGACGGTCATCGACATGACGTGGGGCGCCGTGCTGACGGCCGCCAGCGCCGCCGCCGGCTGGGCCGCCTTGCGTTGGGCGTACCGCATTTTCTGACGGGCGATTGTCGGGCGCGCCCCGCCCGTGTCATGGTTTCCTCAACGACAAGCGGCGCAAGGCCGCGCGGGAGGAAGCGTGATGGACGCCGTCAAGGAACGGGCCGGACTCGTCGAGCGCCTTGAGGCCGCCGCGCTCACCGGCATGACCCTGGCCGAGTGGGCGCAGGCTCAGCCGGACAAGCCGTGCGTCATCGACCCGGACGGGCGGGCCCGAACCTTCGCGGAGGTGAACGCCAGCGCCAATCGGCTGGTCCGGCTGCTGCGGGGCGCAGGGCTTCAGGCCGGCGACGCCGTGGCCCTGGTCTCCTCCAACCGGGCGGAGTTCGTGGAGGTGCTGGCCGCCTGCCTCCGAGGCGGCTTCCGGATCACGCCGGTGAATTGGCACCTCACCGAAGGCGAGATCGCCTACATCCTCAACGACTGCGAGGCGAAGGCGGTGTTCTGCGAGGCCCGCGTGGCCGCCTCGGCCGCCGCGGTGGCTCACGCCCCCGGCGTCCGGCTCAAGGTCGCCATCGCCGGCGATATTCCCGGCTTCCTGGACTACGACGAAGCGCTGGCGGGCGTCGACGCGTCCGACATCGACGATCCCGTTCTTGGCAACCAGATGCTCTACACCTCCGGCACCACCGGCCGGCCCAAGGGGGTGTTCCGGCCGACCCCGGTGATCGTCCCCCAGGCGATGTATGCGACGCGCGGCTATGATGAAGCCTCCGTCCAGCTCTGCGCGGGCCCCGCCTACCACGCCGCCCCGCTGGCCTTCGACGTCCGCGCCGCCATGGGCGCCGGCGCCACCCTGGTGTTCCTCGACAAGTGGGACAGCGAACGCACGCTCGCGACCATCCACGAGCGCCGGGTCACGCACCTGCACCTGGTGCCGATCATGTTCCAGCGGCTGCTGGCCGTGCCCGACGCGGTGAAGGCCCGCTACGAGCTCTCCTCGGTGAAGTACGTGGTCCACGGCGCGGCGCCCTGCCCGCCCGAGGTGAAGATGGCCATGATCGAGTGGCTGGGCCCGGTGCTGAACGAATACTATGCGGGGTCGGAAGGCGGCGCGGGCTTCATGATCGACAGCCACGAATGGCTGAAGAAGCCGGGCTCGGTCGGCAAGCGGCCGGTCCTGATGGGCTCCAAGATCCTCGACGACGCCGGGAACGAGTGCCCGCCGAACGTGGCCGGGACCATCTATCACCAGCTCCCGCCGGGCGGCTTCACCTACTACAAGGACGAGACCAAGACCGCCGCCGCGCGCGTGGGCGACTTCTTCACGATGGGCGACGTCGGCTACTTCGACGAGGACGGGTACCTGTTCCTCACCGGTCGCAGCGCCGAGACGATCATCTCGGGCGGGGTGAACATCTACCCGCAGGAGATCGACAACGAGCTCATCAAGCACGACGCCGTCGCCGACAGCGCGACCGTCGGCGTGCCACACGACGAGTGGGGCGAGCAGGTGAAGGCGGTCATCCTGCTGAAGCCCGGCTACGAGCCCTCAGAGGCGCTCGCCCGCGAGATCCTCGACTTCGCCCGCGCCAGCCTGCCGGCGTTCAAGGTCCCGCGCAGCCTCGACTTCGCCGCCGACCTGCCGCGCTCCGAGGCCGGCAAGATCCAGCGCGGCAAGGTTCGCGCCCCCTACTGGGAAGGCCGCGCCCGCCAGATCTGAGCTTGGCCTTCGCGGCTTCCGGACGTTAAATCCGCCCCTCAGGTTTTGGGGGTCTTCCGTGAAGCATTTCGTCCTGGGCGCGCTCGCCGCCGCCCTGCTCGTCTCTTCGGCGCCGGCGCAGCAGGCGCCGCTCACCTTCGTCCAGGCTGGCCGCGTCCTGCTGGACCCCGCCTCGGGCAAGGTCGAGACGCAGAAGACCCTCGTCGTCCAGAACGGGCGCATCGTCCGCGTCGCCGACGGCTATGTCGCCGAGGCGGGCGGCAAGGTGGTCGACCTGAAGGACAGCTTCGTCCTACCGGGCTTCATCGACAGCCACGTCCACATCACCGGCCAGCAGGGCCCGACCGCACGCCTCGACGAGGTCACGCAGTCGACCGCCGAACAGGCCTTCATCGGCGCCCGCTACGCCAGGCGCACCCTGATGGCAGGCTTCACCACGGTCGCCGACCTGGGCGGCGACAACGAAGCCGTCTTCGCCCTGCGCAAGGCGATCGCCGCGGGCGACGTGCCGGGTCCGCGCATCATCGCCGCCGGATCCGCCATCTCGGTCCACGGCGGCCACGGCGACGTGAACGGCTACCGTGAAGACCTCATGCACGTGATGCGCCCGGGCTCGGTCTGCTCCGGCGCCGACGACTGCCGCCGCGCGGTGCGCGAGCAGGTCTGGAAGGGCGCCGACATCATCAAGATCACCGCCACCGGCGGCGTGCTGTCCAACACCGCGGCCGGCCTCGGCCAGCAGTTCTCCCAGGCCGAGCTCGACGCCATCGTCGACGCCGCCCACCGCATGGGCCGCAAGGTCACCGCCCACGCCCACGGCGGCGACGGCATCACCAGCTTCCTGAAGGCCGGCGGCGACTCCATCGAGCACGGCACCTGGCTCGACGCCGAAGGCATCGCGCTGATGAAGAAGAACGGCGCCTACCTGGTGCCCACCCTGATGGCCGGCGACTTCGTGGTCGGCATCGCCAAGGGCCCGAACAACTTCTTCACCCCGGCCCAGACCGCCAAGGCCCTGCAGGCCGGCCCGCTGATGCTCGACATGACCCGCCGCGCGCACAAGGCCGGCGTGAAGATCGCCTTCGGCACCGATACCGGCGTCTCGGCCCACGGCGACAACGCCGGCGAGTTCGCCCTGCTGGTCCAGGCCGGCCTCACGCCGCTGGAGGCCATCCAGGCCGCCACCGTCAACGCCGCCGCCCACTTCGACCTCTCCAACGAGATCGGCTCGCTCGCCCCCGGCAAGGCCGCCGACATCATTGCGGTGAAGGGCGACCCGCTGGCCGACGTGAACACCCTGCGCTCCGTCTCCTTCGTCATGAAGGGTGGTCAGGTCGCCAAGCCTTAGGCGCAACACAGCGTCACCAACCGTGTTTTGGCGGGTCCTGCCCAGCGTGGCATGACCCGCCGCATGATTCCGTTCATCGACCTGCAGGCCCAGCGGCAGCGCCTTGGCCAGCCGCTGGAAGACGCGATCCTCAAGGTGGTCCGCTCGGGCGCCTACGTCATGGGTCCCGAAATCGCGCAGCTCGAGGCCGAGCTCTGCGCCTTCGGCCAGGCGCCGCACGCGCTCTCCTGCGCCTCGGGCACCGACGCCCTCGTCCTGCCCCTGATGGCCTGGGGGATCGGCCCCGGCGACGCGGTCTTCTGCCCGGCCTTCACCTTCGCCGCGACCGCCGAGGCCATGCCGCTGGTCGGCGCCTCGCCGGTGTTCGTCGACATCCTTCCGGACACCTACAACCTCGACCCCGCCAGGCTCGAAGCCGCCATCCAGGCGGTGAAGCTCGAAGGCAAGCTCGTCCCCAAGGCGATCATCGCGGTCGACCTGTTCGGCCAGCCCGCCGACTACCCCGCCATCTTCGAGATCGCCCAGCGCCACGGCCTGAAGCTGATCGCCGACTCTGCCCAGGGCTTCGGCTGCACGCTGAACGGCCAGCACCCGATCCACTGGGCCGACGTGACCACCACCAGCTTCTTCCCGGCCAAGCCCCTCGGCTGCTACGGCGACGGCGGCGCGATCCTGTCGAAGGACGCCCGCTTCCACGACCTGCTCGTGTCCCTGCGCGTCCACGGCCAGGCGGTGAAGTCCGACCTCGAGGGTCAGACCTTCGACCACGACCCCAAGTACATGAACATGCGGGTGGGGACGAACAGCCGGATGGACACGGTCCAGGCCGCCGTCCTGCTGCAGAAGCTGACCATCTTCGCCGATGAGATCGCCGCCCGGAACGAAGTCGCCAAGCGGTACGCCGAAGGCCTCTCCGACGTCGTGGCCACCCCCACGGTGATCGACGGCGGCCTCAGTGTCTGGGCTCAGTACACCATCGAAACCGACGATCGCGACGGCCTCGCCGCCGCCCTGCGCGAGCAGGCGATCCCCACCGCGGTCTACTATCCGCTGCCGCTGCATCGTCAGCCGCCGTACGCCGGCTATCCGCAGCCCGGCGGCCTGCCGGTCACCGAGGCGAAGGCCGGCCGGGTCATCAGCCTGCCGATGCACGCCTACCTCGCGCCTGACGTCCAGGACCGGATCATCGCGGCGATCCGCAACCACGTGAAGCGCAACGGCTAGCTCCGTTGCTCCCCGTCGGGGGAGCTGTCGCGAAGCGACTGAGGGGGTCGTCCAACGCCTCGGAGCGGACGCCTCCCCCTGATGGGGAGGAACTGCCTTGCCACCCCACTTCCACCATGCGATCCCTGATCAAACGCTTGTTTGAAGGGAGCTCCCATGGCCCGCCTGCAAGGCCGCACGGCCGTCATCACCGGCGCCGCCAGCGGCATCGGCCGCGCCGCCGCGAACCTGTTCGCGTCCGAGGGCGCGAGCCTGGTGATCGCCGACCGCGCCGAAGCGCTCTCCGAGACCGCCGACGAGGTGAAGAAGGCCGGCGGCAAGGTCGTGGCGCTGACCGGCGACGCCGGCGACGACGCCTTCGTCCAGAGCCTCGTCCACCGGGCCCAGGCGGAGTTCGGCGGCCTCGACGTCTTCTGGGCCAACGCCGGCATCTCCGGCGGCTTCACCCCGCTGCACGAGGCCACCGCCGACTACTGGGCCGAGATCCTGCGCGTGAACCTGATCGGCGCCTTCCTGGGTGTGAAGCACGCCTCGGCCGCCATGATCCCGAACGGCCGCGGCTCCATCATCTGCACGGCGTCGGTGGCCGGCATCCGCTCCGGCGCCGGCGGCGTCGCCTACTCGGCGTCCAAAGCCGGGGTCATCAACCTGGTGCAGACCGCCGCGAACGAGCTCTACGGGACGGGCGTGCGGGTGAACGCCATTGCGCCCGGCCTCATCGAGACCGGCATGACCAAGCCGATCTTCGACGGCGCCCGCGCCCGCGGCAACGAGGACAAGATCGGCCAGCTCAATCCGCTGACGCGCTACGGCCTGCCGATCGAGATCGCCAACGCGGCGCTGTTCCTGGCCTCCGACGACGCCTCCTACGTCAACGGCCAGACCCTCGCCGTGGACGGCGGCCTGTCGACCTCCCACCCGGTGGTCCGCAAGAAGCGCTGAGCCGCGCGCGCCGACGGTTGCCAAGCCGCCGCGCCGGGCGATAGGTCCGGTCCATGAAGTTCAACATGGGCTGCGGCCGCAATCCCCGCGCCGGCTACATCAACGTCGACGCCGCGCCCGAGGCCGCCGCCGACGTGGTCTGGGACCTGGAGCAGACGCCCTGGCCCTGGGCGGACGGTTGCGCCACCGAGGTCCTCTTCCTGCACTCCCTGGAGCACATGGGCGGAGACCCGAAGGTGTTCCTGGCGATCATGAAGGAGCTGTATCGGATCGCGGCGCCCGGCTGCCGGATCGTGATCCACGCGCCGCACCCGCGGCACGACAACTTCATCAACGATCCGACCCATGTCCGCATCATCACGCCGACGATGCTGAAGCTGTTCGACCGCCAGCAGTGCGAGGAGTGGATCGCCGGCGGAGCGGCCAACACGCCGCTGGCCATCTACACCGGCACGGACTTCGTCGTCCGCGACACGACGACGGTGCTGGACGAGCCGTATTCGAGCCAGCACCGCCAGGGGACGCTCAGCCGCGAGCAGGTCCTGGAACTGGCCTACGGCCGCAACAACGTGGTCTCCGAATACCGGATCGTCCTGGAGGCCCGGAAACCGGCCTTCACGGCCTGAGACCGCGGCGAGGGACTCAAATTCGCCGCGCGAGCCGGTAAGGTCCCGGACATGCGTCCCGCCGTCCTCCTCGCCGCCCTCCTGATCACCGCCTGCGCGGCGACGCCGAAGGCTCCGACGCCGCCCCCGGCGCCGGCCGATCCGTACCTGGCGGTGATCCTGCCCGCGGTGAAGGACGCCCCGCCGGAGGCGCGCGCCGGCGTGGCGCGCGAACGGATGCGGGGCTGGGTCTGGAGCCTCGCCGCCCCGCCGTCCACGCCCGAGCCGCAGCACGGCTGGATCGCCGAGGGCCTCGGCGATTTCCTGGCCGTCCGCGCCCGGCTACGAGCCGGGCTGGCGACGCCGGAGGACGCGGCCGCCGAATTCGACGCGGCGCTCAAGGCCCATGACGCCGCGCCGGGCGCCGCCGACGCCAGCCGGGCCCTGCTGCTGGCGTTGAAGTGGGACGAGCAGATTCGCCAGGCGACCCCAGGCCGCGACCTCGACGACGTCCTCACCGCCGCCCACGACCGTCGCGCCCTCGTTCCTGCCGAGACGACCGGCTTCCTCGATCGCCTGCTGAACGCGGCGTGGGGCGGCGCCCAGCTGAACCTCCGCCCCGACATCGCGCGTTACGTCGCTGGCCGCGAACGGGTGACGCCGCCCGAGGCCCTGTTCGGAGGCTGCCTGCTCTCGACCACCACCCTGACCCACGGCTTCGACACCGGCTTCGACCATGCCGGCTCGCTCTCGGCGAAGACGGTGCGCGGCGTGCGCCGCGGCGGCCCGGCCTGGATGAGCGGGCTGCGCAACGGCATGAAGCTGGACAGCCTGAGCGTCACGCCCGGCGACACGACGCGCGAGGTGGTCGCCCAGACGGCCGACGCGCGCGGACGCAAGCGGACGATCCGCTACTGGCCCTATGCCGACGAGGACCGGGAGATCCGCCGGCTGCAGCTGCGCCAGGGCATGACGGCCGAGGAAACCGCCGCCTGCGGGAAGGCGATCGCCGGCCTCTAGTGCAGCGGTCCGCGGCCCCAGCGCCACGGCGGCAGGGCTTCGCGGCGCGGCGCGAGATAGCGCCACAGCAGGAAGCCGCCGAGCGTGGCCGCGACGCCGACCAGGAACGCCGTGGTGGCTGCGGCGGGCACGCCGCCGGGCAGGCCGCGCTGGTGACCTGCGTCCATCCAATGGACGATCTCGCCGGTCGGCTCCTCAGGCAGGATCTCGTCGTGGGGCAGGCTCATGGCGGGACCTCCGGCTACGCTGTCTGCGCTAACCCTTCCAGCCGGTGGGGGTTCCGCGAAGCGGCGCCTTCGAGGTAGAAGCCCAACCGACTTCCCATTCTGCAGACTGATCGACGGACGATGGCCGGACACTCAAAGTTCAAGAACATCATGCACCGGAAAGGGCGCGCCGACGCCGCCCGCTCCAAGCTGTTCTCCAAGCTCTCGCGTGAGATCACGGTGGCGGCCAAGTCCGGCATGCCCGACCCCGACATGAACCCGCGCCTGCGGCTGGCGGTGGCCAACGCCAAGGCCGAGTCCATGCCGAAGGACAATATCGACCGCGCCATCAAGAAGGCGATTGGGGGCGACGCCGAGACCTACGAGGCGATCCGCTACGAAGGCTTCGGCCCCGGCGGCGTCGGGGTGATCGTCGAGGCGCTGACCGACAACCGCAACCGGGCGGCCGCGAATGTCCGGGCGATCTTCACCAAGAATGGCGGCAACCTCGGCGAGACCAATTCGGTGTCGTTCATGTGGGACCGCGTGGGCCAGATCGTCTACGGCGCCGAGGCCGGCTCCGAGGACAAGGTCATGGAAGCCGCCATCGAGGCCGGGGCCGACGACGTGGAGTCCGACGAGGACGGCCACACCGTCTGGACCGCCTTCGATGCGCTCAACGACGTGGCCCATGCGCTCGAGGCCGCGCTGGGCCCCGCCAAGTCCACGAACATCGCCTGGCGGCCCAAGACCTTGACGCCGGTGAGCGGCGACGCCGTCGCCACGCTCATGAAGCTGGTGGAGTCGCTGGAAGACGAGGACGACGTGCAGAACGTCTACTTCAACGCCGACATCGACGCCGACGAACTCGAGAAGCTGGCGGGCTGACGGATGGCGCGGGGCCCAGACGACGATCCGCGGATCACGGACCTGCGGCGCTACAGGAAGGCGCGCGAGCAGGCGAAGCGCCAGCCGCCGCCCAAGCCCAAGCGGCCGTCGGAGGGCTTCCTGGGCTCCAACCCGCGCGCGGGCCTGATCCTGGCGATCGTCGCCGTGGTCCTGGCCGCCCTCTACGTCGTGCCGATGTTCCTGTGAGGGCCGCGCAACGGAAAGCGCCGCCTTTGCGCTATTCTGCTCCGCGCGCGGAGTAATTCGCTCTCATGGACATGACGCTGCCGGTCACCGACTACCTTTTTCCCCTTCTCGGCGCGGGTTTGGCCGGGATCATGATCGGGTTGGAGCGCGAGGCGCGCGGCCACCCCGCGGGATTGCGGACCCACACCCTCGTCTGCCTGGCCTCGGCCCTCCTGATGCTGGCCGCCGTGCATCAGACCGAGTGGATGGGCACGACCTCCAGCGACGTCATCCGGATCGATCCGGTGCGCATGGCCCACGGCATCCTGACGGGCATCGGCTTCCTGTGCGGCGGCGTGATCTTCCGCCAGGGGCTCTCGGTCCACGGGCTCACGACGGCCGCCTCGCTGTGGGTGACCTCGGCCCTGGGGACGCTCTACGGCGTGTCGTTCTTCGGCCTGGCGATCATCGGCACCCTGGCGACCCTGATCATCCTCGTCGGCTTCCGGTGGATCGACGAGCACATGCCGGCCAGCAACATCATCGACGTCACCGTCCGCTACCGGCGCGACGGCGTGTTCCCGGAAGACGACTTCCACGCCCTGATGACGCGCCTGAAGCTCAAGCCGCGCTCGGTCCGCCACAAGCTCGTGGGCGCCGGCGGAGCCATCGAACTGGGCGCCACCCTCCGCGGCCCCAGCACCGTGCAGACCCGCGCCCTGGCCGAGGCCCTTTGCGACGACGGCCGCGTCCTGCGCTTCGAGATCGTGCCCCGCAACGACTGACGTCGACGCGCTTGACTGCAGCGGCCACGCTTTGCAGATGGCCGCGATGCCCGCGCTCTCTCAGAAGCTGGTCAACCGGCTCGTCATCGCCGCCTTCCTGCTCGGCTTCGCCACGCTCGTCGGCGTGGGTGTCTCCGCCGGCCTCGTGCTGCAACGGAACGTCGCCTACACGGACCTCGTCTCCCACACCTACCAGGTGCAGGACGCCATCTCCCGGTTCCGGATCATGACCGAGCGGGTCGAGACGGCGCGCCGCGGCTACCTGCTGGCCCGCGATCCGTCGTTCTTCGCCGTCTACGACGAGGCGGCCCGTGACCTGCCTGAACGCCTGGAGCGGCTGCGCGCGCTGACGGCCGACAATCCTCGGCAGCGGGAGAATGTCGCCGAGCTGCACAACCTCATGGCCCGTCAGCTTGGCTCGATCCGAGAGTCGGTGACCGTTGCGCGGGCCGGCGGGCCGGCGGTCGCCGACTTTGCGACCGACGACGCCGTCATCGCCACCCGGCGAATCCGCGCCCTGACCGAGCAGATGGCCGACGCCGAGCAACGCCTCCTCACCGAACGGGACGAGGCCCGCCGCGACGTGCTGAACGACCTGTTCCGCACCCTGATCGCGGCCGGCGTCCTGCTGGCGCTCGTGGGCGCCGGGACGGTCTGGACCATCGTGCGGTTCACGCGCGACCTCGCCAGCTCGCGCGACGAGCTCCGCCGGCTGAACGAGGGTCTGGAGGACGAGGTGACCGCCCGCACCGCCGACCTCCAGCGCGCCAACGACGAGATCCAGCGCTTCGCCTACATCGTCTCCCACGACCTGCGCTCGCCGCTGGTCAATGTGATGGGCTTCACCAGCGAGCTCGAGGCGGCGGTGAAGCCGCTGTCGGGCCTCATCGAGAAGGCCGACGCAGAAGTCCCAGAACTGGTGAGCAACGACGCCCGCTTGGCGGTTCGCGAGGACCTGCCCGAGGCGATCGGCTTCATCCGCACCTCGACGCAGAAGATGGACCGGCTGATCAACGCCATCCTGCGGCTTTCGCGTGAAGGTCGCCGGGTCCTGACGCCCGAGTCGATCGACACCCAGCGGATGCTGGAGGGCATCGCCGACAGCCTGAAGCACCGCAGCGATGCTGAAGGCGCCACCATCCGCATCGAACCTGGCCTGCCCAACGTGGTCAGCGACCGTCTTGCGCTCGAGCAGATCTTCTCGAACCTGGTGGAAAACGCGCTGAAGTATCTCAAGCCGGGCCGTCCCGGAGAGATCGTCGTCTCCGGCTACGCCCAGCACGGCCGCGCGGTGTTCGAGATCCAGGACAACGGGCGCGGCATCGACGCGAAGGACCACGAGCGCATCTTCGAGCTGTTCCGCCGCTCGGGCCTCAGGATCAGCCCGGCGAAGGCATCGGTCTGGCCCACGTGCGCGCCCTCGGCTACCGCCTCGGCGGAACGGTGTCCGTGCAATCCGCCCTTGACCAGGGCGCCACCTTCCGCCTTTCAGTGCCGCTCGTATTGACGCTCGAGGGGGCTGCGGCATGAGCGAACAACGTCACGTCACGATCGTGATGATCGAGGACGACGAGGGCCATGCCCGGCTGATCGAGAAGAACATCCGGCGCGCGGGCATCGCCAACGCCATCCGGCACTTCGCGGACGGCACCTCGGCGCTGAAGCACCTGGACGAGGCGGCCCAGGACCACGTCCACGGCCCGGCGCTGGTGCTGCTGGACCTCAACCTTCCCGACATGAGCGGCACGGACATCCTGGCCAAGATCAAGTCGGACGAGCGGCTGAAGCGGACGCCGGTCGTGGTTCTGACGACCACCGACGACAAGGTCGAGATCCAGCGCTGCTACGACCTCGGCTGCAACGTCTACATCACCAAGCCGGTCGCCTATGAGGCCTTCGCCGACGCGATCCGCCAGCTCGGCCTGTTCCTCTCCGTGATCCAGGTGCCGGAGATCGAAAGCTGACCACCGGTCGCCGCTGCCGAGTCCTGTACGTCGACGACGACGAGGGCCTGCGCCGTCTCGTCGGCAAGGCGCTGGACCGTCGCGGCTACGACGTCACCCAGGCCGCGGACGGCGAACGCGGCCTCGAGCTGGCGCTGGCCGGCGATTTCGACGTCATTGCGCTCGACCACTACATGCCCGGCCAGGGCGGCTTCGCCACCCTCCAGGCCATCCTCGCCGAGGCCCAGGACCCGCCGCCGATCGTCTATGTCACCGGCTCGGAGGAGACTCGCGTCGCCGTCGACGCCCTGAAGGCCGGCGCCGCCGACTACGTCGTCAAGACCGTCGGCGAGGACTTCTTCGACCTGCTGGAAAGCGCCTTCGCCCAGGCCATGGAGAAGGTGCGCCTTCGCCGTCAGCACGCCGAGTCGGAAGCCGCTCTGCGCGCCAGCCACGAGCGGCTCGAGGTCATGCTGCGCGAGGTCAACCACCGCGTGGCCAACAGCCTGCAGCTCGTGATGGCCATGGTGCATATGCAGGCGTCCCACGTCGGCGATCCCGCCGCCCGCGCCGCGCTCGAGGACACCAAGCGCCGGATCGCCGCCATCGGCCAGGTGCACCGCCGGCTGTACACGGCCGACAACGTCGAAGCGGTGGACATGCAGCCCTACCTCGAGGCGATGGTCAGCGAACTCCAGGAGACGTTCTCCACTCCGGCCGCGCCGCGCCGGCTGGTGCTGGGCGTCGATCCCGTGCAACTGGAGACCGACCGCGCGATCTCGCTCGGCGTCATCGTCAACGAGCTGGTCAGCAACGCCTGCAAATACGCCTACGCCCCCACCGAGCCCGGCGAGGTGCGCGTCAGCCTGGCGGAAACGGCCGGCGGGGTCGTCCTGACGGTCGAGGACGGCGGCCGCGGCATGACCCCCGGCGCCGCGCCCATGGGGACGGGCCTGGGCGGCCGCCTGATCGCGGCCATGGCGAACAGCCTGCGCGCCGACCTCGCCTACGATCCGGCCCACTCGGGCGTCCGCGCCATCGTTCGCGTCCCCGCCTGACGCGGCGGCGCCCTTGGCGCTCGTGCGACCCTGGTACACAGTGTCCGCCGAACCAGAGTTTCGAAACGGGGGATACACCATGAAGGCCTTCATCCTGGCCGCGGCCGCGCTCGCTGTCGCCCCGGCCGCCGCGCACGCCGGCGACTATGTCTCGATCGTCCAGGAGGCCGCCGTGAAGGCGCCCGCCGAGACGGTCTGGAAGAAGGTCGGCGGCTACTGCGACATTGGGGCCTGGATGAAGACCACTTGCGAGATCACCCAGGGAACCGACCGCGAAGTCGGCGCTCTGCGCAAGATCGCCGGACGGGTCGAGGAGGTGATCGTCGCCCGGACCCCGCTCTCCTACACCTATGCCGACGTGGATCCGAAAATCCTCTATCACGGTACGGTCGAGGTGCGGCCGGTGGACGCCAGGACCTCGAAGATCGTCTACACGCTGTTCTTCGACCAGGCCTCGATCCCCGCCGAACAGCGCGAGGCCAACAAGACCCGCCGCGCCCAGATGTTCGCCGGCGTGCTGAAGACCATGGTGGCGACGGCCGAAGCGCCCTAGCGGCGGGCCAGATTCTTCCGCAGGATCGCCCAGATGATCAGGGCGAAGGCGGCCAGGCGCAGCAGATAGACCGGCGCCTGGTCCTCCCGCGGGATGTCGAACACCAGCGGCACCGCCTGGTTGGCCGCCAGCAGGGTGAAGGCGGCCGCGAAGGTCATGAACAGCGGATCGCGCGTTCGACGCCAGAACTTCATGAAGAAGACCGCCGCGACCAGGAAGCCCAGCGTCACGGAACCGGCGAAGAAGCCGCGCAGGGCCGGGTCGAGGTTCATTGCTCGGCCTCCCAGATGAACCCGTAGATCAGCACCGCCACGGCCGAGAGCGACGTCGCCTGCCGCCACGGCCACAGGAACACGTCCGGGAACACGACCATGTCCAGCACCAGGAACAGGTTGTTCAGCGCCAGGCACACGAAGGCCAGGGCGGTCCACAGCAGCAGCCGCGAGCGGCTCTTCTGCCACGACCGCAGCAACAGGCCGGCGCACAGCGCGCTGGCCAGCAGGCACAGGAAATAGACCAGGGCTCCGCCCATCTCGTCCATCACTTGTCCCCCCGGAACTTGAACGCGTCGGCGAGGCCCTGAACGGGGTCGGGCGGCGCCGCGATGATGTTGATGATGCTCACCGGCCGCTCGCGGTAGGCGGCCTCCAGCTGGTTCGCCAGGTCGTGCAGCACCTGGATCGCCGGCGCATACCGCCAGGTGTCGTCCTCGTCGCGCACGACCAGCCCGCTGCGCTCGAAACGCTGCAGGTTGTCGTTCACCAGCGGGGTCGAGGCCCGCAGTTCGCGCACGAGCTCGGCCGCCGACCAGCGCCGGTCGACGTCGCGTCTCAACAGCAGAAGCAGCTCGACGGCCCAGACGGAGCGGATGTGCTCGCGTACGAAGGCGGCCAGCTCAGGTTTATCGGACAAGTCGAAACGTCCCCCGACCGGCAGGGCCCCGAACCTAAAGTCAGGAACCCGACGATCAACCCCAAAATCAGAAGCGCGGCGACTCCGTGGTCGCCGCCGCGGGTGCGGCGTCCAGGGCCTCCTTGCTGTCGGCCTCGCGGGCGGCGACCGCCTGGGCCGCCTGGCGCGAGCCTTCGTCCAGCACCACGGCCTTGACCTCCTCCGGCGCGGCGGCGCGCGAGCCGGCGCAGGCCCCGACCGCCAGCGGCGCGCCCAGCACCAGCCCGGCGGCGATCAGCAGCCGCAGGCTCACCGGCTCTTCGGCGAGGTGGCGTCGCCGGCGTCGGTCGCGCCGCCCGGCTCGGCCAGCTGTCCGGCCCCGCCGATGTCCGCCCCGGCGTTGTCGTTGCCCGTGTCGGCCATCGTGCCGGTCCCCGTCGCCGCCGCCGTGCCCGGATCGCCCGCGGCGGTCGCGCCGTCGGCGTTCTGGGGCGAGCGGTCGCAGGCCGTAAGGCTGATGAGACCGGCGGCGAGGATGAGCGCCATCCGCATGAACTTCTCCCGGCTGTGGATTTCCCTTGAGCACCCGAACCCCTGGAGACGGCCAAGGTTCCCCTGGCGGTGTCGGCCAGCTAGAAAAAGCCCGCCCGGGGGAGCGAAGATGCAGAGACGCAAGGTCGATCGCGCGCAGCGCATGCGCGCCCGCAGGATCTGGTGGGACAGGAACGGCGCCTTCGTGCGCGGCGCGCTCGTCGGCAGCGTCGTGACGGGCCTCGCCGCCTGGCTCCTGCAGACGCTCACCTAGTGGCCGCGACGCCGCCCTTCGAGGCCGCGCCGGCGGCCTACGAGGCGTGGGCGGCCGCGGAGGTCGCCCACTGGCGCGACGGCGTCCTGAAGCCGGCGGGGCCGCTGGCCAGGAGCGCCCGCGCCGTCCAGCAGCGGATCAACCGCGCCACCCCGGAGAAGGTCCACGCCGCCGTCACCGAGGTGATGCAGCGGATGACCCGGACCATCCTCACGGGCGCGGACCTGGTCGCCGGGCCGCCGCTGGCCGACGCCAGCCTGGCGCAACGCGACCGCCGGGCCCTGGAGATCATCGAGAACTATCGCAGGATCGCCGCGGTGGAAGGCGGCGTCGCCGGCGCGGGCGGCTTCTGGCTGGCGCTGGCCGACTTCCCGGCGCTGCTGGCCATCAAGATCCGCCTGCTGTTCGACCTGGCCGCCGCCTACGGCCACGACGGCGAGGCGTTCGCCGAGCGCCTCTACATCCTGCATCTGTTCGAGCTGGCTTTCTCCAGCGCCGACAACCGCGCGCGGGTGTTCCACGGCCTCGAGGGCTGGGACGACCGCGCCCATCCGGTCGACTTCGCCCACTTCGATTGGCGCACGTTCCAGCAGGAATACCGCGACCACATTGACCTGGCGAAGATGGTCCAGCTGATCCCGGTGATTGGCGCGCCGGTGGGCGCGGTGGTCAACTGGCGGCTCACCCAGCGCCTGGGCGAGACGGCGATGAACGGCTACCGGATGCGGTGGCTCGCGGCGCGCCAGGACGCCCGGCGCTAGGTCAGCAGTTCGCGGACGGCCACGGCGACCATCACCCAGAACCCGGCGCACAGGCATACGGCCACGCCCAGGGCGGAGAGCTTCACGGCGACGAGGGGCGCGCGGCGGTTCATACCTTTGGTTCTCATGGCGGCGCCCGCCGGACGACCCTGGGGTTATACGTATGGACAGCATGCCGCAGCCGCTTCCCCTGATCCTGGGCCTCGCCCTCCTGGCGGCCGCGCCGGCGGCGGCCGAAACGATCACCGACGCCGAGATCCGCACGCTGGCCGCCCGCCAGGCCGAGCGGCTCGGCGCCGGCGATGTCGACGGCTATGCCGCGACCTTCGCGCCGGGCGCGGTGTTCACCCAGCAGGCGCTCGGGTCGAACAACGCCGTCGTGCCGTACGGCCAGGCGAGCCTCGCGGAGGCGCGTGTCCAGCTCGCCCGCACCCTCGCCCGGTCGCAGGTCCGCGAGACGGTCGACGTCCGCGCCGTCGTCCTGTCGGCCTCGGGGCGCGGGGCCGCGCTCCGCGCGTTCGTCCGCACCCGTGTCACCACGGAGGGGCGGGTCCGGGAAAGCTGCGCCTGGCGCATTGCCGGCGTCGCGCGGATCGGCGGCCGGCTGCGGACCGTCAGCCAGACCGACACCCTGGTCCGCTGCCGCGGCCCGGCCTAAGCTCGCGCCATGCTGATCCGCCGCGCCCTGCTGGGCCTCGCCGCCGCCTTCGCCGTCACGACCGCCGCCGCCGGCCAGGAGGCGGTTCAACCGGCTCCGGCGCCCGCCAACCCCAAGGTCCGCATCGAGACTGCCGAGGGTCCGATCGTGGTCGAGCTCTATGCCGACAAGGCGCCCAGGACGGTCGCCAACTACCTCAAGTACGTCGACCGGCAGCTCTTCGACGGCGCGACGTTCTACCGGGCGTCAAAGCCCCCCAACTATGCGCCGAACGACTACGGCGTCGTCCAGGGCGGCCTGCAGAACGATCCCAAGAAGGTGCTGCCGCCGGTGCCTCACGAGCCCAACAGCCAGACGGGGATCAAGCACACCACCGGCACGATCTCCATGGGCCGTCACGCGCCCGGCAGCGCCCAGGCCGACTGGTTCATCGTCATCGGCGATCACGACTACCTCGACGCCGATCCCAAGGACCCGAAAAAGACGCCGGGCTTCGCCGCCTTCGGTCGCGTGACCGAAGGGTTGGACGTCGCCCAGAAGATCCTGGGCCAGCCCGTCGATCCCAAGGCCGGCGTCGGCGCCATGAAGGGCGAGATGCTGGTCAAGCCGGTGCGCATCCGCACCGTCCGCCGTGTGACCCCCTAAAAGCAAAACGGCGGCCCGGGAGGGCCGCCGCTGCATTCCGTCCCTCCGGCCTGGAGGCTATTCCCCGGCGGTGGCGGGCTTGGCGACCTCGGCCGCCTTGCCCTTGCCCTTGGCGGCCGGCTTGGCGGCGTCCGCCTTGGCCTTGGCGGCCGCCTCTTCGGCCGCCGCCTGCTCCTCGGCCCGGGCGCCGCCGAGAATGCCCGGCAGGGCGTAGTTCCCCTCGTGGCAGGCGTATTCGAAGATCCGGCCGGCCAGCGGCGCGAATTCGTACTCGCCGCCCCACGGCTTCTCCCAGATGGTCGGGTCGTCGACCGTGAACTGGTAGTGGATCCGCTTGTCGCCCACGCGGGTGAAGCGCTCGGTGACCTTCAGGTTCTCCCACGAGCCGGCGAACTGCTGGCTGCGCGGAATGTTGACGGTCTCGACGACCAGGGTGTCGCCTTCCCACCAGCCGATCGAGTCGCCGAAGTAGGGGCGCACGCCATCGGTGCGGTGCTTGCCGTTCAGCCGGATGACGCGCAGGTCGTGGTTCATCTCCACCTGGATCACCACCGTGTCCGGCGTTTGGATGAACTCGTAGTTGTTGTTGTAGAAGCCGTTCGGGAACATCGGCGGGCCGCCGTTGCGCCCGAAGCCGATGATGCAGCGTTCGCCCAGCGACCGGGTCTCGTAGCTGTCGAACGAGCCCATGCCGCCGCGACCGCCGCCACCGAAGCCCGGCACGGGCGGCGCGCCGGCCTTGCGCGGCGGGAACTGCCCGTTCGGCGTGGTCAGCAGCGAGGTGCGCGGCTCGCCGTTCACCCGCATCACGCTGTGGCCCGGGTCCAGCCAGCCGCGGTCGTACCCGCCCACGTCGCCGCCGGCGGCCGCGAATTCGGGACGGGTGTTGGTGCTTTCGCGCCGCGCTTCGGCCGGCGCGTTCGGATCGGTCGGCTGGTTGCCTTCCTCGACCTCGGCCTCGGCCTGGGCCTCCAGCTGCTTCACCTCTTCCGGCGTGAACACGAGGCGGTCGCCGTAGTTCGCGCGCCGGGTCATCGGCGTCATGGTGTTGTTGGTCCAGAAGCCCGAGAGGTCCGGCTGGCCGAAGGCGTTGCGCGGCGCCTTGTAGGCCGCCTTGGCGGTCGACTTGGCTTGCGCGGCCGCCTCGATGGAGCCCGTCAGCGCGACCGGCGCGACGCAGAGGGCCGTGCCCAGGAGAAGGATGGCGGCGCGTTTCACGTTTCAGCTCCCCGAATGTCTTTTCCGCGTGTCCGTGCGGCTTTCATACCGAACTTACGATTCCTGGGCGTTGCTCGCAATCGCCAGAGTGTTTCACGGGAGCAACTGTCGGACTTCCGACGTTACAATGGCCGAGGGACCGGGCCCGGAGGGGGATTGGGAAGCCGCATGCGTGCACGCGACGTCAGAGCCCTTGCCTTCTGCGCGGTGACGACCCTGCTGCTGCTGGCCGGGTCCTATCTCGTCTTCCAGAGCGCGCTGATCAGCCTGGCGCTCGGCGGGGCCTGGCTGGCCTTCGTGCTCACCCGGCCACGCCTGCAGCGCGTCATCCGCCGCCTGCGCGGCGAGCCCGACTGGAACGGCTACTTCCGCAACGACTAGCGCTTGCCGTCCCCTGCAAGGGGAAATGGGCTCAGGATCGCTGCGCCTCGCTCCGCACCCACGCCTCGCCCACCTGCAGGCATTCGCGCTCGGCGCCGTCCAGACGCAGCGCGGTCAGCACGCCGGTGCGGTAGGCGCCGGTATCGATGCCCAGCCGGTGTTCGGTCAGCTGCGGCCGCTCGTCGAGCCAGGTGTGCCCGTGGACGATCACCTTCTCGTGGGGACCGGCCGCATCGAGGAACCCCTCCCGGATCCACAGCAGATCCTGCTCGGTCTGCTGGGCAAGGGCCGCCCCAGGCCGAACCCCGGCATGGACAAAGGCGTAGCCGCCCACCGCCACCATCAGCTCCAGCCGTTGCAGCAGCAGCAGGTGGCTGGCCGGCATCCGCTCCAGCAGGGCGTCCCGGGCCTGGATCACGGCCAGCGGATCCTCGCCGCGCGCGGGCGGGGTGACGCCGTAGGCCGCCAGGGTTTCGGCGCCGCCCCAGTCCAGCCAGGCCCGGTTCGCCTCCGGCGCGTCCAGGAAGGCCAGCATCGCCTGCTCGTGGTTGCCCTTCAGCAGCCGGACCTCCAGGTCGGGCCGGCGCTTCAGCCAGATCAGCGCCTCGATCACCTTGGCCGACTGCGGCCCGCGGTCCACATAGTCGCCCAGGAAGATCAGGATCGGCCGCCGCCCCTCGGCGCGCGCGGCGGAATCCGCCGCGATCTTCGCCAGCAGCGCCTTCATCAGGTCGTAGCAGCCGTGGACGTCGCCCACGGCATAGACCAGTTCGCCGTCGGTCGTGGCGCTCACGTGCGCGCCCCGGACAGGCGGTCGAGATCTCGCGCCATGGCGCGGTAGCCGTAGATCACCTTCGCCGGCTGGTCGTCGGCCCGGTGCCGCAGGCTGGCCCACCGGCTGCGGTAGCTGACCAGCTCCTGACGCGGCACGCCGGCCCGCACCGCACGGTCGTAGGCGGCGCGCAGGTTGCGATCGGCCGCCAGCACCGCCGGGTAGGCGCAGCGCGCCTCGGCCGACCGGGTCATCCCGTTGCAGTGGTAGCCTCCGCCGGAAGACGCCTTCGCCTTGGTGCGCGGGGGATCGCGGCGTTCGGTTTGGGTCGCCTTCACCCGCTCGACCGTGGGGGCCCGGGGCGTGGCCGAGGGCGTGGGTGCGGGCAGGGCTTGGGCGGCCGGCGTGGCGGCCTCGGGCCTGATGGCCGAAACCGGCGGCGGCGTGACCGGCGGGACGTCGATCCTCGCAACCTGCTGCGGCCGCGGCGCTTCCGCCTGGGCCTCCGGGGCCACCTTGCCCGGCCGCGCGATCACCGCGCCGAGGGCGAGACCGACGAGGGCGGTCGCCGCCAGGGCGCCCATGCGCGCCGGCCGCCGTTCGCGCGCGCCGTCGCGGGCCGCCGCGATGCTGCGCACCCGGCCGCCCGTGCGACCCGGCTCGATCCGCGGCGCGGACCGGAAGATCTCCTCGAGGTCGCCCGATACCGCGCGCGGCAGCGCCGGATCGGGCCCAAGAACAGGCGTGGCCTGTATGTCGTTCATGCGTGCTCCGTCCGCATGGTCGAACTCCAACCGGAAGAGAAATGGCTTCCGCGCGGGTTCGTTTCCCCGGCGCCCTCGAATTGGGGCTCAGCCGTAGCGCTTGGGTGAGAGCCGGGCGATCTCCCGGTCGATCGCCCGCAACATCTTGCGTCCCCGCCGCAACCCGATCTCGGCGCCCATCATGTCGCGCGCGCGGTCCACCAGCAGCTCCCGGCCGAACGACTTCGCCCGCCGGTACTGGGCCACGAAGGCCAGGTAGCGCCGCAGCCAGTTGTAGACCGTGCCCACGCAAGGCATCGCCGGGTCGCGGCAGATGTGGGTCAGCGGCTCGTTGACGGCGATGCGCTCGCAGATGGCGTCGGCGAGATCCTCGGAATAGCCGTTCGGCCACGTGGGGAAGGGGCGAAAGCCGCGCGCCTGCCGGACCTCGGCCTTGGCGACGCGCCTCGCCTCGTCGCGCGCCTCCTGCGCCGCTAGGCTTCGGGCGCGGGCGAACGCCTGGGCGATCTCCATCAACTCGTCGAAGTCGGGGTGCGCCTTGCGCCAGTTCCACACCGTCTTCTCGGTCGGCATCGACGCATCCATGCGGCAGATCGCGCGCAGGCTTTCGCCGTTGCCGATCCGCTCGGCGATGCGCGCCGCCAGCGGCCAGTGGAACTTGCTGGCGTAGATGCCCGGCGGATGGCCTTGCGGCGCCAAGGTCCGCGTGGCGGTTGGACGCGGCGTGGGTCGTTCCATCCCGGAAACATAAGGTCCCTTGGAACAAACCGGAAACATCAGCGTCGACTTGAGCACGGGACGGCGCAGTCCATATTGCGTCCATGACCGCCGACGCCCCCCGCGCCCGCCGCCCCGCCCAACAACCTCATAGGCGTCGCGATCCTCGCGGCCTTCGTCGCCCTGGGCGTCGGCCTCGTCAGCGCAAGCTCGGGCGCGGCACTGGGACCTCTGACCTTCGGGTTCGTGATGCTGGGCTGGATCCTGGCGGTGATGGCGCACGAATTCGGCCATGCCTTCGTGGCCTGGCTGGCCGGTGACCACACGGTCCGCGACAAAGGCTATCTCGCCTTCGACCCGCGACGCTACGGCGACCTCGGCACCAGCCTCGTGATCCCCTTGATCGCGCTGGCGCTCGGCGGCATCGGCTTCCCGGGCGGGGCGGTCTATCTGCGCCACGACCTGATGCGCGGCCCGGCCTGGCGGGCCGCGGCGTCGCTGGCGGGACCAGCCGCCACGCTCGTCATGCTGATCGTCCTGTCGCTCGTGGCCCGCGCCAGCTGGCCCGAGCCGCTGGGCAACGCCCTGGCCCTGCTGGCCTTCCTGCAGGCGACCGCCCTGCTGCTCAACCTGCTGCCGATCCCGGGCCTCGACGGCTTCAACGCCATCCGGCCGTTCCTGCCCAAGCGCTGGGACCCCGCGATCCACAAGGCCGAGGGCCTGGCGATGATCGCCCTCCTGGCCGCCCTGCTGCTCCTGCCCGGTGTCGGCGGCCTGTTCTTCGGCCTGGCCGCCGACCTCGCCGCCGCGGCGGGAGTCGACCGTATCGCCGTCGTCCGGGGATTCGACGCCTTCCAGTTCTGGCGCTGACCAGGCCCGCGGTCATCTTTCGGCAAGCATTCCTGCCTTAGCTGCGGCATGCTGGAACAGACGATGAACGCGATTCGACCCATCCGCATCCTCGGCCTCGACCCGGGCCTGCGCCGCACGGGCTGGGGCGTCGTCGCCTGTGAGGGCGCGCGGCTGGCGCACGTCGCTCACGGCGTCATCGCGCCCAAGGAGACCCTGCCCTTCGCCGAGCGGCTGCTGATCCTGCTTTCCGGGATCGAGGCGATCATCGCCGAGCACGCTCCGGACGAGGCCGCCGTCGAGGAGACCTTCGTCAACGACAACGCCCGGTCGGCGCTGAAGCTGGGCCACGCCCGCGCCATGGCCCTGGTGGCGCCGGCCCGCGCCGGCCTGCCCGTCGCCGAATATGCCGCCACCGTGGTCAAGAAGGCCGTCGTCGGCACCGGCGGCGCCGACAAGGCCCAGGTCGGCTGGATGATCGCTCGCCTGCTCCCCGCCGCCGGCAAGACCACCGCCGACGCGGCCGACGCGCTCGCCGTCGCGATCGCCCACGCCCACGCCCGCACGGCCCGCCGCGTCGCCTGACGAGAGCCGCCCGGGCTGCGCCCATGCTGCGCTTCACCTTCCCGTCAGCCGCCGCCTTCGAAGATTCCCCCTTTGAACCTCCGCGCGGTAGGTCAGCGGGAACGCATGCCGAACGTGATTCGCCCCCCTCTCAAGCCTGGAGCGCACGCCGTGATCGGACGCCTGCGCGGCATCGTCGCCGAGATCGGCGAGGAAGAGGCCCTGATCGACGTCATGGGCGTGGGCTATGTCGTGCGCTGCGGCGCGCGGATGCTGTCGCGCCTCCCGCCGGTTGGGGACGAGACGGTCGTCCACGTCGAGAGCGTTTTCGGCGAGCAGACCGGCGTCACCCTCTACGGCTTCCTGGGCCGCGACGAGCGGCGGGCGTTCGTGATCCTGCGCACCATCCAGGGCGTCGGACCGAAGGCGGCGCTGTCGGTTCTGGACGTGCTGTCGCCGCCTGAGCTCGCCGCCGCCGTCGCCCGCGAGGACAAGGCTGCGGTCGCCCGCGCGAACGGCGTCGGGCCCAAGCTTGCCCAGCGCATCATCGTCGAGTTGAAGGACAAGCCGCTCACCGACGGCCCGGTCGCGGCGTTCCATGCCCAGGTTTCGTCACCCCAGGTTGTCCAAGCGTCCGCGCCCGGCGAGGCGGTCGCTGCGCTGATGGGCCTGGGCATCGCCGAGCCTCAGGCGCGCCGCGTCGTCGAGAGCGCCGCCCTGCGCCTTGGTGACGACGCCGAGCCGCCGGCCCTCATCAAGGCCGCGCTGCAGGAGCTTGGCCGGTGAGCTTGCGAACGAACTCGCTCCCCCTCGGGGAGCTGGCCCGAAGGGACTGCGGGGGTGAGACCGTGAGCCGGCTGGTGTCCGGCGAACCGGGCGCCTTCGAGCCCACCGACAAGGCGCTGCGCCCGCAGACACTGGCCGAGTTCGTCGGACAGAAGCAGGCCAAGGCCAACCTCTCGGTGTTCATCGACGCCGCCCGCAACCGCGGCGAGGCGCTGGATCACGTGCTGCTGTTCGGGCCGCCGGGCCTCGGCAAGACCACGCTGGCCCAGATCGTCGCCCGCGAGCTCGGGGTGAACTTCCGCGCCACCTCGGGTCCGGTGCTGGCCAAAGCCGGCGACCTCGCCGCCATCCTGACTAATCTCGAGCCGCGCGACGTCCTCTTCATCGACGAGATCCATCGCCTCGCCGCCAACGTCGAGGAGATCCTCTATCCGGCGATGGAGGACCATGTGCTGGACCTGGTCATCGGCGAGGGGCCGTCGGCGCGCTCGGTGCGCATCGATCTCGCCCCGTTCACCCTCGTGGCGGCGACCACCCGCGCCGGCCTCCTGGCCACGCCGCTGCGCGACCGCTTCGGCATCCCCATCCGGCTGGAATTCTACACCCACGAGGAGCTGCAGAAGGTTCTCCTGGGCGCCGCCGCCAAGATGGGCATGGCGCTCACCCCCGACGGGGCGCTCGAGATCGCCGCCCGCTCGCGCGGCACCCCACGGGTCGCGGGCCGCCTGCTGCGCCGCGTGCGCGATTTCGCCGCCGCCGACGGCGCCGAGGTGGTGGGCCGCCAGGCCGCCGCCGCGGCCCTCGCCCGGCTCGACGTCGATGAGTTCGGCCTGGATGCGCTCGACCGCCGCTACCTGCGGGCCCTGATCGAGAACTATGCGGGCGGACCCGCCGGGGTGGAGACCCTGGCCTACGCCATCGCCGAGGCCCGGGACGCCGTCGAGGACGTCATTGAGCCCTTCCTGCTGCAGCAGGGCTTCATCCAGCGCACGCCCCGGGGCCGGATGGCCTGCGCCAAGGCCTACGAGCACCTCGGCCTGCAGGCGCCCCGCAACATTCAGGGCGCCGGTCCGCCGCCGGACCTGTTCGACAAATGAGCCGGTCGGTCGAGCCCTCCGCCGGCTGGCTGGACGGACGCGAGCACGTCCTGCCGGTGCGCATCTACTACGAGGACACCGACTTCACCGGCGTCGTCTACCACGCCAACTACCTGCGCTATTTTGAGCGGGGCCGCAGCGACTTCCTGCGCGTGTGCGGGATCAGCCACCAGGCCCTGGCCCAGCTGCCGGAACCCGCGGCCTTCGCCGTCACCCACATGGCCATCGACTTCAGGCGGGCGGCCCGGGTCGACGACGCCCTGACGGTGCGCACCACCTACGACTCCGTGAAGGGGCCGCGACTGTTTGTCAGCCAGCGGATCCTGCGCGGCCAGGAGCTCATCGCCGAGGCCCGCGTGGAGGCCGCCTGCATCAGCCTCGGCGGCCGCGCCAGGCGTCCGCCGCCCGGCCTCGTCGAACAGCTCAAGCCGCTGTTTTCACCGCCATAAGTTCGCCACCGAACCCCGCCAAGCACCACCGAACGCCCCCCAGAGAAGGACCGCGATGGACCCGGCCGCCGTTACCCCCGAGAGCTTCGACGCCCTCCACCTGTTCATGCAGGCCGACTGGGTCGTGAAGCTGGTGATGATCTCGCTCGCGGCGGCCTCGCTCTGGTCCTGGACCATCATCCTCGACAAGCTGTTCCGCTTCCAGGCGCTGAACCGCGAGGCCACGAAGTTCGAGGATCAGGTCGCCTCCGGCCGCAGCCTCGAGGACGTCGCCGCCGAGGCCGGCGCCCAGCCCCGCCACGCCCTGCCCCGCATGCTGCAGGGCGCGCTCAAGGAGTGGCGCGACGCCCGCCAGAAGGGCCAAGCCTCCGAGGGCCAGGTCGCCTTCCTGATCCAGCGCATCGACCGCCACCTCGACGCCACCATCGCCCGCGAGAGCGCCCGGGTGGAGGCCGGCCTGGGCGCCCTGGCGATCGTCGCCACCGCGTCGCCCTTCGTCGGTCTGTTCGGCACCGTCTGGGGGATCATGAACGCCTTCCAGGCCATCGCCATCCAGAAGAACACCTCCCTCGCCATCGTCGCCCCCTCCATCGCCGAGGCCCTCTTCGCCACCGCCATCGGCCTCGTTGCGGCGATCCCTGCTTACGTTGCGTTCAATGCGTTCAGCACCTCGGCCGGCAAGTACACGGCGCGGCTGGAAGGCTTCGCCGACGACCTCTCCACCGCCATCCAGCGCCGACTGGCGGAGCGGGCCTAGATGGCGCTTTCGGCTAACGACGCCTTCGCCGCGGGCGGGGCCAAGCGTCGCCGCCGTTACGGCCGCGGCCGGCGCGGCGCACTCTCCGAGATCAACGTCACGCCCCTGGTGGACGTGATGCTCGTGCTGCTGATCGTCTTCATGATCTCCGCGCCGCTGCTGACCGCCGGCGTACCGGTGGAGCTGCCGAAGACCGAGGCCGGCTCGATCCAGGATCAGCCCGAGCCGCTGACGATCTCCATCCGCTCCGACGGCTCGGTGCACATCGGCGAGGACGCGGTTCCCTTCGCCACCCTCGCGCCGCGGCTGCAGGCGATGACCGACGGCGACACCAAGCGACCGATCTATGTCCGCGCCGATGGCCGGGCCACCTATGAGATCGTCGCCCAGGTCATGGCCTCGCTGTCGACCTCCGGCTTCACGACGATCAACCTGATCACCGACACGGGCGGGCCGTCCTCCGGCATCGAGGAGCGTTCGACCCCGTGAGGCGTGTGGAGGTCTCTCCGGCGGCCTTGGGCTCGCTCGCGTTGCACGCGGGCGTGGCCGCCGCCATGATGATCTCCTGGGGCGCCCGCGATCTGAAGGTGGGCGCCGTGACGCCGGTGACCATCGTCTCCAGCGCGCCCGACCTCGACACGCGGCCAGCCATCGAGGGGCCCACCGAACAGACCGCCCAGGCCGAGGCTCCCGTCCCGGATGCGCCGGCCACGCCGGAGCCGCCCGCGCCTCAACCGCAGCCCGCGCCGCCGACCCCGCCGCCCCCGGCGCCGAAGCCCACGCCGACGCCGCCGCCGCCGCCGAAGCCGAGTCCGCCCACGCCGGCGCCCAAAACCCGCGCCGACACCCACGCCGAAATCACCCCCGACGCCGGCTCCGAAGGCGCCGCCAACCAAGGCCCCTCCGGCCAAGCCGGCTCCCAAGGCGGACAACAGCCAGGACTTCTTCGCCAGCCTTGAACAGTCGCTGTCGAAGAGCAGGCCTGCGGGAGGCCGGCCTTCTCCGGCGGCCAAGGGCCCCAGCCGGCCCGAAACCTCGACTACGCCGCGCAACACCGCCGGCTCAGGCCTCGCCGCCGGAGCCGACATGCAGGGGCTCGTGGAAGAACTGCAGCGCCGCTGGAACCCCAACTGCGAAGTCGAGGGCGGCCGCGATGTCGTGGTCCGCGTCGTCTTCAACATCGGCTCGGGCGGACAGCTGGTGGGCCAGGTGAGCTCTGAGATCCGTGGCCCGCGGACCCCGGTGGCTCAAGCGTCCGCCGAACGCGCGGAACGCGCCGTCTATGCCGCTTCACCCTTCCACGGACTGTCGCGCGACTACTATGGTCAGCGCATCGCGGTGAACTTCAACGCCCGGGAAGCCTGCGCCTCGCAATGACCAGAACCCTCCGGAACCTCACCATGCGCCCCCTCATCCTCGCGCTCGCCTGCGTCTTCGCCTTCTGCCTCGCTGCGCCCGCCGCCCGCGCCGAGATCGAGGTGAACGTCAATCGCGGCGACCTGCAGCCGCTGCCGATCGCCGTCCCCGCCTTTGGCGGCCAGCAGGGCGCCGACATCGCCCAGGTGATCAGCGCCAATCTGCAGCGCTCCGGCCTGTTCCGGCCGCTGGATCCGGCCGGCTACCTCGAGCGCGACATCAACATCGCCGTGCAGCCGCGCTTCAACGACTGGAAGCAGATCAGCGCGCAGGCGCTGGTGAATGGCCAGGTCACGGTCGAAGGCGGCCGGCTGCGCGTCGACTTCCGCCTGTGGGACGTCTACGCCGAGCAGCAGCTGCTGGGGCTGCAGTTCACCTCCAGCCCCGAGAACTGGCGGCGGGTCGCCCACAAGATCTCCGACGCCGTCTACGAGCGCCTGACGGGCGAGAAAGGCTACTTCGACACCCGCGTGGTGTTCGTCGCCGAGAGCGGCCCGCGGGCCAAGCGCATCAAGCGGCTGGCGATCATGGACCAGGACGGCGCCAATCCGAGCTACCTGACCGATGGCTCCTACATCGTCATGACGCCGCGCTTCTCGTCCAACACTCAGGAGATCACCTACATGTCGCTGCGGCCGGAGGGCTCGGCGATCTATCTGTTCAACCTCGAAACGGGCCGTCGCGAGAGCCTCGGCAGCTTTCAGGGCATGGTCTTCGCGCCGCGGTTCTCGCCTGACGGCGGCCGGGTCGCGTTTTCGGTCGAACGCGGAGGCAACAGCGACATCTTCGTGATGAGCCTGGCGAGCCGGGCGTCGACGCGGCTGACGTCGGACCCCTCGATCGACACGTCGCCGTCTTTCTCCCCGGACGGCGCGCGGATCGCCTTCAACTCCGACCGCTCGGGCTCGCCGCAGATCTATGTGATGGGGGCGGATGGCTCGAACCCGCGCCGGATCTCCTTCGGACAGGGCCGCTACACGACCCCGGTCTGGAGCCCGACCGGCGAATTCATCGCCTTCACCAAGCAGACCGGCGGCCAGTTCCACATCGGCGTGATGCGTCCCGACGGGTCGGACGAACGACTCCTGACCTCCAGCTATCTGGACGAGGGCCCGACCTGGGCGCCCAACGGCCGGGTGCTGATGTTCTCGCGGGAGACGCCCGGCGGCGCGCCGCGGCTATGGAGCGTGGATGTCACAGGTCGTGTGCTACAGCCCATGCCCTACCCCGGCTCGGGCTCGGACCCGGCGTGGTCGCCGCTGCTGAACTGACTTGCGCCAAAATCCCGCCCGATAGACGCTGACTATGAAACCGATCACGAGAAACGAGGAGACCTAAGGATGTCTGGTAACGTGAACAGGAGCACGGCTTACCGCCTGGCGCTCATTGCGGTGGCCGCGGCATCCGTGGCGGCCTGCTCGAGCCGGCCGAAGCCGCAGTTCGACACCGCGCCGTCGACCACGCCGCCGCCTGCGGCGCAGCCCGGCGACATGCCGCCACCCGTCAGCAGCGGGCCGCTTGCGGCCACGCCCGGCTCGGCGCAGGACTTCATCGTCAATGTCGGCGACCGCGTCTACTTCGACCTGGACAGCCACGACGTCCGCAGCGACGCCCGCCCGCTTCTCGACGCCCAGGCCAACTGGCTGCGCCAGTACGGCAGCGTCCGCGTCCGCATCGAAGGCAACGCCGATGAACGCGGCACCCGGGAGTACAACCTCGCCCTGGGCGCGCGCCGCGCCAACGCCGTGCGCGACTATCTCGTCGGCCGCGGGGTCACCAGCGACCGGATCTCGACCATCTCGTTCGGCAAGGAACAGCCGATCGACCCCGGCACGAGCGAGGATGCCTACCAGCGTAACCGTAACGCCCGCACCGCCATCGTGAGCGGCGCGCGCTAAGAGGTCTGATCGATGCCGCGCAGCCGTTTGGCCCTTTCCCTCCTGGCGTTCACCGTCCTTGCGACGGCGGCGCCCGCTTCCGCCCAGACGCCGTTTCCGGCGCCGGAGGCCGATCCGCTCGACGCTCGCGATGGGCGTCGCGTGGAGCGGATGGAGAAGGTCGTCCGCGAGCTGCGCGGCATCGTCTTCCAGATGCGTGACACGGGAAAACCGGTAGTGGTGCAGCCCGCCGACACCGACGCCCGTATGGAGGAGCTCTCCAGCCGGATCGGCGACCTGGAGCAAACCCTGCGCCGCCTGAATGGCACGCTGGAGACCACCACCTTCGAGCTTGAGCAGGCCAAGCGCGAGAACGGAGCCCTACGGACCCAGCTCCAGAGCATGTCCGACAAGCTCGCCGCGATCGAGCAGGCGGCGACGGCCGCCCCGTCCGGCGGCGTTCCACCGCCCCCCCCGCCCCCCGTCGGCAATCCGACCGACGCCTTCGCCAGGGCGCGCCAGCTGATGCTGTCGGGAGACTACGATGGCGCCGAGACCGCCTTCGCAGGCTTCGTCGAGGCCTTCCCCGACCACCAGCGCACGCCGGAGGCGCGCTACTGGCTGGGCAAGACCCAGTCGGTGCGTGGCGCCCACACCGACGCCGCCGCCGCCTACTTGGCCGCCATCCGCGGCTGGCCTCAGACGAGCTGGGCGCCCGACGCCGTCGTCGAGCTCGCCCGGTCCCTGGTTGCGCTGAAAAAGCCCCAGGATGCCTGCCGCACCTTGGCCGAATTGCCCAAGCGCTATCCCAAGGCTCCGGCGAACATCACCAGCCGCGCGGCCTCGACGCGAACCCAGGCGAAGTGCGCGGCCTAGAAGACCGCGCGCGCGCCCATCTCGACCGCAGGCTCTCGACCAGCCGCGCCCGGCCGATCGCCGTCGCCTTGTCCGGAGGCGGCGACTCCCTCGCGCTTCTGCTGATGGCTGACGCCTGGGCGCACGACGTGGGGCGCGACCTCCTGGTCCTGAGCGTCGACCATCAGCTGAATCCGGCGAGCTCGGCCTGGATCGCGGCCTGCGCGGAAACTGCCCGGCGGCTCGGCCGCCCCTTCCAGGCGCTGACGTGGAGCGGCGACAAGCCCGTTCGCGGCCTGCCGGCCGCCGCGCGCGCCGCCCGGCACCGCCTTATCGCCGACGCCGCGCGTCAGGCCGGCGCTGTGGTGATCCTATTGGGGCACACCGGCGACGACGTGCTTGAGGCCCGGCGGATGCGCGACGCCGGGGCGACGACGCCCGAGCCGCGGACCTGGGCGCCTTCGCCTGTCTGGCCGGAAGGGCGGGCGCTCTTCCTACTGCGCCCGCTCCTGGAGCTCCGGCGGGCCGAGTTGCGGGCGTGGCTGGCGGAGCGAGGCGAAACCTGGATCGAAGATCCGGCGAACTCCGACCCCCGGTATGCGCGCGCCAGGGCCCGGCCGCTCGCGGCGGAGGACCCCGCTCACAGCGTGGCCGAAGGCCAGCCTCTGGAACTCGCCTTCGAGGAACAGCTTGGCGTGCTGACGGTCGCCCGCACGGAGCTCGGCGAGGGCGAGGGCGAGCGGTTCGTCGGGCTGGCCTGTGTCTGCGCCGGCGGGGGAAGCCGGCCGCCGGCCGCGTCCAGCTTGGCCCGCCTGGCCGAGAGCCTTCGCAGCGACGCCCCATTGACGGCGACCCTGGCCGGCGCGCGCATCGAGGCGGATAAGGCGCAGGTGCGAATCTTCCGCGAAGCCGGCGAAGTCGCGCGAGGCGGCCTCGCCCCGCTGAATCTCCAGCCCGGTCACGTCGGCGTGTGGGACGGCCGCTTCGAGCTCGACGTCGCGGCGCCGTGTGTCGTTCGCCCCTTGGCCGGCATCGCCGCGCGTCTGCCGAAGGCGCAACAGGCGAGGCTACAGACCATTCCCCGCCGCGCGCGCGGCGCCCTGCCGGCGATCGTCTCGGAGGGCGGGGTGAGTTGCCCCCTGCTCGCCGCGGACAGCCCTGTCCGGGTACGCAGTCTAGTCGGCGACCGCTTCCTGGCCGCCGCGGGGCTCATCCCCCGCGAGCCGGATTCATGACCAGCACGTGCTCGACTCCCCGGACGATCGCGTCGGCATAGCGGGGCCCCAGCAGGTTCGCGTGGTTGCAGCGGGCGACGTGGTCGATGTGCCCGAACCGTGACCGCATCGCGGGGATTTCCTGGATCGCCTTCAGCGGCTTCCGGGTATGGGCCGCGCCCGCGGTGACGACCGCCACCGGCAGATTCTTCGGCAACTCGGCGGCGCCGGCCAAAGAGGCCGTCGCGGGCCATTGCAGCACTTCCGCCGCCGCCCAGCGCGCATGAACCGCCGAGCCGTGGATGCGCCGTTTTTCGGGCGCGGCCTCACCGGTCAGCCCGATGAGGTTGCCGCTGATCAGAGACACCGGGCGCATCAGGCCGAAGCGTCCGGCGAAGCTAGCGAGCCGCAGCAGTTGCCCGAACGCCGCGACCGCCGCCGACGCACCGGGGAGGTCCAGGGCGTCGGGCGTCACCGCGTCCACCAGAACCAGGCCCGAGACCCGCTCCGGGCGGGTCAAGGCGAACAAGCGCGAGCTCAGCCCACCCATCGAATGCCCAACCAGGACGAAGGGCTCCGTCTCGCCCGCGGCGTCCAGGAGAGCGGAGAGGTCCTCGTTCGCCGCACGACCGTCGCGCGGCTCGGGGCCGGGATCGGAATGACCCATCCCTGCGCGATCATAGGCCAGACTGCGTAGGCCCAGGTCGGAGAGCTTCTCCTGCACGATCGCCCAGTCGGCCGCGCAACCGAACGCGCCGTGCTCGCAGACGACGAGCGGCCCGCCCGCCGGCCCCTGGCGCACGGCCCGCAGGCGGCGTCCGCCGATATCGATGAGTTCGCCCCGCACGTCCGACCTATGAGGCGCCTGAACGCTGGCGTCGAGGTTTAGGAGGTGATCTGCGCGCGGGGTCGCCCGTCGTCGCCAGAGGGGAGCACTTTCAGTCCTTCGAACCGTTCGACGGCGACTGCGTCGCGCGCCGCGCCCGCGGCATCCGCCGCAACCGCCGGCGGAGCCTTGCCGCTCTTCTCGGCCAGCCGGACCGCCTTGGCCATTTCCTGCTTCTCCAGCTTCGCCTCCATGAGTGCGCGCTTGCTTTGCGGGATCGTCGACACCTGGGCGATCCGCACCGTGCGCGCGAATCGTTGCGCCTTGCGTAGCGGGAGATCGCCCGCTTCCGCGAACTCGCGTCCGAGGAACAGGGTCGGGTTCAGCGGACGGTCGCGGCTGTCGCGGATCTCAAAGTGCAGGTGGGGCCCGGTGGATACGCCGGACGAGCCGATCTTGCCGACCGCTTCTCCCGCCTTGATGGCCATGCCGCGACGGAGATGACCCGAGACGGCGCCCAGGTGGGCGTAGAAGCTGGTCAGCCCCTCGGCGTGCTTCAGCGCGACGTAGCGGCCATAGGTCGAACTCTGGCCGGCCTCCACGACAACGCCGTCAGCCGCCGCGCGGACGGCTTCACCGGACTCCGCCTGGATGTCGACGCCGGCGTGCAGCCGGCCGCCCTCTTCCCACGGCAACTGCCGCAAACCGAAGGGGGACACCACCACGCGGCCGGGCACGGGGTCCTGGAACGCGATCAGGATCGGGGGTTCTTCCGGACTTGGGGCGGCTTGGACGGGCGCCGGGGGCGAGGCCTGTGCGAGCGGTGCGGGCGCCTCAGGGCGCGCGGCATGGGCCAGGGTGATGGCCGCCAGAGCCACGATGCCGCCCAGCGCGGCGTCCAGCAGCCAGTGCCGCACGCGCCCGTCCTGGGCCAAGCTCAGGTCCGTCAATGCTGTCAACTCCACCTATCGCCGAGGATCTCGACAGGACCGCCCCGACCCGGACAGCCAAGCTTCGGCAGAACCCAACCGCGTAAGGCGTGGTTAACTGGCGGCGCTTCTAGGCAAAAACTGGGCGAGCATCAAACCGTTGTTTGGCGATCTGCTCGAACCGTCCACGAACACTCAGCGTCGGCGGAACCCGTACGTCATTCGACATGCGGGCTCCGCCGGAAAACTGTCGCTCTAGAACTGGAAGCGCACCGTCGCGCGGACGTCATACTGCTTGTAGTCGCTCTCGAACGTACCGCCGCCATCGATGGCGAACAGCACCTTTTCGGAACCGCCACGGAGGCCGAGGCGGACGACAAGTCCCCCATCGAACACCTGCTCGGCGTCGAGGACGAACGGCGCGCCCGTACCGAAGCGAGCGGTGGTCTTGCCGGGGCTTCCGGCCAACCGCTGACGCCAGCCGACCTTCAGCTCAGGCGCCCAATACACCTCCTCGCCGAACCGGTAGCCGACGGCCAACGCCGCCTGACCGGTCAGCAGGTCACCCTTCCGCTTGTCGACAGTCAGGTCGAAGCCCGCGCCGCCGCCGCTCTCGCTGTAGCCGTCCTCGGACAGCCGCAGGTAATCGAGGCTCAGCTCCGGCCGTGCGTAGAGCTTGCCGAGGTTCGCCGTATACGAGGCGCCCGCATGGGCGTCGACGAGCCAGCCCGTCCAGTCGGCCTCGCTGCGCAGATCGAGGCCTCCGCCCACCAGCCTGCGGTCGCCGTCGAACCAGGCGTAACCCACGCCCACCCGCGCGTCGGCGTGCAGGCCCCCGGTGTCGAAGCGCCAGTATCCGCCGCCGTTCAGGACGTTCATCGACACCTGCTCGCCGGCTGCGGCGCCCGCGGTCGCGATACTCGGTGGCGACGAAGGCCGCGGTGACGCCCACGGCGTTCGCATCGCCCAGCAGGTCCACGCCCCCTGCCAAGCCGAAGCCCTGCGACTTGAAGCCATTGGCGTCGGTGCGGTCGCGGCGGATCTCGAACAGGATCTCCTGCGCCCAGACTCCTACGCCCGAGGCGCGATCGATGGCCATCGGCTGTGAGGTCGCCGACGAAACGGCTGCCGAGATGGCCGCGGCCGACATGATCGCCCCGCCTGAGTGGTCCGGCAGCATCTGCTGGTACAGACCCATGAAGCCGGCCTGCGTCGTTTGGGCGAGGAAGGCCTGTTCGATGGCGTCGTTGGTGTCGAGCGAGTTGAACACGGCCGAGTAGGCCTGACCGCCCGATCGGTTGAGGCCGAGCTCGGCCGCCGTCTTGGCCCGAACGTCCACATACAGCGCGCCCACGCCCGGTTCGCTGCGCAGCGCCGCCTGATAGAGGAACGGCGCGCCCGCCAGCGTGGTCCCCGTCTGGGCCACCTGAAGGTTCTGCGCCTGCAGGATCTGGTAGGACTGGGAGCCGCGGACCAAAGACTTCAGCTGAACTTCCACCTGCGCGCCCGCGGCGAGCGCCGCCGTTCCGGCGACGTTGAAGCGCGTCGCCTGGTTGGCCTGCTGGTCGATGGTGACCGCCAGGACGCCCTTGGCGCCCAAGTCCAACGACGTGATGGCGATCGCCTCGGTGTTGCTGACCGCCAGCCGGCCGTTGCGGATCTCCAGCGCCAGCGCGCCGTCCGTGTCGGTCAGGCGACCCGCCGCCCTGGCTTCGCCGTCGATGATCAGCGTGTCGGCGCCAGCCCCGAAACTCATGGCGCCGGTAAGAACGCCGCCCAGCAGTTCGAGCCGGTCGGCGCCGGCCCCGAACCGCACGTCGCCCACGATCTGGGGCGTATCGTCGGTGGCGACCTTCGCCTGGCGGACCACGGCGCCCAGCGTATTGGCGGAAAGGTCGAGGGCGACGCCATGCGCCGTCGCCGCCTCTCCGGTCTTCGGGGTTACCGCGCCCCGGATGACGCCCGAGTTCTCCACCAATGCCAGGTTGCCCGAGAGGTCCACGATGCCGCGGCCGTCCTGCTTGCCGCCCACCTGATCGCCCGCGATGGTGCCGGTGTTGCGGATAATGGGCACGGCGGCGCCCGCATTCAGCAGGATGGCGGTCGCCTCGGCCCCATAGGCCTTGGCGGTGATCGCCGCCTTGGCGTTGTAGATTCCGCCATCGATCGTCGTGGTCCCGCCGCCGGTCTGACCGATGCGGACCGCTGTGGCCGAGATGCCGTCATTGACCCCATCGGCCGCGATCTGGCCGCGGTTCACGATGCCATAGCCCAGTTCGCCCGTTCCCACGCGACCGAAGCTCGTGGCCGTCCGAGCCGCCGATGTCGAGGGCCGGCGCGGCGCCGGCCGAGACGATCTGGGCGGTCGCCTCCAGCGCGTCCTCGACGCCGTCCGTCGTCCTCGTCCTTGTCGTCCTTGTCGGCGTCAGCCGGTGGGCGATCCAGCAGCAGCCCCCTGGCGACGCTGCCGCTCAGACGCACAGCCGCGCCGCCCTGCTTCAGGTCGTCGGCGTCCAGCTTTGCGCGGGTCGCGTCGTCCGTGGTGCGGATGGTTGACCGATAGCCGGTGGCGCTGACGCCGTTCTGCAGCACGATGCCGCCGCCCACGTCGCCCAGCACGACCGCCTGAGAGCCCTCGCCTTTCACCGCAACCGCGCCGGTGATGCGGACATCGCCGCTGACAGACGCCGCAGAGACGCCTGTGGATCGGTCGCCCACCACCGACACCGAGCCCGAACTGGTCAGCGAGCCGGCCAACGCCGTCTCCAGGGAGATGCCTCCCGAGTCGTTGCCCTCAACGCTGATCGTGCCCTGGTTGACGATGTTGCCGGTGAACGGCCCAGGACCGGTCGCCCGGATGCCGAACCGCCCCGAGCCTTGCGCGAAGGGCCCGTCGAGGTCGCCGTCGTTGTCGGCATCGGTCGGGGTGTAGTCCTCCAGAAGATCAATGAAACCGGTGTTCGTCAGCGTTCCGGACCGGCCGCCGACCAGCAGAACCCCGGCGGCGTTGTTCACGCCAGTGAAGCCGATCGCGCCCGCGTTCTTGACGTCGTGCGAGGAGTCCATCGTCACCGCCGCGCCGGCCGTGGTCGGCTTGATCGAACCGCTCGCCTCGATGAGCAGTGAGTCAGGCTGGCCGCTGGCGGCGGTGGAGGTCCGCACTGGAGCGGTTGTGGCGGTCGAGATCTTGGTCTCCGCCTGGGCGCCGGCAGCATAAAGGAGCGGCAGCATGGCCGCCGACACGAACAAACGCTTCATTGCTTTCCCGTTCTCGAGCGCTGTGATAGCCGATGACGCGCGGCTACACATTGTGTAGTAATTTGTTTCGGAAAAACTGTAGTAGTCCGCTCCCGCGCCGCCCGCAAGGGGCGCGAGGGCCCCGAAGGGACCCCCGATGCCGAGACCCGCGACCGACCCCGTAAAGGCCGCCCAGATCAAGGTCCTGCGTCAGCAGGCTGGCCGCTGGCTGAAGACGGCGCGCGAGACCGCCGGCCTGACGCAAGCTGAGCTGGCGGAGAAGGTGGGCCTGCGCTACTACACCTTCGTCTCGCAGGTGGAGAGCGGGTTGGGCCGGCTCCCCATAGAGACCCAAGCGGCGTGGGCCCAGGCGCTGGGGCTCGATCCCAGCGAGTTCGCCAAGACCCTGCTCCGCTACTACGAACCTGAACTCTTCCGGCTGCTGTTCGAAGCCGACGCGGCGCAGGGCCGCGCCACGGCCTGACGGCCCGACCAGGAGACTTCCCGCCCCGATGGGTGACGTCGTTCCCTTCATCGCCCGCGTGCGCTCCAACGGCGACTGGACCGCCGCCGAGCGCGCGCGCCTGGAGGAGCTGGCCCAGCGCCTCACCGCGGACGGGGCGCGGGTGGAGACCGTGTTCGGGGCCACCGATTCCGGCGACCCCTGGTGCGTGGTGACCGATGAGAACGGCGACGTCCTGATCCACGTGGCGCGCATCGAGGGCAAGTTCGTGGTGCACTCGGCGGTGGACGACACCCTGAGCGAGGGCGCCGACCTGCACGCCACGCTGCGCGATCGCCTGAACAGCCAGGTCGAGGCGGAAGAGGACAGCGCCGTGGTGGTGCCGTTCAGCCTGGTCGGGCGTCAGGCCCAGACCTTCCTGGCGCTCGTCATCGCCACCGCCTTCTTCTACGAGACCGTCGAGTTCGCCGGCCCGGCCGAGGCCGCCACCCCACCCGTGCCGGAGACCCCGGCGGTCGACCCGCCGCCGCCCCCACCGGACGTCAAGGCGCCGACGCAGGAGCGCGAGCTCGCGATCCAGGGTGCGGCGCTGTCGGAGCCTGCACCTCCGAAGGCCGCGCTGATGGCGGCCGCCCCGACCGCCGGCGACGCCGCCGGTTCGGTCGCCACGACGGTGGTGGCGCTAAACGCCGTCGAAGCGCCGAAGCTCGAGACCCCCTCCGCGGGGACCAGAACGGAAAGCCCCCCGCGAAACGAGCGCCGCCGAGACGACCCGAGTGATCGTGGGCGGCGACGGCGACGACCGGTTGACCGGCACCGCGGCCGACGAGCGCATTATCGGCGGCGCCGGCGACGACACGCTGGATGGGGGCGGCGGCAATGACCTCCTGGAAGGCGGCGCGGGCGACGACAGGCTCGAGCTCCGCGTCGGCGTCACCGCCACGGGCGGCTCCGGGCGCGGATACGTTCGTGATCAACGCGCCTCATGTGCTGGGCCGCGCCGACACTCTGCTTGGCGTGGTCACGGACTTCAACGTCGCGGAAGGCGACCGCCTGGTGCTGAACGGCCGCCCGGTCGCCGTACCGCCGCCCCCCGCCGAGCCTTCGACGAGCGAGCCTGCGACGCTGACGCCGCCCACGCTGGCTCCCGGGAGCGGCGGAGGCACGGAGCGGGATGGCGCGACCACGCCGCCTGTGGATTTTGAGTCAGGCGACTTCGGGACCAGCGAGTTTGGCCCCGCCACGATGGGACCGATGGGTCCCCAGGTCCGCGTCGAGGTCGACCTCGATGGTGACGGCGTGATCGACGGTTACGTCCTGCTGACGCTCGCCCACGGGCCGGTGGCCGCCGGCCTTCCGCCGGGCGGCGGCCGCGGCTTCGGCTGGGACGATCCGTTCGCCTGATCGATCCCCTGACGGGGGTCAGAGCCCCTTGAGGATGCCCTCGACCATCTTCTTGGCGTCGGCGAACAGCATCATGGTGTTGTCGCGGAAGAACAGCTCGTTCTCGACGCCCGCATAGCCAGACGCCATGCCGCGCTTCACGAACAGCACGGTCCGGGCCTTCTCCACGTCGAGGATCGGCATGCCGAAGATGGGTGACTGCGGGTCGGTCTTGGCGGCCGGATTGGTCACGTCGTTGGCGCCGATCACGAATGCGACGTCGGCCGTCGAGAACTCCGAGTTGATGTCCTCGAGCTCGAAGACCTCGTCGTAGGGAACGTTTGCTTCAGCCAGCAGCACGTTCATGTGCCCGGGCATCCGACCGGCGACGGGGTGGATCGCGTACTTCACCTCGACCCCCTCCTCCTTCAGCTTGTCGGCCATTTCGCGCAGCGCATGTTGCGCCTGGCTGACCGCCATGCCGTAGCCGGGGACGATGATCACTTTCGAGGCGTTCTTCATGATGAAGGCCGCGTCGTCAGCCGAGCCCTGCTTCACCGGCCGGGTCTCCACCCGGCCGCCCGACGCAGCCGCGCTGTCGTCGGCGCCGAAGCCGCCCAGGATCACCGAGACGAAGCTCCGGTTCATCCCCTTGCACATGATGTAGCTGAGGATGGCGCCGGAGGAGCCGACGAGCGCCCCCGTGATGATCAGGGTGGTGTTCTCGAGCGTGAAGCCCAACGCGGCCGCGGCCCAGCCCGAGTAGCTGTTCAGCATCGACACGACGACCGGCATGTCGGCGCCGCCGATCGGGATGATCAGCGTCACGCCGATCAGCAGGCTGAGCGCGAAGATCCCCCCAGAACGCCCAGAGCGCCGAGCCGCCGCTCATCACCAGCACCACGATCAGGGCGACGATGCCGACGCCGATCGCGACGTTCAGCAGGTGGCGGGCAGGCAGCAGGATCGGGGCGCCGCTCATGTTGCCGTTCAGCTTGGCGAAGGCGATCACGGAGCCGGTGAAGGTCACCGCGCCGATGGCGAGGCCGAGGGATAGTTCGACGAGCGAGACGCTGTGGATCGCCCCGGCATGGCCGATGCCGTAGGCTTCGGGCGTGTGGATTGCGGCGACCGCCACCAGACAGGCCGCCATGCCGACGAGGCTGTGGAAGGCGGCGACGAGCTGGGGCATCGACGTCATGGCGACGCGCTTGGCGATGACCGCTCCGATGACGCCGCCGATAGCGACGCCGCCGGCGATCAGCGCCAGGGTCAGGGCGTCGAGCGCCCCCTGCCCCCAGAGCGTGGCGAGCACGGTGCCGACCGCGATCGCCATGCCGATCATGCCGTTGCGGTTGCCCGCCTGGCTGGAGGTCGGCGAGGAGAGGCCCCGGAGCGCAAGGATGAAGAGCACGCCCGAGACGAGGTAGAGGATGGCCGCGAGATTGGCGTTCATTGGTCAGCGTCCCCCCGACGACCGAACAGGCTGCGAAGTGCGAATAGAAGGCCCAGTGCGACGACCGCGCCGCCGGCCAAAAGGATGACTTTCGCGGCGGGACCAGGCCCCACCACCGCCGCCTGCTGCGACATGGCGATCACCGCCCCGCCGGCGGCGGTGACGATGGCCGCGCGGGACAGCTCGGCGTTGCGACGGTAGCCGTCGCTCACTTGCCCTTGTCCTTCTTCTTGTACATGGCAAGCATCCGCTGGGTGACCAGGAAGCCGCCGAAGATGTTGACCGCCGCGAAGGCCGCGGCGATCGCGCCGGCCCCTTTCGAGATCAGCACGTTGCCCGTCAACTCGCCGCCCTGGCCCGAGGCCGCCGCGGCCAGCAGGGCGCCGACGATGATCACCGAGGAGATGGCGTTGGTGACGGCCATCAGCGGCGTGTGCAGCGCCGGCGTGACGCTCCAGACCACGTAGTAGCCGACGAAGATGGCGAGCACGAAGATCGCCAGGCGAAAGACGGTGGGGTCGACGGCTTCCATGGATCAGCCCTTCAGCGAGGGGTGGACGATGGCGCCGTCCTTGGTGACGAGCGCGGCCTTGAGGATCTCGTCCTCATAGTCGGGGGCGAAGCCGCCCTCCTTGTCCTTCAGCAGCTCGGCGAAGGCCATGAGATTGCGGGCGTACAGCGCCGAGGAGTCGGCGGCGATCCGGCCCGGGAGGTTCGCATAGCCGACGATCTTCACCCCGCCGACCACGGCGACCTCGCCTAGCTTCGAGCCCTCGACATTGCCGCCCTGTTCGACGGCCAGGTCGACGATCACCGAGCCCGGCTTCATGGAGGCGACCTGAGCAGCGCTGACCAGCTTGGGAGCCGGGCGGCCGGGGATGAGGGCCGTGGTGATCACGATGTCCTGCTTCTTGATGTGCTCGGTGATCAGCGCGGCCTGCTTGGCCTGGTACTCGGCGCTCATCTCCTTGGCGTAGCCGCCGGACGTCTCGGCCGCCTTGAACTCCTCGTCCTCGGCGGCGACGAACTTGCCGCCCAGGCTCTCGACCTGTTCCTTGGTCGCCGGCCGCACATCGGTGGCGGTGACCACGGCGCCCAGGCGCCGCGCCGTAGCGATGGCCTGCAGGCCCGCAACACCGACGCCCATCACGAAGACCTTCGCCGGCGCGATGGTGCCGGCGGGCGTCATCATCATCGGCAGCGCCCGGCCGTAGGCCTCGGCGGCCTCGATGACAGCGCGGTAGCCCGCGAGGTTCGCCTGGGACGACAGCGCGTCCATCACCTGAGCCCGGGTGATCCGCGGCACGAACTCCATCGCGAAGGCGGTCGCGCCCTGCGCCGCCAGCGCATCCAGCGTAGCCCTGTCCTGATACGGATTGAGCAGGGCGACCACCAGTGCGCCCTTCTTCGTGGCCTGGATCTCCTCGGGCTCCGGCGCGCGCACCTTGAAGACGATGTCGGCCTGGCCAAGCGCGTCCGTGGGCGTCCTGGCCAGGGTGGCGCCCGCGGCTTCGTAGTCAGCGTCCTGGAAGGCGGCGGAAAGACCGGCGCCGGCCTCGACGACGACGGTGAAGCCCGCGGCGGTCAGCTTCTTCACCGTCTCTGGAACCGCAGCCACGCGGGTCTCTCCCGAGCGGCGCTCCTTGGTGACGGCGATGACGGGCATGCCGCGATGTCCCCCCTGTTGATTGGGCGGGACCATAGGGGTGCGCTCCGGGACTTGTCCAGCCGCCGAACAGCAGAATTCAAACGAGCGTTTTAAGGTGAGCTATAGGCGCCGAAGGGCGCGCTCTTTCCATCGGAAGGCGCGCGCTCTCTGGCAAGCCTCGAGTGCGACCGCAGGCCGCTGCGGGCGGCTCAGTGCGCCGCGCCGCCCTTCTTGTCGCGCAGGACGAGCGTGCCCAGGACGATGAGCACGACGGCCGAGATCAGGCCCGCCATGAAGCCAGCTTCGGTGCAGAACCAGATCGTGAGCGCCAGGATCGCAGCGGCCAGGTAGAGCGAACCCCACTTGGTGATGCCCATGACGAGCTTGTAGGTCGAGGTCTGCTCGGCGATGTCCATCTCGCCGCGGTGGTAGTCGGAAGCCGGTCCGGCCATCGGAAGCACACTCTCCAAGAAGTCTTCGCGCCGGGTGCTACACGAAGCGCCCGCATCGCTCAAGCCAAGGGCTCAGCCGGGCCAAGTCGCCAGCAGGGTGCGAAGCGACGCCACGAGGGCCAGGGGCTGGTCGATCATGATGTGATGCTCAGATTCGGGGATTTCGATCTCCCGCACCCGTTCGCCCAGGAAGCTCTGCTCGCCGGCCTTGCGCCGTTCGATGATCCGGCTGCGCGCGCCGAAGATGTGGACCATCGGCACATTGATCGGCGGCGCACGCTCGGCGGACGGCGCGTTCGTGCGATCCAGCTTCTCCCACATCGTGGGATCGAACTTCCAGGTCCACCCCTCGCCTGAGCCGTCGGCCAGCGGCGCCCGCTTCAGCGAGCGGCGGGCGATGAAGTCGGCGACGAACAGATTGCCTGCCGCTTGCGGCGGCATCAGCCGGAAGCGTCCCAGCGCCTGCTCCAGCGTGGCGTACACACGGCTGGGCCGGTCGGCGGTCGGGATGTTGCGGACCTGCTCCGCCTTCTTCCGGCGCTCCTCGAGCACCTCGGGCGGCGGTCCGCCGAAGCCGGTGTCGACGAGGATCGCGGCGCGCATCTGCGCCGGGTTCTGCACCGAAGCGTAGAAGACCTGCGCCCCGCCGAACGAGTGGCCGATGTAGATCGGCGCGGCGCCGCCTTCGTAAAGACCTGCCGCCCGGGCGCACGCCTCGGCGTCGCTGGCGAAATCCGTGAACGCATAGCGCTCCCGCCAGTCGGACTCGCCCATCCCGGCCAGCGAGAAGGCGGCGACCCGGTAATCCTTGGCCAGGAACGGCGCGATGAAGCTCCACCAGTCGGCGTGCGCGCTGTTGCCGTGGACCAGCAGCAAGCCGGGCTTGCCGACCTCGCCCCACGTCAGCAGTTCCAGCCGGGTTCCGTTGGCGACAACGAAGCTCCGCTCGGGTTCTTCGGCGATCGCATCCCTGAACCACTGCGGAGCCGGCGGCTCCGCACCCTTGAAGGCGGCGAGCGGCGCCCGCACCTCGGGCGGCAGGCCCTCGGTGTGGAACGGCCGGTCGTCATAGGATTCCTTCGGCTTTTCGGTCAGGTCGTTGCCCATGCCCGTCCAGGTCTAACGGGCGTTTGAAAGATGGCAAGCGTCGAAGCGCAGGTACGTCAGCCGTCGATGTCGAGGCCCAGCGCCACGCGGCCCGCGAGGCGGCTTTGGGCCTTCTCCTGCAGCGGGTGGTAGCGCGCGGCCTGCACGTCGCGGAAGATCCGCTCCAGACCGGTCTTGCGGTAGAAGCCCGCGCCGCCCGCCGCCTCCATGGCCTTCTCGACCGTCCGGATCGCAGAGCGGCTGACCAAGGTGCGGCCGGTCATGATGCGGTTGCTGGCCGCCGCCCCCGGCTCGTCGGCGGCCGCGCAGGCCAGCATGTCGGCCAGCGCCAGCCGCGCTGCGGCGAGCTCGGTCTCCATCTCGCCGATCACAAGTTCGACGTCGGGAGACGACTTGCGGACCGCGGCGAGATCCAGCGCCGTCTCGCGGGCCGCTTCCGCTAGCCCGACATAGACCGCATAGATGAGCGGGAAGGCGATCAGCGTCACGGTGTGCATCACCGGGTGCCATTTGCCGGCGGCGCGCCGCACGGCCACCGCCGCCTCAGGGACGAAGACGCCGTCCAGCTCCAGGTCGTGCGAGCCGGTGCCGCGCATGCCCAGGGTGCGCCAGGTGTCCAGGATCCGGACGCCCTCCGCCTTCAGCGGGATCGGCAGGTGCAGGACGGTCGGCCCTTCGGGCGCGTCGAGAACCGCCATCGTCATCAGCAGGTCGCCGTCCGGAGCGCCGCTCGCGAACGCCTTCCGGCCGGTCACGCGGAAGCCGCCTTCCACCGGCGTTGCACGGCAGGAGCCGTCCAGCCAGTCGGAGCCGCCCGACGAGACTAGCGTCAGCTCTTCGGCGACGATCCGCCTCAGCAGGCCCTCGACGGCCTCGGGCGTGCGCCGCCAGCGCCAGGCCGGAACCGCCACCTGGTGCGTATGCATCGAGAGCGCGAGCGCCGTCGAACCGCAGTAGCGGGCGAGCGTCCGCAGCATTTGGGCCAGTTCGGCGTGGCTTGCGCCGCCGCCGCCCAGTTCGGCCGGGACGCCGGCCGTGTGAAAACCGCGCGCCTTCAGCATCTTCAGGTTCTCGCCGACGAACGCATCGGTCGCGTCGGCCTGCGCGGCGCCGGCGGCGAGTTCGGGACCGGCCTGTTGCGCAAGGCGTTCCCAGTCGGGCTTCACAGCGGCGGGCTTGGTCATGGTGATGGTCATGTCGGATCCTCACGTTCTCTGAGAACCCTCATTCTCCAAACGGCGATCTCGCCTCCAGTTCGAAGAATGAACTTGTCGAACGTCGTTCGACTAGCGACGATTTAGGCATGAAGGGCTACGGACAATTCTGCCCGGTCGCCAAGACGGCCGAGATCTTCGCCCAGCGGTGGACGCCGCTGATCGTGCGCGAGCTGTGCTTTGGGCCCAAGCGCTTCTCCGAGGTGCACAGCGGGATGCCGACCATGTCCCGCGCGCTGCTGGTCCAGCGCCTGACCGAGCTGGAGGACGCGGGCGTGGTGGCGACCGAACCACTGGCTCAGGGCAAGCTCTATCGCCTCACCCGCGCGGGCGAGGCCTTCCGGGACATCATCGTCATGATGTCCGCGTGGGGACAGCGCTATGGCCAGGGCCGGCTGGGGCCCGCAGACATGGACCCGACCATGCTGGTCTGGAGCATGAAGCGCCAGATCGATCCTCGCGACCTGCCCGACCGCGAAATCGTACTGCGGCTGGAGTTCCGCGGCGTACCCAAGGCTCACGCCACCCGTCGGTACTGGTGGATCGTTCTGCGCGCCGACGACGTGGAGGTCTGCTTCAAGGCGCCCGATGGCAAGGAGGTCCAGGTTGTGATCGCCGCCGAACTTGAGGCCTTCATCCGCGTCTGGATGGGCTACGAGGGCTATGCGGACGCCGTCGCCCAGGGCGCCGTCTCCATGACCGGCGAGGCGTCAAGCATCCGCACGCTGAAGCACGTTCTGAAGGTCGCCGACGCCCCGTACGAGCGGCCGATCGTCTTCGCGCCCTTCGACGCCGCGGCCTAGACTAACGCCTCGAACTCGTCGACGAGCCGTTCCAGCTGCTTCATGCCGGCCGCCCAGAACGCCTTCTCGCGCGGATTGAGCCCGAAAGCGGCCAGGGCCTCGACGTAGGTCTTTGTACCGCCCGCCGCGAGCAGCTGTTCGTACAGCGGCGCGAAGCCTTGCGGATCCTCACGGCGCTTCTCCATGAGACCGCGGACCAGGAGGTCGCCAAAAGCATAGGCGTACACATAGAACGGCGCGTGCACGAAGTGGCTCACATAGGCCCAGTAGTGCTCGTAGCCCTTGTTGAGCTTGACCGCCGGCCCGAGGCTTTCGCCCATCACCTCCAGCCACAGGCCGCCGATCTCCTCGGGCGACAGCTCGCCCTGCAGCCGGGCGGCATGGAACCTGGTCTCGAAGCGGTGGAAGGCGATCTGCCGGACCACCGTGTTGATCCCGTCCTCGATCTTGCCGGCCAGCAGACCGCGGCGCTCTTCCGGCGTCGCCTCCGCCAGCAGGCGTTCGAACACCAGGCCTTCTCCGAAGATCGAGGCGGTCTCCGCCAGCGTCAGCGGGGTGTCGGCCAAGAGCGTGCCCAGGGGCGCGCACAGGGTCTGGTGCACGGCATGACCCAGCTCATGTGCCAACGTCAGCACGTCGCGCCGCTCGCCCATGTAGTTCATGAAGACGTACGGATGCCGGTTGGCGGTCACCGGATGGGAATAGGCCCCGGACTGCTTGCCGGCCCGGGGTCGGGCGTCGATCCACGGCTGGGTGAAGAAGGTGCGGGCGGTGTCGGCGAACCGCGGCGCCAGAGCCTCGAAGCTCTCCAGCACCATGCCTCGCGCCTCTTCCCAGGCGTAGGTCTTCGGCTGGCCGGCCTCAAGCGGGGCGTTGCGGTCCCAATGGTCGAGGGCGTCCTTGCCCAGCACCTTGGCCTTCAGCCGATAGTAGCGATGGCTGACCGCTTCGTAGCTTTCGACCACCGCCGCCTCCAGGGCCTCGACGGCGTCGGCGTCCACCTCATTGGCGAGGTGCCGCGCGGCGGCTGGCGTCGGGTATTTGCGCCAGCGGTCCTCGACCTGCTTCTCGAAGGCCAGCGTGTTCAGGCACAGCGCGAGCGTGGCGCTCCGCTGCGCCAGCGCCCGGGCCAGCGCCTGGGCGGCCTGCTTGCGCCGCCCGGCGTCCGGATCGGACATCCGATTGAGAACCCCGGCCAGCGTCAGCGTCTCCGGGCCCACTTTCGCCTTGAGGCCGGCCAGGGTCTCGTCCGACAGGCGCACCCAGTTGGCGACCGCCGGACCGCGATCGATCAGCATCCGCTCCAGATCCGGGGAGAGCTCGTGCGGGCGGCTCAGCCGCACACGCCGGAGCCACGGCCGCCAGCGCGCGGCGGCCGCATGCGCCGCCAAGGCCGCCTCGATCTCGGCGTCCTCCAGCTGGTTGATCTCCAGGCTGAAGAACAGGCTCTCCGCGGCGATCTGAGACGACCGGCTCCGGAGATCGGCCTCGAACTTCGACCAGGCCGGATCGTTGCGCGCCGTGGACGCCGCCAGCGACGCATAGGCGCCGACGCTCCACAGGGCATTGGTGGCGTCCTCATAGAGCTGCACGCCCAGATCCAGCCGCTCGCCCAGCAGCTTCGGTTCGGCGCGGGCCGCGACGAGGCGCCCCTTCAGCTCGACCAGCCGCGCGTTGATGTCGGCGGCTGCCTGCAGGTCGGCGGCGATGCGCGGGTCCTCGCGGCCGGCGTAGAGGTCGTCCAGCCGCCACTCAGGCAGCGCGTCGGTCTTGAAGGGCGCGTTCATGGCCCAGAGATAGGCCTAGGCCTTCTGGGTCGCCAGCAGGATCGAGGTTTCGGTCGAAGCGATGCCCTCGATCTCGCGGATCCGGTCGAGCGCCTCGCTGAACTGCGCCAGTGTCTCGACGTCCAGCTCGGCCACCAAATCCCAGCGGCCGTTGGTGGAGTGCACCTTGTCCACCTCCGGAAAGCCGCGCAGCGCCTTGACCACCGCGCCGGCCCGCTCGCCCTCGATCTCGATGCACATGATCGCCCGGACCCGGTTCGCTTCCATCTCGGGCTTGGTTCTGATTGTGAACCCCTGGATCACGCCGCGGCTCATGAGGCGGTCGATCCGGTTCTGGACAGTGCCTCGCGAGACCTTCAGCGCCTGGGCGAGCGACGCGGCCGGCATCCGCGAGTCGGCGCGAAGGAGGGCGATCAGTCGTCGGTCGAGATCGTCGATCATATCGCTAGCGTATTATGGCACTCCGCTAAACTGAACGACATTATGCAGACAAGCTGCGGCTTTTCGCTAACGCGGCCTTAGGCCACGCTCCTTTGTGAAAAGCTTTGCAGGGAGTTCCGCATGGATGGCCGGCCGTTCTTCGTAATGACCGACCCGGGCTGTTTCGACATCAGCTATCGCATCAACCCGTGGATGGATCCGGATGCGTGGACGCCGGAGCAGGCCACCCAGGCCTGCGCCGGCTCCGCCGCCCTGCGCCAGGCCCTGGAAGCGGCCGGCGCCCACGTCGAGGTGATCGGCGCCGTGAAGGGCCTGCCCGACCTCGTCTTCCCGGCCAACGCGGCCGTCGTGCTCGATGGCAAGGTGCTGCTGGCCCGCTTCCGCCATCCCCAACGCCAGGGCGAAGAGGCGGTCTTCCGCTCGGTGTTCCAGCGGCTGAAAGCCCGTGGCCTGGTGCGAGAGATCGTCGACCTTTCGGACGGGCTGTTCCACGAGGGCGCCGGCGACGCGATCTGGGACCATGATCGCGGCTTCTTCTGGGGTGGCTTCGGCCCGCGGTCGAGCCGCGGGGCGCTGTCGGTCGTGCGGAAAACCTTCGGCCACGACGTCGTACCGCTCGAGCTTGCCACCGAGGCCTTCTACCACCTCGACACCTGCTTCTGCCCGCTGGCTGGCGGACAGGTGCTCTACTATCCCGCGGCCTTCACGCCCCAGGCCCTGGCGGCGATCCATGAGCGCGTGCCCGAGCAGCAGCGGATCGAGGCCGACGCCGACGAGGCCGCGGCGCTGTGCGTCAACGCCGTGAACGTCGGCTCCACCGTGATCATGGCGCGCGCGCCGGAGAGTCTCCGCCGCAAGCTCGGCGACCGCGGCTACCAGCTCGTCGAGGTCGACCTCGCGCCCTTCATCCGCTCAGGCGGCGCCGCCTACTGCATGACGCTCCGGCTCGACCGGAAGAGCACCCCCCGCCGCCGCCATCCTCGCCGCCGAATAGGGAGCCGTCCGATGAACGACATCGCCCTGCAGAACACCCTGACCCAGAGCTACATCGCCCTGGAGTCGCTCTATGGCGCGAAGAACTACAAGCCGCTCGACGTGGTCCTGACGCGCGGCGAGGGCGTCTACGTCTGGGACGTCGAAGGCCGCCGGTACATGGACTGCCTCTCAGCCTATTCGGCCGTGAACCAGGGCCACTGCCACCCGAAAATCCTGCAGGCGATGGTCGAGCAGGCCGGCCGGCTGACGCTCACCTCGCGCGCCTTCCGTAACGACCAGCTCGCCGCCTTCTACGAGGAGCTCTGCGCGCTGACCAACTCCCACAAGGTGCTGCCGATGAACTCCGGCGCCGAGGCGGTGGAAAGCGCGCTCAAGGTGGCTCGCAAGTGGGGCTACGAGGTCAAGGGGGTCCCGGACGGAGCGGCCGAGATCATCGTCGCCTCCGAGAATTTTCACGGCCGCACCATCAGCATCGTCGGCTTCTCCACCGATCCGCAGTCCCGCGGCGGCTTCGGCCCCTTCGCGCCGGGCTTCAAGGTCGTGCCCTACGGGGACAGAGAGGCCCTAGAGGCGGCGGTCACGCCGAACACGGTGGCCGTGCTGCTGGAGCCGATCCAGGGCGAGGCGGGCGTCATCATCCCGCCCGCGGGCTATCTGAAGGCCGCCCGCGAGCTCTGCACCCGCGAGAACGTCATCCTCATCCTGGACGAGATCCAGACCGGCCTCGGCCGCACCGGCAAGCTGCTGGCGGAAGAGCACGAGGGGATCGAGGCCGACCTCAGCCTGATCGGCAAGGCGCTGTCCGGCGGCTTCTACCCGGTCTCTGCCGTGCTCTCGAACTCCGAGGTCATGGGCGTGCTGCATCCAGGCGAGCACGGCTCCACATTCGGCGGCAATCCGCTGGCCTGCGCCGTGGCGCGGGCGGCCCTGCGGGCGCTGACGGAGGAAGGCATGGTGGAGAACGCCGCCCGCGTCGGAGATCGGTTGAAAGGCCAGCTCGCCGCCATCAAGGCCGGCGGCGTCAAGGAGGTGCGCGGCCGCGGCCTGATGCTGGCTGTCGAGCTGCATCCCGAGGCTGGAGGCGCGCGGCGGGTGTGCGAGGCGCTGCAGGCCCGAGGCCTGCTCGCCAAGGAGACACACGAGCACACCATTCGCATCGCCCCGCCGCTGATCCTGACCGACGCCCAGGCCGACTGGATCGCCGAGCAGTTCGACGCTGTTCTCCCCGCTAGCGCGCTCAGGTCTTGGGCGCGGGCGCGACGCGCGAGCCCTGTGAGGTCTCGGGCGCGGCCGCCGGCGTCGCTGCCGCGGCCGTCCGCGCTTCCTGGATGACGTAGGCGCGGACCGCCTCGGCGTCCTGCGGGCTGATGAAGCGCGCGAAGCTGGCCATGCCGCGCGGCGCGTTGGCGCCCTCGATCACCACCGCCTGCCAGCTCTGCGCCGAGGCCGTGATCGGCGAACGCTTCAGGTCCGGCAGCCAGGCGCCCGAGGCGTTCGGGCCGTGGCAGACCTGACAGTGCTGGTGGAACAGCGCGAACCCGCGTTGCGTGTCGCCGGTCGACGGCTCCATCGAGGCCAGGTCGATCGGGGCCGCGGCAGGCGGCGCCGGGAAGGCCGGCGCCTGGACCTGACCGCCCAGTTTGAAGACCAGCAGTCGGCCGGGCAGCCTGGGCCGCACGGGCAGCGACGCCGGAGCCGAGATCTGGCCGCCGCCGCCGGCGCCCACCATGATCGCCACATACTGCTCGCCGTCGATCTCGTAGGTCATGGGCGCGGCGATGATCCCGTTGCCCGTCGGATAGGCCCACAGCTCCTTGCCGTTGGCGGCGTCATAGGCCCGGAACTGGCCCTCCGCCGCGCCCTGGAAGACGAGGCCGCCGCCCGTCGACAGCACGCCGGCGTTCCAGAAGTAGGGATGGTCCTTGGTCCATACCGCGCGCTGGTTCACCGGATCCCATGCGACCAGCTGGCCCTTGATCATGGCGGTCAGGGCCGTGAGCGTCGCGGCGTCGGTCGGCAGGGCGTTGGTCAGGAAGTCGACGCCCGTGTTCCAGGCGCCTTGTTTCACGCCGAAGCCCTTGTCGTCGGTATAGGCGAACGGCGTGACGTTAGTGGGGATGTAGACGAGGCCGGTCTTCGGATTGAAGGCCATCGGCTGCCAGTTGTGCGCCCCCAGGGGCCCCGGGATCTGCAGCACGGTGGAGGCCTGCTGATAGCGCGCGGCCGGGTTCTCGATCGGCCGGCCCGTCTTCAGGTCGACGCCGCTCGCCCAGGTGATGTTGGTGTAGTTCTTGGCCGAGATCAGTTGACCGTTCGCGCGGTCGATGACGTAGAAGAACCCGTTCTTCGGCGCCTGCATCAGCACCTTGCGCGGTTGCCCGCCGATGGTCAGGTCGGCCAGGATGATGTGCTGGGTCGCCGTGTAGTCCCAGCTTTCGCCCGGCGTCGTCTGGTAGTGCCAGGCGTACTCCCCGGTGTCCGGCTTCAGCGCCAGGATCGACGACACGAACAGGTTGTCGCCCTGCCCGCCCGACCGCAGTTTGTGGTTCCAGGGATTTCCGTTGCCGATGCCGAAATAGACGAGGTCGAGAGCCGGGTCATAGGCGATGGAGTCCCACGCCGTTCCGCCACCGCCGGTCTTCTTCCACTCGCCCTCGGACCACGTCGCATTGACCTTCTCACGCATCACCTTGTCAGAGGCGGCGCCGTCCGGGGCTCCGGTGGGGTTCGGCACCGTGAAGAAGCGCCAGGCCTGCTTGCCGGTCGCCGCATCGTAGGCGGTGATGTAGCCGCGCACGCCATATTCGGCGCCGCCGTTGCCGATCAGCACCTTGTCCTTGATGACCCGGGGCGCGCCGGTGATCGTGTACGGCTTGGAGGGATCGGTCGTCTGCACCGACCAGACCTGGTCGCCGGTCTTGGCGTCCAGCGCGATCAGCCGTCCGTCGATCGTGCCGACGTAGACGCGGCCCTTCCAGATGGCGACGCCCCGGTTGACCACGTCGCAACAGGCGTTGAAGCCCTTCGCCCCTTCCACCTTTGGATCGAAGGCCCAGAGCCGCTCGCCCGTCTTCGCGTTGAAGGCGAGGACCTTCGACCAGGCCGTCGTGGTGTAAAGCACGCCGTCCACGACCAGCGGCGTCGCCTCCTGGCCGCGGTCGGTGTCGAACTCGGCGTACCAGGCGAGGCCCAGCTGGCCGACGTTGCCGGCGTTGACCTTGTCCAACGGCGAGAACCGCTGCTCGGAATAGCCCTTGCCGTAGGACAGCCACTCGGCGTTGGCGTCGGCCTCGGCGATGCGCTTGCCGTCGACGTTGGCCGTCCCCGCCTTCTGGCAGGCCGCCAGGCTCAGCACCGCGGCCGCAATGAGCCCGAACCGGATGATCTTCATCTCGCCCTCCCAGCAGCCGGCTCATTCGCGTGGCGCAGCTTTTGGGAGGAACTATGCCCCGGATCGCCGCCGCGGCAAGCGTGCCGCCGCGTAAGAGCTAGTCGTCATACTACGGCGCGGGTCACCGCCTCCGAGGTGTTCGCCGCCTGCGGACGCAGCCGGACATAGGCGAGCGCCAGGCGATCGATCGCCTCGGCCATGGGTTCGGCCGGCAGGGTGAAGGGCAGCCGCACGAAGCGCTCGAACGCGCCGTCGACGCCGAACCGTGGGCCTGCGGCGATCCGCACGCCGTGCCGCTCGCAGGTGGCGGCCAGCGCATTGGACACCGGCGCCGGCAGCTCGGCCCAGACAGACAGGCCGCCCGGCGGCGGCGCCACCCGCCACTCCGGCAGCCGCTCGGCCGCAAGCTTGACCAGCCGGTCCCGGCGTTCGCGCAGCTCGGCCCGGCGGGCGGCCAGCGCCGCCTCGTCGTCCCGCAGGAGGGCGGCGGCGGCGAGCTGCTCCAGCACGGGGGTGCCGAGGTCGATGGAGGCCCGCATGCGGCCAAGCGCTGCGATCATCTCGGGCTCGGCGCGGATCCAGCCGATGCGCAGACCGCCCCAGAAGCTCTTGCCCGTCGAACCCAGGCGCACGATCGCGCCCGGCGGCTCCTCGAAGCCGTAGGACGCCCGCGGCCCCTCCAGCGACAGGTCCAGCATGGTCTCGTCGAACACCACCACCGTGCGGGTCCGAAGACCCGCGGCGGCGATCGCCTCGCGGCCGGCGAAGTCCATCCAGCGGCCGGTGGGGTTGTGGAAGTCCGGCACCAGGTGCGCCAGCCGCGGCGCGCTCTGCTGGAACGCCGCCACCACGCCGTCCAAGTCCCAGCCGTCCTGCGGCAGGCTCACCGGCACCGGCCGGCAGGACGAGCGCAGGATCGCGTCGATGGCGTTCGGATAGGTCGGATGGTCGATCACCACCCGGTCGCCCGGCCCCGTCAGCAGCCGCAACATCAGCGCCCAGGCGTGCTGCGCGCCGTGGGTGACGAGGATCTGCTCCGGCGTCGTCGGCAGGCCCCGGCGGGTGTAGCGGTCGGCCACCGCCTCCCGCAGCACCATCAGCCCCACCGGCTCGTAGCCGTGATGCGGCAGGTGGGCCGGCAGCGCCTCGATGGCCTTGGCGTAGGCCTGGTGCACGAAGTCCCCGGCGGGCAGGGCCGCGGCCGTCAGGTCGACGACGCCCGGCTCGCTCGGGCGGATCAGCGGACCCGAGTCGCGGTGGCCCGGCCCGGTGGGCAGCCGCGTGCGCGCGCCCGCGCCCTGGCGGCTCTGCAGGAAGCCCTGTTCGCGTAGGCGGGTGAAGGCGCCCGTCACCGTCGTCCGGCTGACCTCCAACGCCTGGGCCAGTTCGCGCTCGCCCGGCAGCACCACGTCGAGCGGCAGCCTGCCGTCCAGGATCAACAGGCGCAGGCCATCGGCCAGCTGGCGGTAGGCGGGACCGGCTTGGTCCCCGCGCCACGCGCCGAGCAGGCGCATGAGCGAGGCGGCCCGGATGCGGCGGGGGCTCATAAGGCCACGCTACATCCACTGGCTATTTAATCCAAGGCCAGTTGCGACCACCTTGGCCTCTATGATGATCCGCCGCCTCATCCAGCTGTTCGCCGGCCTCGTGCTGTACGGCTTCTCTATCTCCGTGATGCTGGAGGCCGGCCTCGGCTTGGAGCCCTGGGGCGTCCTCAACGAGGGCGTCACGGAACAGACGCCGCTGTCGTTCGGCCTGGTGGTCTGCCTGATCGGGGCGCTTGTCCTCTTGCTGTGGATCCCGCTCAAGCAGAAGCCGGGCATCGGCACCGTCGCCAACGTCATCGTCATCGGCCTGGCCGTCGACGCCACCGCGCCGCTCGTCCCCGACATCGAGGGCTATCCGCTGCGCGCGCTGTTCCTGGCCTTGGGCATCCTGCTCAACGGCATCGCCGGCGGCCTCTATATTGGCGCGGGCCTCGGCCCGGGGCCGCGCGACGGCCTGATGACCGGACTTGCCCGCCGGACCGGCTGGCCGCTCCGTCGCGTGCGCACCGGCATCGAGATCACGGTGCTGGCCGCCGGTTGGCTCATGGGCGGCACGGTCGGCGTGGGCACCGTGCTCTATGCACTGGCGATCGGCCCGATCGTGCAGTTCTTCCTGCCCAGGTTCAGCCTGCCGGCTCTGCCGCGTGAGCCGGTTCTCGTCGCGGCCGAATAAGGTCCGCCGTTAACCTCCGACTCAGGCTTCCGAAACCCCGCCTTTACCGCTGCCCTGTATCAAACGGGGACAACAACGCAGGTCGTCAGAAAGACGGCCGAGACATTCCGGTGGGTGTTTTCACATGGCCAAAACGGTCCTGGTCGTCGACGACGACCCGACACAACGCCGCCTGATCCAGGCGGTCCTGGAGCGCGAAGGCTTCGCGGTCGCCTACGCCGAGTCCGGCGATCAGGCGATCGCGCGCCTCGCCGCCGGCGGGACCGCCGACGTGGTCCTGCTCGACCTCGTGATGCCGGGCATCTCGGGCCAGGACACCCTGACGGAGATGCGGGCGCGCGGCTTCAACCAGCCGGTGATCGTCGTGACCGCCACGGGCGGCATCGACACCGTCGTCCAGGCCATGCAGGCCGGCGCCACCGACTTCTTCGTCAAGCCCGCCGCCCCCGAGCGGATCATCGTGTCCATCCGCAATGCGCTGTCGATGGGCGCCCTGAAGGGCGAGGTCGATCGGCTGAAGAAGCACACGAGCGGCCGCACCACCTTCGACGACCTGATCGGCTCCTCGCCCGCGATGACGATGGTCAAGCGGCTGGGCGAACGCGCGGCCAAGTCCGGCATCCCGATCCTGATCACCGGCGAGAGCGGCGTCGGCAAGGAAGTCATCGCCCGCGCCGTGCACGGCTCGTCCGACCGCGCCGGCAAGCCCTTCGTCGCCGTCAACTGCGGCGCCATCCCCGACAACCTCGTGGAGTCGATCCTGTTCGGCCACGAGAAGGGCAGCTTCACCGGCGCCACCGACAAGCACCTGGGCAAGTTCCAGGAGGCCAACGGCGGCACGCTGTTCCTGGACGAGGTCGGCGAGCTGCCGCTGGACATGCAGGTCAAGCTGCTGCGCGCGTTGCAGGAGAGCGAGATCGACCCGATCGGCTCGAAGCGCTCGATCAAGGTCGATGTGCGCATCGTCTCGGCCACCAACCGCGACCTGTCGAACGCCGTCGCCGAGGGCCGCTTCCGCGAGGACCTCTACTACCGTCTGAACGTCTTCCCGATCGAGGCGCCATCCTTGCGCGAGCGGAAGGAAGACGTGCCGGCGCTGGTCGACTGCTTTGTCCGGCGCTTCAACGTGGAAGAGGGGAAGGCTGTGGTCGGCGCTGCGCCTGAGACACTGGCCTGCCTGACCGCCTTCGACTGGCCGGGCAACGTCCGCCAGCTGGAGAACGCAGTCTATCGCGCCATCGTGCTCGCGGACGCGCCCTATCTGCAGCCGCACGACTTCCCGGCCATCTCCGGCATCGCCGCCCCGCCGCCGGAAGCGCTGAGCACGCCGATGCCAGTGCCGTCAGCCGCTGAACTGGCCGCCTCCCTGCCGATGCCGGAAAGCCCGGTGCGCATCCTCGACCATAAGGGCCATATCCGCCCGCTGGACGAGATCGAACGCGACCTGATCCAGCACGCCATCGAGGTCTACGCCGGCCACATGAGCGAGGTGGCCCGCCGCCTCGGCATCGGCCGCTCGACGCTCTACCGCAAGGTCCGCGAGAACGGGCTCGAAGGTCTGATCAAGGGCGCCGGCGAGGCCGACGAGGCCGCGGCCTAGTCCTCGGACTTGCGCTTGAAGGGCTTCCGCTGGAGGCCCTTCTTCTCGCCTTTCGCCTTGGCGGCGATCTCTTGCAGCTTCACGGCCTGCATGGCCGAGAGCGCCTGGCCGGGCGCGCCCTTCTCGGGGTCGCCGAAGGCGCGGCCGAAGGTCTTCACACGTTCGGTGACGCTGCCGAGGAATTCGCCCTCCCAGTCGGAGAGCTCGACGCCCGCCTTGTCGGCGGTCCGGCGGGCGCGTTTCAGGGCGTTGAGGGCGGCGCGCTTGGCGGCCGCCTTCTGGGCCTCGTAGGGCGAAAGGGGAGCCTTACGCTTCAAATCTCTCCGATCGCCGAGAGATAGAGGTCGAGGATCGCCTCTTCCTCCTGCCGCTTGGCGCGGTCCTGCTTCCGCAGCCGGATGACCTTGCGGATGATCTTCACGTCGAAGCCGTTGCCCTTGGCCTCGGCCAGGACTTCCTTCACCTGCTCGGCGATCTCGGCCTTCTCCTGCTCGAGGCGCTCGACGCGCTCGATGATGCTCTTGAGCTGACCCTGAGCCGTGGCGTTCAGGATGTCGGAGTGCGCGGAAGCGTCGTCGGCCATGGCAAAGCTCTATCTCAAGTGGGTGGCGACAGGGAAGGCGCGGTGTTTAGCGGGCCGCGAAGGGGCTGTCATGCGGCCATGAACCTCGACTAGAAGCTAGCCGTTGAGACGCATCGACGCGGAGGGATCTGACATGTCCGACGGCAAGCGCCGGCCCAGCGAAGAAGACGCCCTGGCCGCGGTGCGCACGCTCATCGAATGGGCAGGCGACGACCCCGACCGCGAGGGCCTGCTGGATACGCCCAAGCGGGTGGTGAAGTCCTACAAGGAGCTGTTCTCCGGCTACGAGAGCGATCCGCGCGAGTACCTGGAGCGCACCTTCGACGAGGTCGGCGGCTACGACGAGCTGGTGGTCCTGAAGGACATCCGCGTGGTGAGCTTCTGCGAGCACCACATGCTGCCGTTCCTTGGCAAGGCGCACGTGGGCTACCTGCCGCGCAACCGCGTGGTGGGCATCTCCAAGCTCGCGCGCGTCGTCCATGGCTTCGCCCGGCGTCTGCAGATCCAGGAAAAGCTGACCGCCGAGATCGCCGAGGCTATCCAGGACATCCTCGATCCGAAGGGCGTCGGCGTCGTCATCGTCTCCGAGCACTCGTGCATGACGATGCGGGGGGTGAACACGCCGGGCTCGCGGCTCACCACCAGCCATCTCCTGGGCGAGGTCCGCGACGACCCGCGCACGCGTCAGGAATTCTTCGAGCTCGTCCGCAACGGCGGCTAGAGCAGCCCGCGCGCTTCCAACGCAGGCCGGAGCGCCGCCGGTTCGGTGAAGTGGTGCACGTCGAAGCCCAGTTCGCGCGCGGCTGCGATGTTCCTGGCGCTGTCGTCCACGAACAGGATCTCGCCGGGCGCGTGACCGTACCGGTCACAGACCAGCCGGAAGATCGCCGGGTCCGGCTTCATCACGCCCTCGACACCCGAGGCGATCACCCCCTCGAGGCGGCTGAACGCGGGGCTCAGCGCCAGCGTGCCTTCCAGCGTTTCATGGGATACGTTCGACAGGCCGTACTGCGGCACGCCGCGAGCATGAAGCGCCTCGATCGCCGCTTCGGTCTCAGGAATCGCGCCTGAGAACATCTCCCACCACCGGCTCTCCCAGGCGTGAATCGCCTCGGCGTAATCGGGATGCTGGGGCAACAGGCGGGCGCGGTTCTCGGCGAAGGTCACGCCGGCGTCGTGCGCCATGTGCCAGGCCATGGTGCAGACATGCGAAAGGAACCGGTCGAGGTCGGCCGGTTCCTCAAAGATTTTGGCATAGAGCGTGCGCGGGTCCCAGCGCACGATGACATTGCCGAAGTCCCACAGCAGGGCCTTCGGCACGCGGCTTAGCCTTGCTTGGCCTTGAAGCGCGGGTCGGTCTTGTTGATGACGTACACCCGGCCCTTGCGGCGCACGAGCTTGCAGTCGCGGTGGCGCGTCTTGAGCGACTTGAGCGAGCTTCTGACCTTCATGACCGTGTACTGCTGAGGGGGCGTCGCCGCCCCGGTTTCGACAAGAGGGCGCGCATATACGGGGGCATACGCCTTTCGTCAACCTGACGGCGTTGTGATTGGGACCGGATTCAGCGAGCACTAGATATCGGATGATGCGTCGCCGTTACCTCATCGCCCTCTCCGTTCTCGCCGGTTGCGCCAGCCCGCCCAGGCCGGCTCCGCCTCCGCCCGCGCCCACGGCTGCACCTGCCGAGGCGCCCGCGCCGCCGGCGCCAGCCGCGCCGATCACGCCACCCACCGCCTCCGGGGACATGATCTTCGACGCCTGGGCCGCGGAGTTCCAGGGCCGCGCGCGGGCCGCCGGCATCCGCGCCGACGTCCTGCAGCGCGAGATGGCTGGCCTGACACCCGATCCGCGGGTGGCTGGGCTCGACAGCCGCCAGCCGGAATTCTCCAAGCCTGTCAGCGAGTATCTGAAGGGCGTGGTCACCGCCGACCGCGCCGCGATCGGACAGCGCCGTCGCGCCGATATGCCAGAGTGGGTCTCCATCGAGGACCGCTACGGCGTGCCCCGGGAGATCCTGCTGGGCGTCTGGGCGCTGGAGAGCGGCTTCGGCGCCATCCAGGGCGACATGGACGTGATCCGCTCGGTGGCCACCCTGGCCGCGCAGGGCCGTCGGCGGGCCTGGGCCGAGGGCGAACTGATCGCCGCGCTCAAGATCATCCAGTCGGGCGAGCACCCGCGCGCGCGCCTGAAAGGCTCCTGGGCCGGCGCCATGGGCCAGACCCAGTTCATCCCGACGACTTTCCTCTCCACGGCCGTGGATTTCGACGGCGACGGCAAGCGGGACATCTGGGGCTCGCGCGGCGACGCCCTGGCCTCCGCCGCGAACCTGCTCTCGAAAGCCGGCTGGGTGCGCGGCCAGAGCTGGGCGCGGGAGGTCACCGTCCCGGCCAACTTCGACTACGCCCAGACGGAGGGCCCGCGCCTGACCCCGGCCCAATGGGCCGAACAGGGCGTAAGACGCGCCGACGGCCTGCCTTGGAGCAGCTCCGACGCGACGGCGCAGGCCCAGCTCGTCGCGCCGGCCGGAGCTCGGGGGCCGCTGTTCCTGCTGTTCCCGAACCACTTCGCGATCCGGAAGTACAACAACAGCCTGGCCTATGCCCTGGGGGTCGGGATGCTGGCCGATCGGTTCGCAGGAGACAGCGGCGTCGTGCGCCCGTGGCCGCAGGAGCAGCCGATGTCGCTTGTCGATCGCATGACCGCCCAGCGGGCGCTGAACGCCCTGGGCTTCGACGCCGGCACGCCGGACGGCGTCGTCGGCATGAACACCCGAACCGCGCTCCGCGCCTGGCAGAAAAGCCGCGGCCTGACCGCCGACGGCTACCTGTCGCCCGACATGGTCCAGAGACTGAAGGCCGACGCCGGAGCCGGTCGCTAGACGCCACCCTCGTCGCGCTTCTCCAGAGTGGCGGCGGTGGCCGCCTCACGGCTCGCCGGCTCGGGATCGGCGTTCCTCAGCTGGGTATTGCGGAACGCGTAGATCAGCATCGCCGCCATCAGGCTGGCGTTCAGCAGGAACGGCGCCGGGCCCATGTGCTGGTAGAGCCAGACGAAGAACGGCGCGAGCACGACATTGATGCCGTTCACGGCGGCGATCACGCCGGCGACCCGCGCCTGCTCCTCGATGCCGACGGCGATGGACGAGCCGGCGGTGAACCCCGGTCGCGCAAAGCCGAAGCCGAGGCTGGAGATCGCGTAGCCCGCCACCACCACATAGTAGTCCGGCGACAGAGCCACGATCAGGTTGCCGGCCGCCGCCACGGCGACGCCCCAGCGCAGGAGCTGGCGCGGCGTCATCTGGAACATGCGGATGATGCCCCACTGAGCCAAGAGGCCGGCGAGCGCGCCGAACATCATGGCGATGGCGATGAAGTACTGCGCCTCGGTCGGCGACATGCCGAGCTTGTCGATGATCAGAAAGCCGAGGGTCTGGGCCTGGGCTGTCTGGCAGGTGGCGACGATGAAGCCATAGATCAGGAACGGGGTGACACGCGGATCGCGCCACATCGACCTCTCCTTCGCCGCTCCCGCGACGACCGGCCGACGCGGACGGCGGGCCTCCTCCGACACCGGCGTCTCGGGCAGATAGCGCCAGACCACGAACAGCATGGCCGCCGCGATCAGGGCGAAGGTGAAGAGCGGCCCCGCCAGACCCAGCACCGGATAGACGAACAGCGGGGCCAGGAACGGTCCGATGACGGTCCCCAGACCGAAGGCGCCGGCCAGGCTGGCCATCGCCTGGGTCCGCTTCTCCGGCGCCGTGCGTTCGGCGACGTACGCCTGGGTCGCGGGATTCGAGGCGGCGCCGAAGAGGCCGAACAGGGCTCGCGCCAGCAGGAAGAAGGCGAAGATCACCATCGGCGCCGCCCAGTGGCGCAGCCCCGCGCTGACCACGACCCCGCACAGCGCCATCGAGACCATGAAGCCCGAGAGCCCGACCAGCATCAGCGGCTTGCGCCCGTAACGGTCCGAGGCCCGCGCCCACCAGGGCGACGACACCGCCCACAGCACGGCCGACAGCGAGAAGATGGCCGCCACCATGGGGTCGGGAATGCCGATCGATCGCCCGATCGCCGGAAGCACCGAGATCAGGCCGGTGTTGCCCAGCGCCGTCGCCAGCGACACGCAGAAGATGATCGTGAACGGCCGGCGGGACAGGCCTTCGCCGGGAGGCGCGGAGCTGGGCATCGGAGGTCGGCTTACGCCCGATGCGCGGCGGCGCAAACCCCAAAGGATAGGCTGCGCTCACGACACATTAAGCATTAACCCTCAAGCTTCCGGCTCCTCTGGGGGAGCTCATGTTCCAGATCATCGGCATCGTGCTGCTGTTCGCGCTCGTGTTCGGCAGCTACATCATCTCGGGCGGCAACATGGCGGTGATCCTCCATGCGCTGCCCCATGAGATGATGGCCATCGGCGGCGCGGGCGTGGCCGCATTCCTGATCGGCAACTCGATACCGGTCATCAAGGGCACCGTCGGCGGCTTCGGGAAGATCTTCTCAGGCCCGAAGTGGAAGCCCGCCGACTATCGCGACCTGCTCAGCCTGCTCTTCCTGCTGACCAAGACAATGAAGTCGAAGGGCGTCATCGCGCTCGAGAGCCACATCGAGAACCCCACCGAGAGCACGATCTTCACGCGCTTCCCGAAGATCATGAAGGACCACTTCGCCATCGACTTCATCTGCGACACGCTGCGGATGATGACCATGAACCTGGAGGATCCCCACCAGGTCGAGGATGCGATGGAGAAGCAGCTCGAGAAGCATCACCACGAGGCGCTGGCCCCGCCCCACGCGATGCAGAACCTGGCCGACGCCTTGCCCGCGCTCGGCATCGTCGCCGCCGTGCTCGGCGTCATCAAGACCATGGGCTCGATCACCGAGCCGCCGGAGGTGCTGGGCGGGATGATCGGCTCCGCGCTTGTGGGCACCTTCCTGGGCGTGTTCCTGGCGTACGGCCTCGTGGGGCCCTTCGCGACCCGCATGAAGGAGGTCGTCGAGGAGGAAGGCGCGTTCTACCGCATCATTCAGTCGGTGCTCGTCGCCCACCTGCACGGCAACGCCGCGCAGATCTCGGTCGAGATCGGCCGCGGCAACGTGCCGTCCGGCGCCCAGCCCAGCTTCCTCGAGTTGGAAGAAGCACTTTCGAACATCCCCAACGAGGCCTAAATCCGCGGCGTCGCGCGCCGTCCAGAGCGGCCGCACATCGAGAGAGGACAAGGTCCATGACTGCCGAGCTCCTGCGCAAGCTGCTCATCGCCGGCGCCCGCCCTGACCACCCTGGCCGTGGCGGCCTGCTCGAAGTCGAGCGACGGCGCGGGGACGACGCCCGCGACCACCGAGGCCGCAGCCACGCCCGACGACGCCACAGCCGCGATGGAGGCCGCCGCGGCCGAAGCGGCCCTGGCCGCGGGCGACACGACCACCGCAAGCGAAGCGCCGACGACGCCCCCGGCCGCCGAAGCCCCGGCCGAGAAGCACTGAGCCCCTCGCCAGGCTCGCTTGAGACCCGGGCCGCCCACAGGCCGGCGGCCCTTCTCCGCGCCCGATGACGCCTGAGCCCATGACTGCAAGCCCGCTCGACTGGACCGATGACGGCCAGCCGCGGTCGCGGCTGTTCGGAGACGTCTATTTCTCGGCGGAAGACGGCCTGGCCGAGACGCGCGCGGTGTTCCTGGAGGGGTGTGGCCTGCCCGACGCCTGGGCGGGCCGGCGACGCTTCGTCGTCGGCGAACTCGGCTTCGGAACCGGGCTGAACATCGCGGCCCTGCTGGACCTCTGGCGGCGCACGCGTCCCCCGGGCGGCCAGTTGCACATCTTCACCGTCGAGGGCTTCCCGATCGGCGCCGATGAGGCCGCCCGCGCGCTCGGGCGCTGGCCCGAGCTGGCGGAGATCGTCCAGGCGCTGGTCGCCCGCTGGCCGGGCCGCGCCCGCGGCCTCCACCGGATCGAGCTGCCGACGCTCGCCGCGATCGTCGACATCTTCGTGGGCGACGTGAGCGAAGCCCTCTCCGGCTGGACCGGCCGGGCGGACGTCTGGTTCCTCGACGGGTTCTCGCCGGCCCTGAATCCCCAGATGTGGTCCGACGAGGTCCTTGGCCTGGTCGGCGCGCGCTCGGCTCCCGGCGCCCACGCGGCCACCTTCACGGTCGCCGGCCAGGTTCGCCGCGGCCTCGCCGCCGCCGGCTTCACCGTCGAGAAGCGGCCCGGCTTCGGCCGCAAGCGGGAACGGCTCGAAGCCCGTCTGCCCGGTCAGGCTCAGGACGCGGGCGCGCGACGGGTGGCCGTCGTCGGCGCGGGCGTGGCCGGCGCGTCGGCGGCGCGCGCGGTGCGGGCCTTGGGCGGTGAAGTCGTCGTGGTCGAGGCGGACCGGCCTGGGGCCGCCGGGTCGGGGAACCCCGCCGCCCTGGTCACGCCGCGCCTCGACGCCGGCCTGGGCGCTCCAGCTCGGCTGTTCGCCCGAGCCTTCGCCCGGGCGGCGGCCCTCTTTCGCGACCTGCCGGAGGCGATCATCGCCGAGGGCGTGCTGCAGCTCGCCATGTCGGACCGCGACCCGAAGCGGTTCGGCAAGATCGCCGGCTCCGATCTGTTCGAGCCCGGCAGCCTCGCCCTCCTCTCGACAGAGCAGGCCGCGGCGCGCCTGGCCGGTCCGGCGCCCATCTGCCTCGATCAGCGCACCGCCCTGGTGGTCGAGCCCGCCCGCATCCTGGCGGCCTGGCTGGGCGACGTCGAACGCCGCACGGTCTCCCGCATCGAGGAACTGGACGCCGACGTCGTCATCGTCGCGGCGGGTCTGGGCGCGCGCATCCTCCTCCCGGGGCTGCCGCTGCAGCCGGTCCGCGGCCAGGCGAGCTGGACCTCGCAGGCGCAGATCGGCTTCGCCGCGGCCTGGGGCGGGTATGTGCTTCCCACCCGCGACGGCGCGCTCTTCGGCGCCACCCACGATCGGGACGACACAGGCAGCGACGTGCGGCCGGAAGACCACCTTCGCAACCTCGCCAGTCTGGCCCGCGCCTTTCCCGAGCTCTCCGCGCAGTTGGCGCACGCCCCTCTGCAGGGGCGGGCCTCCGTTCGCGCGGTCACGCCGGACCGGCTGCCGATCGCCGGCGTCAGCGGCCAGACGGACGTGCTGGCGCTCACCGGCTTCGGCTCGCGCGGCTTCGCCATGGCGCCGCTGCTGGCCGACCACGTCGCCGCCTTGGCCTTGGGCGCGCCCTCGCCGCTCCCCGCCGAGGCGCAGGCGCTGGTCGACCCTGCTCGCTTCCCCGCACGCGAGGTTTCGTAGTTGCTGTACTCGGCCTATATTCGCGCCGCTCGGGGGACATTCCTGCCAGGAACCGAGACATGAACATCAAGACCCGCCTCGCCGCCGGGGCTCTCGCGGTCGGCGCTGGCTTGACGGCGTTGGCCCTCGCGGCCGCCCCGGTCGCCGCCAAGTCGCCGGCCGACGACGCCGCCAAGCCCAGGCGCCAGTGCTTCTGGGCCAACCAGGTCAACAATTTCGCCGCCGAGAATGACGAGGTGGTCAACGTCCGGGTTGGCGTGAAGGACATCTACCGGCTGGAGCTGTTCGGAGGCTGCCACGAGATCGACTGGAGCCAGCAGATCGGCATCCGGTCGCGCGGCGGCTCGACGATCTGCTCCGGCCTCGACGCCGAACTGATCGTACCCTCGACGATCGGACCGCAGCGCTGCACGGTCCGGCGTGTCCGCAAGCTGACGCCGGCCGAGGTCGCGGCCCTGCCGCCCAAGGCCAAGCCCTGAACCCACCCGCGACCGCAGCAAAAAGAGGGCGCCGTCGCCGGCGCCCCAAAGCTCCCCTGGAGGATGCCGTCTAGAACCGCTTCTTCAGGCCGACGCCGAACACCCGGCCAAGCGGGTTCGCCAGCGTGTAGTCATAGTTGTACTGGCTCCACGCGAACGGCGGATCCTTGTCGAACACGTTGTCGACCTTCAGCGTCAGCGTCGTGTCCCACGGCAGCAGCGCCTGATAGGTCAGGTCGAGCTGGTGGTAGGCCTTGATGGTGGCTTCCTGGACGCCGGCGGTCGCGGGGTCGATGTCGTGGTTCCGGTCCCTGAGCTTGGACACATACCGCAGGGTTGCCCGCAGGTTCTGTCCGCCGACGCTGGCGTTGAGGAACAGGTTCGCCTTCACCCGAGGGTACGAATAGAACGCCGAGACCAGCTCCGACTTGCCCGCCCGGTCCAGCGCCGCCTCGATGACGGTGCCCTCGAGGGTCTTCAGTTCGCCGCGCTTGTACTCGATCAGATAGGAGCCCTCGAAGCCGGCGGTGAACGCGACCTCCCTATACTCCGGCAGCCGGAGATTGAGCTGGTAGTCAACGCCCGACGTATCGACGCTCGGACCGTTGATGTTGTTGGATCGCACGGCGAGCAGGTTCGACGGGTGGCAGTTCGTGCCGTCAGGCCCCACGAAAGTCGTGCCCGCGGCGAAAGTGAAGCGGTTGCGCAACGCGGCGTTGCCGCACTGCCAGGCCGCCGGGGACGCCGAAGGGAACATGCTGGTGAAGATCCGCGCCGCCGTCTCGGTGGTCAGCTCGTCCTTGAAGGCGAAGCTCCAGTAGTCGAGCGTCGCGCTGACCGGACTCTGGTTGAAGATCAGGCCCACGCTGTAATAGTCGGCCGTCTCCGGATCGAGGTTCGGATTGCCGTAGGTGTCCGCGGGCCGATAGAGGGTCGCGCCTGACGTGGGATCGGTGAAGGCGCTGTTGATGCGCGCGAAGCCGGGGTTCACGGCCGCCTGCGGCGGCGCCCGGAAGGTCGTGCCCACCGAGGCGCGCAGGGCCACCGAATCGAGAACCTGCCAGCGCACGTCCGCCTTCGGATTGGTCGTCGAGCCGATCGAGCCGCCGAAGTCCTCGTAGCGGACCGCCAGGGTCACATCGAGGTTGTCCAGCAGCGGGATCTTCACCTCGCCGAACAGGGCCTTCACATTGCGGTCGAGGTCGCTCTCACGGACGGCCGCGACGAAGTTCGTCACCCCGGTGGCCGTGGTGCAGCGGGGAAGGCCGTCGTCGATGTCGTCGACACAGGGATTGGCGTCGATGTTGAAGCGGTCGTCCACCGCATTGATCGCCAGCCGGTCGTAGCGGAACTGCGCCCCTGCAGCCCACTGCACGTCGCCGCCGGGCACGGTGAAGGCCGTGCCGCTGAACACCAGGTCGCCCACCAGGGTCTGGGACGTGTTCTCCGCCACGATGGTCTGGTGCATCCACTCGAACAGCTCGCGGGTGTTGGTGTTCGCCGGCACGGCCGTTTGGCGGTAGTAGGGGTTGACCCCGCCATAGACGGCGTCGGCCTGGATCGCGTTCGAGAACGGATTGAACCACTGGCAGGCGCCAGCTCCCGGCGTGCCCGTGTTCGGATTGCAGCCCGGCCCGCCCAGACCGCGCAAGGCGAGCTGGACGCGGTTCGTCACCTCGTCCGGCGTCTCGAAGGTCCCGCGGGCGTCCATATAGGTCACGGCGGCGTCGAAGTTCAGCCAGTCGTTGAGCTTGCCGTTGAAGCCGGCCGAGACGCGGAACGCGTCCACCGCCCGTCGCTGGTGATCGGCGCCGTCCGGGTACAGCGGATTGCCGCCGTAAGCCTGAGGCCGCCAGCCGGTCTGGGAAGCGGTCACGCCGTTCTGGATGGCGTTGCACACGACCGCCGGCGTCACCGCCGCGGTCGGGCCCACGATTCCCGCGCAGCCGGAGGCGAAGAGGGCCTGCAGGCCTGGGTTGGCGAACGGGATGAAGAACCTCGACGCCTCATTGGCCGCGAGCGCCGGGAACGGCGACGTGCCGCCGCCGGGCGAGCCGCCGGACGCCGCGATGGGCGTCGGGAAGACGATGGTCGACTGCGTGGGCGACACCCGCTCGTCGGGCACGTCGTGCCGCGACCAGAAGCCCTCCGCGTGGAACCGGATGTCGTCGGTGACGTCGAAATTCACCTCGCCGTAGACCTGGTAGTGATCCTCATCGTTCACCAGGTTGTCGAAGCGGCTGTACTGAAAGAGGCAGGTGCCGGCGGCGTTGCGGAATCCGTTCAGTTCGAGGCAGCCGGCGTCGTTGAAACTGGTCAGGGTGATGTTGCGGCCGGGGTTCGCGGCGCTGGCCGGAGGCTGTCCATAGACGCCGCCGCCGAGGTTCACGGCGCCGGTCGGCGTACCCACGCTGAAGAACTGATAGACGCCCGGATTTCCGGCGCCCGACCAGCCGCCCAGAGGATTGTTGGCGTTCGGCTGCAGCGCCCAGTCGCGGTCGGTGGTGCGCAACTCGCTGCGCCGGCGGTAGCCCGCCGTCAGTAGCACCGAGCCGCGGTCGAACCGGCTGCCCCAGGCGAGGCTGACGTCGTAATCGCCCTCGGACCCGTCGATGTAGTTGTAGTTGCCGCTGACCTCGAAGCCGTCGAGGTCCCTGCGGGTGATGAAGTTGACCACCCCGCCGATGGCTTCAGAGCCATAGGTCGCCGCCGCCCCGCCCTTCAGCACCTCGATGCGGCCGACCGCCGCCTGCGGGATGAGGTTGATGTCATAGACGCCGGCGAGCGCCACCGTCCCCGGGGAAGGCGCCATGCGGCGGCCGTTCATGAGCACCAGCGTCCGATTGGAGCCGAAGCCGCGCAGGTTGACCGTCGCCGAGCCGGCGGTGTTCCCGAGGAACCGGTTGCTTTCCCCGATCGAACCGGCCGCCGCCGGCAAGGCCTTCACGAGCTGGACAATGGTAGGTGAGCCTTGTTTCTGCAGATCGGCCGCCGTGGTGACGTCGACCGGCAGGGCGGCGTCCTCGCGGGCGCCGGCGATGAACGAGCCGGTCACGACCACTTCTTCCACGTCGGTCGGGCGGGCGCCCGTCGACTGCGCCGAAACCGGCGAAGCAACAGCAAGTGTGAGGGTGACGGCCAGCAGAGAGCCGCCGCAGAAATAACTGCGTTTCGTCATCGAATTTCCTCCCCTCAGGGAGGCCCGCCGCGTCTTGTGCACGGCTGCACCACCCCCTGAGCGGAGCGAGAATTCCATCAAACTTACGGTACGGCAACGTACCCAGTTTCGGAATCGTACCCGTGTTACCAAAAGAACGCCGCCGGGTGGCCCGGCGGCGCGAAGAGGCTTGGGTGTGGATCGGGTCAGAAGCGCTTGCGCACGCTCACCTTGTAGGTTCGGCCCAGCGCATTGCCCGTGAATGGGTCGTAGCTGAGGTCCAGCCGGGCGAAGGCTGGATCCTGATCGAAGAGGTTGTCGACCGACAGCGTGACCGTCGTGTCCCAGGGCAGCATCACCCGGTAGTCGATCTCCGCGAGCCAGGTCTCGTCGATCTTCTTCCCGGCGCCGCTGATCGTCGGGCGCTGATCCGTGTAGCCGTCGATGTAGTTGACGGTGAAGCGCAGGTTGTGCGGCCCGCTGGTGTATTCGACGTAGCCGGAGCCCTTCAGCTGCGGCAGCGAGGTGGCGATCTGCTGATAGTTCAGCAGTCCGACCGCGTCGTAGGCGCGCTCGACCCGCGTGCCTTCGACCACCACGTCGGCGATCTTATACTCGAGGGTATAGGTCGCCGAGACGCCCGCCCGCAGGGCGCCGCCGAGCACCTCCCCGAAATCGTAATCGGCCAGGACGTCGATGCCCGAGGTCTTGATGTTGGGGCCGTTCACCCACTGCGTCCGAACCCGCGCGATGTTCGCCGCCGCGCAATCGCCCTGGAACGTGAAGCGAGAGCGGAGCGCCGCGTTGGAGCACTGGTTGGGTCCGCTCGCCGGGAACATGGTGTTCACGATCGAGGCCGAGGGCTCGCCGACGATGGGCCCGTCGAAGTCGAACCGCCACCAGTCCACGGTCGCCTTGAAGCGGTTGATGTTGAAGATGGCGCCGATGCTGTAGTTGTCCGCCGTCTCAGGTTCGAGGTTCGGGTTGCCGAACAGATCGATGGCCCGGAAGGAGCCGGCGATGAACGACAGGGCCGTCACGCTGCTGGGGTTCAGCTGGGTCAGGGGCGGACCGCGGAAGGTGGTCGCCACCGAGCCGCGCAGCGCGAGCCAGTCCGTCAGCTGCCAGCGGATGTTGGCTTTCGGATTGGTGGTCGTGCCGACCTGCTCGTAGTCCTCGTAGCGGATCGCCAACTGCAGCTGGATGGCGTCTGTCACCGGAACGCTCAGCTCGGCGAAGGCCGCCCACACGTAGCGCTCCAGGTCCGCCTCTTCGCCGGTGCCCAGGAACACGAGGGCGCCGTTCCGTGACGGACAGTTCCCGGCGCCGGTGATCGGCGTGTCGATACAGGGCGTCGCGTCCACGTCGCTGAGGTCGTTGTACTCCGACTCGAAGCCGTCCTTCCGGAACTGCAGGCCCCCGGCCCATCGGACCTCGCCGCCGCCGAGCTCGATCCCCGTCGTTCCGTTCAGCACCGCATCGGCCACGAACAGGCGCTGGGTCTGCTTGGTGGCCACCTGCTGGAAGAACCAGCGGATCACGTCGGGGTTGTTGGCCAGGGCGGCGTTGTATTGCGGACTGGGCTGACCGCTGATGGCGTTGTCCGGGAACGCGTTCGAGAACGGGTTGAACCAGTAGCAGCCGATCGCCGTGTTGCCGGCGTTGGTGGTAAAGTTGTTGGTCTCCGCCGCGGTGCAGCCGCCGGCCGCCCCACTGGCCGCGCTGCCGTAGCCACGGAGCGCCAGCTGCAGGCGTGAGACGATGGTGTCGTAGCCGGTGCGGCGGCCGGTCTGCTGGCCGTACGTCAGGGCCAGGTCGTAGCCGATGCCCATCCACGGCAGGTCGCCGCGCAGGCTGCCCGACACGCGCATGGCCTCGTACTGACGCAACCCCTCGGAGGACCCTTCGTTCTGGTCGCCGAAGATGTCGTTCCCGCCGAACGAAAGCGGCCGGTAGAACACCCCCGGGAAGTGGACGCCCGTCGCCGCTGCCGGAACCGCGCCCGGATTGGCCGCGCGGTAGGCGACGAGGCCGGGGTTCGCCGCCGGCACGAACCAGCCAGCCAGCACCGCCGGGGTCAGCGAGCCGACCGTCGGGTTGGTGGTGGCCGTCGGCGTCTGCAGCGTCAGGTACGACGGCGAGGTCTTCCAGTTCGGGACGTCGGTCTTCGCCCAAAGGGCCTCGATGTGCAGTCGATGGTTGTCGGCGAGATCAGCGTTGATCTCGCCGTACAGCTGGTACCGGTCCTCCTTCTCGGTGAGGTTGTCGTACTCGATGTAGTGGAACCGGCATTGCGGGATGGTCCCCGCGACCGGGATGCCGCCGAGCGGTCCGCAGCCCGCGTCCAGCACGCCGGGCAGCAGAGGCACCCAGGCCCCGGCGGCGGTCTGCGTCACCGGGACGAAGCCCGTCACGCTGGAACCGCCGGACCAGCCGCCTTCGGGGTTCTCCGCGAACGGCCGCGTCGCCCAGTCGCGGTCCGTGACCTTCAGCTCCGAACGGTGCTGCCAGCCGCCGCTCAACAGGATGTTGCCGTTGTCCCAGGCGTGCCCCCAGAGCACGCCGGCCGTGTAATCGCCCTTGGAGCCGTCGATCAGACGATAGCTGCCGGACGTCTCCAGCCCGTCGAAGCCCGAGCGGGTGATGAAGTTGACCACCCCGCCGATGGCGTCCGAACCGTAGAGCGCGGCCGCGCCTTCCTTCAGCACCTCGACGCGGCCCACCGCCACGGAGGGGATGGTGTTGGTGTCCACGATGCCTGCGCCGGCCTGGCCGAACGGGTTGGGCGACATGCGCCGGCCGTTCATCAGAACCAGGGTCCGCTGAGCCCCGAGCCCTCGGAGGTTCACCGAGCCGGAACCTTCCGAGCCCTGGGCGCGGGGGTCGAACTGGTTGGTGTCGCCCAGCACGCCGCTCGACACCGAAAGCTGCTTGATGAGTTCGAGGGTCGAGGGCGCGCCCTGCCGCTCGATGTCCTCCTGGCTGATCACGTCGACCGGCAAGGCCGCATCCTCGGGCGTGCCGCGGATGAACGAGCCCGTGACGACGACTTCGCCCACGGTGGTTCCGCCCTGCTGGGCCGTCGCCTGGGCGGCCTGCGCCGCGGCCTGCCCGGCCGCGCCGAAAGCCAACGCGGCGGCCATGGCGGATGCGCTGCAGAAGAATCTGCTCTTGGTCATCTGATTTCCTCCCCTCGGCGCCTCTGAATGGGCGGCCTGAGCAGAGGAAGTACGGACTATTTATTGCAGCTGCGCCACATAAATTTCGGTGTTCGACCAACCCAACTTTCCAAAACGCGGCGCGCGCGCAACAACTTGCCCCAAAAGGACTTCTGCTCGACCGGGCGTAGGTCTATCTGACGTTGCAGAGCGCGGGCGAAACCCGCGAATGGAGGGCGCCCATGCCGCAAGACCAAGGCCTAGAACTGCGCACGCTCGTGCGTGAAGACGCGACTCTGGAGCTCTCGCTGGTCGAAGCGCCCGTACCCCAACCGGGGGGCCGACGAAATCCTGGTGCGCGTCGAGGCCTCGCCGATCAACCCCTCCGACCTTGGCCTCCTAACCGGGCCGGCGGACCTCTCGACGCTTCGGAAATCGGGTACGGACCAACAGCCGGTGCTGACGGCCGAGATTCCCAAGCCCGCCATGCGCATGCTGACGGCGCGGATGGGCCAGTCGATGCCGGTGGGCAACGAGGGCGCGGGCGTCGTCATCGCAGCCGGCCCCTCGCCGGAGGCCCAGGCGCTGCTCGGCCGCACCGTCGCGATGATCGGCGGCGGCATGTACACCCGCTTCCGCCTTCTGAAGGCCGCAGACGTGCTCCCGCTGCCGGCGGACGCTACCCCCAGCCGACGGCGCCTCCTGCTTCGTCAATCCGCTGACCGCCCTGGCGATGGTCGAGACGATGCGCCGGGAAGGCCACTCGGCGCTTGTCCATACCGCCGCCGCCTCGAACCTGGGCCAGATGCTGGTGCGGATCTGCAAGGCCGACGGCGTCCCGCTGGTCAATGTCGTCCGCAGCGCCACTCAGGAGAAGCTGTTGCGCGACCAGGGTGCGGAGTGGGTGGTCGACAGCTCCGATCCGGCCTTCTTCGAAAAGCTGGTGGAGGCGGTGGCCGCCACCGGCGCGACCCTGGCCTTCGACGCGATCGGCGGCGGCAAGCAGGGGAGCCAGATCCTTTCCGCGATGGAGATCGCCGCCAGCCGCGGCGCCGCCTACAGCCGCTACGGCTCCAACACCTTCAAGCAACTCTACATCTATGGCGGGCTCGACACCGGGCCCACCGAGCTGACGCGCAACTTCGGCTTCTCGTGGGGCGTCAACGGCTTCCTGCTGACGCCCTTCCTCGCCAAGATCGGCGCAGACGCCGCCCAGAAGCTGCGCCAGCGCGTGGCGTCCGAGCTGAAGACCACCTTCGCCAGCCACTACACCGCCGAGATCGGCCTGGCGGAGGCGCTCGATATCGAGACCCTGCGCGCCTACGCCCGACGGGCCACCGGCGAGAAATACCTGATCAACCCGCAGAAGGGGCTCGCCTGACCGGCGGGCCCAGTGGGCTCAGAACTTCGGTTTTCAGGAGAGGGATGGTGGACGCGACAGGGATTGAACCTGTGACCCCTACGATGTCAACGTAGAGGGCTCCGGCTAAGAGCTTGATTTTCTTCGCCGCCTCGTCTGCTGGTTTCCCGAAACGTTCACGTACGTTTCCGCTCATTCCGGGAAATAACTGGGAACCAGCTGCTCACTGCCCGCCGCTTTGTCCACGATGTGGCCTAACTCTGCGACTACAAGACCTGGAAGCACTGGGCACCGTGACCACATCAGAGTCCCGCGGCACTAAGCTGAACGAGATGCGTTCCGGTCCCGGTTGACCGTTTGTCAACGCGCAGTGCATAACGATTTTGAGGGGGATGCGTCCCCCGCTGGAGAACACGGCCATGGCCGCCCTGCGGAAAGACGATCATCGCATCTCGCCCGCCCAGAAGGTCGGGAAGGCGGATTTCGTTCGCTTCGTGGAAGCGTGCAGGCATCCGCGCGCGCCGAGCCAATCTCTCCTGGCCTCGCTCTCGGTGTCCAAACGGAAGGGCTAATTGCCGTTCGACATCGACAAGGTCAGGGTCGATCCGCTGACCGGGCTGCATCGGCTTGACGCATTCTGCTGCTCCTACGAGCCAATCCAACAGTTCTGCCGCACCCGCTTAGCCGAGGCGCACGACACCTATTCCGTTCGCGCCTTCGTTGCGACACACGACGGCGACCCGCGGATCGTTGGGTACTACTACCTCTGTCTAAGCACGATCAGCCACGACGAAGCCGGGCTCGCAGTAGAAGGCGGCTTCATGCACATGACGGCCGTCCCCACGGTCTACCTGGGCATGTTCGGGGTTGACCGGCGGCTCAAGAAGAAGGGCATCGGGAAGCGGATGATGCGGGACGCGTTTCGCCGCGTCGAGACGATCGCCACGAACGCCGGAACGTATGCTTTGACGCTCGATGCGGTTGATGAGGAAGCGGCGGAATACTACGAAAAGTTCGACTTCCAACGCTTCGCGCCAGGGGAGCGCAAGATGTTCCTTGAGCTCCCGACCATCCTGGCATCGAACCGAGCGCTAGACGAAGCCGAGCAACAAGCAGCCTGACCGCTCGCATCGCCTTGGCGTTGACGCCATCCGGAATGATTGCGGCTACCGCTCTAAGAACGCTTTGCCCTGCCCCGAGAACTGGCTGAACCCAGTGAGCAACTCCCGCGTCCAGGAGAGCAGCTCCATCTCGTTCCGCTGGTCGCCTTCGCTGTTGTCGCGAAGCTCGTAATAGGCGTCCGTCAGCTTCTTCAGGAAGCGTTCCTGGAAGGTCGGATCGCCCTCGTTCAACGTCTGGACGATGCAGGTGGCAAGCACGGCGACGCCCCGCTTTGAATGGTGCAGCTCGCTCAATCCGTCGCTCATGCCTTCCCTTGCGGATTCCGACGTGATCGCGCCCGCCGTTCCGATTTGATGCCGCCCACCATTCCGAAGTGATCCCGCCCACCGTTCCGGGATAACGCCGCCCAGGATTCCGGGATGATCCCGCCCAGGCGGCCCGGCGGTCCAGGCCTTCGCCGACGCTAGGCTCTCCTCCTTTCGAGGAGAGGCCGATGCCGACGGAGAGGATTGCGATGCGCCGCGTGCGCGAGATGTTGAGGCTGCGCCTGGACGCCGGGCTTGGCGGGCGGGAGATCGCCCGCCGGATGGGGATCGCCCCGTCGACGTTCCGCGAGATGACGCGGCGCTTCGAAGAATCCGGTCTCGCCTGGCCGTTGCCGTTGGATCTGACGGACAGCGAGCTGGAAGACCGGCTCTACGGCGAGAGCAGGACAAAGCAGGGCTTCCGTCGGCGCGCCGAGCCGGACTGGGCGGCGCTCAACCGCGAGCTGAAGAAGAAGCACGTCACCCTGCAGATCCTGTGGGACGAGTACATCGAGGCTTATCCGGACGGCTATCGCTACAGCCGATTTTGCGAGCTCTACCGCAGCTGGGAAGCCCGCCTGCCGGTGACGATGCGCCAGACGCATCTTGGCGGCGACAAGCTCTTCGTCGACTACGCCGGCGACACCGTGCCGGTGATCATCGACCGCCGCAGCGGCAAGACACAGCCGGCGCACATCTTCGTCGGGGTGCTGGGCGCCTCCAGCCTGACCTTCGCCTGCGCCACCTGGAGCGAGAAGCTCCCCGACTGGGTCGACGGCCACGTGCAGGCCTTCGCCTTCTTCGGCGGCGCGCCGCGGCTGCTGGTGCCGGACAACCCCAAAGTGGCGATCATCAAGGCCTGCCTCTACGACCCGCAGGTCAATCGCACCTACGGCGAGCTGGCCGCCCACTACGACACCGCGGTGCTGCCGGCGCGGCCCAGGCGGCCGCGGGACAAGGCCAAGGTGGAAGCCGCAGTGCGGATCGCCGAGCGTTGGCTGCTCGGCAAGCTGCGCCATCGACGCTTCTACAGCCTGGCCGAGGTGAACGCCGCCCTGGGCGAGCTGCTGGTCTGGCTCAACGAGCAGCAGGTCCGGCGTTATCAGCGCCGCACCCGTCGCCAGCTCTTCGCGGAGATCGACGCCCCGCGGCTTAAAGCCCTGCCGGCCGAGCCCTATGCCCTCGCCGAATGGCGCGTGCGCAAGGTGGGGCTGGACTACCACGTCGACGTCGACGGCCACTTCTACTCCGTCCCCTACCGTCACGCCCGCGAGACGGTGGAGGTGCGGCTCACCGCCCGCGCCGTGGAGATCTTCCTGCACGGCGAGCGCATCGCCGCCCACCTGCGTGGCTCCGGCGACGGCAAACACACCACGCTCAGCGAGCACATGCCGGCCAGCCACCGCCGCTACAGCGACTGGACCATCGAGCGGATCCTGAGCGAGGCGCGGGCCTGCGGCCCTTCCGTGGCGCTGCTCTGCCAGGTGATCCTCGAGCACCGGCCGCACCCCGAACAGGGCTTCCGCACCACGATGGGGATCGTGCGCCTGGCCAAGGTCTACGGCGTCGCGCGCCTGGAGGCGGCCTGCGAGCGCGCCCTGCTGGTGAGCGCGCGCAGCTACGGCGCGGTCAAATCCATCCTCGACAACCGGCTCGACGGCCAACCGGTCCGGCGGCGCGACGGCGAGGCCGGCGGCGCCGTCGCCCACCCCAACATCCGCGGCTCAACCTACTACCACTGAGGAGATCTGATGCTGACCCATCCCACCTTCGACCAGCTCAACGTCCTGGGCCTCCAAGGCATGGCCAAGGCCTTCCGCGAACTGCTCGACAACCCCGAAGCCGGCGGCCTGGGACATGCCGACTGGCTGGCGCTGCTGCTGGACCGTGAAACCGTGCACCGACAGGACAAGCGTCTCGGCGCCCGGCTCCGCCATGCGCGGCTGCGCCACCACGCCGTCCCGGAAGACATCGACTACCGCGCCCCCCGCGGACTGGACCGCGGCGTCCTCACGACGCTGCTCAAAAGCCACTGGATCGACGCGGCCGAGAACCTGGTGATCTGCGGCCCGACCGGGGTGGGCAAGAGCTGGATCTCCTGCGCGCTCGGCCACAAAGCCTGCCGCGACAACCGCTCGGTGCTCTACGTCCGCGTCCCCAAGCTCTTCGACGAGCTGGCGCTGGCGCACGGCGACGGCAGCATCGGCCGCCGCTTCAAGAGCCTGGGCGCCGTGCAACTGCTGATCCTGGACGACTGGGGCCTGGAGCCGCTCGACGCCCAGGCACGTCACGACCTGCTCGAGATCCTCGAGGACCGTTACGGCCGGCGCTCCACCATCGTCACCAGCCAACTACCGGTCTCGGCCTGGCACACCGTCATCGGCGAGGCCACCTACGCCGACGCCATCCTCGACCGGCTCGTCCACAACGCCCACCGCCTGGACCTCAGCGGCGACTCCCTGCGCCGCCCGAAACCCGCCGATCAGGCTTGACCAGCCGGCCGAACCCCAGACAGATGAAACCTGTCGATGAAGGCTGTGCCGCTGGGCGGCATCAGATCGGAACAGCGGGCGAGATCATCTCGGAATAGCTGGGCGGCATCGTCGGAATCCGCATTCCCTCCCTCGAAGCGCCATAAGACCTCGGTTGCCCCCTTGTGCTGAGCGATCGTCAGCACGACGTCGTCGCCTTGGCCGCGGCTGCATGCTTCACAGAAAAAGCTGATGGTCAGGCCGTGCCGCCGCGAACTCGGGTTTCCCGAGCCTTCCGACGGCTGATGGGACACGATTGTTTCGGAGCCCCGCACCTGAGTGACCGTGGTTTGGTGCTCGTCTTCGTGACGATCGAACACGCGCACTATCTCATGATGCAGATTCCCGCCGCCGCAGCGGGGGCAGAGAAGTTCGCTGGCGGAGCCCACATCTCTCGTGCGGATGTTTTTCTCGGTGATCATGGCGTGTCCCAGTGCGCGGACCTCAACTAGCGCCGAGATTCTGCGCCCCTCATCAACGCCTGCGATTGGGGAGCTAGGCAGTTGCTGCGCGAGCCGCCGTAACCTTGCGCGCACGGCTTCCTTGCGCGCGGGGAGAAGCGCGTGCCACGAGCCGCGCCCGTGTCGCATCTCGTAGAGCGCGCGTGCCGCACGCTCGATCAGTAGATCGTCTCCGCTGGACGGTGCGAGCGTCATCAATCCTCCTCGTCGCTCGCAACGACCCCAGACCCCGCCATCGCAGGATCGGGAACTTGGCTGAATGGCAGCCCGCCCGCTGCGTCGCGCTGCCTGAGGCGGCTATCAACCTCCCTGCTGATTTCCTGACTGCGTTGCATGTCGACGGTCTTCCACGATCGTTCTCGCCGCACGCGGTCAAACTCGTCGTCGGCCCATCTACCCCGGCGAGCGCCCTCGAGCGCCTCTAAGAAGGCTCCTTCTGGCAGGGGCGCGAACTTCCCCGCGTGGATCTGTAGTGCGACTGCGAAAGCTGCGGCGAAGTCCTCGACGTCGACCCAGCTCTTCTCGCATACGTGGCGCAAACGCTCCGCCATCGGGGGACCCGACCATTCGGTGAGGTGTCCGAGAAGCTCGGCGTCGATCTCGTAGGCGCCAGAGATCGTGTCCAGGCCATCCTCCGTGACGCACCACTGCCGCCCGCTCCAATAGACCACGCGCTCTAGCCGCTGCTTGCTCATGCCTTCCTCTCGATACCTTTCCTCGCGGCCGCCTGATGGCTCGGCTGGTGGTGTCCGTAGTTGTCGATCAGCGTCTTGAGGTTCATGCCGAGGTACCCGGCCGCCTCCCAGGGATCGACGCCGTTCTGCATCAGCCAGGTCGCCGCCGTGTGGCGGAGCCAGTGAGGCGTGATCTCTGCCGATAGCCCGGCGTCGCGCACGCAGCTCTCGAACCCGCGGCGCACCCGGCCCGCCAGCGCAGCGCCGCCGTGGTGTATGATAACGTTGGCAAACGGCCGCCCTTCCTTGGCGCGCCGCGCCATCAGCCGCTCGTCAGCTGCCTTCCAGCGCCGCATGTGCGCCAGCAGCCTGGGCGGGATCTTCACCATCGGCCGGCGCTTGGTGCGCGTCTCCTTCTCGCGCTTCCCGCGTCGGAAGATCGTCTCTGCCTCGAGATCCGCCCAGGCCTGAGTGGGGCTCTCCTGCCACAGCACCTTCGGGATCACGCCGGGCCGGGAGCCGGTGTAGAGGCCCATGAGGATGAAGCGCTTCATGTGCGCCCGGTTCGCGGGGCCGCTGTCGCGGAGCCGGCACCAGCGCTTCGCCTTGGCGTCCCAACGATAGCCCCTCGCCGCCATCAGCAGGCGGGCCGCCTGGGCCCGGGTGAGCGCGTCCCGCGGGCTCTCCGGCTTCTCCGGCAGCCACAGCTTCGGCTTCACCATCAGCTTGTGCTCGCCGTCGTAGTAGGTGATTGCCGCCGACAGATCCTCCAGCTCTCGCCGGGCGCCCTGCTCTGTCACCAGGCGCGGGTTCGGGCCCTTTGCCTGGGCGATCGGTTGCGTGATCCGGTGAGCGACGTACGCTTGGCACGTCGACCGTTTGATGTCCGACAGGCGCTTGTCGCCCCACCAGCCCACCAGCGCCTTGATCCGCGCGGCGACAGCCGACGGGTCCGCTGCCTTCGGCGCCTTCTCCGCCAGGTAGAGGCTCAGGACCTCTGCGACGAAGACCTCAGTGGGAGCACGGGGGCGGTCGGGGTCGGCGTCCGGCTGACCCGCGGACCGAGCCTGCTTTTCGAGCAGGTAGGCTGAGAGGACCGCCTCAGCGTCGCCAAGCCGATCTGGACCGAAGCCAGTGCTGCGTTCAAGCGCTCCGTCTCGGATGTAGTAGATGTCGGGGATCGGCTTGCCGGTGCGGGGGTGGACCCGGCCGGCGCGGAGGTGGAGCCGCGGCCCCTTCGGTCTTCTTGACATGACTTCGGCCTGAAGAGCCCGCGCAGCTGCGCCGGGGTGATCCAATGCTTCCCGCCGGCGACGTACGGCGTCAACTCGCCGCGAGCGATGGCTGTGCGCAACGAGGCAACGGTCAGTGGACCGTCGGGATAGAAGACTGCGATGGCCTCCTTCAGGGTCATCATGTCGTCGTCGGGCCAGGCCGGAGGCTCCGGGCGGCGGTGTACACGCGCGAGCGGATCTCGGCGGCTCACGACATTATCCCCGGAGCCTTCGCCAACTTTCCCGCCAGATGTTCCATCCGCCGCGTCGCTTCCGCCGATCCGCTCGCCTCGCAGAGGGTCGACAGAACCGCGGCTACGCTTGAAACCAAGTGGTAGACTTCGTGGCGCCTAGGCGTCGTTGTGTACCAAGCCCGGTCAGCCTCACTGAGCCGCTCCCACCAATCGTCGTCAGCGCGGCCGGCGAGATGGGAAGCGGTTGCTCCTGGCCTGGAAGCGTCCTGCTCGTCGAAGTCCCGGAGCACCGTGTAGTCGGCTGCTGAGCGCTCACCGTTCCAGACGTCCAGCGGCGCCATGGCATCGCAGACATCGCAGGCGACGGCATCGACTGCCTCCATCTCCTCCTGCCCATCAGGACCCTTGCGCGTGTCAGCGCCCTCGACGATCGGGCGCGTGATCGCCGCGTCATGGATCCGCAGATGCTCAGCTTCGCCGCAGAAGGGGCAGGCTCGCTTGATGAGGGGGTCACGCACGGGCGAACGCCTCCTCGCGGGCTGTCCTGCGGCCAGCGTGGACAGCCTGGATCAGCTGCCGGTCTCGGACTCTGATCTCAGCAACCACGATCCCGCGACAAGCCCGGGCGAAGACCTCCCGCGACAGGCGGTGCTTCGTGTACTTTGGGTTCGGCTGCCAGACCTCGATCTCGCCGCCGGCGCGGGCCGAGGCTCGGTAGGCAGCCTCTTCACCCTCGACCTCGAGCAGATAGTCGCCGTCGTAGGTGAACCCGTCAGCCGTCGCGACCATCAGCATGTCGCCGCGCCGGAGAGCCGGCTCGAACCCGTCGCCGGAGAGCTCGAAGAGGCGGAGCTCTCGCGCGTCGCAGATCATCAGCGCTTCGCCCACGGGTCGCTCCTGTCGGGGTGCTCTGCCGCCAGCCGGGCGGCGAGCTCGGCAGCCTTCCTGGAATGCTTCGCCCTCAGCACGCCGAAGCCGGCGGCGGTCTTCGGCTCCGCGCGGATGGCGGCGCTATAGGCGCCGGCTAGACAGGCCTCGAAGAGCATCTCGCGGATCAGCTCGTCGGCCGTGGTCTCGGGTGCACGACTCATCAGCCGCGGCCCTGCAGGCTCTTCGCTCGAAGCTGGCGGGCGATCTGGTTCACCTCACCGGCGAGCTTGTCGCGGAGGCGGCCGAGACCGCCGGCCAACCGCGGGTCGTCCTGGATGGCCTGATGATAGCGGCCGGCGAGGAAGGCCTTTTCCTGAAGCTGATCGATCGGATCGTCGGCGGCCATGTGGCTGCTCCGGAATGAGAAGGGTTGCCGCCCCGTTTTATCGGACCCGTCGAGGGGCGGCGGCACGGGCTGAAGCACCAGCCTGGTGGTGGCCAGGCCAGCACCGAACCTATTCGGCTGCGGCGAGCGGCCTCTCAGCGGTGCGGCAGTGCTCCCGGCTCTTGAGGAGATCTGCCACGGCTGCCCGCAGGCGCTTGTCGAGGTGACGCATCAGGCGGCGGGTCTCGAATGAGCCTGGGACATCGGCGCCGGCCATGAAGCCGCCGCCCGGCTGCTTCACAATCACACCGCCGGCCTCTTCGAAGGCCTCGAGCCACTCACTGGCGTCCCAGCGCCAGCTCGCCGGGAACGAAAGGGGATTATCGCGGCAGTAGGCGCGGACCGCTTCCTTCTGCCAGTCGGCGAGGTCTCGCCAGAGGTGGGCGCCGAGCGGCTCACCCGTCAGCCGCTCGTGGCGCAGTTCCCACAAGGCCAGGAGACGTTCGCGCTCCGGCCCTTCAGGATAGGCGGCGTGGATGGCTTCGACCTGAGCCGGAATGAACGGCTTGCCGGCCCATCCAGTGGTGCCGGCCCGCTCTGACGCCTCCCAATCCTCGTCGCTGTAGTGGCTGCGGACCCAGGCGTTGTAGCGCTCGATCGCCTCCGGGTCGGAGATCAGGAGTTCGGCCTCATCGGGAGCGCCCCAAGCGAGGGGCTCCTGGTACTCGACGCGGCCGCTCTCAGTGACGAGGTGGCCCGGGTGAGCTTCGAACGTGTCGATCCAAGCCTCGACGTCGAACGGCTGCGCCGCGACCAAATCCGGGCGGGCGCCCGCCAGCCGCAGCGCATCTTGGTAGACCCGCACTACGGCCGTGTCGGCTCGGTCCCGGCGAGACAGGATGGCCGAGAGCCCCTCCGGCGTTTCCAGCTGCTCGGGATCAACCTCCAGAATGATCGAAGCGGCGAGCCCTAGCTTGTGCGCCAGCTCGGTCGGCGTTTCTGGCGCCGACTCGATCACCGCGTCTTCTACCGCCGCAACGTCGAACGACAGGTAGTCGTCGCTGATGCGCCCGTAGTCGAGCTCGGCCTTGGCCGCTTCGCGCTTCGGCAGCCAATCATTCAGGGCGGCCACCATCTCCACCTTCCGCTCGAACGGGTGATCGGACATCTCGATCATCAGCGTGGAGGTGAAGCGCGTCTTGCCTTCACGCTCCTGCAGGATGGCAGGCAGTGGGGCAGCCGCATCGAGGGCGGCGCCGACTGCGTCGTAACGCTCCCGGCGCTTGGCATCCTCAGTTCGTGCTGCGGCGAGTGCCGCTTGCGCCGCGGCGTAGGCCCCGGTCTGCGGGCTGGCGTCGGTCCGCTCAGCCGCAGCCGCGCCTTCGGGTTGGTCGGCGATCGAGTAGTGGGGGGAATTGGCAAGCTTCATTGCGTCCTCCGTGATAAGTACGGAGGATGTACGCATAGTGCGTAGGCAACGTCAACGCGAAACGCGTAGATTCGCTAGCGATGACTTTGTGCGCGACGCTTCACCTTGAGCTCCCCGACCACAACACCCTCAATCGAGGTCCCTTCGCCATCGAGCAGATCGACGTCGTGAGGAGTGATCGAGACATGCGGAGCATAAGCAGGGACGATCTTGGTCTGCCCGTTGATGCGTTCGAACCGCCAGGCGGCGAACTCAAAGCGACCAGCCTCCACGCGTCGAATGACATACTCATCCCCCTCCCTAGGCGTCCAGTCACCGAACGCAGCGACAATAACGAAGTGAAGATCAGACGACCCGTAGACAGAGAAGGCGCGCAAATCCGCGGTGTTGTATCCCACGAACTGCGCGTAGATTTCGTCAGGGTAGCCCGGAAGCTTTGCGCCTTCGACCCGAAAAGCTTCGGGATCAAGTATGCCAACTACAGGGATGCCAGTAAGAAGATTTGTAACCTCATCAAACTCTTCGCCGCCGAGGAGCCACGTCCAGGACACACCGAACGCGTGCGCGTATCGTTTGGCCACCTCAGGCCTCATGCCTCGTGACCCGTTTTCATGGCCCAAGTAGGTACTGACGCTCCAGCCGAGGGATTCGGCGGCGCTTGTTCCGCTCTGGTACCCGGCGTGCGCGCGGGCCTGCTGGAGACGTTGGTGTGGCTTCATTTCCCCTCCGATGCCTTCATACACGTCTTGCGTTGACACTTCTTACGCATTTCGCGTAACTAATGGCATGCGTACATTCCGAGACGTGATCTCAGCGTGGGGCTCGGTGGCGATGTTCGCCGCCGAGATCGGGGTCAAAGAGCGGACCGCGATGTCCTGGTGGCAGCGCCGGTCTATTCCGCCGGGCTGGTTCGCCTCTGTGGTCCGCGCCGCCGCGCGCCGAGGGATCCAGTGGATCACAGCAGATGAGCTTGTCAGCATCGCTGAGCGAAGCGCGTCGAAAGCGGCGGCCTAACCTTGGCGTCGCACCTCACGTCGCACGCTCAAGTCAACCGGCGGACGACGTCGCCACGCCCCCCAGGCCCGAGGCAAGCAGCGCAGAAGCTGCGTTACTATGCAGCTCGGCGCATTGCTCCCAGACAGCCGAAGTTTCGAGGTTCAACCGCGCAGCACGTCGGAAAACGCCCGCCTTCGCTCCCTCTTGGATCGCCTCTTCGATCTCCGGCCACTCCTCCACGCCTCAGCCCTCCTGCGCCGGGCGCGCTCTGGCAGGCCTCATCACGCTCGTGAGCAGTGCGAGGCCTTTGTCGGTGAAGCGGTCGGAAAGCTTGCGCGCTGCCCGGGCGTCTTCGTCGTCGAGCCTCCGGGTGGCCGCCGTGATCCGGCGGGCCGCCGACAAGTATCGGATGCCGACATCGTAGTTCCGGGCCGCCTCGCTCGCCTCCGACACGGTCACGCTCTCCCTGTCTGCGCCGCCCCGCTGCGGCACCGCAAACCTGACGGCTCAGCTCCGCAATGTCGCGTTCGATCGGTCCTCCCCTTTTGCACGGTGACCCCATGACCAAGGTCCGCCCGCCGGCCTCCTTCCCCGACTCCGTCACCCGTATCGCCGGCCGCGTTGGCTGGGGCGCCATGGCGGACGCTGTGGGCAAGTCCGAGCGCGCCGTCCGCAACTGGTCCGACCCGGACATGGACCGACTGCCCACTATTGGCGAGGCGCTGGCGCTGGACGCGCTCTACCTCTCCGAGGGCGGCGGCGAGCCTCCGCTGATGTCGGTCTACCAGCTCCTCCTGGATCGCTCCGTCCAGGCCCCCCGCGGACACGGTCACCCTGGCGAAGGCGGCCGCTGCTGCGGCGCGCGAGACGGGCGAGGCCATCGCCGCCGCCGTCCAGGCCGTGCCGGCCACCGACGCCGCCGCGCGCATCGTTGCCGACCGCGAGATCGGGGAGGCTATCGAGGCGCTCAGCGATCTCCGCAACAAGCTCGGCGCCCCCCGCGAACGTCTCCACACTCCGCGGCGCGGCCTGACGGGCCGTGCTGAAGCCAGCTACAGCATATGCGCGTTTGGGTCTCGCCGTGTTTGGCGTCGCCGCTGACTGCCGCGCGCCCATCAAGCGCGAGGGCTGGTTCGAACATGGCTGCAAGGACGCGTCGAAGGACATCCTGGAGGTTCAGCGTCGCTGGACCCGGGCCCATCCCACGGCGAACATCGCCGTCGCTACAGGCGAGGCCTCCGGCGTCTTCGTCCTGGACATCGACTGCAAGGAGGGCGGCGACGGCTACGCCACTCTCGCCCGGCTGGAAGCCGAGTTCGGGGAGCTGCCGCCGACATGGCGCAGCCGCACACCATCCGGCGGCGAGCACCGCTGGTTTCGCTTCAGCGACAAGGCCCGGGCGCTCCGCAACTGGGCGCCGCTGAAGCTTTATCGGCCGGACGGGACCAAGGAGGTCTGTGCCGGCCTGGACATCCGAACGACGCACGGCTCCGCGGCCGTTCCACCCAGCCGCAAGCCGACGGGCGCATACACCTGGATCGTGAAGCCGACAGACGCTCCCCTGGCGGACCCGCCGGCCTGGCTCTGCACCGTCTTCATCCCGCCGCCGCCGCCTCCTCGCGCGGCCGCGCCGATCCGGCTGGACGCCGGCGCACGGCAGCGCCGTTACGTCGAGACAGCGATCAACGCCGAGTGCCGCGCCGTTGCAGAGCACAAGCCCGGCGGCCGGAACCTTCGGCTGTTCCAGGCCGCCGCCAACCTCGGCGAGCTCGTCGGTGCGAATCTGCTGCCTGAGGACGCCGCCATAGGGGCGCTGGAGCAGGCGGCTCAGGACTGCGGCCTGCACACTGACGACGGCGGCTGGGAGGGCGTCCGCAAGACGATCCAGAGCGGGCTGCGGCGCGGCATGGCGAACCCACGCGAGGTCCGCGCATGACCCGCGACTATGCCCAGGCCTACCGGGAGACCGCTGACGCCGTGGCCGGCGATGCGGTCCTGAGCGCACCGGAGAGCGAGCGCTTCCTGATCGGCGCCGCGCTATCGGGCGACGAGGGTGTGGCCGAGTTGGTCGCTGCCGTTCCGGAGGCCCACTTCACCGACGACTTGAACCGCCGCGTCTGGACAGCCATCCAGAACCACCGGGGCGCAGGGCGCGCAATCGACCCGGGCCTCGTCTTCGCCGACCTGCGGGGCGACGCTGACCTGAAGGCTGCAGGCGGGCTCGGCTTCCTCCAGGCGCTTGCAGGCGCGGCGTCCATCTGGGCCGCACCCTCTCACGTTGAGGTGCTCCAGGACCGCGCGCTGCGGCGTCGCATCATGCAGCTGACCGACAAGGCGCGTGAGGCGACACTGTCGGAGCTGGACCGCCCGGCTCACACCGTCCTGACCGACGTCGAGCGCTCTGTCGCCGGTGTCCTGCAGCAGAACGCGCCAGATGACGGCGCCTTCGTGGACGCGCGAGCCGCGGCGCGAACAACCCTCGCCCGCATGCGCAATGAGCAGGCCAACGGCAAGCCTCGCGGGCTGATGACCGGGCTGCGCTGCTTCGACTACCGCTGCCGCGGCCTCCAGCCTGGCTGGCTCATCGTCCTGGCTGGAAGGCCAGCGCAGGGGAAGACGGCGCTTGCGCGCTCGACGGCCATGTCAGCCGCGCGGCGCAATCCAGACCGCCACTTCATCTACTTCGCGCTTGAGATGGATCGGGAGGAGCTCAGCCAGCGAAGCCTGTCGGAGCTGTCCTTCATGCACGCGCCAACCCAGGCCGTGCCCTTCTTCGACATGCTCGGCGATCTCCACGCGCACGACATGGCTCTGCTGGACAGCCTCGAGGAGAAGATCCCGGCAAACTTCCACATCGAGGACGCCCCGGTCCTGTCGCTGGAGCACATCCGGCGGCGGCTCCACTCGCTCAAACGCAGGTTCAATCTCGGGGCCGTGTTCGTCGACTACCTCCAGCTGATGGAGAAGCCGCCGGCCCACGGTCGGAACGAGGCCTCGGTCATCGGCGACATCACCAAGGGGCTGAAGCAGCTCGCCCGCGAGCTCGGGATCTGCATCGTCCTGCTCTCCCAGCTGAACCGCGGGGTCGAGCATCGCGAGGACAAGCGCCCGCTGATGAGCGACCTGCTCGACAGCGGGAAGATCGAGGCCGACGCCAACGCGATCATGCTCGTCTATCGGGAGGTCTACTACCTCCGCGACAAGGAGCCTGACCGCCTCGATCCCGCGTACCGCGAGTGGGAGATGAAGTGCGAGGAGGTCCGGCGGCGCATGGACATCTTCATGCCCAAGGTCCGCGGCGGGCCCGCCGGTCGCGAGGTCCAGACCTACTTCGCCGAATACGACCACATCGAAGATCCGCCCCAAGAGGGAAGCTCCTATGCGCGCGCTGCCTGACCCGCTCGTGCCAGCTCACGTGAGCATGGCCGGCAATGACTGGTTCAAGCTCCATCACCATCGCCTCCTCAGATCGCGCTGGTGGCGGACTGCGAGCGACCTGGCGCGCTCCCGCAACGTCGACCTCTGGGCGCATGCCTTCGACGCCGTGCCGGCTGGCTCGCTGCAAGACGATGACGTCGAGCTCGCCGACCTTGCCGGCTTCGGCCGCGACGTCGCCTCTTTCGCGGCAGTGAAGGCCGAGATCATGGGCCCTGGACGCTCTGCAGCGACGGGCGCTGGTACCATCCGACGCTGTGCGAGGTCGTGCTCGAGCGCTGGGAAACGACCTCCACCAAGCGCAAAGCCGATGCTGAGCGCCAACGGCGTTATCGCGAGCGGGTCACGGGCAAAACGCCTGCTGTCACGCGTGACAATGAGGGTCTGTCACGCGTGACAGAGGCCGATGTCACGCGTGAATCGGACACAGAAGAGAAGGAGAAAGATATAACCCCCCTACCCCCCACGGGGGGCGAGGTGGATCGAGCTTTCGATCTCTGGAACGAAACCGCTGCCAAACTCGGGCTGCCTCTGGCCCGCACCCTGAACGATGCACGCCGGCGCCAGCTGCGGAAGCGCCTGGCCGAGAGCGGTCTCGATGGCTGGACCGAAGCGCTTGGGCGCGTGGCCCGCAGTAAGTTCCTCCGAGGCCTGTCGGCGCCGAGGAAACCGGGCGAGCGCCCCTTCCAGGCGACGCTCGACTTCCTCCTTCAGGCCTCGTCGTTCGCCAAGGTGCTGGACGGCAACTACGGCGACGACGCCGCGCCACCGCGGCCTACGTCACCACCGGCAGCTCCGTTCGACGAAGGCGCCCGCTGGCGCCGAGCGCTGGATGGCTTCAAGCGCGACCTGTGGTGGCCCGAGGACGAACTTGGTCCGCGTCCGGGTCGCACTGGCTGCCTTGTCCCGTCGGACCTGCTGCTGGAGTACGGCTTTACGGCCGAGGTGATCCCGCTTCGCCAGGCGACAGCTTGATGAGCGCGCTCGGGCCGCTACGGATCGTTGGCTGCGATGTCGGCCACATCCGCGCAGGGCGTGAACTCCAGGTCCGTCTGGGTCAGCCCGTTGAACCACATACCTCCGAGCGCGTGCTCGCCGATGCTGTCCAAGACCGGTGTGGGATCGTTGTCGTCGGGCATCTCGTCGAGGTCGACGGGAATGGCCTTGGCTGGCCCCTCCCAGATGATCGACCCGCTGCCGATCTCGGCGAACTCGCAGGCGGAGACGTCGGTCACCTCGTCGATCCAGTAGAACAGATCATCGATGTCGCTGACGGCGAAGATCCCGACAGCCTCCTTGCTGTCGATGATGCGGACGAGGAAGTTCGGCATGCGCTGACCTTCACCGCCTCGGGCGCCCAGCACAACCCGCAACTCACCTCCACCGGGGCGGCCCAGCCGTCCGTCAGTTTCCACAGGAGCTTCTGATGGCGCGCGGCCGTCCACGTTCGAAGGGTGCTCGCTTTCCGGGCGGCAAGCTGAAGCCGCCAGAGCCCAACGCACGGGTGCTCCAGCTCCGTCGCTCGCTGCTGGCGGCGAACGACCCTGACGCCAAGGTCGACATCTCGAAAGCGGAGAACGCCTTGGACCTGATGCTCGCCCGAGGCTGGATCAGCGAAGGGCAGCACCGCGCGGCTCGGCGGTATGCCGCCCTCTGGGTCCGCCATAGCCGCCGGGTGCTGGGCACCGCGCCGGGTGTGAAGGTCTCCCGAGCCGCGTCCAGCTACGCGCCGTCGCTCGCGCACGCCCAGACCGAGGAGGAAGGCCCGCTCAGCTCTGGCGTCCGGACGCCTGCGGACTTCGCCTACGCCAAGGCCGTCGAGGCCTATGAGGCCGGCCGTATCGACATCCGGGCGCTGAACAAGGCGGAGAAGGCGCACCGATCGGCCAAGATCGACTGGGCCCAGATGCCCGACGATGCAGTCGCGGCGATTTTCTGGCAGGCCAAGGTCATCGCTGACGGCCGCCACCTGGCCGTCTACACGCTGGCCGAGGTCGCCAACGTCATCGATGCGCTGCCGAAGGCGCTGCAGATGGCCAAGGTCACCTTCCCCGGCGCTAAGGTGCTGCCGCCTTCGCCAGCGGGACCCTGGAAGGCGGAAGGCGACGACATCCCGTTCGGAGACATCGCCGCATGAGCCAGTGGTACGCCATCCGCACCGCCACGCGGCGGGAGGGCGCCGCGATGGCTGCGCTGACCGAGAAGGGCTTCACCGTGTTCACGCCGCACGAAACCGTGCCGCGGAAGGTGAACCGGGTGCTCGAGGCGGTCACCCGGCCACTGCTGCCGGGGTATGTCTTCGTGCTCACGGATCCGGATCGGTTCGCTGAGGTGCGCAAGATCGACGCGGTCCTGGGCTTCGTCCGCTACTACCTCGGCGGCGTACTGACACCCGTGGCGTTCCCCTTCGCCGCGATTCTTGAGATGCAGATCGCCGAACGGGCGGGCCACTACGACAGCACCCGAACGAGGAAGCCGAACGCTTACCACCCTCGCAAGGGCGAGAAGGTGCAGATCACGGCCGGACCCTACATGTCGTTCGTCGCAACCGTACTCGCAGCGCCACGCGGCCAGCGAGCCAAGCTGCTCATCGAGGGGCCGTTCCCGGCGCGGAAGAAGACGGTGGACGTCCGACACCTGCAGGCAGCGTGACCACAACCTATTGACGGACTCGCGAAGCATGGCACTATCCCTGCGAAAGCCCGCTGTTCTTGATCCGTATGGCACCAGCGCGCAGGCCTCCGCAGCCGATCGGCATCAAAGCGGCCAAGGCTCCCCGAAGGGGAAGAATGTCCGAAATCGCCCCGGCCCGGCGACACCATCACGCCAAGCCGTAAACCCTCACCGCGAGCGCGGGGCGACCACATGAGGCGCGACTACCGCAGCCCTGAGGCGCAGACCTACCGCGCCTGGTACAAGACAGCTCGCTGGCGCGTACGACGCGCCGCGCAGCTGACCAACGAGCCGCTCTGCCGCATGTGCCTCAAGGCCGGCCGCGTCACGGCCGCCACCGTCGCCGATCACGTCATCCCCCATAAGGGTGACGAGCGGCTGTTCTGGACCGGTGAGCTCCAGTCGCTGTGCAAGCCGCACCACGACGGCGCCAAGCAGGCGGAGGAACGGCGCGGTTACATCATCGGATGCGACGCCTCAGGCCGACCGCTCGACCCGCGGCACCCGTGGAACAGGTGAAACGATGACTGACGCCACCGAGCGCCACCTGCTGCCGACCAAAGAGTGGGTGATTGTTCCGCTTATGGACGGCGATAGGCACATTGGCTGGGCCGTTGGGGCCTGGGAGCGCCGCGGATACCGCGAGTGGGAGCGCGTGGCGATTGCGCCGGTGCTGCACAGCGTTGGGTCGATGACGATCATCAGTCGGATGGCGAGCGACGAGCGCCCCCGGCCCAAGTTCGACGTCGGGTAGGGGGGCGTCGAAAGTCTGCGCCTTTCGCCTCAGGGACCGGCGGGGGCGGACAAAATTTTCGCTAATCCAGTTTTGTCGCGCGCACGCGCCGAGGCGAGGTTGAATGGCTGGTAGAGCGCGGAAGGCGCGCATCGACAGCGCTGCGGCAGCGGTTCAGGTCATGGTGACAGCCGCGCGGGAAGTCTGCCCGCCAGCGCACGCCCCTCTTGACGACGACGCCGGACCCTTCTGGGACGACATCATCGGCCAGCGCGCCCGGTCTGAGTGGACCGCGCACGACCTGGCATACGCCTCGGATCTCGCGAACGCGATGGCGCAGCTGGTGGAGAACCGGCGCCAGCTGAGAAGCGAGGGCGAGGTGCTTACGCCCGAGGAGGGGCGGCCGATGGCCAATCCGCGCGTCGCCGTGGTCCACGGGCTGCACGCCCAGATCAAGGCGGCCCGTCAGTCGCTGAACATCCACGGCCGCGCCGCTGGCGAGGCGCGCGACGTAGGCAAGAGGCGAGCGGCGGCCAAGGAGATCGAGGACGGCAACCCGCTGGCGGGCGACGATCTGCTTGCGCGGCCGACGGTGCAGTGACGCGAGGCCAGCGCGTCATTGCGTTCATCGAGCGGTACTGCCCGACGCCTGAGGGGAAACTCGTCGGGCGGCCGATGCGGCTGGAGCCGTTCCAGCGGAAGTTCATCCTGGAGGTCTACGACAATCCCGCGGGTACGCGCGTCGGCATCCTGTCGATTGCTCGGAAGAACGGGAAGTCGGCGCTCATTGCGGCGATCATGTTGGCGCACCTTGTGGGCCCGGAGGCGCGGCAGAACAGTCAGATCGTTTCGGGCGCCCGTAGCCGAAAGCAGGCGGCCGTCGTCTACAACCTGGCCGCCAAGATGGTCGGCCTCTCGCCGGAGCTGCGCAAGATCGTTCGGCCGGTGCCGTCGGCGAAGACCCTGCACGGCCTGACGATGAACACCGAGTACCAGGCGCTCGCCGCTGAGGCCGGCACGGCCCACGGCCTCTCGCCGGTGCTCGCGATCCACGACGAGATGGGGCAGGTCCGAGGCGACTTCGACGCCTTCATCGAGGCCATTGAGACGGCTCAGGGCGCGTACGACGACGCGCTGCAGCTCGTGATCTCGACGCAGGCGCCGAGCGATGGCGACATGCTGTCGATCCGGATCGATGACGCGCAGCGGTCCAAGGATCCGACCGTCGTCTGCCACGTCTACGCGGCCGCAGCGGACGCCGACCTGCAGGACCGGAAGGCTTGGGAGGACGCGAACCCGGCGCTGGGCTCGTTCCGGTCGCTGATCGAGATTGAGAACAAAGCCGCTGAGGCGTCGCGCATGCCGTCGGTGGAGAATAGCTTCCGTAACCTCTACCTGAACCAGCGGGTGACGCGTTTCGCGCCGTTCGTCAGTCCACGGGTGTGGGGACTTGGCGGCGAGCCGATCGACTTCGGGGTGTTCCATCGCAACCCGGTGTACGGCGGCCTCGACCTGTCGCTCACCACGGACCTTACGGCGCTGGTTCTGGCGGCGCAGGAGGACGAGATCTGGCACCTGCTGCCGGTGTTCTGGACGCCCGAAGCGACGTTGGTGGATCGCTCCCGCCGGGATCGGGCGCCGTACGACACCTGGGTTCGTGACGGCTTCATGAAGGCCACGCCGGGCCCAGCGGTCGAGTACAGCTTCGTAGCGAAGGACATCGTCGAGCTCACCGCCGGCATGGACGTGCGGAAGATCAACTTCGACCGGCACCGAATGAGCATCTTGCAAGCCGAGCTGGATCGGCTTGGCGTCGAGCTGCCCTTCGAGCCGTTCGGGCAGGGCTTCGTCTCGATGGCGCCGGCGATTGATGCGGCTGAGATCGAGTTCCTGCACGGCCGCATTCGGCACGGCGCGCACCCAGTGCTCACGATGTGCGCCGCAAACGCGGTGATCCTTCCGGACCCCGCAGGCAATCGGAAGCTCGACAAGTCCAAGTCCACCGGCCGCATCGACGGGATGGTCGCCCTGGTCATGGCCATGGCCGCGGCGACAAGTGCTGAACAGCCCGAAGGCCCCTCCGTCTACGAGAGCCGCGGCATTCTGGAGATCGAGATCTGATGAGCGATACCGACGCATCTGCGCCGGCGCCGGAGGCTCGGCGCCGGATCGACCGTGTGGACATCGTTGGCGTCGCAGGCCTCGCGCTGCTCACGGTCGGCTTCGGCATGATCTATCTGCCGCTCGCGTTCATTGTGTCGGGCGGGGCCCTGGTCGCGGCCACGGTTCTGGCGGTTCGGCGCGGCTGATGGGCTTCCTGTCGCAGCTGTTCAGGGGCGCCGGAGGCGGCGCACTGGGGCACGCCTCAGTCGCTGTCCCAGGATGGGTTCTTCGTGCGCCTGCTTGGCGGCGGCCCCACCAAGGCCGGCGTAGCGGTTTCAGAGTTCAACGCGCTCACGCTGCCGGTTGTCTACGCCTGCGTGAATCGCATCGCGAACCCCATCTCAACCTTTCCGCTGGGGATTTATCAGAGGTCCGGCAACGGCGCCGTGGCGCGGGTGACCGAGCACCCGATGTCTCAGCGCCTCGGGCTTCGCCCCAACGACTTCATGTCGTCGCGCACGCTCCGGAAAACGGTGCAAGGTCACGCCCTGCTGTGGGGCAACGGGTACCGCGAGATCGAGCGTAACCGCCGCGGTGAGGCGGTGGGCCTCTGGCCGCTCCTGCCAGACCGGACCCGGCCGGTGCGGGTCGCGGATGACCGCCTGGTGGTTCGGACGAACATCGCCGGAGAGACCATCGACATCGATCATGGTGACGTCCTCCACACGATGGACCTGAGCCACGACGGCTTCATCGGCCTCTCGCAGGTCGCAATGGCTCGGCAGGCGATGGGCATGGCGTTCGCCATGGAGGAGTTCGGCGCCAAGTTCTTCGCGAACGACGCCAAGAGCGGTGGCTTCCTGATGCACCCAGGCAAGCTGAGCCCCACGGCGCACGCGAACCTTCGCGGCGCGGATGGCCAGCCGAAGGCGGCGCCGGAGAGATCCCGCGGCCCGGGTCGAGCGTCAGGGCGGCCTTGAGAACGCGCACCGGGTGAAGGTGCTCGAAGAGGGGATGAAGTTCGTTCAGACGATGATCCCGCCCGAAGACGCCCAGTTCCTCGGGAGCCGCGAGTTTCAGATCGCCGAGCTCGCGCGGATCTTCGACGTCCCGCTCATCTTGCTGCAGAGCCACGAGAAGACCACCAGCTGGGGCTCAGGGATCGAGCAGCTGATGATCGGCTTCGTTCAGCAGACCATCGCGCCGTGGGTCGCGGCCGACGAGCAGGAGCTGAACTGGAAGCTCTTCACCGAGGAGGAGCGGGAGAAGGGCCTCTACGTGAAGTACAACATGAAGGGCCTGCTGCGCGGCGACAGCGCTGCGCGGGCCGCCTTCTACAAAGCCATGTTCGAGGTCGGCGGCTTCTCGCCGAACCAGATCCTCGCCCTTGAAGACGAGGAGGGGATCGGCGCGATCGGCGAGCACCACTTCGTGCCCGTCAACTTCCAGACCATCGAGCGCGCCGTCGCTGCGCCGGCCGAGGTCGCAACACTCGAGCCCACGGAGGCGGCATGAGGTACGCCCACATTCTGCTGGCGGTCGCGTCCGAGATCTGGGCGATGCACCCCGCCAAGCTCGCTGCGATGATCGACTTCCTGGCCCTGCAAGCCAGCGGCGTGAAGTTCACGGCCGAGGAGATCGAGGCCCGCATTGCACCGCAGACGGCCGCCGCTGTCGCGCGCCGCGAGGGCGCTGTCGCCGTCATCCCGCTGCGCGGCGTGATCGCCAACCGCATGAGCCTGATGGGCGACATCTCCGGCGGCACGAGCGCGGAGGGCCTGAGCAAGGCCTTCCAGGCCGCTGTCGACGACGACGGCGTAAAGGCCATCGTCCTCGATGTGGATTCGCCCGGCGGCAACGTGCACGGCATCGAGGAGCTGTCGGCTCAGATCGCCGCGGCGCGGGGCTCGAAGCCCATCGTCGCGCAGGTGAACGCCACCGCGGCCAGCGCCGCCTACTGGGTGGCGAGCGCGGCTGATGAGGTCGTGGTCACGCCGTCGGGTTGGGTCGGTTCCGTAGGCGCAATGACGGCGCATGAGGACGTGAGCGAGGCGTTGGCGAAGTTGGGCGTGAAGCGGACGCTGGTGGCTTCGACGGAGTTCAAGGGCGAGGGCGCCCCCTACCTGCCGATGACGGACGAGTACCGGGAGCACTTGCAGTCGCAGGTCGACGCCTATGACGCCATGTTCGTCGAGCGGCTCGCGGCCAACCGTGGCGTTTCCTCCAGCCTGGTGCGCGAGAACTATGGCAAGGGCCGCATGGTGCTCGCCCGCGAGGCCGTGAGCCAGGGCATGGCTGACCGCGTCGGCGTCATGTCGGAGACCCTGGCGCGCTTCGGCGTCCAATCGAAACCCACCACCAAGGCGCGCGCCCGCGCGCCGCAGCGCGAACTGCGCGCGCTCAACCTGATCTGAGTTTCCCCGCCTCGGCGGCGAAAGGCCCGACCTGCTCCGGCGCAGGCGGTCGACAACCCATGCCGGATCACCAGCAGGAGCAACCACATGCTGAAGGAACTGCGCGAGAAGCGCACGAAGCTTGTCGCCCAGATGCGCGGCATGATCGAAGCGGCCGAAGCCGAGGATCGGGACTTCACCGCCGAGGAGACCACCTCCTACGACGCCCTCAAGGCGGAGCTGGATGGCCTGGATCGCCGCATCGAGCGTCTGGCGAACACCGAAGCGGCGGAGACCGCTGGCGCCCAAGTCGTCCCCGCGGCGGCTCGCCGCCAAGGCGTTGTGCAACCCCAGGGCCCCTCGGCCTCCAAGGAGTTCGAGAACCTTGGCCAGTTCATGTCGGCCGTCCGGTTTAACCCGAACGACCCGCGCCTGAACTTCGTCGAGGGCGTCGGCGCCAGCGGCGAGAACGGCGAGATCGCCGCTGAGCTGCGGATGGACAACGATACGCAGGGCGGCTTCATGATCCCGCCCCAGTTCCGCTCGACGATCATGAGCGTGCCTCCGCAGGACGCGCTCGTGCGGCCACGTGCGCAGGTGATCCCGGCCGGCAGCCCGCCGGACGCCGGCATCACCATGCCGGCGCTGGATCAGACCGGCGCCAATCCGGGCAACATGTTCGGCGGCATGAACTTCCAGTGGATCGGCGAGGGCGACGAAAAGCCCGAAACCGACGCCAAGCTGCGCGAGTTCACGCTCACCCCGAAGGAGATCGCCGGCACTGTGACGGTGACGGACAAGCTCCTGCGCAACTGGCAGGCGGCCAGCCCCTTCATCGAAAACCTGATGCGTCAGGGCGTGACGGCGGCCGAAGACTACGCCTTCCTGCGCGGCTCCGGGGTCGCCCAGCCGCTCGGCGCGCTCAACTCCGTCGCCACCAAGTTCATCAACCGCACCAACGCGAACACGGTCACCTACGCCGACCTGGTGGAGATGGTGGCGCGGCTGTTGATGCGCGGCGGCACCCAGCCGGTGTGGTCGATGCCGCAGTCGGCTCTGCCCAAGCTGGCGACCATGGTGGACCCGGAAGGCCACTACATCTGGAAGGCCAATGCGGTCGACGGCTTCGCCGGCACGCTGCTCGGCTATCCGGTGCGGTGGAACAACCGCGCCCCCGCCATCGGCAGCAAGGGCGACATCCTGCTGGCCGACTGGTCGTACTACGTCATCAAGGACGGGTCCGGCCCGTTTGTGGCGGCGTCCGAGCACGTCCTGTTCCGCCAGAACAAGACGGTCATCAAGATCTTCTGGAACGTGGACGGCGCGCCCTGGCTCACCGCCCCGATCAAGGAAGAGAACGGCTACGAAGTCTCGCCGTTCGTGGGCCTCGACGTCCCGGCCTAAGCCCTCTGGCCCGGCTCTGGCCGGGCCGCCCCCTTCATCCCCTGAGATCGAAAGGAGATCGCTTTGCGCGACCTCGCCAACTCCCTGAAGGTGGTGCGGGCCATCAGCCCGGCCGCCGCTGTCGCGGACAACACCCCGTTTGTGTCGCAGATCGTCGACCTCGCCGGCTTCGGCGGTTGCATGTTCGCCATCAACCTCGGCGCCCTCGCCGATGCTGACGCCACCTTCACTGTCCTGGTGGAGCACGGCGACCAGGCGAACCTGTCCGACGCCGCGGCCGTGCCAGACGACAAGCTGACCGGCACCGAAGCCGCCGCTGGCTTTACCTTCGCCGACGACAACGCCGTTCGGAAGATCGGCTACGTCGGCTCGAAACGGTACCTCCGCCTCACGATCACGCCGGCCAATAACTCGGGCAACGCCTTCGTGTCGGCGGTCGCGATCCTCGGCCACAGCCGCTACGGCCCGGCCGGTTAAGCGCAGCGCAGCAAGGGGCGGGCGCTGCCCGCCCCTTACACTAGGGAGGCCGACATGGCCCTGAAGATCATCAATGAGTTCGTCGACTACCGCTCCGGGAAGCGATACGCGCCCGGCGACAAGATCGAGCCGGCCCTGGAGGCTGAGCAGATCGAGCGCTTGGTGAAGGCGAACTGCCTGCGCGAGACCGAAGGAGGCGGCGGGGCGCCTGCTGAGGATGACCTGTCATCCAAGACGGTCGACGAGCTGAAAGCTCTGGCCGAGGCGGAAGGCATCGACCTGGCCGGCGCGACCAAGAAGGCCGACATCGTGGCCGCCGTTGAAACGGCTCTGGCCGAGCGCGCGGCCTGATCCTGATGGGCGTCGTCGTCATCACCCCGCCTGAACCGCTGATCGATCTCGATACAGCGAAGACGCACCTGCGCGTCGATCTGGCGGACACTGATGACGACGCCCTGATCGCTGCTTACGTCGCGGCCGCGTCGGCGCACATCGACGGGCCCGGCGGCTGGCTTGGCCGAGCCATCGGCCCCCAAACACTTGAGCTGCGGCTGAGCGCCTTCGAGAGCGCCCGCTGCGATACAATCGACCTTCCGTACCAACCGATCATCGACGTCGTGTCGGTGAAGTACCTGGACGCCTCGGGCGTCGAGCAGACGCTGACCGCGGACACCTATGAGGTGACCGAGGGCTACGTGCTCCGCCCGGCGTACAATACCCGCTGGCCCGCCGCGCGCGAACGTGCCGACGCCATCAGGATCCGCTACCGCGCAGGCTACGCCGCCGATCCCGACGCCGACGAGCTGCAAGCCGCCGTACCCGCGCCGATCGCCGCCGCGGTGCTGCTGATGACCGGCGACCTCTACGCCAACCGGGAGACCGGCGTCGTCGGTACGGTCGCCGCCGACGTGCAGATGAGCACGACCGTCGAGGCGCTGCTCGCCCCTTACCGCATCTGGGCCTGAGGCCCGCCCTCACCAAAACGGAGACACCCATGCGCCTGAAGGCCCTCATGCCCCACCCCGTGTCCGCAAAGCTCAAGGTCCGTCGCGGCGACGTCTTCGAGGTCAGCAAGGAACTCGGAGACCGGCTGGTCCGCATGCAGATCGCGGAGCCGACAAAGGCGAAGGTCACGGTCGGCGACGGCGAGCCCTCAGCGCCCGCTGATTCCTGATCATGCGCGCCGGAAAGCTGGATCGCCGGCTCACGCTGCTGAGCTATGGGAGCGACGGCACGAACGCCTTCGGCGATCCGGCTGACGCCTGGACCGACATCGGCACGGTCTGGGCCTCCAAGCAGGACGTGAGCGACGCTGAGCGCATGCGGGCTCAGGCGCTCGGCGCCACCATCACCACCCGCTTCATCGTCCGATCGACCGAGCGCGCCCGCGGCCTCAAGCGGCGCGACCGCGTCCGCTGCGATGGGGTGACCTATGACGTCGTCGGCCTGAAGGAAGTCGGCCGGCGCGATGGAATCGAGATCACCGCAGCTGCGGCCGAGGAAGGCTGATGAAGGTCAAGGTGAGGGTCGAGGGCCTCCGCGATCTCGACGCCGCGCTGGCCGAGCTCAACAAGGCCACAGCCCGCAACGTGCTTCAGCGGGCGCTCCTGAAGGCCGCAGACCCTGTGCATCAGGAGGCCGTGCGGTTGGCTCCGGAACGATCCGGCGTTCTGAAGTCGAAAATCCGCAAATCGGCACGGAAGCCGAAGGGTCATCAGTCGAAGGCTGCCTTTGCCGCGGCCATGAAGCGCGGAGCCACGCGACGGGAAGCTGCCGCGGCGCAGCGGGCCTTCAACCGCGAGAACCCTGCACGGTTCGCTGAGGTGTTCGTCGGCGTCGAGGAGGGTGTTGCGCAGGCCTGGCCGCAGGAAGTCGGCACGGCGAAGCACCCACCTCAGCCGTACATCCGTCCCGCCATGGAGGCGAAGTGGGGCGAGGCCTTGGAGATCATGAAGGCCGAGGTTCGGCCCGAAATCGAGAAGGCCGCTGAGCGCGCCCGAAAGCGGGCGCTGAAGAAAGCCGCGAAGGGCTGACCCGCCATGGAAGACGAACTTCGCGCCCGCCTTCTGGCGGCGACGGCGCTCGTCGCCCTCGTGCCGGCGGAGCGGATCGCCTGGAGCCGTCGACGCGGCATGCCGGCCGTGGCGCTTTGGCGGGTAAGCGGTCGGCCCGACTACCACCTTAAGGGCGCGTCCGGCCTCGTGGACAGTGTCGTCCAGATCGACTGCTGGGGCTCGACCTACGAGCAGGCCAAGAACATCGCCCGCGCCGTGAAGGTCGCGCTCAGCGGCTTCAGCGACGCGGTCTTCCGGGGCGTCTTCATCGAGAACGAGCGCGATGGCTTCGAGGCCGGCGACGGCGCTCCGAGCAGCGGCGCCCCTTCCAACTTCTTCCGCACCAGCCTGGACGTCCGGGTCTGGTCGACCGTCAGCTAGAGGAGACCTGCAATGACGGACGCGATCACGGGCTATGGCTCGTCCTTTGAAGTCCACGATGGCGCATCGCCCGGCGCGTGGTTCGAGTTCGAGGAGGTCAAGTCGGTTGGCCTTCCGAACGAGTCGCGCGAGCGGCTGGACGCCACCCACATGCAGAGCCCCGCCCACACTCGGGAGTATATCCCGGGCTTCATCGACCCCGGCGAACAGACCGTGACGATGAACTTCGTCCCGGGTTCTGACACCGACGAGTTCATCGTCGACTGGCGCGCCTCGGGCGAGACCCGCGATGTTCGGGTGACGGCCAACGGCATCACCTTCACCTATCCGGCGTTCCCCACCGGCTACGACACGCCGCTCGAAGCCACCGCCGTGGCCGAGGCGACGCTGACGCTGGCGGTCGCCGGCGCCGTGGTGCGGGGCTCGGCGGCCTGATGCCGGCCAACCCTGAAACGGGCGTGGTCTCCTTCGAAGCTTCGGGGGAGGCCTACCGCCTACAGTTCTCGATCGACGCGATCTGCACGCTCGAGGATCTGCTCGACAAGTCCGTCGCCGAGATCGGCGTGCAGATGGCGCGGGGGCGCATCGGCGCCATTCGGGCTTCTCTCTGGGCGGGTTTGCGCGAGCACCATCCGAAGCTGCCGCTGAAGGACGCCGGCGAACTTCTCAAGGACCCTGCCCTAAAGGGCGGTAAGGCCACCGAGTACATCGGCCAAGCCCTCAAGCTCGCGTTCGGAGATGGGGACGGAGGCGCGTCGGACGCCGGAGATGACGCCCCCCAGGCGTAAGCCCGCCGACCTGGGCTCAGCTCTTCACCGCCTGGTGCGGGCTCGGCTTTGCGCCGGACCTGTACTGGCGCCAGACCCCGCGCCTTGCGCGGCTGGCGATGAGGGGCGGAGCCCAGCGGGTCGAGCGGGATCGGAAGAACGCCCGCTACCTGGCTTGGCACATGCTGAGGCCGCACGGCGGCAAGGACTTCCCGAGCCTCGAAAGCTTCGTCGAAGGCTCGGTGAAGACGGAGCCGACGAAGGTCCAGACCGGACCTGAGCTCTACCACGTCATGCGCCGCTGGGAGGCCGCCTCCGGAGCGCAGCAGGCCCGCGGGGCACAACTCCAGAAACGACGCTCCAAGCCGAGGCAGGAACCATGAGCACTGGGCCCATCAGCTCGCTCTATGCCGCCCTCGGCATGGACTCTGCGCAGTTCGAGAGTGGGACCAAGCGCGCGCAGGCGGCCTGGAACAACCTCGGCGGCAACATACGGTCGGGCGCTACCCAGATCGAGCGCTCAACCGAGCGGATGAGCGCGTCCATGAGCGCCAGCGCCCGCTCGGCCGATCTACTGGCGTCGTCGCTCGCCGGCCTGGGCGTCGCTGCCATCGCGGCCCAGACAGCCCGCCTGGCCGACGGCTACACCCAGTTCACCAACCGGCTGAAGACGGCGGGGCTGGAAGGCGAGGCGCTCGCCGCAACCCAAGCCGACCTCTACGCCGTCGCTCAGAAGTACGGTGTAGAGCTCGAAAGCCTCGGCACGCTGTTCGGCCGTCTCTCTGGCGCGGGCAAAGACCTTGGCGCGACGCAGGACCAGCTGCTGCGCTTCACGACCGGCGTCGCCGCCGCGCTGAAGGTGCAGGGCGGCTCCGCGGCCGATAGCGCCGGCGCCCTTCTCCAGCTCTCCCAGGCGCTCAGCGGCACCAAGATCCAGGCCGAGGAGTACAACTCCCTCATCGACGCCGCCCGGCCGCTGCTCCAGGCCGTGGCCAACGGCTCGGATCGCTTCAAGGGGTCGGTGAGCGCGCTCACCAAGGCGGTGAAGGCTGGGGAGGTCACCTCCCGCGAGTTCTTCGAGGCGGCGCTGCGCGGCTTCGGCAGCCTGGAGGCGCAGGCCGACAAGTCGGCCATGACCATCGGCGGGTCGCTGACGGTGCTGAACAACGCGCTCGGCCGGTACGTCGGCCAGACGGACCAGGCGCTGTCGGCGACCCAGCGGGTCTCCGGCGCGATCACCGGCCTGTCGGCCAACCTCGACACGATCATCCCGACGGCTACCGCGCTGATCGCCCTGGTGGGCGTGCGTTATGCCGCCGCCGGCGCCCGCCTTCGTCGCCACCTCGGCGGCCAAGGCCGCAGCCTCCGCGCGCGACGCCATTGCCGCCGACATGGCCGCAGCAGCGAACACGCGGCTGGCCGCCGCCGGCCTGACCGCCAGCGCGTCCGCAGCCCGGTTCAGCACGGCAGTCACCGGCGCCGCCGTCGCGACCAGGATGGCCACCGGTGTGGCTGGGGGCCTGGTCGGGCTGCTGGGCGGGCCCTGGGGTGTGGCCTTCACCGCCGCCGCGACTTCCGTGTGGCTGGTCCACAAGGCGCTGGTCGCCATGGATCAGCCCAGCAAGGAGATCGTGAAGACGACGACGGCGCTCAGCGCCGCGACCGACGCTTACGCCGAGGCTGCGCAGACCGCCGCCCTCGCCAGCGGCAAGGAGCGTGAAGAGGCGATCAAGAACGCCGCCGCCAAGAAGGCGCAGGCCGAAGAGAACATTAAGTCGGCGCAGGCCAAGATCGCTGACGCCCGCGCGACCCTCGCCCAGATCGAGGCTGAGAACCGCCGCGCCATCGAGGCGGAACGCTTCAGCGCGCGCGGCGACGCCGCCGGCACGATCCGCCCCACGATCAACACGCCCGCAGTGATGCGCGCCAAGGCTGACATCGAGGCGACGCGCGCCGCTATCGAAGCCGCGCAGAAATCGATCGAGAGCAGCGATCGCATCCTCAAGGCTGGTTCGTCGGCCGTGAAGGAGCTGTCGGAGGAGGAACTCAAGGAGCTGGAGAAGGCCGCAAAGGCGGCCGCCAAGGCCCGTGAGAAGGCCGCCAAGGAGGCCAAGAAGGACAGCGAAAAGCGGCTCGCCGACGCTCGCGAGGTCATCGACGATCTGCTGAACGAGGAAGAGCGCTACGCGAAGTCCTTCGCCGAGACGATGGCGAAGCTCGACGCTGCCCGCGAAGGCGGGGAGATCAGCGCCGAGGAATACACCGACGCCATCCTCCGGATGCTCTCCAAGATCCGCCAGGAGAGCGTGAAGGCCGCGGACGACCTGGAGAAGGTCGACTTCACCGTGGTCTTCGGGACCGCCAAGGAGTGGAACGAAGGCGTCAAGAACATCGACGGCGTGAAGGAGCAGCTCGACAGCCTGCTTCAGTCGCTCGACGACGTGCTCTTCGGCTTTCAGCAGCTTCGATACAGCCTCTCCCGCGGTGACTGGAGCGGCGCGCTGCAAGGCCTGCTCGGCACGATCGGCGGGATCCGTGGCGCGTTCGCCTCTGGCGGTCTCGGAGGCGGGCTCAGCGCCATCGGCACGGTCGCGGGCCAGGTCATCGGTGGGCGCACCGGCCAGGCTATCGGCGGCGGGCTTGGGCTCGCCGGGATGGGCATCGGCGTTGGCAGCATGCTGCTCAACGCCGGTAGCATGGGCGCGCTGGGCGCGTTCAGCGGCGGCGCCATGGCACTCGGGTATGCGCTCGGCCCTATCGGGATGGCGGCCGGCGCGCTCTACGCCGCCGCCAAGCTGCTCAACGTCGGCGGCAAGCCGTCCAACGCCGGGGCCGGCCTAGACCTCCGCACGGGCGCGCTCAGCGGAAACAAGCGGACCAGCGAGACGGAGCAAGCCGCGAAGGCAGCCGGCGACGCCATCCTGGAGGCTCAGAAGACGTTCGAGGCCGCCGGTATCAAGCTCGGCGACACGATCACTGGGCTTGTCATCGGCACGCGGGACCTGACCCAGGTCTACACCGCATCGGGCCGCACGCTGACGTCGGCCGTGGGCGATGCGGCCGCAGCGACGGACGCCGCCGTGAAGGCGATGCTGGACGGCGCGAACTTCGCCTCTGAGGCGCAGGAGAAGCTGGTCCGGTCGATGCTCGCCGCCGGCAAGGGCTTCGATGAGATCGCCGCCTCGCTCCAGGCCTACCAGGTGGCGCAAGGCCTCGGGCAGTCCATCGCCGATGAAATCCTGCGGCTCACCGAACCGCGCAAGTACGACATTCAGCAGGTCGAGCGTGCGGCAGAGGCGCAGCGCAAGGCCGTCGAAGAGGCGGTCAAGGCCGGCTACCTGACGGCCGAGCAGTCGCTCGATGTGCTGGAGAAGCTGGCCCAACTGACGGGGTTGCAGCTCGCCGAGGTCGAGAAGCAGTACGGCCAGACGTCCAGCGCCGCGGACATCGCGAACCGCAAGCGCGAGCTCGAGATCGCTCTCATGGAAGCGAGTGGTGACGCGGCTGGAGCCCTGGCTGCCCGCCGGGCCGACGAGCTCGCCGCGCTGCGCGCGATCGATCCGGTATTGGCCGACCTCAGGGCGCGCTATTTCGCGCTCACGGACGTCGCTGCCGCGCAGGCCGAGGTCGACCGGATCGTCGAGGCGCAGCGGCAGAAGCAGCGTCAGGAGCTGCAGGAAACCGTCTCCCGGCTGAAGGCGCTCACCGGCTCCCTTCGCGACTTCCGCAAGGAGCTGTTCCTCGGTTCCTCGGCCATGCTCACGCCGCAGCAGCAGTACGCGGCTGCGAAGGTGGAGTTCGAGCGCACAGCCACGCTGGCCAAGGCCAGGGACCGCGACGCCATGGAGCGCCTGCAGTCCGTCTCCGAGGCATACCTGAAGGCGGCGGAGGAGGTCGCGCCAACGGCGGAGGCCTACGGCCGAGATCTGCAAGCCGTGCGGGCGGCCGTCGCCAGCACCGAGACTATCGCCACCAACGAGCTGAACGCCGCCGAGGCGGCTTTGGCGACCCTGGAGAACATCTCCAGCGGCGTGGACGAGCTTGTGCTCGCCATGAACAACCTCGCCGCGGCCTTTGCGAAGTTGGAGGCGCTGCCGCCCGGCGCGGCCGGCGGCATCGACGTGGCTCGCTACCTCGCCAACAACCCCGATCTTAAGGCCAACTGGGAAGCCGGCGGCGTCATGCGAGAGCTTGGCGCTACCCTGGAAGAAGCGGCGCGCGAGCACTACGCCCGCACCGGCAAGTCGGAGATCGCGGCTGGCCTGCGCCACTACGCGCGTGGCGGCTTCCATCCCGGCGGCCTGCGTCTGGTGGGCGAGGAAGGCGCGGAGATCGAGGCGACTGGGCCGGCTCGCTACTACAGTGCCGCCGAGACGTCGCGGATGCTGAAGGGCGGCTCGGGCTCCGGGGACCTGTCGCGAGCCGCTGACGCGGTCGTGGCCGCTCTCGGCCCGCAGCTGAACGCCATGCTGATCAACTCCAACAAGATCCAGCGGCTGCTGGACGGCTGGGACGTGGACGGCCTGCCGAAGGAGCGAGATGCGGCATGAGGATGGTCCGCCCAGCCTACATCGATGACAGCGTGCTTGTGTCGTCCACCGTCGCCGACACCGTAGAGGCATGGTCGAGCGAGGACACCTACGCTGTGGATGCGGTGCGCTACCGCGTCATCGGGGGCGTGCGCTTCCAGTTCCGATCGCTTCAGGCCGACAACACCGACAAGACGCCGGAGAGTGAGCCCACGTGGTGGAAGCCCGAGGGGCCCACCCCGGCCTGGGCCATGTTTGACGGCGGCCTTCAGACGAAGAGCAGCGCGCCCGACCTGTTGGGCGTGGGGCTGCAAATGCCCGCAGACCAGCGAGCCGATACTTTGGCTCTGCTGAGCATCAACGCCGCCAGCGTCCAGGTCGTGGTGACCGATGATGTGGATGGCGTCGTCTACGACCGCACGTTCGGCCTGATCTCCGATAGCGGCATAACAGACATCTACGCCTACTTTTTCGAACCGATCGTCCGCTTGCCCGACCTGATCCTCACGGACCTGCCGGCAGGCTACGCCGGTTCCCTGGTGGAGGTGAGCCTGATCGACGAAGGCGGCCAGCCGTCCTGCGGCGCGCTCGTGATCGGGCATGCACGGAAGCTTGGCGATACGCGCTGGAACCCCAGCCTCGGCATCCGCGACTTCTCCACAAAGGGCGATGCGCCATGGGGCGAGTTCGTGATCGTCGAGAAGGCCTACCGCCGGCGCGCCTCCTTCAGCGTGATCGTGCCCATGGGGTTCGTCGACGAGCTCATGGACCTACTTCCGCAGTACCGCGCCAAGCCGGTCCTCTGGATCGGAGACAGCGAGTTCAGGTCCACCGCCATCTTTGGCTACTTCAAGGACTTCAACGTCGAGCTGTCTCTCCCGCCGTCTCTCGCCCTTTGCAGCCTTGATCTGGAGAGCCTGGTCTGATGCCGACGCCGCCCCCGCCCGTTGACGTCCTGCCGACGGCTCCGAACCGCAGCACCATGCCGGCCTCGGTGTTCGTGGCCATCACGAACGCCTTCCTGGGTGCGCTGCAGGGATTCCGGGCTCAGCTCGTGGCCTTAGCCGCTAACGCCTTCGCGAACGCCACCGAAGCACACGGGGACGCCGAAGCCGCCGAAGCCGCCAAGAACGCCGCCCTGGCGGCTCAGCAAGGGGCGCTGACCACCTCCACGAAGGTCGCCACCTCGCATTCGAACCTGACTATGGCGGCGGGGGTTAAGACGGTTGTTCTGCAAGAGAGCGGCCGGACCCTCGAAGATGACGAGCAGGTGGTGCTGATCTACCTGGGCGATGTCGAGAGCCGGATGATCGGCTCCATCACGAATATCGCGGGCCAGGCGCTGACCGTGGAGGTGGCGGAGGCAGGCGTGGTCGGCACGGGCGGCCCCTACAACCGCTGGGCCGTCATCTCAGCCGCGCTGCTGGGCGTCAGCGCTACGGCCGCCGAGATCCGAGCCTTCCTCTCGGACTACGTGAACATAACGCCGGCCGGGATTGCTGCGGCGAGCGACTTCCACGAAGTCGCTGGTGTCTCAGGTACGTTGACGCCGGACATGGCGGATGGGTGGATGCAGGCGTTCACCCTCACCGGAGACGTGAGCGTCGCGCCGATCGAGAACGGCTACGTCGGCCAGTTCTTCACGCTGGAGTTCAAGCAGGGCGGGGGAGGCGGGCACGAGGCCAGCTGGGACGCCGGCTACAAGTTCGACGGCGACGTCGATGGCGTGCTCACGGCGACAGCGGGCAAGGTGGACGTGGTGAGCGGCTTCATCCGCTCGCTGAGCCCCTTCAAGGCGCGTGTCGGCATCGCCAAGGGCTTCGCGGACTGATGCTGTTCGGTGGCGCGCTCAGGCCCAGCAGGCTCGTGGGCTGGATGGGCGTTGGCGGCGGCGGCGGCGGCGGGGGGGGAACAGCGGCGCTGTCGACGCAGGCTCGGGTGGTGAAGTCGTGTTCGCGACCGTCGCAGTCACGCCCGGTCAGTCGTTCGCCGTCACCATCGGCCAGGGCGGGAATGCTGGTGAGGACATCCTCCCTCCCGACGACGTGTTCCCAGGCGACGGCGGCGACACTGTAATCGCTGGCGTGCTCACGGCGGAAGGCGGCGCTCACGGCAACAACCGTCTGCAGTCGGCCCCGACCCCCGAGGGCGGCGATGGCGCGGCCGGCCCACGTTCCGGCATGGACGGCGGCCCTGGCCTTGCCTCCGACTTCGACGGGACGACACGAACATATGGCTCGGGCGGCGCCGGCGCGGTGTCCGTCACAACCGGCACGCCGGGGGCGCAATCGACGCTGCCGAACCAGGGCGGCGGAGGGAATGGCGGCCTGGGCGCCGAAGGCTTCCCGGGCCAGGCCGGCCGCGCCGTGGCCCGGTACCGCACAGGAACCCTGACGGCGACTGGAGGGGCGATCACGACCTCCGGCGAGTGGACCGTCCACACCTTCACCGGCGACGGGACCTTCACGGTCACCGGCTGAGCCTCGGAGCATACCATGACACGCCGTATCGGAACCGGCCCGGGGCTGATCCCCCGGGGCGCTGATCTGTTCGTGCCGCCGGAGGGGGCGGCATGGGTGGTGAGCACTGAAGACGAAGAGACCTACTACAGCGATCCCGAGGACGGCGCGCTGTACTACTCGGAGGGCGAATAGATGGTAGCGCGCAGGCCTCTTTCGGAAGCGCCTGAGTTCGCGGCTGTACTCGCCGCCGGCGAGGCTGCTGTTCAAGCGAAGGCAGACGCCGAAGCTGCGGCCGGCACGGCGACAAGCGTCGCCGCCGAACTTGAACCGCTCGCGACAGCCGTGCTCGACGCTGAGACCGCTGCTCAGGGCGCAACGACGGCCAAGAACGCCGCTGAAGGCCTGGTTTCGGCGGCCCTTGCGGCGGCCGAAGACAAGGGAACGCGGGCAGCGTGGTCGGCGACCAATATCCCGTCTGTATTCCAGACGATCAGCACGAGTGGATACTACGCCCACGGCGACGGCGGCGGCGCTCTCTATAGGCGCGTGGGTGCGGAGCCCTCACATGCCTGCAAGTTCCAGTCTGCCGACGGGGCCTGGTGGGAACTGTCGGAGCCTTATCCGAACGACCGTCAGGCGGGTGCGAAGGTCGATGCAGTCAACTACCCGGCCGCGACCATCGCCAACGGGACGGGCAACATGACCGTCCCGGGCGCGTCCTTCACCTCAGAGGACGTGGGCAAGAAGGTGATCATCCCGAACACCTTCGGCTACATCGGGACCATTACGGCCGTGACGGGCGACACGACGGCGACGGTCAGCCCTGCGGCGTCCCCCGGTGTGGCCGGCGTGGATTGCTGGATCGGCACGGACGACAGCGCGGCGCTGCAAGCCCTGATCGACTATGTCGACGCCCGTGGCGGCGGCCGGGCGAGCCTGACCAGCGGCGCGCGGATCGCGGATGACGTGACCTTGGCGGACCGCGTCGCGCTCATCGGGGACACCGACTGCTCCATCGGCAATCCGGGGATTGTCGGTCGCACGGCCTCCATCGTCATCAGCGCCGGGTCTGACGCGCCCTACGTGATCGGCTCCGACGAGACGGTGTATGGGGCGAGCCTTCGCAAGCTGCATGTGATCGGGGCAGGACCGGGCAGGCCCGACCAGATCGGGGTGGACGTGGCCTGCTTCAACGGCCGCTACGAAGACCTCAGCATCTCGCGCACCGGCCAGCAGGGCTTCCGCACGAAGGACGGAGCGGCCAACGCCGAGATCCGGCGTATCCAGGCCAACTTTGCCTTCATGGGCGGCGTGCCTGAGGAGATTAAAGCCGCCGTCGACATCGATGGAGCCGACCACAACATCGAGCGGGTCCAGGGCTACTGTTCGAACACCGGCATGTCCAAGTCGCTGACGGTCACGGCGACGCAGAGCGCGGGGGTTGCGACGTACACGAGCGCGGCTCCGCACGGCATTGTCGTCGGCGACATCGTCTTCATGTATGGCGCGAACCAGGCCGACTACAACGACATCAAGTACGTCACGGCGGTGCCGTCTTCGACGACGTTCCAGACGATAATTGCCTCTGGGGCTGCGAGCCCCGCGACCGGGACGATCACGTGCGACGTTATCCGCGAGGTCGGCGTGCTGATGCGGGGCGGAAACAACTGGATCAACGAGATTAATGCCGAGCAGTCGGATGTAGGCTTTGTCGACCTTGCTGTTGACATCAGTCGCGTCAACGCAGTTCGCGCGATGCGCAACTTCGGCCACGGGATGATCACCGGTGAGGGCCAGTACGGGAACTGCTACGCCCTCGATAATGGCCTAGCCCGCGATAACACCTACGACGGTTTCGTCGGCGTGCCTGGCTCAGCCGGTACCCTGATCGCCGGCGGAACTCTGATCAACCCCGTTGCGCGCTGCGGAACCTACGACCCGACTAAGCGCCATCGCTACGGCTTCAACTACTCCGCCAGCAGTGAGGGAGCACCGCTTCGGCGTGCCAAGCTGGTCCACCCAAGATCCTATGATCACCAGACCGGCGCGATCCGGCAGAATGCATTCTCACCCCAGGGCGTCGCGTTTGTTTCGGCTGTGAGGCGCATCTCTTCGGGTGCGACCCCGAACGCTGAGGGTACGACCCGCTTGCTGTTGGAGCACGCCTCGGCGACTGACGTGACGAGTTTCACGGGCGGTGTGGCGGGGCAGGAACTCGTCGTTTACGGCAACAGCAACGTCACGCTTAAGCACGGGACGAGCCTCAAGCTGAACACGGGGGCGGACAAGGTGATGGCAGCCAACCGCTCCTACGTGTTCGACGCATGGCCGATCGGGACGAGTTACGCTGTGGTCTGGGTGGAGCGGGGCTGAGAAAGCCACGCGCTCCAGCGCTGCGCGAGGAACCACTTGCCGAGGCGCTGTCCCGGCATCTCGACATAGCGATAGCTCAGGTACGAAAGCGGGATCGTCGTCGCGAGGGTGAGCCCGGCCAGGGTGAAGGCCTTCGCTTCGGAACCGAGCGTGGTCAACGCAAGAGGCCAAGCGATCAGGCACATCACTGGGAAGTGCAGTAGGTACATGGCGAAGCCGATGTCGCCCATGAAGGTGCCGAATTTGGTCCGTAGGAATGGCAGGTCAACAGACCCTGTCGTGATGCACGTCAAGATCGCAGCGGCGCCCAGCGAAGCGAGGATTTGAGTAGGCCTATGATGGCCTTCCGGGAGGATCATCCCGCTGAAGGCGAGTGTGACAAACGCTATCAGCAGGACTCCATAAGCTAGGCGCTTCGAGGCCCGCAGCCTCTCGCCAACCCAGGTCGGCAGAACACAAACGGCCGCACCGATCATGAAGTCGACCAAATACAGACCGACCCCGTAGTAGGTACTGGAGCCCACCAGGACGCTGACGATGCCGAGGGCGGCCAGCGTGACCCAGAACAGGCGGCGACGGATTAGGTGCGGCAGCCAAGGCATCAGGGCTGAGCCCGCGAGTTCAGCCGAGTTGGTCCACAGCGGCGGTAGGAGAAAGGCCAACAGGCCGGCCGCGCTAGCCGCGAGATGTAGGACCGTCATTCGGTCTTCTTGGAAACGGTCAAGCATCCATTCGGACGCGCCTGGAATGGGACGGCCATAGTGCAGCGTCAGGAGGTAGGCGAGACTGAGCGCGGACGCCGCCAAGATGGTTGGATAGAGCCGGAATAGGCGGCGCACGTAGAAGTCGGTAGCGCTGTTCTTTCCTTGCTCATCCCGCTTCAGGACGGCAAGGGCCATCAGGTAGCCGCTCATAGTGAAGAACGTCACAAGGAGCGCCTCATCATTCAGCGCCCAACGGACGGTATCGACCCACTCAGCAGTCCGGAAGTAGCCCAGGCAGTGTTCGATCAGAACGACCGGCGCGAGAAGGGCTCGGATCGACTGCAGTTCAACGAACTGCCCTTCGCGCTCTTGCATAGTGTCGCCTCCCAAGCGTCAGCATATCGCTGGTTTGGGACGGGTGCAGTGGAAATCGTGCAAGCGCAGCGTGTGCTGCCTCTGCGCAGCCACCGCTCTCGCTGCGCGTCTATGAGCGGGAAAGGTGGCCGGCGCGCTCCGTCCTCCGCGCCGGCCTACCGAGCGGACCGGAGGGACTACGCTCGGCGGCCTAAGCACGCCACCTCAGGCGGAAGCGGTCAACCTCAGTCCTCCGCCGCCGTGTTCCGGAAGTAGTCCTCGCCGGGCCCTTCCGGCCCGACCATCCGCACGACCGGCTGTCCCGGCTCATCAGGGTAGGTGAGCTGTAGCCGTCCGCCTTCAGGCGCGGCCCAGTCCAACAGCACCTGGTCGAGCACTTCCACGTTCTCGGCCTGGCCTGGGATCATCACCAGGAACTCCGGATCGAACGCCGATAGCGCTTCGATCAGTTCGCGCACCTTCATAGATCGCTCCCGTTCCGGCCCGGCGTCGGCGGCATCCCCTTTTACCCCTTAGTTCAGGATGGAACGATGCCTCACGCGCCCGCGCCGTGGCTGGGCCTGCTGATGCAGGCTGCCTTCTACCTTGTCACCGCCGTCGCCGTGATCGCCACCATGCGGCAGCTGGTGAAGGGGCTTCAGGACGCGTTCCAGGAGCTGAAGCGCTGGGCCGAGGGCATGGACGCCTTCCGCCGGGAGTCAGAGAGCGACCGGGCGGCGATCAATCAGCGCCTCACCACCATCGAACGCGACGAAGGGATACTGCAGCGCCTCAACGACGCGCTCACGGAGCTGCGGACCGAGAGCCGCATACGCTTCGACCACATCGAGAAGAGCGGTGAGAGGACGGCGAGGGAGGTTGCGGGCATCCAGCGGTCCCTCGCCAACCTCGCCGCAGGCAAGACCACGATCACGAAGCTGGAGGACTGACCGATGGAGCACATCAAGTCCTTCATCGGCGAGTTGGCCCGGCCCCTGGCGATCATCTTCACCTCCGCCGCCGCGTCCTGGGCTACCGTCGTCATTGCCTACAAGGTCAGCGACGGTAACGACGGAGCGATCTTCATCACCGGCGTCTTCGCTGGCGTCGGCGCGCTCTACATCGGCAAGGCCTTCGAGCTGACCCGGATCGCGGCGCACACCTCGGAAGTGGAGAAGGTGAAAGCCTCGGCCACCCCGCCGCCGGGCGCCGCTGCGATCATCGCCGCGCCTGACGTGGACGTGGCGATCCGTGAGGCGGAGCCCGCCGAAGACCCTGCCATGTATGGAGGGCCGCGCCCGTGAGCCTCACCCTGACCACAGAGGAGCGCGACGAGGCCCGGCGGCTGATCGCCCGGCTAGGGGAGTTGCTGAACAAGGCCGAGGCGGCTCCTGCGCCAATCCCAGCGGCGCCCCCTGCTGCGCCCGCCGCAAATGGCCCCGTCATCGGTCTGTTCGCGGAAGACTATGCGGAAGCCGCCGCCCGCTTGCGGTGCGACGTGGCCGCCATCCGCGCCGTCGATGACGTCGAGAGCAATGGCCGAGGCTTTGGGCCTGACGGCCGCCCGGTCATTCTGTTCGAGCCCCACGTCTTTTCGCGCCTGACCGGCCATCGTTTCGACAGCACGCACGGCGGCGTCAGCTATCCGAAGTGGGGCCAGAAGCCCTACAAGAAGACCCAGGCTGAGCGCTGGGATCAACTGCTCTACGCAGCGAACCTTGACCGCGAGGCGGCCTATAAGTCCGCCAGCTACGGCCGCTTCCAGATCATGGGCTTCAACCACGAGGCCTGCGGCTTCCCCACGGTCGACGCCTTCGTGGCCGCCATGCGTCGGAGTGAGCGAGAGCACCTTCTAGCGTTCGTCCAGTTCGTCATCTCGAACAAGCTGGACGACGAACTGCGCGAGGGTCGGTGGGAGGACTTCGCGCGCCGGTACAACGGACCCGCCTACGCGGCGAACGGCTACCACACGAAGCTCGCCTCGGCGCACGCGCGCCACGCCGCTTAGCCGTGATCCGCCGGGCCTTCCTCCTGCTGCTCCTGGCGCTGGTCTGGCCCTTCTACGTCCCTCTCGCACGGAGATACCTCGGATGCTCGCCACCGCGTTCCTCTGGATCCGCTCGAACCGCCTGATCGCGGGCCTGGCCGGGGTGGGCGTGGGCCTGCTGCTGCTCACCCTGGCCTGGATGCTCGCCGTGCATGTCGGGGAGCGCCGTGAAGCCGCCCGCCAGGCCGAGCGCCGCGCCGCCGCAATCACTGACGCCGTGACGATCGACTCCGCCGCCAAGGAGGTCGCCGCCGAACAACGCCTCGCCGACGCCCGGCGAATGGCCGAACTGCAACGGGAGCTGGAGAAAGCCGATGACCAGGAAGACGACAACCGCCCTAGTGCTGCTCGCCTCGCTTACCTGTGCCGCGTGCGCGCACAGCAAGCCGGAGGTGCATCAGGCTTACCCCCCGCGTGCCGATCTGCTGGCGCCGCCGGAGCCGCGAGTGCCCGATGAGGCGCTGATCTCTGAGAAGGCCGCGAACGACTACAGCGCGGCGGTGCTCAGCTGGGGCAGGGGGCTGCAAGCGCAGGTCGGCCGGCTGTGCAGGTGGGCGGTGGCGAACGGGATGCAGGACGTGAGCTGCGCGCCGCCCTGAAACCCGCGCCGCCTCTCAAAAGTTAGAGGCACACGGCCTTGCCTGGCCGCCCTTTCTATGTTGCACCGGCCCCGTCAGCTTCGCGCTGGCGGGGCCTTTGCGTTTCAGCCCACCTTCCGTGTGCGCTTCGCCGGGGCAGGCTTCGCAGCCGCCTTTGCAGGAGCCCGCTTGCGCCGGTCACCGGAGGTCGCAGCGCCACCGCCAAGGCTCGCCTTCAGCGCAGCCATCAGGTCGATGATCTGCGCCTCCCGCGGTTCCTCGCGGCTACGCGAGCCAGCGCGGACGATGCCCTGCTCGGCCTTCTTGCGCTCCACGAGCTCCAGCACGGCCGCCTGATAGCGGTCGACGAACGAGGCGGGGTCGAAGGGGCCTGCGTGCTGCGTCAGGATCTGCTTGGCGATGGTGACCATCGCCGCGTCAGGCTTCGTCTCGGGCAGGCGATCGAAGTATGCCCCAGCGTCGCGCACCTCCTGATGCGTGCGGATGGCGTGCGCGACGATCCCCTTGCCGCGCACCTCAAGCGCGAACTGCCGCTCCCGACCGTTCATCACGACACGGGCAAGCGCCACTTGGCCGCCTTGGCGCATGGCCTCGCGGATGACGGCGTAGGGCTCAACGGCCAGATCACCGTCCGGCACGAGGTAGTAGGGCTGATCCCAGTACAGCCGATCGATCTCGGCTTCCGGCACGAAGCGCTCGATCTGGATGGCTCCGTTGCTCTCGACCTTCAGCGCCCGCAGCTCGTCGTCGGTGACGGTGACGTACAGGTTCTTGTCGACCTGGTAGCCCTTCACCAGGTCCGAGCGCTGCACTTCCTCGCCGGAAGCGTCCTGCGGCTTCATGCGGATGCGGTCGTTGGTCTTCGGATCAATCAGGTTGAAGCTGACGCCGCGCTTCGCCGCCTCGGTGGCCTTGTAGAGCGCGACCGGGCAGGTAACGAGCGACAGCTTGAGGTGTCCGTTCCAGGCGGGACGGGCGGCCATGGGCTTCCTTCCTACGAATGGGGAAAGCGGCCCGTCGCTAAGAGGGCTGGGCAGCGCCGAGGCCGCTCCCACAGCGCCTCAGCGCCGCGGGAGTCGCCATGTAGGGGTTTGAAAGCGTTAACAAGCGCCGCCGTCTGGATGATTCGTGATTCGCGTCAAGGGCTTAGCTCTAGCCGCCCTCCAGCTGCTCCGCGGCCCGGTCCAGCGTCTCCCGGTCGTTGTCGTGCTTGCCGATCAGCTCGCCGGCCTGCTCCATGGTAATCCCGTGCTTCTCGGCGAAGTAGCGGACCTCATAGCGCTCCGAGCCTGAAACCCGGCTGCGGTCCGACTCGCCCACGTTCTGCTTGTCGTCGCCCATTCGGTCATCCTCCTGCGCGGAGGAACGACTCAGCCGGCGAGGCGGGTTCAACAGCCGTGCGTCTGCTCTGCCTGGTGCGCCTGTTCCCACGGCGGGACTTCTCTAGACACCTCAGTTTTCCTTGAGCGCGAGTGCTTCGAGCTCGTCCATATCGAGGTCTGTTCCCTCGTCAGTCACGACTAGCGGATTTTCGTTGGCGGTCTCGCTCATCCGCGCCAATGCGTCCGTGGCGCTTGCAAAATGCTCGGTGACGATGCCGCCGGTTGTCATGCGGTGAAGCAGATAGCCCATGTCACATCATAGCGACGACCTTGGGTGCGCGCGACCGGTGTCAGCGCCAGCCAGAGTCAACTGAGACAATGGCGAGGTCAGATTGGGACGCCGCCAGCGGGCACGACTAGACTGGCCGCGGCCCGGAACGTCGGCGGCGCCAGACGCTCCTCTCGCCAGCGTTGAGCTCACGATAGAGCAGGTCGCGGCCCGCCCACTCACCCATATAGCGGAGCGCCTTCGGCACCTCCTCTGTCGATGCGATCCGCGCCGTCACGAATATCCCCGCGTCGAGATCGGAAAGCCCGCGTGCGTCAGGAAGGTGCGAGGTTACCCGCTCGGCGAAGCTCTGGATCCGCTTCACGTCCAGCTTTGATAGACTGAGGCTTTTGAGGAGCTGGCGCTTGGCCTCCTGCCAGAGCTCGTCACTCAGCAGCGGGCGGAACGGCGTCGCCGCTCCTGGTGACGCCATGTAGTGGCCGCGCTCGCCGCAATGCGGGCAAGCGGGGCGACGATTCCATAAGGTCGCTCTCGGCCCCTCCGCCTCGAGAATCGCGACCACGTCCACAGGGGAGCCTTGGCCGCAACTTCGTTCGCTGCAGATGCGGATGACCCGGGCACCCTGCGCGGCCATGCCGCCGATGGTCGCTTCCCAGGCGAAGGGGGTTCGGCGGCTCGTTCGCGTTCCCACGCGTGCTCTCGGTCTGGGCGCCAACCCGATCCGTTTGAAGCGCCCTTGGCCGCCCGCCGTCAAGAACCAGAACAAAAAGTGTACACAGACAATCGAGCCTAGCGCTTCTTCGGCGGCTTGCCGTTCTGACGCTTGGGCCGCAGAGGCAGGCGCTCAGTGAACACGCGCACCGGAGCCGCACGCGTCGCTTCCACGGCGCGCTCGAAGGCCTGGCGCCCCCGGCGCAACTCGTCCCCTGCCGGCGGCCTTCTGGGTCTGCTGGCCGAGGAGCTCGGACGCCGCGATCTGGAGTGCGCCGCGAACGATGCTTCGCTCGGCGTAGAAGCGGTCCTGCCCGTGCTCCGGGAGCGTCTCCAGGTAGTCGGGCTCACGCAGCCTGAGCGCCGATGAGAGCTGTTGGTCCGACGGCCACACGCCAGCCGCGTCGCGGTACGCCTGCATCGCGTCGAGAACATCCGCCATCTGCCCGCTGAACTCGTAAGCCCGGCCCGCGCCACGCACGACCCGGAGCATGTTGGCCGCCAGCGCCCTCAAGCTGCCGTCGAGGCGTCGCTCGGCCTCGTAAGTGGCGATCTCGCGCTCAGCTTTCTCTGAAACGACCTTCACGAGGACGAGGAAAGCACGACCGCAGGCCGAGGAAAACGGCCGCGTCTCAGCGCAGTCCCCGCCGCTAAAGCGGGAACCATTCAGGGAACCAACGCTCCGCATGCCCGCCAAAGAGGCGCGAGCCGCCGCGGGCTAATCAGCTGTTTTTATTGAAGAAAATGGGATGGTGGACGCGACAGGGATTGAACCTGTGACCCCTACGATGTCAACGTAGTGCTCTCCCGCTGAGCTACGCGTCCATATCCGTACGTCGGGAGGCGCGGGATATACCCATGCCCCCGGCCGCTGGCAAGCGCCTTACGCGGCGATCATCCGGTCCACCTCGGTGACGATTTCACGCAGGTGGATGGGCTTCGACAGCACCTTGGAGCCGGCGGGCGCCTTCTCGCCGGCCGCCAGGGCCACAGCGGCGAAGCCGGTGATGAACATGATCCGTAGGCCAGGATGCTTGGCCGCCGCCTGCCGCGCCACCTCGATGCCGTCGAGGCCCGGCATGACGATGTCGGTGAGCAGCAGGTCCCACGGCTCGTCCAGATAGGTCGCGGCCTCGTCGCCGTCAGCGCACGCCGTCACGTCGTAGCCCGCCCGCTCAAGGGCGCGCGCGAGGAAGCCTCGCAGGGAATCGTCGTCTTCGGCGAGGAGGATACGGGGCATCGGGACAGTCGGCTCGGGAGTGAACGCCCAACATAACCGGCCAAGCGTAAATTCGCGATGAACCCTTTGACCGAAGGCGTGGGCTCGGCGTTCAATGCGGACGATGAATGCCTGGGAGCGCCTCGGCGACGCCGAACCGGACGCGGACGCCGCGCCGGCCTACACCCTGCGCCGCGCGGCGCCGAGGGCGCGCCCCCGCCGACCCCGCTGGTGTTCGCCTCGCCGCACTCGGGCCGGCTCTATCCGGAAGACATGATGTCGGCCGCCGCGCTCGACGCCGTCAGCATCCGCCGCTCCGAGGACGCCCTGGTGGACGATCTGATCGCCGCCGCACCAGAGTTCGGCGCGGCGGTGATCACCGCCAGCTATGCGCGGGCCTACATCGACCTCAACCGCGAGCCCTTCGAGCTCGATCCGGCGATGTTCGTCGACGAACTGCCCGAGTTCGCCCGCGCAAGGACCGCGCGGGTCGCCGCCGGCCTCGGCGCCATCGCCCGGGTGGTCTCGGAAGGCCAGGAGATCTACCGCCGCAAGCTCACCTTCGCCGAGGCCCGCAAGCGCATCGAGGGGGCCCATCGGCCGTACCACCGCGCGCTTGAAGGCCTGCTCGCCGACGCCCAGGCCGCGCACGGCGTCGCGATCCTGGTCGACTGGCATTCCATGCCCGCCGCGGCGGCGAAGGCGGGCGGACGCGACCGGCCGTGCGACATCGTGCTCGGCGATCGGTTCGGGGCCGCCTGCGCCGGCGTGCTGCCCACCCGCGTGGAGCGCGAACTGGAGGCCTTCGGCTATCGGGTGGCTCGGAATACGCCCTACGCCGGCGGCTACACGACCGAGCACTACGGCCGCCCCGCAAGGCGCACGCATGCGCTGCAGATCGAGCTCAGCCGCGCGCTCTATCTCGACGAGGTGACGCTGGCGCCCACGGGCGGTTTTCCGAGCCTGAAGGCGCACATCGAGCAACTCACCCGCATGCTCGCCGCGGCCGACTGGTCAGCCCTCAAGGCAGCCTAAAAAAAGCCGCGCCCGAAGGCGCGGCAGTTCAATAGGGAGGAAACGCCCAGGAAGGGCAAAGGCGTCAGCGACGCCTAGAAGCCCTACTTACGCTGCAGCGCACAAAAGGCAAGTGTGCGGAGCATCAAAATACCAACGCCGGTCGGAAGAGGCTGAAATTTCTGCCTCGAGGCGACGTGCATGCAGCCCGACTTTCCTGCGGCAGGGCCCGTCCTCCGCACGATCATTTTCAAGGCCATAGGGTCGCGGCCGGTCAGTTCTTGCTGGCGGCGCGGCCCGCTCTCCCCTAGAAGGCGCGCCACTCCAGCCGTCCAGAACCCCCTTTCCATGTCGCTCCGCAACATCGCCATCATCGCCCACGTCGACCACGGCAAGACCACGCTCGTCGACCAGCTCCTCGCCCAATCGGGCGTCTTCCGCGCCAACGAGGCGACGGTCGAACGCGCCATGGACTCCAACGACCAGGAGCGCGAGCGGGGCATCACCATCCTCGCCAAGTGCACCTCGGTGCTGTGGAACGGGAAGGCCGGCGAGACCCGGATCAACATCATCGACACGCCCGGCCACGCCGACTTCGGCGGCGAGGTGGAGCGGATCCTCGGCATGGTGGACGGCTGCGTACTCCTGGTCGACGCCGAGGAAGGCGTCATGCCGCAGACCAAGTTCGTGCTGACCAAGGCGCTGAAGATGGGTCTGCGGCCGATCCTCTGCATCAACAAGGTCGACCGCGCGCACGCCGATCCCGACCGCGTGCACCTCGAGACCATCGACCTGTTCTCGGCGATCGGCGCTGACGACGAGCAGCTGAATTTCCCGCACATCTACGCCTCGGGCCGGAACGGCTGGGCGACCCTGGACCTCAACCAGCCGTCGGACAACCTGGGCCCGCTGTTCGACCTGATCGTCGATCACGTGCCACCGCCGGCCGTCGAGGCCAACAAGGACAAGCCGTTCCGCATGCTGAACGTGCTGATCGAGAGCGACCCGTTCCTCGGTCGCCTGCTGACCGGCCGCATCGAGAGCGGAAAGGCGGTGGCCGGCATGGCCATCAAGGCCCTGGACCGCGACGGCAAGCAGATCGAACAGGGCCGTATCACCAAGGTTCTGGCCTTCCGTGGCCTGAAGCGCCAGCCGGTCGACGAGGGCGCCGAGGCCGGCGACATCGTCGCCATCGCCGGCATGTCGAAGGCCACCGTGGCCGATACGCTGTGCGCCCTCGAGGTCAGCGATGCCCTGCCCGCCCAGCCGATCGATCCGCCGACCATCTCGATGACCGTCGGCGTCAACGACAGCCCGCTCGCCGGTCGCGAAGGCGACAAGGTGCAGAGCCGCGTGATCCGCGACCGCCTGTTGAAGGAAGCCGAGGCCAACGTCGCGATCCGCGTGACGGAAACCCCGGGGTCTGACGCCTACGAGGTCGCCGGCCGCGGCGAACTGCAGCTGGGCGTGCTGATCGAGAACATGCGTCGCGAGGGCTTCGAGCTGTCGATCTCGCGTCCGCGGGTGGTCTACCAGACAGGTGAGAACGGCGAGCGCCTGGAGCCTATCGAGGACGTCGTCATCGACGTCGACGACGAATACACCGGCATCGTGATCGAGAAGCTGTCGGCGCGGAAGGCCGAGCTCAAGGACATGGGTCCGTCCGGCGCGGGCAAGACCCGCATCCAGCTGATGTGCCCCTCGCGCTCGCTGATCGGCTACCAGGGCGAGTTCCTGACCGACACCCGCGGCTCGGGCGTGCTCAACCGCGTGTTCAGCCACTATGAGCCGCACAAGGGCGCGATCGAAGGCCGTCCGAAGGGCGTGCTGGTGTCGAACACCGACGGCGAGACCGCGGCCTACGCCCTGTGGAACCTCGAAGAGCGCGGCGTGATGTTCGTCGGCGCGGGCGAGAAGACCTACCAGGGGATGATCATCGGCGAGAACAGCCGCTCGGACGATCTCGACGTCAATCCGATCAAGGGCAAGCAGCTCACCAACGTCCGCGCCTCGGGCAAGGACGAGGCCGTCCGCCTGACCCCGCCGCGCCGCCTCACCCTCGAACAGGCCATCGCCTACATCGAGGAGGACGAGCTGGTGGAGGTGACGCCGAAGTCGATCCGCCTGCGCAAGGAAGTGCTGAACCCGTCGTTCCGGAAGAAGCGGGCGCGCGAAGACTAGCCGCAAAAGACGGCAATCGAATGTGATCCGCATGTGGCTGGACGCGACAGCCACATGCGTGACACGGGAAGGGTCTATGGATCCTGCCATGACCGACACGCCCCAAACCTGCCCGGCAAAGCCTTATCCGCCGCGCCACTATCCGACCCCCGCCGCCAAGTGCGCGGACCTGGTCGTGCATGTGGTCGGCCTGACGCTCGCGCTCGTGGGCGGCATCGTCCTGCTGACCATCGCCGTGACGAAGGGCTCCATCAGCCAGGTGGTCGGCGTTTCGATCTATGCGGCCGGCGTGCTGGCCATGCTGGCCTTCTCCACAGCCTACAACTTCGCCAAGCCGCGCTTCCGACCCACGCTGCGCCGGCTGGATCACGCCGGAATCTTCCTGATGATCGCCGGCTCCTACACGCCCTTCACCCTGGGCCTGCCGGGCGCCTGGGGCTGGGGCATGACCGCGGCCGTCTGGACGATCGCGACGCTGGGCGCCGCCGGCAAGCTGGTGCTGAAGAACCTCGACCGGAAGTTCTGGGTCGCCATGTACCTCGCGCTGGGATGGCTCGTCGTCATCGCGCTGAAGCCGATCATCGACAGCCTGGCCTGGTACGCTTTCGTCCTGCTGGTCACCGGCGGCGTGCTCTACTCCACCGGCGTGATCTTCTACGTGAACAAGCGCCTGAAGTTCGCCCGCGCCATCTGGCACGGCCACGTCGTCGCCGCCGCCGGCGCCCACTGGGCCGCGGTGTTGCTGGGCGTGGTGCTCGCCTCCCAGCACTGAGCGTCATTCGACGCCTCGACGAGGCAGCCGTTTGCCGCCAGGGTCTGGGCCACCATGCAGGCCGCGGCTCCCAACGGCGCCGGCGGCAGGTCGCCCAACAGCGCTTCCAGCCGCGCGTCCATCGCCTCGTAGGCCTCGGCCTGGGCGCAGCCGAACACGTCCAGCACGGCCCGCTCATCGGCGGTCAGCGCCGCCACGCCCGGCGGCGAGATTGTCAAGCTCCGCCGCCCGTGCAGGGCGAGCTGCTGCAGGAACACCTCCAGCATCCGGCACGCCTCAGGCCCGGCCCAGCCGCACGCGTCCTCGAAGTGGGCCAATGCGCCCGAGCAGCCGGACTGCCGCGCCAGACGCCGGATCGCGCCGATCAGCAGGCGCTCGCCGTGGAGCAGGGATGGCGGATCGCGGTCGAGCATGGCCGACTCCTCACTGAGGCTCCGACGCTACCGCTATTGATAATCGTTCGCAACTAAGGACGTGCGCCTAGAGCGGCCTTTCCATCCAGACATCGCACCGGGCGTAGTCGGTGTGGGTCGGCTCCAAAGCTTGGAAGCCCATGGCGCGGTAGAGGGCCAGCGCCGGCGCGAGGCTGGAGTTGGTCTCGAGGTACAGTCGCGTCGCGCCTGACTCTCGCCCGGCCTCGATGCAGCGCTCCATCAACCGGCGGCCGAGGCCCGTCCCGCGCGCGGCCTCGGTCACGGTCATCTTGGCCACCTCGAAGCCGCCGTCCGCCATGGCCAGCAACGCCACGCAGCCCACCGGCTCGCCGTCCTGGAGCGCCATGAAGATCCGTCCGCCCGTGGCGATGATCTTGCCCTGCGGGTCCTCCAGCACCTCGCGGTCCTTCGGCTCGAGGGTGAAGTGCTTTGAGATCCAGGCCTCGTTGAGCGTCCGGAACGCCTCGGCGTGCTGTGGTTGGAATTCGACGATCTCCACGGGCAACCCTCCGAAACTGTGGCGGTCGGCCGACTCTGTCGCCAAACTCGCGGCGATGGCCAATCCGATCTTCGCGAACCTGCCCACCACCGTCTTCGAGGAGATGTCGGGCCTGGCGCGCACCCTGGGCGCGATCAACCTCGGCCAGGGCTTCCCCGATGATCTGGGGCCTGAGGCGATCCGCGCCAAGGCCGCAGACGCCGTTCTCCACGGCTACAACCAGTATCCGCCGATGCGCGGCCTGCCCGAGCTGCGTCAGGCGGTGGCCGGCCACTACGCCCGCACCCAGGGCCTGGACCTCGACTGGGAGGGCGAGGTCACCATCACCTCGGGCGCCACCGAGGCGCTGACCGCGTCCTTCCTCGCCCTGATCCAGCCCGGCGACGAGGTCGTGCTCTTCCAGCCGCTCTACGACAGCTATACGCCGATGATCCGGCTCGCCGGCGGGGTCCCGCGCCTGGTGCGGCTCTCGCCGCCGGACTGGCGCTTCACGCGGACAATGCTGGAGGCGGCGTTCAGCGAGCGCACGCGCTTCGTCGTCCTCAACAACCCGATCAACCCCGCCGGCCTGGTCCTGCCGGACGAGGATCTCGCCCTGCTGGCGGAGTTCTGCGTCCGCTTCGACGTCGTCGCCATCTGCGACGAGGTCTGGGAGCAGGTGGTGTTCGGGAACGCACGCCACCGGCCGCTCATCGCCTATCCCGAAATGCGCCGGCGCACGGTGAAGATCGGCTCGGCCGGCAAGATGTTCGGCCTCACCGGCTGGAAGGTCGGCTTCCTGTGCGCCGCCCCCGAGCTGACCCACAGCCTGGCCCGCGCCCACCAGTTCCTGACCTTCACCACCCCGCCCAATCTGCAGGCCGCGGTGGCCTGGGGCCTGGAGAACGCCGGCGACTGGTTCACGACCATGCCGCGGGACCTGGAGGCCTCGCGCGACCGGCTGGCCGAGGGCTTGCGGCGCGAGGGCTTCGCCGTCCTCTCGAGCCAGGGCACCTACTTCCTGAACATCGACCTGCCCGCCTCCGGGATTGCCGAGGCCGACCGCGCCTTCTGCCTGCGCGCCGTGCATGAGGCCGGCGTTGCGGCCATCCCTGTGTCGGCGTTCTACGAGGAGGACGCGGTGACCAGCATCGTGCGCCTTTGCTTCTCGAAGGGCGACGCCGTGCTGGACGAAGGCGTCGCGCGCCTGGCGAAAGCGCGCGACCTCTCCCGCGCCTGTTCCTAGGCCGGCCCGATCATCGCCGAGCTGACCCAGCCGCGATTGCCGTTCTCGTCGTCGACCTCCCACCAGATGCCGTTCTTCTGGCCGGTGGGATAGACGAGGTCCCCGACCGCGAAACTGCGCACCTCGGCGGCCTTGGGCGATGCGCCGGCGCGCATGACCACGGCCTGTTTCACCTTGTGCGCCTGCACCCCCGCGTTCTGGGAGGCATCAGCGCCCGACGGCGCGCTGCGCTGTAGGTAGCCCACCAAGTCGACGAAGGCGTTGAAGTAGGCGGCCGTCACGACCTTGCCCATCGCCGTGTTGCCGTAGCCGCCGCCAATGGCGGCGAAGCCGTCATAGTAGCCGCCACCGCCGAACCCGATGTCGGTCTTCTTCGAGACGCCCTCGGCGACGTAGAGCTGCTCGGTCGTGCGCGCGTCAACCAGGGTGATCAGCGCCTGGGCCTGCTGGCTCTTCACCGTCAGGCCGCTGGCGAGCGCGCCGGCCATCCCCAGTCGGCCGCCGAACGCGCCCACGGCGGTCCCGATGGCGCCGCCGCTGGAATTGCCGTTTGAATTGGCCAGGTCAGGCACGATGAAGAAGTCGGCGGCGGCCACCTGACCCTTGCCCACGTTCGCCCCGCGCCGCAGGTCGCCGCCGGCGCCCAGCTCGGCCTCGACCGTCCGCATGGCCAGCCCGGCGTTGCGGTCCACCACCCGCAGGCACCCCGACCGCATCGCGAACAGCTTGATCACCGCTTCCGGGTTGGAGAGGCCCAGCCCCGTCCACCAGTCGTTCTCCGGCTCCCGGATGGCGACGCGCCCGAGCGGCTTGTCGCACCTGGGCAGCTCGGGCGTCGCCGCGGTCTTCGGCGCCTTCTTGTCCATCCCGTACTGGGCGGCGGCCGGCCCCGCGGCCAGGACGGAAACCAGGACGCCCACAGCGGCGCCCCGCGCAACCTTGCGCATCACATCGTCTCCCCGACTGAAAAGGAGACGACGCTTAAGGTGATGCGCCCGACGGGCTCGCCACCGTTGCGACGAACCCGTCCCGAGACGCGATGAAGCTGTTTAGGAAGTCGTGCCGCCGTCGACGACGATCGTCTGGCCCGTGGTCCAGGCGCCGGCCCGCGACGCCAGATAGATGGCCGCGCCGGCCAGGTCGTCGGGTTCGCCCAGGCGGCGCAGCGGCGTGCCGGAGCTGGCGCGCTTCTCGCCCTCCGGCGTGTCCCACAGCGCCTTGGCGAAGTCGGTCTTCACCAGGCCCGGGGCGATGCAGTTCACCCGGATGTTGTCCGGCCCCAGCTCGTGGGCGAGGTTCCGGGCCAGCTGCATGTCGGCGGCCTTGGAGATGCAGTAGGCGCCGATGACGGTGGAGCCGCGCAGGCCGCCGATCGACGAGACGATGATGATCGAGCCGTCCTTACGCTCGCGCATCTCGGGCGCGACCATGCCGATCAGCCAGTTGTTGGCGACGATGTTGTTGTTGAGGATCTTGCCGAACGCGTCATCGCTGATGTCGAGCTGGCTGCCGTAGAACGGGTTCGAGGCCGCGTTGCAGACCAGGATGTCGATCTTGCCGAAGGCCTTGCGGGTTTCGTCCACGAGGCGCTGAAGGTCTTCCTTCGACGAGATGTTCGCCGGCACGGCGATCGCGTGGCCCGGCCGGCTCTCATTGATCAGGTTGGCCACTTCCTCGCAGGGGCCGGCCTTGCGCGACGAGATCACAACCTTGGCGCCCTGCTCCGCCATGCGCTCGGCGATGGCGCGGCCGATGCCGCGCGACGAGCCGGTGATCACCGCGACCTTGCCGGTCAGGTCGAACAGTCCGCCTGCGCCGACCTTCAGCTTGTCCATCGTCTCGCTCACGGCGCTCTCCCAAACAGTTGTTTGACTGGTGGCCGGCATTTGCGCCGCACGTTGTCCCTCGGTCAAGGTGGACGGATGCCCAGGATGCCGTATCTTCGAAAAACAAACGGCCGGTCCGAGAGCCGTCATCGAGTACCCGGGGGAACGCTATGAAGGTTTGGACAGGGCTTGCGGCCCTCGTGATGGCGGCCGGCGCCGCGCTCGTGGTGGGCACGGAGCTGAGGGCGCAGACCGCCAGCCAGATGCCGCATCCGGGCCAGGCGATCTACCGGCTGCGCTGCGCCGCCTGCCACGACAACCCCGGCGAGACCAAGTCGCCCAGCCGCGAGACGCTGGGCGCGATGAGCTACCAGACGATCAGCTTCGCCCTGACACAGGGCAAGATGCAGGCCCAGGGCGTCGGCCTCAGCGAGGACGAGCGCGGCCAGTTGATCGGCTACCTCACCGGCCGCAGCGAGGCCAGCAGGGAGACCTGGAGCCAGGCCATGGCCTGCCCGAACGCGAAGGTGGCGCTGGGCAAGGGCGCGCCGGCCGTGTCCACCTTCGGCTTCGACGCGCGCCAGACCCGCGTGCTGACCGCCAGGCAGACCGGGCTGACGAAGGCCGGCCTCTCCAAGCTCGACCTTGCCTGGGGCATCGCGTTCCCCGACGTGACCATGATGCGGGCCCAGCCAGCCGTCGTCGGCAACATGGTCTACCTGCCGGTGGCCGAGGCCTCGGCCATGTATGCCTTTGATGTCTCCGACCCAGCCAAGCCCTGTGTGAAGTGGGTCTACAATACGCCGGGCGGCGCGCCGCTGCGCACCAGCGCGGCCTACGGCGTCATCGCCGACGGCACGCCGGTCCTGGCTTTCTCGGGCCTCGACACGACCGTCCACGTCCTCGACGCCCGCACCGGCAAGCCGCTGTGGCGCAAGCCGGTGGGGGTCTATTCCTACTCGCTGACCACCGGCACGCCGCGCGTCCTGAAGGACCGGATCATCGTCCCGGTCAGCCAGTTCGAGATCATGCAGGCCTATGACAACAACGTCTCCTGCTGCACCAACCACGGATATGTCCTGTCGCTGGATCCGAAAACCGGCGAACAGCAGTGGCGCTATGACACCATGCCCGACGCGCAACCGGTGCGGGACCGCGGTGACGGCAAGCCGCTGCTGGGCCCATCCGGCGCGCCGATCTGGAACTCGCCGCTGGTCGATGAGAAGCGCGGCCTGATCTACTTCGGCACCGGCGAAAGCAACTCGCCGCCGGCCCACCGTAACACCAACGCCCTGATCGCCATCCGGCTGAAGGACGGGACCGAAGCGTGGAGCCACCAGGCCACGCCGGACGACATCTTCAACGTCGGCTGCGGCCCCAATGGGCCCCGAGCTGCTGAACTGTGTGAAGGCGAACGAAACCGTCTATCGAGACGTCGACTTCGGCGCCTCGTTGATCCTGGCCAAGCTGAAGAACGGCAAGGAACTGGTGCTGGCCGGCCAGAAGTCCGGCACGGTCTGGGCGCTGGAGCCTGACACCGGCAAGGTGGTCTGGCGGCGCGACATCGGCGCGGGCACGCCCAACGGCGGCATCCACTGGGGCATCGGCCTGGACGGCGAGACGGTGATCGTGCCGGTGGCGCACATCGGCCGCCCCCTGCCCGGCGCCGAGGCGTTCGATCCCAAGCTTCAGCCCGGGCTCTACGGCCTGGACGTCAACACAGGCGAGATCGCGTGGCACTACTCGGCCACCCCGTCGTGCGAAGGCGAGCGCGGCAAGAAGGCGCCGCGCTGCGATCGCCTCTACGGCTTCTCCGGCGCCCCCACGATCATCGACGGCGCCGCCGTCACGGGAAGCCTCGACGGCCGTCTGTTCGTGATCGACACGAGAACCGGCGAGCGGCTCTGGACCTACGACACGCTACGCGACTTCCAAGGCCTGAACGGCGTCGCCGGGCGCGGCGGCTCCTTCGATGCAGCCTCCATCGTCGGCGTGAACGGCCTGGTCCTCGTGGGCTCCGGGTACGGCATGTTCGGCCAGGCCCCGGGCAACATGCTGCTGGCGTTCCGGCCCCAGCGCTAGCGGCACAGGCTGTAGCGGCCGAAGTCGAGGTGGAAGTGGTCGCGGTGGGCGGCGTTGTAGTCGGGGCTGAGCACCGCCCGGAACCAGTCGCATCCACCGTCCCGCACCCGCCGCAGGAAGCGGCCGTTCGACCCCTCGTCGCGGAAGTCGCCGACCACGCTGACCCGCCGGCCTGAGGCGGTGCGGAAGGCCGCCACGTCCAGGGCATTGGCCGTGGCGTGCTCGCTGCGCCGTCCCTCGGCGCGGCCGTAGATGTTTCGGCACGCGTAGCTGCCGTAGTGTTCGATGCGGGAGATCGGCTCGCCCAGTTCGGCTTCAGCCGCGGGCTGCACGACGTGGCGGCTCCAGAACGCATAGCCCAGCGCCACCGGGCAGGTGACGACGGGCGCGGCCGGCGCCAGGGCCACGGCGGCCCCGTCCCGGATCCTGACGGTGTTTTCGGTCGCGCAATCCCCGAAGTCCCGGTCGGGCTCTTCCACGAAACTCACCCCGCCGTCGGCCAGGACCTTCCGGCACTGCGCCGGATCGCCCGCCGCCCGGCCGAACTTGATCGCCGTCGCCATGCCGACCGGCTGATCCAGGCGCAGCGGCTTCCACGGCAGGTCCTGCGGCGGGGCGAAGGCGTCGACGGCGATCAGCAGCAGCAGGCTGGCGATGGCAACGTCGACCAGCGCGGTCCAGGCGCCGGCCAGCGCCAGGGTCTCGGCCGGGACCGGCTTCAGCTTGGGGAAACGGCGCGGCACTGGACTGCAACGGGCCGGGCGCCTTGCGGTTCAGGCCGCACACGGCGAAGCTCGGGCCTTGGGGGAGGATCGCTCATGAAACTGGCAGGACGGATCGCGCTCGGGCTTCTGGCCATAGGGCTCGTGCTCGTGGCCGTGGTGCTTGCGCGCACCCTCACCTACAGGCCGCCCGCCGGCCTGATCGCCTCCGACGTTGAGGTCGCGCCGCCGATCGTCGTGGATGTGCCCCGGGCGGCCCGCAACCTCAGCGGCGCCATCCGGATTCCGACCGTCCGGAACCAGGATCGCGCGGACGACCAGCTCGCCGAGTGGGCCCGACTGCACGCCTTCCTGCAGACCACATACCCCACCGCCCATGCCGCCATGTCGCGCGAAGTGATCGACGCCGAGACCCTGGTCTATACTTGGACCGGCTCGGACCGCGGTCTCGCGCCGATCATCCTCATGGCGCACCAGGACGTCGTGCCGGTGACGCCGGGAACCGAGGGTCAATGGAAGCACCCGCCCTTTTCGGGCGCCATCGCCGACGGCGCCGTCTGGGGCCGAGGCGCCATCGACGACAAGGGTTCGCTGATCGGCCTGATGGAGGCCATCGAGACCCTGGCCGCCCAGGGCTTCACGCCGAAGCGCACGGTCATCCTCGTCCTGGGCGGCGACGAGGAGGTGCAGGGCTCGGGCGCCCAGGCCGCCGCCCGGCTGCTCAAGGCCCGCGGCGTCAGCGCTGAGTTCGTGCTCGACGAGGGGCTGGTGGTGCTCGAGGACAACCCCATCACCGGGGGCAAGCTCGCCGTCATCGGCACCGCTGAGAAGGGCTATGCGACCCTGAAGGTCACCGCCAACGCCGCGGGCGGCCACTCCTCGGCCCCGCCGAAGGATGCCGGCGGCGTCGCCGTCCTGGCGAAGGCGGTGACCGCCATCGTCGAGGATCCGTTCCCGATGGCCTTCCGCGGCCCGGGCGCCGACATGCTGAAGGCGCTGGCCCCCACCGCCGACTTCCCGATCCGCATGGCCGTCGCCAACGAGTGGCTGTTCGGGCCGCTGCTGGTGGCCCAGGTGGGCGCCACGCCCCCCTGGCGCGGCTCTGCTGCACACCACCATCGCGCCCACCATGCTGAAGGGCAGCCCGAAGGAGAACGTCCTGCCGCAGGACGCCACCGCCTGGATCAACTACCGCATCGCGCCCGGCGACACCCCCGACAGCGTCATGGCGCGGGCCCGGTCCGCCGTCGGCGACCTGCCGGTGACGCTCAGCTGGAACGGCGCGCCCGCCGCGCCCTCGGCCGTCTCGTCGACGGCCTCGCTGGGCTGGAGCCTGGTCTCGGCCACCGCGGCGGCGGTGTCCGGCGCGCCGGTGGCCCCCAGCCTGGTGACCGCCGCCACCGACAGCCGCTGGATGTCGCCGGTCGCCCGCGACATCTACCGCTTTCAGCCGGTGGAGCTCGCGCTCTCGGACGTCCAGCTCATCCACGGAACCAACGAGCACCTCACGCTCCGGAACCTCGAGAAGATGGTGCAGTTCTACGCCCGGCTGATCGCCACCGCGGCCGGCTGAGCCGAAAAAGCGGGGCCTGCCGCTTGCCGGAACCCGCTCGGACCAATAACTCGGTGGAAGAGAGTTTTCCGCGGGACGGCGGCGCGATCGCGCCCCGCCCGCCAGAAGGAGCCGCCATGCTGAAGTGGACCGCCTACATGGACGAAGACGGGGACGACGAGGACAAGGGCCGCCTGCCCGACATGCCGATGACGGCGGGGCCGGTCCAAAACGCCCTCTTCAAGTCCCGCACGGTCCTGGTGTTCGGCGAGATCGACATGCGTCTGGCCGAGCGCGTGACGGCGCAGATCACCGCCCTGGCCTCGGAGAGCGACGCCCCGATCCGGATGATCATCAACTCGCCGGGCGGTCACGTCGAAAGCGGCGACACCATCCACGACATGATCAGCTTCTGCGGCGCGCCGGTGAAGGTGATCGGCACCGGCTGGGTGGCCAGCGCGGGGGCGCACATCTACCTGGGCGCCAAGAAGGAAAACCGGCTCTGCCTGCCGAACACCCGGTTCCTGCTGCACCAGCCCTCGGGCGGCGTGCGCGGCCAGGCCTCGGACATCGAGATCGAGGCCGAGGAAATCATCAAGATGCGGGAACGCGTGAACCGCATGATCGCCCGCGAGACCGGCCAGACCTACGAGAAGGTCGACAAGGACACGACCCGGAACCTCTGGATGAGCGCCGAGCAGGCCGTCGAGTACGGCATCGTCTCGCGGATCATCACGAACACCTCGGACGTCTGATCGTATGACACAGCCGTGGTGGAAGGGCGCGGTCCTCTACCACGTCTATGTCCGCAGCTTCTTCGACAGCGACGGCGACGGTCACGGCGACCTCCGCGGCGTCCTGGCGAAGCTCGACTATATCGAGAGCCTCGGGGTGGACGGCGTCTGGCTGTCGCCGATCCACCCGTCGCCGAACCGCGATTGGGGCTACGACATCGCCGATTTCGAGGGCGTCCAGGCGGACTACGGCACGCTTGAGGACTTCCAGCGGCTGCTGGACGCGGCCCACCGCCGGGGCCTCAAGGTCGTCCTTGACGAGGTGCTCAGCCATACCTCGGACGAGCATCCCTGGTTCGTCGATAGCCTGACCGGCGGCCACGACGGGCCCAAGGCCGGTTGGTATGTCTGGGCTGATCCCAAGGACGACGGAACGGCGCCCAACAACTGGCTGTCGGTGTTCGGCGGGCCGGCCTGGGCCTACCAGCCCAAGCGCCGCCAGCACTACCATCACAAGTTCCTGCGCCAGCAGCCCAAGCTGAACTGGCGTAACCCGGACGCCCGCGAGGCGGCTCTGGGCGTGCTCGACTACTGGCTCGAGAAGGGCGTCGGCGGCTTCCGGCTCGACGTCGCCGGCACCTATCTCCACGACGAGGCCCTGACCGACAACCCGCCGGTCCCCGTCGCGGCGCGGACCCGCCACGAATGGAGCCACGCGGGCAACCTGCAGCGCCACCTGCACGACTCCAACCTGCCCGAGAACGTCGAGATGCTGGACCTCATCCGTCGGCGGGTGGAGAAGCACGGCGAGCGGTTCGTGTTCGGCGAGTTCTCCGAGGAGGAGGCGCGTTGCGGCGCCTACTGCAGCCACGAGGATGGCCTCCACAGCGGCTACACCTTCGTCATGCTGCTGGCCCGCCAGCTCGATCCCGCCTTCGTGCGCGAGCACTACCGCACCCTCGCCGACTACCCGATCCACTGGCCGACGATCAGCTTCTCGAACCACGACGTGCCGCGCACCGCCAGCCGCTTCGGCGACGGTTCGCCCGAGCTCGCCAAGATGATGTTCGCCCTGCTGCTGGCGTTGAAGGGCACCACCCTGATCTATCAGGGCGAGGAACTGGGCCTGCCGCAGGCGAAGCTGACCCGGGACCAGTTGCGCGATCCCGTCGGCGACCTCTACTGGCCCTATGACGGCGGCCGCGACGGCTGCCGCACGCCCATGCCCTGGCAGCCGGGCGAGACCCTTGGCTTCACCACCGGCCAGCCCTGGCTGCCGCCCGCCGCCGAGCATCGCGGCCTGACGGTCGCCGAGCAGGAGAAGGACGTGGAGTCCGTCCTGTGGTTCGCCCGCGCCATGATCGCGCTCCGCAAGAGCTCGGCGGCGATGCGTTTGGGCGAGATCGAGTTCCTCGACATGGACGGGCAGATCCTGGCCTTCGTGCGACGGCGCGGCGACGAGGCTGTGGCCTGCCTCTTCAACTTCTCGGCCGAGCCCCGCTTCGTGGATGCGCCGCAGCTCGCGGGCGCGGCCCTCCTGGACGTCCGCGCCGGCGACGCCGACCTGCGTGGCGGCTCCATCGGCCTGTCGCCCTACGCCGCGGCGTTCCTCAAACTCGCCTGAGCCGCTATTAGGCGGCCATGGCCGAAGGCGACACCAAGAGCACGGGGGCGCGCGCTGCGAAGTTCGGCGAGGGCTTCCTCACCGACATCTGGTACTTCGCCGCCCTTTCGTCCGACCTGAAGCCGGGAAAGCTCGCCCGGCACGAGATCCTGGGCGAGCCGGTGCTGCTGGGCCGCGGCCGGAAAGGGGAGCTGTTCGCCCTGCGCGACATCTGCCCCCCACCGGGCGGCGCCGCTCTCGGCCGGGCGGGTGGTCGACGACGAGGGCGGCCAAGAGACCGTCGAGTGCCCCTACCACGGCTGGCGCTTCCGGGCCGACGGCGCCTGCGCGGCCATCCCGTCGCTCACAGCAGACCAGGCGATGGACGTCAGCCGCATCCGCGTACGCCGCTATCCGGTCGAGGAAAGCCAGGGCCTGGTTTTCGTCTGGATCGGCGCTGACCCGAGGTCCGAGCCCGGCGAGCCGCCGCCGGTCTTCCCGGGCGTGGTGGGCGGCGCGCCCAAGCTCGTCGACCGGATGGTGTTCGACGCCCACATCGACCACGCCGTCGTCGGCCTGATGGACCCCGCACACGGCCCTTACGTGCACCAGCAATGGTGGTGGCGCTCCAAGCATTCGCAGCACGAAAAAGCCAAGCGGTTCGAGCCCCGCGACGCCGGCTTCACGATGGTCCGCCACGAGCCGTCGAAGAACAGCCGGGCCTACGCCATCCTCGGCGGCCAGCCGCTGACCGAGATCACCTTCCGCCTGCCCGGCCTGCGCTGGGAGCACGTCACCGTGGGCGAGCGGCAGGTGCTGTCCCTGACCTGCCTGACCCCGGTCAATCCAGCCCAGACGCGGATCACTCAGATCGTCTGGTCCGACCACCCGGCCTTCCTGCTGCTCAAGCCCTTCATCGCCATGGGGGCCAGGGCCTTCTTGCGCCAGGACGGCCACATGGTGGACCTGCAGAACGAGGGCCTTCGCTACGATCCGACGCTCCTGTGGATCGACGACGCGGACAGGCAGGCCAAGTGGTACCAGCAGCTCAAGCGCGAATGGACGGCCAGCCGCCGCGAGGGCCGGGCGTTCGCCAACCCCGTCGAAGCCGCCGTGCTGAAGTGGCGGAGCTGAGCTAGGCCGTGGTCTTCGCGGGGTTCTGGGATCCCATGAACACCACCCTTGTGCCCTTCTTCACGGCTCCGCCCAGCTGGCGCGCGTCCCAGTTGGTCAGGCGCACGCAACCATGGCTGGCGGTCTTACCCACCAGTTTCGGCTCGGGCGCGCCATGAATGCCGTACGTGTCCTTGGTCAGGTCGATCCAGACTGCCCCCACCGGATTGTTCGGCCCCGGCTTGATGTCCAGCTTGCCGGCCGACTTGTCGCCGAAGTTCAGTTTTTTTCGGGTCGTAGTTCCAGTGGGGATCGTTGGCGACCAGGTTCACCGCCCACTCGCCGTCGGGCGTGGGCATGTCGGATGAGCCGACCGTGGCCGGGTAGGACGCGAGCAGGCTGCCGTCGGCGCCGTAGGCCCTGACCTGATTGCGGCCCTTGTCCACCTCGACGAGCGCCACCGGCGCGACGAGCACGTCGGGCCCGGGCGCGGCGACGACGATGCGGGTGCCGGCCTTGGCGAAGTCGGCGCCAGGGTTCAGCGCGGTGAGCAGCGCCTCGTCCATGTGGAACTTCTCGGCCAGGGCCTCGAGCGGGCTGGTGAAGCTCAGCCTCTCCAGCTTGGCCATCTCCTTGTAGTCGGTCGGGATCTTCTCGGCGAACGGTCCGGCGACGTCGTCCTCCGTGATCACATAGTCGGTCATCACCGGCTGCTCGTCCTTCACCAGCAGGTTCCATACCTCCCGATCCAGAAGACCGTCCTCGGGCAGGCTGCGGGCGCGCTCGAAGGCGGCGACAGCGTTCTTCATGTTCTCGCCGTCCGTCCCGTCGATGACGCCGGGCGAAAAGTGGGCGCGATCCAGCAGCACCTGAGCCCGGATCAACAGGGCGCGCTGCGCCTCGCCGGAGAGGGGCTGCCCCGTGAACTGGGCCTTGTCGATCGCCTGGGCGACCGGGTTCGACGAGGGCGTGACGGCCGGGGGAACATGCAGCGGCGCAGGGTTCACGTCCGGGGCTCGCGCCTGTTCGGTCTGGGCGGCTCTTTCGCCGCACGCCGCCAGCGACAGCGCCGCTGCGCCGGCCAGGAAAAGCGCCTTCGCCGAATTCATGCTGGACCTCTCCGATGCGCCGCGCGTTTGCTGCGGCTGATGGTGAAGGTGCGAGACGCATTCAGGTTCCTGGGCGCCCTCCTGGCGGCGGTGGTCCTGCTGCTGCTTCTCGTGTTCCGGGTGACGAGCTGCGCCCCGGCCCAGAAGGCGCAGGCCCCGCCGGCCGGCATACCGGGCCGGACGGCGGAGAGCCGGACCGATCCCCCGGGATGCGAGAGCCCCGCCTGGCGCGCTGCGGCCCAGGCCAACGCCAGCGCCTTGCGCGGGAAGGTCTGGTCACCGTTCGGGCGCACCGAGATCGGCTGGGAGACCTACGCACCGCTGATCCAGACCGAAGTCGGCACCGCCTGCCCGCCCGACACCGAAGGGTTCGCCGCCGCCTTCGCGGCCTGGCAGGATCGCAAGTCGCTGCCGGTCGACGGCGTGCTCGACGAGGCCGACTTCCAGTTCGTCAAGGCCGAGGTGCAGACGCGCCGCGCCGTCGTCAACCTGGCGGCCCAGGGGATCTGTCCGGACACGGCGAACGAGATTGCGGCCGCTCGCCCGCACGAGGGCTATATGAACAAGCAGGTGTGGCTGCGGCCCGGCGCGCTGGCCGCCTATCGCCGGATGGTCGCGGAAGCGCGTCAGGTCCCCGAGATCGCCGCCGATCCCCGCAACCTGACCATCTTCTCGGGGTACCGCTCGCCGGCCGCCGACGCCGCACGCTGCGCGACGGAGGGCAATTGTGACGGCATTGCCCGCGCCCGTTGCTCACCCCACCGTACAGGCCTGGCCATGGACATCTACGTCGGGCAGGCGCCGGGGTACGGACCCGACTCCAGCGCCGATCCCAATCGCCTGTTCATGAGCAAGACGCCGACCTACCGCTGGCTGCTGGCCAACGCCGGGCGCTTCGGCTTCGTGAACTACCCGTTCGAGCCGTGGCACTGGGAATGGACGGGCGAGAAACCCTGATCGGCTCGCGCCGAACTTGTGTTGCACGCGCCGAGGTGGCGCCTCTAGGGTCCGCACCATGCCAAGCTTGACCTTGAATGGCGTCGAGATCGCCTACGACGACATCTCGCCGCCGGGCGGCGCGGAGCGGACGGCGGTGTTCCTTCATGGCTACGCCTCGAACCGGAACGAAGGTTGGCGCCGAACCGGCTGGTACGGCGCCTTCGAGCGGCGGCGCGCGCGGGTCGTGGCGCTGGACCAGCGCGGGCACGGCGAGAGCGCCAAGCCGCGCGAGCCCGAGGCCTACGCCCGTGAGGCCATGGCCGGCGACGTGCTGGCCCTGCTGGACGCGCTCGGCGTCGGCCGCTTCGATCTGATCGGCTATTCGATGGGGACCCGTACAGCGCTGCAGGTCGCGCTGGCCGCCCCAGATCGGGTTTCCAATCTCGTCCTGGGCGGCGTGGGCGGCCGGTTCTTCGAGCCGCGCAGCCCGGACCAGGCCCAGGCCCTGTCGGACGCCATGCTGGCGGAAGACCCCGCGACGATCGACCATCCGCTGCTGCGTAGCTTTCGCCACTTCGCGGACGAGCAGGGCGAGGATCGCAAGGCGCTCGCCGCCTTCGCCCGGACGAGCAACCCGCCCTTCCGACCCGCGGATCTGGGCCGACTGGCGATGCCCGTGCTGGTGGTCGCCGGCCAGCGCGACGACACGGCCGGCGATCCCGAGGAGCTCGCCCGGGCGTTCCCGCACGGGCGTGGCGTCACGGTGATCGGCTGCGACCACTTCTCGGCGATCCCGCACGCCCTGACCAAGGCCGCAGTCTTCGACTTTCTCGACGGCCTCCTCGACGACCCTTTCCCGCCGAGCTTCTAGGCGGCGAAGTTGTAGGCGCCGCCGGCCTCGAGGGCTCTGCGATAGGCGGGCCGCGCCTGGAAGCGCGCGACCCAGGCGGCCAGGCTCGGGCGGGTCTGCAGCCGGCCGAACGCGCGGGCCACTTCGCCCACGAAGCTCATCTGAATGTCGGCCGCCGAGAACTCGCCCATGAGCCATTCGCGGCTGCCGAGCGCCTGCTCCACATAGTCCAGGTGATTGGCGATCTCGCTGTCGATGCGCGGCTGCAGCGGCGCGCCCGCCTCGCCCAGACGCCCGACGTAGAGCTGCAACATCAGCGGCAGCATCGCCGAGCCCTCCGCGTAGTGGAGCCACTGCACGTAGGCCTCGTAGGCGTCGCTGTCCGCGGGCGGCGCGAGTCGGCCCCCGCCATGGCGGCGCACAAGGTAATCCACGATCGCGCCCGACTTCGTGGACGGTCCGCCCGGCGTCGGTGATCACGGGGCTCTTCCCAAGTGGGTGCACCGCCTTCAACTCGGGCGGCGCGAGCCGCGTCGCGGCGTCCCGCTCGTATCGCTTGATCTCGTAGGGAAGGCCCAGCTCCTCCAGCAGCCATAGGATGCGCTGCGAGCGGGAGTCGTTGAGGTGGTGGACGACGATCATCGGGGGCCTCCGTTGCGATCCTCCGGACTAAGCCCCGCGCGCCGCGGCGGCGCAACGGTTCAGCGGGGCCGGAAGCCCTCGGCGATCAGTCCGATCTGCCGGTCCATGACCTCGGTCAGGGCGTTGGTGTCGTAGCTGCGCGTGACCACCAGCCGGTACGTCCAGGCGTAGGCCGCCATGAGCAGGTCGACGATCTCCTGGAGGTTGGCTTCGCGACAGACATCGCCCTCCTCCACGCCCTTGTGCAGGCACTCGTGGATGATTTCCTGCAGTCTGGGCGTGCGTCCGTAGGGTCGGGCCGCGGGGGGCAGCGTCCAATCGTAGGCGGCGGCGATGTGCGAGAGGAACAGGCGCACGTGCTGCGCCTCGAAGTTGAAGTGGATGGCGAACATCGTCCGCAGCCGATCGGCCGTGGAGCCGCGCAGATGCGGCATCACTCGGTCGAGCTCGCCGTAGAGGCCGTCCAGCCGGCTCTGCATCACCTCCGAGAGGATTTCCCCCTTGGACGCGAAGGTCGTGAATACCGACCCCACGGCGACCCCGGCGTGACGGGCGATGTCGCGCACCGTCGCACCTTGGTAGCCGTGGGTGTCGAAGAGTTCCCGCGCGGCGGCGAGCACCTTCTGGCGCGTCGCTTCCTTCTGCGACTGCCGTGCGGCGGCCCGCCTCGCGTCGGTTGACACGCTTGCCTTCATGACCCCCCCAGGTCGTTCAGGCTTAGCCGCGCCGGGCGCCGGCCAGCAGGATCCGGATCTGGTCCCGGGCTCGGGCCTGCAGGGCCTCGAGGCTCCAGCCTTCGAAGATCGCCTGGACGAAGTTCGAAAGGTAGGCCTCGAATAGCATCTGGCTGCGCAGCTTGGCCTCAGCCTCCTGCCGCAGCTCGCCGTTCTCGATGGCGAGATTCAGCTGCTCGGTGAACAGCTCGTGCATGCCCTGGACCGGGCCCAGGCTGCGCAGCACCGGGCCGCCGTCCGGGGTCCAGGAGACGCCGAATGCTGCACGGGCGAGCGGCAGGCGGCTCTTGTAGAAGGAATAGCCGGCCATGAAGACCTTCAGGAGAGCGTCTTCGACGCCTCGGCCTCGGCTGGCGGCTTCGCGCATGGAGTCCAGCAGGGCTTCGGTGTCCGCGGTCATGATCTCGCGGAAGAGGTCCGACTTGTCGGTGAAGTTGGCGAACACCGCGCCGGTCGACATGCCTGCCGCGGCGGCGATGTCACGGATGGTGGCGCCTTCGTAGCCCTCTTCCGAGAAGAGCTTGCGGGCGGCCGCCAGCACCTTGGCGCGGGTCTGTTGCTTGGCGAGGGCGCGACGGGTCGGGGCGCGGACCGGGGACTCGGCGGCGACCTGGTTCGGGGAGATGTGCTTCATCGTTCTCTTAGGCTGTCCGGGGGGACCGGGGGTTCCTGTCTCAAATGAGCGCCGCTGGGAGACGTCGCTCGGTGAGCGTGTTCAGATAACTCGTTATATTCCCACGAACATGGTGGTCGTCGTGGTTGTAGCCAAGCGCCTGACGGCGCCATTCCACCCTCTGCAACCTTATGGCGTATTCTCGTTCGTGCCCCCGCCGAATCTAACGTTCGATCAGGAGCGACGCTCGTTGAACATGATCAACGACCATCAAGTCAAGCTCAAAGCGCCCATTTCGGGTTTGCGATGGCCCCGCTGCTCGCCGACGCCTAGATTGCGCGCATGGATCTAGTGAATCTCGTGATCTTCGCCGTGCTGGGCCTGCTGCTGCTGGTGCTCGCCGCCGGGCTCTATGCGCTCTTCCGTGGCGGCGACTTCGGGCGGTCGTATTCCAACAAGCTGATGCGCCTGCGGGTCCTCGTGCAGTTCGTCGCCATCCTTATCCTGGCCGGCGTGCTGTGGTGGCGGTCGCAGGGCTGAGCCGCCGCACATGGTGACCCTGAACCGCATCTACACCCGCACCGGCGACGCCGGTCAGACGCGCCTCGCCACCGGCCAGTCGGTGAGCAAGTCCGACCCGCGCGTCGAGGCGTACGGCGCCGTGGACGAAACCAACGCGTGCCTGGGCCTCGCCCGGCTGCACCCTGTCGATGCAACGTTCGACGCCATGCTGGCGCGGATCCAGAACGAACTGTTCGACCTGGGCGCCGACCTCGCCACGCCGCCGAAGCCCGACGAGGCCGAGGGCCAGGCGCTCCGCGTCTCGGACAATCAGGTGGCGCGGCTCGAGGCCGAGATCGACGCGATGAATGACACCCTGCCCGCGCTGCAGTCGTTCATCCTGCCGGCCGGGTCGCCCGCCGCCGCGGCCCTGCACCTGGCCCGCACGGTCTGCCGTCGCGCCGAGCGCGAGGCGGTCCGCCTCGTCGAGCACGGAGCCCCCGTCAGCGGCCCGGCGATGCGCTATCTGAACCGGCTGTCCGACCTGCTGTTCGTCGCGGCGCGCTACGCCAACGACCGGGGCCGGTCCGAGGTGTTCTGGAAGTCCGGCGCGACGCGCTAGGGCTGAATCGCCGCAGGAGCCGGCGGAGGCGCGCTGCGCCCGATGGCGGCGCGAGCCTCCGCCTCGGCCTGCTTGTCCTGGATGGTGCGACCGGTGATGTCGGAGATCAGCACGGGCTGGGCGCAGACGCGCTCGCCGGCGTCCCACCACTTCTTCGCCTCGGTGCAGCGCTTGCCGGGGATCGCCCAACCCACCGTCCACACCACGACGCCCACGACCGCCAGGCCGAAAACGCCGAGGAAGATCAGCTTGAGGCGCTCGATCGTGGGGTTCATGCGGGCCTTCTAGAAAACTTGCGCGACGTTCGCTAGCCGGTCGCGGCGACCGAATTGCGGCGCCTGCGAAGACGGTTGCCCCGAGGTCGCCTCTGCGACGGGTTTGCAAACCCCTCCGGAAGCTTTATGCCCCGGGCGTCCCATTTTTTCGCAATGCAAATTTGAGGCGCTAGCAACCCATGAAGGTGTTGGTCCCGGTCAAGCGGGTGATCGACTACAACGTCAAGGCTCGGGTGAAAGCCGACCAGACGGGCGTCGACCTCGCGAACGTGAAGATGTCGATGAATCCCTTCGACGAGATCGCCGTCGAAGAGGCCGTCCGGCTGAAGGAGAAGGGCGCCGCCACCGAGGTGGTCGCCGTGTCCGTTGGCCCGGCGCAGGCTCAGGAGACCCTGCGGACCGCCTTGGCCATGGGCGCCGACCGCGCGATCCTGGTCCAGACCGACCAGGATCTCGAGCCCCTGGCCGTCGCCAAGGTGCTGAAGGCGCTGATCGGGGAAGAAAACCCCGAGCTCGTCGTGATGGGCAAGCAGGCCATCGACGGCGACAACGCCGCCACCGGCCAGATGCTCGCCGCGATCCTCGAGTGGCCTCAGGCCACCTTCGCCAGCGCCGTCCGAAGTGGCCGGCGGTTCGGCCAAGGTCACCCGCGAAGTCGACGGGGGCCTGCAGACGATCGAAGTGACGCTGCCCGCCATCGTCACCGCCGACCTGCGCCTGAACGAGCCGCGCTACGCCTCGCTGCCGAACATCATGAAGGCCAAGAAGAAGCCGCTCGACGTGAAGGAGCTGGGCTCGCTCGGCGTCGACACCGCGCCGCGCCTCAAGGTCGTCAAGGTCACCGAGCCGCCGAAGCGCGCCGGCGGCGTCAAGGTCGAAACCGTCGCCGACCTCGTCATGAAGCTGAAGAACGAAGCGGGGGTCCTCTAATGGCCGTTCTCGTCATCGCCGATCACGACAACCAGACCCTCCGGGACAACACCCACAAGACCGTCACCGCGGCGCAGAAGCTGTCGGGCGACGTGGACGTCCTGGTCGCCGGCACGAACACCGCCGCCATCGCCGCGGAAGCCGCCAAGATCGCCGGCGTCCGCAAGGTGCTGGCCGCCGAGAGCGCCGAGCTGGGCCAGGGCCTGGCCGAGGCGTTCGAAGCCCTGGTGGTTCCGTTGGCCGCGAACTACGACGCCGTGCTGACGCCCGCCACCTCCCAGGGCAAGAACATCAGCCCGCGCATCGCCGCCAAGTTGGATGTGGCCCAGATCTCGGACGTGGTGGACGTCGTCGACGCCAACACCTTCGTGCGGCCGATCTACGCCGGCAACGCGCTGGAGACGGTCACCTCCTCGGACTCCAAGAAGATCGTCACCGTCCGCCCCACCGTCTTCAAGGCGGCGGCGGAAGGCGGCTCGGCCTCGGTCGAGACGATCGCCGCTCCGGCCGCCCCGGCCAAGGCGAAGTTCGTCGGCCAGGAGATCGTGAAGTCGGCCCGTCCCGACCTCGGCGGCGCCAAGATCGTCGTCTCGGGCGGCCGCGCCCTCGGCTCGGCCGAAGAGTTCCAGAAGGTCATCGAACCGCTCGCCGACAAGCTCGGCGCGGCCGTGGGCGCCTCGCGGGCCGCCGTGGACGCCGGCTATGCGCCCAACGACTACCAGGTCGGCCAGACCGGCAAGGTCGTGGCCCCCGAGCTCTACATCGCCGTGGGCATCTCGGGCGCCATCCAGCACCTGGCCGGCATGAAGGACTCCAAGGTCATCGTCGCCATCAACAAGGACGGCGACGCGCCGATCTTCCAGGTGGCCGACTACGGCCTGGTCGCCGACTACAAGTCTGCCGTGCCCGAGCTGATGGACGAGCTGTCGAAGGTCGGCAAGTAACTGCGCAGCGGGTCGTCTCGGCGGGCCGCCAGGCCCGTGCAGGATCTACCCCGCTCGGATCGACATTGGGGCGGCTCCTCAGGGGCCGCCCCTTTTCGTGCGCGCCGACCTGGACCTCGGCTGGACCCACCCTTCCCCGACGTCAGCGCGAAACAAGCGGTGCTGCGGCGCAGCAAAAGCCTTGCCGCACCGCGCACAGGGCATGTTAGAAAGCCGTCACAAAGATCGGGCGCGCTCCGCGGGGCGCCGTATCGAGGCTCAAGGCTGAATGGTTCAGATCAGGTCGGTTGGCGTCATCGGCGCCGGCCAGATGGGTTCCGGCATCGCACACGTCTGCGCCCTGGGCGGCTATGACGTCCTGCTGCACGACGTCAGCGAAGACCGGGTGAAGCAGGGTCTCTCGACCATCGAGAAGAACCTGACGCGCCAGGTTTCACGCGGCATCATCGAGCCGGCGGCCATGGAAGCCGCCCTGGGCCGGATCAAGGCTGCGCCCGAGCTGCAGACGATCGGCAAGACCGACCTCGCCATCGAGGCGGCGACCGAGGACGAAGAGGTCAAGAAGGCCATCTTCAAGGCGCTGTCGCCGCACCTCGCCGCCAACACCATCCTGGCGTCGAACACCTCGTCGATCTCGATCACCCGCTTGGCGTCGACGACCGACCGCCCCGGGCGGTTCATCGGCCTGCACTTCATGAACCCGGTGCCGCTGATGAACCTCGTGGAGATCATCCGCGGCATCGCCACCGACGCCGACACCTACGAGACCGCGGTCAATTTCGCCAAGTCGCTGGGCAAGACCACCTCGAACGCCGAGGATTTCCCGGCCTTCATCGTGAACCGCATCCTGGTGCCGATGATCAACGAGGCGATCTACACGCTGTACGAAGGCGTGGGCACGGTCGACGCCATCGACACCGCCATGAAGCTGGGCGCCAACCATCCGATGGGGCCGCTGGAGCTCGGCGACTTCATCGGCCTCGACACCGTGCTGTCGATCATGAACGTGCTGTACGAGGGCTTGTCGGACTCGAAGTACCGGCCCTGCCCGCTGCTGGTGAAGTACGTCGAGGCCGGCTGGCTCGGCCGCAAGTCGGGCCGCGGCTTCTACGACTATCGCGGCGAAAAGCCCGTCCCGACGCGCTGACCTTCCCCGCCCTTGCCGGGCCGGGAAAAAGATCGCCGCCGCCTGTCGGCCCGCCCTATCCTCCCCCGTCCTTTAGGTTCGGATGAGGTACGCGCCGATGCTCTACGCCCTGCTCTGCTACAACGCCGAGGACGTGGTCTTCTCCTGGACGAAGGCCGAGGACGACGCCGTCATGGCCAGGCTGGGCGTGGTCCACGACCGGCTGGCGGAGGCCGGCAAGCTCGGCCCCTCCCTTCGCCTGCTGCCGACGACGGCCGCCACGACTCTGCGCAAGAGCGATCCGCCGATGGTCATCGACGGCCCCTTCGCCGAGACCAAGGAGCAACTGCTCGGCTTCTACGTCATCGACTGCGAGACGCTGGACGAGGCGCTGGAGATTGCCCGTGACCTCGGCCGCGCCAATCCGGGCGGCGCCTACGAGATCCGCCCGATCCGGCTGTTCCTGCCCGGCGCCCTGCCCGCCGACGCCGCCGAGAAGGTGAGCGCGTAGCGCCGTGACGGACCTGGCCTGGATCAACGCGGCGATCACGGCGGCCCGGCCCCAGGCCGTCGGCGCCCTGCTGCGCTACTTCCGGGACCTCGACACCGCCGAGGAGGCGTTCCAGGACGCCTGCCTGCGGGCGATGAAGAACTGGCCGAAGAACGGCCCGCCCCGCGACGCGGCCGCCTGGCTGATCATGGTCGGCCGCAACGCCGCCCTCGACGGCGTGCGCCGCCGATCGAAGCAGACCGAGCTGCCGTCCGAAGAGGTCCTCTCCGACCTCGACGACGTCGAGGAGCGCGCCGCCGACCGGATCGACCACGCCGACTACCGCGACGACGTCCTGCGCCTGCTGTTCATCTGCTGCCACCCCGACCTGCCGCCGACGCAACAGATCGCACTCGCCCTGCGCATCGTCTCCGGCCTGTCGGTGAAGCAGATCGCCCGCGCCTTCCTCGTCACCGAGGCCGCCATGGAGCAGCGGATCACCCGTGCCAAGCGCCAGGTCGGCGCCGCCGGCGTCGCCTTCGGCACGCCCACGGCCGTCGAGCGCTCGGAGCGCGTCGCTGCAGTGCTGGCCATGCTCTACCTCGTGTTCAACGAAGGCTATTCGGCGGGCGACAACCCGGCGCGCAGTGAACTCTGCGGCGAGGCCATCCGCCTGGCCCGGCTGCTTCTGCGGCTGTACCAGGCCGAGCCCGAGGTCATGGGCCTGTTGGCGCTGATGCTGATCCAGCACGCCCGCTCGCCCGCCCGCGTCGACGCGGAGGGACAGATCGTTCTCCTGGAGGACCAGGACCGCAGCCTCTGGGACCGCAAGGCCATCGCCGAGGGGCTGGCGCTGATCGACAAGGCCATGCGCCACCGCCGCCCCGGGGCCTACCAGATCCAGGCCGCCATCGCCGCGCTGCACGTCCGCAGCGCTTCGGCCGCCGAAACCGACTGGGCCCAGATCGACCGGCTCTACGCGACGCTGGAGCGGCTGGCGCCGTCGCCCGTGGTGACCCTCAACCGCGCCGTCGCCGTCAGCAAGGTCGAAGGCCCAGCCGCCGCCCTCGAACTGGTGGAGCCGCTGGGCGACCGCCTGGCCGGCTATTTCCACTTCCACGGCCTGCGGGGCGCGCTGCTGCTGGAACTCGGGCGGAGCGCCGCAGCGCGCGAGGCCTTCGATCGCGCCATCTCGCTGGCCAACACCGCGGCCGAGGCGGCGCACATCCGCCAGCACCTCGACAGGCTGGCCGCCGAGCACGCGCCGCCGCAGAGCGAGCCCGGCGCCGCCTGAAAAGAAAGGCCTCGACGACTGTCGGGAGCCCGCGCGCCGGTTCGTCCTCGGGCCGGACGGACAAGGAGACCCGTAATGTCGGACACGCTGGACCACCAGGCCCCCGCAAAGGCCGAAACCAAGGGCGGCGTCGTCGCCTATCTGAACGTCGAAGGCGCGCTTAGGGCGGCCGAGTTCTACGTGAAGGCGTTCGGCGCCGAGATCGCGTCCCAGATGCCGCCCGATGACCAGGGTCGGACGATGCACGTCCATCTCTACGTCAACGGAAGCTCGGTGATGCTGTCGGACTTCTACCCCGAGCACGGGCACGCCTTCGAGAAACCGCAGGCGTTCAGCCTCACGCTCATCGTCGACGACATCGACGCCTGGCATCGGCGCGCGGTGGCCGCCGGCGCGACCACCACCACCGAGCCGCAGAAGATGTTCTGGGGCGACTACTACGGCGAGGTCGTCGATCCGTTCGGCGTTCGCTGGGCCATGAACCAGGCCGGCGACTAGACGCCACGCGGCGGCGGTCCTCCCCCCGCCGCCGCACCTCTTGGCCAGACGCCGGCGAACCTTGGCGGCTGCGACGGTTAATCCATTCGACTTCCTGAGATTCCCCGTCGGATACTCGCAGGTGATTCGGATGGGACCCATGCGGCGGCTGACGCTAGCGCTCCTCTGCGCGACCTATCTCTGCCTCGCGCTGATCGTCGCGCTCACGCTGTGGCGCAACGGCGGCGGCTGGGGCGCCGGCCTGGCGGCGCTCATCGGCGGGCTGGGGCTGTGCTTCGCCTTCCACGGCCTGATCGCGCGCGCCTTCGAGGCCGGCGCCATCAAGGGCGAGATCGACGCCGTCCGCCAGGCGCAGATGATCCTGATCGACCAGGTGGAGCGGCTGGACGCGCGGATCTCCCAGATGGCAGAGGCGGTCGAGACCGACCATTCCCGATCCGAGGAGCTGTCCGACGAAGTCCAGTTGCTGGAGGGCCTCGTCCAGAAGATGCAGCAGCGCATGGAGGAAGGCGCCGCACAGCCGCTGGCCTTCCCAGCGCGGGCCGGCGCTGAGCCGCGCCGCACCTCCAACCTCTTCGAGACCGTCCGTGAGGCGCTGGCCGAGAACCGCGTCGACCTCTACCTCCAGCCAATCGTTGGCCTGCCCCAGCGCAAGACGGTCTTCTACGAGAGCTTCTCGCGGCTGCGCGATCCGAGCGGCCGGGTGATCATGCCCGCCGAGTACCTGACGGTGGCCGAGCCTGCGGGCCTTGTCACCGCCATCGACAACCTGCTGCTGTTCCGTTGCGTGCAGATCGTACGCCGCCTCGCCAAGCAGGACCGCCGCATCGGCATCTTCTGCAACGTCTCGATGGCCAGTCTCGCCGACGAGAGCTTCTTCCCGCAGTTCCTGGAGCTGCTCTCGGCCAATCGCGACCTCGCCGGCGCCCTGATCTTCGAGATCGGCCAGACCGCGTTCGACGCCCGCGGCTCGATTGAGGCCCGCAACATGGGCAAGCTGGCCGAACTGGGCTTCCGCTTCAGCCTCGACAAGGTGGTCGACCTCGACCTCGACCTGCAGGATCTCGCCCGCGCCGACGTCAAGTTCGTGAAGGTGGGCGCCCAGGGCCTGCTCGATGAGCTGGTCGAGATCGACGGGCGTCTCGTGCTGAAGTCCCTCCCCGATCTCGCAGCGGAGGACTTCGCGCAGCTGACCCGCCGCTATGGCATCGAGCTGATCGCGGAGAAGGTCGAGGCCGAGCGCCAGGTGGTCGACATCCTCGAACTCGAGATCGGCTACGGCCAGGGCCATTTGTTCGGCGAACCGCGCGCCATCAAGGACCAGGTTCTCGCCGAGGCCGGTCCGCCGCCCCGCGTGCTGGCGCCGACGCCGCTTCGCCGCGCCGCCTTCGGCTAGCCTTCGTCATTGACGCGCTCGGGCGGCGTCGATACCGCCCGAGGCATGAGCTCCCCGACGCTGGCCAAGGGCCTTTCGGCGATCGCCGACCGCTACGACGTCGTGCTGTGCGACGTGTGGGGCGTGATCCACAATGGCCGCGAGAGCTTCGCCGAGGCGCGGGACGCGCTTGCGCGGTTCAAAGCTGAGCGCGGCCCGGTCGTCCTGATCACCAATGCGCCGCGTCCCCATCCGCCGATCATCGAACAGCTGGCGGTGCTGGGCGTGGACGCCGAGTGCTTCAGCCAGGTGGTGACGTCGGGCGACGCCACCCGCACGCTGCTGGCCGAACGCGCCCCGGGTCCGTTCTGGAAGATCGGCCCGGACCGGGACTGGCCGCTCTACGCCGGCCTCGACGTCGAGCTTGTCCCGCTGGAGCAGGCCCGCTTCATCTCCTGCACCGGTCCGTTCGACGACGAGAACGAGACGCCGGACGACTACCGCGACCGTTTCCGGGACGCCGTCGGCCGGGGGCTGCCGATGATCTGCGCCAATCCGGACATCGTGGTCCAGCGCGGCGACAGCCTGATCTATTGCGGCGGGGCCCTGGCGGAGCTCTACGAGGCCCTGGGCGGTCAGGTGCTGATGGCCGGCAAGCCGCACCCGGCCATCTACGAACTGGCGCTCCAGACCGCGTCCTCCGAACTCGGCCGGCCGGTCGAACGGAGCCGCGTGCTCTGCATTGGTGACGGGCTGCCGACCGACATCCGCGGCGCCAACGCCCAGGCGCTGGACGTGCTGTTCGTCGCCAATGGCATCCACGGCAAGGAGACCGTCCGCGACGGCGTGCTCGACCTCGCGATCGTCGAGCACCTGCTGGGCGTCGAGGGGCTGACCGCGACCTGGGCCATGCCCGACCTCGTCTGGTAAGACATCGGCGACACGGGCGGAGGGACCAGTTTGCAGGGCCTGTTTTTCGAAGATCTGAGCATCGGCCGCGCGGCCGAGATGACCCGCACCGTGGGCGAGGCCGATATCGTCGCGTTCGCCGAGGTTTCGGGCGACGAGAACCCCGTGCATCTCGACGCCGAGTACGCCAAGAGCACGAGCTTCGGCGAGCGGATCGCGCACGGCATGCTGTCGGGCGCCTACATCTCGGCCGTTCTCGGAACCAAGCTCCCGGGCCCCGGCGCGATCTACCTGTCGCAGGCCCTGACATTCCGCCGGCCGGTTCGGATCGGAGACGCCGTCACGGCCCGCGTGACCGTCAAGGCGCTCGATGAGCGCCGCGGCCGCGTCACCCTGGAGACCGTCTGCGAAGTCGGCGGCCGCGCCGTCGTCGACGGCGAAGCCGTCGTCATCGCGCCTCGCAAGCCGGCATGAAGCGCATCCGCGTCATTCGGGGCTGGAAGAACCTGCCTGCGGAAGACCGCGGCGCGGCGGTGGCCATGGGCAGTTTCGATGGCGTCCACCGGGGCCACCAGCAGGTGATCGCCCTCGCCGCGAGCGCCGCGGGCGAGCTGAAGGCCCCGTTGGGCGTCATCACCTTCGACCCGCATCCGCGCGTCTACTTCCGACCCGACGAGCCGGCCTTCCGCCTGATGAAGACCGACCAGCAGGCGCGCGCCCTGGAAGCGCTCGGCGTCGACGTGCTCTACGTCCTGCCGATGGACGCCGAGGTGGCCGGCATGACCGACCGCGAATTCGCCCGGACCGTGCTCCACGAGGGCCTGGGAGCCCGGCACGTGGCGGTCGGTTTCGACAACTCGTTCGGCAAGGGCCGGACCGGCAGTCCCGCCACCATGAAGGTCTACGGCCAGGAACTGGGCTTCGGCGTCTCGGTCGCCGAGCCGGTCGGCGAACATGGCGACAAGTTCTCGTCCACGGCTGTTCGCGACGCGCTGCGCAACGGCCGCCCCGACGATGCGACCCAGATTCTCGGCCGCCCCTTCGCCATCGAGGGGCCGGTGCAGCGCGGCCGCCAACTCGGCCGGAAGCTGGGCTTTCCGACGGCCAACATCGACCTCGGGGATTATGTGACGCCGCGCTTCGGCGTCTATGCCACCCGCACCCGCCTGCCCGACGGCCGCGAAGTCCCAGGCGTCGCCAACATCGGCGTGAACCCCACGGTGGAGGGCGTCACCCGTCCGCTACTGGAGGTGTGGCTCTTCGACTTCGACGAGGACCTCTACGACCAGGTCATCGAGACCGACCTCGTCCGTTTCCTCCGGCCCGAGGAGAAGTTCCCGAGCCTGGAAGCCATGACCCAGCAGGTCATGGCCGACGCGCAGGCCGCCCGCGCGCTGCTGATGCCGGAGTTCGGCTAGCTTAACTTGCGCCGCCGGTCCGCGGGCCAGCATCAGCGCGGGTGTGTTCATGACATCTCGGTCTTGGCGGCGCGCACTTGCGATCGTCGCCGTTGTGGTGGCCTGGGTCTGGGGCTCGGCCGCCCTCGCGGAGGGCGACATCCGGCGCGGCGCCGCGGCGGGCGGACGCCGCCTACGCCGCTGAGGGCCGCTACTATCCGGTGGACGCTCGCAAGTTCCTGGTGATGTCGGTCACGACCGCCGGCCTCTACCTCCTCTTCTGGTTCTGGAAGAACTGGCGCTGGGCAAGGATCCACGGAAAGGAGGATGTCTCGCCCTTCTGGCGGACCGTCTTCAGCGCGTGCGGGTTCGGTCTGCTGTTGCTGACCCTCATCGCTGTCGGGAGCCTCGGCGCGTAGCGCGCTTGGGTTCGGCCGCGTCCTCTGTTAGAGCCTCGCCCCATGACTTCGGGTCGGACGAGCTTGCGAATTAACCGCCCGGCGTGACGCCGCCGGACGAGCTCCAGCGCGCGCCGGGTTCACCGCACATCACCGACACCCTGCTGGATTGAGTTATGGCCGACGACGCCGAAAAGCCCCCTGTCGACACCAAGGATGGGCGCGACTACCGCGAGACCGTCTTCCTTCCCGACACCCCGTTCCCGATGCGCGCGGGCCTGCCGCAGAAGGAGCCGCAGATCCTCGCCCGCTGGGCCGAGCTCGACCTGTACAAGGCCATGCGCGCCGAGCGTCAGCGGGCCGGCGCGCCGCTGTTCGTGCTGCACGACGGGCCGCCCTACGCCAACGGCGCGATCCACATCGGCCACGCCCTGCAGAAGACGCTGAAGGACTTCGTGGTCCGCTCGCGATTCCTGCTGGGCTACGATGTCGACTTCGTGCCGGGCTGGGACTGCCACGGCCTGCCGATCGAGTGGAAGATCGAGGAGGAACTGCGCAGCCAGGGCCGCCGCAAGGACGAGGTCTCCAAGGCCGAGTTCCGCACCCGCTGCCGGGAGTACGCCGCTCACTGGATCGACGTCCAGCGCGAGGGCTTCAAGCGCCTCGGCGTGATCGGCGACTGGGAAAACCGCTACGCCACGATGGACTACGGATCGGAAGCCGCCATCGTCGCCGAGTTCCACAAGTTCGTGGCCTCCGGCCAGCTCTACCGCGGCTCCAAGCCGGTGATGTGGAGCCCGGTGGAGCGCACCGCGCTCGCCGACGCCGAGGTCGAGTACCACGACCACGTGAGCCCGACGATCTGGGTGAAGTTCCCGGTCACCGAAGGCAGCGACGCCACGCGGGGCGCCAGCGTGGTCATCTGGACCACCACGCCCTGGACCATCCCGGCCAACCGGGCGATCAGCTACAATCCCGACATCGCCTATTCGGTCTATGAGGTCGAGGCGATGGAGCAGGGCCTCGAGTTCGAGCCCTGGGCCCGGCCGGGCGACCGCCTGATCGTCGCCGACAAGCTTGCGGCCGACGTCATGGCCGCGGCCAAGGTCGCCAAGCACCGACGCGTCGAGGCCGTCGACTGCCAGGGCATGGAGTGCGAGCACCCGCTGGCCAACCTCGACAGCCACTACCGGTTCGCCGTGCCGCTGCTGGCCGGCGACCACGTCACTGACGACGCGGGCACGGGCTTCGTCCACACCGCGCCCGGGCACGGCGCTGACGACTACTTGGTCTGGCTGGCCCACGGGCATCGCGAGATCCCCGACACCGTCGATCCGGACGGCGCCTACTATCCGCATGTCGCGCTGTTCGGCGGCCTGAAGGTCCTGGAGACCGATGGCAAGAAGGCGGGCAAGTTCGGCCCGGCCAACGGCGCGGTCATGGAGAAGCTGATCGAGGCCGGCCGCCTCCTGGCCCGCGGCCGGCTGGAGCACAGCTATCCTCACTCCTGGCGCTCCAAGGCGCCGGTGATCTTCCGCAACACGCCGCAGTGGTTCATCCGGATGGACGAGCCGGTGGACACCAAGGAACTCGGCGGCCGCACCCTGCGCGAGGCGGCGCTGGAGGCCATCGAGGCCACCACCTTCTATCCGGCCGGTGGGAAGAACCGCATCCGCTCGATGGTCGAGAGCCGGCCCGACTGGCTGATCAGCCGCCAGCGCGCCTGGGGAGCGCCGCTCGCCATGTTCGTGGACAAGGAAACCGGTCAGCCGCTGCACGACCCCGAGGTCGACAAGCGCATCGTCGACGCCATCCGCGCCGAGGGCGCCGACGCCTGGTTCAACCGCCCGGTGACGGACTTCCTGGGTTCGCACGATCCCGACCGCTACGAGAAGGTCGAGGACATCCTCGACGTCTGGTTCGACTCGGGCTCGACCCACGCCTTCACGCTGGAGAACCGCGCCCACACCCGCTGGCCGGCCGACCTCTACCTGGAAGGTTCGGACCAGCACCGCGGCTGGTTCCAGTCCAGCCTGCTCGAGAGCTCCGGAACCCGAGGCCGCGCGCCCTACGACGCCATCCTCACCCATGGCTTCACCATGGACGAGAACGGCGAGAAGATGTCGAAGTCCAAGGGCAACGTCGTCGACCCGGAACAGGTCATCAAGGATAACGGAGCCGAGATCATCCGGCTCTGGGCAGCGATGATCGACTATTCGGACGACAGCCGCATCGGGAAGACGGTGCTGCAGACCACGTCCGACGCCTACCGCAAGCTGCGCAACACGGTCCGCTACATGCTGGGCGCGCTCTCCGACTACACGGCCGACGAGGCGGTGGAACTGGAGCAGATGCCGCCGTTGGAGCGCTACGTCCTGCACCGCCTGTGGGAGCTCGACGCCCAGGTCCGGGACGCCTACGCGCGGTACGCCTTCCAGGACGTCATCCGGCCCGTGCTGGAGTTCTGCCAGGACGACCTGTCGGCCCTGTTCTTCGACATCCGCAAGGACAGCCTCTACTGCGACCGCCCTGACGACCTCGGCCGCCGCGCCGCGCGCACGGTGATGGACGCGGTGTTCGAGCGGCTCACCGCCTGGCTCAGCCCGCTGATCCCCTTCACCACCGAAGAGGCCTGGACCACGCGCTATCCGGACGCCCACTCCAACTGCCTGCGGGTGATCCCCACCACGCCGGCCGACTGGCGCAACGACGCCGAGGCGGAGCGCTGGGCCAAGGTGAAGGCCGTGATCGCCCACGTCACCGGCGAACTGGAGGTGAAGCGGCGCGAGAAGGCCATCGGCTCGGCGCTCGACGCCGAGGTCGGCGTAAGTCTGGCCGACGCCGCCGACCTCGCCGCCTTCGAGGGCCTGGACCCGGCCGAGGTGTTCCGCACCAGCGCCGCCGCGGTCGCTTTGGCGGGCGACATGTCCGCCGCCGTCCACGTCCTTGACCACGCCAAGTGCGAGCGCTGCTGGCGCCGCCTGCCGGAGGTCGGCCCGCCGAAATTCCTGTGCGAACGCTGCGACAACGCCGTCGAGGCCTGGGATGCGAAGCGCGCGAACGGGGCGCACGGAAAGGCCTCCGCATGAGCCGCATCACCCGTCACGGCTGGGCCGCCTACGGCTTGGCCCTCGTGCTGATCGTCCTCGACCAGATCACCAAGCTCTGGGCGCTCACCCTGCCCGAACAGGTGCCGCACGAGGTGGTCTGGCCGCTGCAGATCACCCGCATCTGGAACAACGGCGTCAGCTTCGGCCTCTTCCAGGCCGGCAACGACATTGTCCGCTGGGGCTTCGTCGTGTTCTCGGTTGCGGTGGCCGTCCTGCTGGCGCTGTGGGCGCGCCGCGCCGGGCGCTGGCTGCCGGCCGTGGGTCTTAGCCTGGTCATGGCCGGCGCGATCGGCAACGCCATCGACCGCGCCCGCTTCGGGGCCGTGGTCGACTTCATCGACGTCAGCCGCATCGGCGTCTTCCCCTGGATCTTCAACATCGCCGACAGCGGCATCACCATCGGGGTCGTCCTGCTGCTGCTCGACAGCCTGCGCAAGGAACAGCCGGCGCAGGAAGGGCCCGGGGCCGCGTCTGCGTGACGCCGTTGGCGGACCGGTCCGTTTGGTTTATTCCCTTCCGTTCGTGGCCGGGGGCGGCCCAAGGAGCTTGTTCAAGTTCATGAGCGTCAACCGTGTGATCCTCGCTGTCGCCGCGCTTTCGGCGGTCGGCCTGGCGGGGTGCCAGTCGACCCAGAAAGCGCTGGGCATGTCGAAGGTGACCCCTGACGAGTTCCGCGTCGTCACCAAGGCGCCGCTGGTGGTGCCGCCCGACTACGCCCTCCGCCCGCCCGCGCCCGGCGAGCCGCGCCCGCAGGAGCTGCAGCCCGAAAGCGCCGCCCGCAACGCCCTGCTGGGTCAGCGCGAGGCCGAGCTGCGGTCCGACGGCGAGAAGCTGCTGGTGGCCCGCGCCGGCGCCGAGCGCGCCGATCCCCTGATCCGCTACGTGGTCGACGACGAGTTCGGCGACGTGGCCCACAAGGAGAAGGGCTTCGCCGACAAGGTGATGTTCTGGAAGAAGGACGCGCCGACCCAGGTCGCCGCCGGTCCCGCGATCGCCGAGAACATCGACCCCACCGCCGAGGCCGAGCGCATCGCCAAGCTGACCGGCAACAAGCCGATCATCATCCAGCGCGAAGGCTCCAGCCGCATCAAGCTGCCAGGCCTCTAAGGGCGATCACGACGCCTGCTGATCCCCCGCCGGCGTCTTCACCTCGAACCCTTGGCTGCGCAGGCGGTCCAGCACGCCCCCCTGCGCCAGCAGGGGCGCAGCGGCACGAGCACGATCGCATGGCCGGGCTTTCGCAGCTGGGCGACGATCGCCGCGGCGGTGTCGGCCTTCATCCGCTCGTCGAACGCTCGTCCGCCGGGGACCATGGCCAGGCAGCGCTCGTAGGTCCGCTCGTTCTCCAACGCGCCGGGCACGTTCCCGGCGGCCCAGGCCCGCGCCGCCTGCAGCGTCACGCCAGGCCCGGCCTCGGCCTGGGCCAGCACCTCGTCGAAACAGATCCGGCCCACCTGCGACGAGGTGCGGAGGATCGCTCCCAGAAGCGGACCGATGTCGTAGGTCTTCTCCACCACCGGAACGCCCCTCTGCCGCGCCAGCAGCTCGACCAGCTTGGCGGGGTCGGTCGTCGTCAGGTTCGATCGCTCGCGATAGTCTGAGGCGAGCTGAACGCCGGCCGCCAGCGGGTTCGACGTCGGGTAGTGCTTGGCCGGATAGCCCAGCCGCTCGCGCACCGCGACGAAGCGGCGCTGCGTCGTCGAATCCAGCCGGTCCTCGAAAGGGCCGCCCGAACGCAGCCGCAGCAGGTTCAGCCCCGAGCCCAGGACGCCCACGCCCTTGGCGCGGATGTTGGTGAACGGCAGGACCACCGCGTTTGCACCCGCCAACCGGTTCTCGAAGATCGCCCGGTCCCACTCCATCCGCTTGGGCGCGAGTGAAGGCACGCCCAGCACATAGACGACGGTGTCGCCGTCCGAGACGCGCCACCAGGCGGGGCCGGGCAGGCGAGCCACCACCACGAGCTCTTCCACCAGGGCGGCGTCCGGGTCGACGGGCGCCGGCGGAACCTGGGCCCTTGCGGGCAGGACGAGCGCCGCGGAGACGGCGGCCAGGCAGGCGAGACGATTGAGCGCGCGCCGGGTGTTCGACATGGGGGACCTCTGGAATCGTACTATGTAGGACGGTCCCGGCGAAATCCTGACATGCCCATCCGCAGACTCCCGCCCGAACTGATCAACCGCATCGCCGCCGGCGAGGTGGTGGAGCGCCCTGCCAGCGCTGTGAAGGAACTGGTCGAAAACGCGCTGGACGCCGGCGCCCTCGCGGATCGAGGTTCAGGCGGACGGCGGCGGGCTGACCCGCATCCTCGTCGCCGATGACGGCTCGGGCCTGGCCCCCGACGAGCTGCCGGTGGCCGTCGAACGGCACGCCACGTCCAAGCTCAATCCCGGCGAGGACGGCGAGTACGACCTGCTGCGCATCGCCACCATGGGATTCCGCGGCGAGGCCCTGCCCTCGATCGGCTCGGTGTCACGCCTGTCGATCGCCAGTCGCGCCCGCGGCGCCGCAGACGCCTACGCCATCTTCGTGGAGGGCGGCGCGGTGGGCGCGGTCTCGCCCGCGGCCTTCCCCGGCCCCCCACGGCGCGCGGGTCGAGGTCCGGGACCTGTTCTACGCCACGCCAGCGCGTCTGAAGTTCATGAAGTCCGAGCGTGCCGAGGCGCTCGCCATCACCGAGGAGCTGAAGCGTCAGGCGATGGCGCATCACGCCGTGAGCTTCGCCCTCGATCTCGACGGCCGCCGCACCCTGCGCCTGCCCGCCGAGAGCGACGACGTGGAGGGTCGCCTCGCCCGACTGGGCGCGGTCATGGGCCGGGAATTCTCCGACAACGCCCTGCTGATCGACCACGAGCGCGAGGGCGTGCGGCTCTCCGGCTACGCGGGGCTGCCGACCTATAACCGCGGCAACGCGGCCCACCAGTACCTGTTCGTCAACGGCCGGCCCGTGCGCGACCGGCTCCTGCAGGGGGCCTTGCGCGGCGCGTACGCCGACTTCCTGGCGCGAGACCGGCATCCGGCCTGCGCCCTCTATGTCGAGCTCGACGCCGGCCTCGTCGACGTCAACGTGCACCCCGCCAAGGCCGAGGTGCGCTTCCGCGATCCGGGACTGGTCCGCGGCCTGATCGTCGGCGGGCTGCGCCATGCTCTGGCCGCCGCCGGCCACCGCGCGTCGACGACCGTTTCGATGGCGGCTCTCGGGGGCTTCCGTCCCCAGGCCCTGCCGCAGCCGTCCGCGGCCGGCTTCTCGGCGTGGCGCGAGGGCGGCTGGACGCCGGCCCCGTCTGGGGCGTTCCAGGGCGGGTCGCTCGCCGCGGCCGTGCAGTCCATCCCGGGCCTGAACGAGCTCTCCGCCCGGGCCGAACCCGCCGCCGGCGCGCCGGAGGGGTTGGCCGATCCGGCTCAGCCGGCGCCCGCCTTCGATCCCGTCGACCATCCCCTGGGCGCGGCGCGGGCCCAGGTGCACGAGACCTACATCGTCGCCCAGACCCGCGACGGCGTGGTCATCGTCGATCAGCACGCCGCCCACGAGCGTCTCGTCTACGAGCAGATGAAGCGCCAGATGGCCGAGGGCGGCGTCGCCCGCCAGGCGCTGCTGCTGCCGGAGGTCGTCGAGCTGGACCCGGCCGAGGCTGAGCGCGTCATCGCCCGTGCGGAGGAGCTCGAGGCCCTGGGCCTGGTCGTCGAAGCCTTCGGCCCGGGCGCCGTCCTCGTGCGAGAGGTGCCGGCCCTGCTCGGCGAAACCGACGCCGCCGGGCTCGTTCGCGACATCGCCGACGACCTCGCGGAGAACGGCCAGGCGCTGGCGTTGAAGGAGAGGCTCGAGGAGGTCTGTGGGACCATGGCCTGCCACGGCTCCGTGCGTGCGGGCCGGCGGCTGAGCGCCCCGGAGATGAACGCCCTGCTCCGCCAGATGGAGGCGACCCCCCACTCGGGTCAGTGCAACCACGGCCGGCCGACCTATGTGGAGCTCAAGCTAGCCGACATCGAGCGCCTCTTCGGCCGCCGCTGAACGCTCCGCCGCGCGCCGCAACCTGCGGCGGCAGTCGTAGGTTCTACGATCTCTGACGGGAGAGCTGAGCCATGGAGACACGCCGCGGCCGCCTGATCGACCATCTGCACCTGCGGGTGAAGGACCTCGAGGCCTCCAAACGCTTCTACAAGGCCTCGATGGAGGCACTCGATCTGCCCTTGGTCGAGGGGGACGGCTACTTCTTCTGCGACGAGCTGTGGGTGGACGAAGGTCCTGCCGACGTCCACAGCCACGCGCATTTCGCCTTCCAGGCCAAGGACGAGGCGGCGGTGCGTCGCTGGCATGCCGCGGTGCTCGCGGCTGGCGGCCGCGACAACGGCGGCCCGGGCGAGCGCGACTATCATCCGGGCTACTACGCCGCGTTCGCCTTCGATCCGGACGGCAACAACGTGGAAGCCGTCTATCACGGCCCGCACGAACGCTCGGCCGACAGCGTCCTGATCACCTGGTGAGCGGCTAGGCGGCCTCGGCCAGGGTGAGAACCGCATTCATCGCCGCGAGCAGGCGTTCGGGCTTCACCGGCTTCTCGACGACGCCGTTCATGCCGCAGCAACGGTAGAAGGCCGCGTCAGCCGGATCGGCGTTGGCCGTGAGCGCCAGGATCGGCACCTGCGAGACGGCGTCACTTCGCGACCGGATCCGGCGGGTCGCCTCCACCCCATCCATCACCGGCATCTTCACATCCATCAGGATGAGGTCGAACTGTCCTGTGGCCGCAGCGATCACGGCCTGCGCGCCGTCCTCGACGCATTCGCTCGTGCAGCCGAACATCTCGCAGAGCGTACGGGCGACCATCCGGTTGGTCTCGTTGTCGTCGGCGATCAGCACGTGCAGCGCCTCCGTCGTCCGCTCGTCGGCCGCTTCGGCCGGCGCCGCTTCCGCGGGTTCCTGCAACTGGTGAAGCGGGACCTCGAAGCGGAAGCGTGCGCCGCGGCCTTCGGAGGCGGCGGCGATGGTCCCGTTCATCCGCTCGACGATCTGGCGGCAGACCGCAAGGCCCAGCCCCGCCCCGCCCTGACGCAGGCCCTGCTCGGTCTGGTGGAAGGGTTCAAAGATGTCGCCCAGCCGTTCGGCCGGGATACCGGGGCCGGTGTCGGTCACCTCGCCCCACAGCCGGACATGGCCGGCCTCGACAGCGCAGCCGACCCGCACGTCCACGCGTCCGGATTCGGTGAACTTCACCGCATTGCCGACGAGGTTGTTCAGCACCTGGCGCAGGCGTCCGGCGTCGGCCAGCGCCCAGACGCCGGAGAGGCCTTCGTAGCGCGCCTCGAAAGCGAGCCCCTTGAGCTCGGCCTGCGCCGCCCACAGGCCGCTGGCGTCGTCCAGTAGCGTCGCAACGGCGACGGGCGCCTCGTCGAGGGCGAGGCCAGAGGCCTCGGCGCGGCTGAGGTCGAGGGCGTCGTTCAACAGCCGCAGCAGCACCCCGCCGGACTCCAGGATCGTGTCCACCAGCGGGGCAAGCTCCGGGGACTTCGCCTTGCGCCGGAGGATCTCGGCCACCGCGAGGACGCCGTTCAGGGGCGTGCGGATCTCGTGGCTCATCACCGCCAGGAAGCGGCCCTTGGCGGCCAGGGCTTCTTGGGTTTCCTGGGCGAGGCGGCTCATCTCCTGGGCATGGGCCGAAGCCGCCGCGCCGGTCGCCTGCAGCAGGGCCAGCGCGGTGCCGACGCCGGCGTAACGGCCGCCGCAGGTGACGATGAAGCCGTGCAGCAGCTCCGACGGCCTTTCCTCGAGGATTCGGCCGCAGAACTCGGCGACCGTGACGTCGCCGTCGGCGATCACCGGATCGGTCTTCATCAGGTGCGAGACCGCGCGCTTGGCCCAAAGCGCGTAGCCGTACTGGGCCGCCATCTGCACGAGGAACGCATTCCGTTCGATGAGGCCGAGCGGCCGGTCCTCGGAATCGACCACGGCGATGGCCAGGGTGTCCGGTTCGGCCTGGAAGCGCTTGTAGATCTCGCTCCCGGTCGCGTGGGGCGAGACGGGCGAGATGAACGGCGCAATATCCAGCAACAACGTCATACGCGGCCTCGCGAAATTCCGCGCGAGGAAAGGTGGAATGACACTAACGGGGGGTTAGACGACGGTCCCCGTTCGGTGAACCTTTTGCGAAACCTTCGTGACGGGTCTCAGGTCAGTCGCAGGAACCAGACCTTGGCAGCGCCGTACTCCCGCGCGTCCAGCAGCTCGTAGCCCTCCACGGCCAGCGGCGGCTCGGCGACGCCGCGCTCAATCACGGCCAAGGCGCCCGGCGCGAGCCAGGCGCCTTCCGCCAGCTTCGCCAGCACCGTCTCGGCCAGGCCCTTGCCGTAAGGCGGATCGAGGAAGGCCAGGTCGAAGGCTGGCCCGTCCGCGCCGGGCCGAACGCCGAGCTGGGTGGCGTCGCGACGATGCACGCGCGTCCGGCCGAACAGCCCCATGTTGTCGACGTTCTCGCGGATCGCCCCGCGGGCGGCCTCATCGGTCTCCACGAACAGGCAGAAGGCGGCGCCGCGTGACAGGGCTTCGAAGCCGAGCGCGCCGGAGCCGGCGAACAGGTCGATGACCCGCCGATCGCGCACGCCCTCGGACCAGGCGGCGTGCTCCAGGATGTTGAACACGGCCTGGCGGGCGCGGTCGGACGTGGGCCGCGTGCCCTGGCCCGGCGGCGTGACCAGGGCCTTGCCGCGGAAATCTCCCGAAACGATGCGCATGGATCAGCTCCGGCGCCGCGGCGGACCTGAGCGCGCCGGGGGTCTGGGCCCGGACGCCGGGCGTTGGCCTGGGCGCTGCGGCTGTCGTCCGCCAGGCTTTCGGGCGGCCGCCGCCGGCCCGCCGGGCTTCGGCCCCGCGTCGCGCACGGACCCGATGGTCTTGCCCTCGATCTTGGCCCTGACCAGCGCCTTGGGCGGCCCCTTCGCCGCGCCCTTCAGCGGCCCCTTGCCGTGTGGCTTCGCCTTGGCCTTCGGCTTGGCCCAACCCGCCTTGTAGTCCTTCTTGGCCTTCTCCTTGGGCGGCGGAACCAGCTCGGTTTCGCGGGTCTCGGCCTGGGCGCGCCGCGACTTCCGCGTCGGCGAGCGATACTGCGGCCGGTCGCCCTTGGGCATGTTCTCCGGCAGGATGAAGCCGGCGAGCTGCTCGCGGATCACCCGCGGACCCACTTCCTCGACCTCGCCGAGGCCCAGCGTTCCGAGCGCGAACGGGCCATAGGACAGCCGGATGAGCCGGTTCACCTTCAGTCCCAGCGCCTCCAGAACGCGGCGGACCTCGCGGTTCTTGCCCTCATGCAGGGTCACGGTCAGCCACAGGTTCGCGCCTTGCGGCCCATCCTTGGCCTTGTCGAGTCGGGCTTCGATCGCGCCATAGCGCACGCCGCCGACGGTGATCCCGTCCTTCAGCTTGTCCAGCCGGTCCTGAGTGATGCGGCCGTGCGCCCGGGCCCGGTAGCGGCGGACGATGCCGGTCGACGGTAGCTCCAGCGCCCGGGCCAGGCCGCCGTCGTTGGTGAGGAGCAGCAGCCCCTCGGAGTTCAGGTCGAGGCGTCCGACCGAGATCAGCCGCGGCAGCTCCGGCGGCAGGGCCTTGAACACCGTCGGACGGTCATGCGGATCCTTGTGCGTCGTCACCAGGCCCACGGGCTTGTGGTAGCGGAACACGCGCACCGGCTCGGGCTCGCCCACCACCGCGCCGTCAACGGTGATGATGTCGCTGGCTTCCACCTTCACCGCAGGCGTCGTCAGCACCTGGCCGTTGATGGCGACGCGGCCCTCCTCGATCAGTCGTTCGACATCGCGTCGCGAGCCGACGCCCGAGCGGGCGAGCAGCTTGGCGATGCGCTCGCCGGCGCCGTCGGCGGAGGCGTCGTCGGCGTCGGAGGCTTGACCGGAAGGGGCGCGGTCGGTTCGTAGGGGATCGTGGACCATGACTGCCGCACCATGCGCATCGCGCTCGAAGCCGCGCAAGCCGCCGCCGAGGCCGGCGAGACGCCGGTGGGCGCCGCCGTCGTGGATCCGGCGACCGGCGAGCTGATCGCCGTCGCCGGCAACGCCCCGATCGGCCGTCACGACCCGACCGCCCATGCGGAGGTGCTGGCGCTGCGGGCCGCCGCGGAGAAGGTCGGCAACTACCGGCTCACGGGCCTGACCCTCGTGGTCACGCTCGAGCCCTGCGCCATGTGCGCCGGCGCCATCAGCCACGCCCGCATCGGGCGCGTCGTTTTCGGCGCCGAGGATCCGAAGGGCGGCGCCGTCGTCCACGGTCCGCGCTTCTTCGACCAGCCCACCTGCCATTGGCGACCCGAGGTGCAGGGCGGCGTGCTGGCCGAGGAAAGCTCGGCTATGCTGAAGGCCTTCTTCCGCGCCAGGCGCAAGGGAGCGAAGCCATGATCCTAGCCATGCTGGCCGCCGGGGCGGTCGCCGTCGATGTCGCCAGCCTGGACTGGCTCGCCGGCGCATGGACGCAGGACCGCGACGGCGGCGTCGTACAGGAAACCTGGCTCCAGCCGCGCGACGGCGTCATGGCCGGCGTCAGCCAGACCAACCGGCCGGGTCGCAAGCCCTTCGTAGAACACATGACGATCAGCGCCGAGCCGGCCGGTCTGACCTTCACCGCCCTGATCCAGGGCCAGCCGCCGACCGCTTTCGTGCTGTTGCCGGGCAAGAACGACGAGCTGGTCTTCGAGAATCCGGCGCACGACTTCCCACAGCGGGTCTTCTACCGCCGCTGCGGCGAGGACCTCTGCGCCGGTATCGAGGGGCGGGTGAAGGGCGAGGTCCGTCGCCAGGAGTGGCGCTACACCCGCGTCAGGTGAAGGCCGCCAGTCGCGCGTCCAGTCGTGCGCGCGCGGCCGGCCACTCGTCGGCGAGGATCGAGAACACCACAGTGTCGCGCACGCGGCCGGTCCAGGTGATCTTCTGGGCGCGCAGGACGCCCTCCTGGACGGCGCCGAGCTTGAGTACGGCGGCCCGCGAGCGGGCGTTCAGCGCATCGACGCAGTACTGCACTCGGTTCATGCCCGCCTCGAAGGCCTGCGCCATCATCAGCCGCTTGGCCGCCGGGTTCACCGCTCCGCCGCGCGCCTGGGGCGCATAGTAGGTGCCGCCCACCTCGACCGTCCGGCTGGCGGCATCGATCGCCAGGAACGAGGTCATGCCCACGCAGCGTCCGCCCTGCGTCACCGCATAGGTCAGGCTGCGCCCGCCGAGCGTGCCCGCCAGCAGCGTGTCCCACGTCGCGTCGAACTGCTCGGGCAGCATCGAGAACGAATAGAGCTGCGTCCACAGGTCGGGATCGGCCCAGCAGGCCTGCTGCAGGTCGCCGCGATGCCGCTCGGCCAGCGGCTCAAGCCGGACGAAGCGGTTCTCCAGGACCTGGGGCGCGAGATGGATGGGCGTGCTCATGGGCGCGACCTAGCCGCCAAGTGGACCGCTCGACAGGTCCACTCCCGCAAGCTTGACCAGACCACTCCGCTGGCGTCGCCGGGGCCGAAAAATAATTGCAGCAGACGCCTTGCAACGTCAGCCGCCAGACATACCTGAAGGCGTGCCCATCCTGGGCGTTTCCTCCCTATGAACTTCCCGGCCCGGCCCCCTGTGGACCGGGCCTTTTTTTGCTCAGCCGGCCAGGAACAGCCGGGCCGCCTGGACCAGGTAGAGCCCGCCGATGGCTGTAACGATCCACCGGGTCCAGCGCCTGAAGTTCACATCGCTCATGCGGTCGAGGACCATCCCGCCGACGAAGGTGCCCGCCATCGACAGCGGCACGGCCGCCAGGAACACCGGCCACGGCGGCAGTCCGCTCGTCGCCGCCGACCCGATCAGCGGCGCGCCATAGACCAGGATCTTGGCGAGGTGGGCGAAGACCTGGGTGGCGGCCTTGGTAGCCACGATGGCGTGGCGACTTAGCTCGGTGCGGACGAAGAAAATGTCGAGCAGCGGCCCGGCGACGCCGGCGGTCAGGTTCAGACCGGTGACAGTCAGCCCCGACAGCAGGGCCTGCGGCGGCCGCGCGGCGTCAAGCTTGATCCACCTCTGCGGCAGCCAGGTGAGCAGCGGCGTCAGGCCCAGAAGCAGGAACAGCAGCGGCTTGGACGGCGTGAACGACAGGATCCCCACCGCCAGGCCCGCGATCAGGGATGCGGCCGCGTACCAGCCGACGATGTCCCAGCGGACGTGACGTCTATGCAGGACAGCCCGCCAGCCGTTGGCCACGAGCTGGAGCAGGCCATGGGTGACGAAGGCGGCCTGTACGGGAAGGACCAGGGCTAGCGCGCCCATCAGCAGGAGGCCGCCCGCCATGCCGAAGATGCCCGATAGGGCGGCCGTCACGAAGGCCGCGGCGACCACGAAGGCGCCCGTTAAGTAGGTCATGGAAGGTCTCCGGGAGAGGAGCCCGCCCCACGGGGGAGGCACAGGCTCCCCCGGATCGCGGACCTCCAGCGCATCGTGCGCGGAGCGGAAAGGGCGCTGCGAGCCGCCTCGGGCGAGCGCCGCCTGGAATGGTTGGGATGATGGCGTGCGGAGCCGTCATGAAGCTCCGCCATACACCGAGGCTTGCCACGGCCAAAGAAAAAGGCCCCGGCGGGAGCCGAGGCCTCACTCTATTGGGCTGCTTGCCGGGTCCTAGTTGCGGAACACCGCCGACATCGAGCTGTCGTGCGGGCCTTCGCGGAACTGCTGCAGCTCGTTGCGGCCGACCACCATGTGATGGACCTCGTCCGGGCCGTCGGCGATCCGCAGGGTGCGGGTGTTGGCGTACATGCGGGCCAGCGGCGTGTGCTGCGACACGCCGAGCGCGCCGTGCATCTGGATCGCCTCATCGATGATCTGGCAGACGCGCTCGGGCACCATCGCCTTGACCATGTGGATCCAGACGCGGGCTTCGCGGTTGCCCAGCACGTCCATCGCCTTGGCGGCCTTCAGCACCATCAGGCGCATCGCCTCGATGTCGATGCGGGCGCGGCTGACGCGCTCGATGTTGCCGCCCAGCTGGATGATCGGCTTGCCGAAGGCGACCCGGCTCATGCCGCGCATCACCATCAGGTCCAGGGCCTTCTCGGCCGAGCCGATGGCGCGCATGCAGTGGTGGATACGGCCCGGGCCCAGGCGCAGTTGGCTGATCTCGAAGCCGCGCCCTTCGCCGAGCAGCATGTTGGAAGCCGGCACGCGGGCGTTGTTGAAGCGAATGTGCATGTGGCCGTGCGGCGCATCGTAGTCGCCGAACACCTGCTGGCCGCCGATGATCTCCACGCCCTCGCAGGGCAACGGCACCAGGATCTGCGACTGCTGCAGATGCGGCGGGTCGTTCTCGCCGCCCGTCTTGACCATGGTGATCATGACCTTGCAGCGCGGGTCCCCGGCGCCCGAGATGTAGTGCTTCTCGCCGGTGATGATGTACTCGTCGCCGACGCGGACCGCGCGCGTGTCGATGTTCTTGGCGTCAGAGCTGGCGGTGTTCAGCTCGGTCATGCAGTAGGCCGAGCGGATCTTCCCCTGCAGCAACGGCTCGAGCCACTGCTTCTTCTGCTCGGGCGTGCCGACGCGCTCCAGCACCTCCATGTTGCCGGTGTCGGGCGCGGCGCAGTTCATGATCTCGGACGCGAGCCGGTTCTTGCCCAGCTCGACGGCGATGTAGGCGTAGTCGAGGTTCGACAGGCCCTCGCCCGTCTCGGCGTTCGGCAGGAAGAAGTTCCAGAGGCCGGCAGCCTTGGCCTTGTCCTTGGCGGCTTCCAGCACCTCGAGCTGCCCGGGCGCGTAGTCCCAGATGTCCGGCCGGCCTTCGCCGAGACGATGGAACTCTTCCGACGCCGGCTCCACCACCTCTTTGATGAACTGCTTCACCTGGTTGTAGAGCGGCAGCGCCTTGTCCGACATGCGCAGGTCGTTCAGCTCGTCCTGCGGGCTCAGCGTGAAGCTGGACTGCGCACGTTCGGCGGTCATGGTCATCTGGTCGCTCCCAATCGACGGGCCGGCGGCGGCCGGCGATTGAAGACATCAGACCACGTTCAAACAAGCGTTTCAACGGACCATATGCCCGCCGCTGACGCTGGGGCAGCGGCCGCGCCGCCAGGGAGGAGGCGGCGCGGCCTCGGCGCTCAGGCGGCCACAGGGGGCGCCATGCGGAGCGCCAGGGTCTGCATCGCGGCCACGCCCAGGGCGCCGGCCGCCTGCACGTAGAGCAGCGCCTGGCCGACCGGGCTGGGCGTCACCCAGCCCAGGACGACGATCAGCACGCTCTCCAGCGCCCAGAGGGTGTTGAACGCGACGAGGCCCCAGACCGCCGGGCGCGGCAACTGCGGCCTGAGGGCGAGCCAGGCCAGCAGGGCGGAGTACCCCAACAAGAAGCCGCCGAGCGGTTGGGTGAAGGCCGGCGTAAGGCCGATCATATCCGAGGCGAGGCCCGCCGCGAACGCGGCTCCCAGGAGACCGCAGACGGCGGCGTCGAGGCCGATCACGGCGCGGAGGAAGGTCGAACGGATGGCGCTCATGGCGGGATTCCCTATTCGGCGAGCGGCCATGAAGGCCGCGGACGCAGGAAGGCTCACCCGCCGGACGCGGTGCGTCGATTACGTCCCAGGTCAACTTCTCCGGCCCGCTCACAGATAGAGCGGACGCCTCGCGGCGATCGTCGCCGCCGGTGCGACGAGCGCGAGCACGGCGAGGCCAGAAGCCGCCACAGCCAAGCTCGGGTCAAGACGCGCGCGAGGGGGAACGGCGCGCCGCGCCTGTCCGAGCTTCGCCTCGGCCTCGGCCATGTAGTCCCGGGTGATGGGCAGCGCCTCGGTCTGCTTGGCGAGCTGCACCTGGAATACGAAGTGGCCGCGGTGGCGGAAAGCCATCTCCGAGATGCCGAGATAGAACTCCCACATCCGGCAGAACCGCTCGTCCATCATGGCGGCGATCTCGTCCCGCTGGCCGGCGAACCGCTCGCGCCAGGCCTTCAGGGGTCTCGGCGTAGTGCAGGCGCAGGATCTCGATGTCGGTGACCCGCAGGCCGGCCCGCTCGATGGCGGGCAGGACCTCGGACAGCGCCGGGATGTAGCCGCCCGGAAAGATGTATTTCGCCACCCAGGCGTTGGTGACGTTCGGCCCTTCCGGACGTCCGATCGAGTGGACGAGCGCCACGCCGTCGTCCTTCAGCAGCCGCGCGATCCCGTCGAAATACGCCTGGTAGTTCGGCCGGCCGACATGCTCGAACATGCCCACCGAAACGATGCGGTCGTAAGGCCCCGGCACGTCGCGGTAGTCGGTCAGCGAGAACGTCACCCGGCCGTCGAGCGCTTTCGCTCGGGCGCGTTCCTGCGCCAGCGCCAGCTGCTCGGTGGACAACGTGATCCCGTCGACCTCGACGCCGGCCTCTTCGGCCAGCGTCATGGCCATGCCGCCCCAGCCGCAACCGATGTCGAGAACCTTGAGGCCCGGCGCGAGAGCGAGCTTGGCCGCGATGTGTCGCTTCTTGGCGAGTTGCGCCTCCTCCAGCGTCATGTCGGGCCGGGCGAAGTAGGCGCAGGAGTACTGCATGTCCTCGTCGAGGAAGCGCCGGTAGAGTTCGTTGGAGAGATCGTAGTGGTGCGCCACGTTGCGCCGCGACGCCTGGCGGTGGTTCGCCTCGCGGCGGCGGTCGCGCAACCAGCGCGCCAGCGGCCCGCGGGTCTTGCGCGGCTTGAACTTGGCGTTAGCGCCGATCAGATCGATGAACTGGGCGATCTCGCCCTGTTCCAGAACCAGACCGCCCTCCACATAGGCCTCGCCCACCCCCAGGCCCGGCTTGGACGCGATCCGCGCCGCCCACATCGCACTCGTGATCCGCGCCACCAGCGGGGGCCCTGAGCCGTTACCCAGCTTCAGCTTGCGGCCGCCAGGCAAGATCAGCGTCAGATCGCCTTCGCGGACCGTATTCTGCAGGACGGATTGCAGGCTCATCGCCTCTCCCCCACATGTCGACGTTCCGAAGGAACGTCGGTCCAGCGGCCGCCGTTCCAGGTTGAGCTTGCGAGTTAAGGCGAAGCTTTGCAACGGCGCCGTCTTGACTCCCGACAGCCGTTTTCCTACCTCGCAGCCGACGTTAGCACTCACAGGCCGAGACTGCTAACAGGCGGCCCGGCGGCGCTGACGTCACCTTGAACTCAAACCACCACCGTCTCGAACGGAGAAAGAGCATCATGGCGTTTCGTCCCCTGGGAGACCGCGTCCTCGTCAAGCGCGTCGAGGAAGAAGAGAAGACCAAGGGCGGGATCATCATCCCCGACACGGCCAAGGAGAAGCCGCAGGAAGGCGAAGTGATCGCCGTCGGCCCCGGCGCGCGTGACGATAGCGGCAAGGTCGTGGCCCTCGACGTCCAGGTCGGCGACCGCATCCTGTTCGGCAAGTGGTCGGGCACCGAAGTGAAGCTCGACGGCCAAGACCTCCTCATCATGAAGGAAAGCGACATCCTGGGCGTGGTCGCCTAAGCGGCGCGCGCCTCCGGACCCGTTTCCTGAACACCCTCTAGAGAGAAGAGAACCATCATGGCTGCGAAAGACGTCTATTTCGCCTCCGACGCCCGCGATCGCATGCTGCGCGGCGTCAACATCCTCGCCAACGCGGTGAAGGTCACCCTGGGCCCGAAGGGCCGCAACGTGGTGATCGAAAAGTCCTTCGGCGCCCCGCGCTCGACCAAGGACGGCGTGTCGGTCGCCAAGGAAATCGAACTGTCGGACAAGTTCGAGAACCTGGGCGCCCAGCTCATCCGTGAAGTCGCGTCCAAGACCAACGACAAGGCCGGCGACGGCACCACCACCGCCACGGTCCTGGCCCAGGCGATCGTCGTCGAGGGCCTGAAGTCGGTCGCCGCCGGCATGAACCCGATGGACCTGAAGCGCGGCGTCGACAAGGCGGTCGCCAAGGTCATCGAAGAGATCAAGGGCAACGCCAAGAAGGTCTCGGCCAACTCGGAAATCGCCCAGGTCGGCACCATTTCGGCCAACGGCGACCTGGAAGTGGGTGAGATGATCGCCCGCGCCATGGAAAAGGTCGGCAACGAAGGCGTCATCACCGTCGAAGAAGCCAAGACCGCCGAGACCGAACTCGACGTCGTCGAAGGCATGCAATTCGACCGCGGCTACCTGTCGCCCTACTTCATCACCAACGCCGACAAGATGGAGGCCGACCTCGAAGAGCCGCTGATCCTGCTCTTCGAAAAGAAGCTCTCCTCGCTGCAGCCGCTGCTGCCGGTGCTGGAAGCCGTGGTGCAGTCGGGCCGGCCGTTGCTCATCATTGCTGAAGACGTCGAAGGCGAAGCGCTGGCGACCCTCGTGGTCAACAAGCTGCGCGGTGGCCTGCGCGTCGCGGCGGTCAAGGCTCCGGGCTTCGGCGATCGCCGCAAGGCCATGCTGGAAGACATTGCGATCCTGACCGGCGGTCAGCTGATCTCGGAAGACCTGGGCATCAAGCTCGAGGTCGGTCACGCTCGACATGCTGGGCAAGGCCAAGAAGGTCTCGATCACCAAGGACGACACCACGATCGTCGACGGCGCCGGCGACAAGGCCGGCATCGAAGGCCGCGTGGCGCAGATCAAGAAGCAGATCGAGGACACCACCTCGGACTACGACAAGGAAAAGCTGCAAGAGCGTCTGGCGAAGCTCGCCGGCGGCGTTGCGGTGATCCGCGTCGGCGGCGCCACCGAAGTCGAAGTGAAGGAAAAGAAGGACCGCGTCGACGACGCCCTGAACGCGACCCGCGCGGCCGTGGAAGAAGGCATCGTCCCCGGCGGCGGCGTCGCCCTGCTGAAGGCCTCGAAGGTTCTCGACGGCTTCAAGGGTGACAACGACGACCAGGAAGCCGGCGTCGCCATCGTGCGCCGCGCTCTGCAGGCCCCGATCCGTCAGATCGCCGAGAACGCCGGCGTGGAAGGCTCGATCGTGGTCGGCAAGGTCCTGGAGAACGGCTCGCCCACCTTCGGCTTCAACGCCCAGACGGAAGAGTACGTCGACCTGGTCCAGGCCGGCGTGATCGACCCCGCGAAGGTCGTCCGGACGGCCCTGCAGGACGCCGCCTCGGTGGCCGGCCTGCTGATCACCACGGAAGCCGCGATCGTCGAAGCCCCCAAGAAGGGCGGCGCCGGCGGCGCCCGGGCGGCATGCCCGGCGGCATGGGCGACATGGACTTCTAATCCAGCGCTTCATCGCTAAGACGGAGGGCGGGGCCGCGAGGCTCCGCCCTTTTTCTTTGTCGAGGCGCGATGTCGCTCCGCTACGAAGCCGAAGCCGAGATCTGGGCCTATGACGGGCCCGGCGCCTGGCACTTCATCACCTTGCCTCGGGATATCGCCGAAGGCATCCGCACCGTGGGCGGCCGTCGCGCGCCCTTCGGCTCTCTGCGGGTCACCGCGGCCATCGGCGAGGTCCGGTGGAAGACCTCGCTCTTCGCGGACCGCAAGCGCGGATCGTTCCTGCTGCCGGTCAAGGCGGACGTCAGGCGACGCGCACAGGTGTCGGCGGGTCAGACCACCGCCTTCTCGATCGAGATCGAAACGTGACGCTCCCTCAGGCGACGATGGCGTCGACGGCGGCGTCGTACTCGGCCTGGGCGTCGTCAACGGCCCGCTGGGCGACCTCGCGTTCGGCGTCGGTGCTCACGACGTCCAGGATCTGCTTGGCCTCCTCGAGCTTCGCCTCGGCTTCTTTCCAGCGAGCGTAGCCGGGATGGTTCTCGATCGACACAGGTCGGCCTCCAGATCAATTCCGCGCGCCTTACCTAACGGCCGCCCTGCTAGTCTACGCTGAACGACAAGGGAAGGATCCGCCATGGCCGACTCCAGCGCCGTCGTCGACGCCGAGGTGCTCTACGAGGTCAGCGAGCATATCGCGACCATCACCCTGAACCGTCCGGACCGGATGAACACCATCTCGGGCCCGATGCTGGGGCAGCTGGCAGAGCTGTTGCTCAAGGCAGATCGTGATCCCCAGGTGCGGGCGATCATCCTGACCGGCTCGGGGAAGGCGTTCTGCGCGGGCCTCGACCTGCGCGGCGCGAGCGAGGGCAAGCTCGGGCTCGAAGGGGCGTCGTCGCCCACGAACCTCGATCTGCGCTCCACGCCGCCGACCGTGCTGTTCAACCTCGACACGCCGACGATCTGCGCCCTCAACGGCTCGGCGGCCGGCTACGGCCTGGACACCGCCCTGGGCTGCGACATGCGGATCGCCGCCGAGGGCGCGAAGTTCGCCGTCGCCTTCACCAAGCGCGGGGTGGTGCCGGAGTCCGGCGGCACCTGGCTGCTGCCCCGGCTTGTCGGGTGGTCGAAAGCTGCCGAGCTGATCTTCACCGGCCGCACGCTGAGCGCCGAGGAAGCGGTCACCTGGGGCCTCGCATCCCGCGTCGTGCCGGCCGACCAGCTGCAGGCGGAGGCCCGCAGGCTCGCCGCGGAGGTGGCCGCCAACGCCCCCCTCGCCGTGCAGGCGGCCAAGCGCATGATGCGCATGGGCCTCTCCGAAGGCTTCGACGAGCACGTGCACCACGTGTTCCTGCAGCTGATGCCGCTCGTGCGAACCAAGGATTTTGGCGAGGCGGTAGCCGCCTTCATGGAGAAGCGGCCGGCGAACTTCGAAGGTCGCTAGCGCCGCCCGCGGTCGTCGCGGGCGATCATGTTGCCGATCCAACTCACCACGCCGGTGACGATGGCCGCGAACACCCCGGGAACCAGGCCGTCGACGTGGAAGCCGCCGAGCAGCATGGCCACCAGGCCAATCATCGCGGCGTTCACCACCAGCAGGAAGAGACCGAGCGTCACGATCGTCAGGGGCAGGGTCAGGATGAAGACCACCGGCCTGACGATTGCGTTCACAACGCCCAACAGGATCGCGGCCACGACCAGCGTGCCCGTGTTCTCGACCTCGACCCCGGGCACGATCTTGGCGGCGATCCAGAGGCCGATGGCGGCGAACACCGCGCGGACGAGGAACTTCAGCATGGCGTCTCCTTGCATGGCCGAGACTACAGCGCCGTCTTGACGAGACAACAGCCGCGCCGCTGGCCGGTCGTCCCCGCAACTTGCGGGTGCGTTCCACAGCTCCGTTGGACCGACTCTGCAGCAAAGGTTAAGGTTAACGCGCCGAGGCGTCGCTGACACCGCCTCGGCGGGGCATTCGGGGGAATTGGCCTATGCCGGCAGCACGCTGGAAGGTGCTCGACGAGCGCCTGGATATCGTGGCGCGAACGCGATGGGAGGTGCTGACGGTTCGATCGGCCGCCGCCGTGGTCGCCGCGCTGCTTTCGATCCAGCCGTTCGGCGTGCTCTGGAGCATCGGTTGGTTCGCCTGCTTCGCTGTCACCGAGGCAGGCGCGCGGCTGGTCTCGCGGGCGGCGCTGAGCGACGGCGTCCTCGCGCCGCGGGCGCGGCTGGCCTACCTGCTGCTGACGATGCTCGCGGGCCTCGTCTGGTGCGCTCTGGCCGTGCGAGGCTGGGTGTCCGGCCAGGAGGCGCTGCGACTGGCCGCCGTCGCGGTGCTCGTCACGGTTCTGATCCACGCGATCGGCTTCTCGTCCCGAACCCCGGTGGCCTTGCTGGCCATGTGCGCGCCGGCAGCCCTCCTGTGGCTCGCCCTGCCGCTCGCGCTTGGCGGCTACGAGCCCGGCGACCTGATGATCGTCGGCTTCGGCACCTTCATGGCCCTTGCCTATGTGCTGGCCGCCGCATGGGCGACCAAGAAGAACGCCCAGGCGCTCGAAGACGCCGAACGGCGGGCCAAGGAAGCCAGCGAAACAAAATCAGCATTCCTCGGCATGGTCTCGCACGAGATCCGCACGCCGATGAACGGCGTGATGGGTATGGCGCGGGCGCTGCAGGCGACGCAGCTCACCAGCCAGCAGCGCGAATACCTCGACACCATCATCCGCTCGGGCGACGCATTGATGGACATCCTCAACGATGTCCTGGACCACACCAAGATCGAGGCCGGGCGGCTGGAGCTGAACGTAGCGCCCTTCAATCTCCGCCTCCTCGGCGAACAGTCCGTTCAGCTCTGGTCAGAGGCCGCAGCCGCCAAGAACCTGGAGCTCATCTGCGAGATCGATCCGGAGTTGCCGGCCTACGTCCAGGGTGATGAGGCGCGCGTCCGCCAGATCGTCCAGAACCTGCTGTCCAACGCCCTGAAGTTCACCGGCAACGGCCGGGTCACACTGGCCATCAACCGTTCGCTACAGGCAGATGGCGAAAGCGGCGTCGAGATCCTCGTCCGGGACACTGGGCCCGGAATGAGCGCCGATCAGACGGCGCGCCTGTTCCGTCCGTTTGTCCAGGCAGAGGCCTCGGCGGCGCGCAGATACGGCGGCACCGGCCTCGGCCTCTCGATCTGTCGCACGCTGTGTTCGATGATGGGCGGCGAAATCGGAGTGGAAAGCCGACCCGGGGACGGCGCGACGTTCCGGGTCCGCCTGCCGCTGCCGCCCGCCGAGATCACCCCTGTCGACACACAGCCCAGCCCGAAGAGCGTGGCGTCCAGCCTGTCGGACGTGCGCATCCTCGTCACCGACGACAATCCGATCAACCTGGCGGTCGCGCGCGCTCTCCTGAGAGCGACAGGCGCGTCGGTGGAAACGGCGGCGCACGGCGTCGAGGCTCTCGACAGGGTGCAGACGGATCTCTTCGACGTCTTGCTGATGGACGTTCACATGCCGGATTTCGACGGTGTCGAGGTGGTGCGCCACATCCGCGCCGGCCTCGCCGGCCCACAGGACGTCCCCGTTGTCGCCCTGACGGGCCAGGCAGGACCGGGCGAGGAGGATCGACTGCGCACGCTAGGCTTCGACGCCCTGCATACCAAGCCCATCCGTCAGGCTGAGCTCGTCGCCACCATCCTCCGCGTGCTCGAGCATCGTCGCCGAGACCGGGACGTCGCCTAGGCCTCGATCCTGTCCAGGACGGGCACGTGGGGCGCCAGCCGGCCGCCTACGCGGATCGGCTCGATGCGTCTGGCAAGCCCGGTCCGGTCGTCCGTTTCCACGAACACGCCGCAGACCGTCGCCGGCCCCTCGGCCGGCTTGTATCGACCGCCCGAGATCTTGGTGGTGAACCGCCGCAGCGGCTCGTCCTTCTGGTTGCCGATCACGCTGTCGTAGTCGGCGCAGGCTCCGGCGTCGGTCTGGTAGGCCGTGCCGCCCGGCAGGATCTGGGCGTCGGCCGTCGGCACGTGGGTATGAGTGCCGACGACGAGGCTGGCGCGGCCGTCGCACCAATGGCCCATGGCCATCTTCTCGGAGCTGACCTCGGCGTGCATGTCGACGATGATGGCGTCAGCCACCGCGCCCAGCGGCGCGGATTCGAGTTCACGGTCCACGGCTGCGAAAGGATCGTCCAGGGGATCCATGTAGACCCGTCCCAGCAGGTTCACGACCAGCACCCGGCGTCCGGACGGCGTGTCGAACAACTGCGCCCCGCGACCCGGCGCGTGGCTCAGCGGCGGGTAGTTCAGCGGTCGGATCAGCCGGGGCTCGCGGACGATGTAGGTCAGCGCCTCCTTCTGATCCCACGAATGATTGCCGAGCGTCAGGCAGTCGGCGCCGGCGTCGAACAGCTCGTTCGCGGTGGCCTCGGTGATACCGAACCCCGCAGCGGCGTTCTCCGCGTTGACGACGACGAAGTCGAGTTGCAGCCGGCGCTTCAAGCCGGGCAGGAACTCGGTGAGGCCGTCGCGGCCCGATCGACCGACCACATCGCCGAAGAAGGCAAGTTTCATCGCGCCTCCTTAGCGACCAGGACGAACTCCGTCTCGGTCAGAATGGCGTCGAGGGGCTGGTCGTGCGGCTCCATCGGGATCTCGTCCAGTTCCTGGCCGGCGTAGGCCAGGCCCAGTACGCAAACAGGCTTGGTCGCCCGAAGGTTCGCCAGCGTCCGATCATAGTGGCCGGCGCCCTGGCCCAGGCGGCCGCCGCGCCGGTCGAAGGCCAGCAACGGGCAGATGACGAGGTCCGGCTCGACAACGTCGGCCCAAGCCGGCGGCGCCGGGATGCCGAAGGCGTCGGGTTCGAGGGGCGTGCGGCTGTCCCACAGCCGGAACTCCAGCGGCAGGTCGCGGCTGACGGCGGTGGGCAGCGCGGGCGCCGCGCCCAGCTCGGCCAGACGCAGCATCAGCGGCAGGGGATCGATCTCCGCGCCCTGAGCGACATAGCCCGAGAAGCTGTTGAACTCAGGCAGGCGGTCGAGCGGCAGTCGCTCGGCGGCGCGTTCTGCGGCGTTCGGGGTCGCGGCGGCGAGCGCGCGTCGAAGGCCGCGGAGGCGCTTTCGCAGCGCCGTCTTTTCCGGGATGACAGTCACCGGCCCCTTGTAGGGCAAAATGGGTGGCGGCGCCGCGAAGAGCCGTGAAGGTCAGTTCAATTCCCTCGACCTGGATAGACCAGGTGGGCGCCGTTTACCCGAGACCACGATCCCGGGCAGGGACAGCTCCCTTTGAGTGAATTAAGGTCGCTGGAATATTGTCGCCTTCGACGAGAGCCGCAGCAGGACCCGCCGCCGTCCAACGTAGTGGCCGAGACCTCCATTCTCAAGCGCGGCCAATCGCCCGTTCTGCGTCACCGCCCTTCAACTGGCTCGTCCCTGGTTCTACATCTCCCCCTGTGAACGCCATTTCGCCCGCCTCGACCGCTGCCGCGCCGTCCCTCGCCAGATGGGCGAACGAGCTGACGCGCGACCTGATGCGGCCGAACCCGCGCATCTACTGGGCCGACCTGATCGCGACGTCGGCGGTCACCTACCTCAGCCTTTGGGTTGCGACGACAGCCTCGGTGGCCTGGGCGATCGCCGCTGGCGCGGTCTGCGTGCTGGCGCTGTATCGCGCCGTCAGCTTTATCCACGAGCTGACGCACCAGCGGCGGGACGACCTGCCGGGCTTCCACCTCGGCTGGAATCTGCTGGTCGGCGTGCCCTTCCTGACGCCCTCGCTGCTCTACGAGGGCGTGCACATGCTGCACCATGCCAAGGACCGCTACGGCACGGTGCGCGACCCCGAATACATGCCCCTGGCGCGTCTTCCCGTTCGAAGCCTCTTGGGCTTCGTGCTGATCGCCCTGCTGGCGCCGGTAGGCGTGATCCTGCGGTTCGCTGTGTTGGCGCCGGTCTCGTTCCTGCTTCCGCCGCTGCGGCGATGGATCATCGCCAAGACGTCGGCGATGACAATCAACACCGAGTTCGCCCGCGAGGACTTCGACCGGGCGGCCAAGGCGCCGTGGCTCGCGCAGGAGATCGCCTGCTGGCTCTGGAGCTGGACGGTGATCGGGCTGACGGCCGCCGGCGTGATCCCGCTGCGGGCGGTCGTCATCGTCATCGGCATCTATGCCGTCTTCGCCTTCGTGAACCAGCTGCGCACCGCCGTCGCCCACTACTGGGAGAACGACGGGGGCATGATGACCTTCGAGGGCCAGTTCCTCGACAGCGTGAACGTCCCGCCCCCGGCCATGCTGCCGTTCCTGTGGGCGCCGGTCGGCCTGCGCTACCACGGTCTCCACCACCTGCTCCCGCGGATGCCGTACCACAACCTGGGCCGCGCGCACGCGAGGCTGGCGGCCAGCGTGCCGGCCGATCACGCCTATCGCCGGATAGAGCAGCCGGAGCTCGTGCCGGCGCTGGGCCACCTGATCCGCAGGACCCGCTAGGCGGCCTCGTCGCTCGCGAGCCTCTCGATCCGGCGGGCGGCCGTCTCGAGCGCCGCGACCGCCTTCGATTCGACCCGGGAGCGTTCGCCCTGGAGCTTGCCGACCTCGACCTGCAGGGCGGCGAGCCGGTTCCTGGCGTCCGCCAGTTCATCGGCCAGCAGCAGGGCGCCCATCAGGAACAGGCGGGTGTCGCCCAGCTGGCCCATGTCGGCCGAGACGTGGCGAACCTGCTGGTCGAACATCTTGGCCAGGTCCTGCAGGTGCTGCTCCTGCCCGTCTTCACAGCCCACCGCATAGGGCCGGCCGTTCACCTCGACGCTGATCTGAGCCATGGCTAGTGCTCCGCCCCATTGTCCATCGGGGCCTGCCCGTTCAGGGCGGCCTTGATCTCTTCGATGGCCTTGCCAAGCGCGAGCGAGGCCTGCGCCCCGGCTTCTTCCAGCTCACGCTCGCGCGCCCTCGCCCGGTCCAGCTCGGCGGCCAGGTTGGCGCGGTCCTGATCGAACAGGCCGCCGGCCTCGGCGCCGGCCTGGCGCAGCTTCTCGGCCAGCCTCTGCTCCAGAAGATGGACGGCGCGCTCCAGTCGCTTCGCGGCCAGGTCCAACGCGCTCTCGCCCGGGTTCATGCATGACTCCCCAAAGGCTTACAGGCCTTTTCTAAAGCGCGTCGTCTCGCTTGGGAATTGGCCGGTTTCTTGACCCTTCGGCCCTCACGTGCGAGGGCGCGCCGCATCCCGCCGTTAACGACTCGCGAAAGATCTCGATGCCCGCGCCGACGAAGCTCATGGCCGACGCCATCCGTGTCCTATCGATGGACGCCGTGGAGCAGGCCAACTCCGGCCACCCCGGCATGCCGATGGGCATGGCCGACGTCGCGACGGTTCTCTGGACGAAGTTCATGAAGTACGACGCGAGCCGCCCTGATTGGGCCGACCGCGACCGCTTCGTACTGTCGGCCGGCCACGGCTCGATGCTGCTGTACAGCCTGCTGCACCTGGCCGGCGTGAAGGCGGTGACGCTGGATAGCCTGCGCAACTTCCGCCAGCTCGGCTCCAACACGCCGGGCCACCCCGAATTCGGCCACACGCCGGGCGTCGAGACGACCACCGGCCCGCTGGGCCAGGGCCTGGCCACCGCCGTCGGCATGGCCATGGCCGAACGGCACCTGGCCGCCCGCTTCGGAGCGGACCTGGTCGACCATCGCACCTGGGTCGTGGCCGGCGACGGCTGCCTGATGGAAGGCGTCAGCCACGAGGCCATCAGCCTCGCCGGCCGCCTGAAGCTCGCCAAGCTGACCGTGCTCTGGGATGACAACGACATCACCATCGACGGCCACGTCGGCATCTCGGACGCCACCGACCAGCTGGCCCGTTTCAAGGCCGCCGGCTGGGCTACGAAGCGTATCGACGGCCACGACGAGGGGCAGATCCGCCGCGCGCTCGCCTGGGCCGTGAAGCAGGACAAGCCGACGCTGATCGCCTGCAAGACCATCATCGGCAAGGGTTCGCCCACCTTCGCCGGCACCCACGACGTGCACGGCAAGGCGCTGGGCAAGGACGAGGTGGTCAAGACCCGCGAGAACCTGGGCTGGCCGCACGAGCCCTTCGTCGTGCCGGACGAGGCCCTGAAGCCCTGGCGGTCGGCCGGCCGACGCGGCGCGAAGGCCCGCAAGGCCTGGGAGGCCAAGCTCGCCGCCTCGACCCTGCGCGGCGAGTTCGAGCGGGCCATGGCCGGCGAGCTGCCGAAGACGGCGTTCGCCGCCCTGGACCAGTTCATCGCAGATGCGGAGGCCAAGGCCCCAGCCGCAGCCACCCGCCAACACTCGGGTGCGGTGCTGGAGAAAATCTTCGGCGAGATCCCCGAGCTAATCGGCGGCTCGGCCGACCTGACCGGTTCGAACAACACCTTCGTCAAGAACACCCCGGTGTTCGACGCCCCCGACTACGCCGGCCGCTACGTGAACTACGGCGTGCGCGAGTTCGGCATGGCCGCGGCCATGAACGGCCTGGCCCTGCACGGCGGGGGTGATCCCGTACGGCGGCACGTTCCTGGTGTTCAGCGACTACGCCCGTCCCGCGATCCGCCTGTCGGCGCTGATGGGCGTGCGCACGATCTTCGTGGGCACCCACGACAGCATCGGCCTCGGCGAAGATGGCCCAACCCACCAGCCGGTGGAACACCTGGCCTCGCTGCGCGCCATGCCGAACCTGAACGTCTTCCGTCCGGCCGACGCGGTGGAGACCGCCGAGTGCTGGAAGCTGGCGCTGGACGCCAAGACGACGCCCTCGGTGCTGGCCCTGTCGCGCCAGAAGACCGCGGCCGTCCGCACCACCCCGATCGGCGAAAACCTGTCGGCCCGCGGCGCCTATCAGCTGGCCGCCGCCGGCCTGCCGGCCCAGGTGACGATCTTCGCCACGGGCACGGAGGTGCCGATCGCGCTGGCCGCCAAGGACCTGCTGGAGGCCGACGGCATTGGCGCCCGCGTGGTGTCCGTTCCCTGCTTCGAGCTGTTCGAGGCGCAGCCGCGCGACTATCAGGAGACGCTGATCGGCGAGTCCGAGGTGAAGGTCGCCATCGAGGCGGGCGTGCGCATGGGCTGGGATCGCTTCATCGGCGCCGACGGGGTCTTCGTGGGCATGACCGGCTTCGGCGCCAGCGCGCCGGACAAGGCGCTCTACCAGCACTTCGGCATCACCGCGGAAGCCGTGGCCGCTGCCGCCAAGGCGAAGCTGAGCTGAGCCATGCGCCTCGGCACGCCGCTCTCGCCGACCGCGCTGAAGGTCATGCTCCTGGGCTCGGGCGAGCTCGGCAAGGAGGTGGCGATCGAGCTGCAGCGGCTGGGCTGCGAGGTGATCGCCGTCGACCGCTATGCGGATGCGCCCGCCATGCAGGTGGCGCACCGCAGCCACGTGGTCGCAATGACCGACGCGGCGGCGCTGCGGGCGCTGGTCGAGGCCGAGCGGCCGCAGCTGATCGTGCCCGAGATCGAAGCCATCGCCACGGACGAGCTGGTGCGGATCGAAGCCGAGGGGCTGGCGACGGTCATCCCGACCGCGCGAGCGGCCCAGCTGACCATGAACCGCGAGGGAATCCGCAGGCTGGCCGCCGAGGAGCTGTCGCTGCCGACCAGCGCCTACGCCTTCGCCTCGTCGGAGGCCGAACTGGCGAAGGCCGCCGCTGAGGTGACCGGCTTCCCCTGTTTCGTGAAGCCGGTCATGAGCTCGTCGGGCAAGGGTCAGTCCTACGTGGAGGCTCCTGAGCAGATCGCCGACGCCTGGCGCTATGCGCTCGAGGGCGGGCGCGTGGAGCAGCCGCGCGTGATCGTCGAGGGCCGCGTGGACTTCGACTTTGAGATCACCCAGCTGACGGTCCGCAGCCTGAAGGACGGCGCGGTGGAGACGAGCTTCTGCGCCCCCATCGGCCACCGGCAGGTGAAGGGCGACTATGTCGAGAGCTGGCAACCGCAGGCGATGAGTGAGGCGGCGCTGGCGCGCAGCCGCGAGATCGCGGGCGCGGTGACCGAGGCGCTGGGCGGGCTCGGCCTCTTCGGCGTCGAGCTGTTCGTGAAGGGCGACGACGTCTGGTTCTCGGAGGTCTCGCCGCGGCCGCACGACACCGGGCTGGTGACCCTGGCCACGCAGCACTTCAGCGAGTTCGCGCTGCATGCCCGCGCGATCCTGGGGCTGCCGACGGACGTCAGCCTGCGCGAGCCGGGCGCCAGCGCGGTGATCTACGGCGGCATGGAGGCGCAAGGGATCGCCTTCGAGGGCGTCGCCGAGGCGCTGGCCACGCCGGGCGCCGACCTGCGGCTGTTCGGCAAGCCGGAGGCGTTCGAGCGCCGGCGCATGGGGGGTGGCCCTGGCGCGGGCCGCCGACGTGGATGAGGCGCGCGAAAGGGCGCGCGACGCAGCCGGCAGGGTGAGGCCGGTTCGGGGCTGAGGCTTCTGCGTGGGCTGGTTCGGGTCCGCGAACAGCACGAACGGCGCGAACGGCCCTCCTCCACCATCGTCATGGCGGGGCTTGTCGCGGCCATCCATCGACGCAGGCATGCGCCGGTTGCGCGCCGCGGAGGTCGCGGCCGGTTGCTGAGGGATCGGTGTGTCTGGGTCCCCGGGACGAGCCCGGGGACGAGCGAAGTGGGGTGGGAGCGGCTGGAGGGCGACGCGCTCTCTCTCAAGGAACAGGCTTGACCTTTGCGCGTTGCGGCGGCGGGGCTGGTCAGGGGACCGGCGCCGCCCGCAATCCATTGTCGTCATTCGTGTTCTTCCGGGGGTTGACTTCACCGTCCCCGACCGGAAGAACCCCGGCCACACCCGTGCCGAAAGGCCGCAGCCAGGAGATTTCCGCCCATGCCCGTTCGCGTCGCCATCAACGGTTTCGGTCGCATCGGCCGCCTGGTCCTGCGCTCGATCATCGAACATGCGCGGACGGACATCGAGGTCGTGGCCATCAACGACCTGGGCCCGGTGGAGACCAACGCCCACCTGCTGCGCTACGACAGCGTGCACGGCCGCTTCCCGGCCCAGGTGACGGTGAACGGCGACACCATCGACGTGGGCCGCGGCCCGATCAAGGTGACGGCCATCCGCAATCCGGCCGAGCTGCCGCACAAGGACCTGGGCGTCGACATCGCGCTAGAGTGCACCGGCCTGTTCACCGCCCGCGACAAGGCCGCCGCCCACCTGGAAGCCGGCGCCAAGCGGGTGATCATCTCGGCCCCCGGCGATGGCGTCGACAAGACCATCGTCTACGGCGTGAACCACGACACCCTGACCGCCGACGACCTGATCATCTCCAACGCCTCGTGCACCACCAACTGCCTGGCCCCGGTGGCCAAGGTCCTGCAGGACCTGTGCGGCATCGAGCGCGGCTACATGACCACCATCCACTCGTACACGGGCGACCAGCCGACGCTGGACACCATGCACAAGGACCTCTACCGCGCCCGCGCCGCGGCCATGTCGATGATCCCGACCTCGACCGGCGCCGCCAAGGCCCTGGGCCTGGTGATCCCGGCCCTGGCCGGGAAGCTGGACGGCAGCTCGATCCGCGTGCCGACCCCGAACGTCTCGGTCGTCGACCTGAAGTTCGTCCCGGGCAAGACCGTGACCGCCGCCGAGATCAACGAGGCCCTGGAAGCGGCCGCCGGCTCGGGCCCGCTCCGTGGCGTGCTGGCGGTGACCAAAGACCCGCTGGTGTCGACCGACTTCAACCACGTGTCGGCCTCGTCGACCGTGGCCCTGCCGCAGACCCAGGTGATCGGCGGCGGCCTCGGCCGGGTGCTGTCCTGGTACGACAACGAGTGGGGCTTCTCGACCCGCATGAGCGACACCGCCGTCGCCATGGGCAAGCTGATCTGAAGACGGCCGCCGCGCCGCGCTTCCCCTCGCCGTCATCCCGGCCGGAGCGCAGCGCAGAGCCGGGACCCATGGGCCACCGCGCGGGCGTAGCCCTGGGTCCCGGATCGGCCTCCGGCCGTCCGGGATGACGTGTTTGGGATGTTCCGGTGAGCCAGACCTTCAAGACCCTCGACGACGCCGACCTGCAGGGCAAACGCGCCCTCGCTCGCGTGGACTTCAACGTGCCGATGCAGGACGGGTCCGTCAGCGACGACACCCGCCTGCGGGCGGCGCTCCCGACCATCGAGAGGCTGCGCAGCGGCGGGGCCAAGGTGGTGCTGCTGGCCCACTTCGACCGGCCGAAGGGCAAGCGCGTCCCGGAGATGAGCCTGAAGCCCGTGGTCGAGCCGCTGTCGAAGCTGCTGGGCGCGCCGGTGGCCTTCGCCGAGGATTGCATCGGTGACGACGCGAAACGCGTCGTGGATGGGTTGCAGCCGGGCGGCGTCGCCCTGCTGGAAAACGTCCGCTTCCATGCCGGCGAGGAGAAGAACGATCCGGAGTTCGCGGCGGCGCTGGCCGCCAACGGCGACCTCTACGTCAACGACGCCTTCTCGGCCGCCCACCGGGCCCACGCCTCGACCGAAGGCCTGGCCCGCCGGCTGCCCGCCTACGCCGGCGAGCAGATGCGCAAGGAGTTGGAGGCGCTGGACGCCGCGCTGGGCAATCCGAAGCGCCCTGTGCTGGGCATCGTCGGCGGGGCCAAGGTCTCGACCAAGCTCGATCTGCTGAACAACTTGGTCGGCAAGCTGGACTACCTGGCGATCGGCGGCGGCATGGCGAACACCTTCCGCTTCGCGCAAGGGTACGAGATCGGAGGATCCCTTTGTGAAAAGGAGATGGCCGACACCGCCCGCGAGATCCTCAAGAAGGCCGAGGCGGCCGGCTGCAAGGTGATCCTGCCGTCGGATGTGGTCGTGGCGGTCGACCTCAAGCCCGGCGTCGAGACGCGAACCGTCGACCTGGCGAACGACAAGGTCGGGACCGAGGAGAAGATCTTCGACATCGGGCCTGCGACCCTGGACGAGGTGAAGGCCGCAATGGCGCAGTGCCGCACCCTGATCTGGAACGGGCCTTTCGGGGTGTTCGAGGTGCAACCCTTTGATAGGGCGACCGTTGAAGCTGCGCAGGAAGCCGCCGCGCTCGCCAGATCCGGCAAGCTGGTGGCGGTCGCGGGTGGCGGTGATACGGTTGCGGCCCTGAACGCAGCGCGCGCGACGGGCGATTTCACCTTCGTCTCAACGGCCGGCGGCGCGTTTCTGGAATGGATGGAAGGCAAGGAGCTGCCCGGAGTGGCGGCCCTGCAATCGTAAGGGGAATGTAGGCGATGGCCCGGATTACGCTCCGACAGCTACTCGATCACGCGGCTGAGCACGGCTACGGCGTGCCCGCGTTCAACATCAACAACATGGAACAGGCGCTGGCGATCATGGAGGCCGCGGAGGCCACCAACTCGCCGGTGATCATGCAGGCCTCGCGGGGCGCGCGGTCCTACGCCAACGACATCGTGCTGAAGCACCTGATCGACGCGATGGCCGAGATGTATCCGCACATCCCGATCTGCATGCACCAGGACCACGGCAACAACGAAGCCACCTGCGCCACGGCGATCCAGTACGGCTTCACCTCGGTGATGATGGACGGCTCGCTGATGGCCGACGGCAAGACGCCGGCCGACTACGACTACAACGTCCGCGTCACCAAGAACGTCGTCGACATGGCCCACTGGGTGGGCGCTTCGGTCGAGGGCGAACTGGGCGTGCTGGGCTCGCTGGAGACCGGCATGGGCGAGAAGGAGGACGGTCACGGCTTCGAGGGCAAGCTCGATCACGACCAGCTGCTGACCGACCCGGACCAGGCGGTCGAGTTCGTGAAGGCCACCGAGGTCGACGCCCTCGCCATCGCCATGGGCACCAGCCACGGCGCCTACAAGTTCACGCGCAAGCCGGACGGCGACGTCCTGGCGATGAACGTGATCGAGGAGATCCACCGCCGCCTGCCCAACACCCACCTGGTGATGCACGGCTCGTCCTCGGTGCCGCAGGAGCTGCAGGACCTGATCAACAAGTACGGCGGCGAGATGCCCCAGACCTGGGGCGTGCCGGTGGAAGAGATCCAGCGCGGCATCAAGCACGGCGTGCGCAAGATCAACATCGACACCGACAACCGCATGGCCATCACGGCGGCCATCCGCCAGGTGTTCACCGAGAAGCCCGGCGAGTTCGACCCGCGCAGCTACCTGAAGCCGGCCAAGGAGGCGATGCGGAAGGTCTGCATCCAGCGCTTCGAAGAGTTCGGCACGGCCGGTCACGCCGACAAGATCAAGCCGATCCCGCTGTCGGCCATGGCCAAGCGCTACGCCGCCGGCGAACTGGCGCCCAAGATCGGCATCACGGCGGTCGCCGCCGAGTAGGCGCGCCCCGACAGAACACGAAAGCGGCCGCGCCGGGCTTCGGCGCGGCCGTTTGCGTATCCGGAACCGCGGCCGCCCCCGGCCGGTTGAGGGCCCATGCGCAGGCACGCCCTCGTTCTGGGGCTCGCGTTTCTGGGACTGGCGATCGTGGCGGTGGCCGCCGGCTGGGGGTTCTATCAGGTCTCCCTGCCGACCGACGGCGGCCGCAGTCTGGGGCCGCTTTGGCCTTACCTGCTGGGCGCCGGCGCTCTGCTGGCGGTGCTCATCGCCGTACTTGCGGGCCTCGCCTTCTACGCCGGCCGCCACGGGTGGAAGGAGCGCACCGACGCGCCCCCGCCTAGGCCTCGATATCGGCGCCGCGCATCTCGCGAATGAACAGCAGGCCCACGACGAAGGTCAGCGACGCCACCACGATGGGATACCAGAGCCCGTAGTAGATGTTGCCGGTGGCCGCGACCATGGCGAAGGCCGTCGTCGGCAGGAAGCCGCCCAGCCAGCCGTTGCCGAGGTGGTACGGCAGCGACATCGAGGTGTACCGGATCCGGGCCGGGAACATCTCGACCAAGGCCGCCGCGATCGGGCCGTAGACCATGGTGACGTAGAGGACGAGCAGCCACAGCAGGGCCACGACGAGCGGCGTGTTCACCCGCGCGGGGTCCGCCTTCGCGGGATAGCCCGCCGCCTTGAGGTGCTCGCCGAGTTCGGTGGTCCAGGCCTTCTTGCGGGCGTCGAACTCGGGCTTGGGCAGGCCGCGTCCATCGAAGCTGGCGAGCGTGTCGGCGCCGATGCGGATGCTGGCCGCCGTTCCGGCCGGGGCGGCGGCGTTGACATAGGAGACGCCGGCGTTGGCCAGCGCCGACTTGGCGACGTCGCAGGAACTGACGAAGGCGGTCTTGCCGACGGGATCGAACTGGAACGAGCAGTCCGCGGGATCGGCGACCACCGTCACCGGCGCGCTGGCCGTGGCGGCGGCCAGCTGCGGATTGGCGGCGGCGGTGATGGCCTTGAAGATCGGGAAGTAGGTGAGCGCCGCCAGCAGGCAGCCGGCGAGGATGATCGGCCTGCGGCCGATCTTGTCGGACAGCCAGCCGAAGACGATGAAGAACGGGGTGGCGAGCGCCAGCGCGATGGCGACGAGGGTGTTCGCCTGGGCGCCGTCGACCTTCAGCATCCGCTCGAGGAAGAACAGCGCGTAGAACTGGCCGGTGTACCAGACCACCGCCTGGCCGGCGGTGAGGCCCACCAGCGCCAGCAGAATGAGCTTGAGGTTGCTCCAGCGGCCGAAGCTCTCGGCCAGGGGCTTCTTCGCGGTCTTCCCCCTCCAGCGCCATCTTCTGGAAGACGGGGCTCTCGTTGAGCTTGAGCCGGATCCAGAGGGAAACGCCCAGCAGCAGGATCGAGACCAGGAACGGAATCCGCCAGCCCCAGGCCCGGAAGGCCTCCTCCCCCAGCTGGGTGCGGACGAGCAGGATGATCACCAGGCTGAGAAACAGGCCGGCGGTGGCGGTGATCTGAATCCAGCTGGTGTAGAGGCCCCGCTTGCCGGGCGGGGCGTGCTCGGCGACGTAGGTGGCGGCGCCTCCGTACTCGCCGCCCAGCGCCAGGCCCTGGATGAGACGCATGACGATCAGCAGGATGGGCGCGGCGACGCCGATCGTCGCGTAACTCGGCAGCAGCCCCACGACGAAAGTCGACAGGCCCATCAGCAGCATGGTCACAAGGAAGGTGTTCTTCCGCCCCCAGAGGTCGCCCAGGCGGCCGAAGACGATGGCCCCGAACGGCCGGACGGCGAAGCCGGCGGCGAAGGCCAGCAGGGCGAAGATGTAGCCCGTGACCTCGTTCACGCCGGAGAAGAAGTGGGCGGTGATGAAGCTGGCCAGCGAGCCGTAGAGGTAGAAGTCGTACCACTCGAACACGGTGCCGACCGAAGCGCCGGCGACCACCATCGCATTGCCGCCCTTCGCCGGAGCCGCAGCCTCCGCCGTCGCCATACGCACCCTCCCGGTCTCTCTCGTTGCCGGAGACCGTAGGAGTGGAATGGTCAGGCTGGCAACGCCCTGGAGGTCAGGAGAGCCTCAGTCCTTTTCGCCCAGCTCGCCCGTGGCGCGCTGCAGGTAGTTGGGCTCGCCCAGGCTCTTGAGCAGCGACAGCTCGGTCTCGAGGAAGTCGATGTGCTCCTCGGTGTCGTCGAGGATCTCGACCAGCACCTCGCGCGAGATGAAGTCGTTCGAAGCCTCGCACAGCTTGATGGCCTCGATCTGGGCGGCGCGGCCGCGCACCTCGACGCCGAGGTCGGCGGCCAAGCATTCGCCAACCGTCTCGCCGATGGAGAGTTTGTGCAGGTCCTGCAGGTTGGGCAGGCCGTCGAGGAACAGGATGCGTTTGATGAGCTTGTCGGCGTGCTTCATCTCGCCGATCGACTCTTCGTAGGTGATCTTGCCGAGCTTGGCGAAGCCCCAGTTCTCGTACATCCGCGCGTGCAGATAGTACTGGTTGATTGCGGTCAGCTCGTTGGTGAGCACCGTGTTCAACAGCCGGATGATCGCCTTGTCGCCCTGCATCGCCGCACCTTTCGTCCATTCACTGAACGCGGGAATGCCCGGGGCGATGCACCAGGTCAAAGCCTATGTCTGCAAGTGATTTGCGCTTGCCAAGAAAACTGTAGTTTTCGCTGCGAATGACTTGCGGTTGCTGAAAAGGCTGAGGTTCCGGCCTATTCGGCGGCGTACTTCAGGGCCTCGCGCTCCTCGTCCAGCATCTTGCGCATGTCGCAGACGCAGCGGGCGCACTGGGCCTGGGGAGTCGCAGGCCTTGAATATCTGCGCGGGGCGGCTGGCGCCGGCCGCGATGGCGGCGCGCACGTCGCGTTCGCGGATGCCGTTGCAGTTGCAGACGTACATTTGGGCGCGAGGGCTCCTGCCTGTCCGGTTTCGATCTAGCGTGATGATAACGCCTTTGCAAGTCATTCGCATTTGATCCGGCGCAATGTCGCAGATCACGTTCGCGTTGTAGACTGCCGCGCGTCGCCGTGAGGGCGGCGGCAGTGATCGGGGATGGGCATGGACCTGGACGCGCTTCTGCTCTCGCGGCTGCAGTTCGCCTTCACCATCGCGTTCCACATCATCTTCCCCAGCTTCACCATCGGACTGGCGAGCTTCCTGGCGGTGCTGGAAGGGCTGTGGCTCGCCACCCGGCGCGAGGCCTTCAAGACGCTCTATCTCTTCTGGGTGAAGATCTTCGCCCTGTCGTTCGGGATGGGCGTCGTCTCGGGCGTGGTGATGAGCTACCAGCTCGGCACCAACTGGAGCGTCTTCTCCACCATCGTCTCGCCGGTGATCGGGCCGCTGCTGGCGTTCGAGGTGCTGACCGCCTTCTTCCTGGAGGCCAGCTTCCTGGGGGTGATGCTGTTCGGCTGGCGCAAGGTGGGCCCCAGGCTGCATTTCACCGCCACCGTCACGGTCGCCGTCGGCACCCTGATCTCGGCCTTCTGGATCATCTCGGCCAACTCGTGGATGCAGCATCCCGCGGGCTTCGGACGGATGCCCGACGGCACGCTGCGGGCCCTGGACTGGATGTCGGTGATCTTCTCGCCGACCTTCCCCGAGCGCTTCGCCCACATGGTGCTGGCGGCCTATCTGACCACGGCGCTGGTGGTGGGCGCCGCCTCGGCCTGGCGGCTGCTGCGGCAGCCGCAGGAGACGGAGTCGCGTCTGGCGCTGCGCATGGCGGTGGGCATGTTCGCGATCGTCGCGCCGCTGCAGCTGGTGGTCGGTGACCTGTCGGGCAAGGAGGTGCTGCAGGTGCAGCCGGCTAAGCTGGCCGCCATCGAGGCCTTCTGGGAGACCCGCACCGAGCAGCCCTTCCACATCGCCGCCTGGCCCGACCGGGCGGCCGAGAAGAACCAGTGGGAGATCTCGATCCCGAAGATCGGCAGCTGGATCACCGCCGGCGAGAGCGCCGCGGAGATCAAGGGACTGAAGGCCTTCGCGCCCGAGGACCGGCCGCCGGTGGCCCTCGTCTTCTGGGCCTTCCGGGTGATGGTCGGCCTGGGTCTCGCCATGATCGCCCTTGGCGCGTGGGGCGCGTGGCTGATTCTGCGGGGACGCCGGCCGGGGCGGGGGCCCGAGGCCGTCCGGCCGTTCCTGTGGGCCTGCGTGGCCATGGGGCCGGCAGGGTTCGTGGCCGTCATCGCGGGCTGGATCGTCGCCGAGGTCGGTCGCCAGCCCTACGTGGTCTATGGCGTGCTGCGCACCGCCGACGCCGTCTCGCCGGTGGGCGCGGGCTCGGTCTCGGCCTCGCTGCTGGCCTTCTTGGTGGTCTACGCGGTCGTCTTCAGCGTAGGCGCGCTCTACATCCTGCGCCTGATCGCCGCCGGGCCGCTGCCGCCCGGGGCGGCGGACACCGAGCCGCCGATCAAGCCCCGACCGCCGGGGTATGCGCTGGGCGCCGCGCCGGATCCCGCCGCCCATGAAGAGGAGGCCCGTCGATGACCCTCGACCTGCCGCTGATCTGGGCCGGCGTCATTGCCGTGGCGGTCCTGATGTACGTGCTGCTGGACGGCTTCGACCTGGGCATCGGGATCCTGTTCCCATTCGCCGGCTCGGCCCAGGAGCGCGACGTGATGATGGACACGGTGGCGCCCGTCTGGGACGGCAACGAGACCTGGCTGGTGCTGGGCGGCGGCGGCCTGTTCGCCGCCTTCCCGGCGGCCTACGGCGCGCTTATGCCGGCGCTCTACATCCCGATCATCATGATGCTGCTGGCGCTGATCCTGCGCGGCGTCGCCTTCGAGTTCCGGTTGCGCGGCCGGCGTCGCGGCAAGCGGTTCTGGACGGCCGCCTTCGCCGGCGGCTCGCTGGCGGCGACGATCGCCCAGGGCCTGGTGCTGGGCGGCTTCATTCAGGGCGTGACCGTGTCCGAGGGGCAGTTCGCGGGCGGACCATTCGACTGGCTGACGCCGTACACCCTGCTGGTCGCGCTGGGCCTGGTGGCCGGCTACGTCCTGCTGGGCGCCTGCTGGCTGATCTGGAAGACCGAGGACGAGCTGCACGGCCGCGCCCGACGGTGGGCCTGGATCTCCACGGCCGCAACGGCGGGGCTGCTCGGAGCCGTGAGCCTCGCGACCCTGTTCGTCCATCCGCGGATCGCCTCGCGATGGGGCTTCGCCGGCGGCGCGTTCGACTTCGGCGAGCTGGGTCCCCTGCTGGCCATCCCGGCGGTGGGGCTGCTGGGCCTGGCGGCGGTGATCCTGGGACTGCGCCGCCATTCCCACGGCTGGCCGTTCCTCGGGGCCTTCACGATCTTCCTGTCCGGCTACCTGGGGCTGGCGATCAGCTTCTTCCCGAACATCGTCCCCTACGACATGACCTTCCGCCAGGCCGCCTCGGCCGACAACGCCCTGGGGCTGATGCTGGTGGGCGTGGCGATCCTGTTGCCGGCCATCCTGGGCTACACGGCCTGGGTCTACTGGGTCTTCCGCGGCAAGGTCAGCGAAGATGCCGGCTATCATTGAGCCGCCGCCTGAACCGGGCGCGACCCAGCCGCCGCTGTGGAAACGGCTGGCCTGGTTCTTCGGCCTGGCGGCGGCGGGGACGCTGGCCACCGCCGCCGTCGCCTACGCCTTGAAAGCCCTGCTGAAGTAGGCTCTAGGGCGGCATGGCCGAACCGCTCTGCCGCCTTTACCTGATCACGCCGCCCCGGATCGACGATCTGGCGGCGTTCGGACACGTCCTGGCGCACGCCCTCGACGCGGGCGACGTCGCGGCCCTGCAGATACGCCTGAAGGACCAGCCGGACGAAGTCATCGCGGCGGCGGTGGACGCGCTGACGCCGATCTGCGCCTCGCGCGGGGTGGCGGTGATCCTCAACGACCGGCCGGACCTGGCCGCCAAGCTCGGCTGCGACGGCGTGCACATCGGCCAGGAGGATGCTTCATACGCCGAGGCGCGGCGCATCGTCGGCAAGGACCGGATGGTCGGGGTCACCTGCCACGACAGCCGCCACCTGGCGATGGAGGCCGCCGAAGCCGGGGCGGACTATGTCGCGTTCGGCGCCTTCTTCCCGACCACCACCAAGGACGCGAGCACGCGCGCCGAACCCGAGATCCTGACCATCTGGCAGGAGACCATGGAGGTCCCCTGCGTCGCGATCGGCGGGATTACCGTGCAGACCGCCCGCGAGCTGGCCCGTGCGGGCGCCGACTTCCTGGCCGTGTCCGCCGGCGTCTGGAGCCATGGCGACGGCCCGGCCGCAGCCGTGGCGGCGTTCAACCGCGAGATCGCGGCCGGCGTCGCTGAGCGGGCATAAGCACGCGCCTTGCTTTGCAGGGCGCCCGCAACTAGGTTCCGCCGCCCATGATCGCCCAATCCGCCCTGCTGAAAGTGATGAGCGACGCCGCGCGCAAGGCCGCGCGGGGCCTCAATCGCGACTTCGGCGAACTCGCCGAGCTGCAGGTGGCCAAGAAGGCGCCCGCCGACTTCGTCTCCGCCGCCGACCTCAAGGCCGAACAGGTGCTGTTCGAAGCCCTGACCAAGGCCCGCCCCGGCTATTCGTTCTGGGGCGAGGAGCGCGGCCTCATCGAAGGGACCGACAAGACCCACACCTGGATCGTCGACCCGCTGGACGGCACGACGAACTTCCTGCACGCCATCCCGCACTTCGCGATCAACATCGCGCTGGAGCGCGAGGGCGCCGGCGTCGTGGCCGCCGTCACCTACAACCCCGCCACCAACGAGCTGTTCTGGGCCGAGAAGGGCAAGGGCTGCTACGTCAACGACAAGCGCCTGCGGGTCGCCGCCCGTCAGCGGCTGGACGAGTCGGTGCTGGCCACCGGCATCCCCTTCCTGGGCCACGGCCAGCACGCGAAGTTCCTGAAGGAGCTGCACCAGATCAGCCAAAGGGTCGCGGGCGTGCGCCGCTTCGGCTCTGCGGCTCTCGATCTCGCCTGGGTCGCGGCGGGCCGCTACGACGGCTACTGGGAGCGCGACCTGAAGGCCTGGGACCTGGCGGCCGGCGTGCTGATGGTCACCGAGGCCGGAGGCAAGGTGACCGACGCCGAGGGCGGCGAGGACATGCTGAAGGCGGGATCGATCGTCGCCGGCAACCTCGACATCCACCCGCTGCTGCTGGACCGCCTGCAGGCCGCCGCGAAGTAGCGGCTGTCACAAAGACGGCTAAGGTGGCGGCATGATCACGCGCCGCACCCTCGCCGCCTCCGCGCTCGCGCTCGCCGGAACCCCCGTCGTGGCCCGGGCCGTCACTCCGGCCAAGACGCGCCCCATCGTCATCGCCCATCGTGGGGCGAGCGGCGAGCGCCCCGAGCACACCCTGATGGCCTACGAACTGGCCATCACCCAAGGCGCCGACTTCATCGAACCCGATCTCGTTCCCACCAAGGACGGCCATTTGGTGGCCCGGCACGAGAACGAGATCGGCGGCACCACCGACGTCGCGGCGCGGCCGGAGTTCGCCGGGCGCAAGACGACCAAGACCATCGACGGCGAGCCGGTGACCGGCTGGTTCACCGAGGACTTCACGCTGGCGGAGCTGAAGACCCTGCGGGCGCGTGAGCGGCTGCCGCAGTTGCGGCCGGCCAATACGAAGTTCGACGGCCGCGAGGCCATCCCGACCTTCGAGGAGGTGGTGAAGCTGGCGAAGGCCAAGGGCGTCGGCGTCTATCCCGAGATGAAACACCCCTCCTATTTCGCAGGGATCGGCCTGCCGCTGGAGGCTCGGCTGGCGGACGCGCTGAAGGCCGCGGACCTGAACAGCGCCGACGCCAAGGTTTTCGTCCAGTGCTTCGAGGCCGAGCCGCTGAAGACGTTCGGCCGGCTGTCCAAGGCGCGCCGCGTTTTCCTCGTTTCCGACGGACCAGGTCCCTCGCTCTCCATGCTGAGCGCGGACGGTCTGCAGCAGGTGAAGGGCTTCGCGGAAGGCGTTGGGTTAGAGTGGTCGCTGGTGGTCATGCCCCAAGGCATGCCGACCTACATCCCGCACAAAGCTCACGAACTTGGGCTGTTCGTGCACGCGTGGACCGTCCGGGCCGAGAACCACTTCCTGCCGCCGATCCTGCGGAACGCCGGCGGCCCCGCTGCGCATGGGAACGTGGAAGTCCTGTTGAACGAGCTGTTTTGCTGGGGCGCGGACGGCGTGTTCAGCGACTTCCCCGCGATCGCCGTGAAGCTCCGGGATCGCGGATGCGTGCACCTGCCGGAAGACCCTAGCTAAGCCGCCGCCCCGAACTGCAGGGCGGCCAGGCGGGCATAGAGGCCCTTCTTCGCCACCAGTTCGGCGTGCGTCCCCTCCTCGACGACACGCCCCTCGTCCATGACGACGATCCGATCGGCCTTGAGCACTGTCGCCAAGCGGTGGGCGATGACGAGTGTGGTGTGGCCCTCCATCGCCTGGTCGAGGGCGTGCTGGACGAGCTGTTCGTTCTCGGCGTCGAGGGCGCTGGTGGCCTCGTCCAGCAGCAGGACTGGGGCGCCTCGCACCAGGGCGCGGGCGATGGCCAGACGCTGGCGCTGGCCGCCGGAAAGGCTACGGGCGCGCTCGCCCAGCGGCGTTTCCAGGCCTTGCGGCAACGCTTCCAGGAACCCGTCGGCGTGAGCGGCGCGGACGGCGGCGGCGACCTCGGCGTCGGAGGCCTCGGGCCGGCCGAAACGGACGTTCTCGCGGGCCGAGCCGGAGAACAGCGGGCTCTCCTGAGCGACGAGGGCGAGGCGGCTGCGGACGGCGACGGGATCGGCGTCGCGCAGGTCGACGCCGTCGAGGCGGATGACCCCGGCCTCGGGATCGTAGAAGCGCAGCAACAGGCGGAAGACGGTGCTCTTGCCGGCGCCCGAGGGGCCGACGAGGGCCACCCGCTCGCCGGGCTTCACCTGCAGCGAGAAGCCCTTGAGCGCGGGGAGCTCGGGGCGCCCGGGATAGGCGAAGGTGACCGCATCGAAGACGACCTCGCCGCGCGGCGGCTCGGGCAGGGCGACGGGCCGGGCGGGGGCGGCCACGGCCGGCCGGGCGTCCAGCAGCTGGCCCACGCGCTCCATGGGCGCCGGCGGCCTTCTGGACGTCTCCCCAGGTCTCGCCGAGCGCGCCCACCGCGCCGGCGGCGATCACCGAGAGGAAGGCGAACTGGAAGAGCGTGCCCCAGCTCATCTCGCCCCGCAGGCCCGCGTGCACCCCCAGTTGGAAGACGCCGACGATGCCGCCGAAGACGAGCGCGATGACGAGGGCCGTCATCACCGCCCGCGCGGTCATCCGCCGAACCGACAGCCGGAAAGACTCTTCGACCGCGTCGCCGAACGTGGTTGCGGCGGCGGCCTCGCGGCCGAAGGCCTGGACGGTCTCGAGCGCATCCAGGCTCTCGCCGGCGTGGCCCACCGCCCCGGCGAAACGGTCCTGGGTCGTGGCGGTCAGCTTGCGCACCTTGCGGCCGAACAGGAACATCGGCGCCAGCACGACCGGGAAGGACAGCAGCACCAGGCCGGTGAGCTTGGCGCTGACCACCATCAGCATGATCAGCGCGCCGGTCAGCATCAACAGGTTCCGAATGGCCACCGAGATCGAGGTGGCGAGCAGGCTTTCGACGATGGCGATATCGGTGGTCAGGCGCGACAGCACCTCGCCCGTCCGGGTCTTCAGGAAGAAGGCCTGATCGAGGGTGAGGATGTGCGCGTAGACGGCCTTGCGCAGGTCGGCGACGGCGCGCTCGCCCAGCTTGGTGACGAAGAAGTAGCGGAGCGCCGAGGACAGGGCCAGAGCGAGCGCCACGCCGCCCACCAGCAGGAACCAGCGGTCGACGCTGCCGTGGTTAGCTCGGGCTGACGTCAGGTGGTCGACCAGAAGGCGGATCGCGCCGGACATGCCCAGCGTCGCCGCGGTGGCCGCAACCAGGAAGACAGCGGCCCAGGTCGCATCTCCCCAGTGGGCGCCGATGTAGGGCAGCAGACGGCGCAGGGCGCCGACGTTGCGGCTGCGGCCGCGCCGCTCGGCGGCCTCCGCCAGGTTCTGGGCCAGGGTCTGGCCCGCGCTGGGCCTGCCCGGCGCCGAGACCTCGGCCGTCCCCGGTTCACTCATCGGGGCTCACTCATTCCGCAACACCTTGCAATCCCGGCGGGCTTTCTCTATACGCCCGGCTTCCTTTTGGCCGCCCTCGCCGGCGGCCGTTCCAATTTGGCCGCTGTTCGAGGTGGCCGCTCCTTTACGTCAGGCGCCGACGCGATGAAACAGGACATCCACCCCGACTACCACTTCATCACGGTCGTGATGACGGACGGCACCACCTACAAGACCCGCTCGACCATGGGCAAAGAGGGCGACACCCTGAACCTCGACATCGACCCGAAGACGCATCCGGCGTGGACGGGCGGCGGCCACCAGCTGCTGGACCGCGGCGGTCGCGTGTCGCGCTTCAACGCCAAGTTCGGCGCCTTCACGCGCAAATAGAGCCTTCCGGGCGGCTCTGCCGACGACGGCGGGCGCCCTGGCAAAGGACCTGAACGCCGCGAAGGGCGACCTTCGCGGCGTTTTCGCGCGTGCAGGCGCGGTCAGCTCAGGATCCAGCCGGCGGGCAGCCACGCCAGCTGGGCGTTCTGCACCGTGACCGTGCCGCCGTCGCCCAGATCGACGACGACGTCCGCACCTCGCTGGAACAGGGTGTAAGGGCCCTCGACGAGGAGGACGTCGCCTTCGGCTACGCTGAAGTCGGTGATGATGTCGGCTCCGCCGCCCGGGGCGAAGCGGAACAGGTCGGCGCCAGCGCCGCCGACAAGCGTATCGTCGCCACGATCGCCGGCGAGAACATCGCCGCCGTCCCCGCCGCGCAGCACATCGTTACCCTGGCCGCCGGCCAGGATATCTGCGCCATCGCCGCCATCGATCACGTCGTCGCCTCGCCCGCCGTGGACGAAGTCGTCGCCCCTATCGCCGAACAGGACATCGTCGCCGTCGTCGCCGTAAAGCGCGTCCCGCCCCTGGCCGCCGTGGACGATGTCGTTCCCGAGGCCGCCCCGGATGGTGTCCTCGCCCATGTTGCCGTGGATCCAGTCGTCGCCGCCGCCGCCGGTGACCACGTCGGCGCCATCGCCGGCGCTGAAGGTCGCGCCGCCGCCGACGAGGAACACGACGTCGTCGCCCGCGCTGCCGGTGATGGGCGGCGGCGGAGGCGGCGCCTCCGGTTCAGGCGCCGCGGTGAGGTTCTGGACCGCGACACTGGTGATCCCGATCGCATTGCCCGCGAGATCTAGGACGACCCCGCTGGCGCCGTCGTACTGGAGCGAGACGGCTGCGCCGGCCGCCACGGGCGCAGCAAGAGTCAGGACGACGGCTGCCCCCGAGACCGATACCCCGTTCACCGCCACCTGGCCGCCGCCGGCCGTGACCGTGACGCCGGCCGCGCTCGCCGCCTGCATCGCCTCGTCGAAGGTGAGCGTCAGCGTGGCCCCTGGACCGTGGCGGAGGAGAGCTGAGGCGCGCGGTTGTCCAAAGTGTAGCTCTGGTCCGCGCCGACGACCGTCGTCGTCAGCGCGTTGCCGGCGGCGTCGGCGAACGGACCGCTGAAGCTGAGCCCAACGACGCCGTTGAGGTTGGCCAGGTCGCCGCCCGAGAAGGTGAAGACATAGGTCAGGCCGTTGGCGCTGGAGCCGCTGAGGGTGGCCGTGGTTCCGGTCAGGGTCACCCCGGATGCGAGGCCGTAAACCTCCTCGTCGAAGGTCACCCGGAAGCTGATGATGTCGGCGTTGGTCAGCTCGCCTGTGGGCGTGTCGCGTTCGACGGAAAGGACGCGCGGCGCCGTGGCGTCGACCGTGACCGCCGCGAGGTTCCAGGCGGGGCCTTCATTGCCGGCCGCATCCACCTGACGCACCCGAACGACGCCGGCGCCATAGGACCCGGCCGGGAGGGTGAAGCTCGTTCCGCCGCCGGTGGTCCACTGACCGCCGCTGTCGGTAGAGAACTGGAACGTCGCGCCGGGCTCCAGACCGCTCACCATGATCTCGCCGTTCGAGGTGATGCGGTCGTTGTTCAGGCGACCTGTGTCCTCGGCGAGGGCGACGGTCGGCATGGCCGGCGGCGTCATATCGACCTCGAACTCGGCCAGGGCGCCCACGGCGGCGACCGCGTCGCCGGTGTCGTCGCGCACCGCGCCGCCGACCAGCCCGATCCGATAGACGCCGTCGGCCGCGGCCGACCACGTCCCGCCAGGGGCGGCGACGGTGTAGGTCGCAGTGCGCGCGCCGGCGTTCCAGGTGAAGCCGGTGACGGTCAGGGTGCTGGCGTCCGGGGCGGTGACGGTCACGTCGTCGAGCCCGATGGTCGCACCGTCGATCGTCCCGTCGGCGTCGCTGTAGGTGACGGTGAAGCTGTAGCTGGAGCCGCCGGCCGCTGCGACGTTCAGGTCTCCGGCGCTGGCGGACGCGGTGGGCCGGATGTTCGTCGTGAAGCTGTAGAGGGTGTCGCCGCTGTTGCCGGCGGCGAGCGCATTGCCGGACAGGTCGGTCACGACGCCTGCGTCCCAGCGGATGGCGATGATCTTGCCCTCGGGCAAGGCGGCGAGCTGCAGGGTCAGCTGTTCCGTGCCCCAGCCGCTGACGGCGCCTGAGCCGACTGCGATGGTCTGCACGACCGCGCCGTCGGTCACGTTGTACACCTGGAAGCTCCCGGTCCCGGGCAGGAGACGCTCGCTGAAGTGCAGCGTCGGCGTGGCGTCCAGTGGAACCTTCACGGCGTTGTCCGCCGGCCCAGAGACGGCCGTCAGCGTCGGTGCGACAGTGTCCGCCTGGTAGGTGATCGTGTCGCCGGACAGGTTGAGGTTGTCGAAGACCGTACTGTTCGCCAGCACGATGCGCAGGTCGTATCCGGGCGTGGCGTCGAGCCCGACATTCAGGACGCTGTAGAAGCCGTTGAAGCTGATCGAGACCTGGCCCGCCGTCAGGGCGGCGCCGTCGCTCCGGCTGATCCCGCCCGAAGGCGCGAACGGCAGGATGATGCGGTCGCCGGCGACGAAGTCCGAGATCTGCACCGCGCCGGCCAGACCTTCGGAGACGTCGAAGGCGTCGGAGCCGGCGCCGCCCACCAGGGTGTCAACCCCGCCGCCGCCCCTGAGCGTGTCGTTTCCGCCGTTGCCGCGCAGCAGGTTGTCGACGTCATTGCCCTGGATCAGGTCGTCGCCTGAGCCGCCATAGGCCGCCTCGATCCGATACCCGCCGCCATTGTGGAGGTAAGGCAGCACGATGTTGCCCGGCGGCTTCACGGCGGCGTCACCGGCATCCAGCGTCGCGTACTGCCCGCCGAGATTGCTCCAATGGCCGGGCCGCAGGTCGAGGGAGAGACCGACGCTGTAGCTGGCGAAGTTGATCGTGTCGAAGCCCCCGCCGTCCCACAATGCGCGGAAGATCACCGCGGCGCTCGGATCGAAGGTGTAGGTGGTGTCGCCGATGCTGCCGGTCAGTGCATTCGTGTTGACGCCGTAGAGGTGCTGGATCGCGGCGATGTCGTTCAGCATCGGCATGGCCGGGTAGCTGCCGGCGCCGATCGTGTAGGCAGCCGAGGATCCGCCCTCGTAGCTGACGGAGCTCAAGACGGACTCCGGGACGGCCATGGCGTCGTCTTCCGGGAATCCCGCAGCGGCGGCGCCGGGGTCCTTGAGCCCAAGGGCCACGGCGATCTGCTGGAGCGCCATGAAGTAGCTGTAGGACCCGGCCTGCGTGAGGTCGGTCCCGCTGATCCCGCTGCCGAGTTGGATGTCGCCGGCCAGCGCCGTATTGCCCGGGCCGAACGCGCGCGCCGTGGGATTGTCCGCCGCGCGATACCAGTAGATCGACAGGTCCGCCTGCGCAGGGTCGGCCACTTCGGTGAAGGTCAGTCCGGAGACCTCCGCCCACCGTGCGAGGATCGACTTGAAGGCGGTGACCTCGAGGCCCGACAGCGCCGCGAAGGCGCTGTTGTCGCCGAGGGCGTAGCCGAGCGAGGCGGATGAGGTGGCGAAGTGGATGGTGAGCGCCCCGCCGCCCCACTTCACGCCCGACAGCAGAGCGTCGATGTAGCTGACGCCTGAAGCGCCGATGGTGGCTGAGGTCGTCATGCGCGGATCCCCTCCCTCACGCGGGACCCGCCGGAACAGGGCGACAGGCCACAACCTAAAGTGCAGGTCCTACAACAACCGTCTCGCGCCGGCCAAGCTTTGCTGGCGTATTTCTACGGGGTCGTTGCAAATTCATAATCCGCGGGTTATGAGTTTACGCATAGCCGGAGAGTTATGAGTGACCTCCCCCCGACGACCTCTTTCGTAGCCTCGCAGACCCCACGCGGCGGGCGCTGTTCGAGCGGCTCTGCCGCGAGGGAGAGCAGACCGTGGGCGCGCTGACGGCGCAGGCGGGGGGTCTCCCAGCCGGCGGTGTCCAAGCATCTGTCGGTGCTGAAGCAGGCAGGGTTGGTGCGCGATCGCCAGGCCGGCCGGCAGACCCACTACCGCGCCGAGATCGGGGCGCTGGCCCCGCTAGTCGACTGGACCCGCGAGCTCGCAGGGTTTTGGGAGCGCAAGTTCGACGACCTCGAGGACCTGTTGAGGAGGATGGACCAATGAGTGAGGCCGACATCCGCTCGGTGGTCGTGGAGCGCGAGCTGCCGTTCCCACCCGAGAAGATCTGGCGGGCGCTCACCCAGCCCCACCTGATGGCCGAGTGGCTGATGAAGAGCGATTTCCGGCCGGAAGTCGGCCACGGCTTCAACTTCACGGCCGACTGGGGCGTGCTGGATTGCGAGGTTCTGGAGGTCGAGCCCCAACGGACGCTCACCTACACTTGGAACGGCCTGGGCCTCGTCAGCACGGTGACCTGGACGCTGGAGCCCACGCCCGGCGGGGCCCGGCTGCGCATGGAACAGGTAGGCTTCAAACCCGACCAGGAGCGCGCCTACCGGGGTGCGACGAGCGGCTGGCCGCGGTTCTTCGACAGCCTGGCCGAACTGCTCGGCAGGATTGACTAGAGGGAGGACGACCATGACCTGGAACACCCGGATCCGTCAGATCCATCGCTGGCTGTCGATCCTGTTCGTGGTGGCGGTGATCGCCAACATCGCCGCGCTGGCGACGGGGGCGCAGGCGACCTGGATCGGCCTGATGGCGCTGGTCCCGCTGATCCCGCTGATGCTCACCGGGCTCTACATGTTCGCCCTGCCCTATCTGCGGCGCACGCCATGACCAGACTGCTGGCCGGAGGCAACCCGCAGATCGCCAAGGGCTACGGCGAGGCGCCGATCCAGGCCTACATCGCCGCGACGCCGGGCTGGAAGCAGGCGATCGTGGCGCGACTGGACGCCCTGGTGACCCAGGCCCTGCCGGGGGTGCGCAAGGCGGTGAAGTGGAACTCGCCCCTCTATGGCGCGCCGGACGAGGAGGGCTGGTTCCTAAGCCTGCACGGCTACGACCGCTACGTGAAGGTGGCCTTCTTCCGGGGCGCGCTCCTCGAGCCGCCGCCGCCGGTCGGCTCGAAAACGCCGTCGGCGCGGTACTGGCACGTACACGAGAACGACGTCATCGACGAGGCCCAGTTCACCGCCTGGGTGACACAGGCGGCGAAGCTGCCGGGCGAAAGGATGTGAGGAGGAGGCGATGAGCGCAGCCGAGATCGACGCGAAGATCGAGAGCCTGGGCGACTGGCGGGGTGACACCCTGGCGCGGATGCGCGGCCTGATCCGCGAGGCCGTGCCGGGCGTGGTGGAGACGGTGAAGTGGGGCGGCACGCCCGTGTGGGAAGACGCCGGCATCCTCTGCACCGGTGAGACCTATAAGAAGGTGGTGAAGCTGACCTTCGCCAAGGGCGCCTCCCTGCCGGACCCCGACCGCCTGTTCAACGCCAGCCTGGAGGGCGCGACGCGCCGCGCCATCGACATCCCCGAGGGGGTGAGCGTGGACGCCGCGGCGTTCAAGGCGCTGGTGATGGCCGCGGCCGAGCTCAACCGCGCGAAGACAAAGTAGAGCCCGGGTCCCTGCAGGGGGAGGCGACCGCCCGCTACGACCCGAAGGCGTTCTTCAGGCGATCCAGGTGGTTGAGCACGGCGTTCGCCGGAGCCGGGGCGTCGGCGCTCTCGACGTACATCCGGCGATCGAGGTGGCGGACGCGCTCGTAGAGGCGCTCGGCGCGATCCAGCAGGATCAGCAGCGGCGCCGGCAGGTCCTCGGCGCCTTCGTGGACCTCGCGGGCCTGTTCCTCGGCGAGCCGGTAGCGATCCTCGCAGGCGGCGGTGGGCGGCATGTCGCCCTCGCGGACCGCGCGCTGGACCAGCAGCCAGGAGGCCACCTGCATCAGCCTCGTGGTGAGCCGCATGCTCTCGGACGCATAGGCCAGGGCGGCGTTGCGGGAGAGCAGCTTGGATTCCTGGCGACCCGAGCCGTCGAGGTAGGCTGCGGTCTCCTCGACCAGCTCCATGCCCTCCTGGAACGTCCGCTCGAAGAGCTCGGAGCGGGCGAAGTCCTGGATCACGGCGGCACGCCACTGGGACCCGGGAGCGGCGGCGAAGGCGTTGGGTTCGGACATCTGGTGTTCTGGTCTTTCGCGTTCTGGCCGCTTTTGATCCGTACAACGCCGTCCCGTGCAACCGTCGTGCCATCCGCCGGACAGCGGCGAAACGGCGCGGCGCCGGTGACTTGAACTCAGGCCCGGGGCTGGAACAGCGCGTCGGCGGCGGCGCGGCCGGCCCGTTTGCGGTCGAGCTGAGCCTTCACCCGGGCGATCTCGGACTGCAGGATCTCGATCCGCTCCTCAAGCTCGGCGGCGCCATAGAGCTCGAGATCTTCACGGACCACCTCCGCAAGCCTTTGACCGCGGGCGATCCGGACGTCAGCAGGCTCTTCCATCGCCTGTCTCTCCCTTTCGGCCCCCGTCAATGGGCGCTATCCAACCGCGCAACCGAGGCCAGCGCAAGTTCTGGGCAAGATACAGGAGCGTCACATGACCGTCACGGAGATGACCGCCATCGCCGTCGAGGGCGGCCGCGGACCGGCCGAGGCGCTGAAGGCCGTGCGTCTGCCGGCGCCTCAGCCGAAGGCGGGCGAGGTGCTGATCCGCGTGCGGGCCGCGGGGGTCAACAGGCCTGATGTCGTGCAGCGCAACGGCTTCTATCCGCCGCCACCCGGCGCGCCCGAGACCCTGGGTCTGGAGGTGGCCGGCGAGGTGGTCGAAGCGGTCCCCGCCAACAGCGGCCGATGGCGCCCCGGCGACCGGGTCTGCGCGCTCCTGGGTGGCGGCGGCTACGCGGAGTACGCTGTCTGCGACGCGCGCCATGCCCTGCCAATTCCGGACGGCCTGTCGTTCGACGAGGCGGCCGGCCTGCCTGAGACCGTCTTCACCGTCTATGCCAACGTGTTCGAGCATGGCGGGCTGAAGGCCGGCGAGACCCTGCTGCTGCACGGCGCGACGTCGGGCATCGGCACCACGGCGATCCAGATGGCCAAGGCCGCCGGAGCGCGGGTGATCGCCACCGCGCGCGGCGGGGACAAGGCGCGCGCCGCGCTGGCGCTGGGCGCCGACATGGCCATCGACGCCTCGACGCAGGACTTCGCCGAGGCGGCGAAGGCGGACGGCGGCGTCGACGTGGTGCTGGACATGGTGGGCGGCGACTATTTCGCCAAGAACCTCGAAGCCCTGAAGACCGGCGGCCGGATCGTCTACATCGCCGCCCAGGCCGGCGGCGAGATCATCGTGCCGATCTTCCGGATCATGCAGAAGCGGGCGGTGATCACCGGCTCGACGCTGCGCCCTCGGGACGCGGACGAGAAGGCCCGGCTGGCGGCGGAGGTGGAGCGGGTGGTTTGGCCCTGGATCGCGACGGGGAAGGTGCGGCCGCAGGTGGACCGCACATTCCCGCTGGCAGAGGCCGCGGCCGCACATGCCCACCTCGAAGGCGGGGCCCACGTGGGTAAGGTGATCCTGACCGCCTAGTGGCGGAAGACGCCCATCATCATCGGCTTGGCGAACACCGCCGGCGCCGCCTTCGGCCGGACGTCGGGGACGAGAGCGCCGAGGTCGGCGCAGGCGTTCAGGGTGGCGTTGAGCATCTGGGCGGCGATCACCGGGTCGACCGGGCGGATCGAGCCCTCGGCGATGCCGTCCGAGATCATCGAGGCGAAGCGGTCCGAGACCCTGTTCGCGTGCTCGACCGTGGCGCGGCGCATCTGCTCGGGCAGGGCGGTGAGGGCCGAGGTGCGCAGCAGCGGGCCGTGGTCGGAGAGCTGGAATTCGCAAAGGGCTGCGGCGCAGGCGCACAGGCGGTCCCACTCGCTGCCGGGCAGTTCCTGGGCCAGCCGCTGGCCGCGGCGCATGACCTCGAAGGTGCGCTCGAAGCAGGCGACCACCAGGTCGTCCTTGGCGTCGTTGTGGTGGTAGAAGCTGCCCTTGGTGACGTTGAGCTCGGCCGAGATCTTGTCGACCGAGGCCCCGCGGTAGCCCCGCCGGTTGATCAGCTTGGTGGCGGCCAGCAGGAAGGTCTCGCGCGCCAGCTCCGGACCCTCGCGGGCGGCCAGCTCCTCCATCCGGATCGGCTGGGGCGTCCAGGCGTCCGTCTCTGTGGCGACACCATTGATCAGGATGTCGTGCATCCGGTCGCGGACGCGCGGGTAGTCCTCGGGGTCGTACTTGGACAGCCAGTTGTGCGCCCAGAAAAGCTGCTCGATCAGCATGCGGGTGCGCGCCGTCCGGCGGCCGCGCGACATCCAGGCCAGGTCGGGGGCGTCGAAGATCTGCCGCACCTTGCGGAACAACCGGCCGTAGGCCTGAGCGACCTCCTCGCGACGCGGCTCGTTTAGCGCCCGCATGTCCGAGATCACCGGCAGCGGCGGGGCGTCCTCCACGACCGTCTGGCGCATGCGCTCGAAATAGAGGGTCAGCAATTCGTGCAGACGGTCGGCCGGGTTCGGCTTGGCCACGGCCCGTTCGGCCATCTCGATATAGGCCTCGATGCCGCGGGTGATCACCGCGGCGGCCAGGTCGTCCTTGCGCTTGAAATAGTAGGTGACGCTGGTGGTCGAGAGGTCAACGGCGGCGGCGGCGTCGGAGAGGGTGAGCCCCTTGACGCCCTTGCGGTTCAGGATGCGGGTGGCCGCATCCAGGATGGCCTCGCGCTTGCGTTCGAACCGGTCCGTTGATCGCGTCGCCGCGCTCCGTTGGGCCATGGACTATGTTACTCCCCTGAAACGCCTTTCTGCCTCGGAAACGGCCAAGGCGCAAAGGGGTCACCCTACGTCAGGCCGAGGGTGATCTGCGATCAGGTGGAGGCGAACGGATAGGGCGAGATCGACTTGGTGAAGTCGTCGACCGTCAGGGTCCGGGTGATCGGCTCGGCGGCGCGTTGCGGGCAGGCCGGCCGCTCGCAGATCCGGCAGGCCGGACCGATGCCGGTGGCGACCGGGTCCTTCAGGTCCAGGCCACGGGAATACACCAGCCGTTCGGCGTACTTCAGTTCGCAGCCCATGCCGATGGCGAGCTCCGAGTCCTCCCCCGCGTAGGGCGTGGCGATGCGCGACACCGTCCGCGAGAGGGTGAAGTAGCGCTGGCCGTCGGGCGTCTCGATCACCTGGGTGACGATGCGGCCCGGCGTGCGGAAACTCGAGTGGATGTTCCAGCGCGGGCAGGCGCCGCCAAAGCGCGAGAACGGGAAGGTCCCGCCGGCGAAGCGCTTGGAGATGTTCCCGGCGCTGTCGACCCGCACCATGAAGAACGGCACACCCCGGGCGCCCGGGCGCGAAAGCGTGGTCAGCCGGTGACACGCCTGTTCGTAGGAGACGCCGAAGCGGGCGCGGATCAGCTCGAGGTCATAGCCGGTGCGCTCGGCGGCCTCGTGGAAGGCCTGGTAGGGCATCAGTTGCGCGGCGGCGAGGTAGTTGGCCAGGCTAACCTTCACCAGGGCGCGCGTCGGACGGTCCGGCGGCGCGGCGCGGTCGGCCAGCGCATTGAGAAGCTCGCCGTTCTCCAGCACCGCCAGCTGATAGGCGAGCGCGAACGAACGGCCGGCGCCCGTCAGCACCTCGGAGAGAAACAGCCGTTTGCGGTGGTAGTCGAAGCGGCGGACGCTTTCCGGAAGCACCTCCACCGGGACGACGCGAACCTGCACCTTGTGCCGCTCGAGGAGCCGGGCGCGGGCGGCGGCGGCGAACTCCTGCGGCTCGGGCGCGAGTTCGGTGACGAGGCGGTCGGCCGCCTCCTCCAGTTCGGCGTAGTAGTTCTTCTGGGCCTGGATGTAGTCGCGCACCCAGTCGGACGGCGTGACCACCGAGCTTTCGAAGGCGCCCTCCTCCGGTCGGGCGGCATGGCCGAGTTCGCCGAGGCGGCGCTGGTCGAGGTAGGCGCGGTAAAGGCGGACGATGGCCTCAGACACCGCCGGGGCGCTGTCGGCCACCTCGCTGATCTCGTGGCGGGCGACCCCCAGATCGCGGAACAGCTGGTCGGAGAAGACCTCGGAGAGGCCCGTGGCGCTGGTCGACTCCGGATCCGACGACAGCGTCTTGAGGTCGAGGTCATAGGCCTCGGCGAGCCGCAGCAGCACCTGGGCGGTGACCGGGCGCTGGTTGCGTTCCAGGAGGTTGAGGTAGCTGGGCGATACGCCGAGATCCTCGGCCATGCGCGTTTGCGTGAGGCCCAGATCGCGTCGCAGGCGCTTCAGCCGCGCGCCGAGAAAGAGCTTCCGGTCGGTGGATCCCAGCGCCATGGCTGTAAGATTGTCACAGCTTTACAAGTTTGACAACGTATTCCTGTGACAACACGGCCTTTTGCCTCGGCTTCGGGCCTCGACCCTAAGGGAATTCAGGCGTTAGTGGCGCCGACGGCTTGTCAAAGAGCCCCGGATTTCAGCGTGGAAGAGGCATATGGCGTATCAAGACCACATCATCGAGATGGGCCAGCTCGTGAAGAGCAAGGGCGGCGCGTGGGACGGGATCGACCCGGAAGCCGTGGCCCGCATGCGCCTGCAGAACCGCTTCAAGACCGGCCTGGAGATCGCCAAGTACACCGCCGGCATCATGCGCGAGGACATGGCGGCCTATGACGCCGACCCGTCGCAGTACACTCAGAGCCTCGGCTGCTGGCACGGCTTCGTCGCCCAGCAGAAGATGATCGCGGTGAAGCGCCACTTCGGCACCACCAAGCGCCGCTACATCTACCTGTCGGGCTGGATGATCGCCGCCCTACGCTCGGATTTCGGCCCGCTGCCGGACCAGTCGATGCACGAGAAGACCTCGGTGCCCGCGCTGATCGAAGAGATCTACACCTTCCTGAAGCAGGCCGACGCCCGCGAGCTGGGCGGCCTGTTCCGCGACCTCGATGCGGCGCGTGACGCCGGCGACGACGCGAAGGCCCAACAGATCCAGGACAAGATCGACAACTTCGAGACCCACGTCGTTCCGATCATCGCCGACATCGACGCGGGCTTCGGCAACGCGGAAGCCACCTACCTGTTGGCCAAGAAGATGATCGAGGCCGGCGCCTGCGCGATCCAGATCGAGAACCAGGTCTCGGACGAGAAGCAATGCGGCCACCAGGACGGCAAGGTGACCGTCCCGCACGAGGACTTCATCCAGAAGCTGCGAGCCGTCCGCTACGCGTTCCTGGAGCTGGGCGTCGACAACGGCGTCATCGTCGCGCGGACCGACAGCCTCGGCGCCGGCCTGACCAAGCAGATCGCCTTCTCGAAGGAGCCGGGCGACCTGGGCGACCAGTACAACGCCTTCCTCGACTGCGAGGAGATCGACGCGACCCAGGTCGGCAACGGCGACGTTGTGATCACCCGCAACGGCAAGCTGCTGCGTCCGAAGCGCCTGCCGTCCAACCTCTTCCAGTTCCGCGCCGGCACGGGCGAGGACCGCTGCGTGCTGGACTGCATCACCTCGCTGCAAAACGGCGCGGACCTGCTGTGGATCGAAACCGAGAAGCCGCACGTCGAGCAGATCGCCGGCATGGTCGACCGCATCCGTGAGGTCGTCCCGAACGCCAAGCTCGCCTACAACAACAGCCCGTCCTTCAACTGGACGCTGAAGTTCCGCGAGCAGGTCTTCGAAGCCTGGCAGAAGGACGGCAAGGACGTGTCGGCCTACGACAAGGCCAAGCTGATGAGCGCCGAATACGACCAGACCCCGCTGGGCATCGAGGCGGACCAGAAGATCCGCAGCTTCCAGGCCGACGGCGCCAAGCGTGCGGGCATCTTCCACCACCTGATCACCCTGCCGACGTACCACACGGCCGCGCTGTCGACGGACAACCTGGCCAAGGAATACTTCGGCGAGCAGGGCATGCTGGGCTACGTCCTGGGCGTCCAGCGCGAGGAGATCCGCAAGGGCGTCCCGTGCGTGAAGCACCAGAACATGTCAGGCTCGGACATTGGCGACGACCACAAGGAATACTTCGCGGGCGAAGCGGCCCTGAAGGCCGGCGGCGTCCACAACACGATGAACCAGTTCGCCTAAGCGCAGGAGGAGGCGCCGGCCCGGGAGGGCCGGCCGCCTGGAGTGACCATGATGACCAAGGAACGGTTCTGGGTCGTCGGCGGCGAGTACAGCTGTACGGCCTTCAAGTCCCTCAAGAACGGTCCGCCCGAGGTTCTGGGCCCGTACGACAGCCGCGAGGAGGCCCGTGCGGCCTGGCGCAGCAAGTCGGACGAGACTCGCAGCTCGGCCACCGCCAAGTACGCGATCGCCACCGAACACCTCGTCCTGCCGAACTAGGCTTCAGGGCCGATCGCCAGCTATCTGTTGCCTGAAGGCTCCCCGCCCCTCTCCTGAGGGCCCGGGCGGGGAGCCGCTTTTTCTTCGCCCTCCGACCTGGAGCATCCCCGATGTCGCTCGACCTCGAAACGCGGCCCGCCGTGCAGCTGACCCAACCGATCGAGGGCCGCGACGCCGAGGTGCTGACGCCCGAGGCGCTGGCCTTCCTGGCCGAGCTTCACCGCCGCTTCAACGATCGCCGGCTGGAGCTGCTGGCGCTCCGCGAGGAGCGGCAGACCCGCTTCGACGCCGGCGCCAAGCCGGACTTCCTGCCCGAGACCAAGCACGTGCGCGACGGCGACTGGAAGGTCGCGCCGATCCCCGCTGACCTCACGGACCGGCGCGTGGAGATCACCGGCCCCGTCGACCGCAAGATGATCATCAACGCCCTCAACTCGGGCGCGCGGGTGTTCATGGCCGACTTCGAGGACGCCTCCTCGCCGACCTGGCGCAACATGATCGACGGCCAGATCAACCTGAAGGACCGCTGGGCTGACAAGATCGGCTTCACCGATCCGACGACCGGCAAGAGCTACGCGCTGAAGGAGAAGGTCGCGACGCTGATCGTCAGGCCGCGCGGCTTGCACCTGCCGGAAGCCCACGCCCTGGTGGACGGGGAGGAGATGAGCGGGGCGCTGTTCGACTTCGGCCTCTACTTCTTCCACAACGCCAAGACATCGCTGGCCGCGGGCTCCGGCCCCTACTTCTACCTGCCGAAGATGGAGAGCCATCTGGAAGCGCGACTGTGGAACGAGGTGTTCGTCTACGCGCAAGGTGCGCTGGGCATTCCGAACGGCACGATCAAGGTCACCGTGCTCATCGAGACGCTGCCGGCCGCCTTCGAGATGGACGAGATCCTCTATGAGCTGCGCGACCACATGGCCGGTTTGAACTGCGGCCGCTGGGACTACATCTTCTCGTTCATCAAGCGACTGAAGGCTCAGCCCGACGCCCTGACGCCGGATCGGGCGGTGATGACCATGGGCCAGGCGTTCCTGCAGGCCTATTCGTTCAAGCTGATCCAGACCTGCCACCGCCGGGGCGCCTTCGCCATGGGCGGCATGGCGGCCCAGATCCCGGTGAAGGGCGATCCCGCCGCCAACGACGCGGCCTTCGCCAAGGTGCGCGCCGACAAGGAGCGCGAGGCGACCAACGGCCATGACGGCACCTGGGTGGCGCACCCCGACCTGGTGCCGGTGGCCATGGAGGTGTTCGACCGGCTGATGCCCACGCCCAACCAGCTCGACAAGCTGCGCGAGGACGTCACCGTCACTCGCGAGGACATGCTGCGCGTCCACGAGGGCGAGCGGACGGAAGCCGGCCTGCGGGAGAACATCCGCGTCGGCGTCCAGTACATCGAGGCCTGGCTGCGTGGCCGGGGCGCGGTGCCGCTCTACAACCTGATGGAAGACGCGGCCACGGCCGAGATCAGCCGCACCCAGATCTGGCAGTGGCTGTATCACAAGGCCACGCTGTCCGACGGCCGGGCGGTCACGCCCGAGCTGGTGCGTGAACTGACCGACCAGGAGCTGGCCGGCCTGCGCCAAGTGCTGCCGGCCGACGCCTTCGCGAAGGGCCGCTTCGCCGAGGCCCAGAAGATCTTCCTCGACATGTGCCTGGGCGAGACCCTGGAGGAGTTTCTGACCCTCCCGGCCTATCGCGTCCTCGACTAGCCGTTCGCCGTCCCCTCGCAGGGACGGCGGCCCGCGGATGCGGGTCGGATGAGGGGTCTCTCTCGGCCGCCGAGGCGGGATGAGGGGACAACCTGCCCGGTGAGCCCGGAGACCCCTCATCCGGAAATCCGGCTGAACCGACGCGGTCCCTCGTCAGTTGGTCGCCCTCAGTGAGGAGGTGACCACATGGGATTGCTTGATCAGATCGTTGGCGGCGCGATGCGCGGCGGCATGGGCGGAAGCCGCGGCGGCATGGGCGGCGGGCCGCTAGGTGGAGCGCTCGGCGGAATGCTCGGCGGTGGCGCGCGAGGCGGCATGGGCAGCAAGCTGGCGATGGGGGTTCTGGTGGCGCTGCTGGTGAAGGCTGCGCGCGAGCAGAGCCGGCCTGCGGAAGGCCGCAGCTTCGACGCGCGGCAAGGCGGCGGCGGGCTCGGGGGCCTGGGCGGCCTGCTGGGCGGCCTGGGCGGCGCTGGCGCCCTCGGCGGCCTCATCGGGCAACTGCAGCAACGCGGGCTGAGCCAGCAGGCGAACTCCTGGGTCGGCAGCGGCCACAATGAGCAGGTGACGCCCCACCAGCTGGCCGATGCGCTGGGCGACGACACCATCCAGGAGCTGCAGCAACAGACCGGCATGCCGCGCGAAGCGCTGCTGTCGGAGCTGGCGCGCGAGCTCCCGGAGGCCATCAACCAGGCGACACCGTCCGGCCAGCTGCCGAACGATCAGGACCTTCACCGCCTGTCTGGCGGGTAGCCCGCTGCGGGGCGGCCATCGGCTCAGGCCGCGGCGCGCTCGCCCCGGTGCACGTGGAAGCGCTCCAGCAGGCTCGCCAGCTCGCCCATTTCGCTTCGCAGGCCCTGAGCCGCCGCCGAGGATTCCTCGGCCATGGCGGCGTTCTGCTGGGTCATCTGGTCCATCTGGTGGATCGCCTGGCTGACCTCCGCGACGGCGGTGGCCTGCTCGCGGGCCCCGCCCGAGACCTCATGCAGCAGGGCCTCCATCGAGGAGACGCGGCCCACGATCCGGCCTAGCGCCTCGCTGGTCTGGCCGACGAGGCGGGCGCCTTCCTGCACCTGCTGTCCGCTCGCCTGGATCAGGCCCTTGATCTGGCGGGCGGCCTCGGCGGAATGCTGGGCCAGAGCCCTCACCTCGGCCGCCACGACGGCGAAGCCCTTGCCGGACTCGCCGGCCCGCGCGGCTTCGACGCCCGCGTTGAGCGCCAGCAGGTTGGTCTGGAAGGCGATCTCGTCGATCGTTCCGATGATCTCCGCGACCTGGGCGGAAGACGCCTCGATCTGGGCCATCGCCCGGCGGGCCTGCTCCATGATCTCGCTCCCGCCCTCGGCCTCACGGCGGGCGTCGGCGACGCTCTGAGCCGCAGCCTCGGCGCTTTCGGAACTGCGGCGGACGGTGGAGGTGATCTCCTCGAGCGCCGCCGCCGTCTGCTCCAGGCTGGCGGCCTGCCGCTCGGTGCGGGCCGACAGTTGGTCCGAGGCGTCAGCCATCTCGCCGGAGTTGGCCAGCACGAGCGAGGTCTTGCCGGCGATCGCCGCCAGCGCCTGCTGCAGGGCCGCTGCGGCGGTATTGAAGTGATCTCCCAGGCGGCGGTAGTCGCTGGCCAGGGCGATGGAGATGCGGCTGGTCAGATCGCCGGCGGCCAGGCGCTCCAAGGCGTCGCTCAGCGCTTCCAGAGCCTGGGTCTGGTCGCGTCCGGCCGCCACGAAGCTGGCCTCCAGCTCGCGAAGCTTGGCGGCGTTCTGCTCGTGGACCAGGGCGGCGTCGCCCTGCAGTCGATTGCGTTCGAGGGCGCCTTCCCGGAACACCTGCAGAGCCGCGGCGATACGGCCGGTCTCGTTGGCGTCCGCCAGGCAGGGGATGTCGATCTCGGTCTCGCCAGCGCTCAGCCGGCCCATGGCGGCGAGCAGACCCGAGAGGCGGCGGGCGAGGCTGCGGGTGATCAGGAACGCCAGGGCGACCGCAGCCAGGACCGCGCCCGCGGTGAGCGCCAGATTGATCACGAGCTGACGCTTGAACGCGGCGATCCGGAGGCCGAGCAACCGGTCGAGTTCGACGTTGGCGGTCCGCCAAGTGAGGTCGACCTCGGAGGCGAGGCTCGCAAAGGCCGGGGGTCGAGGCTCGCGCCGGCGAGGAAGGCCTGACTCTGACGGGTGGTCGCCTCGGCGGCGGCGGCGAAGGCCGTGGCCCGCGCCTCCAGCGCCTGGCGGGTGGCGCCTGAAGCGTTGTTCTTCATCCCGGCGGCGAGGGAGGCGTTCGCCTGGGCGGAGGCCATGACGAGGTGCTCGGTTGCGACGACGACGGCGTCCCGCCGGCCTTCGGCGTACGCCGCCTCCAGTTCGCGCACGGCCTTCAGCGTGGTCGGCAGACGCACCGTCACGGCGTCCATGACATAGAAGCTGTCCAGATCGGGATCGAGGGTGAGGTTCGAACCGTCCGCAACCGCAGCGATGAGGTCGGCGCCGGCCGCGGCGCGTGGCAGGCCGGGACCCGCCGCGACGAAGGCCTTCAGCGCCTCCGCCTGGTTGAAGCGGCCGTCATCGGCGGGCGCGGCCCCGCCGTCTCGCGCCGACCACACGGTCGTGAGATAGCGCGAACCTTCGAGCTCCTTGGCCGAGAAGGCGATCTGGGCAGTGCTGGCCTGAACGAAGAGGAACAGGAGCAGGGCCAGGGGCGCCGCGAACAATCCGCAGATCAGCGCGATCCGCGCTCCGAACGACCAGCGGCCGTTGATCCGCTCGAGCCAGCCCATCCCCGCCTCCGTGCGTACGCCCGCGAGGATGACGAGGCGAGTCCCCTAACGAGCCGCTAATGGCTCGGCTCGCTTGCGTCGCATTGGATCAAGCGGCGGGCAGGTCGGGCGCGGGTGTCGGTTTTCGCGGCAGCAGGATCATGCCCGCGCCCACGATCAGGGCAGCGCCGAGGACCACGGGACCGCCCGGAAGATCGCGGAAGACGATGAATCCGATGGCGGTGGAGCCCAGCAGTTCGAGGTAGCTGAGCGGCGCCAGCGTCGAGGCCTCGGCCCGGCGATAGGCCAGGACGGCCAGGATGTGGGTCGCCACCCCGATGGCGGCCATGGCGGCGAACAGCCAGAGGTGGCCCGGGCGCGGCGTCGTCCAGTTGAGCGCGGCTTGCGGCGCCAGCAGCACCACGCCGGCGAGGTACTGGAAAGCCAAGGTCTGGAAAGGGGCCGCTCCGCCGGCGATCCTGCGGGTGGTGACCTGGAAGCAGGCGAAGCCGACGCCCGAGGCGAAAGCCAGCAGAAGCCCGGGCTCGGGCGGGCCGCCGCCGGGCTGCAGGATGACGAGGGCGCCGGCGACGCCGAGGGCCAGGCTGAGCAGCTTGGTGGCCGTGAAGCGCTCCTTCAGCACCGCCACCGCGAGAAGCGAGGCGACGATGGGGCCGATGAAGTAGGCGCTCACCGCGTCGGCCAGCGGTATGCGGGCCACAGCGAGGTAGTAGAGCGTGGCCGAGGCGAGCAGGAAGACGATCCGCAGGAGATGCAGCCGAAGATGCTGCTGCGGGAAGATCGCCCGACCATGCAGCCTCACCGCGACCGGCGTTACGATCAACGCGGCGCAGAGGAAGCTGCACCAGCCGATCATCAGCGGCGAATAGGTCGCCGAGAGGTACTTGGCGAGCCCGTCGACGCCCGGAATGATCCGGTATTATGTAGCAAACGCACCAAGGAAGGTGCGACCGCCGCCAGATGGAGCGGCGAGTATCATCGAAACCGATGCAGCTTCACCATGCGCCGGAGTCCGGCCATGATGCGCCCATGGGTGGGGGCTATCTGGACTTGTGGCTTCGGCGTGCGTCAGACGACGCCGTCGCGTCCTTCTCCAAGGATTGGTGGCAGACGATCCCCGTCTTCGGGATCGGCTCCCTTCTTCAATTTTCCCTCTCCGGCAGCGCCGCTGTGAAGGAGGAGGCTTCAAGCTTCCTCCTCTACGGCGTGGCCGCCGTGATGGTCTGGGGCACGCTGAAGGTGGCGTTCTTCGCAATCACGGCGCCCTATCGGCTCTGGAAGGATGAGCGCCGACAGGTCCGGCATCTGACGCGGGAGCTTAGCCTCGCCACAGCCACCACCCACTCCAGGCTGCGCGTGGAACCCTCACCGCGAGTGAACTACGCTTGGTCAGAGAAGCAAGTCGAAGGCCGAAAAGGTCTCCTCAGTCCGATCAGGATCGGCTTTGAGGTGACGGTGAAGAACCTCAGCGACGAGCCGCTGTTGGACTGTCAGGTTTGGACGCGCAGCGCGCCAGCGGGCGAGGTCGCGAACTTCTTGACCCAAATGCCGTGGGTGCCAGCTAGCGGCGTCTTCGCCCTCCGTCCGCGGGAGGAGCTTAGCCACCCCCTGTATTGGACCGATCTAGAGACGGACGATCCGCGCCTGTCGTTCGTCTCCTACTACGAGCGCGACGGCCGGTGGCTGAGGGCTGAACATGCGCCGCACGTGATGCCGAACCATATCGTTGAGCTAGAGGTGCGCTCGATGAGCACGCCGCCGACCCGCCTGAAGTTCGTCGCCACGCGCGAAGGGCTCGATAGCAAGCTGGCTAGTCTTCAAGACGAAGAGTCGTCACTCCCATCGCGACAAGACACTGAACGAGGAACGCTCCCGTAAAGCCGCCTCGGCTGATCTTGTTGCGGAGGTTCGCCTCGGTTTCCTTGATACCGATGGCCGCAAGCTTCTCCACCAGACCGGCGTAGCTGATCTGGCGCTTCACCATCTCGCCGCGCAGCAGGCCCTTGGTGTGGGCGACCCAATCGCGTGTCGTCGCATCAGTCATGTTTATCATCATATCCGATGCGAAGGCCATTGACAACGATACATCGTGTCACTAGATCAGATGCAGACGCATCGGATTTGATGACAAATGGCCCAGCACTTCCTCCTCTCCGCCGCCGCTCGCAGCCTCTCCCTGGCGAAGGTGATGCGCATGACGGAAGACCAGGCGTTCGACGCCTTCCGGTCGATCCGCTGGGCTGACACCCAAGGCGATGCGGTCTGCCCCAGGTGCGGCTGCTTCGAGTGCTACACCTACACCGCCCGCCGCATCTTCAAGTGCAAGGGCTGCGGCTCGCAGTTCAGCGTCACGAGCGGGACCATCTTCGCCAGCCGCAAGATGGATCTGCGGGACATCCTGGCCGCGATCGCGATCTTCGTGAACGGCGCCAAGGGCCACAGCGCCCTCCAGCTCTCCCGCGATCTGGACTGCCAGTACAAGACGGCCTTCGTGCTCTCGCACAAGATCAGGGAGGCCCTGGCCGCGGAACAACGCGCCTCCAAGCTGGAAGGCACGGTGGAAGTCGATGGCGCCTACTTCGGCGGCTACGTGAAGCCCGCCAACCGCCGCGAGGACCGCGCCGACCGTCGCCGCAAGGTTCACCAGTCGGGCAAGCGTCAGGTGGTCGTGGTCGCCCGCGAGCGCGACGGCGAGACGCTGACGCACGTCGCCAAGACCGAAGCCGAAGGTGTTCCGTTCGTCCTCGGCAACGTCGAGCCGGGCGCCACCCTGCACGCGGATGAAGCCGGTCACTGGGATCACCTGGAAGCCCGCTACCTGACGAAGCGGATCAACCACAGCGAGGCCTACAGCACCCCGGAAGCCTGCACGAACATGGCTGAGAGCTTCTTCTCGCGCCTGCGTCGCGCCGAGGTCGGTACGCACCACCACATCGCCGGCCGCTACCTGGGCGCCTACGCCTCGGAAATGGCGTGGCGCGAGGACAACCGCCGGATCAGCAACGGCGAGCAGTTCCTGCTGGCCACCAGCTCAGCGCTGGCCCACCCGGTCAGCCGCCAGTGGAAGGGCTACTGGCAGCGGGGGTGAGTCACTGTGTCACGGCGCCTTTTGGCGCCGTTCCTGCTTGACCATGGCGGAACCGGACGCGCCCCCGGTTCCTTAGAGGAACCGCCATGGTCCCGCACCTACGACTCGTCAGTACTACGACCCCGCCCGAGCACCGCGAGCCCGACAACCTCACGGCATTTCTTGCCGCTCTTACCGAGGTGTCTGAGCGCTACGGCATTGCTATCTCGGACGGGGCCGAATTGTACGAGATGGAGCCGGACGACCGGCTATTCGCCTACCACTCGGACGCCGACAGCCGACTTAGCCGGTCCTAGTCGAACCGTCAGGCCGGTATTCGGCAGCGGAATGTGCGACGGCGGGTTCACGCCCCGCGTGGCCCGCAGCTCCGACAGCACCTCTGCCGGGTCCAGGGTCGTGCCGATCATCTGCTCGGAAGACGAACGCGGATTCTCGACCCACTTGGCTCGATAGACAATCAGGCCGGCGCCGATCTCTAGCGCGCGGAGCGCCAGCGCTCGCATGTAGTACATGTTGAACTGGCTCTCAGCGAGGGTCTGAGGCGCGGTCACGGGCACGCGGGCGAACGTATAGCCGCCGCTCGGCTTTCGACGCTCCACCTGCGCCTGGAAGCACCCTTGGATGGCGAGCTGGCCTGAAAGGCTGTCGTCATTACCGCTGCGGGCGGCTTCCAGGAGGAGATCGGGCCAGACGAGGGCGCCGCGCTCATTGAGGTAGTTGCTGATGTAGAGGCCGCGGGCGGGGTCGCTCTTCCCCTCATCAATGTCGGCCATGATCTCCGCGACCATGAGGCGGCGGGTTTCGTTATCAAGGTTCTCGAAGGTCAAAGACACGTTAGTTCACTTTCTGCGGCATCGCCGCGCTAAGTGAACCGGAAGCTTGACAAACAGATCAGAGGCGCCGAGGGTGCCCCTGCAAGTGATCCATCTCCTGCGCCTCCGGTTCGACGGATTTGCAGGAGGCCACCAAAAGATTCAGCCGTAGGGACCCCCATCCCTGCGGCTTTTTCGTCTGAACAGCCTGCAACTCGACAAACTACGGCGCCGCTCGACGATTCGGCGCCCCCTAAGATGTCGCAGGTAAATGTCGCAGGATACTTCTAGATATCTGAATATCTTTATTTCACTAGGTGGTGAGAACCCACCCCTTGTACTCCCCAGCCTGCGGGACTTCCTCAACCCACCCCTTCGCCCGCAGCTTGTAGAGCGCCGCGCCGACGCGTTTGCGGAACAGGGTGACCGTCTTGGCGTCGTCAGGCAGGCCCCGACCCGCAAGAATCTTGCGGGCCAGCCACAAGGAAGTTGCGGGCTCTCCGCAAGTTCTCAGCGCGGCCATCACGTCCCGGCGCATCTCGCCCTTGAAGGCTGCGTGCGGGCTCGGAACGGGCTTGGCGCGAGGTAGCTCCGCGTCGGGATCGAACAGCCTGATCGTGTGCTCTACGGCCTCCAGATCGGCCACCAGCCGGGCCAGGACGGCGCGGGTGTGCTCGATCTGGCCGGCTATCTCGCTGTGCTTCTCGCGGAGGCCGGAGACGGTGTTGGGGCGATCCATGCTATGCTCCGGGCGACGGCTCTTAGCTCAGGCGGAAGAGCGCCGGTTCACCCGGAGGCCCCTGTTCGAGACAGGGAGGGCCGTCACCTCATCCGATGAGCAATGCCATTATATCCGGTGACGTTGGTCGCGGTCTTGGTGTGTTTGCTACATAATACCGGAATGATCAGCATGGCGAGCGACATCAGCAGGACGCCCTGCGTCCTGCTGCTCAGTCCGTGAAAGCCCCCCGCCAAGGTCCGTCCCTCGGGCGTCGAAGGTCAGGCTGAACCCCGACTCACTTGCGGACCCAGCCGCCGCCTGCCGGCTTGTAGAACTCGCCGGGCTTCAGCCGCGACTGGACGACGGTGTTGAAGGCCGAGGGCGCCGGCCGCCTCGACGCTGACGCCGTTCTTGGCCGCGGCTTCGCGGTACAGCTGGGCGCGGCCGGCGTTGATCTCGTCCACCGCAGCCTTGAGCGCGGTGTCGGTCGAAGGTTTCACGAAGCCGAGGAAACCATCCGCCTGCTCGCCGACCACGCCCTGGGCCTTGGCTGCGTCGACCGCGGCCTTGGCGTTCATCGCCTGGGCGGCGACCGGGGTGGCGGCGACCAGGGCCGCCAGGACGGCGGCGCCGACCGGAGCAGAGAGACCCATGAGGTTCATAGCCATGACTCCTAGAACAGCTCGGGGTTCTTTTGGATGAGGGCCTTCACGTCCTCGTCCAGGCGCAGCCGGACGTCAGCGTCCAGCTTGGCGTAGATGTTGATCGGCGCGACCTCCACGCGGACGGTCGGCGTGCAGGCGGCGAGCGCGGCGCCCAGGAGCGCGAGCGCCCCGGCTCCGGCGAGGGCCTGTCGGCGAAGGATCATCGCGGCGGTCTCCCTTTCATCAGGTCTCGTGTTGCAAGGTCACGGCTGAACCGGGCCTGAATTGCGAAGCCGCTGGTACTCGGCGTAGTCGGCCAAGAGATCGTCCAGGTTGAGCGTCGTGTCGAGGGTCAGGTTCACGCCGGTGCCGGAAGGCAGCGGCAGCGGCTTGTCGAGGAACCGGCGCTGTAGCAGCTCCATGAGGCCCAGCCGGATTTCCTGCTTCTTCGGCGGGTCGTGACGGCCGACGATGTGGAACAGCGCGCTCATCCGGCCGTCCTCCCGGCTGTTGAGGCTGAGGGCCAGCTGGTTAAAGGCCAGGTTCTCCATGGCCTGGTAGGCGAAATCGGTGACGGCGGCGTTGGCCTGGGCCTGGTCCGGCACCGGCTGGCCGTCGGCCAGCACCTGCTGCGGGTCGGTCTGCACGCCGGACAGGGCCTCGCGCTGGATGGAAAGCCGGCCTGGCTTGATGGCCTCGAGCTCGCCACCGGTGATCCGCACCCGTTGGCCCACTGTCTCGAACGGGATACGGCCCGAGACAACGGCGTCGAACTCCACCCGGTCGCCGAATGGCGAGGCCTCGATGAGATCGTGGAGCTGGACGCCCTCGAAGGCGAGCAGCCCCTTCCGTGTCGCGGCGGGATCGAGCGGCAGCTCGAGCCGCTCCAGCCTCACCCGCCCACCGCCGACGGCGGCCTCGCCGCCGGTGATGGTCAGCACGTCGTCCTTGAGCCCCACCTCGGCCTTCAGGCCGGTGACCGGGACGATGGCGTCCAGCCGCTCGACGCTGACGACCTGGCCGGGAGCCGCGACCAGCGGCGCGAGACTGGTGAAGACGAGCGTGCCGGAGAGATTGGTGATCGGCCCTGCCGGGCTGACGAAGTCGAGCCGCGGCACGGTGAGCGTGCCGGCGCTGATGCCTGCAACCGGGTTCCAGGCGAAGCCGCCCTCGAACCGCGCCTGGCCGGTCGCCGGCGGTCCAAGCGCGGCGGCCAGCGGAGAGATCTGGGCCGGCTGCAGGCCGCCGTCGGCGAAGGTGAGGACGCCGGTGTCGATGTCGACCCGGCCCTGGCCCGTCGGACCGTCGTGGACGAGCCCTGCGTGAGCGACGGGGTGGCGACCGGCGGCGATGTCGAGCTCGGCGGTCCAGGCGTCGCGGCGGGCGCGGGCGATCCCGGTGAGCGCCAGCGGATGGAAACGGGGCTCTGGCGCGAGATCGACCAGGCGGGCGCGGTCGATGCGGGCGTCAGCATCGAGCCGCCCGCCCTTGAGCTCCAGGGCCACGGGCCCGAAGGCGTCGCGGGCCCCGGCCTGCAGGAACGGCGCGTCGGCGGAGGCGGCTTCGGCCCGGCCTGCGATGCGCCAGTCGCCGCCGGCCATGCGGAACATCGGCTCCGCGCCCGGGCACAGGCGGCCGGAGACCGCCTCCACATCGTTCTCGCCGAACTCGAGCCTGTCGATCGCGAGCGGGGCGCAGCGGGTGGCGACGAGCGTGACCGCCCCGCCGGCGAGGCGGAGACGGCCGCCGGCGTCGAGGCGGGCGCGCTCCAGCGGGCCCAGCGAGAGGGTCGCCTTCAGGTTCAGGCCAGCCGAAGCCTCGCCGTCGGCAAGGCGGACATCCTGGGCCGTCGCGTCGATCTCCGGCAGTCCGCCGCCCCGGGCGGTGAGCCGCCATTCGTTCGCTCCGGAGCTCGCAAGGGTGACCACGCCGCCGGCGTCGGGCTTCAGCACCACCGGCCGCGGAAGGGCCAGGGCCGGCGCCTTCCCGGGCGCGAGGGTGAGACCCAGGCGGGGTGCTGCGATGCCAAAGCCGCGGGCGGCGCGCTTGACGGCCGCCAGGTCACCCGTGTCGCCGGAGGTCACGGGGCCAAGGCCGCTGTAGGCCCCGCGACCGACCAGGCTGCCCGTCAGCGCGGCGCGCGCGCCCCCGGCCGTGGCCGTGACCGGACCAGCCGCGGAGAGGGTCGTGCGGGTCAGGGTCATGCCCGAGGCCGCGCCGCGATCCAGCACGGCGGTGGCTCGCACGCCGGCCGCCAGCCGGTCGCCGCCAGCCCGTGTCCACTGGAGATCCTCGCTCGTCGCAGCGAGGCGAAGGCCGACGGCTCGGGCCGGCCCGAGTTTGGCGTTTTCAGCACGGAGACGGGTTGTGGCGCGGCCGCTCAGCGCGAGGTCCGGAATCCACCCGCGCGACTGGCCGACGAAGGCCGCGTCGGCTTCGAAGGCCTCCAGCGTGTGCGCCGCCAGCGCGGCGCTCCGGCCGGTCAGCCGGGCGCTGAGGGTGACGCCGCCATCGCTGCGGCGCTTGACCATGTCCGGATAAGGCGCATCTGCGGTCAGGACGAGGCGGGCCTGGCGCAGCGAGAGCGCCCCGGACTCGACGGCGGTCAGGGGCGCCTCCAGACGCACGGAAAGCCGCGGCCCGCGGGTCGTGACGGCTAGGGTGGCGCGGCCGGTCTCCGCGGACAGCCCTCGACCCTTCAGGCGGGCGGGATCGGCGACGGCGGCGAGCGACATCAGCCGGTTGTTCTCGACGCAGGCGTCCGCCGTGAGCTTCACCGGGCCGTAGTCGGTGGTCAGCCACAGCACGCCGTCGTCGACGGCGATGGTCGGCTTGGCGGCGTCCGGGCGCGGCGGTCGGCGGGTGAATTCCTCGATCAGCGGGTCGAGCGCGCCGACGCTGAACCGCCCGTTGCGAAGGGAGGCGCGCAGCACCGGCCGGCGCAGGGTGACCGAGAGCACCTCCACCGCCACGCCCTTGAACCTATAGCGGACGTCGGCGCGGGCCGCCTGGAAGTCGGGACGGGCGGGATCGCCGACGCGGAGCCGCGCCGAGAAGCTGGACGGCCCGATGGCGTACACCTCGGCCTCCGAGGCGATGCCCTTGGACCGCAGCCATCCGGTCAGCGCCTCGCGCGCCAGCGTCCGGCGGTTGAGCCAGGTGAGCGCCGCCAGCACCACCAGCGCCACACCCACCAGCGCCAGGATCAGGCGCAGGGGACGGACGGTGCGGGCGGCGGGTTCGGTCAAGGGCGGGACCAGCTAGACAATGCGGAGACCTGCATAACGCATTTCCCCGCATTTCAGCGCCTAGCCCGCGATCGCCTCGCGCGGGAGGGTCGCCAGCGCTACGCCGCCATCGACGGGGATGGTCGCGCCGACCACGTAGTCACCGGCTCGGGAAGCCAGGAAGATGGCGGTGGCGGCCATGTCGTCGTCACGGCCGATACGGCCGAGCGGCACGCGGCGGGCGACTTCGTCGCTGTGGTCGCGGGCGGCGCGGTTCATCTCGGACGCGAACGGGCCCGGGGCGATGGCGGTGACCACGATGCGGTCCTTGATCAGCTTCGCGGCCATCCGGCGGGTCAGGTAGATCAGGGCCGATTTCGAGGCGTGGTACGAATAGGTCTCGAGCGGATTGAGCGCGATCCCGTCAATCGAGGCGATGTTAATCACCTTGGCCGGCTGGTCGTCGCTGGCGGCGGCCGTCAGCGCGCCGTGCAGGGCCTGGGTCAGGAAGAAGGGCGACTTCAGGTTCAGGTTCATCACCTTGTCCCAGCCGCTCTCCGGGAATTCGTCGAAGTCGGCGGCCCAGGCGGCGCCGGCGTTATTGACCAGGATGTCGAGCTTCGGCTCGCGCTCGGCGATCAGGGCGGCGAGGCGCTGCACACCCTCGACCGTCGAGATGTCCTGCGGCAGCGAGATGCAATTGGAACCGAGCTCTTCGGCGGTGGCGTCGCAGGCGTCGGGCTTCCGCGACGAGATGTAGACCTTCGCCCCCTGCTCGACGAAGCCGCGGGCGATCATCTTGCCGATGCCGCGCGAACCGCCGGTGACGAGGGCCACCCGGCCCTCCAGCGAGAACAGATCCGACGCCATTCCGAGCTCCCTTTTCCCGTGCGGCACGATTGACTTGGCCGTACCTGCCGAGGCCTATAACACGCGTTTGAATTTCGGGCCGCGCCATCTTTGAACAGGCGGTCTGCCATCGATTTTGAGGGAAGCTCTTCGATGACCGAGATCAATTCGGTGACCACCCTGACGCGCGACGGCGACGTGGCGATCGTGACCCTGAATTCGCCGCCGGTGAACGCCTTGTCGGCCAATGTGCGCGACGGCCTGTACGAAGGCTTCAAGCAGGCGATCGACAGCGACGCCAAGGCCATCGTGCTGATCTGCGACGGCCGCACGTTCATCGCCGGCGCGGACATCACCGAATTCGGCGGCGCCATGAAGGGCGCGAGCCTGCCTGAGGTCCAGGCGACAATGGAGAATTCGCCCAAGCCGGTGGTCGCCGCGATCCACGGCACGGCCCTGGGCGGCGGGCTGGAAGTGGCCCTGTGCGCGCATTATCGCGTCGCGGTCCCCTCGGCGAAGCTGGGCCTGCCGGAAGTGGCGCTGGGCCTGCTGCCCGGCGCGGGCGGCACGCAGCGCCTGCCCCGCATCGCCGGCGTCGAGAAGGCGCTGGAGATGGTCACCTCGGGTCGTCACGCGCCTGCCAAGGAAGCCCTGGAGATGGGCCTGGTCGACGAGCTGGTCGAGGAAGGCCAGCTGAAGGAAGGCGCCATCGCCTTCGCCCGCAAGATCGTCGCCGAGGGCAAGCCCCTGGTGAAGGTCCGCGAGAACAACACCAAGCTCGAAGAGGCCAAGGGCAAGCCCGAGATCTTCGCCGAGTTCCGCAAGAAGAACGCCCGCAAGTTCCGCGGCTTCGACGCGCCGGAAGCCAACATCAAGTGCATCGAGGCGGCGGTGAACGCGGCCTCGTTCGAGGAAGGCCTGGCCGAAGAGCGCAAGCTGTTCATGCAGCTGATGACCGGCCAGCAGTCGGCCGCCCAGCGCTACTATTTCTTCGCCGAGCGACAGGCCAACAAGATCCCGGACGTGCCGGACGACACCCCGGTGCGCGAGGTCAAGAAGGTGGGCGTCCTCGGCGCCGGCACCATGGGCGGCGGCATCGCCATGAACTTCCTGAATGTCGGCATCCCGGTGACGATCGTGGAGCTGAAACAGGACGCCCTGGACCGCGGCCTCGCCACCATCCGCAAGAACTACGAGCGGTCGCGCGGCGCCGTGCCCGAGCAGACCGAGAAGCGCATGAGCCTGCTGACCGGCTCGCTGACGATGGACGACTTCGCCGATTGCGACCTCATCATCGAGGCCGTGTTCGAGCGGATGGACATCAAAAAGGATGTGTTCGGCAAGCTCGACCAGATCGCCAAGCCAGGGGCCATCCTGGCGACCAACACCAGCTACCTGAACATCGATGAGATCGCCTCGGCCACGAAGCGGCCGCAGGATGTGATCGGCCTGCACTTCTTCTCGCCGGCCAACGTCATGAAGCTGCTTGAGGTGATCCGCGCCGACCACACGGGCAAGGACGTGATCGCCACGTCGATGAAGCTGGCCAAGAAGATCGGCAAGGTGGCGGTGCTGGCCGGCGTCTGCCCGGGCTTCATCGGCAACCGCATGCTGAGCCAGCGCCAGCGCGAAGCCAACAAGCTGGTGCTGGAAGGCGCCATGCCTTGGGACATCGACCGGGTGCTGTACGACTTCGGCTTCCCCATGGGACCGTTCGCCATGAGCGACCTGGCCGGCCTCGACATCGGCTGGGTGAAGGAGAACTCGAAGGGCGAGACCCTGCGCGACGTGCTCTGCGAGATGGATCGCCGCGGCCAGAAGACCGGCGCCGGCTTCTACGACTATGACGAGAATCGCACGGCCAAGCCGTCGCCGGTCACCGAGAAGATCATCCAGGACTTCCGGGCCTCGAAGGGCATCAACGCCCGGACCATCTCGGACGAGGAGATCCTGGAGCGCTGCGTCTATCCGATGATCAACGAGGGCGCGAAAATCCTCGAAGAAGGCAAGGCGATCCGCCCGTCGGACATCGATGTGGTCTGGGTCAACGGCTACGGCTGGCCCGTCTATCGCGGCGGCCCGATGTTCTACGGAGACCAGGTCGGCGCGGACAAGGTGCTGGCCAAGATGAAGGAGTTCCAGGGCTCCATGGGCGACGACTTCAAGCCGTCGGCGCTGCTTGAGAAGCTGGTCTCCGAAGGCAAGAAGTTCTCGGACCTGAAGGCCTAAGAGACTGAACCCAAACGGCGGGCGGTCTCCGGATCACCCGCCGTTTTTCAAAGCTCCACCTCACGTAACGTCAGGATTTCTCGATGCGCGAAGCCGTCATCGTCGCCGCCAAGCGGACCCCTATCGGCAAGGCCTACCGCGGCGCCTTCAACAACACCTACGGCGCGACGCTGGCCGCCGAGGTCGATCCGCGCCGTCGTGGCGCAAGCGGGCGTCGATCCCGGCGAGATCGATGATGTGGCCTTCGGCGCGGCCATGCAGCAGGGCACGACGGGCAACAACATCGCCCGCCAGGCCGCTCTGCGCGCCGGCCTGCCGAACACCGTCTCGGGCATGACCATCGACCGGCAGTGCAGCTCGGGCCTGATGGGCGTGGCCACGGCCGCGAAGTACATCATCAACGACGGCGCTCCGGTCGCCATCGGCGGCGGCGTGGAGTCGATCAGCCTGGTGCAGAACGACAAGTCGAACCGCTTCATGGCGTTCGACCCCTGGCTCAGCGAGAACGTGCCCGAGCTGTGGACCTCAATGATCGAGACGGCAGAGATCGTCGCCGACCGCTACGGCATATCCCGCGAGGCCCAGGACGAGTACGCGCTGCAGTCGCAGCAGCGGACCGCCCAGGCCCAGGCCGAAGGTCGGTTCGCCGACGAGATCGTGCCCGTCACCACGGTGATGAAGGTGCTGGTCAACAAGGAGACCGGCGAGACGGCCGACAAGGAGATCACGCTCGACCGGGACGAGGGCAACCGTCCGCAGACGACGCTGGAGGACCTGCAGAAGCTGCAGCCGGTGTTCAAGGGCGGCCGCTACGTGCCCCAGGGCAAGTTCGTCACCGCCGGCAACGCCAGCCAGCTGTCGGACGGCTCGGCCGCGGTGCTGCTGATGGAGCGCAAGGAAGCCGAAAAGCGCGGCCTCGAGGCGCTCGGCGCCTACCGCGGCATGGCGGTCGCGGGCTGCGGCCCGGAGGAGATGGGCATCGGCCCGGTCTTCGCGATCCCGAAGCTGTTGGAGCGCAACGGCCTGACCATCGAAGACATCGGCATCTGGGAACTGAACGAAGCCTTCGCCAGCCAGGTGCTGTACTGCCGCGACAAGCTGGGCATCCCCCAATGACCGGCTGAACGTCTCGGGCGGTTCGATCTCCATCGGCCACCCCTATGGCATGACCGGCGCCCGCTGCACCGCCCACCTGCTTTATGAGGGCAAGCGGCGCGGCGCGAAGTACGGCGTCGTCACCATGTGCGTCGGCGGCGGGATGGGTGCGGCCGGCCTGTTCGAGATCTTCTAAGCAAGCCTGATCCCTGAAAACGGAGGCCGCCCGGGAGGGCGGCCTTTTTTGCCTTTAGGAAGCCGCCTTGAACTCGGCCTCAATCTTCAGGGTGACCTCGTCGCCGACCGCCGGCAGGGCGTAGGCGATGCCGAACTCCGAGCGACGGATCTTGGCCTCGCCGTCGAAGCCGACCGTGTACCTCTTGTCGAGCGGGTTGACGCCGGCCTGATTGAACTCGGCCGCGATGACGATCGGCTTGGTGACGCCGCGCAGCGTCAGGTCGCCGTGGATGTCGGCCTCGTTGGCGCCCTTCACGACGATCCGGGTGGCCTTGAAGGTCGCGGTCGGGAACTTCGCGGTGTCAAGGAAGTCGGCGGACTTCAGATGCTTGTCGAGGGCGGCGTTCAGCGTCCCCACGTCGTCGGCCTTGACCGTCACGTCCAGCTTGGAGGCGGCCGGAGCCTTAGGGTCGAGGGTCAGCGTCCCGGTCGCGCCGGCGAACTGGCCGGCGTAGGTCGAGAAGCCCAGGTGGTTCACGAACCAGGTGATCTTCGAGTGCTCGGGATCGAGGGTGTAGGTGCCGGCGCGCACCTCGGCCGGCTTCTTGGTGAAGGCGTCCTGCGCCTGGACGACGCCGGCAGAGACGACAACGGCGGCGACGGCGACTCCGGCGGCGAACTTCTGGAACTGCACGGCTAAGCTTCCTCTCGATCGACTGGAGCCTGACAGATCGTCTCCTCCAGAGCAGAGATAAACCCGGGTCGGAGCGGAGGACTTCTGCCGGAATGGAAAAGATCAGCGCAGGTTTCGGAAGGTGAGGGAGTAACGGAGGGCCTTCGCCTCGGGGAGGCTGTGCTCCCACTCGGTGCGGGCGGGGCCGTCCAGCAGGTAGGCGGAGCGGGGCGGCAGCGGTGCGTTCAAGCGCTCGAACTTCACCCCGGCGCGGCGGCGGAAACGCATGACGGCGGGTGCGCCCAGCGACACGCCAACGACCTTGTCGAACACCGGACGATCCTTGTGCCAGCCGATCGGCGCGCCCGCCTGGTATTCGTTGATCAGCAGGTGCTGGAAGGCGTCGGGCGGCAGGCCCGCGAAGGCAGCGGCGCGGTCTCGGACGGGGAGCAACCAGCCCGGCAAAGGCTGGGCCTCCACCAGACCAGGGCCGGTGAAGTCGTACTTCCAACCGAAGGAACACACCCGGCGGCGGCCTTCGTAACCCCGGAACTGGAACGGCTCGAACGGCAGGTCGGCCAGACGCGCGAGCAACGCCGCCTCCTCCACAGGCGTAACGAAATCGGCCTGAAAGCCGAAACCCTCCGGCGCGGCGGGCGCCGGAGGGTCGAAGAGGCTCTGCTGGGCGAGGTTGGCCATCGCCCTCAGATGGTGGCGCTCACCGCCGTTACCAGCGGTTGTTGTAGCCGTAGCGGCGGTCGTCGTCCCGGCGCTCCCAGCGGATCTGGGCGGCCAGGCGGTCGAAACGCCGGTCGAGCTCGGCCATCTCGCGCGGCGAGAGACCGTTGCGGCTGTAGCGGTATTCCAGGCGGGCGATGTCGTTGAACTCGGCCCGCAGGCGCATCGCTTCGCGCGGCGTCAGTTGACCCGAGCGCAGGCCCTGCTCGATCCGCCGATCGAGCTGCATCTTCCGGCGCTCGATGTGAACCCATTCGCCTCGATCGTCGTGCCAGCCGCGGTCGTACCATCCACGATCGTACGACGGCTGGGCCGCGGCCGAACCGGCGGCGGCGGTTGCAGCGAGAGCCGTGGCGGCCGCGAGGGCCATGGCGAGCGTCTTCATCGTCGTCTCTCCTATGTCCGTGCCCCTCGATCAGCCGGTCACAACAGACAAATGCGCATTTGGTTCACGCGAGATCACGGATCCGTGATGGCGCAACGGCCCCATCCCGAGGTTTGCGGATTGACCCGCCAGGTCATCCTGGGCCGCATTTGCGGCCCGGAAGCAGGACGCGCCTCGGAGGATGCGGATGGCCATGGTCGGGGCGGGCGGCTTGCGCGAGACCTTGGGCGTCCGCGAGGCCATGGCGATCACCATCGGCATCGTCGTGGGCGCGGGAATCTTCCGCACTCCCTCACTGGTGGCGGGCGCGGCGGACGGCGTGCCCGCCGTGCTGCTGGCCTGGCTGGCCGGCGGGCTGATCTCGCTGGTCGGCGCGCTGTGCTACGCGGAACTGGCCTCGGCCTATCCGCACGCCGGAGGCGACTATCACTATCTCGCCCGCGCCTTCGGGCGCCGGCTCGCCTTCCTGTACGGCTGGGCCCGCCTGGCCGTCATCCAGACCGGCTCGGTGGCGCTGCTGGCCTATGTGTTCGGCGACTACATGAGCCAGCTCCTGCCGTTGGGCCCGTTCTCGTCCGCGCTCTGGGCGGCGGCCGCGGTCGTCGTGATCACCGCGGTGCAGTGGATCGGCGTCCGGGCGGGGACCCGCGCGCAGACCTGGCTGACGCTCGCTGAGGTGGCAGGCCTGGCGGCGGTGATCGTCGCCGGCCTCGCGGTGGCGCCGGCCGTTCCGGCCGGAGACGCCGCCGCCGAGACCTCCCACTTCGGGTTGATGATGGTCTTCGTCCTCCTGACCTTCGGCGGCTGGAACGAGGCCGCTTATGTCTCGGCGGAGTTGAAGGACGCCCGCCGCCGGATGGCGCCGGTCCTGATGGCCAGCCTGCTGATCATCACCCTCCTCTACCTCGCGGCCAATGCGGCCTATCTCCGCGCGCTGGGCCTCGCCGGCGTCGCCGGCTCGGACGCCGTCGCCGCCGACGTGATGCGCCTGGCCTTCGGACCGACCGGCGCGGTGCTCGTCTCAGCCATCGTCGCCGTCGCCGCCCTGACGTCGGCCAACGCCACGGTCTTTACCGGCGCGCGCACCGCCTGGGCGCTCGGCCGCGATCATCCGAGGCTGGCCCTCCTCGGCCGCTGGGACGCCGGCGCCGCCACGCCGCGCAACGGCCTCGTCCTGCAGGGCGTGGCCGCCCTCGTCCTGGTGGCGGCGGGCGCGCTGGCCCGCGACGGATTCCGGCTGGCGGTGGAGTACACCGCCCCGGTGTTCTGGGGCTTCTTCCTGCTGGTCGGCGTGGCCCTGATCCGGCTGCGCCACATCGACGGGGAGACGCCCCGGCCGTTCCGCGTGCCCCTCTATCCGGTCCTGCCGGCCGTGTTCATCGCCACCAACGCCTATCTGCTGTGGTCCAGCCTTGCCTACACCGGCCGAGGCGCCCTTCTGGGTGTGGCGGTGCTGGCGGTCGGCGGACTGCTGCTCATCCCGCTCAAAACCCGCCGAGAGGAGACGTCCACATGAGAGGACCCGTCAAAGCGTATCTCTTCGCCGCCGCCTTGGCGCTGATCGCCTGCCAGGCGCCGCCCGCCGTCCAGGAGGCCGAGGCCCAGACCCCGGCCCGCAAGCCGCCGCCGGACCGCGGCCCCGACGTCATCTATGTGCCGACGCCGCCCGAAACGGTCGACGCCATGCTGAAGCTGGCGGAGGTGAAGCCGGGCGACGTCCTCTACGACCTGGGCTCTGGAGACGGGCGCATCCCGATCGCGGCGGCGAAGCAGTTCGGCGTCAAGGGCGTCGGCATCGACATAGACCCCAACCGCATCCGGGAGGCGAACGAGAACGCCAAGAGCGCCGGCGTCACCCATCTGGTCCGCTTCCGACAGGAAGATCTGTTCGAGGCCGACTTCAGCGATGCGACCGTGATCACGCTCTACCTGTTGCCGAGCCTGAACGAGAAGCTGATGCCGCGCCTGCTTGAGCTGAAGCCCGGCACGCGGATCGTGAGCCACGCGTTCCCCATGGGCGACTGGCGCCCCGAGCAGGAGCAGATGATGCCCAGCGGCAATGCGATCTACCGCTGGACCGTCCCGGCGAAAAAGCCCTAGCCGGGAGCTTGGCCAAAGAAACTATCTCTGGATCGTTGCGTTTCGATCGGCGACAGCTATATTAAGAACCGTTCTCAATAAGGACGTTCGGCATGCGCCTCGCCGCCAAGACCGCCAGTTGGTCGGTCGTTCACATGATCGTCGCCATCGCGGTCGCCTACGCGCTGACGCAGAACTGGCGGGCGGCTCTGGCCGTTGGGTTGATCGAGCCCATCTTCCAGACGATCGCCTTTGCGCTGCATGAACGGGCGTGGACGCGGCTCGCGCCCGCCCGCGCTGTCGGGCGGCCGCAAGGGCGTCCGGCGAGCGTCTGACCGACCGATCAATCGAGGGAGAGTTGAATATGGGCGACACCGTCGCGGACGGCCTGTCCAAGCTGCTGGCCGACACCTACGCCGTCTATCTGAAGACCCACGGCTATCACTGGAACGTCCGCGGGCCGAACTTCCACGCGCTGCACGCCATGTTCATGGAGCAGTACACCGAGATGTGGACGGCCATCGACACCGTAGCCGAGCGTATCCGCGCGCTGGGCGAGTTGGCCCCGCAAGGCTACCGCAGCTTCGGCAACCTGTCGGGCATCCAGGACGGTGACCCGAACAAGGACGCCGCCGGCATGTTGCAGGAGTTGGTCGCCGACCACGAGGCGCTGATCAAGACCGCCAAGGCGGCGCGCGAAGGCGCCGACGATGTGACCGCGGCGGTCATCGACGCCCGCGTCGAGGCGCACCAGAAGCACGCTTGGATGCTGCGCGCCTCGCTGGGCTGATCGCCCTAGCCCTGGGGCGCGTCGGCAAGGCGCGCCCCGTTGGAGCTGAGGCCGAAGAACAGGCCCGTCGCCCCCGAGATCCGCCGCATGAGCACCGCGGCGGCCAGCAGCAGGGTGCCCACCGCCAGGAACGAGCCCGCCCGGACGACGCCGTCCAGTCGCGCCATGTCGAACAGGAAGATCTTGGCGAGCGTGATCATCAGCACGATGAGCCCATGCACCCAAGCAGCAGGGCGCCGCAGGCAGGTCACGCCGCCGCCCCCAAAACGCCGCCCCCCCGCGCGACGGGGGCAAGCCTAGCAGCTAGACGCCGAACGGCCAGGTGTCCTCGGCGCCGCCTTCGTCCGGCGCCGGCGCCGCTGTCTCGAGCGGGCTCACCGCCCGGGTTTCATCGAACCAGACCCAGGCGTCGAACTGCTCGGAGAGCCGCGCCTCGGCGTAGTGGCTCCAACGTTCGGTCTCGGGGCGGTAGATGACGCCGATGAAGCGCTGCACACGCGGGTCGGCGAGGGCCTGGCGGACGTCCTCGTGCACGCCGGGGCGGAGGTCGAGGAGGAAGCGGCTGATGCCGGCGCCGTGAGACAGCCGTTCGACGCTGTCGGGCAGGCCGGGGCGCAGCTGTTTCACCTCCACGGGCTCGTCCCAGTCGGATGCGCAGGCCACCGTACCGCTGTCGGCGCCGAAGCCGATGAGGCGCGCGGCCTGGCCATAGGCCTCGCGGCAAAGCTGGCCGATGTTCAGCTCCTCGCGCACGGCGCCCATCTCTGTCGCGCGGGCGTCGCCGATGTGGGAGTTGTGCGCCCAGACCACGGCCTTGGCGTCCGGCCCCTTGGCCTCGAGGATCGCCTGGAGCGTCTCGAACATGTGGGTGTCGCGGAGATTCCAGCTCTCGGCGCCGCCGTAGTACATGGCGCGGTAGTAGGCTTCGGCATCGGCCACCAGGCGGGCGCTCTGGGTGGCGTCCAGCAGCGCCTCCTCAGGATCGCCGCCGCCATCGTGCAGGCTGCGCTGCAGCATCTCGCGCAGCATCGCGTTCACTGCGCCCTCGCAGCCGGCGTAGCGGCCCGACAGCGTCAAATGGCCATAGGCCGCCGGCTGTTCGGCCCAGGGCGTGAGGCAGCCGTAGCGCTCGCGGGCCACCTTGGCGGCGTCGGGATCCTCCCGATCGAGATAGTCGATCACGGTCCGCATCGAAGCGGCGAGATTGTAGAGGTCGAGGCCGTAGATCCCCGCCTGGCCCGCGGGCCCCCGTGAGCGGTTGTGGTCGGAGAGCCACTCCAGGAACTGGTCGAACTCCCGGTTCCTCCACATCCAGGTCGGGAAGCGGCGGAACGCGTCGGCGGCGCGCGGCGGCGGGGCCCGATGGCGAGCACGGGCGTCCAGCACCCGGGCGTCCGGCCAATCGGCCTCCAGCCCCACGACGTTGAAGCCGTGCCGTTCGATCAGCCGCCGAGTGATCGCCGCCCGCGCGCAATAGAATTCGGACGTGCCGTGACTGGCCTCCCCCAACAGCACCACCCGGGCGTCGGCGAAACGGTCGAACAGCGCCCCGAAGGCCGGATCGTCCATCTCGGGGAGCGGCTCGGCGCGGGCGGCCAACAGGGCGGACAGGCCGCCGCGGACGCTGCGGGCCTCCTCGACGTGACGAGCGATATCCGGCATGGCGACCTCCGTTGCCAGGAGGCAACCTGAAGCCGCGCCCGCGGTTCCGGTGTCGAGACCCAGGAGCTGCGATGCCCGTCCAACTGCGCAAGGTCGAGACGGTGTACCAGGGCTACTCGACCCTGATGGTGGCCACGCTGACCGGGCCGGACGGGACGGCCTTCCGCCGCGAGATCGAGCATCACGGCCGCGCTGCGGCGGTTCTGCCCTACGACCCCGTCCGCCGCTGCGCGCTGATGGTCAACCTGCCCCGCGCGCCGGTCATCTGGGCGGGCGGCCCCCCGAGCTCCTGGAGGCGCCGGCCGGCATGATCGACAACGAGGACCCTGAGGATACCGCGATCCGCGAGGCGCTGGAGGAGGTGGGCGTCCAGCTCTCGCGACTGGACGCCGTCGGGTCGCCCTTCTCCTCGCCGGGGGTCTCCTCCGAGAAGATCGACCTGTTCCTGGCGGAGTACACCCAGGCCGATCGCGTGACCGACGGCGGCGGCGTGGCGGGCGAGAACGAGCTGATCTCCGTCGAGGAAATCCCGCTCGCCCAGCTGTGGGCCTGGCTCGACCAGCGCCGCATCGAGGACCTGAAGACGCTGGCGCTGATCCTGGCCCTGAGGGTCCGACGGCCGGAGCTGTTCACGCCATGACGCACGCGAACGACCGGCCGCTGATCGGCTCGCTGCTCGACACCGACCTCTACAAGCTGCTGATGCTGCAGCTGATCTGGCGACGGTACGCGAACACGCCTGTCACGTTCTCGCTGGTGAACCGGACACGTGCGGTTCGGCTGGCCGAGGAGGTGGACGAGGCCGAGCTGCGGGCCGAGCTCGACCACGTGAGGACGCTGTCGTTCGGCCCCGACGAGATCGCCTGGCTCGCGGACACCGAGATCTACGGCTGTCGCGGGCTGTTAGGGCCTGACTTCCTGGCTTGGCTGCCGGCCCTGCGCCTGCCGGGCTACGAGCTTGGCCGTCGTGGCGGCCAGCTGACCCTGTCGTTTCAGGGGCCCTGGGCGGCCGTGACGCTGTGGGAGATTCCGGCCCTGACGATCGTCTCGGCCCTCCGGGCTCGCGGCGTCGTCGGCGCCATGTCGGCGACGGAGCGCGACCATCTCTACCGCTGCGCGCTCGGGCGGCTGGAGGCCAAGGCCGAGCGGCTGAAAGCTCTGCCGGGCCTCGTCCTGACGGACTTCGGCACGCGCCGCCGGCACAGCCTGGCGTGGCAGCACACCTGCGTAGAGGTGATGCGCGAGCGGCTGGGTCAGAGCTTCCGAGGCACCAGCAACATGCTGCTGGCCAAGGCGCTGGACCTCCCGGCGGTGGGCACCAACGGCCACGAGATTCCGATGGTGCTGGCTGCCCTCGCCGCGGACGATGAGGCCCTGAAGCGCGCGCCTTACCGGGCCCTGGAGGACTGGGCGGCGCTCTACCCCGAGGCCCTGCGGATCGTGCTGCCCGACGCCTTCGGCTCGGCGGCCTTCTTCCGCGACGCGCCCGACTGGGTGGCCGACTGGCGAGGCGTGAGGCCCGATTCCGCACCGCCGGTCGCGGCCGGCGAGGCCCTGATCGACTGGTGGCGCGCGAAGGGCCGGGATCCCGCCGGCAAGTTGCTGGTGTTCTCGGACGCGCTGGACGTCGAGCTGATCGTGGAGCTGCACCGGCGCTTCCACGGCCGCGTAGCCTTGAGCTTTGGCTGGGGCACCAAGCTCACCAACGACCTGGAAGGCTGCGCGGAAGCGCCGGGCCTGAAGCCGATCTCGCTAGTCTGCAAGGTGACGGAGGCGGCCGGCCGGCCGGCCGTGAAGCTGTCCGACAACCCGGAGAAGGCGACCGGCGATCCGGCCGAGGTCGACCGATACAAGCGCGTGTTCGGCGCCGAAGGGCGCCTGGCCCGACGCTTGAGCGTTTAGACGTCATGAGCCGCTTCACCGGATGGGCCCTGGACCGGGGCGAGCGCGAGGCGCTCCTGCGCCGGTTTCCGCCGCGCTATGCGCATGCCGTCGCCGATCATGTCACCCTGGCGTTCAAGCCATCGCACCCCAAACTCCCGACCGAGACCCACGGAGAGATCGTCGGGGAGGCCGACGACCGCCGAGGGGTTCAGGCGATGGTCGTCCGCATCGGCGGGACCACCGACCGCCCGGACGGCTCGACCTACCACGTCACCTGGTCCCTGGCGGACGGCCGCCGGGCCAAGGAGAGCAACGACGTGATCCGCGAGCGCGGATGGCTGGCCTTCCCCGAACCGGTCCCGATCGCCCTCGAGCCCCGGCTGTTCGCAGAGCCCCGCTAGCAGCAGGCTTGGCCATTGAGTGCTAAGCTCCTGAATTAACTCGGAACTTCCTCCACGAATCAGACCTATCCTCATCCGTGGACGGAACCACCGAGGAGGTCGCTCGATGCTTGTGTCGCCTGCATTCCGGAAACAGATGGAGGGCTACGGCCTGACGACGGCAGAGATCCTCTACCGCCTGCCCGACCATCCTACCCTGCTGCAGAGCTACATCTGGCAGGACTACGACATCTTCCCCGAATTTCCGGTGTTGAAGAAGTTCCTCGACTTCTGGACCGACAAGCTGGACGGGCCGTTGTTCAAGGTCACCGTGGGCCACAACCGGCTGATCCGGCCGGCCGAGCTGAAGGCGGTGGGCGCCGAATTCAAGCTGCACTAGCTCTCGACTTTTCGCAGACGCTGCGGACTGATGCGGCGGGTGATCGCGCCGCTTCGTTTCGTCCTTCTCGCTGCCGCCCTGCTGGCGCCGCTGACGCTCGGCGCCTGCCAGGACAAGGTGCGGCGCGCCGACTGCCCGGTGGGGCAGGTCTGCCTGGAGTACGGCAACAACACCGAGCCGCAGACGCTGGACCCGCAGAAGTCGAACCTCGTGGACGAGGCCTCGATCATCGGCGACCTGATGATGGGCCTGACCACCGACGCGCCCGACGGCTCGCCCGTGCCCGGCATGGCGACCCGTTGGGAGACCAGCCCCGACGGCCTCGTCTGGACCTTCCACCTGCGCGCGGCCAAGTGGTCGGACGGACGCCCGGTCACAGCCGACGATTTCGTCTTCGGCCTTAGGCGGACGGTCGATCCGAAGACCGCCTCGGTCTACGCTTGGCTGCTGTACCTGATCGAGAACGGCCAGGCCGTGAACGAGGGCAAGGCGCCGCTCGAAACGCTCGGCGTTCGCGCGCTCGACCCGCGGACGGTGCAGATCCGCCTGGTCCATCCCGCGCCCTATCTTCCGGAGATCGCCAAACATCAGAGCTGGTTCCCCGCGCCGCGGCATGTCGTCGAGCAATACGGCGACGGATGGGTCCAGCCGGGCCGCTACGTCTCGAACGGCGCCTTCAAGCTGGCCGCATGGCGGCTGGGCGATCGGATCACCGCGGTCCGGAACCCGCACTTCTTCGACGCGGCGAACGTGTGCCTGGACCGCATCAACTACTATCCTTCACCCGACGTGGTCAGCGCCGAGCGACGGGTGGCGCGCGGCGAGCTCGACCTGAACACCCGCTTCCAGTCGAACCGGTACCGACGGCTGCAGAAGACCATGCCCGGCGTGCCGCGGACCGGCCTGTCGCTAGCGACCGGCTACCTGGCCTTCAACACGCGCGACGTGAAGGCCTTCCAGGACATCCGGGTGCGCCGAGCGCTGTCGATGGCGCTGGATCGCGAGTTCATCACGCAGAAGCTGATGGGCGCGGGGCAGCAGCCCGCCTATTCCTTCGTGCCGCCGACGACGGCCAACTACGTGAGCGACCTGCCCAGGCTGCGCTGGGCCGACATGAGTTACCCGGCCCGACAGGCCGAGGCCCGCCGGCTGCTGGCCGAGGCGGGGTTTACGGCCAAACGGCCGCTGAAGCTGACCATAACCACGCCGAACAACACCGACACCCTGCTGCTGATGGAAGCGGTGCAGGCGGACTGGCGGGCCGTCGGGGTGCAGGTCTCGATCGCCCAGAACGAGGCTGGGGTGGCCTTCGCCGCCTATCGCAACCGCGACTTCGAGGTGGGCTCGATGAGCTGGTACGGGGACTTCAACGATCCCGTGACCTTCCTGGGCCTGCTGAAGTCGGACACCGGGGCGCAGAACTACGGCGACTACAGGAACCCGGACTACGACGCGCTGCTGGGGCGCGCGGACCAGGAGCCGGACCTGGAACGTCGCGCCCGGATCCTGGCGCAGGCCGAGCAGCGGATGCTGGACGACGAGGGGATCGCGCCCCTGTTCTTCGTGGTCAACCGCAACCTGGTCAGCCGGCGCGTGACGGGCTGGCAGGACAACGCGCCCAACTTCCATCGGGCGCGCTATCTGTGCCTCACGCCCGGTCAGCGATAGACCCAACGGCAGGACTTCTTGGCGATCTGGTGGCCCGCCACCGCGCCGACGCCCGCGCCCAGCACCGTGCCTTCGGTCTTGGCGCCGTTGCCGGCGACCACATTGCCCAGCACGCCGCCGGCGACGGCGCCCACCAGGGTGCCATTGTTGGACTTCTTCTTCACGTTCTTGTCGCAGACATAGACCCGCTCGCGGGCCTCCACGGTCAGCGGTACGGCGGTGAAGGCAAGGGCGCTGCAGGCCAGCGTCGCGGCCGCGATCAGCTTGGTTTTCATCATAAGCTCTCCGAGTTCCACACGGACATCCGGTCCAGAACCCTGACCGGGCCGTTCGGTTTCCGCCCCGGGCCGAAGGCCAAGCTCGGTCGGTGGCGTTTTCGCGGCGGAACTGTGGGCCCCGGTCTCCGAGAACCGGGGCCCGACCCCGGCGGGACCAGCCGCCGCGGACCGGAACCTGCAGATACGCAGCAGCCTCCGTGGGCGGACTTGTGACAGGTCGCGACTGACTCCCCGATGAACCATGGCCAAGCTTGGAACGCGGCGCTTGCCCAGCGGTTGGTCGGACGGAAGCCAGAGGAGGTCCGCATGGGCCACGACATCCGCAAGACAGAGGAACGTTCGGGGCCGCGCACGGGCGCGGGCGGCGGCGCGGCCCAGCGCGAGGGCTACGGCGTGGGAGGGCTCGGGGGCCCTGACGGCAAGCCCGACAGCTGGGACGCCCCCGGCATCACGCCCGACGGCCATCGCACCGGGAGCTCCACCGACGGGCCCCGCACGGCGATGGACGGTGAGGGCGAGCCCGACGCCGACTGAGGCTCCTCAGGCGGGTCCCGAACGGCGGGGAAAAACATCCTGTCACACCCCACTTGCGGACCCGGATCGAGATGAGTAGTTTCCGCCGCTCACTCGGCAGGGGGTTCCGCAAGGGGCCTCAAGCACCCGGTTGGAGAGGTGGCAGAGTGGTTGAATGTACCGCACTCGAAATGCGGCGTACTCGAAAGGGTATCGTGGGTTCGAATCCCACCCTCTCCGCCACAACCGTCGTTCGGTAGCGACCGCTCCCGTTCGACAAAGTCCGAAAAACATGCGATATTTCAGGCGGGTAGAGCTAAACCCGTCCTGACGTTTGTTCGCACACGTCCGCCGACGCTCGCCCAAATCCCCAATCGATTTGTACTAACCTTTGTAGGAAGGGTGAGCGATGGCGCGTGCGTCAGCGAGGCTAAAGCCTATTGAAGTCCCCCCGCTTGGCTAAGAAGCCGGGCATGCATTGCGACGGAGCGGGTTTGTATCTGCGAGTCGCGCCACCAAGCGCCGCGTCGTGGGTGCTCCGCTACATGCTGGATGGAAAGGCCCGAACAATGGGCCTTGGCCCTTTTCCGGAGATCGACCTCAAGGAGGCGCGCACCCGTGCGTTAGAGGCGCGGCGGCTAAAAGCAGATGGCATAGACCCCATAGAGACACGCAACGCTGCTAAGCTCGCTCAGCGGCGAGCTGCTACCAAGGCTATGACGTTTAAGGAGTGCGCAGAGGCTTATATCGCCTCACAGCGCGACGGATGGCGCAACGATAAGCACGCCGCCCAGTGGGATAGCACCCTTAAGGCTTACGCCTATCCAATCATCGGTGGCTTGCCCGTTGCCGCTATCGATACGGCCCTCGTTATGCAGGTCTTAGAGCAAGAGGTGGGAGCCGCTAATAACCGGCAGCGCCTATGGAGCGCTAAGAACGAAACGGCCAGCCGCGTTAGAGGGCGTATAGAGTGCGTTTTAGGATGGGCTGCAGCTAGGCAGCTTAGAAGCGGTGATAACCCCGCGCGCTGGAAGGGGCATTTAGCGCACCAACTGCCCGCCCGTTCTAAAGTGTCTAAGGTGAAGCACCATCCGGCGCTTCCCTATGTCGATATGCCGACCTTCTTTGCGGCCTTGCGCGATCAGCCGGGGTTGGCCGCTAAGGCCTTGGAGTTCGCCATCCTAACCGCCGCGCGCACCGGGGAGGTGTTGGGCGCTAGGTGGGGCGAAATCGATATCGCGAATAAGGTTTGGATAGTCCCGGCCGAACGGATGAAGTCCGGCCGGGAACATCGTGTGCCGCTAAGTGACCGCGCTATTGCCGTCCTCAAGCCGCTTAGCCCTGAGGAAGGCGCGATCGATAGCGAGGGCTATGTCTTTCCCGGCGCTAAAACGGGAAAGCCCTTATCCAATATGTCGATGCTAAAGCTTTTAGAGCGGATGAAGCGATCCGATCTAACCGCTCACGGCTTCCGTTCCACCTTCCGCGACTGGACGGCCGAGCAGACCAGTACACCCCGTGACGTAGCCGAAATGGCGTTAGCCCATGTCGTTAGCAACGCCGTAGAGGCCGCCTATCGACGCGGAGACATGTTGGCTAAACGGATCGAGCTTATGGATAGCTGGTCAGCCTATTGCGCTAGCAAGCTCGACTTAGAAGCTAGCGACAGCAGCGATAGCAGCGACATATCCGAAGCTGGGTAGGCTTGGCTAAGCGCGCAGCAGCAGCAGCATTGTATGGGTAGATAAAGATAGACCCTCGCTGGAGGGCCTTAGAGGCAGCTTAGATGCAGCCAAAGGAGGGATAAGCCTTTCAATTGGTACGCGTTTCTAGCCGAGGTTATCGATTAGAACGCCATTCCTAATAGCTACGTTTATAAAAACGTAGAGCTTGGATAAGGGGATGGCGTTCAACACCGATAGATAAAGCGAACCGAACGGCTCTGGCACGCGGCCACCGCTATAGCGGATCCTATCTGCGCCTCTTAGGCCGTTATTGGTCCCCTTTACCCAATGGGTCTTGCTTATGTAGCTAGTCTGAAAGGCAGGGTTATAAAGGGCCCTAACGAGCACTGGCCTAACGATATAATCGTTACCGCGATACGCGGGCTTTTTGGCCACCCTGCCCCTAAGAAAGCTGGCCATTTCCCCGGTGCATATGCAGTGGAAATGCAGAACGAAGAGCTCGTTAGCGACGTCGAACTCGCCATCCAGCTTGCCTATCAGGTGGCCTTTTAGCCCTCGCGCCTCTTTGCGCCGAAAGTTCTCTTCGAACTCCCTTAGGACGCTAAGCACTCGATCTACCGTTAGCTCCTCGGGATTTAAGACCCATTTCGAGGACATGACGGTAGCGGCGTAAGCGCGATAGCCCTTAGGGGCTAGCTCGCTTAGAAGCTGCGGATTCCGACGATGCCGCCCAGCTATTCCGAGATGATCTCGCCCGCTGTTCCGATCTGATGCCGCCCAGCGGCACAGCCTTCATCGACAGGTTTCATCTGTCTGGGGTTCGGCCGGCTGGTCAAGCCTGATCGGCGGGTTTCGGGCGGCGCAGGGAGTCGCCGCTGAGGTCCAGGCGGTGGGCGTTGTGGACGAGCCGGTCGAGGATGGCGTCGGCGTAGGTGGCCTCGCCGATGACGGTGTGCCAGGCCGAGACCGGTAGTTGGCTGGTGACGATGGTGGAGCGCCGGCCGTAACGGTCCTCGAGGATCTCGAGCAGGTCGTGACGTGCCTGGGCGTCGAGCGGCTCCAGGCCCCAGTCGTCCAGGATCAGCAGTTGCACGGCGCCCAGGCTCTTGAAGCGGCGGCCGATGCTGCCGTCGCCGTGCGCCAGCGCCAGCTCGTCGAAGAGCTTGGGGACGCGGACGTAGAGCACCGAGCGGTTGTCGCGGCAGGCTTTGTGGCCGAGCGCGCAGGAGATCCAGCTCTTGCCCACCCCGGTCGGGCCGCAGATCACCAGGTTCTCGGCCGCGTCGATCCAGTGGCTTTTGAGCAGCGTCGTGAGGACGCCGCGGTCCAGTCCGCGGGGGGCGCGGTAGTCGATGTCTTCCGGGACGGCGTGGTGGCGCAGCCGCGCATGGCGGAGCCGGGCGCCGAGACGCTTGTCCTGTCGGTGCACGGTTTCACGGTCCAGCAGCAGCGCCAGCCAGTCGGCATGTCCCAGGCCGCCGGCTTCGGGGTTGTCGAGCAGTTCGCGGAAGGCCTTGGCCATGCCTTGGAGGCCCAGGACGTTGAGCTGGTCGAAGGTGGGATGGGTCAGCATCAGATCTCCTCAGTGGTAGTAGGTTGAGCCGCGGATGTTGGGGTGGGCGACGGCGCCGCCGGCCTCGCCGTCGCGCCGCCGGACCGGTTGGCCGTCGAGCCGGTTGTCGAGGATGGATTTGACCGCGCCGTAGCTGCGCGCGCTCACCAGCAGGGCGCGCTCGCAGGCCGCCTCCAGGCGCGCGACGCCGTAGACCTTGGCCAGGCGCACGATCCCCATCGTGGTGCGGAAGCCCTGTTCGGGGTGCGGCCGGTGCTCGAGGATCACCTGGCAGAGCAGCGCCACGGAAGGGCCGCAGGCCCGCGCCTCGCTCAGGATCCGCTCGATGGTCCAGTCGCTGTAGCGGCGGTGGCTGGCCGGCATGTGCTCGCTGAGCGTGGTGTGTTTGCCGTCGCCGGAGCCACGCAGGTGGGCGGCGATGCGCTCGCCGTGCAGGAAGATCTCCACGGCGCGGGCGGTGAGCCGCACCTCCACCGTCTCGCGGGCGTGACGGTAGGGGACGGAGTAGAAGTGGCCGTCGACGTCGACGTGGTAGTCCAGCCCCACCTTGCGCACGCGCCATTCGGCGAGGGCATAGGGCTCGGCCGGCAGGGCTTTAAGCCGCGGGGCGTCGATCTCCGCGAAGAGCTGGCGACGGGTGCGGCGCTGATAACGCCGGACCTGCTGCTCGTTGAGCCAGACCAGCAGCTCGCCCAGGGCGGCGTTCACCTCGGCCAGGCTGTAGAAGCGTCGATGGCGCAGCTTGCCGAGCAGCCAACGCTCGGCGATCCGCACTGCGGCTTCCACCTTGGCCTTGTCCCGCGGCCGCCTGGGCCGCGCCGGCAGCACCGCGGTGTCGTAGTGGGCGGCCAGCTCGCCGTAGGTGCGATTGACCTGCGGGTCGTAGAGGCAGGCCTTGATGATCGCCACTTTGGGGTTGTCCGGCACCAGCAGCCGCGGCGCGCCGCCGAAGAAGGCGAAGGCCTGCACGTGGCCGTCGACCCAGTCGGGGAGCTTCTCGCTCCAGGTGGCGCAGGCGAAGGTCAGGCTGGAGGCGCCCAGCACCCCGACGAAGATGTGCGCCGGCTGTGTCTTGCCGCTGCGGCGGTCGATGATCACCGGCACGGTGTCGCCGGCGTAGTCGACGAAGAGCTTGTCGCCGCCAAGATGCGTCTGGCGCATCGTCACCGGCAGGCGGGCTTCCCAGCTGCGGTAGAGCTCGCAAAATCGGCTGTAGCGATAGCCGTCCGGATAAGCCTCGATGTACTCGTCCCACAGGATCTGCAGGGTGACGTGCTTCTTCTTCAGCTCGCGGTTGAGCGCCGCCCAGTCCGGCTCGGCGCGCCGACGGAAGCCCTGCTTTGTCCTGCTCTCGCCGTAGAGCCGGTCTTCCAGCTCGCTGTCCGTCAGATCCAACGGCAACGGCCAGGCGAGACCGGATTCTTCGAAGCGCCGCGTCATCTCGCGGAACGTCGACGGGGCGATCCCCATCCGGCGGGCGATCTCCCGCCCGCCAAGCCCGGCGTCCAGGCGCAGCCTCAACATCTCGCGCACGCGGCGCATCGCAATCCTCTCCGTCGGCATCGGCCTCTCCTCGAAAGGAGGAGAGCCTAGCGTCGGCGAAGGCCTGGACCGCCGGGCCGCCTGGGCGGGATCATCCCGGAATCCTGGGCGGCGTTATCCCGGAACGGTGGGCGGGATCACTTCGGAATGGTGGGCGGCATCAAATCGGAACGGCGGGCGCGATCACGTCGGAATCCGCACTTAGAAGCCGCAGGATCGCACCGGTTACCCGAACCTGCACCCATCGCGAATCCGTAGCCGAGCCCGCATTTCTTCGCTCTCCGTCGCCACGCGACAGGGTTCTTATAAGCCCTGCTAAAAGCTCGGTATCGACTGAAGGGTGGTTGCGTTTAAGGAGCTTTCTAGCTCGCCCCAGCCTAAGCCTATCCTCATTCCGGTGGCGGTTAGCGGAAGGAAGGCAGGTTGAGCGCGGCTTAGCGCCGCTAAGCCTCAGTCGGTCTGCCGAACGAGGCTTAAGAACCCTTAGATCAAACTCTTCCTCGGGCGGTCTAAGGGAGTCTAACCGGAGCTTCATAGCGCACCTCCAACAGGTGGAAGCCCGGCGATAAAAGTTTGGAGATCAGCGGCTCTTATAAGGGTTCGGCGGCCTAGTTTTACGGGTGCTATGCGGCCTTGGGATATCAACTCATAGAAGGATGTGCGCCCAACCCCGAGTAGCGCGAGCGCTTGATCGACGGATAGTAACTGTAGGTCTGCCATAGACGCCGGGACGAAGCCCCGTACTAACTTTTCCATTGTGGTGATCTTGGTGAAAGCGACTCTGCGAAATCGGAGCCGTTCTCGAAATTAGGCGGGCTGGTCGGGCCTATGCGTGCCGAGACTGGCGCTTGGCTCCCGCCCCACCCTTCAGCGCGTCATGCAGTTGTCGATGCGGCGGGAAATGCGGGCGACCCCACCCTACCTTCGCGTGCGCGGCGTTCCGCGATTCCCGCCTCGCGAAGGCTCGGAGATGCCTCTTGGAGACGTCGCGCAGAGCCGATAGACCGGCTTGACTACCATCGCCCCTTCTTGCCGCCGCCAACCCCCGACGCACGCGAGCATCCAAATGCGCCGCTCTACGCGCCAGTTCGCCCTGCGCACGACGCCTCTAAGCAACGACCCTGCGGCAGATCGAGTCCAGATGACGCCTGTAGCGGGGCATCGTCGATGAGCTTGATCAAGTCGAAGAAGCGCGTCGCCGACCACGGCGAGGTGTTCACGCCTAGCTGGCTGGTCGAAAGGATGCTCGACCTCGTTAAGGGCGAGACTGAGCGCATCGATGCTCGTTTCCTTGAGCCCGCTTGTGGCAGCGGCAACTTCCTCGTCCCAGTTCTCCAGCGCAAGCTGGCTGCCGTCGAGTCGAGGTTCGGCAAGTCCGACTTCGAGCGGCGGCACTACGCGCTGCTGGCGTTGATGTGCTGCTATGGGATCGAATTGCTGGCGGATAACATCGCCGAATGCCGCACGAACATGCTGGAGGTCTTCGCCGACTATCTCAGTGTGTCTGAAGCGGACGAGATGTATCGGGCAGCGTCCTTCGTGCTCTCGCTCAATCTCGTGCATGGCGACGCTATGACCATGCGGGAGACGAGCGGCGCACCCATCAACGTTGTGGAATGGGGTTACATCGGGAAGGGTAAGTTCCAGCGACGGGACTTCCGACTCGATGTGCTCACTGGCATGGCTAGCTTTAGCGCGAAGGGATCGCTGTTCGCCCGGGTCGGCAGAAACGAAATCTTCGAGCCTACTACGACATACCCGCCCATGACCGTGCGTGATCTGGCCAGCGGGAATGCCTAGGGGGAGCCACATGAGTTCACAGGCGGGGTTCACGCTGAGGGGTCGCAATCCCGATGTTTTGACCTGTATTGCCAATCTCTCGAACGACGAGGTGTTCACCCCGCCGGATTTTGCCAATCGAATGTTGGATGCACTGGCTCGGGCATGGGCGGCGAGCAACGGCGGCGCTAATATCTGGGCGGATAGTTCGATCCGCTTTCTCGACCCTTGTAGCAAGTCAGGCGTCTTTCTTCGGGAAATCGCCACCCGGCTCATCGATGGTCTAAAGGACGAGATCCCCGACCTGCAGCGCCGGGTTGATCATATTCTAACGCGGCAACTGTTCGGCATCGGCATCACGCAGCTAACCAGCCTGCTCGCACGCCGCAGCCTCTATTGCTCCAAGCACGCCGACGGCGAACACTCGATCGCGAGGAGCTTCGCCGACAGCGACGGCAATATCTGGTTCGGCCGTACCGAGCATGCTTGGCGAAACGATCGATGCAGTTTCTGCGGAGCCAGTAAGGAAACGCTCGACCGAGGCGAGGGTAGGGAGACCCACGCCTATGCCTTTATCCACACGAATAACATCCACGCTCGGGTGGCCGAGTGGTTTGGGGACGACATGCAGTTTGACGTCATTATCGGCAACCCGCCGTACCAGCTGGATGACGGCGGTTTCGGTACCAGCGCCGCACCGATTTATCAGAAATTCGTAGAACAGGCGCTTGCGCTTGAGCCCCGCTACGCCGTGTTCGTTACCCCATCGCGTTGGATGGCGGGCGGCAAAGGGCTCGACAGTTATCGAGAGCGCATGCTGTCAGATAAGCGTCTCAGAGCTATCGTAGATTATCCGAAACTCTACGAGGCGTTCCCCGGCGTCAAAATTCGAGGTGGCATTTCGTACTTCGTCTGGGACCGCGAGCACAACGGACCTTGTACAGTTGAAACGATTTGGGACGGGGAGCCCACCGGCCCTGCTGTAGCTCGTCATCTCGATGCATATGACATCCTCGTGCGGCGGAACGAGGCCGTGCCAATTCTAGAGAAGGTCAGGGCGAAGGGTGAGCCCACCCTTGATGCCCGTGTCTCCAGCCAAAAGCCGTTTGGACTCCGCACATTCTTCCACGGCAAGGCGGAGCCCACTCGCCTCGCTCATCCCGTGAAGCTCTTCGGGTCCCAGAGAATCAGCTGGGTTGAACGCGCGGACATCCCAGCGAACGCTGCGTGGATCGACAAATGGAAGGTGCTGATGACCCGTGTTCAGGGAACAAGCGCCGCCGTTGAGACCAAATTTCTGAGCAAGCCGATTGTCGCAGAGCCGGGAACGGCTTGTACCGAGAGTTACCTAGTCGCGGGCCTCTTCGACTCTGAATGTGAGGCAAGGAATTATGCGAGCTATCTTCGCACCAGATTTGCCCGGTTTCTTGTTTCTCTTCGGAAGTCGACCCAAGACGCTCCTAAACACGTCTATGCCTTCATACCGGATCTACCGCTAGACCACGTTTGGACCGACTCTCAGCTTTACGAGCGGTATGGGCTGACTGCGGAGGAGATCGCGTTCATAGAATCTCAGGTGGCTGAGCACAGCGACGACCTGTTCGACGATGTCGCTTCGAGTGAAGCCGAAGATGAATAAGCCTCCTATTGAGGAAATCCTCTCTCCAAAGCCGGAAGCGCGGCCGCGTATCTATGCATATGCCATTGCAGACGCGGAGCACGCTGGTCTTCTCAAAGTCGGACAGACAACCCGTGATGTGAAGCAGCGTATTAATGAGCAGCTAAGGACCGCTGCTATCACAAATTTCAGTATAGAACTCGACGAGAGTGCTGAAAGGGATGACGGAAGCATCATCACTGATCATGCGGTGCGCGAGGCTTTAAAGCGGAAAGGCTTTGCCAATCCCCAGCTCGAGTGGATGCACTGCACCGTTGCCGACGTGAGGACGGTGATCGCTGAGCTACGTTCAGGCCAGCAATTCACAGGCACGCACCACGAAAGCTTCGCGCCGCGCAGGGAGCAAGCGGAGGCTGTGGAGCAGACGCGTGCGTATTATGAGTCTCGCTGGCAGCAGGACAGCAACGCTGTCCCGAGGTTCCTCTGGAACGCCAAGATGCGCTTCGGAAAAACCTTCACGACTTACCAGCTTGCGAGGAGGCTGGGTGCCAAGAGAGTTCTGGTGGTGACCTTCAAGCCTGCTGTCGAGGATGCGTGGCGGGCTGACCTCGAAAACCACATTGATTTCGACGGCTGGCAGTATCTGTCCCGTAGTTCCGGTCGCGACCCCAGCCAAATCGATGATGACAAACCTGTCGTCTATTTTGGCTCATTCCAAGATCTGCTCGGACGTGACCGTATAGGGAACATCAAGGCCCGAAATGAGTGGCTACATACGATCAAATGGGACTTGGTCGTATTTGACGAGTACCACTTCGGCGCGTGGCGGGAGACGGCTAAGGAGTTATTTGAAGGAGAAGATGCGGCAGTTGCGCGGCGAGAAGCGAGCCTCGAGTACGCGGCCGATCTGGACGAAGTGAACCAAGGCTTGAGCGTGCTCTCGGAGCATGAGGCCGAGTTTCTGCCAATCACCACCCGCGCTTACCTTTATCTCTCCGGCACTCCATTCAAGGCGCTAGCGACCGGCGAGTTCATTGAGGAGCAGATCTTCAACTGGACGTATACGGACGAGCAGCGCGCCAAAGCCGAGTTTGCGACACTGAACCCCGGCAAGCGAAACCCTTACGGCGCGCTGCCCCAGATGCGGCTGCTCACCTATCAAATGCCGGACGAGCTGCTCGCTATTGCGAGTGCCGGGGAGTTCGACGAATTTGACTTGAACGCGTTCTTTGCAGCGACTGGCGCAGCGGACTCAGCAGTCTTCAAACATAAGAGCGATGTGCAGAAATGGCTGGACATCATTCGTGGGGGCTACGCGCCGCACGCAGTCGAAAGCCTAAAGACCAGCACGCGACCCCCGTTCCCCTATTCAGACGTACGGTTATTACCCTACCTGCAGCATTCGTTCTGGTTCCTGCCCAACGTGGCCGCCTGCCATGCGATGGCTAACCTCTTAGCAGAGCGACACAACACCTTTTGGCACGATTACAAAGTCATCGTCGCCGCGGGAGCTTCAGCAGGAACTGGCCTCGATGCCCTGCCCCCCGGTTCGCGAGGCCATCGGCAGCGGCTTTGATTCCAAGACCATCACGTTGTCATGCGGCAAGCTGACGACCGGGGTGACGGTGGCGCAATGGTCCTCGATCTTGATGCTCCGCAACCTCAAATCGCCGGAGACGTATTTTCAGGCGGCGTTCCGAGTGCAGTCGCCTTGGTCAATCAGGAATCCCAACGGTGACAATCCTAACGAGGAAGAAATCCTCAAGCCCGTCTGCTTCGTGTTCGATTTTGCGCCGACGCGCGCGCTGCGGCAGCTGTCCGAGTACGGGATCGGCCTGTCCCCGGGGAGCCAAACCCCGAAAATGCTGTTCGGGAACTAGTGTCTTTCCTGCCAGTGCTCGCCTACGATGGCGCGAACATGACGCAAATCGATGCTGGTGGGATCTTGGACATTGCGATGTCCGGCACATCGGCCACGCTGCTCGCCCGCAAGTGGGAGTCAGCTCTGCTAGTCAACGTAGACAACGACACGCTTCGACGCGTGCTCGATAGCCCGGAGGCAATGGCGGCCGTCGAACGTATCGAAGGCTGGCGAGCGTTGGGCGACAATGTGATCGAAACGATCATCAACAAAAGCGGCAAGGTCAAGGAACTCAAGAGTAAGGCCAAGGAACGCGAGCTTACTCCGGGTGAGAAAAGAGAGCTCACGGAGGAGGAGCGCGAATACAAAAGCAAGCGAAAGCTTGTACAAGAGAAGCTTATCAAGTTTGCGACGCGCATTCCGGCCTTTATGTATCTTACCGATTTCCGAGAGAACACGCTTCAGGACGTGATCACCAAGCTGGAACCGGATTTGTTCCTTGCGGTAACTGGCCTAACGGTTGCGGACTTTCATCTGTTGGTTCGGTTGAAGGTCTTCAATACAGAGCGGATGAATGAGGCTGTTTTTGCATTCCGCCGATATGAAGATGCCTCCCTTCGCTATAGCGGAATCGAAAGTCACAAGGGCCTCACGCACTACGGCCTCTATGACACGGTCGTGGCAAAGGAAGATAACGCGTTGATGCTGAAGGCGAGCTAGTGCGCAGAGCGCGCGTACGGGACTCGCAGGGCGCCTTAGTGGGTGACGTCGCTGCTTGTTTGCTCGAACCGAGCGCGCCGCTGCAACGCCTCCGATGTCCGGCGGCAGGGGGTTAGCGGCGGAAGATTATTAGCTCACTACGATCTACCAGCCATTGGCTCGGCTTTGGGCGGCGGAAACCTGCGAACAGAGCAGCGCGGTTTTTCCGATAGACCGGCCTCTCAGCGCAAGAGTCGATAAACGCGATCCTGCCGCCGTCCGGCAGCGCGACCACCCAATGCTGGCTTGGGTGGCGAAGGCCGATTATCCCGCACATAGCGCGTGGGTCGCTAAATGCCTCATCGAAGCGCGTCCAATAGTGGTGGTTACTAGCCGGAACCCGTCCCGCTAACGGGTAGCGCGCGCTTATGCCGTGCCGATTCACGGGGCTGCTAAGGCACGCCCGGACCATGCGCTTTAGATCGCAATAGCTGGTGCCCAGCCAAACGGGCGTGGGCCAAGCTGAGCTAAGTGATATCGAGCAAGCCGCTCGAAACAGCGTCTCGCGATGATGGCCGAGGCCGCATAGCTCTAGTGCATTGACGATAGCGTACGGACCGCAAAGCCCGTCGAGCGCGCCTTGGTAAGATGGCATTGCTAGACGCTAGCGCTAGCAGCGCTTCGGCTGACGTCGGCCGATGCTAGCGCTAACCGTTTAGCCGCTATGCGCTGGATAGCGGATTTGGAAACCCCATAGCTCTTAGCTAATGCGCCGAGGGACGCGCCTTCGCCTAGAAGCCTAACAACTTCCTTCTGCTCGCTAGCACTTAAAGAGGCGCGGCGGCCGAGCTTCACGCCGCTAGCCTTTGCGCGACTAAGACCCGCCTGCGTTCTCTCGATTAGTAAGTCCCGCTCGAACTCCGCGACGGCGGCAATCACGGACATCGTCATCCGACCTGCGGCGCTCGTTAGGTCTACGCCACCAAGCGCCAAGCAATGCGTCCGCACACCGATAGCCGCCAATGCCTCCACCACTGAGCGGACATCCATAGCGTTGCGGCCGAGCCGATCTAGCTTGGTGACAACCAGCACGTCGCCGGGCTCAAGCCGGTCTAGGAGCCGCGCAAACTCTTTCCGTTCGCGCGCGGGGACGGAGCCGGAAACCGTCTCCTCGATTACGCGACGCTCGTCGATCTGAAAACCTGCGCTACGTATCTCGGCCACTTGGTTTGCAGTGGCTTGATCAGCCGTGCTTACGCGGCAATAGGCGAAGACTCGCACCGATAGCCCCTATCCGTATCCAAAACCCGCATCGGTTTTGAATCGCATCGAAACTAGGGTCAAGCCTATTTTACGATACGGCTAACGCTAAGGTATCGAAAGCGGTCCTTTCCGGTTTGCAGAACCCCGCTTGATGGGAAGCGAAGCTTCGCCAACACTGGGACGCATCTAAGGTCATTCGGCGGGTATAAAGTGGGCGTGGAAAATCAACGGACGCTGGCAGATCGCCTCTTCCCTATCGTGCAGGAGGAGGACGAGCTCGAACTACGAAACGTCCCGCCCGAGCAAAGGCGTCTCCACACAGAAACCGCCGACCTAACGGTCTCTTCGCTTCATTCGTATCTCGCCAACGGCAAGCTCGAGATACCTGAGTTCCAGCGCGGATATGTCTGGACGCGCAATCAGGCTTCCCGCCTCATTGAGTCGCTTCTTATCCAATGCCCCATTCCGGTGGTGTATTTCAGCCAGACATCAGACAACAAGCTTTTAGTAATTGATGGCAATCAGCGCCTCTTGTCCCTGAAGCTTTTCCTTAACGACGGATTTGAGCTTCAAGGTCTAACAACATATCCGGAGCTAAATGGTCTTAGCTGGAGCACGCTAGACCCGCGGTTCAGGGATCATATAAACAATCGCACCATACGCTGTATTACAATCCTCAGAGAAACGCATCCGCAGATCAAGTTTGATGTCTTTGAGCGGCTAAACACCGGCTCAGTAAAGCTAAATGCGCAAGAGTTACGCCACGGCATCAACCATGGGCTCCTTATCGAGACTGTCGATAGGCAAGCTAAGGGTGATGCATGGCGGACCATCACGGGGACGCGCAAAGATACTAGAATGCGAGGAGCGGAGTTGATCCTCCGGTATTACGCCTTTCGACATGCGCGCGATAAATACGAGAAGCCGCTTGCCAGCTTCCTAGATGCGTTCAGCGCCACGCATCAGAAAATAAGTGCCGAACAGATGGCAATCTGGGAGCGCGACTTTCAAGATACGCTCGAGCTTATACATAAGCTACTCGGTCGTTACGCGTTCCGGATTTACGACAAGAGCCTTGGAAGCCCAACGGGCTTCAATGCCGCTCTCTACGATGCCGAAATGATTGGTTTTGCAGAGACCGGAAGTGCGCTTATCAAGAGTGGAGAAGTCGACCCGGCGACGTTCCAGCGGCGAGTCGCTGACCTGTTTGGAGATGAAAAGTTCTCGAACAGTATCAGGCAGGCAACTAGCGACGAAACTGCCGTTAAAACACGAATTGATATGTTTAAGGGCTTCCTTGACAACTATGCCGTATAGCCGCAGCGCGTACCGCATCGACTTCGAGGCCCGAGTAGAAGAGTTACTTCAGGAAGCTCGGGCCGCTCAAAAACTGGGCGCGAGTCTCCGGGGTGTCCGCGACATGACCTTCCAGTGCGCAGTGTTTCAAACCTGCGCCGCGCTCGAGACCTATATACGTTTGATCGTTGAGGGCTGGGTTCAGAAGCTGAAGGCCAATAACCTTGGTGCGAAGGTGCCTCACCCGGCTCGGGCAAGATACTTCACCAAGGCGCTCGCAGGGTCTCTTGAGGCGTATATGTCGACCGGAGACGAGGCTAAGATATTCCGCGCGTTAGAGTCCAAAGCGGCCCTCTGGGATATCATGCAGGGCAAGGCGGAATTGCCGACGTACATCAACGGCGTGTACCTGCACGAAAACACGGCATACCCGTCCAATAAAAATCTGAAGCGCCTCTTCTATCGGCTCGGTATCAACAACATCCATGCTGAGGTGTCGCGCATCCTATCTCGTGACGCGGAGGGCCTCATTGAAGGGTTTCAAAGTGTTAGGACCAACATCGCGCATGCTTCGCCCGACGATCTAACTATCGGCGATGTTAGGCGGCTACTCCGAGATATTTCAGATTTCGTCCGGGCGGTTGACCGGGTGTTCTACCGTCACGTTATGGCGCACGGCGGCAACGTCTGCTGGCACTGACCTACGCGCGCTGCGTTCGATCAATGAGTATGGTTGCGAGTACCGCCTCATCCTCGAGCGCAATTATCGGCTCGGGCATGCTGGCCTTCCGCCGCTGCGAGCAGACTCCCGGTAGCCGATTGTGGTTAGCTTTGTAGGAAGGAGGGGAGAGAGCGGCAAAAGGCGAGCAACAATAACGTGGTTGGGCGGACACCCTCTCCGCCATTTCCTAGTTCGACAGCCGACCGTCCGGGCGCACCACAGCGCCCGTTCCCGCGTGGCGCGGCGCAGCCTCATCGGCGGTCGCGTTCGCCTGCAGCCGCGGGCCGCGACGGCGCCCGGGTCGCCGACTTCCCTTCGGTCAGCGTTGCGCCCGCCGCCCCGGGCGCGGTAAGGCGCTGCGGGAATTCTTCGAAGACACGGTCTGGGGGCGGCTCATGAGCATCAAGGGCAAGGCCTATGTGATGGGGGCCTTCGAGCACCCGACCCGCGACGCGCCCGACAAGACGACCGCCCAGCTACACGCGGAGTGCGCCAAGGGTGCGCTGGAGGACGCCGGCCTCTCGTTCGCAGATGTGGACGCCTATTTCTGCGCCGGTGATGCGCCGGGCTTCGGCGGCCTCTCGATGATCGACTACATGGGCCTGCGGAACGTCAGGCACATGGATTCCACCGAGACCGGCGGCTCGTCCTATCTCGTGCACGTGGGCCACGCGGCGCAGGCGATCGCGGCGGGCAAGTGCCAGGTGGCGCTGATCACGCTCGCCGGGCGCCCGCGCAACGGCGGCAATCGGCCGGGCGCGAGCCTCCGTCCCGGCGGCGGGGGCAGCGGCCTTTCCGACGGACCGCCCGAGGCCGGTTTCGAGCACATCTACGGCGGCTCGACCCACAACACCTACGGCATGGCCGCCATGCGCCACATGCACGAGTTCGGCACGACCTCGGAGCAGCTGGCCTGGATCAAGGTGGCCGCCAGCCATCACGCCCAGTGGAACGACCACGCCTATCTGAAGGACGTGGTCACCGTGGAAGACGTGGTGAACTCGCGGATGATCTCGGACCCGCTGCACCTGCTCGACTGCTGCGTGGTCACCGACGGCGGCGGGGCGGTGATCGTCACCTCTCCCGAGGTCGCCAGGGGCCTGGACCGGCCACGCGTCCGGTTGCTGGGCGCCGGGGAGGCGCCGAAGGGCGTGCTGGGCGGCGACATCGACCTGACCTATTCAGGCGCCGTTTGGTCGGGGCCGCGGGCCTTCGATGAGGCGGGCGTGACGCCGGCCGACATAAAGTACGCCTCGATCTACGACAGCTTCACCATCACGGTGCTGATGCAGCTCGAGGACCTGGGCTTCTGCAGGAAGGGCGAGGGCGGGAAGTTCGTCGCCGACGGCAACCTCATCTCAGGCATCGGCAAGCTGCCCTTCAACACGGACGGCGGTGGGCTCTGCAACAACCACCCGACGAACCGGGGCGGCATGACGAAGATTATCGAGGCGGTGCGCCAGTTGCGCGGAGAAGCGCATCCGAAGGTGCAGGTGCCGAACTGCGACCTGGCCGTGGCGCACGGCACCGGCGGCTCGCTGGGCATCCGCCACGGGGCGGCGACCCTGATCCTCGAACGGGAGGCCTAGAGAGATGTCCGACGTCATGAGCCGTCCGATCCCCGCCCCCGCCGTCACCCTCGAGAGCAAGCCGTTCTGGGACGCCGCGGCCCAAGGCCGGTTCCTGGTGAAGCGCTGCACCGCATGTTCGAAGGCGCACTGGTACCCGCGGACGATCTGCCCCTTCTGCGCCAGCGACGCGACGGTTTGGGAGGAGAGCGCCGGCGAGGGCGAGGTCTACACGTTCTCGATCATGCGGCGCTCGCCCACGGGCCCTTACGCGATAGGCTACGTCACCCTCGACGAGGGCCCGCGGATGCTGACCAACTTCGTGGACGTCGAACCCGAGGCGCTGAGGATCGGCCTGCGCGTGAAGGTGCGGTTCCAGCCGACCGAGGGCGACGGTCCCCCGGCGCCTGTCTTCGCGCCCATAGCTGAGCAGTAAACCCGGCGGCTCCGCTGGATTATCAAAAGATATCCTAGCATACGGCCAAGCTTTCGCGGCGCTATCGCGCAGCGAAATAAGGTGGCTGCTGCGGCGAAAAGTAACATTCACGATATTGCGAGCTCCAAAACCCGGATAAGATCTCCTCAGGGTCGGGGGATACGGTTCAGGGAGAATCCAGAGTGAAGCTTCGACTGACGACTGCCGCCGCCATCCTCGCGGCCGCCGGCCTCGCCGCCTGCGGCCAGAAGACCGAGGAACCGGCCGCCACCGACGCCGCCACCATGGGCACGGCCGCGGACACCTCGGCGATGACCGGCGCCACCGACCCGGCCATGACCACCGACCCCGCCATGGGCGCGACCGGCACGACGACGGGAACCACTACCGGCACGATGGGCACGACCACGGATCCCGCCACGGGCGGCACGATGGGCGCTACCGGGACCACCGGCACGACAGGAACGACGGGCACGACCACCGGAACGACAACCGGCACGACCCCGCCCACGCAGTAACTCCGCATCCGCGCGGCCGCCCCGGCTCGGCGCCGGGCGGCCGCGTTCCGCTATTCGGCCTCGGCCGCCGCCGTCACCTCGCCCAGCACCTCGCGAAGCACCTCGTCGGTGTGCTCGCCCAGGCGGGGCGCATGGCGGCGGATGTTCGACGGCGTCCTGGAGAACTTCACTGGCGGCTTGATGGCCCGATAGCGGCCCACCGCATCGTGCTCATAGATCTCGAAGAAGCCGACGGCCTGCAGGTGCGGGTCGGCCTCGACATCCTCCAGCGTGTTGGTCTTCACCACCGGGATCGACAGCGGCTTCAGGATCTCGAGCCACTCCTGGGTGGTCTTGGTCGCAGCCGCCTGCTCGATCAGGCCGTAGAGTTCGCGCGTGTGCCTCGCCCGTGTCGCATAATCCGCGAACCGCGGGTCCGACTTCACCGCCTCGCCGAAGCCTGCCGCGTCGAAGAACTGGTCCCACTGGCGATCCGTGTACGGCAGCAATCCGATCCAGCCGTCCTTGGTCCGGAACGGCTTGCGGTTGGGGTTGATCACCCGCTGATAGCCCCACTGGCCCGTCGGCGGCTGGTAGGCCTGGTCGTAGAGGTGCTCGACCAGCAAGAAGCTCGTCACGCACTCCAGCATCGGGACCTCGACGAACTGGCCCTCGCCGGTCCGCGCCCGGTGCAGCAACGCGGCGGTGATCGCCTGGCTCATGAAGAGGCCCGAGACCTTATCGGCCACGAGCGTCGGCAGGATGCGTGGGACGGGGTTCCCATCGGTGCGCGGCAGGATGTCGGCCATGCCGGACGCCGACTGGATCAGGTCGTCATAGGCCGGCTCGCCGGCATAGGGGCCGTCCGAGCCATAGCCGGCGGCATGGACATATACGATGTCCGCCCGGATGGCGGCGACCTCCTCATAGGACAGGCCCAGCCGCTTCAGGCCTTCGTAACGGACGGAGGCGGCGAACACGTCGCAGGTCTTGATCAGGCGGGCCAGGGCCCGCTTGGCGCTCTCCTGCTTCAGGTCCAGCAGGATCGAGCGCTTATTGCGGTTGATGGTCAGGAAGATGGGGCCCATGTCGCGCGGCGCGCCGTCGGGCACGTGGCCGGCCCAGCGCATGATGTCGCCCCCGTCGCCGCGGCCTGAGCCCGGATCCTCCAGCTTGATCACGTCGGCGCCCTGGTCGGCGAGGATCTGGGTGGCGTAGGCCCCGTTGACCACGCTGGTCAGGTCCAGGATGCGCAGCCCCGCGAGCGGCCCGGTCGCCTTTTCCGCCAGTTGCTTGGCTTCCGCCACGTGATCCCCTCCTCTGTGCGCTGGGCATCGTTATGATGCGAGTAACACCACAACGACGCAGGGGGAGGCCAGTGGACTTCGAGCTCGCCGAAGACCACCGCATGCTCAAGGACCTGGTGGCCCGGTTCGTCCGCGACGAGCTGATGCCGCTGGAGACGGGCGTCATGGCCCGCGAAGCCGAGGGCGGCGGCCTGGGATTGTCGACCGCCGAGCACGCGCGGCTCGACGAGGTCTCGCGGAACCTCGGACTCTGGGGCCTGGACGCGCCCGAGGACGTGGGCGGCTCGGATCTGCCGATGGTGGCCATGGTCGGCGTAGAGGAGGAGATGGGGCGGACGGTGACGCCCTACACCCTTCCGCCCGACAGCCCTAACCTGCGCATGCTCATGGCGACGGTCGACGAGCGCCAGCGCGCCGCCTACCTCGCGCCGTACGTGGCCGGGAAGACGGTCTCGGCGATCGGCATATCCGAGCCGGGCGCGGGCTCGGACCCCGCCGGCATGACCACGCGCGCGGTGCGCGAAGGCGACGACTGGATCATCGATGGCCGCAAGATCTGGATCAGCCGGGCCGACCACGCGGACTTCACGATCCTGATGGCGGTGACCGACAAGGAGAAGGGCGCGCGCGGGGGCATATCGGCCTTCCTCGTCGACCGGGACACGCCCGGCTTCAACGTCCTGCGCCGCATTCCCATGCTGGGCGGCCAGGCCACCTACGAGATCGCCCTGGAAGGCTGCCGGGTCGAGGGCTGGAAGCTGCTGGGCCTAGAGGGCGCCGGCTTCGCCCCGATGCAGACGCGGCTGGGCACGCGGCGCATCCAGATGGCGGCGTGGTCCGTGGGCATGGCTCAGAGGGCGCTCGACATGCTGATCGAGTACGCGCCTCAGCGGAAGACATTCGGGGCGCCCCTGTCCGAGCGACAGGCGATCCAGTTCTGGGTGGCCGAGGCGGCGACCAAGATCCACGCGGCGCGGCTGATGACCTACGACTGCGCCTGGAAGCTGGATCAGGGCCGCGACGTGCGCTCCGAGATCAGCATGATCAAGTGGTACGCCACCGAGATGGCCTATGAGACAGTCGACCGGGTCATGCAGGCGTTCGGCGCCATGGGCGTGACCAAGGAGCTGCCCCTGCAGCTGATGCAGGCGAAGCTCCGCACGATGAGAATCTACGACGGCCCCACCGAGATCCATAAGTGGGTGGTGGCCAGAAACCTCTTGGGGACACGGAAATGAAGTCAGCTTACGGCGAACACGTCACGGTCGCGATGGACGGGAACGTCGCCGTGGTCACGCTCAACCGGCCGCCGCACAACTTCGTCTCGGTCGACTTCATGCGCGACCTGGCCGACGCATTGAACGACGTCGACGCGCATGGCCCCGCCCGCGCGGTCGTGCTGCAGAGCGAGGGCAGAACCTTCTGCGGCGGCGCCGACTTCTCGTCCGACACCGACCAGGTGGCCTCCGGGATGGATGGCGTCCAGGCGCTCTACGCCCAGGCGATCCGCCTGTTCTCCGCCGAGAAGCCGATCGTGGCGGCCATCCAGGGCGCCGCGGTGGGCGCGGGCCTCGGCCTGGCGCTGACGGCTGACTTCCGGGTCGCAGCGCCCGAAGCGCGCTTTGTCGGCAACTTCACCAAGCTGGCGTTCCACCCCGGCTTCGGCCTCACCTACACCCTGCCCCGGCTGATTGGGCCGCAGCGGGCCAGCCTCATGTTCCTGACCGGCCGGCGCATCAAGGCCGAGGAGGCCCTGGCCTGGGGCCTGTGCGACGACGTCGTTCCGGCGGAAGAGCTGCGAGCCGCCGCGCTGCGGCTGGCCGCCGAGATCGCCGAGAACGCACCGCTGGCCACCATCGCGACGCGCAAGACGCTTCGCGAGGGCCTGGCCGCTGCGGTGAAGGCGCAGACCTTCGTCGAGCACCGCGAGCAGGCGCTGCTGCGTGCGACCGAAGACTTCAGGGAAGGCGTCCGTTCCGTGGCCGAGCGCCGGCCGGGGAACTGGGTGGGCCGGTAAGATCAGCCCAGGTTGAAGCGCTCGCCCGCCGACCGCTCGCACTCGGCGGCGAGCTCTTTGAAGAGCAGGGACAGGATCACCAGCGCGCGCCCCTCCACGTCCGCCGCTTCCGCGCCCGGGTGCCAGTCGACGGCCATGTCGAAGTTGATCTCGGGGATCAGGGCGTTGCGGCCGAGGATGCTGACCGTGGCCTCGCCTGGCTCCCCCGGCCGCGCACGAGCGGTCACCACCCAGCGGAGCTGCTCGTTGGGGCGTTCAGCCATCCTCAGCCCTCCACAGGAGAGGCGACCTGCGGCGCCAGGGCGGCCGCTTCACGGGCCAGCGCCGTGATTCGATCCCAGTCGCCGACGCGCACTGCGTCGGCCGGCGCCACCCAGCTGCCCCCGACGCAGGTGACGTTCGGCAGGGCCAGATAGTCGCCGGCGTTCTTCGCATTGACTCCACCGGTCGGGCAGAAGGTCGCCTGCTGGAATGGGCTCTGGAAGGCCTTCAGCGCCTCGACGCCGCCGACGATGTTGGCTGGGAACAGCTTGAAGTGCGTGAAGCCCGCGGCGAGGCCCGCCATCAGCTCGGTGGCGGTGGCGACGCCCGGCAGCAACGGCGTCGCCCCGTCGGGTCCCTCCCCTTCGATCAGGCCCGGGCTGACGGCGAACTGCGCGCCGGCGTCGGCGACCGACCGGCGCATCTCGCGGTTCAGCACCGTGCCCGCGCCGACCACGGCGCCCTCGATCTCGGACATGGCGGCGATGCAGTCCATGGCCGCGGGCGTGCGCAGGGTGACCTCCAGCACGGTGAGACCCCCGGCCACCAGGGCGCGGCCCAGGGGGACGGCGCTGTCGACGTCATCGACCACCAGCACCGGGATGACCGGCGCACGCTTCAGGATGCTGGCGATCGTCATAGGCGTTCCATCTGTTCGAGCTCGCGCGCCGCGCCCACGATGGCGGCGTACGGGTGGGTGACGAGGAAGGTGGGGATGTCGCGGACGTAGTCCGACAGGCCCCCCTTGTCCTCGAAGCGGGCGCGGAACGGACTGGCGTCCAGGCGCTCGGCCATGCGAGGCGCGATGCCGCCCGACACATAGACGCCGCCGCGAGCGCCGAAGGTCAGGGCGAGATCGCCGGCCACAGCGCCCAGGATGCCGCAGAAGCGATCCAGCGTGGCGCGCGCCAGCGGGTCGCCTGCCAAGCCTTCGGTCATCACCGCGGCCTGGTCGGGAAGGGCCGGTGTCTGGCCCGCCTGCGCGGCCAGGCATTCGTACAGGTCGTAGAGCCCGGCTCCGGACAGCAGCCGCTCGATGGAGACCCGGCCATGCTCCCGGCGGAGGCGGCGCCAGATCTCGACTTCGACCTCGTCGTTCGGGGCGAAGGCGGCGTGCCCGCCCTCGGTGGCGATGGCGACGTCGCCGCGCTCGCTGCGGGCGAGGCCCGCCACGCCGAAGCCCGTGCCGGCCCCCAGCACCACCACCGGGCAATCCCAGCCGCCGCGGCCACGATCCGGGCCGATGCGGCGCAGGTCGGACTCGCCCAGGCGGGGACAGGCCAGGGCCTGGGCCGCGAAGTCGTTGATGAGCTTGACCGCCTCGAACTCGAAGTGGGCGAGGATGTCGCCTTCGGAGATCGTCCACTCGAGGTTGGTGAACTCGATCTCGCCATCCACGACCGGGCCAGCGACGGCGATCACCGCGCGCGGCGGCCGCCGCTTGCCGGCGGTTGTCGCGAGATACTCATCCAGCACCTCGGTCAGGCTGCCGTAGGCCTTGGCCTCGAAGGTGCGGGGGTTGCGGATCGCGCCCTCGGCGTCGACGAGGGCAAAACGGGCGTTTGTGCCCCCGACGTCGCCCACCAGGCCGGTGTAGTGCGGTTTCATGCGTCAGGCCGCCTCGAACAGCGCACAGGCGCCGGTGTCGGCCGGGCCCGCGGCCCGACGCATCCAGCCGAACAGTTCGCGGCCATAGCCGAAAACCGCAGGCGGGCAGCGCGCGGGGTCGCGGCTCATCAGTTCGCGCTCGTCCACCTTGATCTCCAGTCGTCCGGTCTCGGCGTCGAGGCGGATGATGTCGCCGTCGCGCACATAGGCCAAAGGCCCGCCGTCGGCGGCCTCGGGCGTCACATGGATGGCCGCGGGCACCTTGCCCGAGGCGCCCGACATCCGCCCGTCGGTGACCAGCGCCACCTTGAAGCCCTTGTCGAGCTGAACGCCCAGCGGCGGCGTCAGCGAGTGCAACTCAGGCATGCCGTTGGCCTTCGGCCCCTGGAACCGCACCACCGCCACGAAGTCGCGGTTCAGCTCGCCTCGCCTGTGGGCCGCGAGCAGCGCGTCCTGATCGTCGAAGACGAGGGCCGGGGCCTCGATGATCCGATGCTCCGGCTTCACCGCCGAGGTCTTCAGAACGCTGCGGCCCAGCGGACCGGTGAGCAGGCGCATGCCGCCGTTCGATTGGAAGGGATCGTCCACCGGCCGCAGGATATCGCGGTCCAGCGAGGCCGCGGGGCCCTCACGCCAGACCAGACGCCCGTCTTCGAGGAACGGCTCCTGGGTGTAGCGCCGCAGTCCCTGGCCGGCGACGGTCAGGACGTCGTCATGCGCGAGGCCCGCGTCGAGCAGCTGGCGGGTGACGTAGGCCATGCCGCCGGCGGCATGGAACGCGTTCACGTCCTCGCTGCCGTTCGGATAGACGCGGGCGATCAGCGGCGTGACCTGGGAAAGATCGTCCATGTCCTCCCAGGTGATCTGGACCCCCGCGGCACGCGCCATGGCCAGGATGTGCAGGGTATGGTTGGTCGAGCCCCCGGTGGCCAGGAGGCCCGCGATGGCGTTCACCAGGCTCTTCTCGTCGATCACCTGGTAGAAGGGCGCGTAGTCGTTGGCGCCATCGCGGATCTCGACGGCGCGGCGCGGTGCGGCGGCGGTCAGCGCGTCCCGTAGCGGGGTGTTCGGCGTGACGAAGGCCGCCCCGGGCAGGTGCAGGCCGGTCATCTCCATCATCATCTGGTTGGAGTTGGCGGTGCCGTAGAAGGTGCAGGTGCCCGGGCCGTGATAGGACTTCATCTCGCTGTCGAGCAGTTCGTCGCGCGTGGCCTTGCCTTCCGCGTAAAGGGCCCGCGTCCGCGCCTTCTCGGCGTTCGAGATCCCCGACGTCATCGGCCCGCCGGGGACGAAGATGACCGGCAGATGGCCGAAGGCTGCGGCGCCGATGAACAGGCCCGGCACGATCTTGTCGCAGATGCCCAGCATCAAGGCAGCGTCGAAGGCGTCGTGAGTGAGAGCCACGGCCGTGGACATGGCGATCACGTCGCGGCTGAACAGCGACAGCTCCATCCCCGGCCGCCCCTGGGTGACGCCGTCGCACATGGCCGGCACGCCGCCGGCGTACTGGGCGGTGGCGCCCACCTCGCGAGCCGCCTTGCGGATGATGTCGGGGAACCGCTCGTACGGCTGGTGGGCCGAGAGCATGTCGTTGTAGGCCGAGACGATGGCCACGTTCGGCGCGCTGGGGTCCCGCATGCGGACCTTGTCGCCCTCGGGCTGGGCGGCGAAGGCGTGGGCCCAGTTGGCGCAGGACAGCTTTCCGCGGCCCGGCGACTGGCCGCGGGCGGCTTCCATCCGAGCGAGGTAGTCCGCGCGGGTTTCGCGGCTACGCTCGACGATGCGTTGGGTGACCTCGGCCGTAACCGGATGCATGGGCCTCAATCCTCAAAGCGACGGCGGCTCACTGCCCTAACGCGCAGCCTTTGGCGCAGGAACCGACCTGACTCCTAAGAGAGAGCACGCCGGCTTCAAGCCGCATGCTCGGGTGACCAGAAGATACGAACCGGAACCCGCGCCCGGGAGAGGAGCCGGCCGACAGGCAGATCCTCGCCGGCCTGGACACGCGACAGCACCTCGCGCTTAGCCTCCCCGGCGATCAAGAGGAAGACGGCGCGGGCCTCGGCGACCGCCGGCAGGCTGAGGCTGACCCGCGCGAGCGGCGGCTTCCCGAGCCCGGCGGGCACGTCGACCACCGGCTGATCTGTGGTGAGGCCCGCTTCGAGACCGGGGTCGCCGGGGATCAGCGATGCGATGTGGCCGTCCTCGCCCATGCCCAGCATCACGGCGTCAAACGGCATGAGCGCAGCCAGCGCCGCCGGCTCCGGCTTGGGCCAAAGAGGCAGGAAGTGCGCCTTCCTCAAGGGCCCCACCAGGAGCCGTTCGCGCACCGCGCGGGCGTTGGCGTCGGGCGAGGTCGGCTCGACGCAGCGTTCGTCCGAGAGCGTCACCACCACGCGCGCCCAATCCAGCGCCTCCGCCAGCGGCGCGTGCGCCAGGGCGTCGAACACCGGCCCGGGCGACCGGCCCCCGGTCGCCACGAGGCTTGCGCGGCCACGCAGACGAAGCGCCGCCTTCAGCGCGTCGGCGATGGCGCGGGCGCAGGCGTCGCCGGCGGCGGCCGCAGACGGATAGGTTTCGATCATCCCGCCTTCCTAACGCGGCTAGCGTCGCGGCGTATGGGCCAGACGCAGGATATTGGCCGCGCCCGGGCTGCCCATCGGCAGGCCGGCCAGGATGAGCACGCGCTCGGCCGGGCCGGCGAGACCCGACGCCAGGGCTTCCTGGCAGGCGAGCTTCGGGATGTCCTCGGGGTCGCGGATGTCGGGCACCACGCGGGTCTCCACGCCCCAGGCGAGGGCCAGCCGCCGGGCGGTGGCCAGCCGCGGCGTCAGCGCCAGCGTCGGCTGCACCGGGCGTTCGCGGCCGAGCCGCATCGCGGTGGTCCCGGTCAATGTGAAAGCGGCCACGCACTTCACCGAGGCGGTTTCGGCCGCGTGGAAAGCGGCGGCGACCAGGGCGTCGGCGTCGCCCACGTCGTGCTCGGCGCGCATGAGCTCGGGCCAGCGGGCGTCCTGCTCCACCCGGGTGATGATGCGGTCCATGATGCCGACCGCCTCGAGCGGATAGTCGCCGGCCGCGGTCTCGGCCGACAGCATCACCGCGTCGGCGCCTTCGTACACCGCGCCGGCGACATCGGACGCCTCGGCGCGTGTCGGCGTCGGCGAATGGATCATGCTCTCGAGCATCTGGGTGGCGACGATCACTGGGATGCCGCGTGTCCGGGCGGCGCGGATCAGCTGCTTCTGGACGACGGGCACGTCCTCGGGGTTGAGCTCCACGCCCAGGTCGCCGCGGGCGACCATGATCGCCTCGGAGAGGTCGAGGATCTCGTCAAGCGCCTCGAGCGCGGCAGGCTTTTCGATCTTGGCCAGCACGCCCGCCCGACCATCGACGAGCTTGCGCAGCTCGGCCATGTCGGAGGCGCGTTGGACGAAGGACAACGCCACCCAGTCGACGCCCTGCTGCAGGGCGAACTGGAGGTCCTTACGGTCCTTGTCGGTGAGCGCGGGGATCGGGATCGCGGAGCCCGGCAGGTTCAGGCCCTTGTGGTTGGACAGCCGCTCGCCGGCTTCCACCACCGTGTCGGCCCAGTCGGGGCCCTGGGCGGTGACCCGCAGGCGCACCTTGCCGTCGTCCAGCAGTACGAGCGAGCCCTCGCGCAGGGCGGCGAACACCTCGGGATGCGGCACGCCGATCCGCTTCGACGAGCCCAGGGCCTTGTCCATGTCGATGCGGAAGGTTTGGCCGGTCTCCAGCGCCGTGGCGTCTCCTTCGAACTTGCCGAGGCGCAGCTTCGGGCCCTGGAGATCGGCCAGGACGGCGATCGGCCGCCCCACCGTCTTCTCCGCCTCGCGCACATTGCGGATGGTCTGGGCGTGGTCCTCGTGGCTGCCGTGGCTGAAGTTCACCCGGAACACGTCGGCGCCCGCGAGCGCCAGAGCGCGGACCGTGTCCAGGTCGCGGCTGGCGGGGCCAAGGGTCGCGACAATGCGGGCGCGGCGGGCTCGGATCATGCGTTCCGTCGGGGCTCTGAGCTTTGGGTTTTGAGGGCTCGGACCTACGAACTGACGAAGCGACTCGCGAGGTCCCGGCGCCAAAGTTATCCAATCACGTTTAGCTCACGTCGAGCGGAAACCGGGGGCGGGGTCGGCCCCATCGTACTTGCCTTGAGGAGATGCGCCCTTTGAGCCAGAGCCTGGACCTGTTCCCCATCGGCAACTGCGCCGCCAGCGCGCTCGTCGACCGCTGCGGCCGCTTCGTCTGGGCCTGCGCGCCGCGGGTGGACGGGGACCCGGTTTTCAGCGCGCTGCTGGGCGGGAAGGATCCGCGCGAGGACAGCGCCCACGGGTTATGGGCCATCGATGTCGAGGGCATGACGCAGGTGACCCAGGCTTACCTGCGGAACACCCCGATCCTTCGCACCGAGATCCGCACGGCGGACGGCGGCGCCGTCGAGATCATCGATTTCTGCCCGCGCTACCGCCACTTCGGCCGGCAATACCGCCCGCTCGCCTTCGTGAGGCTGGTCCGGCCGCTCGCCGGAGCGCCCCGCATCCGCGTGCGCCTGAGGCCGATGACCAACTACGGCGAACGGCCCTGCGACCAGACGGCGGGATCGAACCACATCCGCTACGTGGGCTCGCAGATCACCCTGCGCCTGACCACCGACTGCCCCGTGGGGCACGTCCAGGAGGAGCGCATCTTCCGGCTCGAGAAGCCGCTCGGCTTTTTCCTCGGGCCGGACGAGGGCCTGAACGCCGACGTCGACACCGTGGCAGGCGGCATGTTGCGCGAGACGACCGACTACTGGCGGGGCTGGGTCCGCACCCTCTCGGTGCCACTCGATTGGCAGGAGGCGGTGATCCGCGCGGCCATCACCCTAAAGCTCTGCCAGTACGAGGAGACGGGCGCGATCGTCGCCGCGCTGACCACCTCGATCCCCGAGCACCCCGACGAGGCCGGCGCCGGACGCAACTGGGACTACCGGTACTGCTGGCTGCGCGATGCCTACTATGTGGTCCAGGCCCTCAACCGCCTGGGCGCCGCCGACATGCTGGAGAACTACCTGGTCTATCTGCGGAACCTGGTGGACCAGGCGAGCCGCGGCGACCTGCCTTCGGCCGTCGAGTGCCCGCCGGAGCCGGTTCCCGACCTGCCCGGGCTGCACACCGTGGCGGTGGAGCGGGACAAGGCGGGCCACGTCCAGCCGGTGTATGGCGTGGGTCTCGAGCCGGCGCTGACCGAGTGGGTCGCGACGCACTTGCCCGGCTATCGCGGCATCGGTCCCGTCCGTGTCGGCAACCAGGCGCACGAGCACCTGCAGCACGACGTCTATGGTCAGATCGTGCTGTCCACGGTGCAGGCCTTCTTCGACGAGCGCCTGCTGCGGCCGGCCACCGTGGAAGATTTCAAGGCGCTGGAGCCCATCGGCGAGCGGGCGTTCGAGCTGCACGACAAGCCCGACGCCAGCTTGTGGGAATTCCGCGGGCGGGAGGCGGTGCACACCTATTCTTCGGTGATGTGCTGGGCGGCCTGCGACCGGCTCGGCAACGCCGCCGAGAAGCTCGGATTGGCAGACCGAGCCAGGTACTGGAACGGCAAGGCAGCCGTCATCCGCAAGACCATCGAGACCCACGCCTGGAACGAGAAGGAGGGCCGCTTCGCCGCCACCTTCGGCGGGGACGAGCTGGATGCGAGCCTGCTGCAGCTGATCGACGTCCGGTTCGTGCGGCCGGACGATCCTCGCATGCAGGCGACGATGAAGGCGGTCGAGAAAGGGCTTCGGCGTGGCCCCTTCATGCTGCGTTACGCGATCCCCGACGATTTCGGCATGCCGCAGACGGCCTTCAACTTCTGCACCTTCTGGCTGATCGAGGCGCTGCAGCTTTCCGGGCGCACGTCCGAAGCCCGTGAACTGTTCGAGGAGATGCTGGACCGGCGGACGGCCGCCGGCCTGCTGTCGGAGGACATCTCGTTCGAGGGCGACGAGCTCTGGGGCAACTACCCGCAGACCTACTCGCTCGTCGGCCTGATCAACTGCGCGACCCTGCTTTCAAAGCCCTGGGCGAGCGTAAGGTAGCGGAACCTTTGCAGGTTTGGCGGGTAATGCCGGGATGACCGAGGAAGCCAAGCTGCGCGAGGCGCTGGAGGCGGCGGACGCCGTCATCAGCCGAATTCAGGAATTGGCCGCCGACCGGCTGGCCAAGCCCGGCGCCTTCGACGAGGCCCGGGCCTTCTACGACATCGTCGAGGTGCTCGAGACCTCGTCCGAGATCAGCAAGGTGCGGATGGCGCTGGACCGTGACCCGTTCCGTTTCGGCGAACCCACGCCCGTGTCCCGGGCCGGGCACACCGGCTAGTCCGACCAGGTCTTCCCGAAGCGCTCGATCAGGCCGAAGGCGCCCGAAGGACCCCAGCTGCCGGCCGGATAGGGCTTGGGTGCGATGTGGGCCTCGGCCCAGGCGTCGGCGACGCCGTCCACCCAGCGCCAGGCTTCCTCCACCTCGTCGCGACGGACGAACAGGGTGGCGTCTCCGCACAGCACGTCGAGCAGCAGCCGCTCGTAGGCGATGCGCCGGCGGCCGCCCCGGCCCTCGTAGGTCGACAGCAAGGACAGCGACAGCGGCAGGGACTGCAGCCGCATGCCGCCGGAACTCAGGCCCGGGGCCTTGTTCATCAAGGTGAGCGAGATGTCCTCGTCCGGCTGCAGGTCGATCACCAGCCGGTTCGGCGAGAGGTCGTGCGCCGAGGCCTGGCCGAAGATGGAATGGGGCACGGGCTTGAACTGGATGGAGATCTGGGTGCGCTTCTCCGGCATCCGCTTACCCGTGCGCAGGAAGAACGGCACGCCCGCCCAGCGCCAGTTGTCGATGTCGGCGCGCAAGGCGACGAAGGTCTCGGTGTCGCTCTTCTGGCCCCGCTCGGCCTCGTAGGCGTCGGCCGACTTCCCGCCGACCACGCCCGGCGTGTATTGGCCGCGCACCGACTTGTCGGCGGCGTCGACGCGGGTGAAGCGGCGCAGGGACCGCAGCACCTTCACCTTCTCGTTTCGCACCGAGTCCGGCTCCATGTCGGCCGGCGGCTCCATGGCGACCAGGCAGAGCAGCTGCAGCATGTGGTTCTGGAGCATATCGCGAAGCGCGCCGTATTCGTCGTAGTACGGCCAGCGAGCGCCGACGCCCTCCGTCTCGGCCACCGTGATCTGCACGTGGTCGATGGAGAGGCTGTTCCACAGCGGCTCGAACAGGGTGTTGGCGAACCTGAGTGCGATCAGGTTCTGGACGGTCTCCTTGCCCAGGTAGTGGTCGATCCGGAACACCTGACGTTCGTCGAAGACCTGTCCCAGCACCCCGTTGATGTGGCGCGAGGTTTCGAGATCGCGGCCGATCGGCTTCTCCAGGACGATGCGCGAGTCGCCCGTGGCCAGGCCGGCGGCCTTCAGCGACAGCGAGACCTTCTCGAAAAGGCTGGGGGAGATCGCCAGGTAGAAGATCGGCAGCTTCGCCGAACCCAGAGCGGCCTTGATCGCCTGAGCGCCTTCCGAAGTCGTGCCATCGGCCGCCACATAGTCGAGACGCGCGGCGAAGCGGTCCCATGCCGCGGCGTCCACGCCCTCGGAACGAGCCTTTAGGATTTCGTGCGTCAATTCGACGAAGGCGTCGCGGCCCATGTCCTGGCGGGCCGTCGCAACGATCCGGAAGCCCTCCGGCAGGAAGCCGTCCTGGTCGAGGAAGTAGAGCGAGGGCAGCAGCATGCGCTTGGCGAGATCGCCCGTGCCGCCAAACAGCACGATCGCGTCAGCCTGCGGCGTCTCGGCCATGAGAATTCCTTGCAGTGGGCGTTCGAGGAGGAGGAGCGCGAAAGCACGCCAAGCCTGACCGAACGTCAAGACCGGTTGACGCTTCGTGTTCGAGCCCGGCCGGATCGAAAGCGCGGCCTGTGCGTTTAGCCGGCACAGGGGTGGGTCCTTCAATGTCAGTAGAAGCTCTCACGATCGGTTTGCCTGCGCCCAAGCCACTCCACTTGGGTGGCGCAGCGCTGTTCCTCGATCTCGACGGAACGCTGGCGCCGATCGCCGCGCGGCCGCAGGACGTGCGGCCGGAACCGCGTCGCACGCGGCTGCTCGAAGCGTTGAACGCGGGATTGGACGGTCGTTTGGCGGTGGTCAGCGGACGCACGCTTTCCGACGTCGATCGCATCCTCGAGCGGCGCGTGGCCTGCGTGGCCGCAGTGCACGGCCTGGTCCGGCGCGACTTCGACGGCCAGATGCTGGAGGTCCCGCCGCACCCGGAGCTGGCCGCCAGCGTTCGCCGCCTGCGCGAGTTCGCCTCGCAGGACTCCGGCCTGCTGGTCGAGGAGAAGGGATCCAGCGCCGCCCTGCACTTCCGGCTGGCGCGCGCCTACGCCGCCGACGCGCGCGCACTGGCCCATCAGATCGCCGCCGAGACGGGCCTCGTTCTTCAGGAGGGCGACATGGTGGAGGAGCTGCGCACGCCCGGACCGACGAAGGGCGACTCGGTCCGCGCGTTCATGGAAGCGCCACGGTTCGCCGGCGCCACGCCGGTGTTCGTCGGCGACGACGCCACCGACGAGCACGGCTTCGACGCAGTCCGTCGCCTGGGCGGTTTCGGCGTGCTGGTGGGCCCGGCGCGTCAGACCCATGCGGCCTTCCGACTGGAGACGGTGGACGCGGTGATGAGCTGGCTGGAGGCCGCCACATGACGCGGCTGATCGTCGTCTCCAACCGTGTGAACCCGCCGTCCGGCGAGGGTGACGAAAGCGTTGGCGGCCTGGCCATGGCGCTCGCCGCGGCGCTGCGGGAGTACTCGGGCCTGTGGTTCGGCTGGAGCGGCAGGACGACGCCGGAGTTCACCGGCCAGCTCAACATCGAGAAGGTGGGCGGCGTCACCGCCGCCACGGTCGACCTCGAGGAGGCCGATCTCGACGAGTACTACAACGGCTACGCCAACAAGACGCTGTGGCCGCTCTTCCACTACCGGAACGACCTCGCGTTGTTCGACCGCAGCTACGGCGAGGGCTACCGGCGCGTGAATGCGCGGTTCGCCGACACCCTGGCCCCGCTGATAGAACCGGACGACCTGATCTGGATCCACGACTACCACCTGATCCCGCTGGCCCGCGAGCTTCGCAAGCGTGGGATCAAGAACCGGATCGGGTTCTTCCTGCACATCCCCTGGCCAGCCCATCAGGTGTTCATCAACCTGCCCCGGCATCGCGAGCTGGTGGAGTCGATGTTCGACTACGACCTGCTGGGCTTCCAGACCGCCGACTTCCAGCACGCTTTCGAGGAATATGTGGTGGCCGAGGCCAGCGGCGTGCAGCCGGGCCCCGGCCGGCTCAAGGCGTTCGGCCAGACCGTGCAAACGGGCGCATTCCCGATCGGCATCGACGCCGAGGACTTCGCGCGGCTCCTGAAGAACGCCAAGGCGCGCCGCATGCGCGACCTGATGACCGCCTGCACCGTGTTCCGGCATCTGATCGTCGGGGTGGACCGGCTGGATTACTCGAAGGGGCTGGAAGAGCGCTTCCTCGGCTTCGAGCGGTTCCTCACCGAAAACCCGGACATGCGCCGCGAGGTGCTGATGCTGCAGATCGCCCCGGTGAGCCGGGAGTCGGTCGAGGCCTATCAGCAGATCCGCGAGCGGCTGGACAGCCTGTCGGGCCGGATCAACGGCGCCTTCGCCGATGTCGACTGGGCGCCGGTCCGGTACGTGAACAAGAACTACCGACGCGACGAGCTGGCCGGCATCTACGGCGCGGCCCGGGTGGGCCTCGTCACGCCGCTCCGTGACGGGATGAACCTGGTGGCGAAGGAATATGTCGCCTCCCAGAATCCGGACGACCCCGGCGTGCTGATCCTCTCGCGTTTCGCGGGCGCGGCCCGCCAGATGAAGGACGCCTTGCTGATCAATCCGAACAGCGCCGAGGAAGTGGCCGATGCGCTCAGGCGAGCGCTGGCGATGGACAAGGCCGAGCGGGTGCGGCGCTGGACCACCCTGTTCGACACCGTCCAGCGCGAGGACGTCACCGCCTGGCGGGACGCCTTCGTGCAGGCCCTGGCCGGCGTTCGGCAGGCCCGACCCGCCCTCGCCAGCTGAGGCCCGGCAACTTGCGCCTCCGGGCTCGCGTTGACACCGCGCAGCTTTGGGAGTGACCGGTGGCCGACAAGCTCGCCAAGTATCGTTCCATGCGCGACTTCGCGAAGACCGCGGAGCCGGCGGGCGCGGACAGGACCAAGGCGTCGAAGCGCCTGCGGTTCGTCATCCAGAAGCATGCGGCGACCCGGCTGCACTACGATTTCCGGCTGGAGCTGGACGGCGTCTTCCTGTCCTGGGCGGTGACCAAGGGTCCGTCGCTGAACCCGGCTGACCGCCGGCTGGCGGTCCAGACCGAGGATCACCCGCTGGACTACGGCGACTTCGAAGGCACCATCCCGAAGGGCCAGTACGGCGGCGGCACGGTGATGCTGTGGGACCGCGGCTATTGGGAGCCCGAGGGCGACCCGCGCGCCATGCTGAAGAAGGGCGACCTGAAGTTCACCCTCGACGGCGAGCGGCTGAAGGGCTCGTGGGTGCTGGTGCGGATGAAGCGGCGCGAGCGCGAGAAGCGCGACAACTGGCTGCTCATCAAGCACCATGACGGCTGGTCGCTGGAGGATCACGGCGAACTGCTCGTCGAGGGCGAAACCACCTCTGTCGCCTCCGGGCGCTCGATGGAGGAGATCGAGACGGGCCGGGGAAAGGGGCCGACGAAGTTCATGACCGGCAGAGGCCGCGCCTCGGGCAGGGATGTCTGGCAGTCCAACCGCGCCGAGACGGAGCCGCCGCGTCCGGCGGCCGAGAAGGCTGCGCCGCCGCCGAAGCTGAAGGCCGCCGGCCTGCCCGGCTTCGTCGACCCGCAGTTGGCGAAGTCCGTCGACCGTCCGCCGCCGGGGTCGGGCTGGGTCCACGAGATCAAGTTCGACGGCTACCGGTTGCAGCTGCGCGTCGAAGGCGGGAAGGCCACACTGAAGACCCGCAAGGGGCTCGACTGGACCGCCAAGTTCAAGGAGATCGCCGGCGACGCGAAGGTCCTCCCGGACGGTCTCTACGACGGCGAAGCCTGCGCGCTCGACCACAACGGGTCGCCCGATTTCCCGGCCCTGCAGGCGGCGCTGTCCGAGGGCAGGACCCAGGATCTGGTGTTCTTCGTCTTCGACGCCCTGGTTTTGGAGGGCGAGGATCTGCGCAACCTGCCTTTGCGCGATCGCAAGGCGCGACTGGAGGCGGTGGTCCAGGCTGCCGGCAAGCCGTTGCAGCGCCGGATCCGTTATGTGGATCACTTCGAGACCGCGGGCGATGCGGTGCTGCAGTCGGCGTGCCGCATGTCGCTGGAGGGCATCGTGTCGAAGCGTATCGACGCGCCCTATCGGTCGGGCCGCACCGACACCTGGCAGAAGTCGAAATGCCGCGCCGGGCACGAGGTGGTGATCGGGGGGTGGACCGGCGAGCGCGGTCAGCTCCGATCGCTGCTGGTGGGCGTGAACCGGGACGGGCGACTGGTTTATGTCGGCCGCGTCGGCACCGGCTTCGGGCGGGACACCGTAGCGCGCGTCCTGCCCCGGCTGGAGAAGGTCGCGTCCGAGAAGAGCCCGTTCACTGGCCCGAACGCGCCGAAGAAGTCGGGCGACATCAACTGGGCGCGGCCAGAGCTCGTGGCCGAGATCGAGTTCGCCGGCTTCACCGGCGACGGCAACGTCCGCCAGGGCAGCTTCAAGGGCCTGCGCGAGGACAAGCCCGCCAAGGAGGTGGAGGCGGAAGTCCCGGCCAAGACCGAGCTCGCCGAACCCGAGCCGAAAGCCTCCCCGAAGCTGAAGGCGGCCGCCAAGTCGAAGGCCGGCTCCAACGTGGTCATGGGCGTGGTCCTGTCGAACCCGGACAAGCCGCTGTGGCCGGACGACGGCAAGGGTGGCGTCGTCACCAAGCTGGATCTCGCGCGGTACCTGGAGGAGGTCGGCCCCTGGATGATGGAGCACATCAAGGGCAGGCCCTGTTCGATCATCCGCATGCCCGACGGCATCACCGGCGAGCAGAGGTTCTTCCAGCGGCACGCCGGCAAGGGCTCCTCCGCCCTGATTTCCGAGGTGCAGGTGTTCGGCGACCACAAGCCCTATCTGCAGATCGACCGGATCGAGGCGCTGGCGGCGATGGCCCAGATCGGCGCCGTGGAATACCACCCCTGGGGCTGCCAGCCCTTCCAGCCCGAGGTTCCCGGCCGCCTGATCTTCGACCTCGATCCGGACGAGGACATTCCCTTCACCCGAGTGATCGAAGGCGCGCTGGAGGTGAAGGCACGGCTGGAGGCGCTGGGGCTGGTCGCCTTCTGCAAGACCACCGGCGGCAAGGGGCTGCACGTCGTGACTCCGCTGACCGCGGACAAGAAGATGGACTGGAAGACGGCCAAGAAATTCGCCCAGGACGTCTGCCTGGCGATCGCCGCCGATGCGCCCGACAAGTACGTGGTCAACATGGCCAAGGCCAAGCGCAAGGGGCGGATCTTCCTCGACTACCTGCGCAACGACCGGATGTCGACGGCGGTGGCTCCGCTCTCGCCGCGGGGCCGGCCGCTGGCGCCGGTGTCGTTCCCGCTGACCTGGGATCTGGTCAAGCCCGGCCTGGACCCGAAGAAATGGACGATCCGAACCGCACCGGCGCTGCTGAAGAAGACCAAGGCGTGGGCGGACTATTGCGACGCTGAGCGGCCGCTGAAGGACGCGATCCGGAAGCTGAAATAGCTAGCGCGTGGCAACGCGCGGCTTCTCGCCGAGCGGGTCGGAGATGCAGGCCGCCCTCATCTTGCGGTTCAGTTCCTCCCGCTCATCGTCGCGCAGGCGGTTCATGGCGAAGGAGGTGGCGGTCCCGGCGAACGGCACGATCAGGTTCCCGACGATCTTGATGACGGCGTGGCCTTCCTTGTTCTCGTCGAACCGGGCCGCTTCCTTGCGCGCCTCCACGCAACGTTTGGAGGTCCACTTGCGGTCGGTGCTGTCGAGCGTGAGCACCGTCTCCCGCGGAGATGTGGCGCAGCCGCTCAGCACCAAGCCCGCGCCGATCAGGACGAACATCCGCCGCATCGCCGACTCCAGAGGTTGGACCATCTGGAAGGCAACACGGCGGACGTTCGGCGGTTCCGCTCAGAGCAGCCAGTTGCCGGTGTCGGTCACCCTGCCGGTCATGACGATGTCGAGGTCGGAGCGGCCGTCGCCGTTCACGTCGAGCCGCAAGGTCGACAGCCCGCCGGCGTAGCTCAGCACGGCCTGCCCGGCGACCCCCGTGAAGGCCGCGACGAGAGTGAAAGCCTGATCGCCGGCCCTCGTGGTGTCGGCGTCGATCTCGCTGAGGTTCAGGCGGTCCACGCCCTGCTCGAAGTCGGTGATCCGGTCAGTCCCGCCAAGGGCAGTGAAGCGGAACTCGTCGGCGCCGGCGCCGCCCGACAGCGTGTCGTCGCCACCCAGTCCGTTCAGCACGTCGTCGCCGCCGTTGCCGGTAAGCCGATTGCCGACGTGGTTGCCCACCAGGTAGTCGCGCTGCGAGCCGCCGACGGCGTCCTCGATCACCGTGTTGTAGGCGATGCCGACGTTCGCGAAGGACAGCGCCCGCACGCCGGTGACGCCGGTGAACGCGGCGATCTGGTTGGCCACGGTGTTGGAGATGCTGTTCAGGAAGTTGTCCAGGCCCGCCTGGGTCCATAGCGCGAAGTCGCCCTGGGCGGCGTCGGTCGCCGCGTTGAAGACCTGTGTCGCCGCGTTGGCCTCGGCGAGGGTCGGCCGGACCGCGATGGACGAATAGCTGCCGGGCCGCAGGTCGATGAAGACGCCGGCCTCGGCGCCCGACAGATCCAGAGTGTCATGGCCGCCGGCGTCGTAGATCGCCAAGTACGGTGTCTGGTTGGACGAGAAGTCGTAGATGTCGCGGCCGGCGTTCGCGTTGAAGCCGTAGGTCGTGTCGCCGACGCGGGTGGTCGGATCGGCGCCGTACTTCTGCTGGATCACATAGATGTCGTGCACCATCGGCGTCTGGGCGTTGCCCAGCAGACCGGTTTCGACGTCCACGGGCAAGGCTCCCGACTTCCGCGGATCGAAGTAGGACATGATCGAGAACTGCTCGGTGTCCTGGGCGTAGAACGCGTCGCCCTCGTAGGTGATCGGGTCCGGCAGCCCGTCGCCATCGTTGTCGTCGCCGAAATTGTACTCGCCCGGGTGGCTGAGCCCCAGGGAGTGGCCGATCTCATGCACCAGGGTGGTGAACCCGTAGCCGTTGTAGTTCAGCCAGTTGTTCGTCCAGTTCTCGGCCGGATCCGCGATCCAGACGTCGCCCTGGTACTTCGGGCCGCTGTTGGAACCGTAATAGGCCCAGGCCTGGGCGGGACCGGTCGAGGTGTTCGCCAGCGTGATGTCGGCGCCGGCGCCGTTCTTCTCGACGATCGAGGGCGCGATCAGGTCGTCCCACAACGCCATGGCGAGGCGGGCGGCCTCACGCTGCGCCTCGCTGAACGCCGTGAACCCCATGGGCTCCGGGAAATACTCTGCGTAGTTCGGATTGTGGTAGATGCCGATCGGGTGCTTCCCGTCGAAGAACGTGTAGGTGATGGTCTTCCCGCCGATGGCGGCGCCGCCATCGAGCTGGCCGATCACCTGCTCCAGCGTGAAGATGGGCTTGCCGGCCCAGGTCGCCTGGCCGGCGAGGTCGTCCAGCCGGATCGGCAGGATGTCGGCGCCCACCGTCGGCGCGGCGAGCGCGAGTTCGCTGATCGAGAGTCGTTCCATTCCCTATGAACCCTGTGGGCTTGAGTGCTCCGGGCGCCGGAGGCGCCGAGCGGTCCCTCCGACACGCGCGGATGGGCTCTCGCCCCCGCTCTGCCGTTGAGCTCACACCCTTAGGTAGAACCCGCGCAACCCGTATTGCTACGGGACTGGATAGTTTTCACTGATAACCAATCAGTTGAACGTCGACGATTTACTGCAGTCTGGATACAGTAAAGCTTGTTCACGCGCGCTTTTTCGCCGGCGCCTTCTTTGCGGCAGGCTTCTTTGCGCTCGAAGCGGGCTTGGGAGCAGCAGGCTTCTTGCTTGAAGACGCGCGCGAGCCGCCGCGGGGCGCCGGCTTCCGACGCGCGCCACCGCCTTCGCCCAGGCTGCGCTTGAGGGCTTCCATGAGATCGATGACCTCGGCTTCCTTGGGCTGTTCCTGGGCGGTGACGGTGTGGCCCTTTTCCTTTTCCTTGATCAGGGCTCGCAGCGCGTCCTCGTAACGGTCGTTGAACTGGCTGGGGTCGAAGGCGCCCTCCTGCTGCTCGATGATCCGCGACGCGATATCGACCATCTGGACGTTGACCTTGGCGTCGGGGATGCGGTCGAAGATCTCCTGGGCGTCGCGCACCTCGCGCTTCGACCTGAGCGTATAGGCGAGAATTCCCTTGTCCCGCGGCTCCAGCGCCATCAGCCGCTCGCGCTGGTGCATGACGAGGCGACCGAGGGCCACCTTGTCGGCCTTCTCCATCGCTTCGCGGATCACAGTGAAGGCCTCCACCGCCATGTCGCCGTCCGGCACCAGGAAATACGGATCGTTGAAGTACAGCCGGTCGATGTCCTCGTGGTCGACGAAACGCTCGATATCCAGGGTGCGCGTCGTCTCGAGGCGAACGTTCTGGATCTCCTCGGGGGTGACCACGACGTAGCGGCCCTTCTCGATCTCGAAGCCCTTGACGATCTCGGATCGGTCGACCGGCCCCGTTTCGGGATCGGTGGGGATCATCTTGATCCGGTTCATCGTCTCCTTGTGGAGCATGTTGAAGTGCACCTCGCCCTGGCGGGACGTGGCCGTGTAGAGCGCCACGGGGCAGCTCACGAGGGACAGGCGCAGATAGCCCTGCCAGGTCGGACGGGTCGCCATTGAGGTCTCCGGATCAGAGTCCGGAAACGTCACCGCGGCGAATCAGTTCGCGAGTCGGATCAGGCGCTTAGACCGGCCTCACTTCAGTCCGAGCGGCGGGAGGGCCACGGCCTGGACCGCGTCGAGGCGCGTCTTGCGGAAGCCGGTGCGCACGCCGCTCTCGGCGCCGAACTCCATGAGTTGGTCCGATGCGCCATACGCCGGCCATGGCTCGGCCCCGCACTTGGGTGCGCCGGCCTTGGCGAAGCTGACCCAGCAGGCGTGCATCAGGGTGGCCAAGGCCTTGTCCTCGTCGCTGACGAGGCTCATCGGCGTGCGGCGGCCCCAGTACTCCCAGACGTACGGGATCTCGGCGGCGTGCGCCGCGGTGGTCACGGCCGGCCGCAGGCGCGTCGCCACATAACTGAAATGGTAGAGCCAAGCCGGTTGGCCCGACGCGGCCTGGCTCGCCACCCAGCGCGCGGGGCCGCCGAAGACGCGGTCAGTGAACAGCGCCCGCGCCAGCCGCTCGTCGCCCTCCGCCGCCTCGTCGCGATAGACCCCGCGGGCGATCGGCGGGATCTGCGACAGCTGCGCGGCAGGCAACGGCCCCGGGCCCATCAGGCTGTCCTCGCCCGAGTTCCAGCCGATGATCAGCGGCACGTCGGCGAAGGTCCCGCGCGCCAGCGCCTGGGTCGCCGTCTCGGTCATGATCTTGCCGTCGGTGAACGGCGCGAATTGGGCGTTGACGGCCACCAGCCGGTCGAACGGCAGGGCGCGCAGCTCCTCGGCGGTCGCGGCCGTGATACCGGCCTTGGCCAGGGCCTCGGCGCCGGCCTTTTCCTGGTCCGCCAGCGTCTTGGGTTCGAACCAGCCAAGCCCCGACTGCACGATCGCCTTGTGATAGAGCCCCCTGGCCTGCGGCGTCGCGAGGAGGGCGAGCGTACTCATGCCTCCGGCGCTCTCGCCGAAGACGGTGACGTTCTTCGGATCGCCGCCGAACCTGGCGATGTTCCGTTGCACCCACTGCAGCGCGGCGATCTGGTCCATCAGGCCATAGTTGCCGACCGGCTGCGAGCCCGCCGCGGCAGTCAGAGCCGGATGGGCGAAATAGCCGAGCGCGCCAAGGCGGTAGTTGATGCTGACTACGACCACCCCGTCGCGCGCGAAGTTGGAACCGTCGTAGATCCAGCCGGTGCCCGTGCGGTGTGAGCCGCCATGGATCCAGACCATCACCGGCGCGCCCTTCGCCCGCTTCGGCGCGAACACGTTGAGCTGCAGGCAGTCCTCGGAGACCGGTCCATTGGCGCCCCCGCCATTGGGCGTGCCGTCGGCGTTCATGGGCTGGGGACACGAAGGCCCGGGCTTCACGGAGTCGCGGTCCCCCGTCCACGTCGACGCCGGGGCCGGCGGCGCCCAGCGCAAGGAACCCACCGGCGCGGCGGCGAACGGGATGTTCCGGAAGACGTTGGCGCGGTCGTTCGCCTCGCCGACGAGGACGCCGGTTTCGACGGTCACGCGCGGCCACTCGGCGGCCTCCGGGCTTTGCGCTTGAGCGCTCGCGGCCAGCATCGCCGCCGCCAGGCCGATCAGAGCTCTGCGCATGACCCGCAATCCTTCATGACGAAGATTTAACCCGTCTAGATGGCGCCGCTGCAACCGTTCAACACAAAGTCGCCGCTAAGCTTCACCACGAACCACGATGAACCATCGTTCGGGGGAACGACACTTGTCCTTTTCGCATACGCGCCAGACGGCGCGGTCATCCCTGCTCGCCGGCGCGGCGGGCCTGCTGATGGCCTCGGGCGCGGCGGCGCAGACACCGGAACCCAAAGCGCCGCCGGCCAAGCCACCTGCGGGCAGACCGGCGACGGTAGAGGGGGTTGTCGTCCAGGGGCAGTCCAGCGGCATGCGCGTCGACATCGACCGCAAGAGCTACGGCGTCGCCAACGATCTCCAGGCGACCTCCGGCTCGATCAGCGACGCACTGCGCAACGTGCCGTCCGTGCAGGTGGACGTGCAGGGCAACGTCAGCCTGAGAGGCGACAGCAACGTCACCATCATGATCGACGGCAAGCCTTCGACCATGTTCCAGGGCGAAGGCCGCGCGGCTGCGCTGCAGGCGCTGCCCGCCGACCAGATCGAACGGGTGGAGGTGATCACCAACCCGTCCGCGGCGTTCAATCCTGAAGGGTCTGCCGGCGTCATCAACCTGGTGACCAAGCAGACCCGGAAGCTGGGCGCCTCCGGCTCGGTGCGCGCCAACGTCGGCTCGGACGAGCGCTGGAACGTCGGCGTTTCAGGCTCCCGCAGCGACGGAAAGCTCACGCTGTCTGGCGACCTCACCTATCGCCACGACACGCAGAAGGTGAAGATCGACGACGTGCGCCAGAGGCTGGACCCCGCTAGCGGCCAGTTCCTCGAAAGCCGCCAGTCGAGCCGGATCTCCAACCGCATCGACCTGATCCTGGCCCGGGGAGGCCTCGACTATGACCTGGATCCGAGATCGCGGATCAGCCTGAGCGCCATGATCCATTCCATCCGCCCAAGCTCCCTCGGCTACGACCATCTCGAATACGACGCCGCCGGCGGCGGACTGGCGCGGCTGGTGGATCGCGTCATCCCCATCGACCAGAGCCGCGACAATGCCGACCTGTCGGCGACCTGGCGGCGCAAGTTCGACGGCCAGGACCACGAGCTCGTGGTCAACGCCAGCCAGGAATTCGGCCGGGTGGAGCGGAATCGCGAGGCGCTGACTCTCTTCATCCTGCCTGCGTCGCCCGACACGATCGAGCTGGGCGAATACGACAACCGCACCCGCCAGACCGAGGTGAAGATCGACTACACCCGGCCGCTGCCCGCCGACGGCAAGCTGAAAGCGGGCTACGCCCTGCAGTATGACGACAACGTCTATGAGAACCTCGGCCGTCGCGGCCCCGCAGGCCAACCGAACCCGCCGGTCGCGCCGGCGCTGACCTACGAGTTCCAGTACGAGCAGGCGATCAACGCGGCGTACGTCACCTATCAGCAGCCGTTCGGCGACGTCACCGTGCTGGGCGGCCTGAGGTTCGAGGACACCCATCTGGACCTCGACCTGGTGGTCGGCGGGCCGCTCCGCGCGCGGCACGACTACAGCCGGGTCTATCCCAGCCTGCACCTGTCATACGCCCTGGCCGAGGGCCAGCAGTTGACCGCCAGCTACAGCATGCGGATCCAGCGGCCGACCGCCGATGACCTGAATCCGTTCCTGATCGAACTCGACCCCTTCAACTACCGACGCGGAAATCCCTTTCTCGAGCCCCAGGAGACGGACTCGTTTGAGCTGGGCTATCAGTACCGCAAGGCTGGCCGCACCCTGCTGGCGACGCTCTACTATCGCGAGAGCTCGAAGGGCATCAGCGACCTCGTCCGGGACGCAGGCGGCGGCGTCTTCGTCACCACCCGCGAGAACCTCAACGAAAGCCGGTCGGGCGGCTTGGAGCTGGTTGCCAACGGCCGGCTGACGCCCAAGCTGACCTACAATCTCAGCGGCAACGTCTACTGGAACGAGATCGACGCCTCGCAGCTCGGCTTTGCGGAGAAGCGCGACGGCTACACGCTGAGCGGCCGGGGCAACCTCAACTGGCAGGTCACTCCCAAGGACTTCGTCCAGATCAACGGCTTCATGAACGGTAAGCGGCTGACGGCCCAGGGCCATGTCAGCGGCTTCTCGATGCTTAACCTGGGCTACCGCCGCAAGGTCAACGACCAGCTCTCGTTCACTGTCACGGGCCAGGACGTGCTCGACACGTTCAAGGAGACGCAGACCCTCGACACGCCGACGTTGCAGGGAAAGACCCGTCGCCGGTTCAGCCAACGCGGGGTGTTCGTGGGCTTCACCTACACCTTCGGCCGCCAGCGTCGTCCCGATCCCGGGTTCGACTTCGGCGGCGGCCCGCCGCCCACGTGACCTGGCTTGACCGGCGTTCGGCGATCATGACTCAAAGGGACATGAGCTCGACCGCCGCCGATCCCGCCATCCTGCAGGCCGCCTGGCGGGAGGGCGGCCAGGCGCTCCGCGCCGGCCGGGCTGACGAGGCGTTGGCGCTGTTCTCCAGGATCATCGAAGGCGGGCAGCCGAACGCCGCCGTCTGGATCGGCGTCGCGATGGCGCACCGGGCGCTCGACAACCGGAGCGCCGAGCGCAGGGCGTTGGAGGCGGCTCTGAAGCTGGAGCCGCGCAACGCCCACGCGCTGCTGATGGCGGCCGACAGCTATGCGGCCTCGGGTGAGGCCAAGAGCGCCTCGGCCTACTACGACGCCGTGGTGAAGCTCGCCGGCATGGGTCGGATTGATCCCGGCCTGCAGGGCGAGGTGGCCCGCGCGCGCGAGATGCATGCGCGCTACAGCCAAGTGTACGAGGCGCATCTCCGGAGTGCGCTGGCCCGTCACGGCATTGACCGGCCCGAGGCGCGGCGGGCCCGCAAGGCGCTGGACCTGCTGCTGGGCAAGACGCAGCTTTATCTGCAGCAGCCGATGTATTTCTACTACCCCGAGCTTCCGAACATCGAGTGGGCGGAGCGGGCGGACTTTCCTTGGATGGACGACGTCGAGGCCGCCACCGACGACATCCGGGACGAACTGCTGAAAGTCCTGGAGGAAGAGACCGCCTTCGAGCCCTACGTGGAGGCTGTCGAGGGCCGGCCGACGTTCGACAACCTGGGCCTGCTGGGCAATCCGGCGTGGAGCGCCTTCTATCTCTGGAAGGACGGCGCTGTCGTCGAGGAGAATGCCGCCCGCTGTCCGAAGACCATGGCGGCCCTGGCCGACGTGCCGCTGTGCAAGATCCCCGGCCGGACGCCGTCGGTGCTGTTCTCGCTGCTCCGGCCCGGGGCGCACATTCCGCCGCACCACGGCTTCATGAACAGCCGCTACATCTGCCACCTGCCGCTGATCGTGCCGCCCGACTGCGCCATGCGCGTGGGATCCGAGACCCGTCCGTGGACGGTGGGCGAGGCCTGCATCTTCGACGACAGCATCGAGCATGAGGCCTGGAACCGGAACCCCGAACACCTGCGGGTGGTGATGATCTTCGACGTCTGGCGGCCGGAGCTTTCGACGGTGGAGCGCGAGCTCATCAGCGCCACGCTGCAGGCGGTGGACGCCTATGGCGAGGCGCCGCCGACGGGGGATTGAGCGTGGGCGTCAGTGGAAGTCGCGGCTGCGGATCAGGCGGCCGCTGACCTTGGAGCGGGCGACGATCGGCGCCTCGTCGTCGCGCAGCTCGGACAGGCGGTGGGACAGGTCGATGAAGCGCTCGGCCACCACATGGACCACGCCGCTTTCGCTCTGCACCTGGCCCTCCACCACCAGGAAGGACGAGCCCATCACGGTGCGGCGGTTCTCTTCGAACGCCTTGCTCCAGACCACGATGTTGGCGATGCCGGTCTCGTCCTCCAGCGTCAGGAAGACCACGCCCTTGGCGGTGCCGGGGCGCTGGCGCACCAGGACCAGGCCGCCCACGGCGAGCTTCCGGCGGTCGCGGGCGTTCTTCAGGCTCTCGCAGCGCACGGCGCCCATCCGCGTGAGATCCTCGCGGAAGAAGCTCATGGGGTGGGCCTTCAACGACAGGCTGGTGGTCCGGTAGTCCTCGGCCACGTGCTGCGGCTGGCTCATGAAGGGCAGCTCGACCTGCGCCTCCTTCAGCTTCTGCCGACGCAGCAGCGGGGCGGGCGCGGAGCTCGCAAAGTCGTCGGTCAGGCCCTTCACCGCCCAGAGCGCCTCGCGCCGCGACAGGCCCAGGCTGTGGAAGGCGTCGGCTTCCGACAGCAGCTCCAGGGCGCGGCGGGTGACGCCCGGCCAGCGGGCGAAGGCCTGGATGCCGGCCGCGCCGGCCGCACGCGCCTCGACGAGGGCGGTCACCTCGCCCTCCTTCAGGCCCTTGATCTGGCGTAGGCCCAGACGGACGGGTCGGATCCTCTGGTGGTTGTCGTCGGGCTCCAGCGTGCAATCCCAGTCGCTGGCCATCACGTCGGGGGGCCGCACCTCCACGCCGTGTTCGCGGGCGTCCCGCACCAGCTGGGCGGGCTGGTAGAAGCCCATGGGCTGGCTGTTCAGCAGCGAGACCAGGAAGACGTCCGGGTGGTGGCATTTCACCCAGGCCGACGCATAGACCAGCAGGGCGAAGCTGATCGCGTGGCTCTCGGGGAAGCCGTAGGAGCCGAAGCCCTCGATCTGCTTGAAGCACCGATGGGCGAAGTCCGGGTCATACCCGCGCCGGATCATGCCCTCGACGAACTTCACGCCGTGCTCGCCGATGGTGCCCACGTTGCGGAACGTGGCCATCGACTTTCGGAGTCGGTCGGCCTCGGTTTCCGAGAACTTGGCCGCCGTGATCGCCACGTTCATGGCCTGCTCCTGAAAGAGCGGCACGCCCATCGTCTTGCCGAGGATCTTGTGCAGTTCGTCGGCAGGCCCGTGGTCGGGGGATGGACTGGGCAGATTGCTCGGCTCCCGGCCTTCCCGACGGCGCAGATAGGGATGGACCATGTCGCCCTGGATAGGCCCGGGCCGGACGATCGCCACCTCGATGACCAGGTCGTAGAACTTGTTCGGCTTCATCCGCGGCAGCATCGACATCTGCGCGCGGCTCTCGACCTGGAAGACGCCCACGGAATCCGCCCGCGTCAGCATCTCGTAGACCGCCGGGTCCTCCTGCTTGATGTCGGCGATGTCGGCCAGGCCCAGGAGATCGAGGCTCTTGCGCAGGGCGGTCAGCATGCCGAGCGCCAGGATGTCGACCTTCATCAGGCCGATGGCGTCGATGTCGTCCTTGTCCCACTCGATGAAGGTGCGGTCCTTCATCGCTGCGTTGCCGATCGGGACGGTCTCGTCGAGGCGGCGCTTGGTGAGCACATAGCCGCCGACGTGCTGCGACAGGTGGCGCGGGAAACCCAGCAACACCTGGGCGAGAGTGGTCGCCTGCCGGATTTCGGGCGCGTCCGGATCGATGCCGCACTGGCGAATGTGCTCGTCGGGAACGCCGTCGCCGTAACTGCCCCAGACGGTGCTGGCGAGGGCTGCGGTGACATCCTCGGTCAGGCCTAGCGCCTTGCCGACCTGGCGGATCGCCATGCGGGGCCGGTAGTGGATCACCGTCGCCACGATTGCCGCCCGGTCGCGGGTGTAGCGCCGGTAGATGTACTGCATCACCTCCTCGCGGCGGGAATGTTCGAAGTCCACGTCGATGTCGGGCGGCTCGTTGCGGTTCTCGGAGATGAACCGCGAGAACAGCAGGTCCTGATCGTCCTTGGTTGGATCGACGGCGGTGACGCCCAGGCAGAAGCAGACGCAGGAATTGGCCGCCGACCCCCGCCCCTGGCAGAGGATGTTCTGGCTCCGGGCCCAGGCCACGATGTCATGTACGGTCAGGAAGTAGTTCGCGTAGTCGAGCTTCTCGATGAGAGCCAATTCCTTCTCGAGGGTCGCGCGCTCGGTTTCGCCCATGCCCTTGGAGAAGCGCCATGCCGCGCCGGCCCAGGTGAGGTCGCGAAGATGCTCGATGGCGGTCTTGCCCGGCGGCACAGGCTCGTCCGGATACTCGTATCGCAGCTCGCCGAGATCGAAGCCGATACGCTCGGCGATCTCGACGCTGCGCTCGACCGCGCCCGGAAACTTGGCGAACAGCCGCGCCATCTCCTCCGCGGGCTTCAGGTGCCGCTCGGCGTTAGCCTGGAGGCGGAGCCCCGCCTCCTGGATGGTGCAGCTCTCGCGGATACAGGTCAGCACGTCCTGCAGCGGGCGGCGTTCCGGCCCGTGGTAGAGGACGTCGTTGGTGGCCACGATCGGGATGGCGGCGGCCTCGCCGAGCCCAGCCAGGCACGACAGGCGATGCAGGTCGCGGGCGCCGTAGCGCCTAGCCGCGGCCAGCCACACGTCGGGCAATTCCCCGCGCAGCCGGCGAAGATCGCCCTCGAACGCCTGATCGAGGCGCTCCGGCGGGACCACCAGGACGAGCTGGCCCTCGGCATGGGCGAGGAAGTCTTCCCAGTGCAGCTCGCACTGGCCCTTCTCCGAGCGGCGCTGGCCGGCGGTTAGCAGCCGGGTGAGGCGGCCGTAGGCTTCCCGGTCCGAGGGATAGACCAGCAGGCTGGGCGTCCCATCGGCGAAGTCGAGGCGGCAGCCCGTCAGGGCACGGATTTTCGAGCCGCCTTCGCGCAGGTCCTTCACCTGCCGCCAGGCCCGCACCACGCCGGCCAGGCTGTTGCGATCGCAGATGCCGACCGCCTCCAGCCCCAGCGCGTCGGCGCCGGCGACCAGCTCCCAGGGATGCGAGGCGCCGCGCAGGAAGGAGAAGTTGGTGGCGGCCTGAAGCTCGGCGTAGCGGGTCATCCGAACAGCCCGTGCAGCCACCACTTGGGCGGGGCCTCAGGATCGCCGTAGAGGCCGGCGCGGAACAGCCAGAAGCGGCCGCCGTCCTGGTCCTCGACGCGATAGTAGTCCCGGACATGGGCGATGGAGACGTCGCCGATATCGCGCGACCACCATTCCTCGCCGATGCGCTCCGGGCCCTCGGCGCGGCGGACCTGATGCATCCGCCCCCGCCAGCGGAACTGCTTCGGCGGCTCGTCGGGGGTGACGGCGAACACCTGCTCCAGCGGTTCGGGGCGGCGGAAGAGCCGCAAGGGGCGCGGGGCCTCGGGGTCCCAGGGCGTGGCGTCGCGCTTGGCCTTCTCCAGCACGGGCGCCCGGCGGACCGCCTGTTCGGGCACGTGGCTCTCGACGGGCGCGGCGCGCCAGACGCGGTCGTGGCCCAGGCGGTTGGCCAGCCGGTCGACGAGCGGGATCAGGCCGTCTTCGGGCGCGGGCGCCAGGCTGCCCAGCGCATTGCCCTGCCGGCCCGAGACCGGCTCGACCTCATACGCCCAGGCCAGGACCGCATCGACGCCGAAGCCCGGATCGACGGTCTCGACCTTGGGCGCGAAAAGCTTGGCAAGGCGCGCCGCGTCCCGCCCGGGGACCGCCAGCCCCACCTCGATGGGCAGCACCTTGCCGTCCAAGCGGCAGAAGCCGACCTCGAAACGGCGGGCGCCCTGGCCATGGGTTTCGAGCTTCGTACACAGCCGCGCGCAGACATCCGCCGTGACGCGGGCCATGTCCTCAGGCGCGCTGATCGGCTCGAAGAAGGCCAGGCGCGCGACCCAGGGCGTCGGCGGCCGGCGGAAGACCAGCGCCTCGCCCCAGCGCCCCAGCGCCTGGTCGAGCCGCATCAGGGTGTGGGCTCCGAACCGGCGGCCGAGCGGCGCGCGGGGGATCTCCATCAGCTGGGCCACACGCCGGAACCCCAGACGCTGGAGCTGGGCGACGGCGTCGGGGTCGAGCCGAAGCGCGGCAGGGGGCAGCGGGGCGAGAAGGGCGGCCTGCCCTCCCGGTGGCGCGATCGTCCCGTCCTTGCCGAAATGGGAGATGGCCCAGGCCGCGCCGGGCGTGTCGGCGATCGCCAGACGGAAGGGCAGGCCGTTGGCCTTCAGCCGCGTCCGCAGGTCGGCCATCAGCTCGGCCTCGCCGCCCCACAGGTGCGAGACGCCGGTGATGTCGAGGAACAGGCCGTCGGTCCCGTCGGCCGCAACGGCGGGCGAGAAGCGGACGCACCAGTCCACCAGCTCGCTCAGCGCGCGGGCGTCGGCCTCGGGCTCGGCCTCGGCGGTGACGAGATCGGGGACCAGGGCCTTGGCGTCCGTCGCCTTCTGACCAACGGACAGGCCCTGAGCCTTTCCCGCCGCATTGACGGCGTGCAGCCGGCGAACGGCGGCCACTGTCTCGATGAGGGCGAACGGCGCGTCCGGGTCGCCCTTAGGCGGCGCGGCGGGTTCGGGGTGTCGCCGGCGCCAGTTCGCGATCGCCCACAGGGGCGACCAGGCGCAGAGGATGCGCGACATCGCCTGCCTCCCATGAATAGGCCTTCTCGGCCTCCAGGATCCACGCGCCCGTCCGCCCGCCCCGGCAGCGCTCCAGCACGACCTGGAAGCGGGGATCGCCTAGGTAGAGGTTCTCAGCCGGCTGGGACGGCGCGGACGCGATCCGCCAGCGGGTCGCCGCCGCCGATCCCGTGGCGTCCTGGCGTGCGCCGCCGCCATACGGCCTGCGGCGCAGCACGAAGCCCGTGGCGCCCCGACGTTCGCAGGCGAGCTGCAGCCGCCGGCCAGCCGTCAGGTCCACATCCTCGACCTCAGCGATGACGCAGCTGACGCCCACGGTCGCCAGCGCATCCTCCGTGACCGAAAGCGCGTCGGCGTCGTCCTTCGCGCAGACGCAGATCAGGCGGTCGGCGGGGAAGCCCAGGCCGATCAGGCCCGGCGCCCAAAGATCGTCGCGCCGCATGACCCAGACGGCTTCGCCGCGCCGGGCGAGCGGGGCTGCGGCGAGCGCGGTGAAGGCCGCCGGCGCGGCGCCGGTTTCCACTTCCATCCCCACACCCGTGATCTCGTGCCAGCGGCCCAGCGGCAGGCCGCCGCCCGGCAGACAGACGTCGATCTCAGGCGCGCCGAACGGCAGGCAACCCACGTCCGGCCGGCCGCTGCTCTCCAGCGCGGCGATCTTCGCCTGCAGCGCAGCGAGCTGCTTGCCGCGAAAATCGGACATGGGATTGGGACTCCTTTCGTTCCAGTTTCGTTCTCATAACAAGCCGGAGGGAGTCAAGGTTGCGGACGCCGCACCCGCATCATGCTCCACAAGCAACCAAATCGGCGCGAGCGTGTCGGGAAGCGGTGTTATCGTTCGTCCTGCGGTCGGGAGGACTTCGAGACATGACCGAGCCTGTTCAGTTGCTGATCGGCACCCGCAAGGGCGCCTGGATCCTGAGGAGCGACGACAGCCGCGCGAGCTGGCGCACCACAGGTCCCCTGTTCCTGGGCCAGATCGTCAACCACTTCGTGGCCGATCCGCGCGACCCGCAGACCCTGCTGGTCGCGGCTTCTACAGGCCACCTGGGCCCCACCATCCTGCGTTCCACCGACGGCGGCGAGACCTGGACCGAGGCCAAGAGCCCGCCGGCCTTCCCGAAGGGCGAGCCGCACGGCCGCTCGGTGAACCACACCTTCTGGCTGGAGCCCGGCCATGCCGAAGAGCCCGGCGTCTGGTGGGCGGCCACCTCGCCGCCGGCGCTGTTCCGCTCGGACGACGGGGGCGATACCTGGGAAGGGGTGAAGGGCCTGAACGAGCACCCGAATATCCTGGACTGGCTGCCGCCCGACGGCGGCACGCCGGACGGCGCCATCGTCGCCGGAATCGCCATCGACCCCCCGCGACAAGGCCCACATGTACCTGGCGACCTGCTCGGCGGGCGTGCTGGAGACCACCGACCAGGGCGAGACCTGGCGGCCGCTCAATCAGAACGTCGAGGCGAGCTTCCTCCCCAATCCGTACCCGGAGTACGGCCAGGACAGCCACCAGATCGCCCTTGCCCCCCACGAACCCCGACCGCATCTGGCAGCAGAACCACTGCGGCATCTATCGGCTGGACCGGCCCGGCGAACGGTGGGAGCGGATCGGCAAGGCGATGCCGGACGACGTGGGCGACATCGGCTTCTCGATCGTGCCTCACGCGCGCTGCGACCAGACCGCGTGGGTGTTCCCGATGGACGGCACAGACGTCTGGCCGCGGGTCAGCCCCGGCGGAAAGCCGGCGGTCTATCGGACCCGCGATGGCGGCGCCTCGTGGGAGCGTCAGGACCGTGGCTTCCCAGTCGAGCAAGGGTGGTTCACGGTCAAGCGGCAGGCCTTCTGCGGGGATCGGGCCGAGCCGCAAGGCCTGTATCTCGGCACGACCGGCGGCGAAATCTGGATGAGCGGCGACGAGGGCGCGGGCTGGCGTCAGATCTGCGCCCACCTGCCGGAGATCTACTCCGTGGTCGCGGCCCCGGCTCGGTGAGGCTGCCCCCATGATCTCGGTCTTCGTGCCTTCGCAGCTCACGTCCTACACCGGCGGCGTCACGCGCGTGACGGCGGTGGGCGAGACGGTGGGCGCGGTGCTGGACGACTTGGACCGCGCCTATCCGGGCCTGAAGTTCCGGGTGATCGACGAGCAGGACCGGGTGCGGAAACACATGCGGCTCTTCGTCGGCCAGGACGAGACGCGGGACGTGTCGCGGCTCATGCGGCCAGGCGAGGAGCTGCTGATCTTCGGCGCCCTGTCCGGCGGCTAGAGCGTCATCACGCCCGGCCGGGGCGCGGGCTCGCCCAGCGTCTCTTCGGCGAGGGGCGCGCCCGCCTCCAGCAGGGCGGCGCGGCGACCGGCCGGACTGCTGCGGATCTGCGCCTGCTCGAAGGGCTCCAGCGTCGCCAGCGCAGGGTCGGCGAACGCGCGCGCGACGAAGGCGGCGGTCTTCGGCCAGCGGCCGGAGTCGGGTTCAAAGCCGGCATAGGCGGCGTTGCGGAAGAAGCTGGCGACGGCGATGTCGGCCAAGCCGATCTCGCCGAACAGGAAGCCCTCGGCGGGCAGTTGGGCCTCCAAATACTCGAGGGTCGGAGGCGCATCCGCGGTGAGCGTCTTCTCGATCCGCGCCGCATCGCCCGGCTGCTTCCAGACGATGGGATGCACGACCTTCTGGTAGAACAGGCCCCAGATGAAGACGTCGCCGAGCCGGGTGTCGGCGAACTCCTCCAGCCAGCGGGCGCGAGCCCGGTCCTTCGGCTCGGACGGCAGCAGGGGCCGCTGCGGATAGGCCTCGTCGAGATAGGCGCAGATCACGGACGAGTCGCAGAGCGTCAGGTCGCCATCGATCAGCACCGGGATGCGCCGCAGCGGGCTGATGCGCTCGAACGCGTCGCCGCCGTAGAAGGGGGTGATCGGATCGATCTCGTAAGCCAGGCCCTTGAGCTGGAGACAGGCCAGCACCTTGCGGACATACGGCGAGACGTATGAGCCGACGATCTTCATGAGGCGTCCTCCCAGACCCGGCTCCAAGGTGTGGAACCGGGTCTGGGAGAGGACAAGGTCCAGTTAGAAGCGAAGGGCCCTGGCTTCCTTCACGTGGGGCAGCGACTGGATCTTCTCCAGCAGCGCCTCGTCGGGGGCCTCGTCCACGCCAACCAGGGCGATCGCGTCCTCACCGGCGTCCACGCGCCCGAGGTTGAAGGTGGCGATGTTGATCTTCGCATCGCCCAGCAGCGCGCCCAACGCGCCGATGAAGCCCGGCTTGTCGAGGTTGTTGACGTACAGCATGCGCGGCGCGAACGGGGCGTCGAGGTCCATCCCCTTTACCTCGATGATGCGCGGCGCGCCGGCCAGGACCGAGCCGGCGAACGAACGCTTGCCCTTCTCGGTGGTGACGGTGATGCGCACGAGGCTCTCGTAGATCGGCGAGTCCTCCTGGCGGCTCTCGGAGACCGTGATGCCGCGCTCCTTCGCCACCGCCGGAGCCGAGACCATGTTGATCTCGGCCAGCATGGGGCGCAGCACGCCCGCCAGGGCTGCGGCGCTGAGCGGCTTGGTGTTGAGCTTGGCCACCTCGCCCTCGAAGGCGATGTCGACGGCCTTGATGCCGAAGTCGACCATCTGGCCTGCGAAGGCGCCCAGCTTCTCGGCCAGAGCCACGAAGGGCTTCAGGCGCGGGGCCTCCTCTGCGGTCACCGAAGGGCTATTGAGGGCGTTGGTGACGGCGCCGGTCAGCAGGTAGTCGCTGATCTGCTCAGCGACCTGCAGGGCGACGTTCTCCTGGGCCTCGTTCGTGGAGGCGCCGAGGTGCGGCGTGGCCACCAGGTTCGGCGCGCCGAACAGCACGTTCTCCTTGGCTGGCTCCTGGCTGAACACGTCGAACCCTGCGCCGCCGATGTGGCCGCTTTCGAGGCCAGCCCGCAGGGCCGCCTCGTCCACCAGGCCGCCGCGCGCGCAGTTGACGATCAGCACGCCCTTCTTGGTCTTGGCCAGGTTTTCGGCCGACAGGATGTTCCGGGTCTTGTCGGTGAGTGGCGTATGCAGGGTGATGATGTCGGCGCGGGCCAGCAGGTCCTCGAGCTCGACCTTCTCGACCCCCATCTCGACGGCGCGCTCGGGCGACAGGAACGGGTCGTAGGCGACGACCTTCATCTTCAGCCCCAGGGCGCGATCGGCGACGATGCCGCCGATGTTGCCGGCGCCGATGAGACCCAGGGTCTTGGCGTACAGCTCCACGCCCATGAAGCGGTTCTTTTCCCATTTGCCGGCCTGGGTGGAGGCGTCGGCGGCAGGGATCTGGCGCGCCAGGGCGAACATCATGGCGATGGCATGCTCGGCCGTCGTGATCGAGTTGCCGAAGGGCGTGTTCATGACGACGACGCCGGCGGCGGTGGCGGCCGGGATGTCGATATTGTCGACGCCGATGCCGGCGCGACCGATCACCTTCAGGTTCTTGGCGGCGGCGATGACGTCCTTGTTGGGCTTGGTGTCCGAGCGCACGACGAGGCCGTCATAGTCGCCGATGACGGCGATCAGCTCGTCCTTGGACAGGCCGGTCTTGATGTCCACGTCGACGCCGCGCTGGCGGAAGATGTCGACGGCGGCGGGGCTGAGGCTGTCAGCGATAAGAACGCGGGGCATGGGAAACATCCGATGATGCGCCTCCGGACGCCACGCGCCCGGAGGTCTTGAACGGGAAGCTGCGGCTCAGGCCGCGGCGAGTTCGGAAGCGGCGACGTTCGCGAAGGCCCAGTCGAGCCAGGGCGTCAGCGCATCGAGGTCAGCGGTGTCCACGGTGGCGCCGCACCAGATCCGCAGACCCGGAGGCGCGTCGCGGTAGCCGCCGACGTCGAGGGCCACGCCCTCCTTCTCGAGCACCGAGGCCAACTTCTTGGCGAAGTCGGCCTGCGCATCGGCCGGCAGGCCGGTGACGCGGGGATCGACAACCTTCAGGCACACCGAGGTGTTCGAGCGGATGGCGGGGTCCTCGGCGAGGAAATCCACCCAATCGGTCCTCTCGACCCAGTCCGCGAGCACCGCGAGATTGGCGTCGGCGCGGCGCTTCATCTCGGCCAGGCCGCCGATCCCGGCAGCCCACTTCAGCGCGTCGATGGCGTCTTCCACGGCCAGCATCGAGGGTGTGTTGATGGTGGCGCCCTCGAACAGGTCGAGGGTGACCTTCCCACCCTTCGTCATGCGGAACAGCTTCGGCATCGGCCAGGCCGGCGTGTAGCTCTCCAGCCGGGCGACGGCGCGCGGCGACAGGATCAGCACGCCGTGCGCAGCCTCGCCGCCCAGCGCCTTCTGCCAGGAGAAGGTGACCACATCGAGCTTCGGCCACTCGAGCGTCTGGGCGAAGGCGGCCGAGGTGGCGTCGCAGATCGTGATCCCCTCACGGTCGGCGGCGATGAAATCGGCGCTCGGAACGCGGACGCCCGAGGTGGTGCCGTTCCAGGTGAAGACCAGGTCGGCGTCCGGGTGGACCTTCGTGAGGTCGGGCAGCTGGCCGTACGGCGCGTCCAGCACCTCGGCGTCCAGCTTGAGCTGCTTGGTCACGTCGGTGACCCAGTCCTTGCCGAAGCTCTCGAACGCCAGCAGCTGGACGGGCTTGGGGCCGAGCATCGACCACAGCGCCATCTCGACGGCGCCGGTGTCGGAGCCGGGCACGATGCCGATCAGATAGTCGTCCGGAACCTCAAGCACCTCACGGGTGCGGTCGATGGCTTCCTTCAGGCGCGCCTTGCCGATCTTCGACCGGTGCGAACGGCCAAGGACGGCGTTGCTGAGATTTTCGGGGCTCCAGCCGGGGCGCTTGGCGCATGGTCCGGAAGAGAACTCGGGACGAGCCGGGCGCATGGCCGGCTTGGCCCCGGTGAGGGGAGGCGTAGTCACCTGCGATGTCTCCTATCCTTGCAGATAGGCAGCGCCCCGTTGGGAGGGCGTGGCCCGCCGGCCAGAAGCCCTCGTTCTTGCTGCAGTGCAAGAGAAACTTTTCTGATGAGGCCGTTAGCGACGCTGCGCCGCGGGCTTGGCGCGGCCCCTTGGCGCGCTGGGCGGCGCGTGGTCCAAGCGCGGCATGTCGACCTCCCGGGCCTCCGACTGGCTGGTGCTCGCCTTCCTGGTGATCTGCTGGGGTTCGGCCTTCGCCGCCCTGCGCGTTTCCACCGAACACGTTGGGCCGTTCTGGAACACGGCGGGCCGGCTGATGGTGGCGGCCCCGGTCCTGGCCCTGGTGGTCGCCGGTCGCCGAGAACGCCCGCCGCCTGGGCATGATCGCGCCTGGCTGATCTACGCCGCTATCGGTTTCGTGGGTCTGGCGGCGCCGTTCGCGCTCTTCGCCTTCTCGGCCCAGAGGCTGCCCAGCGCCGTCAACGCCATCTGCAACGGCGCCTCGCCGATCTTCACCGCGGTTCTGGCCCACCTGTTCGTCTCAGGAGAGCGGCTGAGCGCCCGCAAGGGACTTGGCGTACTGGTGGGCTTCGCGGGCCTGGCGACCCTGGTCGCGCCTCGGCTGCAGGCCGCCGACGCGGTGGTCGAGGCCGAGGCGCTGGGCGCCGCCCTGCTCGGAGCGTTGCTCTACGCGGTCGCCAATGTGCTGACCAAGCGCGCCCCACCGCTATCGTCGTCGGTGGGCGCCTTGATGATGTGCCTCACCGCAGGCGCTTTCGGGATCGCCGCAGCGCTGGCGCTGGAGCCCCTGCCGCCGCTCCCGCCAGCGCCCGCCCTGCTCTCGCTCGTGGCGCTAGGCGTCTTTCCCACGGGACTGGCGAGCGTCGGCTTCGTCTACCTCGTGCGACGGCGAGGTCCGGTGTTCATGTCGATGGCGGTCTATCTGGCGCCGTTGTGGGCCACCGCTCTCGGCGTGGCGATCCTCGGCGAACGGCCCGGCTGGCCGGCCTTCGCGGCGCTCGGCCTGATCCTGGCGGGCGTGGCGCTGACGACCTATGCGCCGGCGGCGAAGCGCGACTAGGACCGCGCGAGCGCGGCGCGCCTGCGCCAGGCGACGATGGTGCCGACCACGACGCAGATCACCAGGGCCATGAAGTTGGCGTTGTTGATGAGCGCGTGCAGGTTGTCGTGCGGCCGGTCGGTGACGAGATAATAGGAGCGCAGGGCGAACTGCGCCGCATAGATCAGCATCGCGGCCCCCAGCCATAGCCGCCCCCACTGGGTGGTCATCAACAGGAAGGCGACGGCGGTGACGCCGTCCAGAACCATGTTGAAGAGATAGCCGACATGGTCGTCCAGCAGCCCGCCCACCGCGAGGGTCAGGGCCGCGTTCAACAGGATGATCAGCGCGCCGACCCGCTCGGGAAGGTCGCCCTTCCACACGCCGAATGCGCAGCCCAGGACGATCAGGGCCAGCAGGAGTTGGACGATAGGTGACGTCGGCATGATCAGGGCGCCCTAAACCGAATTAGGGCGCCCTCACCAGTTAAAGTATTGCAACTCGAGAGTTGCCGAAAACGTCCGGGGTCAGACAGCCTGCCGAAGCGTGACGCCTTCGCCGTTGTCGATCTTCTTGTCCTCGAGGCCCATCTTCGTGCGGATGCCGAGGCGCAGCTTGGCTTCGTAGAGTTCGTGGTGCACGCCCACCATGGCGGTGCGGGCTTCGCTCAGCGCCTTCAACGCGTCCATCAGCTTCACCTGACAGTCGTCGGCGAAGACGAGCGAGGCGTTCACGTCCTTACGCGCCGCGATCATGGCGCTCATCAGCTCGGCCGCCTCGGCCAAAGCGCCGTCGACCGCATGCTCAGTCGCGATCAGCTTGTTGGCCACTTGCTGCGCGACGAAAACCTTCTCCATCGGAACACCCTCCAGTTTAGCCCACACCCGTTAAGGTAAAGGAATGGTGAAGGTTAAGGCAAACGATTCATCGATTGTTAACCACGATTTCCCGGGCGGGCTCCAATAGCGTGTCTCGGAGAACACAGTTCACCCGGCCCGAGAGCGGCGTTCGCCCGGCGCGCGAACACGGAAGCGAAGCGTTAGGATTATCGGCGATATCAACAGGGCATGTCCGCGCCACAGGTCCCTGCCAGAGACCGACCACTGAAGGTCGACCGGGTATCCAGGCCCTCGGCGACCTTCCACGCCCGCGTCGCGCGCGTGGGCGTGATCACCACGGTCGTGGTGCTGCTCGCCGCCTGCCTGACCTTCATGCTGCAGCAGTGGGTGGTGGCTCGGGCGCAATCCCACCAGGTGCACAAGGGGCTGGCCGGGATCGCGGCCCAGATGGCGGCGCCGGTGATGGACGACAAGCCGTTCAGCCGCGCCAGCCTGACCGCCGTTAAAGCCAGTCCCGCGGTGGTTTCCGCCCGTCTGGTGGACCCGCAGGGGCGTGAACTCGCCCGTTACGATCGAGCCGATGCGCCCGGCAGCGACACCGAGACCTTCGAGATGCCCGTCGTCTCAGACGGCAAGTCGCTGGGCCAGCTCACAATGGTGGTCGAGCGACCCCGGCTGCAGCCCATGCTGCCCAAGTTCGCAGCGCTGACGGCCGTGCTGCTGTTCGGCGGCGTAGGCCTGGCCCTCTTCCTGTCGCGCAGTCTGGCGCACCGCGTGATCCAGCCGGTCGAGACGCTGTCGAGGGCGATGCACGAGGTCGCGGCGGGCGGCCGCTTCGCGCCGGTGAAGGTGGAGGCCGGCGACGAACTGTTCGACAGCCTGACCGAAAGTTTCAACCACCTGCTGGCCAAGCTGGGCGAGCGGGAGGACGAGTTGAAGCGCGCCATGCGCGAGCTGGAAGGCGCCCGTGACGCCGCCAACGCCGCCAATGTGCTGAAGACCCAGTTCCTGGCGAACATGAGCCACGAGATCCGCACGCCGCTCAACGGCGTCCTGGCCATGGCCGAGGTGATGGCCATGGGCGAGCTGGCCTCGGTCCAGCGCGAGCGGCTGGACGTGATCCGGCGCTCGGGCGGTCTGTTGCTGGCGGTGCTGAACGACGTGCTGGACCTGTCGAAGATCGAGGCCGGCAAGCTGACGCTGATGGACGAGGACTTCGAACTGGAGCCCGAGCTCGACCAGGCGCGCGATAACTTCAGCATCGTCGCCGAGGGCAAGGGCCTCGCCTACTCGGTCGAGGTGGCCGACGCCGCCCGCGGCTGGTGGCGTGGGGACCCCGACCGTCTGCGCCAGATCGTCGGCAACCTGCTTTCAAACGCGGTGAAATTCACCAGCCAGGGCGAGGTGCGGGCACGCGTCGACGTGAACCACGCCGGCGCCCTGCGCATCGTGGTCAGCGACACCGGCGTGGGCATCGCCCCAGAGAAGCTGCCCAGCCTGTTCGAGAAATTCACCCAGGCCGACAACTCCGCCACACGCCGCTTCGGCGGCACCGGTCTCGGCCTCGCCATCTGCCGCGAGCTGACCCAGATGATGGGCGGCTCGATCGACGTCGAGAGCCGGGAGGGGCACGGCTCGACCTTCACGGTCGAGCTGCCCCTGAAGCGCGGCGCGCCGGCCGCGGCCGACACGCCGGATGCCGCCCCGTCGCACGACGATGGCGACCTGCGGCTGCTCGCGGCGGAGGACAATCCCACCAACCAGCAGGTGCTGGCGGCCGTGCTGGGCTCCCTGGGGATCGACGTGCACATCGTGCCTGACGGCAAAGAGGCCGTGGAGGCCTGGCGCACAGGCGCCTACGACCTGATCCTGATGGACATTCAGATGCCGGTCATGGACGGGATCACCGCCGCCAAGACGATCCGCGCATGCGAAGCGGAAGAGCAGCGCCGGCGCACGCCGATCGTGGCGCTGACCGCCAACGCCCTCACCCACCAGGTCGAGGAGTACCTCGCCGTCGGGATGGACGCCCACGTGGCCAAGCCGATCGAAATCGCGAAGCTGTACGACGCGATCTCCGGCGCGCTGAACGCGGCGGCGACGACCCAGCCGATCGGGCGGGCGCGCTCAGCGGCGTAGATCGCGCGTCTAGAACGCCGCGAGCAGATGCGGCCCGACGATCGGGATCGCCATGACGACGGCGAAGCCGGCGCTCAGCAGGGACAGGGCGGCGGGCAGTATGTTCATGGGGAGGCTCCGTCTCTCGCCTCGTCCATGTGGGCGCGAGCTGGTGCTGACGCACCCGCCCATTTCCGCAGAACAGTCATGCGGATTCGGAAGAACTGAGCCGTTTCAGGCCCGCGCCTGGTCGGCCGGCCACCGGATCGGCTGGACCACCTCCATCTCGCGGGCGCGGTCCCAGGCCAGGACGCGGCCGCCGACCCCTTCGACCTCGCACAGCCGCAGTCCGCGGTAGGTCCAGGGCGGGCCGCCGCTGAAGTCGCCGGGTTTGCCGCCGCATCGGAGTTCGCGAAGCCGGCTCGAGGAGAGCTCCAGCACGCGCGGTTCGCCCAGCCGATGCGCGGTGAGGATCGCGAAATTGACCGCCTGAGCGGCTGCCTGCTCGTTCATGATCGCCGCCCTCTTGGGCTGATGCGTTCCGTCCCTGACCCAGGGTTTCCCCACAAGGCTTGACCGTCAATTCACAGCCGCGCGACGGCGCGTCCACCGCCCGCGGCCTCGCGTCGGGTCCTGACAGGACGCTCAGCTAGCTGAACCCCAGACAACCGCCGAGCTCAGGTTCGGGTCAGGGGCGGCGTGGTTTCTTGACGCCATCGAGGCCGCAGTCGCGGCGCGAAAGATGGTTCTGGAGGACCGAGTATGAAGAAGATGGTGATCTCCCTCACGGCCCTGGCGTCAGTCGCCGCCATTGCCGCGCCCGCCGCCGCCCAGGGCTACCGCCACAATGACGGCTGGCAGAACATCAACCAGCGCCAGGACCGCATCGAGCGGCGCATCGAGCAGGGCGTCCGCCACGGCGACCTGACCCGACGCGAAGCCAACCGCCTCCGCGAGGACTTCCGCCAGATCGCCCGCCTTGAAGCTCGCTACCGGGTGAACGGCCTCTCGAGCTGGGAGCGGAACGATCTCGACCGCCGGTTCGACCGCCTGGAAGCCCAGCTGCGCTTCGAACGTCGCGATCATCAATACAGCCGCCGATAGGGCACGGCCACGGCCTCGGCCACAGCCGCCGCCAGGACAAATCTCAGGAGAATTGAGCTATGCGTAAGACCCACTTCATCGCCGCCGTCGGCGCCTCGGCCCTGATGCTGACCGGAGCCATGGCGACCGCCGCTTCCGCCCAACCCTGGGGCGGCTACGACCGCGGCTACGAGCGCAACCATGACCGCGGCTACAACCGCGGGAATCTGACCACCGGCTATGTCGACGGCCTCGGCTGGCGGATCAACAACGCCGCCCAGGAGGGCCGCATTTCCTGGGGCCACGCCCGCCAGCTGCAGCGTGAACTGCGCGAGGTTCAACCCCTCGCCTGGCGCGTCGAGACCGGCCGGGCCAGCCAATGGGAATACCAGCGCCTGGCCGGAGCGGTGAACCGGATCGAAGCGGCCACGAACAACTATCCGCGCTACGGCTACAACAACCGCTGGCGCTAAGGGCCGCCCCCTCTCGGCCTGATCAAGACGCCCCCGGAGCGATCCGGGGGCGTTCTCATGCGTGGAGCTCGGACGTCAGCACCGTGACCGCGCGGCCCCGGATGAGCACGCGCTCCCCGGCGATTTCGCACTCCAGATCGCCGCCGCGGCCGGGATAGGCCTGATGATAGGCCAGGCTCGCGCGCTCCAGCTTCCCGGAGAACAAGGGAGCAAGGATGCAGTGCAGCGAACCGGTGGTGGGATCCTCCGGGATGCCGCAGCCGGGGCCGAAGAAGCGGCTGACGACCTGGTAGGGCTTGGCCGGCGCTGCAATCGCGGCGACGCCGATGTTGCCGGGGCCGCCGCTGGCCTCCAACCCGACGCCGGCCAGGCCGGGCACGTCGGGCCGCAGGGCCCGCACCGTAGCCTCGTCGTCCACCACGGCGACCAGATAGGTCGAGACCCAGACTTCGCGCGGCTGCACGCCCAGGGCCTTGGCCAGTCCCTCCGGCGGTTCGATGCGGCGCGGCGGCTGACTGGGGAAATCCATTTCGTACCCTTCGCCTCGGCGGGCGACGGCCAGCGGTCCGGACTGCGTCCCGAAGGCGACACGCTCGGCGGCGAGACCGAGTTCGGAGAACAGCACGTGCGCGGCCGCGAGCGTGGCGTGGCCGCAGAGCGGCACTTCCAGCGTCGGGGTGAACCAGCGCAGGTCGAAGCGCGCGGGGTCGGCCGTCCGCCGAAGGAAGGCGGTTTCGGCCTGGTTGTTCTCGGCGGCCAGGGCCTGCATCCACACATCGTCCGGCCACCGGTCGAAAGGCTCCACCACGCAGGCGGGATTGCCCCGGAAGGGCTGTGCGGCGAAGGCGTCGACGGTCCACTGGCGCATGACCGGCACTTGCGACCGGGCGCGGCCGGCGGGCAAGAGCCAGTTCGGTTCAGCCTGCCCTGGAGGACGTAAACGTGGCGCACGAGGTCAAAGACGGCGATTTCACGCTCAGCGACGGGCCGGCGCGTTTCGACCTGACGCGAGCGCACGGCTGGATCGCCGGCGAGAGCTACTGGGCGGAAGGCATCCCGCTTCAAACCTTCCAGCAGGCCTGCGCCAACAGCCTGACGGTCGGCTGTTACTCCCGCGACGGCGAGATGGCCGGCATGGCCCGGGTGGTCACCGATCGCGCCACGTTCGGCTGGGTCTGCGACGTCTTCGTCGACGAGGTCTATCGCGGCCAGGGCGTAGGCAAGCGGTTGATGGCCTATCTGAGGGCCCACCCGGACCTGCAGGGCTTGCGCCGGCTTCACCTGGCGACCGCCGACGCGCACGGGCTCTATCGGCAGTTCGGCTTCACCGAGCTGACCGGTGTCGACCGGTGGATGGAGATCCGCGATCCCGACGTCTACCGGCGCTAGGGCTCGATCCTGAGTTCGGGCCAGCGCTCGCGCAGGCGGCCCGCGATGCGCGGAAAGGCGTCGGTCGGCCGGCGCGGATTGGGCCGCAGCCGCAGGTCGAACAGATCATCGAGTCCGAAGGGCGCCGCTATGCTCAGCCGGTCGTCGGCCCCGAGGCGGGCGCCGACCGCGAACAGCGGCGCCACGAAACGCTCCATGGCCTCGGCCGTGCACGAAAGCGGGGTGAAGGTCTCGTCGAACTTGGGCGCGAACCAGATGTGGACGCGCGCCTGGTTGCGCACCTCGACCATCTCCCGCAGCGGCGGTTCGAAGGCCGCGGCGGCGCGCTTGATCACCACATCCTCAGCCTCGTAGGAGGTGTCGGCGGCGTCGTAGTAGCCGAGGTCGTAGTCCTTGATGCCGTAGTCCAGGTCGCGCCCGGTCAGGTGGTTGAGCGCGCGCTGGTAGATGGCGCCGGAGAAGATCATCCAGTCCGGAAGATCGAGCTCACGGGCCGTCGTCAGCACCTGCATCAGCGGCGTCGAACGGCGGAGGATCGCCTCGAGCTCGTCACGATGTCTCACGCGCGCCCCCGCAGCGGCCAGGCGTGGTCCAGCGGACCGTGACCGGCGCCGAGGCCGGGCGCGCGCAGCATCGCCTCCTGCACATAGGCCCAAGCGCGAGCTACGGCCTCCGTCAGCGGCAGCCCCTGGGCCAAGCCCGCCGCACAGGCCGAGGCCAGGGTGCAGCCGGTGCCGTGGGTGTTGCGTGTTTCGATCCGGTCGGTCTCGAAGACCGTCTCGCCGGCCGGCGTCATCAGCAGGTCGACCACACGATCGCCGGCCACGTGCCCCCCTTCATCAGCACGGCCTTCGCACCCCGGGCGAGCAGCGCCTCGCCCGCGCGGCGCAGGTCGTCCGTCGTCGCGACGGAGAGGCCGGTCAGCGCCTCGGCCTCCGGCGCGTTCGGCGTGAGCAGGGCCGCCCTTGGCACGAGCTGGTCCCGCACGGCCGTGACGGCGTCGGCGGCGAGCAGCGAGGCGCCGCCCTTGGCCACCATCACCGGGTCGACGACCGCAGGCGCGCCGGCATCGGCGATCAGCCGCGCGACGAGGTCGACGGTGGCGGCGTCGCCCAGCATGCCGGTCTTGATCGCGTCGGCGCCGATGTCGTCGAGAACGGCGCGGGCCTGAGCCTCCACGATCGCCAGCGGCGCGGCGTGGACGTCGGTGACGCCCAGGGTGTTCTGCACCGTCAGGGCTGTGATCGCCGTGGCCGCATAGCCGCCAAGGGCGGTCACGGTCTTGATATCCGCCTGAACGCCGGCGCCCCCGCCCGAATCCGAACCGGCGATGATGAGCACGCGGCCCAAGGGTTGAGAGGACATGGCCGCTCCTTAGCCCGCCGCGGCGATCGCTTGCCAGACCCGAAGCGCCTGGACGTGTTCGCGGACATCGTGGACACGAACGGCTCGCACTCCGGCTGCGGCGCCGGCCAGCGCCGCGGCGATGGAGCCGCCCAAACGGGCGTCGGCCGGCGCCCCCGTCGTCCAGCGCGGCGATGAAGCTCTTGCGGCTGACGCCCAGCAGAACGGGAAAGCCCAGGGCGACGATCCGCTCCAGTCCGGCCAGCAGCGGCAGGTTGTGGCGGGTCATGTGCTTGCCAAAGCCTATTCCTGGATCGAGCCAGATCCGATCTCGCGCCACGCCGGCGGCGATGGCGGCCTCGGCCCGGCCCTGGAGGAATTCGGCCACCTCAGCCACCACATCCTCGTAGCGCGGCTCCTTCTGCATCATCCCCGGCTCGCCCTGCATGTGCATCAGCACGACCTCGCAGCCGAGCTCTGCGGCGACATCCAGGCTGCCGGCGCCCCGCAGGCCGGCGACGTCGTTCCAGATGGTCGCGCCGGCGGCGACGGCGGCGCGGGCCACCTCCGGCTTCATGGTGTCGACCGAAATGGGGGCGTCGGCGGCTTGCCGCAGGGCGCGGATCAGCGGCACCACCCGGGCGATCTCCTCGTCGGCCGCAACGGGCGCCGCGCCCGGACGCGTGGACTCGCCGCCGACGTCGACGATGTCGGCGCCTGCCCGCAGCATCGCCAAAGCGCGCGATAGGCCAGCCTCGACACTGCCTAAGGATCCGCCATCCGAGAAGCTATCCGGCGTCATGTTGAGCACGCCCATCACCCGGATAGGTGGTGCGACCTTTGGCCGGTTTGCAACCATGCGGCGTCGAACTCAACCTTCACTTCAGAGACGCAAAACTCTGATAGCAGACCGGCCGCGATGACGCTCAATCCTTTCCGGATCTACCGCCGCTGGCGCTGGCTGCAGAGCGAGGCGCAAGCGGAGGCCGCTTACGCAACCCGCCGGCACGGCGAAGGGGCGGCCGAAGCCCTGCGCAAGAAGCTGGCGGATCCCGCGCTGACGCGCTGGGGCCGGAAGATCCTCCGCGAGGCGATCAAGCAGCTGTCGCGCGAAGGCGCGGACGGCGACAGTCGCCGACGGCGCGGCGAACTCCCGAACCTTCTGTCCCGCCGGAAAGAAAAAGGCGGCCCGAAGGCCGCCTGATCCTTACGCCGGCTCCGCGCTCGGGCGGGGCGAGATGGGCACCGCCACCGCGGGGCCCGAAGGCCGCTTGGCCTCGGCGTCGTCGCGCTTGGGCGCGATGCCCTTCAGCGCATTGACGATCTCCTCGCCGGTCAGGGTTTCGTATTCGAGCAGGGCCTTGGCCAGGGTATGCAGCTCGTCCAGCTTCTCGGTCAGGATGCGTCGGGCTTCCTGCTCGCCGCTCTCCACGAGGCGGCGAACCTCCTCGTCGATGATCTTGGCGGTCTCTTCCGAGACGTTCTGGTTGCGGGCGACGGAATGCCCCAGGAACACCTCCTCCTGGTTCTCGCCGTACTCCACCGAGCCCAGGCGGTCCGAGAAGCCCCATTTGGTGACCATGGCCCGGGCGAGCTTGGTCGCCTGACTGATGTCGGACGAGGCGCCGGACGTGATCTTCTCCTTGCCGAAGATGATCTCCTCCGCGACGCGGCCGCCGAACAGGATGGCGAGCCGCGAGGTCATCTGCTCGTAGGACATCGAGAACTTGTCCCGCTCAGGCAGCTGCATGACCATGCCCAGCGCGCGGCCGCGCGGGATGATCGTCGCCTTATGCACCGGGTCGGTGGCCGGAACGTTCAGCGCGACCAGGGCGTGGCCACCTTCGTGGTAGGCGGTCAGCTTCTTTTCGTCCTCGGTCATGACCATGGACCGGCGCTCGGCGCCCATCATGACCTTGTCCTTCGCGTCCTCGAAGTCGCGCATGGTGACCATGCGGCGGTTCTTCCGCGCGGCCATCAGGGCGGCTTCGTTGACCAGGTTGGCCAGATCGGCGCCCGAGAAGCCGGGGGTGCCGCGGGCGATGACCTTGACCTCGACGTCGGCGGCCAGCGGCACGTTCTTCATGTGGACGCGCAGGATGCGCTCGCGGCCGTTGATGTCCGGGTTCGGCACCACGACCTGGCGGTCGAAGCGGCCGGGACGCAGCAGGGCCGGGTCCAGGACGTCGGGACGGTTGGTGGCGGCGATGAGGATGATGCCCTCGTTCGCTTCGAAGCCGTCCATTTCGACCAGCAGCTGGTTCAGCGTCTGCTCGCGCTCGTCGTTGCCGCCGCCGAGGCCGGCGCCGCGGTGCCGGCCGACGGCGTCGATCTCGTCGATGAAGATGATGCAGGGCGCGTTCTTCTTGGCCTGCTCGAACATGTCGCGCACGCGGCTGGCGCCGACGCCCACGAACATCTCGACGAAGTCCGAGCCCGAGATCGTGAAGAACGGCACGCCGGCCTCGCCCGCGACGGCGCGGGCGATCAGCGTCTTACCCGTGCCGGGAGGGCCGATCAGCAGGGCGCCCTTCGGGATCTTGCCGCCGAGGCGCTGGAACTTCTGCGGGTCCTTCAGGAAGTCGACGACCTCCTGCAGCTCTTCCTTGGCCTCGTCGACGCCGGCGACGTCGTCGAAGGTGACGCGGTTCTTGTTCTCGGTCAGCAGCCTGGCCTTGGACTTGCCGAAGCCCATGGCGCCGCGCGCGCCGCCCTGCATCTGCCGCATGAAGAAGATCCACACCCCGATCAGGAGCAGGATGGGCAGCAGGTTGAGCAGCAGCGTCATGAAGGTGAAGCCGCCGGCGGGCTTCACCGCGATGTCGGCGCCCTGGGCCTCCAGCCGCTTCACCAGGTCTTCCTGGTCCACCGGCGTGATGGTCGTGAAGGTCTTGCCCGATTTGTCGGTGATCTCCACCGCCGGCCCGCGGATCACCGCCTTGGAGACCTCGCCGTTGTTCACCTTCGACAGGGCCTGGGAGTAGCTGAGCTCGCCGGCGCTCGCCGCGCCGCGGCCGCCGCCGGTCATCATGCTGTAGAGGCCGATCAGGACGACGACGATGACGCCCCAGATCACAAAATTCCGCAGGTTCATCCGTTCAGGACCGCTTCCGAGCTTCTCTTAAGGCCTAAAGATAGGGGCGAGACCCTTGTTCCACCAGCGAGGCCATGGATTACGCGACGGTGCGCCGCGGAAAGCTTCGCCTTGGGGGCCAGACATGCGAAAGGCCGCGCCCGGGCGGCGCGGCCTCTGCAAAGACCAGTCAGGTCGAGGAAGCCCTAACGGCTGGGCTTCTTCGGCGCCGCGATCAGACCCTCGCGCTGGGCGCGCTTGCGGGCCAGCTTGCGAGCCCGGCGCACGGCTTCCGCCTTCTGGCGGGCGCGCTTCTCGGACGGCTTTTCGTAGTGCACGTGCCGCTTCATTTCGCGGAACGAGCCCTCGCGCTGCATCTTCTTCTTCAGCGCCTTGAGGGCCTGGTCGACGTTGTTGTCGCGGACGAAAATCTGAACCAGAGGTCTCTCTCCTGTATCGCTCGGCCGCCCGCCCCGTCCCGGTCAAGAGCGGCGAGCAAAACAAAAAACATGCGCCCGATAGGCAGGGCCTTCGGGTTAGAGCGCGGCGAGATAGCAGAAGCGCGAGCCTGAGTCCACGCCGAGACGAGGGTTTCGCGAGCGGTTAGTATGGGCCCATGACCGACGCGCAGGCCTGGGCCGAAACCACCGAACAGCAGCTCCTGGACGAGGCGTTGAAACTCAGCCCCGCCCACGGCTGGACGCGCCTGATGGTGAAGCATGCGGGCAAGGCGCTCGGCCTGGCGCCCGGCGAGACCGAGCTCCTGCTGCCGCATGGCCCGGCGGACCTTGCCGCCCTGCTGTCGCGCCGTCACGACCAGCGGGCGCTGGCGATGCTGGCTGAGGTTGATCCCGATAGCCTGAAGATCCGCGAACGCATCCGCCGGGCTTGCGAAGCTCGTCTGGACGCCGCCGCCACCGATGAGCCGGCGCTGCGCCGCTGGCTGGGCTGGCTGACCCTGCCGCAGAATCTTCACCTGGGCGGCAAGCTCGCCTGGGAGAGCGCCGACGTGCTGTGGCGCTGGGCCGGCGACGTGGCGACCGATGAGAACCACTACTCCAAGCGCGCGATCCTGGCCGGCATCCTGACGGGCGCCTTCGCGATCCGGCTTTCCTCGGGTCGCAAGGCCGCCCTCGACTTCATCGACCGGCGGATCGAGAACGTCATGGCCTACGAGAAGTGGAAAGCCACCGGCGGCTTCAGGCCCGGCGACTGGCTGACCCAGGCGGCGGGGGCGATGAGCCGGATGCGGTACGGCCGTCAGCCGGCCGAATAGGGATTGTTGAAGATCGCCTCGACAGGCTCGCCGAACAGCGCAGCGATCTTGTAGGCGAGCTCCAGCGACGGATCGTGCTTGTCGCTCTCGATGGCGATGATCGCCTGACGCGAGACGCCCAGCCGCTCGCCCAGGTCGGCCTGCGTCCAGCCCCGCTCGGCGCGCAGCTCCTTCAGACGGTTCTTCATGCTCGGGTCGACCGGATGAAGGGCGAGGCGAAGCAGAACGCCACCCAGAACAGCGGATAGATCATCCAGCCTGGAATGTGGGGCGCTGCGGCATAGCTTTCGAGAAAGCCCCAGAAGCTGAACAGCGACATCGCCACGCCGGACGCGACGATGAACCGTTTCGCCGTGAGCGCGCGGACAAACTCGTCGCTTTCCTGGATGAACGCCAGCGTCGCCCAGATCTGACCCGCGATCTGCGCCGAGACGGCAGCCGCCAGGAGCCATGTTCCCGGCGGTTGAACGCTATCCAGGATGTCGAACATCGCGCCGAGATTGAGGGCGATGTAGGCGCCCATGAAGATCCATGTCCGGAGGACGTAGCGACGGTTGGCGGCGGTCATGGCCATGGCGGCCTCCTGCAAATGTCAGGAGAACCTTACACGCAAGGAATGTCAGGTCAACCTGACATTCAGCGTAGCGGCTTGACCTTGTTCACGTGGCCCATCTTCCGGCCGGGCTTGGCCTCGCGTTTACCGTAGAGGTGGATGCGGGTCTCTGCCTCGGACGCGAACTTCTTCCAGCCGTCCACCTCGTCGCCCAGCAGGTTCAGCATCTCGACGCGGGCCGTGGCGGCGGTGGGCCCGAGCGGCCAGCCGGCGACGGCGCGGATGTGCTGCTCGAACTGGTCCACCTCGCAGCCGTCCTGCGTCCAGTGGCCGGTGTTGTGCACGCGGGGCGCGATCTCGTTCACCAGCAGACGGCCGTCCTTCAGCTCGAACAGCTCGATACCGATCACGCCGACGTACTCCAGCCCCTGCAGCACCCGACGCGCGATGCGTTCGGCCTGCTCCGTGAGCGCCGGCGAGGCGTGCGCCGGCGCCAGGCTGCGCCGCAGGATGCCCTGTTCGTGGTGGTTCTCGGCCAGCGGATAGACCGCGGTCGAGCCGTCGCGGCCGCGGGCGGCGATTACCGAGAGCTCGCGCACGAATTCTGCCGGGGCTTCCACGATCACCGGAACGGAGCCGAGTCCGGCGAAGATGCGCGCGGCGTCGGCGGCGTGCTCGACCCAGCGCTGGCCCTTGCCGTCATAGCCCTCGCGGCGGGTCTTCATGAGCGCCGGCGCGCCGATGCTCGTCACGGCCGCGATGGCCTCGTCCGGCGTATTGGCGGCGGCGAAGGCCACGGTGGGCGCGCCGTTGGCGTTCAGGAAGGTCTTCTCCTCGAAGCGGTCCTGGGCGACCGCCAGCGCGCGCGGCCCGGGCGCCACCTCGGCGCCTAGACTCACAAGGCGCTCCACGGAGGCGGCGGGCACGTTCTCGAACTCGTAGGTGACGACGCCGGCGACTTCGGCCAGGCGGGCGAGCGCATCCGGATCGTCATACGCCCCCTCGATCACCCGGGCGGCCACGCGTCCGGCCGGGGCGTCGTGCTCGCGCTCCAGGATGGCGGCATCGAACCCCAGGCGGGCGGCGGCTTGGGCCAGCATGCGGCCGAGCTGCCCTCCACCCAGGATGCCGATGACGGAGCCCGGCGGGAGCGGAAAAGCGGCCATGGGTGGTCTCAGTCCTCGACGGTTTCAGCGACGCTTTCGGTCTGCCGCGCGGCGAAGGCGGCGACCCGCCCGGCCACGCCGTCGTCCGACAGGGCTAGAATCTTGGCGGCCATGATGCCCGCGTTCTTCGCGCCCGCCTCGCCGATGGCCAGCGTGCCCACGGGGATTCCCGCGGGCATCTGGACGATGGACAGCAGGCTATCCATGCCCTTCAGCGCCTTGGACTCGATCGGAACGCCCAGCACCGGCAGGTCGGTGAGCGATGCGGTCATGCCCGGCAGGTGCGCGGCGCCGCCCGCGCCGGCGATGATCACCTTCACGCCGCGCGCCTTCGCCGTCTTTGCGAAGTCGTACATCCGGTCCGGCGTGCGATGGGCCGAGACCACCTTGGCCTCGTAGGCGACGCCGAGCGCCTCCAGCAGCTCGGCGGCGTGCTTCAGGATCGGCCAGTCCGATCGGCTGCCCATGATGATGGCGACGGGCGCGGCGGTTGCGCTCATGTCGTGCTCAGGTCCTGACAGCCCCTACCGGAAGGGCGCGGAGTATAGACGCCGCCTTTGCGCGGGCAACCGAGCACGGCTACTTTCGCCAAAGTCCTTCGTCGCGCGTTGATTCTGCGAAAGGAATCCGGCGCCCGCCCATGAAGATCGCAGCATGAAGATCACCGGCGCCCGCGTTGAACGGTTCTCGCAGATCCGCACCCGCGCATTGCATGAGGCTGCCGAGCGCAGCGCCGTAGCTCCCGTTCAGAGGGCTGACAGCGTATCGTTCCTGGGGATCGCCGACGTCGAGATGACGCCCTCGGTCCGCGCGGCGGTCCAGACGCTCCTGGGCGAGATCGACGACCTGCGGGGCGAGGTGGGCCGGTTGAAGGCCCGGCTTTCCGAGGTGGAGGGCCTCGCCGATCGCGACCCGCTGACGCCGCTTCTGAACCGCCGGGCATTCCTGCGCGAGCTGTCGCGCGTGCGCACCTTCGCCCAACGCTACGGCTCGCCGGCCAGCCTCGTGTTCTTCGATCTCGACGGCTTCAAGCGGGTGAACGACCGCTTCGGCCACGCCGCGGGCGACGCGGCGCTGCAGGCCGTAGCCGAGCGCCTGCAGGCCAATGTGCGCGAGAGCGACCTGGTGGGACGCCTGGGCGGCGACGAGTTCGGCGTCATCCTCGTCCAGGCCGACCACGCCGTGGCCGAGGCCAAGGCCCAGTCGCTTGTGCGGGCGATCGAGTCTCAGCCCCTGGCGTTCGGCGAGTGGTCGGCTCCGCTGCACCTCAGCTACGGCGTCCGCCAGCTCAGCGCCGAGGCCGAGCCGGAACAGCTGCTGGCCGAGGCCGACGCGGCGATGTTCGCGCGCAAGCGGGCCAGGCGCGCCGCGCCCTAGAGCCGGCGGCTAGGCGATGATGTCGGGAGTCAGGTAGCTCTCGACGCGGCTGATCTCGTCCTTCAGCGCCAGCTTCTTGCGCTTCAGCCGGCCGATCAGCAGCAGGTCGGGCATCGGGGTGGCGGCGAGGGCCTGGATCGCGGCGTCGAAATCCGCATGGTCCTGCTGCAGCTCGCGGAGGCGGGCGAACAGGGCGTCTTCGGAGAAGATGGAATAGTCGATCATGGCCGCGGCGCGATCCTAACCCAGGGCGCCGGCGAGTACAGCCAGCGCGTCGCGGGGAATGGCCCTGCCCCAGGCGCGGCTCGCGGCGTCGAGCGCCGTCAACGCCGGCGCGCCGCCGCCCCTCGGCCCGAGGGCCGCAAGCGTCTCGAGCAACACCCGCTCGGCGCGCAGCTCGGCGGCCTTCACATCCTCCCGCAACGCCTCGCGCGCGGCGTCGGCCACCGGGGGATGCGCGGGCTTCAGGGCCCGGCGGACTTGGCGCAGCGGGGTCACGGCGACGGCGTCCCAGGACAGCGCGACCTGAACAGCCCGGGCCAGCAGGGCGGGATCGGACGCCTCGGCCCAGACAGCCCAAAGGAGGAGAGGCGTGTTCTGGCCGTGCTCGTCCTGCAACGCGAGGCAGGCGTCGGCGACGCCGGGACGGCCGTAGGCCTCGAGAGCCCAGTCCCAGATGTCCACGCTCAGGCCTCGCCGCCGGCGCCCGAGACCGGCCCCACATCCTGGCCCCAGCGCCGCACCGGCTTCCACGAGAGGCCGAAGAGATCGAGAGCGCGGCCGACGGACTGGTCGATCATCTCCTCCAGGCTCGCCGGCTTGGCGTAGAAGGCTGGCAGCGGCGGTGCGATCACCGCCCCCCATCTCGGCCAGCCGCACCATGGTGCGCAGATGTCCCAGGTGCAGCGGCGTCTCGCGAACCATCAGCACGAGCGTACGTCGCTCCTTGAGGGTGACATCCGCAGCGCGGGTGAGGAGGGACGAGGTCACGCCGGTCGCGATCTCGCTCATCGTCCGGACTGAACACGGCGCGACGATCATGCCGAGCGCCGGGAACGAACCCGAGGCGATCGAGGCCCCGACATCCGTCGCCTTGTGCGCGACGTCGGCCCGCGCCTGCACCTCGGCGACGGACATGTCGGTCTCGTCAGCGAGAGTGAGCGCCGCCGAGCGGCTGACCACCAGATGGCTTTCCACCCCAAGATCGCGGCAGGCGTCGAGCACCCGCAGGCCGTAGGCGACGCCTGAGGCGCCGGAGATCCCCACGATGAGGCGTTCGCGTGTCGGCATGCGGAAGGTCCCCAACGCCCAAGGCCGCGGCGCAGCTTCCGCCCGCCGGCTGCAAACATATGTGATCTGACAGCGCCGGGAAGCGGGTGTTCACTTCCCTGCCGTCCACCAGCGAGGAGGCTCTTCAGCCATGGCGTTAGATGCCCGGATCCGTGAACTCGGATCGCGCCACCAGTCTCTCGAACAAGCCATTCAGGACGAAATGCGCAGGCCGTACGCCGACGAGCTCAGGCTCAAGGAACTCAAGCGACAGAAGCTCAGGCTGAAGGAGCAGATCGAGACCCTTCGCGGACAGGTGCACTAGAGCAAGGAGTCCCTCCTCTTCAGGGGAGGGACAGCTCGCGAAGCGAGCAGGGTGGGGACGAACGGCCGGCTCTGCGTCCAGTCAAGGCTCCCCACCCGCTCGCGCGTTCGCACGAATCCGCCCTCCCCTAGAGAGGAGGGCTGAAGCTCCTAGTCTTCGTCCCCGTCCACGTCGTCGGCGAACACCGACTCGGCGGTGTGCTCGACCTCGGCGCGATCATCCTCGTCGTCCACCACCCCGGTCTCGGAAGCCGGACGCAGGGTCGGACCGTCGGGGTCGGTTTCGCCGCGACGGGCGGCGTCCTTGGCGCGCTTGTCCGCGGCCTTGCGGACCACGGCGTCCAGCTCGAGCTGGGTGGCCAGCCCCAGCGTCACGGGATCCACCGGCTTGATGTTGGCGCTGTTCCAGTGGCTGCGGTTGCGCACCTGGTCGATGGTGGCCTTGGTGGTGCCCAGCAGACGCGCGACCTGGCTGTCCGGCACTTCCGGGTGGTTGCGCAGGAACCAGGCGATGGCGTCGGGGCGATCCTGACGACGCGACACCGGCGTGTAGCGCGGGGCCTTCTTGACCGGCTTCAGCAGCTCGGCGTGGCGGCTCTTCTGCGCCACCATGCGGTACTTGTCGTTCTTCTCGGCCTTGTCGAGTTCGTCGCGGCTGAGCTGGCCGTTGGCGATCGGGTCGGCGCCGCGGATGTCGCGCGCCACCTCGCCGTCCGCGATGCCCTTCACCTCCAGCGGGTGCAGGCCGCAGAAATCGGCGATCTGGTCGAAGGTCAGCGACGTGTTGTCCACCAGCCAGACGGCGGTCGCCTTGGGCATCAGGATCTGAGTCATTTCGGTATTCCAGAAACGAAGGCGCCCGGCCTTTCGGCCGGGCGGTGAGACCTTGTCATATATTCCGGATCGCTCCGGCTGAAAACGATCTTCTGTGAGCGCTACGAGAAGATCCATCCGGCGGGCAGGCTGGAGAGTTGGACGCCCACCAGCACCATCCGGTCGCCGCCGCCCATGTCGACGACGGTGTCTGCGCCGGACTGATAGGTGGTGTAGCTGGTCCCGGCGAGCACGTTGACGCGATCGCCCTCCCAATAGTTGAAGTCCGTCACCCGATCGAGGCCGGCCCCCCGAGAACGTATGGAAGGTGTCCATGCCGGCCCCGCCGGTGATGGTGTCGTCGCCGCGGTCCCCGGAAAGGAAGTCCCAGCCGTCGCCGCCGAAGAGGACGTCGTTCCCCTGCCCGCCGCGGACCACGTCGTTGCCCGCGCCGCCCTCGCAGGTGTCATTGCCGAGGTTGCCCAGCACGACATCATGGCCGTCGTCGCCGTAGAGGCGGTCGTTGCCCTGGCCGCCGACGACCCAGTCCTCGCTGTCGCCGCCGACCACCGTGTCGTTGCCGAGGTTGCCGTGCAGGTCGTCAAAGCCGGAGCCGCCGACCAGGCTGTCGTCGCCGTCCTCCCCCGGAGATAGTCGGCTCCGTCGAAACCCATCAGCGTGTCGCCGCCGCCGCCGCCGAAGAGCGCATTCACCTCGGCGTTGCCGTTGATCCTGTCCGCTCCCGAGCCGCCCTTGGCGTTCTCGATGACCGCGCCCTTGGCGATGGCGACGTTGCCGGTCAGCCCGCCGACATTCGAGAAAAAACCCTCGCGCAGGTCGATGAGCTGGTTCGCGCCATAGCCCGAGAAATCCAGGGTGTCGGTCCCGCCTGCGTCCCAGACCGCGAAGACCACGCGGCTGGCCGCCGACGTCGCCAGGTACCAGGGCCGCTCGGCGGTCGAATTGAAGCCGTAAACGGTGTCGCCGGTCCGCGTGCGCATATTGGCGCCATACTCGATCTGCGCGGCGGCAATGTCGTCCAGCATCGGCGCGGCCGCGTAACGGCCGCCGAAATCGGCGCCCGTGTTGGCCTCGCTGAAGTAGCTCATCACCGTGTACTGCCGGCTGTCTTCGTAGTACTCGGCGTGCTGGGCGTAGCTGAAGGTGACGTTCGGCCCGGCGTTGTAATCGCCCGGATGCGCCAGACCGATGGCGTGGCCGATCTCGTGCACGACCACATGGGCCCCCGGTTGTCGAACGATGGATTGGCGTTGTAGCCGATGCTGCTGTTGATCCAGACGTCGCCCGCGCTCGAACCGGCGCTGGTGTTGCCTGGATAGTTGGCGAACGCCGCCGCCCCATCCTCGCCCGAGGCGTAGTTGCCGAACAGGATGGCGGCGTTGTTCGAATAAGCGCCCTCTCCGAACGTGCCGGAGCCTACGCGCGTGAAGCGGATATTTGCGACGTCGGACCAGGCCTGCAGGGCCAGTTCGGCCTGAGTGATCTGGGCGGCGTTGAACCGCGAGAAGCCCGCCGTGTCGCTGGGCATGCTGGCCGGCTGGGTGGCGCGGAAGGCATAGCTGACGGTGAATGGCTGCCCCACCGTGCCCCACCCGCCGTACGGCTGGCCGGTATTGGGGTCGAACCCCGTGAGCTGCTTGGCCGCCCGCTCGATGGTGAAGCTGGGCTTGCCTTCGAAGAACGAACCGCGGGCGTCGGCGTTCAGGTACCCCTGCACGGCGACGGCGCCGTCATCGAAAACGGCGAAACCCTGGCATAGGGCGCAACCGCAGCCCGAGGCCAGCTCCGCTCTCTGCGGGACGTGGCCTAGCTCCGGCGTTGTTTCCGACGCCGTGTCGAACGCCGAGACAGGATAGGTTTCGGTCGGCATATCTCGCACTCTAACCAACCCATCCCTTTCAAAACGTTAGAGGAACAGGCGACGGACCACAACGCGCCGAATGCGCGCAGCCCATATGTGGCCGCCGTTCGGCATTTCAGCCCGGAGCGGGTGCGACGGATCAGCGCTTGGCCGTAAGCGCCTTCAAGACCAGCGCATCCTGCGGCGCGGCGCTTTTGATGTCGTTGTCGAAGTAGGCGTAGACGTCTCGCCCCTCGGCGCGCCAGGCGTCGATCCGGTTCATCCAGGCTTGCAGCTCAGCCGCATCGTAGCGGCCGAAGTAGCGGCCGCCTGGGCCGTGGCCGCGGACATAGGCCCAGGAGGCGGTGATCTCCCACGGCGCCGGCGCGTGGTGATGGTCCGAGATGCAGAGCGCAGCATCGAAATCCGACAGGAGCCGGAAGACGGCCGGATCGTACCAGGAGGGGTGACGGAACTCGACAGTGACGCGGCCCGGCGGCAGCAGCTTCAGGAATCCCGCCAGGCGATCGTCGTTGCGCTTCAGCATCGGCGGCAGTTGGACCAGCGCCGGCCCCAGTTTCCCTCCCAGCGGCGCCATGCGCCCCCAGACCAGAGCCACGGGATCGGCGCAGTCGTTCAGCTTCTTGTTGTGCGTGATGAAGCGGCTGACCTTCCATGCGAACACGAAATTCTTGGGCGTCCGCTCCCGCCAACCCTCGACCATCGCCTCGGAGGGCAATCGGTAGAAGCTGGCGTTGATCTCGGCGGTGTCGAACCGCGTGGCGTAGTAGGCGAGCCTCTCGCGGTCCTTCGTCCCCTCGGGATAGAAGGGGCCGGTCCAGTCCTTGTACACCCAGCCTGAGCAGCCGATGCGAAGCTCGCCCATGGGCTCGGGAATGCGCCGGAGCGGCCTCGGTTCAGAGCTGGGTCTTGTAGCTATCGATGATCTGTTCGTTGGTGACCGGCAGTTCGCCCAGCTTGAGCTGGTCGTAGATCATCTCGGCGCCCGTCGGCAGCCTGTCCCGCGGGACGCGCGCTTCAGGGTCCCACAGCCGGCCGCGCATGATCGCCTTCGGACAATGCAGAAAGGCCTCCGTCACCGCCACCCGCAGCACGAGGCTCGGCCGCTTTCCGAACTCCACGAAGCTCTCCAGCAGAGCCGGATCGTCCGTAGCGGTGACCTTGCCGTTGACCCGATAGACGTCGTCGAACCCGGGGATCATGAACATCATCCCGATGCCGCCGGAGCCGGCGAGCAGGTTGCGGATGACGTCGAGGCGGTTGTTGCCGCGGCGGTCGGGCAGGAACACCTCGCGCCCGCCCTCGCCGACGTGGACGAAGCCGGGTTCGCCGCCTCTTGGCGAGACGTCGATGGCGCCGTCCGGCCCAGCCGAACTCACCACGCAGAAGGGGAGAGGCCGATGAAGGCGCGGCCATGCCGATCCACATGGTCCAGCACCTTGTCGAGCACAAGCTGGCCGGGCGGCTTGTAGATCCGGTCGAGGTCCTCGAGCGTCAGCGCGGTCATGGCAGGCCTCCCACAGGATGGATCATCAGCCTGCTGCGAACGCTTTGCAACTTGCGTCGCCTAGTCGAGCGGAACGCGCCCCAGGATCTTCAGGCCATAGCCGCCGGACCCCGGCAGGACGGTCTTGGACGAGGTCAGCAGCAGCATGTCGCGGACGCCGAGGTCGAGCAGGATCTGGGCGCCGATGCCGTAGTCGCGCAGCACATTGTGCCTGTGGTCCGCCTGCTGGCCGTAGCGCTCCGAAAGCCAGTGCGGATTGCTGTCGCGGATGAAGACCGCGACGCCGGCTCCGCTATGTTCCGAAATGGCCTTCAGGGCGTCGGGCACATAGGTCCGGCGCGTCTCGACGGCGCCCAGCATGTCAGTCGCCAGGTCGACCCGATGCATGCGCACAAGCGTCGGCTTGTCGGGATCGATCCGGCCCTTGGTGAGCACCACGTGCTCGGTCTGGTCCAGGATGTTGCGGTAGATCACCATCCGGAACTTGCCGCCGTAGGCGCTCTCGAACGGCGTCTCCAACACCCGCTCCACCTGGCGCTCGGTGCGGCGGCGGTAGGCGATCAGGTCGGCGATGGTGCCGATCTTCAGGCCGTGCAGCTGGGCGAAGGCGACGAGATCGGGAAGACGCGCCATCGAGCCGTCGTCCTTCATGATCTCGCAGATCACGCCGGCGGGCACGAGGCCGGCCATGCGGCTGATGTCGACCGCGGCCTCGGTGTGGCCGGCGCGGACCAGGACGCCGCCGTCCTTGGCGACCAGTGGGAAGACGTGGCCGGGCGAGACGATGTCGTCGGCCCCCTTCGTCGGATCCACCGCGACCGCAATCGTGTGCGCCCGGTCATGGGCCGAGATGCCGGTGGTTACGCCCTCGCGGGCCTCGATCGACACCGTGAAGGCCGTCCCGTGCCCCGACTGATTGTCGGTGGCCATGGGCGGCAGCCGCAGCTGACGGGCGCGGTCGGCGGTGATCGACAGGCAGATCAGACCGCGGGCGTGCTTGGCCATGAAGTTGATCTGCTCCGGCGTCGCGAACTGCGCCGGGATGATGACGTCGCCCTCGTTCTCGCGGTCTTCCGCATCGACGAGGATGTACGGACGGCCGTTGCGGGCGTCCTCGATGATCTCCTCGATCGGCGAAATGGCCTGACTCACGACGTCGGCCTCCGAGCCGTCGGACGAGGTGACGAGATACGGGCGCTTCATGCGCGGGCCCTCATTTGCGCGAAGTCCATGACCTGCTCGGCCACGGTCGCCAGTTGCCAGGCGTCCTTCGCATCCTTCGGTTCGCCGGCCTGGTCGAACAGGTCGGTGGTGGCGTTGAGGGCGGCGCCGAACGGCGTGGGCCACCCCCGGAGCGCATGTATGATGGCACGCAGCGCGCTCAAGGTCGTGCCCGCCGCCTGCCAGCCGTCAGCGGTGATGATCGTGCCTACCGGCTTGCCGGAAAGATAGGGCGCGGCGTCCGAGCGTGTCAGTTCCAGGGTGTCGAGGGCGTTCTTGACCACGCCCGAGATCGAGCCGTGATAGCCCGGGCTTGCGACGATGACGCCATCGGCCCGGCGGACCAGCTCGGCGAGCGCCTGCTGCGCCTCGGTGACGTCCGTCGGCCGCGGGTCGAAGATCGGGAGCGTGGAGATGAACTCCCCGCCCAGCAGCCGCGTCTCGGCGCCAAGGCCCTCGCATCGACGCAAGCTGGCCGCCAGGGCGCGCTCGCTGGACGAGCCCGGGCGCAACGTCCCGCCGAGGCCGACGATCAGCGGCCGGCTCATGGTGTGATCCCGCAGGTCATGCGGAACCTCTAGGCGGCCTCAGGCGCCGGCGCCAGTCCTGCGGCGGCGCGGAACCGCCTCAGGCCGCCTCGGTCTCGACCGCGAAGGCGACCTTCAGTTCGCCCTTCATGATCTTGCCGTTGGCGTTCCGCGGTAGGGTCTCTGGCCAGAAGGCGACCTTCACCGGCACCTTGAAGGCGGCCAGTTTCGAGCGCACCAGGTCCTTCAGCTCCTGCTCCGTCGCCTGGCCGCCGGGGCGGAGGCTGACGACGGCCGCCGGCTCCTCGCCGAGGGTCTTGTGCGGCAGGCCGATCAGAGCCGCGTCCATCACGTCAGGGTGCTCGTAGAGGACGTTCTCGACCTCCACGCAGTAGATGTTCTCCCCGCCCCGGATCAGCATGTCCTTGGCGCGGTCAATGATGAACAGGAAGCCCTCGTCGTCCAGGCGGGCGAGGTCGCCGGTGCGCAGCCAGCCGTCTACGAAGGTCTCCGCCGTCGCCTCGGGCTTGTTCCAGTAGCCCTTCACCACCTGCGGGCCCTTCACCCAGAGCTCGCCGACCGACCCCGTCGGCAGAACAGTACGGCCGTCGGCCGGGTCGCGAATCTCCATCTCGCCCACCGGAGCGGCGGGGCCGGCGCTGTCGGGCCGAGCCTCGTAGTCCTTGCCCAGGTGAGAGGTGAAGGTCGCCGTCGTCTCGGTCATGCCCCAGCCGTTGCCGGGCTGCGAGCCCGGGAAGGTCTCGGCGATCTTGCGCACCAGTTCCGGCGCGGACGGCGCGCCGCCGTAGGCGACGCTGAGCAGGGACGAAAGGTCGTACTTCGCCCGGGCCGGGTGCTCGATCAGCTGCCAGGCGATGGTGGGGACGCCGCCGGTGGCGGTGACCTTCTCGTCCTGGATCAGCTTCATGGCCGGCTCGGCGTCCCAGCGGCGCATCAGCACCAGCTTGCCGCCGGAATTCATCGTTGGGCCCATGGTGGAGGACAGGCCCGTGGCGTGGAACATCGGCACCACCAGCAGCGAGACCCGCTGGGGCAGCTTGGTAGGATCGAGCTCCGGCAGCGGCTCGCCGGCGCGCAGGAAGTTACGGGCGGCCGAGATACCGCCGGCGCCGACGTTGGACGTCATGTTGCGGTGGGTGCCGAGCGCGCCCTTCGGCCTGCCCGTCGTGCCGGAGGTGTAGAGGATGGTGGCGTCGTCATCGGGCGCCAGGGGCACGTCCGGCAGCGCCTGTTCGGGCAGCTTGCTCCAGTCGTTGACCGCGCCGATCACCGCCTCCAGCCGTTCGGTGCGCGCCGGCAGCTCACCGCCCGGATGGCGGGTCACATAGACCCTCTGCAGCGCCGGCAGGCCGTCGAGCGAGGCCGCGACCCGCTCCAGCCGCTCGTCGTCGACGATCGCCACCTTCGCCCCGGAGTCCGCCAAGCCATATTCGAGTTCGGCGCCGGTCCACCACGCATTCAGCGGCGTGACGATCGCGCCGACCAGCTGACCGGCCCAGAAGGCGACCGGCCATTCCGGCAGGTTGCGCATGATCACGGCGACGCGGTCGCCCTTCTGCACGCCGTCGGCGATCAGCCGGTGGGCGAGCGTGACCGTCGCCCGGCTGAAGGCGTCGTAGGTGGCGCGGTCGCCTTCGTAGACCAGGAACTCGCGATCCTTGAACCGCTGGCCGTTGAGGAAGAGGTCGCGCAGCGTTGGCGGCGCGTGTTTCCACGTTCGCGTGCGAACGCCGCGGATCACAGCTTCCTCGATCTCGAACGGCGAACCGGGGCCCGTCAGCTTCGCGTGGGCCTCGGCGATGCTCATCACCGGCCAGGGTTTGTCGCTCATCCCGTCACTCTACTCCTGCTCGGCGGCCGCGGGCGACCGACGCCCGGCGTAGTGGTCCCGAATCTCGGCCAGCTCCTTGGCGAACCGCTTCTCCGCCTCCGCCCGCAACCGCGGGATGTGGTAGCTCGGGAAGAGGTCGTTCTCGGGCGCGTAATCCCTGAGGATCTGCTTGGCCAGCGTCACCTTGTGCACCTCGGTCGGCCCGTCGGCGATGCCCATCACCAGGCTGGACGTCACCATGTGCATGAAGGGCATCTCGTTCGAGACGCCCAGGGCGCCGTGCAGGTGCGCGGCCTTGGTGGCGACGTCGTGATAGACCTTGGGCATGGCCACCTTGATGGCGGCGATGTCCTTGCGGACCTTGTTGTAGTCCTTGTGCTTGTCGATCAGCCAGGCGGTGCGCAGGACCAGCAGACGGAAGCTCTCCACCGCGATCCAGCTCTCGGCGATCTGCTCCTGCACCATCTGCAGGTCGGCCAAGCGCCCCTCGCGCGTCATGCGGGGAGACGGCCCGCCGGCACATCAGGTCCAGCGCGTGACGGCAGGCGCCGACGGTGCGCATGGCGTGGTGCACCCGACCGCCGCCCAGCCGCACCTGGGCGATCACGAAGGCCGCGCCGCGCTCGCCCAGCAGGGCGTCGTAGGGCACCCGAACATTGTCGTAGCGAACGTAGCCCTCGTTGCCGCCGCCGATCTCGCCGCCGGCGCCCACGGCCACGTTGCGGATGATCTCGACGCCGGGCGTGTCGGTCGGGACCAGGAAGATCGACGTCCGCCGGTAAGGGTCCTTGGCGTCAGGGTCGGTCACCGCATAGACGACCAGCAGCTTCGAGCGGCTGGCGTTGGTGGAGAACCATTTCTCGCCGTTGATGACCCATTCCTCGCCCTCCAGCACCGCCGTCGTGCGGAAGGTCAGCGGGTCCGAGCCGCCGGTGGGCTCGCTCATGGAGAATGCCGAGCGGATATCGCCCTCGAGCAGCGGCTTCAGCCACCGCGCCTTCTGCGCCTCCGTGCCGTAGTGGGCGATGATCTCGGCGTTTCCGGTGTCGGGCGCCTGGCAGCCGAATATGGTGGGGGCGAGGCTGTTGCGACCCAGCTTCTCGTTCATCAGCGCCAATTTCAGCTGGCCGTAGCCCTGCCCCCCGAGTTCCGGCCCGAGGTGGCAGGCCCAGAGCCCCTGCGCCTTCACCCGCGCCTGCAGAGGCTTGATGAAGAGCTCCCGACCCTTGGAGCTCCAGGCCGCCAGGCCCAGATGCGAGAGCGGCTCGACCTCCTCGCGCATGAAGTCGTCGATCCAGTCGAGCTTCTTCTGGAACTCGGGATCGGTCTCGAAATCCCACGCCATGGCCGTCTCTCCCCGGGGGCTGTCCTTTCTGAACAGCGTTTCGAATTATCGGTATCCCCGGACGTATTATCTACAGCGTAAGGCGTTGCGCAACGGGCTTCAGAAAGCGCCGCCGCGCCCTTCGCCGGCCGCGAAGCGGCTGGCGCCTTCCCGTGACTGGCCCGACCGCAGCACGGCCATGCCGTAGGCGAGCTCATTGGCGGTGGCGGCGTCCCAGTCGAGCGACCACTGCTCGATAGCCGAGAGGCGGTCCCCGCGGAGGCATTGCTGCGGGAACGCCCCAATCTGACGCGCGAGCTCCAGCGCCACGTTCAACGCCTCGCCCCGCGCCGCGAGCCGGTTGGCGAGGCCGATGTCCAGCGCCTCGTGGGCCTCCACGGGCCGGCCGGTCAGGATCAGGTCCATGGCCCGCGAATGGCCGATCAGCCGCGGTAGGCGGATCGTGCCAAGGTCGATCAGCGGCACCCCGAACCGCCGGCAGAAGACTCCGAACACCGCCCCTTCCGCCGCTACCCGCAGATCGGCCCAGCAGGCGACCTCCAGCCCGCCCGCCACCGCGTGGCCTTCGATGGCGGCGATCACGGGCTTGCCGAGTTTCAGGCGCGTGCAGCCCATGGGTCCGAGGTCGCCCTCCCGCTCCACGGGATTGCCCTCGCCCGCCGCGACCCCCTTCAGGTCGGCGCCGGCGCAGAAGTAGCCGCCCCGGCCGGTGAGCACGGCCACGTCCAGACCTTCGTCCGCGTCGAAGGCCTTGAAGGCGTCGTAGAGCTGGCGCGCGGTCGCGCCGTCCACCGCGTTGCGGCGCTCCGGCCGCTCAAGGGTGACAATGGCGGTTCGGCCATCCCGTTCGTAGCTGACGGTCTGCATCGGCTGATCCTTCCGCGATCCGGTGAGATGCATCGTCGGCCTTGCGACCGCGGGGGAAGGCAAGGGCAAAACAGCCGCCATGAGCAAGGCCAAGTCCCTCGGGTTCAGCCCCGACCGCCTCTTCCGCATCGATCGCTTCCTGCAGGAGAAGTACATCGCCAACGGCCGCCTGCCCTGCGCCCAGTTCCTGCTGGCGCGGCGAGGCGAGACGGTCCACCAGAGCGTGCTGGGCGAACAGGATCCCGAGCGGAGCATGGCGCTCGCCGAGGACACGGTCTTCCGCATCTATTCCATGACCAAGCCGGTCACCAGCGTGGCGCTGATGCAGCTCGTCGAGGAGGGCGCCATCGCCCTGGACGACCCTGTCGCCAAGCATATCCCCGAGTGGGCGAACCTGGGCGTCTTCCAGGCCGGCGCCGGGCCTTACCTGACGACGCCGCCCGCACGGCCGATGCAGGTGGCCGATCTGCTGAAGCACACCTCGGGCCTGACGTACGGCTTCCAGAACCGGACCAACATCGACGCCGCCTACCGGAGGCAGAACCTCGACGCGATCTTCGGCGAGCTCGACCTCGAGGGCATGATCCAGGCGCTGGCCAAGCTGCCGCTGGAGTTCTCTCCCGGCGAGGCGTGGAACTACTCCGTCTCCACAGATGTCGTCGGCTACCTCGTGCAGAAGCTGACCGGCCAACCGCTGGCCGAGGCGCTGAAGGCGCGCATCTTCGACCCGCTGAAGATGACGGACACCGGTTTCCAGGTCCGGGAGGACCAGCGCAGCCGCTTCGCCGCCTGTTACGAGGCCCTGCCGGGCGGCGGCAAGCGGCTGCAGGATGATCCGACGACCAGCCCGTTCCTCCGCGCGCCCGTGCTGGTCTCGGGCGGCGGCGGCCTGGTCTCGACCGCGGCCGACTATATGCGCTTCGCCCGCATGCTTCTGAACGGCGGCGAGCTGGACGGCGCACGCATCCTGGCGCCCAAGACCATCCGCCTGATGGCTTCGAACCACCTGCCCGGGGGCGCCGACCTGACCCAGGTCTCGCGTTCGCTGTTCTCGGAGAGCACCAACGCAGGCATCGGTTTCGGCCTCGGCTTCGCCGTCGTGTTCGACCCTGCGAAGACGCTGATCCCCTGCTCGACGGGGGAGTTCTACTGGGGCGGCATGGCTTCGACCGCGTTCTGGGTCGACCCCGTCGAAGAGGTGACGGCGGTGTTCATGACCCAGCTGATCCCGTCCTCGACCTACGCGGTGCGCCGCGAGCTCAGGACCCTCACCTATGCGGCCCTGATGGAGAGCAACGCCTAGCGGGCGGCCTCGCCTTCCTTCACCGGCGTGGCGAGCCCCGTGTCGGCCGCCTCCCCCTGCACGGCCTCCGGCAGCAGGCGGGCCTTGCGCCAGTTCCCGAACTGGAAATAGCCGGCGGCGAGCAGAACCATCACCACGGCGCCCACGGGGAAGCTCCACCAGATGGCTTCCACGCCCAGGCTCGGCTGCAGGAGGTTGGCGAAGGGGATGCGCACGACCCAGAGCGCGATGACCATCGCCAGGAGAGGCGGCCAGACCACCCCCGTGGCGCGGATCACGCCGTTGAAGATGAAGGCCATGCCGAACGGAATGAAGCCCCAGAGGACGATCCGGCTGGCCTGGACCGCGATCGGCGTCGCCGGGCTGTCGCCCGGCAGGAACGCGCGAAGGACGTACGGTTCGGCGAGGTAGAGCACGGTGACGAGCACCGTGGTCCCGAGTGCGGCGATCAGAACCCCTTTCCGCGCCACTTCCTCGACGCGGTCCATGCGGCCGGCGCCGACGTTCTGAGCGGCCATCGAGGACACTGCGGCGCCGAGGGCCATGGCGGGCATCTGGACGTAGGTCCAGATCTGACTGACCGCGCCATAGGCCGCGGTCGTGGCCGAGCCATAGGCGTTGACGAGGCTGAGCATGGTCGCCGCCGCCAGGGATACCACCATCATCTGGAAGGCCATCGGCAGCCCCTTGAAGGTGAGCGTCCGGATGATGCCGAGGTCGGGGGCGAGCAGGCGCCACTCGGACGGCCGGAAGACCAGCAGGCTGCCCCGGCGGTGCAGATGGACGATCAGAGCGCCCAGGGTCACCAGCTCTGCGCTGAGGGTGGCGGCGGCAGATCCCGCTATGCCCAACGGCGGCAGCGGCCCGAGGCCGAGGATCAGGACCGGATTGAGGGCGACGTTCAGGATCACGGTCAGGATCGAGAAGACGAACGGCGTGCGCGAGTCCCCCAGCCCCCCGCTGCGCCATCATCAGCAGGTTCAACAGCACCAGGAACGGCAGGGCGGCGAACACCAGCCGCAGGTAGGCGGCGGCCTGCGGGCGGGCGTCGAGCGGCGTGCCCATGGCCTCGAGGATGCCCGGCGTGAGCCAGGCGCCGAGCAGCCCCATGCCGGCCCCAGCCACCAGGAAGAAGCTTGTGGCCACGCCCATCACCCGGCGCGCCTGGCCCTGATCGCGAGCCCCCATGGCCTGGCCGATCAGGATGTTGGCCGCCATGGTCAGGCCGAAGGTCGCCCCGATCATCAGGAAGAAGATCTGATTGGCGTTGGAGATCGCCGCCAGCGCGGCCTCGCCCAGCGTGTGGCTGACCCAGATGGCGTTGGCCGAGCCGTTGACCGACTGCAGCAGGTTGGAGCCCAGCACCGGCAGGGTGAACAAGATCAGCGTCTTGCCGACCGCCCCCGTCGTCAGATCGACCCCGGTGCGGCCCGTTGCCCCCGTCCTCTGCAAGGCGCGTTCCCCGAGATCCCCAGGCCGTGGCTTAAGCCTCGGCAATCCCGCGATCCATACCGATATTGCGGAAAATGACCGCGATTCGCCCGACTGCGGCGGAACACCGCGCGGCCGCCGTCGGGCGGGGCCGGGGTTGAGCCCCCTGCGTTTCGCTGTAAGTACGGGCTTCCGAGGGGTGAACGTGAGTTCTTGAGCGGCAGGGGCGCCGCGCAGCGAACGTCAGAAAGGCCGCATGAAGATCCTGATCACGGGCGGAGCCGGCTTCATCGGGTCGGCGGTGATCCGCCGGGCGATCCGAGAAGGCCACGAGGTGGTGAACCTCGACGTCCTCACCTATTCCGCCAACCTGGAGAACGTCGCCGAGGTGGAGCGCCACCCGGGGTACGCGTTCGAACAGGCCGACATCTGCGACCGCAGCCGCGTGGAGGCGATCTTCGCCGAGCACCGGCCCGACGCCGTCATGCATCTGGCGGCCGAGAGCCACGTTGACCGCTCGGTCGAGGGACCCATCGACTTCGTTCAGACCAACGTCATGGGCACAGCGGTCCTGCTGGAGGTCGCCCGGGCCTACTGGGCTAAGCTGGACCAGCCTGGCCGGGCCGCCTTCCGCTTCCACCACGTCTCGACCGACGAGGTGTTCGGCGCATTGGGCGAGGACGGGGAGTTCACCGAGGAGACGCCCTACGACCCCACCTCGCCCTACTCGGCGTCCAAAGCCGCCGCCGACCACTTGGTCCGCGCCTGGGGCCGCACGTATGGCCTGCCGGTGGTGATCACCAACTGCTCGAACAACTACGGCCCCTACCAGTTTCCGGAGAAGCTGATCCCGACGGTGATCACCCGGGCGCTGGAGGGCAAGTCGATCCCCGTCTACGGCGACGGCCGTCAGGTCCGCGACTGGCTGCATGTGGACGACCACGCCGACGCCCTGCTGACGGTGCTGCAGAAGGGCCGGCTGCACGAGACCTATGCGATCGGCGGCGACGCCGACCATCGCAACCTCGAGGTCGTCAAGCTGATCTGCGCCGAACTCGACAGGGTCGCGCCGGCCAACACGGCCCACGCCGACAAGATCGAGTTCGTCACGGACCGTCCGGCGCATGACTTCCGCTACGCGATCGACGCCTCGAAGATCGAGCGTGAGCTGGGCTGGACGCCGAAGGTGACCCTGGACCAGGGCCTCGCCGAGACGGTGCGCTGGTACGTCGACAACTACGGCTGGGTGGAGCGCATCCGCGAGCGCGGTTTCCACTCGGAGCGCCTGGGGCTCGTCAAAGGGTGAGTGTCCGCGCCCTGATGTTCGGGACCACCGGGCAACTGGCCCGCGAGGTCCTGAGGCAGGCCGACGCCCACCACGTGAAGCTCACGGCCCTGTCGCGGGCCGAGGCCGACCTGTCCGATCCCGAAGCCTGCGCGAGGCGGGTCGCCGAGCATCGGCCGGACCTCGTCATCCTGGCAGCGGCCTACACCGCGGTGGACCTCGCCGAGACCGAGGGCGTGCTGGCCCGGCGGGTGAACGCCGAGAGCCCGGGCGCCATCGCCCGCGCCTGCGCCTCGGCCGGCGCGGCCCTGGTCCACTTCTCGACGGACTATGTGTTCGACGGGGCCAAGACCTCGCCCTACGCGATCGACGACTCGACCCATCCACTGAACGCCTATGGCGAGACGAAGCTGGAGGGCGAGCGCAAGGTGCTGGACGCGTGTCCGCGGGCGGTGGTGATCCGCACCTCGTGGGTGGTCTCGGCTCACGGCAAAAACTTCGTGAAGACCATGCTGCGCCTCGCGGCCCAGGGGCAGCCCCTCAAGGTGGTGGACGATCAGTTCGGGCGCCCCACCAGCGCCGCCGATCTCGCTGGCTTCATGCTCGCGCAGGCGCGGCGGTGGACCGAGGCGTCGTGCGGCGACCCGGCGTTCGGCCTGCACCACTTCGCCAATGCCGGCGAAACCAGCTGGCGCGGCTTCGCTCAGGGAATCTTCGATCTCGCCCTGGGGCCGCAGGCGCCGGACGTGGGCGGGCAGAAGACGGCCGACCGGCCATCGCCCGCGACCCGACCGCTGCGCGGGGTGCTCGACACCCGTCACACGGAGGCGACCTTCGGCATCCAGATCCGCCCGTGGCGGGAGGCCGTGGCCGAGATCGTCGCCGAACTGCAATCCCAAGAGGCTCAATCCGCATGAGGCGCGGCATCATCCTGGCGGGCGGCGCGGGCACGCGCCTGCACCCGCTGACCCTGGCGGTCTCCAAGCAGCTGCTGCCGGTCTACGACAAGCCGATGATCTACTATCCGCTGTCGGTGCTGATGCTGGCCGGCGTGCGCGAGATCCTGCTCATCACCACGCCCGAGGACCAGCCGGCGTTCCGTCGCCTGCTTGGCGACGGCAGCCAGTTCGGCGTGCGGTTCGAGTACGTCGTTCAGCCGACTCCGGGCGGCCTGGCCGAGGCCTATCTGCTGGGCGAGGATTTCGTCGGCGGCGAGCCCAGCGTGATGATCCTGGGCGACAACATCTTCTTCGGCCAGGGCTTCAGCCAGATGCTCGCCAAGGCCGGCCAACAGACCGACGGCGCCACCGTCTTCGGCTACCCCGTGCACGACCCCGAGCGCTACGGCGTCGTCGAGCTGACGGCCGACCACCGCGCCATCTCCATCGAGGAGAAGCCGGCGAAGCCAAAGTCGCACTACGCGGTCACCGGCCTCTACTTCTACGACGGCCGCGCCAGCGAGATCGCCAAGACCCTCACCCGCTCGGCGCGCGGCGAGCTGGAGATCACCGCCCTAAACCAAGTCTATCTGGAAGAGGGAAAGCTGCAGGTCGAGCTCCTGGGCCGCGGCTTCGCCTGGGAGGACGCCGGGACCCACGACAGCCTGATCCAGGCCGGAGAACTGATCCGCACCTTCGAACAGCGGCAGGGCCTGCGGATCGGCTGCCTGGAGGAGATCGCCTATCAGCAGGGCTGGATCGGCCGCGACGAGCTGATCCGGGTCGCCGACCTGCAGGCCAAGAGCGAATACGGCAAGTACCTGCGCGAGCTCGCCGAGAAGCCGCCCGGCGAGCCCGCGGAATAGGCCTCAGGCGCCGGTCAGCCCTGCAGGGCCAGCCGGCTGCGCGTGCGGGCGTAGACGAGATAGACGACCACGCCCGCTGCGTTCCAGATCAGGAAGTTGCGCATCGTCGACAGCGGCAGGCTGGTGAACAGCCACACGCAGCCCACGATCGCCAGAACGCCCACCAGCGGCCACAGCGGCGTCCGGAACGGTCGCGGCGCGTTCGGCTCGCGCCGGCGCAGGATCATCATGCAGGCCGCGGTGGCGATGAAGGCGACGAGCGTGCCGGCGTTCGCGAGGGCGGCGATCTCGCCTAGCGGAAACGCGCCGGCGATGACTGCAGCCACCACGCCCGTGAAGATGGTCACGAACACGGGCACGCCGCGGCTGGAGACCTTGGCCAGCCCACGCGGCAACAGGCCGTCGCGAGACATGGCGAAGAAGATGCGGCTCTGGCCGAACATGAAGGCCATGATGACCGTCGGCAGGGCCAGGAAGGCGACGACGGCCATCATCCCCGCCGCCAGCGGTTGCCCCAGGGTTCGGAGGACAAGCGCGAGCGGCTCCTCGCTCTTCGCGAGTTCGGCCGCGGGCATGGCGCCGAGCGCGGCGCCCGCGACCAGCATATAGATCACCGTACAGGCCAGCATCGAGCCGACGATGCCGATCGTCAGGTCGCGGCCGGGGTTCTTGGCCTCTTCCGCCGCTGTCGAGATCGCGTCGAAGCCGTAGAAGGCGAAGAAGATGATCGCCGCCGCGGCCGCGACGCCCACGCGCGTGCCGTCGGCGTTCGTCGTCGGCAGGAAGCCGTTCGGCATGAAGGGATGGAAGTTCTGACCGTTGAAGGCCATCCCGGCGACGACGATGAAGACGGCCAGGGCGAGCAGCTTCAGCACGACGAGCGCGAAGTTGACGTTCGCGCTCTCGCGCGTGCCCGCCAGGAGGAGCCCCGCGACGGCCAGGGCGATGAAGACGGCGGGGAGGTTGACGAGGCCGCCCGCGTGCGGCCCGGCGATCAGCGCCTGCGGCAGCTCGAGGCCCGCCTGGTTCTGCAGGAAGCCCACGGCATAGGCGCTCCAGCCCACCGCCACCGCACTGCAGACCACGGTGTATTCGAGGATCAGGCTCCAGCCGACGATCCAGGCCAGGAACTCACCGAGGACGGTGTAGGAGTAGGTATAGGCGCTGCCCGCGGCGGGCATCATGGTGGCCATCTCGGCGTAGGCCAGGGCCGCGCAGGCGCAGACCGCGCCCGCTAGCATGAACGACAGGATCACGCCGGGCCCCGCCAGCCCCGCCCCGACGCCGGTCAGCGTGAGGATGCCGGTGCCGACGATGGCGCCGACGCCAAGGGCCACGAGGTGCGGCCAGCTCAGCGTCCGTCGCAGCGCGTCTCCGCCTTCCGACATCTGCGAGGCGCCCAGCGGCTTGCGGCGCGTGATGAAGCTCATGAAACACCCTCCCGATCGAAGCGGGACCATGCCCAGTGCGCCTCCGCTGGACAAGCCTTGCCGCGATGCGCCAGCTTGGGCGCAAGGATCTTGCGGGGGACTTCCGATGCGCCGACTGATTTCGACCCTGGCCGTGGCGACGGCGCTTCTGGCCTCGCCGGCCGCCGCCGATGATGCGGCGGTCGCCCGGCTGGTCGCCGACTACGAGGCCTTCTGGCTGAAGGAGGACCCGTTCACCGCCGGCCGTCTCGGCGATCGCGCGGCGCTCGCCCGCCTGCCGGATGTCACCCCTGAGGCGGACGCCCGTCGGAAGGCCGCGCTGGAGGGCTTCCGCGCCCGCCTGGCCGCGATCGCGGATGCAGGGCTGACCGACGAGGCGAAGCTGAACCGCGACCTGCTGCGCTGGACGGTCGACTCCAGCCTGGCCCGCATCGCCTTCGATGACGCCCGCATGCCGATCTCGAGCGACGGCGGATTCTTCGACACGCTGGACTACTTCGCCTCGATCACGCCGGTCCGGACCCGCGAGGACGCCCTTGCCTGGATCGGCCGCCTGGAGGCCGCGCCGAGGAACTGGCGGGACAACGTGGCCAACGTCCGCCGTGGCGTGAAGACCGGCTTCACCCAGCCCCGCACGACCACGGAGGCGGTGATCAGGCTGCTGAAGGAACGCCAGGCGACGTCGCCGGCCGAGGATCCGCTGCTGAAACCGCTGGCCAAGCTGCCCGACACCATTCCCGCCGCCGAGCAGGCGCAGCTGCGCGCCCGCGCCCAGGCGGCGGCCGACGCCATGCGTCCCCTGCGCGCCGAGTTCATCGCCTACCTGGAGAAGGACTACCTGCCCGCCGCGCGGAAGGGGCTGGGCGCCCGCACCCTGCCCAACGGCGAGGCCTATTACCGCTTCGTGGTCCGAGACCACACGACCACCGACTTGACGCCGGACCAGATCCACGAGCTCGGCAGGTCCGAGGTGGCCCGCATCCGGGCCCGGATGGAGGTGGTGATGAAGGAGGCCGGCTGGACCGGCGATTTCCCGGGCTTCCTCGCCAAGCTGCGCACGGATCCCCAGTTCTACGCCACGTCGCGCGAGGACCTGCTGGAGAAGGCCTCCGAGATCGCCAAGCGTATCGACGACCAGCTGCCCGGCTGGTTCGGCACGCTGCCGCGCCTGACCTATGGGGTCCGTCCCGTGCCGAGGGAGATCGAGGCAGGCTACACCACCGGCCGCTATTTCCAGGGCAGCCCCGAGCAGGGGGTCGCGGGCGGCTACATGGTCAACACCTACGCCCTGAACCAACGCGCGCTCTACGAGCTGCCGGCGCTCACCGCGCACGAGGCGGTCCCGGGCCACCACCTGCAGATCGCCTTGGCCCAGGAGTTGGAAGGCGTGCCGGCCTTCCGCCGCGAGGGCGGCTACTCCGCCTACGTCGAGGGCTGGGGCCTTTATTCCGAGAAGGTGGCCGGTGAGATGGGGATCTACCGCACGCCCTACGAGCGGTTCGGACAGCTCAGCTATGAGATGTGGCGCGCCTGCCGGCTGGTCGCCGACACCGGTCTGCACTGGAAGGGATGGAGCGTCGATCAGGCCAAGAGCTGCTTCCTGGAGAACAGCGCCCTGTCGCCGCTGAACATCGATGTCGAGGTCGCCCGCTACGTGTCCTGGCCCGGCCAGGCGCTCGCCTATAAGATCGGCGAGCTCACGTACGTGCGGCTGCGCGACAAGGCCAAGACCGCGCTCGGCGACCAGTTCGACATCCGCCGCTTCCACGACGCCGTGCTGCTGGCCGGACCGGTGCCGATGAGCGTGCTGGAAAGCCGCGTCGACACGTGGATCGCGGGCTACGGCGGCCCCGCCTCCTGACGCTGGCGAAGGTTCCTGATCGCCGATCACAATCGGCGCCTGAACGCTGTTCAGAAATATTCGTGCAACGTGGTTCTGCTGCGATAGGGTGCCACCACGAATTCAGGGACCGGACCGAAGCCTCGAAAAGGGGCCGCGGCCTTGGGAGGAGATTGGGATGACGAAGGCACGCATTTCCGTGCTGGGCCTGCTGGCCGGGGCCGGCATGCTCTACGGCTGCGCGACGGACGACCAAGCCGCGAGCGCGCTGACGCACGCGGCGAACGCTTCGGCGATCGAGACCGCTTCGGCCGCCATGCCGGCGACGATCGACAACTTCATGCTGCCGGACGAGACCCTGATGGGTCACGAGCTGTATCGGCTGGCCGACGCCAAGGCGATCGTGATCATCACCCAGGCCAACGGCTGCCCCATTTCGCGCAGCCTCGCGCCGGCGGTGCGTGAGCTGAAGGCGAAGTACGAGGGCAAGGGCGTCGAGTTCCTGATGCTGAACTCCGCCCTGCAGGACAGCCGGGAGGCCATCGCCAAGGAGGCGGCCGAGTACAATTTCGACGTGCCCGTTCTGCTGGATTCCAACCAGCTGGTCGGCGAACAGCTGGGCGTGACCCGCACCGGCGAGTTCTTCGTGATCGATCCGAAGACCTGGAAGGTCGTGTTCCGCGGTCCGCTAGACGACCGTCGCGACTACGGCGTGCAGAAGGCCGTCGCGACCCACAGCTGGACCGCCGACGCCATCGACGCGACGCTGGCCGGGCGTCCCGCCCTGGCCTCGACCAAGGCCTCGCCGGGCTGCCTGATCGACTTCCCCGAGCGGGCGAAGAAGGCTCAACACACCAAGATCTCCTACGCCAACGAAGTGGCCCCGATCCTCGAGGCCAAGTGCGTGAGCTGCCACCAGCCCGGCTCGATCGGGCCGTTCTCGATGACCAGCTACGAGATGGTGAAGGGCTTCTCGCCGATGATCCGCGAGGTGATCCGCACCGACCGGATGCCGCCCTGGAACGCCTCGCCGCACGTCGGCAAGTTCAAGGACGACAAGGACCTGACCAAGGCCGAGATCAAGACCCTGGTGCACTGGATCGAAGCCGGCGCGCCGCGAGGCGATGGTCCCGACCCGCTGGCCAAGCCGCGGCCGCAGGTGGCCGATTGGCCTTTGGGCAAGCCGGACCTGATCCTCGACATCCCGTCCTACAAGATCCCGGCCTCGGGCGTTGTCGACTACCAGCGTCCCTGGGTGGCCAACCCGCTCACCGAGGGCAAGTGGATCAAGGCGTCGACCTACAAGATCGGCTCGCGCCAGGGCGTCCACCACTATCTGTCCGGCTACGTGAAGCCGCAGGACCTGCCGAAGCCGGGCGAGCAGGCGAACGAGATGCGCTGGGGCGCCGGCGTCGGCGGCTACGCCGTGGGCGCGGACTCCACCTTCTGGCCGACCAATGTCGGCACCTACCTGCCCCCGGGCGGCGGCGTGGCCTTCCAGGCCCACTACACGCCCTACGGCAAGGAGGAGCTGGAGAAGTCCCAGATCGGGATCTACTTCTACAAGGACAATGAGCTCCCTGAACTGATGATGCGGAGCACGGTGGTGGTGGACAACACCATCGTCATCCCGGCCGGCGCGGCCCGCCACAAGGAAACCGCCTACGTCGAGTTCCCCAAGGAAGCGCTGCTGTACTCGGCCTTCCCGCACGCCCACTACCGCGGCTACGCCTCGGACCTGTGGATTCACTATCCGGACGGCACGAAGAAGATGCTGCTCTCGATGCCGCGCTACGACTTCAACTGGCAGCGTGAGTACACCTTCGCCGAACCGGTGAAGGTGCCGGCCGGCGCGAAGATCGTCGCCCACTACTGGTACGACAACTCCAAGCGGAACCCGGCCAACCCGGATCCGACCAAGGAGATCGTGTGGGGCGACCAGTCGTTCGAGGAGATGTTCTACACGGCGCTCCGCTACCGCTGGATCGACGAGACCGCCAAGAAACAGGTCGCCTACGACGAGGAAATGAACCAGACCCGCATGCTCGGCATGCTGGACGACAACCTCGACGGCAAGCTGCAGAAGGCCGAGCTGAAAGGCCAGTTCGGCAAGCAGCTGGCGAGCTTCTTCGGCCAGATCGACCGTGACTCGTCCGGCGCCATCGAGAAGGCCGAGCTGGCGGCGGTGCAGCAGATGCTGTTCCAGCGCCGGCGCCAAGCCGAGCAGCAGCAACAGCAGCAGGCGGCCAGCCCCGGCGGACGCCGCTAGGCTTCGGCCACCGACCTAACGGAAAGGCCCCGCGGGCGACCGCGGGGCCTTTTTCGTTCCGTCCCGGCGGAGAGGGCTGGCTACTCGGTCCAGATGTCGTGAATGTCGCCCTTTCGGTTCAGCATGCGCACGGCCCGCTTCACCACCGCGATCAGGCGGTCGCGGCGAGCCGCCTCATCGTAGGTCATGGCGCCCCGCGCAAGGCCTTCCAGCAGGAAACGCCCCAGGTCGCGGCTGGTCTGGAAACGCGGGTCCGCACCGGCCTGGACCATAGCTCCGAAGCGGTCGCCGCCAAGCTGCGCGTGGTCGAAGGCGCTCTGGGCGGTGATCAGGCGCTCGCGCAGCATCGGATCGGTGCGGGCCGCGGCCTCCAGCTCGGCGAAGGCGATGAACGGGGTCTCGTGCAGGAGGGTCCAGTAACTGTCGATGGCATGCTCGGCGGCGTCGACGCCCGGCGGCGGCGAGGCGGCCGCCTGTTCCAGCAGGCGTGCGCGGCTCAGCTCGATATGCGCGATGGCCGCCTCGACCAGCTCCTCCCGGGTCGCGAAGTGATAAAGCATCGCGCCGCGGGTTAGACCGGCGGCGTCGGCGATCACGGCGTTGGTCGCGGCCGCATAGCCGATCTCCGCAAAGAGCCGCATCGCAGCATCCAGGATGCGCGCGCGTGTCCGCTGCGACTTTGGCGTCGCCTTGGCGGGATAGGTTCGGGCGTCCATCGGACCCAATGTTTCGGCGACCTGGGGAGGGTCTGCTCAGCGGGGACAATCCCTAACAGGACAAGGGAAACCAGCGCTACAGTTTCAAGGGGGTTCACGGGACTGACATGCAATCAGCCTAGCGACTGTGCGATCCACGGCCGCAAGGGGCTCAGAGTTGAGCGATCCGGGTCTTCATCGCTTCCGCAGCGTCTTCCTGTCGGACATCCATCTGGGCACGCGCGGTTGCCAGGCGGAGCTCCTGTTGGACTTTATCCGGCACATGGAGTGCGACCAGCTCTACCTGGTCGGCGACATCGTCGACGGCTGGAAGATGAAGTCCGGCTGGTACTGGCCGCAGAGCCACAACGACGTCGTCCAGAAGTTCTTGCGGCTCGCCCGCAAGGGCGTAGCCGTGACCTATATCCCCGGCAACCACGATGATCGCATCCGCGATTTCTGCGGCGTGCACTTCGGCGGTGTCGTGGTCGCCCGCGACGCCATCCACGAAACGGCGGACGGCAAGCGCTTCCTGGTCACCCACGGCGACGAGTTCGACGGGATCGTCCAGCATGCCAAGTGGCTCGCCTTCGTCGGCGACTGGAGCTACCGGGCGATTCTGGCGGCCAACACGCTGACGAACCGGGTCCGGCGCCGGATGGGCTTCGGGTACTGGAGCTTCTCGGCCTTCCTGAAGCAGAGGGTGAAGAACGCCCTGCAGTTCATCGAGAATTTTGAGCAGGCGGTGGCGGCCGAGGCTCGCCGGCGGGGCGTGGACGGGGTCATCTGCGGCCACATCCACAAGGCCGAGATGCGAGAGATCGACGGCATTCAGTACGTCAATGACGGCGACTGGGTCGAGAGCTGTACGGCGCTGGTCGAACACATGGATGGGCGGCTGGAGATCCTGGAATGGGCCCAGCTGCGGTCCTGGTCGGTGATCGACCGCAGGGCCGCGCTTCCCGAGCTCGCGCCAGAGCCCCTGGCGGCCTGAGCCGACACAGCCGTTCGTTGACTTGCCGCCGCAACTCGTGACAGTGGCGCTGCCATGAGGACGCCCTCCGCAAGCCAGCGCGACCGCCAGCGGGAGGAGACACGCGAGCAGATCCTGCGGGCCGTGGGCGCCCAGCTCGAGACGCGCTCCCTCGAGGATCTCAGTTTCGCCGAGATCGCCCGCGACGCCGGTGTCGGCGAGCGCACCGTCTATCGCCACTTCCCCACCAAGGAGGCGCTGCTGGGCGCCTTCTGGGCCTGGATGCAGACCCAGGCGATGGGTGAAGCCGAGCGGATCAAGCCCGACCGCTCGGACCGCCGCCTGCGCGAGGCGATCACCGCCCCGCGCGACGCCCAACGGCCCATGCGGATCCTCCTGGCGACGGACGCCTGGGAGCCGCAGGTCAATGGCGTCGTCCGCACCCTGACGCGCGTGGTTCAGGAACTGCGCGAAATGGGCCACACGGTGGAGGTGATCCACCCGGGGATGTTCAAGACTTTCCCGCTGCCCACCTATGCCGAGATCAAGGTCGCCATCGGCGTCTACGAGCCGGTGCAGGAGCGCTTCAAGGCGTTCGAGCCCGAGGCCATCCACATCGCCACCGAGGGCCCGATCGGGCTGGCGGCGCGGCGGATCTGCGTGGAGTGGAAGCTGCCATTCACCACCAGCTACCACACGCGGTTCCCGGAATACGTCTCGGCCCGCCTGCCGCTGCCGCTGGCCGCCGGCTATGCGTACATGAAGTGGTTCCACAAGCCGTCCGGCCGACTGATGGTGGCGACGCCGACGATGCGGGACGAGCTCACGCGTCACGGCTTCCGCAACATCTCGGCGTGGTCGCGCGGCGTCGATACCGAAACCTTCCGACCCCGGCGCGACGACGAGGCGGACGTTTTCGACGGCTTGGCGCGGCCGGTCTTCCTCTACGTGGGCCGTGTGGCCGTGGAGAAGAACATCGAGGCCTTCCTCAGCCTCGACCTCCCGGGCACGAAGGTGGTCGTGGGCCCCGGCCCGCAACTGGACGAGCTCAAGGCCAAGTACCCGAGCGCGGTGTTCACCGGCTCGAAGTCCGGCCAGGACCTCGCCAACGCCTACGCCTGCGCCGACGTGTTCGTCTTCCCGTCCCTGACCGACACCTTCGGCTTGGTCATTCTCGAAGCGATGGCGTCCGGCACGCCAGTGGCCGCCTATCCGGCGCCGGGCCCCATCGACCTGATCCCGGGCTCGGGCGCCGGCGCCCTCGCCGCCTCGGCCACGGAGGGGCTGCGCGACGCCTGCCTGGAAGCGCTGAAACTCGATCGCAACGGCGTGCGCCGCTTCGCCGAGGGGTTTTCCTGGCGGGCCTGCGCCGAGGACTTCGTGCGCAACCTGCAGCCCTATCCAGAGCCGCAGAAGACCCGCTTCTGGCGGCGACTGCGCAGGCTCGCCCGCGTGCGCCGCCGCCGACCCGAGATCGCCTGAGCGCTTACCAGTCGAACTGGGCGCGAACCTGGAAGGTCTTCACGTCCACATCCGGGAGCGGAGCGCGAAGCCGGTTCTCCGAAGCCGTGTAGTTGGCCATCACCCGCAGGTACGGGTGCAGGTGCCAGTTCGCCCCCAAGGTCCAGCCTTCGTATTCGCCGGAGCTGGGCGTCCCCACATCGGTAAGATCGGCGCGGTCGTAGCGGACCGCCAGTTCCACCGCGCCGGGGCCGCCCTGGGTGACGGGGCGCTTCACCTTCACCCGGCCGAACTGGCCCTGGTCGGCCTGATAGCGGCGGCTCTCGCCGGTCGGGAACCAGCTCGCGAAAACGTACCAGACCTGCACGTCGTCCTCGACGTCGCGGAGCCGCTCGATGTGGGCGTTGGCCCATTCGCCCTGCACGGACCAGGACTTGTGTACGAGCGCGCCTTCCAGGCCGACCTGCGTGTCCCGGACGCCGACGCCGCCGGTGGTGACATAGCGCGAACCGAAGTTGGTGTTGTTGCGCGCGCCGTAGCTGTAGTTCGACTGATCGGCCCGGTCGCGGCGGCGCACCCAGGCGCCGAGATGAGCCTGAGTCGTGTCGGTCAGGACCGGTGCGTAGGTCACCCGTGCGCCGAAGCCGTACTGCTCCTGGGAACCGGTAGGCCGGTCCGACGGCACGCTGGGGTTGTTGATGTTGTCGCCCAGGACGAAGGCGGCGGCGGTCCAGGTCTTGCCGTTCAGCTTGGTCTGCAGGTTGAGGGTGCGGCCGACGCCCAGCACGTCGGTGAACGGCCCGCGCTCCATGAAGGTCGTATAGGTGTCGGACGTCATGTTCTCGAGGGCCACGGTCTTGAAGTGACCCACGGTGAACGTGGCGCCTTCGGCAGGCTTGTACTCGGCGTAGACGTCCTCCCAGTTCGACTGTTCCAGCCCGAAGTCACCCTCGACGACGAAAGAGAGCTTGTCGCCGTAGGAGCCCTGAACGCCGATCCGAGCCATCCGCACGCGGCCATCGTCCAGGTTCTCGTCCGCCCCGCCCGAACGGTCCACGTCCTGCCAGACCTGGTCGAGGAAAAGGCGGCCGCGCGGCTTGATCTTCAGCTCTCCGAACTGGAACTCGGGCGCACCCTTGTAGGCCCTGGTTTCCGCCTGCGCGCCGGCGGCGCCCAGCGACAGCGCCAGGCCGGCGGCCGCGGCCAGAGAAATGGTCCTGGGTCTGAACATCGTTGAGCGGGCTCCGGGCTGCGGCGGAAGGTGCGACGGTAAGAGCAAGTTTCGACGACGATGGCGCGTCAGTTCGATGAAGCTCTTGTGACGGAGGCGGTGGCGCCCGACACGTGGCCGATGTAGAGGCGTCCGTCCGTACACGGCGTTTTGGCCTGCGGCTTGGGGGAGCTTGCAATGCTGAGCTGGTTCAACGCGATCATGCCCAAGGAGGGCGGCTTCTACGACCTCTTCGAGGCGCACGCGAAGACCATCTGCGACGGCGCCGGCGCGCTGCGCGAGTTGCTGGACGGCGGACCGCGGGTGCCGGAGCTCTGCGCCCAGGTCGCCCGGCATGAGGAAGCGGCCGACGAGGTGACGCGGCAGGTGATGCTGGAGGTGCGCCGCACGTTCATCACCCCCTTCGACCGCAGCGACATCCGCAACCTGATCGGCTCGATGGATGATGCGGTCGATCAGATGCACAAGACCGCCAAGGCCGTGACGCTTTTCGAGGTGCGCGCCTTCGAGCCCGACATGATTCGGCTGGGCGATGTCATCGTCCGCACCGCGCAACTCACGTCGGAGGCCGTGCCGCTGCTGCGCCAGATGAAGGCCAATGCCTCGAAGCTGAACAGCATAACCGAGGAAATCACCCGCCTCGAGGAACAGTCGGACCACCTCTACGACGACGGCATGAAGGCGCTGTACCGCGGCCCGGCCCGCGAGGACGCTATGGCGTTCATCGTCGGGGGCGAGATCTACGACCACCTCGAGAAGGTGGTCGACCGCTTGGAAGACGTGGCCAACCGGATCAGCGGCGTGCTGATCGAACACCTCTAAGAGGCAGGCCCCGTGGACATCGGCGGCGTGAGCCTGATCCTGGTCTTCCTGATCGGGGTCGCCCTGATCTTCGACTTCCTGAACGGCCTGCACGATGCGGCCAACTCCATCGCGACCATCGTTTCGACACGCGTGCTCTCGGCGCGCTGGGCCGTCATCTGGGCCGCGTTCTTCAATTTCATCGCCTTCCTGTTCTTCGGCCTTCACGTTGCGAACACCATCGGCAAGGGCATCCTGAGCCCCGGGATCATCTCGGACGCGGTGATCTTCGGCGCTTTGGGCGGAGCCATCTTCTGGAACGTCCTGACCTGGTTGCTGGGCATCCCGTCCTCGAGCTCCCACGCGCTTATCGGCGGACTGCTGGGCGCCGGGATAGCCAAGGCCGGGCTCGACCCAATCGTCTGGTCGGGCGTGCTGAAGACGATGTCCGGCATCGTCATCTCGCCGGCCCTGGGCTTCGCCCTGGCCCTGCTGCTGGTGCTGCTGGCGTCGTGGTCTTTCGTGAAAGCCACGCCGGCGTTCGCCGACGGCGTCTTCCGCAAGCTGCAGTTCGTGTCGGCCGCGATGTTCTCGCTGGGACACGGCGGCAACGATGCGCAAAAGACCATGGGGATCATCGCCGTGCTTCTCTATTCGCACGGGCACTTGGGCGGCGAGTTCCACGTGCCCTTCTGGGTGGTGATCACCTGTCAGGCGGCGCTGGGCCTGGGCACCCTTTTCGGCGGCTGGCGCATCGTTCACACCATGGGCTCGAAGATCACAAAGCTGACGCCGCAGCAGGGCTTCTGCGCCGAAACCGGGGGCGCCGTCGCGCTGTTCTTCTTCACCAACCTGGGCATTCCGGTGTCGACCACACACACCATCACAGGCTCCATCGTCGGTGTCGGCGCCGCCCGTCGAGTGTCAGCCGTGCGCTGGGGCGTGGCCAAGAACATCGTCTGGGCCTGGATCGTAACAATTCCGATGGCCGGGCTGACGGGCGCTCTGTTCTACTGGCTGGCCCGCTTCGTGGATCGGACCTTCGGCTAGAATGGACAAGACCGCCGACCGCTTGCGCCCCGAGCCCGACCGCGAGCCGAAGACGCAGTACGCCGCCTTGCCCTGGCGACGCTCCGAGAGCGGCGTCGAGGTCTTGCTCATCACCTCGCGTGAAACGAAGCGTTGGGTGATCCCGAAGGGGTGGCCGATCAAGAAACTGAAACCGGCGGATTCTGCGGCGCAGGAGGCGCTGGAGGAGGCTGGTGTGGTCGGTCCGATGAGCCGCAAGGCCATCGGCGTCTACCACTACGACAAGCGCCTGCGCAGCGGCAGGACCCAGCACGTGCGGGTCTTCGTCTATGGACTTGAGGCGGCCGAACTCAAGGCCGAATGGCCGGAAAAGGACCAGCGGGAGCGCCGATGGACGACGCCCGCCTTCGCAGCCGAACTCGTCGAAGAGAAGGAGCTGAAGAAGCTCCTCGCCGCCTTCGAGCCGAAGTCCTAGAGCAGCCGGCTGCGCATCGCCTGCGACAGCAGGTCGATCAGAGACACGGCCACGATGATCACGATCACGATCGCCGACAGTTGGTGGTAGGCGAAGCCGTTGATGCTGTCGAAGAGCAGCCGGCCGATGCCACCGGCGCCGATCAGGCCCAGCACCGTGGCCGAACGCGAATTGGATTCGAAGCGGTACAGCGCATAGCTGGTCCAGAGCGGGGCCACCTGCGGGATCACGCCCCAGATGATCTCGTGCAGCTTGCCGGCCCCGGTGGCGCGCACGCCCTCGACTGGTCCCTTGTCGATCGACTCGACCGCCTCGGAGAACAGCTTGGCGAGCACCGCACCGGTGTTGATGGCCAGGGCCATGACGCCCGCGAACGGGCCGAGGCCCACGGCCACCAGGAACAGGGTGCCCAGCACCAGGTCGGGGATCGACCGCAGGAAATTCATCAGCAGCCGCATCGGCTGCTGCAGCCAGACCGGCGAGATGTTGCGCGAGCAGGCCAAGCCGAACGGCACGGCGGCGATCACGGCCAGGGCTGTGCCCCAGAGCGCGATCTGGATGGTCAGCCACATCTGCGCGACATAGGTCCGCCACTCGGTGAAGTCGGGCCGAAGCAGATCGGCGCCGTAGAGGCGCATGTTCTCGGAGTTGGTGAACAGCCGGGTGAAGTTGCTCACCTCGACCGGCTTGAAGCTGATCATCAGCAGCACGATCACCGCGCCCCAGACCAGCAGGTCGGGGCCGCGCTGCACCAGGCTGCGGGTGGGTGGCGGCGGAACCGCGGGAGAGGCTGCGGTCATGTCTACTGGGCCGGGGCCGTCGCGCGGCGTTGGGCGGCGGCGGCAGTGATCTTGTCGAAGTTCGCCTGCGCCTTGGCGATCCGACCCTGGTCGCCCGAGCGGCGGGCTTCGGCCAGTGCTTCGGCGGCTTCCATCTCCCGGACCGGATCGAGGTAGCCGTCGTCGGCGGCGCGGAAGCCGCCGTAGGCCAATCCCTGGAGGACCTTGCGCTGCTTCTCGCCGACCTCATCGGCGCCCGTGCCATAGGTCAGGAAGAATTGGCGGATCTTCTCCTTGAGCGCGGGGTCGAGGTCCTTGCGGACGACGATCGAGCTTTCCGGCAGCGGCGGGCTCTCCCAGATCACCTCGATACGCTCGGCGATCTCGGGCTTTTGGCGGCGGTTGAACAGCAGGCCGACGGTGTTGTTGGTGGCCACGTCGAGCACGCCGGTGCCGACCGACAGAACGTTGGCCTCGTGGCTGGCCGAGCGGACCGCCTTGAAGCACTTGGCCGGGTCGATGTTGCGGGGCGTGAACAGATAGGCCATCGGCGCGAGCGTGCCCGAGGTCGACTGGGCGTCGCCGATGCCGAAGTTCAGGCTGCGGTCGCACTGCAGCACCTTGTCGAGGGTGACACCGCTGCCCTTGCGGGTGATCAGCACGGACTTGTAGGTGCCCTCGCCGCTGGCGTCGACGACGCGGCCCAGCACCTCGCCATTGGCCCGCTCGGTCGCGCGCAGCGCCGGCGCCGCCGAGAACCAGCCCATCTGCACCTGGTTGAAGCGCATCGCCTCAACCATGGCCGTATAGTTGGAGATGAAGAACGGCTTCACCGGCACGCCCAGCTGAGCCGACATGTCATCGAGCAGCGGCTGCCATAGCGGCGCCATCGACGCCTGGCCCTCGGCCGGCAGGATGGCGAAGGTGAGCTCCTTCGGCGTGCCGCCAGGAGCCTGGGCCGTGTCCTTGTTGTCGCCGCAGCCGGCGAGCGCGAGCGTCGCCATCAGGGCGGCGCCGATCAGGGTGCGGCGGATCATTGGGGCGCTCCTTCCCAGAAGACGTCCTCGAATTCGGGGCCGTAGATTTCAACGAGGCGCGGCTTGTCGAGGCCGCTGGGCGGGCCGTCATACACGACCTTGCCCGCTTTCAGGGCGACGACCCGCTCGCAATAGCGCAGCGCGTAGTCCACCTGGTGCAGGGTGACGATGACGGTGAGGCCATCCGAAGCATTGAGTTCCCGCAGGATCTCCATGACGCGGCGGGCCGACACCGGGTCCAGCGAGGCCACCGGCTCGTCAGCGAGGATGATCTTGGCCTTCTGCACCAGGGCCCGCGCGATCGCGCCGCGCTGCTGCTGCCCCCCGACAGCGTGTTGGCGCGCTGGCCGGCGTAGTCGGCGAGACCAAAGCGATGAAGCGCGGCCATAACCGCCTGCTTGGTCTCGGCCGGCCAGAGGCCGAGCAGCCCTTGGATCACGCCGATGCGGCCCAGCGATCCCAGGGCGACGTTGGTGAACAGCGTCAGGCGACCGACGAGGTTGAACTGCTGGAAGATCATGCCGATGCGGGTGCGCACCCTGCGTACGCCGCCGCTGACCCGTCCGTTCTCCTGCACCGGAGAGTCGAAGGCCGTGATCTTCCCCCCGTTGTCGATTGTCTGCAGGGCGCTGATCGAGCGCAGCAGGGTCGACTTGCCCGAGCCTGACGGCCCGATCAGGGCGATCATCTCGCCCTTGCGAACCTCCAGGGAGACCCCGTCGAGCGCAAGGCGCTGACCGAAGGTCTTGGAGGCGTTCCGTATCGACAGAACGGCGGCTTCGGTCATCAGAAGGTAGTGCTTTCCCCGTGGCGGCGGCGCAGGTGGGCGGGACCACTCGTCCGCGCCAGCCTGCGTGGCGCTACATGGCATGGCCGCCGGGCCGCGGTCCAGCCGGCAACGCATGCGATGTCGCCGCAGAGGCTTCCGTGGAACTCGAGGCCCAAAAGTCTAGCAGAAACAGGAGGCCGCGACGCCGGCCTGCGGGCGCGACCCGAACTTCCCCGGCGCTCACCTTGATCTCTACTGGAAGCGTGAGGCCCTATTAAGCACCTCGCGAGACCCGCGTTCGGTATAGCGACCGCCCGTCGCACGTCCTTCGCACTTTACATCGGGGTCAATCGCCCCTATTTGCGCGGCTTCCGGCGGACCCGAAGTCCTAAAAAGCGCTGCTAACGCCGGTCTGGGTTCAACAATCCGTTGGGGGTTGCGTGAGGTGCAGACGTACCATACGCCCCTGGACCTGGTCCGCGAGCGGTCCCCGGAGCGTCCTGTCGCCCTTGTGCGACCGGGCGTGGTGGCCGTAGCGGCGCGCTGGTTCCAGGACAGTTTTCAAGGCGACGTTTTCTACGCTGTTAAGGCGAACCCTTCGCCGTGGGTCATCGAGACCCTCGCGCAGAGCGGCGTGAATTCGTTCGATGTGGCCTCGGTCCCCGAGATCGAGCTGGTGGCCCAGCATGCGCCGGGCTCGCGCATGGCGTTCATGCACCCGGTGAAGAGCCGGCGCGCGATCGCTCAGGCCTACTTCGACCACGGCGTGAAGACTTTCGCGCTCGACACCCATGAGGAGCTCCAGAAGATCCTGGAGGCGACGGGCGGCGCAGACGACCTGTCGCTGATTGTCCGGCTGGGCGTCCAGGCGGAAGGCGCGTCCTACTCGCTGTCGGGCAAGTTCGGCGTCGACATGTGGGAGGCTCCCAGCCTCCTGCTGGCCGCGCGCCGCGCGACCCAGGACCGCATGGGCGTCAGCTTCCACGTGGGCAGCCAATGCATGCGCCCCACCGCCTACCAGGCGGCCATGGCCCAGGCGAACCGCGCCATCGTGCGCGCCGGCGTCATGGTCGATGTGGTGGACGTGGGCGGCGGCTTCCCGTCGGTCTATCCCGGCATGATCCCGCCGGACATGAGCGACTACGCCGACAGCATCCATCGCGGTTTCGCCGAGATGAACGTGCACGAGGACACCGAGCTGTGGTGCGAACCCGGCCGGGCCCTGGTGGCCGAGTCGACGTCGATCCTGACGAAGGTCGAGCTGCGCAAGAACGACGCGCTGTACCTCAATGACGGCAGCTACGGCTCGCTGTTCGATGCGGCGCACGTGAAGTGGCCCTTCCCGGTGAAGCTGTTCCGGGGAGAAGGCGACGCGGCGCAGGAAGTGGAAGGGCCGCTGAAGCCGTTCCGTTTCTACGGTCCGACCTGCGACAGCCTGGACCACATGCCGGGGCCGTTCTGGTTGCCGGAAGACATCCAGGAAGGCGATTACGTCGAGATCGGCATGCTCGGCGCCTACGGTGTGGCGATGAACACCCGCTTCAACGGCTTCGGCGACGCCGAGACGGTCGAGGTGGGCGACGCCCCCATGGCGTCGATGTTCGGCCTCGCCGGACGCAACATCCGCCTGCCGCGTGAGCGTCAGGAGGAAGAGCGCAAGGTCGTCCGCCTGTCGCGTCCCAAGGGCGCGGCCGGCAAGAAGGGCCGCAAGCGGTAACAACCCGCAGGGTTCAAGTGTTATAGGCGCGGCCGGTCGCTCCGTCCCGGTCGCGCCTTTCCTTTTGACGACGGGCGATCAAACCCAAAGGGAACTTTGAGAATGAACGCTCCCGTGAACTCGAACCGCAAAGCCGAGCTTCTCGCGAACACCGTCGAGCACGTGGCGATCGACCAGTACGACGCCCGGCCGATCATCGATTCCATGCGCAAGATGAGCTTCACGAGCCGCGACACGGCGCGTGCGGCCGACATCTGGCAGATGTCGCTCGAGGATCAGGACTGCTCGACCTGGCTGACGCTCGCCGGCTCCACGTCGGCCGGCGGCTGCATGCACATCTACCGGGACATGGTGAAGTACGGGATGATCGATGCGATCGTCGCGACCGGCGCCTCGATCGTCGACATGGACTTCTTCGAAGCCCTCGGCTTCAAGCACTATCAGGCCCAGTCGAACGTCGACGACCGCGACCTGCGCGACCTCTACATCGACCGCATCTACGACACCTACATCGACGAGGAAGAGCTGCAGGCCTGCGATGCGACGATCTACGAGATCGCCGAACAGCTGGAACCGCGCCCCTACTCGAGCCGCGAGTTCATCTATGAGATGGGCAAGTGGCTGGCCGCCGGCAACGCGAAGAAGCCCGACAGCCTGATCGAGGTGGCCTATCGCGAAGGCGTGCCGATCTTCTGCCCGGCGTTCGTCGACTCCTCGGCGGGCTTCGGTCTCGTGAAGCACCAGGTCGAGCGCATGAAGGCCGGCAAGCCCTACATGACGATCGATGCGATCGCCGACTTCCGCGAACTGACCGACATCAAGCTGAAGGCGGGCGCGACCGGCCTCTTCATGGTGGGCGGCGGCGTGCCGAAGAACTTCGCGCAGGACACCGTGGTCTGCGCCGAGATCCTCGGCCACGAGGTCGACATGCACAAGTACGCCATCCAGATCACGGTGGCGGACGTGCGTGACGGCGCCTGCTCGTCCTCGACGCTCAAGGAGGCCTGCTCCTGGGGCAAGGTGGACGTGACCTGGGAGCAGATGGTGTTCGCGGAGGCCACGACGGTGGTGCCGCTGATCGCCTCCAACGCCTGGCACCTCGGCGCCTGGAAGACCCGGAAGAAGCGTCGCTGGAACGACCTCTTCACGAAGTAGTACGGAACGGCCCCGGATCACTCCCGGGGCCGTTTTCGCATCAGCTCGCCAGGCTCAGCTGCCGGTTCGGCGCGATGTCGGTGAAGTTGGCGATGTCGCCCACCACTTCCGCCGCGCGCGGACCGCCCATGCTCTTCTGGAGCGCCTCGGGGCTCTCGAACACCAGGTTGGCGATCGCCACGTACGGCGGCTTCGAACCGTCCGGGCCGGGCAGCCCCTGCAACACCTGCACCGACGTCAGGCCGGTCGGGCCGAAGGCTTCCTTCACCAGCGGGATATGGGTGGCGTTGTAGTAGTCCATGTCGAACTTCCCACCTTCGGTGGTGGGATACATCACGCTGACGACGATCATCTGGCTTCCTCCGGCCGGTTGTGCGGCGGAGCTAAACCCCTCTGACCCTCCGGAAGGAAAGCCTCAGTCCTGAGGCAGGATCTGTGGATTGTAGGCGACCTCCCACAGATGACCGTCCGGGTCCTGGAAGACGCCGCTGTAGCCGCCCCAGTTGGTCCTCTGGCCCGGCTTGGTGATGACCGCCCCGGCGGCCTTCGCAGTCTCCAGCACCTCGTCGGCCTCGGCTTCGCTTCGCACGTTGTGCGCCAGCATGGCATCGGATGGGCTGCGCGGCGTCACGCCGATATTGGCGTCCGCGGCCAGGGAGGTCCGGGGCCAGAGCGCCAGCTTCAGCCCCGGCTGCAGGTCGAAGAAGGCGACGGCCCCGTTCTCGAGTTCCTCGCCCACGATGCCCTCCGTCGGGAACCCCAGGCCGTCGCGGTAGAACGCGACGGCCGCCTCGAGATCATCGACGCCTAGGGTGATGAGGGTCACGTAGGGCTTCATCGCCACTAGCGGTTGCCGCCGATCAGGTCGCCCAACCCGCCCAGCACGGAGCCCTCACCGCGGTTCTGGCCGCCTGTGGCGCCGGCGGCGGCCAGCATCCGGCCGGCGAGCCGCGAGAACGGCAGCGACTGGACCCAGACCTTGCCTGGCCCGCGGAGCCTGGCGAAGAACAGGCCTTCGCCCCCGAAGATGACGCTCTTCACGCCGCCCGCCATGACGAGATCGAAGTCGACGCTGGGCGTGTAGGCGGCCAGGCAGCCGGTATCGACGTGGATCTCTTCGCCCGGCCCCAGCTCGCGCTCGACCACCGTGCCGCCCATCTGGACGAACACCCAGCCGTCGCCATCCAGGCGCTGCATGATGAAGCCCTCGCCGCCGAACAGGCCTGTCATGATCCGGCGCTGGAACTGGACGCCGATGGAGACGCCGCGGGCGGCGGCCAGGAAGCTGTCCTTCTGGCAGATCAGCGTCCCGCCGAGGTCCGCGAGGTGCAGCGGCAGGATCGCGCCGGGCGTCGGCGAGGCGAACGCCACCTTGGCCTTGCCTTGGCCCTGGTGCGTGAAGACGGTGGTGAAGAGGCTCTCGCCGGTGATCAGCCGCTTGCCGGCCCCCAGCAGCTTGCCCATGAAGCCCGCGCCCTGGCCGCCCGAGCCGTCTCCGAACACGGTGGTCATCTCGACACTGGCGTCCTTCCAGACCAACGCGCCCGCCTCGGCGACCGCGCTCTCGCCCGGGTCGAGCTCGATCTCGACGAACTGGAGCTCCTGTCCCTTTATCTCGAAATCCACATCGTCGGCGACGCCGGCGCTGCGGTGATGGGTCCAGGGGCTGGGGGTCATGGCGGGCTCCTCGATTGAGAGGCGCCAATCTAAGGCGCCCGCTACCGGCGGGAAGGGGGCGCGGGATGCATTTCGATGATGCGCCGAGCCCCGGCGCGGTGTCCCACCAGCCGCTCGAGCACGCCCTCGGCGAGCTCCTCGGCGGCGGCCACGGCGTCAGGCTCGATCCCGGCCAGGAGGCGCGCCCCGAGCTCGCGGACCTGGAGCAGCACCTCGCAGCGGACGGCCATGCCCTCGGTGGTCAGCGCAAGTTCGGTCAGCCGACGGTCGTAGGCCACCTCGGAACGGGTGAGCAGACCCCGCTCGGCCAGCTTGTCGGCCGCGCGGGAGAGCGCCGTGCGATCGATCGCCAACGCGTCGGCCACCTCGTGCATGGTCCGCACCTTGAGCCAGCCGAGCCCCAACAGGATCCGCCATTGCTGGAGGGTCAGCCCATGCGGGCGAAGGATGTCCTCGATGACCCTGTTACGCCGTTCCATCATCTGGAAAAGCAGGAAGAAGACCCGTGCGCCGCCGTCGATCGTGTGTGGCTCGGTATCGGCCTTGCTCTGCATGCCGCCCCTTCGGTTGATCCCCTGGCCCGCGCCTGACCGAATCACGACGGGACCTCGCCTTGGTTCGCGTTATCGCTATCGGCAGGGAAGGGCCTGACTGCCCAAACTGGGCGCCTCACAAATCAGGGTTGCTTGACCCGCGGTGTCAGCCGCCTACCTAAGCGGCGCGGCCTCGCGGCTTGCCTTTGTGTGTGCGTTTCGCGGATGTCCGTCGATCAGACGGCAAAAACACTGGAGCCCCGCCATGGCGGCCCCCATCGAAGCGCTCCTCACCGAGCGTTACCCTGCCGTCGCCGCGCGCGTGCTCGCGCCGCTGATCGACACCATGGCCCTGGCGCGCGAGGAGCACGGCGACCTCGACCGCCTGCTGATCCTGCTGACGCTCGCGCAGCGCGCCTATACCGAGCCGGCGGTCGCCGAGGCCCTGCTCACCCAACGGGCGACGCCCGACCTCACTCCACGGGCCACGAATATCCTGTCCCTCGCCCAGGCCATTCATCTTCCGAAAGAGACAGTCCGCCGCAAGCTGAACGAGCTGATCGAGATGGGTTGCGCCGTGCGCCAGTCGCGGGGGGTGGCGATCACGCCGGAAGGCGTACGGCAGCTCAGGAATGTCCGCGCATCGCTGATCCGGATGATCGCCGCGCATCACGAGATCGTCGAGCGGCTGAAGCTGGCGGCCTGAGCCACCGAACCGACCCCAGGCACAGGCGGCTCGCCGCGTCAGATCCCGGCATACCACTCATAGCCGCGGTCCTCCCAGAAGCCGCCCTTGCCGCCATGCAGATGGGCGAAGCTTTCCACCGCCTCGATGCGCATGACGTACTTGGCGTGCTTGTAGCCGAGCTGCCGTTCGACCCGCAGACGCACCGGGGCGCCGTGGGCGACCGGCAACGGCGCATCGTTCATGTCGTAGGCGAGGATCGTCTGAGGGTGCCGCGCATCGACGAGGTCGATGCTCTCGTAGTAGCGGCCGTCCGGGCCGGGGGCGAGGGTGTCGGCGCAGTGAAAGACGAGGTAGCGCGCCTGCGGCTGCAGGCCGGCCCTTTCGAGCAGCGGCCCCAGCCTCGCGCCGGTCCACTTGCCGATGGAGGACCAGCCCTCCACGCAGTCGTGGCGGGTGATCTGGGTCCGCGCCGGCGCGGCGCGCAGCTCGGCCAAGCTGAGCGAGAGCGGTCGCTCCACCAGGCCGTCGATCACCAGGCGGTAGCCCGCGAATCCTGCGTCGCGCAGGGCGATGTAGCCGGCGTCGGTCGGACTGCGGGTGCCATTGGCGCGGAAGTCGGGCGAGATCATGCGGGCGGGGAATTCGCGCGCCAGCGCGTCACGGTTAGTCACCGCGCGCTGCGCCTGGCGGCTGAGGTTCTCGGCGCTGCCGATGAAGCCCATGAACTTCGGGTTCCTCGTGAGCCGGTCGCAGGCGCCCACCCACAGGCCTATCGTCGCCGCGCCGGCGGCCCTCAGCCAGTTGCGGCGGTTCACGGCCGGATCTCCTCGTCGATGGCGTAGCGGCCGGTGACCATCGAGCGGATGTTGTTCCAGGCGCCCGACGCCACGACCATCACAATGTGCACGACCACGAAGAGCACGACCGCGCCGGCCGTCAGGAAGTGCACGCTCCGCGCTCCTTGGCGGCCGCCGAAGAGGTCGATCAGCCAGGGGACCGTGGCATTGAAGCCCGGCGACATGCAGAGCCCCGTCAGCACCATCAGCGGCAGCAGCACGAAGGCGACGGCGAGGTACGAGCCCTTCTGCAGAACGTTGTAGGTCCGCGCCGCCTCACCCTTCGGGAACCTCAGCCTGGCGTGCGCGCCGATCTCCTGCAGCACATGCCTCAGGCGCAGCTGCTCCCGGCTCGGCAGCAGATTGCGCCGCAGGTGGCCGCTGATGAGGGTGGTCGCGAGATAGACCGCGCCGTTGATCACGAACAGCCAAGCGAAGAAGAAGTGCCACCGCCGGCCGCTCGCCAGGTCGCGCCAGCTCGGGATGGTCGCCCAGCCCGGGAACGCCTGGTTTCGACGGTCGCCCTCGAACCCCGTCCAGCCGAGGACGCCCGTGGTGTCGGCGAAGCGGTCGCCGATCGTAGTGATGCCGCGCGGGCCGTCGGCGGTCTCCACCATGCGGATCGCCAGCCATGGCTCGGCGAAGGTCGAGCTGTGTCCCCAGTAGAGCGCCGGATGGGCGTTGAAGATCTGAAGGCCGCTCATCAGGAGCAGGCTGACCGCCAGCACATTGATCCAGTGGGTGACCCGGACCACCGGCCCGTGGCGCTGGACCAGGATGCGCTTCGCTCTCGCCATGGACTCTCCCCTCGGCGCTACCTTGCCACAGTCACGATACGGCTGCGACGCCGCACAGGACGCCGGCGCTCCCGGAACATCGGCCCGGCGCGGGCGCTTTCGTCTGCGATGCGACAGGAGGAGATCCACATGGCCGGCGACGACAACATCCAGAGCGAAGGCCGCCGCGAGAATGCGGCCCAGCCGTTGAACGCGGCTGACGACAAGGGCGGGCCCGAACGCTACCCCGCCGTGCGCCAGGACGACGCGGTGGACGGAGAAGATCGCAGCTTCGCCGCGGGAAACCCAGAGCCGCGGCAAGGCGCGGGCGATTCGAGCGTCCCGCATTCCGCCAATGAGGGGCGGATGGGTCCGGGGGCCGATCCCGTCGAAGGCAAGCGCTAGCGGTGACCGCCGAGGCTTCCTAAGCTCTCCCCGCAAGGCGGGGAGAGTTTCGCGTGACGACGGGCGGGGTGGAGGTCTGGCGGGGCAGTGTGGCCGCCTGGGAATGCGATCACATGGGCCACATGAACGTCGGCTTCTACGTCGCCAAGGCTAGCGAGGGGCTCGTCGGGCTGGCCGCCGAACTTGGCATGCCGCACGCCTTCGCGCCCGACGCCAGCGCCACCCTGATCGTCCGGGACCAGCACATCCGCTTCCTGAAAGAGGCGCGTCCCGGGGCCGCGCTGCACATGACCGGAGGCGTCGTCGAGGTCGATGAGGACACGGCGCGGCTGGCCTTCCTGATGCATCACGGCGACGGCGCCTTCGCGGCCAGTTTCCAGACCCTCGTGGCGCACGCGACGCCGCGGGACGGCCGCGCCTTCCCCTGGCCCGAGCGGGATCCGCCGCCGGCTTGAAGCCTTGAGGATGCGCGTGCCGGAACCGGCCGCGCCGCGATCCATCCGCCTTGATCCCGTGGAGAGCCAGGCCAGCCTCGGGCGCGCCGACGAACTGGGCCTGAAGCGCACGGCGCTCGGCGCCATCCGCGACGTCGACTGCGACGCGTTCGGCCGGATGCGGACCGAGCTGATGATGGCGCGGATCTCCGATGGCATCCCGCATTTCTTCGAGGGCAAGCGACCTGGCGCCGGAGACGACCGCAAGGTCGGCGGCGCCGCCCTGGAGTACCGGCTGCTGCACCTCGACTGGCCGCGGGCCGGAGACCGAGTGGAGTTGCGGTCAGGCTCTGCGGGCGGCGACGCGCGGTTCCGGCGACTGGTCCACTGGCTGGTCGACCCGACCAGCGGTCGGGCCTGGGGCTCGGCCGAGGCGATCGCCGTTTCCTTCGACCTCGAGACGCGGAAGATGATCTCGCTGTCGGATGACGAACTCGCCCGCGTCGAAGCCGACGCCGTCAGCGGACTTTCGCTGTAGCCGACAGCAGTTCACGCGCCAGATCCGGCCGCTCCATCGGCAGGAAGTGGGTCGTGCCGGAGACCGTCTCGACCGAGATGCGACCGGTCGCCTCGAGCTCGGTCTGATGGGCCTCGATCCGGCACGTGGAGTCCGCCTCGGCCCGCAGGATCCGGATCGGGCAACGCGTGGCGAGAAAGGCGGCGAACGGATCGTAGTTGTGGGTGGCGTAACTGGCCGCTTCCCAGAACGGTGCGCAGGCGAGCGTCACCTCGCCCGCCGGGGCCGACCGAAACCCTGCCTCGACGTAGTCGGCCAGCTGCTCGGGAGCCCAGGTCCGGAAGGCGCCGCGGCCAAGGTAGGCCTCATAGGCCGCCTGCTTGCTCGGGAACTCGGCGCGACGGCGACGCGCCCCCAGATAGAGCGGCGAAGCGTCTGTGCCTCTCGAGGCGATGGCCGAGTCGAAGATCACCGGATCCAAGAGGCCCAGAGCTCGCACGCGATCCGGCGAATGGGCCGCCGCCAATAGGCTGGAAGTGCCGCCCATCGAGTGGCCCGCCAGCGCCACAGGCCCGTCGGTGGCGGCCTCCAGGAAGGCCAGCAGGTCGTCGCGGAACATGTTCCAGCCGCCATGCGCCTCAGGATCCGCCGGCAGCGTCGAGGCGCCGTGGCCCCGCAGGTCGATGGCTAGGATCCGCAGCTTGTCCGCCAGCGGCGCCAGCAGTGTGCGGTAGGTGCGCGCGTTGAACCCGTTGGCATGGGAGAACACGAGATCGACCGACCGGTCTTCCGGGCCAAAGTCCAGATAGGCGATGTCGCCGCCGCGGCTCGGCAGGGACTGGCGGCGGACGCGCGGTTCGAGCTGCACCATCGTGTTCATCAGCAACCTATAGGGACCTTGACGCGGGGTCAGGCAGCCGCGACCTGCGGATCAGGCGACGAGCGGCCGATCCAGAGCGCCGCCGCGCCAGCCGCGAGACCCAGGAGGCCGGCCAGCACGAAGGCCTCGAGGTAGCGGCCCTGCAGGTCACGCAGAAAGCCGCCGAGGAACGCCGCGGTCGCCGCCCCGGTCTGATGGCCTACGGCCACCCAGCCAAAGACGATGGGGGCGTTCTTTTCGCCGAAGTGTTCGTTCGCCAGCCGCACGGTCGGCGGCACGGTGGCCAGCCAGTCCAGTCCGTAGAACACTGCGAAGACGCTGAGGCTGACCACGTTGAACTCCAGGAACGGCAGAGCCATCAGCGAAAGGCCGCGCAGCGAGTAGTAGATGAACAGCAGGCGGCGCGGGTCGTAGCGGTCGGTGAGCCAGCCGGACGCCGTCGTGCCCACCATGTCGAACAAGCCCATGAGCGCCAGCAACATGCCCGCCTGAACGAGCACCAGACCCTTGTCGCCGCAGAACGAGATCAGATGGGTGCCGACAAGACCGTTGGTGGTGAAGCCGCAGACCCAGAAGGTGGCGAACAGTAGCCAGAAGGCCGGCGTGCGCGCCGCCTGGGCCAGCACGGAAAGCGCCAGCTTGATGCTGTCCGCCGGCCGGCCGCGCGGCGCGTCGGCCGGCTCCTCCGCGGCGCCATAGGGCCGCTGACCGATATCCGCGGGTTTCTCGGGCATCAGGAAGAAGACGAGGGGGATCAGCGCGGCGGCGGCCAACGAGACGGCGATCACCACCGGCCGCCACCCGCCGGCCTGGGCGAGTGCGGCCATGCCGGGCAGGAAGATCAGCGAGCCCGTCGCCGTACTGGCGGAAAGCAGGCCCATCACCAGACCTCGCTGGGTCGCGAACCAGCGGTTGACGACTGCGGCGCCGAGGACGAGGGCCACAGCGCCCGAACCGAGACCGGAGAGCACGCCCCAGGTAAGCAGGAAGTGCCAGGGCTCTGTCATGAACAGGCTGAGGCCTGTGGAGGCGCTCATCAGCGCGAGCCCCGCGAGCAGGGTGCGCTTCAGGCCCAGCGTCTGCATCAGCGCCGCGGCGAACGGACCGACAAGCCCGTAGAGGAATATGCCGAGAGCGGCGGCGACGGAGAGCTCGCGCCGCTCCCATCCGAAGCCCTCATGCAAGGGCGTGAGCAGCACGCCGGGCGCCGAGCGGAGGCCTGCCGCAGCAAGCAGTGCGAGGAATGTCACCCCCGCCACGACCCAGGCATAGTTCTGGCCGAAAGGCCGGCGCGCTGCTATCATGTTACTAACCGGTACGTTCCAGCGCCGGAACTTACGTACCGATCGGTAACCCCGTCAAGCCGCACCATGAAGAGATCCTCTGACACCGCCGCCAGAGCCGCTGATCGCATCTTCGACAGCGCCCGCGAGCTGTTCTACCGCGAAGGCACCCGCGCCGTAGGCGTAGACGAGATCGTATCGCGAGCCGGCGCGACGAAGCCCACGCTCTACCGCAGCTTCGAAAGCAAGGATCAGCTGATCGCCGCCTATCTGCGCGACCAAGGCAACCACTTCTGGAGCTATTTCGACGCCGCCGCCGAGGCCCATCCTGGCGATCCCAGGGCGCAGATCCTGGCCTATCTCGAGGGGCTCGCCGGCCGTGCGGACGTCGCCGGCTATCGCGGCTGCGGCCTCACCAATGCCGTCGTGGAGTACCCGGACCCGACGCACCCCGGCCGCCAGGTCGCCGTCGAACACAAGACGGAGCTCCGCGAAAGGCTCCGCGGCATGGCCCGTGAGATCGGCGCGCGGCAACCCGACGCGCTGGCGGACGCTCTCCTGTTGCTGATCGAGGGCGTGTTCGTCTCGAGCCAGCTGTTCGGCCCCGGTGGCCCGGCGACGGCGGTCACCGCGGCGGCCGAGGCCCTGTTCGACGCCTACGGCGCGGAGACGCGATGACGAAGACGCCGCTTGCCACCATCGGCTACGAGGCCGCGCCCCAGGCCGCGGTGATCGAGACCCTCAAGCAGGCCGGTGTCGAGGTGCTGATCGATGTCCGCGCTATCGCCGCGTCGCGTCGGGCGGGATTCTCCAAGGGCCTGCTGTCGTCCAGCCTCGAGGACGCCGGAATCCAGTACGTGCACCTGCGCGGCCTGGGCACGCCGAAGGCCGGTCGCGACGCCGCGCGCAAGGGTCGGACGGCCGAGATGACCGCCATCTTCGAGGAACATCTGAAGGAGCCGCAGGCCCAGCTTGATCTGGCCAGGGCCATCGAGATCGCTAAGGACAAGAAGGCCGCCCTGCTTTGCTACGAGGCGGAGGCCTGCGGATGCCACCGGCGCATCGTGGCTCAGCGGATGTGCGAGGCTGTCGAGTTCGAGGTCGAGGACCTGAGGCCCAGCCGGCCCGCTTAGACTTCCATCTCCGCGCCGGTGAGGTCGCAGCCGGCCATCCGCGCCCCCTTCAGGTCCGCTTCCAGGAACCGGGCCTTGGTGGCCGAGGCGCCGCGCAGGTCGGCGGCCCGCAGCGTCGCGCGGGTCAGATCCGTGCGCACGAAGCGGCCCGGCGCGATCATCAGGGGGCCCATTTTCGCGCCCCGCAGGTCCGCGCGGATGAGTTGGGCGTCGGTGAGCTTGGCTCCCCGCAGATCGGCATCACGCAGGACGGCGCCGCGGAAATCACAGCCCGTCAGATCGGCGCCTTGGAGCTGGGCGCCTTCCAGATCCATGCCGAAGAATATCGAACGCGGCGCCATCAGCGCGGTGAGCTTGCGGCGCTTGAGCGCCCGCAGCGGCCGGAAGTCGACCTGATCCAGCTTGACCACGGCCCCGCGCGCGCCGTCAGACTCCGCAATAGGCCTCGTGGTCGGCCAGCACCTCGTCGAGCGAGCGGTCGTCCACATAGACGATGGGCGGCGGAGCCCGGAGCACCTCCGACAGATCCACGTCATCCAGCCGAGCCTGGTCGAGGTTCACGCCGGCCAGCACGGCGCGTTTCATCGATGCGCCCGTGAGGTCCGCCCCGCCGAGATCTGCGCCGGAGAGGTCCGCGCCATCGAGCACGGCGCGCGTCAGCCGGGCGCCGGCGAGCACGGCCCCAGCCAGGTTGGCGTCGGTGAAGTCGCTGGCGATGGCCAGGGTTCCGGCCATCTGGGCGCCGGCGAGGTTCGCCCCAGACAGCACGGCGTAGTTCAGCTCGCCTGGCCGATGCTCGTGGCGAAGGATCCGGAAGCCGTCCAGCTTGTCCTGCAGGGCGATGCGCCCCTCGCGCAGGTCGCAACCGGCCAGTTCGGCCCCGGCAAGGTTCGCCCCCCTTCAGGCAGGCGCCACGCAGGTCGGCTCGCTTCAGGTTGGCCCCTCGCAGATCGGCCTCGCGCAGGTCGGCCCCGAACAGGATGGCGCGCGCCATGTTCGCCCGGGGAGAGCATCGCGCCCTCCAGCTTCGCGCCGGCGAGGTCGGCGTCGCGCAGGTCGACCCCTTCCAGCGAACAGTTGGAGAGATCGCCGTAGGGCAGGGAGAACCGACGGCCGCCAGAACGGCCGGCCAGATAGCGCTGATGCGCATCCAGCGCCTCTTTCAGCGTCTGCGCGTCGATCGCCAGATGGTGCTGTTGGGCTTGGCTCTGCATGGGACCTTCGAAAGGCACCATGCTCGCGCGGCGCTTAAGGAACGGTTTCGCGACAACCCTAAGCGGCGGTTACGGTCCGCCGCACGACGCGAAGTACAACGCGGGCGCGAGGCGTCGACAACGCCGCCGCGGCCGAGATGTAGACGCCTCCGTCGCCTGGCCGAGGATCAGCTGCCGGGGGTTTCGCCGCGCGCCGCGGCCGCGATGAGGGCCGCAATCCGGTCGGTGGAGTCCGCCGCCTGGCTTAGCACGCCCATCGGGCCCGAGCCGGGACGCACGGCGGCGCCCATCTGGCTGGCCGCCGACTGTGCGACGGCGATCATGCCGTTCTGGACCTTCGTCAGGCCCGACGCCGCCATCATCTTGGCCGTCGCATCCGGATAGATGAAGCCATGCGTGGGATAGGTGGAGCCGCCCAGGTCCTTGGTCGGGTCGTACCAAACCTTCACCTGGCTCCAGTCGCCATTCGCCGAAACGTCGACGACGGTGACGTCCTTCTCGACCTTCCCGCGCGAGCCCTCGATCGGCGACCAGTTGGCGTGGGTGATCTGCACGACGCGCTCGGTCAGCACCTGGCTGACGACGGCGACGTGTCCGAGTTGCATGCGCGAGGTCGGCTTGAAGCACAGGACCGCGCCGGCGCGCGGCTGAAAGCCCGTTTCATACTTGCCCGAGGCCTGACCCCACCAGGTGCGCGCGTCGCCGAAAATCTGGATGCCGGAGATCAGGCGCGCGAACGGCACGCACTGCCAGTAGGTATCGGCGATCGCACCGGCAGGCGCGAAGGCCACGACGGCCGCGGCGGCCAGGGAACCCACGAGGGTCCTCGTCCGTTTGCGCATGTTTGGGCTACTCCCCGACACTGGGCGAAGGGATAACCCTATCCGGACTTGAGTGAAAAGAGGGTTTACGCGGGTGCGACGTCGTGTGGCGGCGACTTATCCACAGGATGAGCCCTCGCGCCGGACGAATGTCCACGACGTGGCGCAGAACTCGCAGGGCGCGGCGCCGTTCATATTCCTAAATTTAAGCATGATATGCCATATCATGGTCGACAGCATTCGTATTTAAGCTGACGAACACCACACTCTCAGCCTAGATTTTACTTACAATTATTCAGATCGTCTTTCGCGATATAGCTGAAACAAAGAGTAACAAGAGCTCACGGCGGCGGCTGGATTGCTTTTCGGTAATGTCACGAGGGCGCGCGCGCCGATCGGCGGGCGTGTGATTTTCCGCCCATGGCGCCGAAAAATATGGCGCCGCCGCTGGAGGCACGTGTGGGCTAGGCGTGGAACGCCGATGCGCTATCTAGCTCCGGAACACTAGGAGAGCCTGTTCATGGACATCGCCGCTCTGCTGAGCGATCCGGCCGCCTGGGCCGCCCTCATCACGCTCATCGTGATGGAAGTGGTGCTGGGGATCGACAACCTGATCTTCATCTCGATCCTGTCCAACAAGTTGCCCGAGCATCAGCGCGCCAAGGCGCGGCGGATCGGCATCATGATGGCCCTGGTCATGCGACTGGCCCTGCTCTCCACCCTCGCCTTCATCGTGGGACTCGTGCAGCCGGTGTTCACGCTGCCCTGGCAAGGCCCGATCGGTGAGCATGGCGAACCGATGTGGGAACTGGCCTTCTCGTGGCGCGACATCATCCTCATCGCGGGCGGCCTGTTCCTGGTCTGGAAGGCGACCACCGAGATCCACGAGAAGGTCGAGCCCGGGGACGGCCATGGCGTCATGGACACCGGCGGCAGGGTCGTGACGAACATGGGCGCCGCCATCTTCCAGATCATCCTTCTGGACCTGGTGTTCTCGATCGACTCGATCCTGACCGCGGTCGGCATGACCGACCACCTGCCGATCATGTTCGCGGCGGTGATCATCACGGTGATCCTGATGCTGGTGGCGGCCAATCCTCTGGCCAACTTCATCAACAACAACCCGACGGTGGTGATGCTGGCCCTGGGTTTCCTGCTGATGATCGGCGCGGTCCTGATCGCCGACGGCTTCGGCTTCCACGTGCCCAAGGGCTACATCTACGCCGCCATGGCGTTCTCGGCAGCCGCCGAGGGCCTCAACATGCTGGCCCGGAAGGCGACCAGCAAGAAGGCGATCGCCGCCGACACGAAGCACTAGGCGCTACAGGAAGCTGTACGGGTCGATGTCGATGGCCACCCGGATCTGCCCGGGTGGCCGCACCCTCGCGCGCCAGGCCGCCATGTAGGCTGAGAGATCGACCCCCGGTCGGCGCGCACCAGGAAGCGCTTGCGGCGGCGGCCGCGCACCAGGCCCAGCGGCGCATCGGCCGGCCCGTACACCTCCACCCCCGGCGTGTTGGGCGCAGCCTGGGCCATGGTCTGCATGAACGCTTCGAGCTGGCCCGCGTCGGGGCCCGAGGCGATCACCGCCGCCAGCCGTCCAAAGGGCGGCAGCCCGGCCAGTTCGCGCTCGGCCATCTCGGCCTCGACGAACGCATCGCGATCCTGCGCCTTGAGCGCCTGCATCACGGCGTGTTCCGGCGCGTAGGTCTGCAGCAACGCCCGGCCCGGGCGATCCTTGCGCCCGGCGCGCCCCGTCGCCTGGGCCAGCAGCTGGTAGGTCCGCTCGGCGGCGCGCAGGTCGCCGCCGCGGAGGCCGAGGTCGGCGTCGACCACGCCCACAAGGGTCAGCTTCGGGAAGTTGTGGCCCTTTGCGGCGGCTTGAGTCGCTACCAGGATGTCGATCTCGCCCTCGGCCATGCTCTCCACCAGCCGCCGCGCCTCGCGGGCGTCGAAGATCGTGTCCGACGAGAAGACCGCAACTCGCGCCTCCGGAAACAGGTGACGCGCCTCCTCCTCGACACGCTCAACACCGGGTCCGATCGAGACGAGGCTGTCTTTCGCCCCGCAGTGAGGGCAGGCCGCAGGTTTCGGCATGGAGAAGCCGGTCAGATGGCAGACCAGGCGGCCGGAGTAGCGGTGCTCGACCAGCCAGCTGTCGGTGTCGGGCGCCGTCATGCGCTCACCGCAGGCCTTGCACAACACCAGCGGCGCGTAGCCCCGGCGGTTCAGGAACAGGAGGGTCTGCTCGCCGCGCGCGAAGGTCTCGCGCATGGCGGCGACCAGCGGCGGCGACAACCAGCGCCCGGTCTCGGGCGGCGTCTCGCGAAGGTCGATCAGCTCGATGTCGGGCAGCCGGGCGGCGCCGTGGCGCGCCGACAAGCGCAGCCATCTGTAGCGGCCGACCTCGGCGTTCCTGAGGCTTTCCAGCGACGGCGTCGCCGAGGCCAGGATCACGGCCGCGCCCTCGATCTTGCCCCGAGCCACCGCGAGGTCGCGGCCCTGGTAGATGAAGCCGTCCTCCTGCTTGAACGAGCCGTCGTGCTCCTCGTCGACGACAATGAGGCTCAGCTTGCGAAATGGCAGGAACAGCGCGGAGCGGGCGCCGACCACGATGCGGCAGTCGCCGGACGCCACTGCCTCCCAGACGCGCCGGCGCGCAGGCGGCGTCACGTCGGAATGCCACTCTCCAGGCCGGGCCCCGAAACGCTGGGTCACCCGCGCGATCACGGCCTGGGTCAGCGCGATCTCGGGCAGTAGGATCAGCACCTGGGCCTGCGGGTCGGACGCCAGGGCGGCGGCGGCGGCCTCGAGATAGACCTCGGTCTTGCCCGAACCGGTGACGCCGTCCAGCAGGGCCACCTCGAACCGGCCCCCAGCCGCCATCTCCGACAGCGCGGTCGCCGCGGCCGCCTGACTGGCGCTGAGCGTTGCGCCTCTCCGGCCGAGGTCCGGGACCTCGAACCGAATGTCCGGCGTCACCAGCTGCTCGGCGAGGCAGCCCTCGTCGACCAGCCCCTTGACCACGCCGGGCGACACCCCAGCGGCGCGGGCGAGGTCGGCGCCGGATCGCGGGCCTGCCGCGGCCGCTTCCAGCACCTTGGCGCGCGCCGGCGTCGCCCGGGCGGGCGCCCTGCCCGTCGCCGCAAGCACCCGCGTCGGCTTCGGCCTCGGCGCGCGGGCGCCGCGAAGCGCAATCGCCAGCGGCGCGCCGGGGACGTCGACCGCGTAGCGCGCCGCCCACTGCACGAACTCCACAGTCCCCGGCGGCAAGACGGGCTCGTCGAGGCGTTCGGCCACCGCCTTGAGCGGGCGGTTGCCGCCGGTCCCGTCTCGCAGGGCCGTGACCACGCCGCGGATCAGGCGGGGCCCCAGCGGCACAGCCACCTGATCGCCGAGGCCGAGCGCCATCCCTTCGGGCTCTTCGTAGTCGAAGGCCTCGGGCAGCGGCATGGGTATAAGGACGGAGGCGATGCGGCTCATCAGGGGTTCGCTCCACCCCTCTTGGCGGCTACAAGCGGCCCGAACAAGCCCAAGGTATGCCGATGCAGCTCTTCCTCGACACCACCGACGTCGCCGTCCTGAAGGACCTCGCCGCCACCGGCCTGGTCGACGGCGTGACGACCAATCCGTCGCTGATCGCCAAGTCCGGCCGCAACATGCTGGAGGTGATCGCCGAGATCTGCGGCATCGTAGAGGGCCCCGTGAGCGCCGAAGTCGCCGCCGTCGACGTCGAGACGATGCTGGCCGAAGGCCGCAAGCTCGCCGGCGTGGCCCCGAACGTGGTGGTCAAGGTGCCGCTGACCCGCGAGGGCCTGATTGCGACGGCGGAATTCTGCGCCGAAGGCATCCAGACCAACGTCACCCTGTGCTTCTCGGCCGCCCAGGCGCTGCTCGCCGCCAAGGCCGGCGCCACCTACATCAGCCCCTTCATCGGCCGCCTGGACGACCACGGCGCCGAGGGGATGGAGCTGATCTCCGAAATCCGCGCGATCTATGACAACTACGACTACGACACCGAAATCCTGGCCGCCTCGATCCGTACGCCTAAGCACGTGACGGAAGCGGCGCTTGCCGGAGCCGACTGCGCCACCATCCCGCCCGACGTCTTCCAGGCGCTCTTCAAGCACCCGTTAACCGAAAAGGGGCTTCAACAATTCCTCGCGGATTGGGCCAAGACCGGCCAGTCCATCTTGTGAGGGGTTAACCACGATGGACGGCAGCCAGGGCGACATGTTCGGGGCCCCGCTGGAGCCGTCTGCCGTCCGGCGCTTCCTGGCCGACAATCCCGAGTTCATCCGTGACGATGACGGCCTGCTGGCCGAGCTCGGCCTGAAGGTCGCCGCCGGCAATGTCGTCGACTTCGGGCCTGCCGCGCTCGCCCGGGTGCATGCCGCCCATCAACGGGAAGCCGAAATGCGCCAGCTCCTCGAGGAAACGGCGCGCGCCAATTTCTCGGCCCAGGCCCAGACCCACGGCGCCGTCGTCGACCTGCTGGACGCCCGCAACCATTCGGACCTCGCGTGGCGCGTCGACGATCTCGCCCGCACCCGCTTCGGTCTCGCCGCGGGCGTGGTCGCCCTGGAGACGGACGGACGATCGCCAGCTGGCTGGCGGCCGTTGGTCGAGGGCCAGGTGGACATGATCCTGGGCGGGACGCAGCGCCTGGCCCGCATGGGCTTCGCACCCACGGCGCTCGGCCTGTTCGGCGAAGGCGCTGAGGCGATCCAGTCTATGGCCATGGTCCGCATGGCGATCTGGGAGCCCTCGCGCACAGGGCTTCTCGCGTTCGGCTCGCACGATCCTGAGGGCTTCACCCCGGACATGGGCACGGAACTCGTGGCCTTCCTGGCCCGCGTCGTCGAGCGTACGGCGGAGCGATGGCCGCTCCTCTGAGCGCAAGCCAGGCTCGGGCGGCATGGCTCGAGCACCTGGCCAAAGAGCGCCGCAGCTCGCCGCGAACGCTGGAGGCGTACGGCTTCGCCGCCGGCCGCTACATCTCGTTCCTGGAGCAGCATCGCGGCGAGAGCCTCTCAGTCCAGGATCTGGGCGGGATCACAGCCGGCGAGGTCCGCGCGTGGCTCGCCCATCTGCGGGCCGGGGAGACGCCGCTCTCCCCCCGATCGCTCAGTCAGGCCCTGTCGGCGATCCGCACCTTCCACCGCTTCGTCGACCGCCGGCTCGACACCCCCAACGCGGCGATCGCCCTGGTGCGCGGCCCCCGCGTCAGGCCGGGCGCGCCGCGGCCGGTCACGGAGGATCAGGCGATCGGCCTTATCGCCGAACCGGCGCTGGATCCCGACCGCGAAGATTGGGAGGCCTCGCGTGATCAGGCGGTTCTGACCCTCCTCTACGGTTGCGGCCTGCGCATCTCCGAAGCGTTGTCGCTGAAACGCCGTGACGCGCCGATCTCCGAACAGCTGCGGATCACCGGCAAGGGCGCCAAGACCCGCATCGTCCCGGCGCTCCCGGCCGTACGGCAGGCCGTGGACGACTACCTGGCCGCCGTCCCGTTCGGCCTGTCGCCGGACGAGCCGCTGTTCCGCGCAAGGCGCGGCGGTCCGCTCAGCCCTCGCCATGTGCAGGCGACCGTCCAGAGGCTCAGAGGCCGGCTCGGCCTGCCGGCCAGCGCCACGCCGCACGCGCTGCGGCACTCATTCGCCACGCACCTGCTCGCCGGGGGCGCCGATCTGCGCTCGATCCAGGAACTGCTGGGCCACGCGTCGCTGTCGACGACCCAGCGCTACACCGAGGTCGACGCGGCCGCCCTGCTCAGCGCCTACGCCTCAGCGCACCCGCGCGCGTGAGCACGGTTCAGCGGCCCGCGCCGTACTGCACGACCAGGGGGTTTGCGCAGCCTGCGACGGAGCGGGCGACCGCCTTCTCGTGGTTGGCCTTCGGCAACTCGGCGAGTTCCTGGACCTTGGCCTTGCCGTCGTTGCGATAGAGCAGCGCCGGGTCGGCGAAGGTGTGGATCATGCCCTGGGGCCGGCAGAGCATGTCCGCCTGGGCGAGCGCTGCGGCGCGCGGCCCGCGATAGACCTTGATGTCGGCTCCCGGCGCGGGCTGTGCGGCGGCCAGGGTGGCGGCGGCGAGAAGGGCGAGCATTCCGGCCTCCTTGAGCTTCAAGCCGCGGAGGATGGCGCCCCCGCCAGAGCGCGGCAAATGAACAATCAGCCACGCACGAAGCGCAGCCAGGCGACGCCGTTGTCGGCTCCCGTCTCGGTGCAGCGGAAGCCTTCGCGCCGGTAGAAGTCCTGGGCTTTCAGGTTGGCCGCCTGGCACTTGAGCGACACCGGGCCGTCGGCGACGGCGCTCACGTGGTCGAGGAGCGCCTTGCCGACACCGCGGCCGCGGTCGTCGACATAGAGTGAGTGGAGGAAGTTCTGTGGTCGGTAGAAGGCCGCCAGACCGACAATGCGTCCGCCGCGAGAGGCCACATAGACCTCCTCGACCTCCGCGGCGCGGAGAAAGTCGGACGCCCGGTGCCGCTCGGGCGGCAGCCAGGTGAACGTCTCACGCAGCACGCGGACGTAGAGCTCGGCGCAGGCGTCGAGCTCGTCGGTTCGCGCCCGGCGGACGATCAGGCCTGCATGGTCCATCCTTCGACGCCCATGGCGGCCTGGCGAAGCGCCTCGGACCGGGTGGGATGCGGATGGCAGGTGCGGGCCACGTCTTCCGACGCCGCCCGGAAGGCCATCGCCACGCAATACTCGCCGATCATTTCCGAGACCTGCGGCCCGATGGCGTGAGCGCCCAGGATTTCGTCGGTGGCGGCGTCGGCGAGGACCTTCACGAAACCCTCGGTTTCGTGGTTGATCTTGGCCCGGCTGTTGGCGGTGAAGGGGAACTTGCCGACCTTGTAGGCGCGGCCCTCCTCCTTCAGCTGCTCCTCGGTCTTGCCGACCCAGGCCACTTCCGGGCTCGTGTAGACGACGCTCGGGACGAGATTGTAGTCCACGTGGCCGTAGCCGCGGGCGATGGTCTCGATGACCGCAACCGCGTCTTCTTCGGCCTTGTGGGCCAGCATCGGACCGTGGGTGACGTCGCCGATGGCCCAGACGTTCGCCGCGCTCGTCTTGAAGTGGTCGGTCTCAATGAAGCCGCGCTTGTCAGGCGTGACGCCCACGGTCTCCAGGCCCAGACCCTCGGTGTAGGGACGACGGCCGATCGCCAGCAGGACGTAGTCGCCCTCGATCGTTTCGGCCGCGCCGCCGGCGACAGGTTCGTATGTGAGCGAAACACCCTTCTTGGACGGCTTGGCGCCCGTAACCTTGGCGCCCAGCCTGAACTCCATGCCCTGCTTGGTCAGCGAGCGCTGGAAGGTCTTGGCCACCTCGGCGTCCATGCCGGGCGTGATGCGATCCAGGTACTCGACCACCGTGACCTGGGCGCCCAGGCGGCGCCAGACCGAACCCAGCTCCAGGCCGATGATGCCCGCCCCGATGACGATCAGATGCTTGGGCACTTCCGGCAGCGAAAGCGCGCCCGTGGAGTCGACGATCCGCTGCTGGTCGACCTCGACGCCCGGCAGCTTCGACGGCTCGGAGCCCGTGGCGATGACGATGTGCTTGGCGTCAAGGGTCGTGGTTGAGCCGTCTTCGGCCTTCACCTCGACCTTGCCTGGCCCGGCGATGCGCCCGAAGCCCTTCACCCAGTCGACCTTGTTCTTCTTGAACAGGAACTCGATGCCCTTCGTGAGCTGGCCGACGCTGTCGGCCTTCTGCTTCATCATCTGGCCGAGGTTCAGCTTGGGTTGGACCTCGATGCCGAGGGTGGCGAATTCCGAGCCCGCCGCGGCGAACAGCTCGGACGCGTGCAGCAGCGCCTTCGACGGCATGCAGCCCACGTTCAGGCAGGTCCCGCCCAAAGTCGAACGGCTCTCCACACACGCCGCCTTCAGCCCCAGCTGGCCCGCCCGGATCGCGGCGTTGTAGCCGCCGGGGCCGCCCCCCGATGATGACGACGTCGTAGGTGGTGGTCTCAGCCATGGTCCTGCCGGTCCCCGAGTTGGGCCTAGAAAATGGGCGCGCACCCTAGGCCTGGAGCGCCCAAGGTCAACCACCCAGCCTCGCCTTCGCGCTTCGCGGCGAGGCTTGGCAAGGATATGGATCGTGGATGAGCGGCATTCACGGTCTTGCGCCGTCGGAGGCGGCGGCGCTGACCCGGCGGATCACCCTGCTGTCCGTGGCGACCGCCGCGACGCTGGTGACGATCAAGGCGGCCGCCTGGTGGGCGTCGGGTTCGACGGCCTTGTTGGCGTCTCTCGCCGACTCCGCGCTCGACCTGATCGCGTCCCTGGGGACCTTCTTCGCCGTCAGGTACGCCGCCGCTCCGCCAGACGCCGAGCACCGGTTCGGCCACGGCAAGGCCGAAGCGTTCGCCAGCCTGATGCAGGCCGGCCTCGTTTTTGCGTCCGCCGCCCTCATCGGCCGCGAAGCCGTCGGCGACCTGATGGCTCCGCATCCGCTGAGGCAGGAAGGCTGGGCCATCGCCGTGATGGTCGTCTCCACCGTCCTCACCTTCGCCCTGATCACCGCGCAGGGCCACGTGCTGCGGCAGACCTCGTCGGTGGCGGTGCAGGGCGACCGTGCGCACTACCTGTCCGACCTCGCGTCGAACATCATCGCCCTGGGCGGGATCGCCGCCTCGGCTTGGCTGGGGTTCAACGGCCTCGATGCGGCAGCCGCGCTGGTGGTGGCGGCGCTGCTGCTGTGGGGAGCCATCGGCGTCTTCCGGGAGGCGGCAGGCCAGCTCATGGACCGGGAATTGTCGGAAGAGGCTCGTGCTGAGATCGTGCGCCTGACCACCGCGGACGCCCGGCTGACCGACGTGCACCAGCTGCGGACACGCGCCTCGGGCCCCTACATCCACATTCAGATGCACGTCGACCTCGACCCGCAGCTGACACTGGAAAGCGCCCATTCGGTGATCGTGGCCGCCGAGAAGCGGATCCTGGAGCGCTTCCCGGCGGCGGACATTCTGATCCACGCCGACCCGCGGGGCCGCGCCGAACCCCACGGCGGGGCGTTCGCCGAAGGCGAAGCGCCAACGCAGTAAACGCCCCCTTAAGGCGGCCGGGCGCAGTTGGGGCGAAGATCGATCCGCGCGAAGAAGCCGCGCCCAGAGAAGCCATGAGCGTCGAACGCACCCTGCACCACTTCCCCCTCGACCCGGCCTCCCGCCAGGTGCGCCTCGCCCTGGGCGAGAAGCGGCTTCCGTTCGTCGAGAGCCCGGTGCGTTACTGGGAGCGGCCGAAGGAGCTCACGCGGCTCAACCCTTCCGGCCTGGTGCCGGTGCTGGTGGAGCGGACCGGCGGCGGCGAGCCGCTCGTGCTCTGCGAAAGCCGGGCGATCCTCGACCATCTGGAGGAGGCGGCTCCCGAACCGCCGCTGCTGGGCCGGGACGCCGCCGAGCGCGCCGAGGCGAGGCGGCTTCTCAGCTGGTTCGACCGCAAGTTCGAGTTCGAAGCCGGCGGCTACATCCTGCACGAGAAGATGGAGAAGCGACTGCTGGGCCTGGGCGCCCCCGAGCTCGCCAACCTCCGCCAGGGGCGCGACGGCCTGAAGACACACCTCTACTACTTGGAAGGCTTGCTCGAGACCCGGGAATGGCTGGCCGGCAAGCGCCTGTCCCTGGCGGATTTCGCCGGCGCCGCCCACCTGTCGGTGATCGACTACTTCGGCGACGTGCCTTGGAAGGACTTCCCCGGCGTGAAGACGTGGTACATGAAACTGAAATCCCGGCCGTGTTTCCGGCCGTTGCTCACGGACCGCTGGCCGGGGCTGACGCCCGCGCCGCATTATGACGATCTCGACTTCTGACACAGCCGAAGACCTGATCCGCGCCGAAGCCCAGGCGCTCGGCTTCGACCTCTGCCGCTTCACCGACATCGACGAGGCCTGGCCGGCGGCGGCGCGGCTCTACGAGTACGTGGACGCCGGCCGCCACGGCGAGATGGGCTGGATGGCCGAGACCCGTGAGCGTCGCCGCCACGCCCGCGCCATGTGGGCCGACGCCCGTTCGGCGGTGTTGCTGGGCGTCAACTACGGGCCGACGCACGATCCGCTGGCCGTGCTCGCGGAGGCGGATCGCGCGGCGATCAGCGTCTATGCGCAGGGCGACGACTACCACGAGCTGATCAAGAAGAAGCTCAAGCAACTCGCGGGCTGGATGCAGCAGCGCTTCGGCGGAGAGGTGAAGGTCTTCGTCGATACCGCGCCCTTGCTGGAGAAGCCGTTGGCCGAGCGCGCGGGCGTCGGCTGGCAGGGCAAGCACACCAACCTCGTCAGCCGCGAGTTCGGCTCCTGGCTGTTCCTGGGCTCGGTCCTGACCACCCTCGAACTCAAGCCGGACGCGCCCGAGCCGGTCCACTGCGGCTCCTGCCAGGCCTGCCTCGACGTCTGCCCAACCAACGCCTTCCCGGCGCCGTTCCAGCTCGATGCCCGGCGCTGCATCTCCTACCTGACCATCGAGCTGAAGGGCCCGATCCCGCGCGAATTCCGGCAGGCCCTCGGCAACCGCATCTACGGCTGCGACGACTGCCTCGCGGTCTGCCCCTGGAACAAGTTCGCGCAAGGCGCCCGCGAGCAGAAGCTGGCCGCCCGCGAGGCGCTGAAGGGTCCCACTCTGGCTGAGCTATCGCGCCTCGACGACCCCGCCTTCCGCGCCCTCTTCACCAAGAGCCCGGTCAAGCGCATCGGCCGCGACCGCTTCGTCCGCAACGTCCTCTATGCGATCGGTAATTCCGGCGACCCGGCGCTGACGCCAGAGGCCGTGCGGCTGCTTGACGACCCGGCTGCGTCGGTGCGCGGCGCCGCCGTCTGGGCCCTGTCGCGGCTGTTGCCGGACGCGGACTTCCAGGTCGTCCGCGACGCGCGCCTGCCCGTCGAGGGCGAGGCGGAGGTCCGGGAGGAATGGCTGGCGGGCGAACCCCTCACAGCCTGAGCGGCTATTAGGATTCGAGCGTGTCGAGCCCGAGGAGCTCTGGCAGCTCCGCGATGGCCTTCGTCGCCCGGACCTTTGCGAGAAGACGCGGGATCTCGACACCTTGTTCTGGCTCGTCGCACCAGTCGATCGCGCGCACCTTCAGGAGACCGCGGAAGCCAAGAACAAAGAGCGAACCTTTAGAAGCTGACCGGCCCCAAATCCCTGAGACGCGGCAGGGTCTTGTCCTTATCGGAGAGCACCGGCTCGCCGTCGAGCGGCCAGGCGATGGCCAAGTCCGGATCGTTCCAGGCGAGGCCGCCCTCGGTCTCCGGCGCATAGAGGCCGTCCACCTTGTAGAACAGCATCGTATCGTCGGTGAGCGTGCAGTAGCCGTGCGCGAAGCCGCGGGGCACCCAGAGCTGCTCGCCGGCCTCGGCCGTCAGCGTCGCGCCGGCCCACTTGCCGTAGGTCGGCGAACCCGCCCGGATGTCGACGGCGACGTCGAAGATCGCGCCCTGCAGCACCCGCACCAGCTTGCCCTGGGCGTGCGGCGCCTTCTGGAAGTGGAGGCCCCGCAGCGTGCCCTTCTTCGCGTTCAGGGCCTGGTTATCCTGCACGAAGTCGGTGTCTACGCCGGCCGCAAGCATGGCCTTTCGGCTCCAGGTCTCGGAGAACCAGCCGCGGAGGTCGCCGAAGCGCTTGGGCGTGATAAGCAGGACGTCAGGCAGGTCGGCGAGCGGCGTAACGGTCATGTCGCTTTACAGGAGTTACCGGTAGCCCCGCATGGCCCAGCGGACAGACGAACACAAGCCGCAAAGCCCCGCCGTCACGGTGGCCGTGGTCGCCTATCGCAGCGGCGCCACGCTGGCGCAGTGTCTGGAGCGGCTGGCGGCCCAGACGTTCCAGGACTTCGAACTCGTGCTGGTCGATAACGCCTCGCCGGAAGGCGAGGCGCGGGCCGCTGCCGGGATCGTCCCGGGAACGCGGCTGATCGAGAACGCCGACAACCTCGGCTTCGCCGCGGCCTGCAACCAGGCGGCGCGCGAGGGTCGGGGCCGCTGGCTTGTGCTGCTGAACCCCGACGCCTACCCCCGAACCGGACTGGCTGGCGCAGCTGATGGCGGCAGCCGAGCGGCATCCCGGCATCCGCAGCTTCACCTCGCGCCAGGTGCTGGACGAGGACCCGGCCGTGCTCGACGGCCTGGGCGACGTGATGAGCCTGCCCTGCATCCCCTATCGCGGCGGTTACCTCCAGCCCGATCCGGGCGACACGCCGGAGGGCCTGGTGTTCAGCCCGTGCGGTGCGGCGATGCTGATCGACCGTGCGCTGTTCCTGAAACTCGGCGGCTTCGACGAGAGCTTCTTCTGCTACTGCGAGGATGTGGATCTGGGCTACCGGCTGCAACTGGCGGGGGGAGCCGACGGTCGTGATCCCATCCGCCGTCGTGCGCCATGTGGGTTCGGCGTCGTCCGGCGGCTCAAAATCGGAGTTCGCGCTCTTCCACGGCTATCGCAACCGCTTCTGGGTCCTGGTGAAGGACACGCCCGGGCTGCTGCTGCCGCTGGTGTTGCCCGCCCATCTGATGGCGGCCAGCTACGTGGCCCTGCGCAAGCCGCACCGCCCCTACCTCGGCGTGACGTTGCGCGCCTACCGCGCTGCTCTGGCCGGGCTCGGCCCCGTCCTCGCGCGGCGGCGCGTGGTGCAGAGGACCCGGCGGAGATCGGCGCTGGAAATGGCCCGGATGATGACCTGGGACCCACGCGACCTCCTGCGCCGTCGGGCGGTGATCAGGCCTCTTCCGCCCACTCGATCAGCCGGCGCATAAAGCTGGCGCCGCGCTGCATCTGGTTGACCTCGACGTATTCGTCCGGCTGGTGGGCCTGGGCGATCGAACCGGGTCCGCAGATCACGGTCGAGAATCCGGCCTCCTGGAACTGACCGGCCTCCGCGGCGAACGCAACGACGCGCGGCGGGCCGTTGTCGCCGGCCAGCCGGCGGGCGAAGGCCTCGGCGGCCCCGTCGGGTTCGGGCGCGAAGGGCGGCACATCCGTGCGCTTCTCCAGCACCACGCCGGCCTCCGGGGCGCGGGCTTTCAGCGCGGCGTCCATGGCGGCGACCTGGGCGCGGAAATCCGTCAGGACCTCGTCGGCCTTCATCCCAGGCGGGCAGCGCAGGTCGAAGGTGAAGTCGCAGTGGCGGGCGATGATGTTGTGGGCGGTGCCGCCCTGGACCATTCCGATGGTCAGGGTCGCGCCTTTGGGCGTGAACGGCGACGCGGGATCGGCCTGGGTCTCCAGCCGCTCGGAGAGATCGGTCAGGGCGTTCATCAGCCGGGCCGCCGCCATCACCGCCGAGACGCCCTGCTGGGTCTGACTGGAGTGGCTCTCGCGGCCGGTGACGGTGACCTTGAAGGTGGCGATGCCCTTGTGGCCGTTCACCGCAACCATGTCAGTGGGCTCGCCGACCACCACCAGCGCCGGCGGCGGCAGTTCGCGGCGGATGACGTCGATCATAAGCGGCGCGCCCAGGCAGCCGATCTCCTCGTCGAAGGAGAAGGCCAGGTGGACCGGCCTGCGGGCCTTCTTCGACAGCTCCGGCGCCGCGGCGAGCGCCAGGGCCAGGAAGCCCTTCATGTCGCAGGTGCCGCGCCCGTAGAGGCGGCCGTCGCGCTCGACCACGGTCCAGGGGTCGGTGCTCCAGGGCTGGCCGTCGACCGGCACCACGTCGGTGTGACCCGACAGCACGACGCCGCCCGGAGCGGCCGGGCCGATCGTGGCGAGCAGGTTGGACTTCGAGCCGTCGGCGTTCGGCACGCGCCGGTGCGCCACGCCAAGGCCGTCGAGATAGGCCTCGACCCATTCGATCAGGGCGAGGTTGGAGCCGCGCGAGGTGGTGTCGAAGCCGACGAGCGTGGTCAGCAGGTCCTTGGCGGACGGGTAGAGATCAGCCGTCATCGCCAAGCCATAGACCCTGCCGGACGCGCATAGCTACCCCTGCATGACCCGACCGGGTCCGGTCAGCACGTCGATCAGCTCGATGCGGAAGATCAGGGCGGCGTTGGGCGGAATCTCGCCGCCGCCGGCGCCTTCGGCGCCATAGCCCTGCTCGGGCGGGACGTAGAGGATCCATTCGTCGCCGGGACGCATCTGGACCAGCGCCTCCTGCCAGGCCGGGATCAGGCCGCGCAGCGGCATGGCCGCGGGCTGGCCGCGCTCGTACGAGCTGTCGAACACCTTGCCGTCGATCAGCTTGCCCTCGTAATGGACCTTCACCTCGTCGGCGAGGGTGGGCTTCAGGCCCGTCGCCGGGCCCGAGCGCACGACCTTGTAGGCCACGCCTGACGGCAACACCTGGACGCCAGGCTCCTTCACGGTCTTTTCCATGAAAGCCTGGGACGCCGCCGACTGGTCGGGCAGGGCGGGCTTGTTGCAGGCGGCGAGCGACAGCAGGGCCGCGACGGCGATCAGGACGGGCTTCATGCTCAGACAACTCTCGGGGGTAACCGCGCTCGCGGAGCGCATCCATGACTTCCTGGGTGTGCTGGGCGTCGCGGGTCTCGATCATCACGTCGAACTCCGCGCCCTTGGCCGGCACGTCCAGGGCGAGGCGGTTGTGGGCCACCTCGATGATGTTGGCGCCCATCTGGCCGATGATCGCCGAGACGTTGGCCAGCAGGCCGGGCCGGTCGTCACCGATTATGCGCAGGGAGACGATGCGGCTCTCGCGCACCAGCTCACGTGTCAGCACGGAGGCCAGAAGGCGCGTGTCGATGTTGCCGCCGGTGATGACCAAGCCGCACTTTCGGCCGCGGAAGCGCTCCGGATAGGCCAGCAGCGCCGCCAAGGAAGCCGCGCCCGCGCCCTCCGCGACCGTCTTCTCCACGTTGGTGTAGAGGGCGATGCCGCGCTCGAAATAGGGCTCCTCGATCAGCAGCACGTCGTCGATCAGCGGCCGGGCGACGCCATAGGTGTTCTCGCCCACCTGCTTCACGGCGATGCCTTCGGCGATGGTCGAGCCGCCACCGTTCCGCGCCATGGCCACACCGCGCATCTTGGCGGTGAAGGACGGGAACATCGCGGGCTCAACGCCGATCACCTCGATGTCCTTCCTGAGGTGTTTGGCCGCCGTGGCCATGCCGGCGATCAGCCCGCCTCCGCCGATCGGGATCGGCAGCATTTCGAGGTCGGGCGCGTCCTCCAGCATCTCCAGCGCCACCGTGCCCTGGCCGGCCATGACGTCCAGGTCGTCGAACGGGTGGACGAATGTGAGGTCGCGCTCCTCGCAGATGCGGCGGGCGGTGGCCGAGGCCTCGTCGTAGCCGTCGCCGTCGATCACCACCTCGGCCCCGTGGGCGCGGGTTTGCTGCACCTTCACGAAGGGCGTAGCCTTGGGCATCACGATGGTGACGGGAATGCCCAGGCGGGCGGCGTGGTAGCTCAGGCCCTGGCTGTGGTTGCCGGCGGAGGCGGCGATGACGCCGCGCCTGGCCACCTCGGGCTCGAGCTGCAGCAGCTTGTTGAGCGCGCCGCGCTCCTTGTAGGCGGCGGTGAACTGCAGGTTCTCGAACTTCACCCACACCTCGGCGCCTGTAATCTCGGACAGCGTCCGTGAGTGGCGGCAGGGCGTGCGCTCGATATGACCCTGGAGCCGCTGCTTTGCGGCCAGGATGTCGTCGAAGCTAAGGGTCATGGCGTGGGCGGGGTCCTCGGAAGGTCGCGCAACCTAGCGATGGCCGGCCTCTGCTGCAACGCAGCGGACCTCACGCGTCGAAGTCGGCGACGAGGTGGCCGGGCGCCACCTCGTTCAGCTCGGGCGCCAGGATCGGCGCGTTCGGGTCGACCGGCAGCCGGGAGGGCGCGAAACGGAAGGCGGCGCGCGGGTCGAGCGGGCTGGGCGGTTCGCCGGCGAGCCTGATCCGCTGCCGCGTCCGCTCGACCGCCGGATCGGGGATCGGCGCGGCCGAGAGCAGGGCTTTCGTATAGGGATGCTGCGGCGCCTGGTAGAGCCGGTTGCGGTCGGCCAGCTCCATGACGCGCCCGAGGTACAGCACCAGCACCCGGTGGCTGATCTCGCGCACCACCGCAAGGTCGTGACTGATGAAGATCATCGCCAGTCCCATGTCCTTCTGCAGGTGGATCAGCAGGTCGATGATCTGGGCGCGGACCCCGACGTCGAGGGCCGACACGGCCTCGTCGCAGATGACCAGCTTGGGCTTGAGGATCATGGCGCGGGCGATGCCGACGCGCTGGTTCTGGCCGCCGGACAGCTCGTGCGGGTAGCGGTTGATCAAGGCGGGGTCGAGCTCGACCCGGGCCATCATGGCGCGGACCTCGGCCTCTCGCGCGGCGCGGTCGAGCCCGGGCCGGAAGACGGTCAGAGGCTCGGCGATGGAGGTGCCGATGGTCATCCGAGGATCAAGGCTGGCCAGCGGGTCCTGGAAGACGATCTGCAGATCGGCGCGGGCCTTGCGCCAGGCGTCGCGGTCGTCCGGCGACAGGCCGCGGCCGAGCAGCGCCACGGCGCCCTCAGTCGGCGGAATGAGGTTGAGCACCGCCCGGGCGAGGGTCGACTTCCCCGAGCCGCTTTCCCCGACGACGCCCAGGGTCTCGCCCTTGCGCACCTGGAACGACACGCCGTCGACGGCGCGCAGGCTGCGCGGCTTGCCGAAAAGGCCCTCGCGCACCGGGAAGTGAACCTTCATGTTCCGGCTCTCGACCACCACCGGCGCGTCCGTCGCCACAGGCGCGGGGGTCGGGCGGCCGCCGCGGTCGGCGCGGTCCAGGCGCGGCACCGCGGCGAGCAGGGCGCGGGTGTAGTCGGTCTTCGGCGCGGCGAAGATGTCGCCGACCGGGCCTTCCTCGACGTAGCGCCCGTCCTTCATCACGCAGACGCGGTCGGCGAGGCGGGCGATCACGCCCATGTCGTGGGTGATCAGCGCGAGCGCCGTTCCCGTCTCCCGCTGCAGCTCGGCCATCAGGTCGAGGATCTCGGCCTGCACGGTGACGTCGAGGGCCGTCGTCGGCTCGTCCGCGATCAGCAGCTCGGGGCCGGGGGCCATGGCGGCGGCGATCATCACCCGCTGGCGCATGCCGCCGGAGAGCTCATGCGGATATTGCCGCAGCCGCCGCGCCGCGTCGGGGATGCGCACCCGGTCCAGCCACTCGCGGGCGCGGGCCTTGGCGTCGGCGCCGGACAGGCCCAGGTGCAGCCGCAACGGCTCGGCGATCTGCTCGCCGATGCGGACATGCGGCGTAAGCGCCGTCAGCGGATCCTGGAAGATCATGGTCATCTTCGCGCCGCGCAGGCGGTTCAGCGCGGCCGGCTTCAGACCCAGCAGCTCCTGGCCGTGCAGCTTCGCCGAACCTGCGGCGCGGCCGTTGCGAGCAAGCAGGCCCATCACCGCCATGAAGGTCTGACTCTTGCCCGAACCGCTCTCGCCGACCACGCCGAGGGTCTCGCCGCGGCCGATCGACAGCGTGACGCCGCGCACCGCCTCGACCACCCCGTCATGGGTGTCGAAGTCGACCGTCAGGTCGTCGAGGGTCAGGACGGGTTGTACCAAGGGCTGCTCCGGCTGGCTGCGGGTCAGAGCCTATTGCGGGTTTCGCGCAAAATGAAATCGAGCGGCGGCCCGGTTCGGCTATAAGGCCCGCCGTGCCGCCGTCGCCCCCGGATCCATTCTCTCGCCCCGCGCTGTTCCTCGACCGCGACGGCGTGCTCAACGAGGATCGCGGCTATGTCCACCGCTGGGAGGACTTCACCTGGATCCCGGGCGCCCGCGAGACGGTCGCAGCGTTCAACCGCGCGGGCTGGCTGGTGATCGTGGTGACGAACCAGTCCGGTGTCGGACGCGGGTATTATCCCGAGGACGACGTCCATGCCCTGCACGCCCGGATGCGGGAAGACCTGGCCCGGGCCGGAGCTCGCATCGACGCCTTCTACCACGCCCCGCAGCATCCCGAGGCCCCGGTGGAGGCCTATCGCCACCCCGACCCCCCGCTGCGCAAGCCGAACCCCGGCATGCTGCTGCAGGCCATGGCGGACTGGCCGATCGACCGGGAGGCGTCCCTGATGATCGGGGACAAGCCGTCCGACCTGGAGGCCGCACTCCGGGCCGGCGTCCGCGGCGTGCTGTTCGAGGGGGGAACCTGCTGGAATTCCTGCGGGACGAGGACCTGTTGCCCGCGTGAGCACGGCTCTGAGCTCCCGGCGGCGCCTGGGAGGTCGGGATCAGGCGCTGTTCTGGAAGCCTGGGTCCCCGCATTCGCGGGAATGAGCGGTTAGGGGGTGGACCTCGCCTTGTCGCTTTCGCGATCTGCCCCTGCCCTGAAGGGAAGGGAAAGGTCAGCGCGCTTCCATCTGCTGGAGCAGGCGCTCCAGGAAGGCGAGTTCGTCGGCCTCGCCGGGGGCTTGTCCCAGCGGAGACGATTGATGCGCGGGAAGCGCATGGCGACGCCGGATTTGTGGCGGGTCGAGCGCTGGAGGCCCTCAAAGGCGACCTCGAACACCAGGCCCGCGTGCGGCTCGGCGCGCACCGACCGGACCGGGCCGAAGCGCTCCACGGTGTTGTCGCGGACGAACTTGTCGATCTGCTTCAGCTCCTCGTCGGTGAAGCCGAAGTAGGCCTTGCCGACGGGCGTCAGGAACCGCCCGCCAGTGGCGGCATCCTCGGTCCAGACGCCGAAGGTGTAGTCGGAATAGAAGCTGGAGCGCTTGCCGTGGCCACGCTGGGCGTACATCAGCACCGCGTCCACCAGGAACGGGTCGCGCTTCCACTTGAACCACGGTCCCTTCGGCCGCCCGGCCTCGTAGAACGAATCCCAGCGCTTCAGCATCAGGCCTTCGGCGATCTGCGGGTCGCCCTCGGGGGGATTGGCCCGGAGTTCGGTGAGCTCCGCCCAGGTTTCGAACGGCTGCAGGGGCGACAGGTCGATGCGCGGGCTGGCCTGGCGGGCGACGAAGGCTTCCAGGCGTTTCCGCCGCTCGGCGAACGGCAGGACCCGCGTGTCCTCAGGCCCCTCCTGCAACAGGTCGTAGGCGCGGATCGCGGCCGGGTGCTGGGCCATCAGCTTCGCATCCACGGTCTTGCGGTTCAGCCGCTGCTGCAGGTCGGCGAAGGAGGCGACCTTTCCGTCCCGCATCACCAGCAGCTCGCCGTCCAGCACGCCCTCATCGTCGAGGGCGTCGAGGATGTCGGGGAAGGTGCGGGAGATGTCGTCGCCGGTGCGGGTGTAGAGCCTGCGCACCTCACCCTCGTGGACGGCCTGCACGCGGATGCCGTCCCACTTCCATTCGGCGGCGTAGTCGGCGGGGTCCAGCTTGGCGAAGTCGACCGCCTCGTCGATCGCCTGGGCCAGCATCACCGGCCGGAACCGGCCGGGGTTCTCGGACGTCGGCTTCGCGCTGCGCCCCTCGAGCCAGGCGAACAGGTCCTCGTAGGGCGGGTGCTGGGCGTGCCACAGCTCCTCGATCTCGGCCGGCTCCACGCCGCCCATCTCGGCTGCGGCGCGCTTGGCGAGGCGCGCGGTCATGCCCACGCGCAGGGCGCCGGTCATCAGCTTGAGCAAGGCCCAGCGCTCGCGCGGCCCGTCCATCGCGTCGAGCCAACCCTCGATCAGCCGCTGCACCTCGGTCCGCGAGGCGGTGCGCAGGGCCTCGACCACCTCGGAGAGCTCGGGCTCGCGGTTCGCGCCCGGACGCCTCGGCCAGCACAGCGACACGGCCTCGGCGAGATCGCCCACATAGTCGTAGGACCACCAGAACAGCTGGGGGTCCATGCGCTCTTCGACGGCCTTGCGGATGAACGCCGGCTTCGCCGCGCTGAAGCTCAGGTCGCCGGTGAGCGCCGCCAGCGCCCAGCCGCGGTCCGGGTCGGGCGTTTCGCGCAGGTAGTCCCGCACCAGCGTCAGCTTGGCGTTGCGCGACGGCGTCAGCGCCAGCCGGTCCAGCAGTTCGGCAAAGGCCCGCATGGATCAGAAGCTAGGGTCGCGGAGCTTGGCCGCCAAATTCGCGCAAGATTCTAGACGTCCCGACCGTCGTCACCCTCGCCGATCATGCCGCCGGGGAATCCTGGCCGATGTCGCCGCCACCGGCCATGCCGGGATCGCGGCTGTCGCCGGTTCCGAGGTCGGGCGTCATGCCGCCGGTCTTGGGCGGCAGGCCCTCGCCGTGCGGGCGATTGATCGGGCCGCCTTCGCCGCCGGCGCTGCCGGGATTGGGGGTTTCGGACATGCTTGGCTCCTCTTCGCCGGAGCCAACGCCAGCGGAGCCCCGCCGTTCCTAGTCGTCGCCCTCGTCCTCGTAGCCCACCAGGGCCAGCGCGCGGGCGGAAATCCCGTGAAGCTCGGCCCAGCGGGCCAGCGCCTCCTCCCGGCCGTGGGTGATCCACAGTTCGCCCGGCCGGATCTCGTCGACCGTCGCAGTGAGTTCGTCCCAGTCCGCGTGGTCGGAGATGACGAGCGGCAGCTCGACGCCGCGCTGCTTGGCCCGGGCGCGGATCTGCATCCAGCCGGAGGCGAAGGCCGCGACCGGTTCGGGGAAACGACGGCTCCAGCGGTCCTGCAGGGCGGACGGCGGGGCGACGACGATCTCACCGGCGAAGTTCTTCTTGTCGGCCACGGTGGCGGGGGGCCAGCGGACCCAAGTCGACGCCGTGCTTCTGATAGAGGGCGTTCAGCCGCTCCAGCGCCCCGTGGACGTAGATGGTGCGATCCCAGCCGGCCTCCCGCAGCAAGCGGATGATCCTCTGCGCCTTGCCGAGCGCGTAGGCGCCGATGATGTGGCTCCGTTCCGGGAACTGCTGAACCGACCGCAGGAGGCGGGCGACCTCCTCCCGGTCGTCGGGATGGCGGAAGACCGGCAGGCCGAAGGTCGCCTCCGAAATGAAGACGTCGCAGGGCACCGGCTCGAAGGGCGGGCAGGTGGGATCGCGCCTTCGCTTGTAGTCGCCGGAGACCACCATGGTCAGGCCTTTCCAGCGAACCACCGCCTGAGCCGAGCCCAGCACGTGGCCGGCGGGGACGAGGGTGATCTCGACGCCCTTGTGGGAGATCGTCTCGCCGTAGCCGATCGCCTGCTGCTGGCCGGTAAAGTCGCGGCCGTAGCGCTCGCCCATGATCGCCAGAGTCTCGGGCGTGGCCAGCACCGTGCCGTGGCCCGATCGGGCATGGTCGGCGTGGCCGTGGGTGATCACAGCCCGGTCTACCGGCCGCACGGGGTCGACGTAGAAGTCGCCCGGCGCGCAGTAGAGGCCCTCGGGCTTGGGGCAGAGCAGGTCCTGGGGACGGATCATCGCCTTCACAATGTAGGAGGCCGCGTTCGGCTCCGCATTGACGGACCCGGCGTCTGCGCCCTACGCCCGGGGCATGAAGCTCATCCGCAAGATGGTGGGGCACGCCATGACCATGGCGCCGCACGCCGCCGCGATCGGCCTGAAGTTCGAGAGCGCCGAGGACGGACGGGGCCGGATGTCGGTTCCGTGGCGCGAGGACCTGGTGGCCGACCCCGAGAGCGGGGTGATCGCCTCGGGCGTCGTCACGGCGCTGCTGGACCACTGCTGCGGCATGGCGGTGAACGCCACGGGCAAGATCAACTTCCCGATCGCCACGCTCGACCTGCGGATCGACTACATGCGGCCGGCGGCCCCTCGGGCGGGTCTGATCGCGGAAGCCCACTGCTACAAGATGACCCGCTCCATCGCCTTCGTCCGCGCCGAGGCCTGGGACGTGGACCAGAGCGACCTCGTGGCCACCGCCCAGGCCGCCTTCATCCTGAACCGGGGCTAGGGCCGATGGACAAATCCGCCGCGCTGGCCGCGTTCCTGGAGCGCTCGCCCTACATCAAGTTCCTGGGCATGAAGGCCGAACTGCAAGGCGACCTGCTGACCGCCCGCCTGCCGTTCCGCAAGCGGCTGATCGGCAACCCAATGATCCCCGCCCTGCATGGCGGAGTGATCGGGGCGTTCATGGAGATGACGGCGCTGGCGCAGCTGGCCGTCGCCGAGCCGTCCCGGCGGATGCCCAAGACCATCGACGTGACGATCGAATACCTGCGGCCCGGCAAGCCGCAGGACCTGTTCGCCCGGGCCGACCTCAGGAAGGTGGGACGCCGCATCGCCAACGTGCATGTGGAAGCCTGGCAGGACAGCCCCGAAACGCCGGTGGCGGCGCTCCGGGGCCATTTCCTGCTGCGGCAGGACTAGAACAGGTCGTCGTAGCCGTAGGTCACGCCGCCCGCGTAGAGCTTGTACTCCGAGCCCTGGACGAGATGGCCGGTGGGAACCGGATCCTGGTCGAGGTCGCCGTCCAGGGCGTAGTAGAACTCGCCGCCGCCGGATTGGGCGCTGCCGTACTTGAGCGCCGCGCCGACGAGCCGCGCCTGGGCCAGCAGCGGGTTGAGGGCGACGATCTGGTCGACCGCCTGGCCGTACCAGACGTCCAGGTCGTCGTTGACGTAGCCGGGCGTCTCCACCTTGGCGAAGAAGAACGCCTGGTCGGTGAGATCCTGCGCCGTCAGGTCGAAGTAGAAGGTGACGTGCGACAGATCCTTCGGCGCCAGCGGGAAGTGGTCCTGCGTGGGCGCGGCAGGCGGCTTGACCACCGGCTCGTCGCCCCCCGCGATCGTCCACTGAAGCGTCGCGGGCGTCGTGGCGATGCCGTCCGAGACGCCGTAGCTGATGGTGACGACCGTCGACTGGCCGGCGTTCAGCGCCTGGTAGGCTGCGTGAGCCGGGTCGAGCGTGAAGCTGTGCGTTTCGGCGTCGTAGCTGACGCCCGGCGGCAGGCCCGCCGGGTCGACCACCACCGAGAGCTTCGCGCCAGCGTCCACGTCCGAGGCGTTCTGGAGGGCGTCCAGCGTGACCTTGGGGCCGTCCTCGGTGGCCAGGCCGCCGACGGCGCCGCTGATGACGGGGGCGTCGTTGGTCCCGGTGACCGTCCACTGCACGCTGGCCGGCGTCGAGACGAGGCCGTCCGACACGCCATAGGTGACGACGACGGTGGTCGTCTGACCCTGGGCGAGGCTCTGATAGGCGGCGTGGGCCGGGTTCAGGGCGAAGGTCTGCGTGGCGGCGTCGAAGGTCACGCCGGCCGGGAGGTCGGCGGGCAGGTCCACCACCGCGAGCCGATCGCCGTTGTCGACATCCGAGGCGTTGGCCAGGGCGTCGAGCGATGAGACGGCGCCGTCTTCCGTCGCCGCGCCAGCCACGACGCCGCTGACGACGGGCGCGTCGTTCACGCCTTTGATCTCGAACGAGAGCGTCGAGGTCTCTGCGAGTTGGCCGATCTGGCGACCCGCGGCGTCGAAGTAGGTCTGGCCGACCCCGTAGGTCACCACGAAGGGGACGCTCTGAACGGCGCTCAGGGCGTCCGCGCCTTCGGCGTCGATGACATAGGAGCCGTCGGCGTTCAGCACGATCGTCGCGCCGGTGGACCCTAGAGCGTGCGGCTGTCCGAGGGCGAACTTCGTGGCGCCGCCGTCGAGCGATGCCCAGGAGACGGTCTCGGTCATGCGCCCGCCGCCGAGCGTGGCGACCACGTCCTGCAGCACGTCGCCGGCCACGACGCTGTCTTCCCGAACCCCGCCCTGGATAGCCTCGTTCGCATCGTCGACGGCCACGAACGCGGCGCTGGTCAGCTTCACCGAGCCGCCGCGGTCGCCGCCGAGGACGCCGACCGACGTCATCCGCACGCCGAAGTCCTGGCCCGCGAGGTCGGCCAGGGTCAGACCGGGCAGCTTCAGGGTGAAGGCGGCCGAGCCGATGTCGTCCTTGCCGATGCCGGCGGAGCCGAACTCGAGCCCGACGTCATAGCCCTTGGCTTCCTGGCCGACGCCGCCAAAGGCCAAGGCTCCGCTCATCGTGTTGTCGCCCCCGCCCACGCCGGTGACGCTGTCATCCCCCGTCGGCCAGGGCGGCGGTGGTGACCGAGCCGATCACCGCGCCGGCTTGAGTCTTGGCCACGAGGCCTGAAACGGCCGCCTGGTTCCCCGCCGCCGACACCAGCGCCTCCCGGGCCACGTCGAAGAACAGCCCACGCAGGTCGCCGACCACGAGGCCGGACTGAGTGACTTCGAAGCGGAATTCGCCGGTGGCGACTTCGGTAATCTTGACGGTCACGGCGGGCTGCGCGCCACCGCCGAGTTGAACGTATGCAGTGCTCATCAGAGGCCCCTCGACATCTTGTCGGTCACAAATATTGGACAAACAACCATGAGCGGCGCCGCGAGTTGTTTTCACAACTTGCGGTCAGCGAGGCGCTACGACAGGGTTATCCGTCCGTTAAGCGCGGCTACTAGCCATCGCTCCGGCCGGGGTCGAACCAGGGGTTACTCATTTTGATGCGACCCCCACCCAATCTGGGCGGGTCGCCAAGGGCGAATCTCGATCGGCTACGGAGAAATACTTACTCGCGCCCGTCAGTTGGGCTCGACCGCCGCACGTTCCTTGCGGATCTCGGCGAGGGCCGCCTCGGCCTTGGCCACGGCGGCGGCATCGCCGCGGCGGCGGGCCTGCAGCAGCTCGCCCGTCGCCTCCATCTCGCGGACGGGGAGCAGGTGGGTGGCGTCCGCGGCCTTGAACGGTAGGGTCTGGATGCGCTCCAGGATGGCCCGCTGACGGGCCGCCTCGGACGTATCGCCGACGCCGTAGCTGAACATGAAGTCGGCAATCTTCTGCTTGAGCGCGGGATCGAGGTCCTTGCGCCAGATCAGCGGGTCTTCGGGGATGCGCGGCGAGCGCCAGATGATCTCGACCGACCCCAGCGTGCGCTTGGCGATGGGCGTGTCCAGCATCGCCATCCGCTCCATGGACGCGGTGTTGTTGGTGGCCGCGTCGACCGTGCCGGAACTGACCGCGAAGAGGTTCGCCTCATGGTTGGCGGAGCGGACGGTCTTGAAGCATGTCTCCGGATCGATGCCGCGCGGGGCGAATAGATAGGTCATCGGCGCGAGCGTGCCGGAGGTAGACTTGGCGTCGCCGATGCCGAAGTTGATCGAGCGGTCGCAGGCCAGCAGCTTTTCGAGCGTCAGACCCGAGCCTTTGGGCACGACGATCACCGCCTCGTAGCCGTCGACGCCGTTCGGGTTCACCGAGCGGGCGAAGACCTCTCCGTTCGCCCGGCGCACGGCCTCCAGGCCGGACTGGTTGGTGAACCAGCCGAGGTCGGTCTGTTTGAACCGCATGGCCTCTATCAGGCCGGTGTAGTTCGAGCCGTAATAGGCCTTCACCGGCATGCCGAGCGCCTTGGACATGTCGGCCAGGAACGGCTCCCACTCGGCCTGGGCGCTCTGCTGGCTCTCGGCGGAGAGGATGGAGAAGTTGAGCGGTTTCGTCTGCGCCGGGCCCTCGGAATTCGAGCAGGCGGCGAGCGTCGCGACGGCGATCAGGCCCAGCAGGCTGCGACGGATCATTTTTCCTCCACCTTCGGCAGGCGCATGGCCACGACTTCGCGGTTCGGCCGACTGATGCCGAAGAGAGCACGATCCGTGGACTTGTCGAAGGCGATCGCCTGGCCCTCGATGGGGGCCGCGATGGTGGCGAGATGGTCGAGCTTCGAGCCCCCCTTCGGCAGCTTGAGGACGTAGAGCTCCGGGTGGTCATGGCCGGTGACGTAGAGAAGGCCGTCGGCGCCCCAGCCACCCCCCGAGCTGCTCATCGGCTTGAAGCGCTCGACCACCGAGGCGGGGAAGGACCAGCCCTCCATCCGGCGCCACTGGTCGTCGAACTTGACGAGCTGGGTGTAGGCCGGGCCGCGACCGGGCTCGCCGCCCTTCTGCTCGTAGTTGGCGAAGGCCGCCCACCAGGCGCCGTCCTTGCGGTCCACCCAGGTGAGCGAACCGATCTGCTGGCCAAGCGAGACAGTCCGCAGGTGGACCATCCTCTGGGGGGTCGAAGACCTCCACCGAGCTGGTCATCGGAACCTCGGGGAAGTTGGACGCTGCGCAGACCAGCTCCTTGCCGATGACGGCACAGGAGTTGATGTGGGGAAAGCGGCTCCGCTCGCCCGACCACTCGGCGACCTTGGCGCCTGTAGCCTTGTCGTACTTGGCGATGCGCGAATTGGCGACGGCGTAGAAGTGGCGCGCGTCCACCGCCACGCCTTGGGTGGCCTCCGGCGCCTTGTAGCGCCGGATCACCTCCGCGGCCGGCGAAGGCTGGGCGGCGGCCGGAGCCGCCGCGAGCAGAGCCAGTATGATCGCGAACGCACGCATCGCCGCCACCTTAGAACGAAGCCGCCAGGCCGACCCAGTAGGTGCGGCCGTAGTTCGCCCATTCCTGCAGGAAGCGCGCGCCGGGGCCGGTGACTTCCTGGCGGCCGGTGTTCGAGATGTTCTGCGCCTCGGCGAAGACGGTGAAGTTGTCGGTGACGCGCCAGGAGACGCTGGCGTCGAACAGGTGGCGGCCCTTCCAGTACTGGTCGGAGTTCGGGACGGCGTCGACGATCGTTTCAAGGAAGCCGCCGATGTAGTTGTGCGACAGCCGGGCCTCGAACGGTCCGCGCTGGTAGTAGATCGACTCGTTGGAGGTGACATCGGGCTGCTGGAACAGGCCGCGGGTGCGCAGGCCCGCACTGGTCCGGTAGGTGGCCCTGGAGTTCACGAAGGTGACGTTGCCGTTGAAGCCGAAGCCGTCGAGCGGCTCGGGCAGGAAGGTGAACGCCTGCTGGACCGCGAATTCCAGGCCCTCGACCTTGGCGTCCTCGGCGTTCTGCGGCTCGCGCACGATGGTGGAGACGCCGCCGATCGTCTGCAGGGACGACAGCGTGAAGATCTCGTTCTTGATGGCCTTGCGGAACAGCGCCACCGAGACGAGACCGTCGGCGGGGTAGAACTCGAAGGAGATGTCGAAGCCCTCGCTCTCGCGCGCCTTGAGGTCCGGATTGCCGCGGGTGAGCGTGGCCTGGCTGCCGTCGGCGCCGATGGTCTCGCCGGCGGTGAGCTGGCCGAAGTCCGGACGACCGATGGTGTTGGTCCAGGCGGCGCGGATCACGAAGTTGTCCGTCAGGCGATACTGCAGGTGCAGGCTGGGCAGCCAGTTGTCGTAGGCGCCGGAGTTGCGCACCGGGCTCAGCACGCCGCCCTGATTGCGCAGAGCATCGGACTCCACCTCGGTGCGCTCGAAGCGCAGCCCGCCCAGAAGAGTCAGCGGACCGTATTCCCAGGCCAGCTGGCCGTAGCCGGCGTAGACGTCTTCCTGGACTTCGTAGTCGCCGCTGTTCACCGCCGACGACACCGTGAAGCGGCTGCGGTTGGCTTCGAAGAAGTCCATGGCGGCGTCCGCGTCGATGCGCGGCGAGAGCAGGTAGCGGCCCGCGATGAGCTGGTTCGGGCCCGCCTTGTCGACCAGGTCGAGCGTGTACACGAAGGCGCCCGTGGCCGTGTAGTTGGTCTGCCGGGACAGGAATTCGCGCGTCGTCGAGCGCACCACGGCGCCGAACTTCGCCTTAAGCTGCTCGTCATCGCTTTCGTAGGCGAGGTTGGCCCTGCCCTGCCAGGAGGCCTCGTCGGTCTCGGTGGTGGCGATGCGATGCTGCTGAAGGCGATAGTTGGCGGCATTGCGGAAGGCCGCATCGTTGGTCGGCGTGAACACCGGGAACAGCGGGTTCGCGGTGTCGTAGGTGAAGGCGTAGAGACCTTCCTGAGCCGCCGTGGTGCGGAACTCCACGGAGTGGTTGGGCACCTCCAGGGCGGCCTGCGAATAGACGAGGTCGCCGTCAGCCTTCCACTGCGGGCCGACCCGCCATTCAAAACCGGTGCGCGCCAGGGCGATCTCGCGACGGGTGATCGGCTGGTTCAGCTGGATGACGCCCCGGCCGCGCGCGAAGGCGCCCGACGTCGGCGTCTGGCTGGCGACGTTGCCGACGGGCTCGAGCCGCAGCTCGATACGCTCCTCGTCGTCCTCCATCTTGGCGAACAGGCCCGAGGCCACCCACGAGAAGTCCGAGGTCGGCCGGTACTCGAGCTTGGCGTTCACGCCCGCCCGCTGCTTCGTGTTGTTGTACCAGAACAGGCGCTGGAAGGTCGGCACCTGAATGCCGTTGCCGCGGGGGTCGCCCGAGCTGACCGGGGCGCCGGCGGCGGTGTACTCGCGCACCGAGGGATCCTGGCTCTCGACCTGCGGAATATCGTAGTCGAGCTGCTCGAAGGAGGCACCGATGACCACCCCCCACTCCTCGGAGGCGCCGAAGGTCGTGCCGCCGGCGGCCGCGAGGCGATAGCTGGGCTTGTCGTTGCGCACGTCGCCGCTCCGCTCGTAGTGGCCGTACGAGCCGATGGCGTTGAAGAACGGACGACCGACGTCGAAGGCGCTACGGGTGGTGACGTTGACGATGCCGCCAATGGCGTTGGCGTCGTTCTCCGGCGTCACGGTCTTCACCACCTCGAGGCGGCCGGCCATCACCGAGGGGACGATATCGAGCGGCACGGTCCGCCCGCTTTCGTCGACCGAGGCGACGACCGCGCCGTCGATGGTGGTGCGGTTGTAGGTCGAGCGCAGGCCGCGCAGCGTCGGGAAGCGCGGCTCGCCCTGGTCCTCCATGACCGAGACGCCCGGAATGCGACGAAGCGCGGCGGCGGTGTTGTGGTCCGGCAACTTGCCGATGTCGTCAGCTGAGACGGCGTCCACCACCTCGAAGCTCTCGCGCTTGACGGCGATGGCCGCGCGCTGCGCCTCGCGCTGGCCGGTGACGACGATCTCGTCGACCTCGGCGGGCGCATCCTCGGCGAACGCAGGCGCGGCGAAGACCGCCGCCAGGGCCGCCGCGGAGACGGACACCAGAAATTCGGCCGGCTGGGCGCGGCGGTTCGGCAGCTTGGACGACATCGAAAGACCCCCTCTTGGTTTGGAGGGGTCCATAGGCTCGGCCCATGACACAGCGGCGAAGCCGATGTGACGCTCCTACGACGCACGGCGTTCGTGAAATCCCTTGAGCCCGGCGGCCCCGGGGGTTAGGCCGCGCGCCATGCTGCAAGGACTTTCCCATCAGGCGCGCGACGCCAAGAGCTGGCCTTTCGAACAGGCCCGCATCCTGCTGGACCGCATCACGCGGCTGCGCCTGACCGACGCCGAGCGCGACCTGGCCGCTGCGCTGTTCGCCCAGGGCAAGTTCGCCGAGGCTGTGAAGACCCTGCCGGCGCTGGCCAGGCCCGTCGTGTTCCAGTGCGGCTATGGCGCGTCGGGCCTGCCCCACCTCGGCACCTTCGGGGAGGCGACCCGCCCGACCATCGTGCGCAACGCCTTCCGGGCGCTGACCGAGGACGCCATTCCGACGCAACTGATCGTCTTCTCCGACGACATGGACGGCCTGCGGAAGATCCCGGACAACGTGCCGAACAGGCAGATGCTGGAAGAGGACCGCGACAAGCCGGTCACCTCGGTGCGCGACCCGTTCGGCGAGCACGAGAGCTTCGGGCACCACAACAACGCCCGCCTGCGCGCCTTCCTCGACAGTTTCGGCTTCGACTACACCTTCATGAGCTCGACCGAGACCTACAGGTCCGGCCGGTTCGACGAGGTGCTGCTGCGCATCCTCGAGCGCTTCGACGCCATCCAGGCCATCATGCTGCCCACCCTCGGCGAGGAACGCCGGGCGACCTATTCGCCGTTCCTGCCGATCAGTCCCAAGACGGGCCGTGTGCTGCAGGCGCCGACGCTCGAGCGCAACGTCGAGAAGGGCACCATCGTCTTCCAGGACGAGGACGGCGAACGCATCGAGACCCCGGTCACCGGCGGCCACGTGAAGCTGCAGTGGCGCCCCGACTGGGCCGCCCGTTGGACGGCGCTGGAGGTCGACTTCGAGGCCTCGGGCAAGGACCTTGTCGACAGCGTCCGCGTGTCGAACAAGATCGTCCGGGCCCTGGGGGCCGAGCCGCCGGAGGCGTTCCACTTCGAGCTCTTCATGGACGAGAACAACCAGAAGATCTCGAAGTCCAAGGGCAACGGCCTGACGATCGAGGAATGGCTGCGGTACGGCGCGCCCGAGAGCCTGACCTACTACATGTACCAATCGCCGAAGTCGGCGAAGCGGCTCTATTTCGACGTCATCCCGAAGGCGACGGACGAGTACCTGTCGCACCTCGACGCCCTGAACAAGAAGAGGGCGGAGGGCGACAACGCCGCCCAGCTCGACAACCCGGCCTGGCACGTCCACCGCGGCGCGCCGCCCGAGAAGGGCTCGCCCGTCAGCTTCAGCCTGCTGCTGAACCTGGTCTCGGCGGCCGACGCCTCGACCAAGGAAATCCTCTGGGCCTTCCTGGAACGCTACCTGCCGGGCGCAACGCCGGAGAGCGAGCCGCTGCTGGACCGCCTGGTGGGCTTCGCCCTGAACTACTACGAGGACTTCGTCCGGCCGGCGAAGCGGTTCCGCGCCCCGACCGATCAGGAGCGGGCGGCGATGGAAGACCTCGTCCGGCGTCTCAAGGCGCTGTCCGCCGGGGCCGACGCCGAGGCGATCCAGAACGAGGTGTTCGCCGTGGGCAAAGACGCCGGCTTCGAGCCGCTGCGCGCCTGGTTCGGCGCCCTCTACGAGGTGCTGCTGGGCCAGAGCCAGGGCCCGCGGTTCGGTTCGTTCGTCGCCATCTTCGGGATCGATCGGACCGTGGCGCTGATCGAGCGGGCGCTGAAGGGCGAACTGATCGCCGCCTGAGGCGGTCGCACTTCCCACTCACCCTAGGTGAGCGGCATAGGTGATCACCGTTTACGTGCCCTTGACGTAAACGTAAGGCCGTTCTTAGCTGCCGGGGCATTGCGAGACCTATAGGGAGGATCGCCCATGCCTACCGACCTGCGCCGTCCGTTGCGCACCTACACGATCCGGCAGCTCTGCCTGGAATTCAAATGCACGCCCCGCGCGCTGCGGTTCTACGAAGACAAGGGCCTGCTGACGCCGGCCCGCGACGGCATGAATCGCGTCTACTCGTACCGCGACCGCGCGCGGCTGCAGCTCATCCTGCGCGGTAAGCGCGTGGGCCTTTCGCTGGCCGAGATCGGCGAGATCCTCGACCTCTACGAGGCCGACGAGAACGGCGCCGCCCAGGCCGCCAAGAGCCTGCGGAAGTTCAAGGAGCGCATCGTCGCCCTCGAGCAGCAGAAGAACGACATCGACGCCGCGATCGCCCAGCTGCAGCAGGGCATCAGCGAGATGGAGCGCCGGCTGACCGAGACGCGGCCCGACCTGCTGCCGCGCGCCGCCGATTACGATCAGATGCTGCGCCGCCGCCTGGACGACCTGGAGCACGGCGAAGCCTAGCTCGGCGGGGCTGCTCGGACTATGTGGGGGGCTGAACAGCCCCCTACGCTTCGTCCGGAGTTTGCATGCCCTACCAGGCCCCCGTCCGCGACTACCAGTTCCTGCTGCGCGACGTCCTGCAGCTCGAGCGCTACGCCAACCTTCCGGCCTTTGCCGACGCATCGATGGATACTGTTGATGCGATCCTGGAAGAGGCCGGCAAGTTCACGTCCGAGGTCCTCGCGCCCCTGAATTCGGTGGGCGACAAGGAAGGCTGCACCTGGAACCCGGACTTCACGGTCAAGACGCCGACCGGGTTCAAGGACGCCTATGCAAAGCTGGTGGAGGGCGGCTGGCCGGCGCTGGGGTCCGATCCCGAATACGGCGGCCAGGGCCTGCCGCACGTGGTCAACGTGGCGTTCTCCGAGATGAGCTCATCGGCGAACATGGCCTTCTCCATGTACCCGGGCCTGACCCACGGCGCCTATTCCGCGATCCACGTCGGCGGGACGCCGGAGCAGAAGGCGCTCTATCTGCCCAAGCTGGTGTCGTTCCAGTGGGCCGGCACCATGAACCTGACCGAGCCGCACTGCGGCACCGACCTCGGGCTCCTGCGGACGAAGGCCGTGCCGCAGGCGGACGGCACCTACAAGATTACTGGCCAGAAGATCTGGATCTCGGGCGGCGAGCAGGACCTGACCGAGAACATCGTGCACCTAGTGCTGGCCCGCATCGAGGGTGCGCCGGCCGGCGTCCGCGGCATCAGCCTGTTTATCGTCCCGAAGTACATCCCTGACCCCGACGGCAACCCGGGCGAGCGCAATTCGGTGAAGTGCCTGGGCCTCGAAGAGAAGATGGGCATCCACGGCAACGCCACCTGCGTGATCAGCCACGAGGAGGCCACCGGCTGGCTGATCGGCGAGGAAAACGCCGGCCTGAAGCTGATGTTCGTGATGATGAACGAAGCCCGGCTCGGCGTAGGCCTGCAGGGGATCGCCCAGGCCGAGGCCGCCTACCAGGCCGCCGCGGAATTCGCCAGGGATCGCCTGCAGGGCCGCTCGCTGACCGGGCCGAAGAACCCGGACGGTCCGGCCGATCCGATCATCGTCCACCCCGACGTGCGGCGGATGCTGATGGACGCCCGCGCCATCGTCGAGGGCGGCCGCGCCTTCATGGCCTGGACCGCCCTGCACGGCGACCTGGCGCATGCGAGCCCCGACGAAGCCGTGCAGCAGAAGGGCCGCGACTACATGGCCCTGATGACCCCGGTGGTGAAGGCGTTCCTGACCGATCGCGGCTTCCAGGTCTGCTCCGACGCCATGCAGGTGCACGGCGGCTCGGGCTTCACCGAGCACTTCCCGGCCAGCCAATACCTGCGCGACGTGCGCATCGCCCTGATCTACGAGGGCACCAACGGGGTCCAGGCCCTGGATCTGGTAGGCCGCAAGCTGGCGGCGGACGGCGGGCGGGCGGTGATGAGCTTCTTCGCCGAGCTCGACCAGTTCGTCGCGGAAAACGAAGGTCAGGCCGACCTGAAGCCGTTCATCGACGGCGTCGCCAGGGCCAAGGGCGAGCTGCAGGACGCCACCATGTGGCTGATGCAGAACGGGCTGGCCAACCCGGACAACGCCGGCGCGGCCTCGACCGACTATCTGCAGCTCTTCGGCCTGACAGCGCTCGCCTACATGTGGGCGATGATGGCCAAGGCGGCCCAGGCCAGGATCGCCGCCGGCGACGCTGACCCGATCTACGAGCGCAAGCTGGTGGTCGGCCGCTACTACGTCGAGCGCATCCTCCCCGAGACCAGCGGCCGTCTTGCCAAGCTCAAGACGGGCGCCGATCTGATGATGAAGCTTCCCGCCGACGCCTTCTGAACGGCCGGCTGACGGAGACCTTCATGGCCACCTACCGCGCGACGATCGAATGGGCCCTGGCGGCGGACGCCGGGCCCGACGACTTCCTGAAGGGCCGCTACAGCCGCGGCCACACCGTCGCCTTCGCCGAGCACGTCATGCCGGCGACGGCCTCCGCCCACGTGGTCGGAAACAAGTGGGCGGCGCCGGGGGCGGTGGATCCGGAGGAGTTGCTGGTGGCGTCGCTCTCCAACTGCCACATGCTGACCTTCCTTCATGTCGCGCGGCTGAAGGGCTTCGTCGTCACCCGCTACCGCGACGAGGCGGTGGGCGTGATGGAGAAGAACGCGGAGGGCCGCATGGCCGTCACCCGCGTCACGCTGCGTCCGGAGATCACCTACGAGGGCCCGTGCCCGACCGAAGACGAGGCCCACGCCCTGCACCACGCGGCGCACGAGGAATGTTTCATCGCCAATTCGGTGAAGACCGAGGTGGTGGTGGAAGAGACAGCCCCGGCGGCGGCTTAAAGCTTCTTCCAGTAGATCGCCGTGCCGACCAGCCCGCCGTGCGGCTTGTAGGCGTAATCCGGGATGACGCCGGCGCGGGTCCAGCCGAGGCTCTCATACAGCTCCGACGCCCCGCCTTCGACGGCGGTGTCGAGGTTCAGCAGGGTGCGGCCGCGCTCGGCCGCCATCCGCTCGGCCTCGAGCATCAGGGCGCGGGCGAGACCCCGCCCGCGTGCGGACGGCGCCACCATCAGCTTCCAGATCTCGCCCCGGAACGGCTGGTTCGGCGGGGCGTCGAGCCACAGCGTCACGGTGCCCTGCAGCTTGCCCTCGAGGAAGGCGCCCAGGACGATCCGGCCCGGATCGGCGACGGCGGCCGACCAATAGGCCTCGGCCCCACCCGCGGGCACGGGATCCATGAAGTGCACCGAGCCGCCCGCGGCGACGGTCTCACGCAGGATCTCGGCCAGGCGCGGGACGGCCGCGGCGTCCAGAGGACGGATGTTGATGTTCATGGGGCCTAGCTGAGCGCTGGGCCCAACACGGTCAAGCTGTGCCGAGGAGGTCGACGAGCCGACGCTGCAGCCCTGCCTGATCCTTGAGCTCGCACTCCCAGATCGTCTCCACCCGCCAGCCCTGCGCCTGAAGTTCGGCGCGGCTCTTCGCGTCACGGGCCACGTTGCGGCCGACCTTGGCCGTCCAGTAGTCGCGGTTCTGCTTGGGTACGCGCGCGCCCCGCGGGCAGTCGTGGCCGTGCCAGAAGCAGCCGTGGACGAAGAGCGCCAGGCGGCGACCCGGCATCACGATATCGGGGCTGCCCGGCAGGTCCTTGCGGTGCAGCCGATAGCGCGCGCCGAGCCGCGTCAGCGCCCGGCGCACCGTCAGCTCCGGGGTCGTGTCCTTGCCCTTAACCCGCCGCATCACGGCGGAGCGCTTCTCCGGGCTGTAGACATCGGAGCCGGGGCTCACAGCCCCTCGAACAGCGCCGTCGAGATGTAGCGTTCGGCGAAGCTGGGCACGATGGCGACGACCAGCTTGCCGGCCATGTCGTCGCGCCTGGCGACCTCGAAGGCGGCAGTGAGGGCGGCGCCCGAGGAGATGCCGACCGGAATCCCCTCCTCGGCGGCGACCCGGCGGGCCATGGCGAAGCTGTCGTCGTTGGAAACCTGGACGATCTCGTCGATGACGGAGCGGTCGACGATGGAGGGCACGAAGCCCGCGCCGATACCCTGGATCTTGTGCGGACCGGGCTGGCCGCCTGACAGCACCGGCGAGGCCTCCGGCTCGACGGCGACCATCTTCACGGACGGCTTCCTGGCCTTCAGCACCTGGCCGACGCCGGTGATGGTGCCGCCGGTGCCGACGCCCGAGATCACCACGTCGACGCGGCCCTCGGTGTCGTTCCAGATCTCCTCGGCCGTCGAGACGCGGTGGATCAGCGGATTGGCGACGTTGTCGAACTGTTGCGGCATCACCGCGCCCGGCGTGGCGTCCACCAGCTCGCGGGCGCGGGCGACGGCGCCGGCCATGCCCTTCTCCGCGGGCGTCAGCTCCAGCTTGGCGCCGAGGATGACCAGCATCTTTCGGCGCTCCATCGACATGCTCTCGGGCATGACGAGGGTGAGCTTGTAGCCCTTGGCCGCGGCGACGAAGGCCAGAGCGATGCCGGTGTTGCCGGACGTCGGCTCGATGATCACGCCGCCCGGCTTGAGCAGGCCTTTCGCCTCCAGGTACTCGACCATGGCGACGCCGATCCGGTCCTTCACCGAGGCCACCGGATTGAAGAACTCGAGCTTGGCGACCACCTCGGCCTTGGGCTGGAAGGCCTGCGTAAGGTGCGGCAGGCGCACCAGCGGCGTGTCGCCCACGGTGTCGAGGATGGAGTCGTAGATCTTGCCCCGGCCGGCCCGGCGGAAGCGGGCGGCGTCGTAGACCTTGTCGGGGGTGGCGTCCATGGCGGGTCTCGGTATCTCGAAAGCTGGGGAAGCTGGTCCGAGACCCTAGAACTTCCGCCGCGTTTTGGAAGGCGCCGTGCTTGGCGCCGCCTTTAGATTTACTCGGCGGCCAGAACGGCGGCCGGGCGGAGCAGCGGCTCGAGCAGCTGCTCGGCCAGCCAGCGGACCACCGGCACGGCGACGCCGTCGCCGGCCACGTGCAGCGCCGCCGTCGCGGGGGCCGGCAGCCGATAGCTGTCAGGCAGTCCCATCAGTCGGGCGGCTTCGCGCGGACTAAGCAGGCGGCTGCGGACCCTGCCGTCCTCGACCACGATCAGCGTCTGGCGTGAGGAGCCGCCACGCGGGGTGCGCAGACAGCCGGCCAGGCCGTCGAACCGCACCTCCGCCCGCTGCACGCGGTGACCGTTCTCCACCCGGGTCCGGCGAAAGACGGCCCCGACCGCGCGGCCCTGCTGCATCGCCAGCTTGGCCCGATGATGCGGGGCCATGAGCGATAGCAGGCGTCGGGTGTCGGCCTCGGAGCGCCAGGCGACCGCATCGTCCGGCTCCAGCAGGGCGGCGAGATCGGTGTTGCGGGCGGGCGGCGCGGCCACGCGCCACCAGACCCAGCCCCGTTTCAGCGCCGGCCCCAGCGCGGCGTGGGCGGCGCGCACGGCGCGGGTGTGGAAGGGGCTGTCCCCGACCAGGCCCGGCGGCGGCGGGGCCCTCGAGGCGATCACGAAGACCCGCGGGCGCGACTGGGGCAGGAGGCAGGCCGCGTCGACCTCGAGCGCGCCGAAGACATAGCCCGCCTCGGCCAACGCCTGACCGAGGGCTGCGAAGTCCGCGCCGCCGCGCGAGGTGAGCAGGCCGGTGACGTTCTCGATGACGATCAGGCGGGGCGCGCGCCCCTCGGCCCCCAGCGCCTGCATCAACCGCCAAAAGCCGAAGAAGGCCGAGGAGCGGCCGCCTTCCAGCCCCGCGCGTGCGCCGGCGAGGCTGAAGTCCTGGCAGGGGCTGGAGGCCCAGGCGAGGTCGGCCTGCCCCGGCAGCTCGGCCGTCGAGAGCCGCCAGACGTCGCCCTCGCGGAAATGGGCCGACGCATCAGGGAAGTTCAGCCGGTAGGTGCTGGCCTTGACCGAGTCGAAGTCGTTGGCGAACGCGCAGGTCCAGGGCGCGCCCAGGCCCAGCCGGGCCATGCCGCCGCCGGCGAAAAACTCGTAGAAGCTGAAGGGTGTCGCGCCCACGGGAACGACGGTAGCCTGATTTGAACCGAAACCGGGAAGGCCTCGATGCGCCTCTTCGCTCCGCTCGCTCTGCTGCTCCTCGCCGCCTGTCAGCCGCAGGCGCCCGGCGGCGAGGCCGCGCCGCCGCCCGCGGATGCGCCGGGCGCCGCCCTGCCCGCCGCGCCCGCCGCCACGGACTTCGGCGAGGACATCGTGGCGATCGGCCCGGAGCCGTTCTGGTCCCTGACCCTGCGCGGGACCGATCTCGATCTGATCCGGCCCGATCATCCGAACGTGAAGCTGACCGCGCCCGGGGCGGAGATCAGCCCCGGCCAGGGCGTGTGGAAGGCGACCGCCGCCGACGGCTCCGCCATGACCGTGACCCTGCGGGTGGGCGACTGCTCGGACGGCATGAGCGACCGGACCTATCCGATGAGCGCCGAGATCGAGTTCGCCGGCCGGACGCTGCACGGCTGCGCCGCCAAGGCGTCGGACATCGGCAAGGCCTTGAAGGGCGCGCTTGGCGCCGCGATCGGCGGCGCCGGGGCGCCGCTGGACCTCGGCGGCTAGCGGAGTTCCAGCATCGGGATCTGGCCGGATTGCGCCTGCGCCTCGCCGCCTTCCCGTCCGGGCAGGGTGAAGCCAATGGCGACGGCCAGGGCCGCGAGGGCCAGCAGGGCTTTGATGGGCATCGATCGTCTCTCGTCCAGGGCGTGCAACCCCTTCAAAAGCCCCAGGTTCCTACGGCCCAGCCCGGCGGACCCGGCATTTGATCGTTGACCTGACCCGGCGTCCGCGCGGCTAGATGACGACCAGGGCGCGAACAGACGCCCGATCAGGGAGACCGGCCATGGAGAAGGCTTTCGACCTCGTGGTCCGCGGCGGCACGCTGGCCGACGGGACGGGCGGCGCGCTCTACGAGGCCGACGTCGGCGTAAAGGACGGCCGCGTGGCCGCCGTCGGGAAGCTGGCCGGCGCCGGCGCCGAGGAGATCGACGCCCGCGGCAAGCTGGTGACGCCGGGCTTCGTCGATATCCATACGCACTACGACGGCCAGGCGAGCTGGGACGAGCGCATGCAGCCGTCCTCGTGGCACGGCGTGACCACCGTCGTCATGGGCAACTGCGGCGTCGGCTTCGCGCCGTGCCGGCCGGAAGACCACGACCGGCTGATCCGCCTGATGGAAGGCGTCGAGGACATCCCGTTCCCGGTGCTCTCGGAAGGCCTGCCGTGGAACTGGGAGAGCTATCCCGACTACCTCGACGCACTTGAGAGGCGACGCTTCGACGTCGACGTCGGCAGCCAGCTGCCGCACGCGGCGCTTCGGGTGTTCGTCATGGGCGAACGGGGCGCGAACCGGGAGCCTGCGACCGAGGCCGACATCCACGCCATGGCGGCCATCGCCCGGCGCGCGGCGGAGGCCGGCGCCTTAGGTTTCTCCACCTCGCGGACGCTCAACCATCGCACCTCGGACGGCCAGCCGACGCCGACGCTGACCGCCGGCGAGGACGAGCTGACCGGCATCGCACTGGGTCTCGCCGCCGCCGGCAAGGGGGTGCTGCAGCTCGTATCGGACTTCGCCGAGCCCGCCGAGGAGCTCGCCATGCTGCGCCGGATCGTCGAGCGCTCGGGCCGTCCGCTGTCGTTCAGCCTGGTGCAGAGCCCCCGCGCACCGGACAGCTACCGGATGATGCTGGATTGGCTGGCCCAGGCCAACGCCGACGGTCTGCCGATCCGGGCGCAAGTGGCGGGCCGGGCGGTGGGCGTGCTGTTCGGCTTCGAACTGACCATGAATCCCTTCAGCCAGCACTCGGTCTTCGCCGAGATCCGCGACCTGCCGCTGGCGGGCAAGGTGGAGCGGCTGCGAGATCCCGGCTTCCGCGCCCGCCTGCTGACCGAGGAGGCCGCCGGGCGAGGCTTCGCCGGCAGCCAGCCGCGCGCCTGGGACAACATGTTCCTGATGGCGCAGACACCGGACTACGAGCCGACGTCCGAGATGACCATCGCGGCGATCGCCGCGCGCGAGGGCCGCGAGCCGGCCGAGGTCGCCCTGGATCACATGCTGACCGACGGCGGGCGCGGCATGCTGTACCTGCCGTTCCTCAACTACGCCTTCCAGAACCTCGACCCGGCCTACGCCATGCTGAGCCATCCGGACTGCGTGCCGGGCCTGTCGGACGGCGGGGCGCACGTGGGCATGATCTGCGACGGCAGCTTCCCCACCTTCAATCTTACCCATTGGACCCGCGACCGCACGCGGGGACCCAGGCTGGCGCTGGAGAAGATGATCAAGGGCCAGACGCGGGATACGGCCGAGACCGTCGGCCTGTTCGACCGCGGCCTCATTCAGCCGGGATATCGCGCCGATCTCAACGTCATCGACTACGACCAGCTGAAGCTCTTCGCGCCGCAGGTGGCCTACGACCTTCCGGCCGGCGGACGCCGCTTGATCCAGCGCGCCGAGGGCTATGTGGCGACCGTCGTCGCCGGTCAGACCACCTACCGCGACGGAGAGCCTACCGGCGCCCTCCCCGGTCGGCTGCTGCGCGGGGGGCCAGGCGGCTCCGGCGCGCCTGGCGGCGGAGTAACGTGTTAGGCGATTGTTCAAGAGGTGGCGGCTAAGCTGGCGGCTTCGTTTCCGGAGCGTCCCCGAGTGTCCGCCAACTCCGCCATTTCCGGCTCTCGCACCCTGCACCGCCTCGTCTACGCCAGCCGGCAGGCGATCGAGCCCGTCCGGCTGAACGCCCAGGTCGACGAGATCATCCGGGCGTCGATCCGCAACAACCGCGCCGTCGCGATCACCGGGCTGCTGCTCGTCCACGACGGCTGGTTCCTCCAGGCGCTGGAGGGTCCGGCCGAGGCGGTGATGAGCACCTATCGCCGCATCCTCGACGATCCCCGCCACAAGGAGCCGCGCGTTCTGCAGGCGGGACCGGCGACGATGCGCGAGTTCGCCAACTGGAACATGTGCGCGCGGCGCATGAGCGACGCCGACGACGCCATCCTGAAGACCCTGTCCCAGCGCGAGATCGACTTCGCGGTGCTGGGCGGCGACCAGGCGCTGAAGCTGCTGAAGGTGGTCCGCGGCATCCAGAGCCGAACGGAGCTGGCGCGCACAGCCTAGATTTCGCGGCCTTCTGGGAGGGAAAGGTCGCATCGACCTTCGGGCGAATTGCGCCATAAGGGGCGCGATGCACGCCGCCGCCGCGCAAAGCCCGCTTTCGCCTCTCGCCGAGGCGCGCGAGATCCTGCGCCGGACCTTCGGCCATGCGGACTTCCGGGGCCTGCAGGCGGATGTCATCGCCGAGGTGCTCGCCGGCCGCAGCGCCATGGCGGTGCTCCCCACCGGTGGCGGCAAGAGCCTCTGCTATCAGATCCCCAGCCTGATGAGGCCGGGCCTGGGCCTCGTCGTCTCGCCGCTGATCGCGCTGATGACGGACCAGGTCGCGGCGCTGCAGCAGTCGGGCGTGGCCGCGGCCCGGCTGGACTCCCACATCGACCTGCACGAGCGCACCGAGACGTGGCGGCGGATCGAACGCGGCGAACTGGACCTGCTGTACGTCTCGCCGGAAGGGCTGATGCAGCCCAACATGCTGGACCGCCTCGGGCGCACGCCGCTGGCGTTGATCGCCATCGACGAGGCCCACTGCGTCAGCCAGTGGGGCCACGACTTCCGGCCCGAGTACCGGATGCTGGGCCGGCTGGCCGAGCTGTTCCCGGCCGTACCGCGGCTGGCGGTGACCGCCACAGCCGACGCCCGGACCCGGGAAGACATCCGCGCCGAGCTGCGGCTGGAGGACTCGGCCGAATTCGTCGCCAGCTTCGCACGGCCTGAGCTGATCCTGTCGGCCGAGCGGAAGAAGGGCGGCAAGGACAAGCGGGTCGTCGACCTGGTCACCGCGCGGCCGGGCAAGTCGGGCGTGGTCTATGCGGGCTCGCGCGACGGGACCGAGAAGCTGGCCCAGGCGCTGCGCGATGCCGGCGTTCCGGCGCTGGCCTACCACGCCGGCCTCGACCGCAATCTGCGCACCCAGCGGCTGGAGGGATTCCTCGAGGCGGACGCCGCGGTAATGGTGGCGACGATCGCCTTCGGCATGGGCGTGGACAAACCGGACGTCCGGTTCGTCATCCACGCCGATCCGCCGGCCTCGATCGAGGCGTACTGGCAGGAGATCGGCCGGGCGGGCCGCGACGGCGATCCGGCCGAAGGCATCACGCTGTACGGCGCCTCCGACATGGCCTGGGCGCTGCGGCGCATCGGCGAGCGCGACGTCGACGAGGGCGTGAAACAGGTCCAGACGCGGAAGCTGCGCCAGCTCTACGCCATGCTGGACGGCACAGCTTGCCGGGCGGCGAGCGTGCGCCGCTATTTCGGCGAGACCGGCGTCAAGCCCTGCGGCCAGTGCGACCTCTGCAGCGGCGAGGTCGAGACCACCGACGCCACGGAGGCGGCCCAGAAGGCGCTGTCGGCGGCCCACCGGCTGGGCGGGCGGTTCGGACGCGGCCGCGTGGTGGACCACCTGCTGGGCAAGACCAAGGAGGTCTCCGACTGGGAGGCGGGTCTCTCGACGTGGGGCATCGGGGCCGAGCTGTCGGCGGTGCAGTGGCGCGATCTTCTGGAGCAGCTGCTGTTCGAGGGCCTGCTGCGGGAGGACCCGAACGATGGGCGGCCGCTGGTAGGCATCGGCGACGCCGATGGCGCGCGGGCCGTCTTCCGCGGCGAGCGGCGTGTCGTGATCCGCAAGATCGAGGAAGAGGCCCAGCGCCGGCCGCGCCGCAAGGCCAAGGAGCCGCCGCTGTCGGCCGCCGACGCGCCGCTGTTCCAGGCCCTGAAGGCCTGGCGAGCCAGCGAGGCCAAGGCCCAGCACGTGCCGCCGTACGTCATCTTCCATGACCGCACCCTGGCGGAGATCGCCCAGGTAAGACCCGGCAGCCGCGCGGCGCTGGAGCGGATCAGCGGCGTCGGCGAGGCCAAGCTCGCGCACTACGGCCAAGCCGTGCTCGAGGTCGTGGGCGGGTTCGAAGCCTAGCCCCGCGTTGCGGCGACAGCGGCAACGCATGCTAAGGGCGGACCATGAACTTCGACCTCATGCGGCTGGCGGCGGCCCTGCTGGTGGTGGTGAGCCATACCTTCCCGCTGTCGGGACAGCCGCCGCTGACGATCCGCGGGGTCGAGGACTTCGGCGCCCTCGGCGTGTCGATCTTCTTCGTGATCAGCGGGTTCCTGATCGCCGGCAGCTACGAACGTGACCCGAAGAGCTATCTGCTCAAGCGCATCCTGCGGATCGAACCCGGGCTGATCGTCTCGCTGATCGTCACGGTGATCCTGCTCAGCTTCCTCACCACGGCGGCCCCGGTGGAGTACTGGCGCGGCGCCGCGCTCTACGTGGTGCGCAACGCCCTGCTCTTCCCCGCGACCTATGAGCTGCCGGGCGTCTTCGCCGACGCACCCGTAGCTGGCGTCGTCAACGGGGTGCTCTGGACGCTCAGGCTCGAGTTCGCCTGCTACCTGCTGCTGATGCTGGTGCGGGCCAACCTGAAGCTGGTGGTCGGCCTCGCCGCGATCTGCGCCATCGTCTGGCTGTCGCTGATGCTGACCACACCGCAATGGGCCGACGACCGGATCACCCGGATCGCGTTCCTGGCCGGCCGCAACGGCTTCCTGTTCTTCGCCGGCGCGGCGCTCTGGCTGAGCCAGACGAAGGTCCCGCTGTGGCTGGGCGGGATTTCGGCCCTGGCGTTTCCGTTCGTGGGGCCACTGGCGCTGCCGACAGCCGTGGTCGGCCTTTCGCGGCCGGGCAAGCTGCCGGCCGACCTCAGCTACGGCGTCTACATCTACGCCTTCCCTATCCAGCAGCAGCTGGCGCTGATGGGACAGCTCAACGTGCTCACCGGCGTCCTTGCGGTGCTGCCGTTTGCTGCGGCGAGCTGGTTCCTGGTGGAGAAGCCGGCGATGCGGCTCAAGCCGCGCGGCGCCCCGGAGACGGGCGAGCCTGGTGACGTCGGCCTGGGCCCTGCGCCAGGCGAGCCAGACGCCGAGGCCGACGCTGCCGCCGGTGAACGCCAGCAGGAGGGTCATGACCGCCGCCCAGCCGGCGCCCCGGTCGAAGCCCGGGATCACGTCCAGCCGGTGCAGGCCCAGGTGCCACCAGCGGAAGCCCTGGGCGGCCCGGTCGACGCTGCGCAGCAGCTCGCCGGTTTCGGGATCGATGTAGTCGCGCGTCCCGTCGGCGCGGATGACCCGCCAGATCGGCAGCTTCACCGTGTCGTGGTGGCCGTACCAGTAGGCGTCCTCTGCGCCCATAAGGCCCTGCGAGGCGACGGCCCCGAGCCGGGCCGCGGCGCGTGTCAGGTCGGCCGGAGACGGCGGACCGCCGAGCGGTCGGCCGTCGGCCACGGGGATCAGCCCGCCGTCGAGGGGGACCAGCCGCACCTGCCGCGCCGCGAAATCCTGGCCCTTCAGGTCGGAGAGACCCTGACCCAGGACGCCGACGGTGATCGCGGCCTCCCGGTAGCGCGCGGCGCCGGGATCGTCGCCGCCCTCCAGCAGGCCCCAGGGCTGCATCGACAGCAGGCCCGACAGCGTCCAGGTCAGCGTCAGCAGGCTGGCGGCGAGACCCGTCAGGTGGTGCCACATCACCGCTCCCCGGAACGGCGAGAGCCGTGCGTCGCGCCAGGGGCGCCAGGCGACCAGGCCGAGATAGATGCCGGTGACGGTCAGGAAGAGGCCGGCCACGGAGGTCCAGATCACCACCTGCGTCCAGAGCTTGGCGTCCGCCCGCAGCGCCTTGGGATAGAGCCAGTGCGGGATGGGGCCGAGCCAGGCCAAGACGCGATCCGCGCGGGTGGTCGCCTGGGCCACCTCGCCCGTGCGGGCCGAAACGTGGACGACGGTGCGGGCTGCGTCGCCCATCTCCACGCGCCAGAAGGGACGGCGCTTGTTGAAGTAGCCGGTGACCGTCCATTGGTCGCGTTCGACGAGCCGGGCGGCGTCCGGAATGCGGCCGGTGTGCGCCGTCGCGACCGCCCGGGCCTCCGCCTCGGTCAGGGGCTTCAGCACGCCGCCGCGCTCGAGGTCGTAGGTCTCGCCACCCGAGCGCAGCACGGGCCGATCGGCGACGGCCTCGATCACGCCGTCCGCCAACGGCTGTTCCGGCCCGAAGCTGGTCAGGTCGCAACAGCGTTCCCACGGGATGGGCGGCAGGCCCGCCACACGTTCGGCCTCTGTAACCTCCGGCCAGCGGACGAACAGCATGACAATGCCGCTCGCGAACCACAGCAGCATCAGCAGGCCCACGACGATGCCGAGGTAGCGGTGGGTCACCACCAGCCACCGTGGCGCCCAGGGCTTGCGGGGCTTGGCGACTGGCTTTCCGGGCCTGGCGTCAGAAGCTGTAGGCATAGCTGATGTGGAAGGTCCTGGGCACGCCGCGGAAGCGGTAGAGGAAACGGGGACCCGGGACGTCCGGAGCCGCGGAATTCACGCGCGTCGCATAGGCTTCGTCGAAGGCGTTCTCGAGGCGGCCGGTCAGCTTGTGGCGGCGATCGGGGCCGTCCAGCCAGGCATGGGCGGCAAGGTCCACGACAGTGTAGTTTCCGTAGCCGACGCGGCCGAAGCCCGACACGTTGAAGGCCACGTCTCCCACCCACAGCAGGCTGGCTGAAGCGCCGAACGGCAGCTCCGCGGGGACCCAGTCGACCCCCGCCTTGACCTGTTGCTCGGGTACGCGATCGAACTGGCGGCCGGCTCCCGCCGCGCGGGCGCGGGTGTAGGCGTAGGCGGCGCGGGCGGCGATCGCTTCCGTGACACGCAGCGTTGCCTGCAACTCCAGGCCCCGGAAGCGGACCTCACCGTCGGTGTTCACGTAGATTCCGTCCGGAAAGCCGGGCCGTTCCTCGTCGACGATCAGGTTCTTCACCCGGCGGGTGAAGGCGGTGGCCTCCCAGGTGAGCCGGTCCGTCTGCCCGCCCAGTGTCAGGCTGGCGTTGGCGCTTTCCTCGGCGTCCAGCTGCGGATTGCCGACGGCGCAGCAGGGGTCGACGCCGAACAGCTGCTCGGCGCTCGGCAGGATGAACGCCGTGCCCACCATGCCTTCGACGTAGACGGCGGGCGTCGCATCCCAGCGACCCGAGACGTTCCAGACGGTCTTCTCCGTCTCGTCGGTCCGGTTGTAGCGGACGCCGGCGGCGAAGCGCAGGTTCTCGAACAGGTCGTCGGTCGTGCGCACCTGGCCGATGAAGGCATGAACCTTCTCGGTCTGCTGCGCGATCAGCAGCACCTCGTCGCGGCCGTTGAAGTTCTGGAAGTCGTAGCCCAGCTGGTACTCGAACCCCTTGTGCAGGTTCAGCCTGGCCAGCGCCTGGACGCCGTAGTCCTCGTATCCCCAGTAGGTGAGGTCATCGACGATCACCGGCGGCGCGGATGGGTCGCCCGGCACGTTGTTGACCGTGGAATAGACGCTGTCCCAGTCGTGGTAGTAGCCCTTCACCGAGAGCTGGACGTCGTCGCGGGCGGTCCAGTCGAGGCTGGCGCTGGCGATCTCCTCGTCGCGGTCGTTGAAGGCGAGCCGGGTCAGCCGCGGGTTCGGATATTCCAGATGGGCGTCGACATGCTGGGCGTAGAGGTTCAGCGCCAGCCCATCGGCGAGATCGACGCCGTACTTGCCGCCGAAGCTGACCACATCGTAGCCGCGCCTGCGGTCGGTGGCGCTGGGCTGGAAGATGTCGAAGGTGCGGTAACCGTCGGACTCGTCCTTCGACACCCAGGCCACATAGCGATGCCGGCCCACCGTGTCGCGGATGAAGACGTCGGCGTGGACGCCGCCGTTCGTGTCGCCGCCGGCGGTGAGGCGGCCGTCGAAGTCCTCCGAATAGGCGCGCGTCACGACGTTGATGGCGCCAGCCACCGCCTGGGTGCCGTAGAACAGGCTCTGGCCGCCCTTCAGCACCTCGATGCGCTCGACCATGCTGGCCGGCAGCGTGTCGGCCGGGCTGGTCGAGGTGTAGAGGCGGTTGCTGATCCGCACGCCGTCCACGAGCCACAGCACATCCCCGGTCCGCGAGCCCTGGATGGCGATGTCGACGTAGGAGAACGGGCCGTTGCGGGGGCTGAGGAAGACCCCAGGCGTCTGCATCTGCAGCGCCTGGGAGATGTCGACGTAAAGGTTGTCGCGGATCGTGGCCTCGCTGATCACCGACAGGTCAGCGCCATAGCGGGCGAGCTCCTGCGGCAGGGTCTCCTCGAGCCGCGCCGCGGTGACCACCAGCTCCTGAACGTCGGCGCCTTCGGCCCGCGCGCCCGAGCCCAGCGCGGCCAGCGCCGCCCCCAGCAGCCAGATCGCCTTCATCCCCGCCCCCTCTCAACTGCGCTAATTTGTTATGTTATAAAGTAACACTGAGTCCAGCCCGGCTGGCAATGCGGCGGCGATAGGGGCCTCGCGTCGGCGCGGCCCGTACTTTACGGTTGAGGCGGCGTTACAGGGGGGTTACAGGCACGTATGGACGGCCCGGAGGACGGCCTGGAAGCGGAGGTTGCGCGAGTGCGCGCCAGCGGCGTTCTGGGACGTTCGCAGGGTCTTTCGCGCCTGTTCGAGTATCTGGCGCAGCAGGCCGTCGCGGGCCGGCCGGTGCGCGAGGCCGACATCGCCGTCGAGGTCTTCGGCCGCGCGGTGGATCTCGCCGGCGACGCCTCGGTGCGGGTCTATGTCCACCGCCTCCGCAAGAAGCTGGACGACTTCTACGCCGACAGCTCGCCGAGGCTGTCGCTGCCGCTCGGCGAGTACCGGCTGGCTCTGATCGAGGCCCCGGAGCCCCGCGCCGTCGCGCGGGAGGAGCGCCCCTGGCGCTGGGCGGTCGCGGCGGCCCTGCTGCTGGTCACGATGGCGGTGCTGGGGGGCGCCTGGCTTGCGCGCGCGACGGCGCCGGCCCGCGAACTCGACCGTATCGCGGCCGCGCCGCTGTGGGCTGGCGTGGGCCAGGACCGCCCCCTGCTGGTGGTCGTGGGCGACTACTACATCTTCGGAGACACCGAGCAGGGCGATGGGCCGAAGCGGATGATCCGCGCCTTCGACATCAACTCGGCGGCCGACCTCGACAGCCTCCTCATGGCGCGGCCCGAGCTGCAGGGCCGGTACGTCGACCTCGACACCTATTACACGCCCGTGGGCGCCACGCTGGCGCTGCGCGAGATCATGCCCCTGGCGCGGCGGCTGGCGGCCGGCGGCGACCGCGTCGGGCTGGTCACCTCCTCCCAGCTCACGCCGCAGATGCTGAAGGGCTCGGACGTGATCTACGTCGGCTATCTCTCAGCCCTGCGGCTGCTGCACGACCCTGTCTTCGAGCGCTCCCGCTTCGAGGTGGGCGAAACCTACGACGAGCTGGTCGACCGCCGGACCCGAGAGACCTTCGTCAGCGGCGCGGGCACGGCGCACGCCGGCCGCCCCAACGTCGATTACGGCTATATCGCCAGCTTCACGGCGCCGGGAGGCGAGCGCATCGTGATCGTCGCCGGGGCGCGGGACATCGGCGTCATGCAGGCGGCGGAGATCGCCGCCGACCCGAAGCGGCTGCGGGCCAGGACGCCCGGCCCCGAGGGCGCGCTGTACCGCGTCGAGGGACTGGGCCGCACGAACCTGTCGGCGACGCCGGTGATCCCGGGCTCCTGACTCAGGCGCCCGGGTTGACCGGGCCAGGCGGCATGGCCTTGTCGTCGGTCTGGCGCGCCGGGTCCTCGCTCAGCGTCGGCGGAGTCGAGGGGATCGCCTGCCCCTGCGCAGGCGGCGGAGTCCCCGGGGTTACCGGATTGACCGTCATGGGTGAGCTCGCCGAGGTGTCGGACCTCGTTCCGGTGGCGGCGGCCTGCCGGTCCGGCGTCTCGGCGCAGGCCGCGGCGGCGAGGGCCGCGAGCGTGGCTGCAGTGGCGGCTCGGATCATCTTCAGTCCTCCATGAAGCTGCGGCGCTCGCCGCGCACCCGGGGCGGGGCGACGTCGAGCGTCATGGGTCGCGCCGTCTCGCCCTCAGGATTGAGGCAGCGGCTGGCCATGTACAGCCACGTCTCGGCCTCCTTGTAGAAGGCCGCCGAGGCCTCCTCGTTGCGCGCCGCCTCGGCGGCGTCGATCGCCTCCTGCGCCCGGCTCATGAAGAACCCGGCGGCCTCCACACGATCGGGGCTTCTGCGGGCGGCTTTGGCCATGGGAAAGGCAACGGAGGCGTCACCCGCCCGGTTCCAGGATCAATCTTTCAGTGAGCGGGCGAGGATCTGCAGCGTCAGCTGGGCCGCCTGTTTCACGGCGTCCTGGTCGCCGCGCTCGAAGGTGACGAGCCCCGCCTCGAAGATGTGATCGACCTCCTCGGGCGTGAGCACGCCCTTGCGCTTCAGGGTCGAGAGCATGCCGATGATCACCGCGTGCAGCGCCGCCAGCATGCCGGCCCGCTCGGCGTCGGCCGGGATTGTTTGGTCGTCCATCAAGTCCTCGTCGCTTCAGCCAAGCTTGTCAGCTTCAGTTCACGTGCGCCGGGGCAGGTGTCGAGTCCAGCCGCTGTTGGCGCCGATTTCAACGTTCTGCGTTCCAGTCCCTCATGCGCACCAGACCCACCTTGAGCCTCGTCCGCGTCTCCGTCGCCGCCTATGCGACGTTCCTGGGCCTGAACGTCCAGGCGGGCGAACCGGCTTCCGCCGAACCGCGCGGCGTGCCGGCCGCCTTCGGCAACACGATCAAGGCGCTGTATCCCGACGGCAAGCATCAGCGCATCTGGCTGCACCCCGACGGCACCTGGGACGCCATCGGCCGGCGCGGCAAGGCGAACTCCGGCAAATGGTCGGTGAAGGGCGAGAAGGTGTGCCTGAAGCAGTCCAAGCCGATCCCGATCCCGGTCAGCTACTGCACCGACTTCCCCTCTGACGGCGGCGTCGGCGCGGTGTGGGCCGGCAAGGACATGACCGGCGAGCCGATCAAGCTGACGCTGGTGAAGGGGATCGAGCGGCCCTAGTCGGCCGCGTTCCGGCTGGCGGTAACGAGCTGCGGGCCGTCGCCGGCCCAGTGCGCCGCCACCGTGCGGGTGACAGCCTGCATCAGCTCCAGCCGCTGCGGCACCGGCTTGTGGGTCCGCCGCATCATCACCGCCACCGCATAGGTCCGGCCGTCCGGCGCGGTCAGGAGGCCCACGTCGTTGATGCCCACCGAGGTGCCCCGGTAGTCCTGGCCGGTGCCGGTCTTGTGGCCAATGGTCCAGCCGGGCGGTAGGCCGCCCTTGAGCCGCTGCGGGCCGGTGCGGACGTCAGCCAGCAGGCCAAGCAGATGCTGGGTCGCGGCAGGCGACAGCAGCTCGCCCTTGTGCAGCCGGGCGAGCGCGCGGGTGATGGCCGCGGGCTGGGCGCCGTCGAGGGGATCCCGGAGATAGTCGGCGAGCGCGGCCTCGCGCACCTGCGCCGGGAGCTGCTCGCGGGCCGCCTGGAAGTTCCAGCCCGTGCCGTACTCGGGCCGCCAGGTGAGGCCGGCGACCCGGGCCTGGAGGTCGCGCTCATAGGCGCCGACGGCGATCCCCCTCGAGCTGCAGGCGATCCAGGGCCTCGCCGACGACCCCGGGCCCGCCCGCCGCCTTGATCAGCCGGTCGTTGGCGGCGTTGTCGCTCTGGACGATGGCCCGGCGCAGCAGCGCCTCGATGTCGGTCGTGTAGCCGCCGGGTCGGATGTTGTAGCTGACCGGCTGGTAGAAGACCGAGCGGTCCTCCTCGTGCAGCACGACCGGCTGGTCGATGGCGAGCCGGCCTTCGTCGGCGGCCTTCAGCACGGCGATGGCGACCCAAAGCTTCGAGACGCTCTGCTGCGGGTAGAGCCCATCGGGATCGACGCCGGCCGTCCAGCCCGCGGAGACGTCGGTGACCGCAACACCCACCTCCTCGCCGTACGCGCGGACCAGCGCGCTCAGCGCGTCCTGCAGGTCCTTGGGCGCCGGGGGCGCGACGGGGATCGCCACCGGCAGAGGCCCGCCGGTCAGGCGGACCTGCGGCCCGGGCGCAGCGTTCTGATAGGCCGCGAAACCGCCGGCCCCAGCGGCGGTCAGCAACAGGGCGGCGCTCAGCGCCAGTAGGCGGGGACGCGGCCGGATCGGCTTGCGGAAGCGGCGGCGGGACATACGCATCGGCACGCTCCCAGCTTACCTAACCGTGGGCGTGAGCGTGGTCACAATCGTGCGCGTGATCGGATCCGCGCACCTCCACGGTGACGTGCGAAATGCCGGCGAGGCCCGCCAGCCGGGCGCGGTAGGCCTCGGCAGGCTGGGGATGGTCGGCCGCCAGCACGGCGATGACCGCGTGGTGGCCGGGCCCCAGGCGCCAGAGATGCAGGTCGATGACCTGCTCGCCCCCGGCGGCGAGACGGGCGCGCACCTCGGCGGTAAGTTCGGGCGAGGGGTTGATGTCGAGGAGCGCGGCGCCCGCCCGGCGCAGGAGCTTGAGCGCGAACTGAGCGACAAGGCCCGCGGCCAGGAGGCCGGCCAGCGGGTCGGCGAAGCGCCAGTCCAGCTGCTGGCCGACGAGGACGGCGGCCACGGCCAGAACCGAAACGGCCGCATCCGCGGTCAGGTGCAGGTGGACGGCCGAGAGGTTGAGGTCGCCGTCCGGGTCGTTGCGGGCCGCGTGGGAATGGCTGGGGCGGAGCAGCCAGATGCAGACGAGGGTGACAGCCAGGCTGCCCACCGCGATCGGGAGGGCGCCATGGTAGTCGACGATGTGGGGGTTGAGGATCCGCTCCAGGCTCTCGACGGCGATGATCACCGCGGTCGCGGCCAGCACCACGGCGTTCGCGAACCCCGCGAGGTACCCCAGCTTGCCGGTGCCGAAGCTGAAGGCCGGATTGCCCGCGTGACGACGGGCCAGGGCGTAGGCGCCTGCCGCCACCAGCAGGGCGATCACGTGGGCGGCCATGTGCAGGCCCGCCGCCATCAGGGCGAGCGATCCCGTGACGGCGCCGCCCGCCACCAGCACGACCAGCATGGCGGCGCAGATCGCCGTCACCAGCCAGGTGCGGCGCTCGTTGCGCCGGTGGTCGGCGCCGAGATAGGTCCGGTCCTGCCGGAACGAGTCCAGCGGCTCGGGTCGCAGGTCGGGGCGCTCAGCGATCGTCATGTGTTACTTTATAACACCCCAGCTTGAGAACGCCACTTCATAAGTTCGCGCTGTCGCCCTACATGGTCCGGCATGAGCGACAAGACACCCGTCACAGTCCTGACCGGCTACCTCGGCGCAGGCAAGACCACTCTCCTGAACCGCATCCTCTCCGAGGACCACGGCAAGAAGTACGCCGTCATCGTCAACGAGTTCGGCGAGGTGGGCATCGACAACGACCTGATCGTCGGCGCCGACGAAGAGGTCTTTGAGATGAACAACGGGTGCGTCTGCTGCACAGTGCGCGGCGACCTGATCCGCGTGCTCTCCGGCCTCATGAAGCGCAAGGGCAAGTTCGACGCCATCATCGTCGAGACCACCGGCCTGGCCGATCCGGCGCCGGTCGCCCAGACCTTCTTCGTCGACGACGACGTCCGCGCCCGCACCGAACTGGACAGCGTGACGACTGTCGTCGACGCCAAGCACCTGCCGCTGCGACTAAAGGATTCCCGGGAGGCGGCCGAGCAGATCGCCTTCGCCGACCAGATCATCCTCAACAAGACCGACCTCGTCGACGAGGCCGAACTGGCCGAGGTCGAGAAGGCCATTCGCACGCTGAACCCATTGGCGCCGATCCGTCGCGCCCAACGTTCGAACGTGCCGCTGGACGCCATCCTGGGCCGCCACGCCTTCGACCTGAACCGGATTACCGAGCTGCAGCCGGAGTTCCTGAACCCGGCGCACGGCGAGCCGGGCCACGTGCACGACGAGCACTGCGGCCACGACCACGATCACGACCATCATCATGATCATGATCATGGCCACCATCACGACCATCATCATGACCATGGGCACATCCACGACCACGTGGCCGAGAGCGGCATCAGTTCCATCTCGCTGACGGCGGACCGACCGATCGACGCCAACAAGGTCACGGCTTGGCTCAACAACGTGCTGCAGACGCAGGGCGTCGACATCCTCCGCGCCAAAGGCATCCTGGACGTGAAGGGCGAGGACCGGCGGCTCGTGTTCCAAGCCGTGCACATGATCCTTGAGGGCGACTTCCAAGGTCCTTGGCGCGAGAGCGACAAGCGCTACTCGCGCCTCGTCTTCATCGGGCGCAACCTCGACGAAGCCGGCCTGAAAGCCGGCTTCGAGAGCTGCATCGCCGCCTAGCTGAAGCGCTTCTGCAGCGCCGGCGCGCCCTCGGCGGCCCGGGCCAGCGCGTCGGGGTCCCCGTCCCGGACATAGGCCTCGATCGCCCGCGCCAGCGCGGCGTAGGCGAGGCGGAACGGGTGGGTCGCGGAGGACAGCCGCCGCACGCCCAGCGCCTGCAACCGCGCCGCGGCCGGCATGCCCGGCCAGGCCATGACGTTCAGCGGCAGGTGGATCTCGCCCGCCAGCCGGCCGATCAGGTCGGCGTCGGCGGGACCGGGGACGAAGATGCCGTCCGCTCCCGCGGCACGGTAGCGCTCAGCGCGGGCGATCGTCTCGGCGTAGGCCGCGTGGCCCTCGGCAAGGCCACGCAGGTAGACGTCGGTGCGGGCGTTGACGAACAGCCGGTCGCCCAGCGCCGTCCTGATCGCCTCGATCTTGGCCGCGTGCAGCTCGGGCGAGCGGCCGCCGTCCTCTAGATTGATCCCGACCGCGCCGGCCTCGATGACGCGGGTGACGTTCTCCACCAGCTTGCCCAGATCGTCGGTGTAGCCGCCCTCGAAGTCGGCGGTGACCGGCACGTCGACGACGCGGACGACCTCGGCCACCGTCATCACCGCCTTGTCCACCGGCATCAGGTCGCCGTCGGCGTACCCGTGCGCCCAGGCGACGGCGGCCGAGGAGGTGGCCACCGCCTTCGCGCCGGCGTCGGCCATGACGGCGGCGCTGGCCGCGTCCCAGGCGTTGGGCAGCACCAGAATCTCGGCGCCTCGGTGCAGTTTGCGGAAGGCTTCGGCCTTGGCGGTCTGGCTCATCTCTCTCTGTCCCCATTTTCCACGGTTCAGCTTAGACGCTGATATGGGAAGCGCTGTGACACGCTGCTCGCGGAAATCGGACGCGATCGGCGCGTTAGGGAGCGACCCGTTCAGGATGGAGACGTCGCATGGCTTCCGGGCTGGTCGCCCTTCTCGATGATGTGGCGGCGATCGCCAAGGTGGCGGCGGCCTCGCTGGACGACGTCTCGGCCGCCGCCGGCAAGGCCGGCGCGAAGGCGGCGGGCGTGGTCGTCGACGACACGGCGGTGACGCCGAGCTACGCCACCGGCTTCACGCCCGACCGCGAACTGCCGATCGTCTGGAAGATCGCGCTGGGGTCGCTGAAGAACAAGTTCCTGTTCCTGATGCCCGGCGCGCTGCTGCTCAGCGCCTTCGCCCCCTGGGCGGTGACCCCGATCCTGATGCTGGGCGGCGCCTACCTCGCCTTCGAGGCGACCGAGAAGATCATCGAGGCCCTGCGCCACGAGGACATTCCAGACGAGATCGGCGAGATGGCCCTGGGCTCGGCGGAGCTCGAGAAGCAGAAGGTCGCCGGTGCGATCCGCACCGACCTGATCCTGTCGGCCGAGATCACGGCCATCGCGCTGTCGACGCTTACCGACCGCCCCCTAGCCATCCAGGCCGCCGCGCTCGCCCTCGTCGGCCTGCTGATCACCGTCGGGGTGTATGGCGTGGTGGCGCTGATCGTGAAGATGGACGACATCGGCCTGCACTTCGCGAAGAGCCCGCGGGCGGGGACCAAGCGGTTCGGCTGCGGGCTGGTGCGGGGCATGCCCACCGTGCTGGCCTGGCTTTCCACCATCGGCACCGCGGCCATGCTCTGGGTCGGCGGCGGGATCCTGCTGCACGGCCTGGAACACTACCACGCCCCGGTGGTCCCGGCGGTCACCCACGCGCTCACCGAGGCCGCCGCCAGGCTTCCTGGCGTCGGGCCGGCGGCGAGCTGGCTGGCGTTCGCCCTCGTCTCGGCGGTGATCGGACTGATCGTCGGCGGGATCATCGCCGGAGTCGTCCATCTGGTCTCGCACAAGCGCCACGGCTAAGACCCGCGGGTGCGAACGGCCCTCACCCGCCTGACCCTGACGGACTTCCGGTCCTATGCGACGGCCGAGCTGGCGCTCGACGGGCGGCCCGTGTGGCTTGCGGGGCCGAACGGCGCCGGAAAGACCAACCTGCTGGAGGCGGTCAGCTTTCTGATCCCTGGGCGCGGATTGCGCGGCGCGAGCATCGCCGAGGTTGGCCGCCGGCTGCCGGGCGAGGCCGTGGGGCGCGCCTGGGCCGTCTCGGCGGTCCTCGCGGCCGACGGCGACGAAACCCGGCTGGGGACCGGCGTCGAGCTGCCGGGCGCCGCCCGCCGCGTTGTCCGGATCGACGGCGAGCCCGCGCCGCCCGGCCGTCTGGCCGAGTACGTGCGCCAGGTGTGGCTGACGCCGGCCCAGGACCGGCTCTTCCTGGAGGGCGCGGGGGACCGCCGGCGCTTCCTCGACCGGCTGGTCTTCGCCGCCGACCCCGGCCATGCGCCACGCGTCCAGGCCTATGAGAAGGCCCTGCGGGAACGTATGCGCCTCCTGACCGACGCCGCCTCCCTGGGCCCGGCGGACCCGGCGTGGCTCGAAGCCCTCGAAACCCGCATGGCCGAGGCCGGAGCCCTCATGGCCCAGGCTCGCGCGCGGACCCTCGCGGCCCTGCAGGCCGAGATCGACACCCGCGGCGAACGGCCGTTCCCGCAAGCGAAGCTGTCGCTGACGGGCGAGTGGGAAAAGCTGGCGGCGTCCGGGGCCGACTTGCCCGAGATCGAGACGCGGCTCGCCCGGGCGCTCGCCGCCGCCCGCGACCGCGACGCCGGCGCGGGACGGTCGCTCACCGGGCCGCACCGCGGCGACCTCGCCGTCGTGCACGCCGAGAAGGACCGCGCCGCCGCCGAGTGCTCCACCGGCGAGCAGAAGGCGCTGATCCTCAACCTCGTGCTCGCCCAGGCCGCCCGGCTGGCCCGCGTCGAAGGCCAGCCCGCGCCGATCCTGCTGCTCGACGAGGTGGCCGCCCACCTCGACCGTACGCGCCGCGCCGCCCTCTTCGATGAGATCGAGGCGCTGGGCCTGCAGGCCTTCCTGACCGGCACCGACGACCATCTGTTCGAGGGGCTCGAAGGCCGCGCCCAGGGCTTCCGAATGGACGCGGCGGGCTTCGCGCCGGCCAGCTGAGACACAGGGTCCCTCCGCGCGCCGAAAGACGTGCAGAATCAGACCGAAACCCTATATAGGTAGCGAAGAATCCATAGGCTCCGCGCCGGGCGCGGCGGCCTCGCATCAGGCGCCAGGAAATGCGCGGTCCGTCAGGTCCGCGGGACGGCGCTCCAGCTGGACGCGACATGAGCGAAGAAACCGAGACCAACGGCCCCGAGACCAATGGCAATGGCGCGGCCGAGTACGGCGCGGAGTCGATCAAGGTCCTGAAGGGCCTGGACGCGGTGCGCAAGCGTCCGGGGATGTACATCGGCGACACGGACGACGGCTCGGGCCTGCACCACATGGTCTACGAGGTGGTGGACAACGCCATCGACGAGGCCCTGGCCGGCTACGCCAGCCGGGTCGAGGTGATCCTTAACGCCGACGGCTCGTGCACCGTCACCGACGACGGTCGTGGCATCCCAACCGACATCCACGAAGGCGAGGGCGTCTCGGCGGCCGAGGTCATCATGACCCAGCTGCACGCCGGCGGTAAGTTCGACCAGAATTCATACAAGGTCTCGGGCGGCCTGCACGGCGTCGGCGTCTCGGTCGTGAATGCGCTCTCCGATTTCCTGAAGCTGCGCATCCATCGCAATGGCCAGCAGCACGAGATGGAGTTCCGACGCGGCGACGCGGTAAGCCCGCTGAAGGTGACCGGCGCCTCGCCGATGCGCGAGAACGGCGAGCCGCTGACCGGCACCGAGGTCACCTTCCTGCCGTCGCTCGACACGTTCCGCTTCATCGAGTTCGACCTGAAGACCCTGGAGCACCGCCTGCGCGAGTTGGCGTTCCTGAACTCGGGCGTGACCATCTGGCTGAAGGACCACCGGGGCGCCGAGCCCTTCGAGGAGGTCATGAGCTACGAAGGCGGCATCGAGGCCTTCGTCCGCCACCTGGACAAGGCCAAGCATCCGCTGATGAAGGCGCCTATCGTGGTGCGCGGACGCAAGGACACCGTCGAGCTGGACATGGCGCTATGGTGGAACGACGGCTACCACGAGAATGTCCTCTGCTTCACGAACAACATCCCCCAGCGGGACGGCGGCACCCACCTGGCGGCCTTCCGTTCGGCGCTGACGCGGATCATCACCGGCTATGCGGAAAGCTCGGGCACGACCAAGCGCGAGAAGGTCTCGGTCTCGGGTGAGGACGCCCGCGAGGGCCTGACCTGCGTTCTGTCGGTGAAGGTGCCGGACCCGAAGTTCTCGTCGCAGACGAAGGACAAGCTGGTCTCGTCGGAAGTGCGCCCCGCCGTGGAGAACCTCGTCAACGAGGGCCTCTCGACGTGGTTCGAGGAGCACCCGAACGAGGCCAAGATGATCGTCCAGAAGATCGCCGAGGCCGCCGCCGCCCGCGAGGCGGCTCGCAAGGCCCGCGAGCTCACCCGGCGCAAGTCGGCCCTCGACATCACCTCCCTGCCCGGCAAGCTGGCCGACTGTTCCGAGAAGGATCCGGCGAAGTCCGAGATCTTCCTGGTCGAGGGCGACTCGGCCGGCGGTTCGGCCAAGCAGGCGAGGAACCGCGAGAACCAGGCGATCCTGCCGCTGCGGGGCAAGATCCTGAACGTCGAACGGGCTCGCTTCGACAAGATGCTGTCGTCGGACCAGGTCGGCACGCTAATCACCGCGCTGGGCGCCGGCATCGGCCGAGACGACTTCGACATCGAGAAGCTGCGCTACCACAAGATCGTCATCATGACGGACGCCGACGTCGACGGCGCCCACATCCGGACCCTGCTGCTCACCTTCTTCTACCGGCAGATGCCGGAGGTGATCGAGCGCGGCTACCTCTATATCGCCCAGCCGCCGCTGTATAAGGCCGCCAAGGGCAAGTCCTCGCGCTATCTGAAGGACGACAGCGAACTGGAGACCTACCTCGTCGACGAGGGCACGGACGGGGCGATGCTGGAGCTGGCTTCGGGCGAGCGGCTGATCGGCCAGGACCTGCTGCGGCTGGTGAACACCTCGCGGGCGGCCCGCGCGAATGTGGAGCGCCTCGCCACGCGGGCGCCGGCGTTCGCCATCGAGCAGGCGGCGCTCGCCGGGCTGTTCGTCGACGGCGCCGGCGACCCGGCCTCGGCCGCCAAGCGCCTCGACCTCTACGCGGAGGAAGGCGACGGCGGCTGGTCGGGCGAAAGGGCGAGCAGAACAGCTTCGTGTTCAGCCGCATCAAGCGGGGGGTCTCGGAACGGATCGTCCTGGACGACATCCTGCTGCACGCGGCCGACGCCCGGCGCCTCGCCGAGCGGGCGAAGGAGCTGTCGGAGACGTTCTCGGGCGTCGCCACCTTCACCCGCCGGGACAAGGCGACCACCATCCGCGGCCCGCTCGACCTGGTCTCGGCGGTGATGGACGCCGGCCGCAAGGGCCTCTCGATCCAGCGCTACAAGGGCCTGGGCGAGATGAACCCTGATCAGCTGTGGGAGACGACGCTGGACGCCGAAGCCCGCACCTTGCTGCAGGTGAAGGTGACCCACGCCGACGACGCCGACGACATGTTCACGCGCCTGATGGGCGATCTGGTCGAGCCACGCCGCGAGTTCATCCAGGAGAACGCCCTGGACGCGGAGGTCGACGTCTAGGCGCCGGCGTTCAGCGCGGGCCGAGCCATTCGATCCAATCCCCGTAGGGATGTGTCTTCGCGAGCACGGTGGTCTCGCCGTCCGGCCAGGAGGCCAGGCGCAGCTGCACCTCCCGCCGGTCGGCCGTCCATTCGAGGCCGATCTCGATGAGCGGCCGTTCCGGCGTCGCGGCCGCGCCGGCCGCGGCCAGCGTCGCCGCCAGCTCGCGCCGAGCCTGATCGCTCAGGTACTGAGTGAACATGGTGTGCACGACGGCGCGACACACGCCGGCCGGCTGAGGCTCGGCCAGCCGCTCGGCGAGCCACAGCTTGGCGTCGCCCTGGTCGACCCGGGGCGGATGGACCACCGCCGTCAACAGCGCCGCCTCCAGCCGGCGGGACCGGTCGGGCTGGTCCACCCAGGTGAACGACAGCAGGCGCTCGCGGTGCGCCGGGTCCGCGGCGTCGAGGGGATTTAGGTCCACGCCACGCGCCTTGACGATCGAGACCTCGGCCTTCGGCGGGTCGGCGCCGCGCCACTGCGGCGCGATGCGAACCGCCGACGACGGATCCCCGGTCGAGACCCCGCCAAGCTGGTAGGCGTAGCGCGCCAGATTGAGGTTCAGCCCGCAGCTGGATCCGAGCTCCAGGACCTCGAACGGCATCGGCCGCGCCGCGGCGACCGTCATGAGCGCCGACATGATGGCCGCGCCGCGCGCCACCTCGTTGGTCTGGGTCGGGTGGCGGATCCAGTCGGCGATGAACTGGTCTTCCTCCGAGAGGGCCGCCGCGACGGCGCCGTCGAAATCGTCGTGTTCACCGCGGTAGAGCTCGGCGAGATACTGCGGCTTGCCCCGCCGGGCGAGCGCGTGCAGCGCGCCGTTGACCCTCAGCGCCACGGCCGCGGCGGCCGGATCGCCTCGCCAGTCGCGGACGAGCCGGCTGCTGATCGGCGCATGCGAAAGCTGGCGGTCGACCGCCTCGAGCACCGAGGCGACGAAGGTTGAACCGGTAGACCGGCAGTTTTGGGCCTGGCGCGCGAAGGCCTGCTTGGCGCCAGCGGTCGCCAGCATCGTCATGAAAACTCGATCTGCATACTCGTTATCCCCCGGACGACCCCGAATGCGACGCCAAGTCCTGGCGCGCCCGGCTGACGCGTCGTCCCAACTGTCAGGCCGCGCACGCGCCCTGAACGGAGATCACTGATGAGGCGGACATCTTAAAAGGAAGCGAATTTCAGGCAGACGAGCGGGCGACGTTATGTCCCACAAGTTGAATGCCAGTCCAGATCGCCATTAACGACCATTCAACACACAGGCATTAGCTCCACTACTCACGATCGGCGATTACGTCTTCTCCGCGACACTATTGGAGACTTTGCGGAAGATTGCGTTATTGATCCGAATTAAATGTGATTGTTGCACATATTATGTGTCGTTTCTGAGGGCAGCTACGGGTCTCGCGATGAACATTCCCAAGAAGCTCAGCTTGTCGTTCGTGCTGATCTGCGTGTCGGCGGCGATCATGATGGTGGTCTTCCTGGCAACCATCCTGATGATCCGCGCCTCCACAGAGAGCAGCAATCACAGCCAGGCGATCCACGCGAACGCCCTGGCGCTCGAGACCGCCATCCTCCGACAGAACAGCCAGCTCCGGGGCTTCCTCGTCACGGGCGACGAAAGCTACCTGAAGTCCTACTACGAGGGCCGGGACGAGTATGATCGCGTTTCGGAGGAGCTGAAGTCGACGCTCACCGACCCGGCCATGCTGAAGCAGCTTGAGGACTCGCGGGTCGCGACCGTCGCGTGGCGGAAGAACTGGGGCGACCGGATGATCGAGGTCGTCCGCGCCGGCCGCCGCGACGAAGCGCAACAACTGGTCCGCGACGCGGGCAAGAAGGTCCTGGTCAGCGACGCCGTGCTGCCGCTGCGCGACATCCGCGACGTCGAGGTGAAGCGCATCGAGGAAAACGGCAAGCGGCAGAAGGGCGCCATCGTCACCGCAATCGCCGCCCTGGTTGTCGGCGGGATCGCGCTCATCGCCATCGCCATGATCCTCTCGCGCCTGCTGAGCCGCACCATCGCCCGGCCGATCACGACCCTGACCGCGGCCATGACGCAGCTGGCGCAAGGCGACAACGAAATCGCGGTCGACGCCGACCGGGCGGACGAACTGGGGGACATGGCGCGCGCCGTGCTCGTCTTCCGCGACGCCGCCCTGGCCAAGGCCGAGGCCGACCGCGCCAAGGCCGAGGCTGACCGGGCGAAGGCCGAGGCCGACATGGCCCGCCTCGACGCCGAGGCCGCCCAGCGCCGGGTCGTGGAAACCCTGGACACCGCCCTGGCCGCGCTGGCCTCGGGTGATCTGACCCACATCATCGACACTCCCTTCGAGCCGGAATACGAGCGGCTTCGCCACTCGTTCAACAGCGCGGTCGAGGGCCTCGAACAGAGCATCTCGGGCGTCGCCCGTTCGGCCCAGACCGTCCATTCGGGCGCCGCCGACATCTATTCGGCCTCCGAGGATCTCTCGCGCCGGACCGAGCAGCAGGCCTCGCGCCTGCAGGAAACCAACGCCGCCACCCAGCAGGTCACCGTCATGGTGGGCGAGACGGCGCAGCGCGCCGCCGACGCCCGCCGCGCCATCGAGGTGGCGAACGGCAATGCGAAGGAAGGCGGCGCCATCGTTTCCGAGGCGATCACCGCCATGGACGCCATCCAGACCAGCTCGGAAGAGATCAGCCAGATCATCAACCTGATCGACAGCATCACCTTCCAGACCAACCTGCTGGCGCTGAACGCCGGCGTCGAAGCCGCGCGCGCCGGCGACGCCGGCAAGGGCTTCGCCGTCGTGGCCTCGGAAGTCCGCGCCCTCGCTCAACGCTCGGGCGACGCGGCGCGCGACATCAAGGCGCTCATCAACACTTCGTCCGAGCAGGTGCAGAGCGGCGTCGGCCGCGTCGGCGACACCGGCGAGGTGCTCACGCTCATCGGCGCGAAGATCAGCGACACCAACGCCCTGATCAACGAGATCGCGCAGAGCACCGAGACCCAGGCCGACAACCTCAAGCAGGTGAACAGCGCAGTCGCCAGCATGGACCAGATGACCCAGCAGAACGCCGTCATGGTCAAGGAAGCGACCGCAGCGGCGCGCAGCCTTGCGGCGGAAGCCGACGAGCTGACGACCCTGGTCGCGCGGTTCCGTCTGCGCTCGGCGGGCGGCTATGCCTCCAGCGGCTACGATGCGCGGCACGGCGACGCGACGCTGGGGCCTGACTTCGGCGAGTCCGACGCGACGCCCCTGGCGCTCGCCGGCTAGCCCGCTTCAGGCGCCGACCTGCAACGGGAGGCGCCGGCTACAGCGAATTTCGAATGACGGATCCGCATCCAGGCCGCCGGCGGGTAACGCCGGCGGTCGATACGCGTTCGGACGTGTAACTCAAAGCCGCGCCACCGGAGAAGGCTGAGACCTTTATGTAATTCCCAGGTCAAAATGTCGCAGGCTCGAGCTGACTAGATGCTCTGTTCTTTACCTATTCCTCATCCTGGCGATGAAAAATGGTGCAATCGAATACACCACGGGGATAGCTAGAGTTTTTGCGATGAAACATCTATTTTTATCTGCGGCAATTGCACCTTTTCTGCTTATGACTCCGGCCCACGCCGAGAGCGCACAAGCCGACGGCGCCATGCCGACTGCGGGGGCCAAGGCGAAGGACGAAGCGGTCTTCTCGACCGGCGTCGCCAAGGGCCGCAGCCCTCTCGACAGCGCCACCTCGACGAGCGCTTTCCGCGCCGACGACATCGAAGTGCTGGGCGCCCGGTCGCTGGGTGAAGTCCTGCGCAACATTCCCGGCATCCGCGCCGAACACGCCGGCCGCGAGGGCAATGCCGACTACTCGATCCGCGGCCTGCCGATGTCGGGCAACGGCTCGAAGTACGTGCAGCTCCAGGAGGACGGTCTGCCGGTCCTGGAGTTCGGCGACATCTCGCAGTTCGGCCCGGACATGTTCCTGCGCTCGGACCTGAACCTGTCGCAGATCGAAACAATTCGCGGCGGCTCGGCCTCGACCTTCGCGTCGAACTCGCCCGGCGGCGTCATCAACCTGCTGTCCAAGACCGGCGACGTCGAAGGCGGCGCGGTCCAGGCCACCATGGGCCTGAACTACGGCGAGCACCGCATCGACGCCGACTACGGCTACAAGCTCAGCGACACGCTGCGCATGCACATCGGCGGCTTCTATCGCGAGGGCGAAGGCCCGCGCGACGTGGGCTTCGACGCCTACAAGGGCGGCCAGATCAAGGTCAACGTCACCAAGCAGCTCGAGAACGGCTACGTCCGCATCTACGGCAAGTGGATGGACGACCGCACGCCGAACTATCAGGACGTGCCGATGCTGGTCACGGGCTCCAACTCGGACCCGAGCTTCAAGAGCCTCGCGGGCTTCGACATCAAGGATGACTCCCTGATCTCGAAGTACAACAGCCGGCTCTTCGCCACCGACGCCTCGAACAAGATCCGCGAGGATGATCTCCGCGACGGCCAGCACGCCAAGGTCAAGTCGATCGGCCTGGACTCGCAGTTCGACGTGGCCGGGTGGTCGATCAGCGAGAAGTTCCGCTTCTCGGACATCTCTGGCCGCAACAATGCGCTGGTGCCGATCGCCATCGCTCCCGCCGTTGCGCTCGCCTTCAACTACGGCGGCGGCCCCGGCGCGACCCTCAGCTATGCGACGGGCCCGCTTGCCGGCCAGGCGATCAATCCGCTGACGCTGAACGGCAACGGCCTGCTGACGTCGTCGGTCTACACCGACGTGAAGGCCAACAGCCTCGACAACATGACCAACGACCTGCGCGCCAGCCGTGTTTGGGAGATGGGCGGCGGCGAACTGACCACCACGGTCGGCTTCTACGCCTCGTCGCAGGACATCGACACCGAGTGGGCGTTCCTGAACATCCTCACGGAAGTGAACGGCGGCGGCGACACTGCCCTGGTCAACGTCCGCAGCGCCGGCGGCGTGCCGACCACCCAAGACGGCTACATCAGCTACGGCCTCGGTAACGGCCTCTACCGCCGCGACTACGACATGAACTACGATGTCGCCGCGCCCTACGCCTCGCTGAACTACCGGTTCGGCAAGGTCGCCATCGGCGGCAGCCTGCGCTACGACATGGGCAATGTGAAGGGCACGCTGCTGGGCGCCGATCTGGGTGGCGGCCGCGTGGGCGTCGCCTCGGTCGACGTGAACGGCAACGGTTCGATCTCGCTGGCCGAGTCCAAGACCGGGGTGCTTCCGCTGAACCGCCCGGGCAAGGTCGACTACGACTACGACTACCTGAGCTACTCGACCGGCGTGAACTACCGCATCGCCGAGTCGATGGCGGCCTTCGCCCGCTATAGCCGCGGCGGTCGCGCCTCGGCGGACAAGATCCTGTTCACCCCGGTGATCAACTACGACACGGGCGCGCTTCTCAACTCGGAGAGCGCCTACGACACTGTCAAGCAGGCGGAAGTCGGCTTCAAGTACCGGGTGTCGGGCGTCACGCTCAACATCACCGGCTTCTCGGCGAAGACCGGCGAACGCAACGTGCAGGTCAACAGCCTGCCCGACGGCTCGATCCGGGTCGAGAACATCATCCGCGGCTACAAGGCCAAGGGCGTTGAGCTCGAAGCCATCGTCCGCCACGGTCCGTTCAGCGTGAACGCCGGCGCCACCTACACCGACGCCGAGATCACCAGCGATCCGACCAACACCAACTTCATCGGCAACACGCCGCGTCACCAGGCGGACCTGATCTTCTCGGTGACGCCGCAGTTCGAGATGAAGTGGGCGACGGTCGGCGCCAACATCGTCGGCACCACCGACAGCTACGCGCAGGACACCAACCAGCTGAAGCTGCCGGGCTACACCCTGGTCAACGCCTTCGTGCAGGTTCGGCCGACCGAGCGGGTGCAGCTTATGTTCAACGTCAACAACCTGTTCGACGAAACCGCCGTGGTGAACGTGCTGCAGGCCAGCATGCCCGCCAACGGTGTGGTCCTGGGCCGCGCCAACAACGGCCGGACCATCTCGGGAACCCTCCGCTACGGGTTCTGATCGGCGCGGCCGGCCGGAACGCTCCTCCCGCGTTCCGGCCGGTCCCCGCGGAAATCGACTCCGCCCGGCGAGCCGTCGGCCGCCCGGGCGCCGAGACACAGGGGCGCACCCCTCGCCTCTGTCGCCGACGGATTACGCCCGCGCCTTTCTGGAGGCGCGGGCGTCTCTTTGTGACGCGCCGGCCACGAGCCGCGAGGGCGCCCGGGACGACATGGATAGAGGATGCCGCGGGCGGGTGACCGTGCTCGCCCGGCGCACTATCTTCCCCGCATGACCGACACGCTCGACGCCGCGCCGCAGACCCTCGCGGACATCCCTCGCGACCACACCCAGGACGGACCCAAGGTCCGGCTCTATCTCGTCGACGGCTCGGGCTTCATCTTCCGCGCCTTCCATGCGCTGCCCCCGCTGACGCGGAAGTCCGACGGCCTGCCGATCGGCGCCGTCTCGGGCTTCTGCAACATGATCTGGAAGCTGCTGGTCGAGATGCGCAGCCAGGCGGATGCGCCGACGCATCTGGCCGTCGTCTTCGACCATTCGGAAGAGACCTTCCGCAACAAGCTCTACGATCAGTACAAGGCACACCGACCGCCGCCGCCCGAGGATCTGGTTCCGCAGTTTCCGCTGGTGCGGGAGGCGACGAAGGCTTTCGGGGTGCCTGCGCTGGAATTGCCGGGGTACGAGGCGGACGACCTGATCGCGGCCTACGCCTGCAAGGTGCGCGACCTGGGCGGCGAGGTGATCATCGTTTCGTCGGACAAGGACCTGATGCAGCTGGTCGGGCCGCGTGTCTTCATGCTCGACACCATGAAGAACGTCCGCATCGGCATCGACCAGGTGATCGAGAAGTTCGGCGTTCCGCCAGAGAAGGTCGTCGATGTGCAAGCCCTTTGCGGCGATTCGGTGGACAACGTGCCGGGCGCCCCGGGCATCGGCATCAAGACCGCCTCGCAGCTGATCACCGAATACGGCGACCTCGACACCCTCCTGGCGCGCGCGTCGGAGATCAAACAGCCGAAGCGGCGCGAGACCCTGATCGAATACGCCGACCAGATCCGGCTTTCGCGCGAGCTCGTGCGGCTGGACTGCGACACCCCGCTGCCCGAACCCATCGACGCGCTCGCAGTCGATGATCCCAACCCCGCAGAGTTGGCCGCCTTCCTCGAGAAGATGGAGTTCCGGACGCTGGCCCGCCGGGTAGGCGACGGCAAGGTGCCCGCGAACGGGGAGGCCCCCGGCGCGACACCGGCGCCCGAGCGTAAGCTGGAGGCGCCGAAGCACGGCCCGATCGACGTCAATGGCTACGTCTGCGTGCACGACGAGGCGACGCTCGACGCCTGGATCGCCCGGGCCTACGAGGTGGGCGTCATCGCCTTCGACACCGAGACCGACGCGCTGTCGTCTTCGGCGGCGAACCTCTGCGGCGTCTCCCTCGCCGTCGCGCCTGGCGAGGCCTGCTACATCCCGCTCGGCCACGAGCACGAGCATGAAGCCACCGGCGGCCTCGATTTCGAGGCCAAGGAGGCCGCCGATCAGCTACCGATCGACATGGTGATGGCGAAGCTGAAGCCGCTGCTGGAGGACCCGGGCGTCCTCAAGGTCGCCCAGAACGCCAAGTACGACCTGGCCGTCCTCAAGCGCCACGGCGGCATCGACGTCGCGCCCATCGACGACACCATGCTGATCAGCTTCACGCTGGAAGGCGGCCTGCGCAAAGGCCATGGCATGGACGAGCTGTCCAAGACCTGGCTGGGTCACGAGCCGATCAGCTTCAAGTCCGTGGCCGGGACCGGCAAGGCGCAGAAGAGCTTCAAGCACGTGGGGCTGAACGAGGCGACCTGCTACGCCGCCGAGGACGCCGACGTGACGCTCCGCCTCTGGGAGCACCTGAAGCCACGCCTGGCGCATGAGGGGCTGACGACCATCTACGAGACCGTCGAGCGGCCGCTGCCCCGCGTTCTGGTCGACATGGAGCTGGCCGGCGTGAAGGTCGACCCGCAGCGCTTGCGCGAGCTGTCGAACGACTTCGGCGTGCGCATGAGCGAACTGGAGATCGAGGCCCACAAGCTGGCTGGCCGGCCGTTCAACCTGGGCTCGCCCAAGCAGATCGGCGAGATCCTCTACCAGGAGATGGGGCTCTCCGCCGGCAAGGCCACGGGCACGGGCGCGGCCTCGACCGACGCCTCGGTGCTGGAGGATCTGGCCGCCCAGGGCCACGACCTGCCCCGCATCCTGCTGGACTGGCGCCAGCTGTCGAAGCTGAAGGGCACCTACACCGACAACCTCGTCGAGGCGATCAACCCGACCACGGGCCGGGTCCACACCTCGTTCAAGATGGCGGCGGCGACCACCGGGCGCCTCGCGTCCGAGGATCCGAATCTCCAGAATATCCCGATCCGCACCGAGGAAGGCCGCAAGATCCGCAAGGCCTTCATCGCCGAGCCCGGGCACGTGCTGATCAGCGCCGACTATTCGCAGATCGAGCTGCGCCTGCTCGCCCACATCGGCGACATCCCACAGCTGAAGCGGGCGTTCGCCGAGGGGCTCGACATCCATGCGATGACAGCCTCGGAGATGTTCGGCGTGCCGATCGAGGGCATGCCCGCCGAGACGCGGCGGCGCGCCAAGGCGATCAACTTCGGCATCGTCTACGGGATCTCGGCCTTCGGCCTCGCCAACCAGCTGTCGATCCCGCGCGACGAGGCCGGTGCCTACATCAAGACCTACTTCGAGCGCTTTCCCGGCATCCGCACCTACATGGACCGCATGCAGCAGCAGGTGCGCAGCCAGGCCTTCGTCACGACCATCTTCGGCCGCAAGGTCCACATCCCCGCCGCGCGTGGGAAGAGCCAGGCCGAGCGCAGCTTCGCCGACCGCGCCGCGATCAACGCGCCGATCCAGGGAGCGGCCGCCGATGTGATCCGTCGCGCGATGATCCGCATGCCGGGCGCGCTCGAGGCGGCCGGCCTGAGGGCCCGGATGCTGCTGCAGGTGCACGACGAGCTGGTGTTCGAGGCTCCCGAGGCCGAGGCGGATGCGGTGATCGCCGTCGCCAAGCGGGTCATGGAGACGGCGCCCGAGCCCGCGCTGCAGCTCTCGGTGCCGCTGGTGGTCGAGGCGCGCGCCGCCTCCAACTGGGACGACGCCCACTAGCCATGCGCCGGATGCCCTGAAATGGCGGCCTGAACCGCGCCCGCCCGGTCAGGCGGCGTGCGGCCTTCGGGCGCGCTGCTGGATCAGTCGCTGGTCCTCGCCTTCCAGCCGGACGGCGGTGAGCACCCCCGTGGCGTAGGCGCCGGTGTCCACGCCGAGGCGATGCTTCAGCATCTGGGCCTCCTCGGCGGGCGTATGACCGTGGACGACCACCTTCCCGAACGGTCCCGGCGCCTGGAGGAACTCCTGGCGGATCCAGAGAAGGTCGCGCTCGGCTTGGTCCTCGATGGCCACGCCGGGACGTACGCCGGCGTGGACGAAGGCGTAGTCGCCCACCGTGGTCATCAGCTCGAGGCGCTCGAAGAACTCCCGGTGGGCTGGCGGCAAGGCGGCGTTGAACGCGGCGCTGGCCTCGGCCCAGGCCTCCGGGTCGGTCCGCGAGGCGGGCGGCTGCACGCCATAGGAGGCGAGCGCGGGGCCGCCGCCGTTGTCGAGCCACGTGGCGCCGAACATCGGGTCGTGCAGGAAGCGAAGCAGCGCCTCCTCATGATTGCCTTTCAGCGTCCGGGTTTCGAGCCGGCCGTAGCCCTTCATCTCGAGCAGCAGGTCGACGACACCCTTGGAGTCCGGGCCCCGATCCACATAGTCGCCCAGCATCACCAGCAGCGGCCGCTCGGCCGGCTGCGACGCCAGGGCATCCTCGGCGATGTCGCGCAGCAGCGGCCCCAGCAGGTCCAGCCGCCCGTGGACGTCGCCCACGGCATAGACCAGCCGTCCGCCGGTCGAGGGACGCGCTTCGGGGATTTTCTTGCGGAAGAGGCCGAACATGTGAGGCCTAAGGATAGGGTCCCGCGCCTTTACGAACAACGAAGCGGGAAGGTTCCTGGTGGAGCCGAGGGGAGTCGAACCCCTGACCTCCTCATTGCGAACGAGGCGCTCTACCAACTGAGCTACGGCCCCAGGAAGGCGCGGAATAAGGCGATTGGCGGGGGTGCTGTCAAGCGTGTGCTTCCGGCATCGGCTCCGCTTCGCCTTGCCTGCGGCCAAAAGGCCGCTAAACGGAGGGCATGGGCAGCTTCATCCACTTCGTCCTCGACGCGATCCTGGGCCTCCTGATCCTGGCGATCATCATCAGCGCGATCATGTCGTGGCTGGTGGCGTTCAACGTCATCAACTTGCGCAACCAGTTCGTCTATGGCGTGGTGCGGTTCCTCGACGCTGTGACCCGGCCCGTATTGGCCCCGTTCCAACGGTTCGTCCCGTCGCTCGGCGGCGTGGACATCAGCCCGATCATCGCCATCCTCATCCTCCAGGGCATCAAGATCTACCTGTTGCCGTGGGTCATGGCGCCGGTGAAGGCCCTGATCGGCTGAGCCTGCGCCTCACCGTCCGGGTGACGCCCAAGGGCGGCCGCGACGCCGTCGACGGCTGGAGCGCGGACGAGGCCGGACGGCCTGTCCTGAAGGTCCGGGTCAGCGCCGCGCCGGCCGACGGCCAGGCGAACGCCGCCGTGGTCGCCCTGATCGCCAAGGCGCTGGGCGTCTCCCGCTCGTCGGTCCGTATCGTCTCCGGCGAGACGTCCCGCGTGAAACGGCTCGAGGTCGACGGCGCAACCGACGCCCACCTGGCGCAGGCCGTCGGAACGCCGCCGGGCTGATTTTTTGCGGTCAGGTGGGAACTTGCTTTTTGAGAAGCGGTTCTACTGCCGATCGCTCAACGACTTGCCTGTCGGACACGAGCGGTCCAGATCGGCCCGGCCCAACACCCCTGGCATCCCCCCGACCGCGGCCGGGCCGATCTCCCCCCCTTTTCAATGCTTTCGGCCGATCGCCCGTCCGGCTAGCGTGGCCCCATGTCCCGCGTCGACCTCGCCCGGATGATCGCCGAGGCCCGCCGCCTGGTGGTGTTCACCGGCGCCGGGATCTCCACAGAATCCGGCATCCCCGACTTCCGCAGCCCCGGCGGCGTCTGGTCGAAGATGAAGCCCATCTATTTCCAGGAGTTCGTGGCGAGCGAGGCGAAGCGCCGAGAGGCCTGGGACCGGGCCTTCAGCGGCCGCGCCGGCTGGGTGGGCCGCGAGCCCAACGCGGGCCACAGGGCCGTCGCCCGCCTCGTCGCGGACGGGAGGTGCTCGGCGGTGATCACCCAGAACGTCGACAATCTGCATCAGGCCTCGGGCGTGCCGGCCCAGCAGGTGATCGAGCTCCACGGCAACGCCAGCTACGCCTCCTGCCTCGAGTGCGGTCTGCGGCACGAGCTTGAGGACCTGAAGGCGCTGTACGAGGCCACAGGCGATCTGCCTGCCTGCCGATCCTGCAGCGGGCTGGTGAAGACGGCCACCATATCGTTCGGCCAGTCGATGCCACGCGAACCGATGGCGCGCGCCGAGGCGGAGACCCTGGCCTGCGACCTGTTCCTGGTGCTCGGCTCCTCGCTCGTTGTCTACCCGGCGGCAGGCTTCCCGCTGATGGCCAAGCGCAACGGAGCCCGGCTCGCCATCGTCAATCGCGAGCCCACTGAGCTCGATCCTTACGCAGACCTCGTGCTGCACGACGAGATCGGCCCGGTGATGACGGCAGCGGCGCCCGACCGATAAACCGCGCCTCGAGGACAATTCGTCACACCGGCGCCTTGATCTGCGCGTTATGCCCACGCCTTCCGCAACGATTCCCGGAGTTCCGCCACCTTGCTGCTTCGTACTGCCGCCGCTGTCGCCGGCCTCCTCATGCTCTCCGCCTGCGGCTCGGGCGACGGTGGTCCGGCCGCCGGATCCAGCGACCCGAACGCGGGGTTCGACGCCCAGATCCCCGCCTGGCGCACCGAGATCGAGAACACCAACGCCGCTTGCGCCACCAAGAACAACGGCAAGGGCTGCGAGGCCTTCGAGGTGACCTGCAAAGGGGCCATGCCCCTGACGCCGGAGGACACCGCCAGGGGCGTCACGGCCAAGGTGGTGGCGGCCATGCGCTTCGCCTCCACCAGCGCCGACGGCTCGACCGGCAAGTCGGCCATGGCCTATGCGGAGTTCACCAAGGTCGATGGCCAGTGGACGCGCGCCGACACCGCCCCGCTGAACCCGACGACCTGCGCCGCGCTCTAACCGACCGCGCGGTGGGCGCTTGTTGGCCCCAGGGTCGGCTTCGGTCTAATCCACGGCCATGACGCACGCCGTGGACCCTGGACGCCCCGCCCGCCCGAACCGGAGCCAGCTCTCCGTGCCAGGCTCATCCGCCCGCTTCATCGAGAAGGGCGCCCGCTCGGCGGCCGACATCGTCATGCTGGACCTCGAAGACGCGGTCGCCCCGCCGGACAAGCCGGCGGCGCGCCGCACGGTGATCGAGGCGCTGCGGGACCTCGACTGGGGTTCGCGAACCGTGTCGGTGCGGATCAATGCGCTGGACACGCCCTTCATGTACCGCGACCTGATCGAGGTGGCCGAGCAGGCGCCGCGGGTGGATCTGCTGATGGTCCCCAAGATCAGCTGCGCCGCCGACGTGCACCTGCTGGAGGTGCTGCTCGGCCAGATCGAGGCCGCTACCGGACGGCCCCGGCTCGGCCTGGAGTTGCAGATCGAGACCGCCGAGGGCCTGCAGAACGTCGACGCCATCGCCGCCGCCAGCCCCCGGGTGGAGAGTCTGCACTTCGGACCCGGCGACTATGCCGCGTCGATCGGCGCCCGCACCGTTTCAATCGGCGGTCCGGTGCCGGACTACGGCATCCTCGCCGAGCCGGACGAGATGGGGGCGCGGCCGCCCTACTACGGCGACGCCTGGCACTATGCGCTGGCCCGGATCGTCGTCGCCTGCCGCGCCGCCGGCGTGCGGCCGGTGGATGGTCCGTATGCGGATTTCCGGGATCCGGAAGGCCTCCGGTGGAGCGCGCGTCGCGCGTCCGCCCTCGGCTTCGAGGGCAAGTGGGCGATCCATCCCGACCAGATCGCCATTCTCAACGAGGTGTTCAGCCCGAGTCCCGACGAGGTTGCCCGCGCCCGGCGGATCCCTGAGGCCCTCGCCGAGGGCGAGCGGGCGAACCGCGGGGCGGTGGCCATCGACGGCCGCATGGTCGACGCCGCCTCCATCCGCCAGGCCCAGGTGCTGGTGGCCAAGGCGGAACGGCTTGGAATCGCCTAGCCGCGGCCGATCAACCCGCGGGCGATCACCTGCGCCTGGATCTCCGCGGCGCCTTCGAAGATGTTGAGGATGCGGGCGTCGGCCAGCACCCGGCTCATCTCGAACTCCAGCGCATAGCCGTTGCCGCCATGCACCTGCACCCCGGCGTCGGCGTTCGCCCAGGCCACGCGGGCGGCGAGCAGCTTGGCCATGCCGGCCTCGATGTCGCAGCGCTCGCCCTCATCCTTGGTTCGGGCGGCGAAGTAGCTGAGCTCGCGGGCGACGACGGTCTCCACGAGCGCCAGCGCCAGCTTGTCGGCCACGCGCGGGAACTCGACGATCGGCCGGCCGAACTGGCGGCGCTCCACCGCGTACTTCAGGGCCAGGTCGAAGGCGTTCCAGGCCACGCCCGTCGCCCGAGCCGCGGTCTGGATCCGCGCGGCCTCGAAGGTGCGCATCAGCTGCTTGAAGCCCTGACCCTCGGCCTGACCCAGCAGCCCCTCCGGCGGCACGGCGAAGTCCTCGAACGCCAGGACATATTCCTTCATGCCCCGGTAGCCGAGCACGCCGATCTCGCTGCCGGACAACCCCTCGTCCGGGAACGGATCCTCGGGCGCGCCGCGCGTCTTCTCGGCGAGCATCATCGACAGGCCGCCGTGGCCGCGGGTGTCGAGGTCGGTGCGGACCAGCACCGTCATCAGGTCGCTGCGGGAGGCGTGCGTGATCCAGGTCTTGGCGCCGGTGATCCGCCACGAGCCATCCGCAGCCTTGGCCGCCCGGGTCCGCAGCGAGGCCAGGTCTGAACCGGTGTCCGGCTCGGTGAAGACGGCGGTGGGCAGCACCTCGCCCGACGCGATCTTCGGCAGCCAGCGCGCCTTCTGGTGCGGCGTGCCGGCCCCCGCGATCAGTTCACCCGCGATCTCCGAGCGGGTGCCCAGAGACCCCGCGGCGATCCACGCGCGCGACAGCTCCTCCGACACCACGCACATGGCAAGCTTGCCGAGACCCATGCCGCCGTACTCGGGGTCGATGCAGACGCCGAACACGCCCAGTTCGCCCATCTCCCGGACGACCTCGTCGGGGATCAGCACATCCTCCAGGTGCCACCGATGCGCGAACGGCGCGACGCGCTCTGCGGCGAAGCGCCGGAACTGATCGCGGACGGCGTCCAGGGTCTCGTCGCCGAGGCCCTCGTAGGGCCGCCAGCCCGCGACCAGCTTCTCGACCAGGGCCTTGCGGGTCCCCAGGGTGTTGCCGTTGGCCAGGAACCAGCCGCATCCGGGGTCCCGCGCCAGCGCCGACGCCGGTTCCTCCGCGCCGAAGTCCCACGGCCGCGCGAGCTCGTTCTGGCTCATGGGCAGGCCGCCCAGCAGCTGGGCGACATACTCCCCGAAGGCGATGCGCAGAATCAGCTGCTCGCCCTCGCCGAGCGCGCCGGCGGCTTGCGCGCGCTTGGCCCAGCTATGGAGCTGCGCGAGCGCCTCGACGGTCGTCGCCGCCCAGGCGAAGGCGTGCGCCCCGCGCTGGGCCGCGTCCAGCTTCGCCAGCTCCACCGTTCCGGCGGGCGCGATCGCGCCGGCGACCCCCGTGCGCGCGTCGGCGAGGAAGCGGCGCAGCGCCCTTACCGCCGACTCGCTCCGGCTCAGCACCTCGCTCATGGCCCCTCCTGGGTGTTGGACCAGCCGGTCATGGCAGGCCTTCCCTAGGGAAAACAAGCGCCGCCACCGCGTCACGCCCCAGTCACCGGCGCGACATCGCGGCGTCACCGAAGCACGGCACACAGCCCACGCCTGCCGCCGGAGCCGCCCATGGTCCTGACGATGCTCGCAGCCGTCTCGGCCGCCGCTGTCGCGCCGTCGCCGACATATGAAGCAACGGCGCCGGCGTCGGGCGGGCGGGAGATCAGCGTCCTGACCTACAACGTCCGCGGGCTACCCTGGCCGATCGCCCGTGGCCGCGCGCACGCCCTCCGCGCGATCGGCGCCGAGCTGGCCGCGCTGCGGCGCGAGGGGCGCCAGCCCGACGTCATCCTGCTTCAGGAGGGGTTCCGCGGCGAGGTGGCCGAGCTGGTCCGCGCCAGCGGCTATCGCCACTGGGCGCAGGGGCCTCGCCGCGGCGGGCTGGGCAAGCTGACCGGGGGCGGACTGCATGTGCTGAGCGATCTGCCGATCCGCTCGACGGTCAACGCCGTCTACAGCGCCTGCGCGGGTTACGACTGCCTGGCCGCGAAAGGGGTCATGCTGGTCCGGCTGGAGGCGGACGGCGAGGTCGTGGACGTCGTCAACACGCACATGAATTCACGCCGCGCCAGCGGTGCTCGACCCGAGCAGGCGCGCGCGGCGCACAACCGCCAGACCGAGGAGCTCCAGGCGTTCCTCGCGCGGCATCTGACGCCCGGTCGCCCTGCGCTGATCGGCGGCGACTTCAACGTCCGAAACGCCCCCGAACGCTACTACCACCGCGTCGAGGCGCGGCCCTATCAGGTGGTGAGCGAGTTCTGTCGCCGCAGCGCCGCCTGCGACGGCGCCTCGACGGAGGACGAACCCTGGCTGCGTTCTCAGGACCTGCAGGCGTTCGTGAGCCCCGGGCCCGACGCCGTCCGGCCGCTGAGGATCGAGGCGGCTTTCGATGGCCTGGCCGGGGCTCGGCTGTCCGACCATGACGGCTATCTCGTCCGCTATGCCCTGAAGGCGCCCGCGGCTACGGCGATCGCCCTGGCGGCCGCACCCGGGCCGGGTGCCTGGCTCAGTCCCGACGATCGCTGATCACCAGCGCGCCGCCACCCCCAGTGAAAAAGTGCGCGGACGACGCGCCGCGGGCGGCAGCCAATCCTGAGCCAGCGCCTCCTCCGCCGTGGACGGCTTGCGCTTCTGGAGGTCGACGAAGAGCTCGACCTCGTCGGTAATCGCGTAGCCAAGCTTGGCCCTCTTGCGTGACATTCGATCGTCGTCCGGCGCCAACGCGACGGCGTGAACGGTGCGCTCGCCTGGCAGATAGGCGAGGCCGGCCTGGCCCAGGGGAGACTGATAGATCAGGCGAACGCCGCCCGCCGTCGGCGGATCCAGCGTCGTGCCCGGTCCCTGCCCCCAGATCTGAGCGGCGAGGGCGGCGCGAGCTTCCTCGTGACGATGCGCGACAGGCTGAGCCCAGCATGCGCCGCCCGCCAGGGTCAGCACGACAAGTGGGCCGGCCGCGGCGCCGACCTTCGACCCGAACCGCATCCGAACCGCTCCCCGAGCCCAGGATGGCGGCCGAGGTAGGCGAGTCGCACGTCAGGCGCGTCACGGCCGCGCGTCACATTCATGACGGCCGCGCACACCGGGCGGGAGGGGGAACCGCGCGGGAGCGGCCCGTCGGGGTTCGCCGACGTTCCAGTCAGCAAAAACAAGCCCGGCGACAGGCTCGACAACTTCGACGCAGGATTTTAGTCTGTATACGGACTATCGGCGGACCTGCCCGAGGCCATTGAAAACTTGTCGGGGCCCTTAACGCGGGTTGGTGTCGCGCTTCAACTTCAGGCGCTTCGCCTCGACGCTGGTGATGCATTTCGGCGCCGACCAGGCTTGGCCGTCGACGCGAACGGCGTCCGCGGTGACGAACTCCACCTGGCCGAATTCGCGGGCGAACGCCCTGCGCGTCATCGCCGTATCCTCACAAACATAAAGGGTTTTTCCGGTCGACCCCGTCATGAAGACCGCGTCCCGGGCCGCGTTCTGGGCGTTCGGCGCCTCCTTGGCGACCGCCACGCCGGCCACGAGAACCGCCGCCGTCACGGTCAGCATCGCCACGCCTCTGGCAATGGGCATCTTGTTTCCTCCACAAGTCGTCGCGGGTTCGGATGTCCGCGATGGAGGAAAACTGCATCGTATAGTCGCGCTTTGCAAAAGTTTTGTGACAGTCATCGTCGCACATGTGCGTGTGGGCGAGTGCTAGCTTCGCAACACCATCATCGAAGCGTCACCGCTGTGTCGCATGGGCTGTCGATAGTCCCGGCGGGGGAGCGCCGGCTGACGCGGGAGCGCCCCTCTTGTCATCTGGGTGGGGTTTCTCCTCCGTGCGCTACGGCATCGTCCGCGAAGGTTCGAGCCTGCCCCCGGCGGCGGCGCAGAGACGGCTGCTCGAAGCGGCCGCCTGCGATGTGATCCTGCAGGAAGGCCATCCCACGCCGGAAGCCCAGCGCCGCCTCGCCCGTCTGCTGTTCGGCCTGAAGCCCGGTGACGAGGTGCTGGCGCACAGCCTCGACGTCTTCCAGCGCACGACAGGCGAACTGGCGCAGATGATCCGCACCTTCCTCGAGGTCGGCGTCTCGCTCCATATCATGGGCGAAGACGCCGATGGACATTCCCTGACCCCGTCCGAGGCGGTTCTGCAGGTCCTCTCGTTGCTCGCCGACCACGAGGTGCGACGCCCCAGCCGGACGCCCAACGGCGCCTCGAGCCTCAAGAGCGGCAGCCGGAACCTGCTGTCCAAGTACCAGCTGGACTATGCCCGCAAGCTCTATCGGGAAGGCGCGTCGCTGCGCTCGATCGGCCTGTTGTTCCAGGTTTCCCCGAGCGAGGTCTGGGAAGCGATCGGCGATTGATGGACGGTGTCTGGACCTGGGCCCCGGCCGTGGTGGGCGTGGCGGCGGGCCCGCTGCTGGCCCGCGCCTCGGTGCGGCTGCCGGGCGGTGCGCCGCCCACCCGCCGACGGATGGCCGCGTTCTCGGCCGCCTGCGCCGGCCTCGGGCTCTGGGCCCAGATGCTTCACCCGGGGCCGTTCGGCGCCGCGGGCGCGCTCATGGGCTGGACGCTGCTGCTGCTCGCGGTCCTTGACGCGGAGCATTTTTGGCTGCCGCTGCCGCTCACGGCCGGCCTGATCGTCGCCGGGTTGCTGGTGCAGGCCGCGCTGGGCATGGCTGGGCTGACGGCCGGGGCGATCGCCGCGGCGACGGGGTTCCTCGCGCTGCGGCTGCTGGCCTGGGCGTTCCGGCGCCTGCGCGGGCGCGAGGGCCTCGGCGGCGGGGACGCCTGGCTGCTGGCCGGCGGCGGGGCGTGGGTGGGGTGGCTCGGCCTGCCCACCGTCCTCGTCTGGGCTGCGGCCGGCGGACTGGCGGCGGTGGGTCTGTTCGCTCTCGCCGGGCGCCGCGTCGGCGCCGATCAGCACCTGCCCTTCGGGGTCGGGCTCGCGGCGGGGATCTGGGTGACCTGGCTCTACGGGCCGCTCTCCGGCTAGCCGCAGCGCGGCAGCGCGGTCACCGGGATCAGCGTCGAGCCGCCCTTCGCATCGGTCACGGTCAGAACGCCCTCAGGCGGCGCCGGACTGCGGAGCACCAGGCCGGGCTTGAGCTCGAGCTCAAGGTCCAGGCGCAGGCCCATGCCGCGGAAAACCTGGTGACCCTCGCCCGCCGGTGCGCCGGACCTCGGCAGCAGCTTCAGCCGACCGTCACGTCGGATGCGGGCGACCGGCGGCGCCCCGGCGATCAACAGGATCGGCCCGCGCGCCTCTGACCGGCTCCAGACCGTCACGGCGCAGGCGCCCTTGTCGAGGCGCGGCAAAGGCGCGAGCGGCTCCAGCCCCTCGGCGGCCGTTGGAGCTGGCGCCAACAGGGCCAGGGCAAGGCTAGCGGCCCGCACCCAGGCGCCCTCGGTCCGTGCGGGTGAAGCCGTCCAGACCGCGTTCGAAGCCGCCGGCGGACAACGCCGCGAACGCGGCGGGCTCCGTTGCCAGCGCGCGGGTCGCCGCCTCGTAGTCGCCGGCGTCGTCTATGCGCAGCGCGATCTCGACCGTGACGCCACCGCCGTCCCCCCTTCATGGGCAGGACCAGCCGACCGCCCTCGCAAGCGGCGTTCCCCGTCAGGCGCAGGCCGCGGATCGGCTGGTCGACGGCGAGCATGCGAACGTCCTCCAGCGCGACCCGACCGGCGGCGCTCCGGCAACCATTGTCGAGGTCGACCCGCAGGTGGTCGAGCGAGAGCGTGCCGTCGAACGGCAGCCCCGGCGCAACCCGGGCGAGCGGCAGACGCGCATCCACCGCCGACAGGCCGAGCCCGCGCCGGCGGAGCTTCACCAGGCCCCGGCCCTCGACCTCGCCGGCGATCGCCAGGCGCAGGCCGCCGCCGAACGGGTCCAGCCCGGCGCGGGCGTCCCCCCAACCTCAGGCCGCGAAAGCCCGCGTCGTACAAGCGGCCGGACCAGATCGTGCCTTCGACGCGGCCTGCGGTCAGGCCGGCCGCGTCTGCGTTCGTCCACCCCAGCGCGAGGCGCAGCGGCGCCAGTACGACCAGCGCCAGCAGAAAGGCGGCCGCAGCGATGACACCCGTCGTCCTCATTCGACGCCGCCGAAGGTGGCGTCGGCTGAAAGGCCGCCGGCCTCGTCCTTGATGACCGTGAGGTGCCGCGGCGTGACGCCGTAGTCCCGCTGCAGCGCAGCCAGCCAGCCGAACAGCTTCACGGAAGACACGCCGCCGATGGCGACCTGAACGCCGCCCGTTTCGTCCGGCTCGATCCGCTGAAGCGTCAGCCCGGCCGCCGCTGCCGAAGCGTTCACAGCCTCGGCGGCGGGCGCGGCGCCCGGCGGCGCCGCGGCCTGCGCCTGCAACCGCCGGATCCGGGCCGCGGCGGACCGCACCGCCGCCTGTTCCTCCAGGGCGGCGTCGAAGCGGCGCTCCGCGGCGGCCTTCGCCAGAGCCACCGGCCGGTAAGCGCCGAACCAGAGGGCGAACGCCGCGATCGCCGCGCCCATCACGGCCACCAGCATCCGCTCTCGCGCGGTGCGGCCCGTCCACCAGGCTTCCATCCGCCCGTTCATCGGCGCACGCCCAGGATCACGTCGCTCACCACCCGACCGGCCTCATCCCGCGTCGCCTCCTCCCGCAGCGCCACGCCTTCGCGGCGCAGGCCGTCCGAGAGCTGGTCGATGTCGGAGTAGTTGGCGTGGCTGATCGTGGCCCGCAGCGCCCCATCGGGGGAGACGACCAGGCTCTCGACCTGCGCCTCGTCCAGGCCCTGCACGTTGCGGAACAATTGGGCGGCCAGGCCGGCCGGCCCTCCACCCGCGGCGAGCTCAAGGCGGTCGAGACGAGCGGCTACCTGGCCGACGGGGTCGTTGATCGCCTGGCCGCCGGGCAGCACCGCGGCCGCCTGCGCCCGGGTGTCCGCCTCGATGCTCCGCGCCGCGAAGGTGAGACGCAGCGCCTGGGCGGCGTCCAGCACCAGCGGAGACAGCGCGACCGCTGCGGCCAGCCCCGCCATCCGGATCCATTGGCGTCGGTCCGGGCGGGCCCCGTCGGCCCGCGCGAAGTCGCCCTGCAGCAGGTTGACGGGAATCCGCGCCGCGCCTTCGGCGAACAGGCGCTCGACGGCTTCCGGGTCGGTGACCGGATGCGGGGCGCGCTCTCCCAGGATCACCGCAACCAGTGTCGGCTCGGCGCTGAAGGCCAGCCGCTCGCCGCGTACGACGATCTGGCCGTCCAAGGCTGCAGCCACGAGCTCGGCCTCCAGCGGCGCGGCCAGCAGCAGATGATCCGGAACCACGATGTCGGGCTCAAGGCCGTGCAGGCGCGCCGTGGCCAGCCAGGCCTGCATCCGCGCCTCGGCCGCCGACACCACCAGGCGCGCCCCGTCGGGTTCGATGGCGCCCAGCGCCACATGGATCGGCTCAGCGACGGCCTGCTCATCCTCCAGCAGCAGCCGTGCGGCGGCGCGGGCCTGCAGGTCGTTGCGGCCGGGCAGGGTGAGCCACCGGGCCACGGCCTCGATTCCCGGCACGACCAGGACGACCGTGGTGGGCGTGGCCGTCGCCTCCGGCTGCAGCGGCTGGGGGCCGCGGCCGACGGGCTCGCCGAATTCGTTCAGCAGCAGATAGCCCGGCGGCGTCTGCGGATCGGCGCGGAGGAAGATCAGGCGGGTGCGTTTCATTCTTCGGGTCCCCAGCGCCGCGCGACGACCACCACGCGCCCGAGCGCAGGGTCGAACATCATGAGCGCGCTGCCGACGGCTTCGGCGTCGGCGTAGGTCACGTCTGTGTGGAGCCGGAAGTAGGTCGGCTGATCCTTGAGCTGGTTGGCGTCCGCGGCCAGCGGAGTCTCGGCGAAGGCCGGCTGGGTGTAGAAGTCCTCACGGCTCCAGCCCGCGGCCGGGCGGGCCGCGATGGCCCGGCGCGCCAAGGGGATGGGCAGGGGCTCGATCCCCAGCATGCTGACCAGCGGCGCGTCCGCCTCCTGCAAGGTGTTCACGTTCAGCGGCGACAGCTCGGGGCTCGGCAGGGCGCAGACATAGGGCTGCAGGCGACGATAGACGCTGTCGTCGAAGCCGCGGATGGCGCGCAGCTCGCTGCGCTCGGCGATCAGGGGCGCCCGCGGTTCGATAGTTCGGGTAGCTCTCGTCCTCGGCCCCGCCGCTCTCCCGCAGCGGGTCGGCGTCCAGCCAGTCGACCAAGGCGGCGGCGAGGCTTTCGGCCTGCTGCTCGGCGAATCCGAGGCTGCGGGCGAGGTTCACGAACTGGCGAACGCCAACGTCGTTGCGCCGCAGGCCCTCCGGCGGGCCCTGGACGACGCTGTTGAGATTGAAGCAGTTGCCGCCGTCGCTGAGGCGCGCCCGGATGAGGCCGTCCTCCACCGGGAAGGTGGCCGTCTTGCCGCTCCAGCCCGTCATTCTCGCATCCGTCGACAGCAGGTCGCGGATGCGGCCGCGCGCCAGGGCCTCGGCCCCGAGGGCGTACCACCGCGCCTGACCCACCGCCTCGGCGTTGGCCGCTCGGCGGACGCCGAAGCGGATCTCGTCCAGCACCGTGACGGCCATCACGGACATCACGGCCACCAGCAGCAGGACGCTGAGCAGCGCCACGCCGCGTTCGTCGGCCTCAGGCCCGCTTGGCCATCTCATGTCGCCGGCTCGCCTGACACGAGGAACAGTTGCGATAGCGGGCCGAAGTCCTCCAGCGTCAGATCCAGCCGCACGGCCTGGGGCAGCGGCTGCTGCGGCCCGTTCGGCAGGGCCTCGATCCACTCACCGCGAACCCGGAACGCCACGCGCCCTTCGCGCACGCCGCTCAGCAGCACCTGGGGTGGGCCGTAGGCCGCGCCGTCCAGCGCGGGACGCGCGCGGCGCTCCAGGCGACCGTCATGCAGGCGGTACTCGACTGCCTGCAGCGAGGCGCGGGGATCGGCGTCGGGGTTGTCCCAGCCGCGGCGGACCAACTGCAGCATCGGTCCGCCCACCTCCTGCTCGCCGCCGCCAAAAGCGCGACCAACGGGCCGTCCGGCCTCATCTCGCACGGTCCGCAGAGCGGCCTGCGCGAGGTCCGCCTTCAGCGCCGAGCGGGCGCGCTGCAACTCGCCGATCCGATGGGTCCGCACGCGGACGATCTTCTGGCTGTCCACGCTGAAGCTCATGACCGCCACGCCTGCGGCAGAGATCAGGCCGAAGATCAGCAGCGCCACCATCATCTCGACCAGCGTGAAGCCCTTCATGCGGGCCCCCGGAAAGCGACGACCTCGCCGGCCACGCCCCGGCCCTGCGGCGGGCGAACCTGTACGTCGAGACGCGTCATGCCGGCCGCGGCCGCGCTGGCGCGCATCGTCCAGGACCAGGTGCGGCCGCCTGCCGGATCGGCCCCGCTCGCCTCGCCCAGGGTCGGCGGCAGCGTCGAGGTGAGCGCCTCGATCGCCCGGTTCTCAGCCACGACGCTCGCGAAAAAGCGCTCCTCGACGACGCCGGCGGTACGCGTGTTCTCGCCCGCCAGGTTCAGCAGGGCGAGCGCGCCCAGGCTGAGCACCGCCATCGCGACCAGCATCTCCAGCAGCGTGAAGCCGTCTTCAGCGCGCGCCGTCACGGACGTGCACCTCGCCCTGGGCGTCGACAACGACGCGGGTCGTGCGGCGGCCGTCGGTCAGCCGCACGGTCGCGGGCTCGGCCGCCCCTGTGCTGTCGAAGCGAACCGCGCGACGGCCGTCGGAGTCCACGGCCACCGAGAGCCCCTCCGGCCACGGCCGCGGCTTGAACGGCCCTTCGGTCAGCGGAACCCACTCGCCCCGCCGCTGCTCGCGAAAGGCCACGCCGTCCGCCTCCAGCGTCACCTCGAGCGGGCGGTTGGCGGTGAGCGCCGCCTCGCGGGCGTGCTCGAGCCGCGCGGCGAGCGCCTCGGCCTCGTCCGAGACGCGCGGCCCCTGCGGCGGCAGGGTCATGAGGATCGCGCCCGTCAACAGCCCCAGGATCGCCAGTGCGACCATCATCTCGACGAGAGAGAAGCCGCGCTCGCGATCCGACCGGCCCGGCCGTCGCCATGAGCGCCTAGCTCCAGTTGCCGATGTCGGCGTCATCGCCCTCGCCGCCTTTCCGGCCGTCGGCGCCGAACGAATAGACATCGAAACGGCCGCGCTCGCCCGGATAGCGGTACTGGTAGGGATTGCCCCACGGATCCTGCGGCAGACGGCGGATGTAGCCGCCGTCGCGGTAGCGGTCGGGCCGCGTCAGCCCGGGCGGCGCGGTGACCAGGGCCGACAGACCCTGCTCGGTCGACGGGAAGGTGAGATTCTCCAGGCGGTAGGTCTCGAGCGCCTGCTCCAGCACCGCCACGTCCGTACGGGCCTTCTCCCTCATGGCGCGGTCCTGACTGGGCAGGACGTTGATCATCACCACCGTGGCCAGCAGGCCGATGATGACGACGACCACCATGACCTCGACGAGGGTGAAGCCCGCCTCGGAAGGGCGGCGGCCAGGGATCTTGGCGGGCTTGCGCATGGAGAACCTCATCGGAAGGCCAGCGTGTTGATCTGCAGGATGGGCAGCAGGATCGAGAGGACGATCAGCGTCACGATCAGGCCCATGAGGATGATGATCGCCGGCTCGAGCAGGCTTAGCGCCACGGCGACGACGGCGTTGAACTCGCGCTCCAGGTACTCGGCGGCCCGGGCGAGCATCACGTCCACCCGGCCGGCGTTCTCGCCGCTGGCCGTCATGTAGACGAGGATCGGCGGGAACATCGCGACCTTGCGCATCGCCCCCGATAGGCTGCCGCCCTCGCGCACCGCCCTCGCCATGTCCTCGACGGCCAGACGCTGGGCGCGGTTGTGCACGGTGGGTGCGGTGAGCAGCAGACCCTCCAGCACCGGAACCCCGCTGGCGATCATGGTCGACAGCGTGCGGGCCAGGCGGGCGGCGTGCAGATCGCGGATCAGCTTGCCGAGGCCAGGAAGGCGCAGGACCCCCCGGTCGAACCGCAGGCGCAGCTCCGGACGGCGCAGAGCGTAGGCGCCGCCGGCGGCCCCGGCGGCCAGCAGCAGCAGGATCAGCCAGCCCCAGTCGCGGGCCCTTCGGCGATGGCGATGATGATCCGGGTCAGCAGGGGCAGCCGCTGGCCCATGCTGTCGAACTGCTCGACGACGCGCGGCACGACGAAGGTGATGAGGGCCGCGATCACCGTCAGCGCGGTGACCGCGAGGGCCGCGGGATAGATCAGGGCGACAAGCAGGCGGCTGCGGGCCGCCTCGTCCTTCTCCAGCAGGTCGGCGAGCCGCTCCAGGATCTCCGGCAGGGCGCCCGAGCTTTCGCCGGCGGCGATCATTGCGCGGTACAGCCTCGGGAAGGCCTCGCCCTGGCGGGCCATCGCGTCGGAGAGACGGCGGCCCTCCAGCACGGCGGCGTGCGTGCCGGAGAGCACGCGCCTCGGCGCCGGCCGCTCGGCCTGCTGAGCCAGGGTCCGCAGCGCCTCCTCCAGCGGGGCGACGGCGATCAGCGTCGCGAGCTGGCGGGTGATCAGCGCCAGCTGGCGCGTGCCGATGCGATCCGGCAGCAACCGCAAGCCGGTTCTTGCCTGAGCGGCTGCCGACGGCGCGAGGCGGACGGGCGTGAGACGCCGTCCCTCGAGCGCCGCGCGGGCCGCACGCTCGTCTCCGGCGGCCACCACGCCACGGCGGGTGCGGCCGCCGCCGTCCAGGGCGACGTAGTCAAACGCCGACATGCTCGTCAGCCTCCTGGCGGCTCACCCGTATCGCCTCTTCGAGCGTGGTGATCCCTTCGGCCACGTAGCGGCGAACCTCGGCCTGAAGCGTGCCGACGCCGCCGGGGAAGGCGGCTGTGGCGATGGCGGCCTCGTTCGCGTCCTCGCCGATCAGGCGTCGGATCTTGTCGTCGACGCGGAGCGCCTCATAGACCCCGACCCGGCCGACATACCCTGTCTGCGCGCAGGCCGGACAGCCGGCGGCGCGGAAGATCGGGTGGCCGTTCGGCACGCCCGCCAGCTTCGCCGTCGCCGCGTCCGCCGGCTCGGGTTTGCGGCACTCGGGGCACAGCCGCCGGACCAGCCGCTGCGCCACGATCGCCCGCACGGTGGAGGCCAGTAGAAAGGGTTCGACGCCCATGTCCCGCAGGCGGGTCACGGCGCCGGCCGCATCGTTGGTGTGGACCGTCGACAGCACCAGGTGACCGGTGAGGCTTGCCTGCACCGCGATCTGCGCCGTCTCGACGTCGCGGATCTCGCCCACCATCACAACGTCGGGGTCCTGGCGCAGGATGGCGCGCAGGCCTGCGGCGAAGGTCATGCCGACCTTGGTGTTCACCTGGGTCTGGCCGAGGCCCTGGAAGGCGTATTCAACCGGGTCCTCGATGGTCAGGATGTTGCGGGTGGCGTCATTCAGCACCGACAGCCCGGCGTAGAGCGAGGTGGTCTTGCCGGAGCCCGTCGGCCCGGTGACCAGGATCACGCCGTTGGGCTCGCGAAGGGCGCCTTCGAAGATCTCCAGCGCCCGCGCCGACATGCCCAGGTCCTCGAGGCCGAGCCGCGCCTGGTCCTGGTCGAGGATCCGCATCACCACCCGCTCGCCGGCTCGCGCCGGCAGAGTTGAGACGCGCACGTCCAGCGCCCGGCCGCCGAGCGCCAGCGAGATGCGGCCGTCCTGCGGCACCCGCTTCTCGGCGATGTCGAGCCGCGCCATCACCTTCACGCGGCTGACGAGCAGCGGGGCCACGCGCGGCGAGAGGTTGAGCACCTCCTGCAGCACGCCGTCGATCCGCAGCCGCACCAGCAGGGCGGCCTCGAACGGTTCGATGTGCACGTCGGAAGCGCCACGCCGCACGGCCTCTGCGATCAGGCCGTTGATCAGCCGGATGATCGGCGCGTCGTCCTGGGCGTCCAGCAGGTCGGCCGCGGCCGGAATGTCGTCGGCCAAGCTGTCCAGCCCCGGCAGCTCCAGGTCCTCGCCGGGCGCCATCAGCCCGTGGCCCGCATAGGTTTCGGAGAGCCGCCGCTCGAAATCGCTGCGCGCCAGGGGCTCGACCGCCAACGGCGTTCGCAGCGCCCGGCGGACCTCCAGGAGAGCCGCCGGCTCAGCCCCCTCGCGGACACCGACAACCGCCGTCTCGCCGAACTCGAGCAGCAGCACGCCGTGCTTCTTGGCGAAGGCGTAGGCCAGTCGGGGGGCGAGGGATGGGGCCGTCATTTCGAGCTTGCCGGAGGCGGCGCCGTCGGCGGCTCGGCGCGCAGGTAGTCGCGGACCAGCCGTTCAAGCTCGGCCTGGCGCGCCGGATCGCGGGCGGCCTGCTGGTCGGCGATGTACTCGTACTTCGGTGCGGTGGCGGCGCGCGCCTGGGCGGCGTCCCCCACGATCTTCGGCCGGATGAAGACCATCAGATTGGTCTTGGTCTTGGCCTTGGCCGTGCCCCGGAACAGGTTTCCCAGACCCGGGATATCGCCCAGCAGCGGCGTCTTCTCGACCGACACCCGCTCGTTCTGATCGAGCAAGCCGCCCAGAACGATGATCTCGCCGTCGTCGACGTTCACCGTCGTCTCGATCTCACGCTTGTTCAGCACCAGCTCGCTGAAGGCGTTGCTGACTGGCCCCGCGACGCTGGAGACCTCCTGCCGCAGGAACAGCGTGATGGTGCCGCCGGCGTTGATCTGCGGAGTCACCTCCAGCTGCACGCCGACGTTCTGGCGCGAGATCGTGCGGAACGGGTTCTCGTTGTTGACGCCCAGGCTTTCGCCCGTCGTGATCGGCACCTCCTGACCGACCAGCAGGGTGGCCGGCTGATTGTCGAGGGTCATGATCGAGGGCGTGGACAGCAGGTTGGACGCGGTGTCGGACTTCACCGCGTTGATCACCACGCCGAACAGGGCGTCGTTGCCGATCTGGCCGCCGCCGCCGACGGTCATGCCTGTCGCGCCCAGCAGCGAGCGCACGGCGGCGTCGCGCAGCAGCGCCTTGGTGTCGTCGTCGTCCGGCAGGTTCTTCTCGGCGGCGACCGCGCCGATGATCGCCGGCAGGTTGGGCTGGGCGTTGCCGTAAGTCGTGGCCGTGAACGGAATGGCCGAGCCGTTGAGGCCGGCTACCGCGAACTGCACGCCGAGCCGTTTGGCGGCCTCGTCCGAGACCTCGACGACGATGGCTTCCACCAGCACCTGTCGGCGGCGGACATCGAGCTGGCGGATCACCTCGGCCAGCATGCGCTGGGTGTCGGGGTCGGCGGCGATGACGATGGCGTTCGCGCCGGGATAGCGGGCGATGTTGGCGCGCTGGGGTCCGGCCGGGGCGGCCGTCGCGGCCGGCGGCGGTTCCGCCGGGACGGCCGTGGCTGCGCCCGGGCGGTTGCGGCCGGATGGCATCGCCGGCGAGGCGGCGGTCACCGGCTGGCCGACGAGCTGCTGCAGGACGGGGACCAGCTGTTCGGCGTTGGCGTGCTGCAGCTGGACGACGCGGACGTCGCCGGCCGTCTCGGCGCGGCGATCGAGATCCGCGACGACGTCGAGCAACGGCCGGATCGCCTCGGCCTCGCCCTTCAGAATGATGGAGTTGCTGCTCTCCACCACGACGATCGAGACCACCCCGTTGCGGGCCGCCGGATCGGCGCCGGGCCCTTTCAGAAGGTCGTTCAGCACGCCCGCGATCTCGCGGGCGGAGCTCGACTTCAGCGTAATCGTCTCGGTGACGCCGCGGTCCTGATCGATCTGGCCCAGGAGACCGCGGATCCGGCGCAGGTTGTCCGCATAGTCGGCGACGACGATCATGTTGCCGCGCGGCACGGCCTGGATCGCGCCCTGCCGTCCCACCAGCGGCTTGAGCGTGTCGGCGGCCGAGGTCGCATCCAGGTTTCGCAGCCGGAAGACCTGGGTAGCGAATCCATATCCCGCCGAGGCGCCGAGGCTGGCCGGCTGGGTCGCGGCGCCCTCCTCCGGCGCGATGCGATAGGCGCCGGACCCGGTCGGGACGGCCACAAGGCCGTTGGCCCTCAGCGTCGACATCAGCACATCGAAGAGCTCGTTGCGCGACAGCGGCTCCTGGCTGACCACCGACACCTTCCCCTGCACGCGCGGATCGATGATGAAGGTGCGGCCGGTGACCCGCGCCACGTCCTGGATGAAGATCCGGATGTCGGCGTCCTGCAGATTCAGCACCTGCGACTGGGCGTGCGCCACGGGGGGCGCGAGCGGGCTCAGCATCGCCGCCGAAAGCACGAGCGCAAGGACGCGACGGACGGAAGAGCGTTTCGCGGAAGAGCGTTTCACTGGGGGGCCGTCCGCAGTCTGGTGGTCATGATCTGGCCGCCGCGCTCGAAGCGCAGCTCGGCGCCGGTGGAATTGGCGAGCTCCTCGCGGAGCTGACTCACCCGCTCGGGCGTGAGCGTCACCCCGTCGACGGACAGGAGCACGTCGCCGCGCTGCAGGCCGGCGGCCCTCAGGGCGTCGCCGCCGCCCCGCGGGACAATCTGGTAGCCAGCCGGCTGGCCGTCGCGCAGACGGGGCGTCAGGCTGGCTTGGGCCAGCAGGCGATCAAGGTCGATGGCCGGGCCGGAGTCCGCGCCGGCGGGGACCGTCGAGCTGGCGACGGGCATCAGAGCTCCGCCGCCCGTCGGCTGCGGGAAGCCCAGCCGTTGCCGGCCGCCCCCGCGGCGCAGAATCACGTGATCAGGCGCGACAGCGGCCAGGACGACGCCCGGTTGGACCTCCTGGCCGACCTGCACCGAGCGCTGACCGTCAGCCGAGCCGAGGATCGCCGAGCCCTTGCCTTCGCCGCTGACGCGCACCCCAAACAGCGTCAGGCCGCCGCCCGACGGCGACTCCGCCGCGGTCGCCACGGAGGAGGCGCCCCGGAAGAACGGGTCGAACTGGGCCAGGATGGATAGGTCGGCCTGCGGCGCGGGCGCCGCCGCCGCCATCTGGCCCGCTGGCTCGAACGGACCGACCGGCGTGGCGAGCCTCCACGTGAGCTGGGCGGCGACCACCGCCAGCGTCGCGGCCAGGGCGATCTCGCCGGCCCGCGCAAGCGTCCGCGGAGGAACCGCGGCGAAGCTTTGGAACTGGAGTTTCAACCGATCCCCCGTAGCCGCCAGTCAGGCGGGACGGCGAACCTTTGGCGGACGACGCCGACGATCGCGTGAAGCTTGAGTGACGCTACCGTGACAGCGCCGATCGGCGCGGATGACCGCCCGCGGCGCGTGGCCGCAGGCGGTCGGCGATGTCGCTAGAAGCGGGCCGACAGGCTGAACGACAGGCTGCGGCCGAGCTCGTAGTTGTTGAGCTTGATCTCGTCGCCGCCGCCGCGCTTGGTACTCGTCGAACTCCTCGCCCAGCAGGTTGCGCGCCTCGATGCCGAACGTGAACTCCTGGGCCCAGACCTCGAACTTCTGCCGGAAGGTGAAGTCCAGCTGGATGCCGGGCTTCTGTTCGAAATCGGGGGCTCCGGCCTGGCCGCGGGCGGTGATCCGCTTGCTGGCGTAGTTCGCCAGCAGCGTGGCCTGGGTCAGGCCATCCTGGCTCTCGAAGCCGAACTGCGCATTCGCGAGATGCTTGGACTGACCCTGCAGCGGGCTCCCGTCGATGACGAAGTTGGCCGCCGGCGCTGGCTGGCCCAACGCCGTCCGCGGATAGACCACGTCGCCGTCGTCAACCTTCACCTCGGCCTTGGTGTAGGTGTAGTTCGCCGCTACCAGCCAGCGCAGCCCGCTGACCCAGGGCATGTCGAACTGCGGCTCGAAGTACTTCTTGAACTCGGCCTCGACTCCGAAGAGCACGGCCTGCGGCGCGTTCAGGAAGCTCTGCTGCAGGCCCGACCCCGACTCGTTGACGACCGACTCGATCGGCTTGTCGATGTCCTTGTAGAAGACGCCCACCGTGGCGAACTGGCCGCGGTCGAAGTAGCGCTCGTACCGGGCGTCCAGGTTGATGAGCTCGGAGTCCTCCAGGTACGGGTTGCCGATGAAGGTCCGATCGGACTCCGGATCGAGATAGAGCTGCGGCGCCTGCTCGCGGAACTGCGGGCGGGCGATGGTCTTCGAGGCGCCGAAGCGCAGCTGCTGATCCTCGGCGAAGTTCCACGTCACCGTAGCGGCCGGCAGTAGATAGTCGTTGTTGAGCTCGCGGCCGTCGCCGCGGGTCGCGGCGAACAGATCGATCGCCCGAACGAACTGCTCGCCCCTCTCGTAGCGCGCGCCGATCGTGGCCCGCACCGCCGGGAAGATCTCGCCCTCGGCCTGGATGTAGCCGGCGTTGGTGGTGAGCTTCGCCTCGTAGGCGGCGGCGCCCTCCGAGCCCGTGACCTCGCGCAGGATCAGCCCGTTCGGGCCGATGTTGAAGTCGGAGTAGAGGAAGTCGACGCGCTGCATCTGGAAGGCGATGGACGGCGTCTGGTTCATCGTGAACCGGAAGGCGCGGCTGTCCGAGAACCGCTCGTTCTCGTAGAAAGCGTAGCCTGCAGAGACCGTCATGTCCGCAATGAGCGGGTTCTCGAGCCGGTACCTGAAGTCGACGCCGAAGCCCGTCGCCTTATCCTCGAGCTCGCTGAAACGGATGAAGTTGGCGTCCGACTGCGGATTGTGCAGGTACGTGCCGTCCACCCGGCGGTAGCGGACCTGACGCTCGTAGGGCACGTCGCGCTCGGTGCGGGCGTAGGAGCCGCGCCAGTCGATCTGCAGATCACCCAGACGGTGCTGGCCGGTCAGCTGGGTGTCGATCAGCTCGCGCTGGTACCAGGCCGTCCAGTCGTCCCGGATGTAGTTCGAGGCGCGCGAGCTTTCACCCTCGACCGATCGCGCTTCCTTGGTGACGTTGCGGACGTAGAAGTTGGTCCACTTGAAGGTGTGATTGTCCAGTTCCAGGGCCACCTGGGTCAGGCCGTTGATGACGATGTCGTTCTGGGTCGAGAACGAGTTCAGATCCTCCAGCACCGACAGACCTTCGAGGTCGACGACGCCTTCCTGCTGCATCGCGTTGCGGGTCGACCAGCTCGAGTCGTAGCCCAGGACGGCGACGACGCCGAGATTGCCCCAGTCCATTGCGAAGGACCTGCCCGCGGCGAGGTCGACGCTGCCGTTCAGCGGGACGTCGTTGGTCGACTGCAGGAGGTTGATGTTGGCGTTCTGGAAGCTGCGGCCCATGACCGTGAGCTGCTGGTCGCTGAAGTTGGACGAGTCGATCCGCTTGCCGGTCGCCAGGCCCTGGCGAATGGCCGCCGGCAGTTCGCGGGTCCCGTCGTCGATCCCCAGCCAATCGCTGTCGCCGCCGTAATAGGTGAGGCCGCGCTTCAGCGACGTCTCGCTGTTCATCCCGGCGCTGACGCCCAGCGAGACGAAGCCGTCGTCCGGCACGTCGATGGTGCGCAGGTCGATGAGGCCGCCGCCGAACTCGCCCGGCAGGTTCGGGGAATAGGTCTTCTGGACGTTGACGCCGGCCAGCACGTTGGAGGGGAACAGGTCCAGCGGCACGACACGCTGCAGCGGCTCGGGGCTCGGCAGCGGTGAACCGTTCAGCAGGGCCGACGAGTAGCGCTCGCCGAGGCCCCGGACATAGACGAAACGACCGCTGACGAGGCTGAGGCCCGCCAGTCGCGTCAGGGCCTGGGCGGCGGTGTCGTCGCCTTGCCGGACCAGATCCTCGGCCGTGACGATCGAGGCGACCTCCGAGGTCTCGCGCATCACCTCGGGGATGTACTTGCCGCGGACGACGATCTCCTCGACCTCCTGCTCGGCGCCCGATGGCTGGGCCGCCTGCTGGGCGTGGACGAGACCCGGCGCGAGCAGCGCCGTGGTGCACAGGAGCAGCCCGGCGAGCGGGCGGTGGATCTGGGTCATGTGAGGATCGCCTCTGGGATTCGACGCGCGCGGGGTGGGCGGGACCCGTTCAGGGTCCCGCCCCGCGGGATCAGCAGCTGCTTCCGGCGGCCAGGCCGCAGGTCCAGCCCTGCCACCAGGTGTCGCTGGCGTCGCGCACGGCGCCCACGTAGTTGGTGGTGTCGAAGAACGAATAGATGGCCTTCGGATCGACGGCCGGACGCGCGGTCTCGTTCGGGCCGTTGATGAAGCCGTTCAGCGACGAGGTATAGGCCGAGTTGTTGTTCGTGCCGGCGTTGAACAGCGCCGCGGTGGCCGCGCCATCGATGTCGGTGTCGTTCCGGAAGGCGATCGCGCACGAGAAGTTCACGGCGTCCCAGCGCGGCGCGGCCGCGACGGTCGAGGCGGTGTCCACGTCCAGGCAGGCGGTCGCCGCGTTCGCCGAGACCGCGAGGCCGTTGATGAACCGGCCGCCGGTGCCGGTGTTCAGCACGAAGATGTCGCCCGCGCCCACCCGGCCGCTGCCGATGGCGGTGAAGTTGGCGATCTTGGGCTGGGCGTTCAGGGCGGTCTGTACGCCCACCGAGCTCATCTCGAACACGCGGTCCCCGCCGTTCGCCCGCTGGCGAGCGATCAGGTACTGGATGCCGCCGCGCCAGCCTTCGTCGGTATCGATGGAGTCGTCGTCGGCGCCGGTGATGACGACGTGCTTGGCGTTGACCGTGCCGCCGAAGAACTCAATGCCGTCGTCCGAGCTATTGTGCACCTGGACGTACTCGACCGTGGTGCCCGAGCCGACGCCCAGCATGGTGATGCCGTTCAGCTCGCGGTTCGGCTGCACTTCGACGCCCGGGTAGCGGACCTGGATATACCGCAGGCGGCCCGAGTTGTCGGTTGGGCTGTTGCCGCCGTAGAGCGAGATTCCGCCCTCGAAGGTGGCGACGCAGTTGATGTTGGGCGGGGTCGTGCCGGCCGGGCACGAGGCGATCGGGGCGCGCCCCGCGATCACGATGCCGCCCCACTGGCCGATCAGGTCGGCGCCCGAGTTGCCGTCGATGTTCGAGCGGCTGGTGAAGATGATCGGATTGGTCGCGGTGCCCTCGGCGAAGATCTGGTTGCCGCGCTGAACGTTGATGTAATCGAGGCCGCCCGAGCCGAAGAGCCGGACGCCCGGCTCGATCGTCAGGATGCCCTGCTGCGAGCCCGGCAGCGGGTTCGCCGGGTCGGCGCCGCGGTCGTCGCCCACGTCCACCCGGCCGCTGATGGCGTAGATCGTGCCGGCGCGGTTGGTGAGCACCAGGTTGCCGACGATCTTCGACGGCAGTTGGCAGGCGCGGAGCGTGCCGTTGGCCACGGTGCCGACGTTCGCCAGGCCGGTCGGGCAGTCCGCCGCGGCCTGGCCGGGAGGCGGGTTGTTGCCGCCGTTGTTGCCGCCGCCGTTGCCGCCCGACCCGGGCGGGAAGGCGCCTTCGCCGGGCGAGGCGACATTGTCCGCGCCGCCGCCGCAGCCGGCCAGGGCCAGCGCGCTGAGTGACATGACGAGGAGGGTTTTGAACTTGGTCGCGCCGGTCATCGTGATCTCCACCGTGGCTTCTGACGGCGGACGCGAGACCTAGAGCGCGAGATCGCACCGGCGACCTGCTGTCCCCCCGCCTGCCCACGCGGGTTCTAGGGAACGGCGATGACAGGCCCCCCGACAGAACCGTGACAGTGATGTTGCAGAGCTTTCGTGACGCGCGGGCGCGATCCGGACCGGGCTCCGGAGCCATCCGGAGCCCGGTGGGGGCGCTCGGGGCGAGCGCCTAGAACGTCTTGCGCAAGGTGAAGAAGACCTGCCGCGGCGGCGCCGTTAGCAGCGTCTGGCTGTCGCCGCGAATCGGGTGGCCGTTCGAATTGATCGTCGAGATGTAGTCCTCGTCGAACAGGTTCGAGACGTTGAGTTGCGCCTCCAGGCCGTCCAGCAGGGGGCCGCCTGAGAACCGGTAGCCCAGGGCGAGTTCCGCCACCGTCTGCGACGGCACGCTCACGTCATTTTCATAGCTGACGTAGCGCTTCGACAGGTGCGAGACCGACAGGCGGCCGAACAGCGCGCCGTCATCGTAGCCGAGCTCGCCCTTCAGCAGGTGCTTGGGCGTATCGACCGTCGCCTTGCCCTTGGTCGCCCCGACGAGGCGGCCGTTCCCGTCGAAGGTGTCGTCGTCGTACTCGGAGTCGTTGAAGGCGTAGGAGCCGAACAGCGACCAGTTCTCGGCGAAGTCCCATGTCCCCACGGCCTCGAACCCCTTCGCGGTGACGCCGCCCACGTTCGACAGCGCCGAGGGATTGCCCTGAATACCGGAGCCCACCGGCACCGCGAAGAGACGGTCCTTGAAGGTGGCGTGGTAGACGGCCATGACGCCCTGGACGTCCGCGGTCCGGAAGCGCCAGCCGGCCTCGAACGTGTCGGAGATCTCGGGCTCGAGCGTCTCGCGGATGGCGTTGAAGCCGGCCTGGGTGGTCGAGAACGGACCCGACGTGCCCGAGCTGGGGAAGGCCCGCATGTTGCGCGCATAGCCGGCGAACAGCTCGCTGTCCGGGTTGAGCTGATAACGCGCGCCCGCTTGCGGCAGGAAACGTTCCTCGGCCTTGATCGTCCCGTTCTTCACGAGCGCTGCGGTCCGGGCGAAGACCGTGCGGCCCTCGTTCTCTACCGACAGCGCCTTGAAGCCGTAGTTGACGGTCAGGGCCCCCGTGACCGTCCAGGTGTCCTGCACATGGAACTGCCAGGTGGTGGTCGAGAAGTCGTATTCCCAGTCGGTGCGGAAGGCGCCCGTCTGCATGTGCAGGAAGTCGCGCTGCGGGACCGCGCGGTTCAGGCCGTAGTAGCGGCGGGCCTGGTTGAATTCATTGTCCTCGTACCAGACGCCCGCGTTGACCGAATGCGGACCCAGCTCCAGCGTGGCCGAGCCGATGAAGCCGTAGCGCTTCAGGTCGTACTCCGTCGTGCGGATCGAGATCGGCGCGTCGTTCGTCGTGGCGCCCGCGACGCCGTAGTTGGGCGACGGCACATACGGCGTGGCCCACAGGCCCTGGCCCTCGTCGTTGTGCCCGTAGAGCGTCGCGCGGAGGCGGAAGACCTGGCCCGCCGGCAGGTCCAGGGTGACGGCGCCGATCAGGTCGTCCCGCAGGCCCGCCGCGTTGAAATAGGCGTCGTCCGCCGTCTGGATCGGGGCCGGATAGGTGGTTCCAAGCGCCGGACGCGCCGGCGTCACGCCGGTGTCGCCTCGATTGTTGGCGATCTCCGCAATCCGCACCATCAGGTCCCAGTCGCCCGACAGGTTGTCCCAGTCGGCGCCGAGGCGATCGATCATCGCCAGCGACAGGTCCTGGTAGTCGTTCTCCCGGCGCTTCGACCCGTTCAGCCAGGCGGTCAGCGAGCCTTCGCCCAGCGGCTGCGCCACCTTGAAGTTGACCTGGCTCTGCTTCTGCTCGCCCACGCCCTTCCACTTGTCGGCCACGCCATGGGAATAGCTAAGGTACGCGCGCGCGCCCGTGGCGAGTTCTCCGCTCTCCAGCCTCACGAAGCCGCGGTAGGTGCTGTCGCTACCGCCGGTCGCGGCGACCTGGCCGCCAAATGCCGGGGCCGGATCGCGCGAGACGTACTTCAGCGCGCCGCCCAGGTTGTTGGACGAGGCGGTGTCCCAACGCGCCCGCACCCTGGGCCAGTTCCACCCCGCCGACGTTCTCGCTCGAGATGGCGCGGCTGATGTGCAGGCCGTTGTGGTTGCCGTAGGTCATGTCGCCCAGCGGCACGTCGTCCAGGGTGAAGCCGAGCTGGCCCTGATTGAAGCTGCGGATCGAGATCCGCGCGGCCCACTCGTAAGATCCGAAGGGGTCGGCCGTCTGCAGGTTCACGTTCGGCAGCTTCTCGACCAGCTTCAGCGGGCTGGCGCCTGGCGCTTCGAGGGACAGCTCCGCCCCGGCCACCGTCTGGACCTGGCGGGTTTCGCCCCGACCCAGCACCACGATCTCCTCGACCGAGGCGGCCGGTGCGGCCGTTTCCGCCGGCGTCTCCGCTCCCTCGGCCGCCTGCGCCGCCCAGCCCATGGCCTGCGCCATCGCCAGCGCCGCCGCGCCGCCCCAAAGCTTCGTCTTCATGGTTCTTCCCCCGCGACCCGCTCCTCGGGTCGGACAGGGCGGTAGCAGCCGCGTTTGACGGGCCGGCTACGTCACGGTGACGCTTGGCTGACAGCGTTCCGGGAACGGCGGCCCGCCCCGCCGGCGCCTGGGCCGCAAACGCAAACGGCCCCCGCGGTTGCGGGGGCCGTTGTTCTTGGGTGCGGGGACAGGATTTGAACCTGTGACCTTCAGGTTATGAGCCTGACGAGCTACCGGGCTGCTCCACCCCGCGGCGAAGAGGGCGTTTTGTGGATGTGGATTGAAGGGTTCTTGGACTGCATCCGTTTTGTAGACCTGGCGGCGACCTACTCTCCCGCGCCTTAAGACGAAGTACCATTGGCCCAGAGAGGCTTAACGACCGAGTTCGGAATGGGATCGGGTGGGGACCTCTCGGCATAACCACCAGGTCAACGAAACGGATGTTTTTCGAGATGACATCTGCAGAGCAAAGACGAAGCTCTCATGAGTTTTGATAAGAACGATCAAGCCGATCGAGCGATTAGTACCAGTAAGCTCCATGCGTCGCCGCACTTCCACACCTGGCCTATCAACGTGGTGGTCTACCACGGCTCTCGGCGAAGCCTTGTTTTGAGGTTAGTTTCCCGCTTAGATGCTTTCAGCGGTTATCTATTCCACACTTAGCTACCCTGCTGCGCGGCTGGCGCCACGACAGGTCCACCAGAGGTGTGTCCATCCCGGTCCTCTCGTACTAGGGACAGATCCTCTCAAGCTTCGTACACCCACGGCAGATAGGGACCAAACTGTCTCACGACGTTCTGAACCCAGCTCACGTACCACTTTAATCGGCGAACAGCCGAACCCTTGGGACCTGCTCCAGCCCCAGGATGTGATGAGCCGACATCGAGGTGCCAAACTTTGCCGTCGCTGTGGACGCTTGGGCAAAATCAGCCTGTTATCCCTAGAGTACCTTTTATCCGTTGAGCGATGGCCCTTCCATACAGAACCACCGGATCACTATGGCCGACTTTCGTCTCTGCTCGACTTGTCAGTCTCGCAGTCAGGCGGGCTTATGCCATTGCACTCGACGAGCGATTTCCGACCGCTCTGAGCCCACCATCGCGCGCCTCCGTTACACTTTGGGAGGCGACCGCCCCAGTCAAACTGCCCGCCACGCTATGTCCCGGATCCGGATAACGGACCTCGGTTAGACGTCAGCGGCAACAAGGGTGGTATTTCAAGGTTGGCTCCACCAGAGCTGGCGCCCCGGTTTCATAGCCTCCCACCTATCCTACACATGTTGCCGCTAACGCCAAAGCGAAGCTGCAGTAAAGGTTCATAGGGTCTTTCCGTCTAACCGCGGGAACCCCGCATCTTCACGGGGAATTCAATTTCGCTGAGCCTATGCTGGAGACAGTGGGGAAGTCGTTACGCCATTCGTGCAGGTCGGAACTTACCCGACAAGGAATTTCGCTACCTTAGGACCGTTATAGTTACGGCCGCCGTTTACCGGGGCTTCAATTCGGAGCTTGCACCCCTCCTTTTAACCTTCCGGCACCGGGCAGGCGTCAGACCCTATACGTCACCTTACGGTTTCGCAGAGCCCTGTGTTTTTGATAAACAGTCGCTACCCCCTGGCCTGTGCCACTCAGTCTTGCTTGCGCAAGGTGAGTCACGCTTATCCCGAAGTTACGCGTGCAATTTGCCGAGTTCCTTCAGCATAGTTCTCTCAAGCGCCTTGGTATGCTCTACCTGTCCACCTGTGTCGGTTTCGGGTACGGTCTCTGTTGGAGTTATTTCCAGGAACAACTTCACTGCCAGGAGCAATCCAATAAGCCCTGACAATTTACGTCATTCGTCACTTCCAACTGGCCCAGGAATATTTACCTGGTTCCCATCGACTACGCCTTTCGGCCTCGCCTTAGGGGCCGGCTAACCCTGCGCAGATTAACTTTACGCAGGAACCCTTGGACTTTCGGCGAGAGTGTCTCTCACACTCTTTGTCGCTACTCATGTCAGCATTCTCACTTCCGATACCTCCAGCCGGCCTCACGACCGACCTTCACAGGCTTACGGAACGCTCCGCTACCGCGTGCTTGCGCACACCCATACCTTCGGCGACTGGCTTGAGCCCCGTTACATTTTCCGCGCAGGATCGCTTGACCAGTGAGCTGTTACGCTTTCTTTAAATGATGGCTGCTTCTAAGCCAACATCCTGGTTGTCAAAGCAATCCCACATCGTTTCCCACTTAGCCAGTACTTGGGGGCCTTAGATGATGGTTAGGGTTGTTTCCCTTTTCACGACGGACGTTAGCACCCGCCGTGTGTCTGCCAGATAGTTCTCTTGGGTATTCGGAGTTTGGTTAGAATTGGTACAGCTCGCGCCGCCCGCATCCATCCAGTGCTCTACCCCCCAAGGAATTCGTCTGACGCTCTACCTAAATAGATTTCGCGGAGAACCAGCTATGTCCAGGTTTGATTGGCCTTTCACCCCTATCCACAAGTCATCCCAGACCTTTTCAACGGGCACGGGTTCGGTCCTCCAGCTGGTGTTACCCAGCCTTCAACCTGCTCATGGATAGATCACCTGGTTTCGGGTCGTCATGCGACGTACTTATTCGCCCTATTCAGACTCGCTTTCGCTGCGCCTACACCTAACGGCTTAAGCTTGCACGGCACATGAAGTCGCTGACCCATTATACAAAAGGTACGCCGTCACCACGCGTGGTGGCTCCGACTGCTTGTAGGCTTCCGATTTCAGGTTCTATTTCACTCCCCTCGTCGGGGTGCTTTTCACCTTTCCCTCACGGTACTTGTTCACTATCGGTCACTGAGGAGTACTTAGGCTTGGAGGATGGTCCCCCCATGTTCAGACAGGATTTCACGTGTCCCGCCCTACTCGAGTCTGTCGCTAATTGACGCCTACGGGGCTATCACCCGCTATGGCCGACCTTTCCAAGTCGTTCGGCTTTATGTCACGACAGCACTGGCCTGGTCCCGGTTCGCTCGCCACTACTACGGGAGTCTCGGTTGATGTCCTTTCCTCCGGGTACTGAGATGTTTCAGTTCCCCGGGTTCGCTCATTGAACCCTATGTATTCAGGTCAATGTACCTTTCAACGACCTACGAACCAGAACCCTAGCCGGAGCTAGAGTTCACATTCGCAGACCGTAAAGGTGGGTTTCCCCATTCGGAAATAGCCGGATCAAAGGGTGCTCGCGCCTCCCCGGCTCTTATCGCAGCGTGCCACGTCCTTCATCGCCTCTCAGTGCCAAGGCATCCGTCAGAAGCCCTTATGCGCTTGATCGTTCTCAGCAAAACTCATGCGTGGGGACAGATGCCGGCCGAGGTACGAAACCCGGACAGCGCCCACACATGCGCTTTGTCTTTGCTTTGATGATGATGTCATCTCGGATCCATCCTCGAACCCCAGGGGTGGGGCGGATGAACCCTTCAATTCACGATGTCTGATGCCGTCGCCTCTCTTCAGAGAGGAACGGGAACTCGTTGCTTTCCGCGATCGCGCGGCAGGCCCTCATGCGAGGAAGGTGGTGGAGCCAGACGGGATCGAACCGACGACCTCATGCTTGCAAAGCACGCGCTCTACCAACTGAGCTATGGCCCCTTAATCTCTAAGAAGCCGGCCGCAGCTGGGAGCCGTCATTGATCTTCGTCTCGCCCGCCCGAGGGTCACACAATACGTAAGAGTGTGGTGGGCCCAGGCAGACTCGAACTGCCGACCTCACGCTTATCAGGCGTGTGCTCTAACCAACTGAGCTACAGGCCCTGAAGCGGTCCGCTCGACGCCTGGCCACGTCCGAAGACCTGGAGCCCAGCGCCGAATGCGCGATCGCACCGTCAACCTGGCCGGTTGCGGTGTCAGCGGAAAGAGAAACGGAGACGGCGACGCCTCGCACCTGTTTGGTGTCTTTGGAAGACCAATAGGAAGCGTGAGCGTCCTGGAGGCCTATCCTTAGAAAGGAGGTGATCCAGCCGCAGGTTCCCCTACGGCTACCTTGTTACGACTTCACCCCAGTCGCTGACCCTACCGTGGCCGGCTGCCTCCCTTGCGGGTTAGCGCACCGTCTTCGGGTAAAGCCAACTCCCATGGTGTGACGGGCGGTGTGTACAAGGCCCGGGAACGTATTCACCGCGGCATGCTGATCCGCGATTACTAGCGATTCCGACTTCATGCACTCGAGTTGCAGAGTGCAATCCGAACTGAGACGACTTTTAGGGATTAGCTCCGCTTCGCAGCATCGCAACCCTCTGTAGTCGCCATTGTAGCACGTGTGTAGCCCACCCCGTAAGGGCCATGAGGACTTGACGTCATCCCCACCTTCCTCCGGCTTACCACCGGCGGTCCCATTAGAGTGCCCAACTAAATGATGGCAACTAATGGCGAGGGTTGCGCTCGTTGCGGGACTTAACCCAACATCTCACGACACGAGCTGACGACAGCCATGCAGCACCTGTGTCCTGGTCCCCGAAGGGAAAACTGGATCTCTCCAGCGGTCCAGGCATGTCAAAAGGTGGTAAGGTTCTGCGCGTTGCTTCGAATTAAACCACATGCTCCACCGCTTGTGCGGGCCCCCGTCAATTCCTTTGAGTTTTAATCTTGCGACCGTACTCCCCAGGCGGAGTGCTTAATGCGTTAGCTGCGTCACCGACATGCATGCATGCCGACAACTAGCACTCATCGTTTACGGCGTGGACTACCAGGGTATCTAATCCTGTTTGCTCCCCCACGCTTTCGCGCCTCAGCGTCAGTATCGGGCCAGTGAGTCGCCTTCGCCACTGGTGTTCCGCCGAATATCTACGAATTTCACCTCTACACTCGGCATTCCACTCACCTCTCCCGAACTCAAGACAACCAGTATCAAAGGCATTTCCAAGGTTGAGCCCTGGGCTTTCACCTCTGACTAAGTTGTCCGCCTACGCGCCCTTTACGCCCAGTAATTCCGAGCAACGCTAGCCCCCTTCGTATTACCGCGGCTGCTGGCACGAAGTTAGCCGGGGCTTCTTCTCCGGGTACCGTCATTATCTTCCCCGGTGAAAGAATTTTACAATCCTAAGACCTTCATCATTCACGCGGCATGGCTGCGTCAGGCTTTCGCCCATTGCGCAAGATTCCTACTGCTGCCTCCCGTAGGAGTCTGGGCCGTGTCTCAGTCCCAGTGTGGCTGATCATCCTCTCAGACCAGCTATGGATCGTAGGCTTGGTGAGCCTTTACCTCACCAACTACCTAATCCAACGCGGGCTGCTCCAATGGCGATAAATCTTTCCCCCGAAGGGCACATACGGTATTAGCACAAGTTTCCCTGTGTTGTTCCGTACCAAAGGGCACATTCCCACGCGTTACTCACCCGTCCGCCACTGCTCCGAAGAGCCGTTCGACTTGCATGTATTAGGCCTGCCGCCAGCGTTCGCTCTGAGCCAGGATCAAACTCTCAGGTTGAGTTGACGTTCTGACTTTCTGCGTAACCGACCTACTCAAAGATCGGCTGGCTATAGTCTGCGTAGTTCTTGACGAGTTCCCACAAATTCTAGCCAGACCCTAAGGCCCAGCCATATTCATGGTGTCTTCAAGAGACCGCAGTCACAGTCAGCGTCGAGACAGTCTGGTTAACTGTCGCCAAGACGCCGCCGCCTGCGTTTCTCTTTCCAATTCAACGATGTCAAAGACCCGGACCCAGCGAGCTGGACCCAGCGCGTCGAGCGCCTTGTGGTGAGAGGCGCTTGGCCGGCCGAAGCCTGTTGAGCCAGAGGCGTCCTCGGCGGCTGAGCCGCCCGCCGACGGGAAGTCCGGAAGACCCCCTTCGGCCGAAGCGCCCATATGGGTTCGTTTGGACCGAACCGCAAGTGGGGCTTCCCCGCCGCGCTGCGAACCCCGAGAGGTCCGCGTCGGCGGAGGCGGGCTTTTAGGCTCGCCCTCGTTGGCGGTCAACAGCCTTTTTCAGCGCCCCGGTGCGGCAGCCCGCCGCACCCCGAAATCGGCTCGCCAGGCCACGGGGCCGCGCCCCGTCGGCGCGCACGGCGACCGCACGGACGACAGCCGCCCCCGCGGGCGGGCGCCGGGTTCGTCCGGGAGACTGCTTGAGGAGAAGTGGTGCCGCCTAGGTGACTCGAACACCTGACCTACGCATTACGAATGCGCCGCTCTACCGGCTGAGCTAAGGCGGCCCACAAGGGCCCCCGCAGACGGCGCACCGAGGCGCGCCGCCGCGAAGAGGCGCCTATTTAGCGGAGCGCGGCCCGTTCGCCAAGCGTCGGCGCGCGGCGCGGCGTCGCGGACCCTCCGGCGGGGGTTCGGGCCGCGGCGGCGGCCCGGCGTCGTCCTCGTCGACCTCGAGCGGATAGAGCACCGGCTCGGTCAGCATGGGCTCGGAATCATAGGCCAGCGGCAACTCGGGTAGCTCCCCGAGGCTCCGCTCCGCCCGCTCGTGGCGCGGATGGATGAGCTCGCCGGTCTCCGCATAGGTGATGACCAGCCGCGCCCAGTCCGACGCGTGGTAGGCGAACGCCCGGCCCTCGGGGTCGAGATCGGACCAGTCGGGCTCGTGCGGCGCGCTGATTCCGCGCGCCAACCAGACGCGGGCTTCGTCGGAACGGCCGGCGGCGAAGGCGGCTCGGGCCATCAGGCCGCAGATGCGCGCCGTGGGCGGCTCGGCCTCCAGCGCCAGGGCGGCTTCCCGGGCGGCCGCCGGATCGCCGCCGATCAGCGCCCGTTCCACATGCAGGATCAGGCTCTCGCGGTGCGTGGGATTGACGGCGGCGAGGTCCCCCAGCCGCTGGGCCCTTTCCCTAGGCGTTTCGTCGGTGCGCAGGTCGCGATAGGCGAGCCACAGAGCCGGGTGCGGCGCGGCGCGCCAGGCGTTCTCCAGCGTCGACGCCGCCCGTCCCACCTTCCCTGCCTGCGCCAGCAGGCGCGCGGCCATCACCACGCCGGGCGCGAAACCGGACTGCAGCTTGGCCGCCTCAACGGCGTGATCAAGAGCGAGGTCGCGGGCCTTGGCGTCGGGCGCGTGCTCAAGCTGGGCGGCCGAGGCGGCGAGCAGCGCGGCCCGGGCCCGGTCGGCGACCACCGGCGGCACGATCTTGCGATCCAGGGCGCCCTTCACCAGCGACAGGGCGCCGGCCCAGTCGCCGCGCTCGAGTTCCGCCTCGAGCAGCGCCCGCCACGCCCAGCGGGCGCTGCGCACCTCGCCGTAGGCCTCCTGCGCGTGGCGCAGCGCGGTCTCCCGCTGCCCGTGGGCCAAGGCTAGCTGCATGAGGCCCTTGTGGCCGGCCAGGCGCATCTCGCGGAAGCCGAGCATAGCGGTGTAGGCCGCCCGCGCCTCCTCCACATCGCCCGCGGCTTCCGCCGCCTGGGCCGCCAGAACCCGGACCAGCCCCGGCGTGTCCGAAGCCAGCTCGGCGGCCTTGCGGGCCAGCCGCCGCGCCTCGGAGCCGTCGCCCCCGGCCGCCGCCAGGAAGCCGCGCGCCAGCACGTCGCCCGCCTGGCGCCGCCGCGCTTCGGCTCGGGCCAGCTCGGCGCGCCGGGGCGCGTCCAGGATCCACAGCGTGGTGCGCCAGACCACCGCCGCCAGGAGACTCGCCAGCAGGGCGATCAACAGGCCGGCGGCGGCGGTCGTGTCAGCCCGCCAGCCCAGCCATTCGACGCTCGCGGTCCCCGCATCGCGGGTCAGGCCCAGGACGGCGACGGCGACGGCCGCCACCAGGAAGAAGACGATCGCGGCCCGGATCATGCCGCGCCGCCCTGAGCCGGCGCCGCCAATCCCGCGGCGCGCAGGTCCCGCATCGCCCGCACCCGCAGGCGTTCGGCGGCCCGATCGATCTCGGCGCGGCGTTCGGCCTTGGCCCGCCAGGGCGCCAGGCTGTCGCGGGCTGCGGCCGGCAATCCCTCCAGCGCCCTCAGGGCGCCGGCCACGTCACCTTCCCCAAGCGCCCGCTCGGCGCGGGCGAGGTGGGCGTCGGGCGAGGAACCGCTGACGTCGCTGGTGCGCCGGACGCTGACCACGCGCGATAGCCCATACACCAGGCGGTCGGCGAGCCTGGCCTCGGGCCCCGGAATCCGCGCCGCGCTCGCCGCCTGCGCGGCGTACGCCGGGAAGTCCGCCGCCAGGGCGGCGCGGCTGGGCACCCCTTCCGCGGCGATGCGGGCCAGAGCCGGCAATTCCGGAAGGTCGGGGGCGACCGCCTGCAGCGCGGCGACTTCGCGGCTGAACGGCGCCGAGCCCTGAGTCGCCTCAAGCAGGGCCGCTGCGGCCACCAGTGAGGCGGCCGCCTCGCTCGTGCGGGCGTCCTTGGTCTCGAGCGCCGCGATCCGGGCGTTCAGCCGACGGATCTCGGCCACATCCGCGCTCGCCGTCGGCGGCGCCGCCGCCGCGGGCATCGGCGCCGGCTCGACAGCGGCGGCAGGCCTCCGAGGGGCTTCGACGGGCGACGGCAGGAACCGCGGCAGGAAGGCCGCCACGCCGGCCCCGGCCAGGACGCAGAGAAGGCAGAGCGCCATCAGCGACCACAGACCGAGCCCCAGGGGCGCGCGGCGGTATTCGGCGGGGTCCTTAGGCAGGCCGGGCGAAGCGTCGGGCTTGGCGCGCGCGGTCATGGTCGGCGATCGATCAGGTTGAGCAGGGCGGCTTCGAGCGGAAACGGGGGATAGGTCTTGGCGGCGAGCGCCGTCCGCTGCAGCGGCTTGACCACCGCTTTCGAGAGGCCGAGCGCCCGAAGCTTAGGCGCGGGATGGGCCTTCAGCACCTTCGCCAGCACCTGGGCCGCGCGCGGCGAGTGCAGCAGGGCGGCGTCGCAGCTCAGCAGGGCCTCCACCTGCTCGGCGGCCAGCGACACCGGCGCGGTCTCGTACAGAACCAGGCGCCGCGCCTCGACCCCATGCTTTTCGAGCGCCCCGGCCAGGTCACCCGCCGGCTCGGCGGCCCCGGGGTGCAGCACGGCGCCCTTGATCTCACCGCGGCGGATGCCGATGCCCTCGGCCAGCGCCTCAACGTCGCCGTCGGCGGACAGGACCGAACGGAAGCCCGCGACCCGCGCCGCCTGCGCCGTCGCCGCGCCCACCGCGAAGACCCGCAGGGACCGCTCGCCGCAGGCGTCGGCGAAGGCGCGCACGCCATTGGCCGAGGTGAAGGCCAGGGCGGCCACACCGGTGAGGTCGACCTCTACGTTCGGCAAGATGCGCACCGCCAGCAGCGGCGCCACCACGGCGTCATGGCCCAGCGCCCGCACCCGTTCGGCGGTCGCGTCCGCGCCGGGCTGGGCCCGGGTGATCCAAATCTTCTGACGTCGGGCGGCCATGATCCCTTGTCGCGTCGAACCCGTTTAGCTTTTGCGAACGACGTTGCGGCCGCTCGCGCGCCGGTTCAATCCCGCTGCGCGCACCCGTCACAGATGCGCACGCGAGCGTGACCAGAAAGCGACGCTTGGCCGTAGGAACCCGCCGCCCACCTGCGCCTTACCCGAGCCGGGTGTTGCGCAAGGTGGACGATGCTTCTTCAAGTCTTCCAGCGTCTTATGGCGCTGATCTCGTTGGCGCTGCTGGCGGCCGGCGGCTATCTGATTTGGTCCTGGTGGGACCTGCGCCGTACGCTCGAGGCGCAGGGCGTCGCCTATGAAGACGAGGTCGGATGGCGGCTCTGGACGGGCGTCGCCCTGCTGGCCGTCTCGTTCCTCGGGCGGGCGCCGGTGCTGTGGCTGCTGGCGCGGAAGGGCGACGACGGCGACCGGCTCCGGCGGCCGGAAGGGCGGACGGTGGAGACGCCCACAGGCGCGCGCCTCCACGTCGAGGAGACAGGCCCAGCCGACGCGCCGGCGCTGGTGTTCGTCCACGGCTGGGGCCTCGACGCCGGCACTTGGCGCGAGGCGAGGCTGATGCTCGCCCAGCGCTATCGCGTCATCGCGTTCGACCTCGCCGGACTGGGCAAGTCCAAGGGCCCGCGCGGAGGCGTCTACACGCTCGAGGGCTTCGCCGACGACCTCCGCTCTGTGGTGCAGGACGCCGCGCCGCGGCAGGCGATCCTGGTCGGGCATTCGATCGGCGGCATGACGCTGCAGACCTTCGCCCGTCGCCATCCCGCCGCGCTCGGAACCGAGGTCGCGGGCCTGGTGCTCGAGAACACCACCCACACCGACCCCACACGCACGACCGTTCTCGGCAAGGCGCTCTACGCCATGAAGCCGGTGCTGGCGCCGCTGATGAAGCTCGACATCGCCCTGGCTCCGCTCGTCTGGGCGATGAACTGGCAGAGCTACCTGTCGGGCGGCACACACGTGGCCATGCGGTTCGGCGGCTTCGGGACCCGGCCGACGCGCGCGCAGCTGGAACAGGTCGCGCTGGCCGCCACCCGCAACCACCCGGCGGTCCAGGCCAAGGGCAACCTCGCCATGATGCGTTGGGACGCGACCCCGGACCTGCCGCGACTTTCCGTGCCCACGCTGGTGTTCATCGGCGGCCGCGACCTGGTGACCGCGCCCTCGGCCGGCGAGCGGATCGCGCGCGACGCGCCGGGCGCCCGGCCGTTCCGCGTGGAGGGCGCCGGCCACCTCGGGCCGATGGAGCTGGCGCAGGTCTATAACGAGGTGATCGCCCGCTTCGCGGACGAAGTCTTCACCCGCGGCGCCACCTGGGCGGACCGCGGCGCCGAGACGCGCCGGACAGAGCCGCGGTGGTCGGACGACGGCGCAAGCGGCGACGAGACGCCCTCCCGACCCGAGGCCCGGCACTGATGCGGCTCGGGGGGACGCTGCTGATCCTCGCCGCCGGGCTCGGGCTCAGCGCGGTGGTCTGGATGGCGACCGGCGGACGGGTGGTGCTGTTCCTGCTGCCGCTGGTGTTCGGGCTGCCGCTCCTGCTGCGGCGGCGGACCTGAGGCGCCTAGAGGACGATAGCGTCGCCGGCCTCGGCCTTGATCGCCTCGCCCAGCGAGACGCCCAGGGCGCGGGCCGAGGCCTCGGGGTCCATCAGCTGCGCCAGCTCGGCCTCGCCGCTGTGTCGAAAGCGGCGCGCGCCGTCGGGCGTCAGGGCCTCGACGATCAGCTTGCAGGTCCCGCCCTCCAGCCAGGCGTGCGCCCCGATGGGCGTCTTGCAGGAGGCCTCCAGCGCCGTCAGCGCACCCCGCTCGGCGGCGACGGTCAGCGTGGTCGGCTCGCAGCGCAGCGCCTGCACCCACGGCAGGTCGCGGTCGGCGGCCCGCGTCTCGATGGCCAGCGCGCCCTGGCCCGGCGCGGGCGGCGCTTCCTTGGGATCGATCAGGCTGGTGGGCAGATGTCCCAGCCCCAGCCGGCGCAGGCCGGCGTAGGCCAGCAGGATGGCGTCGGCCTCGCCGGCCGCCAGCTTGGCCAGGCGGGTGTCGACATTGCCGCGCAGCAGCTGGACCTTCAGGTCCGGCCGGCGGTGAAGGCACTGGGCCTGGCGACGCAGGCTGGCGGTGCCGAGGATCGCGCCCTCCGACAGCTCTTCCAGCCGCTCCGGGCCGCGGCTGAGGAAGGCGTCGCGCGGATCCTCGCGCTCGGGGATGGCGGCGATGCAGAGCCCCTCGGGCAGATCGGCCGGCACATCCTTCATCGAGTGGACGGCGCAGTCGATGCGGCCCTCCAGCAGCGCCTCCTCAATCTCCTTGGTGAAGAGGCCCTTTCCGCCGATCTCCAGCAGGCGGCGATCCTGGATGCGATCGCCCGTCGTGGTGATGACGATCAGCGGCGCGACCCGGTCGACCTCGGCCTGGTTGTCGGGATCCACACCCAGCGCGGCGGCGATGCGGCGCTGGACCGTGCCGCTCTGGGCGAGGCTGAGCTTGGAGCCGCGGGCCCCGATGCGGACCTGTCCAGGGCGGGCGGTAGGTTGCGTGGGCACGGTGGGCGGTCTACCTCGGTGGCCTTCATCAAGACGCGTCTCGCTACAGGAGCGGGCCGCCCCCCGGCAACCGGATGACCGACACCTCGACCACGCCTCACATCGTCCTGGGCCTGGAGACGAGCTGCGACGAGACCGCGGCCGCCGTCGTGCGCCTTGAAGATGGCCGCGCCACGGTGCTGTCCTCGGTCGTCGGCAGCCAGATCGCCGCGCACGCGCCGTTCGGCGGTGTGGTGCCCGAGATCGCCGCCCGCGCCCACGTTGAGAGCATCGACGCCATCGCCGAGCGCGCGCTCGCGGACGCCGAGCTGACCTACGGCGACCTCACGGGCGTCGCCGCCACCGCCGGCCCCGGGCTCGTGGGCGGGGTGATGGTCGGGCTGTCGTTCGGCAAGGCCGTGTCGCTGGCCCGCGGCCTGCCGCTGGTGGCGGTGAACCACCTCGAAGGCCACGCGGTGTCGGCCCGGCTGGGCGCGGAGATCGCCTATCCGTTCCTTCTGCTGCTGGTCTCCGGCGGCCACTGCCAGCTGCTGGAGGTGGCCGGGGTCGGCGCCTGCCGCCGCCTGGGCTCGACCATCGACGACGCCGCGGGCGAGGCGTTCGACAAGATCGCCAAGACGCTGGGCCTCTCCTACCCGGGCGGTCCGGCGCTGGAGAAGCTGGCCGAGGGCGGCGATCCCGCCCGCTACGCGCTTCCGCGCATGCTGCTGGGCCGGAAGGACTGCGACTTCTCGTTCTCGGGCCTGAAGACCGCCGCCGCCCGCATCGCCGAGGGCCTGACCACCGACGATGAGCGCCGCGACCTCGCCGCCACCGTCCAGGCCGCCATCGCCAGTCAGCTCGCCGAGCGCACCGACCGGGCGATGAAAGCCTATGCGCTGGAGCACGAGGGCCACGATCTTCGGTTCGTGGTCGCCGGCGGCGTGGCCGCCAATGGCGCGGTGCGCGCTCGGCTGACCGAGACCGCGGCCGCCCGCGGCTTCAGCTTCCACGCTCCGCCGCTCGCCTACTGCACTGACAACGCCGCCATGATCGCGCTGGCCGGCGCCGAGCGGCTTGTGCTCGGCCTCTCCGACCCGCTGGACGCCGTGGCGCGTCCCCGCTGGCCGCTGGACGAGGGCGCCGCGGCCGCCAGCCCCACCCATCTCGCAGGCCGAAAGGGCGCCAAGGCATGAACCGGATCGGGGTGATCGGCGGCGGGGCGTGGGGCACGGCGCTTGCCCAGGTCTGCGCGCGAGCGGGCCGCGAGGTCGTGTTGTGGGCCCGCGAGCCTGAGGTGGTCGAGGCGGTGAACGCCCGCCACGAGAATGCGACGTTCCTGGCCGGCGTGCCGCTGGAGCCCGCGATCCGCGCCACGAGCGACTACGCCGACCTAGCCGCGGTGGACGCCGTCCTGGCCGTGCCGCCGGCCCAGCACATGCGTTCGACGCTCACCGCCTTCGCGCCCCACGCCCGCGACGGCCTGCCGATCATGCTCTGCTCCAAGGGCGTCGAGCAGGGCTCGCTGAAGCTGATGACGGACGTGCTGGCCGAGACCATACCGCACGCGCGCCCGGCGGTGCTGTCGGGCCCGAGCTTCGCCGGCGAGGTCGCCCGCGGCCTGCCCACCGCGGTGACCCTGGCCTGCCCGGATCCGGGTTGCGCCGAGACCCTGGCCGAGGCCATCGCCACCCCGACCTTCCGGCCCTACTTCGCCACCGACATGATCGGCGCCGAGGCCGGCGGGGCGGTGAAGAACGTCCTGGCGATCGCTTGCGGCATCGTCGAGGGCCGCGGCCTCGGCCGCTCGGCCCATGCGGCGCTGATCACCCGCGGCTTCGCCGAGCTTACCCGCCTGGCCGTGGCTCTGGGCGGTGAGGCCGAGACCGTCGCGGGTCTCTGCGGGCTCGGCGACCTGGTGCTCACCTGTTCCAGCCCCCAGTCCCGCAACATGAGCGTCGGCCTCGCGCTCGGCGGCGGCCAGACGCTGGAACAGGCCCTGGCGGGCAAGCTCACCGTAGCCGAGGGCGTGGCGTCCGCCCCCCGCAGTCCGCCAGCTCGCCCGCAAGCTCGGCGTCGAGACCCCCATCTGCGAGGCCACCGCCGCCATCCTGGCCGGCGAGGCCGACGTCGACACCGCCATCCGGGGCCTGCTGTCGCGCCCCCTCAAGGACGAACAGGACTGACCATGGCGCTCTTCGTGCTGATGTGCCTCGACAAGCCCGACGCGCTGGAGCTGCGCATGGCGACCCGCGAGCGGCATCTGGCCTACGTCCGCGACAACGCCTCGAAGGTGAAGGTCGCTGGCCCGATGTTCGACGACGCCGAGCAGATGGCGGGATCATTCTTCATTCTCGACGTGGCCGACAAGGCCGCCGCCGAAGCCTTCAGCGCCGCCGATCCCTACACCCAGGCGGGCGTCTTCGGCACGATCACGCTCCGTCCGTTCAAGGCGACCTTTGGCCAGCCGCTCTGAGCCCGACAATCCGGCGCGGCCGCCTCGGGGCGTCCGCCTCTGCGCCCTGGCCGACTTGGCCGATCCGGGCAGCAAGGGCTTCCGCTTCCGCGAGGATACGCGCCTGTTCGCCGGCTTCCTCCTGCGCCAGGGCGAAGCCGTCCGCGGCTTCGTGGACTCCTGCCCCCACGCCGGCTGGCCGCTGTCGAGCCTGCCCGACCGTTACCTGACCCGCGACGACCGCCACATCCTCTGCGCCGGCCATGGCGCACTCTTCAGCCTGGAAGGCCAGTGCGTGGCCGGGCCATGCGTCGGAGACCGCCTGACGGACTGGCCGGTCGAGGTCCGGCAAGGCGAGGTCTTCACCGCCTGACCGGCGCAGCCAAGCCTTTGGTCCAGCTGGCGGAATCGCCTACGGCCAAGCTCCAGTGGTTAACTATCTGTAAAAATTAAGACTCGCGTCACCACGTTCTTCGACGTACACGGTCACGCTTCCGCAAGGCCGAGGGTTCGGGGGCGTGCTTCTCCATCTGCGCAGGATCTGGCTTCGAGATCACGCCGCTCATCTGGCCGGCGTTCAACTGGCCGTGGTCGCGCTGATGACCGCCGGTCTGGCCATCGCCGCCGCGCCACCGAACGCGCCGCAGAAGCGATCTTCCGACATGGTGACCGCCATTGCGCCCACCGCCCAGCTGACGCCCGCCTCGGCGGCTGCCGAGCCGGAAGGCGGTTCCATCCGATTGCAGGACCTGACGCCGGACCAGGCGCGCCTCTGGAACGCCGCCAACCCGATCTCGACCTTGCCGAACCCCGCCGCCAGGCCGTTCCGGCTGAAGGCCGACAGCGTCATCGACGAGACCCGCGCGCTCGATTGCATGACTGCGGCGATCTACTACGAGGCGGCCTGGGAGAGCCTGGACGGACAGCGCGCCGTGGCCCAGGTGGTGCTCAACCGCATGCGCCACCCGGCCTATCCGAACACGGTCTGCGGCGTCGTCTTCCAGGGCTCGGAACGACGGACGGGCTGCCAGTTCACCTTCACCTGCGACGGGGCGCTGGGGCGGGCGCCTCAGGAGGCAGCCTGGAGCCGCGCCCGCCAGGTCGCGAAGGCGGCGCTGAACGGCTACGTCATGAAGAAGGTGGGCAACGCCACCCACTATCACGCCAACTATGTCGCCCCGTACTGGAGTCCCAACCTCCTGAAGGTGGCGCAGGTCGGCGCGCACATCTTCTATCGCTGGACCGGCGGCTGGGGCCTGCCGCCGGCGTTCGGCGGCCGCTACGAGGGCGGCGAAGCGACCCTGCAGATGGCCAAACTGGACGGCCTGCCCAGCGACGCTGCGCAGATGAAGCTGGGCGCCCTGACGGTCGAGAGCAGCCAGCCTGCTCAGACTCCGGCTATTGAGGCCGCTGCGCCCGAGATCGTCGCGCCGCCGGCCGAGGACCTGGTCGTCGCGGCCGAGGTCGTGGGCGCCGAGGCCTCGGCCCTCGTGAAGCCGGAGGAACTGGATTGGGCGGGACGGCCCAAGGCCAAGGCCCCGCCCCGCATCGCCGCCCCGCCCAGCTTCAACCAGAGCGGCGGGGGCCTGTCGTACTAGGCCGACGTCAGGCGGGCGGACGCTCGGCGTCGAACGCCGCCACGTCCTCCAGCAGCGCCGCCGCGGCGGCCTTCACCAGCTCGCCGCCCTTCTCCGGCGTGGCCTGTGCGGGGTCCGAGCCCATGCGGCCGTCGGCGTAGCGGGCGCGGAAATCATGGGCCTCGCGGATCGGGCCCGTCGGCGCGATCTGCGGGGCGTAGTTCGCCGTCTTGATGCTCTCCGGATACGCCCACTGGGTCACGGCGATCTCGGAGGGCGTCGCGTGGCTGCCGTGGCCGGTGGGGAACTGCCGGTTGGCCAGCGCGGTGACGCCCGCCAGGTCCCACCAGTTCTTCAGCTTGCAGGCGAAGCCGCGATTGCGGCCGGCGTAGCTGGCCTCGGCGTAGAGTTCCGAGAACGCCGCCTCGATGGTGGCGACGTTGCCGCCATGGCCGTTCAGGAAATAGAGCCTCTCGAAGCCCGCGTGCGCCAGGCTGCGGCACCAGTCGCCGATGGCCAGCATGAAGGTGGACGGGCGCAGCGCGATGGTGCCTGGAAAGTCCAGGTGATGCTGCGCCATTCCGATGTTGAAGGTGGGCGCCACCAGGATGTCGCCACTCTTCTGGGCCTCGTGGGCGATGATCTCCGGGCATAGCCAATCGGTGCCTAGTAGGCCGGTGGGCCCGTGCTGCTCGTTCGAACCGATCGGCACGACCACCGTCTTCGACCGCTTCAGGAAGCCTTCGATCTCGGCCCAGGTTGAGAGGTGCAGCAGCATGGAGGGCTCCTAATCGCCGGCTTGGTGATCCGCCCGGGCGACCTCGACGGTCACGCCCATGGCCTGCATCCCCACGAGACGCCAGCGCTTTTCGCTCTTGCCGAAGGTCAGCAGGCAACGGCGGGCGTCGGCGTCCGACGGCAGGCACACCTTGCCGTCCTCCACCTTCATCCGGTCCTTGAGCGGCTCGCCCCCGTCGGCGCGCACCACCCGGACGGCCTCGGGGCTGATCATCCGGTCGAGGGCGAACTCGGAGGGGCCACCCTCCACCTCGAGGCCGCGTTCGCGCGCCCAGTCGACCATCTGGCGGCGCACGTCCTCACGCACCGCCGACCTGTCGATCTCGGCCTCGAAGGCCACGCGGTCGCCAGTCTCCACGGCCTTCAGCAGCCGCTCGGCCGTGGCCGCGGCGTCGGTTCGGGCGCGGCCGTCGCAGCCCGCCAAACCCAACGCCAGCGCCGACAGCGCCACGACCGTACCGATCCGAAGCATCGGCGGAAAATGCCGAGGGCCTTGAGTCCCCGCAAGCGCGCCGTCGCCCATGTCCCTGCGGCGAGTTGCGCGCCCGCGCCTCTGCGCCTACTCCCTTAGCCGAGTGCACGTAGCTTTCGGAGAGCGGCATGTCAGACGGCGAGGTTTTCCCGGTTCCCGAGGCGTGGGCCAAACGCGCCCACCTGGACGCCGCGGCCTATGACGCCGCCTGCCAGCGCGCCGAGCGCGACCCCGAAGGCTTCTGGGGCGATATTGGCCGCAGGCTCGACTGGATGACGCCGTTCACCCAGGTGAAGGACGTGTCGTTCAACAAGGACGACTTCCATATCAACTGGTACGCCGACGGGACGCTCAACGTCTCGGTCAACTGCCTGGACCGCCACATCGCCGCGCGCGGCGACCAGATCGCGGTCATCTGGGAAAACGACGACGGGTCGGCCTATGACGCCCTGACCTACAGGCAGTTGCTGGCCGAGGTCTGCCGCTGGGCCAACGTCCTCAAGTCCAAGGGCGTCCGGAAGGGCGACCGGGTCACCATCTACCTGCCGATGATCCCGGCGGCGGCGGCGGCCATGCTGGCCTGCGCCCGCATCGGGGCGGTGCATTCGGTGGTGTTCGGCGGCTTCTCGCCGGACAGCCTCGCCGGCCGGATCCAGGATTGCGACTCGAAGATCGTGATCACCGCCAACGAGGGCCTGCGCGGCGGGAAGGTCGTGCCGCTGAAGGCCAATGTCGACGAGGCGCTGAAGTCCTGCCCGGGCGTGACCGACGTCATCGTCGTGCGCCGCACCCAGACGGAAGTCCCGATGGTCGAGGGCCGCGACATCTATTTCGGCGACCTGAAGAAGACCGTGCCGGACACCTGCGATCCAGAGCCGATGAACGCCGAGGACCCGCTGTTCATCCTCTACACCTCGGGCTCGACGGGCAAGCCGAAGGGCGTTCTGCACACCACCGGCGGCTATCTCGCCTGGGCTGCCTACACCCACGAGATCGTCTTCGACTATCGTCCGGGCGAGATCTTCTGGTGCACCGCCGACGTCGGCTGGGTCACCGGCCACAGCTACGTCGTCTACGGCCCGCTGGCCAACGCCGCCACGACCCTGATCTTCGAAGGCGTGCCGAACTTCCCGACCTCGTCGCGCTTCTGGGAGGTCTGCGACAAGCACAAGGTTGAGATCTTCTACACCGCTCCCACCGCCATCCGCGCCCTGATGCGCGAGGGCGAGGCGCCGGTGAAGCGCACCTCGCGGCAGTCGATCCGCCTGCTGGGCACGGTCGGCGAGCCGATCAACCCGGAAGCGTGGCTCTGGTACCACCGCGTGGTCGGCGAGGAACGCTGCCCCATCGTCGACACCTGGTGGCAGACCGAGACCGGCGCCTGCCTGATGAGCCCGCTGCCCGGCGCCACCCCGCTGAAGCCCGGCTCGTGCACCAGGCCGCTGCCCGGCGTGAAGCCGCAGCTCGTGGACGCCGACGGCGGGGTGCTGGAGGGCGCGATCTCCGGAAACCTCTGCCTGACCGACAGCTGGCCCGGCCAAATGCGCACGGTCTATGGCGACCATCAGCGCTTCATCGACACCTACTTCTCGACCTATCCCGGCAAGTACTTCACCGGCGACGGCGCCCGGCGGGACGAGGACGGGTACTACTGGATCACCGGCCGCGTGGACGACGTCATCAACGTCTCGGGCCACCGCCTGGGCACCGCCGAGATCGAGAGCGCCTTGGTCGAACACGAGGCCGTCGCCGAGGCGGCGGTCGTGGGCTACCCGCACGACATCAAGGGCCAGGGCATCTACTGCTTCGTAACGCTCAAGCTTGGCGTGGAGTCCAGCGAAGCGCTGCAGGCGGACCTGCGCGGCTTCGTCCGCCGCGAGATCGGGCCGTTCGCCGCGCCCGACGTCATCCAGTTCGCGCCGGGCCTGCCCAAGACCCGCTCGGGCAAGATCATGCGCCGCATCCTGCGCAAGATCGCCGAGGACGACCTGGGCAATCTCGGCGACACCTCGACGCTGGCCGACCCGGCGGTGGTGGACGACCTGGTGCAGAACCGCGCCGCGCGCACCCACACCGACGTCCTCTACGTCGGCGGCAGGACCCATCACGCCGGAGATGTCGAGCAGCTGCTGGTCAAGAACGCGCCGGTGGCCGAGGCGGCGGTGATGGACGGCGGCAAGAACGGCCTCGCGCTGTTCCTCACGCTCGAGCCCGGCTTCCAGGCCAGCGATATCCTGCGCGCCGACATCCGCGCCATCCTGCGGCGCGAACTGGGCGAGGGCGCGACGCCGGGGCTGATCCACTTCGGCCGCCTGCCGCGCACGCCGTCCGGCGAGGTGGTGCGCCCCATCCTGCAACGCATCGCCGAGGGCCAGCCCGCGGGCGACGTCAGCGGCCTGGAGGATTCAGGCGTGGTCGACGACATCCTCAAGTCCAGAGCCGAAACTGTCGCCTGACCTTCCCCCCGCGCTGAAGGCCGCCATCGCGCGCGAGCTGGAAGGGGTCTCCCGCAGGGCGCTTGCCGAACGCGCCGCCGCGACGACCGCGGCCTACCGCTCGGGCGGGACCTCGGCGGCGGCCATCCGCGGGCCCGAGGACGCCTTGGCCTATGCGCTCGCCCGCCTGCCGGCCACCTACGCCGCCTGCGCCGCGGTCTTCGCGGAGGCGCGCCGGATGGCCCCAGAGTTCGCCCCGGCGCGGCTCGTCGACGCCGGCTCGGGCCCCGGCGGCGGGAGCTGGGCGGCGCTGGACGCCTTTCCGACCCTGACCTCCGTCGCCTGGCTCGACGCGAGCCCGCCATTCCTCGCCCTCGCCGGTCGGCTTGCGGCGGACGGACCTGCGCCGCTGGCGGCCGCCGACGCCCGCAAGGTCGACCTCACGGCCGAGGCCGATCTGCCCCCGGGCGACCTGGTGATGGCGAGCTACGCCCTGGCGGAGATCCCGCAGCCTGCGCAGGCGGCTCTGGTCCGTCGGCTGTGGGCCGGCACCGAGGGCCTGTTGGCCCTGGTTGAACCAGGCACACCGGCCGGCTACGCCCGCATCCTGGCCGCCCGCGACGCCTTGATCCAGGACGGCGCCGTCATCCTGGCGCCCTGCCCACACCACGCCGCCTGCCCTCTGGCGGGCGAGGACGGGCGCCACCACGGGTTCCCCGGTTGGTGCCATTTTGCGGTCCGGCTGCCCCGCTCGCGCGACCACCGCCTGGCCAAGGGCGCCGAGGCGCCGTTCGAAGACGAGAAGTTCTCCTATCTGGTCGCTTTGCGCCCTCAGGTCGCGGCCGCCACGCGCGGCGCCCGCGTGCTCGCCCCGCCCAGGGCCGGCAAGCCGGGCATCGAGCTGCGGCTCTGCACGCCCGACGGCGCCGCGGAAGGCCGCTTCGTCGCCCGCCGCGACAAGACCGCCCACGCCCGCGCACGCCGGCTCGACTGGGCCGACGTCTTCGACTGATCAGGGCGCCGCTTCGCCCAGCCCTTCCGCCAGGGCGGCGTCGTTGGCGGCCTCGGCCTGTTCTCGCATCCGGCGGCCGCGCTCGGCGCGCATGCGACCCATCTCCTGCAGGTAGGGCACGAAGAAGTCGAGAAAGGCGCGCACCCGCGGGGTGTCCTTCAGGTCTCGCCGCGTGACGATCCAGGTCGAGCCGCGCGCCTCCTCGATCGGCTCGGAGCAGCGGATCAGGTCCCGCTCCAGGTCCGCCGCCTGGCAGGCCATCGGCCCGACGCCGAGCCCCGCCTTGATGGCGTGCAACAGATTGTTCAGGGTGTTGGAGCGGCTGACGGGGGCCTTGCCGCCGGCCATGCGGAACATCCAGGCCATGCCAGGCCCCTCCGCCATCTCCAGCTCCCCGCCGATCAGGTCGTGGTCGCACAGCGTCTCGGGCGTCGGCAGGCCCATCCGCGCCACATAGTCCCGGCTGCAGTAGAGGGCGAACTCGTGGTCGCCCAGCTTGCGGGCGATGAGGTCCGACATCGCCAGCGCCGCGCCGGAGCGGATCGCCACGTCGGCCTCGCCCGCCTGGATGTCCAGCGGCCGGTCGGTGATGATCAGGTCGGTCTGGATCTCGGGGTACGTCTTCCGGAATTCCACGATCCCCGGCATCAGCATCAGGTTGGCGATCATCTCGGTAGACGTCACCCGGATCACGCCCGCCAGGCCGCGCTGATGTCCCGCGGCCCGGTTGCCGAAGCGCTCGGCGGCATGCTCGACCCGCTCGGCCTCGGCCACCAGGTCCTTGCCGGCTTCCGTCAGCCGGCTGCCTGTCTGACCCCGTTCGAACAGCTTGAGCGCCAGCGCCGCCTCGAGGCTCTCGATGCGCCGGGCCACCGTCGTCTGGTTGACGCCCAGCGCCTTGGCGGCGGCGAGGGTGGAGCCGCCGCGCGCCACCGCCAGGAAGGCTTTCAGGTCGTTCCAGTCGTACATGGTCCAACTCTGCAGTTGTGCAGAACCTGCCTGCAAGGACGCCGCTTGCGCCTTGGCCATGACATAGGTACTCCCCCGCGCTTCAAAATGAACCCCGGTCGCCGAACAGGTGCGATCAATTGTCCGAAGGCGGCCATGAAGCTCTATTGCGACCCGATCTCGACCACCTCGCGGCCCGTGCTGCTGTTCGCCGCCGAACATGAGCTGCCGCTGGAGATCGTCCACGTCGACCTGATGGCCGGCGGCCACCAGGATCCCGCCTACCTCGCGCTCAACCCCAACGGGGTTGTGCCGTTCCTCGTCGATGGCGACTTCGCCCTCGGTGAGAGCGCGGCCATCCTGAAGTACCTCGCGCGCAAGACCGGCTCGGGCGCCTATCCCACCGACCTTCAGGCCCGCGCCCGCGTGGACGAGGCGATCTCGTGGTTCTCGTGCCAGTTCCACGAGGTGTTCTGCATGATGGTCTGCTACCCGAACATGGGTGTGCCGAAGGGCATGGACCCCGCCCTGCTGCAGGGCCTGAAGGCGTATGGCGCCGAGCACGCACCCCGCTGGTTGGCGGTGCTGGACCGACACATGCTGGGCGCCCGGCCCTATGTCGCCGGTGAGGAGATCACCCTGGCCGACTATCTCGGCGTCTCGTACGTGCTGCTGGGCGAACTCGCCGGCTTCGACTTCGAGCCCTATCCGAACATCCGCGGGTGGATCGCCCGGATGCAGGCGCGGCCGCACTTCGCCGAGGTGTTCGAGCGGTTCTTCGGCATGGCGGCGTTCTTCCGCCAGCCAGCGCAGGCGGCCTGACCAGAGCGCGTGACGAACTCGTAAGCTTCCGCAGGCAGCGTGCGGTGCTAGGTGTTGGGCTGGTTCTCTTCCCCAGCCTGGACGCCCCATGCTCCGCACCCTCCGTCCCCTCGGCCGCGCCGGCCTCGGCTTCCTGCTCGCCACCTCGGCCCTGGCCCCGGCCGCGCTCGCCCAGCCGCAAGCGGCCGCTTCGACCGCGGTCCCGCCGATCGTCTTCAAGCAGCGGACACTGCCGAACGGGCTGAAGGTCTTCACCTCGCTGGACAAGGCGACGCCCAACGTCACGGTCCAGGTCTGGTACGGCGTCGGCTCCAAGGACGATCCCCAGGGCCGCTCGGGCTTCGCCCACCTCTTCGAGCACATGATGTTCAAGGCCACGCGCAACCTGCCGGCCGAGAGCATCGACCGGATGACCGAGGACGTGGGCGGCTTCAACAACGCCTCCACCTGGGATGACTTCACCAACTACTACGAGGTGGTGCCGGCCAATCACCTCGAGCGGCTACTCTGGGTCGAAGCCGAACGGCTCTCGTCGCTCGTCGTCGACGAGGCGACCTTCAAGTCCGAGCGTGATGTCGTGAAGGAGGAGTTCCGGCAGAACTACCTCAGCCGGCCGTACGGCCGGCTGTTCGGCCTCTACGTCCCCGAGGCCAGCTACACGGTCCACCCGTACAGGCGGCCCGGCATCGGCAATATCGAGGAGCTGGACGCCGCCACCATCGACGATGTCCGGGCCTTCCACCAGACCTGGTACCGGCCGGACAACGCCGCCCTGATCGTCGTGGGCAATTTCGACGAGGCCCAGCTGAACGCCTGGATCGACAGGTACTTCGGCGTCCTCAAGCGGCCCGCGCAGCCCATGCCCCGCGTCACCGTCCGCGAGCCGGCGCGCACCAAGGCCGGCGTCTTCGAGGGCTATGGCCCCAATGTCCCGCTGCCCGCCGTGGCTATCACCTGGCAGGCGCCCGAAGCCGCCCACCCCGACGCCGCCGCGCTCGTCGTGCTCGACGCCATCCTGTCCTCCGGCAAGTCGTCGCGGCTCTACAACAGTCTGGTCTACGAGAAGCAGATCGCCGCCGAGGCGATGTCCAACGCCGACCTGCCGCAGGACCCCGGCCTCTTCATGGTCGGGGCGGTGATGGCCAGCGGCCACTCGATCGAGGAAGGCGAGGCCGCCCTGCTGGCCGAGGTGAAGCGCCTGCGTGACGCGCCCCCGTCGGCCGCTGAACTGGCGGAGGCCAAGAACGAGCTGATCGCCGGGCGCCTGCGCGAACGCGAGACCATCGACGGCCGCGCCTTCGCGCTCGGCCAGATGCTGATGCTGACCGGCGACGCGGCCAAGGCCAATACGGTGCTCGCCGACCTGCAGGCAGTGACCGCGGCCGACGTCCAGCGCGTGGCGCGGAAGTATTTGGCCGACGAGACGCGGATGACCATCCGCTACCGCGCCGAAAGCGAGCGGCCGAAGGGCGAGGCCGAGCCGCCGAAGCCCGCCCCGCCGAAGACCCTCGCCAAGTACCGTGGCCCCGTCTTCACCCTCGCGCCAGAAGCTCAGCGTGTGAAGCCGCCGGCGCTGAGCGAACCGTTGCCGCCAACCTTGCCGAAGCCGGCCGAGCGCACGCTTCCGAACGGCCTGCGCGTGATCGTCGCCCGCTCGTCCGACCTGCCGCTGATCACCGCCGACCTCACGGTGAAGACCGGCGCCTGGGCCGACCCGCAGGGCCTCGCCGGCGCCGCCGCGATGACCGCCGGCATGCTGACCGAAGGGACCCGGACGCGCTCGGCCCAGGAGATCGCCAGCCAGACCGAGGCGCTCGGCGCGACGCTGGTGTCTGGGGCCGGCCTCGAGGCCTCGTCGGTCACCCTCAGCGTCATGCCCGACAAGGCGCCCGCCGCGCTCGCGATCATGGCCGACGTGACCAGGAACCCGGCCTTCGCCGCTGAGGAACTGGAGCGCCAGCGCCAGCAGGCCCTGGACGGCTTGCAGGTAGCCTACCAGCAGCCCGGCAGCCTGGCCGGCTTCGCCGCCGCCCCGGTGATCTACGGCGGGACGCCCTTCGGTCACCCCTCGCAAGGCTCGCCCGAAAGCCTGCCGCGTCTGAAGCCGGAGACGCTGTCGGCCATCCACCGGACCTACTACCGCCCCGACAACGCCGTCCTGGTGCTCACCGGCGACATCACGCCCGAGCAGGGGTTCGCGCTCGCCCAGCAGGCGTTCGGCGACTGGGCCAAACCGGCCTCTCCGCCGCCGGCGCAGCCGCAGATCCGGCCCGGCGTGACGCCGCGGGCCGTGGCGATCGACCTGCCCGGCACGGGGCAGGCCTCGGTCACCGTGGTGAAGCCGGCCATCGCCCGCACCGATCCCGACTACTACACGGGCATGGTGGCCTCGACGGTGCTGGGCGGCGGCTACTCCGCCCGGCTGAACCAGGAGATCCGCATCAAGCGCGGCTTGTCCTACGGCGCCCGCGCCAGCCTCTCGACGGCGCGGACCACCGGCTCGTTCCGGGCGGCGGCCCAAACGAAGAACGAGTCCGCGCCCGAGGTGCTGGACCTGATCAAGGCCGAGATGGCCAAACTGGCCGCCGAGCCTGCGTCGGCCGAAGAGCTGAGAGCCCGCAAGTCGGTGCTGGTCGGCAGCTTCGGCCGCGAGCTCGCCACCTCCGGCGGTCTCGCCGACATCCTCGGCAACCTGGCCGTCTACGACGTGCCGCTGGACGAGGTCAGCCTCTACACCCGTAAGGTGGAAGCGGTGCAGGCCGCGGATGTCCAGGCCTTCGCCCGCCGCGTCTTCGATCCCGCCCAGGCGAGCGTGATCGTCGCTGGCGACGCCAAGGCCTTCTCCGCCGGCCTGAAGCAGCGCCTACCGAATCTCGAGGTCATCCCTGCCGCCGAGCTCGACCTCGAGAGCCCGAGCCTCAGGAAGGCGCCCGCATCGTCCAGCCGCTGAGGTCGCGCTCGCGGCCCATCAGCGCCAGCCCCGCGGCGATCGATTCCAGCTCCGCGCCGGTCTCGATCCGCTCCCGCGGGAAGCGGCGATGGAACAGCTCGCGCACGGCCGGGACCAGCGAGGAGCCGCCGGTCAGGAACACGCGCTCGATCTGAGCCGCCTCGAGGCGGGCGTCAGCCAGCGCCCGGTCGACGGCGTCTTCAATCAAGCCAAGCTCGGGCGCGATCCAGGCCTCGAAGTCGGTCCGTGAAACCTGGGCGCCAATGTCGATCGAACCCGCCTGGAAGCGGAACTCGGACGCCGTCTCGAACGACAGCGCTTCCTTCAGCTTCGAGACCGAGCGGTACAGCCTGTAGCCGTGGTTCTCGTCCAGCACCTCGATCAGCCGCTCGATCTTCTCGGGCTCGACCGCGTCGCGAGCCAGCTTGCGGATGTCGCGCATCTCGCGGCTCGCCCGCATCAGCGCCAGCTGGTCCCAGCGCGCGAAGGTTGAATACCACCGGTTCGGCGTCGGCAGCACCTTGCCCATGGAGGTGTAGCTCGAGCCCTTGCCGAGCTCGGGCGAGACCAGCCGGTCGATGATCCGGTAGTCGAACGCGTCGCCCGCCACGCCCACGCCCGCACGGCCCAGCGGCGTGGCGCGCAGCTCTCCCGCGTGGCGCTCGAAGCGGATGATCGAGAAGTCCGAGGTGCCGCCGCCGAAGTCGCCGACCAGCACGGTGGCGTCATGATCCAGCTCGCGGGCGAAGAAGAACGCCGCGCCCACCGGCTCGTAGGCGTAGCGCACCTCGCGAACGCCCATCCGCCTGAACGCGGTCTCGTAGCGCGACAACGCCAGCGCCTCGTCCGGGCTCGCGCCCACGAAGCTCACCGGGCCCCGACGATCACCGTCTCGGGGATGCGCCCCAGCCGCTCGCCGGCATAGTCGCGGACCTTCAGCAGGAAGGTGGAGAGCAGGTCCTCGAAGCGGTAGCGGCGGCCCAGGATCTGGGTCTCGCTGAAGCTGGACTGGGCCGCGAAGCTCTTGAAGCTCTGGATGAACCGCGTCTCGGCCGGGTCCTCCACATAGGCCTCGATGGCCCACGGCCCCGCCGCGATGGACCGCTGCGACGGCAGCTCCGGCGGGGCGTAGAACGACAGGCACGAACGGAAGGCGAAGAGCTCGCCCTCGGGGGCGGGAAATCGGACCAGCTCCGCCGCGCCGTCGTCGCCTGCCAGCGCCAGCACGGTGTTTGTCGTGCCGAAGTCGATGCCGACCGTACTGGGCCAGGTCATGGATCACGCTCCTTCTCGCGGGGGACGGACGACGGATCGCCCGCTCCCCGAACGGCGCGCGACCTCTAGGACAGCTTGCGGATGACCGCCCGCATCAGCTCTCGACCTCGGCCAACGGGCGGTCGTAGGCGCAGAGCGTGGCCTGCTGCAGGATGCGCGACACCGAGGCGGCCAGCGGGCAGATCTGCACCGCCTTGTCGAGGCCGAGCAGGATCGGGCCGATCACCGTCGCCCCGCCGATCGACTTCAGCAGCTGCGTCGAGATGGCCGCCGAGTGGATGGCCGGCATGATCAGCACATTGGCCGGGCCCGACAACCGCATGAACGGATAGTTGCCCCGCCGCTCCGGCTCCAGCGCCAGCTCGGGCGGCATCTCGCCCTCGTACTCGAAGTCGACACCGTCCATCTCGTCCAGCATGGCCACGGCCTGCCGCACCTTCTCCGAGCGCTCGCCCATCGGGTTGCCGAAGGCCGAGTAGGAGAGGAAGGCCACGCGCGGCTTGTAGCCCAGCGTCTTCACCGCGCGGGCCGCCTCGATGGCGATCTCCACGAGGTCCTCGCTGTCGGGCATCTCGGTGACGTTGGTGTCGGCGATGAACAGCGTCCGGCCCTTGGCGAGCACCACGCTCATGCCGATGATCCGGCCGTCCGGCGCGGGATCGATCACCCGCAGCACCTCTTCCAGCACCTGGTCGTAGGCCCGCGTCACGCCGGTGACCATGCCGTCGGCGTGGCCGTGCGCCACCATCGAGGCGGCGAAGGCGTTGCGGTCCTGGTTGATCAGCCGCTGCACATCGCGGCGCAGATAGCCCTCGCGCTGCAGGCGCTTGTACAGGCTGTCGGTGAAGTCGGCGTTCCAGTGCGACAGGCGCGCGTTGATGATCGAGAGCTTGGCTTCCGAAGGGTCGAGGCCCACCAGCCGCATGTTCTCGTGCACCAGCTCCTCGCGGCCCACCAGGATCGCCTCGCCCAGCCCGCTGGACTGGAAGCCATAGGCCGCGCGGATGACACTGGGCTCCTCGCCCTCTGCGAACACGATCCTCTTCTTCGGCCCGGCCAGCACCGCGCCCTGCAGCTTCTGGAGGAACGCCGCCGTGGGATCGAGCCGCTGGGCGAGCGCCGCGCGGTAGGCGTCCATGTCCTCGATCGGCTTGCGGGCCACGCCCGTGTCCATCGCCGCCTGGGCGACGAAGGGCGGGATGTACCAGATCAGCCGCGGGTCGAACGGGGTCGGGATGATGTACTCGGGCCCGAACTTCAGCTGCGTGCCGTGGTAGGCCGCGGCCACCTCGTCCGGCACGTCCTCGCGGGCCAGCTGGGCCAGCGCGTTCGCGCAGGCGATCTTCATCTCCATGTTCACGCGGCGGGCGCGCACGTCCAGCGCGCCGCGGAAGATGTAGGGGAAGCCCAGGACGTTGTTCACCTGGTTCGGATAGTCGGACCGCCCGGTCGCCACGATGGCGTCGGGGCGCACCGCATAGACCTCCTCCGGGGTGATCTCCGGATCGGGGTTGGCCATGGCGAAGATGATCGGTTTCGGCGCCATCTTCTTGACCAGCTCGCCCGACAGAGCGCCCTTGGCCGACAGGCCGATGAACACGTCGGCGCCTTCCAGCGCCTCGGCCAGCGTCCGCTTGTCGGTGTCGGCGGCGTGCGCCGACTTCCACTGGTTCATGTCCTCGGCGCGGCCGCGGTACAGCACGCCCTTGCGATCGACCGCGATGACGTTCTCGTGCGGCACGCCCATCGCCTTGATCAGCTCCAGCGTGGCGATGCCCGCCGCGCCGGGACCGTTCAGCACGACCTTCACGTCCTTCAGGTCGCGGCCCGTGATGTGGCAGGCGTTGATCAGCCCGGCGGCCGAGATGATCGCCGTGCCGTGCTGGTCGTCGTGGAAGACCGGGATATCGAGCAGCTCCTGCAGCTCGGTCTCGATCCGGAAGCACTCGGGGCTCTTGATGTCCTCGAGGTTGATGCCCCCGTAGGTCAGGCCGATGTTCTTCACCACCGTGATGATCTCGTCGGCGTCCTTGGAGGCCACCTCGACGTCGATGGCATCCACGTCGGCGAAGCGCTTGAAGAGGACGCCCTTGCCCTCCATGACCGGCTTGGACGCCAACGCGCCCAGGTCGCCCAGGCCCAGGATGGCGGTGCCGTTCGAGATCACCGCCACCAGGTTGCCCTTCGACGTGTAGTCGTAGGCCGCCTCGGGATCCTCGGCGATCTTCAGCACCGGCACCGCCACGCCCGGCGAATAGGCGAGCGAAAGGTCGCGCTGGGTCGTCATCGGCTTGGTGGCCGCGATGGCGATCTTTCCCGGGCGGGGCAGACGGTGGAAGCTCAGGGCCTCCTCGTCGGTGAAGGTGCGTTTCTCGGCGTCGCTCATGCGCGCGTCAGGGCCCCCTTGGCTGGGCGCGGGTCAGGAAGGCGCGCAACCTATAGAGCGGCGGGGCCGTAAACAACCTTGCCCCGAAGATAAGTTTACGCTGGGGAAGCGGACGCCGGCGGAAATCCATGCCCCGACAAATTCGCGTGCGCTCGGAACCCGTACGGCCGGTGGGCAGTTTCATCCCCTGCAGGGGTGTGGGGGCGTGCAGGGAGCATGCTCTATGAGACAAGTCCTTTCCGCCGCCGCGGCCGTCGCGGCGCTCGGCCTCGCCATGCCGGCGTTCGCCCAGACCACTTCGACCGCGGACTCCACGCCGCCGGCTGAAGCGACGACGGGCGCACAGGCAGGCGCGACGACCGGGGACGCGACCGGCTCGACGTCCGGAACGACCGCTGACACGTCGGCCGACGCCGGCGCCGTCGCGCCCGATGCGGGCGCCGCCGGCGCGAACGCCAGCGTCACGGCCGGCATGACGGTCAAGGACAAGACCGGCGCGAGCATCGGCCAAGTCAGCGACGTCAAGGCCGACGGCGGCAAGACCATGGCCACGATCAAGATGGGCGCCGAGACCTTCGCGGTCGACGCGGCCAACCTGGGCGTCGCCGACGGCTCGGCGACGATCAACGCCACCCAGGCCGAGATCCAACAGATGCTGAAGAAGTAGGCTCCCTCGAAGCCACGAGGGACGATGGTGGGAAGGCGGCCGCGGCGACGCGGCCGCCTTTCTCATGGCGGGAACAGCATCTCCAGCGCCGCGTCCGCCACACGCTTCAACGCCTCGCGCGCCGCGCCGGTGCGGGCCCGCACTGACAGCGTGTGCATCGTCGCCGTGATCATGGCCGCCGCCGCCGCGGGCCGGACGCCGGGCGCGAGCTGATCGGCGTCCTTCTCGAACCGCGCCCGGTACAGCGCCTCGGTGGCGTCGATGAAGCCGGCCGCGATCGCGCGGACCTCCGGATCCTCCACCGACTGGGTGATCGCGGTTCCGGTGACGAAGCAGCCGCGCTGGGCCAGATCGCCGGCCTGATAGACCTCGTTCGCCCGCTCGAGGATGGACGCGATCACGTCGCGCAACGGTCGGTCGGCCGACAGCCCCCGCCGGAGGGAAGCGAGCGCCTCGTCGCGCGTGCGACCCAGCGCCGCCAGGTACATCGCGCGCTTGTCGCCGAAGGCGGCATAGAGACTGGGCCGGTTCAGCCCCGTGGCGGCGACCAGGTCGTCCAGCGACGTGGCTGCATAGCCCTGGTTCCAGAACACCGCGCGGGCCTTCTCCAGCACCTGATCCGGATCGAAGCTGCGCGGCCGGCCGCGCGACCGCGCCGGAGCCCTTTTTGTACCATTCCGCAAACAATCCTTGACCGCCGCTATTTTGTGCGGAACGGTACGAATATCAACCGCAGAGGACGCAGCCTTCCCATGGACGTCTATTATTCGCCCCTCGCCTGCTCGCTGGCCAGCCGTATCGCGCTCTACGAGGCCGGCGCCGAGCCGCGTTTCCACCGCGTTGACACCCGCTCAGGCCGCACCGCCGGAGGCGAGGACTATCGCACCATCAACCCCAAGGGCCTGGTGCCGGCGATCCGCACACCCGAGGGCGAGATCCTGACCGAGAACGCCGCGGTGCTGCAGTACATCGCCGACGCCTATCCTCAGGCGCAGCTCGCGCCGGCCGGGTTCCAGCGCTACCGCCTGCAGCAGTGGCTGAACTTCATCGCGTCGGAACTGCACAAATTCGTCTTCACGCCGCTGCTGAGCCCGAGGTTCGACGATGCGGCGAAGATGGTGGCGCGTGAGGCCGGCGCCGAGCGCTTCGCTTACCTTGATGAACACCTGGCCGGCCGCGAGTGGCTGCTGGACGAGTTCAGCGTCGCCGACGCCTACCTGGCCGCCGTGCTCAACTGGGCCCAGGCCGTGCAGTTTGATCTCGATGCCTACCCGGCGGTGATCGCCTACCGCGACCGGCTCCGCGCCCGCCCCGCCGTCGCCCGCGCCCTCGGCGAGGAATTCGCCGAGTACCGCCAGGCCGCCTGAGCGCCGCGGCCGCCGCCTTCCCCGGCAGCGGCTTCGGCGGGAGCGCCGCGAGGGAGTCGCGGCGCTCCCACACCTGCCTTGACCCCGCGCCCCGGCTCGCGTGACCTTCCGCCGAGTTTTCCCGGAGGCGTCGTGGCCGCACCCATCAAGATCGCCGTCGCCGGCGCCCTCGGCCGCATGGGCCGGGTCGTCACCGATACGCTGTCGAAGGATCCCGCCTTCGTCCTGGCCGGCCGCTTCGACCAGCCCGGCGCGACCGGCGACGGCCTGACGGACGCTGAGCTCGCCATCGCCGCCTGCGACGTGGTGGTCGACTTCACCATCGCCCCGGCTTCGGCGGAACTCGCACCGAAGGTGGCCGCCGCCGGCAAGGCCCTGGTCATCGGCTCCACCGGCTTCGACGCCGGCCAGCTGGCGATCATCGCCGAGGCGGCTCAGCGCATCCCGATCGTCCGCGCGGGCAACTTCTCGCTGGGGCTCAACATGCTGATGGGCCTGGTGAACCGGGCGGCACGCGCGCTGCCGGCCGCGGGCTGGGACGTGGAGATCGTCGAGACCCACCACCGTCGCAAGGTGGATGCGCCGTCGGGCGCGGCGCTGATGCTGGGCGCGGCCGTCGCCGAGGGCCGGGGCGTCACGCTGGAGCAGCACGCCCGCAAGAGCCGCGAGGGCATCACCGGCGAGCGCCCGGTCGGCGAGATCGGCTTCGCCGCGATCCGCGGCGGCGGCGTGGTGGGCGAGCACAGCGTCATGTTCGCCGCAGAGGACGAGATCCTCACGCTGAGCCATTCCGCCCGCGACCGGACGCTGTTCGCTCGCGGCGCCCTCGCCGCCGTCCGCTGGGTCGCAGGCCGCCCGCCCGGCGAGTACGACATGCAGGACGTGCTCGGGATGAAGCCCTAGTGGCCGACCTGGCCGAGCTCGACGCCACTGCGCTGGCCCAGGCGCTCGCCGGCAAGCGGGTGTCGGCGGTCGAGGCGCTGAAGGCCGTCCTTTCCCGCCACGAACAGACGCACGCGACCCTCAACGCGGTGGTCGCCGTCGATCTCGAGCGCGCTCTGGACCGCGCCCGCGCCATCGACGACCACCGCGCCAAGGGCGACGCCCTGGGGCCACTGGCCGGCGTGCCCATGACCGTGAAGGACACCTTCGACGTGGCCGGCATGGCCGCCTCGTCCGGCCTGGCCGAGTTGCGCCGTCGGCAGGTCGAGGACGCCGACGCCGTGGCGCGTGCGCGGCAGGCCGGCGCCGTCATCTGGGGCAAGACCAATGTGCCGGTCATGGCGGCCGACTGGCAGAGCGCCAACCCGCTCTACGGGGCGGCCCGCAATCCCTGGGATCCTGCGAGGACTCCTGGAGGCTCGTCGGGCGGCGCGGCGGCCGCCCTCGCCGCGCGGGTCACGCCGATCGAGATCGGGTCGGACATTGGCGGCTCGTTGCGCGTCCCCGCCAGCTTCTGCGGCGTCTTCGCCCACAAACCCACGTGGGGCATGGTCAGCCAGCGCGGACATGTGCCGCCGGCGCCGGGCTCCTTCGCCGAGCGCGACCTCAACGTGGTGGGCCCGATGGCGCGTTCGGCCCGAGACCTGCGGCTGCTGCTGTCGGTGATCGAGGGGGCCCCCTGGCGGCCCGGGCGCCCGGCGCCGACCTCACCTCGGCCCGCATCGCGCTCTGGGTCGATGAACCGCTGTTCGCGCTCGATCCGCAAGTTCGGGACGCCGTGCTGCGTCTGGCCGGCGAGCTCGGCGCCGCTGGCGCGAGCGTGGAGCCGATCACAAGCCCGGTCGACGCCCACCAGTTGCTCGGCGCCTACCAGACGCTGCTGGGCGCGGTTCTGGGCGAGGACCTGCCGCCCCGTCTGGTCCGGTCGATGGAGTTCACCCGACCGCTGGCCAAACTGGCCCTGCGCCGCGGGGCGGGCCCGCTGTCCACTGCAGCGATGACGGTGGCCTACACCGCCCGACACACCGATTGGCTCGCCGCCGACGCCGTGCGCGCCCGGCTGCGCCACGAGATCCTCGGCCTCTTCGACCGGTTCGACGCGATCCTCGCGCCGATCGCCCCGACCGCGGCCTTCCCGCACGACCCCCGGCCGTTCCAGAAGCGCATCCTGAAGGGCTCGGACGGCGCGACCTGGCCATATGTCTCAATGCTCCAGTGGATCGCGCTTCCGGCGGCGCTGCGCCTCCCGGCCACCGCGGTGCCCGCGGGCCTCAGCGCATCGGGCCTGCCAATCGGGGCGCAACTCATCGGCCCGCCGGGCGCTGACGGCCGCCTGTTGGCGCTGGCCCAGTCCATCGACGAGGACATCCGCGGCTTCCAGCCGCCGCCGCTCTAAAGGCTACTTCGACCCCGTCGACCCGAAGCCGCCCGCGCCGCGCGCCGTCTCGTCCAGGGACTGCACCTCCGTCCACGCCGCCTGCACCACCGGCGCGACCACCAGCTGGGCGATGCGGTCGCCGCGCCTGACGTGGAAGTCTTCCTCGCCGAGGTTGGCCAGGATCACCTTCACCTCGCCGCGGTAGTCGGCGTCGATGGTGCCCGGGGTGTTCAGGCAGGTGACGCCGGACTTCAGCGCCAGGCCCGAGCGTGGCCGCACCTGCGCCTCGTAGCCGGCCGGCAGCGCGAAGGCATAGCCCGTGGGCACGGCGGAGCGGGCGCCCGGCTTGATCGTCAGGGTCTCGCCGTCCGCCACCGCGGCGCGGAGGTCCATGCCCGCCGCCTGGGCGGTCTCATAGGCCGGCAGCGGCAGGCCCTCGCCGTGGGGCAGGCGCAGGATCGGGACGGTCGGGTTCACTTCGAGATTTCCTCAGCGATGCGGGCGGCGAGCTTCCGAGCCACCTCGGCTTTCGGCGCGTCGTCCCATCGCTCGATTCCAGCCGTGGAGACTATGGCCACGGCGTTGCGGTCGCCGCCCATCACGCCTTCGATCGAGACGTCGTTGGCGACGATCCAGTCGCAGCCCTTGCGTTTCAGCTTGGCCATGGCGTGGGCCTCGACGTCGTCGGTCTCGGCGGCGAAGCCGACCACCAGCTTCGGCCGCGCCTTCGACTGGCTGAGCGTCGCCAGGATGTCGGGGTTCTCCACCAGGCCGATGACCGGCGGGGCGCCCGCCCCCTTCTTGATCTTGCCCGCGCCGACGCTATCCGGACGCCAGTCGGCCACGGCCGCGACGCAGACGGCGATGTCGGCCGGCAGCGCGGCCTCGCAGGCGGCCAGCATCTCGCGCGCCGTCTCGACATTCACGCGGGTGACGCCCGCCGGAGCCGGCAAACCCGTGGGCCCGCTGACCAGCGTCACGTCCGCCCCGAGTTCCGCGAGCGCGCTGGCGATGGCGTAGCCCTGCTTGCCCGAGCTGCGGTTGGTCAGCACCCGCACCGGATCGATCGGTTCGGCCGTCGGGCCGGCCGTGACGATCGCACGCCGGCCTGTCAGCGGGCGGGCGCCGGCGCCGGCCAGCGCGTCCTGGATGGCCTGGAAGATCGCCCCCGGCTCCGCCATCCGGCCTTCGCCGTACTCGCCGCAGGCCATTGCGCCCTCGTCGGGCCCGACGAACAGTACGCCGTCGGCCTTCAGCGTCGCCAGGTTCCGTCTCGTCGCTGGGTGCTCCCACATCCGCACATTCATGGCCGGCGCCATCAGCACCCGCTTGTCTGTGGCGAGCAGGGTCGTCGACGCCAGGTCGCTGGCGTGGCCGTTCGCGGCCTTGGCCATTAGGTCAGCCGTCGCCGGCGCCACGACCACCAGGTCGGCCGAGCGCGACAGCTCGATGTGGCCCATCTCGGCCTCGTCGGTCAGCGAGAACAGCTCGGAATAGACCTTGTCCTCGGCCAGCGCCGACAGCGACAGCGGGGTGACGAACTCGGCCCCGGCCCGGGTCAGGATAGGCCGCACGCCTACGCCCGCCTTGCGCAGCAGCCGCGTCAGCTCAAGGGCCTTGTAGGCCGCGATGCCGCCACCGACGATCAGGAGCACCCGCTTCTCGTCCAAGGCTCGCCGCCCCCTTGCGAAAGAGGGCCCTGATGTAGGCGAAGCCGCGCACCGAGGCCAGGGACTCGACAAACCCACGCAGCTGTGTTCTTCATTCGTTCTAGCTCGACTATGGACGGAGAGAACGAGATGGCCCGGGTAAGGATGGCGCTGCTGGTCGGCGCCGGCGTAGCGGTGCTGGCGCTCGCCGCCTGCGACAACGGCCCTTCGGCGGTGGCTCAGCAGCAGGCTGCCGGGACGCAGATGGCGGTCCCCCGAGAGACGGCGCGCGACGATACGCCGGCCGGCGGCGACAGCCGCGTCGACCATCGCAACGATCCGGTGAAGCTGGTCGACGGCAAGCCGATGTGGTCCGCCAGCCGCCGCTTTTCGGCCGAGGCCAACGCCCAGCGCGCCTTCGAGCGCAACGGCGAGGCCTTCGGCGCCGACACCCTCGACGAGTTCGTCCGCAAGGCCCACGCCTTCGTGGAGAAGCCGCCGCGCGGCACGCTGACGCTTGACCGCACGAACGGGGACACCCTGTTCTACGACCCCAAGGGCAACGTCTTCGCCATCGCGACCAGGGACGGCGCGCCGCGCACCATGTTCAAGCCCGACGACGGCCCCGCCTACTGGGAAGAGGTCAAGGCCCGCGAAGCGAGGCGCGCCCAGGGCGGCCAGACCCGCCAAGCCCGCCGCGCCGCCGACGACGACGCCTAGGCCTAGCCCAGCGCGACGCCCGCGAGGAACGCCGCCGCCGACACAACGGCGCCGAGGGCGAACCAGAGCAGCGGATGCGCTTCACGGCGCTCCTCGACCACGGCCACCGCGGTGGGCGTCGGCGGGTTCTGGGCCAGGCGGGCCAAGTTGCGCATGGCGACCTCGGCCTCTCCGGCGAAGCGCTTCAGCCGGGTCGCGGGCGAGAGCTCGCGGGCGATCCACCGGCGGACTACAGGCTCGGAGGCGGCCCAGATGTCGTGTTCCGGGTCGATGCGCCGGGCGACGCCCTCGACCGTCATCATCGTCTTCTGCAGCAGCACCAGCTCGGGCCGAAGCCGCATGTCGAACAGCGCGGTGATCTCGAACAGCTGGGTCAGCACCCGGCTCATCGGGACGTCGGCGGCCGCGCGGCCGAAGATCGGCTCGCCCACCGCCCGCAGCGCCTGGGCGAAGGCCGAGACGCTGTGGCGGGCCGGGACGTAGCCGGCCTCGAAGTGCACCCGCGCGATCTGCGGGTAGTCGCGGTTCAGGAAGCCCCAGAGGATCTCGGCCAGGTAGCGGCGCTCGGGCGCCCCCAGGCGGCCGATGATGCCGTAGTCCACCGCGGTGATCTGAGCCGGCGCAGCGACGAACAGGTTCCCCTCGTGCAGGTCCGCGTGGAACACGCCGTGGTCCAGCGCCTGGGCGAGGAAGGCGCGGATCAGGTTGTCGGCGAGCGCCTTGCGGTCGAAGGCCGGGTCGGTCAGGACGCCCTCGTCCGAGAGCGGCCGGCCCTTGGCCCATTCCATGGTCAGCACCCGCTTGCCGACCCCGTCCCAGACGACGACCGGCGCGGCCATGTAGCCGTCCTGCGCCATCACCTCGCCCATCTCGTCCGCGCCGGCCGCCTCGAGGCGCAGGTCGAGCTCCAGTTCGGTGGCGCGGATCACCGTCTCGGCGAAGCCCCTGGGTTCGAGCCGCCGCGCCGGCGGGACCCAGCGGTCGATCAGCCGCGCGGCGAGATCCAGCACCTCGGCGTCGTCGGCCACCCGCCGGGCGATCGCCGGCCGCAGCACCTTCACCGCCACGCGCCGTCCGTCGAGCAGGACCGCATCGTGCGCCTGGGCCAGCGACGCCGCCGCCACCGGCTCGCCGAAGCTGGCGAACAGCGTCTCGATGGGGCGGCCGAGCGAGTGTTCCACCTCCGCCCGCGCGACCGCCGTGGGGAATGGCGGCAGCCGGTCCTTCAGTCTTGAAAGGTCCTCTGCGAACTCGCGGCCGAACATGTCGGCGCGGGTCGACAGCAGCTGCCCCAGCTTGATGGCCACCGGCCCCAGCCGCTCGAGCGAGCGCGCCAGCCGCTCGCCGGGGCGCCCGATCCTGGCCTGGCGCCCGCAGAACAGGCGGAGGACCCGTGCCGCCGTCCGCACGCCGGTCGAATACAGCGCATCCAGTTCGCGCGGCAGCAGGGCGTCGTTGCGGACGAGCGTCCAGCCGGCCCCGATCAGCCGCAGGAAGGCGCCCGGCCCCGCCATGGCCTCAGATCGCCCGGCCGGTGTGGAGCGCGGCCACGCCCGCCGTGAAGTTCGTGTAGCCCACCTGGGAGAAGCCCGCCTCGCCGATCATGGCGGCGAAACGCTTCTGGTCGGGAAACCGTCGAATGCTCTCGACGAGATATTGGTAGCTCTCGCGGTCGCCCGCCACGCGCGCCCCGATCTCGGGGATCACCTTGAACGAATAGGCGTCGTAGGCCTTCCGCAGCGGCTCGGTGACCGGATGCGAGAACTCCAGGCACAGGAACCGCCCACCCGGCTTCAGCACCCGCCTCGCCTCTCGCAGAGCCGCGGGGATGTCGGTCACGTTGCGGATCCCGAAGCTGATCACATAGGCGTCGGCCGTGCGATCCGGCACGGGCAGACGTTGGGCGTCGCCCACGGCCCAGACGATCTCCGGCTCAAAGCCGCGCTCGATCCCCTGCGCAACCATCTCGGCGTTGTAATCGATAACCACCACCTGGGCGTCGGCGCCGCCCCGGCGCAGCTGCACCCGCCGCGCCATCTTCGCGAAGCGCCGCGCCATGTCTCCGGTGCCGCCCGCGACGTCCAGGATCACCTCGCCAGGCTGCGGGTTCAGCCGGGCCGCCGTCGCGTCCTTCCAGAGCCGGTGCACGCCCGCGCTCATCAGGTCGTTCATCAGGTCATAGCGCCGGGCCACGCGGTCGAAGACGCCGCGCACCAGGCCCGCTTTCTCGCGGGCGTCGACATCGCGGAAGCCGAAGGTGGCGGTGGGTCCGGTCATGGGCGCGTCTTAGCGGCTCAGCCCTCGACTGACCAGCAAGGCCGTGCCAAGCGAGAACCCATGCCCGAGTTGCCCGAAGTCGAGACGGTCCGCGGCGGCCTCGCCCCCGTGCTGGAGGGCCGCCGGCTGGTCCGCGTCGTGGCCCGCCGGCCCGACCTGCGCTTCCCCTTTCCCGACAATTTCGTGCAGGTGCTGACCGGCGCCACGGTCGTGAAGATGGAGCGCCGCGCCAAGTACCTGATGGCCCGCCTCGACCGCGAGGACACCCTCGTCATGCACCTCGGCATGAGCGGCCGCTTCGAGATCGCCCATCCCCTCACCAGCCAGGCCGTCGTCGGGTCGGGAGCGCGGAGCGCGACGATCGACGGCCCAACAAGAAAGTACGCGCCGGATCCGGACCCCAAGCACGCGCACGTCGTCTTCGAGACCGACGAAGGCGTGCGCGTGACCTATTACGACCCGCGCCGGTTCGGCTACATGGCGCTCGTCAACACGGCCACGATTGACCTGCATCCGTGGTTCGCCGAGCTGGGCCCCGAACCGCTGTCAGAGTCGTTCGACGCGGAGCGTCTGAAGGCCGCGTTCAAGGGCCGCAAACAGGGTCCCAAGACCCTGCTGCTGGACCAGCGCATCGTCGCGGGCCTGGGCAACATCTACGTCTGCGAGGCCCTGCACCGGGCGCGGATCAGCCCGTTCAAGCCGGCCGGCAAGATTCCGGCGAAGAAGCTCGGGCCGTTGGTCGACGCCATTCGCGAGGTGCTGCGCCTGGCCATCGCCGCCGGCGGCTCCACCCTGCGCGACTACGCCCAGGCCGACGGGGCCCTGGGCTACTTCCAGCACAGCTTCCGCGTCTACGACCGTGAGGGCCGCCCCTGTACAAACGACGGTTGCCACGGCGTCGTCGCCCGCCAGGTCCAGGCCGGACGCTCGACCTTCTATTGCCCCGTTTGCCAGAAATAACCCGCCCATGATCCGCAGCGTCCTGGCGGCCGCAGCCGCCCTCGTCCTCGCCTCCAGCGCGCCCGCCGCCGCGCAGCCGCCGAAGGGCCCGCCCGTGTGGGTAGTGAAGGACGCCGACTCCGAGATGGTGCTGTTCGGATCGGTCCACGTCCTGCCGCCCGGCATGGCCTGGAAACCGCCGGCGCTCGCCGCAGCCCTGCGGCACGCCGACGACCTCTGGTTCGAGCTGCCGCCCGGCCCCGCCGCCGAACAGGAGAGCGCTCGACTGGCCGGGGAACGCGGCGTCCTGCCGCCGGGCCAGTCCCTGTTCACCCGGCTGCCGCCGGCCGACTCCGCCCGGCTGGTCCGCGTCGCCGAAGCCTACGGCGTGGACAAGGCCATGCTCGACCGCCTGGAGCCGTGGCTCGCCGAGCTCGCCCTGGCCGGCGCCGCCTTCCGGCGCTCGGGGGCGGGTCTGGAGAACGGCGTCGAGAAGGCCGTGGAGGCCGCCGCTCCGGCCACCGCGCGACGCCGCGCCTTCGAGACGCCCGGCGAACAGCTCGCCATCTTCGACGAGGCGCCCGAGGTCGAGCAGATCGCCTCGCTTCGCGAGACCCTGCGCGAAATGGAGGAAGACCCGCAGGCCTTCGACAAGCTGGTCGCGGCCTGGGCGGCCGGCGACATCGCGACCATCGACCGAGAGGCGCTGCAGCCGCTCCGCCGCGCATCGCCGCTGCTGTTCCGCCGCCTCGTCGACGACCGCAACGCTCGCTGGGTCCGCACCCTCGACACACGCCTGAAGGGCCAGGGACGGACCGTCGTGGTGGTGGGAATGGGCCACCTGATCGGCGAAGGCGGGGTGCCGGCGAGGCTGCGGGCGCTTGGCTATTCCGTCACGGGGCCGTAAGTCGCGGGCTCCAGCGAAGAGGGAGCCACATGAGCTTCGAGACCCTGATCGTCGAGAGCCCCAGCGCGGGCGTCACCCTGATCCGCCTGAACCGGCCCGAGGCGCTGAACGCGCTGAACAGCACCCTGCTTGGCGAGCTCTCCCGGGCGCTGGACGCCGCCGAGGCCGACGAGGCCGTCCGCTGCCTGGTCCTGACCGGCTCGGACCGCGCCTTCGCCGCCGGCGCCGACATCAAGGAGATGTCGGACAAGACCTACGCCCAGATGTTCGCCCTGGACTTCTTCACCGCCGCGGCGCGGCGGATCGAACAGTTCCGCAAGCCTATCATCGCGGCCGTGTCCGGCTTCGCCCTGGGCGGCGGCTGCGAGCTGGCCATGCTCTGCGACTTCATCATCGCCTCCGAGACGGCGAAGTTCGGCCAGCCGGAAATCAACCTCGGCGTCATGCCCGGCATCGGCGGCACCCAACGGCTGACCCGCTTCGTCGGCAAGTCCAAGGCTATGGACATGATGCTGACCGCCCGGATGATGGACGCCGCCGAGGCCGAGCGCGCGGGCCTCGTCTCCCGCGTCGTCCCGGCCGACAAGCTGCTGGACGAGGCGCTGGCCGCCGCCGCCAAGATCGCGTCCCAGTCGCCGCTGGCGGTGATGATGAACAAGGAGCTGGTCAACACCGCCTACGAGACGACCCTGACCGCCGGCGTGGCCGTCGAACGCCGCCTGTTCCACTCGCTGTTCGCCTTCGAGGACCAGAAGGAGGGCATGGCGGCCTTCGTCGAGAAGCGGAAGCCCGACTTCAAGGGGCGCTGAGCGCGGCGCAACTCGCCTTGACCCGGGAGCGCGGCTTGCGTATATCCGCGCCTCCAATTTTGCCCGCCCGGTTCCGGCCGGGCGCGATCCGTTTTGAGAGCTTAGACGAATGGCCAATACGCCCGGCGCCAAGAAGGCGGTCCGCAAGATCGCCCGCCGCACCGAAGTGAACACCGCCCGCCGCTCGCGCGTGCGCACCTTCCTGCGCAAGTTCGACGAGGCCGTGGCCTCGGGCGACGCCGGCGCCGCCAAGGCCGCTTTCGTCGAGGCCCAGTCCGAGCTGATGCGCGCCGTCAGCAAGGGCGTGGTCCACAAGAACACCGGCTCGCGCAAGGTGTCGCGCCTGGCCGCCCAGCTGAAGAAGCTGTCGGCCGCCTAAAGCTGCGGACGGGGGCCTTCGGCCCCCACCTTCACCGCTAGGATTTTGGGAAACAGCGTCCGGCTCCGGGCGCTGTTTTTTCGTGCGCGCCGGACCACGCTACGGTCACGTTTTCGCGTGCTCTCGACGCGGACTTCCATACGGGTTTTTCGGACGCGATTTCGGCTGTTTCCCGAGAGCAGAAACTGTACCGGGCGCCTGCGACCCGTGCGACCTCTGCGGCAAATCTGCTCAGCTTGCTGACCGGTTTTTTGGGCTTTCCCTTGGGCGCTAAGGGGCTGCTTGTGAGTCAACCGAAATATCCGTCGACAGCGCGAAGAATCACCGTTGACCGGCCACGGCCCCCGACTAGTCTCAGCGGTCTTACAGGCGTCTTTTAATGATCTCGCGGATCACAGCGGGACGCCGGCGGAGCACATGTGTTCGCCGGATAAGAGTCTGTTTGCGTTGGGAAAATTCGCTGGCTGGGGGTTCGGGGCCCGGCCGCGTCGTCGATGTTCGATGGGGTCGTTAGGGATGACGAGCAGGGGGGCTGCGGGAGCTATGGCAAGTGCGCCGGCAGGGGCCGTGTGGACGAAGACTTGCCAGGTTCTCAAGCACGAATTGGGAGAGGCCACGTTCGGTTCGTGGCTGGGTCAGGCCGCGCTGCGGGAGACCGCCGAGGAAGTGTGCGTGGTCGCCGCCACCGGGGTCGCGCGGGACTGGATCCGCCGCCATGCGTGGCGCCGGATCGGCGAGCTCTGGGCGCAAAACGATCCGTTGGGTCGCAGGCTGGACCTGAAGTCCAGGATGGAAGTGGAGTCCGCCGGCATGGCCGCCCATACGCCCATCCCCGCCCCGGCGGCGGCGAATGCGCCTGAGACGCCGCAGGTGTTCGAGGTGGAGGCGGAGGTCGCCGCACCCGTCGCCGCCCGCCAGGGACGTCTTCTGGGCCTTCAGGACCGCTTCTCCTTCGAGACCTTCGTCTCGGGTCCGGCCAACGAATTCGCCTTTGCCGTGGCCCGCCGCGTGGCCAACTGGTCGGACGGCCACTTCAATCCGGTGCTGTTCCACGGGCCCTATGGCTTCGGGAAGACCCACCTGCTGAACGCCCTGGCCTGGGAGGCCATGAAGAGCGCGCCGGACAGGCGCGTCGTGTATCTGACCGCCGAGCGCTTCACGACGACCTTCGTCAAGGCGATCCAGGACCGGCAGACCCAGGCGTTCAAGGACGACCTGCGCAACGCCGACCTGCTGCTGATCGACGACGTGCACTTCGTCGCCGGCAAGACCCAGACGCAGGAAGAGCTGTTCCACACCTTGATCGCCCTCGTCGAGGACGGTCGCCGGGTGGTGCTGACCGCCGACCGCTCGCCGACCGAGCTGTCCGAGATGGAGCCGCGCCTGCGCTCGCACCTGCAGGCGGGTCTCGTCTGCGGCATCGAGCCCGCCGACCGCACCCTTCGCCTGGGCATCCTGGAGCGCAAGCTGCAGACCCTGGCCACCCAGGGCCGCTTCGTGCCCGCGGCGCGCGGCGAGGTGCTGCAATTCCTCGCCGACCGGTTCACCGACAGCGTGCGCGAGCTGGAAGGCGCCCTGAACACCCTGGTGGCCCGCGTGGGCGGCGACATCGCCCGCCTGACGCTGGACGAGGCCCAGGGCATCCTCAGGCCTCATCTTTCGGTCACCGAGCGCAAGGTGACCGTCGACATGATCCAGAAGACCGTCGCCGAACACTATGCGCTGAAGCAGGCCGACCTCATTTCCGAACGCCGCGCCCGCGCGGTCGCCCGGCCGCGTCAGGTCGCCATGTGGCTGGCCAAGCAGATCACCACGCGGTCTCTGCCCGACATCGGCCGCCGCTTCGGTGGGCGTGACCATACGACCGTCCTGCACGCCGTGCGCCGCATCGAGGCCCTGAAGGCCGAAGACGCCGCCATCGCGCGCGACATCGACGTGCTGCTGCGCAAGCTGCGCGGCTAGCCCAGGCGACTTGGAGAGCGACGGAGGGCCCGCCGGCGAGGGCGGGCCTTTTGCGTTCAGCGCCGACGCGTCTGGCGGAGGGTGCGCAGGGCGAACAGGCCGACCGGCAGATTGATCAGCAGGGCGGTGGCGACGCCCGGGGCATAGCCGCCCAGCACGACCGCCGCCGGAACGTGCGGAAGCAGGATGTTCAACAGCAGTATCCATGCGAGGCCAGCGAGCGCCGTCCGCTTCAAGGGGCGCTCGGATCCTCCACCGGCCCAGGCCAGCATCGCCAGGCCGAGCAGCGTCGCGACGGCGAGCAGGCCAAGGAAGGCGCGCGGTTCCGGCGCCGCGCCCCAGTGGCCGCGGATGGCGGCATACATGCGGGGAACGGCCAGCGCCTCTTCCAGATTGTGCAGGACGAACGCCCCGCCCAGCAGGAGCGCGATGCGGGATCGAGGGCTGCGCACGGTGGCCATCCGACGAGCATACCCGAACGGCCCCGCCTAAAGCGAAGCTTCCGCCGCTCAGGGACGGAGAGGTGGCCGGACGGACGCGTCGTCCCTCGCCTGGGCATCGGCGTGGTTCTCGCGAAAAAAAAAAGGCGGCCGGATCGCTCCGGCCGCCTTCCGAACGCGTCCGTGACGTCCGAGGCCTACGCCTCTTCGGTCGCGGCTTCTTCCTTCTTCGACAGGTCCTCGCCGGTCTCCTGGTCGACGACCTTCATGGAGAGGCGGGTCTTGCCGCGGTCGTCGAAGCCCAGGAGCTTCACCTTGACCATCTGACCTTCCGACAGGACGTCCGAGACTTTCTCGACGCGCTGGTTCGAGATCTGGCTCACGTGAACCAGGCCGTCCTTGGCGCCGAAGAAGTTCACGAAGGCGCCGAAGTCGACGACCTTCACGACCTTGCCGGTGTAGATCGCGCCGACCTCGGGTTCCGAGGCGATCGACTTGATCCAGTCCTTGGCCGCGTCGATCTTCGACTGGTCGGCGGCCGCGATCTTGATCGTGCCGTCTTCGCCGATGTCGATCTTGGCGCCCGTCTTCTCGACGATCTCGCGGATCACCTTGCCGCCCGAACCGATCACTTCGCGGATCTTGTCGACCGCGATCTTGATGGACTCGATCTTCGGCGCGAACTCGCCTAGCTCGGCGCGCGGCGCCGTCATGGCCTTGTTCATCTCGCCGAGGATGTGGTCACGGCCGCCCTTCGCCTGCTCGAGGGCCTTCTTCATGATCTCCTCGGTGATGCCGGCGATCTTGATGTCCATCTGAAGGGACGTGATGCCGTCGGCCGTACCGGCCACCTTGAAGTCCATGTCGCCGAGGTGGTCCTCGTCGCCCAGGATGTCCGAGAGGACCGCGAAGCCGTCGCTTTCGAGGATCAGGCCCATGGCGATGCCCGAGACCGGCTTCTTCAGCGGGACGCCGGCGTCCATCAGGGCCAGCGACGAGCCGCAGACCGAGGCCATCGACGACGAGCCGTTCGACTCGAAGATCTCCGAGACCAGGCGGATCGTGTAGGGGAACTCCTCGTACGACGGCAGCATCGGGCGGATCGCCCGCCACGCCAGCTTACCGTGGCCGACTTCGCGGCGGCCCGGCGCGCCCATGCGGCCCGTCTCCCCGACCGAGAACGGCGGGAAGTTATAGTGCAGCATGAACTTCTCGTAGTACTTGCCTTCGAGGGCGTCGATCAGCTGCTCGTCGTCGCCGGTGCCCAAGGTGGCCACGACCAAGGCCTGGGTCTCGCCGCGGGTGAACAGCGCCGAGCCGTGGGCGCGGGGCAGGACACCCACTTCGCCGAGGATCGGACGGACTTGGTCGACGGTCCGGCCGTCGATGCGCTTGCCGGTCTCGAGGATCGAGCGGCGGACGATGTCAGCCTCCAGTTCCTTGAAGACGCCGATCAGCTTCAGCGGATCGATGCCGTCGGGATTGGCGTCCGACTTGGCGAACGTCTGGACGGCCTTGTCCTTGGCCGCAGACAACGCCGCGTAGCGGTCCGACTTCTTCATGATCTGGTAGGCGGCCCGCAGGTCCGCGCCGATCACGTCCTTCACCTTGGCCTTGAGGGCGTCGGTGTCTTCCGGCTGGAAGTCGAAGGGCTCCTTGGCCGCGTGTTCGGCCAGCTCAATGATCGCGTCGATCACCGGCTGCATGCCCTTGTGCGCGAAGGTCACGCCGCCCAGAACCACCTCTTCCGAGAGTTCCTTGATCTCGGATTCGACCATCATCACCGCTTCGGCCGTGCCGGCGACGACGAGGTCCATGGCGCTTTCCTTCATCTCGTCGAGAGTCGGGTTCAGCACGTATTCGCCGTTCACATAGCCGACGCGCGCGGCGCCGATCGGACCCATGAACGGGGCGCCCGAGATCACCAGGGCGGCCGAGGCCGCCACCATGGCGACGATGTCCGGATCGTTCTCAAGGTCGTGGGCCAACACCGTGGTGACGACCTGCACCTCGTTCTTGAAGCCCTTCACGAACAGCGGACGGATCGGCCGGTCGATCAGGCGGCTGGTAAGGGTTTCCTTCTGCGAGGGCGCGCCCTCACGACGGGGGAAGCTGCCGGGGATCTTGCCCGCGGCGTAGAACTTCTCCTGGTAGTTGACGGTCAGGGGGAAGAAGTCCTGACCCGGCTTGGCGCTCTTGGCGTACACCGCCGTCGCCAGCACCATGGTCTCGCCGTAGGTGGCCAGCACGGCGCCGTCGGCCTGGCGGGCCATGCGGCCGGTTTCGAGCGTGAGGGTCTTGCCTCCCCACTCGATCGTCTTGCGCTTGATATCGAACATTTTGGCTTCTTTCTCATCCCGCGGGCGTATTCCCGGCGGGGGCGGACAGGGCGTCGGACTTCCGAAATCCTCTCCAGTCAGACAGGCGGGGCGAGGATTTCGGTCGAACCCTCACGGATGGAAAGAGCGCCCGGCGTCCGGGCCGCCCTGGCCCGCCACGGTGTCCTCCGGCCTGTCTCGGAGGCGTGGCGGGAAATGCGTCGAGGGCCCGCCGGTGATCCCGGGGGCCCTCGGAAAACCAACTAGCGGCGCAGACCCAGCTTCTCGATCAGGTCCTGATAGCGAGCCGCGTCGGACTTCTTCAGGTGGTCGAGGAGCGAGCGACGCTGGGAGACCAGCTTCAGCAGGCCCCGGCGCGAGTGATTGTCCTTCTTGTGCGTCTTGAAGTGTTCGGTGAGGTTCGCAATCCGCTCGGAAAGGATCGCCACCTGGACTTCGGCGCTGCCCGTGTCCGCTTCGCCGCGGGCATGGGTCTTGATGAGTTCGGCCTTACGGTCCGCCGTGATCGACATCGGGTTTCTCCGCTCTGGTCAAAGGTTGAAGACGCGCGAGGGTTCGAGCCGTCCCGCACGCATCTCGCAGAGCGCCACCACCGATCCGCCCGATGTGGCCGAAACGGTGCGTTCGCCCGGGCGGAGCCGGGCTTTCACCTGTTCGACCTGTCGGGGAACGAGAACGATCGATCGTCCCTGCTTTAATCGGAAGGCGTCTTCGTCGGTCACGGCCAGCGCCGGGATGTCGTCCAGCGCGGTCTCGACCGGAAGCAGGGCCTCCGATTGGCGGGCCTTATGCCCTAAATCCTCAAGGATATCCAGCGTGACGGCGTTCTCCTCGGTGAACGCCCCCACTCGGGTGCGGCGCAGCTCGCTCACATGGCCGCAGGCGCCCAGCATGTCGGCCAGGTCGCGGACAATGGCGCGCACATAGGTCCCCCTTGCCGCACTCCACCTCGATGGTCACGTGATCGACGTCGTCGGCGGCGGCCACCCGCGCCGAATGGATCGTCACCGGCCGGGCCTCCAGCTCCACCGTCTCGCCCGCACGCGCCAGATCATAGGCCCGCTCGCCGTCCACTTTGATGGCCGAGAACGCCGGCGGGACCTGCAGGATCTCGCCCACGAACCTGGGCAGCACGGCCTCGACCTCCGCCACGCTGGGGCGGAGGTCGGACTCCGCCAGCGTCGCGCCCTCGCGGTCGTGGGTGGCGGTCGTGCGGCCCCACGCGATGGTGAAGCGGTAGGCCTTGTCGGCGTCCATCAGGAACGGGACGGTTTTGGTCGCCTCCCCCAGCGCGATCGGCAACACGCCGGTCGCCAGCGGATCCAGGGTTCCGGCGTGGCCGGCCTTCTGGGCATCGAAGATGCGCCGCACGCGGCTCACCGCATGGGTCGAGCCCAGGTCGTAGGGCTTGTCCAGGTTCAGCCAGCCCGAGATCGCCTGGCCGCGCTTCCGGCGCGCCATCAGTCCTCGTCCTTCCAGCTGTCCGAGGGCGGTTGAGGCGTCAGGTCCTGGCGCACGCGGGGATCGTCGAACAGCTTCGCCATCCGCGCGGCCTCGTTGAAGCTCTCGTCGTGGCGGAAGTGCAAGTCGGGCGTGAAGCGCATGTCGATCATGCGCCCAAGATGCCCGCGGACGAACTTCGAGTGCTTGTTCAGCGCCTTGACCACCTCGTCGGCATGCTCGCCGCCCAGCGGCTCCACGAACACGGTGGCATGGCGCAGGTCCGGGTTCACCCGCACCTCGGTCACGGTCACCGAGACGCCGGCCAGGGCCGGGTCGTTGATCTCCTCCTCGCGGAAGATCTCCACGAGGGCATGGCGGACCAGCTCGCCGGCGCGGAGCTGGCGCTGCGACGGCCCCTGGGGGCCCTTTGATTGGGGGCGTTTCATCTCTTCAGAACCTCACGGCCTGAGGGACGGATCGGACGTCCCCCTGCAGGCGAAGGGCGCGCTTCTAGGCGCGTGGGGCTCGGAAGTCCACCCCAGGGGACCTAGGCGCCCGTGCGCTCCCGGAAGAAGGCGATCACGTCCTGCTCGGCCTGCTTGGTCGGCCCGTCCTCGCGCAGGTTGATCGTGAGCACCGAATGCGGATGCGGAAGGCCGCCCGGCTTGGCGTGCTCGGGATCGATGCTCGTCGGCTCGAAGGCCTCGCCCAGCGCCTCGGCATAGGTGCGGAAGCGCGCGTCGGTGACGAAGGGGTCGCCCTTGAAACGAAGGCCCTTCACCTTCAGCCCCTCCTCGGCGTGGCGGCGGCGCGCACATGCGATCTCGTCCGGACCGGCGTCGATGGCCGCCTTGTCCCGCATCGGCAGCGACGGCTGCGAGAGCACCGGCGCCACCACCGACGGCTCGGTCACCATCGCCAGCGCGAAGCCGCCTGTGAAGCACATGCCGACCGCGCCCACGCCCTTGCCGCCGCACTCGGCGTGCGCGTGCCGGGCCAGCGCCCGCAGCCAGTCGACGATCGGACTCGACTTCCCGGATTTCCAGACGTTGAACTCGAAGCGGACGCAAAGTCCGCCCAGCATGGTCAGCAGGCTGCCCGGATGGTTCGCCGGCCGCCCCGGCACGCCGAACAGCACCGGACAGAAGACGGTCATCCCGGCCTCCGCCACGCGGTCGGCGAAGCGGATCACCTCGGGGTGCAGGCCGGGCATTTCGTGGATCACGATCACCGCCGGCCCCGAGCCGCGGCGATAGACATCCCGCGTCCATCGACTGTGGCGGAAGCGGGACGTCTCGTACTCGGAAAGCGCCTGTTGGTAGCCCATGCGGTCCCTCCCGTCCGGGACGAGCCTAGCGCGATCAGACCTTCAGCTTGAAGTCCTTCACCTCGCCTTCGAACCCCGAGAGCCGCCAGCGGCCGTCCGGTCCCTTGCGTGAAGTACAGCAGGCACGGGCCGCCCTTCGACCGCGTGGCGCAGATGCGGCCGTCCGGCATGGGCTTGAGCGCCTGGGAAATGGCCAGCGGGCCGGGGATCTTCGTCTGCGCCGTATAGCCGTAGTGCTCGGCCACGGACTTGAAGACGCTGGGTTGGACCAGCGTCTCGCCCGCCAGCTCGGCCAGGCCGGGGGCGAGGATGGCTGCCAACCCGCCCAGCCGGCTGTCCTTCGCCCCCTCGGCCACCAGGCGCCGCTCGATCTCGCCCTTCAGCGCCGCCCTGTCGACGTGGCTGTCGAAGGCCGCCTGGTCGTTGTCGCGGATGGAGATCAGCAGGGCGTGGACGTCGTTCGCCGCATCCAGCTTCCGCACCGAGGCGCAGGATGCCAACACCAGCGCCAGCAGGCTCATGAGGATGATGCGCAACGAAGAGCTCCTTCTTTCCGCCTCCCCTGACATAACGCGCGAGCGGCCGCTACAACACGCGCCCATGGCCGAACCGATCCTGATTACCGAGCGCCTGGCCTTCCGGCCCTTCACGCCCGACGACTTCGACCTGATGGCGCGCCTCCACCGCGACCCAGAAGTCGGCCGCTACTTCGGCGGCGTCTGGTCCGACGAGAAGGTCCGCGAAGCCGTCAGCGAGTTCGTGGCCGAACAGGCCGAGCGCGGCCACTCCAAGTGGCTGGCCTTCCGGCGCGACGGCCGCTTTGTCGGCCGGGCCGGCGTCAGCTTCTGGGAGCACACCGGCGAGCTGGAGCTCGGCTACGCCCTGCTGCCGGAGGCCTGGGGCCAGGGCCTCGCCACCGAGGCTGCTCGCGGGGTGGCGGACTTCGTCTTCAGGATCACCAGCGTGGACCACCTGATCGGCTTCACCCACCTCGACAACCTGGGCTCTCAGCGGGTGCTCGAGAAGATTGGCATGGTCCGCCAGCCCGACACCCACATCGGAGCCGGAGAGCCCGGCGAACTGAGCGCCGTCTACCGCCTGGAGCGGCCCTGATACGAAGAAGCCCCGGAGAGGTCCCCAGGGCTTCATATCGCTTGCAGCAGGGGCTGATTAGAGCGAACGCTTTACTTCTTCAAGATTGAAGCATTCGATCGTGTCGCCGGCCTTGATGTCCTGGAAGCCTTCGAAGGCCATGCCGCACTCCTGCCCGGACGGCACCTCGTTGACCTCGTCCTTGAAGCGCTTGAGCGTCTTGAGCACACCCAGCTCCAGGATGACGACGCCGTCGCGCACGATCCGGACGCGCGCGCCCTTGCGGACCACGCCCTCGGTGACGCGGCAGCCCGCGACCCGGCCGACCTTCGTGATGTCGAAGGCCTGCAGGACCTCGGCGTTGCCCAGGAAGGTTTCGCGCTGGATCGGCGCCAGCATGCCCGAGAGCACGCCTTTGATGTCGTCCAGCAGGTCGTAGATGATCGCGTAGTAACGGATCTCGACGCCCTCGCGTTCGGCGAGGTCGCGGGCCTGCTTCGAGGCTCGGACGTTGAAGCCGAGGATCGGCGCGCCGGCGCCCTTCGCCAGCATCACGTCGCTCTCGCTGATCGCGCCGGCGCCCGACAGGATGATCCGCGCGCGGACCTCGTCGGTGCCCATCTTGTCCAGCGAGCCCACGATGGCTTCCGCCGAGCCCTGCACGTCGGCCTTGATAATGACCGGCAGCTCCGAGACCTTCTTGTCGGCGAGCTTGGCCATCATGTCGGCCAGGGACGCGCCCTGGACCGGCGAGCCAACCTTCTCGCGCTTCACGCGGACGCGGTACTCGGTGAGCTCGCGGGCGCGGGCCTCGTTCTCCACGACGGCGAAGGGCTCGCCCGGATCGGGCGTGCCGTCCAGGCCGAGGATCTCCACCGGCACCGAAGGACCGGCTTCGCTCAGCTGCTCGCCGCGCTCGTTCAGCAGCGCGCGGACGCGGCCGAAGTTCGGGCCGGCCACGACGATGTCGCCGCGCTTCAGCGTGCCGCGCTTCACCAGCACGGTGGCCACGGCGCCCCGGCCCTTGTCCAACTTGGACTCGATGACCATGCCGTCCGCGGTGCGGTCCGGGTTGGCCTTCAGGTCCAGCACCTCGGCCTGCAGAAGCACCGCCTCGACGAGGTCGGTCAGACCCATCTTCTCGGTGGCCGAAACCTCGACCGCCTGGGTGTCGCCGCCCAGGCTTTCCACGACGATCTCGTGCTGCAGCAGCTCGTTGATCACGCGCGTCGGGTCGGCGCCCGGCTTGTCGATCTTGTTGATCGCCACGATGATCGGCGCGCCGGCGGCCCGGGCGTGATTGATGGCCTCGACCGTCTGCGGCATGACGCCGTCGTCGGCCGCCACCACCAGGATGACGATGTCGGTGGCGTTCGCGCCGCGCATCCGCATGGCCGAGAACGCGGCGTGGCCGGGGGTGTCCAGGAAGGTCACCGCCTGGCCGTTCTCCAGGCGGACCTGGTACGCGCCGATGTGCTGGGTGATGCCGCCGTGCTCACCCGACACGACGTCGGTGGAGCGCAGGGCGTCGAGCAGGCTGGTCTTGCCGTGGTCGACGTGGCCCATGACCGTGACCACCGGGGGCCGCGGCTCCAGGTGATCGTCGATATCCTCCGCGCCGATGAAGCCCTCTTCGACGTCGGCCTCCGACACGCGCTTCACGGTGTGGCCGAATTCGGTGGCCACCAGTTCGGCGGTGTCGTTGTCGATGACGTCGTTGATCTTCAGCATCACGCCCTGACGCATCAGGAACTTGATGATCTCGACGCCGCGGGTGGCCATCCGGTTGGCCAGTTCGCCCACGGTGATGACGTCGGGGATGACCACTTCGCGGGCGACGCGCGCCTGCTCCTGGACACCGCCTTTGCGCTTCTCGCGCTCACGCTCCCGGGCCCGCCGAACCGAGGCCAACGAGCGCATACGTTCGGCCCCCTCGCTGTCTCCGGCCACGGCCTGGATTGTCAGGCGGCCTTCGCGGCGGTTCGGCGCGCCCTTGGCGCGGCTGATGGCGCCTTTGCCGGCGTCGTTCGCGCGGCGGCGGTCATCATCGTCGCGGCGGTCCATGACCGAGCCGCCCGGACGCGGGGCCGAGCGCGTCGCGCGCTGGATTTCAGGCGTGGCCGGCGGTGCAGCCGGGCCGGTGCGCGGGCCGCGCGGGCCGCCGGGACCACCCGGGCCCCGCGGACCGCCGGGCGCCGGACGCGGCGCCAGCGCCGAGTAGCGCACGGTGCCGCCTTCCGGCCGGGCGCCCTGCGGGCGATCGCCACGGTTGTCCGGACGCGGGCCGCGGTCGTCGTCCCGGCGCGGCGGACGCGGACGATCGCCGTCGGCGCGCGGCGCCCGCTGGCCGAAATTGGCGTTCTCGAAGCGCCCGGCAGGGCGCTCCGGCCGATAGGTCGTCGTGGTCGGCCGATCGTCGCGGCGATCCGCCGAGGGCTGATAGGTCCGGGTCTGGCCGCCCTGCGGCGGGCGCGGCGCCGACGGTTGCGGCGAGGCCGGTCGCGGCCCTGCGGCGGCCTGCGGGGCGGCCGGGGCCGGCGGGGCTGCCGGGGCCTGGGGAGCGGCCGGAGCCTGAGACGCCGGCGCCTGGGGAGCCGGAGCCGCCGCAGCTGGAGCGGGGGAGACTGGGGCGCGGCCGGAGCCTGCGGAGCCGGAGCTTCGGCGGCCTTCGCGGCGGCCTGGCTCGCCGCCTGGGCGGCGCGAGCGGCTTCGGCCTCGGCGCGGGCGCGCTCCTCGCGGGCGCGGCGCTCGGCTTCCTGGGCCGCCTGCTGCTGGCGAGCCAGTTCGATGGCGCGTTGGCGCGCGGCGCGTTCCTCGGCCGAGAGGCCGTCGTTCGGTGCGCTCTGGGCGGGACGTTGGCCCTGCGGCGCGGGCGCCGCGGGCTTCGGGTCGAACTGGCGACGTTCCGCGTTGGACGGGGCGGCAAGGTTGCCGCTGGGCGCGGCGTGCGGGCGCGCGCGCTTGGTCTCGACGACCACCGTCTTCGTCCGGCCGTGACTGAAGCTCTGCTTCACGGTGCCCGAGCTGACCGAACCCGCGGCGCGCGGTTTCAGGGTCAGGGGCTTACGGCCGTTATTGTTCTCGTCGCTCATTCGCTCGCTTTACTCAGCAGTCGGGCGGATCCCGACCCTACGTCTTCAAACAGTTCGAGGCGGAAACCTCTACGGCTCCCGCTTCGCCTCGATAGGCTCCTCGCGCCAATCCTCAGGAAGGAGCGGACTGAACCCCTCCAGGCGCCTGGCGTCTTCGGCCCAGCGCTCGGCGGCTCGCCCCGCAAGGAAGGCGGTGTGTATCACATTCTCGCCGCCCAAGGCCAAACCCAATTCCTCGGCGGTGAAAAGGCCGAAAACCCGCGGCGCCGACTGCTGTTTCCGCGCCATCGCCATGATCTTGCGGCGACCATCGGCGGCGCCGTCGCGCGCCTCGATCAGCCACGCGGCCTTGCCGGATTGGATTGCGGAGGAGACCTTCTCGAACCCCGAGGTAATGTCGCCAGCCTTCCGCGCAAGGCCCAGGGCCGACAAAAGCCGGCGCCTGAGCAGCATTTCCACCTGATCGGCCAGGCCGGGCGACGCCTGGACCTTGGCCTTGGCCGCGCGGGCGAAAAGGCCCTTCTTCGCCGCCGTTTCGACCGCGACCCGGTCGGCCGCAACCCACAGGCCACGACCCGGCAGCTTGCGCGCCAGGTCCGGCACGACCTGACCCTCGGGCCCGACCACGAACCGGATCAGCCGCGCCTCGTCCATCACCTCGCCCGACACAATGTCCCGTCGCTCTCGCGACGCCTTGGCAAGGGTGGATGGGGCCTTAGCGGCGGATGCCTCCATGGTCGGTCACCTCACCCGACCTTAAGCGTCGCGAGCTTCGCCGGCCGCTTCGGCCTCGGCGACAGCATCTTCGGACGGCTCGGCGTCGAACCCGCCCTCGGCGAACTCGCCCTCGGGTGCCTCTTCCATCTCCGGCTCTTCCGGCGCCTCCACCCAGCCCATCACGATGCGCGCGCGCATGATCAGGAGCTCGGCGTCCTGGGCGTCCAGGCCGAAGCTCTCGAGGATGCCCGGCTCACGCACGCGCTCGCCGTTCTTGGTCTCGAACCAGCCGCGCAGGTCGTCTGGCACCAGGCCGGCGAGGTCTTCCACGGTCTTGATGCCGCCCTCGCCCAGGGCCACCGCCATCGGCAGCGTGATCCCCTCGATCTCCAGCAGGGCGTCGTCGACGCCGAGGTCGCGGCGCTTCTGGTCGTACTCGGCGGCTTCCTTGTCCAGGTACTCGCGGGCGCGGGTCTGGATCTCGTCGGCGGTGTCCTCGTCGAAGCCTTCGATGGCCGAGATCTCTTCCGCCTCGACATAGGCCACGTCCTCGACGGTGGCGAAGCCTTCGGTGACCAGCAGCTGGGCGATGACCTCGTCCACGTCCAGGGCTTCCTGGAACAGGGCCGTGCGCTCGGAGAACTCGCGCTGCCGGCGCTCGCTCTCCTGGCTCTCGGTCATGATGTCGATCTGCCAGCCGGTCAGTTGCGAGGCGAGGCGTACGTTCTGGCCGCGGCGGCCGATGGCCAGCGACAGCTGCTCGTCCGGCACCACCACTTCGACCCGCTCGTCTTCCTCGTCCATCACGACCTTGGAGACTTCCGCCGGCGCCAGGCCGTTCACGATGAACGTGGCGTCGTCCTGGCTCCACTGGATGATGTCGATCTTCTCGCCCTGGAGCTCGGCCACCACTGCCTGCACGCGGCTGCCGCGCATGCCGACGCAGGCGCCGACCGGGTCGATCGAGCTGTCGTTCGAGACGACGGCCATCTTGGCGCGCGAACCCGGGTCGCGGGCGACGGCGCGGATCTCGATGACGCCGTCATAGACCTCCGGCACTTCCTGCGCGAACAGCTTGGCCATGAAGCCGCCGTGCGCGCGGGAGAGCAGGATCTGCGGCCCCTTGGTCTCGCGGCGGACGTCGTAGATGTAGCAGCGGATCCGGTCGCCGATGTTGAAGTTCTCGCGCGGGATCGACTGGTCTCGGCGCATGATGCCTTCGCCGCGGCCCAGGTCGACGACGACGTTGCCGTACTCGACCCGCTTGACGGTGCCGTTCACAATCTCGCCGACGCGGTCCTTGTACTCCTCGTACTGACGCTCGCGCTCGGCGTCGCGGACCTTACCCATGACGACTTGGCGGGCCATCTGGGTCTGCACGCGGCCGAATTCGAACGGCGGCAGCAGCTCCTCGTAGACCTTGCCGACCACCGCATCCTTGTCGCGGCGCTTGGCGTCCGACAGGCGCAGGATGCCCGGCGGCTCTTCGAACGGCAGCTCGTTGCCGTCCTCGTCCACGCCGCCGCCGAACTGGGCGTCGTCCTCCACTACCGTCACCACGCGCTTGATCGTGGTCTCGCCGGTCTTGGCGTCGATGTGCACGCGAATATCGTGCTCGGCGCCGTAGCGGGCGCGAGCGCCCTTCTGGATCGCCTCTTCGATCGCCTCGATGACGATCTCCTTGTCGATCGCCTTCTCGCGGGCCACGGCCTCGGCGATCTGCAGGAGTTCAAGCCGGTTGGCGGAGATGCCGGTCAGGCTCATGGGGTTCGTCCCTCTACTCGGAAGTCTGTTGTTCGTCGGCGATGCGGGCAGCGCGCGTCTCGGCGCCCCGCTTCATCAGGTCATCGGTGAGCACCAGCTTGGCCTCGACGATCCAGGCGAAGGGGACGAGCGCCGTCTCCTCCTCGCCTTCCAGGTCGATGGCCACCTGGCCGTCCTCGGTCCCGGCCAGTACGCCGCGGAAGCGCTTGCGGCCCTCGGCCAGGCGGTCGAGCTCGAGCTTGATCTCGTAGCCCTCGTAGGTGTCGAAGTCCTTCAGCCGGGTCAGCGGCCGGTCGACGCCGGGCGAGCTGACTTCCAGCGTGTATTCGCCCGAGATCGGGTCGGCGGCGTCCAGCACCTCGGACACGGCGCGGGACAGCTTGGCGCAGTCCTCGACGTTCATGTCCCCGTCCTGCGGGCGCTCGGCCATGATCTGCAGGCGGCGCACGTTGCGTTCGCCGCCCATCAGGCGCACGCGGACGATCTCGTAGCCCGCGGCCTCGGCCACGGGATCGAGCATCTCCAGCAATCTCAGGTCCTCGGCGGTCTTCCCGCGCATGTAAGGCCCAGGCCTCCGGCAAAGAAAAAAGCGGTCGGGCCGGAGCCCGCCGCTTGAAGGCGCTATCCAGCGCGATCAGCGATGTTGGAGGGGAATATAGCGGACGCGCGTGGGTCTTGGAAGTCCCCTACCGTATCCGCTCGATCGGCCCTTCGGTCTCGATCCGCACCCAGGGATGCCGCCGCTCCTCCCAGACGCTGAACCCAGGCTCCGGAAAGCTCGGGTCGGCGAAGGCGCCTGTCGGCACGCTGATGATCCCAGGCCGCCGCTCGATGCGGTACCAGACGGTCACCCCACAGGTCGGGCAGAACGAGCGGGTGGACCAGTAGCCTTCGTCGCCGCGCCGCGTGTGCTCGCGCGCCTCGCCCGTAAGCCTGACCCGATCTTCCGGCCAGTGGGCCTGGGCGCCGAACACCGAGCCCGTGCGCCGTTGGCAGTCGAGGCAGTGACACACCGAGATCCGCATCGGCTCGCCCTCGCAGGTCGCCGTCATGGCTCCGCACTCACAGCTCGCCGTCCGGATCATTCTCGGCTCCCGCTAAAATCTTGGCTCGTTGCGGCATCATGAGGCGCAGTGAACAAAGTGGCAGCTCGGACCGCGATATTTTTGACAAGTGAACCCATCTGCAAGGCGCGTCGACGCGAGGCGTTCGGCGAGAGCTGCACCATTTGGCTCCCCTCATTCCTCGCGCCCCTTTACTCCCGACCGCGCATCGCCCACAGAGCGCGCCTCTGTGTGTCACCTGAAGGTCACCTCCCCATGGACCTCTCCAAGATCCCCGTCGGCGAGAACCCGCCGTACGACGTCAACGCCATCATCGAGATCCCGCAGGGCGGCGAGCCGGTGAAATACGAGCTGGACAAGGACTCCGGCGCGATCTTCGTCGACCGCTTCCTGCACACCGCGATGTACTACCCGGGCAACTACGGCTTCATCCCGCACACGCTCGCCGACGACGGCGACCCGATGGACGTGATCGTTGTGGGTCCGACGCCGGTGGTGCCGGGCGCCATCATCCGAGTCCGCCCGATCGGCGCCCTGATCATGCGCGACGAAGCCGGCGGCGACGAGAAGATCCTGGCGGTGCCGGTGGACAAGCTCCACCCATTCTACGCCGGCGTGGACTCCTGGCGCGCGCTGCCCGCCATCCTGACGGAGCAGATCGCCCACTTCTTCAAGCACTACAAGGACCTGGAGAAGGGCAAGAGCGTCGATATCGTGCGCTGGGCCGATCCGGAGGAGGCCGCCGATCTGATCCGCGCCTCGATCGAAGCCTACAAGGCCAAGGACTGACCTAGAGCCTGACGAAGTCGAGGAAGACGGGCGCGCAGTCGCCCAGCTTCTTCTCCTCATAGCGGGTGGTGACGTGGTCGGCCGGCGGGATCCGCCAGTCGTCCGCGCGCCCCGCGGCCCACTGGAAGCGGCCGTCCGCTAGGATCCGCTCCAGGCTCCAGTCCACGTAGTCGGCCCAGTCGCTGGCGAAGCGCAGCTTCGCGCCGGGCTTCAGCACCCGCGCCAGCTCGGCCACCGTGTCCGGCTGCACCAGCCGGCGCTTGTTGTGCCGCGCTTTGGGCCACGGGTCCGGGAACAGGATGAAGACGCGGTCGAGGCTCGCCTCCGGCAGCCGGGCGATCAGCTCGCGCACGTCGCCGTCGTGGACGCGGACGTTCTTCAGCCCCTGCTCGTCGATGTGGCGCAGCGCGCTGGCCACGCCGTTCTGGAACGGCTCGGCGCCGATGATGAGCACCTCGGGACGGCGGGCGGCCTGGGCGGCCATGTGCTCGCCGCCGCCGAAGCCGATCTCCAGCCACGCCTCGGCCGCGCCCGGCATCAGGTCGGCCGGCGTGAAGGACCCCTCCGGCGGCCGGATCGACGGCAGCAGGGTGTCCATCAGCGCGGCCTGGCGGGGCTTGATGACGCGCGACTTGATGCGACCGTACGACCGGAGCGGGGGGTGGTTGTCCGACATGGGCGCCCCTCTAGCGCAGGGCGCGCGCCGCGGCGAGGGCGAGGAGCGCCGCGCTGACAATCCAGAGCACGATCACCGCGCCCGCCGCCCATCGGCTCACCGGTCGCTGCGCTGCGGCCTCGGCGGCGGTGCGATGCTCGGCCATCACCTCGGCCGGGATGAGCCGTATCGCCAGCCACAGACCCGCCGGGACGAGGATCAGATCGTCCAGCAGTCCCAGCACCGGAATGAAGTCGGGGATCAGGTCGATCGGGGACAGCGCATAAGCGGCGACGGCCAGCGCAAGCGCCTTGGCGTGCCACGGCGTGCGAGGATCCTTTGCCGCCAGCCAGACGGCGTGGGTGTCACGCTTGAGCGCGCGCGCCCACGCCTTCAGGCCCATCAGGTCAGCTTGCGCAGCTCGTCGACGAGGTCGGTTTTCTCCCACGAGAAGCCTCCCTCATTGTCGGGCGTCCGGCCGAAATGGCCGTAGGCCGCCGTGCGGGCGTAGATCGGACGGTTGAGGCCCAGGTGCTGGCGGATCGCCCGCGGGGTCGCGCCGCCGATCAGTTCCGGCAGCACCTTCTCCAGCTGCGCGGGGTCGACCTCGCCCGTGCCGTGCAGGTCGACGTAGAACGACAGCGGCTGGGCCACGCCGATCGCGTAGCTGATCTGGATGGTGCACTTCCTCGCCAGGCCCGCGGCGACCACGTTCTTCGCGAGGTAGCGGCAGGCATAGGCGGCCGAGCGGTCCACCTTCGTCGGGTCCTTGCCCGAGAACGCGCCACCGCCGTGCGGGGCCGCGCCGCCGTAGGTATCGACGATGATCTTGCGGCCGGTGAGCCCCGCATCGCCGTCCGGCCCACCGATCTCGAACCGGCCCGTCGGGTTGATGTGCCACTTGGTCTTCCGGGTGATCAGGCCTTCCGGCACGACCTCCAGGACGTACGGCTTGATCACCTCGGCCAGGCGCTTCGGCGTGGCGATCTGGTCGCCTAGTCGCTTCTTGTGCTGGGTCGAGACGACGATCTGCAGGATCTCGGCCGGCTTGCCGTCCTCGTAGCGGATCGTCACCTGGCTCTTGGCGTCAGGCTCGAGCACGACGCACTCGCCCGACTTCCGCACCTCGGCCAGGCGCTTCAAGATGTTCTGCGAGTACTGCAGGGTGGCCGGCATCAGCTCGGGCGTCTCGTCCGAGGCGTAGCCGAACATGATGCCCTGGTCGCCGGCGCCCTCGTCCTTCTTGTCGGACGCGTCCACGCCCTGGGCGATATGGGCGGACTGTTCGTGGAGATGGCAGGCGTACTTCGCCTTCTGCCAGTGGAAGCCCTTCTGCTCGTAGCCGATGTCCTTGATCGCGGCGCGAACCTTTGGCTCCAGCGACTTCACGATCTCCTTGGTCAGCGCCTTGTTCTCGGCCTTCGACCCGCCCGGCTTGCCGGCGCGGACTTCACCCGCCAGCACGATGCGGTTCGTGGTGACCAGGGTTTCGCAGGCGACCCGCGCCTCCGGCTCGACCGACAGGAAGGCGTCGACAACGGTGTCGGAAATCCGGTCGGCGACCTTGTCCGGATGGCCTTCGGACACCGCTTCGCTGGTGAAGATGTAATTGGAACGGCTCAAGACGCTTAGCTCCGGGGCTTGGCGCGGCCGCACACCCCGGGCGGCCGTCGAACGGTCCGCAAGCCTATAAAGAAATCTTTATGTCCCGCCAAGCGGCCAAGGGACGCGGCGGGTCAGGCCCTAACGGTATCCGGCTCATCGGCCATGGCGCGAATGAGATCCAGGATCTTGCGCCGGACCCGCGCCTCCCGGATTCTGGGGAACAGGTGCGCCAGTTCCAGCCCCTCGTTGGAAAGCAGGAAGTCCTGGAAGGGCTCTGACTTGACCTGTGAGCCGCCATCGTTCCCGTCGCCCAGGCCTTCGTAGAAGTAGCCGACGTTGGTGCGCAGCACCTGGGCCATCTCCCACAGCTTGGACGCGCTGACCCTGTTTGTGGCCCGCTCGTATTTCTGCACCTGCTGGAACGTGAGACCTATGGAGTCGGCGAGCCGCTCCTGGCTCATCCCCAGCTCCTTGCGACGCATGCGGATGCGCAGGCCGACGTGCCGGTCCACAGGGTTCGGCGCGTCGCGATCGATCTCGACGAAAGTGTTCATGCAAGCCCCATAACGAAGCTCCGCCGAATCGCAACCATCCCGCGACTGCGTCAGATAATCACGGTCGACGAACGCGGCCCGCCCAAACCGCCAGCGCGGACAGCACGAGCATCGCCCCGAACGGCGCATCGCCCAGCCGGTGGTATAGTGTCGGGGCGAGCGGCGGCGGAAGCTTCGCATCGATCACGCCGAGTTCGCCGAGCCCCAGCCGCGCCCCTGGAAGCACGCGGCCATACCCGTCGATCACGGCCGAGACGCCGGTGGGCGTCGATCGAACGATCGGCAGGCCTTCTTCGATGGCGCGATAGCTGGCGAGGTTGAGGTGCTGTAAGGGGCCGCTCGTCCCGCCGAACCAGGCGTCGTTGGAAACATTCAGGATCCACGTCGGCCGGATTCCCTCGCGTCCGGCGCCGGCCCGAACGAAGCCGGGGAACAGCGCCTCGTAGCAGATCAACGGTTGCAGGGCCGGCGCGCCCCAGGGCGCAAGCGGCCGGGGCGGCGGACCGGCCGAAAAGTCTTCGGGCATGTGCACCAAGCTGCGAATGCCGAGCCGCGTGGCCAGGTCCCCGAGCGGCAGGTACTCGCCGAACGGCACGAGCCGGTGCTTGTCGTAGACGCCGGTGACCCGCAGGCCACCGCCCTCGCGCCGGAACGCCACCAGACTGTTGAAGTAGCGGACATCGGCCAAGCCATCCGCAGTCGGCGCGAGTTCGGCGCGATTGGCGCCCATCAGGAGAGTTTGCCCCTCCTGCAGCGCGTCCACCAGCAGCGGACCGTAGATCGATCCCGGGGCTATGAGGTCGTCAATAACGGCCGGTAACGCGCCTTCGGGCCAAACGACGATCTCTGGCGCCGCAGCAGCGGGCCGCCGGGTGAGACCGGCGTAGCTGTCGAAGATCAGCCGCAGGTTCTCCGGTTTCCACTTGTCCTTCTGATCGATGTCGGCCTGCACCACGCGGATGCGCGGCGCGTCGGCCGGCGCAGCCGGAAGCTCCCCGCGCAGCCGGCTCCAGCCGTAGCCGTAGAGGCCGGCGAGACCCGCCAGCGCCAGGGCCAACGTGGCGATCACCGGACTTCGACCGAGTCTGAAGCCGAACACAGCCGGCGCCGCGGCCACGGCCAGAGTGATCCAGGTGAGGCCGTATGCGCCGACCAGCGCCGCCCCTTGGGATGGCGCGCCGCCAGCCCGCCACGCCTCGCCAGGCAGGTTCCAGGGGAAGCCGGTGAGGACATGCCCACGAAGCCATTCGAAACCCGCGAAGCAGCCGGCGAACACCAGAACCTTCCAGGGGCCTTCCGGCCTGAGGGCACGGTAGACCAGCGCCGCAACGCCCCAGAACAGCGCCAGCCCGCCAGCCATGGCGACGATGCCGAAAGGCGCCATCCAGCCGTGGACCTTAACGTCCACAAGGAAGGGTTCGACGATCCACCAGGTGGATATCCCGAAGTAGCCGACGCCACCCAGCCAGCCGCGGAAGAAGGCCGAGCGCATCGGCCTTGGGCTGTCCGCCTCCAGCGTCGCGAGGATCAGCGCATAGCCGAGCAGCCCCGGCAGGAGGCCAAAGGGCGGATGGGCGAGGCCGGCGGCAAGACCACCCAGCAGCGCCCAGAGGCGGATAAGCCCGTTACGGTTCAAGACGTGGCTCAGGCCTCGGCCGGAGCCGCTGCAGGCGTCCGGCGCACGCGAACACGCTTAACCCGCCGCGGGTCGGCTGCGAGCACTTCGATAGAGAAGCCATCCGGATGGTCGATCCGCTCGCGCTTCTGGGGCACACGGCCCGCCAGAGCGTTCACCAGACCGGCGACGGTCTCGATTTCCTCGTCCAGATCTTCGGGCGCCAGGTCGACCCCTTCGCCGATGGCGTGTTCCAGCTCCTCGAGAGGCGCGCGGCCATCCGCGATCCAGCCGTCGTCGTCCTCGACGATCGGGCTAAAGCCGAGGTCACCCTCCTCGTCGTGCTCATCGGCGATCTCGCCCACGAGCTTCTCGAGCAGGTCCTCGAGCGTCACCAAGCCGTCGGTTCCGCCGAATTCGTCGATCACCAGCGCCATGTGCGTACGCCGCGTACGCATCAGAGCCAGCAGTTCGGCCGCCGCCATCGAGGGCGGCACATACAGGACCTTCCGCACCAACTGATAGCGGCCCTGCAGAATCTGGTCCTCAGGCTTGGGCTTGCGGGTCTTGCGCGCCAGCAGCTTGAAGACGTCCTTCACGTGGACGACTCCTACCGGCTCGTCGAGGGTGTCCTTGTAGACCGGCATCCGGCTGTGCTCGGCCTCCACGAACCGCGCAACGACCTCGGCGAAGCTGCTGCTGCGGTCCACGGCGACGATATCCGCCCGCGGTTTCATCACGTCCTCGATGCGCAGGTCCTGGAAGGCGCGGGCCTGGTTCACCAGTTCGCCGGTCGCCTCTGTCTCCGGCTCGGGCCCCGTGGCGTTGGCCGGCTCGGCCGCGCGACGGAAGAAGCCGACGAGGGCCATCAGCCCACGGCGGCGGCCCGGGCCGGGCCTACTCGAAGGGTCGTCAGTCATTCTCTCCCTCACCAGCCGCGTAGGGATCGGGGATACCCAGTCCGGCCAGGATGACGCGCTCGAGGCTTTCCATCGCCTCAGCCTCATCTTCGCTCATGTGGTCGTGTCCGAGAAGGTGCAACACGCCATGCACCACGAGATGCTGCAGATGGTGCGCCAGCGGTTTGCCCTGGTCGGCCGCCTCGCGCTCGCAGACCCCGAAGGCCAGAGCGATGTCTCCAAGGTGGTTCTCGGGGTTCGCTGCAGCCGGAAACGACAGCACGTTCGTGGGTTTGTCGTTGCCACGGAAGCGGGCGTTCAGGTCGCGCACGCCATCATCGTCCGTCAGCAGCAGGGTCAGGCCCTCGGCGTTCGCGCCGTTGCTGAGCAGCGCGGCCTCGGCGGCGCGACGTGTCAGGCCCTCGGCGTCCGGCAGGGTCGCGACCCAGGCGGGCTCCTCGACTTCGATGTCGATCAAACCGTCCGCCCGCGCTTCGCCGCATCGGCGTCATAGGCACGCACGATCCGCTCGACCAGCGGGTGACGGACCACGTCCTCAGACGAGAAGCGGACAACGCCTATGCCCTTCACGTCATCCAGCAGCCCGACGGCGTGGGCGAGACCGGAGTCCGCGGGATTCGGGAGGTCGATCTGCGTCGGATCGCCCGTCACCGCCATACGAGAGCCTTCGCCCAGCCGAGTCAGCACCATCTTCATCTGCGCCCGGCTCGCGTTCTGCGCCTCGTCGACGATGACGAAGGCGTGGCTCAGCGTGCGGCCGCGCAGAAAGGCGATCGGCGCCACCTCGATCTCACCCTTCTCGCGCCGGCGACGAAGCTGCTCAGCGCCCAGGATGTCGGTGAGCGCCTCCCAGACCGGCGCCATGTAGGGGTCGACCTTCTCGTTCATGTCGCCCGGCAGGAACCCTAGCCGCTCGCCGGCTTCCACGGCGGGACGCGAGACGATCAAGCGGTCAACGGCCCCCTGCAGCAGCATGCCCGCGCCGTGCGCCACGGCCAGGAACGTCTTGCCCGTGCCCGCCGGCCCCAGCCCGAAGACCAGCTCGCATTCGGCGAGCGCCTGCAGGTAGCGAGCCTGGGTGGCCGTCTTCGGGGCCACTTGGCCCCGACGACCGACCGGCAGGTTGGTGGTTCCTGGCGCGGCGGAACCGGCGCGGGCCTGGCCGATGGCGACGCGCACGTCGGCCTCCGCCACCTCCAGCCCCTGGTCGGCCCGGTCGGCGATCGTGTGCACCGCCTTCTTGGCCTGGTTGCGGCTCTTGGTGTCCCCGCTCACGGAGACGCCGCCGCCGGGTGTTTCGATCAACACCCCGAAGGCGTCCTCGATCAGGGCGGCGTGACGGCTGTTCAGGCCGGCGACCGCGCGGACGGCGTCGTCGGACAGGGCGATGAATTCGGGTGCGCGGCTCAAGCGGGTTCCAGTTCCAGCGCGCCGGCCAGACTGTTCTGGGCGGCGCTTTCAACCTTCACCGGAACGATCTGGCCCAGCATCCGATCCGGGGCGGTGACATGCACGGCCTGAAGATAGGGGCTCTTGCCCACCAATTGACCGGGGTGACGGCCGGCTTTCTCAAACAGCACGTTTAGCGTCCGACCCGTTTGCGCCCGGTTGAACGCCAGGCGTTGCTCGTCGAGGAGGGCGTTGAGGCGGGCCAGGCGCTCGTCCTTGACCTCCTCGGCGACCTGACCGGGCATGGCGGCGGCGGGGGGTGCCCGGCCGGCGGGAGTATTTGAACGAGAAGCAGGAGGCGTAACCCACCTCGCGGACCAGCTGCAGGGTGGCCTCGAAGTCGCTGTCGCGCTCGCCGGGAAAGCCCACGATGAAGTCGCCGGAGAGCGCGATGTCGGGACGGGCGGCGCGGATCTTCTCGATCACGCGGAGGTAGCTCTCGGCGGTGTGCGAGCGGTTCATCGCCCGCAGGATCTTGTCGGAGCCCGCCTGCACCGGCAGGTGCAGATAGGGCATCAGCGCCTCGACCTCGCCGTGGGCGGCGATCAGGGCGTCGTCCATGTCGCGGGGGTGGCTTGTGGTGTAGCGGATACGGTCGAGGCCCGGGATCATCGCCAGCCGCCGGACAAGGCCGGCGAGGCCGCCGTCACCGGCGTAGGCGTTGACGTTCTGGCCCAGCAGGGTGACCTCGCGGACCCCCTGTTCGGCCAGGCTGCGGGCCTCGGCCTCGATGTCGCCCGACGGCCGGCTCCATTCGCCGCCGCGGGTGTAGGGCACCACGCAGAAGGTGCAGAACTTGTCGCAGCCCTCCTGCACCGTGAGGAACGCCGAGACGCCGTTCGGCCGACGCGCCACCGGAAGGGCGTCGAACTTCTCGTCGGCGGCGAAGTCGGCGGCCAGCCGCTCGCCGCGGGCGCGGTGGGCGCGGGCGATCAGCTCGGGCATCTGGTGATAGGCCTGCGGCCCGACCACGAGGTCCACCGCCGGCTGCCGTCGCATGATCTCCTCGCCCTCGGCCTGGGCCACGCATCCGGCGACGGCGATGGTCATCCGCGGGCCGCCCTCGGCGAGGCGGTCGTCGCGCATCTCGCGCAGCTTGCCGAGCTCGGAATAGACCTTCTCGGTGGCCTTCTCGCGGATGTGGCAGGTGTTGAGCACCACCAGGTCCGCAGCCGCCGGATCGTCCGTCATGCCATAGCCCAGCGGCGCAAGGACGTCGGCCATGCGCTCGCTGTCGTAGACGTTCATCTGACAGCCGTAGGTCTTGATGTAGAGGCGCTTGGCGGGCGCGGTCTCGGACATGGCGGGCGTTATGGGGTCCGCGCGGCCCCTACGCAAGGCGACTAGTCCTCGATGGGCATGCCGTAGAGCTCGAGCCGGTGGTCCACCAGCTTGTAGCCGAGCTTGCGGGCGATGGCCTCCTGGAGAGCCTCGATCTCGGGATCGACGAACTCCACCACCTTGCCGGTCTTCATGTCGATGAGATGGTCGTGGTGCTCGTCGGAGTGCTCCTCGTAGCGGGAGCGCCCGTCGCGGAAGTCCAGGCGGTCGATGATGCCGGACTCCTCGAACAGGCGGACAGTCCGGTAGACGGTCGCGATCGAGATGTGAGGGTCCACGGCGTGCGCGCGGCGGTGCAGCTCCTCGACGTCGGGATGGTCGCTGGAGGTCGAGAGCACGCGGGCGATCACCCGGCGCTGCTCGGTCATGCGCATGCCCTTTTCGACGCAGAGCTTTTCGATGCGGTCCGACACGGGCCCTCCAGTCCTTTGACGCAAGGATAGGTCTAGTGGCCTTGCGTTCCAAGGTCGAGACGCATGACCAGGGCGTCGGCGCGCCCCGCCGCGCCGCGGTCGTAGTAAGCCTTCCGGAGGCCCGCCCGCTCGAAGCCGAGGCCTTCGTAGAGACCGATGGCGGCGGCGTTGTCGACGTCCACCTCCAGGAAGGCCGCCTGCGCGCCGGACTCGCGCGCCAGGCCCAGCGCCGCGGTCATGAGCGCCTTGGCGACGCCCCGCCGGCGGGCCGGCGGCGGCACGGCGACGGTCAGGATCTCGGCCTCGCCGGCCAGCGCGCGGCAGAGCACCAGACCGAGCGGCGCTTCGGCCTCGGCCAGCAAGCCGAAAGCGCCCGAGCCGGCCATCAGCCTGACGAAGGCGGCTGTGTCCCAGGGGCGTTCGAAAGCCTGGGCGTGGAGCTTGGCCAGCAACGGCGCGTCCTCGGGCTCGGCGACGCGGAGCTTCATGCCGCCCGGCTCATTCGGGCGTGCGCCCGCCCGGCAGCTTGGCGTCGGGCGCCCGCAGGTAGAGCGGCTTCAGGGGCCCCGGCGCCCGCGCGGCTGCAAGCGCGGCCACCTTGCGGGCGTCGCAGCCCTCGGGCGCGAGGCGGCGCGCGTGCGGCGCCACGTCGGACAGCAGGGCGGCGCCGGAACCCACCAGCGTCAACGGCCGCCCCTGCGCGAGCTCCACCAGCCGGGCGGCGGCGGTCGAGATCGGCAGGACGTCGGGCGCCATCAGGGCGTGACCGCCGTCGAAGACCTGGAGATAGACCTGGTCGCGCCGGGCGTCGACGGCGGCCGCCACGAGGCCCTCGGCCTCGGCCGCCAGCGCCTCGAGCACGCCGACCGGCGCGGCCGGAACGCCCAGCGCCGAGCCCAGACCCTTGGCGAAGGCGACCCCGACGCGCAGGCCCGTGAACGAGCCCGGGCCCACGGTCGCGCCGATGCGCGCCAGCCGGTCGAAGGCGAGGCCGGCGTCAGCCATCGCCGCCTGGACCATCGGGGCGAGCCGTTCCTGGTGGCCGCGGGCCATGGCCTCCGCGCGATGCGCCAGAACCCGCTCGCCGTCCAGGACGGCGACCGAGCAGGCGTTCAGGCAGGTGTCGAGCCCCAGGACGATCATGCGGCGGGGTTAGCGGAAGGACGCGGCCTCCGCTAGCCGAGCGTCTGCTCCACCCGCGTCACTTCCGGAACGTAGTGCTTCAGCATGTTCTCCACGCCGGACTTCAGCGTGGCGGTCGAGGAGGGGCAGCCGGAACAGGCCCCGCGCATGTTCAGCCACACCACGCCGGTGTCGGGCTCGAACCTGTGGAACAGGATGTCGCCGCCGTCCTGGGCCACGGCCGGGCGGATGCGGGTGTCCAGCAGGTCCTTGATCTCGGCGACGATCTGGGCGGTCTCGCCCTCGTAGACGCCCTCGTCGTGGCCCCCGGCCTCGCCGCCCTCCTGCGCGAACAGCGCCCGGCCCGAGGTGAAGTGGTCCATGATCGCCGCCAGCACCGGCGCCTTCAGATGCGGCCAGTCGAACGACGGGTGCTTGCCGACGGTCAGGAAGTCCGGACCGAAGAACACCCGCTGCACGCCCTCGATGTCGAAGATGTCGGCGGCCAGGGGCGAGGCGGCGGCCTCCTCGGGCGAGCGGAAGTCCCGCGTGCCGTCGGCGAGCACCGCGCGCCCGGGCAGAAACTTGAGGACCTCGGGGTTCGGCGTGGCTTCGGTCTGGATGAACATGGGCCAGATGTGGCCCCGCGGCGGGTGCGGCGCAAGCGTTCCCGAAATCGCTCCTCTTCCGGGAAGGGGGGCGAGGCTAGCGGGACGCGTGAGGCGCCATGACCGGGCGGAAGCCGGCCCGGAGAGCCTTCTGCGGGCGCGAGGCTTGAATCACACGCACCCACCCTGCCCGCGGAGCTCATCCTCGGGCCGGCCATGCGGCCGGACCCGGAGGCGCGCTGTCCCTGCCCTAAAAGCGAAGGGGCTTCAGGCCAGGTCGGCGATTTCGGCGTCGGTAAGGTCGCCGGGCACGATGGTGACGGGGACCTTGCGGGCGCCCCAGCGCACGCCGTCCTTGGCGATCGAGGCGACGAGCGGGCCCGGCCCCCGTCCGCCGGCCGCGGCGGCCACCACGAGCACCTTGATGTCCTCGTCCTCGGACAGCACCTGCTTCAGGGCCGCCCGGGCGCCGTCGGCGTTGAGGATGAGGAACTCGGGCGGCAGGCCCGTCTCGGCCAGGACAAACTCGGCGGACTGCTGCAGCGAGGCCTCGGCCTCCTGACGCTGCTGGCGTTCGATCTCGTCACGCACGCCCGACCAGTGCTCGAACACCGCAGGCTCGATCCACCGCAGCAGGGCGACGTGGCCCCCGGTCGACCGCGCCCGCCGGCAGGCGAAGCGCAGCGCCGCCTGGAACTCCGGCGTGTCGTCGGCGACGACCAGGAACTTGCGCTTGCTGGTGCTCATGCGGGGACGGTGCGGCGCCCGGCTGCGGGAGGCAAGCGGGCGCCGCGCAGCCGGTCAGCCGGCCCAGTAGCCGACGAGGCGCTTGACCTCGGCCGTCACGGGCGCGGCGATCTCGCGGGCGCGGCGGGCGCCATCCTCCAGCACGCGGTCGATCTCGGCCGGATCGGCCAGCAGCCGGCGCATCTCGCCGCCGATCGGCGACATCACCGAGACCGCGAGATCGGCCAGCTTCGGCTTGAACGCCCCGAAGCCCTGGCCCGCGAACTCGGCCAGCACCTCGGCGTCCGTCTTGCCGGCCAGCGCCGCATAGATGCCCACCAGGTTCCTGGCTTCCGGCCGGCCTTCGAGGCCCTCAACGGTCTCGGGCAGCGGATCCGGATCGGTGCGCGCCTTGCGCACCTTGCCGGCGATGGCGTCGGCGTCGTCCGTCAGGTTGATGCGCGACTGATCCGACGGGTCCGACTTGGACATCTTGGCCGAGCCGTCCCGCAGGCTCATCACCCGCGCGCCCGGCCCCTGAGTCAGGGGCTCCGGCAGCGGGAAGAAGCCCGGCGCCCCGAAGTCGTTGTTGAACTTCTGGGCGATGTCGCGGGTCAGCTCCAGGTGCTGCTTCTGGTCGTCGCCGACCGGCACGTGGGTCGCCTTGTAGACCAGGATGTCGGCCGCCTGGAGCACGGGATAGGTGTACAGGCCGACGCTGGACCGCTCCTTGTGCTTGCCGCTCTTCTCCTTGAACTGGGTCATCCGGTCGAGCCAGCCGAGGCGGGCGACGCAGTTGAAGATCCAGGCGAGCTCTGCGTGCTCGGGCACCGCCGACTGAGCGAAGATGGCGGCCACCTTGGGATCGAGCCCGGTGGCGAGATAGGCGGCGGCGATCTCGCGGACCTGCTGCTTCAGCTTGGCCGGCTCCTGCCACACGGTGATGGCGTGCATGTCGGCGACGAAGATGAAGGTCGGCTGCTCGTGCTGCAGCCGGGCGAACTTGGCGAGCGCGCCGAGATAGTTGCCGAGGTGCAGGTCGCCCGTCGGCTGGACGCCGGAGAGCACGCGCTTGGGGCCCGCGTAGGGGGCGGGAGCTTGATCGGTCATGATGATGGGCTTCTGAGCGGATGGACGTGCGGGCGCAAGGCCCGGGCTTAGGATCGGGATCGGCGGCTCACGGCCGCCATCGCCAGCTGTTGCGCGTCCGCGTCGTCATGGCGGCGAGATAACCCGCCCGCGACTCCGGCGGCAACTAGAGATCCGGCGTGGCGACCGGCGCATCACCCTTGCGGCGGCGCAGCGCCGCGCGGGCCTCGGCCGGGGTGACGCCGCCGAAGGCGAACAGCAGGACCGGGTAGAGCAGGCCGCCGGCCAGGCAGACGAGGATGACGGCCAGCTCCTTGGAGCCCAGCGGCGCCTCGATCTGCGCCCGGAAGAGCGAGGCCACGAGGCACAAGGCGCCCAGGACGGCGGACGCGGCCGCGACCCTGACGATCTTGCCGATCGCGCGGGCCGAGGCCCGCCAGATGTCGGTCAGCCAGAGCCGGCTCACCATCTGGGCCACGGTGATCCACGACGCCGCTGCCGTGGCCAGGGCGATGCCCTCGAAGCCCAGGGTGTAGAAGAGGCCGACGCCCAGGACGATGTTCACGCCGATGGAGATCAGCGAATAGGTCATCGGCGTCCTGGTGTCGCCGCGGGCGAAGAAGGCGGGCTGCAGGATCTTGATCAGCACGAAGGCGGGCACGCCCCAGCCGTAGTGGAACAGCAGCCTGGCCGAGGCGGCGGCGTCGACGGCGGTGAAGGCGCCGCGCGAGAAGAAGGCGTCGAGCAGGAAGAACGGCATGGCCATCAGGGCTGCGGCCGCCGGCAGGCTGAGGGCCAGGCCGAAGACCACGGCCTGGTCCATGGCGCCCTGGGCGTCGTCGTGGTCGGCCCGCTGGATGGCGGTGGCGAGCCTCGGAAGCAGGGCCACCCCGATGGCCACGCCCACCAGGCTCAGCGGCAGTTGGTAGAAGCGCTCGGCGAAATTCAGCCAGGCGCGCATGCCGGCCACCTGGCTGGCGAGGATGGCCGAGATGAACAGGTTCAGCTGGGTGGCGCTGGAGGCGATGATCCCGGGCACCATGCGCCGGACCAGGGTGCGGATCTCGGGCGTCAGCTTCAGGCGCGAGGGGCGGATGCGGGCCCCGATGCGGCGCGCCCCCCACCAGCAGAGCGCCGCCTGGCTGACGCCGGCGACGATCACCCCGAACGAGGCCGCATAGGCCGCCGTCTCCGGGTCCCGCTGGGGCAGCACCGCCGCCAGCATCACGATGTTCAGGATGGTCGGGTAGAAGCCGTAGATGATGAAGCGGCCGCGGGCCTGCAGGACGCCGGCGAACAGCGACGCGATCACCATGCAGGGCAGGTAGGGCATGGTGATCTGGGTGAGCACCACCGCCAGCTTGAACTTCGCCGGATCCTCCAGGAAGCCGTAGCTGTAGACCATCATCAGCCAGGGCATGGCCAGCTGGCAGACGACGGTCAGCAGGACGGTGAAGGCCGCGACGGTGGCGAGGGCGTCGCCAGCGTAGCGGTCGGCGGCCTCCTGGCCCTCGCCTTCCAGCTTCTTCGCGTAGTCAGGGACGAAGGCGGCCGCGAAGGCCCCTTCGGCGAACATCCGCCGGAAGAGGTTCGGGAAGGTGAGCGCCGTATAGTAGGCGTCGGCCGCGATGGTCTGGCTGGCGCCCAGCCGGGCGGCGATGACCAGGTCGCGGGCCAGCCCCATGAAGCGGCTGACCAGCGTCAGCCCCGAATAGATCATCGACGACCGGATCAGGCCGCCCTTCTTCGGGGGGATGTCGCGGACGTTCTCGCTCACGGAGCTTTGCTCGGCGGCTTCGGGCAGAGCGTCAAGCGCGCGGGCGCTTGTGCGGCTTCCCGCCCTTCGGCGCCGGGCCACGGGCATTGTCGCGGCGCGGGCCCCGGTCGTTCCCACGGTCGTTTGATGCGCCCTTGCGATGCGCGGGCGGACCCTTGCGGGGCGGACCACTCCCGCGGCGGCGGGCGCTCGCCGGGCGGGCCGGACGGTTCGACGCGCATCTCGGCCTTGTCGTTGGCCGCAACGGCGGCGCGGAAGCGGCCTTCGGCCTCCTGGCTGATCTCGAACTTCGTCTCGCGGTCGAAGATGCGGATCTGGCCGATGTCCTTCTTGGTCACGTGGCCCAGACGGCAGATCAGCGGCACCAGCCACTTGGGATCGGCGCTCTGGCTGCGGCCGACCGGGAGGCGGAACCACACGCCGTCGCCGGCGATGACGTGGGGCTCGCGGGGCGGCCGTTCGCGCGGGCCGGCCCCTGGGCCGGGCCCCCGATCCGGGACCTGCTCGAACATCTCCTCCGGCTCGGGCAGGCGCTGGCGGTAGAGGCGCACCAGGGCGGCGGCCACGGCCTCGGGCGCGCGGCCCTCCAGCACCTTGCCAGCCAGGGCCAGGTCCTCGTCGGACGGCGCGTCGGTGAGGATCGGGTCCTCCAGCATCCGGACCTGGTCGCGTTCGCGGATCTCCTCGACCGTCGGGGCGCCGGACCAGGTGACGTCGACGCCCGCCGCGTTCAGCAGCATCTCGGCCTTGCGCCGGCGCGTGTAGGGGACGAGCAGCACCGAGACGCCCTTGCGGCCCGCGCGGCCGGTCCGGCCCGAGCGGTGCAGCAGGGTCGCCTTGTTCACCGGCAACTCGGCGTGAATGACGAGGCCGAGATCGGGCAGGTCGAGGCCGCGGGCGGCGACGTCGGTGGCGACGCAGGCGCGGGCATGGCCGTCGCGCAGCGACTGCAGAGCGTCGGAGCGTTCCTTCTGGCCCATCTCGCCCGACAGCGCGACGACCGGGAAACCGCGCTCCCGCAGCGAGCCGTACAGGTGGCGCACCGCCTCGCGGGTAGCGCAGAAGATCAGGGCGCTGGGGCTTTCGAAATAGCGCAGGACGTTGACGACGGCGTTCTCGAGCTCGTTCGGCGCGATGCGGACGGCGCGGTATTCGATGTCGCCATGCGGCTCGTCCCGGCGCACGGTGTCGATGCGCAGCGCGTCCTGCTGGTAGCGGCGGGCGAGCGTGACGATGTCCTTGGCGAGCGTCGCCGAGAACAGGAAGGTGCGGCGCGTGTCGGGCGTCGCATCCAGGATTTCCTCCAGGTCCTCGCGGAAGCCCAGGTCGAGCATCTCGTCGGCCTCGTCGAGGACGACCACCTTCAGGGCCGAGAGATCGAGGTTGCCGCGCTCCAGATGGTCGCGCAGGCGGCCGGGGGTGCCGACGACGATGTGGCAGCCGGCGGCGAGCGCCCGCTGCTCGCGGCGGGCGTCCATGCCGCCGACGCAGGTGACGATCCGCGCGCCGGCCTCGGCGTAGAGCCACTCCAGCTCGCGGGCGACCTGCAGGGCGAGCTCGCGCGTCGGCGCCACGGCCAGCGCCAGCGGCTGCTCGGCCGGGCCGAAGCGCTCGGCCTCGTCCAGCAGGACGGGCGCGGCGGCGAGGCCGAACGCCACGGTCTTGCCCGAACCGGTCTGGGCCGAGACCAGCAGGTCGCGGCGGGGTTCGGCCTCGAGGATGGCGGCCTGGACGGGGGTGGGCTCGGCATAGCCGCGCGCAGCGAGGGCCCGGCTGAGCGCCGGGTGCGTATCGGGGAAGGGCATCGTTGGGGTCCTTTAGCGCGCGACGCTGGCGCGGGCGCGCTGCAAATTGGCGCGGCGGGCCTGACCGGTCTCGGCCTCGGCTTCGGTGAGCGCATTGAGAAGGGCGGACTTCAGGGCGTTGCCCTTCCGCGCGTCGGTGAGTTTGCGGCCGGTTTCATCGACCACGTAGAAGGCGTCGACCGCGCGCTCGCCATAGCCGTCGATGTGCGCCGAGACAATCGAGAGCCCGGCGTCGGAGATGCGCCGGGCCAGCGCCGCCAGCAGGCCAGGCCGGTCACGGCCGGAGGCCTCCACCACCGTGGAGGTCTCGGAGGCCTCGTTGTCGAGCATGACGGTGGGGGGTGATGGCGAAGGCGGCGGCGCGGCCGAGATCCGCACTGCGGCGAGGCTCGCGCGGCTGCGGCGCGCCCCGCGCCGCCGCGGCCAGGGCCTCTGCCAATCTCGGCAGGGCGCGCGCATCATGGGCGCCGAAGGGCGCCCCACCGCATCCTGCACATAGAAGACGTCGAGCGCCTGGCCGGAGCGCGAGGTGAAGACCCGGGCGCCCACGACGTTGGCCCCGGCGGCGGTCAGCTCCTCGGCCAGGTCCACGAACAGCCGCGGGCGGTCGGCGGCGGCCACCACGACCTCGGCGGCGTTCAGATCGGTGCGGATGCGGCCCTCAGCGGCGGAGGGCTGGGCGCGGCGGGCGAGGCGGGCGTGGGCCGCGACCTCGGCCTCGGAGAAGGCGGTGAAGTAGGCGTCCTCCATGGCGTCGGCCCAGGGTTCGGCGTCCGGGTCGGCCTTGGCCAGGTTCACGCGGGCGTCGTAGGCGGCGTTCTCCTGGTAGCGCTTGAGCGCCGCGGCGGCGTCCGAGCCGCGGCCGCCGCGGAAGACCGCCTCGGTGGCCGAGTAGAGCTCGCGCATCAGCTGCCCCTTCCAGCCATTCCAGACGCCCGGCCCGACGGCGCGGATGTCGGCGACGGTCAGCACCAGCAGCAGGCGCAGGCGCTCGGGCGTCTGAACGATGCGGGCGAAGTCGGCGACGGTGCGCGGATCGGAGACGTCGCGCTTCTGGGCGTAGTCGCTCATCACCAGATGGTGCTCGACCAGCCAGGCGACCAGCTCGATCTTGGAGCGCTCGAGCCCCAGGCGCTCGCCGGCCTGGCGCGCGGCCCGGGCGCCGGCCACCTCCTGGCCGCCGGCCCCGCCCTTGCCGGTGTCGTGCAGCAGCATGGCCAGGAACAGCGCCTCGCGGTCCGCGATCAGGGGCATGATCTGCACCGCCAGCGGATGGTCGTCGGCCAGCCGCCCGGCGGCGATGTCGGCGATGACGCCGACGGCCCGCAGGGTGTGCTCGTCCACCGTGTACGAGTGGTACATGTTGAACTGCATCTGGGCGACGATGCGGCCCCACTCCGGGATGAAGCGGCCGAGCACGCCGGTCTCGTTCATCAGCGCCAGGGTGGTGCGCGGATCGCGGCCGCGCGCCAGGATGTCGAGGAACACCTTGGCGGCGTGGCGGTCGCGGCGCACCGCCGAGGTGATCAGGCCGGTCGCCCGCGAGGCGGCGGTGAAGGCGTCGGGGTGCAGGTCGAGATTGCGCTGGTCGGCGATGCGGAACAGGCGCAGCAGGTTGACCGGATCGTGCTCGAAGACGCCGGGGTCGACGTCCAGACGGCCGCCGATCTCGTGGAAGCCCGGCTCGTCCAGCGGCTTGCGCTTGACGGACCGGCCGGGGATGAACCGGCTGATGCCCCGGGGCGCCGTCTTGACCCGGTCGGCCTCCAGCTTGGCGGCGAAGACGCGGGTCAGGGAGCCGACGTCCTTGGCGAACAGGAAGTAGCGCCGCATGAACCGCTCGACGGCCGGGGCGTCGCCGCGGTCGCCGTAGCCCATCCGCCGGGCGATCTCGGGCTGCAGGTCGAAGGTCAGGCGCTCCTCGGGGCGGCCGGTGGCGAAGTGCAGGTGGCAGCGGACCGCCCAAAGGAAATCCAGCGCCCGGATGAACGTGGAGACCTCGCGCCGTTCGAAGATGGCGAGCTGCATCACCTTCTCCAGGCTCTCGCCGGGATGCAGGTACTGGGCGATCCAGAAGAGGGTGTTGAGGTCGCGCAGGCCGCCCTTCCCCTCCTTCACGTTCGGCTCGACCATGTAGCGGCTGGCGCCGGCGCGGGCGTGGCGGTCGTCGCGCTCCTTGAGCTTGGCGGCGACGAACTCGGCGCCGGTGCCCTTCACCACCTCGTTGCGGAAGCGCTCGATCAGCTCGTCCGCGAGCTCCTCGTCGCCGGTCAGCCGGCGGGCCTCGAGGATCGAGGTGCGGATGGTGAAGTCCTCGCGGGACAGCTTCACGCACTCGTCGATGGTGCGCGAGGCATGGCCGACTTTGAAGCCCAGGTCCCACAGGGCGTAGAGCATGAATTCGATCACGCTCTCGGTGTGGGCGGTCTGCTTGTAGGGGCGCACGAACAGAAGATCGATGTCGGAGAACGGCGCGAGCGTGCCGCGGCCGTAGCCGCCCACCGCCATCAGCGCGAGGCGCTCGCCCTCGGTGGGGTTGCGGGCGCGGAAGACGTGGACGGTGGTGAAGTCGTAGAGCGCCGAAACCACCTCGTCGGTGACGCCGGACAGCAGACGGGCGGTCTCGATGCCGCCGGCGCCGTTCTCCAGCCGCTCCTTGGCGATCATCCGGCCGCGGAACAGCGCGCCCTTCAGGATCTCCAGCGCCGCGCGGCGCTGGGCCGCCTCGTCGCCGATATGCTCGAGCGCGGCGGTGGACAGCTGGCTGCGCAGCTTCACGCCGTCGACGACGTATTCGATCTGGGTGGGCTTCAGGCGGGGCGGCATGTGGCGCTGATATAGTCGATCTAGAGCGTTCGCGCTTGCGGCGCGATATCCGCCCAGAACGCCTCGAGCATCGGCCGGAAGGCGGCGTAGGACCAGCGGCGCGCCGTCTCGAAGCCCGCCTGCCGCATGCGCTCGAGCGCGGGCCCGCCGCCGACGACCAGATCGGCGGCGCTGGCCAGAGCGTCGGCGGCGGCTTCGCAGTCGTCGTCCTCGGCCCAGAAGCCGTTGGCGTCGTCGGAGTGCTCGCGCCCGCCGACGCCGCGGAACCCGGCGCAGATCGCGCCGGACGCCATAGCCTCCAGAGGCGTCATCGGGGCGGCTTCCATCCGGCTGAGGCAGAGGAACAGCGCGCTGGTCCCGAACGCCTCCGCCACCTCGGCCTCGGTGGCCTCGTTGAGCTCGATCCACGGGACGCCGGCATGGCGCGGGTGCATCTTCCGGAGCATCGTTTGGATGACCTTGGCTTCGCCCGGCCGCTTGCGCGGGGTGAGCGCGATGGCCAGGCGGCGTCCCTCGCGCGGCCGGAAGACCCGCTCGTCCGCAAAGGACTGCACCACCTCGACCCGGGCCTGCGGGTAGAGCCGCCGGACGGTGTCGCCGCAGACGCGCCCGGGCGTGACGAAGATCGGGAATCGCTCGGGCGGGAACCGGTCGACGCCCGCGAAACCGTGGCTCGCGAGCCCGAACTGGTTCTGGCAGAAGACCACGCACTGGAGCGGAAACCCCGACGCCTCGGCCAGGGCGTTGCTGGCGTCCTCGGGGATGACCAGGATGTCGCCGCGGCGGAAGCTCGAGCCGCGCTCGATCGGACAGCGGTGCTCGATCCACTCGAAGCCTACGGCGTCGGCCGGCGTCCAGACGGCAGCGTCGAAGCCCAGTTCGCGCAGCGTCTCCACATGCCGCAGGATCATCTTGTGCCCGCCGGCCACGCGGCCGGCCGGGAACGCGAGATAGAGGATCCGGCTCATCGTCCTCGACTAGGAGAGGCGGCGGCGGCCCGCAAGCGTCGCGTCTCCGGCGATGCGACCGCGGCGATCAGGCCAGCAGGCCCTTGAGGCGGTAGAGGGCGTCCATGGCTTCGCGGGGGCTCATGCCGTCGACGTCGAGGGCCTCAAGGGCTTCCTCGACCTTGGACGGACCGAAGCGCGCCTCGGGCTCGGCGATGGCGGCGAAGAGGGGCAGGTCCTCGAGGTGCGCAGGCGCGCCGGCCTCGCGTTCCAGGCGCTCCAGAACCTGCTTCGCGCGGGCGACGACGGCGGGCGGCACGCCGGCGAGCTTGGCGACCTGAACGCCGTAGGAGCGGTCGGCGGGGCCGGGGCCGGCCTCGTGCAGGAAGATCAGGTCGCCGTTCCACTCCTTGGCCTTGAGGGACAGGTTGGAGACATAGGCCAGCCGGCCCTCCAGCACCGCGAGCTCGTGGTAGTGCGTCGCGAACAGCGCCCGGCAGCGGTTGGTCTCGTGCAGCTGCTCGACGCAGGCCCAGGCGATGGCGAGGCCGTCGTAGGTGGCGGTTCCGCGGCCGATCTCGTCGAGGATCACCAACGACCGCGGCGTGGCCTGGGTGAGGATGGCGGCGGTCTCGACCATCTCCAGCATGAAGGTGGAGCGGCCGCGGGCCAGGTCGTCGCCGGCGCCGACGCGGCTGAACAGGCGGTCGACCACGCCGATGCGCAGCTTCCTCGCCGGCACGAAGCAGCCCGCCTGGGCAAGCACGGCCAGCAGGGCGTTCTGGCGCAGGAAGGTCGACTTACCGGCCATGTTCGGGCCGGTGACGATGGAGAGCCTCGCCGAAACCACGCCCGCGCCGTCCAGCCGGCAGTCGTTCGGCGTGAAGGCCTCGCCGGCCCGGCGCACGGCGGCCTCGACCACGGGGTGACGAGCGGCCTCGGCCTCGAAGGCGGTGGAGCGGTCGACGAGAGGCCGCGTCGCGCCGACGTCCTCGGCCCACTCGGCGAGGCCGGAGGCGACGTCGAGGCGCGCGGCGGCCTCGGCCGCGGCCTGGAGGTCGGCGGCCACGGCGATGGCCGCGCCACGCCAGGCTTCGAAGGTGTCGACCTCGATGGCCAGGGCGCGTTCGGCCGCCTGGGCGATCTTCGCATCCAGCTCGGCGAGCTCGACGGTGGTGAAGCGGACCTGGTTGGCGAGCGTCTGGCGGTGGATGAAGGTCGCGTTCAGCGGCGGCTGCATCAGCGGCTCGGCCGCCTTGGCGGTGCATTCCACGAAATAGCCGAGGACGGCGTTGTGCCGGACTTTCAGCGCGACGCCGCTGTCCTCGGCGAGGCGGGCCTCCAGCGCGGCGATGACCCGCCGGCTGTCGTCGCGCAGCGCGCGGGCCTGATCGAGCTCGGGGCGGACACCGTCAGCGACGAAGCCGCCGTCGCGGGCGAGCGCCGGCAGGTCGGTCCCGAGGCCGGCGGTCAGCAGGTCGCGGAAGTCGGCCAGCGCCGGACGCTTCGACAGGTCGAGGGCCTCGACGGCCTCGGCAATCTCGGCCGGCAGCTCCACCAGCGGGTTCGTCTTGGCGAACAGTCCGGCCACCGCGTCGGCGGTGGTCAGGCCGTCGCGCAAGGCGCCGAGATCGCGCGGCCCGCCGCGGCCGAGCGCGAGGCGCGACAGGCCGCGGGCCATGTCGGGGAGGCGCTGCAGGCACTCGCGCAGCTTCTGCCGGGTGGGGCGCGCCTCGCAGAACCAGGCGACGGCGTCGAGGCGGGCGTCGATGGCGGCGGGGTCCAGCAGCGGCCGGGCCAGGCGCGAGGCCAGCAGGCGGGCGCCCGGCGCGGTGATCGTCCGGTCGATGGCGGCGAGCAGCGAGCCGTCGCGGGCGCCGGACTGGGTGCGCTCGATCTCCAGGCTGTTCCGCGTCGCCGGGTCGATGACCATGACGTCGGCCTCGCCCGCGCGGCGCGGCGGCGAGAGCGCGGGGACCTTGCCGGCCTGGGTCGTCTCGAGGTGGGCGGCGATGAGGCCGAGCGCCGAGACCTCGGCGCCGGAGAGCTGGCCGAAGCCGTCCAGGGTCTCGACGCCATAGAGGCGCTTCAGCCGGGTCTCGGAGGCGGAGGGCTCGGCGAGCGCCGAGGGCAGCGGCTGCACGAAACCGCCGGCCGCCTTGAGCGCGGCGTTGACGCCCTCGTCCGAGAACAGGCGGTCCGGGACCAGAATTTCGGAGGGCCCAAGCGCGGCGAGGGTCGAGGCGAGGCCCGACAGCGTGACCGCCATGCACTCCACCTCGCCGGTCGAGAGCTCGACGCTGGCGACGGCGGCGGCGCCCGCCCGCACGGAAATGGCCGCCAGGCGGTTCGCGCCCCGGGCGTCCAGCAGGCCGTCCTCGGTCAGCGTGCCCGGCGTGACCACACGGACCACATCGCGGCGGACCACGGACTTCGAGCCGCGCTTCTTCGCCTCCGACGGGTCCTCCAGCTGTTCGCAGAGCGCCACCTTGAAGCCGGCGCGCACCAGCTTGGCGAGATAGGCCTCCATGGCGTGCGCCGGGACACCGGCCATGGGGATCGGCTGGCCGGCGTGCTGGCCGCGGGCGGTGAGCGTGATGCCGAGCGCGGCGGCCGCCTTCTGGGCGTCCTCGAAGAAGAGCTCGTAGAAGTCGCCCATCCGGAAGAAGACCAGCGCATCGGGCTGGCGCGCCTTGGCGTCGAAGAACTGCGCCATGACCGGCGAGGGCGCCGGCGGCGGGATCGGGGACGGCGGTGGGGGCGGGCGCGTTCATAGGTTGCGCGGACGTTAACGGGTCGGCTTGAGTCCCGCGACCCCTTGAACCCGCCCGAGAGAACGCCAAGCTGTGGATTGATGCCGCAGCCCGCGCTCGCGCCCGCCTTTGTGGTCTTCCCGCCCGGCCCCGCCGACGCTGAAGCCCTGGCCTACGTCCACGTCCAGAGCTGGCGGGAGACCTACAACGGCCTGTTGCCGGCCGGCTATCTCGCCCGGATGAGCGAGGTCGCCCTGGCGCGGCGCTTCCACAGGCAGCTTGGGGCGGGCCCGGGCCTGGCCCCCGCGATCACCTTGGCCGCCGCCGACCGGTTCGGCCTGGTGGGCTACGCCCAGGCCGGGCCGTCGCGCCGGGGCGTTCCCGGCGAGGGCGAGATCAGCGTGCTCTACCTCCTGAGCTCAGCGCAGGGCCGCGGCCTCGGACGCCGGCTGCTGACCGAGACCGCCCGGGCGCTGGCGGCGCAGGGCGCGACGTCGCTGATGATCTCGGTGCTGCGCGAGAATTTCGGCGCGCGCGGCTTCTACGAGCATCTCGGCGGCGTGGCCGAGCCCGCGCGGCGCGAACCGGGGCCCGGCGGGACGCTGCTTTATGAGGTGGCGTATCGGTGGGGGGGATATCGGGAAGCTCACGGAGTAGCTCTTACCTCCCCCGCGCAGCGGCGGGAGGGGGACCGTCGGCCGGGCCGCAGGCGGAGAGCCGATGGTGGAGGGGGCGAGCGGCTGCGCCTGAGGCCCGCCCCCGCCACCATTCGCTCTTCAGCCCGCTTGCGCGGGCCTCGGCGAACGGTCCCCCTCCCGCCATCGCTGCGCGACGGGGGAGGTGAGCTGCTGACAGACTGCTGTCAACAGAGCTGGGCCATAGTCCTTCGACATGAGGAGGACGGGCCATGCTGAAGACGTTCGAGGGGAGGGGGACCGTCGGCCGGGGGTCCCGCCTGCCGGATCTGCGCCCGGCCATGACTCCCCCCACCCGGCGCGCCTGCGGCGCGGCCACCCTCCCCTGAAGGGGAGGGACTAGACCGCGTTCGCCTCTTCCGCGGCATAGGTCAATGAGACGAAGATGTCCTCCAGATCGGGATCTTCGGTGGCGATGTCCTTGATGTGCAGGCCGGACGCGCGGATCGCGGCGAGCACCTGTTCCACGCTGGACTGGCCGGTGCGATAGCTCACCGAGAAGCCGCCGCCCTTGCCGAGCTTGGTCTCGAAGCCGGGAAGGACGGGCGCGGCGGTCAGAGGCTCCTCCGGCGTCACCAGCACGTTTCGGGTGTCCATCCGGCGCAGCAGCGTCGTCGTGGGCTCGCAGGCGACGACCTGGCCGCGGTTGATGATGGCGATCTGGTCGCAGAGCTCCTGGGCCTCTTCCAGGTAGTGGGTCGTGAGCACGATGGTCACGCCCTTGCGGTTGAGCTCCAGCACATAGTTCCAGAGCTGGCGGCGCAGCTCCACATCGACGCCGGCGGTGGGCTCGTCGAGGATCAGCACCGGCGGGTTGTGGACCATGGCCTTGGCGACCATGAGCCGGCGCTTCATGCCGCCGGAGAGCTGGCGGACATAGGCCTTGGCCTTGTCGGCGAGCCCGAGGGCGGCCAGCAGCTCGTCGGTGCGGCGTTCGGATTTCGGCACGGCGTACATGCCGGCGGCGACTTCGAGGGCTTCGCGCGGCGTGAAGAACGGGTCGGCGGCGATCTCCTGCGGCACCACGCCGATGGCGGCGCGGGCGTCGCGCGGCCGCTGGTCGATGTCGCGGCCCCAGATCGAGACCGTGCCCGAGGTCTTGCGGGTCAGGCCGGCCAGGATGTTGATGAAGGTGGACTTGCCGGCGCCGTTCGGCCCCAGCAGGCCGAAGATCGAACCGCGGGGGATGGCCAGGTCGATCCCCTTGAGCGCCCGCATCTCGGGCGTGGTCTTGGTGGCGGCGTAGGTCTTGACCAGGCCCTTGGCCTCGATCGCGTATTCCGGAAGGTCCATGATCACCTGTCGTTGACGGCGAAAGCCGCGGTCGCATAGGTAGGCCCGCGCCGCGTCCGAGCCAAGCATGCGGCCGCCTAGAGGTTCAGATCAGGCCATGGCCCGCAAACTCGTCAGCGCGAAGAGCGCCAAAGCCCAGAAGCAGCCGGAGCCGATGCCGGCCAAGCCGGCGCTGACGCCCGACTTCCCCGCGCCGGAAACGATCATCGTCCGGTCGGGCCGGGTCGCCTGCGACGGCGTCGGCGGCGCTCTGGGCCATCCGCGCGTGTGGCTGGAGATGGGCGAGGCGAGCTTCGTCGAGTGCCCGTACTGCGACCGCCGCTTCGTGCTGGCTGCAGGTTCGGAAGGCCCTGAGGACGAGCGGCTGGCGCCGGGCGTGTACGAGGGCCCGCACGGGCACTGAGCGTTCTCAGCCCTCCTCTTCAGGGGAGGGTGGCGAGGCGAAGCCTCGTCGGGTGAGGGGGCCGTGACCGGGCGCTGGGCCTGCCAAGAGGTCCCTCCTGCTCACCCGAGCTTGAATGACACTCCCCACCCTGGCCGCTTCGCGGCCTGTCCCTCCCCTGAAGAGGAGGGACTGATGCGCTCTACACCCTGAGCGGCATCAGGATGTACTGAACGTCGGCGTCGGCGGGATCGAGGATCAGGGCCGGGTCGTTGGGGCCGCCGAAACGCAGCTCCGCCTGCTCACCCGAGATCTGGTCGGTGACGTCCAGCAGGTAGCGGGCGTTGAACGACAGTTCGAAGGGCTCGCCGTCGTAGTCGATCTCGAGCTCTTCCACCGCCTGGCCGGCTTCCATGTTGCGCACCGTCAGCACGACGCGGCCGGCCTCGATGGCCATGCGCACCGAACGGCTCTTCTCGGCCGAGATGGTGGCCACGCGGTCGACGGCCTGGGCGAACAGCTTGGCGTCGACCATGACCGTGCGGTTGTTGTCCTTGGGGATGACGCGCGCATAGTCGGGGAAGTTGCCGTCGATGACCTTCGACGTCAGGGCGGCGCCGCCCAGCTCGAAGCGGATCTTCTGGGGACTGACCTGCAGTTCGACGCTCTCGCCGGCGTCCTCCAGCAGGCGGCGCGCCTCGCCGACCGTCTTGCGGGGCACGATGACGCCCGGCGCGCCGGCCGAGCCCTCGGGCGCGGGCATGTCGGCCAGCGCCAGCCGCGACCCGTCGGTGGCCACGGCGCGCAGGCGCGGCGAGCCGTCCACCACCACCGTGTGGAGATAGAGGCCGTTCAGGTAGTAGCGGGTCTCTTCCGCCGAGATGGCGAAGCGGGTCTTGTCGATCAGCCGGATCAGGTCGTTGACGTCGACGGCCACCGAGCCGCCGAAACCCTCCGACGACATGACCGGGAAGTCGCCGGCCGGCAGCACCGGCAGGTTGAAGCGCGAGCGGCCGGCCTGGACCGTTAGCCGCGGGTCCTCGCCCGTGAAGCTGAGCGAGACGTCGGCGCCTTCCGGCAGCTTGCGGACGATCTCGTACAAGGTGTGCGCCGGGGCGGTGATCTGGCCGGGCTGGTCGACCTGGGCCATGGCCTCGTCGACGATCTCCATGTCGAGGTCGGTGGCCGAGAAGGTCAGGCGATCGCGCTCGGCCGACAACAGCACGTTCGACAGGATCGGGATGGTGTTGCGGCGCTCCACCGCGCTCTGCACGTGGCCCAGGGCCCGGAGCAGCGCGGCGCGTTCGATCGTCAGCTTCATTCTTAGGTCCCGGCTCGCCTTTTGCGGCCGGCGCGAATCAGCAACGCCGGCCCACACCCCGAAAGGAAGGGACTTGCGACATTAGCCAAAATCCCCCTCGGGGGAAGAGGGCCGGCGGGCTTTAGGCGCGGGTGTCCACAGACCCGCCAGACCCGGGGGCCTGATCGCCATCCTCGTTGGCGGCGTAGGGGTTCGACCCACCGTCGCCACCGCCGCCCGACGAGGCCGCGCCGGCGCCTTTCGCGGCGACCACGACCATGGCCGGACGGACGAGGCGGCCCAGCAGCTCGTAGCCGGGCTGCAGCACCTGGATGACGCCGCCGGGGGTCACGTCGGTCCCGGGCTGCTCCATCATCGCCTGGTGCTTGTGCGGGTCGAACTTCTCGCCCTTGGCCGGGTCGATCTTCTTGAGCCCGTTGCGCTCGAAGGCGCCCAGCAGCTCCTTGGCCGTCATCTCGATGCCGACGACGAAGTTCTTCACGGGCGCGTCGGGATGGTCGGTGGGCGCGGCGGTCATCGCGCGGTCGAGGTTGTCGGCGACGCCCAGCAGGTCGCGGGCGAACTTCTGGATCGCGTAGGCGCGGGCGTCGTTGGCCTCGCGCTCGGCGCGGCGCTTGGTGTTCTCGGCCTCGGCGGCGTAGCGGAGCACCTGGTCCTTGAGCCCCTGGTTCTCGGCCTTCAGCGCCTCGAGCTCGGCGCCGTCGAAGTCGAAGCCGTCGTTCGGATCTTCGGGCGGGGTGTTGTCTTCGGACATGTCCTACCTGGTCTTACGCGTTCATCACCTGGCCAAGCACGCGGGCGGTGTAGTCCACCAACGGGATGACCCGGGCATAGTTCAACCGGGCGGGGCCGATCACGCCGATCGCGCCCACCACCCGCTGCGACCCCGTCATATAGGGCGCCGCGATCACGGCGGAACCGGAAAGCGAGAACAGCCGCGTTTCGGCGCCGATGAAGATGCGCACGCCCTCGCCGTCGCGGACGCCGTCCAGCAGCTGGATCAGCTGTTCCTTCTGCTCGAGGTCCTCGAACAGCGAGCGGACCCGCTCGAGGTCCTCGATGGCCTCGGCGTCCTCCAGCAGATTGGCCCGTCCGCGGACGATGAGGGCGCGTTCGTCGTCCTCGCCGCCGCCCCAGGCCGCCAGGCCGTCCTCCACCAGGCGCGCTGCGGTGTCGTCCAGCTCGCGGCGGGCGCGGTCGAGCTCGGCCCGCAGGTCGACCTTGGCCTCGGCGAGGGTGCGGCCGCGCAGGCGGGCGTTCAGGAAGTTGGACGCCTCCTGCAGCGCCGAGGGCGTGACGCCCATCGGCCGGCGGATCAGCCGGTTCTCCACCGTGCCGTCGTCGAAGACCATGATCGCCAGGGTGCGCTCGCCCGACAGCGGCACGAACTCGACGTGGGTGACGCCCGCGTCGCGGACCGGGGTGACGACCACGCCCGCGCCGCCCGCCAGTCCGGACAGGATCTTCGAGGCCTCGTTCAGGGCGTCCTGGTAGTTGCCGCCATGGGCCATCAGGCGGGCCTCGATGTTGCGGCGCTCCTGCTCGGCGACGTCGCCGACCTCCAGCAGCCCGTCGACGAACAGGCGCAGGCCCGCGTGCGTCGGCAGTCGCCCGGCGCTGACGTGCGGCGCGCCCAGCAGGCCGAGCTGGGTCAGGTCCTGCATGGTGTTGCGGATCGAGGCGGGCGAGAGCGGCAGGCCGCCCTTGGAGAGCGTGCGGGAGCCGACGGGCTCGCCGGTCTCGAGATAGCTCTCGACGATGCGCCGGAAGATCTCGCGGGCGCGCTGGTCCAGTTCGGTCAGGGTCGGCCCGCGGGCGAGGAACGGATGTGTCACGTGGCCAATGGGGTCTTGGTCGCGATGCGGGTTGCGGCGCCCATGGACGGCGCCTCTCAGGTTTAGGATAAGCGCGACCTCCGTCGGCGCAAGGCGCCGAAGCCCTTCCGGAAGTTCCCAGACCCATGCGCCCGTCCGAACGCACCCCCGACCTGCTCCGCCCCGTGACGCTGGAGACCGCCGTCACCCGCTACGCCGAGGGCTCGTGCCTGGTCAGCTTCGGCCACACCAAGGTGCTGGTGACGGCCAGCCTGGAGGAGGGCGTCCCGGGCTTCCTGCGCGGCAAGGGCCAGGGCTGGGTGACGGCCGAGTACGGCATGCTGCCGCGAGCGACGCACACGCGGGGCCGGCGCGAGGCCGCGGCCGGCAAGCAGTCGGGGCGAACGCAGGAGATCCAGCGGCTGATCGGGCGGTCGCTGCGGGCGGTCACCGACCTCAAGGCGCTGGGCGAGCGGCAGATCACCGTCGACTGCGACGTGCTGCAGGCCGACGGCGGCACGCGGACGGCCTCGATCACCGGCGCCTGGGTGGCGCTGCGGCTGGCGACGAAATACCTGCTGGACGAGGGCGTGATCGCGGCCGACCCGATCCTGGACCAGGTGGCGGCGATCTCGTGCGGCGTGTTCGCCGGCACGCCGGTGCTGGACCTGGACTACGAGGAGGACTCCAACGCCGAGGCCGACGCCAACTTCGTGCTGACCGGCAATGGCGACATCGTCGAGGTGCAGGCCACCGGCGAGAAGCGCGGCTTCTCCCAGGCCGAGTTCGACGCGCTGTTCAGCCTCGCGCGCAAGGGCATCGGCGAGCTCTGCGAGCTGCAGCGGCAGGCGGTGGGGGGCTAGCCCTCAGGATCTTCGTCGAGGGGATCGTCGGGGCCGGCCTCGTAGACCAGCAGGTCGCCGGGCTGGCAGTCGAGCTCGCGGCACAGCGCGGCCAGGGTGGAGAAGCGCACGGCGCGGGCCTTGCCGGTCTTGAGGATCGACAGGTTGGCGATGGTCACGCCGACGCGGTCGGCGAGCTCGGTCAGCGACATGCGCCGGTCGAGCAGGACGCGGTCGAGATTGACGCGGATCGGCATGTCAGATGGTCAGCTCGGCTTCGCGGCGCAGGCGCGCGCCCTCGCGGAAGACCTCGGCCAGGACGAAGACGACCAGGACCGAGAACCAGGCGGTGAGGCTGAAGTTGGGCTCCACGTCGGTGACGCCCGGCAGCACCCAGGCGCCGATCGCCCACAGGGCGTAGCGGCCCAGTTCGAGGGCGGCCAGGATCAGGCCGATCAGGCGCAGGCGCGCGACATTGTCGGGATGGAAGGGATCGCCCGCGGTGAGCGTGGCGAAGATGCGCCGCAGGCAGCCCACGATCACCAGGACGCCGGCGCAGTAGACGGCGAAGGCGGCAAGGCCGACGGCCAGCACCGGGCCGCGGCGGAGGACTTCGCCCGCCTCGGAATTGACGGTCACGTCGGCGAGCAGGTCGGGATTGAAGCTCAGCAGCACGGCGGCGACCGTGATCAGGGCGACGATGCACAGCAGCACCCAGAGCGCGCCGAACACGACGTCCAGGATGATCTTCAGGAAGCTCGAAACCGAGCCCGGACCCAAGGCGCGCATGATGCTGGTCGACCCCGCTAGCGTCTCGTCTTGACCCGCCCGGCCGGCGTGCAGCCACGCGGCGGCCCGGACGGGTCTGACGAACTTCATGCGTCGAACCTAGATTTGCGCGGCGGCGATAGCCAGCATCGGCACGGCGCCCAGGACCAGCGCGAAGCTCATGGCGGCGCGGTCGACGAAGGACATGACGTTGGCGAACATTTTTCTGTCTCCTTGATGTTGATGCTGCGCTGCAGCATCGGGGCTGGGTGGATACGCTTACTTGTTGTGTTTATCGATACGCCCGCATCGTTTTTCGATCACGTGAATTGGGCGTAATCTGATTAAACTTTCGCAATGCAGCACGACGGGCGCGCGCTATGGTCCGCCGCCCGTAAAGATGGAGTTAAGCGATGGCCCTGCGCCTGGAGCCCGGCAGCCGCCTGGTGGTCGCCACCCACAACCCCGGCAAGGCCCGCGAACTGGCCGAGATCCTGGAGGGCCGCTTCGAGCTCGTGGCCGCGGGAGAGCTCGGCCTGCCCGAGCCCGACGAGACGGAGAGCACCTTCGTCGGCAATGCGCTGCTCAAGGCCCGGCACGCGGCGGAGGCGACGGGGCTGGTGGCCATCGCCGATGACAGCGGCCTGTCCGTCGCGGCGCTGGACGGCGCCCCCGGCATCTACTCCGCGCGCTGGGCGGGGCCCGGCAAGGACTTCGCAGTTGCGATGAAGAAGGTCGAGGACCGGCTGGAGGAGGCCGGCGCCGAGGACTTCTCGGCATGGTTCACGTCCGCCCTGGCGGTGGCCTGGCCCGGCGGTCCGGCCGTGGTGGTCGAGGGCCGGATCGACGGGACGCTGACCTTCCCGCCGCGCGGCGACCGGGGCTTCGGCTATGATCCGATCTTCGTGCCGGAAGGTCTCAACAAGACCTTCGGCGAGCTCGAGCCCGCAGTGAAGGACGGCATGAGCCATCGCGCGCGGGCGTTCGAGAAACTCAAGGCCGCCCTGTTGTGACGACCCCTCCGCCCCAAGGGATCCCCTTGGGCGTCTACGTCCACTGGCCCTACTGCGCGCGCATCTGCCCCTATTGCGACTTCAACGTCTTCAGGGCCCGGGGCCGCGAGGCCGAGGCGCAGGACCTCGCCCGCGCCATTGTGCGGGACCTGGAGCATCAGCGGACGCTGACCGGTCCGCGCGAGCTGGTGTCGATCTTCTTCGGCGGAGGCACGCCCTCGCTCATGGCGCCTGAGTGGGCGGGCGAGATCGTCGAGACCGCAAAGCGGCTCTGGACGCCCGCGGCGGATCTGGAGGTGTCGCTGGAAGCCAATCCCACCGACGTCGAAGCGGGCCGCTTCCAGGGGTTCCGCGACGCGGGCGTGAGCCGGCTGTCGCTGGGCCTGCAGTCGCTGGACGACGCGGCGCTGAAGCTGCTCGGCCGCAACCATGGGGCGGCCGAAGGTCGCCGGGCCGCAGAGACGGCGGCGCGCCTCTTCCCGCGGCTGTCGGTCGATCTGATCTACGCCCGGCCGGGCCAGACACCCAAGGCCTGGGCCGACGAGCTGCGGGCGGCGGTCGCCCTCGGCGCGGAGCACATTTCGCCGTACCAGCTGACCATCGAGGCCGGGACCGCGTTCGATCGCGCGGTGCGCCGCGGCCTGCTGGTCCCGCCGGCCGAGGAGCCGGCCGCCGAGCTCTATGAAACGACGCAGGCGGTCCTCGAGGCCAAGGGGTTCGAGGCCTATGAGGTCTCCAACCACGCCAAGGGGACCGCGGCGCGCTCGCGGCACAACCTCGTCTACTGGCGGGGCCATGACTACGTCGGCGCGGGCCCCGGCGCGCACGGCCGGATCACCACCGCCGCCGGACGGCTGGCGACGACCGCCGCCGACCGCCCGGCCGACTACATCGCGGGCCGGTCGGAACGCGAGCCGCTGACCGCGCAGGACGTTGCGGAGGAGCGGCTGCTGGGCGGGCTGCGGGTGGCGGACGGCGTGCCGTTCGCCGAGGTGGCGGCCCTGGACCTGCGGCCCGACAGCCCGGTCGTCCGTCGGTTGGTCGAGCTGGAGCTGCTGGCCGACGATCCGGACCGCCTTCGGGCGACGGCGGCCGGGCGGCGGGTGCTGGACAGCCTGACGACGGCGCTGGCGACCGAGGCCTAGTCCCGCACGTACACGCGCACCCAGTCGACCCACAGGGTGGCCGGCAGGGCCTGCTCGTCGACGCCGCCCCGTCCGGCGCCTTCCGGCCATTTGCCGCCGACGGCGAGGTTGAGGATCAGGTGGAAGGGCTGGTCGAAGGGCGGGCGGGTGGGCTCGCGGTGGTACGGCGCGCCGTCGAGCAGCCAGACGAGCTCGGTCGGCGTCCAGTCCAGGGCATAGATGTGGAAGGCGTCCTTGTCCGGGAGCGGCGCCCGCGCCGCCCCGCTGGCGGACGCTACGGGCGGAGCGGCCGTGGTGCAGCGCGCCGTGCACCGCGTCCCGACAGCTCTCGCAAGCGACGCCGAGGTTCACCGCCTCGGCGATGTCGATCTCGCCGGACAGCGGGTAGGGGCCGTAAGCGTCGTGCTCGGGCAGCATCCAGATCGCGGGCCAGATCCCCTGGCCGCCGGGCAGCTTCGCGCGGACCTCGACCCGGCCGTACCGGAACGCCGCCTTGCCACGGGTGTGCACACGGGCGGAGGCGTAGGGCAGCGACCGCGAGCCGCCGCCGCCCAGCCGGGCAGGCCAGGCTGGGCCCGTCGTCCGATCACGGGTGGCCGTGAGGCGCAGCAGGCCGTGCTGGACCGCCAGGTTCGCAGGTCGGTCCACGTAGCACTGCCGCTCGTGGTTGCCGCCACCCCAGCAGTCCACGTCGGCGGACCACCTGGCGCGGTCGAGGACGGGCCCCTCGAACTCGTCCGACCAGACGAGGCGCGGCTCCGAGGCCAGCGCGGGCGCGGCCAGCAGGCTGAACAGCAGGAGGAGACGCGTCAGGGTCACGGCCGGGGCCTAGCATGCACATCCCGGCGCGGGGATGCGGCTTGCGTTCTCAGGCCGGAGCGGCGAAGCCTCGGACCATGGCCCGCGCCCTACCCCCCGCCCGCGCTCGACGACGCCCCGCTCGCGCCGGGCCTCTACGTCGTGGCGACGCCGATCGGCAACCTGCGGGACATCACCCTGCGGGCGCTGGACGTGCTGGCCCAGGCCGACCTGGTGCTGGCCGAGGACACCCGTGTCTCCGCCAAGCTGCTGCAGGCGTTCGGGCTGTCGGCGAAGCTGGAGCGATGCGACGAGCATGGCGAGGCCCGGGCCACCCCGCGGGCGCTGGCGGTGCTGGCCGACGGAGGGCGCGTGGCGCTGGTGTCGGACGCCGGGACGCCGCTCGTCTCTGACCCCGGCTACCGCGTGGTGCGCGAGGCGGCGGAGGCGGGCTTCCCGGTGATCCCGATCCCCGGCGCCTCGGCCCTGCTGGCCGGGCTCGCCGCCTCGGGGCTGCCGACCGACCGGTTCCTGTTCGTGGGCTTCCCGCCGGCCAAGTCGGCGGCGCGCAGGACCTTCCTGGCCGAGATCGCCGGCGTGCGCGCCACCCTGGTGTTCTTCGAGGGCGGGTCGCGGCTCGCCGACAGCCTGGCGGACATGGCCGACGTGCTGGGCGGAACGCGGGAGGCGGTGGTCTGCCGCGAGCTGACCAAGCTCTACGAGACCATCGTCCGCGGACCGCTGGCGGCGCTCGCCGCCGACCCGCAGTTTGAGGCGCCGCGCGGCGAGCTGGTGGTGCTGGTCGGACCGGGCCGCGAGGTCCAGGCGACCGCCGCCGATGCGGACGCGGCGCTGACCGAGGCGCTGGGCCGCCTGAAACCCGCCGACGCTGCGGCCGAGGTGGCCAAGGCGCTGGGACTGCCGCGGCGCGAATTGTACCGCCGGGCGCTGGAGCTCAAGCGGTGATCGCCCCGCCGCCCTCCCGCGCTGCGGCGCGGACCGCTCGCGGGGCGGCCGCCCGGCTGTCGGGCCGACGCGGCGAGGTCGTCGCGGCGCTGTGGCTGATGCTGCGCGGCTACCGCATCCTGGGCTTCCGGCTGAAGACGCCGCAAGGCGAGATCGACCTGCTGGCCGTGCGAGGCCGCGTGCTGGCGGTCGTGGAGGTGAAGCGGCGCGGGAACCTCGCCGCGGCGCTCGACGCTGTCAGCTCGGACCAGCGCGATCGCCTGCGGCGCGCCGGCGCCAACCTGGCGGCCAAGCGGCCGGGGCTGAAGGGTGCGTCCGTTCGCCTCGACCTCGTGGCCCTCGCGCCCGGGCGGCTTCCTATGCATATTCCGGACGCCTGGAAGGGCGCCTGAGGACGGGATTCCCAGTTTAAGAGACGGATGGATCGCGAAGAGGCCGAGACGATCCTGCTGGAGGCAGGCGCCGCCCCCGAGGGCGAGTTCCCGTTGCTGGAGGCGGCGATCGCCTGCGCGATGCACGAGGACCCGACCCGCGATCCGGGCGTGGCGCGCGACATGGCTCAGGCCGGCGTCCAGCGGCTCAGCGAGCGGCTGAAGCGGGAAAGCGCCGAGGAGGCCCTGGCCGAGACCATGGCCGGCGACCTGCGCCTGACCGGCGACCTGTTCGCCACCGAGGGGCTCGGCAACGCCGACATCATCACCGTGGCGGAGACCCGCCGCGGCCTGGCGGTGACGCTGGGCATCTACTACCTGCACGCCGCCCGCCGCTGCGGCCTGACCGTGCAGGGCGTCGACTTCCCCGGGCACTTCCTGTTGCGCATCGAGACCGAGGAGGGTCCGCTGGCGCTCGACCCGTTCTCGGAGGGCCGGGTCGTCCTGCCGTCCGAGCTGACCCGCCGGGCGCTGCACGCGGGGCTGACGCCCAACGTCGCCGACCGGCTGGACCGGTTGATGGCGCCGGTCAGCGACCGTGCGGTGCTGATGCGGCTGCAGAACATCATCTTCGCCCGGGCAAGCGCAGTGCGCGACTATCCGCGGGCGGAACGGGCGGCGCTGCGCCGCGCCCTGCTGGATCCGGCCGATCACCGGCCGTGGCTGGACGTCGCCGCGGCGCGCGAAGGTCAGGGCGCGCTGACGGGGGCGCTGGAGGCTCTGCAGCGGGCGAGCTCGATCGACGGCGGTGCGGCCCTGGCGGCCCGCGCCCAGCGCGAGCGCGTGAGGCTGCGCCTGAACTAGGCAGGCGGCCGCCTTGCCCCCGACAGTCTCGAATGGGCCCCATCTCGCCACGCCAGGTTGCGGCGCTTGCGGCGAAGCTTGGGCCCGACCATCCTGACCCGCGATTCGTGAGACGGGGCGCGGCAACGGCGGATGGTCTTCAGCTCCGTCATCTTCATCTTCTATTTCCTGCCCCTGTTCCTGCTCGGCTACTACCTGAGCGGCTGGCGGACGGGCGCTCTGCTGGCGGGCAGCGCCGTCTTCTACACCTGGGGCGAAGGCCCCTACGTCTTCCTGCTGCTGGCCCTGATCGGGCTGAACTATGCGGGCGCGCGCTCGCTGGACGGCCTCGCCGACCCGACGCGCCGACGGCTGGCGCTCGGCGCGCTGATCGCAATCGATCTCTCGGTGCTGGGCTGGTTCAAGTACGCGGGCTTCTTCGCCGCCAACCTGAATGCGCTGCTGCCCGGCGACCCGCTGCCGGCCATAGACCCACGCCTGCCGCTGGGCATCAGCTTCTTCACCTTCCAGCTGATCAGCTACCTTTTTCGACGTGCACCGCCGCCAGGTGACCGTGGAGCGCGACCTCACCCGCTTCGCGGCCTACATCCTGATGTTCCCGCACCTGATCGCGGGGCCGATCGTCCGCTTCGCCCATATCCGCGACGAGCTGCACGCCGACCGCCGCCGGACGGGCCGGATCGGCCTGGGCATCCAGTACTTCATCGTCGGCCTGTGCCAGAAGGTGCTGATCGCCAATTCGGTGGCGCCTTTGGCCGACCACGCCTTCGGACTCGCCCCCCCGGCTCGCTCGACGTGGGCACGGCCTGGCTGGGCATGCTGGCCTACACCCTGCAGATCTACTTCGACTTCTGCGGCTATTCGAACATGGCCATCGGCCTGGCCTTCATGCTGGGCTTCACCTTTCCGAAGAACTTCGACTACCCGTACATGGCCCGGTCGGTGACCGAGTTCTGGCGGCGCTGGCATATCTCCTTGTCGTCGTGGTTCCGCGACTACGTCTACATCCCGCTCGGCGGCAACCGCGGCGGGGCCTGGAAGACGGTGCGCAACCTGCTGGTCGTCTTCCTGCTCACCGGCTTCTGGCACGGGGCGGCCTGGAACTTCGTCGTCTGGGGCCTGTTCCACGGCGGCTTCCTGCTGATCGAGCGCTTCGGCCTGGGCCGCGTGCTGGAGCGACTGCCCCGCGCAATGGCGACGGCCTACACGCTGCTGGCGGTGATGGCCGGCTGGGTGCTGTTCCGCGACGAGAGCCTGACGGAGGCGCTGCGCTACTGGGGCGCCCTCGTCGATCCGGCCGGCGTCCGGGCCCTGCCGGTCGCGACCCAGGTGGTGCTGGACAATCAGGTCCTGGCGGCGCTGGCCCTGGGATGCGTGTTCGCCTATCCGGTCCTGCCCTGGGCGATGTCGCGGCTGAACGCGCCAAGGCTGCCGCCCTCGCCGACCCTCGAGGCGCGCCTCGACACCCAGGCCGTCCATGTGCTGGCGACGCCGGTGCTGATCGCGGGGCTGGTGCTTTCGGTGGCCTATCTGGCGGGATCCAGCCTCAACCCCTTCCTCTATTTCCGGTTCTGACGTGGACCCGCTGCGCAGACACTGGGCGGGGCTGATCGGGGCGAGCGTGCTGGTGCTCGCCGCCGCCCATGCGGCGCCCGCGGTTCGTCCGCGCCCCTGACCTGGACGAGAACCGCACCCTGGCGCAGGCGCCGGTCCTGCCGCGCACGCCGGCGGGGCTGGAGGCCTTCCGCACGGCCGCCGACGCCTGGGTGGCCGACCGGTTCCCGGCGCGGCCGCACCTGATCGGCGCCCTGAACCTGGCCAAGATGAAGCTCGGCGTGTCGGGATCGCCGCGGGTGATCGTCGGCCGCGACGGCTGGCTGTTCTACGACGACACCACCCATCTGGGCCCGGCGCGAGGCCTGCCCCCGCTGACCGACGCCGAGGCGCGCGCTTGGCTGGCGGGGCTGGCGGGACGCACCGAGGCCCTGGCGGCGCAGGGCGTGCCGTACGTGGTGATCTCGCCGCCCGACAAGGAGCTGGTCTACCCGCAGCACGGCCCCCGCTGGTACCGCGGCCCCGATCCGAACCGGCCCACGGCCATGCTGGCCAGACTGGCCCAGGCGTCGGGCGCCGGCACGGTGCTGCGCCTGGAGGCGGCCATGGCGCAGCCGGCCCGCTGGGGCCTGCGGCTGTACGAGCCGAACGACACCCACTGGACGGGCCTGGGCGCCTATGTCGGCTATGCGGAGCTGATGCGCGAGCTGCAGCGGCGCGGCGTCAGCCCCGAGGGCCCCCGTCCGCTGGAGAGCTTCACCGAGGTGCGGCGGGGTGATCCGAACAAGCCCCGGAACCTGGCCTTGATGCTGGGCGTCGCGAGCTGGGTCCCCATCGACTATCCCGAGCTGGAGGATCCCCGGGCGCAGGCGCAGATCCGCACCACGTGGCTGACCGGGCGCCAGGACTGGACCGCGCCCCACGTCATCGACACCGGCCAGGCCGGCAGGCCGGTTCTGCTGATGACGATGGACTCGTTCTCCAACGCCTTGCTGCCGTTCCTCTATCCGCACTTCAGCCGGATCGTGCTGGCGCACAACCAGGACGGAGCCTGGCGGCCGGACCTGATCGAGCGGTTCCGGCCCGACGCCGTGGTGCTGGAGGTGGTGGAGAACGGCCTCGACACCTCGCTCAGCCCCGCGCCGCCGGCCTCGCCGCAGGCGCTCGAACGGATCGAACGGGCGGTGGCCAATCGCGACGCGCTGCGGGTTCAGGCGCCGCTGCCGCCGGGGCGCCATCTGCAGGGCACGGACCGCAACGACCGTCTGGTCGGCACGGCGGCCGGCGAAGCGATCGACGGGCGGCCGGGCGACGACACCCTGCTGGGCGGCGACGGACCCGACATCCTCCGCGGGGGCCGCGGCCGCGACGTGCTGGACGGCGGGCCAGGGGACGACTGGCTGAACGGCGGGCGGGAGGACGACATCCTCACCGGGGGACCGGGGGCCGACGTGTTCAACAGTTTCGCGGGCGCGGGGGTGGACCGGGTGACCGACTTCCGCGCCGAGGAGGGCGACACGGTGCGGATCGACACCGGTGTGGCGTTCACCGTCCGCCAGGCGGGCGCGGACACGGTGGTGGAAATGGCCGGCGCGCGGCTGATCCTGACCGGCGTGGACGCCGCGAGCCTGCCCGAGGACGCCATCGCCAACCGCTGAGCGGCTGGCGCTCGCCGGCCGGACCGCCTATCTCGGAACGACCTGAGCCGCAGCGGGGAAACGCATGTCTCTGAAGGTCGCCGTCCAGATGGATCCCATCGAGGGCGTGAACATCGAGGGCGACACCACCTTCCTGATGATGGAGACGGCGCAGGCGCGGGGCCATTCGCTGTTCGTCTACACCACGGACAAGCTGGCGATGGAGGACGGCCGGGTGTTCGCCCGCGGGCGGGACGTGCGGGTGCAGCGCACGGTCGGCGACCACGCCGCGCTCGGACCCTGGCGCAAGGTCGAGCTGACGGAATTCGACGTGGTGCTGCTGCGGCAGGATCCGCCGTTCGACATGCACTACATCGACACCACCTTCTTCCTGGAGGCGATCCACCCGCAGGTGCTGGTGGTGAACGACCCCCGGGAGGTGCGCAACGCACCCGAGAAGCTGTTCGTCACCAGGTTCCCGGGCCTGCAGCCGCCGACCCTGATCACCCAGGACCGCGACGCGATCTACGACTTCCGCGCCCGCCACGGCGACATCGTCATGAAGCCGCTGAACGGCAGGGGCGGCTCGGGCGTGACCCGCCACCTGGCCGACGATCCGAATATCGACGCCATGCTGGAGCTGCACGCCCAGATCGGCCGCGAGCCGGTGATCGTGCAGAAGTTCCTGCCGTCGGTGACGAAGGGCGACAAGCGGATCCTGATCGTCGACGGCGAGCCGGTGGGCGCGATCAACCGGGTGCCGGAGAAGGGCCAAATCCGCTCCAACCTGGCGGTCGGCGGCAAGGCCCAGCCCGTGGAGCTGACGGCGCGGGACCGGGAGATCTGCGCGACCATCGGGCCGGAGCTGAAGGCGCGCGGCCTGATCTTCGTCGGCATCGACGTGATCGGCGACTACCTCACCGAGATCAACGTCACCTCACCCACCGGCGCGGTCGCGCTGAAGCGGTTCACCGGGGTGGACGCATCGGACGTGATGTGGGGGCGCATCGAGGCGCTGCGGCGGGGATGAGGACTTGGCGGCGGACGTTCCGCGCGCTCCTCAAAAGGCAGTCCTAAGCCACAGACATCTCTGACTTTCTCTGAAAGTTCCGCTTATGTTCTTGATCCGGGCCGGGCTTCATGCTGTGGTTTGTGGATAAGTCTGGCTTGACCACAACAGGTTGGGATCGGGATGGCGGCGCGCGTCGTGACTCTGGCGTTCTCGGGTGTCGAGGCGGTGCGCGTCGACGTGCAGGTGCAGTTCACCTCGGGCGAGGCGAAGTTCTTCCTGGTCGGCATGGGGGACAAGGCCGTCTCCGAGAGCCGCGAACGGGTGCGGGCGGCGTTCTCCGGCCTCGGCCTGGCCCTGCCCGCCCGCCGCATCATCGCCAACCTGGCGCCGGCCGACCTGCCGAAGGAGGGCAGCCACTACGACCTGCCGATCGCGCTGGCCATCATGGCCGGCATGGGCGTGATCCCGCCGGACGCGCTGGACGGCTGGGCGGCGGTGGGCGAGCTGGCGCTGGACGGACGCATCACGCCGGTGGCGGGGGCCCTGCCGGCGGCGGTGGCGGCGGGCGCGCTGGGGCTGGGCCTGATCTGCCCCGAGGCCTGCGGGCCCGAGGCGGCCTGGGCGGGCGATACCCGCGTGCTGGCCGCGCCGTCGCTGATCGCGCTGGTGAACCACTTCCGCGGGACGCAGATGCTGGCCGCGCCCAGGCCGGGCGTCATGCTGGACGACGATCGCGGTCCCGACCTGCGTGACGTGAAGGGCCAGGAGAACGCCAAGCGGGCGTTGGAGATCGCCGCAGCCGGCGGGCACAACCTGCTGTTCTCGGGGCCGCCCGGCTCGGGCAAGTCGATGATGGCGGCCCGTCTTCCCGGCCTCCTGCCGCCGCTGACCAGCGAGGAGCTGCTCGAGACCTCGATGGTGCATTCGGTGGCCGGCCTGATCGCCAAGGGCCAGCTCACCCGCGCCCGGCCGTTCCGCAATCCGCACCATTCGGCCAGCATGGCGGCGCTGACCGGCGGCGGGCTGAAGGCCAAGCCCGGCGAGGTCAGCCTGGCCCACAACGGGGTGCTGTTCCTGGACGAGCTGCCCGAGTTCGGCGGTATTATGTAGCAAACACACCAAGACCGCGACCAACGTCACCGGATATAATGGCATTGCTCATCGGATGAGGTGACGGCCCTCCCTGTCTCGAACAGGGGCCTCCGGGTGAACCGGCGCTCTTCCGCCTGAGCTAAGAGCCGTCGCCCGGAGCATAGCATGGATCGCCCCAACACCGTCTCCGGCCTCCGCGAGAAGCACAGCGAGATAGCCGGCCAGATCGAGCACACCCGCGCCGTCCTGGCCCGGCTGGTGGCCGATCTGGAGGCCGTAGAGCACACGATCAGGCTGTTCGATCCCGACGCGGAGCTACCTCGCGCCAAGCCCGTTCCGAGCCCGCACGCAGCCTTCAAGGGCGAGATGCGCCGGGACGTGATGGCCGCGCTGAGAACTTGCGGAGAGCCCGCAACTTCCTTGTGGCTGGCCCGCAAGATTCTTGCGGGTCGGGGCCTGCCTGACGACGCCAAGACGGTCACCCTGTTCCGCAAACGCGTCGGCGCGGCGCTCTACAAGCTGCGGGCGAAGGGGTGGGTTGAGGAAGTCCCGCAGGCTGGGGAGTACAAGGGGTGGGTTCTCACCACCTAGTGAAATAAAGATATTCAGATATCTAGAAGTATCCTGCGACATTTACCTGCGACATCTTAGGGGGCGCCGAGATCGTCGAGCGGCGCCGTAGTTTGTCGAGTTGCAGGCTGTTCAGACGAAAAAAGCCGCAGGGATGGGGGTCCCTACGGCTGAATCTTTTGGTGGCCTCCTGCAAATCCGTCGAACCGGAGGCGCAGGAGATGGATCACTTGCAGGGGCACCCTCGGCGCCTCTGATCTGTTTGTCAAGCTTCCGGTTCACTTAGCGCGGCGATGCCGCAGAAAGTGAACTAACGTGTCTTTGACCTTCGAGAACCTTGATAACGAAACCCGCCGCCTCATGGTCGCGGAGATCATGGCCGACATTGATGAGGGGAAGAGCGACCCCGCCCGCGGCCTCTACATCAGCAACTACCTCAATGAGCGCGGCGCCCTCGTCTGGCCCGATCTCCTCCTGGAAGCCGCCCGCAGCGGTAATGACGACAGCCTTTCAGGCCAGCTCGCCATCCAAGGGTGCTTCCAGGCGCAGGTGGAGCGTCGAAAGCCGAGCGGCGGCTATACGTTCGCCCGCGTGCCCGTGACCGCGCCTCAGACCCTCGCTGAGAGCCAGTTCAACATGTACTACATGCGAGCGCTGGCGCTCCGCGCGCTAGAGATCGGCGCCGGCCTGATTGTCTATCGAGCCAAGTGGGTCGAGAATCCGCGTTCGTCTTCCGAGCAGATGATCGGCACGACCCTGGACCCGGCAGAGGTGCTGTCGGAGCTGCGGGCCACGCGGGGCGTGAACCCGCCGTCGCACATTCCGCTGCCGAATACCGGCCTGACGGTTCGACTAGGACCGGCTAAGTCGGCTGTCGGCGTCCGAGTGGTAGGCGAATAGCCGGTCGTCCGGCTCCATCTCGTACAATTCGGCCCCGTCCGAGATAGCAATGCCGTAGCGCTCAGACACCTCGGTAAGAGCGGCAAGAAATGCCGTGAGGTTGTCGGGCTCGCGGTGCTCGGGCGGGGTCGTAGTACTGACGAGTCGTAGGTGCGGGACCATGGCGGTTCCTCTAAGGAACCGGGGGCGCGTCCGGTTCCGCCATGGTCAAGCAGGAACGGCGCCAAAAGGCGCCGTGACACAGTGACTCACCCCCGCTGCCAGTAGCCCTTCCACTGGCGGCTGACCGGGTGGGCCAGCGCTGAGCTGGTGGCCAGCAGGAACTGCTCGCCGTTGCTGATCCGGCGGTTGTCCTCGCGCCACGCCATTTCCGAGGCGTAGGCGCCCAGGTAGCGGCCGGCGATGTGGTGGTGCGTACCGACCTCGGCGCGACGCAGGCGCGAGAAGAAGCTCTCAGCCATGTTCGTGCAGGCTTCCGGGGTGCTGTAGGCCTCGCTGTGGTTGATCCGCTTCGTCAGGTAGCGGGCTTCCAGGTGATCCCAGTGACCGGCTTCATCCGCGTGCAGGGTGGCGCCCGGCTCGACGTTGCCGAGGACGAACGGAACACCTTCGGCTTCGGTCTTGGCGACGTGCGTCAGCGTCTCGCCGTCGCGCTCGCGGGCGACCACGACCACCTGACGCTTGCCCGACTGGTGAACCTTGCGGCGACGGTCGGCGCGGTCCTCGCGGCGGTTGGCGGGCTTCACGTAGCCGCCGAAGTAGGCGCCATCGACTTCCACCGTGCCTTCCAGCTTGGAGGCGCGTTGTTCCGCGGCCAGGGCCTCCCTGATCTTGTGCGAGAGCACGAAGGCCGTCTTGTACTGGCAGTCCAGATCGCGGGAGAGCTGGAGGGCGCTGTGGCCCTTGGCGCCGTTCACGAAGATCGCGATCGCGGCCAGGATGTCCCGCAGATCCATCTTGCGGCTGGCGAAGATGGTCCCGCTCGTGACGCTGAACTGCGAGCCGCAGCCCTTGCACTTGAAGATGCGGCGGGCGGTGTAGGTGTAGCACTCGAAGCAGCCGCACCTGGGGCAGACCGCATCGCCTTGGGTGTCAGCCCAGCGGATCGACCGGAAGGCGTCGAACGCCTGGTCTTCCGTCATGCGCATCACCTTCGCCAGGGAGAGGCTGCGAGCGGCGGCGGAGAGGAGGAAGTGCTGGGCCATTTGTCATCAAATCCGATGCGTCTGCATCTGATCTAGTGACACGATGTATCGTTGTCAATGGCCTTCGCATCGGATATGATGATAAACATGACTGATGCGACGACACGCGATTGGGTCGCCCACACCAAGGGCCTGCTGCGCGGCGAGATGGTGAAGCGCCAGATCAGCTACGCCGGTCTGGTGGAGAAGCTTGCGGCCATCGGTATCAAGGAAACCGAGGCGAACCTCCGCAACAAGATCAGCCGAGGCGGCTTTACGGGAGCGTTCCTCGTTCAGTGTCTTGTCGCGATGGGAGTGACGACTCTTCGTCTTGAAGACTAGCCAGCTTGCTATCGAGCCCTTCGCGCGTGGCGACGAACTTCAGGCGGGTCGGCGGCGTGCTCATCGAGCGCACCTCTAGCTCAACGATATGGTTCGGCATCACGTGCGGCGCATGTTCAGCCCTCAGCCACCGGCCGTCGCGCTCGTAGTAGGAGACGAACGACAGGCGCGGATCGTCCGTCTCTAGATCGGTCCAATACAGGGGGTGGCTAAGCTCCTCCCGCGGACGGAGGGCGAAGACGCCGCTAGCTGGCACCCACGGCATTTGGGTCAAGAAGTTCGCGACCTCGCCCGCTGGCGCGCTGCGCGTCCAAACCTGACAGTCCAACAGCGGCTCGTCGCTGAGGTTCTTCACCGTCACCTCAAAGCCGATCCTGATCGGACTGAGGAGACCTTTTCGGCCTTCGACTTGCTTCTCTGACCAAGCGTAGTTCACTCGCGGTGAGGGTTCCACGCGCAGCCTGGAGTGGGTGGTGGCTGTGGCGAGGCTAAGCTCCCGCGTCAGATGCCGGACCTGTCGGCGCTCATCCTTCCAGAGCCGATAGGGCGCCGTGATTGCGAAGAACGCCACCTTCAGCGTGCCCCAGACCATCACGGCGGCCACGCCGTAGAGGAGGAAGCTTGAAGCCTCCTCCTTCACAGCGGCGCTGCCGGAGAGGGAAAATTGAAGAAGGGAGCCGATCCCGAAGACGGGGATCGTCTGCCACCAATCCTTGGAGAAGGACGCGACGGCGTCGTCTGACGCACGCCGAAGCCACAAGTCCAGATAGCCCCCCACCCATGGGCGCATCATGGCCGGACTCCGGCGCATGGTGAAGCTGCATCGGTTTCGATGATACTCGCCGCTCCATCTGGCGGCGGTCGCACCTTCCTTGGTGCGTTTGCTACATAATACCGGAGTTCGGCGCCCAGGCGCTGGACAGCCTGCGCCAGCCGCTGGAGACGGGCGAGATGGTGGTGGCCCGGGCCAACGCCCATGTGCGCTATCCGGCGCGGTTCCAGCTGGTGGCGGCGATGAACCCCTGCCGCTGCGGGGCCGGCGGCCCCGGCCGGGGCGCCTGCGGACGGGCGCCGCGCTGCCAGACCGACTACCAGGGCCGGATCTCGGGCCCGCTGATGGACCGCATCGACCTGCAGGTGGAGGTCCCGCCGGTGACCGCCGCCGACCTCGCCCTGCCGCCGCCCTCCGAAGGCACGGCCGAGGCGGCCGCCCGCGTGGCCCGGGCCCGCGGCCTGCAGGGCGAGCGCGGCGGGCTGAATTCTCGCGCGGAGGGCGACGCGCTGCAGGCCGCCGCGGCGCTCGACGAGTCCGCGTCGGCCCTCCTGGCCCGGGCCGCGGAGGCCGGCGGCCTTTCGGCCCGCGGCTGGACCCGGACGCTCAGGCTGGCCCGCACCATCGCCGACCTGGAAGGGTCGGACGCGGTGCGCCGCGTCCACGTCGCCGAGGCGCTGATCTACCGCCGGGTCGCGCCGGCGGGGGCCGGATCGCCGGCCTGGGCGTAGCGTGGCGCGGTCCAGGCGCCGTAGCCGATCGCGAACGCCAGCAGGTAACCCCAGATGATCTCGGCGGTGATGTAGGCCCAGCCGGTCACGCTGGGATCGGCGCTGCGGGCGAGGTGCGTGACGACCGCCAGGAGGTGAAACCCCGCGGCGAAGATTGGCCAGTACCGCTCACTCCGAAGCGCGATCCAGGCCAGGAGCGCCAGCAAGGCGACGTCGATCAGGAGGATGCCCCATTCGACCTGGTGGCCTTGATAGCGATAGGCGACCATCGTCAACGCCCAGCCTGCGAGAAGCCCGCCGGCGGCAAGTCGCTCCTCGTTGCGCCCCCGCAGAGCGGCGACGGCGCAGACGGCCATTACCGTGCTTGGCCAGACGAAAGGCGGGAGCTGAAACGACAAGAGTGGGCCCTCGGCGCGACGCCAGGGGCCCACAATGCCAATAGTCCGGAAGAAGGGAAACGCGTTAGGCGGCGGCGACGGTGCGCAGGCGGCGACCGCCGGTCCGCTCGTAGCCGACGACAGGGGCGGGTTTCTCGCCCGGTTCGCCGACCATGACCGCCCCCAGTCCGACCTGGCTCTGGGCGACGCTGAGTTCCTTGTGGGTCTCGACGATGGCGCGGCGCGCCTCGGCGAGGGCCATGATCGCCTGGCTGGCGCGTTCGACGGCGTCCTGGCCGATGAGGGCCGAGGCGCCGGCCATGGTGCGCAGGCTGGGCATCACGCCGGTGAGATGAGCGGTCTTGGCCAGGGCGGCGTCGATCGCGGCTTCGGCTTCGAACAGAGCGCCGGCGATCTGCTCGGCGGCCATACGACGTTGCTTGAGCATGAGCTCTCTCCATCGCGCCACGATCCGTGGCGCGCCTAAGGTTTCACAAAACAGGGTTTCGGCGCCGTTCAGGCGTTGGGTTAAGAGGCGGCCAGGCCTTGCAGGGCGTGGAGCCCGGCGAGCACCCCGCCGAACGCGAGGGCCGTCAGGATGGCCACGCCGACGATGGCGCCCAGCCGCGCGACAGGGCCTAGCTCATTGACGCCAAGTCCTGGTCGGTGTCCGGCCGGAAGTTCTCGTCCAGGAGAACCCAGGTCAGACAGAGGATTTCCCGCAGCACCATTTCCGGCGGCTTGAACGGCGCCAGCTTCCGCGTCGCGGAAACCAGGTGCCGGGCCATGTCCGCCTGGGCGGGCGTCGCCGACAGGTCGACGAGTTGCCGCTCCAGCTGGGTCCAGGAAAAGCCCGGAAGCGCTTCCTCCCGGTTCACCAGAGCCGGCCAGCGCGCCTCGAAGTCGTCGATCTCCCGACGCAGGCGGAGCGCCCGTCCGATCACCGCGCGATTGTCGAAGTTCTGCCAGTCGCCCATGGGGTCCCCCGTTGGTTGCAGGGGTATCCAGCCAGGGCGCCTCGGGATTGTCTGTCCTGATCGCGTCCTGTCCTGATCCGGTCAGGACAGGGTTAACGTCGAGCTGCCGGACGAGGCGGGCGGCCTCATAGCGGTCGGGCACGCCGAGCTTGCGCCGGGCGCGGTCGCAGTAGGTGTCCACCGACGTCTTGGACATGCCGAGTTCGCGGGCGATCTGCTTGGAACTCAAATGCTGGTCGACCAGCCGCAGGCATTCGCGCTCGCGCTGGGTGAGCAGCTCGGCCGGATGGTTGGCAGTGTCGTTCCGCATCGACATGACCCCCACAGTAAACGACGGCTTTGGCGTTCCGTCTACTTTAGCGCGAGGCGTTGGCGCAGATCGCGTCGACGTGTGGCGGTTTGACCGACCGTTAAGCGCTCCGGGACTAGGCTGCCTGTGATGCGCAGACCCTTGAGACCCCTTTCCGAGCGCCGGCCCAGCCGCGCCCAGATCAGCGCCGAGCAGCTCGCGTCGCTGAGCCACGAGTTCCGCACGCCCCTGAACGGCGTGCTGGGCATGGCGCGCCTGCTGGAAGGCACGAAGCTGACCGCCGAACAGCAGGCTTATGTGGCGGCGCTCCGCGAGAGCGGCCAGCACCTGCTGACCCTCGTCAACGATGTGCTCGACTTCGCCAAGCTGGGCGCCGGACGCGTCGAGCTGCATCCCGAGACGATGGACGTCGAGAGCCTGCTGCGCAGCGTGTGCGAGCTGCTGTCGCCACGGGCTCGGGAAAAGGGCCTGGAGATCGGCTGGGCGGCGCCGGCCGGCGTCGGCTGCGTGCGGGCCGACGAAGGGCGGCTGCGCCAGATCCTGCTGAACTTCGCCGGCAACGCCGTGAAGTTCACCGAAACCGGCGGCGTGCTGCTGGCGGTCACCGCGCCCGAGCCGGGCCGGCTGAGGTTCACCGTCGAGGACACCGGCCCCGGCGTCTCGGCCTCGGCCCGCGACCGCATCTTCGAGGCCTTCGCCCAGGCGGAAGCCAGCCATGCCGATCTCGGCGGCGCCGGCCTCGGCCTCGCCATCGCCCGGCGTCTCGCCCGGGCCATGGGCGGCGAGGTGGGCGTGGAGAGCGCGCGCGGCGCGATCGGCGGCGGGGGCGCCTGCTTCTGGTTCGAGGCGGCGTTCGCCGCGGCGGCGGCCGAGAAGCCGGCGCCGCCCCTCAAGGGCCGCACCGTCGTCATCGTCTCGGGCAACGCCATCGTGCGCGAAGCCGCCCGCCGGCAGGTGCGCGCCAGCGGCGGCCATGCGGTCTCCGGGCCCGACGTGGACGACGTGCTCGAGAAGGCGGGCCACGAGGACGTCATGCTGATCGACGCCGCCCTCGTCGGGGACGGCCAGCTCACGCCGCCCGAGGGCCGAACGGCCATCGTCCTTCTCGCGCCCGACGAACGCGACCGCATCCCCGAGCTGCGCAAGGCCGGCTTCGCGGGCTATCTGATCAAGCCGTTGCGGCGAGCCTCCCTGTCCGAGCGCGTTCTGGTCGCCGCCGGCGCCGCAAGCGCGCCCGAAGACGCCCGGGACGACGACCGGATCGCCGCCGCGGCCGCGCCAGGCGCCCGCGTGCTGCTGGTGGAGGACAACCCCATCAACGCGTTGCTCGCCCGCGCCCTGCTGACCCGCGAGGGCTGCACCGTGGAGCACGCCGTCGGCGGCGAGGAGGCGCTGGCCGCCGCCCGCGCGCAGGTGTTCGACCTGGTGCTGATGGACATGCGCATGCCCGGGCTTTCGGGCGAGGAGACCGCGCGGCGCATGCGGGCCGACGGCGTCGCCGCGCCCATCGTCGCCCTGACGGCCAACGCCTTCGACGACGATCGCCGCGCCTGCCTGGCCGCGGGGATGGACGACTTCCTCGTCAAGCCGCTGTCGCCGGACGCACTGCGCGCGATCCTCCTCCGCTGGACCGGACCGGGCTGCGGCCATGAGGCCCGCTGGACGAACCCGGCGGCGCGCGCCAAGGTCGGCTGACGGCGGGCGCCCTGGTGGGCGCCCCCGCGGGGCGCCGGGGGCACCGAACGCCGGAGAATTCATGACCGCCGAAGCCGCGGAACCCAAGCGAGGCGCGAGGCAGGCGCTTGCCGTGTTCTTCGAACGCCGCGCCGTGGTGATGCTGGCCCTGGGCTTCGCCTCGGGCCTGCCGAACCTGCTGATCTTTGACACGCTGTCGCTCTGGCTGCGGGACTCCGGCCTGTCGCTGAAGGTCATCTCGATCTTCGCGCTCGCCACCCTGTCCTATTCGCTGAAGTTCCTCTGGGCGCCCCTGATCGACCGCACGACCGTGCCCGGCCTGACGCGGATCCTCGGCCATCGGCGCAGCTGGATGCTGGTGCTGCAGGTGCTGGTGATGGCCGGCCTGTGGCTCATCTCCGGCGTCGATCCCGCCAGGAACCTGGGCCTGATGGCCGCCTTCGCCGCCTTCGTCGCCTTCGTCTCGGCGTCCCAGGACATCGTCATCGACGCCTGGCGCATCGAGGCGGCCGAGACCGAGAAGCAGGGCGCCATGGCCGCCGCCTACCAGTGGGGCTACCGGGTCGCCATGGTGGTGTCGGGCGCGATCCCGCTGCTGCTCGCCGAAGCCTACAACTGGAACTTCTCCTACGCCGTCATGGCCGCGCTGATGCTGGCCGGGGTGGCGGGCGTCCTGGGGGCGCCGCGGGAGAAGGCCCACACGATCCGCTCGATCCATGCCGAGGGCGTGCCCAAACGGCCCCTGCTCGAGGCGCCCGAATGGCTGGCGCGGCTGGCGATCTTCGTGCTGGGCGCGCTGCTGCTGGGCTCGGGGCTGGCGGCCGACGCCTCGATGCTGGCGGCCCTGTTCAGCGCCCAGGGCGCGAAGGACGCGGCGGACATGATCCGCAACGCCTGGGAGATGAAGCCGCAGGGCGTGTACGTCCAGCTCGCCTCGGTGGCGGCGGGGCTGGCGGTGATCGTCCTGGCCATCTGCCCGATCCCGGGCGTGCGCACCCGGCCGGGCGTCTATCTGTTCGCCGCCCTCGGCGAGCCCCTGGTGGAATTCCTGCGCCGGTATCGGGGCGTCGCGGGGCTGATCCTGGCGCTGATCTGCGTCTACCGGCTCTCGGACTTCGTGCTCAACATCATGAACCCGTTCTACGCAGACCTCGGGTTCTCGAAGACCGAGATCGCCGAGGCGCGGAAGGTGTTCGGCGTGGTCATGACCGTGATCGGCGTGGGGCTCGGCGGCTATCTCGTCGCCCGCCTGGGAATGATGCGCGCCCTGGTGATCGGCGCGTTCGCGGGCCCGCTCAGCAACCTGGCGTTCGCCTGGCTGGCGCTGCAGGGACCCGAGCTCTGGGCCCTGTTCGTCGCCATCGGCATCGACAACGTCGCCGGCGGCATCTCGGGCACCTGCCTGATCGCCTACATGTCGAGCCTGACCTCGGCGGGGTTCACGGCCACCCAGTACGCCCTGTTCTCGTCGCTCTACGCCTTGCCGGGCAAGCTGATCGCCTCGCAGTCGGGACGCATCGTCGAGGGCTCGGCGGCGGCGGCGGACGCCGGCGGCGCGCTGGGCGGCCTGAAGGCGCTGTTTCTGCGGCTGCCCCCCGAGGCCTACGCCACCGCCATGGAGAAGTCGCAGGTGACGCCAGGCGCCCTGGGCGCGGGGTATGTGATGTTCTTCCTGTATTCCGCGGTGATCGGCGTGGCGGCGGTGGTCCTGGCCTTCATCGTCGCCGCTCGGCAGGCGGACCTGAAGCCGGAAAAGTCCTAGTCCGTCAGGCACACCACCTGGGCGACGCGCAGGCTGCGCCGCAGGTCGTCGGCTTCGTAGAAGTAGTTCTGCGGCGTCAGCGCCGCGCCTTCGCCGGCGCCTGAGAACCTGCGCCCGCTGGCGGCCAGCGTGGCCTGCACCACCTCGGGCGCGGTGGTGTAGATGCGGCCACGGCGCGGGCTCTCGGCGATCGTCACGCCGATGACCCGTCCCTGGGCGTCGAGGGCCGGCGCGCCGGAAAGGCCGCCGAGCGAACCCTCCAGGCCCTTCGTGCGGCCGGTCTCGGCCCAGACCAGCACCGACTCGGAGCGGGCGCCGCGGCCGCGGACCAGCAGGGTTTCGCGGCCGAGCAGGCGCGAGGTCGCCTCGCCCGGTGCGCCTTGCGGAAAGCCCGGATGATAGGCCCGCTGGCCCCGGCGCAGCGTCTCGTCCAGCGCGAGCGGCAAGGGCTCGGCGCCGCCTTCGGTGAAGAGCAGGGCCGCCTCGCCGCGCGGGTCGATCTGGACCGTGGCCGCCACGCCGACCCCTTCGCCCACCACCAGCGCGGCGCGGGGGCAGCCCTCGACGACGTGCCGGGCGGTCAGCCAGGCGCCTGAGCGGGCGATGGCGAAGGCGGTGCCGGTGGCGGGGCCGGACTGGTTCGGCACGTCGACGACCACCGACGGGTCGAAGGGCGAGGCCGGGCCGACGGTGTCGCCCAGAGGCTCGCCGACCTGCGGCGGCGGCGGCGGCGCGTCGGCGCGCTCGCCGCGCCCCAGCGCCGCGAACAGCAGCGCGAGCACGACGGCCGCGTAGACCACCCAGTCCGGCAGCCGCGGGAAGTGCATCGGATCAGCCGGTGACCGCGGCGGCGACGATCACGGCGGTCGAGAGCTTCGCGCCGACCAGCAGGGCCGCGGCCGACATCTCGCCGTCCTGGATGCGCTTGGGCAGGCCGTGCAGCATCACGTCGACCAGCCGGAAGACCAGCAGCTGGACGACGACGGTGGCCGCGCCCCAGAGGCCGATCTCGATCAGGTTGGTGGAGGCCTGCAGCGAGACCGCGAGCGGGATCGACAGTCCCAGCATCACCCCGCCCAGCGACACGGCCGCGGCGGCGTTGCCCTCGCGGATCAGGGCGATCTCCTTGTGCGGCGTGAGCAGGATGTAGAGCGCCGCCGCGCCCAGCAGGATCAGGATCGTGACCGCGATGTGCAGCAGGGTGATCGGGAAGCCGGTGGCGAAGGCCTGGATCTCAGGCGACGGCGTGGGCATCAGGCGAACTCCCCCGGAACAGAGGCCCCACCGTTAGCACGCCCGCACGGTGAAGGTCAGGCGCCCTCGATCAGTCCGCCGAGGGGGCTTCCGGCGCCTGTTCCAGCTTGCGGCGCGCGCTGGCCCGCAGCTTCTCGCTCTCGGACTTGAGCTGGCCGCAGGCGGCGAGGATGTCGCGGCCCCGCGGCGTGCGGATCGGAGACGCGTAGCCGGCGCGGTTCAGAACGGCGGCGAACCGCTCGATCGTGGCCCAGTCCGAACACTGGTACTCGCTGCCGGGCCAGGGATTGAACGGGATGAGATTGATCTTGGCCGGGATGCCGCGCAGCAGCTGGACCAGCGCCTTGGCCTCGGCCGGGCTGTCGTTGACGCCCTTCAGCATCACGTACTCGAACGTCACGCGCTTGGAGTTCGACAGGCCGGGGTAGGCGCGGATGGCCGCCATCAGCTCGGCGATCGGGTACTTCTTGTTCAGAGGCACCAGCTTCTCGCGCAGCGCGTCGTTCGTCGCGTGCAGCGAGATGGCCAGCATGGCCTGGGTGCGTTCGCCCAGCTCCGGCAGCTGCGGCACGACGCCGGAGGTCGAGACGGTGATCCGCCGCCGCGAGATGGCGATCCCCTCGTTGTCGGCGATGATGTCGATGGCGGCGGCGACGTTGTCCAGATTGTAGAGCGGCTCGCCCATGCCCATGAACACGATGTTCGACAGGCGGCGGTCCTCCTTGGGCGAGGGCCATTCGCCGAGGTCGTCGCGGGCCACCTGAACCTGGGCCACGATCTCGGCCGTGGTGAGGTTGCGGACCAGCGCCTGCGTGCCGGTGTGGCAGAAGGTGCAGTTGAGCGTGCAGCCCACCTGCGAGCTGACGCACAGGGGCGCCGGCGCGGCCGACGTCCGGGATGTAGACCGTCTCGACCTCGATGCCCGGGGCCATGCGGATCAGCCACTTGCGGGTGCCGTCCTTCGACACCTGGCGCTCGACCACCTCCGGACGGGCGATCGTGCAGACCTCCTTGAGGACGGCGCGGGTCTCCTTGGCGACGTCGGTCATCTTGTCGAAGTCGACGACGCCGTAGTGGTGCATCCAGCGCCAGAGCTGGGAGGCGCGCATGCGGGCCTTCTCGGGGCGGGCCACGCCGAGCTCGACCAGGCAGGCGGCCAGCTCCGCCCGGGTCATGCCGGACAGGTTGGGCTTTCGGGGCGCAAGCGGTTGCGCCGCCGCACGGCTGAGATCGAGGGTCACGCCCAAGAGGAAGTCCTTCGCTGGAGGGTCGGGAATATAGGTGACAGACGGCCCGTCACCAAATCGCTGACGCCAGGCCGATTGAGGCAGGTCAAGGCGCCCTCGCCGACGGCCGTCAGATTGGCGCCCCAGGAGGCCCGCATGGTCACGCGACGCAACTTCGCCCACGGGCTCGCCGGCCTCGGTCTCGCCGGCGCGCCGCTCGCCGCCTGCGCCCCCGGCCCCCGCTACGAGGACGCGGTGAGGCGGACCTGGCGCCTGATCGAGGGCGAAGGCCCCGGCCTGCCGGTCCGGGCGCTGGCGCACGCCGCGACCCTCGCCGCCAACAGCCACAACACCCAGCCGTGGCGGTTCGAAGCCGGGGCGGACACGATCCGCATCCGTCCCGACCTGACGCGCAGGACGCCGGTGGTGGATCCCGACGACCATCACCTGTTCGCCAGCCTCGGCTGCGCCGCCGAGACCCTGCTGCAGGCCGCCCCGCATTACGGGTGGGCCGGGGTCCTGGCCGGTATGGAGCCGGACGGCGCGCTGCGCCTGGCGTTCGCGCGGGCCCCCGCCGCGCAGGCTCCGCTGGCCGCCGCGATCCCGCGGCGCGCCTCGACCCGAGGCGAATACGACGGCCAGCCCCTGGCGCCGGCCCTGCTCGCCGCCCTGGAGGGCGCCGAACGGGGCGCCGCCGGCGGGGCGGCCGAGCTCCTGATGATGACGGACCGCCGCCGGCTGGAGCAGGCGACCGAGTTCATCGTCCAGGCCAACGCTCGCCAGGTGCGGGACGCGGCGTTCCGGCTGGAGCTCAAGCAGTGGATCCGCTTCGACGGCGCCGAGGCCGCGCGGCGCGGCGACGGCCTCTACGCCGCCGCCTCGGGCAACCCCACCCTGCCGCGCGCGCTCGGCGAGGTCGCCTTCGAACTGGCGTTCACGGAGAAGGGCGAGACCGACAAGATCGTCCGCCAGATGCGCAGCTCCGCGGGTCTTGCAGTGTTCTCGGCCGCGCGAAACGACCCGGTCGGCTGGGTCGAGGCGGGGCGGGCCTACACCCGATTCGCGCTGGCGGCGACCGCGGCGGGCCTGAAGACCGCCTTCCTGAACCAGCCCGTCGAAGATGCGCCGACCCGCGCAGCGTTCGGAGACTGGCTCGGCCTGGGAGGGCGGCGACCCGACCTGGTGGTGCGCTTCGGGCGGGGGCCCGGCCTGCCGCGCGCCCTGCGGCGGCCGATCAATGAGGTGCTCGTCGCGTAACGGCTTCAAACATCCGTTCGACACCGCTAGGGTCGCCGCCTGCACCATTTGGGAGAGGCGCTCATGAAGGCCCTGCTGAGCAAGCAAGTCGGCGGTCCGGACACCCTGGTCCTCGAGGACGTGGCGAGTCCGGAGGCCAAGCCCGGCCAGGCGGTCGTCGAGGTGAAGGCGATCGGCGTCAACTTCCCCGACGTGCTGATCATCGAGGACAAGTACCAGTTCAAGCCCGAGCGCCCGTTCTCGCCGGGCGGCGAGGTCGCGGGCGTCGTGAAGAGCGTCGGCGAGGGCGTCACCCACGTGAAGCCGGGCGACCGGGTGCTGGGCAATACCGGCTGGGGCGGCATGGCCGAGGAGCTGGCGCTGGAGGCGGCGCGGCTGGTGAAGATCCCGGACGGCATGCCCTTCGACGAGGCGGCGGCCTTCATCATGACCTATGGCACCAGCTGGCATGCGCTGAAGGACCGCGCGCAGCTGAAGGCCGGCCAGACCATGCTGGTGCTGGGCGCCGCCGGCGGGGTGGGCCTGGCGGCTGTCGAGCTGGGCAAGGCGGTGGGCGCGCGGGTGATCGCGGCGGCCTCGAGCCAGGAAAAGGTCGACCTCTGCATCTCCAAGGGCGCGGACGCCGGCGTGGTCTATCCGCGGGGTCCGTTCGACAAGGAGAGCCAGAAGGCGTTGGGGGCCCTGTTCAAGGAGGCCACGGGCCCGAACGGCGCCGACGTGATCTACGACGCCATCGGGGACGCCTATGCGGAGCCCGCACTGCGCTCCATCGCCTGGGAAGGCAAGTACCTGGTGGTGGGCTTCGCGGCCGGCGAGATCCCGAAGATCCCGCTGAACCTCGCGCTGCTGAAGGGCTGCGACATCGTGGGCGTCTTCTGGGGCGCCTGGGTCGGCAAGAACCCCGAGCGGCACCGCGCCAGCGTCGCCGAGCTGATGGAGATGTACGAGCAGGGCAAGATCAAGCCGTACGTGTCCGAGCGCTTCCCGCTCGAGCGCGCCGCCGACGCCATCAAGCACCTGGCCAGCCGCAAGGCGATGGGCAAGGTCGTGGTGACGGTCGACTAGTTGCGGCGGCGCGGCCGCCCTTCTACTGATCAATGATAACCAGCAAATCAGGGAGGGCGGCATGGCCGGTCGTCTGGACGGCAAGGTCGCGCTGATCACCGGGGGCGTCTCGGGGATCGGGCTTGGAACGGTGGAACTGTTCGTCGCCGAGGGCGCGAAGGTGGTGGCCGCCGACATCCAGGACGAGAAGGGCGCGATGCTGGAGCAGCGGTTCGGCGGCGCCGTCCGCTACGCCCGCTGCGACGTCACGCAGGAGGCCGACATCGCCGCGGCGACAGGCCTGGCCAAGTCGGCGTTCGGCGGCCTGGACGTGCTGTTCAACAACGCCGGCATCTCGGACATGATGCGGACGGTGGCCGAGTTCGAGCCCGAACGCTGGAACTGGGTGTTCGACATCCTGGTCCGCGGCCCCGCCCTCGGCCTCAAGCACGCCACGCCGCTGATGCTGGAGCGCGGCGGCGGCTCGATCATCAACACCGCCTCGATCGCGGGGCTGCAGGCCGGCTGGGGCCCGATCGCCTATTCATCGGCGAAGGCGGCCGTCATCCACATGAGCCGCTGCGCCGCGGCCCAGCTGTCGCCGCAGAAGATCCGGGTGAACGCCATCTGCCCGGGCCTGATCGCCACCTCGATCTTCGGCGCCTCCCTGGGCCTGCCGCGCGAGGTCGCCGACCAGATGGCCGCCCGCGTGGCCGAGAACGCGCCGAAGGCGCAGCCCATCCCCAAGGCCGGCCTGCCCGAGGACATCGCCAAGGCGGCGCTCTATCTGGCTTCAGACGACAGCGCCTTCGTCACCGGCCAGCACCTGGTGGTGGACGGCGGCATCACGGTGGGCTCGCGGCATTCCTGGGATCAGACGGCGGCCTCGCCGCTGATGGAGCTGTTCGGCGAATTCCAGCCGGCCCAGAGCTAGGCCTCCGTGACCGATGAAGCCGGAATCGTCGAGGGGCATGAGCAGCGGCGCCTGACGCCGAACCTGCAGGGCGCGCTGTGGATGCTGGGCTCGGCGCTGGGCTTCACGGCGATGACGACCCTGATCAAGTTCCTGGGATCCGACTATCCGGCGGCGCTGCAGACCTTCTACCGCCAGGCGGCCGGCTTCGCGGTGCTGCTGCCGATCATCCTGAGGCAGGGCCGGGCGGCCTTTCACACGACGCGGCCGGGCATCCTGTTCTTCCGCTCCTCGGCCGGCACGATCGCGCTGATCCTGTCGTTCTACGCCTTCCAGAAGATGCCGCTGGCGGATGCGAACGCGCTGTCCTTCACGCGGACCCTGTGGCTGGTGCCGCTGGCCGCCCTGGTGGTGCGCGAGCACGTGGGGCCGCTGCGCATCGGCGCCGCGGTGGTGGGCTTCCTCGGCGTGCTGCTGATGATCCGGCCGGGCGCCGACGGGGGCTTCGCCGTGGGCCTGCCGGCGCTGGCCATGCTGACGGCCTCGTTCCTGTTCGCCCTGACCATCACCGGCATGAAGGTGATGACGCGGGATCATTCGCCGACCGTGCTGCTGGTCTGGGCGATGACGCTGGGCCTTGTCTTCTCCATCCCCGGCGCGGTGCTCACCTGGCGCTGGCCAGAGCCGATGGACCTGGCCCTGCTGTGCGCCATGGGGGGTGATGGGGACGGTGACCCAGGCCTGCTACATCAAGGGCATGCAGGTGGGCGACGCCGCGGCCATGGCGCCGATCGACTACACCCGGCTGGTGTTCGCCGCCGGCGCCGGCTTCGTCCTTTTCCACGAAGTCCCGACCGTCTGGACCCTGGCCGGCGCAGGGGTGGTGGTGGCCTCGACGCTGTTCATCACCTGGCGCGAGCAGCGGCTGGCGAGGCTCAGCCGTCCGACCTGAGGTCGTCGATGGCTCGCTGGGCGGCGGCCTTGTGGCTGGGCTTCAGGTTCTTGCCGATGACGCTCATCAGCGCCGCGAACACGGCGGCGTCGTCAGTGTAGCCGAGGCCGGCGATGAAGTCGGGCACGGCGTCGGTGGGCAGGACGAAGTAGGCCAGGGCGGCGAGCATCATCCCCTTGGCGGCGATGGGCGTGTCGTCGTCCCTGGCGCAGTACCAGACCGACAGCGCCTCCTTGGCGAAGGGAATGCGCGCGGCGACCTTGCGGATCTTGGGCCAGAAGCCCTTGGCGACACGCTCCTCGTTGATCTTCATGACCGAGGGCACCAGCGCGCGGTCCGGCGCTATGGGTTCGGACGGATCGAACTCGGCATTGACGTTGGGTGACGCTTTTTCACTGGCGCTCATCGGGCTAAAGCCTTCGCCGACTTGACCTTATCATAGGGGAGCGGAGCGCTCATGGAACTCAATTCATCCGTCGCTGCGGTCGTCACGGGCGGCGCCTCGGGCCTCGGCGAAGCGACCGTACGGGCGCTGGCCGCCAAGGGCGTGAAGGTCGCCATCTTCGACATGAACGAACAGAAGGGCGAAGCGGTCGCCAAGGAGGTCGGCGGCGTCTTCTGCAAGTGCAACGTCACCTCGGAAGAGGACGTGGACGCGGCCTTCGCCAAGGCCCGCGCCGCCCACGGCCAGGAGCGCATCCTGGTGAACTGCGCCGGGACCGGCAACGCGGCCAAGACCGCCAGCCGTGACAAGCAGACGGGCGAGACCAAGCACTTCCCGCTCGAGGCGTTCAACCTGATCATCCAGATCAATCTGGTCGGCACCTTCCGCTGCATCGCCAAGTCGGCAAAGGGCATGCTGGACCTGGAGCCGGTGGACGGCGAGCGCGGCGCGATCGTCAACACCGCCTCGGTGGCGGCGGTGGACGGCCAGATGGGCCAGGCGGCCTATTCGGCGTCGAAGGGCGGCGTCGTCGGCATGACCCTGCCGATCGCCCGCGACCTGGCCGGCGACGGGATCCGCGTGAACACCATCCTGCCGGGCATCTTCAACACCCCGCTGATGCAGGGCGCGCCGCCGCAGGTGAAGGAGGCGCTGGCCGCCTCGGTGCCGTTCCCGAAGCGCCTCGGCAACGCCGAGGAATACGCCTCGCTGGCGCTGGAGATGATCCAGAACGGCTACTTCAACGGCGAGCACGTGCGCCTGGACGGCGCGATCCGGATGGCGCCGCGCTAAGCGGCTTCAAAGGTTATCCAGCGAAGAGGCCTCCGGCGCATCGCCGGAGGCCTTTTTCTTTCGAGCCGCCCGCCGGCGCGCGTTCAGCCCGTCTTCTGGGAGCGGCAGATCCAGGCGCCATCGGGCTGGATGCGGCCGGCGCCCAGCGGGCAGACGGTCGGTCGCCGGTACTGGCCGGTGGGCTTCCTGCCGACCACCTGCTGGCACTCGGCGCGGGACTTGTCGACGTACTCCAGCGTGCCGCCGCCCTTGTCCGCGGGAACGGCGTAACCGGCCGCCTGGTGCTTCTCGTCGGCGAGCCCGTTGGCGTTACAGAAGGCGGGTACGTCGACGTTCTGGACGGCCGGCGGCGAGGCCGGCGTCTGGGCCTGAGCCTGGGCTGCGGCGGTGGATCCAAGGCAGACAGCCGCGAGCGCGGCCACGGTCGCTAGGCGCATGAAGAACCTCCCGATGCGCCGTCTTCGCGGCTTGGCGGACGCGGCGCTTGGGACGAACGCTAGCACCACCGCAAGCGGTGGCAAGACGGCCTAGTTGAAGATCCAGTCGGCGGCGCCGATCTGCCCCGGCGCGATGCCCTGCAGGTGGATGACGTAGTTGCCCCAGGCGCCGCCGGGTCCGTCGCCGTCGACCAGCACCTTGGTCCCGCCCGCGCCGTCGGAGAGCAGCAGGACCCGACCGGCCGCGAGAGCGTCCCCGCCGAGGCCGAGGCCGGAGAGGTCCAAGCGGTCCTCACCCGGCGCGAAGTCGCGCACCTCGGCCGGCGACCAGGGCTCGGCCGTCCAGACGAACCTGTCCGCCCCGGCGCCGCCCGAGAGTTGATCGGAACCGCGGCTGGCCACCAGGGTGTCTGCGCCGGCCCCGCCTTCCAGCACGTCACCGGGCCCCCGCGATTCCAGGCGCACGCCGTCGGCGGCCGGCGCGGGCGGCGGGGCGGTCGGCGGCGGCGCGCCTCCGCCCTGCAGTGACGCCCAAGTGAGCCCCTGGGCCTTTTCGAGCTGGACCACATAGCTGGCCCAGGCCCCGCCGGGTCCGTCGGCGTCGACGAGAACCTTGGTCCCGCCCTGGCCGTCGTCGAACAGAAGGACGTACCCGTCGGCGACAGGATCCGAGCCCGTGTAGCCGGCCGCGTCCAGCAGGGCCGAGAGGTCGAGCCGGTCCTCGCCGACGACGAAGTCGGTGACGCGCGCCGGCGACCAGGGCTGGACGGTCCAGGCGAAGACGTCCGGCCCCGCGCCGCCGGTCAGCACGTCGGGGCCCTGGCTGGCGTGGAGGGTGTCGGCGCCCGAGCCGCCGATCAGCGCGTCGCCCGGGCCGCTGGAGTGGATCACCCGCCCGCCGTCGCCCGAGCCGGCGCCGCCGCCCTCGCGCCAGGTCTGGAACAGGCGGAAGTAGTCCTCGCCCGACATCCGGTAGCCCTCGGCGGAGAAGTGCAGCCCGTCGCCGAGCAGCGGATAGGCGCGGGCGTCGACGCTGTCCGCGGCGCCGTCGGCCTGGTCCAGTTCGGACTGGGCGTAGCGGACCTGGGCCGTTCGGCGCGCTGGAGTTGATGCGGTAGAAGCCGATGCGGCCGTCCGGATCCTGCATCCACTCGGCGCGGATCGCCTGGAACAGGGCCGACAGGTTGCCGCCGTACGCCGCGGCGGTGGCCTGGTTTTCGGCGTCCGTCTCACCCTGGCCCCAGAACACCGCCTCCGGGCGCTGCCCCTGCGCGGCGTTGGCGGCGCGGAGGATCATCTGGGTCGTGCCGTCGAAGATCTCGTCCCGGCTCGCCGGCGACCAGTCGTACTTCCACTGGCCGTGGTCCTGGGCGAGTTGCGAGCCGCCCCACGCCGACTTCACGATCCGCAGCACCTCGTCCGGGTGCTCGGCGCGGAACTGCATGGCGAAGGCCACCTCGGGACCCCAGGCCTCGGCCATCTGGCCGAAGCCGGTGTTCACGCCGGGGTTCATCGGCTCCCAGGTCCGGGCGGCGTCGTTCCAGATCAGGGTCAGCGGATCCGGACGCCACGCCGCGGGAAGCGTGGACGCAGTCATGAACGCGCCGCCGGTGTTCGACTGGCCGGCGAAGACGACAAAGGCCAAGGTTGTCAGCTCCCCAAGTGCTCCGAGGGTGTCGGACGCGAGACTCGGGAGGAGGCTTCAAAGTTCCGCTTGGATCGACGTTATCTGCGCCGTCGCACGCCGCCGAGAACACCCCGCATGATCTCGCGGCCGATCTGGTTGCCGATGGTGCGCAGCATCGAGGTGGCGAAGGCCTTGCCCATGGTCTCGATCTCCGAGGGCTTTTCCTTCGCCGGCGGCCTGGCTTTCTCCGGCTTCGGCTCGGGCGGCGCCGCAGCAGTCTCGGCCGTCTTGCGCTGGAGCATCTCGTAGGCGCTGTCGCGGTCGCGCGCCTCGTCGTAGAGGCCGCGCACCGGGCTCTGCGCCATCACCAGAGCACGCTCCTGCGGGGTGAGCGGGCCCAGCCGGGACGCGGGCGGGCGGACCAGGGTCTTCTGCACCACCGTCGGCGCGCCCTTCTCGTCCAGCACCGACACGAGAGCCTCGCCGACGCCCAGCGCCTGGATCGTCTGGGCCGTGTCGAACGCCGGATTGGGCCGGAAGCTGCCGGCGGCGGCCTTCAGCCCCCGCTGCTCGACGGGCGTATAGGCCCGCAGGGCATGCTGGATGCGGTTCCCGAGCTGGCCCAGCACGGCGTCGGGGATGTCGGCGGGGTTCTGGGTGACGAAATAGACGCCTACGCCTTTCGAGCGGATCAGCCGGACGACCTGCTCCACCTTCTCCAGCAGGGCCGGCGGGGCGTCGCGAAAGAGGAGGTGGGCTTCGTCGAAAAAGAAGGCCAGGCGCGGCTTCTCGGGGTCGCCCACCTCCGGCAGTTCCTCGAACAGCTCGGACAACAGCCACAGCAGGAAGGTGGCGTAGAGCCTGGGGTTCGAGATCAGGCGTTCGCCGGACAGGATATTGACGTAGCCGCGGCCCGAGCCGTCGGTGCGCATCAGGTCCGAAAGCTGCAGCGCCGGCTCCCCGAACAGGTTGGCGCCGCCCTGGTCCTCGAGCATCAGGAGCTTGCGCTGGATGGTGGCGACCGTAGCGGGCGAGATGTTGCCGTAGCGGGCCGAGAGCGCCTTGGCGTTCTCGGCGGCGTGGTTGAGCGCCGCCTGCAGGTCCTTGAGATCCAGCAGGAGCAGGCCCTGCTCGTCGGCGGCGCGGAAAACGACGGTGAGCACGCCCTCCTGCACGTCGTTCAGCTCCAGCATGCGGGCCAGCAGCAGCGGGCCCATCTCCGACACGGTGGTGCGGACGGGGTGACCCGCCTGGCCGAAAAGGTCCCAGAACACCACCGGCGCGGCCTGCGGCTGCAGGTCGAGGTGCATGGCCTGCGCGCGGGCCAGCATCTTCTCGTTCGGCTGGCCGGCGGCGGCGATGCCTGAGAGGTCGCCCTTCACGTCGGCGGCGAAGACGGGCACGCCCGCGTCCGACAGGCCCTGCGCCAGGATCTGCAGGGTGACGGTCTTGCCGGTGCCGGTGGCGCCGGCAACCAGGCCGTGCCGGTTTGCGCGATCGAGGCGCAGCGCCTCGGGATGATCCGAGAACCCGATCAGGACGCCGTCGGCCATGGGCGAACTCCAGCAGGAAACAACACGCGGGCGAGGCTAGCCCCGGGGCGCGCGCCCCGCCAGCCTTGCGTCAAGCCGAACGAACGTTGCAGAAACTTCCGCCGTTAAGGGCAAAATCACTCCCCCTTCGGCGCAAAGCCGGGTACAGCACGCCCGAATTGACGGCGGCCCCCGCGCCACGGACAGTCCGACCCCATGCCAGCACCCGCCGACACGGTTTCGCGAAACGCCCTGGTGATCCTGGCGGCCATCGCGGCCGGCGCGACGCTCTACTGGCTAGCCGACATCCTGACCCCGCTGGCGCTCGCGCTGTTCCTGGCGGTGATGATCGACGGCTTCGCGCGCGTGCTGCAGGCGCGGCTGCCCGGGGTCAGCCGGCGCGCCGCCACGCCACTGGCGGTCATCCTCTCCGTTCTGATCTTCGGCGGTGCGGCCTACTTCGTCGCCGACAACGCCACGAACTTCGCCACGCAGCTGGTGACCTATGCGCCGCGCCTGAACGGCGTGATCGCGCGCCTTGCCGATCTGATGGGCATCGACGTGCCTCCGACCGTCACCGACCTGGTCCAGCGGCTGAACCCGGCCAGCTACCTGGGGCAGGTCGCCCGTAGCCTGCAGGGCTTCCTCTCGACCGCGGTCTTCGTGCTGATCTACCTGGGCTTCATCATCGCGTCCCGGCACGGCTGGGAGCGCAAGGCCGTCAACCTGTTCCCCAACCGCGACGAGCGGCAGGAGGCGGTGGCGGCGTTCCTGCGCATCCGCAACGGCGTCGAGCAGTATCTCTGGGTCCAGACGGTCACCGGCCTGATGATCGCCGGCGCGTCCTGGGCGGCCATGGCCGCCGTCGGCCTCGACAATGCGCTGTTCTGGGCGATCCTCATCTTCATCGCCTCCTACATCCCGATCGTGGGCAGCATCGTCGGCGTGGCTCTCCCGCCGATCTTCGCGCTCGTCCAGTTCCCCACCCTGTGGCAGGCCATCGTCCTCGTGGCCGTGCTGCAGGCCATCACCATGTTCGTGGGTAACGTCGTCCAGCCGCGGATGCAGAGCCGCAGCCTCAACATCGATCCGATCGTCCTGCTGCTGGCCCTCGCCTTCTGGAGCGTGGTGTGGGGCCTGACGGGGGCGTTTCTCTCCACGCCGCTGACGGTCATGATGATGGTCATCCTGGCGCAGTTCGACGGCACGCGCTGGATCGCCGTCCTGCTGTCCGACGACGGCGATCCCGACCAGCTCCGCAACAAGCATCCGCACGAAACCCCCGACGCCGGCGCCTCGAAGGAGCGCGCTGGCCGTCGGTCCAAACGTTCTTGAGACCAGGGCCTTAAATCTTGACCTTGCGCTTCCTATCTGAGGCTGGCCGGACCGCGTTTCCGTCCGGCTGGTGCGTCCGCCCCCCAACCCCGCGGGCGCAGCGAGCACCCCGCGTTCCGTCGCCCCCCCACGGCGGAACCACACGCCGCCGGACTCTCTCCTCCGGCGGCGTTCTCGCGGGAGCCGCCCGATGAGCGTCAAGTCCAAGATCGGAACCGCGCTGGTTCGCGCGCTGGCCGCGGAGCTGGCCGACGATCCCGCCAAAGGCCCGGCCAAGACCTTCGCCCAGGAGGCCGCGGCCGACGCCGCCGCCGACGAGCTGCCGGAACTCACCGCACCGGAACTGGCCCGCAACCTGGCCGGCTTCTGGCGCTTCGCCGAACGGCGCCGCGGGCGCGGGCCCCAGATGCGCATCGCGCCGGTCGAAGGCGAACGGGCGGGCGGCCTCGACCGGCTCGAGATCGTGCAGGACGACGCGCCGTTCCTCGTGGACAGCGTCATGGGCGAGATCGCCGACCAGGGCCTGTCGGTGCGCGCCCTGTTCCATCCCATCGTCAGCGTCCAGCGCGACCGCTCGGGCGTGCGCGGCGACACGGGCACACCGCGGCGGGAGTCCATGATCCAGGTGATCCTGGAGCCGATCGGCGCGGATCGCGAGCAGATGCTGCTGAAGGGCGTGGAGGCCACGCTGAAGGACGTCCGCGCGGCCGTCGACGACTTCCCGCACATGCTCGAGCTGATGGGCAAGACCCTGGCCGAGCTCGAGGCGTCGGGACGTGCGAGCGAGGCGGAGCTGGCGTTCCTGGCCTGGATGCACGCCGAGCACTTCGTGTTCCTGGGCGCCCGCGTCTACGAGTACCCGCGCCTGAAGTCGGGCGACTATGCCCCCGAGGAGCCGCTGTACCAGGCCAAGGATGGCCTGGGCGTCCTGCGCGACCCGGCGCGCACCGTGCTGCGCCGCGCCAACGAACCGGCGATCCTGATGGGTCAGGTGAAGGACCGCCTCGCCGTCGACCCGCCGGTGACGGTGGCCAAGTCGAACGTGAAGAGCCTCGTCCACCGGCGCGGCTACATGGATTACGTTGGGGTGAAGCGCTACGGCGCAGACGGCCGCCCGGTGGGCGAGGTCCGTTTCGTCGGCCTGTTCACCGCCGAGGCCTACGACCAGCCGGCCTCGGCCGTGCCGCTGATCCGCGAGAAGGTGGCCCGCGTGCTGGAACGCGCCGGCGCCGCCAAGGGCAGCCACAACGCCAAGCGGCTGAAGAACATCGTCGAGAACCATCCGCGCGACGAGCTCTTCCAGTCCAGCGAGGACCAGCTGCTGGAGCTGGCCCAGGGCATCCTGCACCTCTACGACCGCCCGCGGGTGCGGGTGTTCGAGCGGCGCGACCCGTTCGACCGTTTCGCCTCGGTGCTGCTGTACGTGCCGCGGGACCGGTACAACTCGGACATCCGCAAGCGGGCCGGCGAAATCCTCGCCGAGGCCTACGGCGGGCGCATCTCGGCCTTCTATCCGAGCTTCTCGGAGACGCCGCTGGCGCGCGTGCACTACATCGTGGGCTTCCCGCCCGGCGCCCACACCTGGCCCGACCTGCGGCAGGTCGAGGCGCGGATCGCCGAGGGCGCGCGCACCTGGGAAGACCGTTTCGAGGCGGCGATCCGCGCCAGCGGCCGCAGCCCGGAGGAGGTCGCCGAGACCGTCGCGGCCTATCGCGAGGCCTTCCCGGCCGGGTATCGCGACCGCTTCGACGCGACCGAGGCGCTGCTGGACGTGGCCGCGATCGAGGGCCTCGAGGAAGGCCAGCCGATCCGCGTGCGCGCCTACCGCACCACGGCGGACTCGACACTGCAATTCCGCTTCAAGCTTTACCGCTGCGGGGAGCCCGCGCACCTGGCCGACGTGCTGCCCATCCTGGAGAGCATGGGCCTGAAGGCGATCGCCGAGGCCGGCTTCCCGATCCTCCGCGAAGGCCGCGCGCCGATCTGGGTGCACGACTTCGAGATGGAGGATCCGCGCGGCGGCGCCCCTGGTGTTCGCGGAGGTGAAGGAAGCCTTCGAGGCCGCCGTGGTCGCCGTTTGGACCGGCCGCACCGAGAACGACGGCTTCAACCGCCTGGTGCTGGAGCTGTCTCTGCCGTGGCGCGACGCGGCCCTGATCCGGGCGCTGGCCCGCTATCGCCAGCAGTCGGGCCTGGATCCCAGCCAGCGGGTGCAGGAGCAGGCGCTGTCGAACCACCCGGGCGTGGCGCGGCTGATCCTCGACCTGTTCCGCATCCGCTTCGATCCGGCGATCAACGCCAGCGTGGCCGAGCGCAAGGCGCAGGGCGATGCGGTGATGGCCGAGATCGTCGAGGCGCTGCAGGACGTCCAGAGCCTGGACGACGACCGTGTGCTGCGCCGCCTCGCGCTGCTGGTGCAGGCGATCCAGCGGACCAACTTCTACCAGCCCGGCGCCGACGGGCAGCCGAAGCCGTACATCGCGTTCAAGGTGGCGAGCGGCGAGCTGGCGGACCTGCCGGCGCCGAAGCCGTACCGGGAGATCTTCGTCTGGTCGACCGTGGTCGAGGGCGTGCACCTGCGCTTCGGCCCGGTGGCGCGCGGCGGCCTGCGCTGGTCGGATCGCCGCGACGACTTCCGCACCGAGGTGCTGGGCCTGGTGAAGGCGCAGCAGGTGAAGAACGCGGTCATCGTGCCCGTCGGCTCCAAGGGCGGCTTCTATCCCAAACAGCTGCCGCTGGGCGGAACGCCGGACGTGGTCCGCGCCGAGGCCATCCGCGCCTACAAGATCTTCCTGTCGGGCCTGCTGGACGTCACCGACAACCTGACGCCCGAGGGCAAGGTGCAGCACCCGGCGGGTGTGGTCCCGCACGACGGGGACGATCCCTATCTGGTGGTCGCGGCCGACAAGGGCACGGCGACCTTCTCGGACATCGCCAACGGCGTGGCCGAGAGCTACGGCTTCTGGCTGGGGGACGCCTTCGCCTCCGGCGGGTCCGCGGGCTACGACCACAAGGTCATGGGCATCACGGCCCGGGGCGCCTGGGAGGCGGTGAAGCGGCACTTCCGCGAGCTCGGCAAGGACATCCAGTCCGAACCGTTCACGGTGGTGGGCTGCGGCGACATGTCGGGCGACGTGTTCGGCAACGGCATGCTGCTCAGCCGTCAGATCCGCCTGCAGGCCGCCTTCGACCACCGGCACATCTTCCTCGATCCGGACCCCGATCCGGCGACCAGCTACGCCGAGCGGGAGCGGATGTTCGCCCTGCCGCGCTCGTCGTGGGACGACTACGACAGGACGAAGATCAGCAAGGGCGGCGGCGTCTTCGCCCGCAGCCTGAAGGAGATCCCGCTGAGCGCCGAGGTGCGGGACATGCTGGGCGTCGCCGCCGAGACGCTTTCCCCGGCCGAGCTGATCAACGCGATCCTGAAGGCGCCGGCCGAGCTGCTCTACCTGGGCGGCATCGGCACCTATGTGAAGGCCCGGTCCGAAGCGAACGCCGAGGTCGGCGACAAGGCCAACGACGCCCTCCGCGTCAACGGCGCCGACCTGCGGGTGAAGGTGGTGGGCGAAGGGGCCAACCTTGGCCTGACCCAGGCAGGGCGCATCGAGTTCGCGCAGAACGGCGGCCGGGTGAACACCGACGCCATCGACAACTCGGCGGGGGTCGACAGCTCGGACCACGAGGTGAACATCAAGATCACCACGGGGATGCTGGAGCGGACCGGCGACCTCACGCGGAAGCGTCGTGACACGCTCCTGAAGTCGATGATCGACGACGTGGCGGCCCACGTGCTGGCGCACAACTACGACCAGACCCTGGCGCTCAGCCTGCTCGAGATGGACACGGTGGGCGAGCTCGAGCCGCACGCCCGGTTCATGAACGAACTGGAGAGCCGCGGCCGGCTCGACCGCGCCGTCGAGGGTCTGCCGGACAACCTGGCCGTCGCCGAGCGGCTGCAGGCGGGGCGCGGGCTGACCCGGCCCGAGCTCGCGGTTCTGCTGGCCTATGGCAAGCTGGAGCTGAAGCGGGAGATCGTCGCCAGCCGGGCGCCCGACGATCCCTGGTTCGAGACCCAGCTCGAGGGCTATTTCCCGAAGCCGTTGCGCAAGTGGAAGGACCCGATCCGCCGCCATCGGCTGCGCCGGGACATCATCGCCACCGTCGTCGCCAACGACATGGTCAACCGCTGCGGGCCGAGCTTCCCGTTCCGCATGATGTCGGCGGCCGGCTGCGACGTCGCCGCCCTGATGGCCGGCTACGAGGCCGCCAAGGTGGTGCTGGACTTCGAGGCCCGCTGGGACGCCGTCCAGGCGCTGGACCTGAAGATCCCCGCGCAGGCGCAGCTCGCCCTCTTCCGGCGGATGATCGCCTCGCTGCGCGGCGCGACGTTCTGGCTGGCCCGGCGGGCGACGCGGGAGGACCTCTCCGTGGCCGAACTGGTCGAGCGCTACGGACCCGGCTTCAAGAGCCTGGACCGGCTGACGCCCGACATCCTGCCGGCGGTGGAGCGCGCGGCGGTGGACGGAAGGGCCGCTCAGCTCGTCGAGGCCGGGGCGCCCGAGGAGATCGCCCGGACGGTGGCGGCGCTGTCGCCGCTCACCACCGCCGCCGACCTCGTGGACCTGGCCGAGGCGTCCAGCTGGCCGCTGCCGAGCGTGGCGCGCCTCTACTACGCTGCCGGCGAGGTGATGGCCTTCGATCGCCTCCGGGCGGCGGCGGGCGAGTTCCGGGCCGGCGACCTGTTCGAGCGGACGGCGCTGCGCCGGCTGATCGAGGACCTGCTCGCCGAGCAGGCGCAGCTGACGCGGGCGGTCATGACGTTCGCCGGCTCGGCGCAGGCCGGGGCGGACGAGCGGCACGCCCGTGACGCCGTCGCCTCCTGGGCGGCCCTGCGGAGCGAGCAGGTGCAGGCGGCGACGCGGACGATCGACGAGATCGAGGCGGCTGGCGGGGCGTGGAGCTTCGCCAAGCTGACGATCGCCAACGCCGCCCTGCGCGAGCTGGCGGCCGAGGCGGCGAGCGGCCGCAAGCGGCGGGGGTAGGAGGGCGGAGCAGGACGCCCCGCCCCGCTGCCTAGTGGCGGAACACGCGGACGCCGGTGAACACCATGGCGAGGCCGCGGTCATCGGCGGCGGCGATCACCTTGTCGTCGCCGATCGACCCGCCCGGCTGGATCACCGCCGTGCAGCCCGCATCGGCCGCCTGGATGAGACCGTCGGGGAACGGGAAGAAGGCCTCGGACGCGCAGGCCGAGCCGGTCAGGTCGAGACCGAAGTCGGCGGCGCGAAGGGCGGCGATGCGAGCTGAATCCTTGCGGTTCATCTGGCCGGCGCCGACGCCCAGCGTCTGGCCTTCGCGGGCGTAGACGATGGCGTTCGACTTCACGTGCTTGGCGACCGTGAAGGCGAAGAGCATGTCGCGGATCTCGGCCTCGGTAGGGCTGCGCTTCGTCACCACCTTCAGGTCGGCGGGCGTCAGGCGGGCGGTGTCGCGGTCCTGAAGCAGGAAGCCCCCGGACACCGACTTGAACGTCTCACCAGCCGCGGCCGGGTCGGGCAGGCCGTCGGTGACCAGCAGGCGGACGTTCTTCTTCTTGCGGAACAGCTCGACCGCGTCGTCGTCGGCGCCGGGCGCGATCACCACCTCCGTGAAGATCTCCAGAACCTTGGCGGCGGTGGCGGCGTCGAGGCGGCTGTTCAGGGCGACGATGCCGCCGAAGGCCGAGGTGGGGTCGCAGGCCAAGGCCCGTTCGTAGGCCTCCGCCAAGCTCCTGCCGGTCGCCACGCCGCAGGGATTGGCGTGCTTGATGATGGCGCAGGCGGGCCCGGCGTCAGCGAACTCGGCGATCAGCTCGAACGCCGCGTCGGTGTCGTTGATGTTGTTGTAGCTGAGCTCCTTGCCCTGCAGCTGCCGGGCCGTCGCGACACCCGTCCGCGGGTTCGGGAAGCGGTAGAAGGCCGCCGCCTGGTGCGGGTTCTCGCCATAGCGCATGGTCTGGACGAGTTCGCCGGAGATCGACTTCCGGGCGGGCGCGGCGTCGCCAAGCTCGGCGGCGAACCAGGCCGAGATGGCCGCATCATAGGCCGCCGTCCGGGCGTAGGCGCGTGCGGCCAGGCGCTTGCGCAGGTCGAGCGAGGTGGTCCCGTCGGCCGAGACCTCGGCGATCACCTCCTCCATGTCGGAGGGCTGGGTGCAGACCGCCACGTAGCCGTGGTTCTTGGCCGCCGAGCGGATCATCGCCGGACCGCCGATGTCGATGTTCTCGACCGCCGTCTCGTAGTCCGCCCCGGCCGCGACCGTCGCCTCGAAGGGGTAGAGATTCACATAGACGAGATCGATGGCGCCGATGCCGTGCTCGTCCATCGCCGCCTTGTGGTCGGCGGCGTCGCGCACGCCCAGCAGGCCGCCGTGGACGACAGGGTGCAAGGTCTTGACCCGGCCATCCATCATCTCGGGAAAGCCGGTCAGCTCGGAGATGTCCTTCACCGGGAGGCCCGCGTCGGAGATGGCCTTGCGGGTGCCGCCGGTGGAGACCAGCTCCACGCCCTTGGCGGAGAGCGCCTTGGCGAAGTCGACAAGGCCGGCCTTGTCCGACACGGACAGCAGGGCGCGGCGGACGGGGACGCGGTCGGGCGCGGGCGGGAAATCGGGGGCGGCGGGCACGGCGGACTCCTGGCTTCGATGGAAGGAAGAGCCCAGGCGAGCGGCGAGTCTATGGTCGGACGCGCTTCCCGGTGGTTTCCCACCTCATTCGCCAGTCACGCGTCGATGCGCTGCCGATTAGGCCTGCGCCTTGCCGGGGTCAACCTGGGCCGCCGCTGATGAGAGCTTCCATCGCACCCGGGCGCCCGCGTCGGCGCGGGCCTGGCCGCGCAGGACGATCTGCTGGGAGCGCCGCAGCTCGCCGTCCTGGCAGTAGAAGGAAGGCTCCAACGCCACGTCCAGGGCGTCGTTGCGCAGCCACCAGCCGGCCTCATCCCCTTCGGGCTTGAGCAACACGCTCTTGCGGTCGCGGGCGATCAGCGCGCTGACCTCGGGATGCAGGTGGAAGCGCACGGTGAAGGGGATGAAGCGGCGGTCCTGGCCCTTGGCGGCGTTCAGCGCGGTCAGCCGGTCCTCGCCGCGCACCTCGTCCTTGGCCTCGTCGAGGTACAGACGCCGCTCGTGGCGCAGGCCGAACGTCCGCGCCCAGCCGTCGTGGGCGGTCTCGAGCCAGACCGCGCCGGGCGCCTCGCGCCGCTGGGTCTCGACCAAGCCGCAGCCGCCGACCAGCCGCGGGCCCAGCACGCGGGCGGAGAAACCGCGCAGCGGTCCGCCGCAGGCCTGGTCCCCCAGCGAGGTGGTGGAGGCGGCGTCAGCGACCCGAAGCGCCTGCGGACCAGGGCCATCGGGCGACCAGCCGGCCCCCCACGATCAGCCTCCGGCCCCCGGCCACCGCTTCGAACGCCAGGGGCTGCCCGCAGGCCGCCGCGCTCCATGGGCCCTCCGCCGGTGACGCGGTGTCGATGATCAGCTGGAGCGCGCGACCCTCCAGGCGGTGGTAGCCGTTGCAGGCGGACGGCGCCGCCCGCCCGTCGGGCGCCTCGCCCGCGCCGGTGGCGGCGACATAGGGCGCCGCGAGCGCCTCGCCCCCTTGGAAGGCGGCGAGGCGTCCATCCGCGAGCGTGAAGAACCGCACAGCGCCCGCAAGTCGGTCGAGCGCGCGCGAAACCGCTTCGGGCGCAGCGCGGCCCATCTGGGTCAGGGCCTCGTCGAGGGTCAGCAGGTCGAACAGCAGCTCCAGCGCCTGCTGTGGACTACGGCTGGCGTGTCCGCCTTCCGGCGGCAGCGCGGCGTCGAGCGCCCTCTCGAGCCGGGCGAGCGCCGTCGCGAGCAGGCTCTCGGCTGCGCGGCCCGACAGCGCCGCGGCGCCCACGGCGGCGGCGCAGGCGCGTTCGGCGGCGCGACCTTGCCCGCCGCCCTGATCCAGCAAGGTGCGGACCTGCCGGGCGAGGCTGGCGGCGATGCGGGCCGTCTCGGCGTCGGAAGCGCCGGCGCAGAGGGTCCGCGCCGCACAGGCGAGGTTGAACACCCGGCGCTCCAGCGTCTCCGGTCCCCAGGCGAAGCTGTTCCAGGCCCCGAACACCCGCAGCCAGTCCAGGGTCAGGCGCAACCCCTCGGTGACGCCTTCGCCGCCAGTGGCCAACAGATCGCGCAGCCAGGCGAAGCGATGCAGCTGGACGGCGAAACGGCGGTCGGGGCTGGGCCGGTCCCAGGGATCGGCGCGCGGCCCGACAGCGAGCGTCGCGCCGGCGAGGACGAAGGCGCCGGCCAGGATGCGCTTGCCGGCGGCCGGGTCTGCGGGGCGCAGGTCGCGGGGCTGGACGCCGAGACCCTCCGGCCTGGGCGTGGCCCAGCGATAGACGGGGGACGCCTGCCATTCCTCGGCCAGGCGCCGCCCGGTCCAGACACCGGCGGCCAGGAGCGTGAGCGCGCCGGGCAGTCGGGTCAGGGCGTCCATGCGGGGATCAGCCCCGGAGTGCTGCGATGTTGGCGGCGTAGCGTTCGGGCCCGCCGCGGAACACGGCCGAGCCCGCCACCAGCGCCGTGGCGCCCGCGGAGAGGCACTGGGGCGCGGTCTCGGGCGTCACGCCGCCGTCGACCTCGAGAATGATATCGGCGCCCGCCGCGTCGATCATCCGGCGCAGGGCCTCGACCTTGCGGAGCTGGGAGGAGATGAAGCTCTGGCCGCCGAAGCCGGGGTTGACCGACATGACCAGCACCAGGTCGACGTCCTCCAGGATCCACTGGATCACCGCCGGATCGGTCGAGGGATTGAAGACCACCCCCGCCTTGGCGCCGAGCTCGCGGATGCGCCGCAGGGTCCGGTGCAGGTGCGGACCGGCCTCGGGATGGACGCTGATGATGTCGGCGCCGGCGGCTCGGAAGGCCTCGAGGTAGCTGTCCACCGGCGAGATCATCAGGTGGACGTCGAACGGCAGCTTGGAATGCGGGCGCAGGGCCTTCACCACGTCGGGCCCGATCGTGATGTTCGGCACGAAGTGGCCGTCCATCACGTCGACGTGCACCCAGTCGCAGCCCGCCGCCTCGATCGCGCGAACCTCCTCGCCCAGCTTCGAGAAGTCCGAAGCCAGGATGGAAGGTGCGATGATCGTGCCCGCCGCCATGCGCCCCGCCTTAATCTGATGCGGCCGAAGAGGCCAGAGCTACCTCCCCATCGCGGCGGCGATGGCGGACGTCAGTCGCTGCGGCGCAGGCGGGCGATGAAGAAGCCGTCGGTTCCGCCGTCACGGTGGTGAGGGAGGATGCGAAGCGTTCCGTTGTCGAGGCGGCTGGCCTCGGGGGCGCCGCCTTCGCCGGGGGCGACCGCATCCAGCGTGAACTCGGGCGAGCGCTTCAGGAAGGCGGCCACCTGGGCCTCGCCTTCTTCCGGCTCCAGCGAGCAGACGCAGTAGACGAGGCGACCGCCCGGCTTCACCCGGCGGCCGGCGGCGTCGAGCAGGCGCGACTGCAGGGCCGCCAGCTTGGGTATGTCGGCCGGGCTCGCCACCCACAGGACATCGGGATGGCGGCGGTAGGTGCCGGTGGCCGAGCACGGCGCGTCCAGCAGGACGGCGTCGAAGCGGCGGCGGTCGTTCCACTCCGCCGCATCGGCGGTGACCACCTCGGCGCCCAGACCGGTGCGCGCGAGGTTCTCCGTCACCCGCTTGAGGCGGCCGGCGGACTTGTCGACGGCGGTGACGCGGCCGCCGGCGGCGGCCAGCTGCAGCGTCTTGCCGCCAGGGGCGGCGCAGAGGTCGAGGGCGGTCTCGCCGGCCTTGACATCGAGCAGGCGTGCGGGGATCGCGGCCGAAGCGTCCTGGACCCACCAGCGGCCGTCGGAAAACCCGGGCCAGGCGGAGACCTCGCCCTTCAGGCCGGCGCGCAGCGTACCGCCCGGCAGGACCTGGGCCTCCAGCTCGCCCACAAGGTCGTCGACATCGCCCTGCGGGGTGATGTCGGTGGCCGGCTCAGCCGCGACGAGGGCCGCCATCTCGCGGGCCGCATCGGCGCCGAACGCCGAGCGCCAGCGGGCGGCAAGCCACTGGGGCGCCAGCAGCTCCGGATCGTCCAACGTCGGCGGCTCGCGCGTCAGGCCGCGCAGCACAGCGTTGACCAGGCCCTTGAACGGTTGGCCGCCCTTCTGCCGGGCGGCGAGCTCGACGGTCGCCGAGACGGCGGCGTGCGCGGGGGTCTTCAGCACCAGCAGCTGGGCGGCGCCCAGGCGGAGCACCTGGACGATGCGGTCCGGCGGCGGCTTCTTGAGCCGGGCCTGCAGGGCGGCGTCGATGGGGCCGAGGTGGCGCAGCGTCGCCATGGCCAGCGCCCGGGCGAACGCGCGGTCGCGGGGCTCCAGGCGGGCGAGGGCCGGATGGGTCAGGCCCTCCTCGAGCCCGGCGCGGCGCGACAGGGCGGCGTCCAGCAGGTCGAGGGCGGCGGCGCGCGCGGGCTGGCCCGCGGCGTGTTCGGGTCCGGTCGGGGCGTCGGTCGAGGTCACGGGCGCCGGCCTGCCTGCAACGGGCGGCCGGCGCAAGGACTTCTTCAGCCGGGCGTCAGGCCGCGGCAGGCCGGCGGCCGGCCATCAGCACGCAGACCCCCAGGAGGACGATCGACAGCAAGGCCAGCATTTCCCCCGGCCATCAGCACGGGCGCGACCGGCGGCTTGCCCTGGGTGATCAGGTAGACCATCGGCAGCATCAGCAGGTTGGCGAGATTGGCGACGGCGAAGACGATCCAGCCCAGCTTCTGCGGCGCATGCGCCCCGGCGACGCCGTAGAAGGCTCCCATGAGCGCGAGACCCGCCCACCCCAGCAGATTGATGTGGGCGTGCAGAGGCCGCATGGCGAAGTCCTGGGTCGCGCCCATGTAGCTGCCGAGCGCCATGCCGGCGAGCGCGTAGAGGACGGCGGCGGCGAAGAACGCCGTGGTCAGTCGAGACATTGTGGCTTCCCCCGAAGCTTGAGTGGGCGCGCGATAAACCCGCGTTCCGCGAGCGAGGCAAGCATGGATTCCGCGGTCCTGCGAGCCTAAATGGCCGGCATGGACGACATCCCCGCGAACGCCGCACCCGGCAAGGTTCTGACAGCCGCCGCCCAGCGGGCGCTCGCCGAGGCCGAAGCCCGCCGCAAGGAAGCCGAGGGGCAGCTTGCTCCGACGGCGCCGGAAGACGGCGGCCCGGCCGGTCCGGAGCCTACGCGCTTCGGAGACTGGGAGCGGAAGGGACTGGCGGTCGACTTCTAGGCGCTGGCCATCTCGGCCGCGACCCGCAGCGCCGCCTCCCGCGGATCGGCGGCGGCGGTGATCGGGCGGCCGCAGACGATATGGGAGGCGCCGGCCCGCAGCGCGTCCGAAGGGGTCGCCGCCCGGGCCTGATCGTTCTTCGCCGACCAGTCGGGGCGCACGCCCGGCGTCACCACCAGGAAATCCGGCCCACCGAGCTTGCGGGCGAGCGCCGCCTCGTGCGGGCTGGCGATCACGCCGTCACAGCCGGCGTCGATGGCCTGGCGGATGCGCCGCTCGACGAGGCTGCGGGCGCTCTCGGAGAAGCCCATCTCGACGAGGTCGGCGTCCGTGAGGCTGGTCAGCACCGTCACCGCCAGCACCTTCAGGTCCGAGCCGCCGCGACCGGCGACGGCGGCCGTCATCACCTGGGGCTCGCCGTGGACGGTGAGGAAGTCGCAGCCGGCGTTGGCCAGCACCGTGGCGGCGCGCTGCACCGTGGTCCCGATGTCGTGCAGCTTCCAGTCGAGGAAGACCTGCTTGCCCTGCGCCTTCAGCTCGCGGGCCAGACCCATGCCGTCCGAGGCGAACAGCTCCAGCCCGACCTTGTAGAAGCTGACCGCGTCTCCCAGCGCCTCAACCATCCGCCGGGCCTCGTCCACGGTGGGAAGGTCCAGCGGCACGATCAGGCGCGGATCGGCGGCGGGAGAGACGTGCGCATGCGCAGCTGCGGCGACCATGGGCTGGCTCCGGCAAAAGCCGCGGGGTGGTCCGCGGTCGAGGTTTCAGGCTAAGACGCCGTCATGAGCCAGGCCGAGTTCGCGGTCAACTTCTTCGTCGCCCTGTTCGCCCTGCTGGACCCGCTGGGCAACGTGCCGCTGTTCGCCGCCGCCACGGCCGGCGCGCTGTCGCGGGATCGCGCCCTGATCGCGGTCTACATCGGCCTGTTCGTCGTCGGCTTCCTGACGTTCTTCTATTTCACGGGCCTGAGCCTGCTGGAATTCTTCGGCATCTCACTGCCCGCGTTCCGGATCGCGGGCGGCATCATCCTGCTGCTCCTGGGCCTCGAAATGGCCCGCGACGACTTCACCGCCACCTTCGCCGATGCGGCCGAAGCGGCTTCGGGCGATCCGCGCAGCGTGGCGAGACGTCGGTTCGAACGGATGATCGTGCCGTTCGCCATGCCGCTGCTGATCGGCCCAGGCGCCATCTCGACCGTCGTGATCTATGCGAGCCAGGCCCGCCAGTTCGGGCTGTCGGGCGCGGCGACCGGCGTGGGCGTGATCGCCGCGGTGGCGGTGGCGACGGTGCTGGCCTTCATGGCCACGCCGATCATTTCGCGCATCCTGGGCCGGATCGGCCTGACCATCGTGGTCCGTGTCCTGGGCCTGATCCTGTGCGCTCTGGCGGTGCAGTTCCTGTTCGCCGGCCTGGCCGAGGCCACCAACGGCTTCATCTCGCCGGAAGCCGCCCACCCCTACGGGGAATAGCGCCGCCTAGAGCTTGCGGAAGCGCTGGCCCTGGCTGGCGATGAGCGCCAGGCCCCATTCGTCGGGCAGGGCCTTGGCGATGGCGGCGATGGCCTTGTTCGGGGCTCCCGGCACGCAGACCGCGCGACCGGCCTCCACCGCCTCGTAGCCGGCGGCGGCGACCTCGTCGGCCCCGAGCCACATCCATGGCGGCGTGGAGGCGCTGACCATCGCCCGCGTGCCGTTCACGTCATGGAATTCCGAAAACGTGAAGCCGGGGCAGAGCGCGGTGACGTGCACGCCGTCATCGAGGCTCTCCAGGTGCAGGCTCTGGGAGAACTTGATCAGCAGGCTCTTGGAGGCGGCGTACAGCGTGTGACCCGCCGCCCCGGGGATCAGGCCGGCCAGAGAGGCGACGTTGACGATGCGGCCGAAGCGGCGCTGGACCATGCCCGGCAGCACGCGGTGCGCAAGCTCGCAGGGGGCTGTGACCATCACCTGCAGGAAGGCGGCCTGGTCGGCCCAGCGGGTCTCGGCATAGGCCCCCGGCAGGCCGTAGCCGGCATTGTTGACCAGGGCGTCGACGGTGCGGCCGTGGGCGGTGAGGTGATCGAGGATCTGGCCGGGACCTTCCGGCTGGGCGAGGTCGGCTGCGACGGTCAGCGTCTCCACGCCGTAGCGCAGACGGATCTCCTCGGCGACGGACTCCAGCCGATCGGCGCGGCGGGCGGTGAGCGCCACGTCGTAGCCGTGGCTGGCGAGGATGCGCGCAAAGGCGGCGCCGATGCCGGCGGATGCGCCCGTGACCAGGGCCAGCCTGCGATCCATCGTCGGAAACCCCCTCGAACGCCCGCGCCAAGCAATACGTGCGCCGCGCGGCTGCGCAAGCCGCGCATTGAACGCCGCCCCTATTGGGTGTATCGCGCCCGCCGCGTGACGGCATGGGGCCGCCCAAGGGAACACTTCTCGGAGTCGGTTCCCGGAGACGATGGATGGCTGATCCGGCCGGCGCTCCCGAAAACGGAGCGGATGGGACGCATCACGCGCCCAAGGAGAAGTTCTGGGCGCTGGCGCTCGGCTCGGTGGGCGTCGTCTTCGGCGACATCGGCACGAGCCCGCTCTACGCCATGCGCGAGGCGCTGCACCATTCGCGGAGCGGCGGAACGGCCGAGCTCGCGGTGCTGGGCGTCGTCTCGCTGATCACCTGGGCGCTGATCCTGATCGTCACGATCAAGTACGTCATCTTCCTGATGAACGCCGACAACAAGGGCGAGGGCGGCACGCTCGCGCTCATGGCGCTGGCCCAGCGGGTCAGCCCCGGACGCCGGTCGACCATCATCTTCCTGCTGGGCGTATTCGGCGCGGCGCTGTTCTACGCCGACGGCATCATCACTCCGGCGGTCTCGGTGCTGGGCTCGATGGAAGGGATGAAGGAGCTGCCCGGCTTCGGGCCGAGGCTCGCGCCTCTCGTCCTGCCGGCCACGGCGGCCATCCTGATCGGGCTGTTCCTGGTGCAGTCCCGCGGCACGGCCAGCGTCGCCAAGCTGTTCGGCCCCGTCACGGCGGCCTGGTTCCTGGTGCTGGCGGCGCTCGGCCTCTACCACATCTCGGACGACCTCTCGGTGTTCAGGGGCCTCCTGCCACACTACGGCGTGCTGTTCCTGATCGACAACGGCTTCCTGGGCTTCGTCATCCTGGGCAGCGTCTTCCTGGCCGTGACCGGAGCCGAGGCGCTGTACGCCGACATGGGGCACTTCGGGAAAGGCCCGATCCGCGCCGCCTGGGTCGTGCTGGTGCTGCCTGCGCTGATCCTCAACTACCTGGGCCAGGGCGCCATGGTGCTGGCTCACCCGGAAACGGCGGCCAACCCGTTCTTCGACATGATCCCGACGGTCGTCTACTGGCCGGTCTGGCTGCTTTCGATCGCCGCGACCGTCATCGCCTCGCAGGCGGTGATCACCGGGGCCTTTTCGATGACCCAGCAGGCCGTGTCGCTGGGGCTGTTCCCGCGGATCGACATCCGCCGCACGTCGGAAACGCAGGCCGGCCAGATCTATGTGCCGCAGGTGAACATGTTCCTGATGGTCGGCGTGCTGGTGCTGCTGGTGATGTTCCGCACCTCGTCGAACCTCGCCGCGGCCTACGGCATCGCGGTGACGGGCGCGATGTTCGTCGACACCCTGCTGTTCTTCTACATCGTCCGCTACATGTGGAAGCGGCCGGTCTGGCAGGCGGCGCTGGCCACCGCCGCCTTCGGCCTGCTGGACGTGGTGTTCATCTCCTCGAACCTGCTGAAGATCCCCCAGGGCGCCTGGCTGCCGCTGGTGCTGGGGGCGGCGCTGGTGCTGATGATCTGGACCTGGACCCGGGGCGCGCAGATCCTCACCGACAAGACCCGGCGCGACAGCGTCTCGATGAGCGAGCTGGCCGACATCCTCAAGGCGCGGGCCCCGCATCGGGCGCCGGGCACGGCGATCTTCCTGACGTCCGATCCCGACACCGCGCCTGTCGCGCTGATGCACAACCTCAAGCACAACAAGGTTCTGCACGAGAAGAACATCATCCTCACCGTGCAGACGGCGGAGACGCCGCGGGTGAAGGAGGCCGAGCGCATCCGCATCGAGCCTCTGAACGAGGACTTCAAGAAGGTGATCATCACCTATGGCTTCATGGAGAGCCCCAACGTGCCCAAGGCGCTGGGACTGTGCCGCAAGGCCGGGCTGAAGTTCGACATCATGGCCACCAGCTTCTTCCTCGGCCGCCGATCGGTGGTGCCGTCGGCCCAATCGGGCATGCCGCTGTGGCAGGACAAGCTGTTCATCTTCCTGATGAAGAACGCCGCCAATCCGACCGACTTCTACAAGATCCCGCCAGGACGGGTGGTGGAGCTCGGCACCCAGGTGACGGTCTGACGTGTCGCTGAACCTGCTCTCCATCCTGGGCGACGCCATGTGGATCGTGGCCATGGCCATGATCGCCTCGGGCGCACAGCGCTTCTGGAAAAAGCTGACGCCGGCGGCCCGGCCGCCGCTGCCGTGGGGCCTGAGCCGCCGCCGGGCCGGGCGCGCGCTGGCCGTGGGTCTGGCCGTAGCGGTCCCGCTGGTGCTGGGACTGGCGCTCTCGGCGGCCGCCCGCAACCCGCAGCTCGCCCCCGACCGGCAGCTGCTGCTGTTCCTGTTCCGCGCCTTCCTCGCGCCGCTGTTCGTGCTGGCGCACTATGCCTGGATGCGCGCCGCCGCGCGGGCGCTCGAGGCGGACGGGCAACTCCGGCCTTGAACCAGCGGCGCGCCTGCCCTTAAAGGCGCGCGACTTCCCACTTCTCTTTTCGCAAAGGTCCGCCGCCCATGGCCGACAAGAAGCCCGTCAAGAAGGTCGTGCTCGCCTACTCCGGCGGCCTGGACACCTCGATCATCCTGAAGTGGCTGCAGACCGAGTACGGCGCGGAGGTCGTGACCTTCACCGCGGACCTGGGGCAGGGCGAGGAGCTGGGTCCGGCCCGCGAGAAGGCGCTGATGCTGGGGATCAAGCCCGAGAACATCTTCATCGACGACCTGCGCGAGGAGTTCGTGCGGGATTTCGTCTTCCCGATGTTCCGCGCCAACACGGTCTACGAAGGCCAGTATCTGCTGGGCACCTCGATCGCCCGGCCGCTGATCGCCAAGCGCCAGATCGAAATCGCGCGCCAGGTCGGCGCGGACGCCGTCTGCCACGGGGCCACCGGCAAGGGGAACGACCAGGTCCGCTTCGAACTCGGCTACTACGCGCTCGAGCCCGACATCCGGGTGATCGCGCCGTGGCGGGAATGGGAGTTCCGCAGCCGCGAGTCGCTCATCGACTTCGCCGAGAAGCACCAGATCCCGATCAGCAAGGACAAGCGCGGCGAGAGCCCGTTCAGCGTCGACGCCAACCTGCTGCACTCGTCGTCGGAAGGTAAGGTGCTGGAGGACCCGGCGGTCGAGGCCCCCGAGTTCGTGCACATGCGCACGATCTCGCCCGAGGATGCGCCGGACAAGCCGACCGTCATCACCATCGACTTCGAGAAGGGCGACCCTGTCGCCATCGATGGCGAGAAGCTGTCGCCGGCCGCCCTGCTGGCCCGCCTGAACGAACTGGGCCACGACAACGGCATCGGGCGTCTCGACCTGGTGGAAAACCGCTTCGTGGGCATGAAGTCGCGCGGCGTCTACGAGACCCCTGGCGGGACGATCCTGCTGGCCGCCCACCGCGGCATCGAGAGCATCACGCTGGACCGGGGCGCCATGCACCTCAAGGACGAGCTGATGCCGAAGTACGCCGGCCTGATCTACAACGGGTTCTGGTTCTCGGCCGAGCGCGAGATGCTGCAGGCGGCCATCGACAAGAGCCAGGAGCCGGTGGCGGGTCAGGTCCGGGTGAAGCTCTACAAGGGCAACGTCACCGTGGTCGGCCGCACCTCGCCTTACTCGCTCTACGATCAGGAGCTGGTGACCTTCGAGGAAGGCGCCGTCGCCTATGACCATCGGGACGCAGAGGGATTCATCAAGCTGAACGCCCTGCGCCTGCGGGTGATGGCCAACCGCGACCGGCGCCGGGGGCAGCCGCTGCCCGAGATCCCGGACGGCGAGCACTACACCGGCTAGTTCTCGATCTTGTTGTAGGGATAGTTGTCGCGGATCTCGGCCTGGAAGAACCGGCCCTTGGAGTCGGCTTCCAGAAACGAGCGGTGCACCTCGCCGGGCACGCCGACATAGACGTACTGCTCGCCGCTCTGGAACCGGACCAGCAGCTTGGAACGCTCGACGTCGTAGTCGATGTCCTGGATCGCCGCGGATTCCACCTGCATCGCCGTGTCCTCCGGCCCGTCTGACGGCGGATAAACGCGCGGTCGGGCCGCCGGGGTTCCGCCGCCCTTCCCCTCCGCGCGATCCGGCGCCAAGCTTGGCCGTACGAGATCGGGAGGATCCACCGGATGCAGAGCCATGCCTACGTCGCCATCGTCACGCTGCTGGCGGTGCTGACCTACGTCTGGATGGGGCTGCAGGTGGCCGGCGCCCGTCGCAAGTGCGGCATCCAGGCGCCCGCCATGACCGGAGACCCGGTGTTGGAGCGGACGATCCGGGCCCATGTGAACACCCTGGAGTGGCTGCCCGTCTTCCTGCCGTCGCTGTGGCTGTTCGCCCTCTACTGGAGCGACCTGTGGGCCGCGGTGCTGGGGCTGATCTGGATCGTCGGGCGCATCGCCTATCAGGTGGGCTACGTCCGCGACCCGGCCAAGCGCGAGCTGGGTTTCCTGATCCAGGCTCTGGCGGCGGCGGTGCTGCTGTTCGGGGCGCTGGGCCGCGCCGTCTGGGTGATCGTGCTGACGCAGACCTGAGCGCCGGACGCACGACACATCCGCCGGGGCAAATGATCGCGCCCGCAACCACAATTGCGGCTGCGGGTTTGGGCCTTTACACCTGTCCCCTGAGGGACTTCCGAGTTCGAGACATAAAATGTCGAAGAGATCAGCCGCTTTCGCCGTCGGTCTGGCTTTGGCGGCCGGCCTGGCCGCCTGTGCGACGCCGACGCCATACCAGCCGAATATTCCGGGCCAGCAGACGTCCGGGGGTTATTCCGAGCTCCGACTGGAGCAGAACCGCTTCCGCGTGAACTTCCAGGGCAACACCCTCACCTCGCGTGAGACGGTGGAAGGCTATCTGCTGTTCCGCGCCGCCGAGCTGACGGTCCAGCAGGGCTACGACTGGTTCTCCATCGTGGACCGCAACACCGACCGCCAGACCCGCACCTATGTGGAGCCGGATCCGTTCTACCGCCCGTGGTACGGCCCGACCTACGGCTACTGGCGGCCGTCCTGGCGCTACTACGGCCGCGGCTATGGCTGGCGCACCTGGGATCCCTTCTGGGGCGACCCCTTCTGGGCCAACCGCGTCGATGTCCGCACCGTCGACCGTTTCGAGGCCACCGCCGAGGTGGTGATGGGCCGTGGCGCCAAGCCGATCGACGATCCGCGGGCCTTCGACGCCCGCGCCGTGATCGACAACCTTCGCCCGCGGATCCAGTACCCGGCCCCGCGCTAGAGCCGGCGTACGGTGAACTTGTAGCCCCCCGACGGCGACGCCGGGGGGCTTTCCGCGTCCGGTCCCAGCGCGTAAGGCCGGGACATGAAGCTCTATTCCTCCAGCGCCTCCCCCTATGCCCGCAAGGTGGCCGTCTGCGCCCACGAAGCCGGCCTCGCCGACCGCATCGAGATCGTCTCCGTCACTGTGAGTCCGGTCGGCTCCAACGCCGAGGTGAGCGGCGCCAACCCGCTGACCAAGGTTCCGACCCTTGTGCTGGACGACGGCGCGGGCCTCTTCGACAGCCGCGTGATCGTCGAATACCTGGACCATATCTCGGGGGGCGTCTGATCCCCGGCGGCGACGCGCGGTGGCCGGCGCTGCGCGACCAGGCCGCCGCCGACGGCCTGCTGGATGCGGCCCTGCTGGCCCGTTACGAGCGCGCGCTACGACCCGAGCCGCTGCGCTGGGCGGACTGGGACGCCGGCCAGATCGGCAAGATCGAACGCACGCTCGACGCCTTCGAAGCCGCCTTCCAGCCCAGCGGCGGACGGCCACAGGTCGGCGACATCGCCGTCCGCCTGCGCCCTCTCCTACCTCGACTTCCGGTTCGGCGATCTCGGTTGGCGCTCCGGCCGGCCGCGGCTCGCGGCGTTCGCCGACACCTTCAACGCCCGGCCCTCGATGGTGGCGACCGTTCCGGCCTAGCCCCGCCGACGCGGCGCCCCCGCCAGGCAAAGCGTTGCGAAGCTTATAAGTTTCATATGGTTGTCTCGCCGCGCGGCGCTGACATGTTCCCGGCCACCGACAACGAGCCGGGGGCCCGATGCCATACGATCCGAGTTCAGCCGAGGGACGAACTCGAGGCGGGGACCGCGCAGCCGGCCCCACGAAGCGCGATCCTGCGGTCGGACGTGGAGGCGGCGCCGGTCGCCACGGCGTCGGCCTGGCACGACGATCCCTCCTCGATCGACTACGCACGCCTGCTTGCCGATCGCCCGGACGTCCTGAAGGCGTTCTACGAGGCGTATCACGGCTCAGGCAACGACCCGAAATCCACCGCGTGGCAGGCGCGGGTCGGCGAGGCCACGCCCGAAGCCTACGCCAGATACTGGTACGCCGAGCACGGCCGGTACGAAGGTTACGCCCAAGGGCCGACCACCGCCCAGGACAACGTCTCGCTCGAGCGGATCCTGCAGGAGCGGCCGGACGTCCTGCGCGCCTACTACGAAGCCTATTACGGCGCGGACAACGACCGGCAGTCGACCGCCTGGATGAAGCGGGTCGGCGGAGACGGTCCGGAGGCCTACGCCAAGTACTGGTACGAGAAGTACGGACGCTGGGAGGGCTATGCCCAGACCGACAAGGCCGCCGCCGAGGCGATCAATGTCGAGCGACTTCTTGCCGAGCGCCCCGACGTCTTCCGAACCTTCTTCGAGCAGTTCTACGGGCCGGAGAACGACCGCAAGTCGAGCGCCTGGGTTGAGCGCGTGGGCGGCGACACCGTCCAGGACTACGCCAAGTACTGGTACGTGGCCCACGGGCGCGCCGAAGGCTACACCCAGCGCGCGCCCTCCGGCTCCGAGCCGACGCCGGGCGGGCTGCCGCCGGACGCCCACGATCCTGCGGAGGATCCCTGGAACCACCCCGCGCTGTTTCCCGACTGGACGCCGCCCTTCGAAGGGTGGGAGCCGCCGCCGGACATCTGGCACGGGGGCGCCGACGCCGCGGTCACTCAGCCCTCAGGTTCGCTGTTCGAGCCGGACCCGTTCGGGTAAGGGGGCGCTCAGACCGGCGCCAACGGCCGCAGCGCCACGTAATCGTCGAAGCGGGCCAGTTCGCGGCGCAGCTCCGCGTGGGCCTCCGGCGTGCGCAGCGACGGGGACAGCGCCAGCGCCTGATCAATGGCCGCGGGGAGATCGTCCGGCGTCCGGGCTTCGATCCAGCGGCGAAGCGGCAGGCTGAAGCGGGTCAGAGGCGCCTCGTCGTCGGGCGCCACCGGCAGCACGACGGGGATCCCGGCGGCCATCGCCTCAAGGTTCGCGCGGGCGCCGGTCTCGGGATAGCTCGAGAGGTAGACGTCGATGTCGCGCTCGACGAGCGCGCGCCCGAGGCTCGGCACGACGCCGGCGAAGACGTAGCGTTGCGGATCGACGCCGGCCGCCTCCAGCGCGGACCGGATGTCCTGCCGCATGGCCTCGTCCGCCGTGCCGATGTGGATCAGTTCGGCCGCGGGGCGGCGCAGCGCCGCGGCGGCGTAGTCGCGCCACGCATGGCCGCGCCGGCCGGCATACTTGTGCGGACTGCCGCAGGTGGCGAGCCGCAGGACCTTGCCCGGGGCGCGCTCCGACGCCGCATCTGCAGCAGCCGGCGCGGCCTGGCCGGCGTATTCCGCGGCCAATCCCGCCGCGCGGCAGGCCTGATGGCAGGTGAAGGTGAGGTCGACGTGCCGGGCGAACGGCAGGGTCGCGCCCAGCGCCGGGACGTGGTCGGCGTGATGCAGGAACTCGGTGACCGCCCGGAAGGGCCAGGCCCCGGCCACGGCCACGACGTCGGTCGGGTGGCTCATCAGGATGATCCGGGTGGGCCGGAGCGCCAGCAGCAGGCGGTAGAGCTCAAGGATACGCTCGGTGAGCGTGGCGCTGCTCAGCACCAGAGACGCGCGCTCCTGCAGCTGTTCGGTGCGGTGGGGGCCTCCCAGCAGCTTGCGGTAGGAGAGCTCGCCCTCATCGGTCGCCGTGAAGATCACCGTCACCGCGTCAGGCCCGAGGCGCCGCGCCACGTCGAACGCCACCTGGCTGTGACCGCCGGTCCGGTAGAAGCGGGTCGCCAGGATCACCACCTGCGCGTTTGACCGCTCGCCGGGCACGTCGGGCAGGCTGAGGCCACGGGTGATGGTCGGGATGAGGTCGTCCAGCCCCTTCAGATACAGTTTCTGGCCATAAACCCCCGGCTCACGAAACCCCTGGCGCAGGTCGGTCAGCTTGCGCAGCGCCGCTTCGAAGGCGTCGAAGTCGGGGGCGTCGGCGATCTCGCGCTCAAGCTCGGGCAGGTCCAGGATGTGGTTCAAGAAAAGACGCCGCCTCCCCGCGCCATCTCTAGCGTATGGATGAAGCACAACGCAAAAGGCCGCCGTTTCCGGCGGCCTTCGTGTTCGCTTTCCCGAAGGAAAATGGAGCGGGCGAGGCGATTCGAACGCCCGACCCCAACCTTGGCAAGGTTGTGCTCTACCCCTGAGCTACGCCCGCGCTCCGCGGAGGTCGTTTGACCGGCCTCCAATTGCGAGGCGGGCCTTATGGCAGAGGGCTTTTCGGTTGGCAAGCGCCCGGAAAGGGGAAATTTCTCAGCCGAATTTGGGGCTCTTCAGGCGGCGCTTGTTGACGTGTCCCTCAGGCGCGGGCGCGACCTCTTCGGGGAACTCGCCCTTGAAGTAGTACCGCTGCCAGGCCTCCTTGGTGGCCTCCGGATCGCCGCGGAAGATCTTCTGGTTGAACTCCGAGCGGTGCTTTTCCCAGACGTCGTACTGGTGGCGAAGCTCATGATTGGAATCCAGCCGGCGGATCACCGGCTGGATTTCGTGCAGCGGATGGTCCTGGATCAGCGTGATGAAGCAGAAGGGCTCGCCCTTCTCGAAGCGCACCTTGCCCGGCCGGGTGAAGATCCAGTTCATCGTGAAGGGGAACGGAAGCCAGTCGGTCTCCACCACGCCCGCGAGGGGCTGGATGCCGTCCTTGATGTGGTTGGGGGGCCCATGACCATCATCGACCAGCCGGGGGGCGTGCGGAACAGATAGCCCGAGTGGAAGGTCAGCACGCCGTGGCTGAAGTGGCTGGAGGCCAGGTGGTGGAAGTCCGGATGCGGGTGGTCCGCCGTCAGCCGGATGTCCTGCTGGTGGATGCCGCCAGTCCACTCGGCGGTGAAGCCCACCGGCGATAGCAGCTCCCAGCCGGACGTGTTGGCCATCGACAGCGGCAGGCAGCGATAGGGATGCCGGGCCGAGAAGTTGTCCATCCAGGCGCGGTCCGGCCGGCCGGGGACCAGCTCGGGCGGGCGCAGGGAGACGGGATAGCACTCGAGTTCCATGGCCCCGACCCTTAAAGCCCCCCTCGCCTTCCCGTCCAGTTCGGGTATGCAGCCGGCATGAAGGGACGCGACGACCTGCTCCAGTTCTTCGCCGCGCACGGCGTCGAGCACATCACCCACGATCATCCGGCCGTCTTCCGCGTGGAGGAGGGCGAGGAGATCAAGGCGCGGATCCCGGGCGCCCACACCAAGAACCTCTTCCTGAAGGACGCCAAGGACCAGTTGTGGCTGGTCTCCGCAGAGGGCCATGCGGTGATCGACCTGAAGCGCCTGCACCACGTGATCGGCTCGGCGCGGCTGTCGTTCGGCAACTCGGCGTTGATGGAGGAGACGCTCGGCGTCACGCCGGGCTCGGTCACCGCCTTTGGCCTGATCAACGACCGGGACCGCCGCGTGCGCTTCGTCCTGGACCGCACCCTGGCCGAGGCGGAGCTGGTCAACTTCCACCCCCTGACGAATACCGCGACGACCACGGTCAGCAACCAAGCCTTCCGCCGCTTCCTGACGGCGATCGGCGTCGAGCCGATGGTTGTGGACTTCGAGGCCATGGCCGTGGTGGAGATGGCGCCGGCGCGTTGAAGCCGCGCGGTGCTGCGACCATCTTTGCCGCAAGGCGTTTGTGCAGACGAAATTTGAGCGAGGGAATTCGGGCGATGACCCTGATCGGGGAAACCTCCGGCGGTACGAGCGGCGTGAACGCCGCCGACCTCATCAAGGACGGGACCGACGCGAGCTTCGTCGCGGACGTCATCGAGGCGTCGAAGACCACGCCCGTGATCGTCGACTTCTGGGCGACCTGGTGCGGCCCGTGCCGACAGCTCGGTCCCGCGCTCGAGAAGGCGGTGGCCGGCGCGAAGGGCGCGGTGAAGCTGGTCAAGATCGACATCGACAAGAACCCGGCGTTCGCCGGCCAGCTGCGCGTGCAGTCGATCCCGGCGGTGTTCGCCTTTGTCGACGGCCGGCCTGTGGACGGCTTCATGGGCGCCCTTCCCGACAGCCAGGTGAAGCAGTTCGTCGATCGCCTCGCCAAGCAGGGCGGCGGCTCGCCCATCGACCAGCTCCTCGGCATGGCCAAGGAATCGCTGGAGCTCGGTGACCTGGGCGGCGCGGCCCAGGCCTATGCCCAGGTGCTGCAGGCGGAGCCGGAGAACCTCAAGGCCCTGGGCGGCCTGGCCCGGCTGTACCAGCAGGCCGGCGACCTGGAGCGAGCCCAGGAGATCCTGGCCATGGCTCCGGAAGGCGCCAAGGATCCGGACCTGGACGGCGTCCGGGCCGCCCTGGCCATTGCGGACGAGGCGCCTTCGGAGACCGCCGAGTTCGAGCAGCGGCTGGCCACGAACGCCGACGACCACGAGGCCCGGTTCGAACTGGCGAAGGCCTTGGCCGGCGCGGGCCGCATGGACGAGGCCGTGGACGAGCTGATCGAGATCGTCCGCCGCGACCGCGCCTGGAACGACGACGCGGCCCGCAAGCAGCTGCTGACCATCTTCGAGGCCGCCGGACCCATGTCCGACGTGGCCAAACAGGGCCGGCGCAAGCTTTCGGCGTTGCTGTTCAGCTAGGCGGAGGCGGCCGATGGCGCCCTACCGGAAGATCTCGGACCTGCCGCAGGTGATCCCGGTGTTCCCGCTCGACGGGGCGCTGCTGCTGCCCGGCGGCGACCTGCCCCTGCAGATCTTCGAGCCCCGCTACCTGAACATGGTGGACGACGCCATGGCCGGCGACCGCATGATCGGGATGATTCAGACCCGCCCCGGCGGCGACCGCACCCGGCCGATCCTCACCGACGTGGGCTGCGCGGGCCGGATCACCAGCTATGCTGAGACCTCGGACGGGCGCTACCTGATCACGCTGACGGGGGTCTGCCGGTTCGACGCCGGCGAGGAGCTGATCCTGCGCACGCCCTACCGCCAGCTGCGGGCCAGGTACGACCGCTTCGAGGCCGACCTCTCCCGCGACGCCGAATACGATGCGCCCACGGAGGCGCGCAACCGGTTCGCCACCGCCCTGAAGCGCTACCTGAACCGGCGCGAGCTCGACATCGACTGGGAAACGGCCAGCACCGCGCCGCTGGAGGCGCTGGTGAACAGCCTCTGCATGGGGCTGCCGTTCGAGCCAGCCGAGAAGCAGGCGCTGCTGGAGGCTCCAGACCTGACGGGACGCTTCGAGACGCTCACCGCCCTGCTGGAGATCGACGCCAGCGAGCCGGATGACGACGCCCAGCCGCTGCAGTAGAGGGACGGCATGGAAGACGCCCTGCCCCCGCTCCAGATCGAGGTCGAGATCGACCCGCGCCTGCTCGAGATCCTGGTCTGCCCGGTCACCCGTGGCCCGCTGGAGTACGATCGCGAGAAGGGCGAGCTGATCAGCCGCCAGGCGAGGCTCGCCTATCCGATCCGCGACGGCGTGCCGATCATGCTGCCCGAGGAAGCCCGAGAGATCGCGGACTAGGGGCTAAAGCGTCTCGCCGCGGAGCAGGCGGGGCAGGTCGCCGACCGCGCCGCCGGCCTCGTGCATGAAGAAGCGCCGGGCGGGGCCCACGCGGTTCACCGCCGCCATGCCGAGGCCGCGCACAAGCCGCACGGCCGGATTGTCGTTCGAGAACAGCCGCACGAAGGCGTCCATCCCGGCCGACAGGGTGACCGTGTCAAACCGGCGCCAGGCGGCGTAGCGCTCCAGCACCACCTCCGAGCCGATGTCCTCGCCAAGCCGCGCGGCGTCGACCAGCACCTCGGCAAGCGCAGCGGCGCCCTTCAGGCCAAGGTTCAGCCCCTGGCCGGCGATCGGGTGGACGCCGTGGGCCGCGTCCCCCAGCAGCGCGACGCGCGGCCCCGCGAACCGCTCGGCCAGCTGCAGCGACAGCGGGTAGGTGAACACCGGCCCCTCGACGGTCACGCCGCCCAGGAACTCGCCGAAGCGCCGCTCCAGATGGGCCTGGAATACCTCTGGCCTGGCGCTCTTCAGCGCCTCGCCGCGGGCGGTGCTCTCGGTCCAGACCAGACTCGCGCGGTTGTCGGTAAGAGGCAGGATGGCGAACGGTCCGCCGGGCAGGAAGTACTCGTGCGCCACGCCCTCGTGCGGGCGGTCCATGCGGACCGTGGCCACGACGCCGGTCTGAGCATAGGGCCAGCCGATCACGCCGATGCCGGCCGCCTCGCGGACCACGGATCCGCGGCCTTCGGCGCCCACCACCAGCGGCGCGGCGAGAACGCGGCCGTCGGCCAGGGTCACCTCGCCGGACCGGCCGGTGAAGCGGCAGCCGGCCACCCGGGCCGGGGCCAGCACCTCAATGCCTTCGGCCTGGACGGCGGCGGCAAGGGCGGCGCGGATGCGGCGGTTCTCCAGCAGGTAGCCCAGCGGCTCGCCCTCGGAACGATCGGCGATCTCGTCGGAATCGAACCGGAGGAAGTACGGCGTCTGGGCGCCGGCGGCCGCGCCCGGCGTCCGCCCATCGGTGACCAGGATCTGCTCGATACGCTGGGCGTGCGGGTCGAGGGCGTCGGCCAGGCCCAGAGCGCGCCACTGGCGGTAGGCGGCATAGGCGATGGCCGAGGCGCGGCCGTCGAACGTCGGCGCGAGCTGGGCGTCGAACGCCACAGGATCCACCAGCAAGGGCCTCAGGCCGCCGCGATGCAGGGCGACGGCGAGGGTCGCCCCCGCCATCCCGGCGCCAGCGATGATGACGTCGGCCGAGAACGTGTCCGCAGGTCCGCTCATGCGTCGACCGTTACGCCACGGCGAGGCGCGCCGCCAGACGCACGTGAAAAATGGACGCCTGCGTCCATTTTTACCTTGTACGCTGCAGAACCGCAGCCTATCTGAATCCTGGATTGGACCGTCCAGTCCACTTTTGCGATTTCAGGATTCGACGTCATGGCGGGGCTCTCCAGGAAGCGTCTGGTTCCGATCGTAGCCGGCGGCGCCGCGACCGTCGCCGTCACGGTCGGCGGCGGCCTTTGGTGGATGGACAAGCAGCGCTACGAGACCACCGACAACGCCTTCGTCCAGGCCGACACGGTGACCGTGGCCCCCTGGTGGACGGCTACGTGGCCGAGGTGCTGGTCAACGACAACGAGACCGTCCATCCAGGCCAGGTCCTGGTTCGCATCGATCCGGTGACGATCAGGGCGCGCCTCGCCCAGGCCGAGGCGGAGGCCCAGGCGCTGGAGGCTGGCGTCCGGCAGGTGGACGACAAGGTGCGCCTCGAGCAGGCGATGATCGCGCAGCGTTCGGCCGCGGTGGAGGCCGCCCGCGCCGAGGCCGGTCTGGCCCAGGCCGAACTGAACCGCTATGGCCAGCTGGCCAGCCAGGGCTGGGTCTCGGCGCAGCGGGCCCAGACTGCGCGCGCCGCCGAACAGCAGGCCAACGCCGCCGTGAGCCAGGCCGCCGCCGCCCTGGAAGCCGAGCGTCGGAGCGCCGCCTCGCTGGGCTCGGCCCGGGCCCAGAGCGTCGCCCAGGCCGAGGCCGCCCGGGCGGCCGTGGAACAGGCCCGCATCGACCTGACCCGCACCGAGGTTCGGGCGCCGAGCGCCGGGGTCGTGGGCGCCCGCAGCGTGCGGACGGGCCAGTACGTGCGTCCGGGCGCCGCCCTGATGAGCGTCGTGCCGTTGTCCGACAGCTATGTGGTCGCCAATTTCAAGGAGACCCAGGTCGCCCGGCTGCGGATCGGCCAGCCCGTGGAGATCCACGCCGACGCCTTCGGCAAACAGACCATCAAGGGCAAGGTCGAGTCGTTCGCGCCCGCCACCGGCGCCGAGTTCGCCCTGATCCCGGTGGAGAACGCCGTCGGCAATTTCACCAAGATCGCCCAGCGGCTGCCGGTGCGCATCGCCGTCGACCGCAGCCAGCCGCTGGCCGGCGCGCTCCGGCCGGGCCTTTCGCTGAAGGTGAAGGTGGACGTCCGCGACGACACCGGCCCCAGCTTCGCCGAGGCGGGACAGATCCCGGCCCGCATGGCGTCCGGCGAGCCCCAGAGCGCCGCGCGCTAGGCGCGATCCATGAGCGACGCCGTCCTCCATCCGGACAGTCAGGCGGCCAAGGCCGCCCACCCGGTCGAGCTGGGCTCGGACGGCGCGACGGTGAACTGGACGAAGGTCTTCCTGGGTTTCGGCGGCATGGTCATCGGCCAGTTCATGGCCATGCTCGACATCCAGATCGTGGCCAGTTCTCTGACCCAGATCCAGGCCGGCATCGGCGCCACCGCCGACGAGATCAGCTGGGTGCAGACCATCTACCTCCTGGCCGAGGTGGTGATCATGCCGCTCACCGCATACCTGACGAAGATGTGGGGGACGCGGTCGTTCTACGTCTTCGCCTGCATCGGCTTTCTGATCACCTCCGTCGCGGTCGGCCTGTCCTCCTCGGTCGGCATGATGATCTTCTTCCGCGCCCTGCAGGGCGTGTTCGCCGGGGCGATGATCCCGCCGATCTTCGCAACGGCGATGACCGTGTTCCCGCCCGAGCGCCGGATCACCGCCAACGTCATCGTGGGGCTGATCGTCACGCTCGCGCCCACCGTCGGCCCGACGCTGGGCGGCCATCTGACCGACGCGCTCAGCTGGCGCTGGCTGTTCTTCATCAACGTGCCGGTGGGCCTGCTGGTGATCTTCCTGGTGTGGCGCTACGCCGACTTCGACCGCGGCGACCCCAGCCTGTCCAAGGGCATCGACTGGTGGGGCCTGGGCTTCATGACGGTCTTCCTGCTCTCGATGCAGTACGTCTTCGAGGAGGGGAACAGCGAGGGCTGGTTCGAGGACGACCTGATCCTGTGGCTGACGGTCACGGCCGTGCTCACGGGGGTGATCTTCATCTGGCGCCAGCTCACCTACTGGCAGCCGATCGTGTCGCTGAAGCCGTTCCGGGACCGCAACTTCAGTCTTGGCATCGTGATGACGTTCATCTCCGGCGCCAGCCTCTTCGGCGGCACCTTCCTGCTGCCGATCTTTCTGGGCCAGATCCGCGGCTTCTCGTCGTCCGACGTGGGCAACACCATGCTGGTGTCGGGCCTGACCATGTTCCTGAGCGCGCCGTTGGCGGGGCGCCTTGTCCGCATGGTCGATGCGCGGATCGCCATGGTCGTCGGCTTCACGCTCTGCGCCTGGGGCATCCAGCAAGGCGTGCGCGTGACGCCCGACTGGGGCTTTCACGAGTTCCTGGTGCTGCAGATCGTCCGCGGCGTCGGCTCGATGATCGCCATGATCGCCGCCCAGCAAATGGCCGTCGCCAGCCTGCCGGTGACGATGATGAAAGACGCCTCAGGGCTGATCAATCTGATCCGCAACGTCGCCGGCGCGATCGGCCTGGCCATGCTGTCGACGATCCTGAGCCATCAGGGCGCCGTGCACTATGCCGACATCGCCTCGGCGGCGTCGGTGACGCAATCGACCACCGCGGGCCTCTACAGCGGCCTGACCCAGATGATGACCGAGAGCGGGATGGCCGATCCCGAAGGCGGAGCACGCAAGGCGCTGTCCATGATGATGCGCCGCGAGGCGCAGACGCTCGCGTTCGGCGACGCGTTTGCGGTCCTGGCCCTGGGCTGCTGGCTGGCGGCGTTCCTGTCGTTCTTCGCCAGGGGCGGCAAGCCGGGCGCCATGCAGGGCGGAGGTCACTGATGGCGCGCGTATCCGGCCAGATCGACGTCGCTAAGAGCGAGGCCATCCTGGACGCGGCGCTCGACATCTTCGTCGAGCGCGGCATCTCGGCCTCGATGGAGGAGATCGCCCGCCGCGCCGGCGTCTCGAAGCAGACGATCTACAACCACTACGGCTCGAAGGCGGAGCTGGTGCAGGCGCTGACCGCCCGCCGGGTTCACGAGATGGTGGCGCCGCTGGAGACCGAGGAGGCCGCGGCTGATCCCGAGACCGCGCTCGCCGGGTTCGCCCGCGTGCTCCTGGACAAGCTGCTCAGCGAGCGTTCGCGCGGCTTCCTGCGGGTCGCCATGATGGGCGCGGTCGAAGCCCCCGAACTGGGTCAGGCGGTGTGGCAGGCCGGGCCCCGCACCAGCCGCGTGCGCCTGGCCGAATTCCTCGACATGGAGACCCGCGCGGGCCGGGTCGCTTGCCCGGACCCGATGGAAGCGGCGGAATTCTTCGCCGGAATGGTGATCGGCTCGTACCAGACCGCCGCCCTGCTGGGCGTCGACCGCCCTCTGGACGGGGCGGCCGTCGATCGGATCGCGACCGAGGCCGCCCGCCGCTTCATGCGGGCCTACGCCGTCTAGCCCTGAGCGTCGTCGTCGTCCGAGAAGCCCATGATGTGGAAGCCGGCGTCCACATGGATGCACTCCCCGGTGGTCGACTTGCCGAGGTCGGACAGCAGCCACAGCGCGCAGCCGGCGACGCCCTCCATCGCAGTGTCTTCCTTCATGGCGCTGAGCGAACGGCCCTTGGCCAGCATGCCGCGGCCGCCGGAGATGCCGGCCAGCGACAGGGTCTTCATCGCGCCCGGCGAGACCGCGTTGACGCGGATGCCCTTGGGCCCCAGATCGCGGGCCGCGTAGCGGACAGCGGCCTCCAGGGCGGCCTTGGCGACGCCCATGGTGTTGTAGTTCGGGATCGCCCGCTCCGAGCCCATGTAGGTGAGCGTGATGATCGAGCCGCCCTCGTCCGGCATAAGCTCCGCGGCGCGCCGCGCGCAGTCCACGAAGCTGAAGGCCGAGATGTTCATCGCCCGCAGGAAGCCCTCGCGGGTGGTGTTGTCCACGAAGCTGCCCTTCAGCTCGTCCTTGTTGGCGAAGGCGATGGCGTGGACGAAGAAGTCGATGTGGCCGAAGGCGTCCTTCACCGTGGAGAAGGCGGCGTCCATGGCCGCGTCATCGGTGACGTCGACCGGAGCGACCACCTTCACGCCGATCTCGTCGGCCAGCGGCTGCACCCGGCGCTCCATGCCCGGCAGGTGTAGGAAGGCGATCTCGGCGCCCTGGGCGGCCAGCTGCCGCGCGATGCCCCAGGCGATGGACTGATGGTTCGCCACGCCCGTGACGACACCCTTCTTGCCCTTCATCAGGTCGCCCGTCGGCATCTGATAGTCGTCGGCCACGTCATTCTCCCTTCGTGGTCGGATTTGGCGCGGATTTAGGCCGGTTGGCCCGGACCTGTCACGCGCGATACGCCGCCAGCACCTGCGCCGGGTCGTGGCCCAGGGCGCGGACGCGGGTCTCCCACCGGTCCAGGGCGCGGTCGTAGTAGTCGAAGATGCAGGGCTCGCAGCCGCGGCCGCAGCACTCGTCGCGCGTCGGCTCGCGCGGCGGGGTCGGCACTCCGGGCGGCAGCTCGGCCAAGGCTCGCCCCAGGGTCAGACCCGGGCCATCACCAGGCAGCCGTTCGTGCCGCCGAAGCCGAAGCTGTTGCTCATCACCGTCTCGAGCTGCCGGTCCTCGCGCTTGCGCACGATGGGCAGGTCGGCGAAGGCCGGGTCGAGATTCTCGATGTGGGCGCTCTCGGCGACGAAGCCGTTGTTCAGCATCAGGAGGCTGTAGATCGCCTCCTGCGCGCCGGCCGCGCCGAGGCTGTGGCCGGTCAGCGACTTGGTCGACGAGATCAGCGGCGCGTTCTCGCCGAAGACCGCGCGGACGGCCTCCATCTCCTTGAGGTCCCCCCACGGGAGTCGAGGTGCCGTGCGGGTTCAGGTAGTCGATCTTTCGGCCGCCCAGGTCGGCCATCGCCAGCTTCATGCAGCGCTGGGCGCCTTCGCCGGAGGGGGCGACCATGTCGAAACCGTCCGAGTTGGCGGCGTAGCCCACGATCTCGCCGTAGATCTTCGCGCCGCGGGCCTTCGCGCGCTCGTACTCTTCCAGGACCAGGATGCCCGCACCGCCGGCGATGACGAAGCCGTCCCGGTCGGCGTCATAGGCGCGGCTGGCCTTCGCCGGCGTGTCGTTGAACTTGCTGCTCATCGCGCCCATGGCGTCGAACAGGTTCGAAAGCGACCAGTCCAGCTCTTCCGTACCGCCGGCGAAGATCACGTCCTGCTTGCCCATGGCGATCTGCTCGTAGGCCGAGCCGATGCAGTGGGTGGAGGTCGCGCAGGCCGAGCTGATCGAGAAGTTCAGGCCGCGGATCTTGAACCAGGTCGCCAGCACCGCCGACGGGCCCGAGCTCATCGCCTTGGGCACCGCGAACGGACCGATCCGCTTCGGTCCCTTTTCCCTGGTGATCTCGGCCGCCTGGATGATCGCCTGGGTGGATGGGCCGCCCGAGCCGACAATCAGCCCCGTGCGCTCATTCGAGACGTCACCCTCTTCCAGACCGGAGTCGGCGAGGGCCTGCTCCATGGCGATGTGGCCGAAGGCCGTGCCCTGGGCGAGGAAGCGGGCGGCGCGACGATCGACCATCGCCTCCCAGTCGATCTGGGGCGCGGCGTGGACCTGGCACCGGAAGCCGAGCTCGGCGTATTCCGGTGCGGCGCTGATCCCCGACTTCGCTTCCCGCAGCGAGGCGAGCACCTCATTGGCGTTGTTGCCGATGGACGAGACGATGCCCATCCCGGTGACGACGACGCGACGCATGGCTTCCTTCCGTTGCCGCGGCTTCTTAAGGCCGCTGATAGAGACCGACCCGCAGGTCGGACGCCGTGTAGATAGGCTTTCCGTCGGCTTCCAGCACGCCGTCGCCGATGCCCATGACCAGCCGGCGGTTGATCACCCGCTTCATCTGGATCTTGTAGGTGACGAGCTTGATGTCGGGCGTGACCTCGCCGGCGAACTTCACCTCGCCGCAGCCGAGGGCGCGGCCGCGGCCCTTGCCGCCGATCCAGCCCAGGTAAAAGCCGACGAGCTGCCACAGCGCATCCAGGCCCAGGCTGCCCGGCATGACAGGATCGCCCAGGAAGTGGCAGTCGAAGAACCAAAGGTCAGGACGGATGTCGAACTCGGCCTCGATATAGCCCAGGCCGTGTTCGCCGCCGTGATCGTCGATGTGCGTCAGACGATCGAAAAGCAGCATCGGCGGGGCGGGCAGCTGGGCGTTGCCCGGGCCGAACATCTCGCCGCGCGCGCAGGCCATCAGCTCTTCGAAGCTGTAGTGATCCTTCGCCTTGACCGGGCTCATCGCGTTCATCCGTATGCTTTAGAGGCCTGCCGCCCTATCAGAGCCGCGCCTGCGCCTCAACGACATTGCGGCGCTTCGGCGGTGCCCCAGAGGGCCCCCTCGCGCACCCAGCCAGAGGCGCGGTCGGCCTTCACGCGGCACCAGCCCTTTTGACAACGCACGAGCGAGGCCAGGGATCGCGGGGCGAGGTAAGCGGCGGTTTCCGCTCCGGTTTTCGGCTTCCTGTAGAGGGCCACGGCTTGCGGCTGAGGGTTCATGACCGCCCGCCGGCCGTCGGTGACGCGCTTGTGCACCCAGGCCAGGCCGCCCTCCGGGTCGCAGACCCGGCGCCATTCGGCGGTTTCGGCCACCACCTGCACCGGGAGTCCCTTGGCCCCGTAGACCCACAGCAGCCGATGGTCGTCGCCGGGCCCGGCGCGCGCGTTCACCTTGCCGAACTTCAGCGTCACATAGCGCGGCACCGGCAGGCCGGACGGCGTCGGCCGGTCGGCGGCCAGCGCGACCCCGGCCGCAGCCAGCGCCGCCGCAAGGGCCAGAGCCCCGATCTTCGGCGCCCCCGGCGCCTAATGCCTTCAACCCCTTCGCCTCGCCTTGGCCGTCGCCGACCCCTTTGCTAAGGGTCAGCAATCGCGCGCCGCGAAGCACGCGACGCAGAACATCCCCTTTTCAGGTCGCACCCCGCTTTTTGCAAGAATGGCCGCCCGCAAGCCGAAAGTCATCGTCACGCGCAAGCTTCCGGACTCGGTCGAGACCCGGATGCGGGAGCTGTTCGACACCGAGCTGAACGTCACCGACCAGCCGATGAGCCGCGAGGCCCTGGTCGATGCGGTCAAGCGCGCCGACGTTCTGGCCCCCACCATTACCGACGAGATCGACGCGCAACTGCTGGCGCACGCGGGTGAGAAGCTGAAGCTGATCGCCAACTTCGGCGCGGGGGTCGATCACATCGACGTGGCTGCGGCGATCGAGCGCGGTCTGACGGTCACCAACACGCCTGGCGTACTGACCGAGGACACCGCCGACCTGACCATGGCCCTGATGATGACGGTCTCGCGGCGGATCGTGGAAGGCGCGAACGTGGTGCAGGCCGGCCAGTTCAAGGGGTGGGCGCCCACGTGGATGCTGGGCCGACGGGTGACCGGCAAGCGGTTGGGCATCATCGGGCTGGGCCGCATCGGCTCGGCAGTGGCGCGCCGGGCCAAGGCCTTCGGCCTGCAGATCCACTATCACAACCGCAAGCGCGTCAGTCCCCGCATCGAGGAAGAGCTTGAGGCCACCTATTGGGACAGCCTCGACCAGATGCTGGCGCGGATGGACATCATCAGCGTGCATTCGCCGCACACGCCCGCCACCTACCACCTGCTCTCCGCGCGGCGCCTCAGGCTGCTCCAGCCGCACGCCATCATCGTCAACACCGCCCGCGGCGAGATCATCGACGAGGATGCGCTGGCGGAACTGCTGAAGGCGGGGAAGATCGCAGGCGCCGGCCTCGACGTGTTCGAGCACGAGCCGGCGGTGAACCCCAAGCTTCTGAACCTGCAGAACGCCGTCCTGCTTCCGCACCTGGGCTCTGCCACGGTCGAGGCGCGCGTCGACATGGGCGAGAAGGTGATCATCAACATCAAGACCTGGATGGACGGCCACCGCCCGCCCGACCGCGTCCTGCCGCAGATGCTCTGAGGCGTCAGCGCTCGGTTGACGAGCGACGGGTTCCGATTGCACCCTTACCGTGTTGCGTTCGGTGGGGGCCTTCCGCAGATGTCGATTTCGCGTCGGGCCGTCGTGGCCGCCGCTGCGGCTGCGCCTGTTGTCGCGTCATGGACCGCGCCGGAGGCCGCCGGGGCGCAGGCGGCGATAAAGCCGCACACCCTGGACGAACTTTTCCGTGAGCCGGTCGTCATCGATGCGGCGATCTCGCCCGACGGCGAGCACCTGGCGGTGCTTCGCCGGGAAAAGCGCGACGATGCCGACGCCGCCTTCGTCTACATCAGCCGCCTCAAGGATCTGGAGGCCGCACCCCTCCGCATCCCCATCGGCCCACAGCAGGTCGATATGGTCGAGTGGGGCAACAACGAGCGCCTGCTGATCTGGCTTTCCATCTGGGCCGACACGCGCGGCAACCCCTACTTCATGCCGGTCGGCAACTATCTCGTCCGCTATCCGGTCCGCCGGGTGATCGCCGTCGGCCTCGACGGGAAGGACGCCACCGTCTTGTTCAGCGAGAACCGCTCGGTGCTACGCCGCGCGTTCAACGCGGCCACGGTGGTCGACTGGCTGCACGACGACGCGCGCGCCGTCCTGATGCAGTCGTGGGACACGCGGCGAAACAGTGCGGCGCTGTACAAGGTCGACCTCTACAGCGGCGTGGCGACCCAGGTGGAAACCGGAAGCTCCCTCACCGACGCCTGGTTCACCCAGAAGGGCGAGCCGCTGCTGAGGATGGACTCTAACCGGCGCGGCACGGTGGTCTCGATCTTCGGCCGCGCGCCGGGCGAGAAAGACTGGAAGCTGATCCGGCGGGCCCGGCGGAACGAACTCGACAAACTGCCCGACTTCGATGTGCTCGGACCGTCCAGCGAAGCCGGCAAGTTCCTCGTGGTGATGCGCCCCGGCGGCGAAAACTTCCGTATCGCCCGAACCTTCGACGTACGCACCTTCGAGTTCGGCGATCTTCCGGGCGGCCGGCTGGCGGGCGACGTCGATGGCTCGCTCATCGACGACAAGCTCGACCTGGTCGCCCTCACCACCCAGGGGGATCGCCTCGAATACCATTTTACGGACCCGACGCTCGCCACGCGCCTCCAGTCGGTGGACAAGGCCACGAAGGGCCGGGTCAACCTGCAGGTCTACGACCTCAGCAGCGACCGCAAGCGGGTGCTGATCAAGACTTCCGGTCCGCAGGAGCCCGGCGCCTACCTGCTGTACGACAGCGAGGGGCGTCGGCTGCACATGGTCGCCACCCTCCAGCCCTGGCTGGAACCCGAGCGCCTGGCGCCCATGGAGACCCTGCGGCTCAAGACCCGAGACGGGCTCGAGATCACCGCCTACCTGACCACGCCCGCCGGTCCCGCCACGGGGCCCCTGCCGATGGTCGCGATGCCGCACGGCGGGCCGGAGCGGCGCGACAGCTATCAGTTCGATCCATTCGTCCAAGCCCTCGCGGCCAAGGGCTGGCTGGTGTTGCAGCCAAACTTCCGGGGCTCCGGCGGATACGGCCGGGCGTTCGCCGCCATGGGCCATGGCCATTGGGGCGACAAGATGCAGGACGACGTTGAGGACGCGGTGGCCTTCGTCACCGGCAAGGGCCTTGCCGACCCCAAGCGTCTGGCGATCTGCGGGGCCAGCTACGGCGGCTACGCTTCGCTGATGGGCGCGGTGAAGCGGCCCGAGCTCTACCGGTGCGTCGTCTCCATCGCTGGCGACGCGGACCTGATCGAAATGCTCAAGACCGAGCGCGAGGATGGCGAGGACTCGCCGAGCTACCAGTACTGGTCGACCCAGGTAGGGGACCCGAAGGTCCATCTGGCGCGGCTTCAGCACAGCTCACCGAGGCTGCGGGCTGCTGAGTTCGCCGCCCCGGTGCTGCTGATTCACGGCTCGAACGACCCGATCGTCGCGCCCAAGCAGTCGGCGCTGATGGCCGAGGCCCTCAAGAAGGCCGGCAAGCCGGTCGAGCATGTGGAGCTGCCCGGTGTCGGTCACAGCAACTGGTCGGCCGAGACCTGGAAGACGATCATCGAGAAGACCACCGACTTCATCGCCAAGCACATTTGAGGCGTCAGCCGCCTCCGCAGACCGGGCACTCGGGGTCGCCGGCGACCTTCACCGTGCGGGTCTCGGCCGCCAGCGCGTCGTAGATCAGCAGCCGGCCGGCCAGGGGGTCGCCGGCGCCGGTGATCAGCTTCACGGCTTCCAGGGCCATCATCGAGCCGATGACGCCGGCCAGGGCGCCGACGACGCCGACGGCGACACAGGTTTCGGCGTCCGGTGGGACCTCGGGCACCAGGCAGCGGTAGCAAGGCTGGCGGCCGAACACGCCCACCTGTCCGGTCCAGCGGCCGATGGCGCCCGACACCAAGGTCTTGCCGTGGCGGACGCAGGCCTCGTTCACCGCAAAGCGCACGGCGAAGTCATCGGTGCCGTCCAGCACCAGGTCGACGCCCTCGATCAGCTCGTCGGCGTTGGCCGGATGGAAGGCGCCGTTGAAGCCGGCGACGAAGACGTGGGGGTTCAGCGCGTGCAGCCGGTCGGCGGCGGCGTCCACCTTGGGCCGGCCGAGGTCGTCCTCGGCGTAGATCACCTGGCGCTGAAGGTTGGAGCGGTCGACCTCGTCCGGATCGGCCAGGATGATCGTGCCGACGCCCGCGGCCGCCAGGTAGAGCGAGGCTGGCGCGCCAAGGCCGCCCGCGCCGACGATCAGCACGCTGGCGGATTTCAGCTTCTGCTGGCCCGGACCGCCCACCTCGCGCAGCACCAGGTGCCGGGCGTAGCGTTCGATCTCTTCGTCGGTGAAAGTCATGACTTGGTCCCGCCTCGCTTGACCTCGCGAGCCGCGCTGCTCACATCGCGCCCATGTCGAATAGCGCAGCCTTTCCGGATTGGCACGGGACCACGATCCTGGCGGTGCGGAAGAATGGGAAGACCGTGGTCGCCGGCGACGGGCAGGTGTCCATGGGCCAGACCGTCGTCAAAGGAACCGCCCGGAAGGTCCGCCGCCTGGCGGGCGGGCGGGTGATCGCCGGGTTCGCCGGCTCCACCGCCGACGCCTTCACGCTCATCGAGCGGTTGGAGGCCAAGCTCGAGCAGTATCCCCAACAGCTCGCCCGAGCCTGCGTGGACCTGGCCAAGGACTGGCGGACCGACCGTTATCTGCGACGGCTGGAGGCCATGCTGATCGTCGCCGATGAGGCTTCGATCTTCACGGTCACCGGCGTGGGGGACGTGCTGGAGCCCGAGCACGGCGTTGCGGCTATCGGCTCGGGCGGCAACTTCGCGCTCGCCGCCGCCCGAGCCCTGGTGGACGTGGAAAGCCTCGACGCGGAACAGGTCGCCCGCAAGGCGATGGCGATCGCCGCCGAGATCTGTGTCTACACCAATGGGGAGCTGACGGTTGAAGCGCTTTAGCCTCGCGCTCGTCGTGGCGCTGGTCGCCAACCCCGCACTGGCCAAGGACATCGATCCGGCGCCGGTCGTGGCCGCCGAGCGGGCCTTTGCGGCGGACGGGCTGGAGCTCGGCGTTCAAGGCAGCTTCTACAAGCACGCCGCGCCCACCGGCATCGTCTTCTCGCCCGAGCCGCAGCTGGCCAAGGCGGTGTTCGAAAAACCACAGCCCAAGGGGCCGCCTCTGGTCTGGTGGCCGCTCTGGGCGGGCATCGCCCGCTCGGGCGACCTGGGCTTCACCACCGGACCCTACACCTTCGATGGCCAGCCCAGGGCCTGGTACTTCACCGTCTGGGCGAAGCAGCCGGACGGCTCGTGGAGGTGGCTGTTCGGCGGCGGCCCCCGAGCAGCACGGAGGGCGCGGCGCCGAAGGACTCGCCGGTCGCCTACGCCAGGCTTTCGCAGCGCAGCGCCGGCTCGCCGGCCAAGGCGATGACCGAGGTCACGACGGCGGAGAAGGCGCTGCACGCCCGCGCCGCCACCGATGTGAAGGAGAGCCTTCCTCGCGGTGGTCGCGGACGACGGACGGATCACCGGCTCGAAGGCCAGGCCGCCCACCAGTCGCGCCGAGATCGAGGCCGAGCTCGAGACCCGGCCAACCTCGATCGCCTATTCGCCGCTCGGCGGCAGCGCCTCGGCGGCCGGCGACCTGGCGTGGACTTATGGCGCGGCGCGCTGGAACAAGGACGGCGCGGACAGGCGCGGGCACTACGTGCGCATCTGGCGGAACGACAAGGCCGGCTGGCGTCTATTGTTCGACGAACTTCTGGAAACCCCGCCGCCTCCCAAGCCCGCCAATTCGTGACTATCTAGCCTTTCGACATGACCGAATTTTCTCCGCGCGAGATCGTTTCCGAGCTCGACCGCTTCATCGTCGGCCAGCACGAGGCCAAGAAGGCTGTGGCCGTGGCGCTGCGCAACCGCTGGCGCCGCCGCCGCGTGCCCGACGACCTCCGCGACGAGGTCACGCCGAAGAACATCCTGATGATCGGCCCCACCGGCGTCGGCAAGACCGAGATCGCCCGCCGGCTGGCGAAGCTCGCACAGGCGCCGTTCCTCAAGGTCGAGGCGACAAAGTTCACCGAGGTTGGCTACGTCGGCCGCGACGTCGACCAGATCGTCCGCGACCTGGTGGAGAGCGCGATCGGCATGGTCCGCGAGAAGCGCCGGTCTGGCGTTCGCGCCCGCGCCGAAGCGGCCGCGGAGGAACGGATCCTCGACGCCCTCACCGGCCCCGGTTCCACGGCGGCGCGGGAGAGCTTCCGCAAGAAACTCCGCGCCGGCGAACTGGACGACAAGGAGGTGGAGCTGCAGCTCGCCGACACCTCGTCGCCGTTCGGCGCCATGGACATGCCCGGCCAGCCCGGCGCCTCGATGGGGGTGCTGAACCTGGGGGACATGTTCGGCAAGGCCTTCGGCGGCCGCACCAAGACCCACAAGACGACCGTCTCGGGCGCCTGGGCCCCGCTGATCGCCGAGGAAAGCGACAAGCTGGTCGACCAGGAGGCGCTGACCACCGAGGCGCTGGAGCTGGCCGAGAACCAGGGCATCGTCTTCCTGGACGAGATCGACAAGGTGGCGAGCCGCGCCGAACGGGCCGGCGCCGACGTCTCCCGCGAGGGTGTGCAGCGCGACCTGCTGCCGCTCATCGAAGGGACCACCGTCTCGACCAAGCATGGACCGGTGAAGACCGACCACATCCTGTTCATCGCCTCGGGTGCGTTCCACGTGGCCAAGCCTTCCGACCTGCTGCCGGAACTGCAGGGCCGGCTGCCGATCCGGGTGGAGCTGAAGGCGCTGACCCGGGACGACTTCCGGCGGATCCTCACCGAGCCCGAGGCCAACCTGATCCGGCAGCACCAGGCGCTGCTGGCCACGGAGGGCGTGACGCTGACCTTCACCGACGACGCCGTCGAGGCGCTGGCCGACGCCGCCGTGGCGGTGAACGGCTCGGTGGAGAACATCGGCGCGCGCCGGCTGCAGACGGTGCTCGAGAAGGTGCTGGAGGAGATCAGCTTCTCCGCCGCGGACCGGGCCGGCGAGGCCATCGTCATCGATGCCGCCCACGTGCAGGAGCGGATCGGCGATCTTGCCGGCAACGCCGACCTGTCGAAGTTCATTCTCTAGCGCGATGTGTGGCGTCTGCCTGTCTCGTCGGGGCCTGCTGGCAGGACTGGGCGCCCTGTCCGTCGCCGCCTGCAGCGAGAACGCTGCGACCGGTCGCAGCCAGCTGGTGCTGGTGGACGACGGCCAGTTGGCCCAGCTTGCCGACCAGTCCTGGTCCGAGGTGGTCGCCCAGGCGCCGCCGGTGCGCGATCCGGCAGCGCACGCGCGCCTGGCCCGTATCGCGGCGCCGCTCGCCCGCGCCTCGGGCCGCACCGACCTGAACTGGTCGTTCCAGGTGCTGGATTCCGATGAGTTCAACGCCTTCGTGCTGCCGAACGGGCGCGTGGGCTTCTTCCGCGGCCTCTTCGATTTCGCCGGGTCCGACGACGAGATCGGCTCGGTGCTGGGTCACGAGATCGGCCACGTCGTCGCCCGGCACGCCGCCGAGCGGGTCAGCCAGGAGCTGGCCGTCAATGCGGGCGTCTCCATCGCCCAGATCCTGTTCTCGGGCGAAGGCGGCCAGGGCGCGGCCGAGATCGGGGCCGCGCTCGGCATGGGCGCCATGTTCGGCGTGATCCTGCCCTACTCCCGCAAACACGAGCTGGAGGCGGACCGGGTCGGAGTCGAACTGATGCGCAAGGCGGGCCTCGACCCGTCCGCCGCCGTCCGGTTCTGGGAGCGGATGTCCTCGCGGCCGGACGCGCAAGGCCAGCCGCCGGAGGTGATCTCCACCCACCCGGCCGACGGCCGGCGGCTGGAGGAGCTGCGACGGGCGGTGGCCCAGGCCTGACGATCTAGCCGCCGCGCCTGGCGCGCCAGATGGCGTCCTCCAGAGCGCGGGCGAAGTCGGCGCGCTCCCGCGGGCTCAGCGCCGAGGCCACCGGCGTCTCCCGGCCCGAGAGCGCCAGCCGCACGGCCAGCACGCGGCCGTCCTCCTGGTCGCGCTCCACGTTCAGGCGGGTGAACGCCGTGGGGCTTTCCCAGACCACCCGGGTCCATTTCGGCGTCTCGTAGGTGACCACGACGCGGTGCGGCGAGACCTGCACGCGCTCGACGTTCTTGGCCTGCTGGAAGCTGATCAGGAAGGCGACCAGCACCGCGGCCAGGTCGAGCGCGAGGAAGATCGGCACCCAGTGGGCGCCCATGGCGACGAACACCGCCGCGGAGGCGACGTTCGCCAGGGTGATCACGCTGATGAGGATCACGAAGCCGCGCTCGGAGAGCGAGCGGTTCGGGGTGATCACCGCATCCATGTACAGCGACGAGATCATCGGGCCTGAGGATAATTCGCCTGCCCCCCCTGCTCCACTCCCTTGTGAGCCGCGTGCGGCGCAGGGCATCTAGCGGCATGGCCAAGGCCCTCAAGCGCAGATCCCTCAAGCCCTCCGAGCAGGCGCGCATCGCCGAGCTGTTCTCACGCTTCGAGAGCCTCGAGAGCGATCCCCGCACCGAACTCGACTACGACAGTCCCTACACCCTGGTGGTAGCGGTGGCGCTCTCGGCGCAGGCGACCGACGTCTCGGTGAACAAGGCCACGGCCAAGCTCTTCCAGGTGGCCGACACCCCGCAGAAGATGCTGGCGCTCGGCGAGGAGGGCCTGAAGCCCTTCATCTCCTCGATCGGCCTCTTCAACACCAAGGCCCGTAACGTCATCCGGATGGCCCAAATCCTGGTGGACGACTACAGCGGCGAGACGCCGCTCGAACGCGAGAAGCTGCAGGCCCTTCCCGGCGTCGGCCGCAAGACGGCCTCGGTGGTGCTCAACGAACTTCGGGTCGAGCCCGCCATCGCGGTCGACACCCACGTGTTCCGGGTCTCGCATCGGCTGCAGCTGTCGAACGGCAAAACGCCGGACGCCGTCGAGGCCGACCTGATGGCGATCGTGCCCGAGCCCTATCTGACGCGCGCGCATCACTGGCTGATCCTGCACGGGCGCTACACCTGTGTCGCCCGGCGGCCGAAGTGCGAGGAATGCCCGGTCGCCGACCTCTGCCCCTCGCGCCATCTCTTCGTCCGGACCTAGCCGCAGAGGGCGTTTCCCTGTAAGCGGCCCGAAGCGTCTCCGGGGAACAAGTCCAGCAATGCCAGAGCTCTACGACGTCGCCGCCATCGGCAACGCCATCGTCGACGTGATCGGTCCGACGACGGACCAGTGGATCGTCGACCAGGGCCTGGCCAAGGGCTCGATGCAGCTGGTCGACCAGGACCGCAGCCAGGCTCTCTATGCGAAGATGACGCCGGAAATCCAGGCCTCGGGCGGCTCGGCGGCCAACACCATCGCCGGCCTCGCCAGCTTCGGCGGCAAGGGCGCGTTCATGGGCAAGGTGGCCGATGACGAGCTCGGGCGCGTCTTCGCGCACGACATGCGCGAGATCGGAGCCCGCTTCGAGAACCAGCCGCTGGTCGGCGGCCCGGCCACCGCCGTCTCGATGATCAACGTCACCCCCGACGCCCAGCGGACCATGTGCACCTTCCTGGGCGCGTCGGTGGAGTTCACGGACTCCGACGTCGAGGACGCCATCGTCGAGGCCTCCAGGATCGTCTACCTTGAGGGTTATCTGTTCGACGCTGAGGCCGCCCGGCGCGCCTTCGCCAAGGCGGCCGCCCTCGCGCACGGCTCAGGCCGGATGATCGCCCTGACGCTGTCGGACAGCTTCGTCGTCGAACGACACCGCGGCGGCCTGCTGGGTTTCATCGAAAGTCAGGTGGATCTGCTGTTCGCGAACGAGGCGGAGCTTCTCGCCCTGTTCGAGACAGACAGCTTCGACCAGGCGGCTGAGGCGCTGCGCCAGCGCGTGAAGCTGGCCGCGGTCACACGCAGCGAGAAGGGCTCGATCATCCTCTCGGAAGGCGAGCGCCTGACCGTCGCAGCCGAGCCTGTGGAAAAAGTCGTGGACACGACCGGCGCGGGCGACCAATACGCGGCCGGGTTCATGTTCGGCCTGTCACGGGGACGTCCGCTGCAGCAATGCGGCAAGCTGGCCTCCCTTGCCGCCGCCGAGGTGATCTCGCACTACGGCCCGCGCCCGCTGGTCTCGCTCAAGGACCTGGCGGAATCCAAGGGGTACTGACCACGATGAGCCGCACGGCCGAAGTCCGCCGCGACACCAAGGAGACCCAGATCCGCGTCTGGGTGGACCTCGACGGCGCCGGCGTGTCGGAGGTCACGACGGGTGTCGGCTTCTTCGACCACATGCTGGATAGTTTCGCCCGGCACGGCGGCATCGACCTGAAGGTCGAGACCAAGGGCGACCTGCACATCGACATGCACCACACGGTGGAAGACACCGGCATCGTGCTGGGCCAGGCGATCAAGGAAGCCCTCGACGGCTTCAAGGGCATCCGCCGCTTCGGCCATGCCTACATCCCGATGGACGAGACCCTGTCGCGCTGCGCCATCGACCTGTCGAACCGGCCCTATCTGATCTGGAAGACCGAATTCCGAACGCCGAAGGTCGGCGACATGGACACCGAGCTGTTCAAGGAGTTCCACCACGCCTTCGCGATGAACCTCGGCGCTTGCGTGCATCTGGAGTGCCTGTACGGCGCCAACTCGCACCACATCGCCGAGAGCGGCTTCAAGGCGCTCGCCCGGGCGCTGCGGCAGGCCGTCGAGCTCGATCCCAAGACCCACGGCCACGCCCCCTCCACCAAGGGCGTGCTCTAGGAAGCCATCCATGCAGAGCGTCGCCCTGATCGACTACGGGTCGGGCAATCTGCGCTCGGCCGAAAAAGCCCTCGTCCGCGCCGCCGACGGGCGGGCGAACATCGTCGTGACCCACGATCCCGAAACGATCGCCAAGGCGGACCGGGTGGTCCTGCCCGGCGTCGGCGCCTTTGCCGCCTGCATGTCGGCGCTAGAGGCCCGTGACGGGGTTCGCGAGGCGATGGAGGAGGCGGTGCAACGCCGGGGGGCGCCATTCTTCGGCATCTGCGTCGGCATGCAGTTGATGGCGACGCGCGGCCTGGAGTTTGGCGAGACGGCGGGCCTGGGCTGGATCGCCGGCGACGTGAAGCGGATCGAACCCGCAGATCCGGCGGCCAAGGTCCCGCACATGGGCTGGAACGCCCTGCTGAATGTCATCGACCATCCCGTCTTCCGAGGCCTGAGGGACGGCAAGCCGGTCTATTTCACGCACTCCTTCGCGTTCTTTGCTAAGGATCCCGCGGATGTGGCGGCCTATGTCGACCACGGCGGCCGCTTCCCGGCGGCGGTCGCGCACGGCAACATGGCCGGCGTGCAATTCCACCCTGAGAAGTCGCAGTCCGCCGGCCTCTCGCTCCTCGCCGACTTCCTGGAGTGGCGCCCGTGATCCTCTATCCCGCCATCGACCTCAAGGACGGCCAGTGCGTGCGCGTGCTTCACGGCGACCTGTCCACCGCCACCGTCTTCAACACCGATCCCGGGGCCCAGGCGAAGCAGTGGGCTGACGCCGGCTTCCACTGGGTCCACGTCGTCGACCTGAACGGCGCGGTGCAGGGTGAGGCGGTGAACGCCGCCGCGGTCGAGGCCATCCTGTCGGCCGTGTCGATCCCGGTGCAGCTCGGGGGCGGCATCCGCACCCTGACCGACGTCGAGCGCTGGATCGAGGCGGGCGTCAGCCGGGTGATCCTCGGCACCGTGGCGGTGAAACAGCCAGAGATCGTGCTGGAGGCTGCGCGGCTGTTCCCCGAGCAGATCGCCGTGAGCGTGGACGTGCGGAAGGGCAAGGTGGCCGTCCAAGGCTGGACCGCCGACAGCGATCTGGACGCGATCACGGTGGCCAAGCGGTTCGAGGACGCCGGCGTCGGCGCCCTGATCATCACCGACATCGACCGGGACGGCACGGTCATGGGATTCAACGTCGACGCTTTTGGAGCCATCGCCGACGCGGTTGCTATCCCGGTGATCGCCGCCGGCGGCCTGGCTTCGGTCGAGGACCTCGTCAAGGTGAAGGCCCGCGCGGGCACGCCGATCGCCGGCGCTGTCCTCGGCCGGGCGCTCTACAACGGCGCCATCGATCCGGCCGAGGCCCTGAGGATCGCCGCCTGATGCTCAACGTCCGTGTCATCCCGTGTCTCGACGTCAAGGACGGGCGCGTGGTGAAGGGCGTGCAGTTCGTGTCCTTGCGCGACGCCGGCGATCCGGTGGAGCAGGCCCGGGCCTACGACGCGGCCGGCGCCGACGAGCTGATGTTCCTCGACATCACCGCCAGTCACGAAAACCGGGGAACCATCTTCGACGTCGTCGCACGCACCGCGGAGGTCTGCTTCATGCCGCTCTCCGTCGGCGGCGGAATTCGCCAGGTCGAGGACGCACGCCGGCTGCTGCTGGCCGGCGCCGACAAGATCAGCATCAACACCGCCGCCGTGAAGGACCGCACGCTGATCTCGGGCTGCGCCGACGCCTTCGGCAGCCAGGCCACCGTGGTCGCGATCGACGCCAAGCGGGTCGGCGACCGCTGGCACGTGTTCATCTATGGCGGCCGCGAGGACACCGGCCTGGATGTGGTCGATTACGCCGTCGACGTCGTGAAGCACGGCGCGGGCGAAATCCTGCTCACCTCGATGGACCGGGACGGCGCCAAGACCGGCTACGACCTCGAGCTGCTGCGCCAGGTGTCGGGCGCGGTCGGCGTGCCGGTGATCGCCTCGGGCGGCGCGGGGAACGCCCAGCACATGGTGGACGCGGTGCGCGCCGGGCGCCGACGCCGTGCTCGCCGCCTCGATCTTCCACTTCGGCGAGGTTTCGATCGGTGAGGTGAAAGCCGCCATGGCCGCCAAGGGCCTGCCCGTGCGCATCACCGAGGAGGCCGCCTGATGCCCCACAAACGCTTCAGCGACGTGATCGGCCGCCTGGCCGCCACCATTGAGAGCCGAAGGGGCGGCGACACGTCGGCCTCCTACACGGCGCAGCTGCTGAGCGACCTCGACCGGGCGGCCAAGAAGCTCGGCGAGGAAGCGGTGGAGACCGTGATCGCCGCCGCGCAGGGCGATCGGGAGGCGCTGACCGCCGAGAGCGCCGACCTGATCTACCACTGGCTGGTCGTGCTCGCCGCGGCGGGCGTCAGCCTCGACGAGGTCGCCGAACGGCTGGAAATGCGCGAAGGGACGTCGGGCCTGGCCGAGAAGGCCGCGCGCAAGGGCTAGCCCCGCGGCCTGCGCTTCAGCGCCACATACAGCGCACCCGCGCCGCCGTGACGGCGGTGGGCCTCCGAAACGCCGGCCACGATGTGGGACAGGTGCTTGGCCGCCAGCCATTCCGGCGCGGCCTTGCGCAGAACCCCGTCGCCCTGGACGCCCTTGCCCGTGATCACCAGCACGGCGCGATAGCCCTCGTCGAAGGCGCGGCCAAGGAAAGCCTCCAGCGCCGCCCGGGCCCGATCCTGGGTCATGCCGTGCAGGTCGATCCGCGCCCCGATCGGGTCTCTTTCGCGGACGATCCGGTGCTTGCGGTTTGGCTCGATGTCCTCGACGCCGTCGCGCGCCGCCTGCGGCGTCGGGGTCTTGAGGTCCTTGGGATCGATCCGCGCCGGGGCGTCGAGGCTCTGGGGGGCCGGCTTCTTGGGCGTGGCCTTGCCGGGCAGCGGGTGGACCGTCGCGGCGACGAGCGACCAGATCCTCAGCTCATCCGGCTTGAGCGGCCGCTTCATCGCCGGACCCTCACTGCCTGGGGACCAGCCGGTACATGCGCAGGGTGTGCCGCACCCGGCCGGCTTCGGTCCCCGCGGCAGGACCTTCTCCCAGGTAGAGGTCGGCCCGGACCGGGCCCTTGATGGCCCCGCCTGTGTCCAGCGCGGTCACGAGGCGGCGGTACGTCGGGAAGGCGCCCGCCAGCAACGGCGCCTCGCCGTCGATCCAGAAGACGTCGCCATAGGTGTTGAACGCCGGGTCAACCGCGATGGCCCGGCCCGCGGGCAAGGGGACATTCGCCGCGCCCGCCGGCGGCTTGCCGTCGTCGGGCGCCAGCCGGAAGAAGGCGTAGCGCGGGTTGAGCCGCATGATCTCGTCGGCCGCGGGGCCACGATTGGCCGCCAGCCAAGCGCGGATCGCCTCGCCCGAGGTGTTGTCGCGCCCAAGAAGGCCGCGGTCGCGCATCGGATTGGCGATGCCGACGAAGGGCCGGCCGTTGGTGGCTGCGTAGAGCGCCTTCATCCGCCGCCCGTCCTCGAACACCAGTACGCCCGAGCCCTGAATCTGCAGGAAGAACAACTCCTCGGGCCGCATCCAGGCGATGGCGTCGGCTGCGGGCCGGGCCTCGATTTCGGCCCGCTCGGCATAGGCTTCGCCGTTCACGAGGTCGGCAGGCTTCGGCCGCACCGGCATGCTGAACTCCGCGTCCGGCTTGCGGCGCGCGGCGTAAACCGGGGCGAAGTAGGCGGTCAGGACACCGTCACCGGGCAGGGCCTCGGCCTGGAACACCTCTTCGAGGAAGCTGCGGGCGTCCGACGGCCCCATGGGCCCGCGCGCCCGGGCTCGGGCGCAGGCGTCGGCGAGTTCGCGGCGGCGCGCAGCGTGGCAGGTCTCGCGGAAGGCGCGGAAGGCCTCGGCGTGATCTTCGGCCGCCCAGCCGCGCAGGGTGGTGAGCTCGACCCGCCGCGCCGGTTCCGGGCCAGGCGGCAGCGGCGGCTTACGCGGTTCGTGCGGCGCGACGGGGCCGGGACCCAGCGGCGGAACGGCCGTGGGCGTGGCGCAGGCGGCGAGGCTCAGGGCCGCCACGGCGGCCCCCAGGACCGGGCGCAGACTCAAGGGGCTTACGCCTCCGCGGCGTCGACGTGGACCAGCATCCAGTTGGGGTCGCGGCTCTTGAGATTGCGTTCGAACGTCCAGAGCTCGGCAGTGCGGCGGTCGTCCACGGCTTCGCCCTCGGGGCCCTTCGAACGGCTGCGGAACTCGGCAAGAAAGCGGACGGTGAGGCGGGCCACATCGCCAGGACCCACGTCGGCCTTTTCCAGGTCCGCTCGCGGCGCATGGAAGAATTCGACGCTCTCGGTCCGACCTTCGGCCTCCCGCTGATCGATCGCGCCCTCGAAGCTGGACAGCACCTGGGGCGCCAGCAGGTTCTTGAGCGTCGCCCGGTCGCCCTCGGCGAAGGCGCGCACGATCATCTCGTAGGCCTGCTTGGCGCCGCCCAGGAAGCGGCCGACGTCGAAGCTTGGATCCTGTGCGCGCACGGCGGCCAGACCGGTCAGCGCCACGCCCTCCTCAAGGGTCTCAGGCGCGCGGTCGACAGGACGCACGGGTCCCTGCGCGGCCTCGGCCTGCGGCTGCTGGTCTTCCGGCTGGCGTCCGACGCGCCGTCCCAGCACGGCGTAGAGCTGGTAGAGCACGATGGCCGCGAGGCCGGCGAAGATGATCAGCTCGAGAACTTGCAACGCGATCCCTTAGCGCTTCGGACAATCCGCCCAACGCCTCTATATAGGCTGCCGGAACGCCGCCGTCAGGGGCGACGTTGCATCGCTAGAGACCCCATGTTAGCCGAGCCGCCCAAGCGGGCGCCAACATCTGCGTTCCCCAACAGGATTTTACCCGAACCATGTCCGAAATCGACGCCGGCGCGCTGGGCGCACCCGAAGCCGCCGAAGGCCCCGGCATCCGCATCCTCGCGCAGTTCATTCGCGATCTCTCGTTCGAGAACCCCCGCGCGCCTGAAGCCCTGCGCAACGGCGGCCAACCTCAGATCGACCTTGGTGTCGAGATGAACGCCCGCGGCCGCGAAGACGGGCTCTTCGAGGTCGACCTCAAGCTCTCGGCCAAGGCCGCCCGGGAGGACGGCGCGCTCTTCGTTGTGGAGCTGCTCTATGGCGGCGTCTTCCAGATCGCCGGCATTCCGGCCGAGGACATGGAGCCGGTGCTGTTGATCGAGTGCCCGCGCTTCCTGTTCCCCTTCGCGCGTCGGATCATCGCCGACGTGACGTCGGAAGGCGGCTTCCCGCCCTTCATGCTGGATCCGATCGATTTCGCCGGCGTCTACGCCGCGCGGAAGGCGCAGGAATCCGAAAACGTCGGCCACGCCTAGTCGCTTTCCCTCCCTTGATCGGGGAGGGAAATCAGATCCCGAACTTCTTCCAGAGCTCTTCGCTCTTCACGACCTCGCGGATGAAGGCGGCGTGCGCGGCGCGTTCATCCTCGGTGGAGAGCGGCGCCAGCGGCCGTGGCCGGGCGCCATAGGCGTTGCGGGTGGCGGCGTGGACCGCGGCCGCAGCCACGGCCGAGGTCAGCTCCAGCCGGCGCTCGCGGCCGCCCCGTAGTTCCAGATAGACCGCCGCCAGCAGCTTGGTGTCGATCAGCGCGCCGTGCTTCTCGCGCTCGGCCAACGAGATTTTGAAGCGCCTGCACAACGCATCCAGCGAATTGTGCATGCCCGGGAAACGCTGCTTGGCCAGGGCCAAGGTGTCGACCCAGCGATGCTCCGGGATCTCCTGCCGGCTGCAGTTGGCCAGCTCCCAGTTGATGAAGCCGCGGTCGAAAGCGGCGTTGTGGGCGATCAGCGGTGCGTCGCCGATGAAGTCGAGGAAGGCTTCGACCACCTCGGGATGCTCGAACCTCGGCTTGCCACGGAGAAAGGCGGTAGACAGGCCGTGCACCTTCTCCGCCTCGGCCGGCATGTCGCGGCACGGGTCTATGTAGACGTGGAGCGACCGGCCGGTCGGCACGAAGCTCTCGATCTCGAGGCAGGCCAGTTCGACCAGGCGGTCGCCCGTTTTGGGATCGAAGCCGGTGGTTTCCGTGTCGAGGACGATCTCGCGGGCCATGACCTTTCAATGACCCGCTTCGCGCTCGATTTTCAACCGGCGGAAGCGCGCACCGCAGCGATGATGTGGAACACCTGTTCCCGGGCGTGAGCCAGACCCTTGCCGGTCTCGACGATGAAGTGGGCGCGGGCCCGCTTCTCGGCGTCAGGCGTCTGCTGGGCGAGGATGGCGTCGAGGCGTTCCGGCGTCATGCCGGGACGCGCCAGGACGCGTTCGCGCTGCATCTCGGGCGGCGCCGAGACCACGACCACATAGTCCACCCGCTCGTGCCCGTTGGTCTCGAACAGCAGGGGTATGTCGAGGACCACCATGTCCGCGCCCAACTGTTCCGCCGCCTTGAAGAACCCAATGCGGTCCTCGCCGACCAGGGGATGGACGATGCCATTGAGCCGCTGCAGGGCCGCCGGATCGCTCAGCACGCGCTTGCGCAATTCCTCTCGATCGACGCGACCGTCCTTCACCACGCCCGGAAAAGCCGCGCCGACGGGCGCCACGGCCGCCCCGCCCTGGTCATAGAGGTCATGTACGGCGGCGTCGGCGTCGTAAACGGGTACGCCGGCCTCCCGGAACATGGCCGCCGTGGTGGACTTGCCCATGCCTATGGAGCCGGTAAGTCCGATCACTTTCACTGGCCGAGCGCCTTCAACGCGAGCGCGCGGACATCCGGCTCGGAGGGCGCAACGGCGCCGTAGAAGGTCTCGAAGGACGGCGCCGCCTGGCGGATCAGCATCTCCAGCCCGTCGACGGTGCGCCGCCCCAGCCGCCTGGCCTCGGAGAGGAACGGCGTCTCCAGAGGCTTGTAGACCATGTCCATCACCACCGCGGTCTCCGGGGTCACATCCAGCGGCACGTTCAGCCCTGGCTGCCCCGAGAGGCCCGCCGATGTGGCGTTGATCACCGCCGTCACGCCCTGAAGCGCCTGGTCGGCGGCATCGAGGGGGCACGCGACGGCGCCGGCGCCCACGGCGCCCGCCACGGCTTCGGCCTTGGCAAGCGTACGGTTGATGACGCGGACCTGTGGCGTCCCCGCTGTCAGGAGCGCCGCCACCGCGCCGCGCGCAGCGCCGCCCGCGCCTAGGACGGCGACGGGCCCGGCCGTGGGATCGAAACCGGGCGCCTGCGCGGCGAGCGCGCCCAGCAGCCCCACGCCATCGGTGTTGTCGGCGGTCACCCGCCCGTCGAGCTCGAACGTCAGCAGGTTCGCCGCCGCCGCCTTGCGGGCGCGCTCGCTGACGGTATCGGCGATCGACAGCGCCACCTCCTTGAAGGGAATCGTGACGTTCAGCCCGCGGATCGCCCCGCCACGCAGGCCGTCGACGAACACCTCGAAGCGGTCGGCGTCAGGGGGCGAAGGGTACGTAGACACCGTCGATGCCCGCCGCGGCGAGCCAGGTGTTGTGGATCAGGGGCGACAGGGAATGCTCTACGGGCTGGCCTGCGACGCCCGCGACGACGGTTCGGCCGGTGATCGGCGGCTTCATGCGGCGAGAGCTCCGTGGCGGCGCAGCAGGTCGAGGAGGCCCATCAGCGGCAGGCCCAGAATAGCGAAGTAGTCGCCTTCGATGCGCGAAAAAGCTGCGCGCCGGGCCCCTCCAGTCGGTAGCAGCCCACCGAACCCAGCGCCTGATCGCCCTCGCTCACGAGGTAGGCCTCCAGGAACTCGTCCGAGAACTCGCGCATGGTAAGCGTCGCGGTGACGACCTCACGCCAGATCGGCACGCCGTCCTTGGCCACCACGACGGCCGAATGCAGCTTGTGCCGCTTGCCCCGGAGCAACCTGAGCCGCTCGCGGGCGGCCTCGAGGCTCTCGGCCTTGTCGTAGAGCTGGCCGTCGAGCTCGAGCGTCTGGTCCGAGCCGATGACGAAACCCTGCCGGCCGCGGGCGACCCGGATCGCCTTCAGCTCGGCGAGGGCGTCGGCGATCTCGCGCGGCGTCGCGCCTTCCGCCAGCAACGACGCCTTCACCGCGTCCTCGTCGACGCCGGCGACGATGCTCTCGAACGGCACGCCCGCGCCTTCCAGCACCGCGCGCCGCGCCGCGCTCTTGGACGCCAGGATGATAGGATCGCTCAACCCAGCACCTCCACTTGGCCGTGGCCGCCGTGCAGCAGGTTCAGCACCGCAGCCGCCGTCTCCTCCACCGAGCGACGGGTGACGTCGATCGTGGGCCAGCCGTTCCGCTCATAGGTACGGCGGGCGTGGATGATCTCCTCCCTCACCGACTCCACATCTATGTAGGTCGACTCCCGGTTCTCCTTCAGGCTGAGAAGCCGGTTGCGGCGGATCTGGATCAACCGGTCGGGCGAGATGGTGAGGCCCACGACCAGCGTGTTCTTCATCGTGAAGAGCTTCTCGGGGACGGGGGCGCCCTGGCACCAGCGGCACGTTGGCGGCGCGCACCCCGCGGTGGGCCAGATAGATGCAGGTGGGCGTTTTCGACGTCCGCGACACGCCCACCAGCACGACATCGGCCTGGTCGAGGTCCTGGCCGCCTTGGCCGTCGTCATGTCCGATGGCGTAGTTCAGGGCGTCCATGCGGTTGAAATAGTCGTTGTCCAGCCGCAGGTGAGCGCCGACCCGGCTGGTGGTGGTGGCGCCGAGGTACCGCTGCATGGCGCTGACCAGCGGATCCAGCGCAGGAATGCAGGGCATGTCGAGCCGGCGGCAGCCTTCCTCGAGCGCATGTCGCAGCTTGTCGTCGACAATGGTGTGCAGGACGATCCCCGGGGCCTCCTCGATGTCGCTCAGCGCCCGGTCCAGCTGCCGCTGCGAACGGACCAGGGCGTAGATGTGCTCGATCGGCAGCACATTCTCGAAGCGGGCGCACACCGCACGCGCCATCGCGTTCAATGTCTCCCCGGTGGAGTCCGACACCAGGTGGACGTGGAAGTAGGTGGCGAGCCGTTGGGGGGTCGTGGTCGGCAAATCCGTCGCACCCAGGAAGTTGGGGATGAAATCTGTGGACCTCCTCTTAGCGAACGGGAGCGCTGATGGGGATAGGCGCCGCGCGCTGCGGGCGCGTCCCAGGTCGCGGTGGACGGGCGGGAGAAAAAGGGCGGTTTACGCTTCCTTAACCAACAGGGTCGGACGGCCCGGCTTCGTTATGGCGCGGGATGTCGACAGGCGTCGATAATCGACCGCCCGGCGCCCGGTCGTCCCCGGACCGGTTAATGAAATCCTAACAAGCGCCGAGGGGTTGGCCGGCGATCCCCGCGATCCACAGGACGGGAGAACTTTCGCGGCGGGGTCGGGATGAGCTGGGGACAACGCACCCAACGTCGCAGGGACAATCCACTTATCCACGTCCTCGACAGGCTCAGCCTCTCCTTCCTCATCCCATTTCAAGATTCTTAAGGATTGAAGAGAAGAGGAGGCATCCCGGGCCGGGCTTGAGCCGGCGGGGCTGGCGCGCTTTAAGGCTCCCGATGAGCGAACCCACTCCCAAGCTCCTGCGGGCCCTTCAGGGCGAGCCGCAGGACCGGCCCCCGATCTGGTTCATGCGGCAAGCGGGGCGTTCGCTTCCCGAATATCGCGCGCTGCGGGCCAAGGCCCCCGACTTCATCGCCTTCTGCCTGCATCCGGAGATGGCCGCCGAGGCGACGCTGCAGCCCATGCGGCGCTTCCCGATGGATGGGGCCATCGTCTTCGCCGACATCCTGCTGATCCCGCTGGCGCTCGGCCAGAAGGTCTGGTTCGAGGCCGGCGAGGGACCGAAGCTCGAGCCGCTGCCGCCGATCGAGTCCCTGCGCGACCAGATCGAGGCGTCCACAGGGCGGCTCTCCGCCGTTGGCGAGACACTCTCCCGCGTCCGCGCCGAGCTCGAGCCCGACCGCGCCCTCATCGGCTTCGCCGGCGCGCCCTGGACGGTGGCCACCTACATGCTGGAAGGCCGCGGCTCGCAGCGCGAGGAGGCCCGCGCCTTCGCCTACGCCGAGCCCGAGAAGCTGGACGCCCTGCTCGACGTGCTGGTGGAAGCGACCGCCCGTTACCTGGTCATGCAGGCCAAGGCGGGCGCCCAGGCGCTGAAGCTGTTCGAGAGCTGGGCCGAGGGGCTGTCGGAAGAGGTCTTCGAGCGGATCGTGGTGCGTCCGCACGCCGCCATCGTCGAGAAGGTGCGGGCTGCCGGCGTCACCGCGCCGATCATCGGGTTTCCACGCGGCGCCGGGGCGCAAGTCGAGAACTACGCCGAGGCGGTCCCGGTGAACGGCATCGCGCTCGACACCCAGGCGACGGCCGCGCTTGGCCGCAGGCTGCAGGCGCAAGGGCGCTGTATCCAGGGCGCGCTGGACAATCTGCTGCTGCGCCAGGGCGGGCCGGCGCTGGACGCGCGCGTCGAGCAGCTGCTGGCGCAGTGGGGTGACGGCCCCTGGATCTTCAACCTGGGCCATGGCGTCATGCCGGACACCCCGATCGAGCACATCGCCCGGACCGTGGGCCGGGTGACGGGCAAACCGGTCAGAACATGAGACGGGCTGTCGTCCTCTTCAACCTGGGAGGCCCGGACAGCCTCAGGGCGGTGAAGCCTTTCCTGTTCAACCTCTTCCGGGATCCGGCCATCATCCAGCTGCCGGCGCCGGCGCGCTACGCCCTGGCCGCCCTGATCTCGACCATCCGCGAGAGGACCGCCCAGGCCAACTACGCGATCATGGGCGGCCGCTCGCCGTTGCTGCCGGAGACGGAAGCGCAGGCCCGGGCGCTGGAGGCCGAATTGGCCCGCCGGACGCCGGGCGTCGAAACTCGCGTCTTCATCTCAATGCGGTACTGGAAGCCTCGCGCCGACGAGACGGCGAAGCAGGTGGCCGCCTTCGCCCCGGACGAGATCGTGCTGCTGCCGCTCTATCCGCAGTTCTCGACGACGACGACGGCTTCGTCAGTCAGGGACTGGTTGCGAGCCTACAGAGGGCCGGGCCGCAGCCGGACCATCGGCTGCTACCCGAACGCACCCGGCGTCGCGCAGGCCTATGCCGACGGCATTCGCCAGACCTGGGAGGCCGCCGGCCGGCCGGCCAATGTCCGTCTGCTGTTCTCGGCCCACGGTCTGCCGCAGAAGGTGGTGGACGCCGGGGATCCCTACGAAGCCCAGGTGCGGGCGACCGCCGAGTCCGTGGCCGCGTTGTTGCCGGAGTTCGCCGACTGGCGCGTCAGCTTCCAGAGCCGGGTCGGCCGGTTGAAGTGGCTGGAGCCCTCGACAGAGGACGAGATCCAGAAGGCGAGTGCGGACGGCAAGGGCCTGCTGATCTGCCCGATCGCCTTCGTCTCCGAGCACGTCGAGACCCTCGTCGAGCTTGACCATGAGTACGCCCAGCTGGCCAAGGAGAATGGTGTCGCGCCGTACCTCCGCGCGCCGACGCCGCGGGTCATGCCGGGCTTCATCGCCACCCTCGCCGATGCGGTGGAGCAGGCGCCGCCCGGCGCCGCGCCATTCGGGCCTTGGTTGTGCCCGGCGGAGTATGGAAAGTGCGCCTGTCGGAACGGCGACGTGTCGGGGAGGGCGGCCTGATGGATTGGTACAATGCGCTGCGCGCGCTGCACATCATCGCGGTCATCGCCTGGATGTCGGGCATGATGTACCTGCCGAGGCTCTACGCCTACCACACCGAGACCGCGCCGCCGGGCAGCGAGTTCGACGCCCACTTCAAGGTGTGGGAGGAGAAGCTCCTTCGGATCATCATCAATCCGGCCATGGCCGTGACGTGGATCCTGGGGGTCGGTCTGCTCTATTTCCACATCTTCGTGGCAGGCCGAGGGTGGGACTTCCTGCTGCAACCCTGGATCCTGGTGAAACTGGCGGTGGTCATCATCCTGTCCGGCTGGCACGGCTTCCTCTCGAAGTCGCGCAAGCGCATCGCCGCTGGGGAGCGGCCTAAGTCGGCCAGGTTCTGGCGGGCGACCAACGAAATCCCCTTCCTCCTGGCGGTGGTGGCCGTCCTGGCGGTGGTTCTGGAATTCGGCGCGCGCTGATCCCATCTATGGGCTGCGGCCTCCGGCGCCTTGACCGCCCCGGCCGCATGTGGTCCTGCTGACCGCACGCGTCGCGACGAGCGGCGCGCCCCGCCTTTTCGCCGACCCGCGCGGCTTTCACGCGCAGCGGTCCGGCTCCCGAAATCCACAACGGTGTCCGAACAGGGCGCCCGCACGTTTCACCAGCACCCGCCCGGATTGCGTCCGGGCTCGGGTGAATTGCTAAGCGAAATCAAAAATGCAAGACGAAACCCAAGACACACCTGAAGCCGAAGTTTCGGAAACGGACGTCATCGAGACCGAAGCTGTCGCGGACGCCGCCGACGCGCAGGTGGAAGACGCCGGTCCGGAAGCCGAGGCTGACGACGAGCCCAGCGAGGCCGCCAAAGCCATCGCCGCAATGGGCCTGTCACAGATGAGCCTTCAGGAACTGAAGGACAAATCGCCCGCCGATCTGCTCGCCTTCGCCGAGAAGATGGAGGTCGAGAACGCGAACTCCATGCGCAAGCAGGACATGATGTTCGCCATCCTCAAGACGCTGGCCGAAGAAGGCGTCGAGATCTCGGGGTCCGGCACCCTGGAAGTGGTGCAGGACGGCTTCGGCTTCTTGCGCTCGCCGGAAGCCAACTACCTTCCGGGCCCGGACGACATCTACGTCAGCCCGTCGCAGATCCGGAAGTTCGGCCTGCGCACCGGCGATTCGGTCGTCGGCGCGGTGCGCGCCCCGCGCGAGGGCGAGCGCTACTTCGCGCTGGTGGCTGTCACCCAGATCAACTTCGAGACGCCCGAGAGCGTGCGGCACAAGGTGCTGTTCGACAACCTGACGCCGCTCTACCCGGATGAGCGGCTGAAGATGGAGATCGATGATCCGACGCTGAAGGATCGTTCGGGCCGGGTGATCGACATCGTTGCTCCGCTGGGCAAGGGCCAGCGCTGCCTGATCACCGCGCCGCCGCGTGTCGGCAAGACGGTGATGCTGCAGAACATCGCCAAGTCGATCGAGACCAACCATCCTGAGTGCTATCTCATCGTCCTGCTGATCGACGAGCGCCCGGAAGAAGTCACGGATATGCAGCGCACGGTGAAGGGTGAGGTCATCTCCTCGACCTTCGACGAGCCCGCGACCCGCCACGTGCAGGTGGCTGAGATGGTCATCGAGAAGGCCAAGCGCCTGGTCGAGCACAAGCGCGACGTGGTCATCCTGCTGGACTCGGTCACCCGTCTCGGCCGCGCCTACAACACCGTCGTCCCGTCGTCGGGGAAGGTGCTGACCGGCGGTGTCGACGCCAATGCCCTACAGCGTCCGAAGCGGTTCTTCGGCGCCGCCCGGAACATCGAGGAGGGCGGCTCGCTGACGATCATCGCCACGGCCCTGATCGATACCGGCAGCCGGATGGACGAAGTCATCTTCGAAGAGTTCAAGGGCACCGGTAACTCGGAAATCGTCCTGGACCGGAAGGTGGCCGACAAGCGGATCTACCCGGCCATCGACGTGCTGAAGTCCGGCACCCGGAAGGAGGAGCTGATCACGCCGAAGGATCATCTCCAGAAGACCTACATCCTGCGCCGCATCCTGAACCCGATGGGCGCACAGGACGCGATCGAGTTCCTGCTCGACAAGCTGCGGCAGTCGAAGAACAACGACGACTTCTTCCAGTCGATGAACACCTAACGGCGTCATCTGGAAAGATGAGGATTTTCAGGGGCTTCGGGAGACCGAAGCCCCTTTGTTTTGGCAAATCGGCTCTGTGGCGAAATTAACTCCGCCGGCCGCGCATCGGTACGTCTCCCTGCGCGACAGACAGGGCCGTTTTCAGGGGATCAGCAGGCTTGCGCCGACCGTGTCGCGGCGCTCGAGCGCCTCGTGCGCTGCGCGGGCGTCCTCGAGCTTGAAGGTCTGGCCGATCTCGATCTTCACCCGACCCGAGCCGATCATCTCGAACAGCGCCGCGGCGCTGGCGTCGAGTTCCTCGGTCGTGACGATGTAGTCGAACAGCGTCGGCCGGGTGAACACCAGGCTGCCGCCCCGCATCAGGCGGATCGGATCGACCGGCGGGGCCGGACCGGACGCGTTTCCGAACGCGACGAACCAGCCGCGGCGGGCGAGGCTGTTCAGAGTGCCTTCGAAAGTGTCCTTGCCTACCGAGTCGTAGGCGACCGGCACGCCCTTGCCGCCGGTGATCCGCCGAACCTCCGCGGCCACGTCCTGCTCGCGATAGAGGATGACATGGTCGGCCCCGAGCCCGCGGGCCCGGACGGCTTTGGCCTCGGAGCCAACCGTGGCGATCACCTCGGCGCCGACGGCCTTCAGCCATTGGACCATGATCTGGCCCACACCGCCGGCCGCGGCGTGCACCAGCACGGTCTGACCAGCCCGGACCGGGTAGCACCGCCGGACGAACGCCTCGACGGTCATGCCCTTCAGCAGCGACGCCGCGGCGGTGCGGCTGTCCACGCCGTCCGGGGATCTTCACCGCCCGGTCGGCCGCCACGACATTGGCCTCGGCATAGCCGCCGAAGCCGCCGGAATAGGCCGCCCGGTCGCCGACCTTGAACCGAGTGACGCCTTCGCCGATCGCCTCGACCACGCCGGCCGCCTCGCCGCCGGGCGTCTGCGGCAGCTTCACGGGATAGAGGCCGCTGCGGTGGTAGGTGTCGATGAAGTTGATGCCGATCGCCTCATGGCGGATGAGCACCTGGCCGGGCGCCGGGGAGGGTGTGTCGACCTCCACCAGCTCCAGCACTTCGGGCCCGCCCGTACGAGCGAACTGGACGGCGCGCATTACAGGTTGGCCTTGAAGAAGGCGGCGGTTCGGGCGTTGGCCTGACCGGCGTCGGCCTCGTGGTAGTGCTCTCCGCCCTTGCGTGCGAAGGCGTGGTCACGCCCTGGGTAGGTGTGGAGTTCGACCTGCGGGTGGTTCGCGAGCGCCTGAAGTAAGACCGCCTGGGCTTCCTTCGGGACGAACTGGTCCTCCTCGGCCACATGCATCAGCAGCGGGCGGGTCAGCTTCTCAGCCTCGCCGACGCGGTTCTCGATGCCGACGCCGTAGTAGGAGACGGAGGCGTCGGCGTCGGTGCGGGTGGCGGTCAGGAAAGCCAGCAAGCCGCCCAGGCAGAAGCCGACGGCGCCGACCTTGCCGCTGCACTGCGGACCGGCGCGGACGGCCTTGATGGTGGCGGCGATGTCCTTCACGCCCTGGTCGACGTCGAAGGCGTTGAACAGCTCGAAGGCCTTCTTCCACTCCGCTTCCGACTGGTCGGTGATGTCGATGCCCGGCTCGATCCGCCAGAATAGGTCGGGGCAGATGGCGAGATAGCCCTGTGCGGCGAGGTCATCGGCGATGTCGCGCATCACCTTGTTCACGCCGAAGATCTCCTGGATCACCACGACGGCCGGCGCCTTGTCGACCGATGGCCGGGCCACGTAGGCGCTGAAGCTGCCGCCGTCCGGCGCGGTGATGGTGGTGCGTTCGCCCATGTGTGGTCTCCCGTATGCAAGGCCCTTCGGCCAAGGGTACTAGCAAGCGACGGCCCCTCGCGGCCATATGGAACTCCAGTACGAGGGCAAGACGCCATGAAGATGACGATCGAGGTGGACTGCACGCCGGAGGAGGCGCGGCGCTTCCTGGGCCTGCCGGACGTGAGCGGCCTGAACGACCACCTCGTCCAGGAGATGAGCAAGCGGATCGACGCCAACATCCAGCTGCTGTCGCCCGAGGAATTCATGAAGAACTGGATGAGCTTCGGGACCGGCGCCCAGGAGCAGTTCCGCAAGATGATGGAAGCGGGCCTCGGCGGGTCCACGCCCAAGGAATGACCGACACCATCTTCGCGCCGGCGACGGCCGCGGGCCGCGCGGCGGTGGCGGTGGTGCGGGTCTCCGGCCCGGACGCGCGGCGGTCGGTCGAGGCGCTTGCGGGCTCGGTTCCCGAACCGCGGCTGGCCTCCGTGCGCCGGCTGCGCGACGGTGACGGCCGCGAGATCGACCAGGCGCTGGTGCTCTTCTTCGAGGGCCCGGCCAGCTACACCGGCGAGGACGCCGCCGAGTTCCACGTGCACGGCGGCACGGCGGTGGTCGGCGCCCTGGTCGAGGCCTTGGCGGCGTCGGGGCTGCGGCTGGCGGAGCCGGGGGAGTTCACCCGGCGGGCCTTCGAGAACGGCAAGCTCGACCTCGCGCAGGCCGAAGGCGTGGCGGACCTGATCGATGCGGAGACCGAGCAACAGCGGCGCCAGGCGCTCGAGCAGCTGGGCGGGCGCCTCTCGCAGGTGCAGGCCCGATGGTCGGACGCCCTGACCGAGGCCCTGGCCATGTTCGAGGCGGCGGTGGATTTTCCGGACGAGGAGGTGCCGGCCGACGTCGCGGCGCGGGCGGGGCCCGTGCTGGAAGCCCTGATCCGCGACATCGACAAGAACATCGCCGACGCCGACCGGGGCGAGCGCGTGCGGGAGGGCTACCGCATCGCGCTGGTGGGGGGCGCCGAACGCCGGGAAAAGCACGCTGTTGAACGCGCTCGTCGAGCGGGATGTCGCGATTGTGACGCCGCACGCCGGCACGACCCGGGACGTCATCGAAGTCCCGCTGGTGCTGGGCGGCTACAAGGCGCTGCTGGCCGACACCGCCGGCATTCGCGACACCGAGGAAGAGATCGAGGCCGAAGGCGTCCGCCGGGCGCGGGCCTGGGCCGAGGGCGCAGATTTGCGGCTGTGGCTGGTGGACGGGTCGTCGTCCGAGCTGCCGGGTCTGCCGGACGAGGTCGGGCAGGGCGATATCTGCCTGATCACCAAGCGCGATCAGCCGGTGGGGCCAGCCGGCGCCCTGGGCCGCCGAGGTCGCGCGTCGGATGGACATCCCGTCGGCCGAGATCACGGCCAAGGGTCCGAGCGACGTTGCCTGGATCCGGCGGCTGCTCACCGAGCGGATCGTCGAGGCCCTGGGCGGGGGCGGAGCCGCCGGCGGCCACGCGGCTGCGGCACAAGGAGCTGCTGGCGGAGGCGGCGCAGCGGCTGCGCCATGCCTTGCAGCAGGATGAGGCGCTCGAGCTCGCCGCCGAGGACGTGCGGCTGGCCGCACGGGCGCTGGACCGGATCACCGGCCGCATCGATCCGGAGGCGGTGCTGGGCCGGATCTTCTCGACCTTCTGCATTGGCAAGTGAGTTGGTGTTTCACGTGAAACACCCACCCCGGGGTGCGCGGCGACGTTTCACGTGAAACACGGGCGCTCTTCCCCTATATGAGCCGCCTCATGACCCAGTGGGATGTCATCGTCATTGGCGGCGGACACGCCGGCTGCGAGGCGGCTGCCGCCGCGGCGCGCTTTGGCGCGCGCACGCTGCTGCTGACTCACAAGATCGAGACGATCGGCGAGATGAGCTGCAACCCGGCCATCGGCGGCCTGGGGAAAGGCCATCTCGTGCGGGAGATCGATGCCCTGGACGGCGTCATGGGCCGGCTGGCGGATCAGGCCGGCATCCAGTTCCGGATGCTCAACCGCTCGAAAGGCGCCGCTGTTCGCGGCCCGCGCTCGCAGATCGACCGCAAGCTCTATCGCGAGGCCATGCAGGCGGAGCTCGCCGCCACGCCGAACCTTACGATCAAGGCCGAGGCGGTCGAGGACCTGCTGGTCGACGGCGGCCATGTCACCGGCGTCGTCGGAGCGAGCGGCGAGGCCTATTCCGCCGGCCGGGTGGTGCTGACCACGGGCACCTTCCTGAAGGGCGTCATCCACCAGGGTGAGACCCGCATCCCCGCAGGCCGCATCGGCGACCAGCCGGCCATCGGATTGTCGGACCGGCTCTATGCGCTCGGCCTCAACATGGGGCGGCTGAAGACCGGCACGCCCGCGCGGCTTGACGGCTCGACCATCGCCTGGGACCGGCTTGAGATGCAGTCGGCCGACGACGAGCCGATCCCGTTCTCGTTCCTGACCGACAGGATCACCGTGCCGCAGATCCAGTGCGGCATCACCTACACGACGGAAGAGACCCACCGGATCATCGCCGAGCGGCTCGAGGAGAGCGCCGTCTATGGCGGCCGGGTGTCGGGCCGCGGCCCGCGCTACTGCCCGTCCATCGAGGACAAGGTGGTCAGGTTCCGCGACAAGACCAGCCACCAGATCTTCCTCGAGCCCGAAGGCCTGGACGACACGACGGTGTATCCAAACGGGATCTCGACGTCGGTCTCGACCGAGACGCAGGACCTGTTCCTGCGGACCATCCCCGGGCTGGAGCAGGTGGTGGTGAAGCGCCACGGCTATGCGATCGAATACGACTACGTCGATCCGCGCGAGCTCTATCCGACGCTTGAGGTGAAGCGCCTGCCGGGCCTGTACCTCGCCGGCCAGATCAACGGCACCACGGGCTATGAGGAGGCCGGCGCCCAGGGCCTTGTCGCCGGCCTCAACGCCGCCCGCGCCGCCTCGGGCGCCGAGCCCGCCCAGTTCGCCCGGGACGAGGCCTATATCGGCGTGCTGATCGACGACCTGGTGACCCGCGGCGTCACCGAGCCCTATCGCATGTTCACCAGCCGGGCCGAGTTCCGGCTGACGCTGCGCGCCGACAACGCCGACCAGCGGCTCACCGGCAAGGGCATCGACCTGGGCGTCGTGGGGTCCAGCCGGGCCGGCGTGTTTCACGTGAAACAGCGCGAACTCGCCGGCGCGCGGGCTCTGGCGCAGGAACTCAAGCTCACGCCCCAGGAGGCGCAGAAGGCCGGGCTGCCGGTGAAGGCCGACGGTCAGCGTCGGGACCTGCTGCAGCTGCTCGCCTATCCGACCATCGCCTTCGGAGACCTGGCCCGCATCTGGCCGCAGATCGGCGAGTGGTCGCCGGCCGTGCGCGAGCAGGTGGAGATCGACGCGTCCTACGCCGGCTATCTGGATCGCCAGGCCGCCGACGCCGAGGCCATGCGTCGGGACGAGGACCTGCGGCTCCCGGCTGATCTGGACTACGCGGCCATCGGCGGGCTGTCGAACGAGGTGCGCGAGAAGCTGGCGACGGTGCGGCCGCTGACGCTGGGCCAGGCCGGGCGTATCGAGGGCGTCACCCCAGGCCCCTGACGGCGCTGCTCGCCCACGTTCGTCGCCGCGCCGCCTGATGGTCGTCACCGACGCGGAGAGCTTCGCCGCCGCCACCGGCGCGACCGAGGCCCAGGTCGCCGACCTGAGCCGGTTCCTGGAGAAGCTGACGGCCGGCAATGAGGTGATGAACCTCGTCGGCCCGAAGACGATCCCGGACTTCTGGAACCGCCACGCGTGGGACAGCGCCCAGCTGCTGCGGCTGGCGCCGGAGGCCCTCGTCTGGGCGGACCTGGGGGCCGGCGCCGGCTTTCCGGGACTCGTGCTTGCGATCCTTGGGAAGGGCCGTGAGGGGTTCCACGTCCACCTCGTGGAGAGCATGGCCAAGCGCTGCCGGTTCCTCGCGGAGATCGTCGACCTGCTCGACCTGCCCGCCACGGTTCACAACGACAGGGCGGAAAACCTCGACTTGGCTGTGGACATCGTCACCGCCCGGGCTTGTGCGCCGCTCGTGCGGCTGTTGGGGTATGCCCGGCCCTACCTGAAGGCCGGTGCGACCGGGCTTTTCCTGAAGGGACAAGATGTAGCAGCCGAAATGAGCGAGGCCGCTAGATCTTGGGAATTCGAGGCGGATGTCATACCGTCGAAGAGTGACGAGCGGGGCCGCATCGTGCGGGTGAAGAGTCTGGGACGGGAGCGGGGCCGTGGCCGTAAAGTCTGACAGACCTTTGCGTATCCTGGTCGTCGCCAACCAGAAGGGCGGCGTCGGCAAGACCACCACGGCCATCAACCTCGGCACGGCCCTGGCCGCGGTCGGCGAAAAGGTGCTGCTGGTCGACAGCGACCCGCAGGGCAACGCCTCCACCGGCCTCGGCGTCGGACGGGCCTTGCGCAAAAACACCCTGTACGACGTGCTGATGGGTGAGAAGCCCGTGATGGAGGCCGTCGTGAAGACCTCGGTCCCCGGCCTCGACCTGGTGCCGGCCGATCCGGACCTGTCGGGCGTCGAGCTGGAGCTCGGCCAGCAGGCCCGCCGCTCGTTCAAGCTCCGGGACGCGCTGAGCCCCATCCGCGAGAGCGGCGCCTATACCTACGTCCTGATTGACTGCCCGCCGTCGCTGAACCTGCTGACCGTCAACGCCATGGCCGCGGCCGACGCCGTGCTGGTGCCGCTGCAGTGCGAGTTCTTCGCCCTGGAAGGGCTGACCCAGCTGATGCGCACCGTCGATCTCGTTCGCGGCAGCCTCAATCCGGCGCTGGAGATCCAGGGCGTCATCCTGACGATGTACGACCGGCGCAATTCGCTGTCGGAGCAGGTGGCGGGCGACGTCCGCGCCCACTTCGGCGACACGGTCTATCAGACGGTGATCCCCCGCAACGTGCGGGTCTCGGAGGCGCCGTCGTTCGGCCGTCCGGTGCTGGTCTACGACCTGAAGTGCGCCGGCAGCCAGGCCTATCTGAAGCTCGCGCGTGAGGTGGTGCTGCGCGAGCGAGAGCGCCGGAAGCGGTCGCAAGCGGAAGCGGTGAGCTAGGACGACATGGCGGAGAAGCGTGGACTGGGGCGGGGCCTTTCGGCCCTGCTGGGCGAGGCCGAGGAGATCGAGCATGCGGCCGATCCGCAGGCCGGCGTGCGGGAAATCCCGATCGAGCTGATCCACCGCAACGTCGACCAGCCGCGCCAGCACTTCTCGGACGCCGAGATCGCCGAGCTGGAAGCCTCGATCCGGGAACGCGGCGTGCTGCAGCCGATCCTGGTGCGCCCCTCGCCGAAGACGCCGGGCGAGTTCGAGATCGTCGCCGGCGAGCGCCGCTGGCGGGCGAGCCAGAAGGCGGGCCTGCACGCGATCCCGGCCCTGGTGCGCAACGTGGACGACAACCTGTCGTTCGAGATCGCGGTCGTGGAGAACGTCCAGCGCGCCGACCTCAACGCCATGGAGGAGGCCCGGGCCTATTCCGCGCTGATGGGGCGGATGGCCTATACCCAGGAGCAGGCCGCCGAGCGGGTCGGCAAGAGCCGCAGCCACGTGGCCAACACCATGCGCCTGCTGCAGCTGCCCGAGCGGGTGCAGCAGTACGTGGTGACCGGCAAGCTGACGGCGGGCCACGCCCGGGCGCTGCTGACCTCGGGCGATCCCGAAGCGCTCGCCGAGCAGATCATCGACAAGGGCCTCTCGGTGCGCGACGCCGAGGCGCTGGCGAAGCCGCAAGGCCCCGTGGGCGGGGAGGGCGCGAAGAAGGCCAGCGGGCCGAAGCGTTCGAAGGATGCGGACACCGCGGCGCTGGAAGCCGACCTCGAGGACGCGTTGGGCATGAGCGTCGACATCGCCGACCGCGGCGGCGCCGGCGAGCTGAAGATCCGCTACGCAACCCTGGAGCAGCTGGACGAGATCTGCCGCCGCCTGACGAAGTGGTAGATCCGCTTTCCTTCCCCATGAAGGGGAGGGATTGATTGAGCTACAACCCCAGCCGCCTTGCCCGGCCGGCGACGGTGAGCGCGAGGCGTTCGGCGATGAGGCGGTCGGGGCTGCCGGCGGTCTTGCAGGCCTTGTCGGCGGCCAGCACCTCGGGCTGGATGCGGTCGAGCTCCTCCAGGCTCCAGGCGCGGGCCTGGCGGAGGAACTCGCGTTCCTGTTTCCAGAAGACGCCGGAGGCCTTGGCGGCTTCCTGCAGGCCGGCGCCGGCCTTGGCGAGGGTGAGCGTGCGGCGCAGCTTGCCCAGGTGCATGCCGATGGCGCGGACGGCGGCGGGGCCGCTCTCGCCCTCCTGGGCGGCGCGGCGCAGGCCGGCTTGCGCGTCGGCGAGGCGGCCGCCGAAGGCGTCGGCCGCCGCGTCGAACAGCGAGGCCTCGGGCTCGACGCCCAGGAAGCCCTCGAGGTCCGCCGGCGTCGCCGTCGCGCCGCTGCCCGGCCCGAGATAGAGCGCCAGCCGCTCGATCTCCTGCCTGGCGACGCCGCGCTCCTTGGGCAGCCGCTGGACGAACATCTGCAGGGCGTCGGCGTTGAGGGACACCCCGTCCCGCGCCAGCAGCTCGCGCACGAGGCGCGCGACGTCGCCGGGTTCGTCCTCGTAGCAGGGGATGACGGCGCAGGCGGCAGCCTTCTCGCCGGTCTTCCGCAGCGCGGGAGCTGCGCTCGAGATTCCCGGCCTCGATGAGGAAGAAGGCGTCCGGGTTGAGCTCGCCGGCCGCGTGGCGCTCCAGGGCCTCGGCCACCGCCTTGTCGACGGCGGCGGGCTTCTCGTTGGAGAGGCGCAGGCGCACGAGGCGGCGGCCGCCCATCAGCGACTGCGCCGCAAGCTCGCCCTCGAGCCGCGGCGGATCGTCTGCGACGTCGGCCTCCGTGAGGATGGCGACATCGAAGGGATCGTCCGGGTTGGGGACGATCTTGGCCGCCAGCGCATGGCCGCGGTCGCGCACCACGCCCAGGTCGCGGCCATAGATCACCGCCGCGCGGACGGCGGCGTCGGGCTTGCCGATGAACCGCTCGATGTCAGGCCGGCGGCTGAGGATCACGGGCGGGGGCCGCCTAGGCTCGGGGCGGCCTGGCGCCGTTGGCGAGCCAGACGGCGAGTTCCAGTTCGATGCGGCGGGCGGCTTCCGCCGCGGCGCGGTCCTGGGCGTCCTGCTGGGCCGAGATCGAGGCGTAGGGCTGGTCGGCGCTGTCGTAGGTCAGCTCGACCCGAACCCGGCCGCGCTTGGCTACCGCGCCGGAGGGCTGCGCGCGCAGCACATAGTTGGCGGTGAGCACGTATTCGTAGCGGGTGGCGACGTTGTCGATCCGGACGCCCCGAGGATACCGCGCTTCGCCCAGCTCGAGCTGCATGCTGTAGGCCTTGGGGCCGCTGCGTCCCTTGGCGAAGGCGTCGTCGAGGTGCTGGCGGATGAGGAAGCCCGTGCGGCCGTCCGGCGCCTCGACATCGATGGCGCCCAGGCTGGACACCACCGTCTCGCCGTACAGCGGCGTGAACCCGGCGCAGCCCGCCAGGCCCGTGGAGAGCGCCGCGGTCGAGACGGCGAGAGCGAGAAGCGCGGCCTTCGTCATGCGGCCACGATATTCACGATCCGGTCCTTGACCACAATGATCTTGCGGATCGTCAGGCCTTCCAGCCGCGCGGTGATCTCGGGATCGGCGAGCAGGATCTTCTCGACCTCGGCCGGCTCGGCGCCGGCAGGCGCGGAGATCTCGCCGCGGCGCTTGCCGTTCACCTGGACCGGCAGGACCTTCACCGCGTCCTCGGTGAGGGCAGGGTCGAACTCGGGCCAGGGGGCCTCGACCACCATGCCTTCGCCGCCGATGTGGGCCCAGCACTCCTCGGCCAGGTGCGGCGTGAACGGCGCGATGAGACGGGCGAAGGCCATCAGCGCCTCGTGGCGGGCGGCCAGCAGCACCGGGTCGCCGTCGATCACCGGGGCGGCCTTCAGGACGTTCAGGAACTCGTACAGCCGGGCGATGCCCGAGTTGAAGCGGAACGCCTCGATCGCCTCGGTGACGGCCTTGATCGTGCGGTGCGTCTGGCGGCGCAGCTCGCGGGCGATGTCGGTCTCGTCCTCCTGCGGGTCCTTCCAGTCGATGCCGCCGGCGGGGTGGGCGTCGAACTCGTCCCAGACGCGGTTGACGAAGCGCCAAGCGCCCTGGACCCCCGCCGAGGACCACTGGAAGTCGCGCTCGGGCGGGCTGTCGGAGAGCACGAAGAGACGGGCGGCGTCGACGCCGTAGACCTCGAAGATCTCCTCCGGGGCCACCGTGTTCTTCTTGGACTTCGACATCTTCTCGACGTCGCCGATCACCACCGGCTCGCCGCCCTCGGCCAGGGCCGCGCGGCGGGTCTTGCCCTCGACGACGACCTCGACCTGGCCCGGCTCGACCCATTCGCCGTTCTGCCGGCGGTAGGTTTCGTGGGTGACCATGCCTTGCGTGAACAGGCCGGCGAACGGCTCGCGGACGCTCAGGCGCTCTTCGTCGGCCAGGGCCTTGGTGATGAACCGGGCGTAGAGCAGGTGCAGGACCGCGTGCTCGACGCCGCCGATGTACTGGTCGACCGGCAGCCAGTAGTCGGCGGCGGCCTTGTCGATCGGCTCCTCGGCGTGCGGATTGGCGAAGCGGGCGAAGTACCAGGAGCTGTCCACGAACGTGTCCAGCGTGTCGGTCTCGCGCGTCGCCGGGCCGCCGCAGGTGGGGCAGGTGGTCTGCTTCCACGTCGGGTGCCGCTCCAGCGCATTGCCCGACTTGCCGAACTCGATATCGGCCGGATGGGTGATCGGCAGCTGGTCCCTGGGCACGGCGACGACGCCGCACTTGCCGCAGTGGACGAACGGGATCGGGCAGCCCCAGGCGCGCTGGCGCGAGACGCCCCAGTCGCGCAGGCGATAGACCGTGGCGCCCTGGCCCTCGCCGGCGGCCTCGATGCGCTCCACCGCACGGGCCTTGGCGGCCTCGACGTCCAGCCCGTCCAGGCCGGGCGAGTTGTAGATGGCCCCCGGACCGACATAGGCCTCGTCGCCCACGTCGAACGTCGCGGGATCCTCGCCGGGCGGCAGCACCACCGGCTTCACCGGCAGGCCGTACTTGCGGGCGAAGTCTAGGTCGCGCTGGTCATGGGCCGGGCAGGCGAAGATCGCGCCCGTGCCGTAGTCCATCAGGATGAAGTTGGCGATCCAGACCGGCAGCTCCCAGTTCGGGTCGAACGGGTGCTTCACGGTGAAGCCGGTGTCGTAGCCGATCTTCTCGGCCGTCTCGATGTCGGCCTCGGAGACCGCACCCTTGCGGGCCTCGGCGATGAAGGCGGCGGCCCGCGGGTCCGAGGCGGCGATCTGCTCGGCGAGCGGATGGTCGGGGGCGATCCCCACGAAGCTCGCGCCGTACAAGGTGTCGGGCCGGGTGGTGTAGACCTCGATCCCCGCCTCGTGACCGGCCGGCGCCTCGCCCGCGAAGCGGAACCGGACGCGGCAGCCCTTGGAGCGGCCGATCCAGTTCTCCTGCATCGTCCGGACCTTGTCGGGCCAGCGGTCAAGGGCCTGCAGGTCGTCGACCAGCTGGTCGGCGTACTGGGTGATCTTCAGGAACCACTGGGCCAGCTTGCGCTTCTCGACGGGCGCGCCCGAGCGCCAGCCCTTGCCGTCGACGACCTGTTCGTTGGCCAGCACGGTCTGGTCGACGGGGTCCCAGTTGACGACGCTTTCCTTGCGATAGACGAGGCCGCGCTCGAACAGCTCGATGAACCAGGCCTGCTGCTTGCCGTAGTAGTCGACGTCGCAGGTGGCGAACTCGCGCTCCCAGTCGATCGCCAGGCCCAGCTCCTTCAGCTCGGCGCGCATGCGGGCGATGTTGTCGTAGGTCCAGGCCTTGGGATCGACGCCGCGCTCCATGGCGGCGTTCTCGGCCGGCAGGCCGAAGGCGTCCCAGCCCATGGGGTGCAGCACCGAGAAGCCGCGGGCGCGCTTGAAGCGGGCGATGACGTCGCCCAGGGCGTAGTTGCGCACGTGGCCCATGTGGAGGCGTCCCGACGGGTACGGGAACATCTCCAGGACGTAGTACTTGGGCCGCGAGCGGTCGGCCTCGGCGCGGAACGCGTTCGCGCCGTCCCAGCGCTCACGCCACTTGGGTTCGGTCTCTTTGGGATTGTAGCGGGCCATGACGGGCCTTTGGACTGGAGTTGGATGTCCGGTCAACGGCCGCGGTCAGGGGCGTCGACCTTCGAACGGGCGCGGATCAGCCGCGGATGTTCGAAAGTCGAAGCTGGCGCGCCCGCGACAGGATGGCGTTCTCGAGGTCGGCCTCGGTCTGGCCAGCGGCCGGCTGGTCGACCCAATTGCCCGAGGCGTCGCGCACCTGCTTGAAGACGGCGACGTTCAGGCCGTCGGCGCGCAGCCGCGAGTCCAGGATGTAGACCGTGCACTTGAAGCGCTCGTTCGGGGTCTCGGGGGCCGAGTACCAGTCGGTGATGATCACGCCGCCGTAGGGGTCGGCCGAAGACAGCGGCATGAACGACAGCGTGTCGAGCGACGCGCGCCACAGGTAGCCGTTGACGGAGATGGCGGCGTTCGCCGGCGCTTCGATGCGGTCGCCGCCGGTGAAGGGCAGTCGGGGGTCGAGCAGGCGGCCACGCCCAGGGCGCCCAGCGCCGCGGCGCCGATCATCAGGCCACGCTTCCACTCACCGCGCACAAACGGCATATGCATCCGTCTCCAAAGATCTTTCCGCGGCGCGTCCGCGCCACGGCGCCGCCCCGCGCCGCGCCCTCTATAACAACGCCGCCTGCGACGCCAAACAGGAATCGCGTGGCGAGTCTGCCACAGCTGCAGGCGATTTCGTCGAACCGGGACCCTGTGACGCCGGAGTCGGTTGACCTCCCAGCCTGGGCTTCTCTAATCGGCCTCGAGATCGCGAACCTGTGCAGTAGCCGAAGGGCGGCCGGGGGATGCGATGACGGGGCTCAGGGGCTATATGTTGCGTATGTCGGTTGGACGTACCGGTGCGATCATGGCTGCGGCGGCGCTGTTCGGCGCCGTGAGCGGCGTCGCGCATGCGGCCGACAAGGACAAGCGCCTCGACTTCACCGTGAAGTCCGAACCCGCCGCCGCCGCGCCCGGCGCCGGCAAGATCATGCAGTACGACGCCAGCAAGGGCCGCTTCGGCCTGACGCTGGGCGTGAAGCAGACCGAAAGCCGCGAATCCACGCTGAACGACGTGCAGGCGGGCGCCTACTACCGCATCACGCCGTCGCTGCGGGTGGGCGGCTCGGTGGCGCTGGGCGAGCAGGAGCTCACCCCGCGCCCGAACCAGGCCCGGCCGGCCGACCAGCCGAAGGTCCGGCTCGAGACCGCGTTCAAGTTCTAGGCCCTAAGGCCCTCCACCGCCGCCAGACCGATGAGGCCCGCGTCCCTGAGACGTCGGGCCGTTTTCATGTTCACGCCGCCCAGTGCGTAGGCGGGTCGGCCCGCCGCGCGGACCAGGGCTGCGAGGCGGACGGCTCCCAGGGGCGGCCCGGCCGAGGGGCTGCGCGACGGGAAGACGGCCGAGATCACCACCGCGTCGGGGCCCGGCGTCCGCGCGGCGGCCAGCGAGTGCGCGGCGGCGGTGACGATCCAGTGCGGATGAGCGCGCTTCAGGGGCCGCGCGCGGTGCGCGAGCCGCTGTGGCAGGTGGACGCCGTCCGCGCCGATCCGGGCGGCCAGGCCCGCGTCCTGGCCGATCAGCAGGAGCAGCCCCCGCGCCCGGGCCGCCGCCAGCAGCCGCCGGGCCACGGCCTCGGCGTCCGGGGCGCCGAAGCTGCGGTAGACGACGGCCGCGCCCCGCGGCAGGCGCAGGGCCGCGGCGACGGGATCCGGTGTGCGGCCGGGGTCGGTGAAGAACAGCAGGTGGGGCAGGCTCTTCCGCAGGCGCCTGCGGGCCGGTAAGAGCCGGGCCGTCCGCTCCAGGGTCCAGAAGCCTTCCGAAATGACCGCTCCCCCTCAACCGTCGGCCGCCGCCTATGCCGATGTCGTCGCCCGGATCGGGCGCGCCGCGCAAGCCTGCGGGCGGGATCCGGCGACGGTGACGCTGGTCGCCGTCTCCAAGCAGCAGCCGTGGGAGGCGATCGCGCCGGTCCTGGCGGCCGGGCAGACGGTGTTCGGCGAGAACCGCGTCCAGGAGGCGATGGCGCGGTGGGAGGGCAAGTCGCAGGGCCTGACGCTGCACCTGATCGGCCCCCTGCAGTCGAACAAGGCGAAGGAGGCGGTGGCGTTCTTCGACGTCATCGAGACCCTGGACCGGGGGAAGCTGGCGACGGCGCTCGCCGACCAGGTCCAGCGGCAGGGCCGGTCGCCGCGATTCTACGTGCAGGTGAACACCGGCGAGGAACCGCAGAAGGCCGGCGTCATCCCCGGCGAGGCCGACGACTTCCTGAAGGCCTGCCGGACGATCTACGGCCTGACGGTCGAGGGGCTGATGTGCATCCCGCCCGCCGCCGAACCGGCCGGGCCGCATTTCGCCCTGCTGGCGAAGATCGCCGCGCGCAACGGCCTCTCGAAGCTGTCCATGGGCATGAGCGACGACTTCGAGACCGCGATCCGCTTCGGCGCCACCAGCGTGCGGGTGGGTTCGGCGGTGTTCGGGGTCCGCGGCGAGGCTTAGGGCCGGATCTCCACCGCATCGCCCGGCTGGGCGGTCGCCAGCAGGTCCTCGAGGTCGGCGCGCGCGATGGCGACGCAGCCCTCGGTGGGCGGAAAGCCCGGCTTGCACAGGTGCAGGAAGATGCATGAGCCCAGGCCGGGGACCGGCGGGTCGTCGTTGTGGCCGAGCACGACGACGATGTCGTAGACGTGGTCGTCCCGCCACAGCCGCTCGGCGCTGGCGGGGTAGGGCAGGGTCACATGCCGGTTGTATTGCGGGTCGGCGGGGTCGTCGCACCAGCCGTCGTGCTCGCTCATGGCGTGGACGCGGAGTCCGCAGGCCGGGGGCGGCCCCTTGTCCGGCCGGTACCAGACCTCGCGGATCGGCCAGACGCCGGCCGGCGAGGCGCCGTCACCCTCGCGCTTCTCCGCCGCCGGGACCACCCCTGCGGGTCCCAGGGCGCAGCGCACCCTACGGTCGCCGAGATCCAGCCATCCCTCCGCGGTCGCCGTGAAGATCAAAGCTCAAACCCTTTGCCCGACGCACGACATATGGTGTTTGTTCTAACCATGGCTCAACGCAAGACCCTCCTCATCGTCGACGACGACCAGGACCTTCGCGGGGCGATCGCCGAACAGCTGCAGGCCGAGGGCTTCGACACCGTCGAGGCGCCCACGGCCGGCGACGGCATCCGGCTGGCCGCCGAGGCCAAGCCCGACCTCGTGCTGCTGGACGTCGACCTCCCCGACATGGACGGCCGCCACGCCTGCAAGCAGATGCGTGACAACGGCGTCGCCGCCCCGGTGATCATGCTCACCGCCGCGACCAGCGACGACGACACCGTCATGGGGCTGGAGGCCGGCGCCAACGACTATGTCGCCAAGCCGTACAAGTTCGCCGTGCTGCTGGCCCGCATCCGCGCCCAGCTGCGGAGCCACGAGCACTCCGAGGGCGCGGTCTTCCGGCTCGGGGCCTACGAGTTCCGTCCCGCCGCCAAGATGCTGATCGACGAGAAGCAGAAGAAGATCCGGCTGACGGAAAAGGAGACCAACATCCTGAAGTACCTCTATCGGGCGGGCGAGAAGGCCGTGTCCCGCGAGGAGCTTCTGGCCGAGGTCTGGGGCTACAACGCCGGGGTCACGACGCACACGCTGGAGACCCACGTCTACCGGCTGCGCCAGAAGATCGAGCCCGATCCGGCCAATGCACGCCTGCTGCTGACCGAGGCCGGCGGCTACAAGCTGGCGCCGTAAGGTATCGCTAGAGCGCACACGATTGACGGCGCCTTGGCCCCTCGGAGGGGTTGCGGCTGTTCTCGTTGAGTGATTCCGTTGATCTGCTCAGATCAGGTGATTCGCTGGGTTGCCGCCCGTGCGCGGATCACATTCTGCGAGAAGCGTTGCGCTTCTTGCTCGCGAATCGGATTGTACCGAACCGCGAGGATCAAGTCATGCCTGACGCGCTAGAGCTGCAGCTTGAGGCGTACCATAGGCTGCGTCCCAAACTTATCGAGGAGAACCAGTCTGGGTGGGCGCTAGTCGCTCGGGAAGCGCTGGTGCGCGTATTTGCGGAATTCGAGGAAGCTGCACGCTACGCCGACCAGTATTTCTCTAACGAGCAGGTGCTGATCAGGCACACCTCAGAACAGCGCGGGATGGCGCCGTTCATAGCCTCACACGGCTAGAGACCGGCTGTGGGAGACGCCGGTGGGAATGTAGCGCTCCCCATCCAGTACAAGGGGCCGCTGATTGATGTGCGGGTAAAGCTCCCGGGGAGTCCCCATGCGGGGATTCAGGTGCGCGGCCTGATCGATACCGGTGCAGATTTTGTTCTTCTAAGCCCAAGCATCGCCAAGCGACTCGAACTGCGACATGTGGACAACGACGTTGTCGGAGGCATCGGCGGCGGCCAGTTTCCGGCTAAAGTATACAGCGGAGCCATCTGTGTACCCGAGCTGGAGTTCGAAAGAACTCTTCCTCTCTATGCCGTGCCATGGGACCCGACGAGTCACACGGTGCTATTAGGTCGCTCGTTCTTGAAGCATTTCATTTTCAGGTATGATGGCCCAAGCGACCTCTTCCACTTCTCGAAGCCGGTCGATTGACCGTCCTGCGCTGACCTGAACCCTACAGCACCAGATCCGCCGACACCGGCGCGTGGTCGCTCGGGCGTTCCCAGGCGCGGACGTCCTCGTGCACGCGGCTGGCGGCGGCGCCCAGGCGGAACGCGGCGTCTCTCAGGCCGGGCGTCACCAGGATGTGGTCCAGCCGCAGGCCCCGGTTCGACTGGCGGAAGTCGGCGGCGCGATAGCTCCACCACGAGGCCATCTTGGCAGGCTCCGGCGTCGTCTCGCGGGGCAGGTCGATGAAGTCCAGCGCCGCCTTGAGCTTTCCGAACGCCTCCACCTCGACCGGCGTGTGGCTGACGATCTTCGACATGTACCGGTGGTTCCAGACGTCGAACTCGCCGGGCGCCACGTTCAGGTCCCCGACGACGGCCAGGGGCTGGGCCTTGTCGCGCTTGGCAAGCTCCGCCGTCAGCTTCTCGTAGAAATCGAGCTTATGGTCGAACTTGGGGTTCTCCACGCGGTCGGGCACGTCGCCGCCGGCCGGGATGTAGAAGTTGTGGATCTCGACGCCCGCCACCTTGGCGCCGACGCAGCGGGCGTGGCCCTCGCGGCAGACGTCGAGCTTCGGCGCGTCCTCGATCGGCAGGCGCGAGGCGATGGCCACGCCATGCCAGCCCTTCTGGCCGGCGATGCGCACGTGCGGCAGGCCCATCTCGACGAAGGCGTTCCGCGGGAATTCGCCCTCACGGCATTTGATCTCCTGCAGGCACAGGACGTCAGGGGCCTGTTCGGCCACGAAACGGGCGACCTGTTCGGCGCGGAGGCGGACGGAGTTGACGTTCCAGGTGCAGAGGCGGAGGCGCATGCCGCCCATTTAGGCTGTCGCGACGCCTTGGGCCACGAGACAAAGAAACGCCCGGACGATGGCTGGCGTCCGGGCGTTGAAAGTTGTCTCTCATGCCGCCGCCGGGAGGGGATAGGTTCCGGCACGGACACGCCTGCGCACAGCTGCGCGGGCGACGTAGTGGCACTATCGCAACAGTGTGACAGAAAGTCAAAGGCCAGGGAAATTGGCCTTGAGTGTGGTGATCAAATCACACTTTGCCGCGGCCGACATTCTTCGGGCGGGGGTCCTTCAGCACGAACAGCGAGCCGTCGAGGCCGGCGACCTTCTGCAGGTTCTGCAGTTGCACCCGGGTCTGCCGGTTCTGGGCGTCGACGATCGTCCATCCGGTCAGGGCGAGCTGCGGCGCCTCGCGGAAGTTCAGCGTGATCTGCCCCGCGGTGCGCTTGTTGCCGTCGCGGGCGGTGATCGAGAACCCGTCGGCCTGGCGCGCCACGCGGGTGACCGTGACGCTCTTGTCGAGGCGGATGTTCTTGGCCAGGAAGACCGAAAGCGGCGTCGCCGACAGCGGATAGCGGTCGAAGGTCTTGAGGCGGGTGTCCTGCACCGAGACCACGCCGCCGTCCGAGACGACGAGCAGGCCCGAGGGATCGTCATAGTCGAACCGGGCCTTGCCGGGGCGCTTCAGGAACACGTCGCCGCCGATCGAGCGGCCGCGGGCGTCGGTCTGCACGAAGCGCGCCTTGGCCTCGGTCAGGCCCTGAAGATAGGCGGCGGCCCGGTCCACGAGGGCCTGGTCCGCCGGCGAGAGCGCCGCCTGGGCCAGGGCCGGGCCCGCGAAGGCGCTGGCGATCAGCGCCAGGGTCAGGCTGCGGCGATCGAGGGTCATTCCATACTCCATGCGCAGGCTTCCTATCGCGCGCAAGCGGCGGCAATAGGGCTCAAATGGGGAGGCGTAGGCAACGCTTCCGAGATGTGGGTGTTCCGAGGCGATGGGCGCAATCGACGACCTGGAACGGCGGATGGCCGAGGCCGCGGAGGCCGGCGACTTCGAGACGGCGGGCCTGCTGCGGGACGCGATCCACAGGCTGAAAAGCGGCGAGAGCAATCTCACGGAACAGCGGCCGGGCCGCATGGGCCTGGGCTCGAGCCAGGAGATGTATCGCCGGGACCCGAAGAAGCCGCTGCCCAAGAAGCCCGACCTGATGACCAGCGGCCACAAGCCCGGCGGGCGGCGACGGGGATCCTGAGCCACCAACGCGTGTCATCCCCGAAGGCGCGGGATGACAGCCTTGGCTACGGCGCCGCCGACGCCAGGATCTCGCGCTTGCCGGCGTGGTTGGCGGGGCCGACGACGCCCTCGTTCTCCATCCGCTCCATGATCGAGGCGGCGCGGTTGTAGCCGATCTGCAGGCGGCGCTGGATGTAGCTGGTGGAGGCCTTGCCGTCGCGGGTGACGATGGCGACGGCGCGGTCGTACAGGTCGTTGGCGTCGCCCGTGTCGCCGCCGAAGCCGAGGTTCGGGCCTTCGCCCTCCTCCTCGTCGCCGCCGGCGGTGACCTCCTCGAGGTAGCTGGGCGTCCCCTGCTCGCGCAGGAACTTGGCCACCGCCTCGACCTCGCCGTCGGACACGAACGGGCCGTGCAGGCGGGTGATGCGGCCGCCGCCGGCCATGTAGAGCATGTCGCCCTGACCCAGCAGCTGCTCGGCCCCCTGCTCGCCCAGGATGGTGCGGCTGTCGATCTTCGAGGTGACCTGGAAGCTGATCCGGGTCGGGAAGTTGGCCTTGATGGTGCCGGTGATCACGTCCACCGACGGTCGTTGCGTCGCCATGATCAGGTGGATGCCGGCGGCCCGCGCCATCTGCGCGAGACGCTGGACGGCGCCTTCGATGTCCTTGCCGGCGACCATCATCAGGTCGGCCACCTCGTCGATGATCACGACCAGGTAGGGCATCGGCTCGGGGACGATCTTCTCGGATTCGAAGATCGGCCGGCCGGCGTCGTCGAAGCCCGTCTGAACAGTGCGCTCGAAATGCTCGCCGCGGGCCACGGCCTCGCGGGCGCGCTCGTTGTAGGAGGCGACGTTGCGGACGCCGATCTTGGACATCCGGCGATAGCGGTCCTCCATCTCGCGCACGGTCCACTTCAGCGCGACGATGGCCTTCTTCGGATCGGTGACGACGGGCGCCAGCAGGTGCGGGATGCCGTCGTAGACCGACAGCTCCAGCATCTTCGGGTCGATCATGATCAGCCGGCACTGCTCAGGCGGCAGCCGGTAGAGGATCGACAGGATCATGGCGTTGACGCCCACCGACTTGCCCGAGCCGGTGGTGCCGGCGATCAGCAGGTGGGGCATCTTCGACAGGTCGGCGATGTAGGGCTCCCCGCCGATGGTCTCGCCCAGCACGACCGGCAGGTTCTGGCCGCCGCGCTCATACTCGGGCGCCGCCAGCAGCTCGCGCAGGTAGACGGTCTCGCGGCGCTGGTTCGGCAGCTCGATGCCGATGGCGTTGCGGCCCGAGACGACGGAGACCCTGCAGGCGGCGACGCTCATCGAGCGGGCGATGTCGTCGGCGAGCGCCACGACGCGGGCCGACTTCACGCCGGCGGCCGGGACCAGTTCGTAGAGGGTGACCACCGGGCCGGGCCGGATCTGGTCCACCTGGCCGCGGACCCCGAACTCGGCCAGCACGCTCTCCAGCAGCTGGGCGTTCTGGCGCAGCGCACCCTCGTCGAACTGGGCGGCGCGGGCCGGCGCCTTGGCCAGCATGGAGAGCTCGGGCAGCTTGAAGCCGCCGGGCTGGACGAATTCGAAGGTGGCCTGGGCCTCCTTCTGCTCGCGGACGCTCTCCTTCGGCGGCGCCTTTGGGGGCCTTGACCTTGGGTTCGCCGCCCATGGCGATGGGGGCGGCCACGAGCGGCGCGGTCGCATCGGCCTCGTCGCGGGAGGACTCGAAGGGGACCTCGTCGGGCAACACGCTGTCGAGCGGCCGGCGGCGGGGGGGCCTCGCGGGCTTAGGCGGCTTCTCGGGCCTTGCGGCCTGGAGCTTCGGCCTGAAGGCGCCGGCGACGGCCTGGCTGATGGCGGCGCTCGCGGCGCGCACGTCCAGCCGCGACAGGCCGATGGCGTAGCCGAAGCCGACGGCGCCGATAAGCGCCAGCACCGCGCCGGCGATCGTTTCGCCGAGCGGCAGGCGAGCGTAGGCGGCGAGGCCCGCCAGGACGGTGAGAAGGGCGTCGCCCCAGAAGCCGCCCAGGCCCTTGGCCAGCGGCCAGGCGACCGGCGCCGGCAGGACGGCGAGCGCGCCGGCGGCGGTGAGGACGCCCAGCGCGCCCAGGACCGCGCGGAGGCGCAGCCGGGCGCGGCCGGCGGCGGGCGTCGGGTCGGCGACACGGGCCAGCCCGAGCACCACCACCAGCAGGGCCAGGAGGCCCGAGGCCACGCCCAGGGACTGCACGCCGATGTCGGCGATCACCGCCCCGGCCCCGCCCAGCGCATTGGTCGGCGCCTGGGCGCCCGAGGCGTTGAGGCTGGGATCGGCGGCGTTGTAGGTGGCGAAGGCGATCGCCAGGATCACGCCGGCCGCCGCGGTCAGCCCGCCGCGCAGGCGCGCGGTGTTGGGGTGGTCCCACACCAGCCTGGCGATATGGAGCACGAGCTCCATGCCGGTTTTCCGCGCCGCCCGCGCCATGCCTTCGAAACCCCTGGTGGAAACCTTCGCCTGAGGTCCCTGTTTGGCCGCCCCGGGGTTAATGGGCGTTTACCAAGACCCGCCGAGCCGGGCGGGTCGGCGGGCCGCTTGCCGCTTCCGTCCGGCGGGGCTCCGCATTAGGGTCGCCCGCCATGACCTGGTCCATGCCTCGCCCCGCCCTGCAGCTCGTCGCCGTCCTGATCGGCGCGGCCGCCCTGGGCGCCTTTTCCCTCGGCGTCATCACCGCCGATGCGCCGGCCCGGCTGCCGGGCGAGCGCGGCGCCGGCGCCGGCGACCAGGGCCAGGCCATCGAGGCGCAGGAAGCCACCCCCCTCGACCAGGAGCGCATCGAGGGCCCGCCGCCGCCGCCCGAGCTGACGCCCGAGGAGAAGGCCAAGCAGGAAGAGGCGCGGAAGGCCCGGGAAGAGGCCGCGCGGCTGAAGGCCGAGGCCGACGCCGCCGCGGCGCCGAACGGGCAGGCCTCGTCCGATCCGCTGGGCGACGTCCTGCAGAAGGCGCAGCCCAGGGCCGCGCCGCAACCCGCCCAGCCGCCGCCCGACGAACCGCTGTTCTGACCGGACGGCCCCGCGAAGCGGCGGGGATGAGGGAACCCACGGCCAAGCTGGACGTCTAGCACTGGACTCCCACCGCCCGGCCCCTCCCGATGACCGCGCTGCTCATGAAGCCGCTGACCTTTCGCCGCCTGACGGCCGGCGAGCGCGCGCTGGCCGCCGAGTGGTTCGGGGCGGGCCTCGATGCGGCCCGGGTGCGACTGTTCGCCCTCCCCGTCTGGAACCGCGCGTTCGTGGCCGGACCCGGCCTGATCGTCTGGCCCGCCACCTCGGCCCGCCTCGACTTCTCGGCCGCCGAGACGCCCCTGCGGACCCAGGCGGTGTTCGTCCACGAGCTAACCCACGCGTGGCAGGCGCAGAACGGCGTCAGCCTGCTGATCGCCAAGCTCAGGGCCGGCGACCGGCCGGAGTCCTACAGCTATGACCTCGCCGCGGGACCGGCCTTCCCCGACCTCAACATCGAGCAGCAGGCCATGGTGGTGGAGCACGCCTTCCTGGCCTCGCGCGGCGGACGGACGCCGCACGCGCCGGAACTCTATGCGAACATCCGTTCGAACTGGGACGCGAGCCGCCCCGGCGGCGGCGCCCAGGGTTGAGGCATGTCCTTGACCGCATTAGGGACATTCCCCTTGCAGGGCGCCCATCTTTCCCCATATCGGCTGGCGACGCTGGTTTCCGCGGGTGCAAGCCCGAAGAGGCCGGCCGAGAACCTGATCGAACCGGGGGCGTCGTCATCAGGGCGCTTCAGTAGAAGGCCCACCCGCGGCGTCCGCCAATTAGGAGCGAGCAAGACTCTCACATGAGCAAGATCATCGGCATCGACCTCGGCACCACGAACTCGTGCGTGGCCATCATGGACGGCAAGACGCCGAAGGTGATCGAGAACGCCGAAGGCGCCCGGACCACCCCGTCGGTCGTGGCCTTCATGGAAGACGGCGAGCGTCTGGTCGGCCAGCCGGCCAAGCGCCAGGCGGTGACCAACCCGTCGAACACCTTCTTCGCGATCAAGCGCCTCATCGGCCGCAACTTCTCCGACCCGATGGTCGAGAAGGACAAGGGCATGGTGCCCTATGACATCGTGAAGGGCCCGACGGGCGACGCCTGGGTGCGCGCCCACGGCAAGGACTACTCGCCCCAGCAGATCTCGGCCTTCATCCTGCAGAAGATGAAGGAAGCCGCCGAGCAGCACCTCGGCGAGAAGGTCGAGAAGGCGGTCATCACCGTTCCGGCCTACTTCAACGACGCGCAACGCCAGGCGACCAAGGACGCGGGCAAGATCGCGGGCCTGGAAGTCCTGCGCATCATCAACGAGCCGACCGCGGCGGCGCTGGCCTATGGCCTCGAGAAGAACGAGGGCAAGAAGATCGCCGTCTACGACCTCGGCGGCGGCACCTTCGACGTCTCGATCCTGGAGATCGGCGACGGCGTCTTCGAGGTGAAGTCGACCAACGGCGACACCTTCCTGGGCGGCGAGGACTTCGACCTGCGGCTCGTCGACTACCTGGCCGACGAGTTCAAGAAGGAGCAGGGCGTCGACCTGCGGAAGGACAAGCTGGCCCTGCAGCGCCTGAAGGAAGAGGCCGAGAAGGCCAAGAAGGAGCTGTCCAGCGTCACCCAGTACGAGGTGAACCTGCCCTTCATCTCGATGAACGCGTCGGGCCCGCTGCACCTGAACATCAAGCTGTCGCGCGCCAAGCTGGAAGCGCTCGTCGAGGACCTGATCAACAAGACGATCGGCCCCTGCGAGAACGCGCTGAAGGACGCCGGCCTGAAGAAGACCGACATCGACGAGGTCATCCTCGTCGGCGGCATGACCCGCATGCCGAAGGTCGTCGAGACCGTGAAGGAGTTCTTCGGCCGCGAGCCCCACAAGGGCGTGAACCCGGACGAGGTCGTGGCGCTCGGCGCCGCGGTCCAGGCGGGCGTGCTGCAGGGCGACGTCAAGGACGTGCTGCTGCTGGACGTGACGCCGCTGACCCTGGGCATCGAGACCCTGGGCGGCGTGTTCACCCCGCTGATCGAGCGCAACACGACCATCCCGACCAAGCGCAGCCAGGTGTTCTCCACGGCCGACGACAACCAGTCGGCGGTGACCATCCGGGTGTTCCAGGGCGAACGCCCGATGGCGCAGGACAACAAGATGCTGGGCCAGTTCGATCTGGTCGGCATCCCGCCCGCGCCGCGCGGCGTGCCGCAGATCGAGGTCACGTTCGACATCGACGCCAACGGCATCGTCAACGTCTCGGCCCGCGACAAGGCCACCGCCAAGGAACAGTCGATCCGCATCCAGGCCAACGGCGGCCTCTCGGACAGCGACATCGACGCCATGGTCAAGGAAGCCGAGTCCAACAAGGCGGAGGACGAGAAGCGCAAGGCCGCCGTCGAGGCCAAGAACCAGGCCGACGCGGTCATCCACTCGACCGAGAAGGCGCTGTCGGAACATGGCGACAAGGTCTCGACCGAGGACCGTGACGCCATCCAGGCGGCGCTGGACGACCTGAAGGGTTCGCTGGAAGGCGGTGACGCCGAGGCGATCGCGGCCAAGACCCAGACGCTGATCCAGGCGTCGATGAAGCTGGGCGAGGCCATGTACAAGGCCCAGCAGGACGCCGGGGCGCAAGCCTCGGGCGAACAGCCGCAGGCCGCCTCGGACGACGTCGTCGACGCCGAGTTCGAGGAAGTCGGCGGCGACGACAAGAAGTCGGCGTGACATCGCGCCCCATGGCGGCCGTCCGCACCAGATGCGATGACCGCCGTGGGGACGTCGCCGCCGCCTTCGCGGTAGAAGGTAGCCCCCGCCCGCTCGGCGCAAGCAGCCTTGCAGTCGGGCGGGGGCCCACCCACTTCCCTTCCAGCACTTTTGAGCGCCTGAACGTTTGATGCGGGACTATTACGAGATCCTGGGCGTCAACCGCGGCTGCGACGAGGCCGGGCTGAAAGCCGCCTTCCGCAAGCTCGCGATGGAGCACCATCCCGACCGCAACGGCGGTTGCGAGCAGGCCGCCGGCCGGTTCAAGGAAATCAACGAGGCCTATTCGGTCCTGTCGGACCCGCAGAAGCGGGCGGCGTACGATCGCTTCGGCCACGCCGGCGTCAATGGCGGGGGCGGCGGTCCCGGCGGCGGGGCGCAGTTCCACGACGTGCACGACATCTTCAACGAGGTGTTCGGCGACGTCTTCGGCGACATGTTCGGGGGACGCGCGGGCGGCCGCGGCGGCCAGCGCTCGGGCCCGGCCCGCGGCTCGGACCTCCGCTACGACCTGGAGATCAGCCTCGAGCAGGCCTACGCCGGGGCGGAAGTCGAGATCACCGTCCCCTCGACGCTGAACTGCGAGACCTGCGACGGTTCCGGCGCCAAGCCGGGCACCAGTCCGACCACCTGCACCACCTGCCATGGCGCGGGCCGGGTCCGCGCGACGCAGGGCTTCTTCCAGATCGAGCGCGCCTGCCCCCGCTGCGGCGGCTCGGGCAAGATCGTCATCGACCCGTGCCAGGACTGCCACGGCATGGGCCAGATCCGCCGCGAACGGACGCTGGCGGTGCGGATCCCGCCGGGGGTCGACGGCGGCGCGCGCATCCGCCTGGCCGGCGAGGGCGACGCGGGGCTGCGCGGCGGCCCGCGCGGCGACCTCTACATCTTCATCTCGGTCAAGCCGCACGAGCTGTTCGAGCGCGACGGCCTGGACCTGCTCTGCACGGTGCCGGTGCCGATGTGTGCGGCGGCCCTGGGCGGGGAGATCGAGGCGCCCTGCCTGATGGGCGGGGAGAACTGCGACGGCGAATGCAAGATCACGGTCAAGGTGCCCGAGGGCGCCCAGACCGGCCGCACCCTCCGCGTGAAGGGCCGCGGCATGCCCTCGCTGCGCGGCCCGCAGCGCGGCGACCTGGTCGTCGAGCTGTTCGTCGAGACGCCCACCAAGCTGACCGCGCGCCAGAAGGAGCTGATGCGGGAGTTGGCCGGACTGTGCGGCGAGCAGCAGCATCCGAAGTCGGCAAACTTCCTCGGGAAGGCCAAGCGCTTTTGGGATGATGTGACCGGCGCAGCCTGATCCTCAGGCTGCGACATACCGCCATACGCGGAAACGCGATGATATTTTACCGGGCTCCAGCCACCAGCTGAGCCCGACTAATTCGGCGGCCGTCCAGTTCGGGGGTCGGCCGTCGTGTCCTTCAAGTCCTTTGTCCAGGCGCTCGCGCTTGCCGCGGTGGCGACGTTCGGCGCGACCGCGGCCCAGGCGGCCGGGACCCAGACCGCGCCTCGAATGATCCTCGGCGCCGCGGCCCTGCCGCCGACGCCCTACATCGAACTCTGCGCCCGCCAGCCCCTGGCTTGCGGGTCGGACGCGGCCAAGGTGTTGGCCGGCGCGGCGCAGGCCGAAGCCGAACGCCGGGCGCTGCTGGGCGGCCCCGCCGCGCCGGCGGCGCCCACCGCCGCGTACGAGGCGCCCGAAGCCGCCCCCGAGCTCACGCCGGCGCTGTGGAGCGCCCTGACCGAGGCGAACGCGCGCGTGAACCGCGCCATCCGGCCCGTGAAGGACAGCGCCGCCCGCGACACCTGGTCCCTGCCGCTGGCCGACGGCCGCCGGGCCGGAGACTGCGAGGATTACGCGCTGGAGAAGGTCCGCGCCCTCGTCGCCGCCGGCGTGCCGCGCAGCGCGCTGAACCTCGCCACGGCGGTGACCCCATGGGGCGAGAACCATGCGGTGCTCATCGTCTCGGCGGCGGCCGGCGATTTCGTGCTCGACAACCTGCAGGCCAAGGTCTCGCGCTGGGATGAGGTTCCCTACGCCTGGGGCAAGCGTCAGGTGGGCGGCCGCGCGTTCGAGTGGGCGATGGTGCGGCGCGGGGCCGCTGTGGCCGCCGGGGACTAGCCCCGCCGGGCCGGGGCGCCTAATCTCGCGGCAACGTATGCGTTAGCCTGAGTTTGGAATGGCCTCGACCCGAACGGTGCACGTCGTCGACGACGACGAACTGCTGCGGGACTTCACCGACCACGCCCTTTCGCAGGCGGGGTACCAGGTCCTGCAACACCCGACCGGCGAAGACTTCCTGTCCGCGCTGGCCGAGGCCGAGGCCGGCTGCATCCTGCTCGACATCCAGATGCCGGGCCTCAGCGGCCTGCAGGTGCAGGAGGCCCTCAAGGCGCGCGGCGTCGCCTGGCCGGTGGTGGTGCTGACCGGGCGCGGCGACGTCCGCATCGCCGTCGAGGCGATGAAGAACGGCGCCTACGAGTTCCTCGAGAAGCCCTACGAGCCCGCCGCCCTGACCGCGACGCTGGAGGCCGCCTTCGAGGCCTTCGAGGCCGAGCGCGAGGCGCGCGCCGAGGTCGCCCGGGCCGAGGCGCTGATCGCCACCCTGTCGGCCCGCGAACTGCAGGTCATGCAGGGCCTGCTGGCCGGCATGCCCAACAAGATCATCGCCTATGCGCTGGGCCTCAGCGTCCGCACGGTAGAGATCTACCGCGCCAACGTCATGGACAAGCTCAAGGCGCGCGGCCTCTCCACCGCCGTGCGCCTCGCGCTCGCCGCCGGCGTCGAGCCGCTGCCGGACCCCGAATAGGCCCCTACTTCCGCTTCGGCCGATAGGCGACCAGGACGTTGCCGGCCTGCTGGCCGAACGAGGCGTAGCCGGAGTTGACGAACAGCATGCCGTCGCCGGCGAAGAGGCCGGCCGCGTCGATCGAACCGCCGGGCGCCGGGGATGCCGTTCACCGGCGTGTAGGCCAGCGCCGTGTCGTAGGTGGCCATCACCTTGCCGGTGGCGGCCTCGAACACATAGAGCCGCCCGTCCAGCGAGCCCGCCACCAGGGCGCCGTCGATCACCAGGGGCGCCGCCGAGAGGCCGTAGCGGTCGCCGCAGATGGAGACGCGCGTCTTGCGGTCGCCCGAGCAGTCGGGCCTGGCGCGCCATTCCCAGGCGATCTTGCCGGTCAGGACGTCCACCGCATACATCCCGGCCGCCGAGGGATTGGCCATGGTCGCGGGATCGTTGATCGGCGCGAAGACGCGCCGGTCGTCGATGGCGATGCCCCAGTGCACGCCGCCCAGCGGGGTGCCCTTGCCGAACTGGTGGCGCCACAGCTTCCTGCCGTCCGTCGGGTTCAGGGCCCAGAGCTCGCCCGACTTCTGGCCGGCCAGGATCACCTCGCGCCCCTTGCCGCGGAAGATCACCGGGCCGCCGCCGAAGTCGTGGTCCAGAAGGACGCTGCCTTCGTTGGCGAAGAAGCAGTTGGGCTTCAGCGGCTCGCCGGGGGGCGGCGGGCCGACCGGGCAGCTCATGTTCCAGACATCGTTGGCCAGCGCCTGGAAGACCCACTTCTGCCGGCCCGTGGCTGCGTCGATGGCCACGATCGCGTCGGATGTCACGGTCGCCGGCGGCGAGGTGTTCTCGCCGGTCGAGGCATAGACCACGTTCCGCTTCGGATCGTAGGCCGGGCTCGACCAAATCGGCGCGCCCGAGGGGCCGTACATCTCGACGCCCTGGCTGTTCTTTCGGCCCAGCGGCTTGGCGGCCTCCATCGTGTGCCAAGTCCAGACGGGCTTGCCGGTGGCGGCGTCGACCGACACCACGTCGCCGTGGCTCTTGCAACATTCGTGCGTGGGCCGCATGGCGGCCGCCACGTCCATGGCGGAGACCGGGACGATGATGCGGTCGCCGGCGAACAGCGCCGAACCGGACAGCGGCGAGGCCGGATCGTGCTTCGGATCCGTCCGCCACAGGATCGCGCCGGTCTTGGCGTCCAGCGCCACCAGCTGACCGGCGCCGTCGCCGCCCACCAGGGCCATCGGGCCGTCCTTGCCGAGCCGGCCATAGGCGAGGCTGTTGCGGATCCCGCTGGGCGTGGGCGTGGCCCACTTCACACAGCCGGTCTCGGTGTCGAGCGCCAGCACGTAGCCGGCCTGGCCGGCGGGATAGAAGACGGTGTCGCCCACCACGACGCCTGCGCCGCGCAGGCCTGACGTCTTCGGCATGGCGAAGGTCCAGGCGACCTCCATGTTCGCCAGGTCGCGGGTCTTCAGCCCCGCCTGAGCGGCGCTCATCCGGCGGGAGTTGTCCTGGTCGACGCCGAAGCCCACCTGGGCAGGCCTGGCGGTGAGATCAACGGCGGCGCGGTCGGCGGCGCATTTCGCGCCGTCGATCCAGCCCGTGCCGGCGGGACCTTCGGGGGCGGCCAGATACGCGACCACGTCGCGGAGCTGGCGGCGGTCGAGCTGGTCGCCCACCGGCTTCATCACCCCGGTGGTCAGGGCCGTCGTGAGCGTCTGGGCGCTCATCTTGCGCAGGGTGGCGACCGGAGCCGCGCGGTCGCCGGCCGGAGGCTTCTCGTGGCAGGCGGCGCAGAACTGCTCATAGACCGCCTTGCCGGGATGCACGTCGTCGGTGGCCTGCGCCTGGGCCAGGCGGCCGAACCCGAAGCTGGCGCCCAGGCCGATCGCCAGCGCCGCCGCGCTCACCGCAGCCGCCGCTGCCCCGCCGCCCGCAACCCGCGTCCAGACGCCCATCGGTTTCCCCCAAAACATACCGGCCGTTCGACGGCTCGCTCTCGGCGGAAGCTAACCGCCGCGCGTTCCTTGCAGATTGCCCCGCTGAAATCCGCGGGCGCAAGACGCTGGCGGTTTGCCGGACGGCGCACTTTCAGCTAGAGAGACCGCCCGCTGAAGACGCACCCGTAGCTCAGCTGGATAGAGCGTTGCCCTCCGAAGGCAAAGGTCACACGTTCAGATCGTGTCGGGTGCGCCAGCGAATTCAACCACTTACGGCCCATGGGCGTCGCTCGATCTCCGTTGATGGGGTCGAGGAAGCACTCCGGAAGCAATCTCAGGCGCACCGCAGGGCGAGAGTTCGTGCTCCGCCGTGCGCCCGACAAGTCGGGCCGGCGGCTGCGTCAGGACCAGAAGTCGTCCCAGTGAGCCTGATCTCCGACGCTCTCCCAGTGATCGGTGAGTTTGCCGTCCTCGAAACGCCACAGGCCGAAGCCCCAGGTGTCGAGCTTCTTTCCCTTCCGTTCGCCGGTCATCCGATGGACCACCAGCCCCCACGTATCGTCGGCGAAGAACGTGCCCTGCAGCTCTTCGTGGAAGGTGTTGCCTGTCTCCGCGTGGATGCGTGCGATGTGGGCCTTGAAAGCTTCTGGTCCGACGTAGACTCCGGCGAGGATGTTCTGGCCCGGGGGAGTGGACGGTGAAATCGTCGCGCATGTTCCCCCAGAGAACCGCGCGATCCTTGGCGTAGATGCGCTGAAGCATTTCCAGGTTCGTCATCGGTCGGCTCTCCCAAGGCCTTAGATCGCTTAGTATGCTAACTAATGCCAGCTCGCCGCTGCCCGGCAACTAAATTGGCGTCGGGGGGCGAAGGATTCCGCCTTGGTCTCCGATGCGCCCGGTCAATCGTCCCGGTCGGGAATGGCCGTCGCGGACGCGCAGCCGGCGCCAGTCGACGGCCCGAGCGAACGGCCTGCGACACGCGGTCGCCCGGCATGCTGTCGCAGGGGGCCGCGGCCCGGCGGCCCGACGCACGTCGGCTGAGCGGCGCGCGATCCCCTCGGGCCTCCGCGCGCGAGACGTGCGACACCGACCGGCCGAGCCGGATCGACGCAGGGCGGCCGCCCCAGATTGGGTACGGCCCATCGTTGGTGGAGCCGACGGCTCTCTCTAGACGGCGCCACCTGTTCGGGATTCCGGGGCCGTCATGTCGTTCGCAACTCTCAGCGCCCGCCGATCGGCGGCGGCGCGCCTGTTCGCGGTGGCCGTCTTGGCGCTCGCCTGGCTGCTGGGCCTCAGCGCAGCCGGCCACGCCGCCGAGCTGACCTTCAACCGGGCCTACCTGGGCGCGCTGTCGGGCCAGACCTACACCACGACCACGCTGCTCAACGCCGACCCCGGTTCGATCCGGTTCTCGGACGACGGGACCCAGCGGACGTTCCACAACACCAGCGGCACCCTCTATTACACGGTCGGGGGCGCGCCGCGCGCCGAAGCCGGCCAGCTGAAGGCGCGCTATCCGAACGGAAACGTCGTGGTGGACGCCGTCGCGTTCGAAGGCTCGGCCGGCTTCCGCCTGATCGTGCTGGGCGGCAGCTACACGACGTCCAGCAGCTATGGCGGCAGTTCGAACGGCATCGTCGACCGCCTGAACGAATACATCCTGGCCACCGCGCCGGACTCCGCCCAGACCTCGATCCGGGCCAACGGCGCGGCCAGCGCCACCGCCAACGTCGGGGCCTCCGTCACCATCACGGTGGCGGTCAAGCTGACCTCCGGCGCGGCCGTGTCGGGCGCCACCGTCACGCTCGCCGCAAGTCCCTCCAACCTGTCGTCGACCACGCCGACGAGCGCCGTCACCAACGCCAGCGGCGAAGCCAGCTTCACGGTGACGGGGACGGCCAAGGGAACCGTGACCTATACCGCCGTGGCCTCGGCCGGCGGCAGCACCCGCGACGAGCGCCGGCTCGGTTTCGGTCACCTATGTGGGAGTGAGAAGCGCGGCCCGTTCCACCGCGACCGTCGCCGCCGGCGTGGTGGGTGCGCCGACCAAGATCGTGGTGACCGTCCGTGATGGGGACGGCGACCTGGTGCGCGGCGCCAGCGGCGGCCTGACCCTGTCGGTCGGCGGCGCCAACGCCGGCGCCGCCCTCAGCGCGATCGTCGACAAGGGCGACGGAACCTACGAGGTCACCTACACGCCCGGTCATGCCGGGACCGACACCATCGTCGTCGAGCTGGACGGGACGCCGCTGCCGGGTTCTCCCTATTTCAGCACGGTGACGACGGCGCCGGTTGCGATCACCACCACCTCGCTGCCGACGCCGGTGATCGGCGTGCCTTACAGCCAGACGGTGTCGACCAGCGGCGGGACCGCGCCGGTGAGCTTCAGCGTCACGGCCGGAGCCCTGCCCGCCGGGCTGAGCCTGGATGCGACGACCGGCGCGATCACGGGGACGCCGACCACGGCCGGGGCGTACAGCTTCACGATCACCGCCAGCGACACGAACAGCATCACCGCCGCCCAGGCCTATTCCGGGACCATCGGGGCGGGCCTGGCGATCACCACCACCTCGCTGCCGACGCCGGTGATCGGCGTGGCCTACAGCCGGACGGTGTCGACCAGCGGCGGGACCGCGCCGGTGAGCTTCAGCGTCACGGCCGGAGCCCTGCCCGCTGGGCTGAGCCTGGATGCGACGACCGGCGCGATCACGGGGACGCCGACCACGGCCGGGGCCTACAGTTTCACGATCACGGCCAGCGACACGAACAGCATCACCGCCGCCCAGGCCTATTCCGGGACGATCGGGGCGGGCCTGGCGATCACCACGACGACGCTGCCGACGCCGGTGATCGGCGCGGCCTACAGCCGGACGGTGTCGACCAGCGGCGGGACGACGCCGGTGAGCTTCAGCGTCACGGCCGGAGCCCTGCCCGCCGGGCTGAGCCTGGATGCCACGACCGGCGCGATCACGGGGACGCCGACCACCGCCGGCGCCTACAGCTTCACGATCACCGCCAGCGACACGAACAGCATCACCGCCGCCCAGGCCTATTCCGGCACCATCGGGGCGGGCCTGGCGATCACCACCACCTCGCTGCCGACGCCGGTGATCGGCGTGCCTTACAGCCAGACGGTGTCGACCAGCGGCGGGACCGCCCCGGTGAGCTTCAGCGTCACGGCCGGAGCCCTGCCCGCTGGGCTGAGCCTGGATGCGACGACCGGCGCGATCACGGGGACGCCGACCACGGCCGGGGCCTACAGCTTCACGATCACGGCCAGCGACACGAACAGCATCACCGCCGCCCAGGCCTATTCCGGCACCATCGGGGCGGGCCTGGCGATCACCACCACCTCGCTGCCGACGCCGGTGATCGGCGCGGCCTACAGCCGGACGGTGTCGACCAGCGGCGGGACCGCGCCGGTGAGCTTCAGCGTTACGGCCGGAGCCCTGCCCGCCGGGCTGAGCCTGGATGCGACGACCGGCGCGATCACGGGGACGCCGACCACGGCCGGGGCCTACAGCTTCACGATCACGGCCAGCGACACGAACAGCATCACCGCCGCCCAGGCCTATTCCGGCACCATCGGGGCGGGCCTGGCGATCACCACCACCTCGCTGCCGACGCCGGTGATCGGCGCGGCCTACAGCCGGACGGTGTCGACCAGCGGCGGGACCGCGCCGGTGAGCTTCAGCGTTACGGCCGGAGCCCTGCCCGCCGGGCTGAGCCTGGATGCGACGACCGGCGCGATCACGGGGACGCCGACCACGGCCGGGGCCTACAGCTTCACGATCACGGCCAGCGACACGAACAGCATCACCGCCGGCCGGAGCTTCACCGGCACCATCATCCCCGCGGCTGCGCCGGAGCCCCCCGCGCCGCCGCCGCCGCCGCCCGAAACGGCGCCGCAGAGCGTCACGGTGCCCTTCGAGAGCCCGGACTACGTGATCGATCTGGCGAGGCCGGATGGCGCCACGGTCCGGATCGTCAGCGGCGTCTCCCACGGCGTGCTCACCCTGGAAGGCGGCGTGGCGAACTACGTTCCGGAGCCCGGCTATGTCGGCCGCGACGTCTTCACCTATGTGATCGTGACCGCGTCCGGTGCTTCGCAGCCCGTGGCGGTGACGATCGACGTGCAGCCGCCGGCCCCGCCGACGGCGATCTCGCCTCCGACCCAGACGCTGGGCAACGCCGCCGCTTCGACCTCGACGAGCATTTCCGAAACCGCCTTCATCGACATGAACCCGCTGGTCTCGGGCGTGGTGTCCGAGATCCAGCTGCGCGACCTGCCGCGGCACGGCACGGTGGTGCTCCGCCGGAGCGCGGCCGCGGCGGCGTCCGACGCGGCGACCGGCCGGACCAGGGCCGCCACCGCGCTGCCGCCCTATTCAGCGGCCTATACGCCGCAGGCCGGGTTTGTGGGGCGCGACAGCTTCACCTTCGTGGCGATCGGCCCGGGCGGCGTCTCCGCCCCCGCGATCGTGACCATCGACGTCGTCGCCCCTGCGCCGACGGCGGCGCCGATCGAGCGGACGGTGCTCGCCGGCCAGCAGGTTTCGATCGATCTGACCGGACCGGCGCAGAACGGCCCGTTCGCGGCCGCCGCCCTGGTCAGCCGCCCGCCCGCCTCCACCGGCGAGGCCCGGCTGGTCGAAGGCGGCGTCGCCGGGGCGCGCAGCTATCGGCTCGAGTTCCGTTCCGCGGCCGGCTTCGCAGGTCCGGTCGTCCTGACCTACACGCTCAGCAACGCCCAGGGCGTGTCCGAACCGCTGCGGGTGACGATCACCGTCGTCACGCTGCCCGATCCGTCGCGCGACGCCACGGTGCGCGGGCTGCTCAGCGCCGAAACCGAAACGGCCCGCCGTTTCGCCGGCGCCCAGATCGACAACTACCGCAACCGCCTGGAAAGCCTGCGCGGCGGCGGCCGGTCGCGGTCGAGCCTGCAGTTCGTCTCGGGCGTCGTCGACCGCCCGCAGCCCCGCGCCGGCCTGGACCCGATTGGCGGTCCTGACGCCCCGGCTGCGTCGCCGACCGCCGCTGCCGCCCCGGCCCAGATCCGCACCGCCCCAGGACCGCGCGCGATCGGGGAGGTCGAGACCTGGGTGGGCGGCGCGGTCAGCATCGGCCATCGCGACGCCGTGACCGACCGGGCCAAGCTCTCGTTCGCCACCTCCGGCCTGAGCCTCGGAGCCGACGTGCGCCTGAGCGAGGCGGTGAGCGTCGGCGTCGGAGCCGGCTTCGCCCGCAGCGACACCGATGTGGGCACCGACGGCTCCAGGGCCGACGCCACAGCCTGGTCCGCCGCGGTCTACGGCAGCTACGTCCCGACGCCGGGACTGTTCCTGGACGGCGTCGCGGGCGCCGCCGAGCTGGACTTCGACCTCCGCCGGGCCGTCGCGACCGGCGCGCTGGCTCGCGGCCAGCGGGACGGCCACCTGGTCTTCGCCGCTGTCACGGCCGGGGTCGAGCGGAACGCCGGCCTCGGCGGCTGGTCGGCCTATGGGCGGATGGAGGCGATGCGCGCCGAGCTGGACAGGTACCGCGAGACGGCCCCCGACCTGTACGGCCTGCAGTACGAGAGCCGCACCATCGACTCCCTCGTGGGCGTACTGGGCCTCCGCGCCCAGGGCGGGACCCGGGTCGGCGCCGCCGTTCTGGCGCCGCACGCCCGCATCGAGCTGCAGCACGACTTCCGGCGCACCGACGCGCAGCGGGTCCGCTATGCCGACTGGCTGGACGGCCCGGTCTACGCCGTCGACGCCGACGGCTGGGCGAGCACCCGGCTGACGCTGGGCCTGGGCGCCGGCGTGTCGTGGTCGAACGGCTGGACGCTCGACCTGGACCTGTCGGCGGAAGCCGCGCGGCGTCATCGGGCCGGCGTGGCGCGGGTGGGCGTGTCGCGGAGCTTCTAGGCGCGGCGAGAACCGCCTCGCGGGCCGTCATGCCGCCGGCCAAGTTGAACGCGGGGATGAAAATCGCGCGCCGCGTGCTGGCCACACGTGCGCCCGCTGGGCCATCACGCGCTTCGTGAGCGACTCCTCCTCCGTCAAGCGCAAGGCCGCGAAGGGGCCCCTGCTGGCCCGCACGGTGCTGGCCGAGAACGTCGACGACGTCCTGGCCAGCATCCTGAACATCTCCTCGGAGGGGATCGTCGTCGCCGACGACCGGTTCCGCATCCTGGTGTTCAGCCCTGGGGCGGAAGCCGCCTTCGGCTGGACGGCCGACGAGATGCTGGGCCAGCCGCTGGACCGGCTGATCCCGGCCCCCTACCGCGCGGAGCATCGGCGTCACGTGGAATCCTTCGCCGGGGCGCGGGTGCAGAGCCGGCGGATGAGCGCGCGCCAAGACATCTTCGGCCTGCGCAAGTCCGGCGAGGTGTTCCCGCTGGAGGTGGGGCTGTCCAAGCTCGAGACCGCGCGCGGGATGATCTACACGGCGATCCTGCGTGACGTGACGCAGCAACAGGCGACCGAAGGGGCGCTGGCCGAAGCGGCCGCGGAGGCCAAGGCGGCGAGCCTCGCCAAGAGCGCGTTCCTGGCGGCGATGAGCCACGAGATCCGCACGCCGCTGAACGGGGTGCTGGGCATGGCCCAGGCCATGGCCATGGAGGAGCTGCCGCCGCACCAGCGCGAGCGGCTGGCGGTGATCCGGCAGTCCGGCGAAAGCCTGCTCGCCATCCTCAACGACCTCCTGGACCTGTCGAAGATCGAGGCCGGGAAGCTGGAGCTGGAGGACGGCGAGTTCGACATCCAGGAGCTGGCGCGGGGCGCGCACGCGACCTTCGCGGCGGTGGCGGATGCGAAAGGACTGACCTTCGGCGTGGCGGTCGATCCGGCGGCGGCCGGGGTCTATCGCGGCGACTCGCTCCGTGTGCGGCAGATCCTCCACAACCTGATCTCCAACGCCCTGAAGTTCACCGCCGCAGGCGAGGTGCAGGTGACGGTTCGCGCCGAAGAGGACCAGGCGGGCCGGGGCCTGGTGCTGGATGTTCGTGACACCGGCGTCGGCATAGCCCCGGACAAGGCGGCCCAGCTGTTCCAGAAGTTCGAGCAGGGCGACGTGTCCACCACACGGCGGTTTGGCGGGACGGGGCTGGGCCTGGCGATCTGCCGTGACCTGGCCGAGATGATGGGCGGCTCGATCGGCGTGGAGAGCGCCCCCGGCCGCGGCGCGCGGTTCACGGTGCGCCTGCCGCTGGAGCGGCTGGGCGACGCGGTCGCCCCGCGGGCCCCGGCCGAAGCGCCAAGTGCGCCTGAGGTCCGCCTCAAGGTCCTGGTGGCCGAGGACAACTCCGTGAACCAGCTGGTGCTGAAGACCCTGCTCGACCAGCTCGGCGTCGAGGCCACGGTGGTGGCCGACGGGCGCCTGGCGGTCGAGGCCTGGGAGCGCGAGCCGTGGGACGCGGTCCTGATGGACGTGCAGATGCCCGAGATGGACGGCCCCACGGCCACGGGCCTGATCCGGCGGCGCGAGGCCGCGGAGGGGCGGCGACGGACGCCGATCGTCGCGCTGACCGCGAACGCCATGCAGCATCAGGTGGACGAGTACCGCCGGGCCGGGATGGACGATGTGGTGGCCAAGCCGGTGCAGCTGGACCGGCTGGTGGCCGCCCTCAACGCCGCGGCGGCGCCCGAGGTTTAGGCGCCTGCGCGGGATCGTCGCAGCAGGCGGCGCACGGGCAGAAAATTCCACCAATGGCTTGCGGCCGCGGGGGGCGTGCGACAAACAGCCCGGGCTGGCGTCTTTTGGGGGTTTGAGTATGTCGCGTTGGGTGGGAGTCGCCCGTAACACGGGTATCGTCGCGATGGCCTTCTGCCTGGCGTCCGCCGCCAAGGCGCCGCCGGCCTCCGGGGTCACCGCCATCCTCGGCGCGACGGTCTTCACCGCCACGGGCGAGGCGCCCCGCGTCGCCAATGTGGTGATTCGCGACGGCCGCATCGTGGCCGTGGGCCCGGCCGTGCGCGCGCCGCGCGGCGCCACGGTGATCCAGGCCAAGGGCCAGGCGCTGCTGCCGGGCTTCTTCGACCTGCACACCCACTGGACGCCCGCCGGCGCGCCCAACATCACGCCCGAGATCGCCAACGCCTACATCGCCGCGGGCGTGACGACGGTGAACGACTTCCACCAGTCGCCCGAGAGCTGGGCGCCGCGCCGCGCCTGGCTGGCGACCCTGGCGGCGCCGCACGTCAACTTCACCGCGAGGACCTCGACCCCGGGCGGCCACGGCGCCGACTGGGCGGACGTCAACACGACCAAGTGGGTGAACACGCCCGAAGCTGCGCGCCAGGCGATCCGGGAGCTCGTCCCCTACAAGCCCGACGTGATCAAGGCGTTTCACGACGGCTGGCGCTACGGAACGTCGGCCGACAACACCAGCATGGACGAGGCGACGCTCGCGGCCCTCGTCGACGAGGCGCACAAGAACGACTGGAAGGTCGGCACCCACACCGTCACCGTCGAGCGCGGCCGCGCCGCCGGCCGGGCCAAGGTCGACTTCATCGCCCACAGCCTGCAGGACCGCGAGATCGACGCCGAAACGGTCGCGGCGCTGAAGCAGGGCGGGACGGCCTATGCGCCGACGCTGGCCGTCTATGAGCCGGTGAAGCCCGGCATGGCGCCGCCGGAGAACCCGGACGATCCGCGCTTCCGGCAATCGGTGCGCAAGTTCGGCTTCGCGATGAAGAACGTGAAGGCCCTGCACGACGCCGGCGTGCCGATCGCGCTGGGCACCGACGCCGGCATGCCGAACACACCGCACGGCGTCTCGACCCTGCGGGAGATGGAGCTGCTGGTGCAGGCGGGCCTGACGCCGACCCAGGCGCTGATGGCCGGCACGGCGAACAGCGCCAAGGTGCTGGACGTCCTTGCCGACCGCGGGACCATCGCGGCCGGGAAGCGGGCCGACCTGGTGCTGGTCGAGGGTCGCCCGTGGGAGAACATCTCGGACGTCCGCAGGACCGTCCGCGTCTTCGTCGACGGCAAGGCGGTGCATGGGCCGGGGGTCGTCCTGCCCAAGGCGAATTCGGAACGCGCGATGCCGCCGGTGAAGGTCGCGGCGCTGATCGACGACTTCGAGCGGCCCGACGGCCGCACCCAGCTCGACACCCTGCGGGTCGACGACATGGACGGCGGCATCGACCGCACGGTCCAGGTCAGCCAGGTGATCGACCGCGCGCCTGTCGAGGGAAAAGGCGGCGGCAAGGCGCTCAGTCTCGCCGCGAAGATGGCGGTCAAATCGGATCCGCAGGCCGCGGTGGTGCTGCCGCTGACCCGGGGCTCGGTGCAGCCGGCCGATGCGCGGGCCTTCAGGGGCGTGCGGTTCGAGGCCCGGGGCGACGGCGGGCCTTACCGGGTGATGATCGACACCTTGAACGGCCGTTGGGCCGCCGAGGTGACCGCCGGCGCCGAGTGGCGCCGGTTCGAGGTTCCGTTCACGGAGTTCCAGCGCGTCACCGGACGGGGTGCGGGCACAGGGCCGTGGACCGGGACCGACCTGACCGAGGTGGAGTTCGCCGGGTCCCGCAAGGGCGGCGGCAAGCTCTGGCTCGAGCTGGACAACGTGGCCTTCTACTGAGGGCCGTTTCTTTCGGGCGCGTAAGACCGCACAGCGGCGGCGCGCCGCAACCAAGGGGGTAGTTGAAGATGAAACTCGTCTCGTTGCGCAGCGTGATGCTGGGCTCCACCGTGCTGTGCGGCCTTGCGTTCGCCAGCGGCGCCATGGCGCAGGCGGCCGATGAGTCGACGGTCGAGGAGCTGGTCGTCGTCGGTTCGCAGATCCAGGGCGCCAAGGTCACTGCGGCCCTGCCCGTGACCGTGGTCGGCGAGGAGCAGCTCGCCGCGACCGCCGCGACCTCGGGCGACGACCTGTTCCGGTCTATCCCCCAGATGGGCGACGTCAGCTTCAACTCGTCCTACCTGCCGAACTCGTCCAACTCGGCTCGCGGCGACGTGGGCTCGGTGAACCTGCGCAACCTGGGCGTCGGCAACACGCTGGTGCTGCTGAACGGCCGCCGCGTCGTCGCCCACCCGACCAGCCGCGCCGACGAGAACCTCGTGCCGGTGCTGACGTACAACACCAACGCGATCCCGGTGTCGGGCCTGAAGCGCCTCGAAGTGCTGCGTGACGGCGCCGCCGCCCTCTACGGCTCGGACGCCGTGGCCGGCGTGATCAACACCGTGCTGCAGGACAACTTCGAAGGCCTGCAGGTGACGGCCCAGTACGGCGCGGCCGAGGGCACGCACCTGAAGGAAGGCGAGATCACGGTCCTGGCGGGCAAGAACTGGGACCGGGGCAACCTGACCCTCTCGCTGAGCTACAACGACCGCTCGGCCCTGCGCGCCTTCGACCAGGACTACACCTCCTCGTCGGACCGCCGCCCGCTGTTCGTCGGCACCGCCTTCGAGGGGCTCGTCGGCCTCGACAGCCGCACCACCACCATGCCCTGGGCCTCGCTGCAGACCCTCGGCAACGTCGCCGTCCGGCAGAACGGCGCGCTGGTCACCTCGACCGCAGGCGCCTTCCACACCCAGCCCACGAACTTCGGCGGCTGCACCGTGCTGCTGGGGTCCTACTGCATCGATGACGGCGCCCCGGCCACGGCGGCGGGCGACCGCGACCTGCGGCACGACACAGCCAGCTACAACACCTCGGTCATGCCCTCGACCGAGCGGTTCAACGGCTTCCTGACCGGCAACTGGGACCTGACGGACGACATCGAGGCGTTCGGCGAGGTCGGCTACTACAGCGCCGTCACGCACAGCATCCAGGCGCCGACGGCGACCCTGAGCTCGCTGCCGCTGACCATCCCGGCGTCGAACTACTACAACCCGTTCGGTCCGACGGTGTTCGCCAACGGCCAGGTCAACCCGAACCGTCTGCCCGGCATCACCGCTCCGGCGTCGGGCCTGGCGGTCGTTCTCCGCGGCTACACCTTCGCCGACGTGGGGCCGAACGAGGTGGACGTGAACCTGACGCAGACCCGCTTCCTGGGCGGACTGCGGGGCGAGAAGTTCGGCTTCAACTGGGAGAGCGCGCTGCTCTACTCGCACGCCAAGGCCAAGGACGTGTCGGACGGCATCAGCGCCACCCTGCTCCAGCGCCAGCTCGCCCTGTCGACGCCCGACGCCTACAACCCGTTCAACGGCGGCGACCCCAGCCTGCCCAGCGTCGGCGACTCCACGCCGTCCTCCCAGGCCGCGATCGACGCCATCAGGATCCGCACCACCCGGGTCGCCACCAGCTCGCTGTCACTGGCGGATTTCAAGATCTCGAAGGCCGATCTGTTCGCCCTGCCGGGCGGCGACCTGGGCTTCGCCGCCGGTGTCGAGTGGCGCCGCGAGACCCAGCAGGACGATCGGGACGGCCGCCTCGACGGCACGATCACCTTCACCGACACGGTCACGGGCACGGTCTACGGCAACGACCTGATCGGCTCCTCGCCCTCGCCCGACACCAAGGGCAAGCGCGAAGTGTTCTCGGCCTATGCCGAGCTGGCGGTGCCGGTGATCTCGCCCGACATGGGGATCCCGCTCGTCCATAACCTCGAGTTCCAGCTCGCCGGCCGTTACGAGGATTTCTCGGACGTGGGCGACGTGGCCAAGCCGAAGATCGCCGGCGCCTGGGACCTGTGGGACGGTTTCCGCATCCGCGGCTCGTGGGCGCAAGGCTTCAAGGCCCCGAACCTCGAGCAGATCAACGCCACCCTGGTCACCCGCTCGAACACCCGCACCGACTGGGTGAAGTGCGAGGCCGACCTGCGCGCCGGCCGCATCAACAGCTTCGCCAACTGCGCCCGCTCGCAGTCGACCACCGCGCGCCGGGCCGGCAACACCGACCTGAAGCCGGAGACCAGCGAGACCTTCGGCGCCGGCGTCGTCTTCCAGCCGCGCTTCGTGCCGCCGGAGTTCGGCCGCTTCACCTTCACGGTCGACTACTGGAACGTGAAGCAGAAGGGGATCGTCGGACTGTTCGGCGAGGGCAATGCGCTGATCCTGGACTACCTGGAGCGCGTCCAGGGCCGGTCGAACCCGAACGTCATCCGGGCCGCGCCGACCGCTGACGATATCGCGAACTTCCAGAACACCGGCCTCGCGCCGGTGGGTTCGGTTCTCTACGTCAACGACCAGTACCAGAACCTGCTGCCGCAGGAGGCGGAAGGGCTCGACATCGGCGTCATCTGGAGCCTGAACACCGACCGCTACGGCAGCTTCGACGTGAACTTCAACGCCGCTCACCTGATGAAGTTCTACCGCTCGCCCTCGCCCGATATCGCCGCCTTGATGGAGGCGCGGAGCGCGGGGACGATCAACGCCGGGACGACCATCACCGGCGGCGGCGACCTGATCCGGCAAAACGGCCGTCCGGAGTGGAAGTGGTCGGCCTCGCTGACCTGGAGCTATGACCAGTGGCAGGTCGGCGCCTTCACCCAGTACATCGACGATGTCGACGACACCGATCTGCGTGACGCGGCCGGGAACCCCTGGTTGCTGGACAGCCAGCTCACCGGCAATCTGTACGCCCAGTACCAGTTCCGCGACGGCTGGGTCGGCGACACGCGCGTCCGCGTCGGCGTGCGGAACATCACCGACGAGAAGCCGCCGCTGGCGGTCGAGGGCTACCTCGGCGAACTGTACCAGCCCTACAGCCGCTACTGGTACGTCAACGTCCGCAAGACGTTCTGACGCCGGATGCCGCGACGCCCTGCGCGACTTCTGCGCGCGGGGCGTCGCGTCTTACGTAGAACTACGGGATCGCGCGCGGGTCCGACTCGGCCGATCCCAGCGCTCCGACCGCCGCGGATCTCGTCCCGGCGGCGTTCGCTCATGGGGGCAATGTCGCCCACCCGACGAACTGCGCCAATTTGACATAATTACGGCTACGCTCCCTGCGTGTACTGGGAACCTGAGGTTTATTTCGGGGGACTGGGGTATGAGTGTGGCGGCACCGAGCATCCAGGGCGGATCGGATCGCGCGCAGCGTCTGCGTATATTTTACGTGATGGCCCACCTCTGGGAGCGGCGTGACCAGAATCCTTTCCGAGATCCTACGCCCGCACGATCTGTCCCTCACGCAATGGCGGCTGCTCTACACGCTGAGCAAGCTGAAGAACCGCACCATGAACGAGGTGGCGGACTTTCTCACGCTCGACCGTACGAGCCTCACGCGGGCGGTGGACAAGCTGGTGGCGCGCGGCCTGCTTCTGCGCACGGAGGTCGCCCACGACCGCCGGCTGACCGAGATCACCCTCACCGCCGCGGGCCGGGCCCTGCGTGAGGAGGTGCTGGAGCAGAACATCGAGCTCTACGAACGACTGATCGGCGGCGTTGACGCCGCCGCCCTGGAGAGCGCCAGCGAGGTCATGGAGCTGATGCTGGAGCGCCTCGTGGGTCATCGCGCGGGCCCCGCCGCATCGTCGAGGTCTACGAGCGCGCCTGAGGTCCCCTCTTCGGGACGACTTTCGAGCGGCCGCGCCTGAGAAGGCGCGGCCTTTTGCGTTCCCGGCCCAATGGGTGCGGCATAGATAGCGGCGATATGCACGCGTTTATCGATGCAATATCGACGGCATAGTCGATGTACTGTGAATATACTTCGGACTTCAGCCGGCAACCTTAATTTTACAGGTGAGCGATAGGTTCCTCATGACTTGAGTTAGAGGAATGTAGTCGTGCTCAATCGACTTCAACTTGCCGGTGTGGTTTTTGCCGTTGTTTCGTTTGTAACCGGCGCGCTTCCCGCCGCTGCGGCGGCTGCGGAGAAGGTCGACGTCTCGGTCGAACTGGGCGCTGCGACGGAATACGTCTCGAAAGGCATCGGCAAGAGCATGGGCGAGCCCCATGTGTACGGCACGGTGACCGCGTCAAATGGTCCCGCCTACATCAAGGTCTACGCGACACCGGTCGAAATGTCGCAGGGCTCGGACAGCGAGATCCTCACGACGGTGGGCGTCACGCCGAAGGCCGCCGGCCTCGAGTTCGATTTCAAGGCCATCTATCGCCTGCGCCCCGGCACCCGTGACGGCGTCGACTCCACCTACTGGGAAGTCGAGGCCGACGTGACCAAGAAGGCCGGCCCGGTCAGCGCGCGCCTGCGCGTCAACTACACGCCCGACGGGTTCGCCGGCACGAAGGAAGCCTGGTGGGTCGAAGGCCAGGGCACCTACAAGGTCGCGGCCAAGACCAAGGTCAGCGCCGCGCTGGGCGTCCGCAAGGCCGAGCTGGGCAAGGACTACACCGCCTACAACGTCGGCGTCCGTCAGGGCCTGACCAAGAACCTCGAAGCCGACGTCCGCTGGTACGGCTCGAGCCGCGGCGACGACCTGCGCGGCGAATACCGTCCCGGCCTCGTCGGCAGCCTCATCCTGAAGTTCTGATCCCCCGCGCCGGACGCCCGAAGGCGGCCGTCACAGGAATTAGGAGCGTGTCCGTGCCCAAGATCTCGTCGCTGAACAACCTGAAGATCACGCACAAGCAGTCGATCGCCTTCGGCGTGATCGTCGCCATGATCATGGCGCTTGGCGCCACCGTGCTGGTCAACCTGCACGCCATCGAGAAGGCGGGCGACGCCAACGAGCACAGCTACGAGATCCTGCGCACGCTGCAGGGCGTGGAGTTCACCCTCGCCCGCCAGGAGAACAGCTTCCGCGGCCTGCTGCTGTCGGCCGACCCCTACTACGAGGGCCGCATCAAGAAGCATCGCGGCTCGTTCGAAGCGCGGGTGAAGGAGCTGCGCACGCTGCAGGGCGACAACGCCGAGGCCCAGGCCCAGATCGACGCCCTGCAGGCCTCCGCCGACGCCTGGTTCGCCAGCGTCGTGGTCGAGGGTTCGAAGCTGGCGCGCAACCCCGCCACCCACGGCCAGGCCGTCCAGATGGTCGGACCCGACGGCATCGCCGACGGCAAGATCGCCCCGGCCGAGGACGCCATCGAGAAGATGGTGGAGGTCGAGGAAGGCCGGCTCGCCGAGCGTCACGCCCACATGGGCAAGGCCCGCATGATGGTGAACGCGGTGATCTACGGCGGCGTCGGGCTGGCGATCCTCATCGCCCTGGGCGCCGGCCTCCTGCTGGCTCGCACCGTGGCCGCGCCGATCGTGGCGATGACCGACGCCATGCGCCGGCTGGCCTCGGGCGACAACACCACCGAGATCCCGGCCCAGGGCCGCCGCGACGAGATCGGGCAGATGTCGGACGCCGTCCAGGTGTTCAAGGACGCCGCCATCGAGAAGCTGCGCCTGGAAGGCATGACCGCCGAACAGGCCAAGGCGGCCGAGGAAGAGCGCAAGCGCAACGAGGCCGCCAAGGCCGAGGCCGCCCGCCAGCAGCAGCACGTGGTCGACCAGATCGCGTCCGGTCTGACGAAGCTGGCGGCGGGCGACCTGATGTTCCGCATCTCGACGCCGTTCCCGGGCGAGTACGAAAAGCTGCGCGCCGACTTCAACGGCGCCCTGCAGCAGCTCCAGGAGACGATGAAGGTCATCACCGGAGCCACCCACGGCATCCGCTCGGGCAGCGGCGAGATCACCCGCGCCGCCGACGACCTGGCCCGCCGCACCGAGCAGCAGGCCGCCAATCTCGAGGAAACCGCCGCGGCGCTCGAACAGATCACCGCCACGGTCCGCAAGACCGCCGAGGGCGCCAACCACGCCCGCGACACCGTCGCCGCCGCCAAGCAGGACGGCGAGACCTCGGGCGAGGTGGTGCGCAACGCCTTCGCGGCGATGAACGAGATCGAGAAGTCGGCTCAGCAGATCAGCCAGATCATCGGGGTGATCGACGAGATCGCCTTCCAGACGAACCTGCTGGCGCTCAACGCGGGGGTGGAAGCCGCCCGCGCCGGCGACGCGGGCAAGGGCTTCGCGGTCGTCGCCTCGGAAGTCCGCGCGCTGGCGCAGCGTTCGGCCGACGCCGCCAAGGAGATCAAGACGCTGATCTCGGCTTCGACCCAGCAGGTGGGCCAGGGCGTCACCCTGGTGGGCGAGGCGGGCGAGGCGCTCAACCGCATCGTGGCCCAGGTGGCCGAGATCAACACGGTCGTGGTGGAGATCGCCGCCTCGGCCCAGGAGCAGGCCTCGGGCCTTGCCCAGGTGAACACCGCCGTCAACCAGATGGACCAGCTCACCCAGCAGAATGCGGCCATGGTGGAGGAATCCACCGCCGCCAGCCACAGCCTGGCCCAGGAGACCGAGGAGCTGTCGCGCCTCATCTCGCGGTTCCAGGTGGGGGCGCCGGCCATCCAGTCGCCCACGGCCCGCGCCGAGCGGGCGGAACGTCCCGAGCCGCAGCCGGCGTCCGTCCCGATGATGAAGACCGTTTCCACCCATTCGGGCGGCGGCGGAGCCCAGCCCAAGCCAGCCGTCGAGGCCGACGCCTGGGAAGAATTCTAACCGTCAGCCCCCCGTCTCACCCGGCCGTCCGGGCCAAGGATCAGCTTCGACTATGTTCTCGCGACTGAAGATCTCCCAGAAGCTCACCGGCGCGTTCGCCGCGGTGATCGTCATCAGCCTGGCGGCCAACGGCGCCGTGTTCCTGAACCTGCTCAAGATCCGTGAGCAGAGCGAGGCGAGCGGCCGCACCTACCAGCGCTCGATGGAAGTGCAGACGATCATGCACGGCCTGATCGAGCAGCAGAACGCGGTGCGGGGGCTTCGTCATCTCGGGCGGCGAGGCCTCGTTCGAGAAGACCTACGACGAGCAGGTGGCCATCACCGACAAGGCGCTGGCGAGCTTCATCGAGAACACGTCCAGCGACGAGCAACGCGCGCGCGCCGAGAAGCTGCAGCAGCAGTTCGCCGCCTGGCGGCCGGAATACGCCGACAAGCCGATGACGCTGGCGAAGGATCCCGCCACCCGCGACCAGGCCTTCCAGATCCTCGGCAAGAAGACCCTGGGCGAGCTGCGCAAGACCATCGCCGAACTCGAGACCGCCCAGAACGAAATCCAGGCCGGCCGCCTGAAGGCCCAGCGCGACGCCATCGCCTACGAGATCACCATCTTCGCGATCAGCTCTCTGGTGATCGCGGGCGTGGCGCTGGCGATGGCCATCCTGCTGTCCCGCATGATCGCCGTGCCGATCCGGGCGATGACCGAAGCGATGCGCCGGCTGGCCTCGGGCGACAACACTACCGACGTCCCGGCCCGCGAGCACAAGGACGAGATCGGCGACATGGCCGGCGCCGTCCAGGTGTTCAAGGACGCCGCCATCGAGAAGCTGCGCCTGGAGGGCATGACCGCCGAACAGGCCAAGGCGGCCGAGCAGGAGCGCGCCCGCAACGAGGCCGCCAAGGCCGAGAGCGCGCGCCAGCAGCAGCAGGTGGTGGACCAGATCGCACTGGGCCTCACCAAGCTGTCGGCCGGCGAGCTGGTCTTCCGCATCAGCCAGCCCTTCGCGCCCGAGTACGAGAAGCTGCGCGCCGACTTCAACGGCGCCATGGAGCAGCTTCAGGAGACGATGAAGGTCATCAACGGCGCCACCCAGGGCATCCGTTCGGGCACGGACGAGATCAGCCAGGCCGCCGACGACCTCTCCAAGCGCACCGAGCAGCAGGCCGCCTCGCTGGAGGAAACCGCTGCGGCCCTCGACCAGATCACCGCCACGGTGCGCAAGACCGCCGAGGGCGCAAACCACGCGCGCGACGTCGTCTCGACGGCCAAGGGCGACGCCGAGCACTCGGGCGAGGTGGTCCGCAGCGCGGTCGCCGCCATGAGCGAGATCGAGAAGTCGGCCCAGCAGATCAGCCAGATCATCGGGGTGATCGACGAGATCGCCTTCCAGACCAACCTGCTGGCGCTCAACGCGGGGGTGGAAGCCGCCCGCGCCGGCGACGCGGGCAAGGGCTTCGCGGTCGTCGCCTCGGAAGTCCGCGCCCTGGCGCAGCGTTCGGCGGACGCCGCCAAGGAGATCAAGACGCTCATCTCGGCTTCCACCCAGCAGGTGGGCCAGGGCGTGACCTTGGTGGGCGAGACCGGCCAGGCCCTGGAGCGGATCGTCGGCCAGGTGGCCGAGATCACCAACATCGTCTCGGAGATCGCCGCCTCGGCCCAGGAACAGGCCACGGGCCTCAACCAGGTCAATACGGCGGTGAACCAGATGGACCAGGTCACCCAGCAGAACGCGGCCATGGTGGAGCAGTCCACCGCCGCCAGCCACAGCCTGGCCCAGGAGACCGAGGAGCTGGCCCGCCTGATCAGCCGCTTCCAGGTGGGCGAGATCGCCGGCCAGCAACGGGCCCAGCGTGGCCAGCAGCCGGTGCGCCAGCCGGCCGCCGCGCCGCCGCGCGCCCCCGCGCCAGCGCCTCGCGCCGCAGCTCCGGCTCCGCGTCCCCCGGCGCCCGCCATGAAGACCGTGTCGACGCACGCAGGCGGCGGCGGCGCGATGTCGAAGCCCAAGACCTACGCCGCGCCTGAAACCGATAGCTGGGAAGAGTTCTGAGCATGAGCAGCGAACCCGTCACCCTCGCGCCGGTCCTCGACCTGAACGCGGCGGCCCCCCTCGCCCAGGCGCTCACCGAGCGCCGCGGCCATCCCCTGGTGCTCGACGGTTCGGCCGTTCAGCGGCTGGGCGGACCCTGCCTGCAGGTCCTGCTCTCGGCCAAGGCGACCTGGGCGGCCGATGGCCAGACCCTGACCCTGGCCGAGCCCTCGGCCGAACTCACCGCCGCCCTCGCCCTCATGGGTGCGGCCCAGTCCTTCTCGGGCGAGGCGCCCACCCAGACTTCGGAGACCAGCCGATGAGCAAGATCGTCCTGACCGTCGACGACAGCCGAACGATGCGCGACATGCTGCGCCTGGCGCTCGTCGACGCCGGCTTCACCGTGATCCAGGCCGAAGACGGCGAGCACGGCCTTGAGGTCATGCGCGAGGGCGTCCCGGACGTCATCGTCACCGACATCAACATGCCCCGCCTCGACGGCTACGGCTTCATCGAGGGCGTGCGCGCCGATCCCCAGTACCGCGCCACCCCGATCCTGGTGCTCTCCACCGAGAGCTCGCCGGAGAAGAAGATGCGCGCCCGCGAAGCCAGCGCCAGCGGCTGGATCGTGAAGCCGTTCAGCCCCGAGAAGCTCGTCGAAGCCATCCGCCGCGTGGCGGCCTGAGGAACCCCTCCATGGATCCGATGCAGGAAATCCGGGCGACGTTCTTCCAGGAGTGCGAGGAACAGCTCGCCGAACTGGAGAACGGCCTTCTTGCGATGCAGGAGGGCGAGGGCTCGGACGACACCGTGAATGCCGTCTTCCGCGCCGTGCACTCGGTGAAGGGCGGCGCCGGGGCGTTCGGCCTCGACGATCTGGTGCGGTTCGCCCACGTGTTCGAGACGACCCTCGACGAACTGCGCGCCGGCCGTTTGGCGGCGGGTCCCGACATCGTGGCCGCCCTGCTGCGCGCCGCCGACGTGCTCACCGATCTGGTGGGCGCGGCGCGCGACGGCGGCTCGGTCGACCTCGCCCACTCCGACGCGGTCGCGGCCGAGCTCTCGGTCTTCACCGGCGCCGATCCGCACGCCGCCGACGACGGCGACGACGGCATGGGCGACCTGGACTTCCAGCCCGTGGCCTTCGCCGTTCCGACCTTCGACGATGCGCCCGCCCCCACGGCCGGCGGCGGCTGGACCGTGCGCTTCAAGCCGCGCCCGGAGCTCTACAAGAAGGCCAACGACAGCGCGCTGCTGCTGCGCGAGCTGGCCCGCCTGGGCGACGTCGAGGTCGAGCTGGACGCCGCCGACCTGCCTCTGCTGCCCGACCTCGACCCCGAAGGCGCCTACCTGGGCTGGACCGTGCGCCTGAAGGGCGAGGCCAAGCGCGAGGACGTGGCCGAGATCTTCGAATTCGTCGAGACCGACTGCGAGCTGGAGATCACCGGCGACGGAGAACCGGCGGCCGAGGCCGAAAGCCCCGGCGCCGACGACCTGGACATCGCCGCCCTCATCAGCATGGCCCAGGAGGCCGCCGCCAGCGAGCCGCCGATCACGGTGGCGCCCGATCCCGAGCCCGCCGCCATCGTCGCGGCCACGGCTCCTGCCGAGACGGCCCAGGCCGCCGGCGACAAGGCCCAGACCAAGCCGGCCGGGCGCCGGAAATCCGACGATCCGCGTCGACCTCGATCGCGTGGACCGGCTGATCAACCTGGTGGGCGAGCTCGTCATCAACCAGGCGATGATGGCCCAGCGCGTGAGCGAGGCGGGCCTGATCCGCGACACCAACGTCGCCGTCGCCCTGGACGAGCTGGAGCAGCTGACCCGGGAGATCCAGGACAGCGTCATGGCCATCCGGGCCCAGCCCGTGAAGTCCGTGTTCCAGCGCATGCCGCGCCTCGTGCGCGAGGTGGCCAGCGCCACCGGCAAGCAGGTGCGCCTGGTGACCGAAGGCGAAGGCACCGAGGTCGACAAGACCGTCATCGAACGGCTGACCGATCCGCTGACCCACATGATCCGCAACGCCATCGACCATGGCCTGGAGAAGCCCGAGAAGCGGCTGGAGGTCGGCAAGCCGGCCGAGGGCACGGTGCGGCTCTCGGCCCTCCACCGGTCGGGCCGGATCGTCATCGAGGTGGCCGACGACGGCGGCGGCATCAACCGCGCCCGCGTGAAGGCCATCGCCGTCGAGAAGGGACTGATCTCCGCCGACGCCCAACTGTCGGACGAGGAGATCGACAACCTGATCTTCATGCCCGGCTTCTCCACCGCCGACGCGATCTCGGACATCTCGGGCCGCGGCGTGGGCATGGACGTGGTCAAGCGTTCCATCCAGGAGCTGGGGGGCCGCATCTCGATCGTCTCGCGGCCGGGCGAGGGCTCGACCTTCGTCATGAGCCTGCCTCTGACCCTGGCCGTGCTCGACGGCATGGTGGTGTCGGCCGGGGACCAGACGCTGGTCGTGCCGCTGAGCGCCATCGTCGAGACCCTGCAGCCGAAGCCCGCCGACGTGCATCCCACGACCGGCGGCGGCCGGGTGATCTCGATCCCGCGGGGCCTACACGCAGCTCGTCGATGTCGGCGCGGCCCTCGGCTACCGCGCCCAGGCGCTGGAGCCCGAACAGGGTGTCGCGCTGCTGATCGAAGGCGAGGGCGGCGCCCGCTCGGTGCTGATGGTCGAGGCCATCCAGGGCCAGCGCCAGGTCGTCATCAAGAGCCTGGAAGCCAACTACCGCCGGGTTCCCGGCATCGCCGCGGCCACCATCCTGGGAGACGGCCGTGTGGCCCTCATCCTCGACGTGGACGCCCTCGTCGCAGCCACCCGCACCGCCGAGTCGCCTCGGCTCCTCCAAGCAGGTTGAACCCCATGAACGACATCTCGAACACCGCTGGCGGCCAAGAGCTGATCTCGTTCCGGATCGGCGCGCAGGAATTCTGCGTCGATATCATGGACGTGCGTGAGATCCGGGGCTGGACCCCGGCGACGGCCATTCCTGACTCACCGGCCTTCGTGCGCGGGGTCATCAACCTGCGCGGCGCCGTGCTGCCGATCATGGACCTGGGCGCCCGCCTGGGCCTGGGCGCGGCCGACCCGACCGCCCGCCACGTGATCATCGTGGCCCAGGTGCAGAACCAGGTCGTGGGTCTGCTGGTCGACGCGGTCTCGGATATCCTGACGATCACGGAAGACCAGATCCAGCCCACCCCGGACGTCGGCTCCGACTTCGCCCGCTCGTCGGTGCGCGGCCTGCTGGCGATCGACGGCCGGATGGTCAGCTTCCTGTCGCTGGGCGGGCTGTTCCCGCAGGACGACCTGGAGGTCGCTGCGTGACCCAGCCGTCTACGGCGATGTCGGACGGTCAGCGGCTGGTGGACGGCGAGTTCGTCTTCCGGGCCGACGATTTCCGCCGCATCGCCGCCATCCTCCACGAGTCGGCCGGCATCGCGCTTTCGGAGTCGAAGGCGACGCTGGTCTACTCGCGCCTGGCCAAGCGGCTGCGCACCCTGGGCCTCGAGAGCTTCCGGGACTACTGCGCGCTGGTCGCCGACGCGAACAACGTCGACGAGCGCCAGAAGATGATCGCGGCGCTGACGACGAACGTGACCCGCTTCTTCCGCGAGCCGCACCACTTCGATCACCTGAAGACCCGCGTCCTGCCGCCGCTCCTCAACGCCGCGCGCAGCGGCGGCTCGGTGCGCATCTGGTCGGCCGGCTGCTCCAGCGGCGAGGAACCCTATTCGATCGCGCTGACGATCCTGTCGCTGATGCCCGAGGCCGCGGACCTCGACGTTCGCATCCTCGCCACCGACATCGACACCAACATGATCGCCCACGGGCGGGCCGGCGTGTACGGCGCGTCCAACATGCTGCAGATCCCCGGCGACCTGCGCAGCCGCTGGTTCGACAAGGACGGCGAGCGCTGGCAGGCCGGCGAGGCGCTCCGCAAGCTGATCGTCTTCAACGAACTGAACCTGATGGGCGACTGGCCGATGAAGCGCCGGTACGACGCCATCTTCTGCCGCAACGTCGTGATCTATTTCGAAGAGCCCACTCAGGCCCGCGTCTTCAGCCGCTTCCTGCCGCTGATGGCGCCGCATGCGCGGCTCTACATCGGCCATTCCGAGCGGATCTGCGGCCCGGCGGCCGCCAGTCTCGAAACCGACGGCGTGACCATCTACCGCCTCAAGGAACCGGCCCGATGATCCGGGTGCTCGTCGTCGACGATTCCGCCACCATGCGCAGCCTGATCTCGGCCGTGCTTTCCCGCGATCCCGAGATCGAGGTCATCGGCCAGGCCGGCGACCCGTACGAGGCGCGCGAGGCGATCAAGCAGCTCAATCCCGACGTCATGACCCTGGACGTCGAGATGCCGAACATGAACGGCATCGAATTCCTCGAGAAGGTGATGCGTCTGCGGCCGATGCCGGTGGTGATGGTCTCGACCCTCACCACGCGCGGCGCCGAGATCACCCTTGAGGCGCTCGAGATCGGCGCGGTCGACTGCGTCGCCAAGCCCTCCACCGGAGGCCTCGAAGGCTTCCGGGAACTGCCGGAGAAGGTGAAGGCCGCCGCCGGCGCCCGCGTGCGCCCGCTGGACCGCCCTCCCGCCGGAACGGCCGCGCCGGCTCCGACCCGCATCGATCACGCCCCGGACGGCCGGGTGATCGCGATCGGCTCCTCCACCGGCGGCGTCGAGGCCCTGATCAACGTGCTGTCGCGCTTCCCGGCCAACTGCCCGCCGACGGTGATCACCCAGCACATGCCCGAGAGCTTCACCAAGAGCTTCTCGGAACGGCTGGACCGCCTCTGCGCCCCGCGGGTCGAAGAGGCGACCGATGGCGCGCCGCTGGACGTGGGCCGGGTCTATGTCGCTCCCGGCGGCGAGAGCCACCTGGAGGTGGCCGGCAGCGGCAAGTTGCGCTGCCGCATCGCGGCCGGCGACCGGGTGAACGGCCACCGGCCCTCGGTGGACGTCCTGTTCTCGTCGGTGGCCCGCGCCGCCGGCCCCCGCGCGGTCGGCTGCATCCTCACCGGCATGGGCCGGGATGGCGCCCGGGGCCTGCTGGAAATGCGGGAGGCCGGCGCCCGGACCGTCGGCCAGGACGAGGCCACGAGCGTCGTCTACGGCATGCCCAAGGCCGCCTTCGAGATCGGCGCCGTGGAGCGCCAGGCGCCCATCGACAGGATCGCCGCCGAGCTCCTGAAGGCGCCCACCCAACAGACTGTGGAGAGACACTGATGCCCGCTGCGGCTTCGATGACCGTCCTCGTGGTGGACGACCAACAGACGATGCGCTCGCTGGTCCGCACTGGGCTGCAGGAGCTGGGCTTCCGCGAGATCAAGGAGGCGCCGGACGGCGAGGCGGGGCTGCGCGTCCTGCTGACGACCAAGGTCCACCTGGTGATCTCGGACTACAACATGCCCAAGCTGGACGGCCTGGGCCTGCTGCGGGCGATCCGCGGGCATGAGCCCATCCGCCAGACGCCGTACATCATGCTGACCGGCCGGGCCGACAAGGAGCTGGTCCAGCGGGCGGTGCAGTTCGGCGTCAACAACTACCTGGTGAAGCCGTTCACCGTCGGCACCCTCAAGGAGAAGATCGAAGCGGTCTTCGGCCCCATCACATGAGCACATGGGCCGCCCGCTACGAAGGCCTGGTCCAGCGCCCCGAGCACGTGGTGCAGGGCGAGTTCCGCGTCGCCGAGCACCCTGATGCGGTGCTGACGACCGTGCTCGGCTCGTGCGTGGCCGCATGCATGCGCGACCCCGTCCTCGGCATTGGCGGCATGAACCACTTCCTGCTCCCGGGCCCCAGGACGCCGCCCGCGACGACTCCGGGGGCGACGCCCAGCGGTTCGGGGCCTACGCCATGGAGCTGCTGGTGAACGCGCTGCTGCAGCGCGGCGCGCAACGTAACCGGCTGGAGGTGAAGCTGTTCGGCGGCGCCCGCATGCTGAAGGGGCTGACCGATGTCGGGGCCTCGAACGCGACCTTCGCCGAGGGCTACCTGCGCGACGAGGGCCTGACCTACGCCGGCGGCAGCCTGCGGGGCGACCAGGCGCGGCGCGTGCAGTACTGGCCGGCCAGCGGCCGCGCGCGCCAGATCCTGCTGCCGCATCAGGTCGTCACCCCCTTCGAGGCCGAGCGCGAGCGCGTCCGCAAGCCGCCGCCCGCCCCCGCCGCCGCGGGCGAACTGGAGCTGTTCTGAGAGAAGCCTTGCCATGACGCGCCGAGATCCCGAACCCGCCAGCCCGGTCCCGGTGAGCGACGTGCTCGTCGTCGCCGCCGGCCTGCTCCAGCAGATGGAGGGCCGCTGCGTGGGGCTGCAGGACGCGCTCAGCCCCGCGGTGGGTCAGGGCGCGCGCCCGATGGCGATGCAGGACCTCGACTACGTCACCCAGGGGCTGGCCAGCCTCTCCTACTTCCTCGCCTCGTTGTCCGACCGCCTGCCCGCGGACTGGACCGTCGACGCCGCCGCCGTCGCGCGGTCCCTGCCGCTGGAGGACATGGCCGCGGCGCTGAGCCTGGCGCCGGTCCAGGCGCGCTCCGACCCCGGCGACCTGGAGCTGTTCGAATGAGCATGCGTCCGGCGGGCTCGGATCCGCGTCTCAACCTCTCCAAGACCGTCGTCCTGATCGTCCAGAACAACCAGTCCGAGCTCGACATCCTGGGTCAGGTGTTCATCGGGTTCGGGGTGAAGGCGATCCGCAAGTACCTGTCGCTGCAGGACGCCGAAGAGGTGGCCCGCCGCGTCGACTTCGACCTGATCGTCGTCGATGGCGACTTCGAGGACGGCGCGGGCTTCGCCTTCGTCGAGCGCCTACGCCGCGAGCGTGAGGGCCGCAACCGCCTGGCGCCCGTCCTGCTGGTCGCCGGGCACACGCCGCAGAGCCAGATCTACCGCGCCCGCGACTGCGGCGCGAACTTCGTCGTCGCCAAGCCGATCACGCCCAAGGTGCTGTTCGACCGTATCCTGTGGCTGGTCCAGGACCAGCGCGAGTTCGTCGAGAGCGACGGCTACATGGGTCCCGACCGCCGCCACAAGGCCTTCGGTCCGCCGCCCGGCATCAAGGGTCGGCGCAAGGACGACCTGTCGCCCGAGGTCGGCTTCCCCGCCGGCCCCGATCTCGCCCAGTCCGAGATCGACGCTTTGCTCAATCCCCGAAAGGCGGTCGCGTAATGACTGCAGCCAGGACCTTCAAGTACGTCAACCGCCTGGCCAAGGCGCTCACCAAGCACAGCGGCTTGACCCAGTCCGAGGCGATCAAGGCCGCCGACGGGCGCCTTGTCCAGCTCCGCGAGAACACCCTCAACGAGATCGACCAGACGGTCTGCCACATCCTGGACCTGGCCAAGCAGGTGACCAGCCTGGACGATCCCCGCGTGCAGGAGATCTACGGCGCGGCCAATCGCATCATCGCCATGGCGGGGGTGTTCGAGAAGACCGAGCTGGGCGAGGCGGCCTACAGCCTCTGCGAGCTGATCACCCGCTTCCGGAACCACGGCAAGTGGAGCGCCGCCATGGTGGCCGTGCACGTCGACGCCCTGCAGGTGATGCGTCAGGTGCAGGACCACGATCCCGCCCATTGCACGGCGCTGAAGCTCGGCCTCCGCAAGGTCGTCAGAATCCGTCGCCTGATTGCCAAGCTCGGCGGTCCGTAGCAGACCCCCGGGTTATGGTTTCGGACATGACGCGCGATGTGATCGTTGTCGGGGCGGGGCACAACGGCCTGACCTGCGCCGCGTACCTGGCCGCCGCGGGCCTCGAGGTGACGGTGCTCGAGCGGCGGGACGTCGTCGGCGGCGCCGCCGTGACCGAGGAGTTCCACCCCGGCTTCCGCAACTCGGTGGCCAGCTACACGGTCTCGCTGCTCAACCCCAAGGTCATCCGCGACCTCGAGCTTCACCGGCACGGCCTGACGGTCGTCGAGCGCCGCGCCGCCAATTTCCTGCCGTTCGACGGCGACAGCCTGCTGACCGGCGAAGGCCGCACCAGGGCCGAGGTCGCGCGGTTCTCTGCGAAGGACGCCGAGCGGCTGGACGCCTACAACGACCGCCTCGACCGCATCGCCGACGTGCTGCGTGAGCTGGTGCTGGAGACGCCGCCCAATCTGGTCGAGGGCGGTCTCGCCCAGGCGATCCCGGAACTGCTGAAGTCCGCGAGCCTGGGACGTCGCCTGACCAAGCTCGACCTCACGGCGAAGCGCGACCTGCTGGCCCTGTTCGCCCAGTCGGCCGGCGACTGGCTCGACGGCTGGTTCGAGAGCGAACCCATCAAGGCGGTGCTGGGCTTCGGCGGCGTCGTCGGCAACTACGCCAGCCCCTATACGCCGGGTTCGGCGTACGTTCTGCTGCACCACGTGTTCGGCGAGGTGAACGGCAAGAAGGGCGCGTGGGGCCATGCCGTCGGCGGCATGGGGGCGATCACCGGCGCGATGGCCGCCTGCTGCCGGGCGCGCGGAGTGGAAATCCGTACACGGACAGACGTCGCCGAGGTGCTCACGGAGAAGGGCCGCGCCACCGGCGTGGTCACTGCGGCCGGCGAGGTCCTGAAGGCGCGGATGGTGGTCTCCAACCTCCACCCGAAGCTGCTGTTCTCCAAGGTCGATCCGGGCGCCATTCCGGCCGATTTCGCGGAACGCATCGCCCGCTACCGTTCCGGCTCCGGCACCTTCCGGATGAATGTGGCCCTGTCCGAACTCCCGAGCTTCCCGGTCCGGCCGGGTCCCGGCGACCACCTGACCGCGGGGATCATCATCGCGCCGACGCTCGCATACATGGACCGCGCCTACATGGACGCCCGCGCCCACGGCTGGTCACGCGAGCCGATCGTCGAGATGCTGATCCCGTCGACCCTGGACGACAGCCTCGCGCCGGCCGGCCGGCACGTCGCCAGCCTGTTCTGCCAGCACGTCGCGCCGACGCTGCCCGACGGCCCCCTGGGCGGCCGCAGCTGGGACGACCATCGCGAGGCGGTGGCCGATCTGATGATCGCCACGGTCGACCGCCACGCGCCGGGCTTCGCGAAGTCCGTGCTCGGTCGCCAGGTGCTCTCGCCCCTCGACCTGGAGCGGACCTTCGGCCTCGTCGGCGGCGACATCATGCACGGCGCCCTGAGCCTGGATCAGCTCTTCTCGGCGCGGCCCGTGCTGGGCGCCGGCGACTACCGCACGCCGGTTCGCGGCCTCTACCAGTGCGGCGCCGGCACGCATCCGGGCGGCGGCGTCACCGGGGCGCCGGGGCACAACGCGGCGCGGGAAGTCCTGAAGGACGTGAAGCGCCGGCGCGTCTGAGAGTGGTCAGGCGCGTCCCGCGGCCGCCTTGACCTCGGCGGCCAGGCTCATGGGGTCGAACGGCTTGGCGATGACCGCGACGGCGCCCAGCCCCATCAGCCGCTCGCTCTCCTGGCGTTGGGCCCGGGCGGTGATGAACACCGCCGGCGCGGCGTCGAACTGCGGCCGCTCCCGGATCGCCTTCAGCAGCGTGGGGCCGTCCGTGCCCGGCATCATAACGTCCAGCAGGAACAGGTCCGGCGCCCAGGCGCCGGCCGCAGCCGCAGCGTCGAGCAGCGCCAGCGCCTCCTCGGCGGAGGCGGCGGCGCGGACTTCCATGTCCGGATCCATCTCGAGCGAAAGGCACGCGACCTCGCGGATGTCGGGCTCGTCGTCCACGTAGAGGATCTTCAGCGTACTCATGCGTCGGCTCCGGCGGAGGGGCTAGGCGCGGCCGTCAGCCGGCGCACCGTGGCGATCAGCTGGTCCAGCGACGAACGCGACTTGACCAGCACCGCATCCACCGCCTGGGCCAGGGCCGCGTCGTCCACGGCCTGGGCCGAGAAGACGACGACGGGGATCGGCTGGCCGCCCTCGTCCAGCAGTTCGGGCAGCAGGTCCAGCCCCGAGCCGTCGGGCAGGCCGACGTCGAGGATCGCCAGCGCCGGCTTGCCGCCGGCCAGCGCCTCCCGCGCCGCGTCCAGGCTGGCCGCCGAGACCAGCCGGCAGCGGCCGGCGAAGGCCTCGGCCACGAGCTGTCGCAGGTCGGGATCGTCGTCCACGTGCAGGACCAGGGGCCCGTCGGCCGAGTCGTCGGTGGCCTGCTCGAGCGCCGCCTGCAGGCGGGCCATGTCGACCGGCTTCTCGATCCAGTCGATCAGGTCGAGATTGGCGATCGCCGCGGGATCGGCGCTGTCGGCCGAGACGATGATCGCCGGCAGGCGCCCCGTGGCCGGATCGGCCCGCAGCCGTCGCAGCAGGTCCAGGCCAGACCCGTCCGGCAGGCGCAGGTCCAGCAGCAGGGCGTCGAAACGGCCGGGCTCGGCCAGGGCGGCCGCGGCCGCCTTCAGCGTCGCCGCCACCTCGGTGCGGAAGCCCTGGGCCTCCAGCGCCGCCTGCAGCACGCGCGCCACGTCGGCGTCGTCCTCGCACAGGAGCAGCCGCGCGCCGCGGCCGTCCGCCGGCTGGGCAGGCTCGGTCGCGAGGTGGCGCGGGAGCTCGACGTGGAAGGTCGCGCCTTCGCCGGGCGGGCTCTCGAACCAGATGCGGCCGCCGTGGCGCTCGACGATCTCCTTGCTGATCGCCAGGCCGAGGCCGGTGCCGCCCTTCTGCCGGGTGTCGGAGGAGTCGGCCTGGGCGAAGCGGCCGAAGATCCGGTCGTGGAAGTCCGGCGGGATCCCGGCGCCGTCGTCCTTCACCGAGAGCCGCACGCGCGGACCTTCCGCGCGCAGGCGCACTCTGACCGTTCCGCCGGCGTCCGAGAACTTGACGGCGTTCGAGATCAGGTTGGTCGCCACCTGGACCAGACGGTCGGGATCGCCATTGATCATCAGGGGGCTCGGGCGGCGGCTCGTAGTCCACGCTGACGCCGGTCTCCTGGCCGAGGCCGCCGAGCGACTCGGCGGTGCGCCGGGCGAGGTCGGCCAGGTCCAGCGGCTGCCGGTCGAAGGCGAGCTTGCCGGAATCGATCTTCTCGAGGTCGAGGATGTCGTTGATCAGCCGCACCAGCCGGCGGCTGTTGCTCTCGGCGATGCCGATCAGCCGTCCCGCGCGTTCGGGCAGTTCGCCGGCCACGCCGCCCGCCAGCAGTCCCAGCGAGCCCGCGATCGAGGTGAGCGGCGTGCGCAGCTCGTGGCTGACGGTCGAGACGAACTCGGCCTTGGCCTGTTCCGCCCGCCGCCGCTCGGTGCAGTCGCGCATCACCGCCACCGCATGGACGCCGTCCGGGTAGGACCATCTCCCCGAAATTGATGTCGACGGGGAAGGTCGCGCCGTCCCGGCGCCCGCGCCTCCAGTTCGCAGCTCGCGCCCTCGCGAAGGCCGCGTTCGCGCCGGATCCGCTCCAGGAACAGGGCGTCGCCCCCCAGGGCCTCCGGCACCAGCACCGAGATGTCGCGGCCCTGCAGCTCCTCAGCCGTGTAGCCGAACATCTGCTCGGCCGCCCGGTTCATGGTCTCCACGCCGCCGCTCGGATTGAAGGTCACGATCGCGTCCATGGCGGCGTCGAAAATCGCCTGCCGGCGCTCGGCCTCGGCCCGGGCGCGGCCGATCAGCGAGGTGCGCAGAGCCGTGTACCGGAAGGCCATCACCGCGGCGAGCAGGATGGCCAGCAGCACGAGGCCGTAGCTCACCGAAGCCACGGCGCGCGCCTGTTGCGTCTGTCGCTCGGCGCTCCGCAGCCGCTCGGCGAGATTGCGGGCCTCGGCGGCGGTGATGGCGTCCGTGGCGGCGCGCAGCTGCTCCATCAAGGCCTCACCGCGGCCGGTGGCGACGATAGCCGCCGCCGCCGACAGGCCCTGCACGTCCCGAACCCGGCGGGCCTCTTCCATCGTCGCGAACCGCTTTTGGGCGAGCGCCCGGATGTCGGCGAGGCGCGCCTGCTGCTCCGGCTGGTCGGCGTAGGCCAGCTCCAGGCTCGCGATCCGCTGCTCCAGCGCCGGCGCAACGGCCTCGTAGCGGCGCAGGAAGTCCCGGTCGCCCGCCAGCAGGTAGCCCCGATGGCTGCTCTCGGCGTCCTTGAGCGTGAGGGCGAACGCTTGGATCGACGCGCGCCGGTCGGCCGACCTGACCATCGCGGCCTGGGCCGCGTCCTGCTGCCTCTGTTCGTCCGACGTCGCGCGCCAGGCCACGGCCAGCAGGATCGGGATCAGCAGGATCACCGTGGCGGCGCATAGCCAGAAGAGCGCGTCCTGAGAGAACCGCCGCCGCAGCGTCGCCGTCCAACCGCCGATCATGAAGTCTCCCGTAGCGCGCGAAGACGCTGCATCAACGTCCGGAGACTGCGCAAGCTCCGATATCCTACGTAGGTCCGGCGGGACATGCCCCGCTTTGTGTGCGGTGCGGCAAGGAAATCCCGCCTTGCGCCGCGCATTCGCCTGTTGTCTACCTCCGATCGCTGAACTCGAAGCAATCCGGTTCCGTTTGCAGGCCGTGCGCTTCCGCAAACTAGAGGCCTCTCAGTGAACACCCTGCCCCTGCCGCCGCTGGCGGACACCGCCCTCGATCTGATCGGGCGCACGCCCATGGTCGAACTGAAAGGCTTCGACACCGGCCCCTGCCGGCTGTTCGTGAAGCTGGAGAACGCCAATCCCGGCGGCTCGATCAAGGACCGTATCGCCCGGTCGATGATCGAGGCGGCCGAGCAGGACGGGCGGCTGCAGCCCGGCGGCACCATCGTCGAGGCGACCGCCGGGAATACGGGGCTGGGGCTCGCGCAGGTGGGTCTGCTGAAGGGCTACAAGCTGCTGCTGGTCGTGCCGGACAAGATGGCGCGCGAGAAGATCCAGCACCTGCGCGCCATGGGGGTCGACGTGCGGATCACGCGGTCGGATGTCGGCAAGGGCCATCCGGAGTACTACCAGGACATGGCGGCCGCGATCGCGGCGAAGCTGAACAACGCCGTCTACATCAACCAGTTCGAGAACCCGGCGAACCCGCTGGCGCACGAGACCACCACCGGCCCCGAGATCTTCGAACAGATGGACGGCGACCTCGATGCGATGGTGGTCGGCGTCGGCTCGGGCGGCACTCTGACCGGCCTCGGCCGCTATTTCAGGAAGGTCTCGCCGAAGACCAAGATGATCCTCGCCGACCCGGTCGGCTCGATCCTTGGCGCCGCTGGTGAACGAGGGGAAGACCGTCGAGGCCGGCTCGTGGATCGTGGAAGGCATCGGCGAGGACTTCGTGCCGGACATCTGCGACCTCGACCTGGTGGAGAAGGCCTACGCCATCAGCGACCAGGAGAGCGTCGCCACCGCCCGCGAGCTCCTGACCAAGGCCGGTATCCTGGCAGGGTCGTCGTCGGGCACTCTGCTGGCCGCGGCGCTGCGCTACTGCCGTGAACAGACCGAGCCGAAGCGGGTCGTCACGCTCGTCTGCGACACGGGCTCCCGCTACCTGTCCAAGATGTACAACGACAGCTGGGTGGCCGAGCAGGGCCTGACCGACCGCAAGCTGCACGGCGATCTGCGCGACCTGATCGCGCGCACGGAGGGCGAGGCCGTCACCGTCGGCCCCGACGACACCCCTGCTCACCGCCTACAACCGCATGCGCCAGGCCGACGTCAGCCAGCTGCCGGTGATGGACGACGGCCGGTTGATCGGCCTCATCGACGAGAGCGACCTGCTGGAGGCCGTCGAGCGCCGCACGGCGGAGGGCCGTTTCAAGCAGCCGGTCTCCACCGCCATGACCGCCAAGCTCACCACGCTGCAGGCGCACCAGCCGCTGGACGCGCTGCTGCCGGTGTTCGAGCTGGATCAGGTCGCCATCGTGATGGACGGCAAGGACTTCCTCGGGCTCATCACCCGTATCGACCTGATCAACTATCTGAGGCGCTCGGCGTGACGGACGAACTGCACGGCAAAAACCGACTGGACTTCGCCACCCGCGCCATCCACGGCGGCCAGGAGCACGATCCGACCACCGGCGCGGTGATGCCGCCGATCTACGCCACCTCGACCTATGCGCAGTCCTCTCCGGGCGTGCACACGGGCTTCGAGTACTCGCGCAGCCAGAACCCGACCCGTTTCGCCCTGGAGCGCGGGCTGGCCGATCTGGAGAGCGGGACGAAAGGCTACGCCTTCGCCTCTGGCCTGGCGGCCATCTCCACGCTGCTGGAGTCGCTCGAGCCCGGCGACCACGTGATCTCGTCGGAGGATCTCTACGGCGGCAGCTTCCGGCTGTTCGATAAGGTGAAGCAGCGCTCGGCCGGCCTGACGTTCTCGTACGTCGATCTCGCCGACCTCTCGGCCATCGAGGCGGCGATCACGCCGAAGACGAAGATGGTCTGGGTGGAGACCCCGACCAACCCGCTGCTGCGGCTGGCCGACCTCGAAGCCATCGCCGACCTGTGCAAGCGGCGGGGGATCATCGCCGCCGCCGACAACACCTTCGCCAGCCCCTACATCCAGCGCCCGCTGGAGCTGGGCTTCGACGTGGTGATGCACTCCACGACGAAGTACCTCGGCGGCCACTCGGACGTGGTCGGCGGCGCTCTCGTCGTCGGCGACAACGCCGAGCTGCGGGACAGGATGACGTTCCTCCAGAACGCCGTCGGCGCCGTGGCCTCGCCCTTCGACAGCTTTCTGACGCTGCGCGGGATGAAGACCCTGGCGCTGCGGATGGAGCGCCACTGCGAGAACGGCCTGGCGATCGCCCGCTGGCTGGAAGGCCGCCGCGACGTCCGGAAGGTCATCTATCCGGGCCTGGAAAGCCACCCCCAGCACGAACTGGCGCGCCGACAGATGAACGGCTTCGGCGGCATGATCACCGCCGTCCTCGACCGCGATCTTGACGGCACGCGCAGGATGCTGGAGCGCACCCGGCTCTTCACCCTCGCCGAAAGCCTCGGCGGCGTGGAGAGCCTGATCGAGCATCCGGCGATCATGACCCACGCCTCGATCCCGGCCGAGACCCGCGCCCGCATCGGCATCGAGGACGGCCTGATCCGGCTGTCGGTCGGGGTGGAGAGCACCACCGACCTCATCGCCGATCTCGAGCAGGCCCTGGCCTAGAGGAACAGCTCCGCCGCCGCGTCGACGATGGCGTCCACGTCGAGGCGATAGTGCCGGTAGAGGTCGGGCAGGTCGCCGACCTGGCCGAAGCTGTCGAGACCCAGCGCGCTGACGCGCGATCCCCGCACGCCGCCCAGCCAGGACAGCGTGGCCGGGGAGCCGTCGACCACCGTCACGAGGCCGGCGCCGGGCGCGAGGCGACCGAGCAGCGCCTCGGCGTGGCTCTCGCGCGTCTCGCCGCTCGTCCAGCGGCCGCGGCGGGCGGCCATCCAGTCGCGGTGCAGCAGGCCGGGCGAGATGACGTTCAGCACGCCCAGGCCCGGCAGGTCCTCGGCCAGCTGTTCGGCGGCGGCGAGCACTTCCGGAGCCACGGCGCCGCAGAACACGATGGCCGCGTCGGAGCCCTCGGCCGGAGCCTTCAGCCAATAGGCGCCCTTCAGGGCGTCGGGCTTCCAGAGATCATCCGTACGCGGAGCTTGCGCCAGGTTCCGCGTCGTCAGCCGCAGATAGACCGAGCCGCCGTCGTCGGCCTGCATGTGCTCGAACGACCAGCGCATCACCAGCGACAGCTCGTCCACGAAGGCCGGCTCGAAGTAGGTCAGGCCCGGCTGGCCGATGCCGATCAGCGGCGTGTAGATCGACTGGTGCGCCCCGCCTTCCGGCCCGAGCGTCAGGCCCGAAGGCGTGGCCACCAGCATGAACCGTGCGTCCTGATAGCAGGCGTAGTTCAGGGCATCGAGGCCGCGGCTGATGAAGGGGTCGTAGACCGTCCCGATCGGCAGCAGGCGCTCGCCCCACAGCGGTCCGGCGAGGCCCAGGGCGGCGAGGTTCAGGAACAGGTTGTGTTCGGCGATGCCCAGCTCGACATGCTGGCCCGCGTGGCCGCCGGCCCACTTCTGCGCCGAGGGATCTTCGCGTCGCGGAAGACATCGGCCGTCTCGCGGCGACGGAACAGGCCGCGCTGGTTCACGAACCCGCCGAGGTTGGTGGAGACCGTGACGTCCGGGCTTGTCGTCACGATCCGATCGGCCAGCGGCGCCCTCGACTTTGCGAGCTCCAGGAGGATCTTGCCGAAGGCGGCCTGGGTGGACTGCTCCGCGCCTTCCGGAACCGGGAACTCGGCCTCGGCCGGCACGGGGATTCTCCGCGCCGCGGGCCGTCCGCTCGGCATCCTGGGCGAAGGGCGCCTGGGCGACGAAGGCGCTCAGGGCCTCGGCGTCTTCGGCGGGGAGGCCGCCATAGGGCTCCCACTCGGCGCCTTCGGGGATCTCCAGGCTCCGCCGCAGCGCCTCCACCTGGGACGGCGTCATCAGTCCGGCGTGATTGTCCTTGTGCCCCTGCAGCGGGAGGCCAAAGCCCTTGACCGTGTAGGCGATGAAGAGCGTGGGCGTGTCGTCCCTGGACGCTTCGTCGAAGGCCTCGACCAAGGTCTCCATGCAGTGGCCGCCGAGCCCGATCATCAGCGCGTGCAGCTCGTCGTCGGAGAAGCTCTCCAGCAGACCGGCGGCCCCGGGGGCGCCGCCGATGTCGCGGGTCAGCCGCTGCCGCCAGGCCGCGCCGCCCTGGTAGGTGAGCGCGGCGTACTCGGCGTTGGAGCACCCCTCGATCCAGCTCTTCAGCGCCGCCCCGCCGGGCCGCGAGAACGCCCGCTGCTGGGCCTTGCCCCACTTCAATGTGACGACGCGCCAGCCCGCCGTCTCGAAGATGTCGTCGAACCTGTCGAACATCCGGTCGGCGGTGGTCGCATCGAGGCTCTGGCGGTTGTAGTCGACGATCCACCAGCAGTTCCGGATGTCGTGCTTATAGGCCTCGATCAGGCATTCGTAGATGTTGCCTTCGTCGAGCTCGGCGTCGCCCAGGGTCGCCACCATTCGCCCTTCGCGCGCCGGATCCAGCCAGCCGTGCGCCTTCAGATAGTCCTGGGTCAGCGAGGCGAAGGCGGTGATGGCCACCCCAAGGCCGACCGACCCGGTCGAGAAGTCGACATCGTCCCTGTCCTTGGTCCGCGAGGGGTAGGACTGCGCGCCGCCGAAGCTGCGGAAGTCCTCCAGTTGCTGGCGGGTCTGGCGGCCCATCAGGTACTGGGCGGCGTGGAACACGGGCGAGGCGTGGGGCTTCACCGCCACCCGGTCCTTCGGCCCCAAGGCATGGAAGTAGAGCGCCGTCAGGATCGAGGTCATCGAGGCGCAGGAGGCCTGGTGGCCGCCGACTTTCAGGCCGTCGCGGCTCTCCCGAAGGTGGTTGGCGTTGTGGATCGTCCAGGTCGCCAGCCACCGAAGGCGCTCGTCGATCTTCTGGAGACGCGCGATGTGCGGGGCGGTCCCGAGGTTGTGACCGGGGGCGGGACGCTTCTGAGCCGAGGGCATGGATATTTCCTGGTCGCAGGAGGATCGAGGACGTTCCTTGCGCCCGATCCTCGGTGCGGGACGCTTTGATCCCGTCTCTAGCAGGTTCTTGGGTGGAAGGTCATCCGGCGCCGGCGTCTCGAAACATCGGTACGCCCCGGTTGACGCTGGGTCCGCCTTGCGGCTTGCTGCCTTCCGAAGAGCGCCGCAGACGCGCCTCGCAGGGAGAAGACGATGGCTGAGGCCCCCGCTGCGGCTGCGCCGCTGCCCATGAAGACCAAGCTGGCCTTCGGCCTGGGCGGAGCGGCCGAGATGGTGGCGCTCTACTCGGTCTCCAGCTTCGCCCTGCTCTTCTACAGCCAGGTGCTGGGCGTGCCGGCGCACCTCGTCGGCCTGGCGATTTCGGCGAGCCTGGTGCTGGACGCCTTCTCGGACCCGATCATCGGCTCGATCTCGGACCGCACCAAGTCGAAGTGGGGCCGGCGGCATCCTTTCCTGTTCGGGGCCGCGCTGCCGACGGGGCTCACGGTCTGGGCGATCTTCTCGCCGCCGGCGGGGCTGGGTCAGACCGGACTGCTGATCTGGCTCGGCGCCGCGGTGATCCTGATGCGGCAGGCGATGACCTTCTTCTACGTCCCCCATCTCGCGCTCGGGGGCGAGCTGTCGCCCCACTACACCGAGCGCTCGAAGGTGATGTCCTACTACAGCTTCTTCAACTGGGCCGGCGGCTCCCTGACCTTCCTCGGCGCCACGCTGCTGTTCTTTCCGGCCACGCCTGAGTATCCCCGCGGCCTTCTGAACCCGGAACCGTGGCCCCGCTACGCCGCCGCCATCGGCCTGGTGACCATAACCGCCCTGTTCGCCTCGGCCTGGTTCACCCGCGACCGCGTTCCGCTGCTGCCCAAGGCCCGGCCGGACCAGCCGGCGTTCAGCGCCCGCGGCTTCTTCGGCGACTTCGGCAAGGCGCTGGCCAACATCAACTACGTCTGGCTGCTGGTGGCCTACTTCTTCGTCGCTCTGATGATCGGCATGCGCGAGGGCATGCGGATGTACGTGAACACCTTCTACTGGGACCTTTCGTCCAAGGAGCTCGCGGTCTTCGTGTTCGGCAGCCTGGCCGGCTACCTGACCGCCTTCCTGTTCGCCGCCCGCCTGCACGGCCGGTTCGACAAGAAGAAGACCATGATGTTCTCGGCCCTGGTCTACGCCATCATCCCGCCGATCCCGCTGGTGCTGGGCATGATGGGGATCATCTCGCCGGCCACACCGGGCCTCCTGCCGATGCTGGTGGCGTTCGCGGCGGTCCAGTACGGCGCGATCAGCGTGCTGCAGATCAGCGCCATGTCCGCCCTGGCCGACATCGCCGACCAGAACGAGCTGAAGTACGGCGTGCGCCAGGAGGGCATCCTCTACTCCACCCGCAACATGGCGGGGAAGATCGACATGGCGGTCGGCACGGCCGTGGCCGGCGCCGTCATCACCCTGATCGGCTTCCCGAAGACCGCGCGCTCGATCGCGGACGTGCCGCCCGAGGTGCTGTTCAACCTGGCGCTTTGGGACAGCGTGCTGGCGGCGATCCCCGGCGTCATCGCCGCGGTCTTCTATTCGCTCTACGGCATCAACCGCCGCACCTACGAAGAGACGCGGGCCGCGCTGGAGGCGAAGCGGAAGATGCAGCCGCCGCCCGGTCCGCCGCAGGCCAAGGGCGGGACGCTAGGCGCGGCCGCGCCGGCTCCGGCGGAGTAGGGCGAAGACGCCCAGCGCGCCCAGCACGCCCACGGCGTCGGCCAGCAGGTCGAAGCCGTCGGCGCTGCGGCCGAGGCCCATCGTCCCCTGCAGCAGCTCGATGGCGGCGCCGAAGGCGAGCGCGAACACCGCCACCGCCGCCGTCCGCCGCGGCCAGAACAGGAAGCCAAGGCCCGCCAGCGCGCCCCAGGTGACGGCGTGCTCGGCCTTGTCCCAGACGTTCACGGTCGGCAGCGCCTCGGTAGGCGCCAGGCACACGTAGAGGATGGCGGCGCAGACGAGGCCGTAGGCGACGAAGCGGAGCATGCCGCTTACTTGCATGGCCGCGCCCGGCTCTCTAGAGCCCGATGCAACGACGAGGAGACGGCATGGCGATCGAGGCGGTGATCTGGGATTTCGGCGGGGTCTTCACGACCTCGCCCTTCGAGGCCTTCAACCGCTACGAGGCGGACAAGGGGCTGCCGGCCGACCTGATCCGCAAGGTCAACGCCACCAATCCCGACCACAACGCCTGGGCCTTGTTCGAGCGGAACGAGATCGACGCTGCGCGCTTCGACTCGCTGTTTCTCGAGGAATCCGCCGCGCTGGGCCACCCCGTCCGCGGCGCCGACGTCCTGCCGCTGCTGTCGGGCGCGCTGCGCCCGCGGATGGTCGAGGCCCTGAAGGCCTGCAAGGCGGCCGGGTTCAAGGTCGGCTGCATCACCAACAACGTCGTCTCGGAGCACAGTCCGGGGCAGGACGAGGGCCAGCGGATGGCCGGCGCCATGGCCCAGGTGATGCCGCTGTTCGACGCCATCATCGAAAGCTCGAAGGCCGGCGTCCGCAAGCCGGACCCGCGCATCTATCTGATGATGTGCGACCTGCTGGCCGTGCAGCCGCAGGCCTGCGTCTACCTCGACGACCTCGGCATCAACTGCAAGCCGGCGGCCGGCCTCGGCATGCAGGCCATCAAGGTGACGGGCGAGGCCCAGGCGCTGGACGACCTGTCCCGGATCGTCGGCCTGACGTTCAACTGAGGAGTTCGCCTGATGAGCCGTCCGCAGAAGATCGGCGCAGAGGCCGCCGTCGCCCGCCTGTCGGGCTGGACCAGGCCCGAGGGCGCGCGCGACGCCATCGCCAAGACGTTCAGGTTCAAGGACTTCAACCAGGCCTTCGGCTTCATGACCCGCGTGGCGATCCGCGCCGACCAGCTCGACCACCATCCGGAGTGGTTCAACGTCTACAATCGGGTCGAGGTGGTCCTCACCACCCATGACGCTGACGGCGTGACCGAGCTGGACGTGACGCTGGCCGGGTTCATGGACGAGATCGCCGCGGCATAGGGAGAGGGAACATGGGACGCGTTGCTGGAAAGAAGGCCTTCATTACGGGCGCGGCCCAGGGGCTGGGCGCCGCCTTCGCCCGCCGGCTCGCCGCCGAGGGCGCCAAGGTCAGCCTCGCCGACGTCAACGCCGGCGGCGCCGAGGCGGTGGCGGCGGAGATCAACCAGGCCCATGGCGAGGGCACGGCCTTCGCCTTCCCGCTGGACGTCACCCAGGAAGCCCAGTGGATCTTCGCCCTGGAGGAGGCCGACGCGGCCATGGGCGGAATTTCCGTGCTGGTGAACAACGCCGGGATCAGCCGGGGCGGCGACATCGAGAGCCTGAGCCTCGAGGACTGGAAGCTGGTCATGAGCGTCAACGTCGACTCGGTCTTCCTCGGCGCGAAGCACGCGCTCAAGTACCTGCGCCAGAACCAGCCGGGCTCGATCATCAACATCAGCTCGATCGCGGGCCTGATCGCCGCCCACAACAGCCCCTCCTACAACGCCTCGAAGGCCGCGGTCTGGCTGCTGTCGAAGGGCATCGCCCTGCACTGCGCCAAGCAGGGGCTCGACGTCCGCTCCAACTCGATCCATCCCACCTTCATCGACACGCCGATCCTCGACCCGCTGCGCCAGCGCTTCGGCAAGGAAGCGGCCGAGGCCAAGCTTGCCCGCCAGGTGCCGCTCGGCCGGATTGGCGAGCCGGACGACATCGCCAATGCGGTGCTCTATCTCGCGTCCGACGAGAGCCGCTTCATGACCGGGGCCGAGCTCAAGCTCGACGGCGGCATCTCGGCGATGTGACGGCGGCGGCGCCCGCCTAGTTCACCATCACCGCGCCGAGGAGCAGCTTGGCGCCGCGGCGGCCCAGCACGGCGTCGGTCTGCTGCTGCAGGGCGCGGGCGATGAAGTCGACGTTCGGCGGCTCGCCCGCAGGCAGGCCGGACGCATAGGTCTGGACCGTGGACATATAGGCCGAGCGCAGGCGGGGGATCGACATGGTCGCCCGTTCGCGCAGGCTGTCGTCAGGCACGTCCAGGCCGCACTCCACCGACAGCACGCCGCGGCGGCCATCAGCTCGCTTGGTGGTTCCAAGGACGGTCTGGATCGGCACGTAGGTCGGACCGCCGCTCAGCTTCTTCTCGGCCTTCTCGCCGCCGGCCGCCTGCGCATCGCCCGCGGCGAACACCAGGGGCGCGACCAGCGCCAGATAGCCTGTGAAAAGACGGCGGTTCATCGCAGCCATCAGGCGCCGCCTATGGTTAGCGGTCTCTTTACGTGCGGCCCCCGAGAGTCGGCGCGAGACCGAATCGCATCGCGGAGCGCCCCTTGGGCCGATTTGCCCCCAATCCCGACCAGGCCAGGCTCGACCTCGACGGCAGGGTCATCCTCGTCACCGGCGGCACCGGCAGCTTCGGCCGCCGGTTCATCGAGACCGTCCTGGCGCGCGCCAATCCGCGGAAGCTGATCGTCTATTCGCGGGACGAGTTGAAGCAGAGCGAGATGCAGATCGATCTCGCCGAGAAGTTCGGTGCGGAGAAACTCGCCCGGATGCGCTTCTTCCTGGGCGACATCCGCGACCGGGAGCGGCTGACCCTGGCCGTGCGCGGCGTCGACGTGGTCATTCACGCCGCAGCGCTGAAACAGGTGCCGGCGGCCGAGTACAATCCGTCGGAGTGCATCCACACGAATGTGCTGGGGGCCGAGAACGTGGTCTGGGCGTGCCTCTCGAACCGCGTGAAGCGGGTGGTGGCGCTCTCCACGGACAAGGCCTGCAACCCGATCAACCTGTACGGCGCCACCAAGCTGGCTTCGGACAAGACGTTCGTCGCCGCCAACAATCTGTCGGGGGACATCGGCACCCGCTTCGCGGTGGTGCGCTACGGCAACGTCGTCGGCTCGCGGGGCTCGATCGCGCCGCTGTTCCAGCGGCTCATCGCCAAGGGCGCGACGGAGCTGCCGATCACCGACCCGCGGATGACACGGTTCCTGATCACCCTGGACGAGGGCGTCGACTTCGTCCTGTCGTCGCTGGCCGTCATGCGCGGCGGCGAAATCTTCGTCCCCAAGATCCCGTCGATGAAGATCACCGACATCGCCGCCGCCATGGCGCCCGACCTGCCGATCAAGGTGGTGGGCATCCGCCCCGGCGAGAAGCTGCACGAGATGATGATCTCGTCCGACGACGCGCGCACCACCGTCGATCTCGGCGACCGCTATGTCATCGAGCCGGCCTTCGCCGAATACCAACGCGCGCCGATCGACGGCGGCCAGGCGCCTGAAGGCTTCTCCTACGCCTCCGACACCAACGACGACTGGCTCGACGCCAACGGCTTCCTGGCCATGCTCGAGATCGACGCGCCGAAGCGCCGCCGCCGGGCGACCGACTGATCTCCATGACCGGCCAGATCCTGCCCTACGGCCGCCAGACCATCGACGACGACGACATCGCCGCGGTGGCCGAGGCGCTTCGCGGGGACTTCCTCACCACGGGCCCGATGGTCGAGCGCTTCGAGCGCCGCTTCGCCGAGACTGTGGGCGCCCACCACGCGGTCGCCTGCGCCAACGGCACGGCGGCGCTGCATCTGGCCATGCTGGCGCTGGACGTTCAGCCTGGCGAGGTCGTGATCGCGCCCTCGATCACCTTCCTGGCGACCGCCAACTGCGCCCGCTACGTCGGGGCCGAGGTGGTGTTCGCCGACGTCGACCCGCACACGGGCCTGATGACGCCCGACACCCTGGCCGAGGCCATGGCGCGCCTGCAAGGCCGCCGCCTGCGCGCCGTTCTGCCCGTGCATCTGCGCGGGGACGCCGTCCGAGCTTCCCGCGCTAGCGGTCCAGGCTGCGGAGGCCGGCGCCGTCTTGGTCGAAGACGCGCCCCATGCGCTCGGAACGACGATGCGCTTCGGCGATTCAACCGAAACGGTCGGCGATGTGCGCCATTCGGCGATGGCGACCTTCTCGTTCCATCCCGTGAAGACCATCGCCACGGGCGAGGGCGGCATGGTGACCACCAATGACCCCGCGCTGGCCGAGCGCCTGCGCGTGATGCGTTCGCACGGGATGGTCCGGCCCGAAGGCTGCGAGCCGTGGTGGTACGAGATGCCGGAACCGGGCTTCAACTATCGACTGCCGGATGTGCTCTGCGCCCTAGGCCTGTCGCAACTCGCCAAGCTGCCGACATTCGCCGCCCGCCGCCGCGCGCTGGCGACCCTCTACCGCGAAGCCCTGGGCCCCTTTGGCGCCGGTCGTGGTCCAGGCCGCCCAGCCGGCCTGGAGTGACCCGGTCCTGCACCTGATGACCGTGCTGATCGATTTCGAGGTCGCCGGAACGACCCGCCTGCAGGTGGTCGACGCGCTCAAGGCCCGCGGCGTTGGCAGCCAGGTTCACTACATCCCGGTCCACCGCCAGCCCTACTACCGCGATCGCTACGGCGCGCTCGATCTGCCCGGCGCCGACGCCTGGTACGCACGATGCCTGTCGCTGCCGCTGTATCCCGGCATGCAGGATGGAGACGTGGAGCGCGTGGCCCACGCACTGAGGGCGGCGCTCGGCCTCTAGCCCTCCCGACCCGACCCGGGAGGGACTTAAGCCGCCAGACCCGCCTGCTGGATCAGTTCGCGCATGGCGGTGACCTGTTCAGGGGCGTTCGCCAGTTCGGCGCGGGTGTCGTCGTGGCGGACGAGCTTCATCGCCTCGGCCTTGGCCCGGGTGGCGGCGGGGCCGATCGGCGCGGTCTCGCCGCAGGCCAGTTTCAGCAGCAGGGTCAGCCGCTGGACGGCCGAGGCGTTCGCCCTGGCCAGGGCCGACGTCATCTTCGCCTCACCCTCGATCAATCCGCCGAGGTCGCCGAGCTTGGCTTGAATCGGTTCGGGTCCTCGGGCGCGAGGCCGCAGCGACCCACCGAGCGCTGCAGGGCGGCCAGCTGGGCCAGCCGGGTGGCGGCCGACTCGTCGCCCAGCTTCAGCGTCTCCTTCTCGAAGCGCAGCGAGGCGACCACGGCCCGGAGCCAGCGGCCGGCCTGGCGCTTGTTCGCGCCTCCGATCACGTTCTCGGTGAGCCAGATGAGCGCCTCGACCTCCTGCTGCGAGGTCCGGCCCTGGCCGAGGTAGGCCTCGACGAAGTCGCCCGTGATCAGCATGCGCGAACGGTGCGAAAACGCCTGTTGCACGTCCTCGATGGGCAGGAGCTTGCCCGAGGCGGCGGTGAGGGACATCGCCAGCGCGCGCAGCACGTCGATCTCCGCCTCCGCGTCGCCGGGCTTCAGCCGGCGCGGCCCGTTCAGTTCCCGCAGGATGCGTTTGCCGAGCGCGGTGCGCACGTCGGCGAAGTCCTCCGCGGCCAGCCACTTGGCGAGGCGCTGGGCCGTCGGCGACAGCTGCGGCATGACCTTGGCGACCGAGGGCTCGACACGGATCAGGGATTCGACAGCGTCGAAGGCCGTGAGACGGGTGAGGGCGGCGAGGCTGGATCCCAGGTCCAGGCCCTTGCCGAGCAGATCGCCGATCCCGGGCTTCGACTCCAGGATCTCGGCCAGCGGCTGCTCCAGGGTGGAGAACGCCAAGGCCCGGGCGGCCTGGCCGCGCGGCGCGGCGTCGGCCAGGTCCAGCAGGCGCAGCACCTTCTCGGACCAGGTGGCGGCGGGCGCGATCGAGGCCGCGACGCCGGCGCCCAGGAGGTAGGCGCGCTCGGGCTCCTTCGCCACGCGCTCGGCCGCGGCCGCGAAACCTTCCTTGTCCACGTCCGGGAGCGAGCCCTTCTTGTGGTCCTTCATCAGCCGGTCGACGGCACGCTCGACCAGGCTCTGGAACACCCGCATCAGCTCGTGGACCGACATGCCGCGGGCGTGGGCCTCGGGGACGGCGATCTTCTGGATGGCATGCTGCAGGTCGGTGCCGGAGGCTTCCAGCTTCTCGACCAGGTCGGGGCGGTGCAGCAGTTCGAAGGGCGTGGCGCTGTTGCGGTCGAGCCAGCCTTCCAGCAGGCGGCCGATCCGCTCGCGGGCGTGCAGGGTGTAGAGGTCCTGCGGGGTGACGCACAGCGGCTGGGCGTCGGGCTGCGGCTTGGACTTGCGGGTCACCTCGGCGGCGCCGAGCTTCAGGATAGTGACCGACTGGAACTCGCGCGTATCCTCGTCGAGGGTCTCCTTGGTGACCTTCGCCGCGGCGACGCGACCCTCGTTGTAGAGGTCCTCGGCGGCCTGGATGGCCGCGCTGCGGTTCTCGCTGGCCATGTCGAGCGACCACGATGCGCCCGGGGTTTTCCGGACGAACACCTCGTAATGCACGCTGAATCCATCCATGCCAGCATCCCCCCCGGACGCTTGCACGTTCACCCAACAAGCTTAAGAGCGCGTTGACTTACGGAAACACCTACCGACGGCAAGCGCGCGGCCCCATTGAGGCCACGCTTCGCCGCGAATAGCTTCCGACATCTCGGACTAGGAGACCTCGAGACCACATGGCCAAGATCACTCTGGTGGATGACGACGAGAACATCGTCACCTCCGTCAGCCTGGCTCTCGAAAGCCACGGCCACGCCATCAAGGCCTACTACGACGGCGCCGCCGGACTCGCCGCGCTGGAGAACGATCCTCCCGATCTCGCCATCCTCGACGTGAAGATGCCGCGGATGGACGGGATGGAGGTCCTGCGCCGACTGCGCCGCACCTCGGACATCCCGGTCATAATCCTCACGTCGAAGGACGAGGAGATCGACGAGATCCTGGGCTTCAACCTCGGCGCGGACGACTACATCCACAAGCCGTTCAGCCAGCGCCTGCTCATCGAACGGGTGAAGGCGGTGCTGCGACGGGCGGGCCGCGGTGAGGAGGACGCCGTCGCCGGCCCCGCCACGGCGGCCGAGGTGAGCGCCCGGGCGATCAAGCGCGGCAAGCTGACCCTGGACCCCGCCCGCCACGACTGCCTGTGGGACGGCAAGCCGGTGAAGCTCACTGTCACCGAATTCCTGCTCCTGCAGTCGCTCGCTCAGCGCCCAGGCTTCGTGAAGAGCCGCGACAACCTGATGGACGCGGCCTACGAAGACCAGGTCTATGTCGACGACCGTACGATCGACAGCCACATCAAACGCATGCGGAAGAAATTCCGCGAGGTGGACCCTGAGTTCGACGCGATCGAGACCCTCTATGGCGTCGGCTACCGCTACCGGGAAAGCTGAGCGGCGCAGGCTCAGGCCGTCGAAGGTGCGCTGGCTGCCGGGCTCCAAGCTCGGCCGGCTGATCCTTGCGCTGAACCTGCTGGGCCTGATGATCCTGGTGGTCGGCGCCCTGGTGCTCAACGAGTATCGGCAGGGCCTGGTCAACGCCCGCATCGATAGCCTGTCGGCGCAGGGCGAACTGATCGCCGACATCATCAACCGCGCCGCCACGGTAGGCGAGCCCGAGCCGGAAATGGACGCGGCTCTCGCCACCGAGATCATGCAGACCTTCAAGAGCCCGGAGACCCAGCGGGCCCGGCTCTTCGACGCCGACGGCCGCCTGGTCGCCGACACCGACCTCGTGGCCGACCGCGTGGAGTGGAAGGTGCTGCCGCCTGCCCGGGCCCGCGAGGAGGAGGGCGTGCGGCTGGACATCATTCCGCACAAGCCCGAACCCAGCGCCGCCGACGCCCAGAAGGCGCTGTCGGCCGAGGTCGAGCAGGCGTTGAAGGGGCGCCGCTGGTCCGGCATGCGGCGCGGGCCGGACGGCGACCGCGTGGTGTCGGTCTCGATCCCGATCCGTCACGTCCAGGCCGTGCTGGGCGTGATCACCCTGGAGGCCAGCGACGTCGACGAGATCATCGCCGGCGAGCGCCTGGCCCTGATCCCGTTCATCCTGATCGCCATCGGCGTCACCCTGGCCTCGTCCATCCTGCTGAACAGCCTGATCGCCCAGCCGGTGAACCGGCTGGCGCGGGCCGCCGACAGCGTGCGCCTCTCCCGGGCCCGCGCCATTTCCCTGCCTGATCTGGCCCGCCGGGACGACGAGATCGGCGGCCTGACCCGAAGCTTGGAGGACATGACGCATGCGCTGTCGGAGCGGATGGATGCGATCGAGGCGTTCGCCGCCGACGTCGCCCACGAGATCCGCAATCCGCTCACCTCCATGCGCTCGGCCGTGGAGACGCTGGACCTGATCACGGATCCCGCCGCCCGCGACCGGCTGCTGGGCATCCTGAAGAACGACGTCCAGCGGCTGGACCGGCTCGTCACCGACATCTCCAACGCCTCGCGGCTGGACGCCGAGCTTTCCCGCGACCAGCCGAAGATGATCGACCTGGGCCGTCTCGTCGCCGACATCACCAGCCTCTATCAGGCGACCGCCAAGAGCGGCGACGTCCGCGTCAGGCTCGAGATCGCGCCCGGCGTCGAGCCGATCCGCGTGCTGGGCCGGGAAGGTCCGCTCGGCCAGATCTTCCGCAACCTCATCGACAACGCCCGCTCGTTCAGCCCTCCGGGCGACGAGGTGACGGTGGCGCTGGGCCGCGGGCAGGGCCGGGTGGTCGCCACGGTGTCGGACAACGGTCCCGGCATCCCGTCAGAGAACCTGGAGACGGTCTTCGAGCGGTTCTACACGTCCCGGCCGAAGGGCGCGGCGTTCGGCGGAAACTCGGGCCTGGGGCTCTCCATCGCCCGCCAGATCGCCGAGGCCCACGGGGGCTCGCTGCAGGCCCAGAACCGGCTGGACGCAGAGGGCCGGGTCGGGGGCGCGATCTTCATCCTGACCCTGCCGGAGCCGACGCTGTGATCCGGCATGCGGGCCTGATCGCCCAGCGGGTCGGCGGCCGCTGGATCGGCGTGCTGATCGAGGGGCCCTCGGGGGCGGGCAAGAGCGACCTGGCGTTGCGGGCCATCGGGCAGGGCTTCCGGCTCGTCGCCGATGATCGGGTGGTGCTGTGGACGTCGGGCGGGCGCCTGTACGGCCGCGCGCCCGAGGCGCTTCACGGCCTGATCGAGGTACGTGGGCTGGACGTGATCCGCGCTGACGCGCTGTCCCTCGCGGAGGTGGGGCTCGTCGCCCGCCTGGGCGAGCCGGACCGCATCCCGGACCCTGAATTCCACGACATCCTTGGCGTGAGCATTCCGGCGATGACCACTTCCGCGTTTGAAGAGTCCGCGCCTGCGAAACTCAGTCGCGCGCTCTCAAGCTTTGACGCGGCGCACAACAGGCGTATTTAGCTCCGCTCGCGCCCCGGCTATGGCGCCATCGGGTGGGGATACCCCTTGGAACAACAGGCATGATCGGCCTCGTGATCGTTACCCACGGGCGACTGGCGGAGGAGTTCGTCTTCGCCATGGAGCACGTGGTCGGACCGCAGGCCGCCGTCGCGCGGCGATCTGCATCGGGCCGGACGACGACATGGAGCGTCGCCGGAAGGACATCCTGGAGGCCTGCGGCCGTGTGGATGCCGGCGCGGGCGTGATCCTGCTCACCGACATGTTCGGCGGTACGCCCTCGAACCTCGCCATCTCGGTAATGGAGCAGACGAAGGCCGAGGTGATCGCGGGGCTCAATCTGCCCATGCTAATCAAGCTGGCGAGCGTGCGGACCCGCTTCAGCCTCGAAGACTCGGTTGCAGCGGCGCAGGAAGCCGGGCGAAAGTACATCTCCGTCGCCTCCTATGTCCTGGCCGGAGAGAAGTGAGCTGAGCGAGACCGCCGTCACCCGCACCGTCGAGATCGTCAACAAGCGTGGGCTGCATGCCCGCGCCTCGGCGAAGTTCGTGAAGATGGCCGCCGGTTTCGACGCCGAGGTCCGGGTCTCGAAGGACGGCCAGACGGTCGACGCCCGTTCGATCATGGGCCTGATGATGCTGGCCGCCGCGCCCGGTTGCTGCATCGAGATCGAAGCCGAGGGCGACGAGGCCGAGCAGGCGGTCGCCGCCCTCGCCGACCTGGTCGCCGCGCGCTTCGACGAAGACGAGTAGGCGCGGGGTCGAGAGCGCGCTCGAGCGGCGAAACCGCTCACACTTTCGCCTAGCGCGCTCTAGGTCTTCAGCCGCCAGCCGGTCTTGAAGATCCACGCCACCGCCGCAAGGCAAAGCGCCAGGAACCCGAACGTGGCTGCCAGGCTCACGCCCACGCCCACGTCGGAGACGCCGTAGAACGCCCAGCGGAAGCCGCTGACCAGATAGACCACCGGGTTCACCAGGGCGACGTTGCGCCAGAACTCCGGCAGCATGTCGATGGAATAGAAGCTGCCGCCCAGGAAGGTCAGCGGCGTGACCACCAGGATCGGAATGATCGACAGCTTCTCCCAGCCGTCGGCCCAGATTCCCGTGAGAAAGCCGAAAAGGCTGAAGGTCGCGGAAGTCAGCACCAGAAAGGCCAGCATCACGAACGGGTGGGCGATGGAGAAGTCCACGAACAGCCGCGCCGTCGCCAGGATCACCAGGCCGAGGACGACCGACTTGGTGGCCGCGGCGCCGACGTAGCCCAGCACCACCTCGGCGGTGGAGATGGGCGCCGACAGGAGCTCGTAGATGGTGCCCGCGAACTTCGGCATGTAGATGCCGAACGAGCCGTTGGAGATGCTCTCGGTCAGGATCGAGAGCATGATCAGGCCGGGGATGATGAAGGCCCCATAACTCACACCGTCGATCTCGGGCATCCGGCGGCCAATCGCGGCGCCGAAGACGATGAAGTAGAGGGAGGTGGTGATAACCGGCGCTGCCAGGCTCTGGACGATGGTCCGGAACCAGCGCTGCATCTCGAACCGGTAGATGGCCTTGACGGCATGGACGTTCATGCGCGGCTCCTCACCAGGTTCACGAAGATTTCCTCGAGCGAGCTCTCCTGAGTCCGCAGGTCCTTGAAGTCGACGCCCTGCTCGGTGAGGCGTCGGATCAGGTCGGCGATGCCGGTGCGTTCGGCCTGGGCGTCGAAGGTGTAGACGAGCTCCGCGCCCTCGGCGGCGAGCTCCAGCTGGTAATTGTCGAGTCCCGGCGGCACCGCGGCCAGCGGCTCCTGCAGGTGCAGCGTCAGCTGCTTCTTGCCGAGCTTGCGCATGAGGACGTCCTTGTCCTCCACGAGGATCAGCTCGCCCCTGGAGATCACGCCGATGCGGTCGGCCATCTCCTCGGCTTCCTCGATGTAGTGGGTGGTCAAAATGACGGTCACGCCCTGTTCGCGCAGACCGCGGACCATCTCCCACATGTCGCGGCGCAGCTCGACGTCCACGCCGGCGGTCGGCTCGTCGAGGAACAGGATCGTGGGTTCGTGGGACAGGGCCTTGGCGATCATCACCCGGCGCTTCATGCCGCCGGACAGCGCCATGATCTTGGCGTCCTTCTTGTCCCAGAGACTGAGGTCCTTGAGGACCTTCTCCAGCAGGGCGTCGTTCGGCGGCTTGCCGAACAGGCCGCGGCTGAACTTCACCGTCGCCCAGACGGTCTCGAAGGCGTCGGTGGAGAGCTCCTGCGGCACCAGGCCTATCTTGGTGCGGGCGGCGCGATAGTCCTTGTGGATGTCATGCCCGTCGGCGACCACCTGGCCTCCGCTCGAGCGCACCAGGCCGCAGATGATCCCGATCAGCGTCGTCTTGCCCGCGCCGTTCGGCCCCAGCAGGGCGAAGATTTCGCCCTTGCGGATGTCGAGGTTCACGTCCTTCAGCGCCTGATGGCCCGAGGCATAGGTCTTCGACAGACCTTTCACTGAGATGATCGGATCCAAACGTCCCCTCCGGAGCCCCCCAGATAGGATCCGTAGGACGCTTAAGCTAGGCCCGCTCCGACACCTTCATGCCCATCGGCTTCATCTTCAGGTCCTCGAGCAGGGCCTCGTCGGCGCTTTTCTCGGGGTTGTTGGTGGTCAGCAGGCGGCCGCCGACGAAGATCGAGTTGGCGCCGGCCAGGAAGCACAGCGCCTGCAATTCCTTGCTCATGTGCTCGCGGCCGGCGGCGATCCGGACCATCGCCTTCGGGCAGACCAGGCGGGCGACGGCGATCATGCGGACGAACTCCAGCGGATCGACGGCCTTGCTCTCGCCCAGCGGCGTGCCGGGGATCGGCATCAGGTCGTTGATCGGGAGGCTTTCCGGGTGGGCCGGGAGGGTGGCGAGCTGGTGCAGCAGGCCGGCGCGGTCGCGGCGGGTCTCGCCCATGCCGACGATGCCGCCGCAGCAGGTGCTCATGCCGGCGTCGCGGACGGCGGCCAGGGTGTCGAGGCGATCCTGGTAGGTCCGGGTGGTGACGACCTTGTCGTAGTAGTCGGGGCCCGTATCGAGGTTGTGGTTGTAGTAGTCGAGGCCGGCGGCCTTGAGCGCCTTGGCCTGCTCGGGCGTCAGCATGCCGAGGGTGGCGCAGGTCTCGAGGCCCAGGGCCTTCACGCCGGAGATCATCGCGGCGACCTTCGGCAGGTCGCGGTCCTTCACGTCACGCCAAGCGGCGCCCATGCAGAAGCGCTGCGCGCCGCCGGCCTTGGCGTCGCGGGCGGCGGCGAGCACGGTTTCGGCGTCCATCAGTTTCGAGGCTGTGGTGGCGGTCTTGAAGTGCTGCGACTGGCTGCAATAGCCGCAGTTCTCGGGGCAGCCGCCCGTCTTGATGGACAGCAGCTGGGAGAGCTGAAGCTCGGTCGGGTCGAACCAGCGCCGGTGGACCTCGGCGGCGCGGAAGACGAGCTCGGTGAACGGCAGTTCGAACAGCGCCTCGACCTCCTCGAGCGTCCAGTCGTGGCGCGGCGCGCCGAAATCCTGGGCGGGGTCGACACGTCGGAATGGGGCGTTCATGAGGTCCTCCGAGCAGGGCGCCCGACTTAGCGGGGTTTCCCTTCGGTCAGCAACGGGTCACCAGCGAGGACGGCGATGGCGGCGGGCCGCGAGATTGAGCTGAAGTTCCTCTGTGCCACGGGCGACATGGATGCGGTCCTGGCCGCCGCCCCGCCGGGAGACGACGAGGTCCGCGAGATGGTTTCGACCTACTACGACACGCCGGACGGAGCCCTCGCGCGGGCCGAGGCCTCGTTCCGTGTGCGATCCGTGGGCGGCCGCTGGATCCAGACGCTCAAGCGCGGCAAGGGCTTCTCGCGCGAAGAGCATGAGGTGGAGGTCGCAGGGCCTGAACCCGACCTGACGATGCCGGCGTTGCGGGGGCTGCTCGACGCGGCGCAGGTCGACACGCTGTCGGAAGTCTCGGTTGCGCGGATCACGCGCCGGCAGCGGCTGATCGCGTTCGGCGGCGCCGAGATCGAGATCGCCGCCGACGTGGGCGAGGTCTCCGCCGCCGGGCGCGCCAGTCCGGTCAGCGAGATCGAGCTCGAGCTGAAGTCGGGACCGGAGGGCGCCTTGTTCGAACTGGCGCGCCTGCTGGCCCAGGCGGCGCCGCTGCATCCTTCCACCGAAAGCAAGGCCGCGCAGGGCCGCGCGCTGAGAGGCATATAAAGATTTCCTTATATGATTGTTGCTCCTTGGGCAGGTGGCGGCTATAGAGCGCGCCAAGACATTCCCACCGAGGACACCATGACCGACTACGTCGTGAAGGACATCGCGCTCGCCGACTGGGGCCGCAAGGAAATCGAGATCGCCGAGACCGAGATGCCCGGCCTCATGGCGGTCCGCGCCGAGTTTGCGAAGGCCCAGCCGCTGAAGGGCGCCCGGATCGCGGGCTCCCTGCACATGACCATCCAGACCGCCGTGCTCATCGAGACGCTGCAGGCGCTGGGCGCGGAGGTCCGCTGGGCCTCGTGCAACATCTTCTCGACCCAGGACCATGCCGCCGCCGCCATCGCGGTGAAGGGCACGCCGGTGTTCGCCATCAAGGGCGAGACGCTGATCGAGTACTGGGAGTACGCTCACAAGATCTTCGAGTGGCACGATGGCGGCTACCCGAACCTGATCCTCGACGACGGCGGCGACGCCACCCTGCTCTGCGTGCTGGGTCCGAAGGCCGAGGCTGATCCCTCGGTGCTGAACAACCCGCAGAACGAGGAGGAGGAGGCGCTCTTCACCGTTATGAAGCGCTACCTCAAGGAAAAGCCGGGCTTCTATTCGGCCATCCGCGCGGCCTGTAAGGGCGTCTCGGAAGAGACCACCACGGGCGTGCATCGCCTGTACCAGATGGCCGAGCGCGGCGAGCTGCCGTTCCCGGCGATCAACGTCAACGACAGTGTGACCAAGTCGAAGTTCGACAATCTCTACGGCTGCCGCGAGAGCCTTGTGGACGCGATCCGCCGCGGCACCGACGTGATGCTGGCCGGCAAGACCGCCGTGGTCCTGGGCTATGGCGACGTCGGCAAGGGCTCGGCCGCCTCGCTGCGCAACGGCGGCGCGCGCGTCATGGTCACCGAGATCGACCCGATCTGCGCCCTGCAGGCGGCGATGGAAGGCTATGAAGTCGTGACCATGGAAGACGTCGCCGACAAGGCCGACATCTTCGTCACGGCGACCGGCAACAAGGACGTGCTGACCGTCGACCACATGCGGCGGATGAAGAACAACGCCATCGTCTGCAACATCGGCCACTTCGACTCCGAGATCCAGATCGCGGGCCTGCGCAACTTCAAGTGGGACGAGATCAAGCCGCAGGTCCACCACGTGGAGTTCCCGGACAGCAAGAAGATCATCGTGCTGTCGGAGGGGCGCCTGGTGAACCTGGGGAACGCCACGGGCCACCCGAGCTTCGTGATGTCGGCCTCGTTCACCAACCAGACGCTGGCCCAGATCGAGCTGTGGACCAACGGCGCCAAGTACGAGACCAAGGTCTACACGCTGCCCAAGCACCTCGACGAGAAAGTGGCCTTCCTTCACCTCGAGAAGCTGGGCGCCAAGCTCACCAAGCTGTCGAAGGACCAGGCCGACTACATCGGCGTGACCGTCGAGGGCCCGTTCAAGCCCGAGCACTATCGCTACTAGTCATCTCTCCAGATGCATGACGGAAGGCCTCCCGGCGCGAGCCGTGGGGGCCTTCTTCGTTTCCGGTAACGCGTCGTCCGTCATCCGCTGCTAAGCTGCGCCATGCCCCTGGCGCTCGTCCTGTCCTCGTTCGTGGCCGCCAGCCGCATCGGCGGCGGCGCCCAGCAGTACGTGCTGGCGGCGCACAAGATCGATCCTGTGCTGGCGCCCACCGTGATGTTCGGCCGGAGTCCCGCGAAGGGCGCGCAGGGCGAAGTCACCTCGCCCGAGGTGCTGGCCCGCATGCTGGCCGACATCGAGGCCGACGCGGTCTTCGGCCTCGTCGACCTGGTGGTCACCGGCCACTTCTCGCTGCCGGAGCAGGTGGAGATCGCCGCTGGCGTGCTGGAACGGGTGCGCGCCGCCAACCGTGAGGGCGCCTACGCCGACCGGCCGGTGGTCGTGGTCGACCCGGTCATGGGGGACCTGCCCAAGGGCCTGTACGTGAGGCCTGAGGTGGCGGAGGTGCTGGCCCGACGCCTCGTGCCCGTGGCCGACTGGATCACCCCGAACGTCTGGGAGCTGTCGCACCTGACCGGGCGTCCGGTGCGCGACGCCGCCGAGGCTGTCGCCGCGGCGCGCGCCCTGGGCAAGGGCGCCCTGGTGACGTCCGTCCCGATGGCCCAGGACGAGATCGGCCTGCTGTTCGTGACGCCTGAGACGGCCGTGCTGTTCAGCCACCAGAAAGTGGAGCGAATGCCCAACGGCACCGGAGACCTCGTCGCCGCAAGCTTCGGCGCGGGTCTCGTGGAAGGTCTGGCGCCGGAAGCCGCCGCCCACCGGGCGGCCCGCGCGGCGGCGGAGACAGTGGAGGCGACGCTGGCCTGGCGGGCGCAGGAACTGCCGATCGTCGCGCTTGCCGACCGGCTCGTGTCGCCGCGCGCCGAGGTGCGCATCCAGCGGCTTTGATCCCGGGCGGTTGATTTCCCCGCGTCGCAGGGGCATGCCCGACCCATGGCTGAGACGGCGGCCGTCTTCCGGATCGAGGGGCGCGTGCAGGGCGTGGGCTACCGCTGGTGGGCGGCGGGCCAGGCGCGGTCGCTGTCCCTGCGCGGCTGGGTGCGCAACCGGCGCGAGGGCTGGGTCGAGCTGATGGCGATCGGCGGCGCGGACGCGGTGGCGGCGCTGGAACGCGCCTGCGCCCGCGGGCCTGAAGCGGCGCGGGTGACGGCGGTGATCCGCGCAGAGGCCGACGACGACGGCAGCGTGGACTTTTCGGAGAAGGCGACGGTCTGATGGTGGAGATCTCCGGTTTCGCGCCATCGCGCTTCAGCCAGGTGAAGGACGCCTTCGCCGCGAACTTCGAGGCCGGCGAGGAGCTGGGCGCGCGCTTCACCCTCGTCGAGGCAGGCGAGGTGGTGCTGGACCTTTGGGCGGGGCACGCCGACCGCAAGCGCACGCGGCCGTTCGACGACCAGACGCTGACCTGCATCTTCTCGACCACCAAGGCGCTGGCGGCGATGCTGACGGCCCGGCAGGTGGACGCGGGCAAGCTCGACTACGGCCAGCGCGTCGCCGAGCTGTGGCCTGAGTTCGCCCAGGCCGGCAAGGAGACCATCACCGTCGAGCAGGCGCTGTCGCATCAGGCGGGTCTGTCCGGCTTCGTCGAGCCCATGGAGCCGTCGCTCTGGGTCGACTGGGAGGCCATCACCGGCAAGCTGGCGGCCATGTCCCCGCTGTGGCCGCCGGGGACCGCCAGCGGCTACCACCCGATCACCTTCGGCTACCTGGCCGGCGAGCTGTTCCGGCGCACCGACGGCCGGATGATGGGCGACGCGCTGCGCGAGGACTTCCACGAGCCTTTCGGCCTCGACCTGTGGATCGGCCTGCCCGAGAGCGAGTTCGGCCGGTTAGCCGAGCTGCAGCGGCCGAGCGCCCTGCCGCAATTCGGCGAGATCAACGAGGCGACGCGCGCGGCCTTCCTGAGCCCCTGGTCTTCGGTCGGCGGCGTGCCGGCGGAGGTCTGGCGCAAGACCCAGGTCCCGTCCGCCAACGGCTACGCCACGGCCCATTCCCTGGCGCGGCTGATGGGCGCGCTGGCTGACGACGGGTGGCTCGGCGGCGAGCAGATCCTGTCGCCGGCGCTGATCGCCGAGATGTCGCGCGAGCGGGTCCGCGGCCAGGACCTGGTGCTGCCGTTCGACATGAGTTGGGGCGCGGGCGTCATGCGCAACGCGCCCAACCATCCCTGGGGCCCCGGTGCGCTGACGTTCGGTCACTCCGGCTGGGGCGGCAGTTGCGGCTTCGCCGATCCCGAACGAAGGCTTGGCGGCGCCTATGTCATGAACAAGCAGGGCGTGGCGCTGATGGGCGATGCGCGCCCCCGGCGGCTCATCGAGGCCGCCTATAAGGGCCTGTAGTTCGGCCCCCGGCACGGGCGTCTCGCCCCTTGCGCGAGCTGCCGGCGGACCTTGCGCGCTCCGGTGGGAGCGCATCTCTGGTTGAAACCGGAACACCGCAGGTACTCTTACCCAAAATGTGCGCAACCGGAGGTAACTCGCGGCCTGAACATTTGCAGCTATGCCTAGATAAACTATGAGATTAATACGTCATTAGTGCCACATATCTCACACCTCGAGCCGTAACGCGGTTCGAATCGGACGACGGCGTCCGACTTCGACGCGGCTTGAGGACTGCACATGCTCGGACGCAAAACCTCATATGCCTTTCGCCCGGATGCGCTGCTGGGGGCGCTGAATCGCTCGCTCGCCATCATTGAGTTCGACCCCACCGGCAAGATCCTGGCGGCTAACGCCAACTTCTGCGCGGCGATCGGTTACGAGGCCTCGGAGATCATCGGCCGGCATCACAGCATGTTCGTCGAGCCCGAGTACGCACAGTCCGCCGAGTACAAGGCGTTCTGGAAGAAGCTCGCCGACGGCGAGTTCGACGCGCGCGAGTACAAGCGGATCGGCAAGGGCGGCCGCGAGGTCTGGATCCAGGCCAGCTACAATCCGGTGCGCAATGGCGCCGGCAAGGTCGTGGGGGTCGTCAAGGCGGCGACGGACATCACCGAGGCCAAGCTGCGCAACGCCGAGTTCGAGGGGAAGCTGAACGCCATCTCCCGAGCCCAGGCGATCATCGAGTTCGAAACCGACGGAACGATCATCACGGCCAACGATGCGTTCCTGTCGACGGTGGGCTACAGCCTCGCGGAGATCCGGGGCCGGCAGCACCGGATGTTCGTCGAGCCCGCCTATGCGGAGTCCGCCGAGTACGCCGATTTCTGGCGCAAGCTGAACGCCGGTGAGTTCGTCGCGGCCGAGTTCAAGCGCTTCGGCAAGAACGGCCGCGAGGTGTGGATCAGCGCGTCCTACAACCCGATCTTCGACATGAACGGACGGGTGATGAAGGTGGTGAAGTTCGCCACCGACGTGACCGCTCGTGTAAACGCGGTGCAGGGCGTCGGGGAAGGGCTGGCGGCTCTCGCCGCCGGCCAGCTCACGCGCCGGCTGGAGACCCGATTCCCGCCCGAGTACGAGAAGCTTCGCTCGGACTACAACAGCGCCATGGAGACGCTGGAGCAGGCCATGCGGGTCATCAACGGCGCGGCGCACGGAATCCGCTCGGGCACCGACGAGATCAGCCGCGCCTCGGACGATCTCGCCCGCCGCACCGAACAGCAGGCCGCCTCGCTCGAGGAAACCGCCGCAGCGCTGGATGAGATCACCGCCGCCGTGCGGACCACGGCCGACGGCGCGAAACACGCCCAGCAGGTGGTCTCCAGCGCCAAGGACGAGGCCGAGCATTCGGGCGAAGTCGTGCGCGAGGCGATCGCCGCGATGGGCGAGATCGAACGGTCCTCCAACGAGATCAGCCAGATCATCGGGGTGATCGACGAGATCGCGTTCCAGACCAACCTGCTGGCGCTGAACGCCGGCGTGGAAGCCGCTCGCGCCGGCGACGCCGGCAAGGGCTTCGCGGTCGTGGCCTCGGAAGTCCGCGCGCTGGCCCAGCGCTCGGCCGACGCCGCCAAGGAGATCAAGGCCCTGATCTCGACCTCCACCAGCCAGGTCTCCGAGGGCGTGAGCCTCGTGGACCGCACCGGCTCGGCGCTGCAGCGGATCGTCGCCCAGGTGGCAGAGATCAACACGGCCGTGACCGAGATCGCCGCCTCGGCGCAGGAGCAGTCCACGGGCCTCCAGCAGGTGAACACCGCGGTGAACCAGATGGATCAGGCGACGCAGCAGAACGCGGCCATGGTGGAGCAGTCCACCGCCGCCAGCCACAGCCTGGCCCAGGAAACCGAGGAGATGGCCAGGCTGATCAGCCGCTTCGAAGTCGGCGGAGCGCCGGCCGAGGCCGCAGCCGAGGAGCGACGCCCCGCGCCTGCCCGGGTCGTGGCCCTGAAGTCGGTGTCGACCCACGGAACGGGCGGCGGCGCGCTGAGGAAGGCTGCGGAGCCCGCCGCCGCCGAGTGGGAAGCGTTCTAGCCGGGCCAGGGCGGCGGACGCAGACGGCCGCCGCGCCTGAACCTCAGGCCGATCGGCCGGACATCCGGCCTTGCAGGATCACCGCGCCGGCAAGGACGCCTGCAACGAGGTAGCCGGTCACCTGCCACGCGCTGCTGTAGTGCGCGCCGGTCGCCGGATAGGTGGCGATGCGCCCGAGGTTGAGCAGCGCGTGGAAGAGTACGGCGGTGACCAGCGCCCCGCCGCTGAGGTTGTAGAGCCAGCCGATCAGCACCCGCAGCGCGACCGCGCCCACCGCCCAGCCCGCCATGTCCGCCGGCGTCGCGCCGATCGCTTGCATCGAGGGCAGGTGGCCCACCCACCAGGGGCCAGAGAGGATCAGGCTGGCGCCGATCGGCCCCCAGCGTTGCTGCAGCGGATCGAACGCATAGCCCATCCAGCCGACCTCCTCCCCCGCCGCGAGCACCAAGAACAGCGCGAACAGAAAGACGAGACGGACCAGGTCCAGCGGCGGGCCTTGGCCGCCGCCCATCGCTCGCATCACCAGCCAGGTGAGCAGATAGATTGCCGGCGCCAGGACCGCGGACAGGGCAAGATGCCGGGCCCGCAGCGACGTCGGGTCGAACGCCTGGCGAAGCAGCGACATCGCCGCTCGCCACCCCTCGCGCCAGGTCACCAGGATCAGGGCGGCGGCCATCGGCGTGAACGCCAGCACAAGGTCGCTGACCGGTATGCGCAGCGATCCCATCACGCCGAACCGCTCGCTGGCCAGCCATACGGGCAGGGCCAGCGCCAGCAGGAGCGCGAAGAACAGCAGGGGTGATCGCCGCTCGACCAATTTGGGTCCATGATCAGGATCGGGGCCGGCCAAGCATGGGCCGGGGCCGGCCGGGGAATCAAGGCGGCGGAGCCAGGGCCGATGGCGGATCAACTTCGGGCGCGACCGCCCCGCGGAGCCGCATCGGCGGCGGCGTTCTTCGCCCTCACCGCTCTCCTGACCGTGCCGTTCTGGCTCGCGAGCGCGCGCAGCGAGGTGCTGCTTCTCCCGGGCCTCCCGCTGGCCGGACTGGCGGTGATCTGCCCGGCCACGGCGGCGGCGGCCCTCTGCTGGCGAGCAGGCGGACCTGCGGCGGTTCGGGCGCTCCTGGCGCGGGTGTGGGACGGCCGCCGCGCGCCGCGGGCCTGGTGGGGACCGGCGGTGCTGATCCAGCCTGCTGTCGCCCTCGCGGCGTTCCTCATCCTGCGGCTCGGCGGCAGCGACCTGCCGACCCCCGACATCGCTCCCGCATCCATGATCGCGCTCTTCGCGCTGTTCCTGCTGGGCGGCCTGGCCGAGGAGCTCGGCTGGTCGGGCTATGCGACGCCGAGGCTTCAGGCGCGGTACGGCCCGCTGGCTGCGGGGCTGATCATCGGCCTGGCTTGGGCCCTATGGCACTATCCGGCGCTGCTGCAGGTGGGCCGCTCCTTGGCCTGGATCGCATGGTGGACGCTCGGCGCCGTGGCGGCGCGGGTGGTGATGGTCTGGCTGTTCAACGGCGCCGGCGGCAGCGTGCTCGCGGTCGCGGTCTTTCACGCGATGTCGAACCTGAGCTGGCAACTGGCGCCCGGCGGGGCCACGCGGTTCGACCCGCGCCTGGACGCGCTGTTGATGAGCGGTGTCGCGGCGGCTGTCACGCTCTGGGCTATGCGTCGTCGGCCCCGTCCACGGCCCGGGTGACCAGATCGCGCCACGTCGGGTCGGTGTCGTCGACCAGATCGACGTCTTCGAGCAGGGCCACGGCGCCCTCGCCATCCGGCAGGATGAGGCCCAGCACTTCCATGGTCTCGCCGTCGGGGCCCACGTGGGCCTCGGCCTGAACGGCGACGGCGGCCTGTTCCCCGTCTTCCTCCCACCAGATCACCGGCTGTGGCAGTTCCATGTCGAGCGGGCGAGGATCGCCCGTCTCGCCCAGAGCGAAGACGGCGCGGCGGGCCTGGACGTCCTCCAGTGTCGCGACCCGTCCGGCGAACGGTTGCAGGCGGCCCCAGTCGTCGACATCAAAGCCGCCGCCGTCCTCGTCCTCATGCTGTTTCATGGCTCTCGCGCCCGTTCTTTGTCCTGGCCGTCCGTCACGTCATCTGCCCCAGGCTCATGGGAAAAGACAGGGACAAGAGGAGACGCCCGGTGAGCTACGACCTGCCCAACACCTCGCACGACCTTTCTGGCCAGACGGCCCTGATCACCGGCGCCTCGTCGGGGCTTGGGCGGCGGTTCGCCCGCGTGCTCGCCTCCTGCGGCGCCAAGGTGGCGGTGGCTGCGCGGCGCGCGGACCGGCTGGACGAGCTGGTGGCCGAGATCGAGGCAGCCGGCGGTCAGGCCGCGTCGGTGGTGGTCGACATGGCCGAGGCAGAGGCCCTGCCGCGGGCGGTGGACGTGGCGGAGGACGCCCTGGGGCCGGTGAGCATCCTCGTCAACAACGCCGGCATCCCCCGACGCCCAGCGGGCGCACAAGATGCCGCTCGAGCTGATCGACCGGGTTCTGGACGTCAACGTGCGGGCGCCGTTCGTCCTCTCGTGCGAGGTGGCCAAGCGGCTGATCGCGGCCGAGCGGCAGGGCCGGATCGTCAACATCGCGTCGATCGCGGCCTTCAACTACAGCGGCAACGGCGCGGCGCTCTATTCGGTCAGCAAGGCCGCCGTGGTGCGGATGACCGAGGCGCTGGCGGTGGAGTGGGCCAGGTTCGGCATCAATGTGAACGCCATCGCGCCGGGGGCTTTCAAGTCGGAGATGATGGACGGGATGCTCGAGCGGATGGGCGACATCTCGCAGCACATGCCGCGCAAGCGGATCGGCGATCCGGCGCAACTGGACTCGACCCTGCTGTACCTCGTCTCGCCGGCGTCGGACGCCGTGACCGGAACCTGCATCAAGGTGGATGACGGCCAGGGGAGCCGCTAAGGCGGGGCATGGCCCCTGACCGACTGACCTTTCGCCCAGCCAAGGCCGCGGACGTTCCGGCGATGCACCATCTGGTGGAGGCGGCCTATCGCGGCGACAGCGCGCGTGCCGGTTGGACCCACGAGGCCGACCTGCTGGAGACCCCCGGACCAGCACGGAGGAACTGGCCGCGGCGATCGCCGACCCGAACGAGGTGGTGCTGCTGGCCTGCGAGGGCGCAGCCCTCGTGGGCTGCGTGCGTGTCAGTCGCGTCGCCCCCGAGATGGCCTATTTCGGCATGCTGACGGTACGGCCGACGCGGCAGGCGGGCGGCCTCGGTCGGGCGCTGATCGCCGCCGCCGAAGCCTGGGCCGCCGAGCGCTGGGGCGCGCGCGCGATGGAGCTGTCGGTCGTTTCGGTCCGCACCGAGCTCATCGCCTACTACGAGCGGCGCGGCTACCGGCTGACGGGCCAGAGCAAGCCGTTCCCGGAAGTGCTCGACCCGCCGCTGGTGCTGGCGGTGATGGAGAAGCCGCTCGCCTAGAAGCGACGCGTATAGGCGATGCTCCAGACGTCGTCGGTGGGCGCGCCCTTGTAGTCCTGGCGGACGTAATCGACCCGCACGCCATTGCTGGCGTCGAAGAAGTACTGGCCGCCGACGCCGAGGTTCAGTGAGGTGGCGTCGTCCTTGTAGGTGATCCGCGAGCGGTCGGGGGTCAGGTCGGTGGCGCTCTTGAACCAGGTGGAGCCGTAGCCGACGCGGGCGAACAGGTCTGCCTGCGGCGAGAGGGGCAGGTAGCCCACGGCATAGGCGGCGAGTTCGTGGCGCAGTTCGCGCTTGATGTAGCCGGGCGGGCTGACCGCGATGTCGACCTTGTCGGATTTCACACCGAAGCCATACTCGCCCTCGACGCCGAAGTAGGCGCCAAAGCGGGTCCCGAGCCGGAGCTGGACCGCGCCCAGATCACTGTCATCCTTCTGGCCGTAGCCGGCCGAGCCGTAGATATGCGGCGCCGACGTCTGGGCGACGGCCGAGCCGGCGAGAGCGCAGGCGTACGCGGCGGCGGCCGCCGCAAGCAGGCGGGCGGACAGGCTCATGGTCATCTCCTCGAACAAGCTGCGCCAACGGTCGATGGCGGACACAGCCCATTTGGGGGATGAAACCGGGCTACAGTGTGGCGTTGTATTCGGCGGCGGTTTCGCGCCTAAGGCGCGGGTTCAGGCGGCGACAGCCCAGGGGCGGGCAAGGCCAAGCGCCTCGACGCAGGCCTGGACGTCTGCGACGAGCATCGGCTTCGCGAGGAAGGCGGTGAAGCCCTGCTCGAGGAAGACGTCGGTGCGGCTGGAGACCAGTGCGGCGGAGGTGGCGACCACGGGCAGGTGACGGGTCTCCGGCATCGCGCGGATCGCGGCCAGCAGACCAAGGCCGTCGATGCCGGGCATGCGCAGATCGGTGACCACGAGGTCGAAGCCCTGCTCGTGCAGGCGCGCCAGGGCGTCGGCGCCGGACGCCGCGCCGATGGTCCGCAGGCCCGCGGCCTGCAGCATCAGCTCCAGGACGAGGCGGTTGGCGTCGTTGTCGTCGACCACGAGCGCGATCGGCGTCTCGGATATGGTCATCGGAACCTCCGTGACAGTCGTCTGCCATGACAGATGCGCCGAGGATCTGACGCCGAACAGGTCGGGCCCTACTCAAGTTGGGGGCGTGCGCCGCCAGCCAAGGTTGCAGCCTGTGCGGCGGTCCTCCTGCCGAGGGGCGAAGCAAGCGCGGCCGTGCGGCGCCACGCCGCACGGTCATCCCGCCTATTCCGCGGCCTGCGCCTCGGCCACCGGCGTCACCGCCGCGGGCGTGCGGCTCCGGCGCCAAGCGGCGTACGCGAAGGTCGCCGCGCCGAACCAGATGAACACGAACGAGAGCGCCCGCAGCGGCGTGAAGTGCTCACCTTGCATCAGGCCGAAGCCGAAGCTGATGGTGGGCGCTATGAACTGGAGGAAGCCCATGGCCGACAGCGGCACGCGCCGGGCCGCCCAGGCAAACAGCACCAGCGGCACGGCGGTGATCGGGCCCGAGGCGACAAGCCAGGCGATGCTGATCGCGCTGTCGGTGAAGTGCCCGAGGCCGGCGGTCTCCAGCCAGACGATGTAGGCCAGGCTAGGCAGGCCGAGGATCAGGCATTCCACCAGGAGGCCCGTCTGCGCGTCGGCGGCCACCTGCTTGCGAACCACGCCATACCCGCCGAAGCTGAGGGCGAGGACGAGCGAGACCCAGGGCAGGTGACCGAGGGCGACGGCCTGAACCACCACGCCGATCAGGGCCAGGCCGATGGCGACCTTTCCGAGACCCGGGATCCGCTCCCGGAACAGCAGGGCGCCGGCGGCCATGTTGACCAGCGGATTGATGTAGTAGCCGAGGCTGGTTTCCAGCAGCCGGCCCGAGTTCACGGCCCAGATGAAGACGACCCAGTTCAGCGCGATGAGCAGGGACGAAAGTCCCAGCCATGCCAGCACCCGCGGACGGCGGAGCACGCTCAGCACCTGCCGGAACTGGCCGGCCACCAGCACGAACAGCGCTGCGGCGGGGATGCTCCAGACGATGCGCTGGGCGAGTATCTCCCATGGTCCTACGCCGAGGCGGCCGATGGCCTGGAAGGCCAGCGGTACGAAACCCCAGATGAGGTAGCAGGCGATCCCCGCCGTCAGCGCCAGGCGGGACTCGCCGCCGGGCGCCGACGACGAAGGCATTCTAGACGAGGGCCTTCTGGCGGATCAGGCCGCGCTGGTGCAGCAGTTCGGCGATCTGAACAGCGTTGAGCGCAGCGCCCTTCCGCAGGTTGTCGGCCACCACCCACATGGACAGACCGTGCTCGACCGTGTCGTCCTTGCGGATGCGGCTGACGAAGACCGGGAACTCGCCCTGGGCCTCCTTCGGCGTGATGTAGCCCGTGGGCTCGTGCTTATCGACGACCACCAGCCCCGGCGACTCGCGAAGGATCTCGCGCGCCTCGTCCTCGTCGAGCGGGTTCTCGAACTCGATGTTGACCGCTTCGGAGTGGCCGACCATCACCGGCACGCGCACGCAGGTGACCGTCAGCTTGATGGCCGGGTCGATAATCTTGTGGGTCTCGTTCCACATCTTGGCTTCCTCGTCGGTGAAGCCGTCGTCGCGGAACGCGCCGATGAAGGGGATCACGTTGAACGCGATCTGCTTGGGGAACTTCTTGGGCTCGGGGGCGCCCAGGACGAAGACGCCCTTGGTCTGGTCCCAGAGCTCGTCCATGCCTTCCTTCCCGGCTCCGGAGACCGACTGGTAGGTCGCCACCACCACGCGCTTGATCTTCGCCCGGTCATGCAGCGGCTTCAGGGCCACGACGAGCTGAGCGGTCGAGCAGTTCGGATTGGCGATGATGTTCTTGCGGCTCGCCCACTCCACGTCGTCCGGGTTCACTTCCGGCACGATGAGCGGGACGTCCGGGTCCATGCGCCAGGCCGACGAGTTGTCGATGACGATCGGGCCGGCCGCGCCGATCTTCGGCGCCCACTCCTTGGAGAAGCCGCCGGAGACGCTCATCAGGACCACGTCGACCTTGGAGAAGTCGAACTGCTCGACGTCCTCGCAGGCGATGTTCTGATTGCCGAAAGAGACGAGCTGGCCGATGGATTTCCGCGAGGCGATCGCGTGAATCTTCTCCACGGGGAAGTTCACTTCCTCGAGGATGTTCAGCATTTCGCGGCCCACGTTGCCCGTGGCGCCGACCACGGCGACCCGGTAACCCATCTCAATTCTCCAAAAGAAAGCCCGAACGACTTGCCGGGCCGGTCCCGTTACGCCTTGCGTTTCCCCAAGGCAAGGCAGCGATCCTCAACCCCTCATCAGATAGGCTCACGCACGTCTGGCGCAATTCAGCCGCGGCATGACGTGCGAGGTAATGGCCAAGGTTCGGGCCGACGGGACAGGGAAGATCTCATGACCACAGGCATGCCGTTCTCCGATCTGATGGGCGTCGAGATCGTGGAGCGGTCGAAGGAGCGCGTGATCGGGCCCTCGCGGTGCGCGACGACCTCTGCACGGCGGGCGGCATCCTGCACGGCGGCGCTTTCATGGCATTTGCGGACGCCTTGGGCGCGATCGGCGCGGTCATGAACCTCGGCGCCGGCGCCCGGACGACGACGCTGGAGAGCAAGACCAACTTCCTGCGCGCGGCTCCGGTCGGCTCGACGGTGCAGGGCGAGGCCACGCCGCTGCATGTGGGCCGCCGCTCCAGCGTCTGGCAGACGCGGATCACCGGCTCTGACGGCAAGCTGCTGGCGATGGTCACCCAGACCCAGATGACCCTCGAGGCCTGACAGCCGGGATCACGCGGCGTAGCGGGCGCTTACCTTGCGCAGGCCGTCCAGCATGAGCCGGGCCGCTTCCGACGGCAGGTCGGGGTTCATCAGCAACCGCCAGGACTGCACATGGACGCCGACGGCTGCGCGATCGTACGCGCCTCCGGTCCGCAGATGGTCGACGAGGTCGCACAGGCTGCCCAGCGCCTCGTCGGCGGCGGGCAGACCGCAGACCGCGCCTGCGCCGATCCCGCGGACGGCGATGGCGTACAGATCGGCGAGGCCTGCATCGTCGAACGCGGGGTCGAGGCGATCCAGAGCGGCCTCGGCGAACTCCAGCAGCGCGGTGAGTTCGGCGACGCACGTCGGCTTCAAGGTGTCGAGGTTGTCCTGGGCGCGCTCCAGCGCCTCGGCGACCGTCAGCCCGCCAGGCGTCTTGATGAGCTCAGCCAACCGGACTTTCGGGAAGACGAACCGGACGCTGGTCATGAGGCCTGCCGGATTTCGGGCGGGGTCTCGGGTGATGTCTGCGCGGCGGCTTCCGCGGCCGCCGCGGCGGCGAGATCCTCCCGGCGACGGCCGACGCCGCCGGGAGGCCCGTCGTTGCGGAAACGGCGATCGGGCCCGACATAGCCCCCGGAAAACAGGAACGGCCGGCCCTCCTTGGCGACCCAGAGGATGCGCTCGAGCATCACCTTCGGCGCGATCGGCTTCTTGATGATGATATGGCCGCCGCAGTCGCGGGCCCGGGCCACGTCGCTGGCCGGCGTGTGGGCGGTGGTGATCAGCACCGGGGTGTAGCAGTTGGGCTCCTTAGCCTCGGTCCGCAACCAGCGAACGAAGTCGTAGCCTCGCCCCGAGGGCGCCATGCCGTCGACGATGGCAAGGTCGAGCTCGTAATTCGAAGCGACCTGCTCTGCCTGCTCCACGGTGGCGCAGCGATAGAGGGTCTTGGCCCCCAGCCCCGTCACGATCTGGACCAGGATCGACATGCCCAGGGGCGTGTCGTCCAGCAGCATGACCGCGGCGCGCTCGAGGTTGAAGCGCGCGCGCGAAGCGGCATCGAGCGACATGGCGCTGTCCCTGGCCTCCGCGCACCGGCCGCCGGTGCGGCCTCATCAGTCGCGAGGTTCGACCCGTGACGTTAACAGTGAATTTCCGACCTTTTCTGCAACACAACCAGCGGGCGAAAATACGCAATCGGAGATGGCCCCTCGCCCCAAAATGGGTAACGACCGGGTTAGTTGACTCCGTCAAGCTTCAAGCGCCACAGTGGCGGCATGACGGCTTCGCGAGACACTGTGGCGGTCATACGCCGCTTCAACCGCTTCTACACCCGCGCCATCGGCGTGATGGACAAGGGCCACGTCGGCAGCCCCTACACGCTCGCCGAGACGCGGACGCTGTACGAGATTGCGACCTCAGGCGGCGTGACGCCCAAACTCGTATCCGAACGCACTGGCCTGGACGCCGGCTACCTGAGCCGGATCCTGAAGCGTCTCGAGCGTGACGGTCTGATCGTACGCGAGCGATCGGACGTGGATGGCCGCAGTGTGGTGATCCGGCCAAGCGGGCGCCGGCGCGGCGCTGATGGAGATGCTTCAGCAGCGGTCCGCCGCCCACGCTGAGGCGCTGATCGCCAACCTGTCCGCTGACCAGCGGGCTGAGCTCACACGCGCGTTGGAGACGGTGGAGCGGCTCCTGCACGGCGCGCCGCGGCCGGAGCCCTGGATCCTGCGCGCGCCCCGAACCGGCGACTACGGCTGGATCGTCCAGGCGCACGGCGAGCTCTATGCGCGCGAGTACGGGTGGGACGCCCGGTTCGAGGCGATGGTCGCCCGCATCGTGGCCGAGCTGATCGACGCTTTCGATCCGGAGCGTGAGCGCGTCTGGATCGCCGAACAGGCGGGCCGGAACGTCGGCTCCATCGTCCTGGCCAAGGGGGATGACGACACCGCCAAGCTGCGGCTGTTGCTGGTGGACCCTTCGGCGCGCGGCACGGGCCTTGGCCGGCGCCTGGTCGATGCCTGCATCGCCGAGGCGCGGGCCGTAGGCTACCGGCGGATGACGCTCTGGACGCAAAGCATCCTCGTGGCCGCCCGGAGGATCTATGCGAGCGCCGGCTTCGAGCTGAAGGAGAGCTGGCCGAACCGCGACTTCGGCGGCTACGGCCTAACCAGCGAGCGCTGGGACCTGGACCTCTAGCCAGCCATCTTCAGGATGGCGTCCCACTCGGCGGCGGTGACCGGCGAGACCGACAGGCGCGACTGGCGGATCATGGCCATGTCGGCGAGCGCTGGCTCGGCCTTCATCTGCTGCAGGGTGACGGGAGTCTTCAGCGGCCGCACCGGCGTGAGCTCGACGGCGACGAAGCGGCCCGAGGGGTCGCTCGCGTCCGGGAAGGCTTCCTTGGCCACCTTGGCGATCCCCACGACCGCCAGGCCTTCCTGGGAGTGGTAGAAGAGCACCTCGTCGCCGACCTTCATGGCCTTGAGGTGCAGGGCGGCGGCGTTGTTGCGCACGCCGTCCCAGACGGTGCGGCCGTCCCGCTGCAGGTCCTCGAAGCTGTAGGTGTTGGGCTCCGACTTCACGAGCCAGCCTGCCATCTTCCGCCCCCTCTAGAGCTCGGCGAGCACCGCGTCTCCCATCTGCGCGGTGGTGAGCTGGCCGCCAAGGTCCGGCGTGCGCGCGCCCTTGTCCAGCGCCCGCTCGACGGCGGCGAACAGGCGGTCGGCCAGGTCAGCGCGGTCCAACGACCAGCGCAGCGCCATTTCGAACGACAGGATGGCGGCCAGCGGATTGGCGATCCCCTTGCCCGCGATGTCGGGCGCCGAGCCGTGGATGGGTTCGTAGAGGCCGGGCGCGCCGGGAACCCCCAGGGCCGCCGACGGCAGCATGCCGAGCGAGCCGGTGAGCTGGGCCGCGGCGTCCGACAGGATGTCGCCGAACAGGTTGTCGGTCAGCAGGACGTCGAACTGCTTCGGCGCCTTGACGATCTGCATGGCGGCGTTGTCGGCGAGGATGTGGGTCAGCTCGACGTCGGCGTACTCGCGCCTGTGCAGGTCGGTGACCACCTCGCGCCAGAGCAGGCCGGAATCCATGACGTTGGACTTCTCGGCGCTGGCCACCTTGTTGCGCCGGCCGCGGGCCAGTTCGAAGGCGACGCGGGCGACACGCTCGATCTCGGAGGTCGTATAGACCTGGGTGTCGACGGCGCGCTTCCCGCCGCCGGGCAGGTCTTCGATGAACCGCGGCTCGCCGAAATAGATGCCGCCCGTCAGTTCGCGGACGATCATGATGTCCAGGCCCTCGACCAGCTCGCGCTTGAGGCTGGACGCGTCGGCGAGGGGGCCGAAGCAGAGCGCCGGCCGCAGGTTGGCGAACACACCCATGCCGGCACGCAGGTTCAGCAGGCCGGCCTCCGGCCGCTTGTCGCGCGGGACGCCGTTCCACTTCGGCCCGCCGACCGCGCCCATCAGCACGGCGCGGGCGGCCTTGGCGGCGGCCAGCGCCTCGTCGGTGAGCGGAACGCCGTGGGCGTCGTAGCTCGCGCCACCGAACGGCCGCTCGTCGATCGAGAGTTCGGGCGCGAGCGCCTGCGCCACGCGGCGCACCTCGGCGGTCACTTCCGGCCCGATCCCGTCGCCGGGCAGGAGCAGCAAGTCGGTCATGGTCGTCCCTGGAAGCTAGAGCGGAGTCTCGGCCGCCACGTGGTAGAGGGTCAGCCGCCGGTCGGAAACCCCGAGCGCCGGCCAGGCGGCGCGCCACTCGGCCAAGTGCGGCGCGGCGAAGTGGGCGTCGAGGGCCGCGCGGTCGCGCCAGACCTCGAAGACCCGGATCAGGCCGGGGTCCTGGACGTCGATGGCATAGGAATAGGCGACGCAGCCATCCTCGGCCCGGCTCTTGGCCAGCATGGCCTCCATGTGCGGACGGAAGGCCTCGAGATTCTCCGGCGGCACGCGGACCGTGCCGGCCACGATCAGGCTCATGCGCCTTCGAACCAGGGCTGGGCGAGCGCCCGCTTCATCTCGTAGACGTCGATGCTGTCCTTGGCCTGCAGGGTCTCGCCGATGGCGTCGAGCCCCTTCAGCATCTTGTCCTTGCGGACCGGGTCGATCTCGAAATGGAAGACCGCGCCCGAGGGCGAGGTGACGGTCTGTGCCGCGAGGTCGACGCTGACGACGTGATTGCCGCCGCGGGCCTCCTCCATCAACTGCTGGACCTCCTCGGCCTTGAGCACGACGGGTAGCAGGCCGTTCTGGAAGCAGTTGTTGTAGAAGATGTCAGCGAAGCTGGTGCTGATCACGCAGCGGACGCCGAAGTCCATCAGCGCCCAGGGCGCGTGTTCGCGGCTCGAGCCGCAGCCGAAGTTGTCGCCGGCCACCAGCACGCCCGCGCCCTTGTACTCCGGCCGGTTCAGCACGAAGTCGGGAATCTCGCGGCCCTGCTCGTCGAAGCGGAAGTCGTAGAACAGGCCGCGCGCGAGGCCCTTGCGGTCCACGCCCTTCAGGAACTGCTTGGGGATGATCTGGTCGGTGTCGATGTTGGCCAGCGGCAGGGGCGCGACCTTGGCGTCTAGGCGGGTGAAGGCTTCCATCAGGCGGCTTCCGTTTGGGGTTCTGCGCTGAGCATCAGGGTCGGCACGCCGGCCGGCGCGTCGCGGACGGTGAAGACCTTGGTGCCGGGCTTGCGGCCGGGGCGGACCTCCGAGACGTCGAAGCCGGCGGCAGCCATCCGTGCGCGCGCGGCTTCGGGATCCTCGACGCGCCAGGCCAGTCCGCCGAAGCGATCCGGGGCGTCGGTGGCCGGCTCGCCGATCTTCGCGCCGATCTCGACGACGGCGTCGCCGGCGCGGAAGAACAGCTGGCGGGCGTTCCACTTCGGGTTCTCGCGGTCGAGCCGCAGGTCCAGGCCGAGCTTGGCGCCATAGACGCCCAGCGCCCGGTCGACGTTGGCCGTATAGATCACCACGTGGTCGAGCCTGGCGACGGGCGCGCTGCCGGTCGGTGTCGACAGCGGCCAGGGCTGGCCGTCGCGCGGCGGGGCGATCAGCAGGGTCTGCAGCCCGCCGGTGTCCTCGGCGGCCGGATTGGCGCCCAGCCAGTAGCGCTTGCGGCCGTCGTCGTGGGTGGAGCGGGTGAGCGCAGGCTCGGTGGTCTTCAGGCCGCGCCGGTTCATCAGCGTCGCGAACGGCGCCAGGTCGTCGACGGTCCGCCCGACGGTGTAGGCGACGGCCCAGATCCCCTCGCCGTGAGCGTCGAGATGCGCCCGCATCCGGTCGCCGAACGCGCCTTCGCCGTGCGGGGTGATCACATCCAGCGCCATGTTCGGGAACTGGAACCAGGCGTGCCGCGCCCCGCCGTCGCCGCCCAGCCAGTTGGGCTCGACGCCCAGCAGGCGGGTATAGCCGTCAACCGCCGCGTCGAGGTCGCGGACCGCGAGCGCGACATGGTCGATCGCGGTGATCACAGGAAGTCGCGGACGTCGGCGATGTGGCCGGCGATGGCGGCGGCGGCGGCCATGGCCGGGCTCATCAGGTGCGTGCGGCCGCCGCGGCCCTGGCGGCCCTCGAAGTTGCGGTTGGAGGTGGAGGCGCAGCGCTCGCCCGGCTTCAGGCGGTCCGGGTTCATGCCGAGGCACATCGAGCAGCCGGGCTCGCGCCAGTCGAAGCCGGCGGCCTTGAAGATGGCGTCGAGGCCTTCGGCCTCGGCCTGTTCCTTCACGAGGCCGGAGCCCGGCACGACCATGGCGCGGACGTGCGGGGCGACCAGGCGGCCGTTCAGGAAGGCGTGCTGCACCACATCGGCCGCGGCGCGGAGGTCCTCGATGCGGCTGTTCGTGCAGGAGCCGATGAAGACCACGTCGATCTTCGCGTTGGTGATCGGCTGGCCAGCCTCGAGGCCCATGTACTCCAGCGCGCGGGTGGCCGAGGCGCGCTTGTCCGGGGTGGCGAAGGTTTCCGGCGCGGGCACGACGGCGGTGACCGGGATCACGTCCTCGGGGCTGGTGCCCCAGGTGACGGTGGGCGCGATCTTGGAGGCGTCGAGCACGATCTCCCGGTCGAAGACGGCGTCCTCGTCGGTGAAGAAGGTCTTCCAGTAGTCGAGGGCCATCTCCCAGGCGCCGCCCTTCGGCGCCGACGGCCGGCCCTTGAGGTACTCGAAGGTGGTCTCGTCGGGCGCGACGAGGCCCGCCTTGGCGCCGCCCTCGATGGTCAGGTTGCAGAGCGTCATCCGCCCTTCCATCGACAGCGCCCGGACCGCGGAGCCCGCGTATTCGATGACGTAGCCGGTGCCGCCGGCGGTGCCGATCTCGCCGATGACCGCCAGGGCGTAGTCCTTGGCGCCGACGCCGGGAACGGGCTCGCCCTCGATGCGGACGCGCATGTTCTTCGCCTTCTTCTGGCGAAGGGTCTGGGTGGCGAGCACGTGCTCGACCTCGGACGTGCCGATGCCGTGCGCCAGCGCCCCGAAGGCTCCGTGGGTCGAGGTGTGGCTGTCGCCGCAGACGATGGTCATGCCAGGCTGGGTGCGGCCCTGCTCGGGCGCCACCACGTGGACGATGCCGTTCCGGATGTCGCCCATCGGATAGTATTCGATGCCGTGCTCGGCGACGTTCTTACCCAGCGTCTGGAGCTGCAGACGCGCCTCGTGGTCGGCGACGGCGTCGACGCCCAGGGCCTGGCCCTCGGTCGGGATGTTGTGGTCGGCGACGGCGAGGGTGCGATCGGGCCGGCGGACCGGACGACCCGCCTCCCGGAGCCCGGCGAAAGCCTGGGGCGTCGTCACCTCGTGGATGACATGCAGGTCGATGTAGAGGATCGCCTCGCCGTCGGTTTCGGCGACGACGTGCGCATCCCAAATCTTGTCGTACAGGGTCTTGCCGGGCATGGCGCGCATCTAGGTCCGCAGGGGCGCGCACGTCTAGTGCTGCGATGCCGCAATCGACGCGCGGTTGCAGCAAATTTGTGCCCCGGAGTTGCTGCCAAGCCATATTGCCGAGCCTCACCTTAGGGTATGCATCCCTGCATGCCTGGAACGCCGGACTGGGATCTGCTGCAGAGCCTGCACGCCGTGTTGGAGGCGGGGACGTTCTCGGCCGCGGCCCGGCTGAGGCGGCTGACCCAGCCGACGCTCGGCCGCCACATCGACCAGCTGGAGCGCCAGTTGGGTGCGCCGCTGTTCCTTCGAAGTCCGCGAGGGCTGCAGCCGACCGACCTGGCGCTCGCTCTGGCGCCGCATCTCGCCGACATGGCCGCCGCCGCCGGCGCGGCCTCCCGGGATGCGGTGGGGGCGGCGGACGACGCGGTGGGGGTCGTGCGCGTGGCCGCGAGCGAGGTGATGGGCGTCGAGGTGCTGCCGCCCATCCTGGCCCGGTTTCGCGACCTGCATCCCAAGATCGATGTCGAGATCGCCGTCTCCAACAAGGTCGAGGACCTTTCGCGGCGCGATGCGGACATCGCCGTCCGCATGGCGCGGCCGACGCAGAACGCCATCGTGGCGAAGAAGGTCGGCGAGGTGGGCTTCGGCTTCTACGCCACCCCCGGCTATGTGGAGCGGCACGGCCTGCCGCAGACGCTGGACGAGCTCTACGCCCACACCCTGATCGGCTTCGACCGCACGCCGCCCCCAGCCAAGGTGGACGTCGACCTCGGCCGCCCGATCACCCGGGACATCTTCGCGCTGCGCACGGACAGCGACGCGGCCCAGCTGGCTCTGCTGCGTGCAGGCTTCGGCATCGGCGTCTGCCAGCACCAGATCGGCCGCCGCGCGGGCCTCGTGCAGGTCGTCCGCGGCGCGTTCGGCTTTCGCCTCGACATCTGGATCTGCATGCACGAGGCGCTGCGCAGCAATCCACGCATGCGACTGATGTTCGATCACCTGGCCGGGGACCTGGCCGCCTATGCGGCGGAAGCCGGCTAGCCGCGTCCTTCCAGAACCGGCCGCGCCGCAACGGTGTGTTCGGCCACCAAGTCCAGGAACCGGCGGACGGACGGGGTGTGGCGCAGCCGCTGGTGGCAGATCAGCCAGACCGGCGTGACCGGCTCGTCCTGGGAGAAGCAACGGACGAAGTCCGGGTGCGGATCGCCGATGATGCAGGGCAGGCTCGCCACCCCCTGACCCGCCCGCACGGCGATGACGAGGTCGTTCATGGTGTCGCGCCGCTCGGACCGGGCGTCCGGAGCCCGAGCGGCCAGGTGCAGCGAACTCGGCTCGCCCGTCGCGATGATGGTATGCGCGGCAAGGTCGCCGACCCCCGCGGGCGCGCCGTGGCGCGCTGCATAGGCCCGACTGCAGTAGACGGCCCAGCGGGCGTCGGCCAGTCGGCGGGCCACGAGATCGCCGGGCCCGGGCTCGGGCGCGGCGCGCAGGGCGACGTCGGCCTCGCCGCGGTCCAGGTCGAGCTGGCCGGGACCCACGACAAGGTCGATGCGGACCTCCGGGTGTTCGGCCTGGAACACCACGATGGCCGGCGCGACGATGGCGTTGGCGAGCGGCTCGTTGGTCGTGACCCGCAGCCGGTCAACGCCGCGCGCGAGCGCCTGCGCCCGACTGTCGAAGAGATGCGCCTCGCGGGACATGGCGGCGGCAGCCTCCACGAGCTCGGCGGCGTCCGCTCGCAGGACGTAGCCGTCCCGGCTGCGATCGAAGAGCCGTGCGCCAACGGCGGTTTCGAGCGCCGCGATGCGACGCGCGACGGTGGTCGGGTCCACGCGGAGCGTGCGGCCCGCGCCTGCGGTGCTCCCCGCCTTCGCCACCGCCAGGAACACTCGGATGTCGTCCCAATCCAGCATGTCGCCACCCTGCGTTCCTGCAGGGTCGGATTGCAACATCTCGGATTTCGGCGTTCGATCGCCGAGACTAGTTGGAGGGCTCCTCAGACCGGAGCCTTTCCGATGATCTTCCACATCTCCATCGACGCCGACGATCCCGCCCGCGTGGCCGCCGCACTGGCCCGCCTCTGGCAGGCCGAGGCGCATCCTTTCCCCCGCTCGGCGAAGGGTCGCTGATCGTGTTGGCCGGCGACGACCGCAACAGCGCTGTCGAGGTCTATCCTCGCGGGCTCGAACTACACCCAGCCGACGGGGATGCCGATGCGGTGGGTGTCGCCAACCCGCGGCCCAGCGGCCATTCGGCGACTCACGTCGCGATCGCCAGCGACCTGGCCGAAACCGACATCCTGGCGCTGGCGGCGGAGCATGGCTGGACGGCCAAGTCCCGCAGGCGCGGCGGCGCCTTCGGCGTCATCGAGTTCTGGGTCGAGAACCGCTTCATGGTCGAGGTGCTGACGCCCGAGATGCAGGCGGAGTATCTGGCGGCCATGACACCCGCCGGCTGGCGGGCGGCGTTGGCGGCAGCGGCCGACGCGCCGGCGGCGTGAAACGAAAACGGCGGCCGGATCGCCCCGGCCGCCGTCTCGAAACTCTGGATTGACCTTGGGAGCCTTAGGCTTCCGGGGTCTCGGTCGGCTCGTCCTTGGCGGCGGCCGTCATCTGACGCTCGGCGATCCGGGCCGACTTACCGCGACGGTCGCGCAGGTAGTACAGCTTGGCGCGACGGACGACGCCGCGACGCTTCACCTCGATGCTCTCGATGTTCGGCGACATGATCGGGAACAGACGCTCCACGCCTTCGCCGAACGAAATCTTGCGGACGGTGAAGCTCTCGTCGACGCCCTGGCCGGCGCGGGCGATGCAGACGCCTTCATAGGCCTGCACGCGTTCACGGTCGCCTTCCTTGATCCGCACGTTCACGCGCACGGTGTCGCCGGGGCGGAATTCGGGGATCTTGCGGGCCGCCAGCAGACGGTCTGCTTCTTCCTTACGGAGCTGTTCGATCACGTTCATGGTCTTCATCCTTACTGGGCTTTACCCGCCCTTTGCCTGTTGATTGGCGGCTCGCTGCGCCCAGAGATCCGGACGCCGCTCCCGCGTGGTCAGTTCACGCTGTTCCTGGCGCCAGCGGCGGATCGCCGCGTGATTGCCCGAAAGCAGCACCTCGGGGATGTCCTGGCCCTCGAAGTCCCGCGGTCGCGTATACTGCGGGTGCTCGAGGAGGCCATCCTCGAAACTCTCTTCACTCAAACTCTCGGCCTGGCCCAACACACCGGGCACCAGCCGTACGCACGCCTCGATCGCCACCAGCGCCGCCGCCTCGCCGCCGGCGAGAACCGCGTCTCCGACGGAGACCTCCTCGAACCCGCGGCCGTCGAGCACCCGCTGGTCCACCCCTTCGAACCGACCGCACAGGACGATCAGCCCGGGGCCTTTGGCCCACTCACGCACGCGCGCCTGGGTCAGGGGCCGACCTCTGGCGCTCATGTACAAAAGCGGGCGTTCGCGCCGCTCCACGCTGTCCAGCGCGGAGGCGATCACGTCGGCCCGCATCACCTGTCCAGGACCGCCACCCGCAGGGGTGTCGTCGAGGAAGCCGCGCTTATCCTTGGAAAAGCCCCGAATGTCCACCGTTTCCAGGGACCACAGGTTCTGCTCGCGCCAAGCCGTGCCGATGAGCGAGACGCCAAGCGGGCCCGGAAACGCATCCGGGAACATGGTCAGCACGGTGCAGTCGAACGGCATGGCGGGCCCCTAGGGCGGCATGGCGTCTCCGCCGTCAAGTCTTGCCGCCGCCTTCGCCCCCGCGTATCGCCGCTTCCAATGAGTGAAGTCGACGCCCAAGACGAGACGCTGGTCGAGACGCTGCAGCTGGAGCGGATCGAGGAGAACCTCTTCCGAGGAACATCGCCTGACACCGCGCCGGGCCGGATCTTCGGCGGCCAGGTCATCGCGCAATCCCTGCTGGCGGCGTACGGCACGGTCGAGGACCGCGTGTGCCATTCGCTGCACTGCTACTTCCTGCGGCCCGGCGATCCCACCGTGCCCATCCTCTTCGAGGTCGACCGCTCGCGCGACGGCGGCAGCTTCACGACCCGGCGCGTGGTGGCGATCCAGCGCGGCAAGCAGATCTTCAACCTTGCCGCCTCGTTCAAGGACCCGGAAGACGGCTTCCAGCACCAGGCCGATATGCCGCCGGGTCCGCACTGGTCCGAACTGAAGGACCAGATGGAGGTGCTGCGAGAGTTGATGAAGGACGCGCCCGAGCAGGCCAAGCGCTGGCTTTCCCGGCCGATGCCCATCGAGATGCGCTCCAAGGACGCGCGCACCTACTGGATGGACGGTCCGAAGGAGCCCGTTTCGCAGAACTGGTTCCGTTGCCGCACGCCGATCGGCGGCGACCCGCGGATGCACCAGGTGATCCTGGCGTACGCCTCGGACATGAACCTGCTGTCGACCGCAATGCGGCCGCATCAGGTGCACTGGCAGACCAAGGACTTCCAGTCGGCGAGCCTCGATCACGCCATGTGGTTCCACAAGCCGACGGACTTCAACACGTGGCATCTCTACGCGCACGACAGTCCGTCGGCGTCAGACGGGCGCGGCCTGATCCGCGGCTCCATCTATGCCGAAGACGGCACTCTGGTGGCCACGGTGGCCCAGGAGGGACTGATGCGGATGCGAAGCGGGAAGTAGCGCCGCCTCTTCCCATGGGCGGGCGTCGGGCGTAATGCCTCGCGCCTTCGCAGTTGCAGCAAAGCCCGGCCGCCATGGATACCCAGACCCTCATGCAGACGCTCAAGCTGGAGCGGCTCGAGGTGAACCTCTTCCGGGGCACGACGCCCGAGGAGGAGTCGCGCGTTCGCATCTACGGCGGCCAGGTGATCGCCCAGTCGCTGCTGGCCGCCTATGCGACGGTCGAGGCGCGGGTCTGCCACTCGCTGCATTGCTATTTCATCCGGCCCGGCGACCCGAACGTGCCGATCATCTTCGAGGTCGACCGTTCGCGTGACGGCGGCAGCTTCACGACCCGGCGGGTGATCGCGGTCCAGCACGGCCAGCAGATCTTCAACCTGGCGGCCAGCTTCCAGGTCGAGGAAGACGGTTTCGAGCACCAGGCCGAAATGCCGGCCGCGCCCCACTGGGAGGAGGTGGAGGACGACCGCGAGGCCCAGCTGAAGCGGGCCGACAAGCTGCCGGCCGAGATGCGCGAGTGGCTGCAGCGGCCCGAGCCGATCGAGATGCGCACCGTGGGCGGCCGCTTCGACATCCGTCGTCCGACCCAGCTGGAGCCGGTGCAGCAGGTGTGGTTCCGGGCCAAGGACCCTATTGGCAGCGACCCGGCCATGCACCAGGTGATCCTCGCCTATGCGTCCGACATGAGCCTTCTGGGGACGAGCCTCAGGCCGCACGCGGTGAACTGGCGGACGCCCGGGATGCAGACCGCGAGCCTGGATCACGCCATGTGGTTCCACCGGCCGACCGACTTCAACGAGTGGCACCTCTATCATCAGGAGGCGCCGTCCTCGTCCGGCGGACGCGGGTTCAACGTCGGACAGATCTACCGCGCGTCAGACGGGGCGCTTGTGGCGAGCTGCGCCCAGGAAGGCCTGATGCGGCTGCGGAAGCCGAAGGCTGAAGCCTAGTCTTCCGCCTCTTCGGCCTCGGCGGGCTTCACGCCGACCAGGACGCCGTCGGCCAGCTTCACCTCGGGCACGGCCTCGCGGGTGAAGGGGAGGTACCAGCTGGCGCCCTGCGGCGGCTGGACCTCGAGCAGGTCGCCGGCTCCGAAGTCGTGGACGTTCTTGATGGTCCCGAGGGGCGCGCCCTCTGGGTCGACCACGGCAAGTCCGATCAGATCGGTGATGTAGAACTCGTCCTCGTCGGGCGCGGGCAAGGCCTCGCGCGGGACGAAGAGCTTCAGCCCGCGCAGCGCCTCGGCCTGTTCGCGGGTTTCGACCTCGGCGGCGCGGACGACAAGGCCGCCCTTCGCAGGACGGCCCGAGGTCAAGGTGAGCGCCGGAGCGCCGTCCTCGCGCTTCAGATCGCGGTAGTCCAGCAGGGCCGAGGCTTCGGCCGTGAAGCTGGTTATGCGGACCTCGCCGCGGACGCCGAAGGCGCCCGCGACGCGGCCGACCAGGATGAGGCTGTCGCCCATCTCTTGGGTTCTTAGGCTTGCTCTTCGCCTTCCGCGGCGGGAGCCTCTTCAGCAGCCGGAGCTTCAGCCGCAGGAGCTTCTTCCGCGGCGGCTTCCGCAGCCGGAGCTTCCTCAGCCGCGGGAGCTTCGGCGGCGGGAGCCTCTTCCGCGGCCGGCTCTTCGGCCGGCGGGGCGGCGGCGGCTTCGGCCGCAGCGGCGGCGCGGTCGGCCTCGCGCTGGGCGCGCTCTTCCGCGCGTTCCTTGGCCTTCGTGCCCGGCTCGGCCTTCTTCGGGTTGTTGCCGGCTTCCCACTTCACCAGGCCGAGCTTGCCGAGTTCACGGGCGACGCGGTCGGTCGGCTGGGCGCCCTTGGCGAGCCATTCCTGGATGCGCTCCTGCTTCAGCACGACGCGGTTCGGGTCGTCCTTCTTCAGCAGCGGGTTGTAGCTGCCCACCTTCTCGATGAAGCGGCCGTCGCGCGGCGAGTGGCTGTCGGCGACGACGATCGAGTAGTAGGGGCGCTTCTTGGCGCCGCCACGGGCGAGACGGATCTTCAGCATTCTCTCTAGTCCTTGGTCTGAAAGCTATTTCTTGAAGGGGTTGAAGCCCGGCGGCAGGCCGCCGCCGAGGCCGGGAAGCTTGGGGAGGCCGCCGAGCGCGCCCTTCGGGCCGCCCAGGTTCTTCAGCTGAGCCTGGATCTCTTCCATCTGCTCGGGCGTGGGCCGGCTGGCCGGTCATCTGGGCGATCTTGCCGATGTCCATGTCGCCGCCGCCGAGCATCTTGGCCATCTGGCCGAAGCCCTTGCCGCCGTTCTTGCTCAGCGACTTGAAGGCGTCCGCCATCTGCCGGTGCTGCTTCAGCACGCGGTTCACCTCGGCGACGTCGACGCCGGCGCCGGCTGCGATGCGCCGCTTGCGCGAGGCGGCCAGGATGTCGGGCTTCTCGCGCTCGGCCTTGGTCATCGAGGAGATGATCGCGATCTGGCGGTCGAAGGTCTTGTCGCTGATCCCGGACTCCGAGATCTGCTTCTTCATCTTCTGGACGCCGGGCAGCATGCCCATCAGGCCTTCCATGCCGCCCATGCGCTTCATCTGCTTGAGCTGCTCGGCCATCATGTCGAGGTCGAAGCGTCCCTTGGCCAGCTTCTTGGCCATGGCCTCGGCCTTGGCCATGTCGAGGTCCTGGGCCGCCTTCTCGACCAGCGCCACAACGTCCCCGCGGCCGAGGATGCGGCCGGCCACGCGGTGGGCGTCGAAGACGTCAAGACCGTCGATCTTCTCCGAGACGCCCAGGAACTTGATCGGCAGGCCGGTGACGGCGCGCATCGAGAGTGAGGCGCCGCCGCGGCCGTCGCCGTCTGCGCGGGTCAGCACCAGGCCCGTCAGGGGAAGGCGCTCGTGGAAGGCCTTGGCGGTACGGACCGCGTCCTGACCGGTCAGGGCGTCGGCGACGAGCAGGGTCTCGGAGGGGTTCGAGATCCTCGCGATCTCTGCCGCCTCGCTCATCATCGCCTCGTCCAGCGTCGTGCGGCCGGCGGTGTCGAGGATGAGGATGTCGTAGCCCTGCAGCTTTGCCGCCGACATGGCGCGCTTGGCGATCTCGGGCGCGGGTTGGCCTGGAACGATCGGCAGGCTGTCGACGCCGGCCTGGGTCGCCAGCATCGCCAGCTGTTCCATGGCGGCCGGACGACGGGTGTCCAGCGAGGCCAGCAGGACCTTCTTCCGCTCCTTCTGGAGCCGCAGGGCCAGCTTGCCGGCGGTGGTGGTCTTGCCCGAGCCCTGGAGGCCGGCCATCAGGATGACCGTCGGCGGGTTCGAGGAGATGCGCAGGCCTTCCGGCTCGGCATCGCCGCCCAGCATCTCGACGAGGCCGTCGTAGGTGATCTTGATCACCTGGTCGGCGGGCTTCACCGAGCGGATCACCGCCTCGCCGGTGGCGCGTTCCTTGGCCTTGTCGATGAATTGCCGGACGACCGGCAGGGCGACGTCGGCCTCGAGCAGGGCCACGCGCACCTCGCGCATCGCCTCGTCGATGTCCTTCTCGGACAGCACGCCGCGACCGGAAAGCCGGTCAAAGACGGTTGTCAGCCGATCAGAAAGCGCGTCGAACATTCGAACTCCATGGCAATTCGCAGCTGCGAATTGCCCGCTTTTGCTTCCTTGCGTTGTCGCTTCAGCGAGAACGCGGGCCCCAAACGCAATCAGCCCCCGTGGACGATTGCGTCGACGGGGGGCCTCGCCGCCCTCGTCCCAGATAGGTCCTGGGGGTCGTGGCGGTAGAGGGCGCTGACCGAGATCAGGGCCGGAAGGGCGCGCTTATGCGCCTGTGGGTAAGTCCGAGTCAAGGAACTGGCGGTTTTGGACGCCTTTGGGCCGAGAGAGGCCGTGACTCCGGCAGCCCTTCGTGGCCTAAGAATCGCAGCCCCCGCCGACATCCGGAGCTTCATCATGTCGCGCACGATAGGGGACGATGTCGCGACCCTCGCCGTCATAGACGCCGTCCCGAAGCTGCTGGAAGTGGTCTGTCGCTCGACCGGCATGGGCTTCGCCGCCGTGGCGCGCGTCACCGAATCCCGCTGGGTCGCCTTGGCTGTGCGCGATGAGATCGCCTTCGGGCTGGAGCCTGGCGGCGAGCTCGATCTCGTCACCACGATCTGCAATGAGATCCGCGGCCATGGCGAGCCGGTGGTCATCGACGACGTGCCGGCCGATCCCGCCTACCGGACGCACCGGACGCCCGCGATGTATGGCTTCCGCAGCTACATTTCCGTGCCGATCTGCCACGAGGGCGAGTTCTTCGGCACCCTCTGCGCCATCGATCCGAAGCCGGCCAAGCTGAAGGGCTCGACGGCCTTGCCGCTGTTCGAGTTGTTCGCCGAACTGATCGGCGCGCACCTGGCGGCGTGCGGTCGTCTTGAGCGCAGCCGTGAGGCGCTGATGAGCGAGCGGGAGACGGCCGAACTGCGCGAGCAGTTCATCGCCGTGCTCGGTCACGACCTGCGCAACCCGCTGGCGTCCGTTCAGTCTGCCGCCCGGCTGATCCGCAAGACCGAGCTGCAGGATCGGGCGAAGACGCTGCTGGACGCCGTCGACGGCAGCGTGCAGCGGATGGCGGGGCTGATCGACAATGTGCTCGACCTCGCCCGAGGCCGCCTCGGCGGGGGCTTCGCGGTCGAACGGACGCGCGACCCGAAGCTTGCAGAGGCCCTGAGACAGGTCGTCGCCGAGCTGGCGCTGGCCTATCCGCACCAGGAAATCCGCACGGAGATCGCCATCGCGCATCCGATCGAGGCCGACAGCCGCCGGGTGGCCCAGCTGCTGTCCAACCTGCTTGGGAACGCGCTGACCCATGGAGCCCCGGACCAGCCGATCGTCGTGCGCGCCGTGACCCGAGGTCGCGATTTCGAGATCAGCGTCACCAACGGAGGGCCGCCCATTCCGCGCACGGCGCAGGCGAAGCTGTTCCAGCCGTTCAAGCGCACGGACCTGGGGTCGCGCGGCCTGGGTCTGGGTCTATGGATCGCTTCGGAGGTCGCCCGCGCCCATGGCGGGACGCTCAGCGTCCGGTCGGACGCGAAGGAGACCTGCTTCACGTGCCGCATGCCGCTGACGGTGGAGTCGCCCGCGACGGTCTCCGCCGCCGAGTAGGCTCAATGTCCGAAAGCCGCCAGCGACGATCGGGGAACGCGGCTATCTTTTCGGCATGACCGAATACGCCCTGTTCGAGACCGCCATCGGCGTCGCCGGCATCGCCTGGAACGAAGCCGGCCTCGTCGCCTGCCACCTGCCGGAACGCGAGGCCGAGACCGCGCGGCGGGGCTTCCTGCGGCGCTTCCCCGATAGTGTGGAGGCTGAGCCGCCGGGGTCGCTGCGGCCGACGATCGCGGGCATCCAGGCGCTGATGCGCGGCGAGAAGGCCGACTTGTCGGCCGCGCCGCTGGACCTGTCGCGAACGCCGGAGTTTCACGCCCGGGTCTATGAGATCGCCCGCGCCATCCCCGCCGGCGAGACGCTCACCTATGGCGAGATCGCCGAGAAGCTGGGCGACAAGCTGCTGGCGCGCGACGTCGGCGAGGCGCTGGGCAAGAACCCCTGGCCGATCGTGGTGCCGTGCCACCGGGTGACGGCGGCCGGCGGCAAGCCGGGCGGCTTTTCCGCGCGCGGCGGGGTCAACACCAAGCTAAGACTGCTGGCGATCGAGGGCGCGAAGGCCGCCGCCCAGGGGGACCTGTTCGCGTGACGCCAGCTTTGGAACGCCGCCTGCTGCAGCTCGCCGTAGCGGTCGCCGGGATCGTGCCGGTCTATGGCGGCGGCATGGGCGTGCTGGGCCGGCTCAGCGACAGCGGCCACTTCCGCTATCTCTCCGGCTTGCTGCTCGGGATCGGGCTGACGTTCTGGTGGACGATCCCGACGCTGGAGCGCCGGGGCGCCGTCTATCGGACGCTGGCGCCGATCGTCGTGCTGGGTGGGCTCGCGCGGCTGGCGGCGACGATCCAAGCCGGTGAGCTCGCAGGGTCTGCGATCCTGCCGCTGATGATGGAGCTGACGGTGACGCCGCTGCTCGCGCTCTGGCGTGAGCGCGCGGAGCGGCGCCTGACCGCCGCCTAGGTGGTCGGGAACCCCTTGTCCTTCAGGTAGGCCTTCACGTCCGGGTCGCGACCGCGGAACTTGCGGTAGCCGTCCCGGGGATGGATCGAGTTGCCGACGCTCATGACGTTGTCGTGCAGCCGCTTGGCCACGGCCTTGTCGTAGAGCCCGCCGGGCGCTCTCGCGGAAGGCTTCCACGGCGTCGAGCGCGATCACCTCGGACCACAGGTACGAGTAGTAGCCGGCCGAATAGCCGTCCGACGCGAAGATGTGCCCGAATTGCGGCGTGCGGTGGCGCATCGGCAGCTCGGCCGGCATGCCGAGCTTGGCCAGCTCCTCGCGCTCGAAGGCGTCCGGATCGATGTCGGCGTCGCCGGCGAGGTGCAGCTTCATGTCGATCAGCGCCGAGGCCAGGAACTCGGTGACGTCGAAGCCCTGGCGGAAGGTGGACGCCTGCTCGATCTTGGCGACGAGCTCGGCCGGGATCGGCTTGCCGGTCTGATGGTGCAGGGCGAAGCGGTTCAGCACCTGCGGCGTCCGCAGCCAGGACTCGTTCACCGTCGAGGGGAACTCGACGTAGTCACGGAACACCCGCGTGCCCGACACCGACGGATAGCTCACCGCGGAGTTCAGGCCATGCAGGGCGTGGCCGAACTCGTGGAACATGGTCTCTGCGTCGTCCCAGGAGATCAGCACCGCCTCGCCCAGCGCGCCCTTCACGAAGTTCGAGTTGTTCGAAACGATCGTTGTAACCTTGCCGTCGAAGGTCTCCTGCGTGCGATAGGCGTTCATCCAGGCGCCCGAGCGCTTGCCGGTGCGGGCGTAGGGGGTCGAAGTACCAGAGGCCGATGTGCTCGGGGCCGCGCTTCACCTCCCAGACGCGCACGTCCGAGTGCTGGACGGGGACGTCGGTCACCGGCGTGAAGCTGAAGCCGTAGAGTTCGCCTGCGGCCCAGAACATGCCCTCGCGCAGCTTCTCGAGCTGCAGGTACGGCTTCACCTCGTTCATATCGAGGTCGTAGCGCGCCTTGCGGACCTTCTCGGCGTAGAAGCGGTAGTCCCAGGGGGCGATCCTGATCTTCGCCTTCTCCTTGTCGGCGATGGCCTGCATCTCGGCCACCTCCTCCTTCACGCGGGCCACGGCGAACGGCCAGACGCGCTCCATCAGCTCCATGCCCGCCTGCGGCGTCTCGGCCATGGAGTTGTTGGCGAGGCGCCAGTGCGCATGGGTTGGATATCCGAACAGCTTGGCGCGCTCGGCCCGCAGCTTCAGAATCTTCTTGATGAGCGCGTTGTTGTCATGGGCGTCGCCGTTGTCGCCCCGGCTGTAGAACGTCTTCCAGACCTTCTCGCGCAGGTCGCGCCGTTCGGAATAGGTGAGGAACGGGTCGACCGACGAGCGGGTGTTGACGATCACGTACTCGCCGTCGCGGCCCTTGCCCTTGGCGGCCGAGCCCATCGCGGCGCGGACGTCGGCGGGCAGGCCGGCGAGGTCGGCCTCCTTCAGATAGAGGTCGTACTCGTTCTCGTCGTGCAGAAGGTTCTGGCTGAAGGCGGTGAAGGCGGTCGCCAGTTCGCTGTTGATCGCCGCCACGCGGGCCTTGGCGGCGGCGTCCAGCTTGGCGCCGTTGCGCACGAAGGTGTTCCAGCGCAGCCAGACGAGCCGGTCCTGCTCGGGCGTCAGCTTCAGCTTCGAACGCTGCTGATAGACGGCGTCGATGCGTTGGAAGAGCTTGGCGTTCTGCAGGATGCGGTCGTTATGGGCGGCGAGCTTCGGCTGCATCTCCTTGTCGATCGCCCGAAGTTCGGGCGTAGACAGCGTGGCGACCCAGATGCCGTAGATGGTCTGAGCCCGGTCGAGGGCCGCGCCGCTGCGCTCCATGGCTGCGATGGTGTTGTCGAAGGTCGCCGGCTGCGGGTTGTTGGCGATGGCCTCGACCTCGGCCCACTCGGCCGCCATGCCGGCTTCCAGCGCCGGCTTGAAGTGCTCGACGCGCACCTTGTCGAAAGCCGGCACGCCGCCGAAGGGGCCCGTCCATTCGGCCGACACGGGATTGGCGCCCTGGGCGAGGACGGTGACGGGCAGCGTGGTGGTGGCGACGAGGGCGGACGAGGCGGCCAGAAAGGTGCGGCGGCGCATGGGGTCTCCGAGCGGATCGAACTTTGGGCCGGAGGTTAAGCAGGAACGCGCCTGAACGTCACGTGACCCTGGCTTGATGTGGCCACCGTTTTCGCAGGGCCGCTCAGGCCGTCTAGCGGCCGGGCGGGACGCAGTCTAAGCAGCGGGCATGGCCATCGGCGTATTCGACTCCGGCGTGGGCGGTCTGACCGTCCATCACAGGCTCGTGGAGCGCTTCCCCGACGCCGACTTCTTCTATCTGGCCGACCAGGCCAACGCTCCCTACGGCGGCCGGCCCGGCGAGGAGATCGTCGAGCTGACGAAGGCCGGCTGCATCCGGCTGTTCGAAGAAGGCTGCGACGTGGTCGTGCTGGCCTGCAACACCGCCGCCAGCGTCGCGCTGCGGCGGCTGCAGCAGACCTGGCTGCCCGGCTATCGAAAGGCGCTGGGCCGGCCCGTGAACGTCTTGGGGATCGTGGTGCCCACCATCGAGGCGGCCACCGGGCTGCCCTGGGAGCACGAGGCCGAGCGCCGCGGCGACAAGATCGAGAAGCTGGACATCCTCGGCATCTTCTCGACGCCGGCCACGGCGAACAGCAGGGTCTACGAGATCGAGATCGACAAGCGCCGCCAGGACGTCGCCGTCTTCTCCGAGCCGTGCCCGGAGCTGGCGCGGATGATCGAGAGCGGCGCCTCGCGGGACGAGCTCGCGGCGGTGATCCAGGGCCATGTGAAGGCGCTGACCACCCGCATTGGCCGCGCGCCGGACCGGGCGATCCTGGGCTGCACCCACTACGAAATCACCGCCGACCTCTTCCAGGAGGCCCTGCCGCCCGGCACGCCGCTGATCCGCCAGCCGGAAGCCACAGCCGACGCGCTGGCGCGCTACATGGAACGGCATCCGGAGTTCGACGCCGGGCGCGGCGGCGGTCGGCGCTTCCTGACGACCGGCAAGCCTGGCGCACAGCACAGTCTGGTTGAGACCTTCTGGGGAGCGCCGCTAAGCTTCGAGCCGGCCTGAACCGGGGGCTTACGATGAGAAACGCACTCCTGGCCTTCCTTGCGGCGCTGAGCTTCGGCGGCGCCGCCTCGGCCGAGGTGGTCGACAAGGGGAGCTATGGCTTCCGGCTCAAATATACGGCCAAGGTGGCCGCATCGCCCGAGAAGGTGTTCAGGGCGATCGGCGAGATCGACCGATGGTGGAGCCCTGCGCACACCTATTCCGGCCAGGCGTCGAACCTCTCGATGCCGCTCGCCGCCAACGCCTGCTACTGCGAGGCCCTGCCCGGCGGGGGCGGCGTGCGCCACGGGGTCGTCGAGCTGGTGATCCCCAACAAGCAGGTGCGCGTCGCGGCGGCGCTCGGGCCGCTGCAGGACGAGGGCGTCGGCGCGGCCTGGGCCTTCGATCTCAAGCCGAACGCCGGCGGCACGGAGGTGGTGATGACCTACAACGTCGCCGGCGCCCGGGACTTCGTGACGACGCTCGCGCCCGCCGCCGACGGTGTCATGGGCGAAGGCTTCAGGCGTTTCGCGCGCTACGTGGAGACCGGCAAGCCCGAGTGAGCGCTTCGTCGAGCCGCACGCCGGGGCCGTAGGGCGAAAGGTCGTCCGTGCGTGGGCCTTCCCGAGGTTCGGCGATCGCCGGACCGATGCGGGTCTCGACGGGCAGCACGCCGGACCAGGCCGTCCAGCCTTCGTCGGCCGGCAGCTCGGCGGGGGCCGTGGCCTTCATCTTCGCCGAGGCCTCCTCGATTTTCATCGCGACAAGGGTGATGGCGGCGAGCTCGGCGTCCGTCGTGGGGCGCAGCTTGACGTTCCGCCCCGCGTACAGCCGGTCGATGAAGGCCTCCATGGCCGCGCGCTTGGCTGTCGGATCAGCGACCACGCGAGCCGTGCCATAGGCCATGACCGAACGGTAGTTGACCGAGTGGGTGATGCCAGAGCGGCCGACGATCAGGCCGTCCAGGAAGCTGACCGTCACGCAGACGGGCGCGCCGTCGCCGACGGCGTCCAACATCCGGCTCGCCGCCGAGCCATGCCAATAGAGGGTGCGGCCCTCGCGCCAGTAGGCCGTCGGCGTGACGAACGGCTGCCCCTCGATCACGTAGCCGACGTGCGCCATCAGCCCGGCGTCCAGGATCGAGAAGACGGTCGCCTCGTCATAGGCTGCCCGCTGGGGCCGGCGACGCACCTGCGACCGCGGGGTGGGGTGGAACTGCGGCGGCGCGGACCCGTCCATGGCGACCTCCTTCTCAGGAGGTCGCAGCTAGGCCATATGTGGTCTGGAAGGCAGGTCCAGTTGGGCCGGGAGCAGCAGTCCACTTGGAACGACGATGAGCTGGTCCGAGATCTATCCGTGGCAAGCGCCCCGTTCCGGCGGGCCGGTCATCCGCCAGGTGTACGACCAGGTCCGAGATGCGATCCACACCGGCGCCCTGAAGCCCGGCGGCCGGCTGCCGTCCAGCCGCGACCTCGCCCAGCGACTGGGCGTCTCGCGCGCCTCCGTGGTTGCGGCCTACGACCTGCTGCTGGCGGAAGGCTACGCCGAGGGCCGGCCGGGCTCAGGCACCTATGTCTGCGGCGACCTCTCCGGCGTTCTGGACCTGAAGACCCCATACCGCCTGGCGGCCGGGCCGGCGCCCGAAGCGCCACCCGGCCTGCGGGCGCTGGAGGCCGTTTCCCTGCCGCCGGCCGCGGCGGGCGAGCGGCTGTTCTCCAACGGCCGTACGCTGATGGACGCCCGTGCGCTGGACGCCTGGGCCGCCTCTACGCGACGGGCGCTGCGCACGCTGGAGCCTGTGCACTTCGGCTACTCCGATCCCCGCGGCGAGCCGCGGCTCCGCGCGGTGGTGGCCGACTATCTGCGCGCCGCCCGTGGCGTGGTCTGCGAACCGGACCAAGTGATCATCACGGCAGGCGCGCAGCATGCTGTCGACATCGCCGTGCGCGTCCTGCTGCAGCCCGGCGACCCGGTGTGGATGGAGGATCCCGGCTACCAGCCGACCTGGCACGCGCTGAGCGCGGCCGGGGCCGAGCTGCACGCCGTGCCTGTGGATCGCGCCGGGCTGGACGTGTCCGCGGGCGTCGCCGCCGCGCCCGGAGCCCGGCTCGCCTTCGTGACGCCGTCCCACCAGTACCCGCTGGGCGTCACGCTCTCGATGGGCCGCAGGCTCGAGCTGCTGGCGTGGGCGCGCGAGGCCGGCGCCTGGATCGTCGAGGACGACTACTCCTCGGAGTTCCGTTACGCCGGCCCGCCGCTCGCCGCCTTGCAAGGGCTCGATGGAGGTGAGCGGGTGATCTACGTCGGCACCCTCAACAAGGCGCTCTTTCCGGGGCTGCGGCTCGGCTACATGGTCGCGCCGCGACCCTTGGCGGGCGCCCTGGCCAAGGCCCGCCAGCTGACCGACCGGCAGCCGCCGACCCTGACCCAGGCGGTGATGCTGGACTTCATGGAGAGCGGCCAGTTCGCGGCCCACATCCGCCGGCGGCGTCTCGCCTACCGGACGCAGCGCGACGTTCTGGCCGAAGCGCTGACCGCCAGGCTGGGCGACCGCCTCGAGGTCGACGTCCCGGATCAGGGCATGCACCTGATGGCGTTCCTCAAGGATGGCGGCGATGACGTTGCGGTCCAGGACGCTGCGGCCGGCCGCGGCGTGACGGTGCGGGCCATCAGCCCGCTCTACCGCACGGCTCGGGCGCGGCCAGGACTATTGCTGGGCTTCACCGGCTTCCCGGCGCGCAGCATGGCCGGCGGCGTGGCGAAGCTGGCGGACGCCTTCGGCGATCTCGATGGTCGGGGAAGTCGGTAACCCGGGAGACGCATGGGGGGAGGAGGGCTGCGCCCCCCGGGGCCGACTGAAGTGCGGTGTGTGACACAGCTTCAGAATGGCGGCGGGGTGGAAGGATCACGCGCCCGCCGTCGATGGCGGGGAAATAGTGATCGGTAACAGACATGGCCAATCGATTGTTTTTGAGATTGGAATAGACCCCGGCTATCGGCGCCTTTCGGCCGTCATTTGTCAGGATGGTCCACCGTGATGCTGCCCACGATCCGCCAGCTGCAGTACCTGAAGCTGCTCGCCGAGCACGGGACCTTCGGACGCGCCGCGGAGGCGGCTCACGTGACTCAGCCCACGCTCTCGGCCGGGATCCAGGAGCTGGAGCGGACCCTCGGCGCCGCCGTGGTCGACCGGGCGCGCTCGGGTGTGATCCTGACGCCCGTGGGTGAGGAGGCGCTCCGACGGGCCACAGCGATCCTCAACGAGGCCGAGGAGCTCGTCGAGGCGGCCAAGAACGCCGGCCAGCCCCTGACCGGTCGTTTCCGGCTGGGCGTCATTCCGACCATCGCGCCCTTTCTCCTGCCGGCCGTGCTGCCGTTGCTGCGGGAGCGCTTTCCGAAGCTGCGCCTTTTCCTGCGCGAAGACCTGACCCAGCGGCTGATCGCCCAACTCAAGGCCGGCCGCCTCGACGCGGCCTTGATCGCGCTGCCGTTCGACACCCAGGGCCTGGAATGGGCGCACGTCTCGGACGACGAACTGATGGCCGCCGTGCCCGCCGATCACCCGTTGGCCCGCGGCAAGTCCGCCTCGCCGGAGGCGCTGGCCCGCGAAAACCTGATCCTGCTCGAGGACGGCCACTGCCTGCGGGAGCACTCCCTGTCGGCCTGCCGGCTAAACGCGCCGCGCAGCGCGGCGGGAGAGGAACCGTTCGCCGCCACGTCACTGCCGACCGTGGTGCAGATGGTAGGCTCCGGGCTCGGGGTGACGTTCATCCCGAAGATGGCGGTGACCGCCGGATTGGCGGACGCCGCGCCCGTTGCGGTGCGGCCGATCGATGCCGACCACCCCGCCCGCGAGATCGTCGTGGCCTGGCGGGCCGGCTCGAACCGACGCGCCGAAGGGCGCCTGCTGGCCGAGGTGCTGAAGGAGGCCTGAGGCCTCAATCCATCAGCCGCTGGGCCAGGTACACATAGTGCCGGGCCCAGCGCCGGGCGTTCAGCTCGGGGTCGGCGTCGTTGGCGTGCCCGCCGAACGTCTGCTCGTAGTAGAGGTACGGCACGCCCAGCTTCTGCAACATCGCCGCGTACTTGCGCGCATGGCCCGGGTGCACCCGGTCGTCGCGGGTGTTGGTGGTGATGTAGGCCAGGGGATACTCCACGCCCGGCTTCAGCGCCTGGTAGCCCGAGTACTTGGCGATGAACGCCCGGTCGCCCGGCACGTCCGGATCGCCGTACTCGCCCACCCAAGACGCGCCCGCCGACAGCTTGTGATAGCGCAGCATGTCGATCAGGGGGCTCTCCACCACCACTGCGTTCCACAGCTCGGGATGCTGGGTCATCGAGACGGTGGTCAGCACGCCGCCGTTGGAGCGGCCGTAGATGCCGAGCCGGCGGGCCGAGGTGATCTTGCGGGCGGCGAGGTCGCGAGCCACCGCGGCGAAGTCGTCGAAGGCGAGCTGGCGCTTTTCGCGCAGCACCGACTGGTGCCAGGCGGGGCCGAACTCACCGCCGCCGCGGATGTTGGCGATAACGTAGGCGCCGCCGCGTTCCATCCACAGCTTGCCCGCTTCGGGCATGTAGATCGGCGGCTTGGCGACCTGGAAGCCGCCGTAGCCATACATCAGTGTCGGCAGGCTGCCGTCGAGCTTCGCCGCCTTCGGCCGAACCACGAAGTAGGGAATCTTCGCCCCGTCGGAGGACGTCGCCCAGAACTGCTCCACCACGTGGGTCGAAGCGTCGAAACGCGCCGGCAGCGCCTTCACCTGGGCTGCCGTGCCGGCGTCGGCGTCGGCGAGCCACAGGCTGGTGGGCGTGAGGAAGCTCTCGACGGTGACGAACAGCTCGTCGTCCGAGCCGGCCGTGTCGACGAGGTTGATGTTGGCGTCCTTCGGCAGCGGCAGCCGCCTGGCCGTCCACCGGCCGGCCTGGACATCATAGACGTCGACCGCGCCCTTCACGTCCTCCAGCAGCACGACTACCAGCTTGCCGTCGGTGGACGAGACCTGCTGCACGGCCTGGCGCGGACCGGGCTGGAAGATGAGCTTCGGCTTGGCGGACTTCGGGTCCGCCTTCAGGGCCGCGAGGTCGTAGGCGATCAGAGCGCCCGGCTGGAAGCCGCCCCAGGCCTCCTGCAGGCTGAAGACGACCTGGCCGTCGACATAGGCCTCTTCCTCGGCCTTGCGGGCGAGCGGCACCGGGATCAGCCCTTTTTCACCGAGCAGGCTGAACTCGCGCTCGTAGAAGGTCACGTTGCGGGTGATCAGCACGCCGTCGACCCGTGAGCCTGCGCCGCGCAGCACGCTGGCGGCCGCCGACATGTCGGCCTTCTGCCCGCGGAACACCTCACGCGCCGAGCCGTCGCGGCCCACGAGCTTGGCGACGTAGGGATAGCCCGACGCCGTGACCTCGCCGGGCGTCCACTCGCGGGCGACGGCGAGCGTGTCGCGGTCCAGCCACTGGACGTACTGCTTGCCCTCGGCGAAGCGGAACCCGCCGTCAACGAACCGCTTGCTGCGGGTGTCGAACTCGCGCAGCTCGACGGCGTCGCCGCCGCCGTTGGAGAGGCGCACCAGGCAGGTGGTCTCGGCGGGCTTGAGGCAGACCGCCCCCTTGAGGAACCAGCGCTTGCCCTCGGCCCTGGCCAGTGCGTCGACGTCGACCAGTGTCTCCCAGGCGGGCGCCGCCGTGCGGTAGGAGGCCTCGCTCGTATGGCGCCAGAGGCCGTGCGGGTGCTCGGCGTCCTGCCACAGGTTGTCGATGCCCCCCCGCCCGGAACTGCGGCGTCGGGATGCGGTCCTTGGCGGTGAAGATCGCCCGCGCCTCGGCCAGCATCGGGGCGTAGCGCGGGTCCTTCTCCAGGACATCGGCGGTCTTGACGTTCTCGGCTTCGGCCCACGCGAGCGCCTTGGGATCATCGACCCCTTCCAACCAGAGAAAGGGATCGTCCTGCGCCAGGGCGGGGCCGGACAGCAGGGCAAGGGTGAGCGCGGCGGCGGCAGGCAACTTCATGGCCCGCATCTAGCGGCGCCGGCCGACGGGCGCAAAGACCCCTCTCCTTTGAAGCAATTGTTAAGCGCGCGAATGCCAACGTCGCGAACAAGGGAGGGTGCATGCCGCCGGGCTCCAGTTACCACCGCGTCGCAATCACCCGGGCGAGGGAACTGCCCATGCGCGTGGGCCTCGCCTTGGTGATCGGCGGCGCCACCTGGGCGGTCACCCACAGTCCCTGGGTCTTTGCGTGGTTCGCCGCGGTCATCGCCACCCAGTTCATCGACCTTCATCTGACGCGTCCCATGCGGCGCGACCCGCAGTTCCGGCCCACGCGGGGACAGGAGGCGGCCTACCTCGCCTCCGTGGTCCTGCATGTGGCCGTCTATTCCTCGCTGACGCCGCTGTGCTGGCTGCAGGGCGGGCTGGAAGGGCACCTCTTCGCCCTGCTGATCCCGACCGCCGGCCTGCTGAACGTGGCCCTGCAGGCGCAGTCCGAGCCCAAGCTGTTCTGGGCCGGCTGCACGCCGCATGCGCTGTACCTGCTGAGTCTGCCGATCCTCTCGATCGTGTTCGAGGAGAGTACGAACCCCGCCGGCATGGCGTTCGTGGTGCTCGGCTCCGTGCTCTACATCGGCCACCTGTTCATCGCGCTGAAGCGCAATCGGCAGGTCCAGGCTGATCTGACCGCTGCGGTCCACGCCGCTCAGACCGAGCGCGCCCGGGCCGAGGATGCGAACGCAGCCAAGAGCGACTTCCTGGCCACCATGAGCCACGAAATCCGCACGCCGATGAACGGGGTGCTCGGCATGGTCCAGGCCATGGCCCACGACCCGCTGCCCAAGCGCCAGCGCGAACGACTGGAGGTGATCCGCCAGTCGGGCGAGGTGCTGCTGGTCCTTCTGAACGACCTCTTGGACATCTCGAAGATCGAGGCCGCGAAGCTGGAGCTGGAGATGGCGGTCCTGGACCTCGAGGAACTCGCCGCCCAGGCCGAGGCGGCCTTCGCGCCGCTGGCGGCCGCGAAGGGCCTGGAGCTGCGCGTCACTGTTGCGCCAGACGCCGTCGGCGCCCTGGGCGGCAGACGCGACGCGGGTGCGGCAGATCTTCCACAACCTCCTGGCCAACGCCGTGAAGTTCACGGATGCCGGCGGAGTCCAGGCCACCCTGTTCCACAATGGCGAGCGCGTCGCGATCCGCGTCCGGGACACCGGCCCGGGAGTTGCGCCCGACCGGCTGCCGACCCTGTTCGAACGCTTCATCCAGGCCGACGCCTCGACCACGCGCCGCTACGGCGGATCAGGGCTGGGCCTTGCCATCTCCCGCGAGCTCGCCCGGCGCATGGGAGGCGATATCACCGCCGAAAGCGAGCCGGGTCTCGGGTCGACGTTCACCGCCTGGCTGCCGCTCACGCGGGCGGAAGCGCCACCTGCGGAGCGGGAAGCGGCGGCCCGGCCGGAGATCGGCTCACTGCGGGTGCTGGTCGCCGAGGACAATGAGACCAACCGCCTGGTGTTGAGGACCCTTCTAGATCAGCTGGGTATCGCCGCCGAGATGACAGCCGACGGCGAAGAGGCGGTGGAAGCCTGGCGCAGCGGCGGCTTCGATCTGATCCTCATGGACGTGCAGATGCCGGTGATGGACGGGCTGGCGGCCGCCCGCCGCATCCGCGCCATCGAGGCGGAGACCGGCCGCGCCCACACGCCGATCGTCGCGCTCACCGCCAACGCCATGTCGCACCATCTGGCCGAGTACGCCGACGCCGGGATGGACGGCGTCGCCGCCAAGCCCATCGAGCTGTCGCGGCTGGTGGAGCAGATGAACATCGCGCTCGGCGGCCGCCGAACCGGCGTGGTCGACGCCGCCAGCGCCGCCGCGTGACTTCGCGCGGGGTGCGGCGGGCGCCGTCTTCGCCTATATAGCGGCCTCCATGGGCCGTCCGTTCCTGAAGATGAACGGGCTCGGCAACGACTTCGTCGTGGTCGAGACCCGCAGCCAGCCGTTCGAACCGACGGCGGACGAGGTGCGCGCGATCGCGGACCGGACCAGCGGCGTCGGCTGCGACCAGCTGATCGCCATCGACCGCCATGAGGGCGCCGATGCGTTCGTCCGGTTCTGGAACGCCGATGGTGAGGAGATCTCGGCCTGCGGGAACGGGACCCGCTGCGTGGGCTGGCTCTTGATGCAGTCCGCCGGCAAGGACCGCGTGGAGCTGGAGACCAAGGCCGGGCGCCTGATCGCCACACGGGCCGGCGAGCGTCTGGTCAGCGTCGACATGGGGCCGCCGCGCCTCGACTGGCGCGAAATCCCGCTGGCGGAGGAGCAGGACACCCAGGCCCTGGGCGTCGCGCTCTACCATCACGCCGACCTGATGGCCCCGCCGGGCTGCGTCTCCATGGGCAATCCGCACGTGGTGTTCTTCGTGCCGGATGTCGACCAGGCGCCGGTCGCCGAGGCGGGCCCCGCGGTCGAGAAGCACCCGCTGTTTCCGGAGCACGTGAATGTCGGCTTCGCCCAGATCAAGGGCCGCGACCGCATCCGCCTGCGCGTGTGGGAGCGCGGCGCGGGCCTGACCAAGGCCTGCGGCACGGGCGCCTGCGCGGCCCTCGTCGCGGCGTCGCGGCGGGACCTCGTCGGGCGCTACGCCACGATGGAGCTCGACGGCGGCGAGCTGTTCATCGAGTGGCGGGACGACGGTCACGTGATCATGACGGGCCCGGCGGCCGCCGACTTCGCGGGTGAACTGCCGTGAGCAACGTCGACATCGTCACGTTCGGCTGTCGCCTCAATAGCTACGAGAGCGAGGTCATCCGCAAGCGGGCGGCCGAGGACGGACTGACCGACGCCGTCGTCTTCAACACCTGCGCGGTCACCAACGAGGCGGTGCGCCAGGCGCGGCAGGCGATCCGCAAGGCGCGACGCGAACGGCCGGGCGCGAAGCTCATCGTCACCGGCTGTGCGGCGCAAATCGACCCGGCCGCTTTCGCGGCCATGGGCGAGGTCGACCTGGTGCTGGGCAACGCCGAGAAGAGTCAGGCCGGCGCCTACGCGCCGGCTGCGGCCGAGCTGGGCCGCGTGCGCGTCAACGACATCATGAGCGTGCGCGAGACGGCCGGGCACCTGATCGATGGGCTGAAGGATCGCGCGCGGGCGTTCGTCGAGGTGCAGAACGGCTGCGACCACCGCTGCACCTTCTGCATCATTCCCTACGGGCGGGGCAATTCACGCTCCGCCCCGGCGGGCGAGGTGGTGGAGCAGGTCCGCCGGCTGACGGTCGAGGGCTACCAGGAGGTGGTGCTGACCGGCGTCGACGTGACGAGCTGGGGCGCCGACCTGCCAGGCCAGCCGACGCTCGGCCAGCTCGTGTCGCGGATCCTGAAGCTGGTCCCGGAGCTGCCGAGGTTGCGGCTGTCGTCGATCGACGCGGCCGACATCGACGCCGACCTGCTGCGCTGCTTCGCCGAAGAGCCGCGCCTGATGCCCTATCTCCACCTGAGCCTTCAGGCGGGCGACGACATGATCCTGAAGCGCATGAAACGCCGCCACCTGCGGGCGGACGCGCTGAAGCTGGTGGCCGAGGTCCGCGCCGTGCGGCCGGACGTGGCGTTCGGCGCCGACCTGATCGCCGGGTTCCCGACCGAGACCGACGAGATGTTCGACAACAGCCTCAGGCTCGTGGAAGAGGCGGGGCTGTCGTTCCTCCACGTCTTCCCGTTCAGCCCCAGGCCCGGCACGCCGGCGGCGCGGATGCCGCAGGTGAAGCGCGACGTGGTCAAGGCGCGCGCCGCGCGCCTGCGCGCGGCGGGGGAGGCGGCGCTGCGCCGTCACCTTGAGGCGCAGATGGGCCGGACGCTGGCGGGTCTTGTCGAGAAGCCGGGCCTGGCGCGGGCGGAGGACTTCACCGAGATCGTCTTCACGGGAGACGCGACCGTGGGCGCCGTCACCGAACTGGTGGTCACCGGACACGACGGCAAGCGGGCGATCGCCCGGTTGAGGCAGAGGGTGGCGGCATGAGCTGGTCGGGCGGTTGCCAGTGCGGGAAGGTGCGCTTCCGCGTCGAAGGCGAGCTGGGCCGCGCCAGCATCTGCCACTGTCGCATGTGCCAGAAGGCGACGGCGGGACCGTTCGGCGCCTTCGTCACCGTCGACCGCGAGCGGCTGACCTGGACGCAGGAGCCGGCCCGCTTCCAGAGCTCGAACCTGGTGCAACGCGGCTTCTGCCCGGCGTGCGGCACGCCGCTGACCTTCGAGACCGCGAAGAGCTTCGACATCACGATCTTCGCGTTCGACAAGGCCTCGGAGATCGCGCCGACCGTGCAGCTTGAGCCTGAAAGCTCGCCGCCCTGGATGGCGCATATCGGCGAGCTCGAGGTGCAGCGGCCGCCGCCCGGCTACTACGAGCGGATCCAGAGCTACCAGCACCCCGACGCGGAGGCCTGATCTAGTCCTCAGGCGGCGGCCGGCCCGGAAAGCCCGGCATCTTCCAGCCGAACAAGATCGCGCCCGCGCGGATCGAGAACGCCACAAGGAAGCCGCCTAGGCCGGCGACCCCCAGCGGCACGGCCAAGGCGTTCAGCGCGACGAACGCGATCGCGCCCACCAGCGCCGGCGTGACGTAGAGCTCGCGCCGCAGCAGGACCGAGGGTTCGTGCGCCAGCACGTCTCGAAGCACCCCGCCGAACGTGGCGGTGAGGACGCCCATGACGATGGCGGTGAAGGGCGGCGCGCCCAGCGAGGTCGCCTTCATGGCCCCGACCGAGGTGTAGGCGGCCATGCCCAGGGCGTCGAGCCACAGCAGCAGCCGCCCGCGCCCGCGACCGCCCCCGAAGACCCAGACGGCGACGGCTGCGGCCAGGCAGACCATGAGGTACTCGGGCCGGGCGACCCAGAAGACGGGTGCGTCGATCAGGAGGTCGCGCAGTGTCCCGCCGCCGACACCCGTGACGGCGGCGAAGAAGCCAAAGGTGATGATGTCGTGCTTGCGCCGGGCGGCGGCCAATGCCCCGGTCGCGCCGAAAACGGCGACCGCGGCGTAGTCGAGCACGGTGAGGCTGGCGGCCAATCCATCCATGACCCTGTCATGCGGTGAGAGGTGACGCGCGGCAAGCGCCTCGCTAGAAGCGGCCCATGTCAGAACCCAAACGCGGCTGGTTCCAGCGCCTCACCCAGGGGCTCACCAAGTCGTCCAAGCAGATCGGCGACCAGATCGCCGAGGTCTTCGTGGCCAAGGCGCCGCTGGATCAGACGAAGCTCGACGAACTGGAGGAGATGCTGATCGAGGCCGACCTCGGCCCGCATTCCGCCGCCCGCATCACGGCCCGCTTCGCCGAAGAGAAGTTCGGCAAGGACGTCGGCGAGGACGAGATCAAGGAAGCTTTGGCCCAGGCGATCGGCGACGAACTGTCGAGCCGCCAGGGGACCTTCGACCCGTTGTCGGGGCCCAGGCCCTACGTCGTGCTGTTCATCGGGGTGAACGGCTCGGGCAAGACCACCACCCTCGGCAAGATCGCCCAGGACCTGAAGTCGCGCGGCGCCAAGGTGCTGGTGGTGGCCGGCGACACCTTCCGCGCCGCCGCGGTCGAGCAACTGAAGGTGTGGGCCGAGCGGTCGGGCGTGGACTTCATGGGGCGACCGACCGGCTCGGATGCCGCCGGCCTCGCGTTCGACGCCGTGCAGAAGGCCAAGGCCGAGGCTTATGACGTCGTGCTGATCGACACCGCCGGGCGCCTGCAGAACAAGGAGGGTCTGATGGACGAGCTCCTGAAGATCATCCGCGTGGTCAAGAAGCTGGACGAGGACGCGCCGCACGAGACGTTGCTGGTGCTGGACGCCACCGTGGGCCGCAACGCGCTCAGCCAGGAGAACATCTTCGGCAATCGGATCGGCGTGTCGGGCATCGTCATGACCAAGCTCGACGGGACAGCGCGCGGCGGCGTGCTGGTGCCGGTGGCCCAGGCGTCGGATTCGCCCATCAAGCTGATCGGCGTCGGCGAGGGCATCGACGACCTGCAGCCGTTCGACGCGCGGGCGTTCGCCCGCAGCCTGGTCGGCCTCGAGGAGCCCATCCGGTGAGCCAGTTGAGTCCCCGGGCCAAGGGCTGGGTGCGAAGCGCGGTCGACTACGGCGGCCCGCTGGCCTTCCTGGTGGCCTTCCTGATCAGCCGCGACACCATCACGGCCACCTGGGCGTTGGTGGCGGCTTCGGCCGTCGCCCTGGCGGTCGGTTGGCTGGTGGAGCGACGGATCGCGCCGATGCCGCTGGTGGCCGGCGTCGCCGCGCTGATCTTCGGCGGCCTGACCATCGCCTTCCACGACGAGCGCTTCATCAAGATCAAGCCGACCGTGCTGAACCTCGGCTTCGCGGGCTTCCTGCTGGGCGGGCTGATGCTGAAGAAGAACCCGCTCAAGGCGTTGCTGGCCGGCGCCATCCATCTGCCGGACCCGATCTGGCGGGTGCTGACGGTGCGGTACGGCCTGTTCTTCGTGCTGGTCGCGATCCTGAACGAGATCGTCTGGCGGACGCAGTCGACGGAGGTGTGGGCCTATTTCCGCTTCCCGGGCCTGCAGGTCCTGGCGGTGGCGTTCTCGCTCACCCAGGTCCCGCTGATGATGAAACACGCCCTGCCGGGCGAGGCGCCGCCTCCGCCGCCCACGGAGTAGGCCGGCCGGGCGAGATCGTCCGTCGTCAAACCGTCGCACACCGTCGCTAAGTGTCGGATCCGTCCAGAGCGGGGGATGGAACGACCATGGCCAAAGCCAAGTCGCGTTCGAAGGGCGGGCTGAAGACGGGGGCGCCGGCGCTCGACGGATCGGCCACTCACCTGCTGCACCGGGCGGTGCAGCGCGCCCTGGACGAATACGCTGCCGAATTCGGACCCCGCGGCATCACACAGCGCCAGTACGCGGTGCTCGCTGCGGTCGCCGCCCAGGAGGGCGCGACCCAGACCGACCTCGTCCGCTCTACTGGAATCGACCGCTCGACGCTCGCCGACATGGCTGCGCGAATGATCGCCAAGGGCCTCCTGGCGCGCGAGCGCTCCACCGCCGACGCGCGCGCGAACGCCGTCCGGCTGACGCCGGAGGGTCAGGCGGTGCTGGCCGACGCCGAGCCGAAGATGGCCGCCGCCGACGCCCGGCTGATGAAGCTGATCGCCGGCCGAACGCGCCGGGACGCCTTCCTCAAGCTGCTGAAGGATCTGGCGCTCGCGGGCGAGGAGCCCGTCAAGGCCGAGAAATCGCCGAAACTGAAGAGTTCCAAGCCGAAGGCGGCCAAGCCCGAGGCCAAGAAGAAGAAGCTGAAGAAGGCTGCCTAGCGCTTCCAGCGGAGCCGCCGGGCGCTAGGATCGGCGGACATGGACGCCCACCGATTCCTCCAGGGCCAGGAGCTGTTGCGCCAGGGGCGCTGGGCCGAGGGCTGGCCGCTGCTGGACGCGCGGACAAGGCTCGCGCCCGACCTCGTGCCGCCGGGCCCGACCACCTACCCGGAATGGCTGGGGGAGCCGCTGGACGGGCGTTCCATCCTCGTTTGGATCGAGCAGGGGCTGGGCGACCAGATCATGTTCGGCCGCTTCGCGACGATGCTGAAGCAGCTCGGGGCCGGAAAGGTCACCCTGATCTGCCGGCCGCCGGCCGCGCCCGTGCTGGCCACCATCTCCGGCGTCGACGAAGTGATCGCCATTCCGGTGGGAGGCTCGGCCGCAATCCCACGCCACCAGCTCTGGACGCGATACTTCAGCCTGCCGGAACGGCTGGGGATCACTCTGGAGAACCTTCCGGCGGAGCCCTACGTCCGCGCGATGCGTCCCCGCCCGTGGCAACCGGGCTTCGGGCTCGTCTGGAGGACGAGCGTCACCGGGGTCGTGGCTCCGGCCAAGACCCTGCCGGAGGTCGAGGCTCGGCGGCTGGTCACGCTGGGCGGCGTCAGTCTCCATCCGGAGGACACCGGCGTGCGCGATCTCGGCGAGACGGCCGACATCATCGCGGGGCTGGATCTGGTGGTCACAGTGGACACCGCCGTGGCGCACCTGGCCGGGGCGATGGGAAAGCCGGTCTGGGTGCTCTTGCACAGGCCCGCCGACTGGCGTTGGCTGACCGAGGATCGGGCGGACAGCCCTTGGTATCCTTCGGCGACGCTCATACGGCAACGGACGGCGGGCGACTGGACGCCGGTGGTGTCCGAGGTGGTGCAGCGGCTGGCCGGCCGCTAGCGCGGCATGGCGACGTCGCTGTCCCGCAGGAAGGGCGAGCGCAGGCGCTGGTAGCCCATCTCAGGGAGCCCCTTCATGATGGCGTCGAGCATCATGTCGCCGTCCGCCTTCACCGGCGGCGGCTCGCCGAAGAGCTCCCGCCACAGCGCAGCGGCCTCTTCACGAATGCGGTCTTCCCGTCCCATGCCGTCCCAGAGAAACCATCTCAACAAACGGCAAAACACCGGCGGCGGCCGAGGTGTTCCAACCTGAAATATGGTTAATTCCCGGCGGCTTAGCCGAATCGGGCGGTCAGACGCGGATGTCGAGGACGGAGCCGGGCCGTAGGATCCGCGCCGGCTGGGGACCGTCTGCGCCGCCCGTCGCGGGCGCCGGGCGGGCCGCCGGGATGGGCTCGGCAGCCGGGGTGAGTGCGGCGGGAGCGGCGGGCGGCGCCTGGCCCATCGCCGCAGCGAAGAACGCCTTCTGAGCGGCGAGCCGAGCGGGATCGATGGCGCGTTGCGGCTGCGGCGGTACAGAGGGCGGAAGGTTCGGTCGGATCGTGGTCACGGGCGGTCAGCCGAACATGGTTAACGGGACGGTTCCAGGCGTGCCGCGCTCCGCCTTGAGAACAGGTTAACGAGCGAGGCCGGCGAGGCGGCGGGCGTCGGCGTCGGTCAGGGGGCCGGTGTGTTTGGCGAGTATGAGGCCGTCACGGCCGACGACGTAGGTCTCGGGGACGCCGGTGACGCCGAACTCCACCCCCGCGCGCCCGTCGCGGTCGACCAGCACTTCGGCGAACGGGTCGCCCAGGCGGGTCAGGAACGCCTGGGTGTTCTGCGGCGCATCCTTGTAGGCGATGCCCACCACGCGCACCGGCTGGCCCTTCAGGCCCATCAGCACGGGATGCTCGATCTCGCAGGGCGCGCACCAGGATGCGAAGAAGTTGACCAGCATGGGACCTTCCGCGGCCATGGCGCGGAGCGAGACCGGCTGGCCCTGCGCGAGCGTCGGCAGATCGACGGTCGGGACCGGCTGGCCGACCAGGGCCTGCGGCTGGACCTGCGGATTACGGTTCAGCGCATAGAGGCCGAACAGCAGGCCCAGGGCCACGAGGATCGCCAGGGGCGCAAAGGCGAGCCAGCGGTTCATGCATCGACCCTCATTTCCGGGTCCGCTCCTCGAAGCGGCGTTTCCACCGGCGCGCGTGGGCGAGAGACATCCAGATCAGCAGAGCGAAGGTCGCGCCCGTGATGATGAAGGCGGGCCAGATGTAGGCACCGTAGTCGGGCAGGGTCTCGGGCATCGGGTCAGCCTCTCGCCGCGCGCAGGGCTGCCGCTTCGGCGCGGCGGCGCCAGATCTCGCCCCGGATGCGGACGAGCCAGAGCGAGCCGAACGCCGACAGGAACGCAAGGCTCATCAGCAGCAGCGGCACGAGGAAAACCGGCGGCATGGCAGGGCCGCCCTCGGCGAAGATCGAGGAGCCCTGGTGCAGCGAGTTCCACCATTCGACGCTGTAGTGGATGATCGGCAGGTTCACCGAACCGACCAGGGCCAGGATCGCAGCCGCCCGGGCCGCCTTGGCCTCGTCGTCGAGCGAAGCGCGGAGCGCGATGTAGGCGACGTAGAGCAGGAAGAGGATCAGCACCGAGGTGAGGCGCGCATCCCAGACCCACCAGGCGCCCCACATCGGACGGCCCCACAGCGAACCGGTGACCAGCGTCAGGAAGGCGAAGGCCGCGCCCAGAGGCGCCACGGCCTGAGCCGCGGCGTCGGCGAGCGTGTGCCGGAACACCAGCGCCAGGAAGCTGGCGACGGCCAAGCAGGCGTAGGCGAACATCGAGACCTGGGCCGCCGGGACATGGATGAACATGATCCTCACAGTCAGGCCCTGCTGGTAGTCCGCCGGCGCCCGTGAAAGCCAGGTAGAGGCCCACGACGGCAAGGGCGCTGGCGATCGCGCCGAACATGGGCGCCGCCCAGCGCGAAAACGCCATGAAGCGTTCGGGATTGGCGAGGAAGGCGGGCGCCGGGATCATCGGAAATCCCGCTTAAGGCCCGGCGGCCCGCCTCGCAACTGATCAGATGTCGCCAGGCGCCGGCGGCGCCGGCGGCATCGGGGGACGCGGCGGCATCGGCGGCATGGGCGGCGCCGGCATGTGATGGCCTACAGGGATCATCATCGGCCCGAACCCGGGCCCAGCCATCATCAGCATGGGCATGGCGTCGAACGCCTTCTTCTGCTTCTCGTCGAGCTGAGCGTAGAAGGTCCGGGTCGCTGCGATACGACGCTTCATCGCCTGATGGTGCTCGTCGGCCTTCGCTTCCATCTGCGCAAGTCGCTCGGCCGTGGACTTGTCCAGATCATCCTTGCCGAACTTCACGACATCATGCCGGCCGGGCTCCGGCTGGGTGGCCGCGAGGAACGCCTTCAGGGCCGGTTCCTGGTTCGGACGCAGCTGCAGCACGTCCTTGAGGTGCTGCTCTCGCCCCTCGCCTGAGCGGTAGATCATGACGTTCTTCCGCGGACCCTTGCGGTCGCGGTCGCTGTCGTCGCTGCGGTAGACGTGGACATGGCGTTCCGGTCGGGCGTCCGTGCGGGCCTGCTCTCGGGCCGCTTCAGCCGAGGCGTCGTGGGCGAGGGCGATGCCGGCCGTGGCGGCGAGCGTGGCGCCGGCCAGGAGGCAGGTGAGGGTCCTGTTCATCTGAATGCTTCCCCGAGAAGGTGATCCGATCAGACAAGCTGCGCCTTCAGGATGCGGCGAAAAGACGGCAGTCGGCATGAAGCTTTGTTCATGTGCGATTTCCGATGGATGCGGGCATACGGCGCAGCTTCGAACCTTGGGAGAGCGCCATGATTTCAACCTTGCTCGCCGCCGCCGCGGTCGCCACCGCGCCGGCCGCGTTGGATCCAGCCGAGGCGAAGGCGGTTGAGGCGGTGGCCTACGACTATGTGGACGGCCAGCTCGAAGGCGATGCGCGCCGCGTCGCGCGTTCGCTGCACCCGGACCTCGCCAAGCGGGCGGTGGAAAAGAGCGCGGATGAGGTTTTCCCCCTGCGGCGCATGTCGAAGGACGAACTCGTCGAGCTGACGGCTCAGGGCGTGCTGAAAACGCCCAAGGACCAGTGGAGCCGTTCGGTGCGGGTGCTCGACATCGCCGGCGACGTGGCGGTGGCGCGGGTCGACACCCCTTGGTTCACCGACTTTTTCCACCTGGGGCGGTTCGACGGCCGGTGGGTGATCGTCAACGCCATGTGGCAGCCGAAGCCGCGAACCGCGGCCGGCTCCTAGGTCGCGCGCTAGGAGAGCGCGTTGCGGCAGGCGCCAGCCATGGCCAGCGGGCCGAGGGCGACGGCGGCGGCGGCATAGGCCCCCAGCAGGGGCGAAGCCGCCCTGCCACGGCAGTCCGCCAGCGAGGGCGTCGAGGGCGCCGCCCCCGAAGATGACCGGCGGTACGAACAGCGGCAGGACGATCACCGCCGTCAGCAGTCCGCCGCGCCGCGCCCCGAGGCTGAGGGCCGCGCCGATGCCGCCCATGAACGCGAAGGCCAGCCCGCCCATCAGGGCGCAGGCGAAAATCAGCGGCGCCAGCGCCGGGGACGCGCCGAGCGCGATCGCCGCGACCGGCGCGGCCAGGGCCAGGGGTGCGCCCGTCGCCAGCCACTGGCCCAGGCACTTGATCGCGCAGACCAGTTCAAGCGGGATGGGCGAGAGGGTCAGGAGGTCCAGCGCCCCGTCCTCGTAGTCGCGCTCGAACAGGCGATCGAGCGAGAGCAGCGCCGCCAGCGCCAGGGCCACCCAGGCCGCGCCCGGCGCGATGGCCGCCAGGCGTTCCGGCTCCGGGCCGATGGCGAGCGGCATGAGGGTGGCGACGCCGGCGTAGAATCCGACCGACACCAGAGGGCCGCCGCCGCGACCCCACGCAAGCGTCGTTTCGCGTACGAGCAGCGACCAGAGGCGGCTCATGCGGCCAGCTCCAGGCCCTTGGCCGCGATGGGCAGCGGGTCATGCACGGCGGCGAGGATCATGCCGCCGCCTGCGAGGTGCGCGCCCATCATCTCGCCCAGCCTCGCGCGCCAGACGGAGTCCAGCGGGCTGAGCGGCTCGTCCAGGAGCCACAGGGCGCGCGGCGCCGACGTGAGGCGAGAGAGCGCGAGCCGCCGGCGCTGGCCAGCCGACAGTCGCCGCACCTCCAGATCGAGGAGGCGGACCAGGTCGAAGGCGTCGGCGGCTTCCCGCGCGGCCGCATCGGTCCCGCCCGACCAGAGGGTCCAGAAATCGAGCTCCTCGCGGACCGTGCGGGCGGGCTTGAGACCATCCTGGTGACCGACGAAGTGCAGGGCTTCGGCGCGGGCCTCGGCCGGCTCCACCTTTCCGAAGCCGATCTCGCCAGCTTCGAGGCGGACAAGGCCGGCCACGGCGCGGAGCAGGCTGGTCTTCCCGGAGCCGTTCGGCCCCGTCAGCGCACAGGCTTCTCCGGGGCGCAGCGACAGTGACACGCCCTCGAACAGCACGCGCCCGCCGCGGCGCACTGACGCCTCTGAGATCGACAATTCGGGGATCATTCGCCGGACGCCCTCCAGGTTCGGCTAGATCCCGGATTTTGCGAGCCATTCGCAAGATGCCCTTGCCGTGGACGGAGGCGCCGGTCGGGGCTATGAAGCCGCCGGCCGCCGCAGCCCCAGGGGGCAACGCCGCGCGGGGACGAACGCTGTGTGTCCGTCCCTCCAGAGCGCGCGAACCCTGGGGTGGTCGATGGGCGGCCGGGAACAGAGAAAGGATCTCCCCTCATGGCGTCTGTCGACAGCCTGAAAACCCGCCGCGAACTCACGGTGGGCGACAAGACCTACGCTTACTACAGCCTTCGCGCGGCGGAGGAAGCCGGACTTTCGGGCGTGTCGCGCCTGCCGATCTCGATGAAGGTCCTGCTGGAGAACCTGCTCCGCAACGAAGACGGCCAGTCGGTCGGGGCCGACGATCTGAAGGCGATCGCCGCCTGGATCGAGAACAAGGGGGCCGTCGAGCACGAGATCAGCTTCCGTCCGGCGCGCGTGCTGATGCAGGACTTCACCGGCGTGCCCGCGGTCGTCGACCTGGCGGCCATGCGCGACGCGATGACCGCGCTGGGCGGCGACCCGGAGAAGATCAACCCGCTGAACCCCGTCGACCTCGTGATCGACCACTCGGTGATGGTCGACTACTTCGGCACGCCTAAGTCGTTCGGCGCCAACGTCGAGCGCGAATACGAGCGCAACATGGAGCGCTACCGCTTCCTGCGCTGGGGCTCGTCGGCCTTCAACAACTTCCGCGTCGTGCCGCCCGGCACCGGCATCTGCCACCAGGTGAACCTGGAGTACCTCGCCCAGACCGTCTGGACGAACTCCGAGGACGGCCAGGAGGTCGCCTATCCGGACACCGTCGTCGGCACCGACAGCCACACGACCATGATCAACGGCCTGGCCGTGCTGGGTTGGGGCGTCGGCGGCATCGAGGCCGAGGCGGCCATGCTGGGCCAGCCGATCCCCATGCTGATCCCGGAAGTCATCGGCTTCCGCCTGGACGGCGTCCTGCCCGAGGGCACGACGGCCACCGACCTGGTGCTGACCGTCACCCAGATGCTCCGCAAGAAGGGCGTTGTCGGCAAGTTCGTCGAGTTCTACGGCCCGGGCCTGCAGCACCTGACCCTCGAAGACCAGGCGACCATCGCCAACATGGCTCCCGAGTATGGCGCCACCTGCGGCTTCTTCCCGATCACCCAGGCGACCCTCGACTACCTGACCGCCACCGGCCGCGATCCGGCGCGCGTGGCCCTCGTCGAGGCCTACGCCAAGGAGCAGGGCCTGTGGCGTGACCCGTCGGATCCCGATCCGGTGTTCACCGACACGCTGGCGCTGGACCTCTCGACCGTCGCGGCTTCGCTGGCTGGCCCGAAGCGTCCGCAGGACCGCGTGCTGCTGACCGACGCCGCCGCGGAATTCCGCTCGGCGCTGGCCGGCGACTTCGGCAAGGCCGACGGCTACGGCGAGCGCTTCAAGGTGGAAGGCGAGAACTTCGACGTCGGCAACGGCGACGTGGTCATCGCGGCCATCACGTCGTGCACCAACACGTCGAACCCCAGCGTGCTGATCGCCGCGGGTCTCGTCGCAAAGAAGGCGGTCGAGAAGGGCCTGCAGGTGAAGCCGTGGGTGAAGACCTCGCTGGCTCCCGGCTCCCAGGTCGTCACCGACTACCTGAAGGCCGCGAAGCTGGACAAGTCGCTGGACGCCCTGGGCTTCAACCTGGTCGGCTACGGCTGCACCACCTGCATCGGCAACTCGGGCCCGCTGCCGGAAGCGATCTCCGACGCCGTCCAGAAAAACGACCTGGTCGCCGTCTCGGTGCTCTCGGGCAACCGGAACTTCGAAGGCCGCGTGAACCCGGACGTGCGCGCCAACTACCTGGCCTCCCCGCCGCTGGTGGTGGCCTATGCGCTCGCCGGCTCGATGCTGATCGACCTGGCCAACGAGCCGCTCGGCGAAGGCAAGGACGGCAAGCCGGTCTATCTCAAGGACATCTGGCCGACGACGGCCGAGATCGCCGCCCTGCAGCGCAAGCACGTGACGAACAAGATGTTCGCCAGCCGCTACGCCGACGTCTTCAAGGGCGACAAGAACTGGCAGGGCATTAAGGTCGCCGGCGGTCAGACCTACACCTGGGACATGGGCAGCACCTATGTGCAGAACCCGCCGTACTTCCAGGACATGTCGATGGAGCCGGCGCCGGTGACCGACATCGTCGAGGCCCGCGTGCTGGGCGTGTTCGGCGACTCGATCACCACCGACCACATCTCGCCGGCCGGTTCGATCAAGGCCAGCTCGCCCGCGGGCGTCTATCTGCGTGAGCGTCAAGTGCCGCAGTCGGAGTTCAACTCCTACGGCGCGCGGCGCGGCAACCACGAAGTGATGATGCGCGGCACCTTCGCCAACATCCGCATCCGCAACCGCATCACGCCGGACATCGAAGGCGGGGTGACCAAGCACTTCCCTTCGGGCGAGGTCATGTCGATCTACGACGCGGCGATGCGCTACCAGGCCGAAGGCCGGCCGCTGGTGGTGTTCGCGGGCAAGGAATATGGCACCGGCTCGTCGCGCGACTGGGCGGCCAAGGGCACGAAGCTGCTGGGCGTCCGCGCCGTGGTGGCCGAGAGCTTCGAGCGGATCCACCGCTCGAACCTGGTCGGCATGGGCGTGCTGCCGCTGCAGTTCCTGCAGGAAGGCTGGCACAAGCTGAACCTGACGGGCGAGGAGATCGTCACGATCCGCGGCCTGACCGAGCTTGCCCCGCGCAAGCAGCTGATCGTCGAGATGTACCGTCCGTCGGACGGCCGCATCGCCCGTTTCCCGGTCCGCTGCCGCATCGATACCCCGACCGAGCTCGAGTACTTCAAGCAGGGCGGCGTGCTGAACTACGTGCTGCGCAGCCTGGCGAAGCCTGCCGCCTAACCCTCGGCAGCGATCGCGTTCCTTCAGGGCGGGCCTCCGGCGACGGGGGCCCGCTTTGCGTTTCAGCGTGTACGGGGACGCAAGGTGACGCCGGCGTACGACAGCTCGGGGGCGAACCGGCGCTTCATGTCGGTCTCGAACAATGCAACCGATGTCCCGGCCACGGCCTGGGCAAGCCTCTTGGAGGCCGCAACGGTGGCGGGATGGTCCGGCGTGCACGCCGTTGCCTCGCTCACGGGTTCAGAGCCGCGATCTCGATCTTCCAGACGTGTGTTGTAGCCCTGCATGCAGGCGAGGCGACCCGTGAGGGATTCCACGCAGGGGTCTCGTTGCAGCCAGATCGACACGACCCATTCGCAAAGGATGGGCGGCGGCGCCACGGCGTCGGCGGCCGCCTGGGCACGCACCGCGCGCATCTCCAGCCGCTGGAACAGCTGATACCGGACCAGACCCTTCTCAGTCTGTTGACCCTTGATGAAGAGGACAGGCCGGTCCTCCGCGGCTATCGAGAGGTTCAGGCTCTCTGTGCGGAGAACCTCGGGGGTCGGCGGTGTCGGGGGGCGGCGGAGCCTCGAACATCATGGTCTCCCTCAATCGGTGATGAAGCTTAGCCGTCAGCGGGAGGCGGTCTACAGGTCACGGCTTGTTGAGATTTACAGCTTCGGGCGCAGCTTCTAAGTCGAGGGCGATGCGGAAAGCGGCGCTCCTCAGCCTGATCCTGGCCGCGGCGGCTTCGCTCGCGCCTTTGCACGCGGCGGCCAAGTCGCCGGTGCTGGTCGAACTCTACACGGCCCAGGGCTGCGCCTCATGCGCAGAGGCCAACGTCCACCTGGGCAAGCTGGCCGAGCGGCCGGGCGTCGTCGCGCTGACGTTCCCGGTGGACTATTGGGACTACCTCGGCTGGACCGACACCTTCGCCCAGCCCGAGTTCACCGAGCGTCAGAAGGCCTATGTCACTCGGCTGAAGTTGCGCGAGCCTTATACGCCCCAGGTGGTCATTGACGGCCGTGAGGAGGCCCCGGGCCTGAAGACCGCCGAGGTGGATCGCCTGGTTCGAGCCGCGACCAGCGCGCCGCGGAATGCGCCCGACATGCAGTTCATCGGCCCCAGGCGGGTCGACGTCGGCTCGGGCCGCGTCCCCGCTGGCGGAGCCGAGGTGTGGCTGATCCGGTACGACCCGCGGGCGGTGGAGACGGTCGTCAAGGCCGGCGACAATCGCGGCGAGACCGTCGTGCAGAGGAATCTGGTGCGCGAGATCCAGCGGCTCGGCAGCTGGCGCGGCCGGCCGCAGGCCTACCGCCTGAATGAGGCTTCGGACGAGGGGCTGAAGACGGTCGTGGTGGTCCAGGCCGCCAATGGCGGTCGGGTCGTGGGCGTCGCTCAGAAGCGAGACTAGGCGCCGGCCCGGCGACGCACAAACGAAAGCCCGCGCGGCTGGAGAGCGACCACGCGGGCTTGCGCTTTTTGGATGAGAGCGTCGGTTGGCCAGGCCTCGATCCAGGGGGGCTGGGGGGGCTGTTCAGGATCCGGGACCGGGGTTCCGACCAACCGACGATGTGAATATCGAAGGCGCATCCGACCTTCGCTGGACCGAAATAAGGTCATTTCGCGGCGGGGAACCGGGCCGGGTGCGGGGCGCTTGGCCCTCCCAAGCGGCCGCTTATTTCATGTGGCCGACCCCACAGAATTGCGGCAGGCTCACTGTTCCATGGCCTTCGATCCGAGCTATTCGGCCCCGCGCCAGGCCGGCGTCTTCTTCGAACGGCGCGAGCTGGAGCGCCTGCTCCGCCTCTACGGGCGCATGGTCGCCCAGGGCGAATGGCGTGACTATGGCATGGACAGCCTGGCCGACGCCGCCGTTTTCTCGGTGTTCCGCCGAACCGCCGAGGCCCCGCTCTACCGGATCGAGAAGCGCCCGGCGCTAGCCCGGCGTCAGGGCTCCTGGGCGGTGGTGGGCCAGGGCGGCCACGTACTGCGGCGCGGGCACGACCTGGAACAGGTGCTGCGCTTCTTCGACAAGGGCCGATTCAAGGTCGTCGACTGACGAGTGCGGCCGGCAAGGAAAAGCCCCGGCGGATCGCTCCGCCGGGGCTTCCCGTCGTGTGGGCCATCTGGCGCCTAGCGGCGTTGGCCGAAGAACTGCAGCAGGAATTGGAAGAGGTTGATGAAGTTGATGTAGAGGCTGAGCGCGCCGTAGTTGGTGGCCACGCCCATGGCCGCCTGGTTCCCGCCCAGCTCGTAGTAGGTCATTTTCAGGCGCTGGGTGTCGTAGGCGATCAGGCCGGCGAAGATGAACACGCCCAGCACGCTGATCATGAACTGCATCATGTCGCTGCGCAGGAAGATGTTCACGATCGAGGCGATCACCAGACCGATGAGGCCAACGATCAGGAAGCTGCCGAAGCCGGTCAGATCCTTCTTCGTCGTGTAGCCGAAGAGGCTGAGCCCGCCGAAGGCCGTCGCCGTGATCAGGAAGGTCGTGGCGATGGACGCACCCGTGTAGAGCAGGGTCCAGACGCCCAGACCCGCGCCGATCAGAGCGACGATGGTCCAGTAGAAGATGCCGGAGCTGCGCGGGCTCGCGTTGCGCAGGGCGAACATGCCGAACAGCATCACCGCCAGCGGCGCGAAGCCGATGATCATGCCGAGCATGGTCATGCCCGCCAGGCGGCCGTCCGGAGTGACGACATAGAGGAGGTCGCGCACCGGCGCGAACTGGCCGGTCAGGTACGCCAGGGCGGCGGAGACCACGAGGCCCAACGCCACCTTGTTGTAGACGCCGAGCATGAAGCTGCGAAGTCCCGCGTCCACCGACATGTCGGCGCGATCCGCCGGGATCGAGCGCGCGTAGCCGCGGTTGAAGTCGCTCATGAGAGGCTTAGCCCTTTCAGTTCGCGTCCCAAGCGGACGCAGTCCGAAATATCGTGAGGGTTACGAGCGTAAGCAAGGCCTAACGGACCGGGTCGGTTCCATTTTCGCGCGGAAGGCCGCAGGCCCTTGAGCCGCCGCAAACGCGGTCTAAATCCCGGATATGACGAACGAATTCACTCGCCGCACGGCTGTCGCCGCGACCGCAGCGGCGCTGTTGACCGGTCGCGCGACGGCGGCGCAGCCTGCTCGGCCCGTCCGCGTGGCCATTCTGGGCGACTCCATTACCGCGGGGTACGGTCTCCCTCGCAGCCAGGCGCTGCCCGCGCAGCTCGAGCGGGAGCTCGTCCGCCTCGGCCGCAGCGTCGAGGTGACGGCGGCCGGCGTGAACGGCGACACGACCGCCGGTGGACTGCGCCGGGTGGACCGGGTCAGCGAGGCCGCCGACGTCTGCGTCGTGGCCTTGGGCGGCAACGACCTGCTGCTCGGCGCAGACCCGAGGGCGGTGGAGCGCAACCTGGAGGGCATCGTCACACGCCTGAAGGCGCGCGGCGTGACGGTGGTGCTCGCGGGCGTCCAGGCGCCGGTGATCCTCGCGGGGGCCTGGGGCCGCAGCTTCAACGGCGCCTTCGCCAACGTCGCCCAACGCCACGGGGTGGTCTTTGTCCCCGACATGTTGGCCGGCGTCGCGCTCAATCCGAACCTCAACCAGAGCGACGGCATCCATCCGAACGCGGCCGGGGTTGGCGTGATCGCCCGCCGGCTGGCGCCGGTCGTGGCGCAGGTGCTGCCAAAGACCATCGCCGCGCGCTAAGCAGAGGGCATGATACGCCTGTTCGCGGCGCTCGCCCTGCCGCCAGAGATCGTGAAGGGCCTGATCCGCCGTCAGAGCGGCGTCGAATTCGCGCGCTGGCGGCCGCCGGAGAGCCTGCACATAACCCTTCGCTTCTTCGGCGAGGTGCGTCAGGACGTGGCCCGTGACCTCGATGCGGAATTGTCCGGGATCGACGTGCCGCCTTTCGAGATCGTGCTGGAGGGCGCAGGGCGCCTTCGGCGAAGGCCGCGACATCCACGCGATCTGGGCCGGCGTCGAGGAGAGCCCGATGCTGCGCCGCCTGGCCGATGCGTGCGAGACGGCGGCCCGGCGCGCCGGCCTGAAGCCCGAGAAGCGCAACTACAAGCCGCATGTGACCCTGGCCTATCTGAAACAGGCCGACCCGGCCGAGGTCGGCGCCTGGATCCAGGGACATAACCTGCTGAAGTCGCCGCCGATCACGGTCGACCGTTTCGGTCTCTACTCCTCGACGCTGGGTAGCGAGGGCGCGCATTATCGCCTGGAGGCCGAGTACCCGCTCGGCTAGCTCACGCCGCGGCGTGGTCCTTGAGGACCCCCAAGGGCACGATCGCCAGGGTCTCCTCATGCGTGCTCTCGAGCACCACCCTCGGCGCGGCGCCGGCGTCCAGCGCCTCCTTCCACCGCGGGGCGCAAAGGCACCAACGGTCGCCCGGCTTGAGGCCCGGGAAGCCGTATTCCGGCAATGGCGTCGAGAGATCGTTTCCGGCGGCCTTCGAATAGGCGAGGAACTCGGCGGTCATGACCGCACACACGGTGTGCATGCCCGTGTCGTGAGGGCCGGTCTCGCAGCAGCCGTTGCGGAAGAAGCCGGTCACCGGATCCAGCGAACACGGCTGGAGTTCCTCGCCCAGGACGTTGCGGGCGTCGGCGTCGTAGCGGAGCGGGCGAGGGGCCATGGGCCCATCCTAATCGCGAACTCGCGCGTTCATAGGGCTTCGCGAGCCTGAACGGCTCGTCAAATCCATAGCCAAGCTTGGCGTTGCAGAGGACAGTGCGTGGGATGAAGACGACGACGGGAGCTCTGGTGGGCATCGCGGCGGCGCTGGGCGCCTGGGCCGCGAACGCGCAGCCCGCGCTTCAGGTCCCAGCCACGCCGGTGGCCGAGCAGGTGGATCCGACAGAGGCGATTCCCCTCGTCGCGCCGGCGCCCCAACTAAGCGGCCCGGCCTACGATAGCCGGCTGAAAGCGTCGCTGGTTTCGGCCCAGAGCTTCCAGGGCCCGCTGGATGGCGGCTGGCGGCTCGCCGGCGCCGGCGGCTCGCTCTACGACTTGCAACTCGTGGACCGGAACAACGGCGTGGTGGAAGGCGCCTGGCGCGACTTGAGCCGGGCCGGCGCGCCTGCGGGCTCCGGCTTCCTGGACGCCGTGGAACGGGACGGCGCAGGCGTTCGGCTGACCTTCGATGGCGGCAAGACCGCGACGCTGAGCTATGGGCCGAACGGTTGGCGAGGCGAGATGAATGGCCAGCCCGTCACGCTAACGCGGCGCGCCCCGTAAGCAGGGCGGTCGACAGTTCGGCCGGCCGATAGCGCCGGGCCTCGCCATTCCCCCACACCGGACCCGGCCAGGCGGGGTCGTCGGCCCGGCGTCCGACGACGTGGACATGCAGCTGCGGCGTGACATTGCCGAGCTGCCCGATGTTGAGTTTCTCCACCGGTCGCGCCAACTCGTGGCCAATCCGGCGCACGGCGGCGCCGGCGAGGACCATTTCTTCCATCAGGCGCGCGCGATCGTCCGCGCTGAGCTGGTCCAATTCGCGGATCGTTGCCCGCCGCGGGATCAGCACGATCCACGGATAGCGCGCATCGTCCTGGAGCCGGGCGTGGCAGAGGTCGAGTTCGACCAGCGGCTCGGACGTGGCTTCGAAGGCGGGATCGAGCTTGAACATCGGCGCCACCGCTGCGGCATTGCAGCATGCCCGTCAATTGGTTAGGGACCCGGCCGACATTCCCAGCTTTCCAAGGAGCCGCCCCATGGCCTCGAAGCCGCCCATCCGCGTCGCCGTCACCGGAGCCGCCGGCAACATCGGCTACGCGCTGCTGTTCCGCATCGCCTCGGGCGAAATGCTGGGCAAGGACCAACCGGTCATCCTGCAACTGCTCGAAATTCCGGCGGAGGGTCCGCAGAAGGCGCTGAAGGGCGTGGCGATGGAGCTGGAGGACTGCGCCTTTCCGCTGCTGCAGGACATGGTGCTGACCGACGATCCGAAGGTCGCCTTCAAGGACGCGAACTGGAACCTGCTGGTCGGCTCCAAGCCCCGCGGTCCCGGCATGGAGCGCGCTGACCTCCTGAAGGACAACGGCAAGATCTTCATCGCCCAGGGCCGGGCGATCGACGAGGTGGCCGCCGACGACGCCCGCGTCGCGGTGGTGGGCAATCCCTGCAACACCAACTGCATGATCGCGGCGAGCCAGGCGAAGCGCCTGACGCCGGACCGCTTCACCGCCATGGTTCGCCTGGACGAGAACCGCGGCCGCGCACAGCTGGCCAAGAAGGCGGGCGTCTCCATCAACGATGTCAGCGAGCTGTTCATCTACGGCAACCACAGCCCGACGATGTTCGCTGACTTCACCCACGCCAAGATCGGCGGCAAGGCGGTGACGGACGTCATCACCGACCGGGCCTGGCTGGAGAACGAATACCTGCCGACGGTGGGCAAGCGCGGCGCGGCCATTATCGAGGCCCGCGGCCAGAGCTCCGCGGCCTCGGCGGCCAATGCCCTGATCGACCATGTGCGGGACCTTGTGACCCCCGGCGCGATCCACTCGGTCGCCGTCGCGTCGGAAGGCCGTTACGGCTTCGCCGACGGCGTCTGGGCCGGCATGCCCGTGAAGACGACGGCGCCCGGCGCCTACGAGGTCGTCACCAGTTACGAGATGGACGACTTCGCCAAGTCGAAGATCGCGATCACCAACGACGAGCTGGTCGGCGAGCGCGACACGGTGAAGGACATGCTGGGCTGAGGCTCAGCGCTTCAGGCGATCCAGAGGCCTCCGGTGCGAACCGGAGGCCTTTTCGTTAGCGGCTGAGGTCGTCCAGTTCGGCGATGCGTTGCCGGTAGATGCTCTCCACCGCCTCGGGTGATCGGCGGGCCGCCTGTTCGCGGATCGACAGCCAGTCGTCCTGCTCGGCGCGCAACGCGCGATACGGTATGCCCGACGAGACCGCACGATCGAAGGCGCGATCCAGCTGCCGGTCGAGGCGGGCCAGTTCGGCGTCGCCGCAGACCATCCGCTCGGCCCGGGTGCCGGCGTAGCGGCAGTCGAAGCTGGGCCGAGCCATGGCGGGAGCCGGCGCTTCCGCGAACCTGGGAGCCGGCGCGATCTCTCGTGGCGCGGGGGCGGGGGCCTCAAGCGTCGGCGCCGGCCGAGGCTGAGGTCGTGGGGCGGGCGCACGCGCGGCGGCGATCGATGCGTTCGCCTCCGCGGCGCGGGCGAGGTCAGGCGGCAGAACATCGAGCTTGCCTGCCGGCTTAGGCGGCGGCGTCGGTGCGACGGCCGCGACTTCGACCGGGACCGGCGTGCTCACCGTGTCTTCGGCCGTGCGGGTCACCGGCTGCATCGGCCCGCGATCGCGGCCGTCCGGCGCCGAAGTCGGGCTTGGCGAACACGCCGAACAGCAGGCCCAGGCCAAGAGCGACGCCAACCCCGCCCAGCAGCATGCCGCGGGAGACCCCGCGCCGCGGCTGCGGCAGGCGGTATTCGTGGGGCTCGAACTGCCGAGCCTCGGGGCGCGGCTCATGGTTCGCCGCGGGCCGCTCGATCCGGAGGCCGGTATCCGGCCCTCCCGGCCTTGAAAATCCCTGTCCGGAAAAGCCGTTGTAGCTCCCGCCCGGGTGCTCGCTCGTCATCGCGCAGTCCGTCGTCTGCGTCCCTCAAGGCATGCAAAGCGCGCGACGGCGAGCGCCGTTGCAAAAGCAAAGGTCGTTCTGAACTAGTCGTCGCGCGCGTCCCGGGCCAAGTCGTTCAACTCGGCGATACGAGCCTCATAGACGTCCTCCACCGCCCAGGAGCCGTCTCGGGCGGCGGCGGCGCGGGCCTGGCGCCAGCGCTCCTGCTGCCGTTGCAGGGCCGACGCCGGAACGCCGGCGGCTTCCGCGTTGCGGAAGGCCCGCTGCAGCTGGCGATCTCGCTGGGTGAGCCGGGGGTCTGCGCAGACCAGCGCCTCACCCGGATCGGCCGAGGCGCAACCGGCCGGCCGGGCGTTGTTGCGCGCCACGCGCATCGGTCCCTCTCCGCGCGGCGTGACCTGCTTCTTCGGCGCGGCGGCCTTCTCGACCTGGGGCTTGGCTTTCGCGGCCGCACCCTTCGCCTTGGGTTCGGCGAGCTTCTTGGCTTTCGCCCGCTCCGCTCGTTTGCCTTCGGCCAGCTCCAACTCCCGCCTGGCCTTCCGTTCGGCCACCTCGGCCTTGGCCTTGATGGTCTTGGGCGCCGTCTGCACAGCCTTGGTCAGCTTGCTCAGCTTGTTCGGATCCGCCTTCTGCGCCCTGGGCTCGGCCTTCTGCGTCTTGGCCTGGGCCTTGGCGACCTTGACCTCCCGCGCCCTGCTGGCGGTGGCGGACGCGGCCTTCTTCGGCTGGACCTTCTCGGTCTTCGCGACCTTCCTGACCTCAGAACTCTTCGCCGCCGCGGCCTTGGCGGGGTCACCTGCCGGCTTCCTCTCGGCCTTGCGCTTCTCGACCTTGGCGGCCGCGGGCTTCGGGGCCTCCGCCTTGGCCGCAGCGGGTTCGGACCTTGGCGGGACGACAGCCGGGATCACCGCGGGCGCCGCCGCGACCGGAACGGCGACGGCGTCCACCTTCATCAGGCCGGCGCGCGGGCCCTTCGGCGCCAGCAGCTCGGGCGCGGGCGCCGGTGCGTGGGTCCCGGCGTCATAGGACGGCATGACATCCAGCAGGGGGCCCATGGGGGCCGGGCTGTCGTCGAGCACGATCTGCAGCTTGCGGTTCGGGGCCTCGATCTCGAGCTCGGGCTTGGGCGGCAGGGGCGCATCGCCACGTTCGGCGGCCGAGGGTCGAGCCCACAGGCCGAAGCCCACACCCAGCGCACAGGCGGAGACGACGCCGGCCACGACAAGACGACCGCCGCCGCCCGCCCGGCGGGCCGGACCGGTCTGCACTTCGTCTTCGAACTGGTCGTACGCCATCGGCGACCTCGCGTGGTACGGGTCCCTCGACGCTGAAGGCAGGAGCTTGCTGACCGGCGCGGCTCCCCAGCCGCGCGCGTGACGCCCCACACCCCGAACTCTCTCCCGATTCCAGATAAGGGCTCAAAAACGTGGAGAATCCAATACCGACGCTTGAGACAGAACGCCTCATTCTGCGGGCGCCCAGACCCGAGGACTTCGAGCCGTGGGCCGCGTTCGCCGCGGACGAGGAAGCGGCGCGCTGGATCGGCGGCGTCCAGACCCGGGCGGGCGCCTGGCGTGTGATGGCGACGATGGCCGGAGCGTGGCTGGTGCGCGGCTTCTCGATGTTCTCCGTCGTCGAGAAGGCGACCGGCGCGTGGGTCGGCCGCGTCGGACCGTGGCAGCCGGAGGGCTGGCCGGGCACTGAGGTCGGGTGGGGGATTGTGCGCGGACGGTGGGGCCGAGGCTATGCGCCGGAAGCGGCGGAGGCTGCGATCGATTGGGCCTTCCACACCCTGGGCTGGGACGAGGTGATCCACACCATCGAAGACGCCAATGTGAACTCACAGCGCGTGGCGCAGCGATTGGGCTCGCGCATCCTGCGCCAGGCGGTGTTGCCCCCGCCGCTGAACGTTCCCGTCGACGTCTGGGGGCAGAGCCGCGACGCGTGGATGGCCCGGCGGCCGCGCTAGATCCAGCCGCGCTCGCGCAGCACGCCGGCGTAGGTGCGGCTGACGGGCACTTGGGCCCCCTTCAACGTCAGCGTCGCACGACCGTCGCCGCGCCTGGCGTCGGTGATGGCGTCGCGGGCCACCCACCAGGAGCGGTGAACCTGCAGTCCCTCGATCCCGTCCAGTTCGGCGATCGCATCAGCCAGCCGCATCAGGATCAGGTCCTGCCCCTTGGAGGTGTGCAGGCGCAGGTAATGGTCCTCGGCCTCGACCGCCCAGACCTCGGCCCCCCGAAGCTTGAGCGGGAGGCGTTCCAGGAACTTCGGGGGCGCCGGCGCGGCGGCGGCTTTCGCCGCCTGGCGGGATCTGATCAGCATGTTGATCACCGTGATGGCGATGGCCACGGCGAGCACCGAGATGAACAGGACCGGGATCGCGCTGAGGTCGAACCGGGCGCCGAACATGAGGCCCGAAGCGACGGCCACTACGCCGGTGAACGGAATCGACATCAACAGGGCCGCCAGGGCCGCATCCAGCCAGAGGCTGCTCGTCCGGCGGCGGCCGCCGCGGAAGAACCAGCGCGCGACGAACGCGCCCCAGCCGTAGCCGAGCAGCATGAGGCTCATCCAGTAAGCGAAGCGCACGTGGAGCGGGGCGTCGATGGTGCCGAACGCGCCGGCGATCGTCAGGAAGAGCCCGGACGCACCCGCCACCGCCAAGCCGCGCAGCCAACCGCGGGCTTCTTCATAGGGCGTGAAGCGTTGCAAGAAGCCGCTCACGGCGCCGCTCGCGAAGCGTGAACGGCGACCCGCGGCCGTTCGCGAAGCCTGGCCGTTGTCCGACGCATCGCCTGTCGCGCCCTCACCGACACCCCGTCATCACCCGGTTCGAAGCCGGCGCCGCCCGCGTGGAGCGCCCTCGAGCATCGGAGATAGAGCATGTCGCAACCCCTCGGAAAGCCCGTCCGCAAGCCGATGGGCTTCGCGCCCTGGTTCGCCCTCAGCATGGGCGTCGTGGCGCTGATCCTGGCGCTGGCGCTTGGCCCTTTCTGGTTGGCGGTGTTCCAGATGGTCGGGCGGGCCCGCCCGCACGCACCGGATCTTGAGCTGTTCGCCGACCTGTCGACGCCGATCAAGATCCACCTGATCACGGCGCTGGCCGCGCTCGTGCTCGGCGGCGTTCTGATGGCGGCGCGGAAGGGCCGCGCGTTCCACCGTTTGGCCGGCTGGACCTGGGTGTCGCTGGTTTCGGTGACGGCCGGCGTCACCCTGCTCATCACCGAGCTCAACGATGGCGCCTGGTCGCTGCTGCACCTCTTCACCGGCTGGACCCTGCTCATCCTGCCGCTGGCGGTTCTCGCGGCGAAGCGCCACAACGTCGCCCGGCACCGCCGCAGCATGATGGGTCTGTTCTACGGAGCCTTCGCGATCAACTTCTTCATCGCCTTCATCCCGGGGCGAACGATGTGGCAGATGTTCTTCGGATAATCGGTCTGCCGCAGGCTTGCTCACCCTGGGAGAGCATCGCGCACGAGAACGCTGTTCAGGGGGCCTCGCGCGGTTGTCATCGTGGGACGCGGCGCCTATAAGCCCCGTCACTCGCCCCGGCTCCGACCGCGGCGAGCCTCTGGAAAAGCGCTCCAAGGCCTCATGAACATCCACGAACACCAAGCCAAAGCCGTCCTCGCAGAGTTCGGCGTCGCGGTCCCGCGCGGCTATCCCGCGTTCTCCGTCGATGAAGCCGTGCAAGCCGCCGAAAAGCTGGGCGGGCCGGTCTTCGTGGTGAAGTCGCAGATCCACGCCGGCGGGCGCGGCAAAGGCAAGTTCGAGGGGCTGGGCCCCGACGCCAAGGGCGGCGTGCGTGTGGTCAAGAGCGTCGAGGACGTGAAGGCCAATGCCGCCGAGATGCTGGGCCGGGTGCTGGTGACGCACCAGACGGGCCCCGCCGGCAAGCAGGTGAACCGCCTCTACATCGAGGAAGGCGCCCAGATCGCCAAGGAATTCTACCTGTCGCTGCTGGTCGACCGCGAAACGAGCTGGGTCTCGGTCGTGGCGTCCACCGAAGGCGGCATGGACATCGAGGAAGTCGCTCACGACACGCCCGAGAAGATCGTCACCTTCTCGATCGATCCGGCCACCGGCGTCTTCCCGCACCACACCCGGAAGCTGGCCAAGGCGCTCGGCCTGACCGGCGGCCTGGCGAAGGAAGCGGCGACGCTGCTGAACCAGCTCTACACGGCGTTCCTGGCCAAGGACATGTCGATGCTGGAGATCAACCCGCTGATCGTCACGGGCGACGACCACCTGCGTGTGCTCGACGCCAAGGTGAGCTTCGACTCGAACGCGCTCTTCCGTCACAAGGATGTCGTCGAGCTTCGCGACGAGAGCGAGGAGGACCCGAAGGAGATCGAGGCCTCCAAGTACGACCTCAGCTACATCGCGCTCGACGGCGAGATCGGCTGCATGGTCAATGGCGCCGGCCTGGCCATGGCCACCATGGACATCATCAAGCTCTACGGCGCCGAGCCCGCCAACTTCCTGGACGTGGGTGGCGGCGCCTCGAAGGAGAAGGTGACGGCGGCCTTCAAGATCATCACCGCGGACCCGAACGTGAAGGGCATCCTGGTGAACATCTTCGGCGGCATCATGCGCTGCGACATCATCGCCGAAGGCGTTGTCGAGGCGGTGAAGGAAGTGGGGCTGAAGGTGCCGCTGGTCGTCCGTCTGGAGGGCACCAACGTCGACCTGGGCAAGAAGATCATCAATGAGAGCGGCTTGAACGTCATCGCCGCGAACGACCTCTCGGACGGCGCCGAGAAGATCGTCCAGGCTGTGCGGGGCGCTGCTTAAGACATGTCGATCCTGATCAACAAAGACACCCGCGTCATCTGCCAGGGCATCACCGGCAGCCAGGGCACCTTCCACACGGAACAGGCCATCGCCTATGGCACCAAGATGGTCGGCGGCGTGACCCCCGGCAAAGGCGGCCAGACGCACATCGGCCTGCCGGTGTACGATACCGTCGAAGAGGCAGTGAAGCAGACCGGCGCCGACGCCTCGGTGATCTATGTGCCGCCGCCGTTCGCGGCGGACTCGATCCTGGAAGCGATCGACGCGGAAGTGCCGCTGATCATCTGCATCACCGAGGGCATCCCGGTGGCCGACATGATCAAGGTGAAGCGGGCGCTGTCGGGCTCGAAGTCGCGTCTGATCGGTCCGAACTGTCCCGGCGTGCTGACGCCTGGCGAGTGCAAGATCGGCATCATGCCGGGCAACATCTTCAAGAAGGGCTCGGTGGGCGTTGTCTCGCGCTCCGGCACGCTTACCTATGAGGCCGTGTTCCAGACCTCCCAGGTGGGCCTTGGCCAGACAACGGCCGTGGGCATCGGCGGCGACCCCGTGAAGGGGACCGAGTTCATCGACGTGCTCGACATGTTCCTGAAGGATCCGGAGACCGAGTCGATCATCATGATCGGCGAAATCGGTGGTTCGGCCGAGGAAGACGCCGCGGAGTTCATCAAGAATTCAGCGATCAAGAAGCCTATGGTCGGCTTCATCGCGGGTCGCACGGCGCCTCCGGGCCGCCGCATGGGCCACGCGGGCGCGATCATCTCCGGCGGCAAGGGTGGCGCAGAGGATAAGATCGCCGCGATGGAAGCCGCGGGCATCCGCGTCTCGCCGTCGCCGGCGAAGCTCGGTGAGACCCTGGTCGAGGTGCTGAAGGGCGCCTGAACCACATATTTCTAGCGTAGGGCGGTCCGCGCCAGGCTCCTTCTCCAGAAGTCCGCGGCTCTGCCCCGGAAGGCGAAGACGAGATGGCGGACGACGCAGGCCTTATCAACGAAGTCCTGGCCGAGACGAGTTTCCTGTACGGCGGCAATGCCGCGTTCGTGGAAGACCTCTACGCCAAATGGGCGGCGAACCCGGAGTCGGTGGAGCCGTCCTGGCGCGCCTTCTTCGCGTCTCTGGCGGACCGCGCCGACGAGGTGAAGGCGGCGGCCCGAAAGCCCGCCTGGGCCAAGCCCGCTGCGCCCCAGGCGCGGCCTGACTGGCTGTCGGCGATCGACGGCCTCTGGCCGGCGGTCGAGGCGAAGGTCGGCAAGGCCATTGCGGACAAGAAGCCGGCTGCAAGCCAGGACGAAGTGCGCGCGGCGACGCTGGATTCGCTGCGCGCCATCATGATGATCCGGGCCTACCGGATGCGCGGCCACCTGAAGGCCAACCTCGACCCGCTGCAGATCGCCACGACGCCAGGCGACGCTTCCGAGCTCGATCCTGCCAGCTACGGCTTCGCCGAGGCGGATTTCGACCGGCCGATCTTCCTCGACTACGTGCTGGGCCTCGAGACGGCGACGCTGCGTGAGATCATCGAGATCCTGCGTCGCACCTACTGCGGCAACGTCGGCGTGCAGTACATGCACATCTCCGATCCGAAGGAAAAGGCCTGGCTGCAGGAGCGGATCGAAGGGCGCGACAAGGAAATCGCCTTCACCAAGGAAGGCAAGATCGCCATCCTGAAGAAGCTGATCGAGGCCCAGGGTTTCGAGGCCTTCCTGCACCGTCGGTTCCCCGGGACCAAGCGCTTCGGCCTGGACGGCGGCGAGGCCATGGTTCCGGCGCTGGAGCAGATCATCAAGCGCGGCGGCGCGATGGGTGTGAAGGATCTCATCGTCGGCATGCCGCACCGCGGCCGCCTGAACGTGCTGGCCGCCGTGATGGGCAAGCCCTATCACGTGATCTTCCACGAGTTCCAGGGCGGCTCGTCGGTGCCCTCGGACATCGAGGGCTCGGGCGACGTGAAGTACCACCTGGGCGCCTCGTCGGACCGCGAGTTCGACGGCAACAGCGTCCACCTGTCGCTGACCGCCAACCCGTCGCACCTCGAGATCGTCAATCCGGTCGTCATCGGCAAGGCGCGCGCCAAGCAGGCGTTCACGCTGCGCGAGCAGCAGGACGCCGGCCGCAGCCATGTCCTGCCGCTGCTGCTGCACGGCGACGCCGCTTTCGCCGGCCAGGGCGTGGTCGCCGAGTGCTTCGCGCTCTCGGGCCTGAAGGGCTACGGCGTCGGCGGCACCATGCACTTCGTGGTGAACAACCAAATCGGATTCACCACCAGCCCCAAGAATTCGCGATCCTCGCCCTACCCGTCCGACGTGGCGCTGATGGTCGAGGCGCCGATCTTCCACGTGAACGGCGATGATCCCGAAGCGGTGACGTTCGCGGCCAAGGTGGCCACGGAATACCGCCAGCTGTTCGGCAAGGACGTGGTCGTCGACATGTTCTGCTACCGGCGGTTCGGTCACAACGAGGGGGACGACCCCACGATGACCCAGCCGCTGATGTACGCGAAGATCAAGGGCCACCCGTCGGTCCGTGACCTGTACGCCCAGCGGCTGGTGGCCGAGGGCGTGGCGAGCCAGGCCGAGATCGACGGCTGGGTGTCGGAGTTCGACCAGTTCCTCGACGCCGAATTCGAGGCCGGCAAGACCTACAAGCCGAACAAGGCCGATTGGCTGGACGGCAAGTGGTCGGGACGCAAGCCCTCCGGCGAGGAGAAGTACGCCACGGGCGTGCCGAAGCAGAAGCTGCTGGACCTCGGGCGCAAGATCACCTCGATCCCGGAGCGGGTTAGCGTTCACAAGACGGTCGAGCGCGTCATCGGAGGCCGTCGCGAGGCGATCGAGAGCGGCTCTGGCATCGACTGGGCCACCGCCGAGCACCTGGCCTTCGCCACCCTGCTGGACCAGGGCTATCCGGTCCGCCTGTCGGGGCAGGACAGCGTGCGCGGCACCTTCAGTCATCGCCACGCCGGCGTCATCGACCAGAAGAGCGAGGAGGTCTACTTCCCGCTCCGCAACCTCGGCCCGGGACAGGCGCACTTCGAGGTGCTGGATTCGGCGCTCTCGGAAGAGGCGGTGCTCGGCTTCGAGTACGGCTTCTCGCTGACGGATCCCGACACGCTGACCCTGTGGGAAGCCCAGTTCGGCGACTTCGTGAACGGCGCCCAGGTGGTGATCGACCAGTTCATCAGCTCGGGCGAACGCAAGTGGCTGCGGATGAGCGGCCTCGTCATGCTGCTGCCGCACGGGTACGAGGGCCAGGGGCCGGAGCACTCGTCCGCCCGCCTGGAGCGCTTCCTGCAGCTCTGCGCCGAAGACAACATGCAGGTGGTGAACTGCACCACCCCGGCCAACTACTTCCACGTGCTGCGCCGGCAGCTGCTGCGCGACTTCCGCAAGCCGCTGATCGTCATGTCGCCGAAGAGCCTGCTGCGCCACAAGCGGGCGGTCTCCAACCTCACCGACATGGCTGAGGGCACCGGCTTCCACCGGGTGATGATCGACGGGGCCGAGGCCGGCTGCGACGTGGGCGGCATCAGGCTCCAGGCGGACGACAAGATCAGCCGTGTCATCGTCTGCTCGGGCAAGGTCTACTTCGACCTGGTGGAGCAGCGGGCCAAGACCGGCCGCGACGACATCTACATCCTGCGCCTCGAGCAGTTCTACCCTTGGCCGCTGAAGTCGCTCACCAACGAGCTCAAGCGGTTCAAGAACGCCGAACTGGTCTGGTGCCAGGAGGAGCCCAAGAACATGGGCGGCTGGCAGTTCGTGGACCCGTGGCTGGAGCTGACGCTGGAGCGGATGAACGTGAAGTCCAAGCGCGCGCGTTACGTCGGCCGTCCGGCCTCGGCGTCGACGGCCGCCGGCCTGATGAGCCGCCACCTGAAGGAACTGGAGGCTTTCCTTACGGAAGCCTTCGCGTAAAGCACTGCCAACCGACTTTGTTTGTGTCCGAGATCTAAGGAGCGATCCCGAAAATGGCCGACATCATGACCCCGGCGCTGGGCGAGTCCGTCACCGAAGCCACGGTGGCGCGCTGGACCAAGAAGGCCGGCGATGCGGTTCGCAAGGACGAGATCCTGGTCGAGCTCGAGACGGACAAGGTGAGCCTGGAAGTGGCTGCGCCATCGGACGGCGTGCTGGGCGAGATCACCGCGCCGGAAGGCGCGACGGTCGAGCCCGGCGCGGTGCTGGGCAAGATCACCGAGGGCGCGGCGGCCGCCGCTCCTAAGGCGCCGCCCGCCGCCGCGCCGACCTCCACGCCGACGCCTGTCCCGGCCGGCGAGCTGCAGCCGGAGCCCACGCCCGGCAAGGCCCCGCCGACCTCGGCTCCGATCCCCGACACCTCGGCCCCGAAAGCCGAGAAGGTGCTGGCGCCCTCGGCCCAGCGCATCGTCGGCGAGAACAAGCTGGATGCTGCGTCGATCTCCGGCACCGGCAAGGACGGCCGCGTGACCAAGGCCGACGCCCTGGCCGCGCTCGAGAACCGCGCCAAGGCTCCGGCCGCGCCCACCGCGCCGTCCGCGCCGCGGGAACTCCACGAGCGCGAAGAGCGCGTGAAGATGACCCGCCTGCGCCAGACGATCGCGCGCCGGCTGAAGGAGGCCCAGAACGCAGCGGCCATGCTCACCACCTTCAACGAGGTGGACATGACCAACGTCATGGCGCTGCGGAATTCCTACAAGGATCAGTTCGAGAAGAAGCACGGCGTGAAGCTGGGTTTCATGAGCTTCTTCGTGCGCGCGGTGATCCACGGCCTGAAGCAGGTGCCCGAGGTCAACGCCGAGATCGACGGCACGGACATCATCTTCAAGAACCACTACGATATCTCGGTCGCCGTCGGCACCGAGAAGGGCCTCGTGACCCCGGTCGTCCGTGACGCCGACCTGATGAGCCTCGCCGAGATCGAGAAGGAGATCGGCGCGCTGGGCAAGAAGGCCCGCGACGGCCAGCTGGCGCTCGAAGACCTGCAGGGCGGCACCTTCACCATCTCGAACGGCGGCGTGTACGGCTCGCTGATGTCGACGCCGATCCTGAATGCGCCCCAGTCGGGCATCCTGGGCATGCACAAGATCCAGGAGCGCCCGATGGTCGTGAACGGCCAGATCGTGGCGCGGCCGATGATGTATCTCGCGCTGAGCTACGATCACCGGATCGTCGACGGAAAGGGCGCTGTGACCTTCCTGGTCCACGTCAAGGAAGCCATCGAAGACCCGCAGCGCCTGCTGCTGGACGTCTAAAGTCAGGCAAAGAGCTGACGAAGGGCCGCGCGGCGAAGGTCGCGCGGCCCTTCGCTCTCAGGCCGCCTGCTTCGGCTGCGGGCCCACGTAGACCGATTGCGGGCGGATGATGCGGCCGCCGGCGAGCTGTTCGCGGGCATGCGCCAGCCAGCCGGCGACGCGGCCCATGGCGAAGACGCACGTGAACGCGCTCGGTGGGAACTGCAGGGCCTCGAGCAGGAGCGCCGTGTAGAACTCGACGTTGGTCTCCAGCGCCCGGTCCGGCTTCTTCTCGCGCAGGATGGCCAGCGCGGCCGCCTCGACGGCCTCGGCGAACTCAATCCGACCTTGACGTGCGTCGAGCCAGCGGACGGCTTGCTTGAGGGCGTCCGCGCGGGGATCGCGGACCCGATAGATGCGGTGGCCGAAGCCCATCAGCCGGTCGCCGCGGGCCAGCGCCGCCTCGATCCACACCCGGGCGTGCGCAGGCTCACCGATTTCGTCCAGCATTTCGATCACGGGCCCAGGAGCCCCGCCGTGCAGCGGGCCCTTGAGTGCGCTGATGCCAGCAAGCACGGCCGAGGTCAGACCGGCGCGGGTGGAGGCCACCACGCGGGCGGCGAAGGTCGAGGCGTTGAGGCCGTGGTCGCTGACGGTGACGAGGTAGGTGTCCAGCGCATCGGCCTCCGCCTCCGTCGCCGGCGTGCCCCGGAGCATGCGCAGGGCGTCGGCTGCGTGGCGCAGCTCGGCGTTGGGTGCGACCGGCGCCTCGCCGGCCTGGGCGCGGACCACGGCGGCCGTGAACACCGCCGGTGCGGCCAGCAGCCGGAACGCGGTGGCGGCGTCGTCGCCGTCAGCGAGGCGGGCGGTCAAGGCCCGCATGGCCTCGATCGGCGTGCGGTCCAGCAAGCCGGTGTCGAGCGCCGCGACCTCTCCGAAGACCTCGATCCGCGCGCGCCCGAGTGCGGCGCGGATATCGGTCGGCAGGTCAGGGTAGAAGCCGCCGAACAGCAGACCGACGAGATCCTCGAAGCTCGTCCGCCCGGCGAGTTCGTCCAGCGAGCGGCCGCGGATGATCAGACGACCGGCTTGGCCGTCTACCTCCGAGAGCACCGTGTGTGCGGCGACGACGCCTTCAAGTCCGTCCGACATGTGAAGCTCCTAAGCTCTTGCCGGACGACAGATCTGGGCTGATCCTCTTCGGGTCAATCTTGATCAACCTAATCAATATATGCTCCGACCTGACTGGATCGCCGCCGACGACGCGCTGATGCGTTTGGGGGTGCGGCCGCAGACGCTCTACGCCTACGTGAGCCGCGGCCGCGTCCAGGTGCGCGTCGACCCGAAGGACCCACGGCGCAGGCTCTACCGGGCGGCGGACATCGCGGCCTTGGCGGAGCGCAAGTCGCGCAGTCGCCGGCTGTCCGACGTGGCGGCCGGGGCGATCCATTGGGGCGAGCCGGTGCTGGCGTCGGAGATCACGACGGTGGCCGGCGGGCGGCTCTTCTACCGTGGCCGAGACGCCATCCGGCTGGCCGAGACGGAAACGCTGGAGGCGATTGCACGCCTCCTGCGCGGCGGACACGGCGCAGCGCTCAAGCGGACCGAGCGCCCTCCGCCACCAGACGGCGTCGACATGCGAATGCGGGCGTATGCGGCGTTGGCCGCCCGCGCCGCCGTCGATCCGCCCGCGCGCGGACGGGCTCCGCTAGCGCTGGCCGTCGAGGCGGCGACGCTGATGGACGTGCTGACGGATGCGGTGGCCCGCGATGTCGGCGCGGGCGCGATCCACAATCGGCTGGCGCTGGCCTGGGGCCATGCGCCCGGTGGCGCAGGCGCGGATGTGATCCGGCGGATCCTCGTCCTGGTCGCCGATCACGAGCTGAACGCCTCGGCTTTCGCGGCGCGGGTGGCGGCGTCGACCGGCGCGTCGCTGGCGGCCTCGGCGCTGGCGGGCTTGGCGACCCTGTCCGGGCCTCGCCACGGCGGCGCAACGGCGGCGGTGCGGACCTTCGCCGCCGAGGCGGCTCAGGCGGGTCCCGCGGAGGCGATCCGCCGCCGGCTGCAGGACGACCGCGCCCTGCCGGGTTTCGGCCACCCGCTCTACCCGGACGGCGACCCGCGGGCGTCGGCCTTGTTGGAGCGCTTCAATATGCCCAAACCGCTCGCCGATCTGCAGCGAGCGGCGATGGAGGTCGCGGGCCTGCCGGCCAACATCGACTTCGCGCTAATGGCGGCGTGCGAAGCCCTAAGGCTGCCCAACGATGCGCCGTTTGCGCTGTTCAGCGTCGCCCGCTGCGCGGGCTGGATCGCCCACGCCATCGAGCAGGGCCAGTCGGACGCCCTGATCCGGCCCCGTGCGCGCTACGTGGGGCCGGAACCGGAGTTCGCCTAGCCGGCGCTAGGCCCTTCTGTGCACCGCTTCCTCGGCCTCGAGGGCATGGTCGAGGCGGCCGACCATCTCCTTCGGGCAGACCTGCCAGAACTTCTCCAGTGCGACGTCCCAGTTGCGCAGCAGGTCCTGGGCCAGCATCGAGCCTGTCTCGCGGGCGTGCTCCTCGACGAGGCCCTTCAGCACGCCCCGCCAGTGGGCGTTCGCCACCTTGCACGTGATCACGCTGTCCGCGTTCAGCGACATCTGGAACTCGCCGTCCTCGTCCAGCACGAAGGCCATGCCGCCGGTCATGCCAGCCGCGAAGTTGAAGCCGACCTTGCCCAGGATCACGGCCACGCCCCCGGTCATGTACTCGAGGCCGTTGGCGCCCACGCCCTCGACGACCGCCGTTGCGCCGGAGTTCCGGACGGCGAAGCGCTCGCCCGCGAGGCCGGCCGCGAATAGCCGGCCCGCGGTCGCCCCGTACAGCACGGTGTTGCCGATGATGGCGTTCTCGCGCGCCCGGCCCGCCAAGTGGGGCGAGGGCCGCACGACGATGGTGGCGCCCGACAGCCCCTTGCCCACGTAGTCGTTGGCCTCACCGGTCACCTCCAGCCGCAGTCCTTGCACGGCGAAGGCGCCGAGGCTCTGGCCAGCCGAGCCTCTCAGCTGCACGGTCAGGTGGCCGGGCGCGAGCCCGTCCATGCCGAACTTGCGCACAATGTGCGACGACGTCCGGGTGCCGATGGCCCGCGCGGTGTTCGCCACCGTGTAGGTCAGCTGCATCTTCTCGCCGCGCTCCAGCAGCGGGGCGGCGTCGCGGACGATCTGGGCGTCAAGTGTGTCCGGCACCTCGTTGCGACCGGTCATGGTGCAGTACGGCTTGTTGAGGCCAGGGTCGGCCTTCACGAGGGAGCGGGTTCAGATCGAGGTCGTCCAGGTGCTCGCCGCCGCGGGAGACCTGCATCAGCAGGTCGGTGCGGCCGACGATGTCCTGCAGGCTCCGCGCGCCCAACTGGCTCAGGATCTCGCGCACCTCCTCGGCGATGAAGGTGAAGAGGTTGATCACCTTCTCCGGCGTGCCGGTGAACTTGGCGCGGAGCGCCTCGTCCTGGGTGCAGACGCCCACCGGGCAGGTGTTGGAGTGGCACTGACGGACCATGATGCAGCCCATGGCGATCAGGCTGGCCGTGCCGATGCCGAACTCCTCGGCGCCCAGCATCGCGGCGATCACCACATCCCGACCTGTGCAGATCCCGCCATCCGTCCGCAGCCGGACGAAGTGACGCAGATTGTTCAGCGTCAGCACCTGATGAGCTTCCGAGAGGCCCATCTCCCAGGGTCCGCCGGCATATTTGATCGAGGTCTGGGGCGAGGCGCCGGTGCCGCCCACGTTGCCCGAGATCAGGATGATGTCGGCCTTGGCTTTGGCCACGCCCGCGGCGATCGCGCCGATGCCGGTCATGGCCACCAGCTTCACGGTGACCCTGGCGACGGGGTTGATCTGCTTCAGGTCGTAGATGAGCTGGGCCAGGTCCTCGATCGAGTAGATGTCGTGGTGTGGCGGCGGCGAGATCAGCATCACGCCCGGCGTCGCGTGCCGCAGCTTGGCGATCAGCTCGGTCACCTTGAAGCCGGGCAGCTGGCCGCCTTCGCCGGGCTTGGCGCCCTGGCTGACCTTGATCTCGATCTCGCGGCACTGGTTCAGGTACTCGGCGGTGACGCCGAACCGGCCGGACGCGATCTGCTTCACCGCCGAGTTCGGGTTGTCGCCGTTCGGCAGCGGCTTGTACCGCGCACGGTCCTCACCGCCCTCTCCGGACACCGACTTCGCGCCGATCCGGTTCATGGCGATGTTCAGCACGCCGTGCGCCTCAGGGCTGAGCGCGCCCAAGCTCATGCCCGGCGTGACGAAGCGCTTGCGGATTTCGTTGACGCTTTCGACCTCATCGAGCGCCACGGGCGTGCTGAGGTCATTGCGCCACTCCAGCAGGTCGCGGAGCTGAATCTGCGGCTGGCCGCGCAGCATCTCGGAGTAGCGCCTGAAAAGCTCGTAGTCCCCGCGGTCGCAGGCGCTCTGCAGCACGTGGATCGAGCGCGCCTCGAACGCGTGCGCTTCGCCGGCCCGGCGAGCCTTGTAGAAGCCGCCGACCGGCAGGCTGAGCGCCGCCGGGTTCCAGGCGCGGCGATGCAGCTCGACCGCCTTGGCCTCCAGGCCAGCCAGGCCGATGCCTGAGATGCGCGACGGCATGCCGGGGAAGAACTCGGCGACCAGCGACCGCGAGAGGCCGACCGCCTCGAAGTTGTAGCCGCCGCGGTACGAGGAGATGACGCTGATGCCCATCTTGGAGATGATCTTCAGCAGTCCGCCTTCGATAGCCTTCTTGTGGTTCAGGCACAGGTCGCGGAGCGTGAGCTCGCCCGTCAGGCCGCGCTCCTGCCGGTCCAGGAAGCTCTCCTGCGCCAGATAAGCGTTCACCGCCGTGGCGCCGACGCCGACCAGCACAGCGAAGTAATGGGTGTCGAGGCACTCGGCGGCGCGCACGATGATCGAGACATACGACCGCAAGCCCTTGGAAACCAGCCAGGCGTGAACGCCGCCCGTGGCGAGGATCATCGGCAGGGCGACGCGATCCGGCCCCGTCGCGGTATCGGTGAGTACGATCGTCGAGCATCCGCGCAGCGCCGCCTCCTCGGCCTCGGCGCGGATGCGGTCAAGGTTGGCGCGAAGCGCGTCGCCGGACCGCGATTCTGCGTGCGGGATCGGCATGGTGCAGTCGATCTCGGCGATGTTCTTCTCGCCGATCACGCCGATGACCCGGTCGTACATGCCGGTGGTCAGCACCGGCGAGTTGAGGACGAACACATCGGTCTGTGTTTCGTCCTCGGCCAGGACGTTGCCGAGGTTCTTGAATCGGGTCTTGAGGCTCATGACCGCCGTCTCGCGCAGCGAGTCGATCGGCGGGTTGGTCACCTGGCTGAAGTTCTGCCGGAAGAAGTGGCTGAGCGGCCGGTACTCGTTCGACAGCACCGCCAAGGGCGTGTCGTCACCCATGGAGCCGACGGCCTCCTTCGCCTCCTCGACCATCGGCGCGAGGATCAGCTCCAGGTCCTCGAGCGTGAGGCCGGCCGCCGCCTGGCGGCGCACCAGTTCTTCGCGAGGGTAGAGTCGCGGCTCGGGGCCGGGCCCGATGGCTTCCTCCAGTTCGACCATGTTGCCCAGCCAGCGGTCGTAGGGGGTGCTGGGCGGCGAGGCGGTCGATGATCGCCTCCTCATGGTAAAGCCGGCCTTCGGCGAGATCGACCGCCAGCATGCGGCCGGGCTCGATGTGCGCCTTGCGGACGATGCGCGCGTCTTCGACGCGGCACATGCCTGCTTCCGAACCGACGATCAGCAGGCCGTCGGATGTCTCGGCGACACGGAGCGGGCGCAGGCCGTTGCGGTCCTTGCCGGCCACCACCCAGCGGCCGTCCGTCGCGCACATGGCCGCGGGGCCGTCCCACGGCTCCATCACGGCGTTGCAATAGGCGTAAAGGGCGCGATGGCTGGCCTTCATCTGGGCGTCGGAGCGCGTGTTCCACGCCTCCGGGATCAGCAGGGTCTTGGCCATCGGTGCGTCGCGGCCGGCGCGCACCAGCACCTCGAAGGTGTTGTCCAGGGCCGCGCTGTCCGAGCCGCCCGGTTGGATCACCGGCTTGATGTCGTCCTGGTAGTCGCCGAAGGCCGAGGCCGCCATGCGGATCTCGTGCGACTTCATCCAGTTCGTATTGCCCTTCAGCGTGTTGATCTCGCCGTTGTGGGCGAGCATGCGGAACGGCTGGGCCAGCCGCCACTCGGGGAAGGTGTTGGTCGAGTAGCGCTGGTGGAAGATCGCCACCGCAGCCATGAACCGCGGATCGGTCAGGTCCGGATAGAACGTGTCGATGTGCTCGGCGAGGAACATGCCCTTGTAGATCAGCGACCGGGCCGACAGCGAGCAGATGTAGAAGTGCTGGATGTTGGCGGCGGCGACACGCTTCTCGATGCGCTTGCGGCAGAGGAACAGGGCGCGCTCCAAGGCGGCCCCCTCCATGCCGGGCGGCGGCGAGAGCATGATCTGCTCAATTTCGGGCCGGGTGGCGTTGGCCTTCTCGCCGATCACCGAGGTGTCGACCGGAACCTGGCGCCAGCCGTAGATGTAGAAGTCGAAGCGCAGCGCTTCGCTCTCCACGATGGTCCGGGCGGCCTCCTGGGAAGCCAAGTCCGTACGCGGCAGAAACACCTGGCCGACTGCGATCGGGCCCGGTCGCACCTTATGGCCGATGCGTTCGACGTGGGCGGCGAAGAAGTCCTGCGGGACCGACACGAGCACGCCGGCGCCGTCGCCGGTCTTTCCGTCGGCGTCGATGGCGCCGCGGTGCCAGACAGCCTTGAGTGCGCGGATGGCGAGTTCGACCACCTCGCGGCGCGGCTTGCCGTCGATCGCGCAGACCAGGCCGACACCGCAGGCGTCATGCTGAGCGGTGATGTCGTAGCCCCCGTTGGCCTCGAGCAGGGCTTCCCGGTCGCGTTCGTAGCGGGCGAGGATGTCCGTCATAGGTCCTACTCCGCCGCCATCAGGGCGGCTTGGGCGTGGGCGGTCAGGTAGCGGTCGATGGCTTCGGCCGCGTCGCGGCCGTCTCGGATGGCCCAGACCACGAGGCTGGCGCCCCGGACGATGTCGCCGGCGGCGAACACGCCCGGTAGCGACGTCATCATCGATCGGAAGTCGGTCTTCAGCGTGCCCCAGCGGGTGACGGCGAGGTCCTCGGCCTGAAACGTCTGCGGCAGGTCCTCGGGGTCGAAGCCCAGCGCCTTGATGACAAGGTCCGCCTTGAGCTCGAAGTCGGCGCCTTCCACTTCTTCCGGGCTTTGGCGGCCGCTGGCGTCGGGCGGGCCCAGGCGCATGCGCGCGGCCCGAACTCCGGCGGCGGCTAGCGCCTCGCCGGTCACCGACTTCGGCGCAGCCAACCACTCGAAGACCACGCCTTCCTCCTCGGCGTGCGCCACTTCACGCGCCGAGCCGGGCATGTTGGCCCTGTCGCGACGGTAGAGGCACGTGACCGAGGCTGCGTCCTGGCGGATCGCGGTCCGAACGCAGTCCATGGCGGTGTCGCCACCGCCGACCACGACCACGTGCTTGCCGACGGCATTGAGGCGCGGCTCGACCGCGCCATCGCCCAGCTGCTCGCGATTTGACGCAATCAGGTACTCGAGCGCCGGGACCACGCCCTCGGAGCCGGCGCCCGGCACGGCGAGATCGCGCGCCGCATAGACGCCGGTTGCGACCAGCACACTGTCATGGCGCTGCTTCAGCTCGGGCAAGGTGGCGTCGCGACCGACCTCGAAGCCCAGCTTGAACTCCACGCCGCCGTCCGCCAGCCGCCTGGTTCGGCGCTCGACGACCCCCTTCTCCAGCTTGAAGCCGGGAATGCCGTAAATCAGAAGCCCGCCGGGCCGGTCGTGCCGGTCGTAGACAGTGACGCTGTAGCCCAGCTCGACCAGCCGCTCGGCCGCGGCGAGGCCCGCAGGCCCGGCCCCGATGACGCCCACCGACTTACCGCGGCTCTCGCCGGCCACCAGCGGTTGGACCCAACCTTCTTCCCAGGCCTTGTCCGACAGATATCGCTCGACCGCGCCGATGGTGACGGTGCCGTGGCCCGACTGCTCGATGACGCAGTTGCCTTCGCACAGGCGGTCCTGCGGGCAAATGCGGCCGCAGATCTCCGGCATGGAGTTGGTGGCCTGCGACAGGGCGTAGGCTTCCTCGAGCCTGCCCTCGGCGGTCATCCGCAGCCAGTCCGGGATATTGTTATGGAGCGGGCAGTGGCTCTGGCAGAACGGCACCCCGCATTGCGAGCAACGTGACGCCTGCTCGGCGGCCTTGGCGTCGATGAAGTCCGCATAGATCTCGTGGAAGTCGTGCGAACGCGCCAGGGCTGGCCGCTTTTCGGGCGTAGAACGCTCGACGACAGTGAACTTCAGCATGCGCTCGGCCATGGGACGCCTCCTCCGCAGATCGCGCATTTAGAGGGGGAGCCGGCCGTCGCAAAGATGATGATCCAAAAACAAGACTATCAGAATTGGCTTCGAAGCATTTTGCGCGAGGGCCCCGGCGTCCGATCCGCTATTAGTCCAATTTTGAGATGAACTCCTTCTTCACCATAGTGCCGCCCCTTTGCGCCGCGTCACCGCTTACATGGAGCACTCATGCCGGACTGGGCCCTCGCCATCATCCTCGGCATCGTCGAGGGCCTAACGGAATTCATTCCGGTCTCCTCCACGGGCCACATCTTGTTGCTCGGCCACTTCCTGGGATTTGAATCCAAGGGGAAGGTCTTCGAGGTGATGATCCAGCTGGGGGCGATCCTGGCGGTGATCAGCGTGTACTTCGGCCGCCTCTGGTCAGTCGCGACGCACCTGCATACCGATCCCGCAGCGCGGCGTTTCGTGGCCTCTATCGTGTTGGCCTTCCTGCCCGCGGGCTTCGCCGGCTTCCTGCTGCATGACTACATCAAGGCGGTGCTGTTCGAGACGCCGGTGGTGATCTGCGTCAGCCTGGTCCTCGGCGGCTTTGCGCTCCTGGCGGTCGATCGCATCAAGCAGGAGCCGGTCCACACCGATGCCGGCGCCTTCCCGCTCAAGACCGCCTTCCTGATTGGGCTTTTTCAGTGCCTGGCGCTCATCCCCGGCGTGTCTCGGTCGGGCGCCACCGTGGCGGGCGCACTGCTCTTACGATGCGACAAGCGCTCGGCGGCGGAGTTCTCGTTCTTCCTGGCGATGCCGACGATGGCCGGGGCGTTCACGGTCGACCTGGCCAAGAACTACAAGCTCCTGAACGCCGACGACGCGGGAATCATTGCGCTAGGCTTCGTTTGCGCGCTGGTGGCGGCGGTCATCACCGTCCGTAAGGTGGTGGACTTCGTCGGCCGCCACGGCTTCGCGCCCTTCGCCTGGTGGCGGATCGGGGTCGGCCTGCTTGGCCTCGTCGGGCTGGCGATGCTGGGCTAGGCGCGGCCGCCCGCGATCGCCCGCGCTTCCTGGTCGGCGTATTGGCCGCCCTTGCGATAGCGATAGAGATAGGTCGGCAGCACCGCTTCCAGTGTTGTGGGCGTGATCCCAAGAGCGGTCAGACCCGGGTGCTGGCCGCTCGGTATGTTGTCGGCCTGCAGGCTTTTCACCTGATCCGAGGTCACCGGCGGCGGCACGATTCCCGCGATGAGATCGCCCAGGCCGCCCAGAAGGCCGGCGACGCCGAACGGCATCGGCAGGAGCAGGCGCCGCTGCTGTGGGTCTCTTCGAGCATCATTTCCATGAGCTGGCGGAACGTGAACTCGGCGGGGCCGCCCAACTCGTAAGTCTGGCCCGCCGCCTCGCTGTCGGTCACCGCGCGCGCTATGGCCTTGCCGACATCGCCGACGAAGACCGGCTGGAAGCGCGTTTGACCCCCGCCGATCAGCGGCAGGGCAGGCGAGAAGGACGCCATGGTGGCGAACTTGTTGAAGAACTTGTCCTCGGGGCCGAACACGACGGATGGCCGCAGGATCACGGCGTCGGAACGGACGGCCCGGACGGCCGCCTCGCCTTCGGCCTTGCTGCGCGAATAGGCCGAGAACCCGGCGGAGTCGGCGCCGAGGGCGGACATCTGCACGAGGCGCGTCACGCCGGCCGCCACCGCCGCCTCTGCGACAGCGCGAGCGCCGTCGACGTGGACCGCCTGAAACTTCTGGCGGCCGGTCTCATACAGCACGCCGACCAGGTTCACCGACGCGGTCGCTCCCTCCAGCGCGCGTCGCACCGATTCCGCATCGCGGACATTGGCTTGCACCACGTCGATCTGGCCCACGTCGCCCAACAGGCGCATGCGATAGCCGAGGCTCGGGTTGCGTACGGCGACCCGCACGCGCCAGCCGGCCCGGGCGAGCTGGCGGACGGCCTGATTGCCGACGAAGCCGGATCCACCGAAGACGGTGACGAGGTTCTGCATGGGTCGCGCTCAAGGAAAACGAGGGCTTTCGAGAGCCTGCGGATAGACGATGCGGCCCCCCGCCGCAACGCAACTTGCAAGGTTCTGCTGCGACGCCGTTGACCTCCTGTGGGCGGCGCCATATGTAGCCGCCTCCCGATCCGACGGACGGGGCCCAGGTGGCGGAATTGGTAGACGCGCTGGCTTCAGGTGCCAGTGGCTTAACGGCCGTGGAGGTTCGAGTCCTCTCCTGGGCACCACCCTTTCGAATCGAAAGGGCCGGCGCCGATATCTCCAAGGTTGGATATGACGGTCGCCGCCGCCGTGGCTAAGGTGGGCGTCCGAGGTCGGAGTTCAGGCAAGGTGACGACGTACGTTCACGACGGGGATCTTCCGGACGGCGCGCTGCAGGGCGCGGCGTTCGTCGCCATCGATTCCGAGACCATGGGGCTGAGGCTGGGGCGGGATCCGCTCTGCGTCGTGCAGCTGTCGGCCGGCGACGGGCACGCCCATCTCGTCAAGCTGAACCGCGACACCTACGACGCGCCGAACCTCAAGCGGCTGCTGACCGACCCGGCGGTGACGAAGATCTTCCACTTCGGCCGCTTCGATATCGCCATGTTCTGGCTGCATCTGGGCGTCGTGACCCAGCCCGTCTACTGCACCAAGATCGCCTCCAAGATCGCCCGCACCTACACCGACCGCCACGGCCTGAAGGACATCTCCCGCGAGCTGCTCGGCATCGAGATGTCCAAGGCCCAGCAGAGCTCGGACTGGGGCCAGGCCAAGCTCTCGGACGAGCAGGTCGCCTACGCCGCCTCCGACGTCCTGCACCTGCACGCCCTGCGCGAACGGCTGCAGGACATGCTGACCCGCGAGGGGCGTGACGCGCTGGCCAAGGCGTGCTTCGAATTCCTGCCGCATCGTGCGGTGCTCGACGTCGCCGGCTGGGAAGACGTCGACATCTTCGCCCACGCCTAGAGGCCGCCATGACGGCGACGGACGCATCGTTCAGCCCACCGCCCGCCCGCCGCGCCGATTTCGAGCGGTGGCGCCGCCGGTCGAAGCTGATCCGGCTGCTGCGCATCCTGCTGCCGGCGCTGATCGTGGTGATCTTCCTGGGCCTGGCGGGCAGCGTCGCCTGGTCCACCTTCCGCGCCCAGCCGCGGCAGGCGGGCGGCGACGACGAAGCCATCCGGCTGATCAACCCGCGCTTCGTCGGCCGCGACGACAAGGGCCGCGCCTTCGTGCTGACCGCCGACTCCGCCGTGCGCGACCGCGCCGACTATCAGCGCGTGCTGCTGGAAAAGCCGGCGCTGATCCTCGACGAGGGCGGCCCCGACCAGCTCCGGCTGAACGGCGCCCAGGGCGTCTTCCATGAGGCCACCGGCAAGCTGCAGCTGTCGGGCGGCGTCAGGATGGAGGACCCCCGCAACGCCTTCCAGACGGCGGCGTCGCTGTTCGACACCAAGACCGGCGAACTGGTCGGTTCAGGCCCCATTCAGGGCTCGGGTGGCCTTGGAGAAATCGAAGCGAAGTCCTATGGCGTTTACGGCAAAGGCGATCGCATGGTCTTCAAGGGCGGGGTGCGTGCGCGCATCGAGCCCCAGAAGAAAGAATAGAAGCTGGACCTCATGAAGTCGCACGTCTCCCGCCTGGCCGTCCCCCCTTCTGGCCGTGACCCTTCTGGGCGTTTCCGGGGCGCTGCTCACGGCGGCGCCGGCCGCCGCCCAGCTGTCGCGCTCGTCGGACGGCCCGATCGACGTGACCGCCGACGAGCTCGAGGTGCAGCAGAACGAGTGCGTCTCGGTCTGGCGCGGCAACGCCGAGGCCCTGCAGGGCGACACCCGCCTGCGCGCCAATGTCATGCGGATGTACATGACGAAGTCGGCGAGCCGGCCCGGCGGCGCGGCCGGCGGCTGCGGCGAGCTGCGCCGGCTCGAGGCCGACGGCGGCGTCTACTACGTCACCGCCCAGCAGCGGGTCCGCGGCGACCGCGGCGTCTACGACGCCCAGTCCGAGACCATCACCCTGACCGGCGACGTGGTGGCCGTGCAGGGCCAGAACGTGCTGCGCGGGACGCGCATGGTGTTCAACACCAAGACCGGCGAGGGCAAGATGGAGGGGAACGCCCGCGGGGCGAACCAGACCGGCCGCCCGCGCGGCGTCTTCTATCCGAGCAAGAAGTCCAACCCGTGACCAAGCCCGAGCGGATCGACGCGCGCGCCGGCCTGCCCCTCGAGGGCCTCGTCGTCGACAACATCGGCAAGTCGTTCCGCGGCCGCCCGGTCGTGAAGGGCGTCTCGCTGCGGCTGGCGCGCGGCGAGGTGGCCGGCCTGCTGGGCCCCAACGGGGCCGGCAAGACCACCACCTTCTACATGATCACCGGCCTGATCCCGGCCGACTACGGCGCCATCTACCTGGACGGCGAGAACATCACCGCCCAGCCGATGTACCAGCGCGCCCGCATGGGCGTCGGCTACCTGCCGCAGGAGACGTCGATCTTCCGCGGCATGACCGTCTGGGAAAACGTGATGGCGGTGGTCGAGCTGCGCCAGCGCGACCCCAAGGAGGCCCGCGCCACGGTCACGCGGCTGCTGGAAGAGCTGCACATCGAGCACCTGCGCAACGCCCCGGCCGTCTCGCTGTCGGGCGGCGAGCGCCGCCGCGTCGAGATCGCCCGCGCCCTGGCCTCGGAGCCGTCGTTCATGCTGCTGGACGAGCCGTTCGCCGGCATCGACCCGCTGGCCATCGCCGACATCCGCGAGGTGATCAGCTATCTGAAGCAGCGCGGCATCGGCATCCTGATCACCGACCACAACGTCCGCGAGACGCTCGACATCATCGACCGCGCCTCGATCATCCACGCAGGCGAGGTGCTGTTCGAGGGCAGTCCCGACGAGATCGTCGACGACCCCGAGGTGCGCCGCGTGTACCTGGGCGACAGGTTCAGCTGAGGCGTTCTTGCCGCCCAACGGGAGGCCTCACCGCCTATCGCGCCCGTACGCCAGGCGGCTGGCAAGCCCGCGTGGGTCACGGAGGCGGGCGATGGCGATGAGGTCGGCGGCCAGGGCCGCCCGGCCCCGCGCCTCGCCACACCCAGTCTCCGGCTGCGGGCCGTGGTCCCGCACCTTGCCTTCGAGGGCCAAGGCCGCCGCCGCTGTCACGAGGCAGGCGGCGGCGAGTGCGAGCCGCAGGCCCGGCTGACGGGCCCCCAGCCCGTGCCGCCCCGGTGCGTCCGCGATCGGGCCTCGTCCCTGCATGGCGAGACCTTGGATCGGGGCCGACGGCGTGCCAGAACACCGATCAGGTCATCGGCGTTTCCGATGGGGGACCATGGCGAAAGACTTCGAGGTTCGGCATTGCCGCGCCCTCCTCGCCCTCGACGAAAAGGGGGGCGTGGGGGCGGCCGCGCGAGCGCTGGGCGTGGCGCAGTCGACGCTGTCCGAGGCCCTGCTTTCGTTGGAACGCCTGCTCGGTTTCGCTGTGACGGTGCGGCGTCCGGGCTGCGAGGCGACCCTGACGCCCGCCGCCCTGCGGCTCCTGCCCCACGCCCGCGCGCTCGTCGCCGCGTCGGAGGCCGCGATGGCCTCGGCCCAGGCTTCCAAGGACGCGGTCATCCGGTTGGGCGCGGTGGAATCCGTCAGTTCCCACCTGCTGCCCGGACCCCTGGACGCCTTCAGCCGCCGGAGCCCGCATGTGGATGTGCGCGTCGCCAGCGGGGTGTGCGCCGACCTGCTCGGCCGCGTCGAGCAGCGGCAGCTCGACGCCGCCCTGACGCTGGAGGTCCCCCGGCGGCTCGAGCAGCCCGGCGCCCAGGAACTGGCGCGCATCCGCCTGCGGTTCGTCGTCCCGGCGGACGACCCGCTCGGCGACGCGCTGGACGGGCGGCCGGTGAGGCGCGCAGAGCTGTCCGACCGAACCTTCCTCCTCGCCGATCCCGAAGGCGCCTTCAGCGACGTGCTGAAGCGATGGCTGGGCGGCGACCACACCCTGCGCATGGCCTCGGCGGGAAGCACGGACGGGGTCAAACGCGGGGGTCGCCAGGCAGGGCGCGATCGGAGTGCTGCCCGCCTACACGGTGAGCGAGGAGCTCGCGTCCGGGGCGCTGGTGGAACTGGCGTTCGAGGCGGCGCCTCCGACGGTCTCGCTGAACCTCGCCACTTCCGCCAATCCGCTGGTGGCGTCGGCCCTCGCCGAGCTCGTGGAGATCATCCGCGCCGAGGTCGGGGCGGCCTGCGGCGGGGCGACTCCCGGCGCCGAGGCCGTTCGACACTTCCCGAGACCGCCGCCTCCGCCATCCGCCTCGTCCGAGAAGGGGAGATGAGGCGACGCAACTGCGAATGAGTTGCAACAATGCCGAACCGCTGTTATTGCGCCAGCCGTGGTTTCTACGGGGGCATCGGCCGTGCGGCGATATCTGGGGATCAGCGTTTCGGCGCTCGTGATGGCGATCGGCGGGCAGGCGCACGCCGAAGAGGCTGACGCGCCGACGGTTGACCAGCTGGTGGTGACCGCCTCCCGCACCGGTTCGACCGTGCAGGAGCTGCCGGTGTCGGTGTCCGTCGTCCCGGCCGAGGCGCTGCGCAGCCAGCTCGACGTCAGCGCCAACATCATGCGGGCGCTGGAGTTCACCGTCCCCGGGCTCGCGCCGCAGCAGGGCGGCCGGGTCAACTGCCCGAAGGTGCGCGGACGGCTGACCGCTGTGCAGATCAACGGCGTGCCGGTGACCGAAGACATCCGCCAGAGCACCTGCGACCAGGTCTATCAGCTCAGCCCGTTCGCCATCGAGCGGGTGGAGGTGCTGCGCGGCGGCACGGCGCTGTACGGCGCAGGCGCGCCGGGCGGGATCATCAACTTCGTGACGCGCCGGGCGGCCGGCGACGCGCTCGAGATCGACGCGGTGGCGCAGACCAGCTTCAACACCTCGGGGCCGGACGACACCTTCACCACCAACCTGTTCGCCGGCGCGGGCCAGAGCTTCTCGGGCTGGGACTACTATGTCGGCGCCGGGTTCACGGACGGCGGCGGCGCCCGCACGCCGGACGGGCCTTACGTGCCCGCCCGCGAGTACGAAGCGGTCCATCTCAACGGCTCGCTGGGCCTCCAGGTCGGGGGTGGCGAGCTGCGGGCGACCGGCGCGCTCTACAACGAGGAGAAGGGGCGCGAGTACGCGACCGACGGCGATCAGGCGGTCGGACAGCGGGTGGCGATCGTCTTGCCGATCGCCCAGCATCCCCAAGCCGATCAGAACCTCCTGCGATCCTGGTCGCTGGCGCTGGGCTACACCCACCCGGACATCCTGGGCCACGAGCTGGCGATCAGCGGCTTCGCCCAGGACCAGCTTTATCGCCAGCGCGACAACTTCTTCAGCGTCGCCTTCGGGGACGACTTCTTCGCTTCGAACTCGGACAACGAGCGCTTGGGCTTCCGCTCGACCCTGGTGAAGCGGGCCAGCCTGCCGGGCGCGGACGTCGTGTTCAGCTATGGCTTCGACTACACCCGCAATCGCTACTACCGGCCGCAGATCAACGCCGCGACCGGCCAGCTGACCGGCTACATCGCGCCCGAGACCATCCTGCGGACCAAGGCGATCTTCGGCCAGGCCGAGGTCGACGTGGGCCGGCTCCGCCTGGTCGGCGGCGTCCGGCAGGAGTGGTACGCGGGCGAGGTCGGGACCAAGGGCTACGATCCCGCCGTGCCGCGGGCGGCCCGGCCCGGCGACTTCCGCGACGCCGACCTCGCGCTGTTCAATGTGGGCGCGATCTACGACCTGAACGACGCCGTCCAGCTGTACGGCGGCTTCAGCCAGGGGGCGGAGATCAGCCAGCTGGGCCGCGCGGCCCGCGGCATCCAAAATCCGGGCCTGATCTCGCCAGAACCTGCGACGTCGGACCAGTACGAGATCGGCGTGCGCGGCCAGCATGCCGGCCTGCGTTTCGAGGCCGCGGCGTTCTATTCCGAGTCCGACAAGGCCTCGCTGCTGCAGGCCGATCCGTCCTGCGCCGGCCAGACGCTTTGCCCGCTGATTCCGCTGCGGGCGCCGCAGCGCTTCAAAGGCTTCGAGGCGGCGCTGGACTATGCGCTGAGCGACACCACGGACCTGCGCGGCGTGGTCACCTGGCAGCGCGGCCAGATCCGGGACACCCAGCTTGGCTATGTGGACTACAGCTCCGACACCGTGGCGCCCTTTCGCGTCACCCTGGGCGGCGAGACGCGGCCGCTGGAGCGCCTGAGCCTTGGCCTGCAGGCGACCTACTATGGCGCGGCCGACTACTTCAGCCCGGGCGAGCTGGCGCTGGGCCGCATCGAAACCGACGACGTGCTGCTGTTCGACGCCTCGGCGCGCTACGCCGTAGGCCCGGGCGACATCTATGTGGGCGTCGCCAACCTGTTCGACCGATCCTACGTCAACGTCGCCAGCCAAGCCTCGGGCGACTACGCCTACTACCGGGCGGAAGGCCGCCGCGTCACCGTCGGGTACCGCGCGAGGTTCTGACCATGAGCCGCCGTACCTGGTTCGACCTGCACAGCTGGCTGGGCCTGACGACGGGCCTCCTGCTGTTCGTGGTCTGCTGGTCGGGCACGGTGGCGGTGTTCAGCCACGAACTGGACCTGATGGTCGATCCCCGCGTGCGGGCTCCGGCCGTCGCCGACGCCGACATCGCCTGGGCGGCGATCGAGGCGAACGTGCGCGCGGCGCATCCCGGCTGGACCATCGACCAGATCCACGCGCCCGAAGCGCCGGGCTTCGCCGCCGAGGCCTATGTGACCGACGCCGACGAGATCAGCCGTCGCGTCTATGCCGACCCGGCGACCGGCGCCTTGCTGGGGACGACCAGCTACTTCAACGTCCAGCGGTTCTTCCGCAGCCTGCATATGTCGCTGTTCATCGGCGAGGGAAGAATCTGGGGCATTCCGTTCGGCTACCTGGTCGTCGCCCTGCTGTCCCTGCCGCTGCTGGCGCAGCTGGTCTCCGGGCTCGTCTTCTACCGCCGGTTCTGGCGCGGCTTCCTGCGGCTGGAGACCCGCAAGGGCGGAAAGGTGTTCTGGAGCGACGTCCACAAGCTCACCGGCGTCTGGGCGATCTGGTTCGTCCTGCTGATGGGAGTGACCGGCGCCTGGTACCTGGCCGAGTGGAAGGTGACGTCGGAGCCGCCGACGCCGGCCGCGCCGGCGGCGGAGGGGCCGGTCACCCGGACCTTGCCGCTCCAGGCCCTTCTGGAACGCGCCCGCGCCGCCTACCCCGAACTCACCATCCGCGAGACGTCGCTCTACCAGCAACGCGAGGGCCTGGTCGCGTTCCACGGCCAGGACGGCTCGATCCTGCTGCGCGACCGCGCAGCGCGCGTCTGGCTGGACAGCCGCACGGGCGAGGTCCTGGCGGTCCGGCGGCCCGGCGAGATGTCGCCGCTGCACCGCTGGATCGACACCGCCGACCCGCTGCATTTCGGCGACTTCGGCGGCCTCGTGAGCAAGGCGACATGGTTCGTGTTCGGCCTCGGCATGACGGCGATGTGTCTGACCGGAGCCTACCTGCAGGCCAAGCGGCGCGCGCGAGACAAGGGCCTCGACGCCCTGACCCTGCACGTCACCCATGCAACGACGCTGGCCATCCTGGCCTGCGCGATCGCGTTCGGCGTCAAGGAGATCCGCGGCTATGCGCCCGCGGGCTGGCCTGAGGCCCCGCTGGGGGTGTGGCTGGTCTGCGGCGCCTGGACCGTCACTGCGCTTGGCGGTGTCGCCTGGTGGATCGCCGCGGTGAGCCGGCTGCCCGGCGCGGCCACTCGCCCGAAGCGGATAGCCGTCAGCCCAGCGGAGTAGGTGCGAGCTGGCTCCACTCGGGGCCGCCGAGCGCCAGCCACCGCCGCTCGGCCTTGATCAGGTCGCCGATGTCGCGACCCAGGGCCACCAGGCGCGCGGCTTCCGGATGGCGCTTCAGCCAGACATGCACCGTGCTGCGGCCGGGCATCGCCGGGTCCCAGCAGATCGAGCGCAGGGGCTCGCCCTCGCAGAGCCGCAGATAGACGCTTTCCAGCACCGTCTCGCCGAAGCTGGTGGGCCGCCCGACGCCGTCGAGCCCGCCCGCCGCCCGCGCGGCGGCGACCTCGGCGGCGAAGCCCGGCCGGCTCTTGAGCCACCGCATCACCGTCGCCCGCGTCGGCATCGCCTCGCCCCGGCAGATCTCCCGCAGGCCGAACCCCATGCCCAGGCCGAACAGGATCTCGTCGGCGACGGCGCGGCTGAAGGGGACGTAGGGTTTGGGCGGCTTCGGCATGCTGGGGATGTGGGATGGGAACGTAGGGGGAACAAGGGGGGCGCGCTGCGCGGCGCGTTGCAGCGCGCCGGGTCCGCACGTTAACTGACGGAGGCGCCGTAACGCCCCGCAGCTGGAGCCCGACCATGCGACACCGTCTGGCCTTCGCCGTCCTCGCCCTGCAGGCCTGCGCCGGCGCCGCCTGGGCGATGACGCCCGCGCAGATCAGCGCCGGGTTCCAGGAGGGCGCGATCGCCTACTGCCTGCAGGCCGCGCTGCGCGGCGTAGCGGTCGGCGATCTGCCGGCCGAGGCCCGCCAAGGGATCGCCCCGGCCGACGAGACGATGCGCGGCATGGTCGAGGCGTCCAATCCGAAAGGACCGCTCTGGGACGTGGCCTCGGCCAAGGGCATCGTCGTGGTCTCCGAGCCCAAGCCCGGCGTCTGCAAGGTGATGGCCTACGGCGCGCCGGTCGAGCGCACCTTCAAAGGCGTGCTGAACGCCGCGCGCAAGACGCTGCCGGCGTTCAAGCCTGTCCCGATCCAGCCGGGCTACGATCCCATCGTCTACCGGCTCGAACGCAACGAGCCTGCGCCCGCCATCGCGCTCGAACTGCGCGGCGCCGAGCCCGGGGCGCCGGGGCGGCTGTTCCGGTTCAGCATGCTGACGGCGAGGATCACGTACACGCCCGGCGAGGCCGGGGGGCAGTAAAGGGGGCGGTTCAGCGCCAAAGGCGGACCTGGCGCAGGGGGCGCCTGGGCGTCAGCTGGCTTCCTTCATCTTGCTCCAGTGCTCCTCGCGCAGGCGGCGCCAGCGGGCGCGGAGGGTGGCGGGGCGTTCGGGGTAGCGGTCTTCGGAGAACTCGGCGGCGGTGACGCGGTCGGTGCGGAAGCTGCGGAAGGCCTGGCGCATCTCGCACCAGGTGACCAGCAGGCGGCTGGTCTCGTAGTAGCCGATGGCGAACGGCCAGACGGTGCGGCGGGTCTCGCGCTCCTGCTCGTCGCGGTAGGTCAGCGTGATCTTGCGGCCGGTGCGGATGCAGCGACGGACCTCGGCCATGTCGACGTTGTCGGGCACCGCGTGCCAGCTGGGGGCGGCGCGGGTGGCCGGCTCCAGGACGAGCGGGCGGAGCTGTTCGGGGATGACGGCGGCGATCTTGGCGACCAGGTCTTCCGCCGCGCGCTTCAGGGCCGGATCGCCGCGGGCGGCGACCATCTGGGCGCCGAGGACGGCGGCCTCCACCTCGTCGGGCGTCAGCATCAGGGGCGGCAGGTCGAAGCCGTCCTCCAGGATGTAGCCGATGCCGGCCTCGCCGCGGATCGGCGCGCGCTGGCCGACGAGGTCGGCGATGTCGCGATAGACGGTGCGCTTCGACGTCTCCAGCTCGAGTGCGATGGCGTCGGCGGTCACCGGCTGGCGGCTGCGGCGCAGGATCTGGATGATCTGGAACAGGCGGTCTGCGCGGCGCATGGCTCCCTCCCGCCAAGCTGCTGACAGAATGCTGTCAGCAAGGCGACGCTAGCGTGGGTCTGTCAAGACAGGACGCGAGAGGACGGAGCGGCCGCCATGATCACCCTGCACGGATACGGACCCGGCGGCGGCCTGCCGGAGACCAGCCTTTCGGCCATGAAGTCGGAGGTGCTGCTGCAGATCGCCGGGGTGGGGTACCGCAAGGCCGAACTTGGGCTGGCGGGGTCGCCGGTGCTGGAGGTGATGGGACAGGGGGCCTCCCCCTGGCGCTCGGCGGCGACGCCCTGGTCCGCGCCTTCCTGGAGCAGGTCCACGGGGTCGACTTCGAAGAGGGGCTGGAGCCGGCCGCCCGGGCCCAGGCCTGGGTGATCGAGCGGATGGCCGAGGACCACCTGCGGCCCGTGGCCGAGAGCGCTCAGGTGGAGCGCGAGGCGCTGGTGCTGGCGGTGCGCTCGCTGGCGGCCCTGGCCGAGCTGCTGGGCGACCGTCCCTATCTGTTCGGGCGGCGGCCGTGTGCGGCGGATGCGGCGGTCTTCCCGGTGCTGGCGAGGCTGATGTCGCCGGGGGGCGATGCGGTGCTGCGGCGGCGGGCCGAATCGTTCGGGGCGCTGGTGGCCTACGTCGACCGGCTGATGGCCCGCTACTATCCGGACTTCCCCTGGCTGTTGGAGACGGCCCACGCCGCCTGAGCGGGCGCGTAAATCCCGCGGTTAACCAATCGGTGGGGAACGCAGGCCTAGCCTCCCTCAGCAAGAAACAGGCCAGAGGGGGCTTGATTGGCGCTCGCCGCGCGTTTGGAGCTTCGTCAGGGGCAGGGGCTGGTCATCACGCCCCAGCTGCAGCAGGCCATCAAGCTGCTGCAGATGTCCAACATGGAGCTCGAGGCCTTCGTGGAGGCCGAGCTGGAGCGCAACCCGCTGCTGCAGCGCGACGAGCGCGAGAACGAGCCCGAGCGCGACGCCGGCGAGCCGGAGGGCCCTGAGGCTTCGGCCGATTCGTCGCTGGACCGGGTGGACGACGCCGGGGCCCGCGCCGAGCTGGACGCCGCCCACGACGAGGTCTCCCCTGGCGAACGCGCCACCGGCGACGCGCCCGAGGCCGCGGGCGACGCCGGCGGTTCGGTGGACTGGTCGCGAGCCGGCAGGGGCGGCGGCTTCGGCGGCGACCTCGACGGGCTGGAAGGCGTGCTGGCGCACGAGAAGAGCCTGGCCGAGCACCTGCACGATCAGGCCGCGGTGGCCGGCTTCACGCCCGCCGAGGCGGCGGTGGCCGGGGTGCTGATCGATTCGGTCGACGAGGGCGGCTACCTGCAGATCGACCTCGACGAGACGGCGGACCGGCTGGGCTGCGAGCTCAAGCTGATCGAGCGGGTGCTGTCGGTGCTGCACGGCTTCGAGCCGGTGGGCGTCTGCGCCCGGGACGTCCGCGAGTGCCTGATGCTGCAGCTGAAGGACCGCAACCGCTACGACCCCGCGATGGCGGCGCTGCTGGACAACCTGCAGCTCCTGGCCCGCCGCGACCTGACGGCGCTGCGCAAGGTGTGCGGCGTCGACGACGAGGACCTGCGCGACATGATCGCCGAGCTGAAGGGCCTGACGCCCCGGCCCGGCGCGGCCTTCGGCGGCGAGCCGGCCCAGCCCGCGCCCCCCGACGTCTTCGTGCGCGAGGGGCCGGGCGGCCTGTGGCACGTGGAGCTGAACGGCGACACCCTGCCGCGCCTTCTGGTCGACCAGCGCTACCACGCGCATGTCAGCGGCAAGGCGCGCTCGGACCAGGAGAAGACCTTCGTCGCCGACTGCATGGCGCAGGCCAACTGGCTGATGAAGAGCCTGGACCAGCGGGCGAAGACCATCCTGAAGGTCTCGTCCGAGATCGTCCGCCAGCAGGACGCCTTCCTGGCCTACGGGGTCGAGCACCTGCGGCCGCTGAACCTGAAGACGGTGGCCGACGCCATCGGCATGCACGAGAGCACGGTCAGCCGGGTGACGTCGAACAAGTACATGGCGACGCCGCGCGGCGTGTTCGAGATGAAGTTCTTCTTCACCTCGGCGATCGCCTCGGCGGACGGCGGCGAGGCGCACTCGGCCGAGAGCGTGCGGCACAAGATCCGCCAGCTGATCGACGCCGAGGCGCGCGAGGAGGACGTCCACTCCGACGACCGCATCGTCGAGATCCTCAAGGAGGCCGGCGTCGACATCGCCCGCCGGACGGTGGCCAAGTACCGCGAGGCCATGCGCATCCCCTCGTCGGTGGAGCGGCGGCGGATGTTGAAGGAAGCCGTCTAGCCACCTTCCGGCAGGTTCCCGCGTTCCGGCCCTTGGCGCAGCTCGTCCGACGCGCCAGATGAGGGCGAATGCTGCTGTCCGACCGCCATCAGCCTCTGTCCGAGGTGCTGCAGGAGATCGCCGAGACGCCGTCGGAGCGGATCTCGGTGAACGAGCTGTCGGCCCGGTTCGGCGGCCGGGCGCTGGGCGCCCTGCTGCTGGTGTTCGGCGTGCTGTGCCTGCTGCCGCTGCCGCCCGGCGGCACCACGATCTTCGGCCTGCCGCTGCTGCTGCTGGCGCCGCAACTGATGCTGGGGGCTCAGGCGCCTTGGCTGCCGCAGCGCCTGCGCCACCGGCCGATCGAGCTGGACGACCTCCGCGCCGGCCTGCCGAAGGTGGCCCGCTGGCTGAAGCGGATCGAGGCCCTGTCGCGGCCGCGGCTGACGTTCCTGTTCGGCGGCGTCGGCCAGCGGGTGATCGGCTTCGTGTGCACGCTGCTGGCCGTGGTGCTCATCCTGCCGATCCCGCTGGGCAACCTGCTGCCGGCGGCGGCGGTGTGCGTGCTGGCGCTGTCGCTGGTGCAGCGCGGCGGCCTGCTGGCGCTGCTGGGCTATGCCGTGGCGCTGACCAGCGCCTCGGTGCTGGTGCTCGCCGCCTCGCTGATCATCAGCGTTTTCCAGCATGCGCGAACTCTGATCGGCGCGGCTTGACACCTTCCGCCGGGAGGCGCGTTGATCGTCTCATGCAAGTCCAGGTCACCGGCAAACACGTCGACGTCGGCGAGGCTCTGCGCGCGCGAGTCTCCGACGAGCTTACATCCAGCATCGAGAAGTACTTCGACCGCGGCGGCGGGGCCGACGTGGTGGTCAGCCGCGAAGGCAACGCCTTCAAGGTCGACTGTGCGGTCACCCTGGCCTCGGGCCAGCAGCTGACGACGCACGGCGTGGGCGGCGACGCCCACATGGCCTTCGACGTCGCGATGCAGAAGATGGCCAAGCGCATCCGGCGCTACAAGAACCGGCTGAAGGACCACCACCAGCAGGCGGTGGCCAAGCAGGCCGAGAGCGCCGCCTATTTCGTCATCCAGACCCCGGACCTGGGCGACGATGACGACGAGGAGGACGACGGGGCGGCCCAGGGCTTCCCCGAGCCGATGATCATCGCCGAGACCGAGAAGCCGGTCCGGGCGATGACGGTCTCCATGGCGGTGATGGAGCTCGACCTGACCGAGGCTCAAACAATTGTGTTCCGAAACGCTGCGCACGGCGGCATCTCGGTGGTATATCGCCGCCCCGACGGAAACATCGGCTGGATCGACCCCGAGCGCACGCGTAACCGCAACGGGGAAGACGCGGAGGGAACAGGTCCGGCCCACTAGCACTATCAGACGATCGTCACACGCGGCCGCTAGGAGCCGCGGCGGCGGTCATTTGTGAGTACCTGAAGAGCATTATGAACATCGGCGACCTTCTCGATCGCACCGCGATCTCCCTGCGCGTCAGCGCCTCCAGCAAACGCCAGGTCCTGGCCGTGGTCGCCGAGATCGCCGCCCGCAAGCTCGGTCTCGACGCGGGCGACATCCTGGACGCCCTGATGGAGCGCGAGGCGGCCGGCTCGACCGGGGTGGGCCACGGCGTGGCCGCCCCGCATGCGCGGCTGGAAGGCCTGGATCGGATGCGCGGCGTCTTCGTGCGCCTGGAGCAGCCGGTGGAGTTCGACGCGGTCGACGACAAGCCGGTCGACCTGATCTTCGCCCTGTTCGCCCCGAAGGACGCCGGCGCCGACCACCTGCGGGCCCTGGCCCGGGTTTCGCGCCTGCTGCGCCAGGCCGAGCTGCGCGAGCAGCTGCGCCAGGCGCGGACGACCGACGCCATCTACGCCCTGCTGGTGCAGGACACCGGCTCGGCGCGTTCCACGGCGGCCTGAGCCCTATCGGATCGGAAAAACGAAAAGGCCGGCGGTCTCCCGCCGGCCTTTCACGTTCCGGACTGCGGATGAGCTAGTGCACCGAGACGGGCGCCAGCTCGTGGGCGAGGGCCGCGGCCACCGCCGACTCGCGGTCGGTCAGCACCGCGAGACGTTCGCCGTCGGCGCGGTGCACCGCATAGAGGGTCTGTTCCGGGTCGAGCTCGAAGCCCTGGACCTGGGCGGAAGGCACGCTGGCCAAGATTTCGGCCGCCTTCACCGGGCGCACATAGACCAGATGCGGGGCGCCCAGCGCCGCAAAGGCTTCAGTCGAAAGTACAGGCGTCATCATGACCACCTCCGTGAAACTCAACGCTCCGAACGGTCGCCGGTTCAGCCAACCGTTCGATTGATCCTCGTCCCGGCTATTCCGGCCACGAGGTACTTACATCTCGACTTCAGCTTAGCCGGCGGTCCGGATCGGGATGGTCTGCACCCGTTTTTCCGGCGCCGGCCGCGCGAGATCGATGTGGAGCAGGCCGTGCTCCAGGCTCGCCCCTTCCACCACCATGCCGTCCGCCAGCACGAAGCTGCGCACGAAGCCGCGGGCGGCGATGCCGCGGTGCAGGTAGGCGTCCTCGGACTTCGGGCCGCCGCCGTCCCGCTTGCCGGCGATGACCAGCTGGCGGTCCTCCACGGTGACCTGCAGCTGATCCGGCGAGAAGCCGGCCACGGCCAGGGTGATCCGCAGACCGCCGTCGCCGCGATCCTCGACGTTGTAGGGCGGATAGCTCTCCGCCGCCGCCTTGGCGGCGCGCTCGATCAGCGAGCGGGTGTGCTCGAAGCCCAGCAGGAAGGGGCTGTCAAAGATCAGAGACCGGTTCATGCCTTTTTGGAGCCCTCGGAAGAAGCGACTCTCCGGCTTGCCGCCCGATGTCGGCACGGCGGGCCGGACCCTCGCTATTTGGGGGGCCGCGGGCTGTGTTGCAACGCCGGGGCCGACCGACCTCCGATCACGTTCCAGGGTTCGCCGGACGTCGACTGAACCGACGGTTGCATCGTTCGCGAAGGCTAAGCTAAACCCAGGGCTGTCACACAACACTGGCGGGTTGGGGCGAACCTCGTCGGCTTATTCGCGAGGAAAGCGATGGCTGTCGTTCGTCACGATCTCGTCCTGATCAGCCTCGATCCGCCCTACCGGCTCGGCGACGAGGACGTCGTCTACAACCTGTTCGGCTGGGCCGAGGTGGACGACGAGGCCCATCCCGACGTCTCGGTCACGGTCAACGGCGCGCCCGTGCCTTTGAAGCTGACGCCCAACCCCAACGTGCGCGAGCATTTCCCCGGGGTGACGGCCAGCAGCCTGTTCGCGCGGGTGAACTTCGCCGAACTGCTCCGGGGCCACACGCCCGCCGAGCCGTTCCTGTTGAGCGTCGAGGTCACCTCGGGCGCCCGGTCGCGGGTGTTCGAGTACGAGGTCAGCGAGGGCTGGCTGCAGGCGGTGTTCGGCCGCCCCGTGCGGCGGCGGCGGATCCCGCCGGAGCATCTGCAGATCCGGGTGACGGGCGCAGCCGCCGGGCAGTTCCACCTGACCGGCCGCCGGGTGGCCGAGCAGATCGCCGGCATCCTCGCACGCGCCGGCCTGCCGCTCGGCCGTCATGCGCGAATCCTCGACTTCGGCTGTGGGCCCGGGCGGGTGATCTCGGCCATCAAGGACATGCATCCGCAAGCCGAGCTGTTCGGCTCGGACATCGACGGCGAGGCGATCGGCTGGGCCCGGGCGAACCTCGAGGACGTGGGCGACTTCCGGGTGAACGGTCCCGCGCCGCCGCTGCCCTTCGCCGACGAGAGCTTCGACCTGATCTACTCGATCTCGATCTTCACCCACCTGCCCGAGGACATGCAGCATGGCATGCTGGCGGAGCTTCGGCGGATCCTGAAGCCGGGGGGCGTCCTGCTGACCACCAAGCTGGACCCTGGAGCCTACGACCTGCCGGACGACGTGTGCGCCAAGGGCGTTAATGACGGCTTCGTCTACTGGGGCGACGCCGACGCGACCGAGGGCCTGCCGGGCTTCTACCGGCTGGCCTACCACACCGAGGCTTACGTCCGCCGCGTGTGGGCCAAGTATTTCGACGTGCTGCACGTGGGCTCGCACGACCTCAACAACACCCAGGACGCGGTGCTGCTGCGCCGGCCGAACGGCCGCGGCGGCCTGATCCCCGGGCTGGCCTCGAGGCTGCTGACGGCCCTGCGGCCGAAGGCTGACGCCTAGAACTTGATATGGCCCAGCTTGCAGGCGCCCTGGCCGCCGTCGGTGATCCCGTAGGCGTCGAGCGCGCCCGCGGGGACCGTCGTGATCGCCCGCCAGCCGGTGTTGGGGTCCGTCACCTCAGGCCGGGCGGCCGGCACGTCGGGCCGCGGCATGCCGGTCTCGCCGGCGCCCACCACGCGATAGGCCTCGTCCACCAGCACGATGCGCGCCACCGAGGTCTTCGCGGCGTTGTCCCAGCCCCAGCCGATGACCGCAGCCCCGTCGGCGTATCGGGTCTCGACGCTCTCGGTGTTGCCCACGCAGTCGCCCGTCTCGGGGAACAGCTGGCGCAGGCCCTTGCCCAGATAGTCGGTCGCCCAGGCCGGCTGAGGAGGTCGTGGCGGCGCGGTCGCCGCGGCGGGCGGCGGCGGCTGCGGGTCGCTCCTGTCCTTGGGCTGGTCGCAGGCCGCCAGAACGAGGGGCAGGCCGACGACGGCGACGAGCGGGAGTTTGACGGCGACGTTCAGCATGGCCGTTTCTTAGCCGCCGATCCGAGACCCCGTAAAGATACGCTCGGAAAGGCGAAGGCCCGCCGGGGTCACCGGCGGGCCTTCATGGTGGAGCTAAGCGGAGTCGAACCGCTGACCTCTTGAATGCCATGGGCCCCGGAGGCCATTTTCGGCCTGTTTCAGGCGATCTCACTTCGTTTCTAACTCATTGTAGGAGTTGAAGAAATGTAGGACTTGGGCAAAACTGGGAACGGGTGAAACCTGGGTACCACTTTTGCCTGTTGGTACCCATGCGGTACCCAGAAAAGGGCCTCCTGCGATGCCGAAACTGACTGAAAAACTGGTCGCCGCACTGGCTCCGGAGGCCGCGGAGTACGTCGTTTGGGACACCGAGGTGACCGGCCTGGGCGTGCGGGTCCGGCCCACCGGCTCAAAAAGCTTCATCCTGGTCTACCGGCGGGGCGGCAAGAAACGGAAGCACACCATGGGTCCGCTGCGGGCGGACTATGGCGTGAAGGAAGCCCGCGACCGCGCCGGCGATCTGCTGCACGGCTTGCGCAGCGGCGTCGACCCACAGGACGCCAAGGCCGAGGAACGCGGGGCGATCAGCGTCTCCGAACTCGCCGACGCCTACCTGGAGGACGGTCCCGCGCTGAAGCCCGAGAAGAAGGCGAGCAGCTGGGACACCGATCGCGGGATCTTCAGGAACCACGTCAAGCCGCTGATCGGCCGGATCCTCGCCCGCGAAGTCACGAAGAACGACGTGGCGATGATGCAGCTCGACATCTCGAAGGGGAAGACCGCCAGGTCCGAGAAGACCGGTCACCGGCGCCGCTCCAACGTGAAGGGCGGCAAGCGAATCGCCTCCATGGCCGTCGTGGTGCTCGCCGCCTGCTACCAGTGGGGGATCGAAACCGGCCGGGTGACCCACAATCCGGCGCGCGGCGTCAAAGGCTTCAAGACGACGCGCCGCGAGCGCTATCTCTCGGAAAGGGAGGTCGCCTGCTTCAGCGAAGCGATCGCCGAGATCGAGCGCGAACAGCCGCACATGGAGGTGATGGCGGACGCCGTGCGGCTGCTGATGCTCACGGGCTGCCGGAAGAGCGAGATCCTGACCCTGGAATGGGCCTGGGTCGACTGGACCAAGAGCTGCCTGCGGCTGCCGGACTCGAAGACCGGCGCCAAGGTCGTTCCGCTCGCCGACGCCGCCGTGACCATCCTGAAGCGCCGCTGGGAGACGAACCGCCCCGAGCCGGACATGCGCGGGCACAATTCCGGCGAACATCCGGAGCCGAAGCGTCGCTCGCCCTTCGTGCTGCCCGCCATGAAAGGCGACGGCTGCTATGTCGGTCTCGGCCATCACTGGGAAATGGTCCGCGTCCGGGCGAACCAGGTCTCGCGCAAGCGGGCGCAGGAGGCCGGCGATCACCCCGATGATGTCGCGCCGCTGACCAATGTCCGCCTGCACGATCTGCGGCACAGTTTCGCCAGCTTTGCCATCGCCGACGGCGCGTCGCTCTTCATGGTCGGCAAGGTGCTCGGCCACAAGCAGTCGCGCACGACCGAAATCTACGCCCACCTGAGCGACGACCCGATCAAACAGGTCGCGAACCGCACCGCGTCCCGCGTGGCCGCCGCAATGGGCGGATAGGCGGGCGGGCTTCGCGAGCCCACGGTGGATCGTGATCATGGGATACAACCGGCCCATTCCCACCCTGTTGGGTCGTCCGAGCGTCTATGCCTCGAGCTGAGGTGGGCGGACCAAACGCGTCCGAGCGGGCCCTCGCGAGTGCCGCGGATGACGCCGACAACACTTTGGGCAGGGGGAACCCGGATTCGGCGAGCAGCGCGGCGGCCTCGCCGCCACTCAGCCCCGCCGACACGTCCAGCCAGTCCTGCTCGTCCAGCAACGCCGGACCGCGGGCGTGCTGATCGAGACGCTGGGCCGGCTACCCTGCGCGACTTGGCGGGCAGTCGCGTTCGTGCGCGGGCGAACGCGCCACGCTTCCAGGGCGAGAACTTCCAGAAGAACCTCGATTTGGTGGCCGAGATCGAGACGATGGCGCGCGAGAAGGGCTGCACCCCTGCCCAGTTGGCGCTCGCCTGGCTTCTGGCTCAAGGAGAGGACATCGTTCCCATCCCCGGAACCAAGAAGCGCGCTCGGCTCGAGGAGAACTTGGGGGCGATGGATGTACGGATCACGGCTGAGGATCGCGCCCGCATCGACCGCATCCTGCCTGCTGGCGCCGCCGCGGGGACGCGCTACGCCGCGCCGCACATGGCGGCGCTGAACCGGTGAGCGGCGAGCGACTCGCCGGCAAGGTCGCGATCGTCACGGGCGGCGGTCGTGGGCTCGGCAGGGCGATGGTTCTCGGGCTGGCGGCGGCGGGCGCACGGGTCGTCACAACGGCATCGCGCGAGGCGGCCGAAGTCGAGGCGGTGGCCCGGGAAGCCGGGAGCGACCGCGTTATTCCGATGCTCGCCAATGTTGCGCGCGAGGAAGACTGCGCACGCGTCGTGTCGGGCGCGCGTGACCGCTTCGGTCGGGTCGATATTCTCGTCAACAACGCCGGCCGCGGCATGAAATATGTCAGCCAGCGCTTCCTGACCGAGCCGACCCGCTTCTGGGAGACCGACCCGGACGTCTGGCGCATGGTGATTGACACCAACGTCAATGGGCCCTTCCTGATGGCCCGGGCGGCAGCACCGGTGATGATCGCAGCCGGCCGCGGGCGGATCGTCAATATCAGCATGAACCATGCGACCATGCGACCATGCGACGGCGCGGCTTCTCGCCCTATGGGCCGTCCAAGGCGGCGCTGGAATCCGAAACGATCATCTGGGCTCAGGATCTTGAGGGCACAGGCGTCACGGTGAACGCTCTTCTCCCCGGTGGCGCGACAGCGACAGGCATGATTCCAGATGACCTCCCCGACCAGGCTCGAACCGGCTTGCTTGACCCTGCTGTCATCGTCCCACCGCTTCTCTGGCTTGCCTCGGAAGCGTCCGATCGGGTGAGCGGCCGACGGCTCGACGCCTCGCGCTGGAGGGGGGACCTGTCGGACGCTGAGGCTGCCAAGGCTGCCAAGGCGGCCCTGGACGGCGCGGGATGGCCCACCGGCTGATGCGAGGACTCTTGGCACACAGGGAAAACGGGACGCTGAAATGGGCTTGTTCAAGAACGTGGGCGGTGTTTCGCGACGCCAATAGCATTGCACCCCATCTCCGATACAATGCAGCCGGGACTTTTCGGCACTACCGCCGTCGCCGCGTCGGCGTTTTACGATCCGCCATATCTGGCGTGGGTGGGTCACGACCCTCTGTGTACGTACCTCGCAGCCCGGCTTAATGAGCCGGAAGACCGTCCCGGCCACTCCCCGCTGCTCGCCCTCGCAGCTTGGCCAACCATGCCCGCGTTAACCGCCATGAATTTGCCGCCATCAGGCGCGCAAGTCTTCAGGTGGAGAATGTTCCAGGAGTTTCAAATGATCGGCAGTGTCTCGGTAAAATTGGGACGGAGGGTGTATTCCGCCACCCTGGAATACGACAGCCTTATCGGCCGCGGGTTGAGGGGTGTTCGGCGCCGGCTTGAGACCCAGCCCGGTTATCCCTTGGGCGAGGTTCCGGCTTTTGCAATCGCCCAGACGATCGAGGACGTGACCGTTGAGGTCGATGCCCCTGGGTATGCCATCGGAGATATGGTCCTGGAGGTCACTCCCACTCGTTTGCGTCTGCGTGCGGCCGGCCGTCAAGGGCGGCCCGGGACCATTGGGCGTCCGTTCGATCTGAGCGTCGATCTCCCGGAGCCGGTCGATCCCGACGATGTGACGGCGACCCTCGAAGACGGCGTTCTGACCGCGAGAATGGTCAAGGCCGCGTGGGTGCGCGGGGAAGCAAGACGTGTTCCCGTGCGCGAAGCTTCAATCCCGCCGGAACAGGCGACTCACGAAAGCGGCCAAGCCCACGCCTGAGAGGGTGACGATGGCGATCCGGCCGATCGCGGCGGCCTGATCGTCCTTCGCGACGATGACGACGGCAGCAGCGACGATAAGGGCCGCGACCACGATCCCGAGCGACAGGGTATCGCTCGCCCGTCTGACCGCTCGCGGCAACTCGGCCAAGTCTGAGCTTGAGACCTGGATGACAATGCCGTCACGGCTGATGCGGCCGATGCCGCGCCGGATCGCCTCTGGCCCGATGGCGAGGATCTGATCCAGTTCCTTGAACGTCCGGAAGGCGCGGGTGGCGAGCGCTTTCGGCGCAAACCGAGACGCGAAGGCCCGGAGAACCACTGGCGCGATAGCGGCAACGACATCGAGGTCGGGATCGAGCGTCCTCGCCAAGCCTTCAGCGATGCCCAGAGCGCGCATGAGCAGCAGCAGGTCCGGCGGCAAGGTCAGTGCATTTTCTCGGGCGATGGAGATGAATTCGCTGATCGCCTCCGCAAGCCGGATTGGTCGCCCGGAATCGGCGGCGTAACGCAGAAAGAATCGCTCGACACCGTGTTCGAGCCCGGGCGGCGGGGGTCCGGAGCGGCCAGCCCATTCCATCAGCACATCAGACACCGCCGCGACGTCGGCATCCACCAGAGAGCCGAGGACCACGAGGACCTGCTCTCGCCGTTTCGCCGAGAGCCGCCCGACAGAGCCGAAGTCCAACAGCGCCAGACGACCATTGGGAGTCACGAGAATATTTCCTGGATGAGGATCCGCGTGGAACACCCCGTCCAGCAGGATCATGCCCAGCAGGCCCCTCGCCGCATCAGGCGCCAGGGCGCGCGCCAGGGCAGGCTCTTCGTTGCGGAACGCGGCGTTAGGACTGCGGCCACGGACGCGTGCGCTGACCATGGTCCTTTCCGTGGTAAATCGCTCATGTACGAGCGGCACATGGAAGACGGTCGCGCGCCTGCGGACCTCCGTTTGATTGCGAGCCTCAATCCGAAAATCGATCTCCTCGAGAAGGGCTTCGCTGAGCTCCGTCACGACACGCACAGGCTGATGTCGACGCAGAGCCGGCGCGCGACGCTCGATGACGCGGGCAGCGGCCAACAGTAGCCGCAGATCAGCGCGCATGACTGCCTCGATCCCCGGTCTGCGAACCTTGAGAACGACATCTTCACCGGTCATGAGCCGCGCGGCGTAGACCTGGGCAATGGACGCAGCCGCAATTGGCGTCGTCGAAAATTCGGCGAAAAGCTCTTCCGGCGGCGCGCCCAGATCGATCGTCAGCTGTTCGCGCAAATGGTCGAAGGGCACTGGAGCCACGTCGTCGTGAAGCCGGCCGAGCCGCTCGGTCAGCTCTGGCGGAAGCAGATCGGACCGTGTCGCCATGATCTGGCCTAGCTTCACGAATGTGGGCCCGAGTGCCTCAAGAGCCGCAACGAAGGCCTCGTATGCCGAGCCCTCGTTCGCCTCGTCGGAAGCCGCGCCCCGGAGCAGACCCAGCCGCACCAAAACAGGGCGCGCGGCTGTAGGGGCTAAGGTACGGATCACCTTAGCGAGACGACGATAGTCGTTGGGCGAAAGGGTCAAGGGTGACATGGAGCCTCAATGCTTGTTTTGATCGCTCCCCTTGGCGCAAGGCCGTGGGCACGAACCGATGGGGCACTCAGGGGTAATCTCTGGCGGCCCGTGCGGAGGATCAGCTGTTGACGAGCTACGTCATTGGGGGGTCTGAGCGCTCTGATGATTAGCGGGCATTACGGGCCTGAGTTTCGCCATCCAACGCCTTCGAGAATAGATAAGCAGATGATTAGGCATTCGGGGCTCGCGCACGATGATGCCGATCACGTGAACCGTGCTCCAGGTGTTGATGCCACCTGATACAAAATCTGCCTCTGTTATACGCCCGCTCTTAATCGCGGACCTTCGTCGCAAGCGGCAGGCCCTTCCCGGTGAGTTTTTGCACAGCCTGGGGGTCCTTCCCGCTCGAAGGGTCGGTCGAGATCCCGGGCTCCACCGCAGGGGAAGGTCTCGCCCTTCATTCAAGCTGGTCGAGCCAGGTCGTCCTCATGTGCAAGGGCCGGCTCCGAAACCTTCGACGGGTGCAGAACTTGCGCTGGGCCCGAGAAGGGGGACATCGATCGGATCCGCTGGGCGCGCGTCAGGCGCTGAGGCGCAGGGAGAGAGCGGCCGCCGCGGCGCCGGCGTCCGTTCCCGTGAGCTATTCCGTGTGGATCTCGACCTTGTCAGACGGCGCCGTGCGCGCGGGCCTGAGGAATATGACTGCCGGCAAGATCACGCAGGTCACCAGGGCCATCCACATGAAGATGTTGGCGTAGCCGATCATGGCGGACTGCCGGGTGATCTCACCGTTCAGGATCTGCGCGCCGACCTCGCTGCGGGGATCCATCAGCGGAGGCAGCAGGTAGCGCAGCAGCGGGCTGGAAGGGTCGATACGGCCGGCCAGTTCGCTGTGGGCCCCCGCCGAGTTCCTGAGCACCGCGGCCAGGACGATCGAGATCCCGACGCTGGAGCCCAGGCTGCGGACCATGGTTGAGACGACAGTGCCCTCGACGCGGTGGCTCGGGTCCAGGGTCACGTAGGCCAGCGTGCTGAGCGGCGAGAACAGCAGGCCGATCCCGAGGCCCTGGACGAACCCGCTGACGAGGATCGGTCCCGAGGTCATCTCGAGGCTGAAGCCGCCCATCATCCACAAGCCGCAGACGCAAAGGATGAGGCCCAGGAACAGGCACGTGCGGGGGCCCAGGCGAACCATGGCCATGGGCACCAGCAGGAACGAGACCAGTGAACCCAGCCCGCGCGTCACGCTGGCGACGCCGGCCTGCGTCGCCGAATAGCCCAGCAGGTTCTGCATGAACGATGGCAGCAGCGCCGTCGTCGAGAACAGCAGCACGCCCACGAAGAACCCGAGCAGGGCGGTGCCGATGAAGTTGCGGTCCTTGGCGAGGTCGCGATGGAAGAACGGATGCTTGGCCGTCGCCGTCTGGACGATGAAGACCCAAAGGCCGGCCAGTGCGATCGCGGTCTCGACCCAGATCTCCTTCAGATCGAACCAGTCTCGTCCGGGGCCGCGGTCGAGCATCGCCTGGAGGCCGACGATGAAGGCGATCAGCCCGCCGAAGCCGACGAAGTCGAAGGGCCGGGCCCGCCCTCCCGGGTCATGGGCCATGAACCTGAGCACCCCCAGCGTTGCCAGGATCCCGATCGGCAGGTTGATGTAGAAGACCCAGCGCCAGTCGAGCTCCTCGGTGATCCAGCCGCCGAGCGTGGGGCCGGCGATCGGGCCCAGGATCACCGCGGCGCTCCAAATGCTCATCACCCGCGGGATCATGGTCATCGGGAAGATGTCCAGCATGACCGATTGCGAGAGCGGCATCAGCCCGGCGCCCGCCAGCCCCTGCAGGACCCGGAAGGCCACCATCTCGGGGAGGTTCTGGGCGAGGCCGCAGAGCATCGAGGCGATGGTGAAGCCGATGATCGACCACAACAGCATGGTCTTGCGGCCGATCTTCTGCGCCAGCCAGCCGGCCAGCGGCGTCGCCACGGCGGTTGCCAGGATGTACGAGGTGAGCACCCAGGTGATCTCGTCCTGAGAGGCCGAGAGGCTGCCCTGCATGTGTGGCAGCGCGACGTTCGCGATCGTGGAATCGAGCGTGTACATCAGCGTCGCCAGCATCAGCGAGCCGGTGATCGGGATTCGGTTCCTAACGTCCTGGGCCGACGCCATCGCGACCCCCGGAGGTTTCACGCCCGCCCCAGTCGGCGGCCGAAGCGGCGTAGAGGCTCACCATGTCGCTCAGCCGCTGAGCCTGGGCGTTGGCCAGGTCGCGGCGATCGCGGTCGAGCTGCCGGCGGGCCTGCACGACTTCGGCCGCGGTGCGCGCGCCCAGCTGGGCTGCGTGCAGCGTGACTTCGGCTGACTCGCGATTCAGCGACACGGCGCGGGTCAGGGCCTCGTTTCGCTGCCGGTCGGTCTCCAGCGCCGCCATTGCATCGGACACCTCGACGAACGCGCGCAGCACCGTCAGGCGGTAGCGGGCCTGCGCCTCGCGCGCCTGGGCCTGCGCCTGCCGCGTGCGGGCCTTGCGCGCGCCGCCGTCGAAGATCGGCGCCGTCAGGCCGCCCAGCAGCGTCCAGCCCGAGGCGTCGGTCGAGATCACGTCCTGCGGGTTGACCGCCGCGAGCGCGCCGTTCGCTGAGAGCCGGATGTTCGGATACTGGTCCGCGCGAGCCGCGCCGATCGCGGCGGTCGCCGCGTGCAGTTCCGCCTCGGCCGCCAGGATGTCCGGTCGCCGCCGCACCAGGGCGGACGGCAGGCTGACGGGCGTCGCCACCGGGACAGCCAGCTGCGCCAGCTCGAACTCGGGCGGCGTCCAGGCGGGCGGAGACTGCCCCACCAGCAGGGCCAGCTGGTGGCGGGCGGCGTCGTACTGCCGGCGCAGCGGCGGGATCAGGGCCTCGTCCTCGGCCAACTGCGTCTCAACCTGGGTGACGGTGATGCGCGGAACGCCGCCCAGCGCGTACGACTTGTGGGCGAGGTCCAGCAGCGTGCGGTCGTCGGCGATGATCGACTCCAGCGCCGCGATTTCGCCCTTGAGGCCGGCGATGCGCGACGCCTGCAGGGCGACGTTGGCGGTGAGGGTCAGGTAGGCGGCGTCCGCCTCATGCCCCGCCTGTTCCGTACGCGCCGCAGCAGCCTCCACGCGCCGCCGCCCGCCGCCGAACAGATCCAGGTCGTAGCTGACGCGGCCGCCGAGCTGGAAGAGGCCGAACGTCCGCGGCCGGCCGAACTCGGAAGCCGGCGAGCCGGAGGCCGGCCCGGTGAAGCCGAACGACGCCGGGTTGAACTTCTGCCGCTGCGCCGAGGCCGTCGCCTCCACCTCCGGCTTGCGCGCGCCCACGGCCTCGCGCTCTGCGGCCTGATAGCGTTCGAGCTTCGCCCGCGCTTCCGCCACGCTGGGGCTGTCGGCAAGCGCCAGCCGCATCACCTCGTCCAGCGCCGGCGAGCCGAAAGCCTGCCACCACGGGCCGGCGGAGCGGACTTCAGGGCTCAGGCTGACGCCGGTTGGCGCAACCTCGCCGGCCATCGCATAGCCGGTGAGCGAACTGTCCGGCTGCGGGGCCTTGAAGTCTGGCCCCACCGTTGTGCAGGCCGCCAGCGTGAGGCCCAGTCCGACAACCACGGCGCGGAAGGCGCGGCCCACGGCCCTAGTCCCTCTTCAACGCATTGCGCACGTCGACCTTCACCTTGGCCGATAGGCCGGCGCGGGCCGCCCGCGGCGGAGGCGGGCGGTCGAACGCGATGCGCACCGGCAGGCGCTGGGTGACCTTCACCCAGTTGCCCGTGGCGTTCTGGGCCGGCAGCACCGAGAAGGCCGAGCCCGTCCCGGGCGCGAAGCTGGCGACGTGGCCGTGCAGCGCGCCGCCGGGATATGCGTCGACGTCGATCTCCACCGGCTGGCCCACCTCCATGTTGCGGACCTGGTCTTCCTTGAAGTTGGCTTCGATCCAGGGGGGCGCCCGACAGCAGCCAGAAGGCGGTCTGGGACGCGTTCAGATAGGCGCCCACGGGCAGCTGGTCGACGCGGGCCACGACGCCGTCGGCGGGCGCGACGACCGTGGCGAAGTCCTGGTTCAGCCGGGCGCGCTGCAGCTGGGCTCGGGCCTGCAGTACCGCCGGCGCACGATCGGCGACGTTAGGGTCTCCGCCCAGCGCCGCCAGGGCCTGGGCCGCCTGCTGCTGGGCCACGGCCAGCTGGTCGCGCGCCTGGTTGGCGGTGTGCACGGCCTGGTCGACCGCCTGGCCCGAGACGGCCCCGGCCGTGTTGAGCTGGCGCTGGCGGGTCACCTCACGCGTCGCGAACCGCAGATTCTCGCGTGCGGCGGCGACGCTCGCGACCTCCCGCCGATAGGCCGCCCGCGCCTGGCTGACCGCCAGCTGGGCGTTACTCAGCTGGGCCTGGGCGAGGTCGACGCTCGCCTTCAAATCACGCTGATCCAGGCGGAACAGCACCTGGCCGCGCCGAATCGGCTGGTTCTCCTTCACATAGATTTCGACGACGCGGCCGCCGATCGAGGGCGCCACCGGCGTCTTGGCCACCTGGACGTAGGCGTTGTCGGTGGTCTCGAAGCGCCCGCTGGTGAGGATCAGGTAGGCGAGGACGGCCAGGATCAGGATCGGCCCCACCGCCATAACCACCCAGCGCCGCCGGAACTGGCGGCGTGCGGTTCCTCCGGGCGCAGCCGGCCTTTGGTTCTCCGATGTACTCAAGTCCCCTCACGCCCCACTGCACGGCCCACCGCGTCCCAGCCGGCGCGGGCTACTCGTGGACACATCTATTCAACCATACCCTACGTTCGGCAAGCGTCGTCGCCCACGCAGCGCCGCGAAGGCGACACCGCCGAGCTTGTTGACGTGCACCTGGTTGGTCATTGATGCTTTTGGGGGGCGACGCGTCGAACATGTCCAGAAGCACAGGCCAGATCGACCTGGCGAAGAACGAAGCCATACTGGACGCCGCTATCGAACTGTTGGTGGAGCGTGGCGTGGAGGCGTCCCTAGAAGACATTGCGCGCCGCGCCGGTGTCGCCAAACAGACGATCTACAACCACTATGGTTCGAAGAACGAGGTGGTGCGCGCCCTCGCCGCTCGGCGGGCCGCCTCGATCGCGGCCCCCTTGGCTGGACTGGATGCCGCCCAGCATCCCGAGCGGACCCTCGCTGCCTACGGCGTCGCATTGCTGCAAGCGCTCCTCGCGGCCCGCAGCATCGGCTTCATGCGCTTCGCCATCGGCAGCGCCGCGACGTCGCCCGAACTGGCGCGGGCGATCTATCATTCGGGGATCCGCACGAGTCGAACCAGTCTCGCCGACTACCTCGTCGTCGAGGCCTCGGCAGGACGGCTCAGCATCCCCAATCCCAGTGAGGCGGCAGAGATGTACGCGGGGATGGTGATCGGGAGCCTCCAGTCCGCCTTTCTGCTAAACGCTCGCGCGGACATGTCCCACGAGGAAATCGAAGCCACCGCCTGCGAGGCTGCGCATCGCTTCATGCGCGCGTTCGCTCCAGACTAGCGCGATCGCAACCCCTCGATCTGCTTTGCACCAGCTCGGGGCTTTCGCTTGGGCCGGGCGCTTCATTCGCGAGAACACGCGGTCGTCCCCGTGAACGGAGCCAACATCGGCGTGGACGAGCTTCACGGGGTTCGAGGGCTCGCCCCCTTCCCGGCCCAGCACAGCCTATAGGCAACGAGACCTCCGGTGTTACGCAGCCGGGAGTTTGACGTCACTTCACCGGGATCTCGTCGAGGACTTCCACGCGCTTCAGCTTGGGCATGCGCCACCTCCATTAGAATCGATAGGTTCGAGGATGAGGTCGTCGATCTCAGGCCGGCGATGTCTGACAAGGTTGGTCATGCCGGTACGCCTCCGCATCCGACACCTGGATGCGCCGCCGGCGCTAGGCGGGTGTGCCCCTTGAGCCGCGGGCCGAGGTCCGCGCCCAGCTCCAGCGGCATGGTGAAGCGCGGCAGGCCCGAGGTACTGTCCAGATCGAAGCGCGAGACGTCATGCACCGAGCGCACGAGGTGATCAGTTTAGGATCCTGTCGAACCGCACGACGCTGCTGTCGGATCCGTCCAGCGCGCAGCGCGGAACGAAGGTCTCAATATGTGCCGCTTCGTGGTTGGCTGAATGTTCTGCGGCAGACGGGCTAGGGCAGAACACTTTGGACTAGCGGGCCCATGGAGGGCCCGTCAGCCGGAAATGACAATCAGCAGAAAAAAACGGACGCGCCAAGGCGCGCCCGAAATGACAGCAAAACTGCCGAGGAGACTTGTAGCAATAATTGTATTATACATTACTGTCAAGTCTCTGTGGTTTCGGGGGAGAATCGGCTCGTTGGCGGTTCCTAGGCGCTGTCGTAAGTTGTCTGCATGGCACATTACATTCGGGCGGCCGAGATTGGAGTCGAGGCGACGCTGCTTGGGCGGCGATGGCGCGGGCTGATCGACGAACGCCTGCGGGCCAGCGGGCTCACGAACGCGCGCTGGCAGGTGTTGCTGACCCTGTCGAGGGTCGAAGACGGGGTCCGCCAACGGGAGCTCGCCGACCGGCTGGCCGTCGGCGGGCCCACGATCGGGCGTCATCTGGAGGAGCTGGAACGGCTGGGCCTCATCGAACGCTATCCCCGGGCAGGCGACGGGCGCGCCCAAAGTGTGCGGCTGACCGCGAGGTCGAAGCCGCTGATGAAACGGATCGACGCGATGGTCGCAGCCCTCCAGCGCGATCTGCTCGGCGATGTCTCTGGTGAGGCCCTGGAGACTTGCCTCACCATTCTGAGAATCCTGAACCTCCGCCTGGACCGCGATCAGCCGCGGCCGGGGGAGCTCACGGAAGACTGCGCTCAGACGTGAAGGCGCAACCCGATCCCATGACGCTGAAGTTCCGGTGCCCGCAGGAGCTGGATGGACGGCTGCCCCTACCCGTCCCGGCGACGCGCGGCCTGCCTGACTGGTTCAAAACCATGCCGCAGCAGGCGTTCAACCCGCTTGCTTCCATTGAGGATGACACCGTTAAGCGGTGCCCCCCGTTCATCGACGCCATGACCGCCGGATTCCTGATCCCGCTGATCTGTGCCGTGAAGGTCGAGAATGGCGAGTTCACCTGGGACAACGACCTCCCGCCGGCCAGAGGCGTCGCGTTCGAGCGCTCGCCAATTGGCTTCCATCCTTCCAGCCAGGTCATCGGCTCGCCCCTGTTCGACCCGGATCGGTTCCTCATCAAATTCCACAACCTATGGACGATAGAGCGCCGGCTGGCTATTCGCTGCTTTTCACGCATCCGGCCAACCGATTCGATCTGCCTTTCACCACCCTGAGCGGCGTGGTGGACTGCGACCGATACCACGATGCCAGGATCCACTTCCCGGCGCACTGGCACAACATGGCCTTCACCGGCGTCCTGGCGAAGGGCACGCCTGTCGCGCAATGCATTCCGATCAAGCGGGAGGCCTGGACCGCCGAGACAGCGGTCCTCACCGCAGAGGAGGCGACGGCGGACCGCGATTTGAGCGAGCGGATCCGCCGCGAAAAGGGCGTCTACCGGCGCCACTACCGGGCCTGAACGGGCTCACCTTGCAGTGCCCCCCAGGAATGCCGCAGCCTCGCTAGGCCGCAGGAAGAAGCGGCCATGCGAGGTGGTGGCAAGCGCCACAATAGCCAGCGGCGCGAGCCGGCGTGCACGACGCACCGCGGCGCGCAGGGTGGCTTCCCCAGCGCCGCGCGCACCCATTTCCAGCTGACATTTTCCGAGCTCAAGCAGAGTCGCCACGTCTTCAGGCCGCAGCGCGAGCGCGCGCCGAAGGAGATCGGCGGCGTCGGCGTATTCGCCATCCGAGACCATCACCCGGGCCAGCCCGACCGTCGCGTCGTGTCGCTCAGGGGCCGTCGCGAGCACCTGCAGAAACAGACGCCGCGCCACATCGCGCTGATTGCGTCCAAGGTGGATGAATCCAAGTCCGACACGCAACCCCACCCCATCAGGCACAAGCGCAAGGCCGCCTTCGAGCACGGCGATGGCCTCGTCGAAGCGACCGATCTCGGAGAGTTGCTCTCCCAATTTGAGGAACGCCAACGGGAATACGGGGCGCCGCATCGTCGCCCGGCGCAACTGCTCCAGCGCCTCGTCGCCTCGACCGGCGGCGTTCAACGCCATGGCCAGCAGGGTTTCAGTCCCCGGCTCTTGGCTGCGCCGCGCCGTTCGCTGCAACAGATCGATAGCCTCCTGGACCCGGTCCTGCAGCAGAAAGGCTTCGGCCAGAATCTGCGCGGCCATCACATTGCCCCGGTCGGCCTTGAGCACCACAGAAGCGAGTCGCTCGGCGTCATCGGGGCGTTGCGCTCGCAGCGAGATCACGGCGTGTTCCAACGCCGGATTGACGACGTTCGGCCGCTGGGGGCTTGGCGGTGGGCGCTTCGGCATCGATCTCCACACTAGAACAAGAATGGGCTGGCCGAAGGCTTCAGGAGATGAAGTCCAGAGCGCCGCCAGCATCGGAGATGTGGCCGAACGCGCCGACAGCGGTGCGGTGGGCGCGCCGGCGCGGTCCGCGCACCGACGTTCAAGGCTCCGCCCCGGCGCCTTCAGGATCCTGCCGCGGAAGCGCGCCGACGTTGCGCCAGCGTTCGTTCCGGAACGTCACAGCGCGCGAGCTTGAGGCCCCGAATCCCGTTGTCAGACCGGAGCGAGCCCAAGGCGCATGAGTTGCGCGACCTCGCGCGAATGGTCGCTTGCACGGTCGCCGCCATCCAGGAGCCCTGAGGCGAGCCAGCCGCAGAGGGCCGTCCAGATGAGCGGCGTCAGGTCATAGTAGCGTTCCCGGAGCTGGTGATTTGCCACCGCGTCTACCTGGCGGCCGCGCAGGTTCGCCCATAAAACGCGCCACCGGATCCGCAGGGCCGCAAGGTCTTCGGGTGAAAGCGCCTCAAGTCCCACGAAGGGACGCAGCGGCTGGACATCTTCGCGAAGATACGCCTCCGCCAAAGCCTGAGCGAAGGCGAGGGCGGCGGCGTCTGTGGCACGACCATTTGCGAAAGCCTCTTCGAGTATTCGATAGAAAACGTCTATCGTCCTGGCCTGGCAGGCTCGCACCAGACCCGCCTTGTCGCCGGCGAGGTCGAGGAGGGGGCGTGAATCGCAGCTTAGGCGCTTCGAGACCTCTTCCGGCGGAGCCAGCCATCCGCCGCAGCGGTTGAGCAGATACGAGGCGTTCACGAGCACCTCCTCACGGCTCAAGCTCTGAGGCTCAGGGAAGCCGAAGCCCGCCGGGAAGCGTGGTGGCGCAAGGTCGAGGCGCGGCGCCTCCACCTCGACCGACCGGTCTCCTGCCCGGCCATAGGTGAGGAGGTCTTGAAGCGCCTCGATGACGCGAGGGCGATTGAAGAGCTTTGCGGGCGGCATCCGGTGTGATGCGACCGGCGTCCACAGGACAAGCCCGAGGATGGCTCCCGCGGCCACTGGGAAGTCGCAGACGCGAACCTGGCCCGTCTGAGCGCCCGCCGCGAGCACCTCCGCGAGTTCTGCGACGAGCGCGTCGTGAAGGCTCCGCAGCTTGGCGCCTCTCGCGGTCGACAGGAGCTCGATCTCGCTCGGTGCGGCGATTTCCGGGCGAGCGGGGTTCAGGACCGTCGCGACGAGAGACCGCACCACCTTCAATGGTTGCTCTCGCCGGCGCGTCGCTCCGCGAAGGTGCCAGGCTACCACCTCGAAGGACCGCTGGTAGACTTGGAACAGCAGGTCCTTGCGCTCCGTCGTCGGGCCGCAGATGGCAGGTCTCCCCCCGCCGAGTTGCTCGGCGAACTCCGCATGGGTCCAGAGTCCCATCCCCTGGGCGTTGAACCGCCGCGCCGCGCGATCGAGCCGGCGGTCGTGTGGCGAGGATTCTGCCGACGGCGGTTGCACCTGGTCCCTCTCTGCTCCGCGCCCGCTGCGGTGGCTCTCGAAAGGTGCGAACCCAGTCGGCGCGGAGGAAGCGCGTACGAAGAGGTGTAGCGTCCTCGCCGCTTCCCCCGAAGGGCAAGTAAGGCCGGTATCGACTTCGATCTTGCAGGTATGCGGTAGGTTGTACCATACAATACTACTGCCCTGGCACAAGCTTGCGGGAGCGCCTCTGGCGCCGCACGCCAGGCGCGTGGCGCTCAATTGCCGGGTTGCTAAGGGATACGCCGTGCGCCGCGGGATCAGCGTTCGAGTTCGTAGCTGAGGTTCGAGCGCATCCGTTCAAGAAGTCGGCGCAGCATCTGCTCCTCGCTCCGCGTCAACCCCCTGGAAATAGACGCCCCGCAGCCAGCCGGCCGCCTCGACGAGTCGGGGCATGATGTCGCGCAGAATCCTCACCCCCATAGATAAGCCATTCTCGCTGGTCGGCCGAAGAGCGCACCCGCCGGACGAGGCGCAGGTTCTCAAGCGCTCGCACCAGTTGGCCGAGCGGCGCGCGCTCAAGGTCCATTGCCCGGGCCAGCATGGACTGTGAGAGGCCCTCATTCTCAAGGACGTACACCAGAACGCGCCACTGGGGACGCGTCAGCCCCAGCGACCTAACACGGCGGTCAAAGCCTTTCCGCATCAATCGGGTCACGTCGGCAATAAGAAAACCAACGTTCTCAATTCGGGCTGCAGCGACCGACGCGGTTTCATGGCCAGCCGTGGGCTTGCGTACCTTCTCCTCTTCCGCCGCAGATCGCGTGTTGGTCATTTTTCGTGCCACGACGGGAGTAGTCTAGATATCCGTGCGGCGGCGCAAGTGTCTCGAAGCCGCAGCTGAGCGTCCATCGAGCAGTTCCACCCCGCCCCCCGCCACCGGCCAGTCCCCGAGAGGTGATCCAGGTTGAATGTTGGCGCACGGCTGTCGCTGAAGCGACGTTTGGGGCGCCATCCGGAAACTGGACATCGTCCCCGCAGCAGACGACAGGCTTGCGTCAGGCCATTATTATTGTAGCATACAAATGCTTTTGGACTCTAATTCCTACCCAGAGCATCACTCGCGCCGCGCGCCAGCAGATGGTGCGCGGCGCGCCTTTGAACCGCTTGGCTCTATTTTCCTGGCCTGTTCGACACGCTCTCAGCATGCGGGTTCGGCACTCAGATTGGCGCGCAGTCTCGCAAACGCCAATTGGCCTGCGCGCCCGCAGCCGTCCGCGCAACCGTCCGAAAGGCGCAAGGCAGGATCCGCGTGGAGACGAACCCGCCGTTCCGTCGGGCCGACGCCCACAATGACTTTCTCGCTAGGCCCGGCTTCCGTTGCAGGCCGCGAGCTTCTCCGCGCTAAGCGAGCGTCGTGCGTCGCCCAGGCGCTCGATGGCCCCGAATCGCCGCGAGAGCTGCTGACAGGCCTCAAGCGTGATCGTGCGGTAGTTGGGACGGGCGGCCACGCACTGGGTCCCTTCGCATTGGAAGATTGTGCCGCCGGCAACGAACTTCACCTTCTTCTCGATCGCAGCGCGAAGGTTGGCCACGACGGGTTCCGCCGCGGACGCACTTCCGCCTGTGAGCGTCGCCAGCATGAGGGCCGTGGCGAGCGCTGTAGCGAGTCTCATGAGATCTCCGATTCAAGTGTGCGCCGTCGGCGCCCGGTTGGTACATGGGACGCCACAGTCGAGTTTGTATCCTATCCGCACTATTCCTTCATCCGAGTATTGTCTGGTGAGACTCGAGCGACTCGCGCCGACGTCGGGCGTCCGCAGGTGCAGGGTTCACGTGAGGCGGCACCATCGCCGCAACGCGGCGTGGGGAGCTCCGTCGTTGTGCGAGGAGGAACAGAGACGTATGTACGCACACTTTATCGGTGTGAGGCCGCGGGCCCAGATCCCACGGGGCGCAGTTTGGTCGCACCGGTTGGCCGGTGTTGCACGAGAAGAGATCGGCGGCGGGGCGCGCCAGCGTGGCCAAGGCCGAAGCTCAACCCTGACAACGGATCAGCGCTGGCCGACCGTCAATGGGCTCCCGGCGCGACGAACGCCAGGCCCGGATGTCTGTTCGCGCCAGACCGGCCATACAGAGTTGCCGCAACTCCGCCGGTCCTCTTGGATTGGCGGCAGGCAAGGTTGAGACCTTGGAGAGCCTGGGGGGCGATCGGCCCTATCCCTCGGCAGGACTGGTGACCGAGCGGACCTCGGCCGAGGAACGATCGGCCCGTACGCGCAGATCAACAGGGCCGCTGCTGACGACTGAGCCGAGATGCGGGCAGAGCCGCTTCCAGCGCGCTTGATTTCGCGGATTGTCACTGGGAGGTCGGTCGAAGGCGCGAGGAAGGGCCTTCTTCAATTGGCCCACGGGCCAAACCCGGCCGCGTCGCCAACGGCCGCGCTTGGCCTACCGGATTTGCATCCCCGATGCCCCAATGGACACCCTCGCCTCCAACTCCGAAGGATGCGGTTCGCGCGGTGGCCGGTCGAAAATCCCTCTGCAAGCGTCTGGGCCGCTCGCGTCGCTGCCCTGAGCGACCATGGGCTTGCACAACTACTATTGTGCGTTACGTTATGAAATGCATGACGATGCGCCGCCGCATCGTCGGGAGCGAAGGGTGCTAGCGGGTTCGGGGCGAACTCAGGCCCAGACAAGATGACCGAGATTTCCTGCCGATGCAGAAGCTCGTCGGCATGAAGGTGTCCTAGAACTCCGCACGATAACGATGCGGGTCGGACAAAGGGGGAGAAAACAGGATGATGAACCATCGCTATTTCTGCGGAAGCTCGATGCTGGCCGTTGTGTTCGCACTGGGCCTGGCAGGAACCGCATCGGCACAGACCGCCGACAGGCCCACCGAGGTCGAAGAAGTTATCGTCACCGGCTCCTTCATTGCAGGGACGCCGGAGGACGCGGCCATGCCGGTCGATGTGCTTTCGAGCAAGGAGCTCGAAGCGCAGGGCAGCCCGTCCGTAGTGCAGCTTGTCAAGACGATCACCTCCTCGCAGTCCTCGCTCGGCGAGAGCAACCGCTACAACGGCGGGGCGGGAACAGCGACGATCAACCTGCGGGGCTTCGGCGCCGCGCGCACGCTGACCCTGATGAACGGTCGCCGGTTGGCGGACAGTCCCGCCGCCGCCTTCCAGGGCGGGGGAGCAAACCTCAACTTCATTCCGACCGCAGCGGTCGGTCGCATCGAGGTCCTCAAGGATGGGGCCGCGGCGACCTATGGCTCGGACGCGATCGGCGGTGTGGTCAACTTTATCACCCGCCGGGACCTGGACGGGCTGGAGTTGGATGGCGAATATGCCTTCATCGACGGCTCCAACGGCGACTATCAGGGTAACGTCGCCTGGGGAAAGCAGTTCGACAACGGCAACGTGCTGCTGACTGCCGGCTACCGGCACCGGTCCCGACTCGACATCCATGACCGGGACTGGGCGCTCCGGTCCTTCGACTTCGGCGGCTATGCGGGCGCGGGCGGTTGGACCGGCGCGTCGAACCCAGGACTTTTTCCTAGGGGGCGCCAACCTGTTCCGCGACAACGGCTGCCAAGAACTCGGCGGCACGCTCACCAACAACGTCACCTACCCCAACCCGCTCAGCGGCACCCTCGGCCAAGGTGCGACGGCGACCGTGGCTGTGCCCGTCAGCGCCCAAAGTCCGGCGACCGCCGGTTCAACTTGCCGCTTCCAGTTTTCGAACTTCAACGACCTAGTGAACCGAGAGGACCACTATCAGCTCTTCGCCGAGGTGAATTTCAACCTGTCAGATAAGGTGTCTTTCCATGGCGAGGCGGCGTGGACCAAGAACGACACGCCGATGCAGCGACTCTCGCCGGCCAACCTAACGGCCCAGTATCCCTCGCCGGTGGCCATCGGGGGAACCTCCTTCTCCCCCCACCGCGCCTAATGGTCCCAACTTCGCCGTTCCGTACAACATCCCTGCCAATCACCCCGGCCTCGTGGCCCTTCTCAGCGACTGCCGGGCGCCGCTCACGGCCGCTCAATGCGCCGCCGTCCGGGGCTCCGCCAACAGCGCGGTGGGGGGCGCAGCCTGGCGCGCCCCTCGGCGCCCGTGGTGTGGATATCGTCCAGCTCGGCTGGCGCGCGATCGCCTTCGCAGGGCATCCGCTCAACCCGGACAAGGCTGACCACCAGGAGATCGTCAATGACGCCTTCCGCATCTCGGGCGGCTTTAAGGGGGAGCTCTTTGCCGGCATCAAGTTCGACACCGCGCTCACCTACATGGAGCAGAAGAACACCGCGAACACGAACGACCTGTTGGTGTCGCGCATCCAGCTAGCGCTACGCGGCTTCGGGGCGCGGGCGAGCGACCCTGGCAGTTGCACCGCTGCGGAGACCAACAACTTCACCGCCGGAGCCGGCAATGCGGCCTTGGGGTGCCACTACTTCAACCCCTTCACCAACGGCGTGCAAACCAGCGCCGTGAACGGCGCCGCTAATCCCTTCTTCAATGCGGCCGTCGCCAACGATCCTCAGGTCGTCGCCTGGCTGTACGGAAACTACACGAATGTCCTAACCAACAAGCTCTTGGTCGCCGAGACAGTGTTCTCTGGCGAGACGGGTATCGAACTTGCGGGGGGCGGTGGCCTGGGCCGCAGGAGCCCAGTATCGCTACACGCAGGAAATCCGCAAGTACGGCGAGTTCTTCAATTCCGGTGAAACGCCGTGCCCCGACCGGCCGGCCTGCGCCGACGAAAGCGGCCCCTTACAGTTCTTCGGCTCCGCGGTGGACCGCGACGACGACGCAAATGTCAAGGCGATTTTCGCGGAAGTCCAAGTCCCTGTGCTCGAGAACCTCAACCTGAACTTCGCGATCCGTCACGAAGATTACCAGGGCGGAATCGGATCAACCACCAATCCGAAGGTCGCCGCAAAATGGCAGGTGACCGATTTCCTGGCCCCTGCGCGGCAGCGCCAGTACGACGTTCCGCGCGCCGGCCCCCGGCCTCGTCAGCACCGGCTGCAACAATGGCGTGCGTGTCCTGGGTAGCGCCTATCGCGCCTTCCAGAGCTGCGGGAACCCGGACCTAAAGCCCGAGAAGGCCGACACCTTCAATGTGGGGGCCATCTTGGAGATCGGCGGCTTCACGGCGACACTCGACTATTTCAACTTCAAGTTCAAAGACGAGATCACCGAAGAGAGCGGCGGTCGGCTCTATGCCACCATGTTCCCCGGCGGCTCCAACGCGAACTGCGGGAACCCGGCCTTCGCCGAACTCCAGGCCAGGTTAACCTTTGCGGGCGCCTGCGGCGCGGCCAACGTAGCGCGTCTGCGCAGCTTCACAATCAACGGGCCAAACACCAAGACATCGGGTCTTGAGTTCCGCGCCCAATACGATTGGGACGGCTGGTTTGAAGGCCGTTGGGCCGTCGGCGGCGAGGCCACCTATCTGATCGAGTACAAGCGAGGTGCCACGTCACTGCTCGGGACCGACATCGCCATCTCCCCGGCCGAGGACCGCGCCGGACTCAGCGAGTTGGTGAATGAGTTCTTCTCCTACTCTCAATTACGGGCCAATGGGTTCCTTGCCTTCAATCGGGGGCCACTGTCCGTCCGCTGGCAGACCCGGTACGCAGAAGGCACGTCGCCGGCCTTCGGAGCGCCGTTGTTCGTGACCGTCCCCAATCCCAGCGCGCCCTCTGGTCGCGACCTGGTTCCCGTCGGAAAGTCAAAGGACTTCTGGCAGCACGACCTCGTCGCCCGCTGGGAGGCGCCCTGGGACACGACGATCACGGCCAGCGTGCAGAACGTGTTCGACACCGATCCACCCTACGTGGCGAGCCAGTACAACTACGATTACACGAATGGCAATCCGCTCGGCCGGGTGTTCGAGGTCGGCTTCAAGAAGCGGTTCTAGCCAGGCGACAGCCTCCAAGATCATGGCGGCGTGACCGGTCGCGGTCGTCTCGGGCCACCAGAGGCGCCGCACCGGCTCATGCCGGGAAACGCAACAAATTCATCAGATCGGCTGGGGAGGCCGGCAACATGACTTCCAGACACAATCTCCTGGTAACGAGCGCTCTCGCCCTTACGGCTGTCACCGGATCGGCCAACGCTCAGCCCGTCAATGTCATTGAGGAGCTGGTCGTCACCGCCGAAAAGCGGGAGCAGAGCCTACAGGACGTGCCGGTGGCCATTTCGGCGTTCACCAGCAAGCAGCGCGACCTGGTGGGTGTGAACTCGGTTCAGGATCTCACAAACTTCACTCCAGGCTTCACCTACCAGTCTGGCAACGACCGGGCCAGCATGCGCGGCATCGGCCGCCTGACCAACATCCACGCTGTGGACGGCGCCGTGTCGATCTACATCGACGGCCTGTTCACCACCTCGACCGTGCTGGCAGGCGGCCCGCCGCTGGATGTGGAGAGGGTCGAGATCCTGCGCGGGCCGCAAGGCACGCTTTACGGCCGCAACGCCATCGGCGGCACCGTCAACGTCATCTCCGTGCGGCCGACCAAGGACTTCTACGCCGAGGTCCGCGCGATCGCCGAGAACTACGGCGTCACCAACTTTCAGGCGGCCGTGTCCGGACCCATCGCCGACAATCTGAGGTTCCGGGTCTCGGGCTACAAGTTCGACCAGCGGAAGGGCTACTTCAAGAACCTCGCCGGCGGCCCGTCGGAAGGTAGCAAGCGGGACGAGTACCAAGCCCAATTCCAGCTCGAAGCAGACCTCGGCGAGAACGCCGAGTTGTGGGTCTCGTACAAGACGCTGGTGTGGCACAATCGGGGTGGCCCCGGCGCACGGGCGGACTATCGCAACGCCCCCTACGAGACCGGGCGCCTCGATCCGAATTTCTCGATCGTCTACAACTCCGCCCATGGCTATTCACCGGAGACGGGGGTCAATGGGATTGTGCCGGGCAGCCTACGGCAGTTCGGCAACACGAATATCACGGTCAATCCGGCTTTGGCGGACTCACACGAGTTCAATACGAACAACGCTGAGCGCGTCCGGCTACGCGACGTCAACTCGCTGACGACCAACTTCGTCTACCACCTGCCCAGCGTCGATATCCGCTACGTGGGCGGCATCCAAGAGTACAAGTACGACCTGTACGGCGACACCGACGCCACAAACGTCCAGTCCTTCCAGATACCACTTGCTCCAGGATCGATCTGTGGAACCGTTGGTGCCCTGTTTGCGGCCGGACGCTCCGCGGTCAACTGCACTCCATTGACCGTAAATGCGGACAATACGTTCCACTATTTTGAATATCCAAAATGGTACAGCCACGAGATCAATATTTCGTCCACGGATGACGGCCCCCTCCAATGGATTGTGGGCGCGTACTACTACAACGAGAAATACAGTGGGACCGGCGCCACCGCCGACTTCTTCCTCAACGGCCCCTCCAGCCTCCGCACTCCGATCCTTGGCGCAGCGCCCAATCCGCAAGGCCTCTGGTCGCTGGGCGACTACGACCTGACGACCGAGAGCAAAGCCGTGTTCGGGCAGGTGGACTGGCAGGCGACGGAGACCCTGAAGGTGACCGCGGGCCTGCGCTACACCAAGGACGAGAAGTCCGGAACGGAGTTCCGGCGGATCGTCTGCAACTCGGACGCCTGCTATCCAGGCCTATATCCGGCCCTCGGTCTTGGCGCTTTCGGTCCCGGCACAGCGGCGAACTGGGGCAGCCTCCTAGGCAATCTCAACGCGCTGCCGGCAGTCGGCCAGGCGTTGGGGCTCGGCAATGCGCTCGCGCCTCTCGGCGGTCTCGGCAACGGCGCCATGGATCTGACCGACACGCTCGCCCCAAAGAGCACGGCCGGCCTGATCGAAGGGGTCACCAGTCCTTCCGTCTGCACGGGGGGCGTGTGCCGCCAATACACGATCGGCGCCAACGGGATCGCCAGCCGCAAGCTTGGCGATACCTCGGACGCCTGGACGGGGACCTTCGGACTCCAGTGGGAGCCCGACGACGATACGATGGCCTATGCTCGCTACAGCCGCGGCTACAAGGCGTTCGGGTTTTCGGCTGGAGGGTTCCTGGCCGATCCCAAGGCGGACGAAGAGACCGTCAACGCTTATGAGGTCGGCCTAAAGAAAAACGTTGGCTCCACGCTGCAGGTGAACGCTGCACTATTTTATCTGGATTACCGGAACCTGCAGGCGCCGGTCACCGTGCGGGTTGGTCCGACCAACGTCGGCCAGTTCGTGAACATCGCCAGGTCGCGGTCCAGCGGCCTGGAGTTCGGTACGATCTGGCAGCCGATCCGGCCAGTGCGTCTGACGATGGACTACGGTTACAACCCGACGAAGATCCGGAAGAGCGTAACGCTCGTGGATACCAACGATAACATCAACACCGGCCCCGTCAGCGTGGTCGGAAACCGCCTGCCGCAGGCGCCGAAGCACAAGCTAGCGCTAAACGGGTCCTACACTTTCGAGATGGATCCCGGCGCGCTCACCCTGGGCGCGACCTATCTGTACCGATCCGAAGCCTACGCCAACGTGTTCACCAGAGAGTACAATAAGGCCCCATCTTGGGATCAGGTGGATCTCCGCGCCTACTGGGCGCCGACGGGCGGCAAGTACACCGTGATCGCCTATGTCAAGAACGTGTTTGACACCGAGGGCTACCAAGCTGCGCTTGAGGGCTCCAACCGCAACAACAGTCCCACCGTTCCGTCGGATCGCTTCGCCACGGGCGCCCAGAACCTGGAGCTCACCCCGCCTCGTCTCTACGGCGTGGAGCTCCAGTATCGATTCTAGTTCGCGTCGATTCAACGCCACATATATTGGGGCGCTCCGCCACAACGCGGAGCGCCCTAAGGTCGCACGGCCGGCTGGAAACTTTAGTCTAATCCCGCCGGAACAAGCGGTCCAGAAAGGCGGCCATCTTGTGTCGCTGGGTCCATAGTGAGGCCTTGCCAGGCGCCCGATCATGGCAACGCACGAAGTCGTGGGGGGCGTTCTTTTGGGGCGGTATCTATTGAATCCGCGGAGGCGGATCGAAGGCCGTGCCACTAACTCCCCGTTGCTCGCCAGCAGAGAACAGCGCCTTCATATGGTCTTGGCTGAAGTCGAGAAAATTCTCGTCCAACTGGGCGGGGATTTCCCCCACATCGAGCTTTAGTCCCTTATCGATTGCAGCAAGCTTCACGTTGGCGATTTCGGAGCGCGTGAGAGATTTCAGCATGGTGTCGAAGCTTCGTGCGACGATCTTGAGCCCGCCAATCGGCACCACCGCAAATCGCGGCGCGGTCCGGCTGTTCAGCAGGATGAAGATATGCGCGGTCCCCGCGGAGGGCGTCGGGGTGCCCAGCAATGCTTGTGGTGCGACAAAGAAGTTGGCCACAGTCCCGCCGTCAGCGTGGAGCTCCGAAACAGCCCGCCCGTTCCTTTGGACGGTTAGGAGCACAGGTGGAAAGACGCCTGGCACGCTCGACGAAGCAACGAGGATGTTCTGGAACAGAAGACGCGACCCGGGATCGCGTTGCTGCGCCAAAGCCCCCATGTCCCAAACAACCTGGCTCTGCGTGTCGAGGCTGGTTGTCGCGACAAATAGACGTCGGCCCCTGCGGTGTTCTGCCGCCACGGCGTCGATGAGGGCCGGCGTGATGCTGCCCGAGATGAGCTTTGCCAACGGTTCCGGCCTGAAGGCACCGGGCAGAAACAATGCGCCAACGCCGCGGGATCGAAGCAGGTTCTTTGCCCGGCCATCCGTAAACGCTTCCCGGAGAGCCGGGTCGAAAGCCGGGCCTGCGAAGACAAACGGGGCGATTAACGCGCCGGCGCTCACGCCGGTCACGACCGAGAATGCCGGCCGGTCTCCCCGCTGGCTCCAACCATACATCACGCCGGCGCCATAGGCGCCGTTGGCTCCTCCGCCCGAAAGGGCGAGGAGCTCAAGCTCGCCACCAGCATGTTCGCGCTGCACACTGAGGATTTCGCCAAGGAAACGTGCGCGGGTTTTGGGTTCGAGGAAATTGTAGCGGTAATCCGGGCTCGCCGCGTGAAGGGTCTCCAGTTCGTAGGGTACACGGGGAAGTGTCTGGCACGCCCCTAGGAGGAGCGCCGCTAGCGCCAGGGCGCCGACGAGCCGCCTCATCGAGTTAAGGTTTCACGGCCGGCGGCTTGCCGCCGATCGGCCGCGCGGAGGCGGGCGGCTTGCAGCCGCGCGCCTGGCCAATTCCTTTCAAATAGCTTCGGCGGGCTATGCCCGCGGCAATAGCTTCTTGCACTTGGCGATCACGCCGCTCCGCCCCTGACAGCTTCCGAATCCAACTGCGCATCGGGATGATGTCGGAGACAATGCTAGCCACGATGCCATAAGCCCCCCGCCGTTCAAGGGCGCCTTGGTCGGGTTCGGAGCCTCGCTCATCGAAATCATCGCCCAGAACTTGGTTAAGCTCAACGATTTCCCTCCGGAGTGTTGCGCAACTGCGCTGGCCCGATCGCGCGTAGGGATTGTCAACGGCCTGCGAGAGGATTGGGGGGATGTCGGTTTTGATGAGGTTTGCGTCGCGGAGCGGCGAAGTCACCGCCCCCTCAAGGCTTTCGCGACTCTGTTCCGAGGACGTCAGCGCGCGTTGAGCCGTGGCTTGGGTCTTGGACCCCGGCTCCGAGGTCGATGTTGGCGTCTGGGCCAAGGCAGGGCCCGAGGTCGCCACCATGCAACTGACAACAAGAGTCGCAGAAATTGACTTTGCTTTACTCATTACATTTCCAGTTCTGCAGCTATGCGAGTTAAATGCAACGAACTTAGAGCTTATGGATTTTGTACACTGTGGCGGATGGAAAAGTAACTCGTCACCAGGATCTTATAATAGTGGGGCCCCTGCTCATCGACTGCATAGGGTTCAGTGACGCCGCGGAATAACTACCGGCATAGAGCTGTACCCGCGGATCAACATTGACGGCACGCGAACGGGCTCTTCGACAACCAGGATCTCTGCAAAGCGCGGCAAGATTTCCTCCCACAGAATGCGGAGCTGCAGCTCGGCAAGGCGATTGCCGACGCAGCGGTGGATGCCGAAGCCGAACGACAGATGGTTGCGAGGCCGCTCCCGGTCGATGATGTAGGAGTCTGGATTGTCGATCGCCGTCTCGTCCCGATTGCCCGAGGCATACCAGATGAGCACCTTGTCACCCTTCTTGATGAGCTTGCCGCCAATCTCGAAGTCCCGGGTGGCGGTGCGCCTCATGTTCGACAGCGGTGTCTGCCAGCGGATGGTCTCCGAAACCATGGAGGGGATCAGGTCTGGGTTCGCCTGCAGTTTTCGTAGCTGTTCGGGGTTCTGGTTCATGGCCAGGATCGAGCCGGTCATCGTATTGCGGGTGGTGTCATTGCCGCCGATGATCAACAGGAGCAGGTTTCCGAGGTACTCCATGCGGTCCATGTTTCGCGTGGCCTCACCGTGGGCCAGCATCGAGATCAGATCGCCCTTGGGCGGGGCGTTGACCCGCTCGTTCCAGAGCCGCGTGAAATAATCCACACAGCCGAAGAGCTCCATTCTGCGCTCGGTCTCATAGTCATCGGTGACGAAGAGGCCCGACTCAGGTCCCGCGGTGGCGATGTCCGACCAGCGGGTCAGCTTGCGCCGTTCATCCCAGGGGAAGTCGAACAGCGTGGCCAGCATCTGGGTGGTGAGTTCGATGGAGACCCGGTCGACCCAGTCAAAGGTCTCGCCGATCGGCAGTTCGTCCAGGGTTTTGGTGATACGGCTGCGGATCAACGGCTCCATCAGGTGGAGGTTGGCCGGTGACACGATCGGGCTGACGGTCTTGCGCTGGACGTCATGCTTCGGCGGGTCCATCGCGATGAACATCGGAAGCGTGAAGTCTTCCTTGGGATCGAAGATGGTGATCGACGGCTCGGACGAAAACACCTCGTGGTTGGTGTCGACGGCCATGATGTCGGCGTAGCGGGTGATCGACCAAAACGCGCCGTCCGGGTGGTGGTGAGCCGGATGCAGATGGACCGGGTCCTCCTTGCGCAGCCGCTCCAAATACGGCCACGCCGTATCGGTGCGCCATAACTCGGTGTCGGCGAGATTGATGTCCTCCAACGGCATTGCGTAGGCTTTTGCGCGGGCCTCGGCCCTCAGATCGATCGAACCGTCGCTCATCGAAGTCTCCATGGCTCGTTCACTCGTCGATCAAGCCGACGCATGAGTTGTCGTCCTTCTAAGCAAAAATCCCTCGTAACCGTTGGCGGCGCTCGCCTGGCACATCTGCAGGTACATCGGCACGCCGCCGGGATAATTCAGCAGTTCCCGTGGCTTGCCGGGTATGTTGGCTCCCATGTACCAAGAGTCAGCCAGGGGAAAGAGCGTCATGGCGCCAACGGCCTCCACGTGGTCCTTCCACGTCTGTTCGGCGGCGGGGGTCGCCTCGAACCGGCTCACGCCCGCGTCGCGCATGTGTTTCAGGAATTCGAGCACCCAGTCGCCCTGCAGCTCGGCGCAGGTGGGACCGTTGCAGAAGCCCGAGGGGCTCTGGGGCCCGTAGAGGAACAACAGGTTGGGGAAGCCGGCGCTCGCCATACCCAGGTGGGTCCGCGCGCCCTGCGCCCACTTGTCCTTCAGCGTCACCCCGTCGACGCCGCGGATGTCGATCTGCGTGAGCCCGCCGGTGACCGCATCGAAGCCGGTGGCCAGGACCAGGATGTCGAGGTCGTACTCGCCGTCTGCCGTCCTCACGCCGCCTGGGGTGATCTCCAGGATCGGAGTGGCCTTCAGATCCACGAGGCGCACATTGTCCTGGTTGAAGACGTCGTAGTAGGTCTGCTCCAGGGACGGGCGCTTGACCCCGAAGGGGTGCGGCGGCTCCCGGGGCGCTAGCTGCTCCGCCAGCTTCGGATCCCGGATGCGCGCCTGCACCTTTGCGCGCCAGAAGTCGTAGGCTGTACGATTGGCCTCCAGGTTCATCATTACGTCGTAGAAGGTCGAGGCCCAGAAGCTGAAACCACCCGCGGCCCAGCTCGCCTCATAGATGGCCTTCCGCTCTTCCGGCGAGACCTCGAGCGCAGACTTCCCGGTCGCGTGGAAGTCGAAGCCCCCCAAAGCTCTCTCGCCGCCGCGCGAACCGGGCGGGATAATCCCGTTTCATCTCGACCTGGGTCGACTCGTCCAGTGCGCATTGCTGCATCGCCAACGCCAGAATCGGCGTGCGCTGGAAGACCGTCAGCTCGGCGGCCACCGCCGCGGCTTCCTGCACCACCTGCACGCCGCTGGCGCCGGTGCCGATCACGCCCACGCGCTTGGCGGCCAAGTCCAGGCCGTTCTGCGGCCACCAGGCGGTATGGTGCTTGGCGCCCTTGAACTGCTCCAGACCCTTGAGTTTGGGAACATAGGGCTTGGCGGCGAACCCCGTGCAAAGCACCAGGAACTGCGCCCGCAGAGCGCCGCCGTCCTGCGTCCTCACGGTCCACTGTTGTCGGCCTTCGTCGAATTCAGCGGCTTCAACGCGGGTGTTGAATCGGATGTCGCGGCTCAGATCGAGCTTTTGATCTACATAATGAAAATAACGACGAAGCTCGTCCCAAGCCGGGAACCGCTCGGTCCAGGTCCAGTCGCGCCAGAGGTCCTCGCTGGAGAACTCGTACATCGGGACGTGGGTGTCGACGCGGGCGCCAGGATAGCAGTTCCAGTACCAAATGCCGCCCAGGTCGGCGCCGGCCTCGAGCAGCCGCACCGAGAACCCCAACTGGCGCAGGCGATGGAGCTGGTAGAGACCGGTGAACCCCGCGCCGACCACCAGGATGTCGAACGCCTCGGCGGCTTGGGTTTCGGACGGGATGCTGGATTGGGTTGTCATGACCTCACCCCAGTCCCAGGTCGCGCCGCGCGAAATCCGTCACCGTCTTGTAGTCGGCCTTGCCGTTCGAGGCCCTGAGCGGCACCCGGGTCACCAAGATGCGTTTGGGGGTCTTGTACCCGGCCAGGCTGGCGCGCACGTGGCGGCGCACATCGTCCTCGTCGAACGCGGCGCCGCTCGCCACCGCCACCACGCCGGTCACGGCCTGGCCCCATTTGTCGTCGGGCACGCCGACCACCAGCGCGTCCTCGATCGCCGCGTGGGTCTTGAGCGCCTCTTCCACTTCTTCGGGATAGACCTTCTCGCCCGCGGTGTTGATACAGGCGCTGCCCCGTCCCAGCAGCGTCATGGCGCCATCGGCCTCTACCGTGCACCAGTCCCCTGGGATGGAATATCGCTGGCCGCCGATGGTTCGGAAGGTCTTGGCGGTCTTTTCCGGATCCCTGTAGTAGCCCAGAGGAATCGGGCCGCCGATGGCAATGATCCCGGCCTTGCCACTGCCGGGCTCCACAAGGTTCTCGTCCTCGTCGAAAACCTTGCACCGGGGACCGATCTGGAACGACGCAGTCCTGACCTCACCGTCCTTGGTCATGGCTGAAGAGCCGAAGCCAAGCGCCTCTGAAGCGCCGAAGGAATCCATCAGCGCGACTTGCGGAATATGGCGCAGCAGACCGGCCTTCACCTCGCGGCTCCACATCACGCCGGACGACACTATCGAGACGAGGCTCGAGGTGTCGAAGCGGCCCGGGTTCGTGTCGAGGGCCTGCAACATCGGCTTGGCGAAGGCGTCTCCGACGATGGCGATCGATTGCACCTTCCGGCGCGCCACAACCGACCAGAGTTCGCCAGCATCGAACGAGGGGGTCTGCAGGGTCACGACGCACCCGCCGCCCATCATGCATCCGATCGCCGTGATGAGACCGGTTCCGTGCATCATCGGGCAGGCCGGCAAGGTCCGACTTCCCGGACCGACGGCGCGGATCGAATCCAGGTGCGCCTCAAGGGATTCGGGCGCTGGGCCCAGCCGGCGCAGCGCGTCGAGTTGCGCTTCTCGCAAGTCGTCATGGCGCCACATCACGCCCTTGGGCATGCCCGTCGTGCCGCCGGTATAGATGAACAGCAGGTCGTCAGGGGATCGCTCGATGCCAAGCGGCGCGCCATCACCGACTGTGGCCAGGTTCTCGTAGGATTCCGCGAAGGGCGGCGGCGCGCCCTCGTCGCCGACTTCGATGAACGTTACGACCTTGGCCAGCCGGTCCTTGAGCTGCAGGACCGTATCGCGAAACTCCGATCCGTAGATCACGGTCTGAGCGTCGGAGTCGTCGAAGATGTAAGACACCTCGTCGGGCTTGTAGCGGTAATTGACGTTCACATGCGTCAGCCGGCCCTTGAAACAGGCGGCCATGGCCTCGCCATATTCCGGGCGGTTGCGCATGTAGAAGGCCACCTTGTCACCCGGCCTCGCGCCGCGCGCCAACATTGCCCTGGCCAAGTTGTTTGAACGGCGGGTGGTTTCCCCCACGTCACGACGCGATCGCCGTGAATGAAGGCGGGCGCCTCCGGGGGGACGACCCGCGGAAGCGCATCGAGGATTTCGCCGAAATTCCAAGCCATGCTCAGGTCCTCCTACGCCGCGATCCAGCCCTGCAGCCGCGCGGCTTCGTTGCGCACGGTTTCGGGGCCGCCAAGCAGCTGGCGATCGAGGCCGATCCGTTTGAACCAGAAGTGCAGCCCGGCGAGGTCGGTGAACCCCATGCCTCCATGCACCTCCGTCGAGGTGCGGGCGACGAGCCGGCCGACCTCCGAGAGATGCGATTTGGCATGGCAGGCCATCAGAGGCGCCTCGTCCGGCATATGGTCGAACGCATGCGCTGCGTACCAAACCAGCGACCGGCAGGGTTCAAGCGCTGCCGCCATCTCGGCGCACATGTGTTTGACAGCCTGGAAGGATCCGATCGGCCGCCCGAACTGCACCCGCTGTCCGGCGTAGGCCACGGCCTGTTCGATCATCGCGGCGCCCGCGCCCAGAGTGTCGGCGGCCAGCATGATGCGTCCCGCGTCGACGATCCGGCGGGTCGTCTCGGGTCCGCTCCCCGGCAGCGGTTCGGCCGCCACGCCGGACAGGCGCAGCTCGCCCACAGACCGTGTCCTGTCGATCGTCGGGAGGGCGATCAACTGGACGCCGACTGCGTTCGCCGCGACCAGGTGCTGGCGCCCGGTTTGGTCGGCCACGACGATGACCTCGGCATCGGCCGCATCGAGGATGAAAAGGGCGCTCCCCCTCGAGGCGCCCGTCCTCGGCCCGGACGCCGGCGCCGTCGCGGCTCAGGATCGACTCCGTCACTGCGACGGCCGCCGTCGCCTCGCCCCTGGCGAGCCTCGGCAGCCAGGTCTGTTGCTGAGCCGCTGATCCCCCGCTCATGATGGCCAGGGGCGCCATGATGTGCGCGCCCGTGAAGTGCGCTGGAGCGACCCGATGCCCCAGCGCCTCGGCGACCAGGGCGGCTTCCAGGAGACCAAGCCCCATGCCGCCGTACTCGGCGGGGATCACGATGCCCGGGACGCCAAGGTCGGCCAGGCCCGCCTTGAGCGTGGCGCTCACGACCTGCGCCCCGGCCGCGGTATCGCGAACGTGCTGCAAAGGGCAGGCGTCGGCCAGATACCGCGCGACGCTGTCCTGCAGCATGTGCTGCTCGCTCGAGAGCCCGAATTCCATCAGCGGGCTCCCTCCGCCGCGAGCTTCGGCTCGCGCGCCATGCCGAGCCCGCGCTCGGCGATGATGTTCTTCTGGATTTGGGCGGTGCCGCCGCCGATGATCAGGCCGAGCTGGAACATGTAGTTCTGCTGCCAGGCGCCGTGATCGCGCAGATGCGGCGCGCCATCGTAGAGCACACCCAGTTCGCCCAGGGCGTCGATGCCCAGGGCCGAGATCTGGTGGGCCAGTTCGCAGGCCTGCAGCTTGACGACCAGTCGCGCCAGCCCGGCCTCCCCGCCGTTGGCCGACGCGCTCAGCACGCGCAGCCCGTTGAATTTCATGGCGGCGATCTCAGCCTGTAGCCGCACCAGGCGATCGCGAAGCACGGGGTCGTCCATGATCGCCGCGCCGCCCGCCGTCTCGGTCCGCATCAGCTCGACCAGCGCATGGAACCCGGATTCCAACTGACCGGGATCCCCCAGCATCCCCCGCTCGTGTTTGAGCGTCGCGTTGGCCACGAACCATCCCTGCCCGCGCTTCCCGACGATCTGCGTCTTCGGAACCCGCACGTCGGTGAAGAACGTCTCGTTGAATTCGGCGCGTCCCGTCATGGTCACGAGGGGCCGGACCTCGATGCCCGGCGTCGACATCGAGAAGATCAGGTAGCTGATCCCGTCGTGCTTGGCCTTGTCCGGCTCGGTGCGGACCAGGCAGAAGATCATGTCCGCCTCGCGCGCGGTGCTGGTCCAGATCTTCTGGCCGTTGATGACGAAGTCATCGCCATCCTCGGTGGCGCGGGTCTGAAGGCTGGCGAGGTCCGAGCCCGATCCAGGTTCCGAGTAGCCCTGGCACCAGACCACCTCGCCGCGGATCGTCGGTCCGATCCATTGCCGCTTCTGGTCCTCGGTCCCCAACTCGAGCAAGGTTGGGACCAGCATCGAGATGCCCTGGTTCTGCAGCCCGGGCGGAATCCGAGCGCCGGTGAACGCCTCGCCGATGATCCGCGACTTCAGGATATCCGGCGCGGCGCCAAAGCCGCCATACTCCTTGGGGATGGTCCGCGCGGCGTAGCCGTGCTCGATCAGCAACTTCTGCCAGGCCACCGCTTCTGGGGACGGACGCTGCGCAGCCCCGCGCCCCTTAGGCGCCGCGTCGCGATGCGCGTCCAGAAAGTCGAGAACCTCCTGTCGGAAGGCCTGGTGCTCGGGACTGTAGGTCAGGTCCATCGGCGGGTCCTCATGCTGGGCCTACGGGTGGCCATGAGGCCGCCTTGCTGGCCGCGAGCGTCCCCAGGGGCTGGAAACAAGGCAGCTGGAAGCCATCCCCGATCACTTGGAAGACCAATTCCACGCGAAGGCCGAGCTGGAGCGCGCTGCGGTCGCAGTTCAACAATCGAGTCGCCATCCGCACGCCCTCATCCAGCTCCACCAGGGCGGCGATGTAGGGGATGTCCGCGGCGAAGGCGGGATGTAGCGCCTGGTGGGTGATGGTCCAGGAGTACAGGCTGCCGGTTCCCCGGACCGGGGACCAGGCGAAGTCCGGCGACCCGCATTGCGCACACATGTAGCGGGGCAGGAACCGCCACGCGCCGCAATGGTCGCACCGCTGGAAGCGAAGACGGCCGTCCTGGCATTGCGCCCAAAAGGCGTCGTCCATGGGGTCCTGGGTGCGGGGGAGCGGCGCGGGAACGGTAGGAGGCTGCATCGCCATCAGGTCCTCAGGATCGCCAGGCTGCCGTCGCCAAGATCGCCCCAGCCGGTGACCAGGCCCAATTTGGCGCCGGGAACCTGACGCGGGCCGGCGTCGCCACGCAGCTGCCTGACCGCTTCGAGGACGTGATTGAGGCCCCAGACATGCGCTTCGCTGAGGAGCCCCCCGTGGGTGTTCAGGGGATAGCGGCCACCCAGCTGGATTTGACCATCCTTCACGAAGTCATGGATGGCGCCGGGCTCGCTGAACCCCAGCGCTTCAAGCTGCAGGAGGACCACATAGGTGAAGCAGTCGTAGACCTGCAGGAAGTCCATGTCCCGGGCCGAGACGCCGGCCATCTCGAACGCCCGCGGCGCGGCGTAGGCGAGACCGATCTTCAGCATGTCGGGACGGGAAGGAATGTCGTCGGCGGGATAGGGATGGCCTTCGGCCGCACCGGCGATCAGCACTGGTCGGTGCGGCAGGTCGCGCGCCCGCTCGGCGCTGGTGACGACGACCGCGCAGGCGCCGTCCGTCTCGAGGCAGCAGTCGTAGAGTCGAAGGGGTTCGGAAATCCACCGCGCGTTCAGGTACTCTTCCATGTCCAGCGGCCGGCCGTAGGTCATGGCGTTCGGGTTCAGCTGGGCGTGGGCCCGGCAGGCCAGGGCGACTTCCCCCATCGCTTGGTCGGGCACGCCGTAGAGTTGCTGGTGGCGCGTCGCGATCCAGGAATACATCTGCGCCGGCATCATCACGCCATAGGGCATGTAGAAGCCCTGGATGGTGCGGGTCAGGGTGTTCATGTTCATGGCCCGCTGTGGCGGCCGGCCTGGCTTGGGGCGGAGCGCGGAGTAGCCGTTCCAGCCCAGCACCACGAGCACATTGTCAGCAATGCCGGCGGCCACGGCCATGGCTGCGTTCTGAAGCGCCGTTGTCGGGCTCGCCCCGCCCATGTGGACCGTCGAGGCATAGCGAAGGACATCGACGCCCAGGTTCGCGGCCAGCTCCTCGGAGGTGGTGTAGATCGGCGGCGGCACCATGCCGTCGATGTCCGATGGCCGCAGCCCGGCGTCGGCGATGGCCTTGCGCGCCGCCTCCAGCATGAGGTCCACGGCGGTGCGTTCGGACCCCTTGACATACTCCGTCTCACCGATGCCGACGATCGCCGCCTTGTCGCTGAAGCTCACGGTTCCTCCGGGTTTCCGGGCGCCTCTTCGGCGTCCCGCGGTGCGATACGACACGGGTCGGCTAGATGGGCGGGATCAGGCAGGAATGGATGGACTCATCGCCGTCCACCTGCCGCGCGAGCGTCCGGATGGCCAGCTCCGCGTCCTCCAACGCGAAGTCGTGCGTGTGCATCAGCTCAAGGGGCAGCGAGCGCGCTTCGATCAGGTCGATGGCCTTGCGATACCCCGATGAGGTGACACCGATCGCCCCCTTGATTGTGATTTCCTTGAAGACGATCAGGTCGGAGACGAAGTCCGGTATGGGCTTGAACCCTTTCACCCCGGCCAGGACGATCGTCCCGCCGGCGCGCACATAGCTCAGGGCCTCGCGTACCGGGTCGGTGGCGTAGGACGTCACCTCAACGACCACGTCGGCGCCCCGGCCGCCGGTCAGTTCCTTGATGCGTTCGATGGCGTTCTCGTTCTGAACGTCGATGGTGTGATGCGCCCCGAAAGTCCGGGCCAGGTCGAGTTTCCGCGCATCCGCAGCCATGCCTGTGACGATGATCTTCCCCGCCCCGGCCTGACGGGCGGCGATGACGCTGGCGAGGCCCCTTTGCCCGGGGCCGAGGATGACCACCGTGTCGCCCACCTGAGTCTGAGGAATCTCCACAGCCCAGCGGAAACCTGCGCCCAGCGGGTTGAACATCACGGCGAGCTCGGCCGGCAAGGACTTGTCCATCCGGTGTACGATCGTGTTGGGCGCCAGGTACATGTACTGGGCGTACGCGCCCCAGAGGCCGGGCTGGTTGGTGAGCGGGATGTAAGAGTAGATCTGGCGGTCAGCGCAAAGGTGATAGCGGCCCCCGAGGCAGGTGTCGCAGCTGTGGCAGGACAGCATGGTCTCGACGGCCACCCGGTCGCCGACATCGACCCCCCCATCGGCGGGCAGCCTTGTCGCCGATGGCTTCAATGATCCCCACCGGCTCATGTCCGGGGATGACCGGCATCGGCGTTTTCAGCACACCTTCGAACTGCTCGTAGTCGCTGCCGCAGATTCCGCAGGCCTCGATGCGAAGGATCGCGCTGTCGGCTTCGATCTCGGGGACCGGAAGATCGCGCATCTCCAAGCGGCGCGGCGCCGTTTGAACCATCGCAAATGTCGTAGCCGGGATCACGGGCGGAACTCCAGTTCGCACCCACAATCGTAACACGTATATGTCGTAGTCAACTCATATCTGTTATGGCAATGAGCGATCGGAGGGTGCAGGCTGACGATCTGCGGATTGCCGCACACCGTCTCCTGACAGGGATTGAACGCGATGGCCGCCAGTGGAGCGAGGGTCGATCTTCTCAGTCTGGCCCAGGCGAAAGCCGCGGCAAGCGCCGCGGGCGTATCCGAGCAGATGGCGCCGCTCAGCGTCTTCCGGGTCTTGCTGCGGCATCCTGACGTCGCTGAGGAACTGGCCTCGACCCTCACCACGCTGCTTTTCCGCGGCAACAGGCTCGATGCGAGACTGCGCGAGCTGATCATCATGCGGATCGGCTGGCGGACCGGCTCGGTCTATGAATGGACCCAGCACTGGCGCGTGGCCCGTGGCCTCGAGATTCCTGAAGCCGACCTGGCCGCAACGCGGGACTGGCAGGGCGCGCCGAACCTCACCGAGGCCGACCGGGCGGTGCTGCAGGCCACCGACGACACCCTCGATAGAGGCATGATCGACGACGCGACCTGGGAAACCTGCTGCCGCCACCTGGCGACGGACGCCGAGCGGATCGAGCTGGTGGTCGCCATCGGCAACTGGACCATGTTTTCTCAGCTCCTCAAGAGTCTGCGGATTCCTTTGGAGGAGGGCGTCGAAGCGTGGCCGCCGGATGGCAGGGCGCCGCAGCCTTTGAGCCAGCCATCCCCAACGCGCGAGGCCCCATGACACGCCACCCGATCTCGCCCGATCTCGTCGGGCTCGAGTTTCCCGTCTCCACCGAGACCTGGTCTTCGAAGGACACGATGCTCTATGCCCTGGGCGTCGGAGCGAGGCCGGCTGCGGACCTGGACTTCATCTACGAAGGCCGGGGCCCGAAGGTTCTTCCGACCTACGCGGTCATTCCGGGCGGAACAGCGCTGGGCGGCATGATGCGCGCTGTCGAGATGCGCCTCGAAATGCTCTTGCACGGCGAGCAGGCCATCGAGCTGTTCCGGCCGCTTCCGCCGGACGGAACCGTCGAGGTGACCGGCCGGATCACCGAGGTCTGGGACAAGGGGAAAGCCGCTGTGCTGGGCGTGGAGAGTCTGGGTCGCGACGCCGACGGTGACCTCTTCCGGACGCACGCAACGCTATTTGTCCGCGGCGCCGGCGGCTTCGGTGGCGAGCGCGGCCCCTCGGCGGGCGATGGCGGCACCCTTCCCGACCGGGCGCCGGACATCGTGGCCCGCTTCGACACGCGCCCGGAACAGGGCGCGATCTACCGGCTCTCCGGCGACCGCAATCCGATCCACATCGATCCGGCGTTCGCAAAAATGGGTGGCTTCGACGCGCCCTTCATGCATGGGCTCTGCACCTACGGCATTGTCGGCCGAGCCGTCCTGCGAGAACTCTGCGCCGACGATCCTGCCGCGTTCCGCGCGTTCCAGGGCCGCTTCGCCGATCGGGTGGAGTATGGCGATACGATCGTCACCAAGATCTGGCGCACGGGCGACGGTGAGGCGATCATTCAGGGCGAGACAGGAGACGGCCGTATCGTGCTGTCTCAATCCAGGGCAAGCTTCGCAGTCTAGGCGCAGCATGGACATTTCGCGCTATCCGCATCTGTTGTCGCCGCAGGACCTGGGTTTCGTCACCCTTCCCAACCGTACCTTGATGGGCTCGATGCATACCGGGCTCGAAGAGGCGTCGGATGGATACGACCGCCAGGCTCGGTTCTTTGCGCGGAGGGCTGAAGGCGGCGCGGGGTTGATCGTGACAGGCGGCGTATCGCCCAATGCGGCAGGCCGCCTCGGCAGGAACGGCGCCGTGATGAGCGAAGCCGTCGTGGCAGACCACGGCCGGATTGCGTCGGCGGTCCATCTCGCCGGCGGACTGGTTGTGCTGCAGCTCCTGCACGCTGGCCGCTACGCGCGCCATGAGGGTCTGGTCGCCCCCTCGGGGATCGCCTCGAGGATCAACCCGTTGGCGCCACGCGAGATGAGCGAGGATGAGATTTTCGAGACGATCGAGGATTTTGCGAGCGCCGCGATGCTCGCCAAGGAGGCTGGCTACGACGGGGTCGAAATCATGGGGTCTGAAGGCTACCTTCTCAACCAGTTCCTGGCGCCCGCGCACCAATCAGCGCACCGACAACTGGGGTGGCTCGGCGTCCAATCGCCAGCGGCTGCCTGCCGAGATCGTCCGGGCGGTTCGCGCCCGCTGCGGCGAGCGGTTCATTCTCGTCTACCGACAGTCGCTGCTCGACCTTGTGGAGGGTGGCAGCACCTTCGACGAGGTGGTCAATCAAGCCAAGGCTGTCGCGGCTGCCGGCGCGAACCTGGTCAACACCGGGGTCGGCTGGCACGAGGCGCGGATCCCTACCATCGCCCACATGGTGCCCCGCGGGGCCTTTGCCTGGGCGGTGGCGCAGCTCAGGTCGCACCTCAACGTTCCGGTCATCGCATCGAACCGGATAAACACGCCGGAACTCGCCGACCGTCTTATCGCAGACGGCAAGGCCGACATGGTTTCGATGGCGCGGCCCTTTCTGTCCGATCCCGACTTCGTCGCCAAGGCCCGGGCCGGGCGACGCGCCGCGATCAATGTATGCATCGGCTGCAATCAGGCCTGTCTGGACAACGCCTTCACCGGCAAGCTCACGACCTGCATGGTCAATCCCGCCGCCTGCCGGGAGGCCGAATTCGGCGATGTCGCAGCGCCGATCGAACCCAAGCGTATCGCGGTTGTTGGCGCGGGACCCGCAGGCCTGGCTGCGGCGGTGACAGGTGCGGAGCGGGGCCACAAGGTCACTCTGTTCGAGAGGTCAGACCAGATCGGCGGCCAATTCAACCTTGCGAGCCGCATCCCGGGGAAGGAGGATTACGCCGAAACCATCGGATATTACGGCGCGCGGCTGTCAGAGCTCGGGGTCGACGTGCGGTTGGGAGTACTTGTGGATCCGCAGGAACTGATCGCCGCCGCATATGATCATGTCATCCTGGCCACCGGCGTTGAACCGCGAACGCTGGACTCGGTCGGTGTGGATGACCCTCGTGTTCTCACCTACGCACAGGCGATTGAAACGCCGGAACTGGCGGGCGACACCGTGGCGGTTTTGGGCGCAGGTGGCATCGGCTTCGATGTGGCCCAGCTCCTGGCGCACCCGACCGGAACAGGCGATCCCGCCGCTCCGGACATCGAGGGCTTCTCCCAGGAATGGGGGATCGACACCGCCTTCACCGAGCGCGGCGCCCTGCGACCCCCTCCCAAGACCTGGCCCTCGCCCCGACAGATCACACTCTTCCAGCGCAAACCGGGGTCGGCGTTCGGCGCGGGCCTGAGCAAGACGCGGGGCTGGGCCAATATCCAGGAGGTCGTGCGGCGGGGCGTGGCCATGACCGGAGAGGTCGACTATGGCCATCTCAGCCCGGAGGGCCTCCATGTCACGGTGGGCGGCGTCCCAAGGTTGATCGTGGCCGACACCTTCGTGTTATGCATCGGCCAGGAGCCACAGGCGGGAATCGTCCCGGCGCTTGCGGCGAAGCAGATGCCGTATTCCCTGGTTGGGGGCGCTCGCGACGCAGCCGGGCTGGATGCGGTGCGGGCCATTGAGGAAGGAACCCGGGCGGCGCTCGCGATCTGAGCGGGCGCCCAGGATCTGAAAGCATGCCGAAGCCCGATCCGTCCATCGTCAAATCCGCGGCCCGGACGCTGGAGATCTTCGAATATTTCGACGAAGTGCGCCGGCCCGCGCATATCCAAGACGTGGCCGTGGCGCTAGGCTATCCCCATTCCAGCACCGGCGCGCTACTCCGCAGCCTCGCCGACCTCGGCTATCTGGAATTTTCCGCCGAAGACAAGACCTTCTTCCCTTCCATCCGGGTGTCACTGCTTGGGCACTGGGTCGGGGACGAGATCCTTCCGCTGCGGCGCATCCAGCAACAGATGCGCGAGATCGCGGAGCAAACCCAGATGACCGTGGTGCTGGGCGCGGCGAGCGGCGGCTATTGCCAGTATGTGCGCGTGATCGAGGGCACGACGCCGATCCGGTACCACGTCAAGGCCGGGACGCGGCGCTGCCTTGCCCGTTCGACTCTCGGGAGCGCGCTGCTGGCGATGGAGACCCCGGATCGCCGGGCGCAGTTGATCGCCGAGGCGCTCGCGGTCTGGGACGGCGACGAGGTCGCGCCGCGCCCGCAGGATGTCGCCGCGGAGGTGGCCCAGGTCGCCGCGCGCGGACACGCGTTCAACTCCGGACTGGTGAACCCTCAGGCGGCGATGCTGGCCATTCCGCTCGCGATCGGTCCCCCAGCGCGGCCCCTGGCGCTGGGCCTGGCCGCCCCGAAGGACCTCTTCCGGGGGCGGCGCCCGAACTGCTCCGGATCATGCGCGGCGCCCCTGGGCCACCTTGGCGAGCCGGCCCGTAGCTTGATTGAGAAGACCGCTTGACCGACGCCGGGCGGTGTCAGGCGGGCCGGGGGTTCTGGATCAGGACAGTGCCTTGCGCCGAACAGCAGAGCCGACCCTCATTCTCCATCTCGATCCGGACGACCGCGGTCTGCTTGGTCATCGAGATGATCTCCGCGTGCGCCGTGACCGTCCCGCGACTGACCGGGGCCAGAAGATTGATCTTGAATTCCGTGGTGGCCGCCCATTGGCCCTTCTCCATGTGTGGATAGCAGACGCATCCCAACACATGGTCGCAGGCCGCCGACAGGACGCCCCCGTGCATGTTGCCGAAGCCGGTGAGCAGCTTGGGGTCAACGGCCATCTCCGCAGTCAATCGGCCCGGCTCCATGCCCGTGATCTTCAGGCCGAGGAACTCCGGCAGACCGGTCATCCGATTGCTCGAGGCCATGAAGCCCTCGACCATCTCGGCGTGGAATTCAGGCATTCTGCGCGGGACCATCGATGTTCCTTTCAGCTTCAGCGGAAACGGTCGGCTCGGGACAGAGCCTGCTCCGCCCCGCTGACGAGATCCTCCAGGACCTCTCGCGCCGGGCGGATCGCCTTGATCAAACCGATGCCCTGGCCGGCGAATCCCGGGGCGATGTCCTTGCGCTGGTCGCGGGTCGCGGCGGCCAGCACGGGTCCTGCGATCATCGACTGGAATGGCATCGGCAGGGGTTGCTTGTCGGCATCGACCCAAGCCTGCGCCCATTTGTTGCGGATGATCCGCGCCGGCTTGCCGGTGACCGACTTCGACACCACCGTGTCTCCGTCGCCGTACTCCACCAGGACTTCCTTCTGGAACTGCTGGATCCCGGCCTCTTCGGTGGCCAGGAACGCGGTGCCGACCCAGGCGCCCTCGGCGCCCAGCATCATGGCGGCGGCCACGCCACGGCCATCGGTGATCCCGCCGGCCCCGAGCACCCGCATCCGGCCGGCCATGGCGTCGACGACCTGGGGGATCAGCGCCATGGTTCCGATTGGCGAATTGTGCCCGCCTCCGTCATGGCCCTGGGCGACGACGACATCGATGCCGGAGGCAGCGACCTGAAGCGCGTGTTTTACTGAGCCGATCACCGCCATCACCTTGGTGCCGTTGGCCTTCAGCCGATCCATCCAGGGGCCGGGATTTCCCAACCCGGCCGCATAGACCGGGACCTTCTCCTCGACCACCACCTCCATTTGCGCCTCGAAGAACTCCTTCGAGAAAAACGCGGGGCCGCCGTGCGCCTCGCCGTTCGCGGGTTCGCGCGCGCGCGCCACCTGCTCAAGGCCTTCCGCGCGCATGAAGTCCGCCGCGAAGGCGCGGTGGTCGCCGATCAACTCCATCGAGGACGGCTTGGCGCGGTCGCCGGAGACCGCCGCCGCATCTGCGACGTCGCGGCGCACCGAGGCCGGCAGCAAGGTGTCGACGCCGAAGGGCTTATCGGTGAGGGATCTCACCTCGCGGATCCAGGCGCGCAGCTCCTCCGGCGCGCAAGCCGCGGCCCCGAGGACGCCCAGGCCCCCGGCGTTCGAGACGGCCGCCGCCAGACGGGGCACGCTGGCGCCGCCCATGCCGGCCAGGACGATCGGATACTTGATGCCGAAGACTTCGCAGATGCGGCTGTGCAACGCCATGTTTTGGGGGTCCTTTTGCGAACGGGCGATGGCCGGGGTGGAGGATCAACGGCCGTTGAAGACAGGTCTACGCTTCTGCATGAAGGCGAGCGGACCCTCCCGCGCATCCTCGGTGCGAAAGACGGGCGCCGCCATTTCGGACTCGATCTGCATGGCGTCGGCTTCTGGGCGCCCCAGACAGGCTCGGGCGGACCGGCGGATCGCCTGCACAGCGATCGGGCCGTTCGCCGCGATGCGCTCGGCCAGTTCGAGCGCGGCGGGCAGGACTTCGCCCTGCGGCACAACCCGGTTAAGGAAGCCCCACTCAAGCGCCTCCGCGGCGGTGATCAGGTCGCCGGTCAGCAACAACTCCATGGCGCGCGCATAGGGCACCTGGCGTGGTAACCGCACGGTCGAGCCGCCCCCGGGAAAAATGGCCCATTTGACCTCCTGCACGCCGAGTTTGGCCGTGTCGGACGCGACACGAAGGTCCGTGCCTTGGGCGAGTTCCATGCCGCCCGCGATCGCATGGCCGTTGATCGCCGCGATCACCGGCTTGACCACATCGAAGGTCCGCAGAAGCCCTGTGCCGAGCATGTCCCGGTCCGCCAGGACACGTCGGTCCCACTCGTCTTCGGGCGGGCGCGCGCGGCTCATCAGCGGGATGAACCTTCCCAGGTCGGCCCCTGAGCAGAACGCCTTGTCGCCGGCGCCGGTCACGACGGCGACGCGGATCTCCTGGTCGTCTCGCACCCGGGTCCAGGCCTCGGCCAAGCGGACGAGCATCTCCGGGGAGATGGCGTTGCGCGCCTCGGGGCGATTGAGCGTGACGATCGCCACGTGTCTGCGCCGCTCGAAATTGACGACCTCGCCCATGCATGCTCCGACACATATGTGTTTTCTGATGGCACGTTCATGCTACGCTAGCTAGCTGCAGGACGCAAAGCGGGATATGGCGCTCTTGTTGGCTAGGGGCTGCTCGCGCACCTTGTCGACCCGCGAAGCTGTCGGGGCATGCGCAAACGTGAGAACCACCTATGAATGAACCGAGCCCAGCTGTCTTCAGAAGCAGCGACGGTCTGGACCTCGCCGCAGACCGGTATGGTCAGCCGAGGCGCGGCTCCGTCCTCATGGCGCACGGCGGCGGCCAGACTCGGCATGCCTGGGCGAAGACCGCGGCGGCGCTTGCGGATCGGGGCTGGGAAGTGGTCACCCTCGACCTCCGCGGCCATGGCGACAGCGGCTGGTCACCGACGGGCGACTATGGGATTGAGCGGTTCGCGGGAGATCTCGCGGAGGTCGCGCGCGCGATGGGTGGCCGTCCGGCGCTGATCGGCGCGTCGCTCGGCGGGCTCGCTGGACTGTACGCGGAGGCCGAGATCGCGCCCGGCGGCTTCAGCTCGATCACCCTGGTCGACATCGTTCCGAGCATGGACCCGAACGGGGCCGCCAAGGTCATGGAGTTCATGAGCGCCCATGTCGCCCAAGGATTTGGCAGCCTTGAAGAAGCCGCCGAGGTCATTGCGGCCTACCTGCCTCACCGTCCGCGGCCAGCGGATCACTCTGGACTGGCCAAGAACCTGCGGCAGGGCGACGATGGTCGGCTGCGCTGGCACTGGGATCCCGGCTTTGTCTCCGGCGTCCATCGCGGTCGATCCTTGCGGGATGCCGACGCGTTCCAAGCCCGATTGCCGGCGTTGACGCTTCCGGTGCATCTCATCAGGGGCCGGCTGAGCGAACTGGTTTCTCGAGAGGCGGCGGAGGCCTTCGTCGCGCAGCTGCCCGACGCAAGGTTCACCGATGTCGCCGGCGCCTCGCACATGGTGGCGGGCGATCGCAACGACGCCTTTCTCAGCGCTGCGGTCGGATTTCTTGAGGACCTGGACCGGCAGACGCAAGTCAACGACGGCTAAAGCGTTGCCGTGCATCTTCGCCCAGACGCCTCTCCGTCCGAGGTTCAGAACCGAGCGTCACGAGGTGCTCGACGACCTGCTGGGCGCCGTCGACCGTGGGATGAGGCGAAAGGGCGTGACGCGCTCGCTGCTCTGGCAGGAGTAGTCCGCCCCGGCGAGGCCCCTCCGGGTCGGCTTCCCGACGGCCACCAACCCAAGCCGCAAAATCCTTGCGACCAGCCATTGTCGACAGGGCGCCACGGTGCGGACCTTGCCAATCGCTCAAGCCGCCGACGAGCGTGGCCTCGAGCCGCAGCAGGCCCGAGCCGTCATCCGGCGTCAGAAGTCGAACCGCATTTGTTGGGCGATGGCCTGGGCGTGCTGCGATCGCCTACGCAGTGCGGGCTTGCGCGGCGCGAGGCCCGCGGCCGACTGTACCGGGCGCAGGTCAGATTTGCGGTCGAGATGCGGCGGCGCGGACCCACTGTTGGGGCACGCCGCCTCCGACGGCCCGGTATCTCGGGACCTTGCAGCGAGGGCGGGCTCTGAGATCGCCGCGCCACCCGGAGCCGTAGCCTGAGTTGGCCTTGAGGCCCGCGCCGCACTGTGGTCGCGCGACACACGCCAGGCCTCGACCTCGTCCTCCCGGTAGCCGACCCGCCCCGGCGAGATGGCGTAGGGCGCGGGGAACTCGTGGCGCTTCTGAAGGCGCCAGGCCGTGGTGCGGCTGAGGCCGGTGGCGCGGGCGACCTCCTTCCACGGCAGGAAGCGCCCGCCACGCGCGTCAGGATCGACAAAGTCCTTCCAGTTCGACATCGTTCACCGGTCGCTTTCCTGGACGGGGGCCCCGGCGCGCGCGAGGCTCTCAGGCCCGTCCGCTGCTGCAGCGCCCAGGCGCGAAGCTCGCCGCGGGGATAGAACGGCTTGCGCCTTATGTGACGGCACGGCGGGCCGTCCTGCCCGACCGACCAGATGCGGGCCAGGGTGGCCGGCTTCATGCGGACGTTGAAGCGGGAGAGGTAGGCGGAGGCCTCTGCACGTGTCAGGAGGTCTTCGTCGTGCTCGCGCGTTGCGGTCGTTTCCGGCTCGGAGGGGATCATGGATTCGCCCTCCGACAATCGCCGCGGGTTCGGATCGCGCGTCCCGCGGTGAGCGCCAGGTAGCAATCGACCACAGCGGCGACATAGGCCTGGGTCTCGGGAAAATTCGGGACCCGCCCCATGCGGGCCACGCGCTCGGGCCCGGCGTTGTAGGCCGCCAGGGCGAGCCTCACGTCTCCGAACCGAAGCAGCTGGCGGGCCAGGTAGTCGGCGCCGCCGGCGAGGTTGGCGACAGGGTCGAACCGGTCTGCGACCCCGAGCTCCCGGGCGGTCGCGGGCATGAGCTGGGTCAGGCCGCCCGCGCCAACGGGTGAGACGGCGCGGGCCCGATATGAGCTTTCCACAGCCACAAGCGCATGGAGCAGCTTCGGGTCGAGGCGGTGCCGCGCCGCCGCGTCTTCGACGGCGGTCTGGAGCGGCTGGGCCACCGGAGCGAGCTGCGGTGGGCCGGCCACTTCGGGACCGGGAGCCGCCGCAGGCGCAGCGACGGCGAAGATGTCCCCGCCGGCGCGGCGCCAGTCCGGCTCGGCCGCGCAGGCCCCGCCCGCCAGCAGGGCGACCAGTGCGCCCAAGGCTCCAAGGTTCACCATCGCCAGACCTCCCTGTAGACGCCCAGGAGCGCGTCCGCCCGAACCGGCCCCAGGTATCGGCTGTCGAAGCTCAGCGGGGTGTCGCCGAGCACCAGGACGTCCCGGGCGCCGAGCCGGTGACAGCCCTGCCACTGGGGCAGGGCTCGTCCTTCACGGTCCTGCGCCAGGGCGAGCGCCGAGCGGCGGGGCCAGGTGAGGCGATCCCGGGTCCGGCAGGCCAGATCGCCCTCCGTGGCGACCACCCGCTTGAGCAGGCGTGCGTCGGGTCCCGCGCCCAGCCGCGCCAGGTAGCGGCGGCCCTCGGGCGACGGCTGGAAGGCGACGATGGCGCCCAGCGCAGGCGGTTCGCGCGTCAGCCGGTAGACGCCTTTCGGCAGGCTCGCGGACTCGTTGATGATCAGGACGGGAGATGCCCGCAGGCAGGCTGCCGCGAAGCCCGCGGCGGATAGAGCCAGGAGGCCGCAGGAGAGTGGGGCGAAGGTCATGGCTGGTACGGTTCGAGGATCAGGTCGCGGGTCACGAAGACCCGTACGCGCGACCCCGGCCGAAGGGTGATGGAGGGCCGCACCTCGAGCTCCCGGTCGATCAGCTTTCCACCGATCTGCGCAGCCTCGATCGCGGCGGCGTCGCCGGCGTCGCCGAGGAGGCCGCCCGCGGTGTCGTCACGGTCGCGGGCGGCCTGCCCCAAGGTGGTGATGGCGCCGGCGAACAGCGTGGCGATCGCCAAGGCGCCCAGCCGGCGATCCACCGCGCCGCGCACGCCGATCGCGCCGGCCGCATCGACACCCGGCTCCTTCGGCAGGATCAGGCTTTTGCCGTTCGGCAGGATCAGGCGCTCCCAAACCACGAAGGCGCGCTTGTCGCCATGCCGGCTCTCGCCCTCGTGGCGGCCGATGAGCCGCGCGCCTTGCGGAATTAGCAGATGGCGGCCCGTGACGGTGTCGAAGACGTTCTCGGTGACGCTCGCCGTGACCGGGCCGCTGCGGGTCGTGTCGATGGCGGTGAGGAGGGCAGCGGCCACCACGGTCCCGGCCTTGACCTCATACGGACTGACCGGGGCGAGCAGCGGGTGGGTGTTGTAGACGGCCGCGAGGTCGGCCCGGCCCGGATCGGCGGCCTCCCCGGACACCGCGGCGGCGCGTGCGACGCTGGCCGCGAAGAACAGCCCGGAGCCGCGGGCGTCACCGGCCAGGCCTGCGGGCGTCGCGCGCGGTGGCGGTGGTGTCCGCCGCCTCGCAGCCGCCGCCGGGGGCGCCTCCTCGGCTTCGCGCCTCCCTGGGCCGCGCGGGTCGGGGAGGCGGTCCAGCTCGGCGTAGGTGGCCGGCCCGTCGGTGACCCGATCGCTCGGGCGCACCGCGCCACGGGTCTCCGCCGGCCGCCCCTCCAGCTTGGCGTCATGGGCCCGCGCCCGCAGGTCGGGCTGAACGACAAAAGCCCAGGCCAGGGAGCCGGCGACGAGGCCGGCGCCGGCCATCACCGCGCCCACCACAACGCCCCGCCGCAGTCGCACGACCGCGGGACGGGGCGCACGGGCGTCCAGCCGCGGCATGGGCCTTCGGCAGAGGGGCGTCGGGCCCACCGGTCACGGTCTCGCTCACGACGCCCCTCCCGTGCGCTCGATCCGCACCACCTGCGGGCGCCGGCCGCCGACGCGAAGTTCGGCGGCGGAGAGCACCCGGTCGACCACCCAGAGGGCGCCCTGCTGGCGGTAGTTGACCAGCTGCGGATCTCCCGAGCGGCTGAGGACGAAGAGGGCCGGCGCCTCGGCGGCCATGACGCCAGGCGGGAAGCTCAGGAATGTGCGCACGCCATCGGTGGCGACCGCCGACGGCGTCCAGGCCGGCGGGCGGCCCTTGGGCTTGATCCGGAACCCGGCATCGAGCGGCCCTTGCGGCTCCACGAGGGTGGTCGGCGCCGAAGCGGGGGTCGCCGTGGCGGGCATCGGGGCGTCCATCACCGATCCCAGATCCCAGGTGACCGCCGCGTTGAAGGCATCGGCGTCGCCGCTGCGCAGCTGCAGCAGGTAGATTCGGCGGTTGGTGGCGAGGACCAGGTTGGTCTCGAGCCCGCGCACCAGCGGCTTGATCATCACATGGGCCCGCTGTTCGGGGCCTTCGCCCGACACCGTCTCGCCGATCTGCCAGCGGACCGTGTCGCCCGCGGCCTTGGAGATCACCGTCTCGCCGCGCGAGAGCGTGAGGGTCGTCACCCGCAGCGGCGCGGTCCACACCTCGTAGACCCGGCCGGGATCGTAGGCGAACACCTGCACGCCGCCCAGAAAGCCGCGCGCCCGGGAGGTCTCGCGGGCGGAGCGGTTCGCCGCGGCGATCGCGGCGCGGCCGGTCGGCGCCGCCGATGGCGGCGTCGCGCGTTCGCGCGGCTGGGCGCCCCACCTGGGCGTGGGCAGCCGCCGTGCCCGGCCGGGGTTGGGGATCGGCGACATGGTGGCGAAAGCGCGGGGCGGACGCGCGCCGGCCTCAGCGGCCGCAGCCGGAGTCTCGCCGGACGTGACGCCGCGAGGCTCGTGTGGCGCGGCGAGCGAGATCGCAGGTGGGGGCGCCGGGACGGCGACCGGCGCACCGGCGGTGGGCTTCGGCCCGACCAGCACCGAGAGGTGCTGGCAGCCCGCCAGCGCGAGGGCGACAGCGCCGAGGATTACGAGGCGTCGGGGGTCCATGACACGTCCTCAATGCGAAGTCCGAGGGGGTTCTTCAGCAGCTCGGCCTCCGTCTTCGGCGGCTCCAGCTTGAAGGTGATCAGGGCGCGCCAACGCTCTTGCCCGGCCTGCTGGCCGTTGACGAAGCGGGTCTCGCGCCACTGGAGGTCGTAGGTCCGCGCGCTGCGGCGCACGACGTTCAGGATCTCGACATTCACCGCCTCGCGGCCGATCTCCGCGAACGGGTCATGGGTCTGGGCCCAGGCGTTCAGGAAGCTCGCCGCCTTCGGCGTGGCGAAGTCATAGGCCGAGAGCCAGTTCTGACGGATGACCACGGGGTCCACGGGCTTGGCGCGCACATTGCGGATCCAGGCCGCCAGCGCATGGCCCACCTGGGCCTCAGTCGGCTCGTAGCGGCCGTCGAGGGCGGTGATCCGCTGGGTCTCGCCCCACTGGCTGACCTCCACCACGAAGGGCCGGACCACGGCCTGCTGGGCCTGCATCCACCAGCCTGCGCCGAGGAAGGCGGCGACGGCCAGGTTGGCGAAGGCCATCCGCCGCCAGTTTCGGGCGTGGGCCAGGCTGAGGCCCATGCGCTCGTCCCAGACCTGGCCGGCACGCTGGTAGGGCGTGGCGACGGGGGCGGCGGACAAGGGGCGCTTGGGCCGGAAGAACGGATGCATCGTCTCTAAGTCTCCTCGTCGCGGAGCTGCGGTGAGATCGCGCCGGAGGTCTCGTTGCCGGGCAGCAGCGCCCGGCCGGCGTTGGCCACGAAGAAGGCCTGCAGGGCCGCGCCACGGCCGCCGCGCGGCCGGGCTGGCGCGGCGCGATCCCCGCCCTGGGCGGCGCGGTGGAAGTCCCGCCGCGCCGTTTCACTCTCCTTGGCGATGGTTTCGGAAGACCGCGGCGTCGCGCCATCGGTTGCCGGGTCGGCCGGCGCCGTGGGTGTCGCTTCGGGCGGCGCCGGACCGCTGGTGTCGGGGGATGCGGGGGTGGATCGCACGGTCGGTCGCACCGTACCTCCGTCGAGGCCCTGAGCGCCGCCGGGAGACGGAGCGCTGCCGCCGCTGCCGCCAGGATCTCGCGGCGACGGACCGGCCGAAGGCGGCGTGCCGCCGGGCGACGCTCCCGGAGGCGCCCTTCCGGCAGGCGGCGTCCGGCCGCTCATGGCGCCGGCCGCCGCGCGAAAGCGCGAGGCGACATTGGCCGTCGCGGCGCCGAGGCCGGTCGCGCCGGCGACGGCGCCCACCGCGGCGCCGCCCACCGCCAAGGCGCCGGAGGCGAAGGCGCCGGCGCCCAGCGCCGGGCCGCCGCTTACCAGCGCCGCGGCGAGGTTGGGGATGAAGAGCGCCAGCATGGCCAGCAACAGCGAGGCGGCCAGGATCGCCAGGGCCTCGTAGAGGTCGGGGTTGGCGGAGGGCTGAAGCTGGTCGAAGACCGAACGCGCGCCCGAGACGACGATGGCGAGCGCCAGGACCTTGAGGCCCGACGACACCACGAAGCCCAGCGGGCGCTCCGCCAGGAAGGACGACTTCGACCAGATTCCGAACGGCAGCAGGACGAAGCCGCCCAGGGTGACGATCTTGAATTCCAGCAGGGTGACGATGATCTGCAGCGCCAGGACCGCGAAGGCGATCATGATGCCGATCATCGCCAGACCGAGGATCAGGGCGTCTGTGAAGGCGCCCACCACGTCGAGGGTGTTCTCGCCGAAGGCCGGGGGTCTCCCCCAGCGCCTTCACGATGTCCCAGCCCTGCTGGAGGATGGCGCCGGGGTTCAGGAAGTCGGCGCGGGAGAGACTGCCGCCGCCGGCGCTGAGGCCGAGCTCGATGAAGCCATCCCAGATGGTCTGTGACAGACCCTGCCAGTCGTTGATCAGGTAGGCGAAGGCGCCGATCAGCAGCACCTTGCCGAAGCCGCTCGCCAGCACCTCGCGGTTCGATGACAGCGCCCAATGGATACCGGTCAGCGCTACCACGAGGGCGATCATCAGGCCGAACACGCCCGTGACGGCCCCATTCAACGCGTCGAAGCCCGCTGAGATCGTGTTCGAAAACACGATCATCAGGTCGTTGGCGGTCTCAGGGGAAGCGGCCACGGTCGTTCACTCCGCTACCGTCGCGAGTGAGGCAGAGGGTCGAAGTCGGGGTTTGGTATGGTTGTGGGCTGTCGCCCCCAGAACTGCCGGCGGGCCTCGGCGCCCGCGGCCCGGTCTGCGGCGCGCCTTGCGCTCTCCGCCGCCAGCATCCGCGACTGCGCCATCAGCAGGGTGCGCATGGAACCGAGATCCTCGGCGAGGACCGCCAGCACCTGGGTGGAGGACTGGATCGCCGCCGTCTGCCCGTCGGCGCGCTGGCTGGCGGTGATCGCGCCCTCGAGGCGGCCACCGCGCCCGCGGCTGAGCCGCTCGAGCTCGGCGGCGGTGCGGGCGAGATCCTGCGCCGTCTCCCGCGCCTGGCTGTTGCGGGCCCGCGCCTGCTCCAGGGCGCGGCGGGGATCCAGGCCGTTCACGGTGGCCGGGTAGATCCTCTCGAAGTCGGCCTGCAGCGTGTCGAGGTCGGAAGCGACGCCCTTCACGGTGCGGGCGAGCTCCCCCGATGTCCCGAAGGGCCGAGGAGGTCTCCGCGAGGTGGCTGTAGGGCGAGCCTGCGAGCTCGCGGGCCTGGTTGGCCAGCATCCGGGCTTCATTCGTCAGGCTCTCGAGCTGGCGCGCCGCCTGCAGAGCGTTCTCGAGGTGGTTCTTCGGATCGAACACCACCTGCTGGGCCTGGGCCGGCTGCGGGTCCGAGCAGGCCGCAAGGGCGAGGACCAGCGGCGCGAGGGCCACCAGGCAACTATTCCGCGGCGAGCGGTGGGCCCGCGACCGCGTCGAAGAGCGCGTCCACATGTGCAAATCCCTTGGCTGCGAGGAAGGCGCGCGCGAACCCCTCGGGGCCGGCGCGGGCGAGGATCTCGTCGATGAGGGCCTGGTCCTCGGGCGACGACGCGCCGCAGAACGCGAGGCCGGCCCCGAAGAGCTTGAGGTCGAAGAGCCGACGCCCCTGGGGCTGGCGCCAGTAGTAGGCGCGCTTGGGCGTGGCGAAGGCGATCAGCTCCAGCTGGCGGCGCGTCAGGCCGAAACCGGCGTAGAGCTCGGCCGAGGCCGGTTCGAGGGCGCGCGGGTTCGGCAGGAACACCTGGGTCGGGCAGGATTCGATCAGGCTGGCGGCGATCGAGGAAGCGGCGACGTCCTCCAGCGACTGGGTGGCGAAGACCACGGCGACGCGCCGCTTGCGCAGGGTCTTCAGCCACTCGCGGATCTTGGCGGCGAAGACAGTGTCGTCGAGGAACAGCCAGGCCTCGTCCAAGACCAGCAGTGTCGGACGGCCATCAAAGCTGCGCTCCAGCTCGTGGAAGAGCGCCGACAGCACCGGACCCAGCACAGATCGGGTCGCCATCAGCTGCTCGAGCTCGAAGGTGTCGAAGAGGCCGACGCTCAGGTCGCTCGCCGCTCCGTCCAGGAGCGCGCCGTGGGGGCCCTTCAGCGTAAGGGGTTCGAGCGCCGCTGCGACCGCGCGGTCCTGCACAAGCGCGCAGAAAACGGTCAACGAACGCTGCTCGGGCGGCGCCTCGGCGAGCGCGCCCAGCGCCGACCAAACCTCCTCGCGCAGGCGAGGCGTGATCGGGGCGCCGGCGCTCCGCACGGCGTCCGCGATCCACTCCGCGGCCCAGGCGCGCTCACCGGCCTCGTCGATCCGGGACAACGGCTGCAGGGACAGGCCTGCCCCGGGCTCGAGCGCGCGCCAGGTTCCGCCCGCGGCCAGGGTCGCGGCGCGGGCGCTGCGCCCCTTGTCCAGAAACACCACCCGGGCGCCGGGATAGCGCAGCCATTGCAGGGACAGGAAAGCCAGAAGGGCGCTCTTGCCCGAGCCTGTCGGGCCCACGACCATCGCATGGCCGACGTCGCCGACGTGCAGCACGAGGCGAAACGGCGTCGAGCCCGTGGTGCGGGCCACCGCCAGCGGCGGACCGGCGAGGCACGCGTCCTCGGCAGGCCCGGCCCAGACGGCCGAGACCGGCAGGAGGTCAGCCAGGTTGAGGGTGCTGACGAGGGGGCGGCGCACGTCGGCGTAGGCCTCGCCGGGCAAGGTCCCGAGCCAGGCCTCGACGGCGTTCAGCGCCTCGGTGCGGGCCACCAGGCCCTGGGCGTTGAGGGCCGCCTCGACGGCGCGCGCCTTCTCCGCCGCCACCGCCGGGTTGGGGTCGAGGATCGTGACCGCGAGGGTCAGGTAGCCGAACGCGCAGGCGTCGGCGCCCAGCGCCGCCAGCGCGCCGTCGCACTCCTCGGTCTTGCCGGCGGCGTCCGTGTCGAGGAGCGGGACCTCCTCCTTGGTGATCGCCTCGCGCAGCAGGACGCCCACGCCCTTGCGCTTCGCGAACCAGCGTTTGCGCAGCCGGACGATCTCCCGCTCGGCGTCGGCCTTGTCGAGGCCGATCCAGCGGGCGGTCCAGCGGTAGGCGAACGGCAGGGTCGACAAGGCATCGAGCAGCCCTGGCCGGGTCGCGGCCGGGAGGCTGCGGACGGACACCACCTTCAGCGCTTGCGCGCCGAGGCGCGGCGCGAGGCCCCCCACGAGCGGCTCGTCGGCCAGCGCCACGTCCAGAAAGACCGGCGCCTCGGCCGGCGAGACCGGATGGGCGCGCGTCGAGGCGCAGGCGTGCAGCCAGGTCAGCAGGGCTCCGTCATCCAGGCGCGCCGCTTCCGGCAGGGTGTCGCCCAGCAGATCCAGGACGGCATCGGCTTCGCGCTGAAAGACTTCGAGCGCGGCGCGCCAGTCGCGGTCCGCGCGACCAAGGCCGTCGAACAGCAGCCGCTCGACCCGCCGGGTCTGTTCGGCAGGCGGGAGCCAGGTCAGCGAGAGGTGGTAGTCGGTCTCATAGGCGGGCTCGGCGCGGTCGAAGGCTTCCTGCCGCTCGGCGTCCACGAGCCAGGCGGCGGTCACCGGCATCTCGGAGGCGGGATAGGCGTGGGCCGGTCTGCGGCGGGCGTCGACATGCAGGCACCAGCCGGTGCCCAGCCGCCGCAGGGCGTTGTTGAGGCGCGCGCGCACGGACATCAGCTCGTCCTCGGTCGAGGACTCCAGGTCGGGGCCGCGGAACCGCAAGGCGGTCAGGAACGAACCGTCCTTGTTGAGGATGATCCCCGGGGCGACCAGCGCCGCCCACGGCAGGTGGTCGGCGAGACTGGCCGGGCGGCGGCGGGCCTCTTCGAGGAAACGCACGGCGGCCTCACGCGTCCAGGTGGCCGGCGCGGCCGAGATGGCGGCGCAGCACGTCGAAGAAGCGCTTGTCGGTCCGGGCCACGACGAGGCCGAGCGCGTGGGCCAGGGTCCACCAGAGCAGGCCCAGCCACCAGATCCGCAGGGCGAGGCCCAGCACGAGGGCGATGGTGCCCATCAGGATGGCGTAGTCGCGCGGCATGCCGGCGACGAGCACCGGCTCGCACAGGCCCTGAGCGATCGGCAGCTCCCAGCCCTCGCGGTGCAGGTGTGTGTCCATCACCCGATCTCCGCCCCGCCGGCAAAGCCGAAGAAGTCCAGGAAGAAGGTCGAGGCCGCAAACGCGATCGACAGGCCGAACAGGATCCCGATGCCGCGGCGCATGCCCGAGCCGCTTTCGCTCATGGCGATGCCGGCCCCGAATATGACGACGGCGAAGACCGCGGCGGCCTGGACCACGGGCCCGGTGACCGACTCCACGATCTGCTGGAGCGGGCCCTCCCAGGGCATTCCCGCGCCTCCGGCCAGGGCGGGGGTGCTGACGACAAGGCCGCAGAAGGCCATCGCGGCCGAAAGGCCGCGTAAGACTACCTTGCGCATTCGTGCAATCCTCAGCGCGATATCGCGCTCTGATTGCAATCAGAACGTATCGGAATTGAGGTTGTCAACAGCTCTTTGTCTTGATTTTGTTTCGACTTCTCTGAGACTTACTGGCAAGTTATCGACGACATATGCGGACGTTGCCCGCACGTTGTTGTAACGTCGTCGCCGAGCTGCCATGTGCGAGGGGAAATTCACGACCTGACGCCGAAGCGCCAACCGAGGACACCTGTTGGACCGGAACCCGCCCTGCAACGTGGCCGGGACACTCACTTGGCTTGTGGATATTTTTCTGGACGGCTTGAGCCCGCCGCTCTGACTGTCGGCGGCCGCACGGGGATGCCGGGCCCGCTATTTTTAACAGGTCGCCGCGAACGTGTTAAAAAGTTCGCGAAAAACGAACATGAGATCCCGCAGCTGCCGCCGGCGTCGATCGTGGCGGCCGCGCATCTCGCGCCAGGCGGCGGCGGGGTTCGTTGAAAAGCAGCAACTCGGGCGCAACAACGACTACATCAACATGCCGCTCGTAGCGCAGCGCCCGGGTGATCGCCTTGATCAGCGGATATCGCCCGCTTCGTCGCGCCAAGCCTAGGCGGCCTGCGAATCCCGTTCTTTCACAAAGTCAGGGACAAAGGCGTTCTTGGTCTGCTTCGGGCCAAGGCCGAGCCGCTCGTAGATTTCGCCGCCGATACCGGGCACGATTTCACCTTCGTCGGTGCGAACCGTATCGACCTCGAATGTCCAGTACTCGAACCGCTCGGCGAGCTCCTTCGAGAACCCTTTCTCGAGACGCTCGTCCGCACCCTCCAGCATGACCGGCGCGGCCACGTGGACGCGGCCGGGGCTGACCTCGTCGAACAGGTACTCGAGGTTGCTGCGAACCACGCACGCGCCGGAGATGACGGACTTCAGGATCACCAGGTGATCGATCCGTTCCGGCGCGGGCTCGCGGTATTGCTGAACGACCGGGGCCATGTCCGCCCAGTCGAGGTCGAAGGCGTCCCCGCGCTCGTTCCAGAAGCAGGCGACCGAGACCTTCACGCCAGCGTCCTCGAGGCTCTTCACCGCGCCGCGTCCCAGGAAGTCGGCGTCCTCCACCGTCATGCCCAGGCAGACGACGTCGCCCCTGCGGATCTCGGATCGCGCCATGGCCGCGCCCAGATAGCTGCCCAGCTGCTGCATCGCTGCGCGGTAGTCGCGCACGGACGTGGACTTGCTCTGGACAACCGTCAGGGTTTCGCGGGCGGCGTTCAGGAGGGTCGCGTCGATCAACGACGTCCGCAACGTCATGAAACCCCTCGCAAGGCGACGACCACCTCGTAGACGTCGGCAGGCCGACGCTCGACGACATAGCGCTCGAATGCGGCGGATTCGGGCGAGCCGCCACGAAAAGCGGAGTAGCCGGAGAGTCCACCGAATCGATAGTAAAGGTGCTTGTTCCGAATCTTGATGTCCATCCCGAGCGCGGCCAGATGCTCGGCGACCTCCGCCGGCAGGTCATACTCCGGCCCGAGCACGGCGACCACGGGTCCGGGCGCCTCGGCCGCGTGCAAGGCGAAGGCCGCCAGACTCGGATCGCCGGTCCAGCTCACCCAGGCCGCGAGGATGGCCTTGAAGACCTGGCGCCGCACGCTCGGCCGGGGGAGTTGGATCGAGATACTGTCGATTGCCGCGACCAGCGACGGGTTGGCGGCCAGCAGGCTGTCGAGCTCCGCGTCGAACGCGAACCGCACCACCTCGACATCGAGGTCGTCGGGTCGCGCGGCGACGAGCGCGTCGCGCAGGTCCTCGCGCGCCACCACGAGCTCGTAGGCGGCCGCCACCCCCGCCGCCGCGTCGAGCGCCGCCTGCAGCCGGAAAATCGTCGGCCAGCGGATGATCGCCGCCGGTCCAGCTGGCGGCGCCGCTCTTCAGCTGGCTCAGACGGCGAGCGGCGGGCCGATCGATGATCAGGTCGTCGATGAAGCAAAGCTGCTGGGCGTAGATCGATGTCGTCGCGCCGTCGTCGCCGGCCGCCAGCGCGTCCGCGAGCGCCTCGGTGAGCCGGGTCGCGGCGTAGTAGGTCTCGAACGTCGCGCCATTGGCGTTGTTGCGCCCGCCGCGGTGCTTGTTCCGGGCGTAGGCGGCCGCGTCCGGGCCGCACGTTCGTTCGATGAGTTGGGAATCGTACATGGCGGATGGCGTCACCATAGGGCGCCGGCCCGGGCGTCCAAACCTGCCGCCGATCCGCGCGGCGGACCGGGCGCACCCGCCTTGGGGTCGCGACCACCGGGATTGCCCTTAGGCGCTTGTGCGAAATCGATAGCCCCCCGTCCGGATCGATCCCGTCCAGGACCAGGATGGGTTCGACGGTGCGCCCGGTGGGACGCCGCGCGATGTGGACGATGAGGTCGATGGCCTGGGCGATCACGCGGGCCGGGTTCTGCGCCATGACCTCGCCCAGCAGATCCTCCAGCCGCAGGAGCGATTCCCGCGCGGAGTTGGCGTGAATCGTCGACACACCCCCAGGGTGGCCGGTGTTCCAGGCCTTCAACGCCTCCAGCGCCGCGGCGCCGTCGCGCATCTCGCCCACGACGATGCGGTCTGGACGCATCCGCAGGGCGTCGCGAACCAGGTCTGCGACGGTGATCGGACGCGGATGGCGGCGTGTCAGGACGGCCACGAAGTCCCAGGCCGCGCATTGCAGTTCCGGTGTGTCCTCGATCAGGAAGACCCGATCGTTCGCGAAGGACGGCTCGGCCAGGATGGCGTTCGCCAGGGTCGTCTTCCCCGACCCCGTGCCCCCCGAGATCAGGATGTTCCGCCTGTCCTCCACGGCAGCGCGCAAGGTGTCCGCCGCGCCGCGTTCCAGCACGCCGGAGGCGACGTAGTCGTCGAGGCCCCAGATGACGGCCGGGCGCTTGCGGATGGAGAACGCCGGCTGCGCGCAGACCGGGGGCAGGAAGCCCTGGAAGCGCTCGCCGCTCGGCAGCACGCCGGAGAGACGGGGATCGTCGCGGGTGATCGGCTCCCCCCACATAGTCGGCGACGAGGCGGATCACCCGCTCGCGCGACGGCGCGGGCAAGGCCGCGCCGCTGTCCGCGCGTCCCGACCCGAGCCGATCGACCACCAGGCGTCCGTCCGGATTGGCCAGGACCTCGACCACGCGGGGTTCGGCCAGCGCTTCGAGGATCGCAGGGCCCAGGGCATGGTCGAGCGCCTCGCGCTTGCGCGCCAGCGCCAACGCCTCGGCGTTCATTCCGCAGCCGCCGCGAAGCTGCGCGCCTCCAGCGCCGCCTCGCCGTCGGGGCGCCGGCCGGCGACGATCCGCGCGGCGGCGGCGTCCAGGAGCGTCTCGATGCGCGCCTCCACCGCCGCCCGCACGAGGGGATCGTGGTCTCCCGGGGCGTCGGGCAACCGCGTGAAGAAGGCGCGCGCGAACTCCACCAGCAGTTCCTGGACGATCGTCATGTCGCGGGCGTTGGAGCGCATGTGGTCGCGCAGCGCCCGCTCCAGGGCCAGCAGGCGGTCGTCAGGATCGGCGCCCGGCCGGCGCTGCAGGCCGCGGGCGATGGCGCTCTCCGCGGCCCGGCTCAGGGTCTGTTTGTTGGCGCGGGCTTCCCGCCGCAGGGCGAGTTCCGTCTTGGGGTTCTCGAAGTAGACTTGGACGCGCGGCGTCGGCCGCTCAGCCGCTCTTGCCATGACGATGCTCCTGCAACTGGTCGAGGACGGCCTCCTGCGCCGCGAACTCCTCGGCGACGCGCCCGTAGATCTGTGCCGCCTTGGCCGCGGCCTTCTTCTCGTCGATCGCGCCGGCGACCTCCTTGAACAGGGAGAGGCTCGCGGTCCGGTCCTCGCCCAGGGCGCGGACCCCGGCCCAGGGGTGGACGGGACGACCCGGCGTATCGAGCGCGCCTCCGTCCGGCGCGCGGATCGCGGCCCGTTCGCGGAAGGGTGAGCGCTGGTCGTAGCGCACCTTGCGGCAGCGCAGCGGCCGGTGGCCGGCGGCGAACACGAGCTGCTCGTCGTCGGGCAGGGCTCGGATCTCCCCGGGCTCCAGGAGGGGCCGTTCGAACTCCGAGCGGGAGACCGAACCATGGCCGGGGGCGAACGCCGAAGGCCGGCTGCGCGTCGTGCGCGTCTCGGCGATCGTCCCGGTGAGGCGTGAGACCTTCTCCTGGGTGAGCGGGTCCAGGGCCGCGAAGGCGGTGAACACATGGCAGTTGTCGAGGATCGTGTTGTGGGCGCCGTAGGTCTCGACGATGTCGTTGAGGCTCTGGGCCACGAACATGGTCTTCAGCCCATAGCCGCTCATCAGCCGCAGGCTCTTCTCGAAGAACGCCACCCGCCCCAGCAGCGGGAACTCGTCCATGGCCATGAGCAGCTTGTGCCGCTTGGCCCGGCCGGCGGCGTCGGAGGTCTCGTGGGCCGTCAGCGACTGCGCCGCGGCGTAGAACAGGAGGCGCACGAGCGGCTTCAGCGCCGAGGCGTCGGCGGGCGCCACCTGGACGTAGAGGCTCGCCGGCGCGTCTGCGCACATCAGGTCGCCGACCGCGAAGTCGGACACGGACAAGGCCCGCTCCACGTCCTCGCCGGCCAACCACTTCAGGTAGGAGCGCGCCGTGCCCTGGACGGACGTCCGGAAGCGGTCGTGCATCGCCGCATAGCCTTTGACGGCGGTGCGGATGAAGGGGTGGGTCTCGGGCTCGCCGTCGGGGCTGGCCCGATGCAGCGTCCGCAGCATGACGTCGGCCGCGTCGTCGAGGTCGGCCAGCAGCTCGCGCACCTTCAGCAGCGTCTTGGCCTCGTCCTCGGCGGCGTAGAGGACGTGCAGGATCAAGGCCTCGAGGATCTCGGACGCGGACTTGTCCCAGATCGCTTCCTCGTCCCGCACGCCCCCGGGGTCGGAGAGGATCGCCACCAGCCGCTGGACCTGCGCCAGCTCGCCGGCGCCGGGACGGATCTCGGCCAGGGGATTCCAGCGCACGGAGGCCGGATCGCGCGGGTTGAAGCTGAGCGCGTGCGAGAACGTCGCGCGCCACCCGGCGGTGACCCGCCACAGCTCGCCCTTCGGATCGTGGATCATGGCGCTCTCGGTCCAGCAGAGCAGGCTGGGGACCACATGCCCCCTCCCCTTGCCGCTTCGCGTGCCGCCGGTGACGAGGGTGGGGCGCAGGTCGGCCGTGATGAGCAGGCGACCGCCCATTTCGCCGAGGACGCAGCCCGTGCGGGCGGTGAGGCCCGCCCGGCGCGCCTCGTCATGACCGCCCCACCCCCGCACACGCCGCCGTCCCGCCGTGGGCTCCAGGAGCATGCAGGCCCCCAGCCCCAGGGCGACGCCGAGCATCATGAGCCCGCCGGCGCCTGCGAACACCCTGGGACCTTCGCTGAGGAACTCGGCGCGCCAGTGGAGCACCGACCACGGCGGATAGAGCGTGGCGTCATCCGAGATCGGAAGGCCGTCGCCGAGCGGAGACGCGAAGCGAAACGACCAGGCGACATACTGGGTCGCGGCTTGCAGGCCCAATATGGCGCCAAGGGCCACGGCCGTGAGACGACTGACGACGCCACTCATCGCGGGTCCTACACCGACGCTTCGCTGACGCCATAACCCGCACCACGTCAAAATCGTTCCAAATGGTTGTTTTTATTGCAATTTACGACAATTCTTGTCGGCCCGTCCGACGGAAAGTGTCGTTGTCGCGACGTTGCGATCAGCCCTTGGCCGGGGGATCGTTCGGGTCGCCAAGCCAGCGGCTGGCGGCCTTGCGGCTTCGGTTGAGCTCTGCGCTCAGCATGGTGAAGGCCACCTTCAGCGCCTCGACGATCGGTGCGGCCTGGAGGCTGGCGAGGTCAGCGCCCTCCTGGAGAAAAAGCTCGCGGGCGTGCGCCACGAAGAGCAGCACCAGCTTGCTGTCGATACAGGCCAGGGCGAAGTCGGGCGTGCCCATCTTCACGCTGGCCCAGAGCGCATAGGGATCGCTGTCGGTCGCACGGGCGAAACAGAAAATCCGGTCGACCTTGAGGAAGCCCTCGCCGGCCTCGAAGCGCTCGTAGGTCCGCTTGTTCAGGGTCATCAGGTCGGCGACCTGTTGCACGGTCATCCGCCGGTGATTGCGGATGGCCTTGAGGACGCGCGACAACGCTTCGTCGCGTTCGGGCGCCTTTTTCGAACTGGAACGCAGCGCCTTTCGAACCACGCAATCAACCCTGCCTTTTGGCGCATCCTCAGAGCAGCCCTAGGTCGTCGTCAATCCGTCAAAGACGATCCATGCACAGGCCGGGAGGGTGCCGGTCCGGAATCGGCACGCCATTCCAGCCTGCGCCAAGCTTAGTAATGGTAATTATTGTCTATGCTTGGCGAATTTGCCGCCTAGCCCGACGCCTCTTGTCAGAAGGTCCGACGATTATTGTCGGATCATCAATCACACAAATTGTGACATCTCGACATGATCCGGATTTTGGCTTCAGTCTACGGCCTTGTCCCGGAGTACCCCATGGCGAGGAAGCGCGCGGATTCATTCAAGATCACTCTCGACACGCTGAGGGAAGAGCTGCGGGCAGGCGTCCACAGCGCGGGCTCCAGGCTCACGGCCAACGATATCGCCGAACGTTTGAGCCTCAGCCAGACCCCCGTGCGCGAAGCACTGTCCCGGCTGGCCGGAGAAGGCCTGCTGTTGGACCGTCGCGGGCAGGGCTTCTTCGTTCAGAGCCTCGCCGAACAGGATCTCATCGCGCTGTTCCGCCTCCAGCTGGAACTGCTTCTGGTCGCCTGCGAAGGCGAGCGATCTTCGCTGCCCCACATCGACCTCGGCCGGCTCGTCCCCACGGCCACGGAGACTCCGTCGGACGCGACCTTCGTGCTTGCCAGCGAACGGCTGTTCCGAGTCTTCGCGTCGGCTTCAAGCCCGCCTCTGGCGCGGCATCTTGGTCGATTGCAGGATCAGCTGGCGCCGCTGCGCGCCGTCGAACCCCGCGTCCTGCACGGCTTGCCGGCGGAGTTCGGTCAGCTCCTGGACATCATATCGACCGGCGCGACGGAGACGGTCCGCAGTGAGCTGACGGCCTTCTTCGGCCGGCGCATCGGCGTCGCCGCGGCCCTGATCAGGGCGCTGGACGCGGCCGACACTATAGAGTCGATATAGTTTGAATATAGCACAACCGGGGCGCGAACTGCTTCTGCTGCAAACGCGGCATTCACTGAAGCAGGAGACTACAATGTCCAAGCATCTGTCGATCCCGACGAGCCGCCTCATCTGCCTGGGCGGCGCCAAGCTCGCCACGAAGGCCGGCTACTTCGGCGACGCCGAAGGCCAGCCCGACGACGGCCTGCCGGAATAAGGCCTTCGCCCGTCCCGGCGTTTGCGCGCCGGGACGGGTCACCGGCGACTCCGCATGGCCGAGAGACTGTTCCTCGCAGACCAGGTCCACGCCGTTGGCGTAAACGGCGATCTCGTCTTCCTCGACGTCGAACGGGACGCCTACGTCTGCCTGCCGCAGGGCGAGCAGCAAGCGCCCCTGGAGCCGAGCCGGCGAGCTCTTTCCACGACCCAATCAGGCCTGGCGCAGGATCTCCTCGCAGCCCACCTGGTCGGTACGGCCGCGCCGGCGCAGGACATGGAAGGCGCCGGGCTGGACCCGCGTGGGCGCCAGCCTCCGATGACGAGCGCCCTTCGCGACTACTACGACGGCCCGAGATGGCGCGACGGCGCGCAGATCGGTGTCGCCGTCGCCGATCTGCTGGCGGCCTATCGCGGCCGGACGTTCAAGGAGATCGTCGACGCCGCGCGGGTTCAGCGCGCGCGACCGCCCGCTCTGAGCGAACAGTTGATAGAGACGGTCGACAATTTCCATCGCTGGGCGCCGTTCGCGCCGACGAGCGCCAAGTGCCTGCTTCGCGCCTTCATGCTACTCCGCCTCCTGCGCCGTCGGGGTCACGACGCCTTGTGGGTCTTCGGCGTGAGAACCTGGCCCTTCCATGCGCACTGCTGGCTGCAGTGCGAGGGCCTGGTCCTCGACGATGAACCGGACCGCATCAGGGCCTTCACGCCGATCATGGTGTTGTGACGTGCGCGCCGCCTTCCTCGCCCTGTCCTGGCCCCTGGAGTCGGCGTGCGCCGCCAGCCGGGCGCGGCAGCTCGGGGAAGCCCTGGCCGCGACCTCCGACTGGAGCCTCGCCCATGCGGCCGCCAGCCTTCGGGTCTGGACGTCGACCCAAGCGCCCTTGAGCGTGGAGCCGATCGATGGCGACTGCGGTGTGCTGATCGGCGCGACGTTCGCCATGCCCGGGGCGACGCCTTGCCGGGAGCTTCCCGACGCCACGCCACGACAGCTGATCGCGGAGCTCAGCCGGCGTCGGTGGGGCCGCTACGTCGCGCTGGCCGCCAGTGCTCGCGGCGACGAAACCTGGGTGTACCGCGATCCGAGCGGAGCCCTTCCCGCCTTCGCCTGGTCGCTTGGCGACGGACTTGAGGTGGTTGCGTCCCTGATGAGCGGCTTGCCCCTCGGCCTGGGGCCGCGGTGGCCGCTGCTCAATTGGGACAGGATCGCCGACTTCGTCGCGAAGCCCGCGGTCTGCGCGACCCAGGTCCTGGTGGATGACGTCACCGCGGTGCAGCCGGGGGAGGCGCTGCGACTTCGGTCCTTGGGCGCGTCGGACGTCGTGTGGAGCCCCACGGCCTTCGCCGGCGATCCCATCGATGACCTCGACGCCGCGGCCGACGAGCTCCGCGCCCGCGTCAGCGCCTGCGCCGCGTCGCTGGTTGACGGCTACGACCGCGTGATCCTGGAGGTCTCCGGCGGCCTGGACTCCGCCATCATCGCAGGGTCCCTGCACGCCAGCGGCCGGACCTCCCGGGTCGTCGAGGCGATCAACATCGCGTTCGGACGGCCGGAGTCGGACGAACAGGCTTACGCGACCGCCGTGGCGGCCCGGGCCGGCCTGACCCTCGTCCAACGGCAGCACGAGCCCTCAGCCCTGGCCCTCGGCGATCTGGAGGCCTTCGCCCGCGAGCAGCGCCCCTCCGCCAACGCCGTTGACCCCAAGTGGGACCGCGACGAGATCGAACGGGTTCGGGAGAGCGGAGCCGGGGCGATCGTGTCGGGCCAGGGCGGCGACGCCATCTTCATGCAGATGGCCGGCGCCGGGATTGTCGCGGACGCCTGGCGGGTGAAGGGGGTGGTCGGTCCTTCGGGATCCTGTCCTGGCGAATGTCGCGCGCCGCACCCGGCGCTCGGTGTGGGAGGTCCTTCGATCGGCTCGCGCCGAAGCTGTCGGTCGAGCGCCACCGGTCGAGGGCCTTTGGTCGTCGTTGATCTCGCGCGAGGTGCGCGCCGCCACGGCCGACCTGAAGCCCAAGTGGTTGCGTGAGGCCGAGCAATGCGGGCTTGGCCCCGGAAGGCAGCTGCACATCCACGCGCTCGCCCGGTTCTTCCTGAACGAGGGCCCGAGCCGCCGACGGCACGAGGCGGATATCCTCTATCCCCTGTTCGCCCAGCCCGTGCTCGAGCACTGCCTCAGGATCCCGACCCCCCGCCCTTGGGGGCTCAAGCTACGACCGGGCGTTCGCCCGGAGCGTCTTCGCCGACCGCCTGCCGGAGTGCGTCCTGAACCGCCGGGCCAAGGGCATCGTCACGGTCTACTTCGCCCGGCTCATCGCCAACAGCCTGGGCTGGCTGCGGCCCTACCTGCTCGATGGATGCCTTGCAGAGGCCGGCGTACTCGACCGCGCACGTCTCGAGCTGGCGCTCAGCCCGGAGCATCTGATCTGGGCGGCGCAGCCCTCGGACATCCTCTGGGCGCTGTCGACGGAGGCCTGGGTGCGCTATTGGCAGACGCGCGTCCCGGACTCGCGGACGGCGCCACGCCGCCTGTAGAGGCACGGGCGAAGTGCGCGTCGAGGAACCGGAACGTCTGGTCGTAGACGTCGCGGATGTCGCCCGGCGACGAGGGGGCGTGCATGGCGCCCCAGTAGACGACCAGCAGCGCGTCCTTCCCCTGTCGGAACAGGGCCGAATACATCGCTTCGGATTGGGCCGCCGAGAGGCCGTCCTGCGCACCGTGGATCAGCAGCAGGGGCGTCTGGATGCGGTCCGCCAGGAACAGCGGGCTGTTGCGGATGTAACGCGCCGGATCGCGCCAGGGCGGGGCGCCCATCTCAGGCTGCGTGCGCTCCACCACGCCGGTGTGCCAGTTGCTCCAGTAGGCGAGCTCTGAGTCCAGCTGCAGGTGCTGCGGGATGGTGGACCAGTAGCCGACCAAGTCGCTCACGCCGTTCAGCGACACGGCCGCCGCGAAGCAGTCTGTCTGCGCGGCCGTGATCATGGCCGAGTAGCCGCCGAAGCTGTGGCCCATGATCGCCATGCGGGTCGGATCGAGCTTGTCGGCCAGCTCCGGCACGTCGATCGCAGCCTGGACAATGGCCAGGATGCGCTCGGCCAACCCCTGCGCAGGCTCCTTCATCCCGCCCGGTGGGTTCGGCAGGCTCGGAACCAGGACGGCATAGCCATGTCCGGTCAGCACACGGATGTTCTGGTAGAATTCCGGCCGCCCGGGCGTCTCCTGCGGGGGCGCCGGATAGGCGGCGCCCGGATACGCGCGCACCACCAGGGGCGCGGGTTGTCTCGCCGGAGAGCCCGTGGGCAGAAAGACCCAACTGACCACGGGCTCCCCGACCGGACCGGGGTGGCGCACTTGGACGATCTGTGGGGGGATCGCGCGCCTCCCAGCCACGGTTGACGGCGGCTGTCGGGATGCTCCGTCCGCCAACCGATAGGGTGAGTGTCTCCACGCCATGGGCGTCCGTGGCGCGCTGGAGGGCGACGCCCCCGGGCGCTGCCGCCTCCCATGCGCCGCCCGCGGGCGCACCCAGCGCCGTCGCGGTCGGTCCCTCGGCGCCGAGGCCGGTCAGGCTCGGCTTTCCCGAGGCGTCCTGCGCCGTCACCCACAGCGCGGGCGCCGGCGCCCGCGCCAGCCGGCCGCCGGCCCCGACCCGGCGATCCGGCAGGGCCGCCACGCTCGATCCCGGCGCCGCAGCGGTGACGTCGCCGGAACGGCGGACACGCCAGGCCCGGTCGCCCGCCCACACCCACAGATGATCCCGCCCCGCGACACGCGCGCTGCGGCTGGGCGGAGGCAAGCGGCCCGTCAGGTTGCGCGGGGCCCCGTCGCCGAGCGCGAACCAGTCATCGCGGTCAGTGTGCGCCCCCTCCAGCCGCCCGAAGACCAGGGGCGTCTCGCCCATCCACGCGGTCCAGACCGACACCGGGTTGAGGTCGAACCGGGGCTTCACGCGTTCTCCGATCACCCGCACGGCGCCGGTCTGGACGTTCACCTCGGCAAGTCGCCCGTCGGTCCAGAGTTGGTGGCGGCCGCGCGTGAACACGAGGAGCCGCCGACCGCTCGGCGACCACGCCAGCACCTGCGGAAGGACATCGCACGGGACGCAGGGCGACCGCGTCTCACCCGTGCGGAGATCGAGGATCGACAGCCGGGTCGCCTCGGTCTCGGAGCCTGCGGGACCCCGTACGGGCGCTTCGCCTCGGGGCTGAAGGTCTTCCCCACTCTGCAGCAGGGCCACGCGATCGCCCTGGGGCGAGACGTCCAGGTCGATGAACTCGCCTTCGGCCAGCACGTCCCGGTCGCCCGTCTGTGCATCGACGACGAGGAGGCGGTTGGCGGCCCGCGTCCGGACACCGAGATAGGCGCCGCTGCCGTAGGCGGTGTGAGCGCCCGCCCCCGTGGCGGCGGCTTCCCATCGTCGCGTCAGCTCCCGCGAGAACGTCGAGCCCTGGCGCAGCACGAGAGGGCCGCGCCCATCTGGCCGATCGAGCACCAGCAGCCGGCGGTCATCCAGCCATTGCAGCGCGCGGCCGCGCGTGTCGCCCTGCGGCGTGATCGGGAGCCACCGAACGGCGCCGGTCGACATCGTCACGACGCCCAGCCGCCACGTGGGCCCGATCACCCGATACACGGCCAGACTGTCCCCCGAGGGCGAGAAGTCCCCGAGGAGGACGCCCGCGGGGTCGCCCGCGAGCAGCGGGCGCCCCGGCCCGGGCTCGTCGGTGGCGACGACCTTCAGGCGACTGAGTCCGTGCACCACACCCCGGTCGCTGTCGAAGCGCGATGCGGTCGCGTAGGCGCCGCGCGCCTCGTAGACGAGGTGGCGGCCTTGCGGATCGAAGGCGGCCGCGCCCAGGGTCTCGACCTGGAGAAGGTCTTCCACGGTGAAGGGTTTCCGCCGCGGCCGGGTTCGGGGGCGTGACACAGCCGACCGCGAGGGCGGCCGCTGCCAGGAACTGGCGCATGACCCGTGCTCACCAGGCGCGCGTCAGCTGCAGGGACACATAGCGTCCCACCGGGTCGCCGGAGGCGCCGTCGTAACCGATGCCCAGGCTGTTGTTGTAGAAGGGCGGGTCCCGGTCGAAGACATTGCGCACATTCAGGAGCACCGCGACGCCGGCCAGGGGGCCGCGCTTCGGCGGGGCCACGCGAGCCTGCAGATCGAAGGTCGGCTGGGCGCCGATGCGGACACCCAGGTCATCGCGGTAGCGGCTCACGTAGTTGAAAGCGCCGCCAAGCGTCAGCGCGCCACGGGTCCAGTCCGCGGTCGCCCTGCCGCGGAACCGCACCGGGAAGTTGATCCGGTTGACCCGCTCCACGACGGCCGACGTCGGCGTGAGCTGCTGGTCGAACTTGAGCATGTAGGTCGCGTTTGCCGCGAGGGCGAACGTGTCCCGGCCCAGGTCGAAGCGGTAGCTGGCGGAGACATCGATCCCGCGCACATGCAAGGTCGCGCTGTTGACGTAGCGATTGTCCAGGATCGCGCCGTACTGCTCCGCCGGAAAGGTCCCCGTCGCATTGCTGAGCGCCGGATCCGCCAGCAAACGCTGGATCAAGGCGAGGTCCGCCGCCGAGGTCGCCGGAGAAATCCGCTGCACGAAGGCCGCCAGGGTCGGGTCCTGCAGGGCGTTCGCCTGGTTCGCCGAAACCGGCTTCTCGATGTGGTTCTTGAAGCGGACGTCGAAGCCTGTCGCGCTGAGCGCCAATCCTGGAACGGCATCGGGGCGCCAGTCGAAGCCGACCGTCCAGGAGTCCGCGGTCTCAGGCTCGAGATCCGGGTTGCCGCCAGATAGCGTGAGCGTGACCACGCGGCCCGTCCCGAGCGCCAGGAGCTGCGGGTTGAAGACGGCGGGGTCGGCGACTTCGCGCAAGGCCGGGGCTCGGAACGACCGGCCGTAGGTGCCCCGGACGATCAGCCCCGACGTGGGCGACCACAGGATGCCCGCCTTGGGGTTCACCGTCGTCCCAAAGCTCTCGTAGCGCTCGACGCGGGCTGCGAGCGAAAGCTCCAGCCGCTGAAGGCCCGGCCGCGCGTTCTCCGGCCCGAACAGGGGCGCCTGAAGCTCGCCGAACGCCGCGCTGACCGTGCGGTCCAGGTCGAGCCTCGCGCTCCGCGTCGGCGACGTGGTGGCCACGTAGATGGCGCTTTCGGAGGTGAAGGCCTCGCGCCGCACCTGCGCGCCCAGCGCGAGCTTCACCTGTCCGGCGGGAAGACGGAACAGCGGCCCATCGGCCTGGACGTTCACCGATGTCACCCGGTCCCGGCTGCGGGCCAGGATCGTTCCCGAGTTGATGAAGGCGAGCGCCGTCGCGTTGCCGCCGCCCGCAATGCCGTTGAACGGATTGAAATGGCCGTGGAGCGCGGGGCTGTAGGCCGTGGCGGGGTTGTCCGCCGTGTTGCCCAGCGCTTCGTTGAGGATGACGGAGTTGACCACGCCGCCGCCCCGGTTCTCGTCGTTCTGCTGGGCGAAGGCCGCATAGGCTTCCGAGCGCCAGCCCCGCGGCAGCTCCAGCTTCGCCGAGACCGTTCCGGCCAGCGTGTCCGATGTGCCGTAGGCCGTCGGGTTCGGAACGTCGTTGGCGAAGGTGTAGGAGATCGACTGGGTCGCCGCCCCGATCGGCGAGACGTAGAAAGGATTGCCGCGACTGACGGTGAAGGTCGCCGGGCGCGGGACGTTGATGTTCTTGTAGCGCCGGCTGGCGAAGCGCGCGTCGGCGGCGAGTTCCAGCCCGCCCAGCCCCTGGTGGCCCGCGACGTACACCGAGTTCAGGGTCTGCTTCGGGAAGATGTCGCCACCCTGGCGCTGGTTGTAGCGGTTGGGTGTTCCGAGGATGAAGTCGCCGGGTCGCAAGCCGACGCCGTTCTGCCCCGCGGGGATGGCGTAGGTGGGAACCAGTGCGCGGGTGGCGGGATCGGGGAGGAGCACGTTGCCGGGGAAGGCGGAGGTCAGCCGCTGGTCGGTCCCGCCCAGGGGGCGCAGGTCGGCATTCCCGGCGAAGGGCCGCTGGCCGCCCCGCAGGTCGTCCTGGCGCCGCAGCTCGTAGGCGACGATGAACCCGCCTCCGTCCCAGCGGCGACCGAACGTCTGGTCGATCTGCGCCTGGCTCCGGCCGCCCTGGGTCGACGTGCCGGCCAGGAGGCGCGTCTCGGCGCCCTCGAAGTCGCGACGCATGATGAAGTTCACGACGCCACCGACCGCATCGGACCCGTAGAGCGCCGACGCCCCGTCGAGCAGCACCTCGACCCGCTCGACCGCCGCGCCGGGAATGCTGGAGATGTCCACGAAATCCGCGAAGCTGCCCGAGCCGGCGATGCGATGGCCGTTCATGAGGACGAGCGTCGCATTGTTGCCGAGGCCGCGCAGGTTCAGCGCGGCGCCGAACGATCCGTTGCGCGAGAGCTTGTCGGCGCCTACGCCGAACGATTCACCGGCGCCGCCGCCGAAGTTCGAGGGCAGCGCCCGAAGCGCGTCGGCGATGGTGGTGTGCCCCGTCCGCTCGAGGTCGCCCCGGTCCATGACGATCAACGGCGAGGTCGGCGGGACGCCGCGCAGGTTCGAGCCCGTGACCGTCACTTCCTCGACGAGCTGCGGTTGGCCGCGCTCCAGGCCGAGGGGGGCCAGGTTCGGACGATCCGTCAACGCCGAAAGGGCGGCCGGCCCCGTCTCCGTCTCCGTCTCCCGCACCGTTGGCCGAAGCGACTTGCAGCACCAGCACGTTGGGGCCCGTGCGCTTCACGGTGATCCCCGTGCCCTGCAGCACCAGGCGCAGGGCCTCCTCCGAGGTCAGCACCCCTTTGACGGCGGGCGCGCGGCGGTTCACGACAAGCTCCGCCTTGTAGAGGATCTGCTGGCGCGTTTGGCCGGCCAGGCTGGTCAGGACGGCATCAAGCGGTCCGGCCGGCACGTCCACGCGGCCGGCCGTCTCGGCCAGGGCGGTCGAGGCTGTGGCCGCCAGCAACGCCGAAAGGCAGCCGGCAAGAAGGCGAGATTTCAAGTCAGACGATGAACGCGCGGCTCGGACCATATCACTCCCCCGACGCCGCGCTTGGCCTGCCATGAGGGCGGGGCCTCGGGTTCTTTTCGCCGGCGTCGTGAAGGTGACGCGCCAGCGCTGCGAAACGCGAACCTGGGCCTTCGTAAAAAATGCTCAGCCGGCCGCTGGCTCGCGCGCCCGAAGGCGAATGCCCTCCGGCGACGTGGTGGCCGTGAGGCCAAAGATTTCGGTCACGGCGGAGACGAAGGCCTTGGTGTCGCCCGTGTCGAACACGCCGCTGACCCGCTCGGCCTGGACGCGTCGCGCCTCGAGCACGATCTTGGTCTGGCTGTAGCGGTTCACCTCGGCGACGGCCTCGGCCAGCGGCGTCTCCTGGAAGCGCAGCCGCCCCGTGGTCCAGCTCGTCGTCATGGCCGCGTCTGCCACCTGGGGGACGGGCGGCGCGCCGTTGAGGGTGAGCTTCTGGTTGGGTGCGAGGGTCCACTGCTCCTTGCGATCGGGCCGGATCACTTGAACGCGGCCTTCCGCGAGGATCACCTGCGTCGCGCCGTTGGTGCGCCGCACGTCGAACTTGGTGCCGATCGCGCGGACCTCCGTGTCGCCGGCCACGACGATGAACGGCCGGGCCGCATCGTGGGCGACTTCGAAGAAGCCCTCGCCCCGCTGCAGCACGATGCGGCGCTCATTGCGGGAGAAATGAATCTCCGCCCGGCTGGCGGTGTTGAGCCGTAGCGTCGAGCCGTCGGTGAGCCGGACGATCTGCTGGGCGCCGACGTCGGTCTCGTAGGCCTGCGGCTGGAGGTGCGTCACCAGGAGGAACAGGGCGCCGGCCAGGGTCGCGCCGGCCAGGCTCAGCGGCAGCAGGTTCTTCGCGAGCAACCTTCGAAGCGCGTCCCACCGGTTCGGCTTTCGCAGCGCCGCTTCCGTCAGCCGGACCAGTTCTGGGTCATTGGTGACGCGGTCGGCCTGGGCGCCAGCGGGCTTCCACTTCGGTGTAGGCGGCGTCGTTCGCGGGCGTCCGCCGCCACGCCATGAAGTCGTCGATCGTCGCTTCGCTGACGGAATCCCCCTTGAGCCGCGTGAACCAGGCCGCGGCCTCTTCGAGCGTCCGGCGGTCGCCTCCTCGGAGCGTTCCCATGGCCAGATTGCGAAGCCTCAATCCCGTAGTCGAGCGACGAACAGCGTAACGGCCTGTTGCAACCGTTTGTCGATGGCGCGCACCGATAAACCGTAGCGTTGCGCGATCTCGCGGTTCGTCAAGCCCCCGATCTTGCTGAGCAGCAGGACATCCCGAAGTTTTGGTGGCAGGGATCGGATGGCTTCCCGGACCTGGAAATCGTCCTCCGCCGTGTGGCGGGCTGCCGCCACGGGCGCGTAGACCTGCGGCGCACGGGCCGCATAGTCCGCGCGAACTCGATCTCGCCGGAAGACGTCGCGTGCCAGGTTGCTGGCGATGGTCATCAGGAGGCCGCGGGGGTTCTCGACGTGGTCGTCGACCCCGCGGCCGACGACGCGCAGGTAGGTCTCCTGCGCCAGGTCATCGGCGAGGTCGGCGCTGAAACGGCCACGGAGTCGGGTCCGCAGCCAGACCAGATGCCCGCGCCATGTCGCGTCGGGTCGCTCGCCCGAGGTTGTTGGCGCTTGCGCATCCGCGGACGCGTCGAGCACCGGCTCACGCGACCGGCGCACGGGGTCGGGGCGGGACATGACGTCCCCTCGTAGTGAACCGCGCGTCGTGGCGACCGGGCGTGTCGAACGCAGGGCTCAGGTCCCTGCGCCCCGCGCTTTCCCGGACCTGACGGTGCGGTCTTCTATGGCGCGGGCGCCCAGCGGCGGCGGATCGGCCGTCGCGGTGAGCCGGCTTTGCCGGGCTCGAACACAGCGTGGCACAAGCCGCCGGGGCCGCCTAGAGTCCTTGCCGCACAGCGATTTAGGCAGGTGGCGCGATGGTCGCGAGGTAGTCGCGGCAGCTCTGCTCGACGCGAGCCTGGAGGTCTTTCAGCCGGTCGACCAGCCAGGCGAGTTGTTCGGTCGAGATCTCGTACTGGTCGGAGAAGCGGGCTTCGACGTAAGCGCGGCGCAGCAGTTCCCAGCAGCGCTTCTCGAAGCGGTTTCCGCGGGGCCAGGCCGGGATCAGCTCAGGCGCGACCCGCTCGGCTTGGCCGCGGAGGAAGTTCAGGTTGTGGGACTTGGTCGAGTACAGCGTCTGGGTGAGCAGGACGCAGTGGTAGTAGCGTTCGGTGGTCTGATGGAGTTGGAAAGCGGCTTCGTTGTTCCGCCCCTGCGCAAACACGTACTGAGCCGTATCGAAGAACCCGCTTGCGCTCGGAAACCACTTTTCGAAATTGGCAGCAGCCTCCCGAAAGGCATCATCGCGAGAAAGCTTCTCCGGCCGCGAGAACGGATGATCGGGCGCTTCGTAGAGCGCGATCCCATCGTTGAAGATGTGGGTGAAGAACGGTCGGCCTCGCGTGAGCTGGCGGTTCACGTCCGCGAGCGAATGGACGATGAACTGCGCGGGCGCCGTCAGCGTGTGGGCGATGTCGAAGGCCTGCTCGAGATGCGCCTCGGCGTCCATCCAGTAGTCGGTGACGTCGGCGAAGTCGTCGTGGTTCACGACGATCAAGAGGTCGTAGTCAGACTTGTAGCCCCCGACGGGATCGTCGACCCAATTGCCCCGGGCGTAGCTGCCGAAGAGGATTACCTTTAGAATACGGCCGTGCAGGCGCGCGGAACCCTTCCGCCTGGTGACGTCCTCGAACTCGCGGAACAGCACTTCGAGCACCTGAGTGAGCTCGGCGCGTTTCCCATCCGGAAGATGTTCGAGGCTCGTTTTCATACCAGTTGCCCGAGCCATGAACGGCTTGATCGACGAATCTAACCCGTAGCGGCAGTGGGCGCGACAGCAGCTCGGTGGGTGACCGAGCAAAGCCCAAACTGGAAGAGCACGACGCAGCCTAAGAGACGCAACGGATCTGGCTAGCGAAGCCCGGATGTGACTCCAAGGCGAAGTTCGGAAGGTCTGCTTGGTGACGGCAGCATGCCGACGGCATGGAACACGTCGCACCGGCAGGGAGCGCATGTTTCGCTCCCATGTTGGGCACTCGTCGCAGTTGCGTTCAGTAGTCCAAAAGATCGAGTTGGGCCGAGCCATCTTTAGGCTCGCGACGGGCGTAACTTAGAGCCTCTTCCACTTTACCCAAGAGGTAGCTCGCGCCCGATTGCTGCATGTCGGCGTACCCTGGATGGACCATCAGCCTGTCAATCTGCAGTCGAAGGTACGGGACGAGTTGTTCCACCAGCGCGACGTAGCGCTGGTAGGACGGATGGCCAATCTTGTTCTCATCTTGCATCAGATCGTAAATGCGGTTTCCAAACTTGTCGTCGGATATTGATGTTGTTGGAAGTATAGACGCCAAATATTCAATCCGTGATGAAAGCATGCGCATATGAACCCAACCGCTTGCGGTGGCCTTTACGCAATCAACATCTCTAATCACCTTCAGAGATGAAGTTTCTGTCTCAATTAGCTCTTTTGATAGCGCGTACAGACAAGCGCTTTCGATGTCAGAGCGCACAAATCCCATAGACTCCAAATCGGACAGGACGCGGGACATGGCCACAAAGCCCATCTGGCCGTTGTCTCCGCGCACCTTTCGCCTTCCGATTAGATAGAATAGGATTTCCGGAAGAATAAAATTGGAAGGTCGAACCCAACTAGATTCGCAGTGAAGTATGTTTGCGACAAATCCACTATCAATATTGAAGAACCTATAGTCCTGTCTCATTAGCGCGCGTAGTATTCGATATTCAGGGAAGGGGCGGAATCCGCTTCCCTGTGCTACTAATGCGATTACATCTTCCGGCATGTGGCCGGATGTTAGGATCGCCATGAACATGTCAAGTGCGCGGCGTACGTTTCTTCCGGCCAACGCTTCAAGGATCCGAGAGAGATTTGTGGGCCGCTGGAATAGCTCGGCGTAGATGCCGCGCAGAAATTCACCAGCTCGGCGCTTAGGGTAGGAAATCTGCGCGCCAGACCTGGTCCTGTATTTGACTATTTCAGGAGCTTCCTGGTCGATGGCCTCGAGGCTGAGTTCTAGTCTGCGCTTAACGACATCCACGAGCCGCGGGGGGCTAATGTGGAAGATCTGCCCGCTCTTGTATGTGTCGAGCGGCGGCGAATTTTTATAGGCTTCAAAGGTCGAGTCCCGCATCTGCAGGATCACCAGCGCTCGCGTCTGCTCGATAAACCAAAGGGCTGCTTCGAAGGCCGCGAGCTGCGCGACCGTCTCGCGGCGATCCACATTATCGAACACGACTATGAGGTTCTCGCCTCGGTCGCCTTGGAGGTAGCGAGCAACGCCTTTAGTCAGCTTCAGGGGGTCTTGCCGCCATCCTTCGATGTCCCGTGCGAGTTCGAGCGCACCACGACCGGGCGCTGCGGATTCCATCCGAGCGTAGTAGGCGGCCCGATCAGCGAGGTCGGTAGCAAAGACCCGCTCTTGATCCGTTGCGTCTCGAAGGTCGATTGGTGCGCCTTCGTCCAGAACGCTCTCGACGAAACTTTGGCAAACCCAGTCGTTGATGTTCACGAAATCCTGGGGCGACGCTGTGTTGAAGTCCAGGAACGCCCAGTGGTTCTTTTCCTCTAGCGGCCCCGGCTGCAGGTATTCCCGGTAGCGACGGGCGAAGAGCGATTTGCCTGCCCCGACTCCGCCGGTGACTAGCTGCAGGTCTCCGCGCGTGGGTCTCTGCCCGTCGAATTTCGAGATCGTTTTTGTGATCTCGTCCGCGCGACGGCGACTGGTGGTGATTTCGACCCGGGCCTTAGAGCGAGCCAGACGATCTTTCAGGAACGACTCTAGAATCCGGTCGTAGCTAGTCACCTCGTTCGAGGAAATGTAGGCCCGGCTGTAGATATCGGGATCGGTACTTTGATCATGAGACGAGAAATAGCGGCGGAGGATCGGGGGCAAGGTCCGCCGCGAACGTATTTGGGTCGATCCGCGACAGAATTTGGGCCTGGCCGGCCCCTCGATTGAACGGCCGCCGAAAGTCAGACGACCGCAAAAGATCGCTGAGGGGCTGGCTAATCCCCTGCAACGTTTGGTTCCCGCAAAGGAGGATCAGTTCGTCGAGGGGTGCGGCGCCAACCTGCAGGTCTGCGATAGTCGTGATCAGGGCGGGCTCGGCGTCCCAATGGCCGGCGAACAGGTCAATCCCGTTCGTCGCGAGCACGCGGCTGCAGGGGTTCACGCCCGTGGGGAATGACCTGTTGATCTCACCCGCGTAGAGCCGTGCTTCCGCGTACGCTTGCGCAACGTCGCCTGCCGGCGACTTGGCTTCAATAATGAGGACTGGCAGGGATCGCTTGTAGACGCAGTAGTCAGGGATGTAGCCAATCTTCTTCTTGGCTCCCTTCCCGATGTCCCTCGCGGAAATCCCTTCCTTACTGCGGACGTCCACCTTATCGAGCGCGAGGAATTCGCCGCGAGTTAGTAGGGGCAGCACTACCTGGGTTTCAACGTCCCCCTCGCTTGCGCCGGCCGCGACAGGTTTCATGCTGGGCTATCCATACAGTTACGCTATCCCGCGCCCCGGCGGTCTTCCAGTGTATTGACGTGAAGGCGGTCATCCTTCGGCCAACGGTTCGCATCTCGGGCCGACGGACCCCCATCCTGCCGGTCCAAGCCAACCTGATCGTGGCGTCCGGCATCACGAAAGTTGCGACCTGGCGCGGCAAGGCTAGCCCCCAAGCTTGGCCACAACCTGCCGTAGCCGACTACGGTAGATAATCGAGCGGGCGAACGTCAGCTCTCCGGCGTGATCTTAATGTCGGCTCGTGGCGCATCTGAGCCATTTGATTGGGACGCGCGCGGGCAGCGTAGGCGGCTGTGGCGGTCGGCAGCCGCCTGCAAGGGTTTGCCGCGTTGGCCCGGCATGGTGACGCTCGCATGATCCCGGCCTAATCATCGGTATGGCGCGAAGCTCGGACCAAATGCTCGATGCGGCGCGCGCGCTCCTTGCGCGCAAGGGGCGGCTGACCAGCGCGCTGCTGGATGTCGCCCCCGATACCGCCTCGGCGCGGCAGTACATCGAACGGTTCGGAAGCTTGGGGAACGTCTACGAGCTGATTGGCTATAGTCCGTCCAAGCGCCAACGCTTGACGCTGGAACGTGGCGTCGGAAGACGTCGCCTGCCACCCGGCGTCGGGCAAGACCCGCGTTAGCTCCGCGCCGACCGTCAGGGGCTGGAATTGGCGCCGGAGCTTGCGTCAGGGGCTGTCCCACCCGCCTTGAAGTTCGCGTCAGGCTCCAGACGCGACATAGGTCGCAGCCAGGGCGATGATGCGCAGTGAGCGGGACCGGCCGGATTTCCCACCCTGTCGTGGACGGGAAAAAATAGCGCTGTTTCGGCTTCCTATAATTAGCTGCGGAATTGGCCCCTTATGATCCGCTGCGTTTAGTCAGCGGAGAAGTTCGCAGCTAGCGAACGTCAGCGCTTCGTTAGCGCCAACGATGCGCTCTAACGCTCGCCAGCGTTTGATAACGTTATCCAGCCTCGAATTGCGTCCGCGAAAAATGCTTGATAATTAAAGGCTGCGATTTATTAGGCTGAGAATTCCGGCATAATTAAAAGCTGCGATTAATAAGAGGCCGGAATGTCAGTCGCTAGCGATAAGGCGAAATCCGATCGCGCCGGACGATACATCCGGCAGCCAACGGGTTATGCCGCCTTTATCCCCACCGCGCTTCCGCCCGAACCGCCCCTCGTCTTCGACAACGAGATGCAGACGCTGCTGTCCCGCGCCGACCGGGCGCTGGGCCGTTTGGACGGCTCCATCCAGACGCTGCCGAACCCGGACCTCTTCGTCTTCATGTATGTGCGCAAGGAGGCGGTGCTCTCAAGCCAGATCGAAGGCACGCAGTCGTCGTTGGCCGACGTCCTCGAAGTCGAGGCGAGCGTTTTCGACCCGCATCACCCCAGCGATGTGGGCGAGGTCCTGAACTACGTCACGGCGATGAACTACGGCCTGGACAGGCTGAAGGACCTGCCCTTGTGCGTTCGGCTCATCAAGGAGATCCACAACGAGCTGCTGCATGACGTCCGCGGCAGGGAGAAGAACCCCGGCGAGGTGCGGACGTCGCAGAATTGGATCGGGCCGGGCGGTTGCACGCTCCAGACCGCGAGCTTCGTTCCACCCCCGCCACACGAGGTGATGAACGCCCTCGGTGACCTCGAAGCGTTCATGCATTCGGAGGTCTATCTGCCGCCGCTGGTGAAGATCGGCCTGATCCACGCACAGTTCGAAACCATCCACCCGTTCCTCGATGGCAACGGGCGCGTCGGCCGGCTGCTGATCACCTTCCTGCTCATGCAGAACGAAATCCTGCTCAAGCCCGTCCTCTACATCTCCCACTACTTCCGGCGGAATCGCGCGGAGTATTACGACCGCCTGCAGGCGGTGCGCGATCGCGGCGAATGGGAAGCCTGGATCAAGTTCTTCCTGACCGGCATCGCCGCCGTCAGCCTGGAGGCGACGGAGACGGCGCGCGCGATCGTCGATCTGCGCGAGAACCACCGTCGGCTGGTCACCGAGCGGTTTGGTCGCGCGGCCGGCAATGGGCTCACCATCCTGGAAGGCCTGTTCCGAAGCCCGATCGTCACGGTCAGCCAGGTGCAGAAGCGCCTCGGCATCACCTACCCGCCGGCCAACAACCTTGTTCAGCGCTTTGTCGACGCAGGCATTCTGTTCGAAATGACCGGCCAGGAGCGATACCGCGTGTACCGCTACGATCCCTACATCGGCCTCTTCTCGAACAATCGCGAGGACCAGCAGTTCGATGACGGACCATCGCAGAGTTGACCCTGGGCTGCTGGCCGCCGAGATCGAAGCCAGTGTCGCCGAGTTCAATCGGCTCGTCGCGCTCGCTTGCGAGCACCACATCGCGGTGAGCGCCGAGCTGCAGGTGCAGGCGCTGGGCGACCGGCCTGACCGGCCCATGTTGGCCGTCCAGGTGGTCGCGCCATTGTGAGCTGGTCGACGGTCAATTGACCTTGAGGGCATTGGGCTGCCCCAGGCGCGCTTGCAGTTCCGCCCGCAGCACCTCCACCTCGGCGTCGAGACGCGCCATCGTCGCGGTGTCGGCCGTGCGAGCCGCCGTCAGCAGCGTCAGGCAGCGGTCGACGATGGCGCGCGCCGCGGGGTTGCCGCGGACCTGGAGGCGCAGGTCGACGAAGTACAGCAGCGCCTGATCCAGCGAGGTCGTCATGCGCCTCCAATGGGACATCGTTTTCAGGGCTGCAAGTCGCCGTGGCGCTTCGCGACGCCGGAGGTGAAGGAAGGGCCTCCCGGGTCAGGTTTCTGAACCCGGGAGGTTTCCATGTCGGCACAGCTGAGGGGCGGCGCGACGCTGAGCGCCTTGGCCCGCGCCTTCGGCGGCGACGCCTACGCCGGCGGACGCCGCGCCGTCCGTGCCGGCGCCGGGCCACAGCGCGAGGGACCGCTCGGCGTCGCTTTGGCTGCGAGACGGGCGCGTCATCGTGAAGAGCTTCGGCGGGGCGGACTGGCGCGAGGTGCTCGACGAACTACGCGACCGCGGCTGGATCGACGCCGAGAACCGCCTCCTGGATGGCGCTGGCGCGACCTGCTCGCCCGTGGTGGATCGGGCGGTCGAGGTGTCCCGGGCCGAGCGGATCGCCGTTGCGAGGCGACTCTGGGATGCGGCCGGCCCGATCACGAATCGGTCTGCGGCCGCCCGTCATCTGGCGCGGCGCGGGGTGGATGGCGCGCGGGTTGGAGCCTGCGTGCTGCGGGCGATCGCGGCGGCGCCGGCGGCCGTCTACCGCGACGCCGGTCCTTATCGGCCGGCGCTCGTGGCGGCCGTCCGCACCGCGTCGGGTGACCTGACAGCGGTGGAGATCACCTACCTCGATGCCGCCGGGCGGCGCAGCGCCTTGGCGCGGCCGCCACGCAAGGTCGTGGGCGTTATGCCGCCAGGCTGCGCGGTGCGGCTCTCCGACGTCGCCAGCGAGATGGTGGTGGCGGAGGGTGTGTTCACCACGCTCTCGGCGATGCGCCGGTTCGGCCTGCCCGGCTGGGCGCTACTCTCGACGGCGAACCTTCGCCGCTGGCGCGCGCCGAGCGGCGTGGAACGGGTGCTGATCGCGGCCGATCGCGGAACCGACGGGGAGCGCTCGGCGGGCAAGCTCGGGGCCGTTCTGCGGGCGGCTGGGGTCGAGGTTCGGGTCGCGCTGCCGCCGGTGGGCTTCGGCGACTGGAACGACCTCGACCGGAAGGGGTGAGGAGGAAGGGCGGACCGGTGCGCCCGGTGCGCGGGGGTGGTCCCCGACGCCCGGGCGGAAGGCATCCGATGTCCAGATCCTCACGTTCCAAGCTCACGGTTGTCGCGCCGAGCGTCGAACCCGGCATGCCGGACCGCACGCCGGTGGCGTTCGCCTTGCGCGACGTCGCGGTCGCGCCCGAGAACCTGCGCTTCGCCGAACCCGCCGACGATGGGATTCCCGAGCTCGCCGACACGATCTTCGCGGCCGGCCTGCTGCAACCCCTCACCGTGCGTCCCGGCCGTGGCGACGAGCACGCGGCCATGGCGCTGGATGGCCGCCGCCGGCTGCTGGCGCTGGGCGTCCTCCTCGAGGCCGGCCGCATCGGCGACGACTATCCGGTGAGCTGCTTCGTCGAGACGGACCTGGCCCGCCAGGCGGCCGCCGTCGTGCTCACCAACACCGCCGTCCCGGTGCACCCGGCCGATGTGATCGTGGCCATCGGCAAGATGCTGAAGGCCAAGCTCTCGGTCACGGCCGTCGCCGGCGCCCTTGGCTATGGCGAGGTGGAGATCCGCCGGCTGGCCGCCCTGTCGAGCCTGCCGCCGAAGGCGCTCGAGGCGCTGCGGGCCGGCAAGTGCACGCTGCGCCAAGCCAAGCTCCTGGCCCGCCTCCCCGACCCCGCCGCGCAGTCCGAGATCGCCGAGGCGGCGCTCAACGGTTTCGGCTTCCAGGAGTGGCGGGTGACCGAGCGCCTGGACGCCGGCAGCATCACCGTGCGCGACCGGCGTTACGCCGTGGTGGGCGAGGCCCGCTACGCCGAGGCCGGTGGGCGCATCGAGGGCGACCTGTTCGGGGAGCGCGCCGACGTGCTGCTCGACCCCGACCGGCTGCAGGCGGCGTGGACCACGCGGGCCGAGGCGATCGCCGCGCAGCTGGTCGAGGGACGGGGATGGCGCGTGGTCGTGGCGGTGGACGAGCCGGAGATCGACGACGGCGAGCTCGAACCTCTGGGCTACGGCTACGGCATGGGCCTGTCGCCGGAGGCCCTCGCCGACTGGCGCAACGCCTCAGCTGACGTGGAGGCGGCGCAAGCCGCACTCAACGGACGTGTTCTGGCCGACGCCGACGTGGAGGCGGACCTCGTGGCCTATCTGGCGGCGCGCATCAAGGCCGACAGCTTGGCCGAGCCCCACCGGGAGGTGACCGTGCTGACCGTCTACGCCGACAACGCCACCGGTCTTGACATCCGGGTGTGGGGTCCGCCGGCCCCGGACGAGGTCGAGGACGCCGTGACGGCCGACGGTGAGGACGACGAGGATGGCGAGGGCGCCGACTTCACCCTGCCGGCGCATACGCCGCGGATTGCGCCGGTGGCGCCGATCCCAGTGGCCGTGGCGCCCAAGGTCGATCTGGAAGGGGTCAACCATGGGCTCCACGAGCTGCGCACCGACATCGCCACGCGTGCGCTGATCCGGGCCCTGGCCGACGACCCCGCGACCGCCCTGGTGGCGGTGATCGCGCGGCTCTTCACGGTCGTGGTCCTGGAGCGGGAGATGGGCAAAGGGTCGGGCGCCCTGTCGCTGCGCGCCGACGCCTACAGCCGGGCGCGGACGCCGCCGATCGAGGCCTTGGACGGCGACGTGCGCCGCCGCCTGGCCGAGCGGCAGGCCGCGTGGGAGACGTCGGGTCTCTCCGCCATGGGCTGGGTGGACGCCCTGCCCCACGGCGAGAAGATGGCGATGCTGGCCGAGCTGGCGGCCCTCAGCCTAGACCTCCGCGAGGAGCGCACGACCTCGCTCCGGCGATCGGCCCGGGCCGACGCGGTGGAGATCGCAGCCCTCTGCCAGGCCGACATCACCCAGCACTGGACGCCGGACGCGGCGTTCCTCGGCGCACACCCGAAGGCCAAGCTGCTCGACATGCTCGACGAGATGGGCGCGGGCGAGGCGCACGCCGGCGCGGCCAAGAAGGACGAGTTGGTGGCGCTCGTCGCGGAACGTGCCGCCGAACGCGCCTGGGCGCCGGCCTATCTGTCCTGGGCGGCCGAACCGCCGCAGGACGACACGGTCGAAGCGGACGATGGCGCGGCTGAGGCGCCCGCTGAGGACACGCTCGCCGCGGCGGAAGACGGGGCGGCAGAGGCCGCCGCCCCGCTGGCGGCGTGATGGTTGAACGCTGACGGCGCATGCCCGTCGCGAACGCCCTGGATGCCACGCACCGCGGAAGCTGGTGCGGCCGGGGCGTGGGCACGTCTGGAGCGCTTCCCGTCGCCCCCTTGGAGGGGCGGCGGCTCCCACCGCGGTGCGCCGGTTGGCTGGCGGCGCCGTTCCGGTCGCTCCGGGACGGCGCCGTCCTTCTGGAGGCGAAGGAAGGGTCGGGCGGGGGCGAGCCCGGCGGACTGGAGGGAGGCGCCCTCCGCGCCGGGCGGGAGCTCCGCCATGAACGCTGCCCTGCCCCTCTTCGCCACCGCCGCGGAGGAGAGCGATCGCCCCGCCAACGTCCTGGCCGCCGCACGCGCCCTGGCGCCACATCTCGCCCGCGGCCGGGTGCTTGAACGGCGCGTGGTCTCGGGCGTGATGACCACCGCCTTCGGCGCCACCGACGCCGAGGGGGCCTGGGACTGGCGCGACGCCTACGAGGCGCTCGAGGCCGCGGTCGTGCTGCAGATCCGTCGGCTGGCGCCGCAGGTCGGGCGGGTGGAGGACGCGCCCGTCGAGATCGTCGCGATGCTGGCGGGCCTCTCGGACCTCGGCCTCACCCACACCCGGCGCTCGGAAGACCAGCTGGCGATGGACCAGTTCTCGACGCCCGCGCCGCTCGCCGCGATCGTGGTGCTGGCCGCCCAGGTCCGACCCGGCGACCGCGTGCTGGAGCCCTCCGCCGGGGTGGGCCTCGTCGCTGCGGTGGCGGCGGCCTGCGGCGGTGCGCTGACCCTCAACGAACTCAGCGGTCGCCGGGCCGGGCTGCTGGACGGGCTCTTCCCCGGCGCCCGTGCGGGCCCGGCTCGACGGCGCGCACCTCGGCGACCTACTGCCCGACGCGGGCGGCTTCCACGCCGTCGTCATGAACCCGCCCTTCGCGGGTCTGGGGTCGCACCTCCTCGCGGCCATCGCCTGCCTGGCCGACGGTGGGCGGGTCGCGGCCATCGTGCCGGCCTCGGCGCTGGAGGACCGCGGCCTGCTCACCATGCTCTCCCGGCAGGCCCGGGTGGTGGGCGCGTTGCGGCTGCCGTCGCGGGCGTTCGCAAAGCACGGCACGAGCGTCGAGACCGGCCTCCTCGTGCTCGACCGCGTCGACGCTAGGGACGTCGTGAACGTCGAGGTGGCCGAAGCGGCCGACCTTTCGGCGGCGGCGGTCTGGGCGGCGGCGCTGCCGGCCCGACCAAGCGCGCAGCTCCGCGTCGCGCGAGCGGCTCCGGTGGGGTTTGCGTCGCGCACACGGACGGTGGGCGCCGCAGGGCTCGCGTTCCTGGAGGGCGCCGCGCCGCTCGACTACGCGCTGCGGGACTGGTCGGGCGAAGGGCGCGATGTCGGCCTCTACCAAGCTTGGCGGCTCGGGCGGATCGACTTTGCCGACCCTCGGCCCCACCCGACGCCGCTGGTGGAATCCGGCGCCATGGCGTCGGTCGCGCCCCCCGCAGCGACCTACCGTCCGGTGCTGCCGGGGTCCCTGCGGGCGGAGGGTCGCCTGTCGGACGCTCAGGTGGAGACCGTCGTCTACGCCGGCGAGGCGCATGGCGCGCTGCTGCCAGGGTGGTGGACGCTCGGCGAGGCGCCGCACCGGGTGGCGCTGGTGCGTGAGGACGCCGAGGGCGCCGTGCAGTTCCGGCGGGGCATGTTCCTCGGTGACGGCACCGGGGCGGGCAAGGGCCGCCAGATCGCCGCGGTCATCGCCGACAACATGGCGCAGGGCCGCCTCCGCGCCGTGTGGCTGTCGAAAAACGAAGCGCTGCTGGAGGACGCCCAGCGCGACTGGAAGGCGCTCGGCGGCAGCGCTCATGACCTGGTGGCGCAGTCGCGCTGGAAGCAGGGCGAAGCGATCGGCCTGGCGCGCGGCATTCTCTTCACCACCTACGCCACGCTGCGCCAGCCGGCACGAGGCGCGCGCCCGTCACGCCTTGACCAGATCCTGGCCTGGTTGGGCTCCGACTTCGACGGGGTGATCGTCTTCGACGAGGCCCACGCCCTGGCCAATGCGGCGGGCGGCGTGGGCGGCCGCGGCCCGAAGAAGGCCTCGCAGCAGGGGCTGGCGGGCCTCGCCTTGCAGAACCGTCTCCCGCACGCGCGGATCTTCTACGTCTCGGCCACCGGCGCTACCGAGCCTGCGAATTTGGCTTACGCCGCCCGCCTCGGGCTCTGGGGCGGGCCGGACGCGCCCTTTGTGACCCGCGCGGACTTTCTCGAGGCGGCCGAGGCGGGTGGCATCGCCTTCATGGAGCTGGTGGCGCGCGAGCTGAAGGCCATGGGCCTCTACATCGCACGCAGCCTGTCCTTCGAGGGCGTCGAATACGAGCCGCTCGAACATCCGCTGACGCCGGACGACGTGGCGATCTGGGACGCCTGGGCCGACGCCTTCCAGATCATCCATACCAATTTGCATGCCGCGCTCCAGGCCATCGGTGTGGTGGACGAGGACGGCAAGGTGGTCAGCGGCGCGGCGCTCAGCGCGCTGCGGTCAGCATTCGAGAGCGCGAAGCTGCGCTTCTTCGGCCACCTCCTGGCCGGGCTGAAGGCGCCCAGTCTGATCGGAGCGATCCGTGGGGACCTCGGCTCTGGGCGGTCCGCCGTCGTCCAGATCGTCTCGACGAACGAGGCGGTGATGAACCGCCGCCTCGCCGAGATCCCGCCCGAGGAGTGGTCGAACCTCGCCGTCGACCTGACGCCCAAGGACTATGTGCTCGACTATCTGCAAGGCGCCTTCCCCACCGCGTTGATGGAGGCGATCGAGGGCGAGGACGGCGAGGTCACCCTCGTGCCCGTGATGAAGGACGGCCGGCCGGTGCATAGCCAGGCGGCGTTGCGGTTGCGCGACGAGACCGTTGCGGGCCTGGCGGCGCTGCCCGCCGTGCCCAGCGTACTGGACGCGCTGCTCGACGCCTTCGGGACCGGCGCGGTGGCGGAAATCACCGGTCGGTCGCGGCGCGTGGTGTTGCGCGAGGGCCGGCGCGTCGTCGAGCGGCGCGGCGCCCTCGGCGGCAAAGGCCGAGACCGACGCCTTCATGGATGGGCGCAAGCGAATCCTGGTGTTCTCGGACGCCGGGGGAACGGGGCGCAGCTACCACGCCGCGCTCGACGCGGTGAACCGCGAGCGCCGCGTCCATTATCTCGTCGAACCGGGCTGGCGGGCGGACGCCGCGATCCAGGGCCTGGGGCGCACGCATCGCACCCACCAGGCCTGCGCGCCTCTGTTCCGGCCGGTGACCACCGACATCCACGGCGAGAAGCGCTTCCTCTCCACCATCGCGCGGCGTCTCGACTCCCTGGGCGCGCTCACCCGCGGCGAGCGCCGTCTGGCGGGCGCAGGCCTCTTCCGTGCGCAGGACAATCTGGAGAGCCCGTGGGCCAGGCGCGCGCTGCTGGTGCTCTACGGCGCCTTGGCCTGGGGGGAGCTCACGACCTTCACGCTGGAGGACTTCCAGACGAAGACCGGCCTGTCCTTGATGGACGCCGAGGGCCAGCTGCGCGGGTCCGAGGACCTACCCCCGATCAACACCTTCCTGAACCGGCTGCTTGCCCTGCAGATCGCCGACCAGAATGCGCTCTTCGCGGAGTTCGAGGCGATCCTGTCCGGCGTGCTGGAGCGGGCGGCGGCCTCCGGCCAGCTCGACCACGGTGTCGAGGACATCGCGGCCGAGGACCTCGAGGTGTTGTCCGAGGAGGTCGTGCGCACGGACGCGGCGACGGGTGCGGAGACGCGCCTCGTGACCTTCTCGCTGCGCACCCGACGCGAGCTGCTCTCCGCCGAGGCGGCGCTCTCGATGGGCGAGGCCCTGGGGTCGGCGGCGGTCTATGCGGTCAACGGGCGTTCGGGACGCGCCGCCCTTGTCGAACTCGGCCTGACCACCGCCGACGACAATGACCGGCTGTTGCCGGCAGTGCGGCTTCGCCGGCCCGAGGGTCGCTCGCTGGAGACCGCCAAGGTCTTCGAGGAGTCGGCGTGGGCGGCCGTCGAGGTGTCGGCCTGGCGCGAGGCCTGGGACGCGGAGGTGGCGGCGACGGACCCGTGGCGCAGCCGCGAGGTCACGCTGGCGACCGGCCTGCTGCTGCCGGTCTGGGCGCGGCTGCCGGGACGCGGGGCGCAGGTACGGCGCGTGAAGGCGCCGGACGGCCGCCGCTGGCTGGGCCGGGTCCTGGATCCGGCGCAGGTCGCCAGCCTGAAATCCGCGCTTGGCCTGACCAGCCTCGCCGAGGCCTGGAGCGACGGCGCTCTGGTGCTGGGCGAAACCGTTGAGCGCGGCGTACAGCTTCGGCTGGCGGGCGGCCTGTGGCTCCGGCGCGCCCGGGTGATGGACCGATGGCGGCTCGAAGTGGTGGGCGGCGCCGGCGACCGCGACGCCCTGGTCGCCCTGGGCTGCTTCACCGAGATCATCGCCTACACGCTCAGGGTCTTCGTGCCGCTCGACCGGCCGGAGGTGGTGGCGTCCGTGGTGGCTCGCCACGCCGTGGAACAGGCCCTGGAGCCCGGCGCCTGATCAGTCGAGGTCGCCGGTGTGGGCCTCAGGGTTCAGGCCGGCGACCAGATCGGCGTGCTCGGCGTCCCGGGTGGTGCGCGCGACGTTTAGACGAACATAGAGGCGCGCGCCCTTGTGGGCGGAGAGGGTCTGGCTGAGCGTCGATGCGGCCTGGGCCAGGCTCCGCGCCGAACCGCAGAACAGCACCTTGAGCCGGGCCGGCACACCCGTAGCAATGACGGCGTTTCCAGCCATGGCCGGTAGGTCGCCCGGGACGGCGCGGCGGAAGCGGTAGCTGGCGCCCGAGGCGCCCTGCAGCTCGACGAAATCGGTCATTGCGCCTGCCTTAGCCGCCATCGCAGGCGCGCGCCAAGGCGGGATCGTGGCCGCTTCGCGGCTTGGCCGCAGGCGCGGAGCGCCACTGGCCGGAGGTGGAGGGAGGGCTTCGCTGGGTGAAGCGAGTTGGAAGATTGGTTCCGGACGCTTCGCCAACTCAAGGAGACTGACATGCAGAACGTGGTTTTCGTGGGCCGCCTGGCGGCAGATCCGCAGGTGACCGACGACTTCGCCAAGGCCGTCTTCCGGCTGCTGGAGAACCGAGGGCGCGACGCCGCCGGGGATCCTCGCGTCGTCGGGATCAACTGCATCAGTTGGGCCAAGGGGCTCAACGAGAAGGTGATCGCGGAGGGTTTGGCGGCCGGCTGCGAGGTGGTCGTCATCGGGACCTTTGTGGACAACCGCTACGAGGCCCGCGACGGCAGCGAGCGCGCCGCCAAGGAGCTGGTGATCCGCCAACTCACGGTTCTTGACTGGGCCGCCGACCGCACCGCCGCCGCCGAACGGCGCGCGGCCTAACCCTCAAATCCTCAGGAGACTGACCATGCAAAGCGTGACCATCGAAGGCTATCTGGCTGCTGACCCCTCCATCCTCGCGGCCCAGGGCTCGGGTAAGAAGCGCGCGAGCTTCCGCGTGCTCGAAACGGTCCGGTTCCGTCGTGGCGACGGCCAGCCGGGCGAGCGCACAACAGGCTTCAACTGCGTCTGCTTCAACGAGCGGACGGCCGAGGACTACATCGCCGCCTATGCGCGGAAGGGGTCTCGGGTGGTGGTGAACGGGCACGTCGAGAACGACACCTGGACCGGACGCGACGGCGTCGCACACTACGACCTGCGGCTCGTCGTTGAGGGCCTGCGGATCAAGAGGCGCGCCGACCATGAGGACGAGCCCGCCGCCGAGGAGACGGACCCTGCCGCGCCCTTCACGGCGGAACTGGACGACGAGATCCCGTTCTAATTTTGCTTAGTGCAAGAGTGTCTACGGGTGGCCGGCTCCCTCAGGAGTCGGCCATTTTGCTGGGCCCGCGTCTTGGAGGCCGGAGGAAGGGCGGGCGTGGGGCGAGCCGATCGGGCTCGCTTCCGGAGCATCCGCCATGTCCGCGTCCAACTGGACCGACGATCGCGTCGAGACCCTCACCCAGCTGTGGCGCGACGGCGCCAGCGCCAGCCAGATCGCCCGCGACCTGGGTGGAGTGACGCGGAACGCCGTGATCGGCAAGGTCCATCGCCTGGGACTGATGGGCCGCTCCACGCCGAGCACCCCTGGCGCACGACGCGCCAAGCCGAAGGGGGAACAGCGACTGCGCCGGGCGCCGGTCGTGGCAGGGACCCCGCTGAGGGCCTTGCCACCGGTGGTGGTCGTTGCGCCGCCGCCGGAGACCGGAACGGCGTCGATCGTGTCGGTGGGATACGGCCGGTGCCGCTGGCCGATCGGCGATCCGTTCGACGAGGGGTTCTGCCTGTGTGGGCGGGCGGCGACGCGCGGCGCCTACTGCGCACCGCACGGGGCGTTGGCCTATCGCCCGACACCGCGCGATCACCTCCTGCGGATTGCTGGCGTGCGCTAGGCGGCGGTCGCCGAGGATGAGAGATTGGGGCGTTGGAATCGGGCCCGATTCCGGCTTGAGCCGACCGGGCCCTGCTTGTGCGTGGAGACGGCCCGCCTTGACGATCCTTGAGCGACTGGCCGGCAAGTTGGGCCTCGTCACGGGGTCCGCGTTTGCGGCCGGCGCTTCGGCGGCGACGCCGGCGTCGGTCGGCGCACCCGCCACCATCGCGGAGCTCTCGCTGCCGGAGATGGACTTCGTGGTGATCGACGTGGAGACCGCCTGTGGCCGGTCCTCCAGCATCTGCCAGATCGGGATCGTGGGCTTTGCGGGCGGCCGCGAGGTATTGGCCTGGGAAAGCCTCGTCGATCCGCAAGACATGTTCGCGGATTTCAACACGCGGCTGCACGGCATCGGACCCCGGCACGTTCGCGGTAAGCCGCGCTTCCCGCAACTCTATGGCGCCTTGTCGGCGCACCTCGGCGGGCGGATCACCGTCGCCCACTCCAACTTCGACCAAGGTGCGCTGGGCGCGGCGTGCCAGGTCGCCGGTCTGCCGCCTATCCGGAGCCGGTGGCTCGACAGCGTGCAGGTCGCCCGCCACGCCTGGCCCGAGCTTCCTAGCCACAGGTTGAACCTTCTGGCCGAACACCTGGGGCTGGAGCACCGGCACCATGACGCGCTCAGCGATGCGCGGGTCGCCGGCTGGGTGGTGGTGAAGGCCATCGACCACACCGGCCTCGACCTTGCCGGCCTGATGGCCTCGCCGTGGCGTGGCGCGACACGGCGTCGGGCGCGTTCCGCCGCGCCCACGCCCGCCGATTCAGGCGCCCTGATCGGGCTGCGCATCGCCATCCTTGGCCAGCCGCGCGACGGGCCGTTGGCGCAGATGATCGCGTCCGCCGGCGGGCGCGTCGTCACCTCGCTGGGCGCAAGAACCGACCTGTTGGCCGTTGCGGGCAACCGGCCTTTCGACGAAGGCCTCGAGCGCAGCGCGATCTACCGGCGCGCCGAGACTATGATCGCTTTGGGCCAAGCCATCCGGATCGCGGGCGAGCGCGAGCTCAGCGCCATGATTACGGACGGCACGGTCTTGGAGTTCTATTTGACCGGCTTGGCGCCTGGGCTGCCGCACTTGGCGAACTTGCCCTTGGCGTCCTTGCAGACCTGCTTTGGCGCAGGCTTGGCCGACTTGCACTTATCCGCGGCCACGAATTTGCCAGCGTCACGGCACTTGCCGGCGGCGTCCAGGGCGGGCGCGGCGCCAGCGCTCAGGGCCGACGCCAGGATCGCCAGAGCGGCGAACAGAGATAGGATCCGGGTCATGTCGAAGTTTCCCAAGCGCCGACGCCAGCGTCGCGCAGGCGCCATCCTAGCCACGGTCGCGGGCGTCGCGACAGTGGCGCTTTTGCCGTCGGCGGCGCGGGCCGATCCGTGCAAAGCGATCCCTGAACGCGGGCCGATACCGTCCGCTGTCGCGCCAGGAGCCTCGTTCAGCGGGCCCGTGGTCTACGTCGGCGACGGCGACGGCCTGTGTGTGGGGTTAGGTCGTCGTCCCGAGAGCTGGGTGGAGGTCCGCGTGGCGGATTTCTACGCCCCGGAGCTTCACGATCCCGAAGGCGCCCGCGGCAAGGCAATCCTTGAGCGGATCGCCATGGGTCGGCGGCTCACCTGCGTGGCTGGCCATCGCAGCTACGACCGGGTCGTGGCGACCTGTCGCCTTGAGGGGAGACTGCTGTCGGATCGGTTGCGCGCCGCGGGCGCGCCGGAGGGTGGGCGCGGTCGTCGTTGATCGTGCGGCGCCGCCTCGAAACTGCTGCCTGTCGCGGACGACAGCGTGCGCGGGCTAAAAGCGCGTCCGCCAGGCCCCACCGATGATGGGCTGGAAGTTCCTTGAGTACCCGTCCCAGAACACGGGCTCCATGCGCGGCACGATTACGTCGCCGAGTACGGCGAGGCCATCCGGGAAGATCACCCCCTCCGTGCCCTCGCCACGCTCTGAGCGAATGCGGGACATTCCCTTGTCGAAGCCAATGGCCTCGCCAAAGTCCGCGTCTCGGTCACCGGGGAAACGCGGCTCGCCTGCGGGTGAGAGGAAGAGACCAAGCGCCTGAGCCGCGCGGTCTGCCTGAATGGCGAAGGTGAAGTCCTGGCGTGGGCGGGGACCACCCGAGAGCCATTGGCCTGCGGGATCAGGGCCGAGGGTCACGCCGCTGCCGGGCCACGACTTCGTCACCCAGGTTCGGCCCGCCCATGCGAACCTGAAAAAGACGAACGGCTGCTGCGCGCGGCCCTCCCGGATCTGTTGTCCGAGGCTCGGGCCATGGGCGAGCGTGAACGCGGTCGCGAAACTCTGACGCTGCACCGATGTCGAGGTTCCCCCGGCGGCCCCCCCGCCACCGACCGAGGCCGGGACAGCCGTATGATGGATGTTCAAACTCGCGTGGGTCGTGGTCGTGAGGTGCGCGCCGATGCTGTACCCATGGGTCGCCTGCGCGCCGCCGATCCATTGGCCGAGGTGCGGCTCGACCTGCTGGTCGTAGCCGTTTGAAACGGTTGTGTTGAAGGCCGAGGTGGTGGCGCTGCGAGTGCCCTTCGATTCCATGAGCGCCGTGCCGTGGGTCGGGCTGCTGAAGACGAAGTCGGGGCTCTTGGTGACGCCGGGCGCGCCGCCGGCGAGATTCTCCCAATGATCGGACCAGACGTAGCCGTCGTTGACCATCACCAGGTAGGCGATGCCGGCGGCGACGGTGCCCACGAAGTAGCTCTTCACATAGTCCTTCATCGTGTCGGCCGACGACAGGATGTCGAACGGATAGCTGTGGTCGTCGACGTGCTGTTCCAGCAGGCTCGCCATGTGCTGGACCTCCCATGTCACGGCATGGGGATTGATCAGGTGGGTGTAGTGGCAGCGCGCCATGGCGCCGAAGAGCTCCAGGGGCGCGAAGGTGATGCCCGCGACGCCGGGGCCTCGGCCCAGGAGGCCGGGCTGCAGGATCGTGTGGCCCTGGGTGTTGGCGACGGCCAGGTCCTTGTCCTTGGTCGACCAGGTCATGAAACCTCCCCTTCCCAACCGCCCCGAAGTCCGGCGCGCGTGCGTTTGGCTGGCCTCGGCCGCCCTCGCCCGCCGCGCGGCTACGCTTCGATCCTCGCACGCGCGCCGCGCCGCCGCACCCCGCACGCCGCCTGGGTGACCGGCGTCGCAATGGCGCTATGATCGGCCCCTGGCAGGTGGATGAGGGCGATCGGCATGGTGGCCTATGATCTGAAGGGCGTCCGCGACGCCTTCCAAGACGACAAGCTGGCCGCGGCCTTCGGGCGCCGCTTCATGGACGCCTATCTCGCGACTGCCTTCGGCGCGCTTCCGAAATCCGAGATCGACCTGCAGGTCTTCTCCATCCTGGTCGGGCTCGATGTCGTCGAGGTCAATCGCGCCAGCTATCGCATCGCGCGGGCCCTGAACATCACGCCGTCCAAGGCCCAGAGCCTGCTGTTCCAGTATCAGCTTCGGAACGTCTCCGAAGCGGAGACGGACCACCAGATCGTGCTGGCGATCACCACCGCCCGGTACTGGAAGGACGGTGACAAGCTCAGCTTCGGCGTGACCTCGCCGCTAGTCAAAGCCGCCGTCAGCGCCAAGATGGAGGAGAAGGGCGTATTCGCCGACGTCTCCCTGAGCGGCAACATCCTGCGGGTCGATCCCGGCCGCTTCGGGGCGGTGCTCGCCAGCCTCATTTCGGGCTCGCAGGCCGATCGCGTCATCGCGCTGCTCAAGGACAAGCGTCTGGTGGATGAGAAGACGCTGCGCGCGGCGCTGGAGAAGCGGGGGACCGACCTCGCCTCCAAGCTGTTCGACAAGGCCACGGAGAAGGGCGCCCAGAAGGCGTTCGACGTCCTGATGGTCGGTTTGGCGACAGCCGTCGGCGGCCCGGTCGCAGGCGGCGTGGCCGCCGTGAAGGCCTTTGGAGACGGGCTCTTCGACTGACCGTTGACTTGCAGGCAGTCGTGCGTGCCCCGGCCGCTGGCCGGGTCGGGCTCTAGTCGCCTTCGGCTCCCGGAGCCCCTTCGGGTCTCCGCCCATGCGGGTGACCTGGCATAACCGCCTTCCTGTCGTCGCCATTCCACCAGCACGGTGGGCGGCAGCACCCACCAGCAGGAGGATCTCGGGATGCAGCAACAATCGTATGTTGGCCTGGACGTCTCGTTGGCCGAGACGGCCGTGTGCGTTGTCGACGGCACGGGCAAGAAGCTGTTCGAGGCCAAGGTCCCTACCGACGCCGCGATGATCGCCGGCGCTATCCGCAAGCATGCCGTGGGGCAGCTTGAGCGCGTGGGTATGGAGACCGGCACCACGGCGCCGTGGCTTTGGCGCGAGCTTCAGGCCCACGGTTTGCCCGTCGTGTGTCTCGACACCCGTCATGCTCACCGAGCGCTGTCCCTGCGTGTCCAGAAGACCGATCGCAACGACGCGCGCGGCTTGGCCGAGCTGGTGCGGCTGGGGTGGTACCGCGAAGCGCGGGTGCGCAGCATGGACGCTCAGTTCATGCGCGCCCTGTTGCTGTCCCGCCGGCAGCTCATGCAGGTCGTGCGCAACGTCAGCAACCAGCTGCGCGGCACCCTCAAGGTCTTCGGACTCGCGCGGACCTCCACCGCCGGCAAGGGCTTCCGCGCCAAGGTGCAGGCGCTCGCTGCCGAGCATGAGTGGGCGAGGCCGGTGCTGGATCCTCTGCTGGCGGTCTTGGTCGCCACCGAAGAGCAGCTGAAGGCCATCACGACGAAGCTCGTCCGGCTGGCGCGAGACGACAACGACGTCCGCCGGATGATGACCGTCCCCGGCATCGGCCCGATCTCGGCGCTGGCCTTCAAGGCCGCCATCGACGACCCGAAGCGCTTTACCAAGTCGCAGGCTGTGGGCCCGTATCTGGGCCTCGTGCCCCGCGTCTATCAGTCGGGCGAGTCCGAGTGGACCGGCCGCATCTCCAAGACGGGAGACGAGCTCGCGCGGACATATTTGTACGAGGCCGCCGGCGTCCTCCTGCACCAGGTCCCTTCGTGGTGCGCCTTGAAGGCCTGGGGCGTGCGCCTCGCCCGCAAGAACGGTCTGAAGCGGGCGCGCGTCGCCGTCCGCCCGCAAACTCGCGGTGCTGCTCCACGCGATCTGGGTCGACGGCACACAATTCGAATGGCGATCGGAGCCGCCCGCGACCGCGGCGGCCTGATCTAAATCTTCCGCTCCCAGGCGGAAGCGTCCGTGTCAGGACGACGGGTCTGGCGATCTCGCAATGTCAATCGCGTGCCCCGACCGCGCGTGTAACCCTGAGACGCCACTCCCACCGAACCACCCAGGATGAGGCGGCTCGCCCGACCTCGAAGAGAACCATGCGCCTGACATCTGGACCTCCTTCTCGGTAGCGGCACACGATTGCGTACGACGACATCCGCCGTTGCTGCGCAACGGCCGGGCGCCCGATCTCGCAGGGATCGTAGGCAGGCTCGATCGCGCGCTCCGCGCGCCATCGGCACTGCGCGCGTGACTTTGAGGGGCGCCCGGCCGACCATTTGAGCATTGTCTAACGGAAGGCAGAACTACCGCATGGCCACGGCCTGAGCGCTGTTGAAGTTCAGCAACGGTGAAAGATCGCGCACCGCAGGCCAGGGTAGCCACCCGAGCCTTCACGATAGGCTCTCATCGCTTCCTTCCTGCGTGCCTCTCTCGCGAACTCGTCGTCTCCGTTCTGGGGATCGAAGGAACGCGTGACGCCACGCGCGATCTCCTGTTCTCGCCGACACTCTTCCAACGTCTCGTCGATCACCCTTGGATCACAAGGGCGGCGCCGGCTTTCGGTTGGCGGGGCTTTGCGACGGCCTTCTGCAAAAGGCGCCGCCATCAGGTCCGGCGCTGAATTTGCTGGCGTCGACGCCGAAGCAGGCGGGTTAAGCTGGAGCTTCTCGACCGGCTCTCGAGCTACTCGCTGAACGACTTGCGGTCGCCCTGTTTGAGCAGCCTCGCGCTGCGGTGGCTTGGGCTCTGGGCGACTCAAATCCACCAGTTCGACGACCATCGGGGGAGGCTCCGCCACCCTCTCCTCGGTCCCCCCGCAGGAACAGCCAGCTAAGTGCAGCTACATGTAGGAGGACCGAGAACGCGGCTGCGCCAAGGGGAACCCGTCCACGTGCCAAATGACCGCCCCGCGTGAGATCGCGTTAGAAGCGAAGCCTCACCAGGTGACGAGTTTATGGCGAGGGCGGTTTGAAGGCACTCCGCAAATACGCGCCCCTGCGGGTCGGGCTCTACTCGGCTGCGCCTCCCGAAGCCTCCCACGGGAGTCTCCGCGCCCCGGAGCCGCCCTCTGAGCCCTTCGGTCTCTTCAGGCTGGGCGTTGCGATCCCTGCGCGGAACAGAGCAGCTGTCGAGGACAGATCGCCCCGAATGTTCGATTCGGGATCTTCGCGCTGACCTGACATCGACGCCCGAGCTACGGGCCCAAAATCCCTGGGGAATTCCAAGCGTTAGCAGCCCGGGGGTTGCAGGCGGTTAGAGAACGATCCCTCACGCGGACCGGGCGTCAGTCGCGGCCTGCTTGGGACGGCGAACCCGCTCGCTCAGCACTCGGCGCAAGTGGTGCGCCGAATTGCGCGCCCGCCTCTACGGGCGGGCGCAACGCCCCCACACAACGCCCTCTGATCTTGTCACGTCACCCTGGCCGTCAACGGCCTGGCGGCCGTTTCCCTCCGCTACGCGCGCGCTTCGCTCCGGTGACTGCCCGGGGCCCGACGTGGCCAAAACCAAGGTCGTTGCGCGTAGGGCGCATCGGCATCTCCTCTCAAATCACGGAGTGCTCCGATGACCTTCTCCCTTCATGCCTTCTCCTCTTCCGACACCAGTTTCGACGTCCAAGCGGCTGCGCTGGAAGACGTGCGTCCGCACCCGACCGAAGCGGCTCTCGTGCAGCTCGGGCAGGCGTTCATGACCGAGCTGCTCGACCTGGTGGGAAACACCGCGCTGGAGGATGTGCAGGCGATCCTGGCGGAGTGCCTGATCGGCGCTTTCCATTCGGCGGCGGGACGGATCGAACGGGATGCGGATCGCGCCCGCGACCGGATGCGGTTCCTGGAGCGGGACTTCGACGGCTCCGAGATGGCCGACACCGAACTGCAGGAGGCAACACAGACGGCGCGCGGTGCGGATGTGGCGCAGGCGGCTTGCGAGCTGGTGCGCGATGCGGCAGCCGATGTCTACGCGACAGCCACCGGCGAGGTTTGGTCGCCCTGGCGCGGAAGCCGGCGGGGCACGCGGCTGACGGCAGCGCAGCTGGACGCCAAGCAAGCCCTGCGCGCGATCGCACGCCGGCAGGCGACCGAGGCGAATCCGGGCGGGCCGGTGGTGGCCTTCAGGGCTGCGCCGTTCGCGGACAGCGGGGTGGACGCAGGTCGCATCTTCGACGCCCTGAACTGGGCCCGCTCGGAGTGGCCGGATATGGCGCTGGCGACGACCGGAGCCAAGGGCGCGGAACGGCTGGCGATCCGCTGGGCGCAGCAGAAGGGTGTCACCCTGGTGCTCGCCCGGGCGGACTTCGACCGGCACGGAAAGGCCGCCCCCTTCCGAGCCAACGATGAGCTGATGGCGCTGGAGCCGGAATGCTGCCTCACCCTGGCCCAGTCGCTGGATGAAGGCCGGGCGTCCGGGACCCATCCGTTCGGACCCGCGTTGAACCTGGCGCAACAAGCCACGGCGCGGGGGGTGCAGCATGTGGCGATCCGAGCCCGCGCCGGATAGTCGGTACTGCACCCCCCCCATCGCCCTGACCCGCTCGGCTTCGGCCGGGCGGGTTTTTCCGTTTGGCTGCTTCGGGGAGACTCAGCGCATCGTATGAAGTGCCGAGCCGGCGGATAGTTGGTCTGGTTTGCGCTGTATTGATCGACGTTGATGATCGCGAAGAAATTAGGGTTTAGGGCAAGATAAAAGAGGTGTTTTTCTTCGCGCTTTGCCCTAGAATTTCAGCGATTTAGCAAGGCGCACAGCTGCGACGACAAGTCGTCACGACGTGCGTTGCTTCGAACGCTGGACCTCGCCGTCGTGTTGACCCGTGACGCCATCCAGGCCCGTCTCACTGGCGCACCGACGGACGCGCCACCTCGGCGTATCGCGCGCCTGCCGGGCCGGCTGAAATCCGATCCTGTCACGGCTCGCACGGCCATGATGCAGCGTTTGGCGGCATCGCGGCTGTTCGCCTTTGGAGACCGCTCGGGCGTGCTCAGCGCAGCACAGCGACGCTCCGGCCGCGCCTTTCGGCTGGATGTGCGGCAACGGGTGATCGTGAAGGCCCTGGTCTCTCGCCACTCCGGACACGGCGCCGCGCGTTCGGCCGCCCTGGCGGCGCATGTGGCCTACCTCGGGCGATCCGGCGCCGGTTTCGCCGAACAACCACCGGAGTTCTTCGAGCGCGGCCAGGACGTGATTGACCCGGCCGCCGCCACGCTGGCCTGGGGCGAGGATCGGCACCACTTCCGGTTCATTGTATCTCCCGAGCACGGCGAGCGGATATCGGACCTGAGAGGCTACACCCGGGAGGTGATGCGGCGGGTCGCGGACGACCTGGGGGAGCCCGGTTTGACCTGGATCGCCACCTGCCACTACGACACCGGGCACCCCCATGCCCACGTCCTGATCCGCGGCCGGCGAGGATCGGGCCGAGACCTCGTCATGCCTCGGGACTACGTAGGGTTTGGCTTCCGTGCGCGGGCGCAGGAGGTCGCACAGGAGCGGCTTGGCGACCTGACCCGCGCGGAGGCGGAGCGCCGCGTTTGGCGCGAGACCCAGGCCGATCGGTTCACGGGGCTGGACCGAAGGCTCCTCCAGGCAGCGGACGCGGACCGATGTGTGAACGACGGCGTCGGGGTGAACGACGCCTGGTCGGCCCTGACGCGGGGACGACTGCGTCGGCTGGAGGCCCTGGGTCTCGCCGAACGCGTCGGCGGAAGATACCGGCTGGACGCTGAGCTCCAGCCCAAGTTGCGGTCGCTGCAGCTTCGTCAGGACATCATCCGCACCCTCCATCAGCGCCGCCTGGATACGGGCCGTGAGCCGCAGGTGCTAGGCGACGCACCGGTTCGCGGTCGTGTCGTTGCGCGGGGACACCACGACGAGCTGGGCGGCGCGGGTTGGGTCATCGTGCGCGAGGCGCAAGGGCAGGAGCGCTACGCGCGGCTGAAATTCGGACAACCCCTGCCGACGTTGGGTCGAGGCATTGAACTCTTGCCGACACCTCAGGGCGCGCAGATCGCGGGCAGGTCGAGGTCGATCGATCTCGACCGCTAAACGCTCTTCGTTCTCACGCGTATCTGATGCGGAGAAGAAGGTGCTGATGGCCGATCATCGACCTGGCCTTCGCTTAGCTGCGCTATCCCGAAATGCCGCTCTCTCTCCAGCCCCCCAGACAGCGCCAGAAGCGGCGGGACGTGGCTGGCGACCAAGGCCATGCGGAACCGACCTGTATAGGATTCGGCGATTTTCCATACATGACTCAGGGACGTGTATAGACCTCGCGGCAGTTCCCTGCATGCCCGCTGGATGCGTCATGAAAGGTGCCGCTTCCTATGCACATGCGTCGCACATGTCTGGAAACGCCGCCGACCTATGCACACTGCCGGTGGACTTCCCGCGCCGTGAGCCGGGAGACCGCCTCGGTTCGCCGAGAACTCCGCGGACGTATGCCGCAGACCCGACGTCAGTGGAACTTGCGGTCACCCGCTACCTCGTCGGTCTCGACCAGGGTCGGCCGTCCCGCGGGGCGCCCGCATTCGAGCGGTCCCAGAATGTCGTCGTGGAAGGCGTCGACGATGATGGCTAGCGCGACGACGTGGCGGCTCTCAGGACAGTCCGCGGCAAGATCAAGAACGGCCCTGACGAGATTGCTGTAGAGCCGCTTTGCGGACTCGATATCGGACGCTGGGGCATTAGGCATCTACGGATCTCCGTGCCGGCGACATCATCGCCGCGATCACGATCGTCCGTCGATACGTAACCTTACCCCCCTTCCGCAAGGCTGCGCTTCGGACAGGCCAGTCTTTGGGGTGGCGCCGGCGAAACACCTGACGCTGCGTGGAATGCGGCGAAACGCCGGGCAGTGGCAGATTGCAAGTGGTACCCCGGTGGTACCCAGCCCGCCTCGGCCTTCGTAGGATTGGTATGCGCGCTCAAGCGCTTGCCCGAAAAAGGCGAAGGCCCCCAGTGGGTTACTGGGGGCCTCCATGGTGGAGCTAAGCGGAGTCGAACCGCTGACCTCTTGAATGCCATTCAAGCGCTCTACCAACTGAGCTATAGCCCCAAGGTCTAGTCCTTCCCGGCTGTTGGCCGGCCGGGAAGGCGCGGAACCTATTCAACTCGGTTCCCGCGATCAAGCCCGTCTGACGGGCTTTTTTCGCAGACCTTATCGATCCTCGTCGTCGCCCTCGTCCGGAAGGCCTTCGATCTCGGAATCGTCGAAGTCGTCCTCTTCCTCGTCCTCGAGGAAGGGCACGTCGTCGGCGTCCTCGACGTCCTCGTCATCCGTGAACTCGCCGAGGTCTTCCGACACGGCCGGGCCGGGCTCGGCCGCGTCGTCATCGTCGTCGCCGGCCAGCGGCGGCTCGTCCGCCACCTCGTCCAGTTCCGGCGTGACGGCGTCGTCTTCCTCGTCCTCGTCGCGCTCGGTCTCCTCGGCGACCTGGTCCTCGCGCTCCTCGTCGGCCTCGGTGTCAGGCGTCACGGCGCGCGCGCGGACGCGGCGGTTGCGGACGGCTTCGTCGGGATCGAACTCGCTGTGGCACTTGGGGCAATGCGCGGGACGCTTGCCCAGGTCATAGAATTTCGCTTGGCAGTTGGGGCAGAGTTGCTTCGTACCCAGCTCGGGAGTGGCCAAAGGCGGCGACCTCTAAATTTTGTAAGGTGGCGCGGAAAAGCGGGCTCCCTTGCCACGCGGCGCCGCCGCTGTCAAAGCAATCCCCCTCGTGATTTCCCGCCTTTCCCGGAGGCTCGTTTCCAGCTCATGACGGCGGCCCATCTGACCGCCAGGCGCGCGGGGTCCCTCAAGGGGACCGTGCGGGCGCCCGGGGACAAATCCATCAGCCATCGGGCGCTCATCCTGGGCGCGCTGGCGAGCGGCGTGACCGAGATCGAAGGCCTGCTCGAAGGCGACGACGTGCGGCGCACGGCGGCGGCCATGCAGGCGTTCGGCGCCGACGTCCGGCGCCTGGGCGAAGGCCATTGGCGGGTCGAGGGCAAGGGGGGTTTCGCCGAACCGGAGGACGTCATCGACTGCGGCAACGCCGGAACCGGCGTGCGGCTGATCATGGGCGCGGCGGCGGGCTTCGACCTCGCCGCCACCTTCACCGGCGACGCCTCGCTGCGCGGCCGGCCGATGAACCGCGTGCTGAAGCCACTGGGCGAGATGGGCGCGACGTGGATCTGCCGGGCCGGCGGGCGACTGCCGCTGACGCTGAAGGGCGGCGGCCTCAGCCACCTGTCCTACCGCCTCCCCGAGCCCTCGGCGCAGGTGAAGTCGGCGATCCTGCTGGCCGGCCTGAACGGTCGGGGCTGCGACGTGATCGAGCCCGAGGCGACCCGCGACCATACCGAGCGCATGCTGCGCGGCTTCGGCGCCCAGGTGGAGGTGGCGGAGGAAGGCGCTGGCCGCCGGATCGGGCTCGCGCCCGGCCAGAAGCTCCGCGGCATCCGCGTACATGTGCCGGGCGATCCCTCGTCGGCCGCCTTCCCGCTGGTGGCGGCGCTGATCACGCCGGGTTCGAGCGTCACCGTCGAGGGCATGCTGCTCAACCCGTCGCGCATCGGCCTTCTGGAGACCCTGGGCGACATGGGCGCCGACCTGTCGGTGACCAATGTGCGGGACGAGGGCGGCGAGAGCGTCGCCGACGTCACCGCCCGCCACTCGGAGCTGGAGGGCGTCGAGGTCCCGCCCGAGCGGGCGCCGTCGATGATCGACGAATACCCGATCCTGGCGGTGGCCGCGGCCTATGCGACGGGCCGCACCGTGATGCGCGGCATCGGCGAGATGCGGGTGAAGGAGAGCGACCGGATCGCGCTGATGGCCGCGGGCCTGGCGGCCTGCGGCGTCGCCGTCCGAGGAGGAGCCCGAGGGCCTGATCGTCACCGGCGGCGCGGGCCAGGTGCGCGGCGGGGCGACGGTCACGACCCACGGCGACCACCGGATCGCCATGTCCCATCTGGTGCTGGGCCTGGCCTCGGCCGAGCCGGTCAGCGTGGACGAGCCGGGCATGATCGCCACCAGCTTCCCGGGCTTCACCGACCTGATGCGCGGGCTCGGGGCCGAGATCTTCGAGGCCGGGCTTACGCCGGCATGAGCGGCTTCGTGATCGCGGTCGACGGGCCGGCCGCCTCGGGCAAGGGGACGATCGCCGCGAAGCTGGGCGCGCTGTACGGCCTGCCCGTACTCGACACCGGCCTGCTGTACCGGGCGGTGGGGGGTGCTGACGGAGCGCGCCGGCGGCGACCTGGACGACCCGGACGCCGCGGCGGCGACGGCCCGCGCGCTCAGCGCCTCGCAGCTGGAGGATCCCGCCCTGCGCACCCGCGGCGCGGGCGAGGCGGCGAGCCGTGTCGGGGCCCATCCCGCGGTGCGGGCCGCGCTGCTCGATTTCCAGCGGACGTTCGCCGCCCAGCCGGGCGGCGCGGTGCTGGACGGCCGCGACATCGGCACGGTCATCGCGCCGGACGCGCCGGCCAAGCTGTACGTCACCGCGACGCCGGAGGTTCGCGCCGAGCGCCGGTGGAAGCAGCTGACCGGCCAGGGCGAGGCCGTGAGCTTCGAGGACATCCTGGCCGACATCCGCCGGCGCGACGCCCGCGACGGCGGCCGGGACGCGGCCCCGATGCGCCAGGCGGACGACGCCGTCTTGCTGGATACGTCCGATTTGAGTATAGACCGCGCCTTCGATGCCGCCCGCCGCATCGTCGAGGCCGCGCGCGCCCGCTGGGAAACTTCCCAATAGGCAAATCCACCCGCGCTTCAGCTTCCAGACGGCCGCGGACGCAATCTCACACACCTCAACCCGACGCGCGGACTCCGCCTGGCTTTTCGCCGAGCGCCTCGCGTCCAACCCGAACGAAAGACCCTTATGGCTGACGATCTTAGCCTGAACCCCTCGCGCGACGACTTCGAAGCGCTGCTGACCGAGTCGCTGGGCGGCCGTGACATCATGGAAGGCCAGGTGGTGCGCGGCACCGTCGTGGGCATCGAGAAGGACTTCGCCATCATCGACGTCGGTCTGAAGACCGAAGGTCGCGTGGCCCTGAAGGAGTTCACCCAGCCCGGCGAGGACAAGCCGCCGCTGAAGGCGGGCGACACCGTCGAGGTGTTCCTGGAGCGCGTCGAGAACGCCATGGGCGAAGCGGTGATCAGCCGCGAGAAGGCCCGCCGCGAGGAAGCCTGGACGCGCCTGGAAGCCGTGTACGAGCGCAACGAGCCGGTCATGGGCGTGATCGTCGGCCGCGTGAAGGGCGGCTTCACGGTCGACCTGGGCGGCGCCTCGGCGTTCCTGCCGGGCAGCCAAGTCGACATCCGCCCGGTGCGCGACGTCGGCCCGCTGATGGGCCGCGAGCAGCCGTTCGCGATCCTCAAGATGGACCGCCCGCGCGGCAACATCGTCGTCTCGCGCCGCGCCATCCTGGAAGAAGCCCGCGCCGAACAGCGCACCGAGCTGGTCAGCCAGCTGCAAGAGGGCGAAGTCCGCGAAGGCGTGGTCAAGAACATCACCGACTACGGTGCGTTCGTGGACCTCGGCGGCATCGACGGCCTGCTGCACGTCACCGACATGAGCTGGAAGCGCGTCAACCACCCGAGCCAGGTCCTGGCCGTGGGCGACACGGTCAAGGTGCAGATCGTCAAGATCAACCCCGAGACCCAGCGCATCTCGCTCGGCATGAAGCAGCTGCAGTCCGACCCGTGGGACGGCGTGGAAGCCAAGTACCCGGTGGGCGCGAAGTTCACCGGCCGCATCACCAACATCACCGACTACGGCGCCTTCGTGGAGCTGGAGCCGGGCGTCGAGGGCCTGGTGCACGTGTCGGAAATGTCGTGGACGAAGAAGAACGTCCACCCCGGCAAGATCGTCTCGACCAGCCAGGAAGTGGAAGTCGTCGTCCTCGACGTCGATCCGTCCAAGCGCCGCGTGTCGCTGGGCCTGAAGCAGGCCATGGCGAACCCGTGGGATGCGTTCCTGGCGGCCCACCCGGTCGGCTCGACCGTGGAAGGCGAGGTCAAGAACGCCACCGAGTTCGGCCTGTTCATCGGCCTCGATAACGACATCGACGGCATGGTGCACCTGTCGGACCTCGACTGGGCCGTGTCGGGCGAAGAGGCCATGGCGCGCTACAACAAGGGCGACGTCGTCAAGGCGCGCGTCCTGGACGTGGACGTCGAGAAGGAACGCATCTCGCTGGGCATCAAGCAGCTCTCGGGCGACCCGATGCAGGGCGACACGTTCCGCAAGGGCCAGACCGTCACCTGCACCGTCACCGAGGTCACCTCGGGCGGCATCGAGGTGCGGTTCGGCGAGGACGAAGCGCCGATGACGGCCTTCATCCGCAAGTCGGACCTCAGCCGCGACCGCGCCGACCAGCGTCCCGAGCGCTTCGCCGTGGGTGACCGCGTCGACGCCCAGATCACCAACCTGGACAAGGCCGCGCGCCGCGTCTCGCTGTCGATCAAGTCGCTGGAAATGGCCGAGGAAAAGGAAGCCATCGAGCAGTTCGGCTCGTCGGACTCCGGCGCCTCGCTGGGCGACATCCTGGGCGCGGCTCTGCGCGAGAAGGCCCAGAAGGAGTAGCAGCCTTCAGCGCCTGATCTCAGGCGCCAGGCTCGAAGAGGCCCCGTCCGGTTCGCCGGGCGGGGCTTTTTTCGTGTCGACCTCAAAAGATAAGCCGCCGCTCGGGAACAGGCTTGGCCGTTGCGCCCGTAAACCCTATTTCCGCCTTGAACCGCGCTAGAGAGTCGCCCATGGTCGCGCCGGTTCGAGGGGCCTCATGATCAAGTCTGAGCTGATCGCGAAACTCGCCGAAGAGAACCCGCATCTTACCCAGCGGGACATCGAGCGCGTCGTGGGCGTGATCCTCGAGCGCATGATCGAGGCTCTGGAAGACGGCGGCCGCGTGGAGCTGCGCGGCTTCGGGGCCCTGTCGGTCCGGTCGCGCGACGCGCGCGCCGGCCGCAACCCGCGCACCGGCGAGCCGGTGGACGTCCGGGCCAAGCACGTCCCCTTCTTCAAGAGCGGCAAGGAGCTGCGCGAGCGGCTGAACGCCGACGACGAGGCCTAGGCGGCGGAGGCGGGCATGGCCGGCGTCATCCAGGAGTTCCGCGAGTTCATCGCCCGCGGCAACGTCATCGACCTGGCGGTCGGCGTGATCATCGGCGCGGCCTTCAACGACATCGTCAAGAGCCTGGTCGACAACGTCATCATGCCGCCGATCGGCCTGCTGCTGTCTGGCATCGACTTCTCGGACCTGCAGTGGGTGCTGAAGGGCGACAATCCCGCCACGCCCGAGGCGGACGCGGTCGCCATCCAGTACGGCCTCTTCATCAACACCTGCATAAGGTTCCTGATCGTCGCCTGGGCGGTGTTCATGCTGGTGAAGCTGGTCAACGCCGTGCGCCGCGCACACCACCGCGAGCAGCAGGCGGAAGCCGCGCCGCCGGCGCCCACGGCCGAGGAGTCCCTGCTGATCGAAATCCGCGACGTGCTGAAGGCGCAGGCCGGGCAGAAGCCCTAGGCGCCGACCGGCGCCTGGATCGGATCCTCGATCTCGGTCGCGCCGGCCGCAACGGGCACGTCACGCTGGATGAACGCCAGCTCCACCACCGTCGCGAGCTGCCTCGCCCGCCAGGCGCAGAGCAGGTAGAAGCCCACCACCGCCGCCAGATAGGCCAGCATCAGGTACCAGCGGGCGAACCCCTCCCAGCGGGTGATCGCCTGAAGGGTCTGCGGCGAGAGTTCGGACAGCGTCAGCGCGGCCGAGGCCGGCAGGGTGATGAGCGCGATGGCCGACCACCGCGAGATCGCCTCGTGGCGCCGGTGGTTCATCTGGGCGAGCGCGTGGATCCGGCGCAGGTCTCCGGCGGGCAGGGGCGCGAGGATCTCGAAAATCCGGCGGGTCGAGCGGTTCTTCAGAAGCCCGCTCATGAAGTCGACGCCCATCAGCGTCCAGATGCTGGGCGAGAAGAACAGCTCGTAGGGCATGCGCCAGACGGGCAGCTGCCGCACCAGCCGCCGCCAGGTATCCCAGATGTCCGTCGCGTCGCCGGTGTCCCCCATGCGCGCAGCTTGGCCGCAAAGCGTCGACTCCGCCAGAGGCGACCCGCGCGCATCTCCGACAGGCGGTCGCCCCGCCGGCCGAAAGATGCGCGCGCCGGGGTCAGGCCACCTTGAAGCCTTCCCAGTTCATCATCCGCGTGAGGCGGGCGTTTTCCTCCTGGGGCAGAGCCTCACGGAAGGTGGGGAAGATGTCGTCCTCCTCCTCCCGCACGTGCTCCTGCAACTGGGCGAAGAACTGGCGGGCGGTGTCGATCCACCGCGGGTCGTCGGTGGGCATTCGGCGCAGGTCGTAGATGAAGGTCTTCACGTCGCCATGGTCCTCCACCAGATGGCGCGCCTGCTCCTCGCGGCCGTTCTCCATCATCGCGGGGTAGATGACGTTCTCCTCCTCGACCGCGTGCTTGGTCAGGGCGTAGGCGATCTTGGTCAGCAGCATCTGCCGCTTCATCGGCTCGTCGGCGGTGGTCTGCAGGAGGGCTTCGAAGGTCTTCTCCACCAGCCGATGCTCGGCCTTCAGCGCGTCGACCCAGTCGCCGGCGGCAAGGGAGGGTCCCTGGGCCACTGCCTTGCGGGCGTGGGGCAGGGCGAGCCCGGCCACGAAGCCGAGGGCTGCGCCGGTGGCGAGCCGGCCGAGGTTTCCGTTGGTATGGTTGGGCATGTTCCGTCTCCAGGCTTGGCGGGACAACCGCCGGGCGGAGGAGCCTGTTCCGCCGTGCTGGCGCTTGCAGAGGCCGCGGCGCAGCGACTAAGCCCTGCGGAATGACGGTCCAGGCCAAGATCTGCGGGGTGACGACGCCGGAGGCGGTCCGCGCGGCGCTGGACGGCGGCGCCGGCTTCCTCGGCTTCATGTTCTTCGAGAAGAGCCCCCGCAACATCGCGCCCGAGGCCGCGGGCCGGTTGGCGCCGCCCGTGCGGGCGCGCGGAGCGAAGGTCGTGGCCGTCACCGTCGATCCGACCGACGCCGAACTGGAGGCCATCGTGACCGGCCTGGATCCCGACCTCATCCAGCTCCACGGCAAGGAGCCGCCCGCGCGGGTGCGCGAGATCGGCCAGCGGTGGGGACGCGGGCTCGTCAAGGTGCTGCCGGTGTCCGAGCCCGCGGACTTCGCCGCCGCCCAGGCCTACGAGCCGCTCGTCGCGCACCTGATGTTCGAGACGAAGCCGCCCAGGGATGCGGACCGGCCCGGCGGACTGGGCGTCGCGTTCGACTGGAGCCTGCTGGAGGGGCGACGCTTCGCAAGGCCGTGGTTCCTGGCGGGCGGGCTCAATCCCTGGAACGTCGCCGAGGCGATGCGGATTTCCGGGGCCCCGCTGGTGGACGTTTCCTCTGGCGTGGAGCGCGGTCCCGGACTAAAGGACCCGGCCTTGATCCAGGCGTTCCTTCACGCCGTAGAACGCGGTTGAGATGACCGTTTTGAACGCGCCTGCCCGTCCCAACGACTATTCGGCCTATCCCGACGCCCAGGGGCGTTTCGGCGATTACGGCGGCCAGTACGTGCCCGAGACCCTGATGCCGCTGGTCCACGACCTGACCGCGGCCTATGCCCGGGCCAAGGCCGATCCCGAATTCCAGGCCGAGCTCTCCGGCTACCTGACCCATTATGTCGGCCGGCCGTCGCCCCTGTACCACGCCGCGCGGCTGACCGAGCATTTCGGCGGGGCGAAGATCTACCTGAAGCGCGAGGAGCTGAACCACACCGGCTCCCATAAGATCAACAACTGCATGGGCCAGATCCTGCTGGCCATGCGGATGGGCAAGACCCGGATCATCGCCGAGACCGGCGCCGGCCAGCACGGCGTGGCGACCGCCACCGTCTGCGCCCGCTTCGGCCTGCCGTGCGTGGTCTACATGGGCGCAGTGGACGTGGAGCGGCAGAAGCCGAACGTCTTCCGGATGAACCTGCTGGGCGCGGAAGTGCGGCCGGTGACCAGCGGCTCGGCGACGCTGAAGGACGCCATGAACGAGGCGCTGCGGGACTGGGTCACCAACGTCGAGGACACCTACTACCTGATCGGCAGCGCCGCCGGGATGCACCCGTACCCCGAGATGGTTCGCGACTTCCAGTCGGTGATCGGCCGCGAGGTGCGCGAGCAGGTCATGGCCGCCGAGGGCCGCCTGCCGGACGCCGTGGTGGCCTGCGTGGGCGGCGGCTCGAACGCCATCGGCATCTTCCACCCGTTCCTGAACGACGCCTCGGTGAAGCTGATCGGCGTCGAGGCGGCGGGCTCGGGGATCGACACCGACCGCCACGCCGCGGCGATCAACGGCGGCCGCCCGGGCGTGCTGCACGGGAACATGACCTATTTGCTGCAGGACCGGGACGGCCAGATCACCGAGGCCCACTCGATCTCAGCCGGTCTCGACTATCCCGGGATCGGCCCGGAGCACGCCTGGCTGCATGACGTGGGCCGGGCGACCTACCTGACGGCGACGGACCAGGAGAGCCTGGACGCCTTCATGCTGCTCTCGAAGCTGGAAGGCATCCTGCCGGCCATCGAGAGCGCGCACGCCATCGCCCGCATCGGCGACGTGGCGCGCGAGGTCGGCAAGGACGGCGTCGTGGTGCTGAACCTGTCGGGCCGCGGCGACAAGGACGTGGCCACCGTCGCCGCGCATCTCGGCCGGCAGATCTAGGGAACGGCCGATTTGACCAAAGCCCGTATCGACGCCCGCTTCGCGGCGCTCAAGGCGGAGGGCCGCGCGGCCTTCATCCCGTACGTCATGGCCGGCGATCCGGATCGCGAGACCGCGCTCAGGATCCTCCAGGGCCTGCCGGCGGCCGGCGCCGACCTGATCGAGGTGGGCTTCCCGTTCTCGGACCCCATGGCCGAAGGCCCGCCGATCCAGCGGGCCGCCCAGCGGGCGCTGGCCAAGGGCATGACCACGCGCGGGACGCTGGAGCTGATCCGTGACTTCCGCGACGGCGATCAGGATACGCCGGTGATCCTGATGGGCTACATGAACCCCATCGTCACCTGGGGCTTCGAGGCCTTCGCGCGCGACGCCGCCGACGCCGGGGTCGACGGGCTGATCGTCGTGGACTGCCCGCCGGAAGAGGCCGGCCCGTTGGCCGACGCCCTGGATGCGGCCGGGATCTCACTGATCCGGCTGGCGACGCCGACCACCGACGACAGCCGCCTGGCGGTGGTGGTCAAGCGCACGTCCGGCTTCGTCTATTACGTCTCGGTGGCGGGGGTCACGGGCGTGAAGGAAGCCGACGCGGCGGCCGCCGCCCCGAACGTCGAGCGGGTGCGGAAGGCGTCGGGCCTGCCGGTCGCCGTCGGTTTCGGCATCAAGACTTCGGAAAGGGCGAAGCAGGTAGCCCAGGTCGCCGACGCGGTCGTGGTCGGTTCCGCTCTTGTGGACGAAGTCGCCGAAGCAGTGGACATGAACGAAGACGTGACCGCGCGAGTTCTTTCCAAAGTGGAATCCTTGGCTAAGGCTGTGCGCTTCGCGCGAACGAGCCAAACGGCGGTCTGAAAACCATGGCGATGGCTGATCAGCGTAACGACAAGCCCGGCCGTCCGGCCGGCAACCGGGAACGCCGCGGCTGGCTTTCCCGGATCGCCCCCGGGGTGCGGAACTTCGCCAAGCGCGAGTCCACGCCCGAGAACCTCTGGGTGAAATGCCCCGAGACGGGCGAGATGATCTACCGGCCCGACCTCGAGGCGGCCCTGTGGGTCACCCCGTCCGGCCACCACATGCGGATCGGCGCGGCGCAGCGGCTGGCGATCACGTTCGACGACGGCCAGTTCGAGAAGATCGACTGGGCGCCGGTGGTCGAGGACCCGCACAAGTTCCCGGACGACCGTTCGTATCCCGACCGCCTGAAGGCGGCGCGGAAGGCCACGGGCGAGCAGGGATTCGATCGCCGCCGCCTACGGTCACGTGCGGGGCCAGCCTTGCGTGGTGATGGTCCAGGACTTCCACTTCATGGGCGGTTCGCTGGGCATGGGCGCGGGCGAGGCGTTCATCGCCGCGGCGAAGGAGGCTGTGAAGCGCGAGGTCCCGCTGGTGATCTTCACCGCCTCGGGCGGCGCGCGCATGCAGGAGGGCACCCTGTCCCTCATGCAGATGGCCCGCACGACGCTGGCGCTGAACGAGGTGAAGGCCGCCGGCCTGCCCTACGTCGTCGTGCTGACCGATCCCACCACCGGCGGGGTGCTCGCCTCCTACGCCATGCTGGGCGACATCCATCTGGCCGAGCCGAACGCCACGATCGGCTTCTCGGGCCGCCGGGTGATCGAACAGACCATCCGCGAGACCCTGCCGCCCGGCTTCCAGAAGTCGGAGTTCCTGGCCGAGCGGGGCATGATCGACCAGGTGGTCCCGCGCGCCGAACTGCCGGACAGGCTGGGCTCGATCCTGAAGACGCTTATGATGGGGCGTGAGCGCCTTTCCTCCGCCGCCTGACCTGAAGTCCGATCCCGGCTTCGATCCGATCCGCGCCTCCGACGCGGTGATCCAGCGGCTGCGCGCCAATCATCCGACGCTGATCGACCTGACCACCGGACGCGTGGAGCGGCTGCTGGCCGCCCTCGATCACCCCGAGAGGCGCCTGCCGCCGGTGATCCACGTGGCGGGCACCAACGGCAAGGGCTCGACGGTCGCCTATCTGCGCGCCATCGGCGAGGCGGCGGGGCTGCGGGTGCATGCGCTGACCTCGCCCCATCTGGTGCGCTTCGCCGAACGCATCCGGCTGGCCGGCAAGCTGATCACCGACGAACACCTCCTCGAGCTCACCGACCGGGTCGAGGCCGCCAACGCCGGCGAGCCGATCAGCTTCTTCGAGATCACGACGGTCCTGGCTCTGCTGGCCTTCGCCGAGACGCCGGCCGACCTGTGCATCGTCGAGGTGGGACTGGGCGGCCGGTTCGACGCGACCAACGTCTTCGACGCCCCGGCGGTCAGCGTGATCACGCCGGTGGACTACGACCATCTGGAGATGCTGGGACCGGGGCTGTCCAAGATCGCCTGGGAAAAGGCCGGGATCATCAAGCGGGGCCGCCCCGTGGTGGTGGCGCGCCAGATGGAAGAGGCGCTGGAGATGATCACCCGCGAGGCCGACGACCGGATGGCGCCGATCCTCCAGATGGGCGCCGACTTCGACGCCTGGGAGGAGCGCGGCCGGCTGCTGGTGCAGATGCCGGACCGGCTGTTGGACCTGCCGGCGCCCAGCCTGTTCGGCGGCTATCAGTTCGAGAACGCCGGCCTGGCGGTGGCCGCGGCGCTGACCTTCGACCACGCCCTGAGCGACGAGGTGCTGGGCGCCGGCGTCGCCTCGGCGGTCTGGCCGGCGCGGATGCAGCGGCTGACCGCCGGGCCGCTGGCCGAACTGGCCCGTCGGCGCGGGTCCGACCTGTGGCTGGACGGCGGCCATAATCCGCACGCCGGCCGGGCGCTGGCCGAGGCGGCCTCGCGCATCGTCGATCGCGATCCCCGGCCGCTGACGCTGGTGACCGGCATGTTCGCCCGCAAGGACGCCGAGGGGTTCTTCCGCCCCTTCGCCGAGATGCGGCCGCGGGTCATCGCCACGACCTTCGAAGGCCCGAACGCCGCGAGCGCCGAGGACATCGCCGTCGCCGCGGTGCAGGCGGGCCTTCCCGCGGAGATGGCGCCGAACGTCGAAGCGGCGGTGCGGCTGGCCCTTGCGGCCGAAGGGCCGGCTCCGCATGTGCTGGTGTGCGGGGGCCTGCATTTCGCCGGCGAGGTGCTGGCGATGAGCCCCGAGACGTGGCCGAGCTGATGCCGTCGAAACCCTACAGCCTGCGCTTCGCCCTGCCGCGCCACTACCTGATCACCCTCGGCATCGCGCTCGTGATCCTGTGGGTCCTGATCGAGCTGTTCGGTCGCACCGACGTGGTGCTGATCGGCTGGGTGGTCGGCTTCCTCGTCGCGACCCGCACGGTGCGCTGGTACGTCCTGAGGCAGAGGCCCAAACGAGAAGGGCCGCCCGAAGGCGGCCCTGAAACCCGTCTGGACGATTGAAGCCGATCAGGCGGCGACGCCGGCCTCGGTCAGCCACTCCAGGATCTTCTGCTTGGGCATGGCGCCGACCTTCATCGAGGCCATCTGGCCGCCCTTGAACAGCATCATGGTGGGAATGCCGCGGACGCCGTAGCGCGAGGGCGTGGTGGGGCTGTCCTCGATGTCCAGCTTGGCGATCGTCACCTTGCCGGCCAGCTCTTCGGACAGCTGCTCGAGGGCGGGCGCGATCTGCTTGCAGGGGCCGCACCACTCCGCCCAGAAGTCGACCAGCACGGGGCCCTGCGCCTGCAGGACGTCGGTCTCGAAGGTGGCGTCGGTGACCTTCACGGTGCTCATAGGAAAACTCCTCTCGCGCGCGGCCGAACGGGAATCTGGGCCTCAGAACGCGGCCACGCGCCTCTTGATCCGCCGATGTAGGCGGAGCCTGCGCAGGTATCAACCGCCACGGCGGAGCTCGGCAAGGGTCCGGGCCAGCAGGTTTTCTGGAACGGTCATCAGCTTCGGGCCGTCCGTCCAGACCAGAGCCGCCTCGATCCGTCGCCCGGGGAAGACCTCGGCGAGCACGGCGGCGTAGAGCGCCATCTGGCGCAGATAGGCCGGGTCGGCGTCCTCGATGCGGTCGGGCGAGGGCCGGTTGGTCTTGAAGTCGGCCACCAGCACCCGGCCGGGCAGCACCACCAGCCGGTCGATGCGGCCGGAGATCTTCAGGTCGGGCGGCAGGGCCGCGGCGGACCCGGCGATGGCGACCTCGGCGCGGGAGCCCGGGCCGAACACCTCGGCGAAGCGGGCGTCCTCCAGCACCGAGAGCGCGGCCGTGGCCATCTCGGCGCGCTGGTCGTCGGAGAGGTCGGGTTCGCGGGCCAGCAGCGCGCGGGCGCCCGACGCTCGGTCTTCGGGCGGCAGGTCGGGCAGCACCTGCAGGAGCCGGTGGATGATGTCGCCCCGCCGGAAGCGGCCGAGGCCGCCGGCGGCGGCGAGCGGCGAAGGCGCGGCCACGACGGTCCCTTCACCGAGATCGGACGGCGAGGCGTAGCGGGCGAAGGCCTCGGGCGCGGGGTCGACGCCCGCCCAGGCAGGGACATCGGCCGGCGCCGCCCCGGCGTGGGCGGCGGGTCCCATGGCGACCGGATCGGGGCCATAGCGCTCGGCCAGCACGTCGCCGCAGGCCGCCTGCCGCACCTGCGGCGCGATCCGTTCGTGGGCGAAGCCGGTCTTGATGGCCGACCACCAGGCCTTCAGGCCCTCCTCCTTGCGGTTGGCGGCGATGCGGCCGCAGAGGATCAGCCGCTCGCGGGCGCGGGTCAGCGCCACATAGAGCAGCCGCAGGGACTCCTCGGCCTCGCGGGTCTGGCGCAGAGTCCGCGCGGCGGCGGAGGCCTCGCAGTCGGCCTTGCCGCTGGCGCACCAGAGGAAGCCGCCGTCGGTCGTCTCCAGCAGGGGCGAGCCGCGGGCGCCCTGTTCCGAGGTGGTCTCGGGCAGGATGACGACCGGCGCCTCCAGGCCCTTGGCGCCGTGGGCGGTCATCACCCGGACTTCGTCGCGGCCGCCCTCCAGCTCGCGCTTCACGACGATGTCGAGGCTGGCGAAGTCGGCGGCGAGGCTCTCCAGGTCGTGGACGCCGCGGCCCTCGGCGGCCAGCACCTGCGCCAGGAATTCGTCGAGCGCATCCTCGGCCTCGGCCCCCAGCCGGCGCAGCAGGCGCATGCGCATCGAGCGGCCCTGGGCGTCGCGGGCGCCGAGCGCACGGGTGTAGAAGCCGAAGGGGCCCGTCTCGGCGGCGGCCTTGCGCATGGTGGCCAGGAAGTCGGCGGCCGCCCGCCAGGCCGGCTGTTCGTCCGCCCGCGTCGTCAGCGCGCGCCAGAGGCGGCCTTCACGCTTCCAGGCCAGCTGGAACAGGTCGTCGTCGGTCAGGCCGCAGAACGGGCTCTTCAGCAGCGCGGCGAGCGTCAGGTCGTCGTCGGGGAAGAGGGCGAAGCGGGCCAGCGCCATCAGGTCGTCGAAGACGATGTGCTCCGAGAGCGCCAGCCGGTCGGCCCCGGCGACGGGGATGCTCGCGTGCTTCAGCGCCCGCAGGATCTCCTCGAACAGGCCGCCGCGCTTGCGCACCAGGATCAGCACGTCGCCCCAGGACGCCGGGCGCGCCCGGCCGCGCTCCACGACCGTGTCGCCGCGCTCCACCAGGGCCCGGATCTCACAGGCGATGTTGCGCGCGAGAACCTTGACCGCGCTCTCCTCGCCCTGGGCGTCGAGTGGCGCGTCCCAGGCGTCGCGCGCCTCACTCTTGGGCTCGCGGACGAGCGGCCAGAGGTCGACGCAGCCGCGCTCGCCGGCCCGCATCGGGATGTGTTCCAGCGCATCCACGCCCGGCGGCACGCCGGTGCTGAACACCGCGTCGACGAAGGACAGCACCTCTTCGGTGGACCGCCAGGAGGCGTGCAGCGGCACGGCGGCGCCCTTGCGGCCGGCGGCTTCGATCTCGGCCACGTAGCGCCGGGTCTCGGACAGCAGGCGTTCGGGCGCGGCGCCTTGGAAGGAGTAGATCGACTGCTTCTCGTCGCCGACCACGAACAGGGTGCGCTCGGCCTCGCTGCGGCGGAGCATGCCGTCGCCGGCGAAGAACTCGCCGGTGAGGGCGCGGACGATCTCCCACTGGTCGGGGGCGGTGTCCTGCGCCTCGTCGACCAGTATGTGGTCGATGCCGCCGTCCAGCTTGTAGAGCACCCAGGCGGCGGCGGGCCGGCTGGCCAGCAGGCTGCGGGTCTTCTCGATCAGGTCGGCGAAGTCGAGGGCCCCGGCGACGGTCTTCTCGATCCGGTAGGCGGCGAGATAGGCCTCGGCCAGCGTCAGGGCGTCGAGGGTGTCGGCGGCGACGCGGGCGGCGCGGAGCTTCTCGCGGGCGGCGGCCAGGCGATCCTGCTCGCTGAGCAGGGCCATGCGCAGGCCTTCCTGCGCCTTGAGGCCCGAGGTCTTGGCGACCCAGGTCGCGGGCGTGCCCTCGCCCTTGTCGGTGAAGAGCGCGGCCAGGGCGCCGGCGAAGGCGGGCTCGGCGGCGACGGCGCGGAGCTGGCCGGCGCACTTCTGGTCGGTGGCCGTGCCGGCCAAGAGCGTCTCGGCGGCCGCGCGCCAGAGGTTGCGGTCAAGGCCGGCCAGCGCCGCGCGCTCGACGGCCTCGGCGTCCTCCCCGGGTTCGAGCCCGCAGGTCTCCCAGACCCAGGCCGCGGCGCCCTCATGCCCGCCCCGCGCCTCGAAGAAGTCGCGCAGCTTCCCGCGGCGGCCCTCGAAGTCGAGGAACATCTGCTGGAAGGACCCGAAGTCCAGCGCCACCGAGAGGCGGGCGTAGGCTTGCGCCGTGCGGCCCTCGCCCTTCAGGGCGTGGCGGGCGACCGCGGCGCGGGCGGCGGCCGCCACGGCGGCCGAGGCGGCGTCGTCCATCACCCGGAAACCCGGCGAGATGCCCGCCTCCAGCGGGAAGCGGCGGAGCAGCTTCTCGCAGAAGGCGTGGATGGTCTGGATCTTCAGCCCGCCGGGCGTCTCCAGGGCGCGGGCGAACAGGGCGCGGGCCTCGGAAAGGCGGCGGTCGTCATAGGCGGCGCCGTCGCGGCCCTCGAGGTCGGCGAGCTCCTCGGTCAGCGGCCCGTCGGGCATCACCGACCAGCCGCCCAGGCGGGCGAACAGGCGGCGCTGCATCTCGGCGGCCGCGGCCTTGGTGTAGGTGACGCAGAGGATGGTCTCGGGCTCGGCGCCGGTGAGCAGCAGGCGCGCGACCCGGTCGATCAGGGTCTTGGTCTTGCCCGAACCGGCGTTGGCGGTGACGAAGGCCGAGACGCCGGGGTCGGCGGCGTTGCGCTGGTGGTCCTGGGGTGTCGGGACAAGGTGCAGGGTCACGCCTCGCCCTCCTCGCCGCTCGTCGACCATTCGAAGACCCGGGCCAGGTGGTCGTAGTCGGAGGCGTAGGTCTTCACGAACTGCGGGGCGGTTCGCGAGACGTACGGCTGGTCGCGCTGGAAGTAGCGGGCGAGCAGGCGGCGCGCGCCGTCCAGCGCCTGCTCGGCGGCGTGCGCGCTCTCGTCGACGCTGGCGCGGACCTCCTCGCGGCCCGCGGGCCGGCGGCCGGTGACCTCCAGATAGACCAGCTCTCCGGGCGTCAGGCGGCCGATCTCGCCGAAGCCGCCGTGGGCCAGGATGGCGGCGGTCAGGGTGAGCTGCGGCGAGAACCCGGCGTCGACCACCTTCTGCGACGGCGCGCGGCCGGTCTTGTAGTCGAGGATGTGGCCGTAGCCTTGCGGATCCGCCTCGATGCGGTCGGCCTTGGCGCCCAGCACCACCTCGTGGCCGTCGACCCGGATCGGCAGCTTGCCGGTCTTCTCGACGTGGATGGCGCGGCCGTCGGCGCGGCGCCGGGCTTCGAGCTCGGCGACCCACGCGGCGGCCTCGCGCGCGAGCGCGCTCTCGCGGGCCAGCGCCTCGCGCGGCATGCCGGCCTTCTCCAGCTCCTCGACGTAGAGGCCCTCGAAGATGGCGGCGGCGCCCGGCGGCAGCTCTGCTGGATGGGCCAGGGCGAAGCGTTCGAAGGCCGCGTGGATGGCCGTGCCGCGGGCGCGGGCCTCCACCGGCTCGTCGGGCCGATCCAGCAGGCGCAGGTTCAGGATGTCCCGCGCCCAGACCGCGTAGGGGTCGCGGGTCAGGGTTTCGACGCGGGTGACGAACAGCTCGCGCGGGCGGGCCTCGACCGGCGGGCAGGGCGCGGGGCGGCCGACCGGCTGGTAGTCGTCCGGCGGATCGAGGCGACGGGCCCAGGCCAGCGCCTCGGCCTGGTCGGGGATGTCCACGCCGGCCCCGCGGGCCAGCGTCTCCAGCCGCCACAGCCAGCGCGACTTCACCGCCGGCTGGCCCTCACGGCGCTCGGAATGCAGCAGGATCACCTCGGGCGCGCAGGCGGCCTGGGCGAAGTCGTGGGCGGCGAGGCCGACGCGACGCTCGGGCGGAGGCAGGCCCAGCGTCTGGCGCATCGGCCGGGACAGGAACGGGTCGAGGGGCGCGCCTCTGGGCCAGACGCCTTCCTCAAGGCCGGCCACCACCAGCCGGTCGGCGCGCACCAGGCGGGCCTCGATGGCGCCCAGGATGCGCAGGCGCGGATGGGTGGCGCCGCCGCTGCGGACGGTTTCGCCCTCCATCAGCCGCGACAGCAGGTCGGCGAAGCCGCGGGCCGAGACCTCGGGCAGGCCGCCGGTCTCGTGGATCAGGCCGGCCAGCAGCCGGCTCATCGCCTCGCCGCCGTGGCCGCTCCAGAGGTCGCCGGTCCGGCCGTCCGCATCGGCGGCGAGAGCTTCCATGGTGGCGGTGACGGCGCGGGCGAGGTCGGCGACGGCGCCCTCCTCGGGCGGCGCGCCGAGCAGGGCCTCCAGCCGGTCGACCAGCGGCAGGGCGGCCTGGCCCTTGTCCGCCAGCCGGGCGCGCAGGGTGGCCCAGGTCCAGGGCCGGGCGCCGCGCAGGGCGTGGCGTTCGAGGAGTTCGCGCCGGCGACCGAGGTCGTCGGGCTCCAGGCCCAGGCGGACGTAGGGATGCTTCAGCAGCGCCAGAAGGTTGACGGGCGCCAACGCATCGACGAGGGCCTTGGCGACGAGGCCGGCCAGGACGCCGCAGCGGCAGCCGGCCAGGCTCTCGCCGGCCGAGGAGTCCGGAGCGATGCCCCAGCGACCGAGCTTGGCCACGACGCGGCGCGCCAGCACCTGGTCGGGCGTGACCAGGGCTGCGGTCTTGTCGGGCGTCTCGAGCGCCTCGCGCAGCAAGAGGGCGGCGACGGTGGCGGCCTCCTCCTCGGAACGGGCGCTGGCGAGGGAGAGGCCGCGCAGGCCCTCGGCGACCGGATCGATCCCCTCGGCCTCGGCTTCGGCGCGGAGCTGGTCGATGGCCCGCAGCCAGTCGGCGGTGGCGCGCGGCGGCCGCAGCGCCTCGTTGACCACGCGCCGGCGCCAGCGGCCCTGGGCGCGATGGGCCAGCGAGGCCGGCCAGACCTCGACGTTCTCGCGATCGATGCCGGAGCGGCCCAGCAGGCGCCGCAGCGCGCCCTGCGGATGCTGTTCGTCGACGTGCTTCCAGGCGGTTTCCGCCAGGCTGTCGTCCAGGCCCGGCACGACGACCGAGCCGCGGGGCGCGGCGGCGATGACGGCCAGCAGATCGGCGGTGGCGGGCGCGGTGCCGGTGGAGCCGGCGGCGACCAGCACGCCCTGCGGCGGCTTGGCGGTCCACACCTCGGCCAGGCGGCGCAGCAGGCGCACGCGGCGCTCGGAGACGTCGACCACGCCGAGCGCCGACAGCCGCTTCGGCCACTCGACCAGGGCGGTCTCCAGGAAGTCGCGGCTGACGCGCCAGTGCTCAGCCAGATCGGCCTCGACCAGGCCCGCCAGCTTCTCGCCGGCCTCGACCTCCTCGATCTGCAGGCTGTCGAGGAAGCCGCCCAGGGCGTCAGCCAGCTCCAGGGCGGACGAGGCGGTGAGCTCGCGGCCGGGCAGCAGGGACCAGTTCTCGGCCACCAGCCGCGTCAGCTCGAAGCGGCGGCGCAGCGGGTCGATGGCGGCGGGCAGGTCCAGCGCCAAGTCGCCGGGCTCGAACGGCGGCTCGCCGGCCTCCAGGTCGCCCAGCGGGCGCATCTGCGGCGGCAGCACGGCCCGGCCTTCCGCCGCGCGGACGAAGGCGTCGGCGACGGCGCGCGCGCCGCGGCGGGTCGGGGTGAGCACCAGGGCGTCGGACAGGGCCTCGGGGCCGAAGGGGCTCAGCGCCTCGTAGAGGCCGCGGGCCAGGTCGTCGGCGAACGGCCGGTGCGCGGGGATGTTGAACCAGCGCGGACCCGGACGCTCGAAGAAGGCGGTCACGGGAGCCTCTGCCCCAGCCTTTGTTCCGCCGCGTCGCGGGCGGCGGGATCGCCGACGTGCATCCAGAAGGCGTCCATGACCGCGCCGTGCAGGCGGCCGGTCTTCTGCAGCTCATGCCAGACCGGCAGGATGGAGAACGGACCGGTCTTCGGCGAGGCGTCCAGCACCTGGGGTTTGAGCACGCCGAAGCCGATGTTGGCGTAGGGCGTCGGCGGCTCGGCCTCGACCGAGTGGGTCAGCCGGCCATCGGCGTCCATGAAGAAGCCGTTCGGTCCCTCGAAGCCGAGGCCGTGGCCGCGCTTCACCAGCAACAGCAGGATGTCCATCGCCGCCGGGTCCCAGAGCCGCTTCAGCGTCTCCATCGGCGGCTCGCCTTCGGCCAGCCACAGGCTGTCGATGTTGGCGACGAAGATCGGGTCCTCGCCCAGCAGGTGGCGGGCGTGCTGGATGCCGCCGCCGGAATCCAGCAGCTGGGCCCGCTCGTCGGAGATCAGCACCTCGAGGTCGGTACGCTTCGCGAGGTGGGCTTCCATCCGGTCGGCGAAGTGGTGGACGTTGACCACGGCGCGGGTGACCCCGGCGGCGACCAGCTCGTCCAGGACGCGGTCGATCAGGGTGCGGCCGCCGACCTCGACGAGCGCCTTCGGGCGGCTGTCCGTCAGCGGCCGCATGCGGGTGCCGAGACCCGCGGCCAGCACCATGGCGGTGGTCGGCGCGCTCACGCGCGGGCCTCGCGAGGCACATGCCGGTCGAACCAGGCCTTCAGGCCGGCCATGGCGGGGTCTTCCAGGTTGCGCTCCAGGTAGCGCCAGGTGCGAGGCATGTAGGCCTTGTACTGGGGGGCGCCCGAGGAGAGCCTGGCGAGCGAACACCCGGCCCAGGATGCGGGCGGCGTTGGAGGCGGCCAGCGCCCGGTAGTCGGCGAGGAACTCGGCCCTGTCCAACGCCGGCTTCGCCGCGAGGAAGCGGCCGAGCATGGCCGCCTCGAGCTCGGCCGAGACGTCGCGCCGGGCGTCCTGCAGCAGGTGGGTCAGGTCCCAGGCCGGATGCGCCTTGAGGGCGTCCTGGAAGTCGATGAGCCCGACGCGGGCGACGCCTGCCCGCTCCGGCAGCCAGAGCAGGTTCTGGGCGTGGTAGTCGCGGTGGGTGAAGACGCTGGCGCCCGCCTCGCCGCGCACCCAGACCGGCGCCCACAGCGCGTCCCACTCCGCCACCGCGTCGGCGCCGAAGGCGGGCAGGCCGGCGAACTTCGGCCACCATTCGAGGAAGGTGTCCGTCCCGATCTTCAGCGCCAGGGTGTCGTAGGTCAGCAGCGGCCATTCGAGGCCGTCGGCGCGGATCACGTCCGGCGGCGGCTCGGCCTGCATGGCGACCTGCACGTCGACGGCGGCCTCGTAGAGCGGCGTCTCGGCCTCGCCGTCGGCGATGAGGGACGCGAACAGGCCATCGCCAAGGTCGTCCATGACCGCCAGTCCGGCCTCGGCGTCATGGGCCAGGATGCGCGGGGCGGACAGGCCGCGCTCGCGCAGGAAGGCGGCGGTGGTGATGAAGGCGGCGATGGAGCCGGCGGCCAGCCGGGCGGCGGCGTTGTAGCCCAGCGCCAGCCGCTCCTCGGGCGTGGCGCCCGGCGGACAGACGACGCTTTCCAGCGCCGGCGGCTGATCCATGAAGATGAAGCGCGCGCCGTCGGCGGCGTGCAGGCGCTCGTAGCTGCGCGTGGAGGCGTCGCCGCCCATCGGCTCGCGCCGGGCATGGCCGAACCCGGCGGCCTTCAGGAACTCGGCCTTCAGGACCTCACGGTCCGACATCTCAGGGGCGGAACTCAAGCCCTCGTCCTTCCCAGGCCCCGTGGGGATCAGCCGCACGCGCCTGCCGTCTGCATCGTCTTCCGAAGGCGCGATCTCTACATCGAGGTCGGTCGGGGGGCAGCCGCCCCTCCAGCCGTTCGGGCCATTCGATGACGGCGGCGCCGTCCTCCAGCGCCTCGTCCAGGCCGATCTCATAGGCCTCATCCGGGTCCGAGAGGCGATAGAGATCGAAGTGGGCGACCTTCAGCCGCGCCCCCTCGTAGAACTGGACCAGGGTGAAGGTGGGCGAGGGCACGTCCTCGGCCGGCGTGGTCAGCGCACGGACCAGCGCCCGGGCCAGCGTCGACTTGCCCGCGCCGAGGGGGCCGGTCAGGCAGACTGCCTCGCCCGGCTTCAGCTCGGCGGCGATGGCCGCGCCTAGCCGCGCGGTGGCCGCCTCGTCGTCGAGGCGGAAGTCGCCCTCGGCCTCGAGGATCATGCGAAGGCCCGGTCCGGCTGATCGACCAGAACCCGCTCGATGTGGTGCTTCAGCTTCAGGGTCACCTCGCCGGGATCGCCCGCCAGCGCTTCGGGGGCAATAGGGTGGCCGAGGGTGAGCGCGAAGCGGCGGCCTCGCTTGTTCAGCAGTTCGTGGAAGAGGGTGATGTCGCGCAGCTCCTGCGAGACCCCGTTGAAGAGGTGGAACAGCGTCGACCACGGCCCGGCGACGTGAACCGGCACGATCGGCGCCTCGTACTTGCGCGCCAGCGACACGGCGGTCGGCATCCACGGCGGGTCGGCCAGCATCCCGTCGGGCTGCCGCCGCGCCAGGCCCGGCGGGGAAAATGCAGAGGCAGCGCTCGGCCTCCAGGGCCTCGCGCGTCAGCTGCAGGGTGACGCGGGTGCGTTCTCGGGTGCGCTTGGCCTCGACCCACTCGACGGGGATCAGCACCTCGTCGAAGCCGGGCGCCACGCGGTGGGCGTCGGAATTGGCGTAGAAGCAGATGTCGGGACGGAGCGCCTTCAGAGCATCGTACACCGCCACGCCGTCAGCGATGCCGGTCGGGTGGTTGCAGACCACGATGGCGCGGCCGGACGGGGGCACGCGGTCCAGCCCGCTCGCCGAGACGTCCACCGACAGCAGGCGGGAGACGTGTTCGAGGGCCGCCTTGCCGGGCATCGGGGCGATCGCGTCCGCCATGCGCCGGGCCTTGCCGTAGTCGAGCAGGGCGTAGAGCAGCGGCCGCAGCACCGGCCAGGCGCCCGAGCCGGACAGCTTCGGCGCCCGCTCCGCGATCAGCACGTCGACGATATGGTCCCGCGCCGGCCGGGCGTTCACGGCGTGGGCGGACGGAAGAACGGTCATGGGCTCCACATTCGCCGTCCGGCGCCCTTGGGGCAACTAGCGGGCGCCGCTGGGGGAGCCTAAAAGCCCTTCCCATGCGTGAGATCAGCCACTTCATCGACGGCGCTGCGTTCGCCGGACAATCGGGCCGCTTCGGCGACGTCTTCAACCCCAACACCGGCGAGGTGCAGGCCCGCGTCCAGCTCGCGACGACGGGCGAGGTCGACCAGGCCGTCGCCTCGGCGCTGCGGGCGCAGCAGACCTGGGCGCTGGTGAACCCGCAGCGGCGGGCGCGGGTGATGTTCGAGTTCAAGCGGCTGGTCGAAGCCAACATGGACGAGCTGGCCGAGATCCTGTCGTCCGAGCACGGCAAGGTGATCGCCGACTCCAAGGGCGACATCCAGCGCGGCCTGGAGGTGATCGAGTTCGCCTGCGGCATCCCGCACGTGCTGAAGGGCGAGTACACCGAGGGCGCCGGCCCCGGCATCGACGTCTATTCGATGCGCCAGCCGCTGGGCGTGTGCGCGGGCATCACCCCGTTCAACTTCCCGGCGATGATCCCGATGTGGATGTTCGGCATCGCGATCGCGACCGGCAACACCTTCATCCTGAAGCCGTCCGAGAAGGACCCGACGGTGCCGGTCCGCCTCGCCGAGCTGATGATGGAGGCCGGCGCGCCGAGCGGCGTGCTGAACGTCGTGCACGGCGACAAGGCGGCCGTGGACGCCATCCTCGACCATCCCGACATCAAGGCGGTCAGCTTCGTGGGCTCGTCCGACATCGCCCACTACGTCTATTCGCGCGGCACCGCGAACGGGAAGCGCGTCCAGGCGATGGGCGGCGCCAAGAACCACGGCATCATCCTGCCCGACGCCGACCTCGAGCAGGCGACCAAGGACATCATCGGCGCCGCCTACGGCTCGGCCGGTGAGCGCTGCATGGCCCTGCCGGTGGTCGTGCCGGTGGGCAAGACCACCGCCGACGAGGTGCGCGAACGGGTGCTGGCCGAGCTCGAGACGCTGAAGGTCGGCGTCTCCACGGACGCGGCCGCCCAGTACGGGCCGGTGGTCAGCCAGGCGCACAAGGACAAGATCGCGAGCTACATCCAGATGGGCGTCGACGAGGGCGCCGAGCTGGTGGTCGACGGCCGCGGCTTCAGCCTGCAGGGCTATGAGAAGGGCTTCTTCATCGGCCCCTCGCTGTTCGACGGCGTGAAGAAGGGCATGAAGACCTACAACGAGGAGATCTTCGGCCCCGTGCTGCAGATCGTCCGCGCCGAGACCTTCGAGGAGGCGCTCGATCTGCCGAGCTCGCACCAGTACGGGAATGGCGTCGCCATCTTCACCCGCAACGGCCGCGCCGCGCGCGAGTTCGCCGCCCGCGTGCAGGTGGGCATGGTGGGCATCAACGTGCCGATCCCGGTGCCGGTGGCCTACCACACCTTCGGCGGCTGGAAGCGCTCGGCCTTCGGCGACGTGAACCAGCACGGCATGGAGGGCGTGCGGTTCTACACCAAGGTGAAGACCATCACCGCCCGCTGGCCGGAAGGCGCGGTCGAGGACTCGGCGTTCGTCATTCCGACGATGAAGTAGGCGTAGCGCCAATCCCTCCCCATGAAGGGGAGGGATTTCCAGAGTCGGATCAGTTGCGCCGGCTGAAGATGTCCTTGTTCGCGGCGCGGGTCTTGGCGCCCTGACCGCGCTCGGCCTCCGTCTTCACGCCGCGGCGGGTGTTGTTGGACGAGAACATCGCGCCCTCGTCGGCGGGCTCGCCCCAGTCCTGTTCCGGCTTGTCGTCCTGGCCCAGCTTGTGGACGTCGACGTTGGGCGGCGTGCCCGCGCCGAGGTCGCCGTCGACGTCGCCGAGGCCGGCGACGTTCCGCGCCGGCGCGGCGTTGCTCTCCTCGGGCGGGCCCTCGCCGCCGGCGGTCCCGCCGCTGTTGGCGGCCCGAAGATCGGTGTCGCCGAAGTCGGCCTCGCTCGGCCGGTCGGCGTTTGTGGCGTCGTCCAGGTCGCCCTCGAAGCTGCGCTGCTCTGGGTTGGTTGCGGTCTCGAAGCGGTTCGGATCGCGCTGCTGGTCCATCTCGCGCGCGCCCACGCCCCCCGCCCTGCATCCGGGTCCGGTTGGCGTCGGTTTCGCTGGGGTCGAAACGGCGATCGTCTGGTTCGGCCATGGGCTGGGCTCCTTCGCTGGTTGTCCTTCCTCAACCGGTTCGGCGCGCGCCCGTTCCTTGCGTCGTGATCTCGCGATCGTTAGGCGGAGACCCGATGCCGTCCGCTCTGCAAGCCGCCTACGACGCCCGCCTGGCCGAGGGCTCGATACGTCCGGACGCGGCCCAGGCCGCGGCGCTCGGGTCGCTCGTGCGGCTGGAGGCCGACCTCGAGGCGGCGCGGCCGGCGGGCGGGCTGAAAAAAGCTGTTCGGCAAGGCCAGGCCGCAGAGCCAGCACGGCGTCTATCTCGTCGGCCCCGTGGGTCGGGGGAAGTCCATGCTGATGGACCTCTTCTTCGAGACCGCTCCGGTGGAGAAGAAGCGGCGCACGCACTTCCACGTCTTCATGGGCGAGATCCACCGGCTGATCGACGCCTGGCGCAAGGGCGACGCGGCGGCGCGGAAGGCGCGCTTCGGTCAGGTGAAAGGCGACGACCCGATCCCGCCGGCCGCGGACGTGGTCGCCGACGCCGCGACCCTGCTGTGCTTCGACGAGTTCCAGGTCACCGACATCGCCGACGCCATGATCCTGGGGCGGCTTTTCGAGGCCCTGTTCGAGCGCGGCGTGACCCTGGTGGCGACCTCCAATCGCGAGCCGGACCAGCTCTACAAGGACGGCATCAACCGCCAGCTCTTCCTGCCCTTCATCGACCTGCTGAAATCCCGGGTCGACGTCGTCTCGGTGGCCGGGCCCCACGACTATCGCCTCGATCGCCTGCGGGCGGCGGGCACCTGGTTCTCGCCGATCGATCCGGATAACGAGCGGCAGTTCGACAAGCTCTGGGCCGAGATGCTGGGCCCGGAGGAGGAGACCGGCGAGACGCTGGAAGTGCTGGGGCGGCGCATCGAGTTCCCCCACGCGAGCGGCGGCCTGCTGCGAGCCAGTTTCGCCAGCCTGTGCTCGGTGGCGCTGGGTCCCAACGACTACCTGGCGCTTGCCGAGAGGTTCCACACCGTCTTCCTGGACGGCGTGCCGAAACTGACGGCCAACCGCCGGGAGGAGGCGCGGCGGTTCGTGATCCTGATCGATGCGCTCTACGAGGCGCGGACGCGGACCATCGTGCTGGCCGAGGCCGAGCCCACGAAGCTGTACCCGGAGGGCGACGGCGCGTTCGAGTTCGAGCGCACGGCGTCGCGCCTGCAGGAAATGCGCTCGGCGGACTGGCTCGAAGATCGCGGTTAGGTCAAGCTCGGCCCATGGCCGAGACCAAGACCAAAGAGACCGCCGGCGACGTGGAGGCCTTCCTGTCGGCCGTCGAGCCCGAGTCGCGTCGCGCCGACGCCCGCGCCGTCTGCGCCCTGATGTCGAAAGTCAGCGGCGAGCCTGCGAAGATGTGGGGAGCTCGATCGTCGGCTTCGGCCGCTATCACTACCGCTACGACAGCGGCCATGAGGGCGATGCGCCGCGGGTGGGCTTCTCGCCGCGCAAGTCGGCGCTGACGCTCTATGTGATGGACGGCTTCGAGGGGCGTGACGAACTCGTGGCGAGGCTCGGCAAGGTGAAGACCGGCAAGTCGTGCCTGTACATCAACCGCCTCGCGGACGTGGACGCCGAGGTGCTGGAGCAGATCGTCGCCGCCTCGCTCACCTGGATGGCCGAGAAGTATCCCGCCTAGGCTCTCAGACCGGGGCCCGGAGGCTCTCCACCAGCTCGCGGGCGTAGGGGCGCAGCTCGTCCTCGGCGCGGACTACGATCTTCAGCTCGCGCTGGGCCCAGTCGTCGTCCAGCTCGACAATGGCGAGCGACATCGTCCGCGAGGACCGGTGGGCGGTCGTCCTGGGCACGACGCCGACGCCGACGCCGCATTCCACGAGCCGGCAGACGGCGTCGAAGCTGCGCAGCTGAACGCGCAGCTTCAGCGGTCGGCCCTCGCGCGCCGCCTTTGCGGTGAGGAACCGCTGCAGCGAGCTCGACCGCTCCAGGCCGACGAGGTCATAGGCCAGCACCTCGGCGAAGGTCACGCTGCGCCGCGCCGCGAGCGGATGGCGGGTGGCGGTGACCACCACGAAGCGGTCCGAGCGGAAGGGGTAGGTCTGCAGGGCGCCGACCTCGACGGTGCCCGCGACGATGCCGATGTCGCCGACGCCCTCGGCGATGAGGCCGACGATCTCGTCCGAAAGCCGCTCCTCGAGGTCGACGCTGACGTGAGGGTGGTCGGCCAGGAAGCTGGACAGCGCCTCGGGCAGGAATTCGGTGAGCGCATTGGTGTTGGCCAGCACTTTCACCTCGCCCGACAGGCCGCCGGCGTAGGCCGAGAGGTCCTCGCGCATTCGCGCCTGCTGGACCAGGATCGTGCGGGCGTGCTTCAGCAGCATGCGGCCGGCGGGTGTCGGGAGCACGCCCTGGCGCGACCGGGACAGCAGCGGCGCGCCCAGGGCCGCCTCCATGTTGCGGATCCGGGTGGATGCGGCCGCCAGCGCCAGGGCGCTCTTCTCGGCGCCGGCGGTGATGGACCCTGCGTCAACCACTTCGCAGAACAGTCTCAGGTCCGTCAGGTCGAACCGCATCCTTCGTCTCCCGCGAAGGAACGCTACAGGAAAGACAGATTGTGTCGAATGCTAAAGCGGGCGAGCTTCGGCCTTCGCGAAGGAAGGCACGCTGCGCGGGGCCTGCGTTGACAGCGCAGGACGCAGGCTTACAAGCGGGCCAGCTTCGAACACATGAGACGGCAAGGGCAGGGCATGGCTGAGGCTTCGAGAGTGGTGCGGGAACGGCCGACGTCGCCGCACACGACGATCTGGCGGTGGCACCTGACCATGGCCACCTCGATCCTGCATCGCTTCACCGGCATTGCGCTGTATGGCGGCGCGCTCATCGCGGCGGCCTGGGCGATCTCGCTGGCCGGCGGCCCCGACACCTACGAGACCTACAAGGCGGTGATGGGCTCGATCCTCGGAAAGGCGGTGCTGTTCGCCCTGACGCTGGCGGCCTTCTATCACCTGGGCAACGGCGTCCGGCACCTGACCTGGGACCTGGGCTTCGGCCTGGACGTGAAGAGCGCCAACGCCTCGGGCGTCGGCGTCATCGCCTTCGCCGTCGCCGCGACGCTGGCGGTGTGGGTGATCGCCGGCATGACGGGAGCCCTCTGATGGCCAGCTATCGCACGCCCCTGTCCCGGGCCCGCGGCCTGGGCTCCGCCAAGCACGGCGTCGGCCACTGGATCGGCGAGCGCGTGGGCGCCGTCGCCCTGATCCCGCTGACGATCTGGGCCGTCTATGCCGTCATGCGGCTGGCCGCCCTCGACTACTACGGCGCGGTGGAGTGGATCTCCACGCCGCTGAACATGACGCTGATGGTGCTGACGCTCGCCATCAGCTTCTGGCACATGCATTCGGGCCTGCGGGTCGTCGTGGAGGACTACATCCACAAGACCCTGACCAAGACGGGCCTCCTGCTCCTGAACCTCTTCGTGTGCGGACTGGCCGGCGCGCTCGCCGTCTTCTCCGTGCTGAAGGTCGCGCTGGGAGGCGCGTGAGACACCGATGTCGACCTACGAATTCATCGACCACAAGTTCGACGTCGTCGTCGTCGGCGCCGGCGGCTCGGGCCTCCGGGCCGCGCTGGGCTGCGCGCAAGCCGGCCTGAAGACGGCCTGTATCACCAAGGTCTTCCCGACCCGCTCGCACACGGTCGCCGCCCAGGGCGGCATCTCGGCGTCGCTGGGCAACATGGGCGAGGACGACTGGCGCTGGCACATGTACGACACCGTCAAGGGGTCGGACTGGCTGGGCGACCAGGACGCCATCGAATACCTCTGCCGGAACGCGCCGGCGGCGGTCTACGAGCTGGAGCACTGGGGCGTGCCGTTCTCGCGCACGGCGGACGGAAAGATCTACCAGCGCGCCTTCGGCGGCATGACGCGGAACTTCGGTGAGGCCCCGATCCAGCGCACCTGCGCGGCGGCCGACCGGACCGGCCACGCCATGCTGCACACCATGTACGGCCAGTCGCTGGCGCACGACACCGAGTTCTTCATCGAGTTCTTCGCCCTCGACCTGATCATGGACGAGGGCGTCTGCCGGGGCGTCACCGCCTGGAAGCTGGACGACGGCACCCTGCACCGGTTCCAGGCGCAGCTGGTGATCCTGGCGACCGGCGGCTACGGCCGCGCCTACTTCTCGGCCACCTCGGCCCACACCTGCACCGGCGACGGCGGCGGGATGGTGCTGCGGGCGGGCCTGCCGCTGCAGGACATGGAGTTCGTGCAGTTCCACCCGACGGGGATCTACGGCGCCGGCTGCCTGATCACCGAGGGTGCGCGCGGCGAAGGCGGCTACCTGACCAACTCGGAAGGCGAGCGCTTCATGGAGCGCTATGCGCCGACCGTGAAGGACCTGGCGCCGCGGGACATGGTCAGCCGGGCGATGACGATGGAGATCCGCGAGGGCCGGGGCGTGGGTCCGAAGAAGGACCACATCTTCCTGCACCTCGACCACCTGGATCCGAAGATCCTGGCCGAGCGCCTGCCGGGCATCTCGGAGAGCGCCAAGATCTTCGCCGGCGTCGACGTGACCAAGGAGCCGATCCCGGTGCTCCCGACGGTGCACTACAACATGGGCGGCATCCCCACGAACTTCTACTCGGAGGTCGTGACCAAGGACGGCAAGAACCCCGACAAGACGGTGCCGGGCCTGATGGCCGTCGGCGAGGCCGCCTGCGTCAGCGTGCACGGCGCGAACCGCCTGGGCTCGAACTCGCTGATCGACCTGGTGGTGTTCGGCCGCTCGGCGGCTCTGCGCGCGGCCGACACGATCAAGGCCGGCGCGACCCAGCCCGAGCTGAAGGACCACATGACCGACGCGCACCTCGCGCGTCTCGACCGCTTCCGCAACGCGCAAGGATCGACCCCGACGGCGGCCCTGCGCCTCGAGATGCAGATGGCGATGCAGGAGGACGCGGCCGTCTATCGGACGAGCGAGGCCCTGGCCTCGGGCGTTAAGCGCATGCACGCGGTCGCCGCCAAGCGGCCGGACCTGAAGGTCACGGATCGCTCGATGATCTGGAACAGCGACCTGATGGAGACGCTGGAGCTGGACAACCTGATCGGCCAGGCGCTGGTCACGGTGGTGGGCGCCCACAACCGCACGGAGAGCCGCGGCGCCCACGCGCACGAGGACTTCCCCGAGCGCGACGACAAGACGTGGATGAAGCACACCCTGACGTGGTTCGACGATCCCACCGGCAAGGTGAAGATCGATTACCGCCCGGTGCACGACTACACCATGACCAACGAGATCGCGCCGTTCCCGCCCAAGGCGCGCGTGTACTAGGTCGGAAGGAAGAGATCCGAGATGGCCGAAATCCGCCTTCCCAAGAACTCCCGCGTCACGCCGGGCAAGCACTGGCCGGCGCCGCAGGGCGCCGGCAAGGTGAAGACCTTCAAGGTCTATCGCTACGACCCCGACAGCGGCCAGAACCCGCGTTGGGACACCTATGACGTGGACGTCAGCCAGTGCGGGCCGATGGTCCTGGACGTGCTGATCCACATCAAGAACACCATCGACCCGACGCTGACCTTCCGGCGCTCGTGCCGGGAAGGCATCTGCGGCTCGTGCGCGATGAACATCGCCGGCCGCAATACGCTGGCCTGCACCCATGGCCACGAGGAGTGTCCCGGGGACAAGGTTTCGATCAGCCCCCTGCCGCACATGCCGGTGGTGAAGGACCTGATCCCGGACCTGACGCTGTTCTACGCCCAGTACGCTTCGGTGGAGCCCTGGCTGAAGACCGAGACGCCTGAGCCGCAGAAGGAATGGGCGCAGTCGCCGCAGGACCGCGAGAAGCTGGACGGGCTCTACGAGTGCATCCTGTGCGCCTGCTGCTCGACGAGCTGCCCGAGCTACTGGTGGAACCAGGAGAAGTATCTTGGTCCCGCGGCCCTGCTGCACGCCTACCGCTGGATCATCGATTCCCGCGACGAGGCCACCGGCGAGCGGCTGGACGAGCTGGAGGATCCCTTCAAGCTCTACCGCTGCCACACCATCATGAACTGCGCCCAGGTCTGCCCGAAGGGCCTGAACCCGGCCAAGGCCATCGCCGAGGTCAAGAAGATGCTCGTGGAGCGGGTGGTCTGAGCCCAGGCCGGTCCGCCTGGCGGCGGCGCGGTTCGGCCCTGGCCGCCCTCCTGGCGGCCAGCCTGCTCAGCGCGGCCTGCGCCACCATGCCCGCGGCGCGCAGCGCGACCTGCGCCGAGGCGCCGAGGCCCGCCATCGAGACCGCGGCCGACGGCACGTCGCGCCTGCGCCTCGACGTCCTGACCTACAATATCGAGGGCCTGGGCTGGCCGGCCCGGCGCGGCCGGCAGGCGCAGCTCGAGGAGATCGGCCGGCGGCTGGACGAGCTGCGCCGCTCGGGGTCGGGCCCGGACATCGTGCTGTTCCAGGAGGTGTTCTCGCGCCCTGCGGCCGCCGCGGTCGAGGCGAGCGGCTATCCCTCGGTGGTCGCCGGCCCCGGCCGCCGCCACCGTCGGCAACTGCCGGCCGCCGGGAAGCCGGACGGCCGCCGGGTCTGGACCCGCGGCGAGGTGGGGCTGCGGCTGACGACGGGCGGCCTGGCGATCGCCAGCGTCTATCCCATCGTCGACTCCCAGGGCGAGCCCTTCAACCGCCGTGGCTGCGCCGGCCTCGACTGCCTGAGCAACAAGGGCGCGCTGCACGCCCGGCTGGCGATTCCCGGCGCGCCCGTGACCCTCGACGTGTTCAACACCCACCTGAATTCCCGCAAGGCCTCGCGCGCGCCGCGCAGCCGCACCCTCGCGGCCCACGCGATCCAGACGGCCGAACTGCACGACTTCATCGAGGAGCGGCGCGACCCGGCGCTTCCCGCCATCCTCGGCGGCGACTTCAACATGCGTGGTTCGGAGGCGCGCTTCGAGACGTTCGATGCGCTGTTGCCGATGCACCTGGTCCACCGGCATTGCATCGAGAACCCCGACATCTGCCGCTCCGAGCTGTCCTGGGACGGCGACGCGCCTTGGATGGACACCCAGGACCTGCAGCTGTTCGCCGACGGCGCGACCGTGACGATCCGGCCGGTGCGGGTGGCGAGCCTGTTCGACGGACGGCCGGACAGTCCGCGGCTTTCGGATCACGACGGCCTGCGCGTCGTGTATGAGCTGACCTGGCGGGCGGCGGGCGCGTCGCCGGTCGCGCGCTGCCTGGCGAGGCGGTAAGTTGACGCCAGTGTCACTTTTGGGCATCGAGGTTCCATGAGCGCAGCTTCGGCTCACGTCGTCATCCTGGGCGCCGGCCACGCAGGCGGCACGGCGGCCGCCTTGCTGCGCCAGTACGGGCATGAGGGGCCGATCACTCTGGTCGGCGAGGAGCCGATCCCGCCGTACCAGCGGCCCCCCGCTATCCAAGGCCTGGCTGAAGGGCGAGGCCGACGCCGACTCCCTGGCCCTGAAGCCGCTGGAGTTCTACGCCGAGAACGGCATCGACTTCCGGCCCGGCGTCCGCGCGGTCCAGCTGAAGCGCAGCGACAGGGTCGTCGTGCTCTCGGACGGCTCGACGCTGAACTACGACGTGCTGATCCTGGCGACCGGGGCGCGGGCCTTCGCGCTGCCGATTCCGGGCGCCGACCTAGCGGGGATCATGGCCCTGCGGACCGCCGCGGACGCCGAACAGCTGAAGGCGGCGATCGGCCCCGGCAAGACGCTGGCGGTGGTCGGCGGCGGCTACATCGGCCTCGAGGTCGCGGCGTCCGGCCGGGCCCTCGGCGCCGAGGTGGTGGTGCTGGAGCGCGAGGCGCGCCTGCTGGCGCGCGTCGCCTGCAACGCCCTGTCCGACTTCTTCCGGAGCTATCACGAGGCCCGTGGCGTCCGCTTCGAGCTGGGCTGCTCGGTGGTGGGCTTTGAGGGCACGGATGGGCGCGTCTCGGGCGTGAAGCTGGCCGATGGCCGGGTGCTGCCGTGCGACGCGGCGGTGGTCGGCGTGGGCGCGGCGCCAAACGACGAACTGGCCGCCGAGGCCGGGCTGGCGACGGCGAGGGGCGTCGTCGTCGACCTCGACGCCCGCACCTCGGACCCGAACATCTTCGCCATCGGCGACGTCGCGCATCGGCCGATGCCGATCTACGACCGCATGTTCCGGATGGAGAGCGTGCCGAACGCCCTGGAGCAGGCCAAGCAGGCGGCCAGCGCCATCACCGGCCGTCCGCGGCCTGCGGGCGAATGCCCCTGGCAGTGGTCGGACCAGTACGATCTGAAGCTCCAGATCGCGGGCTATCCGTTCGACGCCGACGAGATCGTCCTGCGGGGCGACCCGGCGACGGCGAAGTTCGCCGTGTTCCACCTGAAGGGGAACCAGCTGCAGGCGGTCGAGGCGATCAACGCTCCGCCGGAGTTCATGATGGGCAAGCAGCTCATCCTCAGCCGCAAGGCCGTCGACAAGGCGAGGCTTGCGGACCCGTCCATTTCCATGAAAGAGGTCGCCGCCTAGTCGCGCGGCCCGTGAGGGGATCCATGGCCAAGATCACGTACATCGAACACGACGGCACCGAACACGTCATCGACGTGAAGAATGGCCTGTCGGTGATGGAAGGCGCGGTGAAGAACAACATCCCGGGCATCGACGCCGACTGCGGCGGCGCCTGCGCCTGCGCCACCTGCCACGTCTATGTGGACGAGGCGTTCCTGGCCAAGACCGGCACGCGCTCGGCCATGGAGGAGTCGATGCTCGACTTCGCCGAGGGCGTCGAGGAGAACAGCCGCCTCTCCTGCCAGATCAAGGTTTCGGACGACCTGGACGGCCTGATCGTCCGCATGCCGGAAAGCCAGCACTGACGTTCTTCCCTCCCCGTCGCGGGAGGGAACGCTAGAGCGCCAGTTCCCGCTGCGCCGTCACCGCCTCGGCCCCTTCCGGCAGGTGGCAGGTGAAACGCGCGCCGGCGCCGGGCTCGCTCTCCAGCGCGACCCAGCCGCCGTGCAGTTCGGTCAGCGCCTTGACCAGCGCCAGGCCCAGGCCCGGCCCGCCGCGCTCGCGGCCGATGAACCGGTCGAAGATGTGCGCCTGGACGTGGAAGGGGATTCCGCGGCCGGAGTCCGAAACCTGCAGCTGGATCTCGCCAAGGGCCTTCCGCGCCGCCAGGGTCACCGTGCCGCCGGCCGGCGTCTGGGTGAGCGCATTCTCCACGAGGTGGTCGAGCACCTGGCCCAGCCGTTTGGCGTCGCCGCGGATCAGGCCGATGTCGTCGGGCCGCTCGATGACCAGCGAGACCCTGGCCGCCTCGGCCGGCTTCTGCCAGCGGCCGGCGACGCCGATCAGCAGGTCGGCGACGTTCACGTCGGCCAGGTCAAGCGCCATCTCGTCGGCGTCGATCTGGGCCATGTCGAGCACGTCGTCGATCGAGCGCGCCAGCTGGGTGGCGGCCGACTTCACCGCCGCGGCGTGGCCGCGGGACCGCTCGGGCAGGGCGTCTCCCGAATGCTCCAGCAGCTCGGAGTAGCCGATGATCGTCGTGAGCGGCGTGCGAAGCTCGTAGGAGACGTTGCCGACGAAGTCGCGCTTCAGCCGCTCGGCCTCGGACAGCGCCGCCTCCCGGTCGGCAAGCGCGCTCTCCAGGCGCCGCGCGTCGGTCACGTCGGTGAAGGCGATCAGCGTCGCGCCGTCCGGCAGCGGCCGCGAGCGGTATTCGACGATGCGGTCGTCCGAGGTGCGGGTCTCCCCGGTCATCGGCGTCCGCGCGCTGGGATCGGGGTCAGCGACGCGGCCCTTCAGCTCGCGCCAGAAGCCCATGTCGTGCAGCTTGGGCACGCACAGCTCGACCACGCCCTCGAAATCGCCGGCCGCCTCGAGCTTCTCGTGGCTGATGCCCCAGAAGCGCTCGAAGCTTTCGTTGTGCAGGCGCAGCCGCCCGTCCGAGCCGAACACGGCGACGGCGTCCGACAGCTTGTCGAGGGTCGCCTGCTGCACCTGGATCTGGGCGTTGTATTGGGTCTTGAGCTTCAGTTCGCCGGTGATGTCGGAGAACAGCACCACCATGCCGCCCAGCGGATGGGCCTGTCGCACGACGCGCAGGGTCCGGCCATCCGGCAGGCTCCACATGTCGTCCGGCTCCTCGCCAAGCTTCTCGTAGCGGTCGAGTTCGGCGGCCTTCCACTTGGCGTAGTCGGCAGTCTCGGGCAGGCGGCGACGCTGGCGCAGCCGGTCCAGGACCTCGCCGTGGGTCGGCCCGTCCTCGAGCCAGGCGGGCTCGAGACCCCACAGCTCGGCAAAGGCGGTGTTGTGGAAGGTGAGCTTGCGGCCCGAGCCGAAGATGGCGACGGCGTCGTCGATCCGGTTCAGCGTCTGGTCGTGCGCCTCGATGTTGCGCTTGAGCTGTTCGCGCAGCTCCTCCAGCTCGGTGACGTCGTCGGTCCAGACGCCGACGCCGCCGCCTTCCAGGGGCTGGGCGACGATGTGGAAGGCCCGGCGGCGGCCGTCCAGCGAGAGCCAGCGCACGGCCTCGCGCTTCTGTCCGAGGTTGGCGGCCTCGGAGGCGACGGCGTCGGCGCCCCGGTCGAAGGCCGCGCCCCGCTTGGCGGCCTCGTCGAGGCTCTCGGCCCCCACGGCCTTCAGCCAGGCGGCGTTGACCCAGACGGGCGAGCCGTCGGCCGCGGCGATCCAGGCGGGGCAGGCCCGGGCGTTCAGGAAGGCGGCGAAGCGCGGCGCGGTCGGCAGGCCGGCGTCCTCGCCGAGCACGCCCGAGACCCGCAGCCAGGCGAGCGCGCCCGCGGCGCGGCCTTCCACCGTCACCACGCCGCCGGGCCCCTGCACCTCGAAGGCGCAGGGCTCGCCGCGCTCGAACAGCGCGCGCAGCCGCCGGGCGTGGTCCGGGTCCGCGCGCATCAGGGCGTTCAACAGGGTCTGGGGCTCGGCCTCGGCAAGCCCAAGAGCCACGGTGCAGATCGCCAGGCTCTCCTCGCCCGACGCCAGCAGGGCGTGGCCGTCCTCGACAGCGAGCAGGGCGGAATCGAAGGCCTCGGCCGAGGCCGTCGCCGCCTCGGCGCGGGTCTCCAGGCCGCGGATCCTGGCGATCAGCTCATCCAGGCGCGCCTGGTTCTGGCGGCGTTGCGCCAGCGCCCACAGGACGGCGGAGATGGCCAGGGACACCGCGCCGGCCGCCGCCGCCAGGATCAATTGGTCCGCGCTCATTCACGCCCCGGCGAATCACTCCTCCGGAGCTTACGGCGGCTCCGCCCCTGCCGCACGCGAACGCACGTTCCTATGTGCAGGAAAGTTCGCGACAATAGGCCCCATGACGATCCTCTACCCCGTCGCCGTCAACGCCGAGCAGGCGCTCGCCCGGCCCCTCGGCCGGGCGGCGCGCGAGAGCGAGGCGCGGCGCCGGGCGGGCGAGGCGGTGGCGTTCACGACCGATCCGGCGGGCCCGGCCTTTCCGACGCGGGAAGCGGCGCTTGCGGCCTATGGCGATCGGCTGGAGCCGGCCGAGCCCGCCGACCGCTTCTGCCAGCTGGTCGAGCAGGTGGTCGCGGAGGGCGGGCGCGCGCCGCAGCCGGTGGAACCGACCTACGAGGACGGCCGCCGCTGGCCCGCGCCGGCTCCGCCGCCGCGTACCGCCTGGCGCCTGATCGTCTCCTACTGGCGCGTGCCGACGCCCGAACGGCCGCTGGAGGCGCCCCAGGCCCGCCAGGCGCGGAAGTCGAAGCAGGCGCTGGAGCCGGACACCCTGCGCGCGATCGCCCGCGCGCCGCTTCGGCCCGTGAAGCCGCAGCAGCCCCTGGACATCGGACTATTCGAAACCCGCCCGCCGGAGGCGCCCACATCGTGATGCCCGATGAGTGACACCGCAGTCTGGCGTGCGCCGACACTCGACGACCTCGCCGCCATCGCCGAGCGCGCCTTCGCAGACCTCCCGGAGGGCTTCCGGCAGCTGGCGGGCGACGTGGTGTTCCGGGTCGACGACTTCCCGGAGCAGGAGGTGCTGGAGGCCCTCGGCATCGAGGACGCCTTCGAGCTTACCGGGATCTACCAGGGCGTCGATCTCGCCCGGCGCTCGGTGTTCGACATCTCGCCCGAGCCGTCGCGGATCTTCCTGTACCGCCGGCCGATCCTCGACGAATGGGCCGAGCGCGGGGACGTGACCCTGGAAGAGCTGGTCGCCCACGTGCTGGTGCACGAGATCGGCCACCACTTCGGCCTCTCCGACGACGACATCGACGGCATCGAAGCGGCGGCGGAGTAGCCGGGACGCAGGAAGCCCGAGCCGAGAAGATGACGCAGGCGTCATTTTATTTGACGGATCGCCGATCCCGCCACATGCTCCGCGCAACAAGACGGCGGGGGCGCGCCGCGTTTGACAGGTAGGAGCGATCGAATGGCCGCCGACGGCAACATCACCAAGGACATCATCTACGACGCCGTGGCGCCGGACGACTTCGAGTCGATGCTCGAACTCGACCGCTACAACGCGCGCTCGACCGCCTTCGACAAGATCATCAGCGCGACCCACGACCATTTCTGGGATCCGCTGGACGCCAAGTACATCGACTTCAACGAGCCGTTCGACATCGAGAACGAGATGATCCTCCCCGAGGACATGATCGTCTCGCTGCAGACGGATTACGTCTCGAACCACCTGAAGGACCACAAGACCCGGGTGCGTTTCGTCAACCAGTCGACCCTTCGGACCTTCTCCTCGATCCTGCACGGCGAGCAGGGCGCGCTGAACCTCTCGGCCAGCCTGTGCCACGTGCTCAAGGACCAGGGCGCGCAGGAATACGCCGCCAACCAGACCCGCGAGGAAGCCCGCCACGTCACCGCCTTCGCCAAGTACATCAAGGCGCGCTGGGGCCGGCCGGTGGAATGCGGCCCGACGCTGAAGACCCTGCTGGTCGAGATCATCGGCAGCCCGGAGGTCTACAAGAAGATCATCGGCATGCAGATGCTGGTCGAGGGGGCTGGCCATGGGCGCGTTCGCGACCATCTACGCCAAGACCAACGACCCGCTGGCCAAGAAGCTGACCCAGCTGGTGATGACGGACGAGGCCTTCCACCACAAGTTCGGGAAGATCTGGGCCGACCGCACGATCCCGCACCTGACCGAGCAGGAGCACGAGATCATCGAGATGTGGGCGGCGCACTGCTTCCAGACGCTGCTGTTCAACCTCGTGGCGCCGACCCAGCAGCGCGACCTGTACGAGGAGTTCGGCCTGGATCCGGAGCGGGTGATCGCGGAGATGGCGCAGATCGTCACCGACGAGACCCGCCGCGAGAACATGAAGGAGCAGACCAACATCTTCCGGGTGCTGGTGAAGACGCTGCTCAACGCCGGGATCATCACCGACCGGACGAAGGCGTTCTACGCCACCTATGTCGACCTCGAGGAGCTGAAGACCGAGGGCGAGAAGATGGTCGGCGACGACATCGCCGAGGAGGGCATCAAGTACCTCCAGGAGATCAACTTCAAGGATCGCGCCAAGCAGGTCCTGATCGCGGCCGAGTAGGCCCCGCCGCGACGAATCGGCGATACGGCGCCCGCCGCTCGATCGAGCGGCGGGCGTTTCTCTTTGACGGCCGCCGCCTCCGGCGCGAAGCTGATCGGTGATCAGGTTCGCGACAGACGGACCGTTGGGAGGAGGCCGCGAGATGGCCGACGGCAACATCACCAAGGACGTGATGTACGGCGCGGTAGCGCCGGACGACTTCGAATCCATGCTGGAGCTGGATCGCTACAACGCCCGCTCCACCGCCTTCGACAAGATCATCAGCGCGACCCACGACCACTTCTGGGATCCGCTGGACATCAAGTACATCGACTTCGACGAGCCGTTCGACCTGGCGGCCGAGCCGATGATGCCCGAGGACCAGGTGCCGCTGCTGCGCCTGCCCTACGTGAACGACAGCCTGAGGGACCGCGCACAGCGGACCGCCTTCATCAACCATCTCCAGCTGCGCAACTTCTCCTCGATCCTGCATGGCGAGCAGGGCGCGCTGAACCTGTCGGCCAGCCTCTGCCATGTGCTGAAGGACCAGGGCGCCCAGGAGTACGCCGCCAACCAGACCCGCGAGGAGGCCCGGCACGTCACCGCCTTCGCCCGCTACGTGAAGGCCCGCTGGGGGCGGCCGGTGGAATGCGGCGCGGCGCTGAAGTCGCTGCTGGTCGAGATCATCGAAGCGCCCGAGGTGTACAAGAAGATCGTCGGCATGCAGATGCTGGTCGAGGGCCTCGCCATGGGGGCCTTCGCCCACGGCTACCGGCACAACCGCGACCCGCTGGCCCGCAAGCTGTTCCAGCTGGTGATGACCGACGAGGCCTTCCACCACAAGTTCGGGAAGATCTGGGCCGACCGCACCATTCCGCAGCTCACCGAGGCCGAGCGGAACCTGGTGGAGGACTGGACCGCCCACTGCGCCCAGAAGCTGCTGTTCGACCGCGGCGCGCCGCACCAGATGGCCGAGCTGTTCGGCGGCTTCGGCATGGATCCCGAGCGAGTCGTGGCCGACATCGTCGAGTATCGGAAGTCGCGCGACCCGAACCGCCGCTACCGTAGCGACACCAACATCTTCCGGGTGCTGATCAAGACCCTGCTGAAGGCCGGACTGATCACAGGGCGCACCCGCAGCTTCTACGCCATGTACGTCGACCTGGACGAACTGGCCGGCGAGGGCGACCGGATGGTGGGCGACGAGATCGCGGAGGACGGCATCCGCTACCTGCAGGAGATCAACTTCCGCGACCGCGCCCGAACGGCGCCGGTGGCGGCGGAATAGCCGGGCGGCTGCGCACGCCGGGCCGCGACATCGGGGCCGCCGGAAAAGCGACGGCCGCGCTTGCCTCGGGAACGTAGCCGGAACAAGGTGGCGGCATGGACGTGTCCGTCACCGTCGTCGCCATCTCCCGGCCCGAGACCACCGCAACCGTCACGCGCGGCGCGGCGCGGTTCCTGACGGCGCTGGGCTATGCGCCGCTGGCGGAGGTGACGCTGCCGAACGGCCGGCGGGCCGACCTGATGGCGCTGGGTCCGAAGGGCGAGGTGTTCATCGTCGAGGTCAAGTCGGGGGTGGAGGACTTCCGCACCGACCAGAAGTGGCACGAGTACCTGCCCTACTGCGACGCCTTCGCCTTCGCGGTGAGTCCGGAGTTCCCGCGCGAGATCCTGCCCGACGAGCCCGGGCTGATCGTCGCCGACGGCTTCGGCGGCGCCATCCTGCGCGAGGCGCCCGTGACGCCGCTGGCGGGCGCGCGGCGCAAGGCGCTGACCCTGGCCTTCGCCCGCCTGGCGGCGCTCCGCGCGGCGGGCGTGGAGACCAACGCGCTCTGAGGTCCTAGCGGGGCGCCCGCTTGGCCAGGATCCGCTGCAGCGTCCGGCGGTGCATGTTCAGCCGGCGCGCCGTCTCGGAAACGTTATGGTTGCAGAGCTCATAGACCCGCTGGATGTGCTCCCAGCGCACGCGATCGGCGCTCATCGGGTTCTCGGGCGGCGGCGGCGCGGCGTCGCCGCGGGCCAGAAGGGCGCGGGCGACGTCGTCGGCGTCGGCGGGCTTCGAGAGGTAATCCACCGCGCCGGCCTTCACGGCCTGGACCGCGGTGGCGATGTTGCCGTAGCCGGTGAGCATGATGATCTTGGCGTCCGGGCGGGCGTCGCGCACCGCCTCGACCACCTTCAGGCCCGAACCGTCCTCCAGACGCATGTCGAGCACGGCGTAGGCCGGCGGTTTCGCCCGGACCGCCGCGATGGCTTCCGAGACGCTGCCGACCAGGGTAGGCTCGAAGCCGCGTTGTTCGAGCGCCCGACCCAGCCGGTTGCGTAGGGGCGCATCGTCGTCCAGCACCAGCAAGGACTTGTCGGGCAGAGCGGCGATCTCGGAAGACAGGTCGGTCATGCGCGGCCCCCTAAGGGCTCCCTATGGTTGTACTGCGACAGTCTGTCGCACCTGAACGCATTTGTGCAAGCTTGGCTGCGGTCATGCTTGGCTCGCCTCGATGGTGGCCCGCGGCCAGCGGGCGGAAACCACCGCGCCGCGCGGCTTGCCGTTCTGGAAGGTCACCTGCGCGCCGGTGCGTTCCAGCAGGGTCTTGGCGATGAAGAACCCCAGGCCCATGCCGACGTGCCCGGTGCGGCCGCCCTCGACGCCCGGGCGGCTGGTGACATAGGGCTCGCCCAGCTTGGCCAGGATGTCCGGCGCGAAGCCGGGGCCATCGTCGCGAACCTCCATCGACACCGTGTCGGCGTCGAAGCGGGCGGTGACGAGAACTTCCGAAGCCGCGAAGTCGACGGCGTTCTCCACGAAGGTGGTCATGGCGTGGAGGATCTCCGGCAGGCGGCGGATATCGGGCGTCTTCACCCCCTTGGCGCCGGTGACGATGGCCTCGACACGGACGTCCTTGATCGCGGCGTGAGGCTCGATCACCTCGTGCACCAGCTGGCGTAGCGACAGGCGCTCGTGGACCTCGTCCGAGGCCTGGTCGGGGGTTTCCGACAGGCGCTTGAGGATCTCGCGGCAGCGCTCGGCCTGCCCGATCAGCAGGTCGGCGTCTTCCTTGACCTGGGGCGTGGTCGCCTCGCGGGCCATCTCTTTCGCGACGATGGAGATGGTCGCCAGCGGCGTGCCCAGCTCATGGGCGGCGGCGGCGGCGAGCGCGCCGAGGGCCGAGAGCCGCTGCTCGCGCGCCAGCACCGCCTGGGTGACGTCGAGGGCGAGCGCCATCCGCGCCGCCTCCTCGGCCGACTGGCGGACGTAGCCGGCGATCAGCGCCATGGCGGCGACGTTGGCCACCGCGGCGAACAGGCGATGCTGAAGGCCCAGCGAGGGCGGCTCAGAGGCCGGGAAGGGCGCCGAGACAAAGGCGATGGCCAGGGTCGCGGCCGCCGACAGCGCGCCGACCGTCAGCACCGCCCGCCACGGCAGGGTGGCGGCGGCCAGAGCCACGGGAACGATCAGCAGCACCACGAATGGGTTCGCCGTCCCGCCCAGCAGCACCAGGAACACGGCGATCTGCAACACGTCGACCGACAGGTGGATGACCGCCTCGCGGTCCTGGGTGACCCGCTGGAGGGGCGAGGCCACGCCGGTCAGCAGATTGACCCAGGCGCCCACCCCGATCGTGGCCACGGCCAGCGGATAGGGCGCGGGATAGCCCAGGCCGAACCACAGGCCGACCACCACTCCCACCTGGATGGCGAGGATCAGCCAGCGGAGCGTGACGAGGGTGCGGACCCGCAGATGGCTGCGGCTGACATCGGCCTGGTCCCACACGCCTTGCGCCGTCTGCGAGCCCGTCCTATCCCCGCTCTCCGAGGCGGCGGCGGACGCCGTCTGCACGCGAGTCGTCGCCACGGCCGCTCAGGCCCGCCGGTGGCGGCGGCGCCGCATGGCAAGGGATTGAGGCATGTCCAGGCGCGTCCTTGCGCTCGTCGCGGTCTTGGCTCTGGCGCTGGCCATCCTTACCGGTCTCGCCGTCCAACGGGGTCTGTTGGGTTCGGAAGAGCAAACCGCCACCGTCGGCGGACCGTTCCAGCTTGTCGACGCATCGGGCGCCAGCGTCGACCAGGAAGTGCTGAAGGGCAAGTGGAGCGCGGTGTTCTTCGGATTCACCCATTGCCCCGACATCTGTCCGACGACCCTCTTCGAGATGGCCGAGGTCGAGCGCCAGCTGGGCGACCGCGCCGGCGACCTGCAGACGGTGCTGATCTCGGTGGATCCGGAGCGCGACACGGTCCAGCAGATGGCCGCCTATCTGAACAATCCGGCCTTCCCGAAGCGCCTGGTCGGCCTGACCGGCACGCCCGCCCAGGTCGACGCGGCGGCCAAGGCCTACCACGTCTACTATTCGAAATCGGGCGAGGGGCCGGACTACACCGTCAACCACGCCTCCTACACCTATCTGATGAACCCCAGGGGCCGCTTCGTCTGCGTGCTGCCCTACGAACTGACGCCCGACCAGACCGCCGCGAAGATCGCCGCGGCCATGAAGGCGGGGCCGAACGCCGAGCGCTGCTGAGCCCGCCGTCGTCCTGCGACACTGAAGCTTGTGGAGCTTCTTTACGGTTCACATGTTATGTTGCGACGCAGCATAATGGGGCGTCCATGCTCTACACCTTGTACGAGGCAGGCTATTACGCCTCCACGCCGTTCCGGTTCGCGGCCTTGGCCGCCCGGCAGTTCTGGGGATCGCCGCTGAACCCCGCGGCGGAGACCGATGCCGGCCGCCGCCTGTTCGCCGTCTCCGATCTCGTCACCAACCTGACCCGCCGCTACGGCAAGCCCGTCTGGGGCATCGACACGGTCGAGATCGCCGGCCAGCCCGTCCGGGTTCGGAAGACCGAGGTCTGGTCCAGTCCATGGGCCCGGCTGATCCACTTCGCCCGCGACCGCGCCGATCTGCGCCGGGCCGGCCGCCGCGAGCTGGAGCCGGCGGTCCTGATCGTGGCGCCGCTGTCCGGTCACTACGCGACCCTGCTGCGCGGCACGGTGGAGGCCTTCCTGCAGGACCACGAGGTGTTCATCACCGACTGGTCCAACGCCCGGGACGTGCCGGTGATGGACGGCCGCTTCGACTTCCACGACTACATCGATCACGTCCGCGAGATGCTGCGGGCGCTGGGCCCCCGTCCGCACGTCGTGGCGGTCTGCCAGCCGGGCCCGCCGGTGCTGGCCGCCGCGGCGCTGATGGCCGAGGACGGCGAGGAGAGCCGCCCCGCCTCCATGACCTTCATGGGCTCGCCGATCGACGCGCGCCTGTCGCCGACGGTGACCAACAAGCTGGCGGAAGAGCGGCCGTTCGCCTGGTTCGAGAGCAACATGATCTACACCGTGCCCGGGCCCTATCCGGGCATGGGTCGGCGCGTCTATCCGGGCTTCGTGCAGCTGGCCAGCTTCATGTCGATGAACCTCGACAAGCACCAGGAAGCTCACCTGCGCTACCTGCAGCAGCTCATGGACGGCGACGGCGACAGCGCCGAGAAGCACCTCGAGTTCTACGACGAGTACCTTTCGGTGCTCGACCTGACCGAAGAGTTCTACCTCCAGACGGTCGACGTGGTGTTCCAGCGCTACCTGCTGCCCAGGGGCGAGCTCTACCATCGCGGCCGTCACGTGCGACCTGACCTGATCTCGGACATCGGCCTGCTGACGGTCGAGGGCGAGAACGACGACATCTCGGGCATCGGCCAGACCCAGGCGGCGCACGAGCTGTGCTCCGGCATCCCGGGCGAGCTGAAGGAGGACTACGTCCAGCCGCACGTCGGCCACTACGGCGTCTTCAACGGCAAGCGGTTCCGGGAGGAGATCTATCCCAGGGTCCGGGCGTTCATCCGCCGCACCGATCCGGCCTTCGACACGGGCGAGGCGGCTGCCTAAATAGGGGCGGTGGGTCCCTTCCGCGCTTCCTATTCCGACGGAGACGAGCTCCAGGTCGCCGGCGCCGTGGTGCGCCTGCGGGTGAACCGACGCGCGCGACGCGTCTCGCTGCGCCTCGACCGCACGCGGCGGGAGATCGTGGCGACGGCGCCCAGCCTTCGCCACCTTGCCGAGGCCGCCGCGTTCGCGCGGGACCGCGCCGGCTGGATCGCCGAGCGGCTGGCCGAGCTGCCGGCGACCGCGCCGCTCGCGCCCGGCCAGCTGATCGAGGTGCTGGGCCGCCCGGTGCGCCTGGAACAGGGAACCGGCCGCGCCAAGTGGATCGAGCCCGATGACGGCTCGACGCCCCGCATCGCGGCCATGGGCGAGGGCGAGGGCTACGCGCGGGCGGTGATGCTGGTGATCAAGCGCCGGGCGGCCGACGTGCTGGCGGAACGCACCGCCTTCCACTGCGCCCGGCTGGGTGTCGCCGTTCCGAAGGTGGCGGTGGCCGACGCCAAGTCCCGCTGGGGCTCCTGCCGGCCTGCCACCGGCCGGCTGCCGGCGTCGATCCGCTACTCATGGCGGCTGGCGCTCGCCCCGTTCGAAGTCGCCGACTATGTGGTCGCCCACGAGTGCGCCCATCTGCTGGAGCTCAACCACGGCCCTCGGTTCTGGGCCCACGTCCGCAGCCTGGTCGGCGACGAGCGTCGCCACCGCGCCTGGCTGCGGGCGGAGGGCGCGCGGCTCCACGCCTTCGGACGCTAGAACGGGACCTCTTCGCGGCGGCGCTGGGGCGCGTCGAACTCCGAGGGCGGCGGATCGTTGCGGCCGCCGCCGAAGAAGTCGGTGATGCCGTCGATGACGTCGCCGATCGGATCGGGCTGGGCCGGGGCCGGCACGATGCTGCCGGGGATCGGCTGAACGTTCAGCCGGGGCAGGGCCGCCGTCATGAAGTCCTTCCAGATCCCGGCCGGCGCGCCGCCGCCGGTGACGCGCCGCATCGGCTTGTTGTCGTCCTTGCCGACCCAGACCGCGGTCACGAAGCCGCCGGTGTAGCCGACGAACCAGGCGTCACGATAATCGCTCGTGGTCCCCGTCTTGCCGGCGATGTCGTAGCCCGAAACCCTGGCGCGCGTGCCGGTGCCCGACGTGATCACCTGCCGCATCATCTGGTTCATGTAGGCGAGCGACGGCTGGCCGATCACGGCCTGCCGCGGCGGCCGGTCGACGCTGTGGTCGTACAGCACCCGGCCGTTCGAGGTGCGGATCCGCTCGATGCCATAGCCTCTCGCCAGGAAGCCGCCGTTGGCGAAGGGGGCGTAGGCCTGCGACATCTCCAGCGGGCTGACCTCCACCGCGCCCAGGGCCATCGAGGGGTCGAGCTGGATGTTCGAGGTGATGCCGAGGCGGCGCGCCGTCGCCGCGACGTTGGAGGTGCCGACCTCGTTGGCGAGCCGCGCGGCCACCGTGTTCACCGACTGCGCGAGCGCCGTCTGCAGGTTGATCGGCCCCAGGTACTCGCCGGTGTAGTTGCGCGGCTCCCAGTTGCCGATCTTCACCGGCTCGTCCACCACGGGCGTGTCGGGCGTACGGCCCGCCTCCATGGCGGTGAGATAGACGAACGGCTTGAACGCCGAACCCGCCTGGCGCCGGGCCATGGTCGCCCGGTCGAACTGGGTCTGCAGATAGTTGGTGCCGCCGACATAGGCCCGCACCCGGCCCTCACCGTCGATCGAGACCAGCGCGCCCTGCTCCACGCCCTGGCCCTTGGCGGCTTCGACGCCGCGCTGCACCGCCTGCTCGGCTGCGGCCTGCAGGGGCAGGTCGAGCGTGGTCTCGACCACGAGGTCCTCGGTGGGTTCGCCCACCAGGCTCCGGACCTGATCGTCGACCCAGTCGGTGAAGTACTGGGCGCGCTGATTGGCCAGAACGGGGTTGACCCGCACCTTGGTCTGGAAGGCGGCTTCGCGTTCCTGGGGCGTGATGAACTTCGCCTCGACCATCTTGTCGAGCACGACGGTGGCGCGCCGGGCCGCGCGGTCGGTGGCTGCGACCGGCGAATAGCGCGACGGGCCCTTCATCATGCCGGCCAGCAGGGCGGCCTCGCCGAGCGTCAGCTTCTCGGCAGGCTTTCCGAAGTAGCGCTGCGAAGCGGCCTCGATGCCGTAGGCGCCGGCGCCGAAATAGACCCGGTTCAGGTACAGCTCGAGGATCTGCTTCTTGGAGAACCGCGCTTCCAGCCAGACGGCCAGGATCAGCTCCTGGGCCTTGCGGCGATAGTTCTGGCTGGGAGTCAGGAAGAGGTTGCGCGCCAGCTGCTGAGTGATGGTCGAACCGCCCCTCAGCGGGCCGCTGTCCCGCTTCATGTTGTAGATCTGGCTGCGGGCGATGCCCCACGGGTTGAAGCCGAAGTGCCAGTAATACCAGCGGTCCTCGATGGCGATGAACGCCTCGGGCACATGCTTCGGCAGCCGGTCGAGGTCGACCGGCGGCGCATATTGGCTGCCGCGCACGGCGACGAGCGCGCCGGACCGGTCGAGATAGGAGACCGACGGCTGGCGCTTCACGTCGTAGAGGCTGGAGGTGTCCGGCAGGTCGACCGCGAAGACGGCGAAGAACGCCACCAGGAAGATCAGGCCCCAGACCCCCAGGACCAGCACCCAATAGATCAGCGCCTGCAGGGGCGAACGCTTCTCGCGGGGCGGCCGGGGTCCTCGACCACCCTGTCCCGCATTGGCCATCTCTGCGTCGTCCTAACCGTTCCGAGCCGCCCCAGCCCGGTGCAGCCATATCTCAGCGGCACGGAACGCCAAACAAGATTGACGAGATATGAACGTCGCACCTCGTCGCCCTTCCGCCGGGGCGCCAGCTCTGCATTCCCGCATAGCCGCGTTGCGCAAATAGCGGTTGCGCATACGATCTTAACACCGTTATCTTTACGTTGCTCAGTTCGTCGTGCGCCGTGAGTGGGGATACTCGCGGCGGTCCCACGCGGCGGAAGGGGCCGGCGCCTCGAGCAGGGCGTCGCCACTCCCCGAAACGCTGGAGGGCTCCTCGATGAAGCTCCGTACCCTTGCGGCCGCCTGCGCCGCCCTGACCACCCTGGCCGCCGGTTCGGCCGCGTTCGCCGCCGACGCCGTGACCGCGAAGCTGCAAGCCCCGGTCGCCGAAAAGACCAAGTTCATCGCCGGCGGCGCGATGTTCGTCTGCGAAGGCGACGCCTGCGTGGCGACCGCCCCGACCTCGCAGACCTTCGCCACCGCCACCTGCAAGACCATCGCCTCGAAGGTCGGCGCCGTGTCGTCGTTCGAAGGCCGCAAGGCCCTGGAAGACGCCAAGCTGGCCGACTGCAATGCCAAGGCGGTCGCCAAGGCCGACGGCACGCAGCTGGCGAAGCAGTAAGTCTCCCAGCAGCTCTCTCTAGTCGAGCTCTGTTGCCTTAGCCCCGCCGGCCGAGCCGGCGGGGTTTTCTTTGGGATCCAACCCGCCGGATGCGAGCGGGCTCGCCTGGCCGACTAGCGGAAGATCCAGTGGCCGGGGTCCTGCATCACTTCCAGGCCGACGCCGCGGATCAGCAGCACATAGTTCGGCCAGTCGCCGCCGGGACCATCGTCGTCCAGCAGCACCAGGGTCGAGCCCTGACCGTCGCCCTGCAGGATGATGCGGCCCTCGGCGAAGGGATCGGACCCCGCATAGCCCCAATCCGCGAAGACCCCCGACAGGTCGATCTTGTCGCCCTGGGCGGCGCTGAAGTCCGTGATCGTGGCCGGGGCCCAGTTCTCGTCGGCGAAGACGAAGCGGTCGGCCCCACCACCCCCGGTCAGCACGTCCTCGCCGCGGCTGGCGTTCAGCGTGTCGGCGCCCGCGCCGCCGGTCAGGGTGGAGCCGGGGCCTGCCGACTGGATCACCTCGCCGTCCCCAGAGGGCGGCGGCGGCGGCGGGGGGGCGGTTCGCCCGCGCCGCCGCCGCCGGTGAGTTGGGCCCAGGTGGTCGACGCCGAAACGCCTTCGAGCTTCACGACGAAGTTCGGCCATTGCGGGCTCGGGCCCGCGCCATCCAGAATCGAAGAGCAGGTTGAGGCCGCCCGCGCCGTCGTCCAGCAGCCAGACGTATTTGTCCGCGACCGGATCGGAGCCGGTGTAGCCGGCGTCCCGCAGCAGCGCCGAGAGCGTCAACTTGTCCTCGCCGACGCGGAAGTCCTTCACCGCGTGTGGCGACCAGGGGTTGGTGTCGAAGACGAAGAGGTCGGAACCGGCGCCGCCGGTGATGACGTCGCCGCCGCGGCTCGCGGTGATCGTGTCGGCCCCACCCCCCGCCGGCCAGCGTCGAGTTCGGCCCGGAGGCGACGATCGTCTGGCCGGAGCCGCCGTCGTTCCCGCCGCCGTCATCGCCGCCGCCGCCGCCGGCCTCGCCAGTGAGCTGGCGCCATGTCAGGCCCTGGGATGAGACGCCCTGCAGGTGGAGGATGTACGATGGCCACTGCTGGCCCGCGCCCGCGCCGTCGGAGTCGTAGAGCACCTTCGTGCCGCCGGCCCCGTCATCCAGGAACACGATGTACTTGTCGCCCACCGGATCCGATCCGAGGTAGGCGTCGAGCGGGCGAAGGTCGAGCGTGTCGGCGCCCAGGGTGAAGTCCTTCACCACGTGCGGAGACCAGGGGGTGGTGTACATCACGATCACGTCGGCGCCGGCGCCCGTCGTGATGGTGTCGCCGCCTTGGCTGGCGGTGATCGTGTCCGCACCGGCCGAGCCCACCACGTTGGAATTGGGGCCGGGCGAGTTGACCATCCGTCCCTCGGTCGGCGACGAGCCGCCGGCCTGAATGGTGATGTGCAGCCAGGAGGACGCCTCGTCGCCGTCGCCGTCGCTCGCCCAGTAGCGGAGGTGATCGACCGCGCCGGCCGGCGCATCGGCGTTGGCGGTGTAGGTGTAGCCGCCCCAGCGATCGAGGGTCAGGACTCCATAGGCGCCTTCCACGGTGGCGACGCCCCGGTCGGGCATGGCCACGGGGGCCGCCGCCGTATCCGTGCCAGCCCGCGTGACGCTGCCGAAACCGTCCGCGGTGAACCGGTCCGGCGTGCCGTCGGTGATCACATTGCCCGTCACCGCGCGGCCGGCCTGAACCGTCGCGCTGTCCTGGCTAAGGACCAGCGCCTCGTCGTCGCGGATCTGGATGCCGAGGCTGGCCTCGGCGCGATCTCCGTCCCTGTCGGTCAGGATGATCGGGGCGCTCAGGAAATCGCCGTAGCGCTGTTGCGGCCCGGCGTGGGGGCTCTGGTAGGGCGTGGTGATCTGGAAGGCGGCGGTCACCGAGCCGTCCGCTGCGTTATAAGCAGTGACGGAGAGCACGCCCGGTCCGAACGCGATGGACCCAGCCGTGAAGACCCCGTCGGCGATGGCCCGGTAGCCGCCCACCGTGAGGTCGCCCACGCCGTCCGGCGCTGCGATGGTGAAGGTCCAGCTGCCGGAGGTGCTGACCTGGCCGGCCTGGCTGCCGTTCGGCAGGCCTGCCTCGGAAACCCCGATCTGTCCGCCGGGAACCGAAGCGATGGAGATCGAGGGGGTTGTCCCGGTCATGGGTCAGCCCTCCGTCCGGAATTGCGGGACGTCCGCGCAACAGGGCTTCGCCCGTGCGCCGGAGAAACACTGACAGGACATGCAAGACTCCGAAGACCAGCCGCGTCGCGCTCCCCGACGGCGCACGATCACGGGCCGCCGCGGTCGCCAGATCCGCGGCAGCGACCACCAACCCTTTGAAAGTGCGGTGTGTTCCAAAGGCCGAGGTTCACGCTCGCGTGTTATGGCCAAGGCCCCCGCGAGTCTCACCCTGCGGCGCCGTCATCGGACAGAATCGCCACGGGGCGGTCCCCCTTCGGTTGCGGCGCAAAAGAACGCGTGCTAGTAGGCGCGCGGCTTTGGGCCAGGGGCCTTTCGGGCTCTTGGCCTCTTGTGCCTTTTTCAAGCGCTTTCAAGCCTTTAGTGCCGCAACGGAAGCTCCGCTAGCGGCTCATGGCACGCACCGGGCGAGATTTAAGTGGCGGACGACTCCAAGTCTTCGAATGTGGGTTCCAGGTACGCCCAGGCCCTGTTCGATCTCGCGAACGAACAGAAGCAGGTCCAGGCCGTCGAGGCGGACCTGAAGTCCCTGAAGGCGGCCATCGCCGACAGCAAGGACCTGCGCACGCTGCTGTCCTCGCCGGCCTTCGCCGCCGAAGACAAGCGCAAGGGCCTGGCCGCCATCGCCGCCAAGGCCCGCTTCAACCCGATCACCCAGAAGTTCCTGGGCCTGGTCGCCGCCAACGGGCGCGCCGCAGCGCTGCCGGCCGCGATCGACGCCTTCGAGCGCCTGGCCGCCGCCGCCCGCGGCGCGGTCTCGGCCGAGGTGGTCACCGCCGTCCCCATGTCCTCGGCGCAGGCCAAGGGCGTTGCCGCCGCGCTCCGTCAGGCGCTCGGCAAGGACCCTGAAATCACGACCCGCGTCGATCCGTCCCTGCTGGGCGGCATCAAGGTGAAGGTCGGCTCCCGTCTGTTCGACGCTTCGCTCCGTTCGAAGCTCGACTCCCTCAAATTCGCCCTCAAGAGAGCGTAAAGCCCATGGATATCCGCGCCGCCGAGATTTCGGCCATCCTGAAGTCCCAGATCGCCAACTTCGGCGAGGAAGCCGACGTCTCGGACGTGGGCTCCGTCCTGTCGGTGGGCGACGGCATCGCCCGCGTCTACGGCCTCGACAACGTCCAGGCCGGTGAGATGGTGGAGTTCCCGTCGGCCGGCGTGAAGGGCATGGCCCTGAACCTCGAGCGCGACAACGTCGGCATCGTGATCTTCGGCGAGGACCGCGCCATCCGCGAAGGCGACGAAGTCCGCCGCCTGGGCGAGATCGTGGACGTGCCGGTCGGCAAGGGCCTGCTGGGCCGCGTCGTCAACCCGCTGGGCGAGCCGATCGACGGCAAGGGGCCGATCCAGAACGTGGCCGAGCGCCGCCGAGTGGACGTGAAGGCGCCGGGCATCATTCCGCGGAAGTCGGTGCACGAGCCGGTGCAGACCGGCCTGAAGGCGATCGACACCCTGATCCCGGTCGGCCGGGGCCAGCGCGAGCTGATCATCGGCGACCGCCAGACCGGCAAGACCGCCGTCGCCATCGACACCATCCTGAACCAGAAGCAGATCAACGCCGGCGACGACGAGAGCGCCAAGCTGTACTGCATCTATGTGGCCATCGGTCAGAAGCGTTCGACCGTCGCCCAGATCGTGAAGACGCTCGAGGAGCGCGGCGCCCTCGACTACACCATCGTCGTGTCGGCCACGGCCTCCGAGCCGGCCCCGCTGCAGTTCCTGGCCCCGTTCGCCGGCTGCGCCATGGGCGAGTGGTTCCGCGACAACGGCATGCACGCCGTGATCATCTATGACGACCTGTCCAAGCAGGCCGTCGCCTATCGCCAGATGTCGCTGCTGCTGCGCCGTCCGCCGGGCCGCGAGGCCTACCCGGGCGACGTGTTCTACCTGCACTCGCGCCTGCTGGAGCGTGCGGCGAAGCTGAACGAGGACAACGGCCTGGGCTCGCTCACCGCCCTCCCGGTCATCGAGACGCAGGCCAACGACGTGTCGGCCTATATCCCGACGAACGTGATCTCGATCACCGACGGCCAGATCTTCCTGGAAACCGACCTCTTCTTCCAGGGCATCCGCCCGGCCGTGAACGTCGGCATCTCGGTGTCGCGCGTGGGCTCGTCGGCCCAGATCAAGGCGATGAAGACCGCCGCCGGTCCCATCAAGGGCGAGCTCGCCCAGTACCGGGAAATGGCCGCCTTCGCGAAGTTCGGTTCGGACCTCGACGTCGCCACCCAGCGCCAGCTGGCGCGCGGCGAGCGCCTGACCGAGCTGCTGAAGCAGCCGCAGTACTCGCCGCTGGCGGTGGAAGAGCAGGTCGTGTCGGTCTACGCCGGCACCCGCGGCTACCTCGACAAGGTCCCGACCTCCCAGGTCGGCCGCTTCGAGGCCGAGCTGCTGGCCCACATGCACGCCAAGCACCAGGACATCCTGGACACCATCCGCACCAAGAAGGACCTCGGCCCCGTCGAGGACCAGCTGAAGTCGGCCCTGGCCGCCTTCGCCGACACCTTCGCCTAAGCCGACCTGACCCGGGAGCGAGTAGCCGGCGATGGCCAGCCTCAAGGAAATGCGCAATCGGATCGGAAGCGTGAAAGCCACGCAGAAGATCACGAAGGCGATGCAGATGGTCGCCGCGGCCAAGCTGCGGAAGGCGCAGGACGCCGCCCAGAACGCTCGGCCCTACGCCCAGCGGATGGCCGCCGTCATCGCCAATCTGGCGGCCGGCGTCTCGGGCGAGGGCGCGCCGAAGCTGCTGGCCGGCACGGGTTCGGACCGCCGCCATCTGGTGGTGGTGGCGACCTCGGACCGCGGCCTCGCGGGCGGCTTCAACAGCTCGATCGTCCGCGCCGCGCGCGAGAAGATCAACGCCCTCTCGGCCGAAGGTAAGGACGTCCGCGTCATCACCATCGGCCGCAAGGCCCGTGACCAGCTGCGCCGTCTGGCCGGCGACCGCCTGGTCGCCACCTACGAGGCCGGCGGCAACCCTTCACTGGTGGTCGCCGAGGAAGTCTCGACGAAGATCCAGGACATGTTCGAGGCCGGCGAGGTGGACGTGATCCACCTGGTCTTCTCGAGCTTCAAGTCCGTGGTCACCCAGACGCCGACCACTCGTCAGCTGGTGCCGGCGGAAGTGGCGTCGGGCCAGGCCCCGCTGGACCTGAAGGGCGCGGTCTACGAGTACGAGCCGGGCGAGGAGGGAGATCCTCGAGACGCTGCTGCCGCGCAATGTCACCACCCAGCTGTTCTCGGCCACCCTGGAAAACCAGGCCGGCTTCTACGCCGCCCAGATGACGGCGATGGACAACGCCACCCGCAACGCCGGCGACATGATCGCCAGCCTCACCCTGCAATACAACCGTTCACGCCAGGCGCAGATCACCAAGGAGCTGATCGAGATCATCTCCGGCGCCGAAGCGCTGTAGTCACCGAAAGAGCCCGACATGTCTGAAGCTCCCGCCAAGAAGCCCGCCCGCCGCGCTCCGGCCAAGGCCGCCGCCGCCCCGCAAGCGCCGACCGCCCAAGGCGTCGCCACGGGCAAGATCGTCCAGGTCATCGGCGCCGTCGTCGACGTGGAGTTCGTCGGCCACCTGCCGGCGATCATGAACGCGCTCGAGACCACCAACACCGACCAGCGGACCGGCGCCCCGTTCCGCCTCGTGCTGGAAGTGGCCCAGCATCTGGGTGAGAACACCGTCCGCACGATCGCCATGGACACCACCGAAGGCCTGACCCGCGGTCAGCCCGTGGTCGACACCGGCGACTCCATCCGCGTGCCGGTCGGCCCGGCGACGCTGGGCCGCATCATGAACGTCATCGGCGAGCCGATCGACGAAGCCGGTCCGATCGGCACCAGCGAACGCGCTCCGATCCACCGCGAAGCCCCGAGCTTCGCCGAGCAGTCGACCTCGGCCGAAGTGCTCGTCACGGGGATCAAGGTCATCGACCTGATGTGCCCCTACACCAAGGGCGGCAAGATCGGCCTGTTCGGCGGCGCCGGCGTCGGCAAGACCGTGACGATGCAGGAGCTCATCAACAACATCGCCAAGGCCTACGGCGGCTATTCCGTGCTGGCCGGCGTCGGTGAGCGGACCCGCGAGGGCAACGACCTCTACCACGAGATGATCGAGTCCAACGTGAACGTGGACCCGAAGAAGAACAACGGCGGCACCGAGGGCTCCAAGTGCGCCCTGGTGTACGGCCAGATGAACGAGCCGCCCGGCGCCCGCGCCCGCGTCGCCCTGACCGGCCTGACCCAGGCCGAGTACTTCCGCGACGTGGAAGGCAAGGACGTGCTGCTGTTCGTCGACAACATCTTCCGCTTCACGCAAGCCGGCGCCGAAGTGTCGGCGCTGCTGGGCCGCATCCCCTCGGCCGTGGGCTATCAGCCGACGCTGGCCACCGAGATGGGCAACCTGCAGGAGCGGATCACCTCGACCAACAAGGGCTCGATCACCTCGGTCCAGGCCATCTACGTGCCCGCCGACGACCTGACCGACCCGGCGCCGGCCACCTCGTTCGCCCACCTGGACGCCACGACCGTGCTGTCGCGCGACATCGCCGCCCAGGCCATCTTCCCCGCCGTGGACCCGCTGGACTCCACCTCGCGGATCATGGACCCGCTGGTGATCGGCGAAGAGCACTATCAGGTCGCCCGCCGCACGCAGGAGATCCTGCAGCAGTACAAGGCCCTGAAGGACATCATCGCCATCCTGGGCATGGACGAGCTGTCGGAAGAGGACAAGCTGACGGTCGCCCGCGCCCGTAAGATCCAGCGCTTCCTGAGCCAGCCGTTCCACGTGGCCGAGCAGTTCACCAACACGCCCGGCGCCTTCGTCGAGCTGAAGGACACGATCCGCTCGTTCAAGGCCATCTGCGACGGTGAGTACGACCACCTGCCGGAAGCCGCCTTCTACATGGTTGGCGCCATCGAAGAGGCCGTCGCCAAGGCTGAGAAGCTGGCGTCGGAAGCGTAAGGCAAGATGGCCGACAAGCTCCACTTCTCGCTGGTCTCGCCCGAGCGCGAACTGTTCTCGGGCCTGGTGGACCAGGTCGACGCGCCGGGGTCGGAAGGCGACTTCGGCGTCCTCGCCCACCACGCGCCGTTCATGACGGCGCTGAAGGAAGGCCAGGTCCGCGTCTACCAGGACGGCAAGGTGACGGTTTACGACGTCCGCGGCGGTTTCGCCGACGTGACGCCGGAGGGCCTCACCATCCTGGCCGAGCACGCTGCCGAAGCCGCATAAAACGACAGAAGTAAATTCGCCTTGAGTTGGGCGCCGTCGGGCCTTGCCTCCGGCGCCTCGCTCAAGTTTTATGCGCGGCCTGAAGTCAGGGGAACTCTGTCCATGCGTCTCGCCATCTCCAGCCTGATCCTGGCCGCCGGCCTGGCCACCGCCGCCCAGGCGCAGGATCCGGCCGCACCCGCCACGCCCGCCGCCGAACAGCCGGCGGCCCCGCAGGCCCCGCCGGCCCTGCCGACGACCGGCGACGGCGCCCGCCCTGATCGCGGTGATCGAGAACGTCTGCAAGCCCGCGGTGCGCGGCGGCAAGTTCGACGACATCGCCAAGGCGCAGGGCTTCAAGCTGAACAAGCGCGAGCAGACCTGGGCGAAGCCGCTCGGCGGCGCCAAGACCTACCAGATCGTCCTGTACCCGCCGGGCTCGAACAAGGACGTGTGCTTCGGCGAGATCCGCTTCGCCCCCGGCCAGGACGCCCCCATCACGGAGGCGCTGAACGTCTACGCCTTCGTCCAGCAGCCGCCGCTGGACCCCACCGCCAACTACACCCAGCCGGTCGACCCGGACGGCCTCAAGCGCGTTCGCCGCTCGTGGGAGCACCTGTCCTCCGCGCAATCGGTCGGCCTGAACATCTCGACCGTGCGCAGGCCCGACGACACGCCGGTCAACCGTGGCTACGACCTCGCCACGTTCCAGTATCAGGAACGCAAGCTCTAAGGGGCCTGCCGCGCGCCGGGGACGACCCCGGCGCGTCTCCTTTCCGAGGGAGGACGACCTCCGTCAGTAGGAGGGTCATCTCATGGCCTGGGTCATCCTGTTCATCGCGGGTCTGTTCGAGATCGCGTGGGCCGTGGGCCTGAAGTACACCGAAGGCTTCACCCGCCTCGGCCCCACGGTCTTCACGGCCGTCAGCCTCGTGGCCAGCATGGGCCTGCTGGGCCTGGCGGTCCGCAGCCTGCCGCTGGGCACAGCCTATGCGGTCTGGACCGGCATCGGCGCGGCCGGCACGGTCATTCTCGGGATCGTGCTCTTCAAGGAGCCGGCCACGGTGGCCCGCCTCCTCTGCGTGGGCCTGATCCTGTCCGGCATCCTCGGCCTCAAACTGCTGACCAGGAGCCCCCTAGGCCGCGGCCCGGCGCTCGGTCTCCAGCCAGTCGAGGGCGAGGGCGGCCACGTCGTCCCAGCCGGGCTCGCCGACCAGCCAGTGGCTCATCTGCGGCATCGCCCGGTAGGCGGCGCCGATCCGCTCGGCGACGCCGCGCACGGTCGCCGCCGGATGCACCTGGTCGCGGCCGCCGACGATCGCGAGGCTGGGGGTGGGCAAGGCGCCGGAGCCGACACTGGTGGTCATGAACGGGTCCAGCCACCAGTTCAGGACCTCGCGCAGCGCCCGGGCGCTCTCGTGACCCATCCGCGCGAGGATGGTGTCGCGGTAGGGCTTTGGCACACGATCCAGACTGTGCCGCCGCATCACGCTGTGGTCGGGGGCGATCGCGCCTGACCAGAACGGATCCAGCAGCCCGACGGCCGTGGCGGTGATCGCCTCCTCGAGGCTGGAGCCGGTCACCCCCCACGGCGGTGACGGCGCCAGCAGCACCAGGGCCTGCGGCCGCACGCGTCGCGCGGCCATCTGGCAGACCAGTCCGCCCATGGAATGGCCGACCAGCACGGGCGGCTCGGGGAGGTCGGCGCAGAGGGCGACGAGATCGCGGGCATAGTCCTCCATGGAGAGGCCGGCGACGTCCGACGCCGTCGCGCCCAGCCCGTGCCCGCGGAGGTCCGGCGCGAGCACGCGCCAGCCCCGCGCTTCGAAGGGCGATCGGAAATGCTCGAAGGTCCAGCCGCCGCAGAAGGCGCCGTGGACCATCACCACAGTCGTCATGAAGCCTCGCTCCCCCGGAGTCGTCGCCCTGGAGGTCAGTCTAGTCCCAAACCCGGGGGAGCGGTCGAGGGTTTCAGCCGACACCCTTCGTCGCGGCCAGGCTCGCGAAGGCGCGGGCCACCTGATCGTAGGCGGCGCGCTTGAACGGCACGATCAACTCGGGAGCCTCGGCCAGGTAGCCCCAGCGCCATTCCTCGAACTCCGGCTCGTGATGGGCCGCAAGGTCGATTTCGGTATCGGAGCCGTCGAAGCGGAACGCGAACCACACCTGGCGCTGGCCCTTGAAGCCGCGCCACGCCTTCGGACCGCCCATGTCCGGCGGGAAGTCGTAGAGGATCCACCCGTCGGTCCGGGCCAGATAGGTGAGGCTGACCGCGCCCGTTTCCTCCGCCAGCTCGCGCCGCGCGGCCGCCTCCAGGTCTTCGCCGTCGTCGACGCCGCCCTGCGGGAACTGCCAGTTGTAGGGCGGCGGCGCGCCTGCGCGGCGCCCGAGCCACACGCGGCCGTCGGGATGGAACAGCACCACCCCCACGTTGGGGCGGTAGAGCGAATGATCGGTCATCACTTTCGGGTGGTCAGCGCCGACGCCGGGGCCAGCTGATAGCCCCTCTGTTCCACCTCGTTCGCCCACCGCGCAACCGTCTCGAGCGTGATCGGATAGGCGAAGGCCGATCCCAGCGCCTGCCCGCGTTGCAGGGCGCCCGCCTCCAGCGCCAACAGCTGCTGGTCGATGGCCGCCGCCGAGAGCTGGTCGTCGATGACCCGCTCGGCCGTGGCCCGCGGCAGGCCGCCGCCGCGCCGGGCGGCCGAGCCGTCGTCGACGAAGGCCAGGCCGCGGGCGCGCAGCGAGCTCGCCAGCGCCTCGTAGGCCCGGTCGTCGCCCAGGAAACGCGAGCCGAGATAGTTGGTGAGGCCGAAGTAGCCCGTCGCTCGCGAAAGGATCCATTCCAACTTCTTGGCCGTCTCGGGCGGCGAGGCGTCGGTCATAAGGGTGTAGGGGCCCGGGTCGTTGTCCGGGTAGTCGAGCGGCTCCAGCGGCGTCTCCAGCAGCACCTCGTGGCCATGCGCGCGGGCCATGTCGATCCAGCCTTGCAGGCCTTCGGCATAGACCACGAAGGACAGGGTGATCTCGGGGCGGAGCGTCTCGATGGCCTGGCGGGTCGCCCGGGCGTTGAGGCCCAGGCCGCCGACGACGATCCCGAGCTTCGGACGGCCGTTCGACGTGAAGGGGCGGGCGTAGGCCTGAGCCGGCGTGCGCCCATCCTGGGCGATGATCGGGAGAGGACCGCCGGGGCCGGGCGCGAAGAAGCCGCTGATCGGCGCCGCCGGCAATGCGCCGCCGGCCAGGGCGCGCACCGCAGGCGCCGCCGGACCGTTGAAGCTGGCGCCCGCCAGCGGCGCCAGCGGCCGCTCCGAGAGGCGGACGACGTCGGGCTCGGGCGTCGCGGGACCTTGGGCTGGCCTGAGCGCCTCGCGCCAGCCGGGCGGCGCGGCGCGGAACGCGGCGTCCAGGGACATCTCGGCCCGGGCGCCGCCGTGGCCGAAGGGGCCGAGCATCTGCAGCAGGGCGAAGGCGGCGCCGATGAACAGAGCCGCCGCCGCGCCCGCGCCGACGGCGGGGCTCTTCAGCAGGCCCGCGACATCCACCGTGGGGGCCTTGATCTGCGGCATCGCGATGTTCGCCACGAGCGGACTCCTTCGCCCTCGAACCTCCCGCAACATGGTTAACGTCGCATCAACCCGGGCTTGGCGGATGCGAAAAGGGCGGCCCCACGGGACCGCCCTCGTCGTCGTTCAGAGGATCCTGCCGGCCTACTTCTGGGTGGTGGTCGGCGGCGGCTTCACGATGGCCACCTGGTCCTTGACCCCCACGATGCCCGCAAGCTTGGGCTGCGGCTTCGGCAGCTTGGGCGTCTGGGCGACAGAGCCGAACTTCAGCACGTCCTGAGCGCGGGCGATCTGGAAGTCCTTCTTCTCGTCGAAGCCCTCGGGCGGCGCCTCGGCCGGTTCGTGGGCGCCGCGACGGGCCTTGCCCTCGTCGGCGTTCAGCGCATTGCGGAACGAAGCCTCCGAGAACTGGTAGCTGCGGTTGGCGATCGCCTGCGCCTCGTCCCGGGTCAGCGCCACTTCAAGGTCGGGCTCGATGCCGGTCTTCTGGATAGAGCGGCCCGACGGCGTGTAGTAGCGCGCCGTGGTCAGCTTCAGCGCGCCGTCGATCCCGCCACGCAGCGGGATCACGGTCTGCACCGAACCCTTGCCGAAGCTGGTCAGGCCGACGAGCTCGGCCCGCTTGCGGTCCTGCAGCGCACCGGCGACGATCTCGGCCGCCGAGGCCGAGCCGGAGTTCACCAGCACCACCATCGGCATGCCGCCGGTGATGTCGCCCGGGCGGGCGTTGTAGCGTTCCACGTCGCGCGGATCGCGGCCGCGCTGGCTGACGATCTCGCCGCCTTCCAGGAACAGATCGGAGACGCCCACCGCCTGGTCGAGCAGGCCGCCGGGGTTGTTCCGCAGATCGAGGATCAACCCCTTCATGTTCGGGTTCTTGGCGCGCAGCTCGGCGAACGCCCGCTCGGCCTCGTCGGTCGTCTTCTCGTTGAAGGCGCCGATGCGCAACAGGCCGTAGTCGCCCTCCATCCGCGCCGTGGCGGACTTCGGCTTGATGACCTCGCGGACCAGCTTCACGTCGAACGGGTCGGACTTCTCGCGGGCGATGGTCAGGGTCACCGCCTCGCCCGGCCGGCCGCGCATCTGCTTGACCGCGTCGTTGACGGAGAGGCCCAGGACGCTCTCACCGTTCACCGCCGTGATGTAGTCGCCGGCCTTCACGCCCGCCTTGAAGGCGGGGGTGCCGTCCATCGGCGAGATCACCTTGACCACGCCGTCCTCGCTGGTGACCTCGATGCCGAGGCCGCCGTACTCGCCGCGCGTCTGGTCGCGCATGTCGTCGAAGTCGGACGGGTTGAGATAGCCGGAGTGCGGGTCCAGCGACGTCAGCATGCCGTCGATCGCCGCCTGGATCAGCTTGGTGTCGTCGACGCCGGTCACGTACTGGTTCTCGACGGTATTCAGCACGTCGCCGAACAGGCCGAGCATCCGATAGGTCTTGGCTCGCGGCTCCGCCGAGGCGATCGCCTGCTGGCTCACGTAGGCCATGGACCCGGGCGCCGAGGACGAACGCGGACGCGCCGATCACGAGGTACTTCTTCATGGCCTTCCTCAGGCTCCCCTTCCGCGGCGTTCACCGCGCTTGCGACAGGCCCCCGACACTTCTTTTACAGCAGCGTTCAGCCCGCTCTTTTGTTCAACCATCGGCCGGGATCCACGGGCGAACCCTGCTCCCGGACCTCCAGATAGAGTTCCGACGTCGATTGTCGACCATCCGGGGCCCATCCGACAGGTTGACCTGCCGCGACGGATTGTCCGGCCTGGACCGACGTTCTTTCAAGGCCAGCCAACACGAGATGATAGCCGCCCGCTAGTCTTAAAATCACGATGACGCCCCAGCCCTTCACCGGGCCCACGTATTGGACAGTTCCCTCGCCGGGGCTGACCACGCGCGCCGCGCGCGGGGCCGCGATGGTGAGGCCGTTCGCCTGCCCGCCGCCGGCCAGCGGCTCGCCAAACCCACGCACCACGGGGCCGGGCGAGGGCATCATCAGGCTGGCCGGGGCCCTGAGGACGCCCGGCGGCAGGCTGGGTCCCCCCGCCGCGCAAGGCGAGGCCGGCGTTCGACTCCGGCTCGGGAAGGGCTTCGGCGGCCAGGCTCTCGCGCTCGAACAGCGCCTCGCTCTGCACGGCGGCCAGCCTGCGCTGGCGCATCACCTCGCCGGCGTCATTGGCGTAGCTTTGGGCGCGGGCCTGAAGCTCCGGCGTCACAGCCTTCACGAGGATGGCGGCGCGCACCGCGTCCTTGGCGTCTTCGGGCGAGACGAGGAGCGCGGGCGGCGGATCGCGTTCGAGCTGCTCGAGCACCGACAGCAGCCGCGCCAGCTGGTGGCGCGTGGCGGCCTGCTCGGCCGAGATCTCGGTCTCGGCGACGTTCAGCCGCTGCAGCCGATCGCTCGTCGCCGCGACGGCCGCGACGGACAGCGCCGCCGCAGCCAGGGTTCCGGAGAGAAGAAGCCGGCCGTGCATCTAGTCCCTATGATATGGCGATCCCGCCAGAATTGAGACGGCGCGATAGACCTGTTCGGCCAGCATGGCGCGGGCGAGCGCGTGCGGCCAGGTCTGCGGCCCGAAGGCGAGCTTGCCGGCGGCTTGGTCCACCAGCTGGGGATCCAGGCCATCGGCGCCGCCGATCAGGAACACCAGGCGGCGCACGCCGCGGTCGCGGAGCATGGCGATCTCGTCGGCGAAGGCGCGGCTGGGTCTCGCCGTTCCGCGCTCGTCGCAGGCGATGACATGGCTGTCGGCGAGGTGCGCCCTCAGCGCCTCGGCCTCGGCGGCCTTGCCCGGCTTGCGGCTCTCGACCTCGACCACCTCGACGGGGCCGAGGCCCAGTGCGCGGCCGGCGTTCGTCGCGCGCTCCACGTACAGCTTCACGAGCTCCGTCTCGGGAGAGCGCGGGAGCCGCCCGATCGCGACGATGGCGAGCTTCAAGTCGAAGCCTTAGTTGGCCGCGCGATGGCCGCCGGTCTCGACGGACCAGATCTTCTCGATGTTGTAGAAGGCGCGGACTTCGGGCCGGAACAGATGGACGATCACGTCGCCGGTATCGATCAGCACCCAGTCGGCGTGCGGCATCCCCTCGACGCGGCACTTGCCGTAGCCGGCTTCCTTGAGCGCGCGCAGCAGGTGGTCGGCCATGGCGCCGACATGGCGCTGCGACCGGCCGCTCGCCACGACAAGGGCGTCGGCGACGGGGCTCTTGCCCTTCAGATCGATGAGGACGACGTCCTGCGCCTTGTCTTCGTCCAGACGCGCGAGGATCAGGTCTTCCAGGGCGCCGATGGGCTCCTGGTGGTCGCCGGAGGACGGCTCCGGCTGCGCGCTAGGCGCAGGTTCGCGTTGCAGCGGGGTAGCTCCTTTTGGTGTCCCAGCAGCGGCGACCCTAACATGGATCGCGTCGCGATGACATCAAGAGCGGGGACGGCGCAGGCGTTCCCGCAACAGCGTCGACGACAGAAAATTGAAGCGGCCGAACAGGAACGCCCAGGCCGGCGGCCGCCGGTCGGCGAGCATCCGCGCCTGGTGAGGCGCCAGACGGTGCGCCGCGAACCGCCGCGCCGCCGGCGAGAACCGGCTCTTCAGCGAGATCCACGGACGGGAGACAACGGCCACCGGCACCTCGCGCATGATCTGCGTCCAGCCGCGCCAGCGATGGAACGTGGCCAGGCTGTCGGCCCCCATGATCCAGACGAATTTCACGCCGGGGAACCGCGCCTTCAGCCACCGGATGGTGTCGATGGTGTAGGCCGAGCCCAGACGGGTCTCGAGGTCCGAGACGATCATGCCGGGCTCGTTGGCGATCGCCTGGGTGAGCGCGATCCGCTCGGCCAGGTCGGCCGTCTCGTGGCGCGACTTCAGCGGGTTCTGCGGCGAGACCAGCCAGATCACCCGATCCAGGTTCAGCCGCCGCTTGGCGGTCTCGGCGACGTGGGCATGGCCGGCGTGCGGCGGGTTGAACGAGCCGCCGAACAGGCCGACGCGCATGCCGCGCTGGAGCTGGAAGCCCGGCCGCAGCGCGGCCGGGCGGCCGGCCACCGGCGCGCGCCGGGCCGGGCCCGCGAACCACATGCGACCGCTCAAGCCGGGCGTCCCTGTGGCCTCGCCGGGGTCGGCGCACCGCCGCGGTCGAGATGCGGGTCGGCCTGGATCACGCGGCTGCGGACCGTGAAGACGCCGTCGCCGGCGAGCACCCCGCCGCGGGCGAACAGGCGGCCGTTCTCCCAGTTCGACAGGCCGAGCTCCGGCCGGTTCAGCGCGTACTGACCGTCCACCCAGCGGGTGAAGCCGTCGCCGACGAAGGGCGCGTCGACAGCGGCGAAGAACCGGCGGTGCGCCTCGGCGTCTTCGGCGATCAGGGTGGCGACGAAGCGCGGGCTGTGGGCGTTGAACAGGGCCGCCGCTTCGGCGACGTCACGGACGATCTTCAGGCTGACCTCGGGCGTCTCCTCCCATTCCCATTCTCGGCCGAGGTCGGCATCGGCGATCGGCTCGGCGAGCGCCTCTTCGCGGGGGCCGTCGGCGCGGATGACCGTGGCGCGTCCGGTTCTCCACGGCGCGGGCAGACGGATCGCATCGGCCTCGGCGATGTGCAGTTTGCACCCGGTGCGCCGCTGGCCGGCGGCCCTCAGCGCCTCGAGGAACACCGGCACGAGCTCGTCGGCCCGGCTTTCCACGATGCAGCAGACGTTGAGCGTGTTGCAGACCTTGCGGTCGAGCGAGTGATAGGCGGCGGCGAAGAACCGGTCGGCGTCGGCGGTCTCGTCGACGACCATCCAGGCGCCGCCCGTGCCGTGCAGGCTGACCGGCGTTCCCGCCTGGCGCGCGATGGCGCCGAGCTGGGCGACAGCCGGCCCCGACCCACGGGCGACGGCCAGTGACAGCCGCGGATCGGCGAACATGGCCCAGCCGGCGGCATGGGCGGCGGAGTCCACCAGAACCGCCGCGCCCCTGGGCAGACCGGCCTCGGCCAGCGCCGGCTCCAGGGCCTCGGCGACGATGGCCCGCGCGGTGCCCAGCGCGTCCGAGCCGATGCGGAAGACGACGGTGTTGCCGGTCCGGATCACGCCCGTCGCATCGGCGAAGACGTTGGGCCGCCCCTCGAAGACGAAGCCCACCACGCCCAGGGGGGCGACCACCTGCTCGACGGTCCAGCCGGAATGCTCGACGCGCTCCAGCACCTTCCCGCGCGACGCCTCGGCCTCGGCCCAGGCGCGAAGGCCCCCGACCATGTCCCCGCGCATCCCCCCGGACACCTGCAGCCGCGTGGTGGAGCGGCCCCGGGCGCGGGCGGCCTCGACGTCCCGGGCGTTGGCCTCTGCGATTCTCGTCCAGACGCCGTCATCGGCGAGACGGGCGGCGAAGAGTTCGAAGAACCGGGTGATCGCCGCATCGGATGCCTCGCCCATGGCCGCGAACGCGTCCGCCGCGCGGCCCACCGCCTCCTCGACGAGCGCGTGCTGGGCGGCGGGCACATGCAGCAGGGCGGCGTCGTCGCCCGTCGCCGCCACGAGCAGCCGGTCGCCGGCCCGGAAGGCGGTCGCAAGCTCGGGCGACACGACGGCCACACGGTCGCCGCCGAACGGGATCGGCTGGCCGGGGCTCAGGGCCTCCAGCCGGGCCGCGCCCCGCTTCGTCGATCCGCCGTCGTCCACCGCCGACCCCATATGCTCAACTTGAGCACTTCCTAGACGACTTTTTCCGGCCTGTCGCGGCGGGGCCGGAACTCTAGGCGGCGGTGGCCAGGGCGGCGGGCGGGCCCGGGACGACGAACCAGAACGTCGTGCCTGCGCCAGGCGCCGATTCGACGCCGATGCGGCCGCCCATCGCCTCGACGAGCCCCTTGCAGATGGCCAGTCCCAGGCCGGTGCCGCCGTGGCGACGCGTCGGCGTGGAGTCCACCTGCGAGAAGCGCCTGAAGAGCTGCCGCTGCTGCGCGGAGTCGAGGCCGCCGCCGGTGTCCACGACGCGCACGCAGAGCGCCTGCGCCTCGTGATCGTAGTCCGCGAACACGGAGACGGAGCCCGCGTCGGTGAACTTCACGGCGTTGCCCACGAGGTTCATCAGCACCTGGCGCAGGCGGTCGGGGTCGAGCATGAGGCGCTCAGGCGTCCGCATGCCGGCGCGGGCGATGAGGGCGAGGTTCCTGGCCCGCGCCTGCTCTTCGAGGACATTGATGACGCCCTCGACGACCCCGGCCACCTCGACCGGCCGCGGGCGGATCTCAACCTGGCCGGCCTCCAGCTTCGAGAAGTCGAGCACATCGTTGATCGTCGCCAGCAGCGCCTGGCTGGCCGAGCGGATCTTGTCGACGAAGCGCTTGGGTTCCGGCGCGAGTTCGTGGCGGGCGCCCAGGATGCCGGCGTAGCCGATCACGGCCGTCAGCGGCGTGCGCAGCTCATGGCTCATGTTGGCGAGGAAGTCGGACTGCGCCTGCGCCGCCTTGTCGGCTGCGTCGCGGGCCCGCGTCAGTTCGGCCTCCAGGGCCACCTGTTCGGTCACGTCGCGCAGGACGTCGATGAACTCGGGTTGGCCCGCTCCGTCGCGGACCATGCTGGGATTGGCCTCGACCCAGATCCAGCGGCCGTCCTTGTGGCGGACGCGGTAGCGCACGGGCAGGCCGGCGGCGCGCACGCCCCGGATGACCTCGCCGTACGCGTCGCGGAATGCTGCGACGTCGTCGGGATGGACGTCGGGGATCATGCTGCGGCCCAGCAGCTCGTCGGGCGCGAAGCCGGTAAGCGCCTGGATGCTCGGCGAAATGTAGAAGATTTCGCCCTTCACGTTGGAGCGGGCGATCACGTCCTTCACGTGATCCGCCAGCAGCTGGTAGCGACGGCGGCTCTCGTCGGCCTCCTTCAGGCCGCGCAGCTGGTCGGTGATGTCCTGCAGGACGCCGAACAGCGCCACCACCCGGCCCCGGTCGTCCGTCTGGCAGCGCGACTTGAGCTGGATGTCGCGCAGTTCGCCGGACGGCCGGAGCATCTGCAGCTGCAGTTCGATGTCCTCGCCGGTGGCGGTCACATGGGCGATCGCTTCGGCGACCTTCGCCCGTCCTTCGGGGGTGTAGAAATCGACGGCCGCGTCATAGCTCAGGTCGACGTCATCCTTCTCGACGCCGCGGATGCGGTAGATTTCGTCGGACCAGGTCAGCACCTGCGTCTCGAGGTCCAGCCGCCAGTGACCGACACCGGCGATGCTCTCTACGAGCTCGAGCAGCTGGTCCTTGCGCGCGGCTTCGCGCAGCGCCGTGTCGTGCAGCGTTCTCAGGCCTTCGAGTTCGGGCGGGTGCGTCATGCGTCTGATCCTCGATGGACAGTTTCGCACGACCGAAGGTTGTTCGAACGCACGCGAAGCGCGACATCTTGGCCCGGTGAAGCTGCTGCGTTTCGTCGCGATCTCAGTCGATGGGCGCGGCGGTCTCCAGCAGGGCCAGGTCGTCGGCATGGATCACCGGTCCGCTCGTGTAGCCCAGGGCCGCCTCGATGGCCTCCGACTTCAGGCCGCAGATCCGCTCGGCGTCCTCAACTTCGTAGCGCACGAGCCCGCGGGCGATCTCGCGGCCCCGCTCGTCCCGGACAATCACGGCGTCGCCCTTGTCGAAGCGGCCCTCGACCTGGCGCAGGCCCGCCGCCAGCAGGCTCTTGCCCCTGGCCACCGCAGCCGCGGCGCCGTCGTCGACGACGAGCACGCCCGCCGGGGCGAGGCTGCCGGCGATCCAGGCCTTGTAGGCGGCGGCCGGGGTGGTCGCGGGCTCGACGACGGTGGCGCGTTCACCGGCCTCGACGGCGGCGAGCGGGCGCCTGGCGGCTGCCGATGGTGATCACGGTGGCGCACCCGCTGGCCGAGGCGATCCGGGCGGCGGCGATCTTGGTGGCCATGCCGCCGGTGCCGACGCCGCCGTCGGCGTTCGCCCCGCCGGCCATCGCCTCGATCTCGGGGGTCAGCCGCGCAACGCGGGGGATGTGCTGCGCCGAAGGGTCGCGACGCGGGTCGGCGGTGTAGAGGCCGTCCACGTCGGACAGCAGCACGAGCGCATCGGCGCCGACGAGCTGCGCCACGCGGGCCGCGAGCCGGTCGTTGTCGCCGTAGCGGATCTCCTCGGTGACGACGGTGTCGTTCTCGTTGACCACGGGCACGACGCCCAGGGCCAGCAGCGTTTCCACCGTGGCCCGGGCGTTCAGCCAGCGGCGCCGGACCTCGGTGTCGTCGCGGGTGAGCAGCACCTGGGCGCAGGCCGCGCCGTGGGGCTCCAGGGCCGTTTCCCAGGCGCGCATCAGCGCCGACTGGCCGGCGGCGGCGGCCGCCTGCTTCTCCGGGAGCGTGAGGGCGCGCCCGGGCAGGCCCAGCCTGCGGCGGCCCAGAGCCACCGCGCCCGAACTCACCACGACCACCTGCTGTCCGCGCGCCCGCAGGCGAGCCACGTCGGCCGCGAAATCGGCCAGCCAGGCGGAGTGGGCGGCGCCGTCGGGTCCGACCAGCAGCGCCGAGCCCACCTTCACCACCACCCGCCGCGCCGCCGAAAGCTCCATCAGGGGGTCCAGCCTTCGGACGACTGCGCCTGGGCTTCCTCCGCCGCCTCGGCCTTGCGCCGGCGAACCAGGCCGTAGGCCTCGCGCAGCAGTTCGGTGACGAACTCGCCGGTGAAGCCGGACACCAGCCGCACCTCCGTGCCCGCCGCCTCGGCGAGCTCGGCCTGCCTCTCGGCGCGGGTCTCGTCGTCCAGGGCGTCGATCTTGTTCAGCGCCAGGATTTCGGGCTTGTCGGCCAGGTCCTCCCCCGTAGGCCTCGAGTTCGTGGCGCACGGTCTTCCAGGCGCCCACGATGTCTTCCTGCGTGCCGTCCACCAGGTGGATCAGCACGGCGGTGCGCTCGATGTGGCCCAGGAAGCGGGTGCCGATGCCGGCTCCTTCATGCGCGCCTTCGATCAGCCCCGGAATGTCGGCCAGGACGAAGCGCTCGCCGACCGAGAGGTCGACCACGCCCAGATTGGGGGCGAGCGTCGTAAAGGGATAGTCGGCGATCTTCGGCTTCGCCGCGCTGGCCGCGGCCAGGAAGGTCGATTTGCCCGCGTTCGGCAGGCCCACGAGGCCCACGTCGGCGATCAGCTTCAGCCGCAGCCACAGCGCCATCTCCTCGCCGGGCAGGCCCGGGTTGGCATGGCGCGGCGCCTGGTTCACCGGGCCTTTGAAGTGGGTGTTGCCGAAGCCGCCGTTGCCGCCCTTCAGGAGCAGGAAGCGCTTGCCCGCCTCGTCCATGTCGACGATCAGGTTCTTGTCCTCGTCCAGCACCTCGGTGCCCACGGGGACCTTCAGCACCACGTCCTCGCCCGCCGCGCCGTGGCGGTTGCGGCCCATGCCGTGGACGCCGGTGCCCGCCTTGAAGTGCTGCTGGTAGCGATAGTCGATGAGGGTGTTCAGGCCCTCGACCGCCTCGATCCACACGTCTCCCCCGCGGCCGCCGTCGCCGCCGTCGGGGCCGCCGTACTCGATGTACTTCTCCCGGCGGAACGAGACGGCGCCGCCGCCCCCGTTGCCGGAGCGGGCGTAGATCTTCACCTGGTCGAGGAACTTCATTCGCCTGCCTCTAGCCCGCCGCGACGTGCCAGCGCCACCCCGACGGCTTTCAGGGTCAACGCCGCGGCGAGCGATTTCGCCGCCGCGCCCGGCAGGAACGGCAGGACGCCGCCCTCGAACGCCGAGGCGACATCCATGCGATCCAGCAGGCCCAGGAAGCCCATGGCGAGCACCAGCGCGTGCCCGATCAGGAAGATGGCGAGAAGGGCGCCGAGCCCCTGGCGTCGCTGGGCCGCGTAGCCCGCGAGCCCGCCGGCCACCGCCATGCCGAACAGATAGCCCTGGGTCGGTCCAAACAGCGCTTCCGGCCCGCCGGCGCCGTCCGCCAGCACCGGCGCGCCCAGCGCCGCCGCCGTCAGCCAGATCAGCACGGCGCGCAGCGTCAGCGACCCGCCGAGCAGGCCGCTCAGCACGAACAGCGCATAGGTCTGCAGCGTGATGGGCGCCACCGGCGCAGGAAGGGCGACCTGGGAGGCGAGCGCCATCACCGCCGCGCCGGCGACCACGGCCAGCAGCCGCGTCGCGAACGGCGCGGTGGTCGGCAGCAGGGGCAGGGCGGCGGCCATGGGCATTCCGTTATCACACTATGACGTCAAACCCCGTCATCCCGGCGGCCCTGCGGCCGTTCGGGATGACGGGTCCTGGGCTACGCCAGCCACACCATCTTGCGGGTCGGCACCTGCTGGCCGCGGGCCAGGCAGTCCTGCAGGACGACGTCGCCGGTGTAGAGGAAGCCCGCCTTCACCAGCACCTGGCCGGACGCCTTGTTGTCGCTGAAGTGACCGGCCCAGACGACCTTGCGCCGCCAGTCCGACGTCATCCAGCCAAGCGCGCCGCGCAAGGCCTCGGTCGCATAGCCGCGCCCCCAGAAGGGGCGGCCCAGCCAGTAGCCGATCTCCGGCCGGCCGGGCTCCTTCTCCGAGACGCCGATCATGCCCATGAAGCCGAACTCGCGATGCTCGATCGCGAAGTTCGGCTCGCGCCAGTGGGTCTCGCGGCCGAGGAATTCGTCCGCGTGTTTGGGCGTGTACGGATAGGGCATGGTCGAGAGCATCCCGGCCACGCCGAGATCGTTGGCCAGCTGGCACAGCTCGCCTGCGTCCGAGATCACCGGACGGCGCAGGATCAGCCTGTCCGTCTGGATCAACGGCGTCGCTTCGATCGCACACATGTCTCTACCCTCCCGGCCGCTCTGACGGCGGCCCATAACGACAGCGGGGAGCCCGGCTGACCGGACTCCCCGCTGGGATCGTCATGTCCGGTCCGCCTGTTCGAAGTGGCGGACCAGAGGAAGGAGGTCCGCGCCTATTCGGCGGCAATCACCTTCTGCTCGGCCGGCACCACGGTGGCGTAGGTGCGGTTGTTGCGCTTGGTGACAGATCTCACGGCGCCGGTGACGAGCGCGAAGAGGGTATGGTCCTTGCCCATGCCCACGCCTTCGCCCGGCCAGAACTTGGTGCCGCGCTGACGCACGATGATGCTGCCGGCGTTGATGGCTTCGCCGCCGAACTTCTTCACGCCGAGACGGCGGCCAGCCGAGTCACGACCGTTGCGCGACGAACCACCGGATTTCTTGTGAGCCATTGTGTGCTCCTACTCTCTCTGGATGACGCGGCCGATTACTCGGCGGCGCCGTCGTCCTTCTTGGCGGCCTTCTTGGCAGCCGGCTTCTTGGCTTCACCTTCGGCCTTCGGGGCGGCGGCCTTCTTCGGCGCGGCCTTCTTGGCTTCGGTCTCCACCGGGGCGTTGGTCTCGGCCGACGCCATGGCTTCCTTCACCGCGGGATCGGCGGCGACTTCCTCGGCGGTCTTCGCCTTGGGAGCCGCCTTCTTGGCCGGGGCCTTGGCGGCCGGCGCGGCTTCCGCCGCGGCCAGGGCTTTCTTCGGCTTGTTCAGCGTGGCGAAGTCGAAACCGCGGGCGCGGGCGTCCAGCTCGGCCTTGGTCGTCAGGTCGACCGTGCCGTCCCACTTGGTCTCCTTGCCGCCGGCGGTGATGCCGGTGACGCGCAGGACCGTCTCGGCCTGGCGGTGACCGCGGGTGCGGCGATAGCCCTGGCGGCGGATCTTCTTGAAGATCTTCACCTTCTCGCCCTTGCGGGTCTCGATCAGGGTCGCGGCGACCGAGGCGCCGTCCACGAGCGGCGCGCCGACCGTCACGGCCTCGCCGTCGCCCAGCAGCAGCACCTCGCCGAAGGCGACGTTCGCGCCCGGCTCACCGTCCAGCTTTTCGACGATCAGCAGGTCGCCGGGCTGGACCCGGTATTGCTTGCCGCCGGTCTTGATCACCGCGTACATCGTTGCGCGCCTTTGTATTTCTTCTTGATTGAAAGCGTGATTGCGCCCGCGAGCAGGGCTCACGAGCGAGGAGGCGCGGTTATACGGCCCGGCGGCGCGGAGTCAAGCGCGGGGCTGGGGGCGGAACGCTGCCTTGGGAGGCCGACCGCTTGACAGGCCTGCTGCGGCAGGCTCGCTTCGGACCGCGGCAAGGGGCGCCAGCATCCGGGGGATGCGGGCTCAATCGGGGCGACTATCATGGAATTCCTCAGAACCGCGCCGTTCGGCGCGCTCTTCACCGTCACGTTCGTCGTCGCGGCCACGTTTCAGGCGACGATGACGGTGGTCGGCGCTGTCAGCGCGCTCCTGGCGCCCGGCCTGTTCCGGATGAACGGCGCTCCGGCCTCTACGCCCGTCGAGGCGCTGGGCGTGGTGCTGTTCATGCTGGCCTTCGGCCTTGTCATGAACGCCGCCATATCCGCCGGAGGTGCGGGACTATGGCTCCTGGCGCGGCGAACGCTGCGGAGGGCCTAGCTCAACACGCTCCGCGGCTTCCGTGCGCCCACCCGCGCGGCTTCCGCCCGTACCCCGCCGGCCAGACGTTCGATCTCGCGGGCGACGTCCTCGGGCCCGTGCTCGGGGGTGAGCTCGACGTAGCGGACGCCGGCCTTGCGCAGCGCTTCCTTCTTCACCGCGTCGCGCGCAGGCGCGGTCCCGCCGACGTAATGCCCGGCGCCCTGATGCTCCAGCGCCGCCAGCGGCCGGCCCTCGCGCGTGACGATCAGCACGTCGACCCGCTTGGAATTGATCGCGCGGAACGCGGCCTCGTCCGACGCCGAGAGGATCTCGCCGAGGCTCACCTGGGCCATCACCCGCCAGGCCAGCCGCCGCTCGGCGATGGCGCGTTCGGCGGCTTCGAAGACGCGGGCCTCGCCGCGGTTCATCAGCGGACGGGCCTCGAAGTCGGCGTCCATCACGAGCCGCAGCTGCTCGGACGCGTCCAGGGGCCGCGCAAGAGGGCGACCGTCCTTGCGGAACGGCGCGACCCGTCCCCTCCTGCGGTCCGGAGCGAGGCTCCCACGCCTGGCCGCTCGCGCCGCCGCCACGCGGCCGCGCTCGATGTACATGCCGATCAGGCCGGCGGCCGAGGCCGCCGCGACGACGATCATGTCGGACCCGTTCAGGATCATGCCCGCTCTCCCCACGTTCGTTGCGACTATGGGGCGAGCATCCCAACCTATGGATTAAGCAGCGTGGTGAACGGCTACCGCTTCATCCAGGGCTTGGATTTCGAGGACGAGGCGTGCGCGGCGGCGCGTTCGCTGTGCTGTTCGGCGCCGGGGCGCTGCTGGGTGGCCTGGGCGGCCTTCTTCAGCCGCAGGGCCTTCTGCATCGGGGTTTCGGACTTGTCGGCGGAATGATCGCTCATCCCGCCAACCTAGCACGCACGGCTAGAACACCACCATGGCGGCGCGGACCGCCAGCACCACCAGCACGACGGACGCCGCCGTGAACACCGCCCAGCGCAGCATGATGACGTTGACCGTCGCCTGGATCAGGCTGTGGACGACGCGCAGGCCGACATAGGCCCAGGCCAACGTCGCGTTGAGGCCGTCTCCCGCCTGTGCGAGCGTGAGCGCCAGCGCCGTGGCGTAGAAGATCGTCGGCTGCTCCATCAGGTGGTTGTAGTTGTCGGCCTTCCACCGGACATTCGGCGGCAGCTGGGCGGCGAGTTCGCCCGGAGGCTTGTTCGGATCCAGCGGGATCTTCAGCTTCTGCATGGCCGGGATGCGGGTGGCGTAGAGCCACAGCCACATCACGAGCGACCACAGGACCAGCGCGACCACGGGTTTGAGGATCGGCGCCACGATCGTCAGTTCCATCTCGAGTTCCCTCCGACTCGTTCTCGTTGGCGCGAGAATGGCCGGGAAAGCTTGGCCGTACCAGTGTTCGGCCAAGCGGCTCTTTCTTCGCGGTCCCGCGGGCTTTAGGTCGGGCGGCCTCGGACGGGAGATCCTCGTGGCGCATCGCAATTCGGCCTGGCCCTCGGGCATGATCCTGCCGCTGGCGGCCGTGACGATGGCGATGGGCGCCTTCCAGGTGGGCGCGGCCCTGGCCAAGGGGCTGTTCCCGGCGGTCGGTCCGGAAGGCGCGGCGGCCCTGCGCATTTCCCTGGGCGCGCTGATGCTGCTCGCCGTCGGACGTCCCTGGCGGGCGTGGAGGCGCGGGAACGGCCCGGGCCGGGAGTCCGCCCTGCCGCTGATCGGTCTCGGCCTGTCGGTGGCCGGCGTGATCCTCTTCTTCTACCTGGCGATGGCGCGGCTGCCGCTGGGCGTGGCGATCTCGCTGCAGTTCCTGGGCCCGCTGGGGGTGGCGGTCTTCGGCTCGCGCAAGGCGATGGACCTTCTTTGGGCGGCGATGGCGGGCGTCGGCGTCTGGCTGCTGGTCGGGCTCGGCGCGACCGGCGCGGCCCTGGATCCCATCGGTCTCGGCTGGGGTCTGTGCGCCGGCGGTTGCCGGGCCGCCTACATCCTCATCGGCCGCGGCGTCAGCGGCGACTATGGCGTGGCCACCGCGGGCCTGTCGGTGGCGATCGCCGCCATCGCCGTCCTGCCGGTCGGCGTCGCCAAGGCCGGCCTGGCGCTTTTTCGCCGGCGCTGCTGCCCTACGCCCTGCTGGTGGCGCTGATGTCGACGGCGATGCCCTTCGCGCTCGAGTTCTTCGCCATGCCGCGCATGCCGGCCCGCACCTTCGCCGTCTTCACGAGCCTGGAGCCGGCGTTCGGCGTGCTATCGGGTCTCTTCCTGCTGCACGAGCGGCTCAGCGTGGCCCAGGTTTCGGGCGTCGGTCTCGTGGTCGGCGCCGCCGCTGCGGCCGCCTGGTCGAGCCAGGTTCAGGCTCCCGACGAGCCGCTTCCGAACTGACCTCGCAGACGATGCGGAACCGGCCCGCGGCCAAGCTCGTTCGATGCCGCATGACCAGGGCAGAAACCTATCTCAAGCACGCCGCCGAAGCCGAGGCGCTGGCGGCCCGCGCGCAGAGCCTTTCCGGCCGCCTGCGCTGTCTCGACCTTGCCGAAGGCTATCGCGCGCTCGCCGAGCGCATGCAGGCGATCGCCAAGCCCGAGCCGCGCAGTTGGGCCGCGGACGAGCACCGTCCCGGGTGAGGCCCTATATCTGACCGGGCGCGACGGGCGCCGGTCCAGATTGAGGGAGCTCCACCAATGATCCGCAAGGCGAATGCGGTTTGGCGCGGCACGGGCCGCGACGGCGAGGGCGCGCTGACCTCCGCCTCCGGCGTGCTGTCGGAGACGCCCTACAGTTTCAAGACACGGTTCGAGGGCGACCCCGGCACGAACCCGGAGGAGCTGATCGCCGCCGCCCACGCCGGCTGCTTCACCATGGCGCTGGCGTTCGCTCTCCAGCGCGCGGGCTTCACGCCCGATGAGCTCGCCACCGAAGCCGCAGTCTCGCTCGACCAGGACGGTCCGGGCTTCAAGATCTCCAGGTCGGCGCTCACGCTGCGCGCCAGGGTTCCCGGGCTGGACGAGGCGAAGTTCCAGGAGCTGGCTCGCGACGCCGAGCAGAACTGCCCGGTGTCCAAGGTGCTGAACGCGGAGATCACGCTGGACGCGCGGCTGGAGAGCTGAGGGAACCGAGCGGCGGTTCGGCCGCTCAAGCTTTGCTGCACGCAAGTGAGACCTCCCACCAGTCGGGAGAGCAGCTAGCCTGAATGACCCCGCGGACGTCCCCGGTCCGCGGGGTTTTCCTTGCTGGGCCGCCGGTCGCGGGACGTCCGAAGATGACGCGAACCTGAACAGGGCGTCTCAGGGTGGGTTCAGTGGCCGTCCTTTAAAACAGGCTCCAACGAACAAGGAGCTGACCCATGAACATGCAAGGCAAGAAGTCGAAGATCGCCGTCGCCGCCGTTGTCGCGGGCTCGATCGCGCTCCCGGCCGGCACGGCCGCGGCGGGCGAAAAGACCGAGCGGGCCATCATCGGGGCCCTGATCGGCGGCGTGGCCGGCGCGGCCGTTTCCCGGAACGACACCCAGGGCGCCCTGATCGGCGCGGCCGCGGGCGCGGCTCTGGGCGCGGCGACCGCCAAGGACAAGAACAACTACCGCTACGGCTACCGCACGGCGCCGCGCTATTCGAACTACAGCCGCTACAACAACGCCCAACGGTACGACCGCTACGGCCGATACGACAGCCGCTATTATCAGCCGTCGTATGGCAACCCCTACGGTTATTACCGCTAATAGCCCGCCGGCCGGCGACGTGACGACTGATCGGCGTTAAGTAACGACCCGATCCGTTCACGCCGCCGCCCTTCTCCAGAAGGCGTTGTGAAGTAGTCCAGATCCTTAAGACTCTAAGATTCGCCTGTCAGGCGAGTCCCATGCTAATGAAAAGGTGGTCGTGGTCGCGGCCACCTTTTTTCTTGCCGGCGCGCGGACTGCTGCGGATGCAGAAATTCGTCATCCAACAGAACATCCAGCACTTCCAAGACCTCCTGGAATCGGCGGTCGCGCCGGAAGACCGACAGCGGCTGGAGGCCCTGCTGGCGGAGGAGCGCGCCAAGCTCCGTGACATCGAAGACGCTGAAGCGGGCGGGGCCTAGGCGGATCTAGTCCAGCACGCAGGACGCCAGGCCCTGGCCGCGCACGGCCTGGGCGTTGCGCCGGATGCTGCCCGACCGGCGCTGGACGTAGGGGCCCGGCTTCGCCGCCTTCCAGGACAGCGGCTTGGGAACGATCGCCGCCAGGCGGGCGGACTGGGCCGCCGAAAGGTCCTTGGCCGAGACGCCGAAGTTCCGCCGCGCCGCGGCTTCCGCGCCGTAGACGCCGGGGCCCCATTCGATGGAGTTCAGATAGACCTCCATGATGCGGCGCTTGCCCCAGCCGATCTCGATCAGCACCGTGAAATAGGCCTCCAGGCCCTTCCGCACCCAATCTCGCCTCGGCCACAGGAAGACGTTCTTGGCCGTCTGCTGGCTGATGGTGGAGCCGCCGCGGATCCGCTTGCCGCTCTCGTTGTAGGCCATGGCCCGGCGGATGGCGTTGAAGTCGAAGCCGAAGTGCTCGCAGAAGCGGGCGTCCTCGCCGGCCATGACCGCCCGCACCAGGTGGGGCGACATCTGCTCGAGCGGGACCCACTGGCGTTCCACGCCCTGGCCCTCGAACACCCTCTGCACCATCAGATAGGTCAGGGGCACGGGCACGAAGCGATAGACGGCGACGGTCAGCACGGGCCCGATCCAGAAGACGATCAGCACGGCGATGAGCAGCGCGGAAACGGTTTTCCGGAACGCGTCTCCCGCTTTGCCCTTGCCCCGCTTCGCCCTCGGTTTCGCCCCCTGCCTCGCCACGCGCCGACCTGCCGTCTTGTCTTGACCCTGGGACCACATGTTAGTCCCGCCGCGGGAGCGTCCGAAATCAGGGTTGCCGCAAGATGAACGTCACCGAGGCGGTCGCCGCCCGCATCTCCGTCCGCGCCTTCCGGCCCGACCCCGTGCCGGGCGCCCTCGTTCGCGAGATCCTCGAACTGGCCGCCAAGGCCCCCTCAGGCGGCAACCTGCAGCCATGGCGGGTCTACGCCCTGGCGGGCGAGCCGCTGGAGGCGTTGAAGGCCGAGGTGCGCGCCAATCCGTTCGGCGAGCCGCCAGAATACGACGTCTATCCGCCCAACCTCTGGGACCCGTTCCGCACCCGCCGGTTCCAGAACGGCGAGGACCTCTACGCCACCATCGGCATCCCGCGGGAGGACAAGCCCGCCCGCCTGCGCCAGCTGGCCAGGAACGGCGAGTTCTTCGGCGCGCCGGTGGGAATCTTCTTCTGCCTCGACCGCAAGCTCGGGCCGCCGCAGTGGGCCGACCTCGGCATGTACATGCAGACGGTGATGCTGCTGGCCACGGAGCGCGGCCTCGACACCTGCGCCCAGGAGTACTGGGCCCGTTATCCCCAGACCGTGGGCCGGGCGCTCGCCCTGGCCGAAGACCACATGCTGTTCTCGGGGATGGCCCTCGGCTGGCGCGACGCGGACCACCCGATCAACACCCTGAAGGCCGCGCGCGATCCGTTCGAGGTCTGGGGAGAACTGAGAGGGTTCTAGCCGACGACCTCCGCCACGCCGGCGTGGCCGTCCTCGTCGCCCCAGGCGACCCGCCTGGCGTCCGGCGTGATGGCCAGCGCGGTGATCTGGCTGCCCTTCTCGGCCTTCAGCGGGATGATCCGCTGGCCCGTCAGGTCGCAGGCCCAGACGCGGCCGTCCTCGGTCCCCGCGGCGAGCCAGCTGGTGGCGAAGGCCGCAGCCACCTTCGTCACGGTCGTGCTCTCGTCATAGCCGACTTCGGCCGCCTCCTTGCCCATCGGGCCGGCGGGGCCGGAGAACGGCCAGACGACCACGCCGTTGGCGCCGGAGGTGGCGAGAAGGGAGCCCTTGGACATGAAGGCCAGGCTGCGGGGCTTGGTGGGATAGCCGCCCATCCGCATGTTCTTTTCGTCGGCCACCCGCCAGCCGTGCAGCTGGTTCTCCTGCATGGCGCTGATCAGGAACTTGCCGTCCGGGCTCCAGACCACGGCGATGTGGCTGCCGGCCCATTTGAGGACCGCCGGCTTCTGGTCTGCGATGCGCGCGTACCAGAGGTAGGCGCCGCCATAGCTCGCCACCGCCAGTCGGCGGCCCTTCGGGTCGAAGGCGACGTCGGCGATCGTCCGCTCGTGGCCGAAGGTGCGCTGGAGGGCGGCGTCCTTCACGTCGCGGACATGCAGCTCGCGGCCGGCCCCGAAGGCGATCAGGCCGGACTCGGCGGAGGCCGCCACCGTGTCGATCCACTTGCCCTTCAGCTCGGCCAGCACGTCGAACGATCCGTCCGGCCGCGCCCAGACCAGGCGGCCGTCGTCGCCGCCCGAGACCAGGCCCTGCCGGCTCGGATGGACTGCGGCCGAGAGGCTGGCGCCGTCGTGCGCCTCGACCGCCATGTCGCGGCCCGGGCCCCCGGCGAACCGAACCGTACCGTCGCCCAAAGCGAATCCGGCGTTCCCCGAACCGTCGAAAAGCGCGGCCGAGACATAGGCGTCGAAGCTGAAATTCATGGCTTCCCCCTAGATCGGGGCCCCTCCGGCCGCAAGGCGCGCGCGTTCACGCTTTACAAGTCGTTTTGGGCTTGCCAATGGTCCGGCGAACGGGCGCGCAAGGTTGCGCACGCCCGAGGGAAGGATCCAGGACGTATGGGTGCGAAAGTCGGCGGCGGGGGGCGGAAGCAAGTTCGACCTCGGCCAGAACTCGGACATGAACGTCACGCCCTTCGTGGACGTGATGCTCGTGCTCCTCATCATCTTCATGGTGTCGATCCCGGCCGCCACGGTGTCGATCAAGCTCGACCTGCCCCCCCGCGATCCCGCCGCCGCCCGGCACGATCGTGAAGGAGCCCACGCTGGTGAACATCCAGCGCGGCGGCCTCTTCATCGGCGACCAGCCCACCCGGCTCGACCGTCTGGCCGGCGACCTGAGCGCCCGCCTGCAGGCGGACGACCCGGCCACCCCGCCGACCGAACAGCGCGTGTACATCCGCGCCGACCGCGACGTCCGCTACGGCGACTTCATGTCGGTGATGAACGACCTGCAGGGCAACGGCTTCTACCAGGTCGCGCTGATCAACGAAGAGCTCTAGGCCCTTCGACCCAGATTACGGAGAGCCCGCCCGGGAAACCGCGGCGGGCTTTTTCGTGCCGCGATCGTGATGGAGGGCGGTTGTGCCGGGCGACTGTCTGCGGCCCAGGGTTGTGGCCATGATCGGCGCATGGCTCTGACGATCCTCGCGGCCTCGATGGCCCTGCTCGTCGGCGGCGCGCCGCCGTCCGCCGTGGTGTCCCAGGTGGACATCCAGCCGTTCGCCTCGACATGGGAAGGGCGTCGGCCCGCTGCCGAGACGCCGGCTGTGGCCCGCTACGGCGATCGACTGCTCACCGGGCGGGCGGAGCGCCCGGGCCCTGCGGGGCCGCATCGCGCTGACCGACGTCGCCGACGCGGGCTTCGCCTGCGCGGGCTGGTACGAGAACCGCCGGCGCGCGCCGCGGCTGGACCTCAAGTGCTCGGACGGCGGCCGTATCGCCATGACCTTCCAGCAGCCCACCCAGGGGCGCGCCTTCGGCGTGGGCGAAGCCAACGGCCTGCCGTTCCGCTTCCGCTTCGGAGCCGACCTGGCGGCGCGCTGAACCGCTCCCGCGGAATGGATCTTAGCCGATGATTGGGGCGGAGGCGCCCTGACTGCGACGCCGGCGGGCCATCCGGACGGCGTCGTTGGCGCCGCCGTTCGTGAGGACAGCCTCATGTGACCCCGGAGAACTCCGGTTGACACCGGCACAGTCTCCCCCAAACCACGCGCTCTCCGCAATAACGGACCCTTAGGGAGGGCCTCATGCGCGTTGGCGTGCCTCGTGAGATCAAGCCGGACGAATATCGCGTGGGCCTGACGCCCGCGGCGGTCCGCGAGTATGTGGCCCATGGCCACGAGGTGCTGGTCGAGCAGGGCGCCGGCGGCGGCGCGGGTTACGGCGACGAGGCCTATGTCCGGGCGGGCGCCAAGATCGTTCCGGACGCCGACGCGGTCTTCTCGGGCGCCGAGATGATCGTGAAGGTGAAGGAGCCCCAGGCCGTCGAGTGGGCCCGCCTCACCGACAAGCACATCCTCTTCACCTACCTGCACCTGGCGCCCGATCCGGCCCAGACCGAGGGCCTGCTGGCCTCCGGCTGCGCGGCCATCGCCTATGAGACCGTCACCGACGACAACGGCGGCCTGCCGCTGCTGGCGCCGATGTCGGAAGTCGCCGGCCGCATCGCCGTCTTCTCGGCGGGCGAGACGCTGCTGAAGCACAACGGCGGCATGGGCTTGCTCATCTCGGGCGTGCCCGGCGTGCCGCCGGCCCGGGTCTGCATCCTGGGCGGCGGCGTCGTCGGCGCCAACGCCGCGGTCATGGCCGCGGGGCTCGGCGCCGAGGTGGTGATCATGGAGCGGTCGATCCCGCGCATGCGCTACATCGACGACATCTTCGCCGGCCGGGTGATCACCCGCTACTCGACCTACGACTCGGTGGAGGAGGAGATCCTGAAGGCCGACGTGGTCATCGGCGCCGTGCTGACGCCGGGCGCGGCGGCGCCGAAGCTCGTCCGCCGCGAGCACCTGTCGAAGATGAAGCCGGGCGCGGTCCTGGTCGACGTCTCGATCGACCAGGGCGGCTGCTTCGAGACGTCGAAGCCCACCACGCACAAGAATCCGACCTACACCGTCGACGGCGTCGTTCACTACTGTGTGGCCAACATGCCGGGCGCCGCCCCTGCGCACCTCGTCCGAAGCCCTGGGCCACGCCACGCTGCCGTTCGGACTGAGGCTGGCGGACAAGGGTTTGGACGCGCTGAAGACCAACAAGCATCTCGCCAAGGGCCTGAACGTGCTGAAGGGCGAGATCACCCACCCGGCGGTCGCCGAGGCGCTGAACAAGCCGTTCAAGGACGCCTACGGCGTCTGGGGCTAAAGGCTTCCGCCCGATCAAATGACGAAGGCGCCGGTCCTGAGGGTCGGCGCCTTTTTCTTTGTTCCCCTCTCCGAAATAACCCCGCAACAATCGCGCCCACGCTTGCCGTGAAACGCCAAAGGGAGGACGCGCCATGTGCGACGAGGACATCAATCCGTGGGCCGAGCCGGTCTCGCGCCGGACGATCGGGCTGGGCGCCCTCAGCGTCGCCGCCGTCTCGCTGACCGCCGCCGAGGCGCAAGCTCAGGGCGGCGTCACCGAGAAGGACGTGACGGTGAAGACGCCGGACGGCGAGTCCGAGGCGGCGTTCTTCTATCCGGCCGGCAAGGGGCCGTGGCCCGGCGTGCTGGTGTGGCCGGACATCGGCGGCCTGCGCCCCGTGTTCCGCGACATGGGCCGCAGACTGGCGGCGCAGGGCTACGCGGTCCTGGTCGTGAACCCCTTCTACCGTTCGGCCAAGCAGGCCGAGACCCAGAAGCTGAACTTCGGCGACCCTGAGGGCCGCAAGGCCCTGATGGCTTACCGCATGGCGCTGGTCGAGGGGGATAACCCGTTCGAGGACGCCAAGGCCTACGTCGCCTTCCTCGACGCCCAGCCGCAGGTGAACAAGAAGAAGATGATGGGCGTGCAGGGCTACTGCATGGGCGGCCCGCTGTCGTTCCAGACGGCCGGCGCCGCGCCGAACCGCATCGGCGCCGTCGCCAGCTTCCACGGCGGCGGCCTGACCACCAAGGAGCCGGCCAGTCCGCACCTTCTGGTCGCCAAGACAAAGGCCTCGTACCTGGTCGCGGTCGCCAAGAACGACGATGCGCGGGATCCCGAGTCGAAGGAGATCCTGAAGGCCACGTTCGCGGAGACGAAGCGACCGGCGACGGTCGAGGTCTATCAGGGCGACCACGGTTGGACCGTCCCCGGAAGCCAGGTCTACAACCAGGCCGAAGCCGAACGCGCCTGGGCCGAACTGACCAAGCTGTACAAGACGGCGCTGAAATAGCGTCCTTCCCCCGCGCGGGAGAGGGTGTCAGCCAGGCTGGCGGGTGAGGGGGTCGTGCGGAGGTCCGCGCGGCCCTTCTTCGTGTCTGTGGCTGGTCTGGAGGGTGTCTAGGCTGCGGCCCAGGCCAGCGCTTCGGGGTCGTCTAGGGCCATCTCGTCCCAGTCGAGGTCCGGCGGCGGGCTCATGGCGGCGGCCACGACCGCGCTCATCTCGGCGGCGGAGCTGACGCCCACGAGGACGGCGGAAGCCTCGGGCCGTGAGAGGGCGAAGCCCAGCGCGGCCTGCAGCGGGTCGGAGCGACCCTCGGCGATCAGGCGACGGGCCCGGCTGATCCGGCCGGCGGCGGCCTTCAGGTGGCTGGGCGCGCGGTCAGGCGGCAGGAACAGCACGCCGTTGAGGAAGATCGAACGCAGGTGCACCTCGACGCCCATGCCGGCGAGTTCCCGGAGCGTGCCGTCGATCAGCAGGCGCTGGTCCAGCAGCGAGGCGGGCGCCTGGACGATGTCCGGCTTGAAGCGCTTGGCGAGGCCCACGGGATCGTCCGAGGCATAGACCGAGACGCCGATCTTGGCGCACAGGCCCTCGTCCTTAAGCTTGCGCAGCCGGTCCCACAGCTTGGGTCCCAGCGGCGAGAACAGGTCGGTGGCCGAGGGCGCCAGCAGGGCGTCTACACGCTCCACGCCCATGCGGGCCATCTGGGCGCGGATTTCGGTCTCCACCAGGTCCGGCCCGCGGTCGGGGCGGACGGTGGTCAGGGTCATGCGGAACGGGCAGGGGCGCGGCAGCGCCTGACCCAGCTGGCTCTCGGCGACCTGGCTATGGCGGCCCACCTCCAGAACACCGAGGCCCGATCGCGCGGCGATCGAGAGGATGTCGCGGGCCTCGACCTCGCGCGGCCGGCCGCGAAGGGCCGGCTGCTCAAGGCCGAACTGCCCCGATCCGAGGCCGAGTTTGTTGAGGAGGGAGGTCATGAATGAGCGAAGGCTTGGTGTAGTCCTCTTGAGCCGCCATCTTCACCTGGAAGGCCTAAGAAGCCGTGACCGAGACCTTTCGTGAGTCTTAAAGCGTGATTCCGCCGCAGATCCCGAGTCCGATCGGGCCCCTGGCCGAGTGGCCGGTGTTCGGCCTCGCCGACGACGTGCGGCCGGCGCTCGATGCGGCGCGCGCGGCAGGCGAGGCCTGCGTGCTGGCCACGCTGATCGCGGTGGAGGGCGGCGGCCCGCGGCCCGCCGGCACGCAGATGGTCTTCGCCGTCGGCGTGGTCAGCGGCTACTTCTCCGGCGGCTGCGTCGAGGGCGACGTGGCCGGCCATGCCGCCGCCTGCCTGGCCGACGGCGAGCCGCGCACGCTGGTCTATGGCGAAGGCAGTCCCTGGCCCGACATCCGGCTGCTGTGCGGCGCGCGCATCGAGATCTTCCTGGAGCGCGTGCGGCCTGACGATGCAGCCATCGGCGAGGTGCTGGCGGCCTGGATCGAGCGCCGACCCGTCGTCTACGTCAGCGACGGCCACGCCCGCGTCTGCGCGGCGGAGGTCTCGCCCTGGATGGAGGCGGTGGTCGAGCGGGCGTATGAGCCCACGCCCCGGCTGGTCGTCGTCGGCGGCGATCCCACCGCGCTCGCCATCGCCGAACTGGGCGCGCGTTCCGGCTTCGAGACCACACTCGTGAGGCCCAAAGGGCCGGAGACCCCACCGCCCGTGACCGGGATCGCCTACCGCCGCGACCAGCCGGCCCAGGCGCTGGCGGCGATCGGCCTTGACCCCTGGACCCATGTCGCCGTCGCCACCCACGACCTCGACACCGACCGCGAAGCGCTGCGGGTCGCCTTGCCGTCGAAGGCGGCCTATGTGGGCCTCCTCGGGGCGCGGCGTCGGCTGTCGGGGAGGCTGGAGGAGCTGCGCGCGCAGGGCATGCCCGACGCAGCGATCGCCCGCCTGCACGCGCCCATTGGTCTGGATATCGGCGGCAAGGCGCCCTTCGAAGTGGCGGTGTCGGTGATCGGCGAGATCACCGCGCTGCGTTATGCGCCCGAAAACAGCCGCGACAACGGCAGCACGTCCACCACGTCCCCTGCCGCGGCGGCCGGCGCCTCGGCCTGACGGCCCAGCAGGCCGTCGGCGGCCGCGAACACGCTGACCAGCGAGGAGTCCTGATCGCGGAACGGCCGCACGCTGACGCCCCCGTCCGAGAACGTGAGCTTGGCGCGCATCCAGTGCTCGCGGCTGCCGTTGGCCGGCAGGTCTTCTTCCAAGCGCGCGGCGAGGGTGCGTGGGGCGGGATCGGCCCCCTGCCACCGGGCGAGGATCGGCCGCAGGAAGAGCTCGGCGCACACGAACGCCGAGGCGGGATTGCCCGGCAGCCCCAGCATCAGCCGCCCATCGGCGAGCCGGCCGAAGAAGGTGGGCTTTCCGGGGCGGACGTTGACGCTGGCGACCTTGAGCTCCAGGCCCAGGGCGGCGCCGGCCTTGCGCACCAGGTCGTGGTCGCCCACCGACGCCCCGCCGATGGTGACGACCAACTCGCCGTCCGCCGCTCGCAGCGCCTCAACGGTGGCGTCCAGGTCGTCGCGGACCGGCCGGGCGCGGGAGACCTCGCCGCCCCAGCCGGCGATCATCGCCGACAGGGCCGGCGAGCCGGAGTCGTAGATCTGGAACGGGCCGGGGCTCGCCGGCGCCTCGACGATCTCCTCGCCCGTCGAGAACAGGGCCACGCGCGGGCGTCGGGCCACGACCAGGTCGGCCCGGCCCGCGGCCGCGCCCAGCGACACCCGCCAGGGATCCAGCCGCGCTCCAGCGGCCAGCAGCGCCTGGCCGGCCCGGAAGTCTCCGCCCGCCGGACGCACGTGCTTGCCGGCCGGCGTCTCCGGGACGATCACCGAATCGCCGCCGCGCGTCGCATCCTCCTGGATGACGACGGCGTCGGCGCCCTCAGGCAGCGCCGCGCCGGTGAAGATCCGCACGGCCTCGCCCGCCCGCAGCACGCCGGCGTAGCCCGTCCCCGCCGCGCTCTCGCCCACGACCTTCAGCGTCGCCGCACCGTCCGCGCTGCGGACGGCATAGCCGTCCATGGCCGAGGCGTGGAACGGCGGCTGGTCCCGCGCGGCGGCGACATCCTCGGCCAGCACGCGGCCGCTCGCCTGGGCCAGCGCCACGCGCTCGACGCCGGCCGCCGGAACCTCCGCCAGCATCCGCGCCCGCGCCTCGTCGACCGGAAGCAGCTTCACGCGCGCCAGTCGCCCGACTTGCCGCCGGTCTTCTCGACCAGGCGGACGGCCTCGATGACCATGCCCTTCTCTGCGGCCTTCAGCATGTCGTAGAGGGTCAGGAGCGCCACGGAGGCGGCCGTCAGCGCCTCCATCTCGACGCCGGTCTGGCCCGTGGTCTTCACGCGGGCGGTCACCGACAGCCCGCCATCGCCCGGCTCGACCCGCACCTCGGCCTTGGTGATCGGCAGCGGGTGGCACATCGGGATCAGGTCGGCGGTCTTCTTCGCCGCCATCACGCCGGCGATCTCGGCCACGGCGCGGACATTGCCCTTCTTCCCCTCGCCCGACAGGGCGAGCGCAAGGGTCCCAGGCGCCATGCGCAGAAAGCCCTCAGCGACGGCCTCTCGGGGGGTGACCGCCTTGTCCGAGACGTCGACCATGCGGGCGCGGCCGGTCTCGTCGATGTGGGTGAGCTTCGTCACGCTTCCATGAGCCGGGGCATGAGCTCGACCATGTTGCAGGGGCCGTGGCGGCTGTCGAGCTGGGCGGAGATCACCTTGTCCCAGCCGTCCTTCACCGCGCCGTTCGAGCCCGGCAGGCAGAAGACGAAGCAGCCCTTCACGATGCCGGCCAGCGCACGGCTCTGCAGGGTCGAGAGACCCACCGACTGGTAGCTGACCAGGTGGAAGATCACCGAGAAGCCGTCGATCTCCTTGTCGAACAGCGGGCGGATGGCCTCGGGCGTGACGTCGCGGCCGGTGATGCCCGTACCGCCGGTGGTGACGATGGCCTCGACGCCCTGCTCGACCCAGGCCAGCACCTGCTTGCGGATTTCGTCGACGTCGTCGCGGACGATGCCCTTGCCAGCCAACTCGTGACCCGCGCTCTTCACGCGCTCGGCCAGCAGATGACCGGAGGTGTCGCTCTCCTCGTCGCGGGTGTCGGAGATGGTCAGCACCGCGACCTTCACCGGCTTGATCGGCTTGCTCTCGTCGATCCGGCCGCCAGGGGTGAAAGCGTTCATCGGTCGGTCTCCTGTTCCCAGCGGGCGCGGTCGGCGTGGTCGGCGTCGGTGGGCTCGATCCAACGGGCCCCGCCCGGCCCGTGCTCCTTCTTCCAGAAGGGGGCCTTGGACTTCAAGTAATCCATGAGGAAGTCGCAGGCCTCGAAGGCCGCGCGGCGATGTCCGGCGGCCGTGGCGACGAAGACGATCGGCTCGCCCGGCGCGATCTCTCCCACGCGGTGCAGGATCAGGAGGTCGTCGAGCCCGAACCGCGCCCGCGCCTGTTCGGCGATCCTGCCGATCTCCGCCTCGGTGAATCCGGGATAGGCCTCGAGCTCCAGGGTGGCGGTCGAGCCCTGCTCCGCCCGGGCGATGCCGGTGAAGGTGGCCACGGCGCCGGTCTCGGTGCGCCCGCGGGTGAAGTCCGAGAGCAGGGCGCCGGCGTCGAACGGTTCCTCGGTCAGGGTGATGCTCATCCGCCGCTCATCGGCGGCAGGAACGCGACTTCCGAGCCGGCCGCCAGCTTGGGGTCGCCGCGCACGAGGGCCTGATCCAGCGCCACCTGCACGCCCGGACCGTCCAGAGCCTCGGCCAGGGCCGCGTCCTCCGCGGCGATAGCCGCCTTCAGCGCCGACAGGGAGCCCGCCTCGATGGTCCGCTCCCGCCATCCCGCGAGGTCGCGCAAGGGCCCGAACAGCAGCACGCGGGCCATGCTCAGCCGCCCGTGGTGGACATGTGGCGCGCGACCGCCGGCTTGGCGCGCGCGACGTCGAAATCGTGGCCCCTGGGCTTGGCGTCGACGGCGTTGCGGATCGCCTCGACAAGGTCCGCGTCCGAGGCCCCGGCCCGCAGCACCGCCCGCAGGTCGGCGCTGTCCTCCTGGCCGAGGCATGTGTGCAGGGTGCCGGTGCAGGTCAGCCGCACGCGGTTGCAGGCCTCGCAGAAATTGTGGCTCAGAGGGGTGATGAAGCCGAGCCGGCCGCCGGTCTCGACGACCCGCACGTAGCGGGCCGGGCCGCCGGTGTTCAGGCCGATGTCCTCCAGCGTCCAGAAGCTCTCGAGTTCGCGGCGTACGTCCTTGAGCGACAGGAACTGGTCGGTGCGATCGGCCTCCACCTCGCCCAGCGGCATGGTCTCGATCAGGGTGATGTCGCAGCCCTGGCCGTGCGCCCATGCGATCAGGTCCGGCAGTTCCGCGGCGTTGTCGTCCTTCAGGGCCACGGCGTTGATCTTGACGGAGAGGCCCGCCGCCTGCGCCGCGGCGATCCCGTCCAGAACCTTCGCCAGGCTGCCGCCCCGCGTGAGCGTGCGGAACAGCTCGGGCTTCAGGGTGTCGAGCGAGACGTTGATCCGCCTCACGCCCGCCGCCGCCAGCCGGCCGGCGAATTCGGTCAGCCGCGTGCCGTTGGTGGTGAGCGTCAGCTCCGTCAGGGCGCCGCTCGCCAGGTGCCGCGACAGCCCCTCGATCAGCTCCATCACGCCCTTGCGCACCAGCGGCTCGCCGCCGGTCAGCCGCAGCTTCTTCACGCCCAGCGCGACGAAGGCCGTGGCGATGCGGTCCAGCTCCTCCAGGCTCAGGACCTCCGCCTTCGGCAGGAAGGTCATGTGCTCGGCCATGCAGTAGACGCAGCGCAGGTCGCAGCGATCGGTGACCGAGAGGCGCAGATAGGTCACCGTCCGGCCGAAGCCGTCGATCAGCGGCGCCTCTTGCGGCGAACTGGGATCGGTGAGCGTCATGTGCGTTCCAGGATAGAGGCGATGACGGCGTGGCGACAGAGGCGGTTGTACTCGCGGCGGGATCGGGCTCGCGTTTCGGCGGGGGCAAGCTGCTGACGGCCTACGGAAAGGGCGTCCTGCTGGACGGCGCCCTGGCCGCCGCCTTCGCGGCCCCGGTGCGGCGGGTGACGGTGGTGACCGGCGCCGATGGCTCGCAGGTCGCGGACGCCGCGATCGCGTTCGACCACGGCGTCCAGATCGTCGACGCCCAAGACTGGGAGGAGGGCATGGCCGCCTCCCTTCGCGCCGCCATCTCCAGCCTGCCCCCCCGACACCGAGGCCTGCATGGTGTTCCTGGGCGACATGCCGCGCGTGCCGCACGCGGTGCTCAAGCCCCTGTGCGAGGCGGTGGCGAACGGCGCGCCAGCCGCGGCCCCGGTCTACGAAGGCCAGCGCGGCAACCCGGTGGTGCTGGCGCGCACACTGTTCCCCGACGTGCTGCAGTTGCGCGGCGACGTGGGCGCGCGCCGCATCCTCGACGCGCTCGGCGACCGCCTGGCCCTGGTCGAGGCGCCCGACGACGGGATCCTCTTCGACGTCGATCACCGCCGCGACGTGGAACGCGCCTAGGCCTCCACGCACCTATGCCTTGACGAACGGCTGGCTGAGCACCGGCTGGCCGTTGATCGCCAGCAGCGCATTGGCCACCGCCGGGCCGATCACTGGCGTCCCCGGCTCGCCCACGCCGCTGGGCGGATTGGCCGAAGGCACGATGTAGGTCTCGACCCGCGGGGCCTCGGAATTGCGCAGCACGCGGTAGGTGTCGAAATTCCCTTGGTCGACGACGCCATCCGTCAAGGTGATCTCGCCGAACAGGGCCGCCGAGAGGCCGTAGCAGGTCCCGCCCTCCATCTGTGCCGCGATCTGGTCGGGCGAGATGGCGACGCCGCAGTCGATGGCGGTGACGACCCGGCCGACCTTCGGGACGCCGTTTTCGAGCTGCACCTCGGCGATCTGGGCGACGACCGAGCCGAAGCTCTCATGCACGGCCACGCCCCGGGTCCAGCCGGCGGGCGCCGGCGTCGCCCAGCCCGCCTTCTCGGCGGCGGTGTTCAGCACGGCCAGGTGCCGGTTGGCGCCGGCCTTCACATACAGCGCCCGGCGGTATTCCACCGGGTCCTTGCCGGCCGCCCGCGCCAGCTGGTCGATGGTGTGCTCCATGACGTAGGCCGTGTGGGTCGCGCCGACGGAGCGCCACCACAGCACCGGCACGCCCACGTCCGGCGTCAGCAGCTGGGCGTCCACGACCGGCGTCGCCTTCAGATAGGGCGAGCCCAACGCGCCCTCGGCGGCGGTGAAGTCGATGTCGCCGCTCATGCCGGGCGGCGCGCCCTTCATGATCGACTGGGTGACGATCCGGTGGCGCCAGGTCGCCGGATAACCTTCGGCGTCGGTCGTCACGCGCACCGTGTGGTGCACGATCGGCCGGTAGTAGCCGGCGCGCATGTCGTCCTCGCGCGTCCAGACCAGCTTCACCGGACGCCCGCCGCCGACCTTCTTGGCGATCTGGACGCACTCGACCACGTAGTCCGACTGGAAATTCGCACGACGCCCGAAGGAGCCGCCGGCCGGCAGGGTCTCGATCTGGATCGCGCCCGGCAGATTGCCGACGATCCTGGCCGTGTTGAGCTGGTCCAGGGTCTGGGTCTGGGAGCCGAAGATCAGCTGCGCCGAGTTGCCCTTCACGACGGCAACGCAGTTCATCGGCTCCATGGTGGCGTGGGCCAGGTACGGGAAGTCGTAGGCGACTTCCACGGCCGCGGTTCCTCCGGCGGCCCGCGCGGCCTCGCCCTTGGAATCGAAGCCCTTCCAGCCGTTCTTGCCTTCCGGCGCGGCGCTCTTGCCGGCGGCGAGGTCCTTGAAGCTGGCCAGGATCGCCGCCGAGCCGCGGGTCTCGGCCCCACTCTCGTCCCAGGTCACCTTGAGCGCGTCGCGGCCCTGCCGCGCGGCCCAGGTGTCGTTGGCCACCACCGCCACGCCGGACGGGATCTGATAGACCTCGACCACGCCCGGGACGTTCTTCGCGGCGGAACCGTCGAAGGACTTCACCTTGGCCCCGAACTTCGGCGGGTGCGCCACCATGGCCACCAGCATGTTCGGCAGCCGGACGTCCTGGGTGTAGCGGGCCGCGCCGGTGCTCTTGGCGACGCTATCCTTGCGTCGCACGCGGTCGGTGCCGATCAGGGTGAAGGTCTTGGGATCCTTCAGCGTCACCTGGTCGGGCGGCGTCACCTTGGCCGCGTCCTCCAGCAGTTCGCCGAAGTGGGCCTGTTGGCCCGAGGCGTGGGTCAGCACCCCGTTGGCCAGCCGCACCTCGCCGGCCGGCACGTTCCATTTGCCGGCCGCGGCCTGGACGAACATCGCGCGGGCCGTGGCGCCCGCGCGGCGAAGCTGTTCCCACGAGTTGGCGATCGCCGAGGAGCCGCCCGTGCCCTGCGTGCCGCCCATGTTGGCGTTGCCGTACACGTTGGCGATGGCCGGCGCCTGCTCGACGCGCACCTTCGCCCAGTCCGCGTCCAGCTCCTCGGCGACGATGGCCGCGAGGCCCGCGTGGTTCCCCCTGGCCGAACTCGATGTGCTTGGAGATGACGGTGACCGTCCCGTCCGCGGCGATGCGGATGAACGGCCCGAAGGCGCCGAAGTCCTTCTTCGCGCCGACGCTCAGCACGTCGGCCGGCGAGCAGCCGACCAGCAGGGCGCCGCCGGTCAGTGTCGCGCCGACGATCAGGGCGTCGCGCCGGGTGAGCTTCGCGGGACGGAGGGGCTTGTTCATCGGTTCGCGCCTCAGGCCTTGGGCGCCGGGACGGCCGGCGCGAGGGGTGGGACCGGCGCGGTGGTGACGACCGGCATGCCGGCGGCCTCCTTGATGGCGGCGCGAATCCGCTGGTAGGCGCCGCAGCGGCAGATGTGTCCGTCCATCGCCGCGGTGATCGCCGCGTCGTCAGGCTTCGGCGTCTGGTTCAGCAGGGCGACGGCGCCCATGATCTGGCCCGACTGGCAGTAGCCGCACTGGGGCACGTCGTGCTTCACCCACGCCTGCTGCAGCGGGTGATCGCCGCCCAGCCCCTCGATGGTGGTGATCTTGACGCCCGTGAAGGCCGACACCGGCGCCGAGCACGAGCGGATCGGCTGTCCGTCGGCCAGAACCGTGCAGGCGCCGCACTGGGCGATGCCGCAGCCATATTTTGTGCCGGTCAGCCCCAGTTCATCCCGCAGCACCCAGAGTAGCGGCGTGTCCGGGCCCGCGTTGACGTTCAGAACGCGGCCGTTCACATCGAGCGTCGAGGCCATCAGTTGCGTCCCTCCCGTGACACGTCTTTAGGCATAGTAGCTGTGCCTGGGCGTCGAGGGGAAGCGAGCGGTGGCCTTCGGCGCCCGAGCCCGCTAAAGCGTACCGCTCTTACGAATTCGTCGCCCGTTCTCTGAATACCGCCTCTGGGGAGAGTCCATGATCCGCGTCGCCGCCGCCGCTTCCGTATTGGCGCTTTCGCTTGCCGCTCCGGCCTCCGCCGCCGACGGCCAGCAGCTGTTCAACATGCAGTGCAAGATGTGCCACACGGGCGGCCCGATGGGTCCCAGCCTGACGGGCGTCGCCGGGGCGAAGATCGCGTCGAAGGAGGGCTTCGCCTACTCGCCGGCGCTGAAGGCGAAGGGTGGGACCTGGACGGACGCCAACCTCGACGCCTTCCTCAAGGCCCCGGCTCAGTTTGCCCCCGGCACCAAGATGATGATGAACGTCGCCAGCGACGAGAGCCGCGTGGCGATCATCGGGTACCTCAAGACCCTCAAATAGCGCTAGGCTCGGGCGCATGGACGCCTTTCCCGCCTTCTTCCCGCTCGCCGGCCGCACGGTGGTGATCGCGGGGGAGGGCGAGGCGGCCGAGGCCAAGGCCCGGCTGTTCGAGGGCTCGCCCGCCACGGTGGTCCGCCTCTCCGAGGAGGAGGCGCTGGACCGCCGCGCCTATGCCGCCGCCACGCTCGCCTTCGTCGCCGCCGAGGACGACCACTTCGCGCGACAGGCGGCCGAGGCCGCGCGCGCCGCCGGCGTGCCGGTGAACGTCGTGGACCGGCCGGCGCTCTGCGACTTCACCACGCCCGCCGTGATCGACCGCGGCGAGGTGGTGGCCGCCATCGGCACGGGCGGCGCCTCGCCCATGCTGGCGACCATGCTGCGCCACGACCTGGAGGCCCGGGTGCCGGAAGGGGCCGGCCGGGTCGCGGCCCTGTTCCGTCAGATGCAGGACGAGGTGCGTGAGGCCCTGCCCGAAGCCCATCGCCGGCGCGCCTTCCTGCGTGACGCCCTTCGCGGCCCCGCGGCCCGGGCGGCGATGGAGGGGGACATGGACCAGGCCAGGGATCTGCTGCGCCTGGGTCTGGCCCAGGATGCGCCGCTGGCCGCCGCCGTCCAGTACATCGACGCCCGGGGGCCCGCCGACCTCCTGACCCTGCGCGCCGCGCGCGCGCTCGCCGCCGCCGACGTGCTGGTCTGCGACGCGGCGGCCCATGCGGACGTCCTGGCTCTCGCCCGCCGCGACGCCGAACGGCGGGAAGGCCTCGGTCTTGAGGCGCTCGCCGATCTGGCTCGCGGCGGGCGCAGGGTAGCCCGCCTGGTCACCGGCTCCGGGTGGCGCACCGAACAGGCGGCGCTCGAGGCGGCGGGCGTCGAGACCGAGGTCCTGCCGATCGCGGGCTGAGCTGCGGGCCTTCTCCCGCGCCCCCACTGGCCTAAACAGGCGGCATGTTTCTGATCAGGCCTCTTCGACGGTTGACCGCCAAGGCCGTGCTTGCCAACCCTTGTGCATGACCAAGCTTCTCTGCACGGCCGCCCTGCTCGCGTTGCTGGCCACATCGGCCGCCGCCCAGCCGTCGGACGCGGCGCTCGCCGCCCGCGTCGACCGAGTGCTGGCGAAGACGCCGCTGATCGACGGACACAACGACCTGCCGTGGGCGATCCGCGAGCGGTTCGACGGCAAGATGGACAAGGTCGACCTTGCCCGCGACACCAAGGCCCTGCCGGCGCCCGCGGGAGATCCGCCGCTGATGACGGACATCGGGCGCCTCAAGGCCGGCAGGGTCGGAGGCCAGTTCTGGTCGGTCTGGATTCCCGCCGACCTCAAGGGCCCCGAGGCCGTGCAGGTCACGCTGGAGCAGATCGACATCGTCCGGCAGATGACCCAGCGCTGGCCGCAGGCCCTGGAGATGGCGTACACCGCCGACGACGTCGTGCGCATCCACAAGGCCGGCCGGGTCGCCTCGCTGGTCGGCATCGAGGGCGGTCACCAGATCAACGACAGCCTGCCGGCGCTGCGCCAGATGTATGCTGCCGGCGCCCGCTACATGACGCTGACCCACGCGCGGAACGTCGCCTGGGCCGACAGCGCCACCGACAATCCCAGGCTCGACGGCCTCAGCCCCTTCGGGGAGCAGGTCGTGCGCGAGATGAACTGGCTGGGCATGCTGGTTGACCTGAGCCACGTCTCGGAGGCCACCATGAAGGATGCGCTGCGCGTCGCGCAGGCTCCCGCGATCTTCTCGCACTCCGGCTCGCGCGCCGTGGCCGACCATCCGCGCAACGTGTCGGACGAGATCCTCCTGCTCGTGAAGCAGAACCGCGGGGTGGTGATGGCCAACTTCGCACCGGGCTACGCGTCCAACGAAGCGGCCCGCTGGGCTTCCGACCGCGCCGCCGAGCGCACCCGCGGCAACGCCCCGCCCTACGCCGGCAACTTCATCGGCCAGCCCGAAAAGGCCCAGGCTGCGCTGGAGGCTTGGGAGAAGGCCAACCCGCATCCGCCGGTCACCCTGGCCATGATCGCCGACCACATCGAGCACATCGCCAAGGTCTGCGGCGTCGATTGCGTCGGCATCGGCTCCGACTTCGACGGCATCCCGACGACGCCGGCGGGGCTCGAGGGCGTCGACAAATTCCCGGGCCTGTTCATCGAACTCGCCCGTCGCGGCTGGAGCGACGCCGACCTCGCCAAGCTGGCGGGCGGAAACGTGCTGCGCGTGATGCGCGAGGCCGAAGCCGCCGCCAAGCGTCTGCAGGCGGCGCGCCCCGCGTCCAACGCCACGATCGCCGAACTGGATCGCCCGAAGCGCTAGAAGTCCAGCGGCCGGCCCTTGGTCTCGCGCAGGAACAGCAGGCAGGTGACCACCGAAATGGCGGTGAACACCACGGGGAACCACAGGCCGGAATAGATGTTGCCGTACGCCGTCACGATGGCGAAGGCCGAGAAGGGGACGAAGCCGCCCACCCAGCCGGTGCCGATGTGGTACGGCAGGGACAGCGCGGTGTAGCGCACACGCGTCGGGAACATCTCGACGAGCGCCGCCGCCATCGGTCCGTAGAGCGCGGTGGCCGCGACGACGAACACCAGCATCACCCCGAAGGCCCCGAAGAAGTTCATCCGCGACGGGTCGGCCTTCTCCGGGTAGCCGGCGCGGGCCAGGCCCTGCTTGATGCGCGTCTCGACGCTGGTCTTTACCCCCTTGGCGGCGTCGGCCGGCAGGCCTGTGGCGTCCGCCGAGGTGATGGTCGCCATGCCCACCCGAACCATCGCCGGCTGGCCGGGGGTTCCGGCATCGTTGCGGTAGGACACGCCGGCGTTGGCCAGCACGCCCTTGGCGATGTCGCACGACGAGGTGAACTGCGCCTTGCCGACGGGATCGAACTGCAGCGAACAGTCGGCCGGGTCGGCGATGACCACCACAGGGGTCCGCGCCTCGGCCTCCGCCAGCGCCGGGTTGAGCGTCTGGGCCAGCATGTGGAAGCCCGGGAAGTAGGCGGCCAGCATCAGGGTCATGCCGAAGAGCATCACGGGCTTTCGGCCCACGCGGTCCGACAGCCAGCCGAAGAAGACATAGCCGATCGCGCTGACCGCCGTCGCCGACAGCATCAGGGCGGTGATCGTCTCGGGCGGCGCCTTCAGGAACCGTTCCATGAAGGTCTGGACGTAGAAGAACGCCGTGTACCAGACGGCGCCTTGCGCCGACATGATCGCGAACAGCGCCAGCAGCACGAGCTTGAGGTTGCCCCAGTGGCCGAAGGCCTCCTTGAAGGGCGCCTTCGTCTGCTGCCCCTCGGCCTTCAACTTGGCGAAGGCCGGGCTTTCCGAGAGCTTCAGCCGCATCCAGACCGAGATGCCCAGGAGGCCGGCCGAGAACAGGAAGGGGGATCCGCCAGCCCCAGGCGTCGAAGGCCTCGGCCCCGACGAACTCGCCCAGGATCACCCGCGTGGTCAGGATCACCAGCAAGGCGCCGAAGAGGCCGAGCGCCGCCGAAGTCTGCACCCAGCTGGTCGCCCAGCCGCGCTTGTCCGCCGGAGCATGCTCGGCGACGTAGATCGCCGCGCCGCCATATTCTCCGCCCAGCGCGAAGCCCTGGATGATCCGCATGAGGATCAGGAGCGCGGGACCGATCATCCCCGCCTGTTCGTAGGACGGGAGCAGGCCGATGGCGAAGGTCGCGCCGCCCATCAGCAGAACGGTCATCAGGAAGGCGCCCTTGCGGCCGGCCTTGTCGCCGATGCGCCCGAAGACCAGGGCGCCCAGGGGCCGGAACAGGAAGCCCGCGCCGAACAGCGCGAGGGCGGCCGCCAGTCCCGCAGACTCCGGCAGGCCGGTGAAGAACACCCGCCCGACCACGCTCGCCAGGCTGCCGAAGACGAAGAAGTCGTACCACTCGAACGCAGTGCCTGCCGACGAGGCGGCGACAACGGTCTTCAGCGAGGTTTCCTTTTCCGGCGCGTCCGCCCGCTCAGCCGCGATGTCGGCCATCCCCGCATCCTCCCCCAGGATCTTGTTCGATCTGCTCTAACACCGCTTCGCGAAGCGGGGGAAGGTCGCGTCAGGCGACGGCCGCGTCGTCGGCCTCGGCCTCGAGCGCGGCGGGCGCGCTCAGCCGGGCGATCTCCGACAGCAGGAGGGCCGGGGAGATCGGCTTGCCCACCACGCCGTCCATGCCCGCGTCGAGGTACGACTGTCGCTGGTGCGACAACACATTGGCGGTAAGGGCGACGATCGGCGTCGCGGCGACCGCGCCACCCAGGGCGCGAATGCGGCGGGCCGCCTCCAGGCCGTCGATCCCCGGCATCTGCACGTCCATCAGGACGAGGTCGAAGCCGCCGCGGGCGGCGGCCTCCACGCCAAGATAGCCGTCGGCGGCGGTCTCGACCGAGGCGCCCAGGTTTTCGAGCAGCTTGGTGGCGATCAGCCGGTTGGTGGCGTTGTCCTCGACGACCAGAACCCGGAGGCCTTCCAGCACCGTCTGCGGGGTCGCTTCGACCGCGACCTGGGCCTCGGCGGGCTCGGCCGCCACCTCGAGCCAGAAGGTCGAACCCTGACCCTCGACCGAGGCGAAGCCCACGTCGCCGTTCATCATCTCGGCCAGCCGCCGGGTGATGGCCAGGCCCAGACCCGAGCCCCCCGAACTTGCGCGTCGTCGAGACGTCGGCCTGGTTGAAGCGCTGGAACAGGCGGGCCTGGGCGTCCGCCGGGATGCCGATGCCGGTGTCCTCCACCTCGAAACGCAGCACGCCGGCGTCAGCGGTGCGGCAGCGGACCACCACATGGCCCCGCTCGGTGAACTTCACGGCGTTGCCGACGAGGTTGAACAGCGCCTGCCGCAGCCGCACCGGGTCGGACCGCACCCAGTCCACCTCGAGCCCGGCGTCGACGATCAGCTGCAGGCCCTTGGCCTGGGCCTGCGGCTTCAGCAGGCGCGCGACGCCCTCGACCAGGGCGCGGACGTCCACCGGCTCGCAGGCCAGCTCCAGCCGCCCCGCCTCGATCTTCGAGAAGTCGATCACGTCGTTGAGCAGTTCGGCCAGCATCTGGCCGCACGACAGCGCCTCGTCCAGGAGCGCCCGGCCGTCGTCGGTCAGGTGCTCGGACTTCAGGAGATGCAGCACGCCCATCACCCCATTCAGCGGGGTGCGGATCTCGTGGCTCATGTTGGCCAGGAAGGCAGCCTTGGCCTCGCCTGCTGCCTCGGCCGCGCGCTGGGCTTCGATCAGGGCCAGTTCCTGGCGCTTGTTCGCGTCGCAGTCCTGGATCAGCCCTACGGCCTTCAGCCAGCGGCCCCCCGGCCGATCTTCAGGTGATGGTGGACCCGAACCCAGCGCTCGGCGCCGTCGGGGCGGACGATGCGGGCCTCGAAGCTCTCGCCCGACCGCTTGTCGCCGCGGTGCAGCGCCCGGAACGAGGCCCGGACGTGCGGCAGGTCGTCGGGATGGAAGCCGGGGTAGCTGAGCTGGACGGCCTCCTCGTAGCTGGAGCCGCGTCGGCCGGTGATCCGCTCGAACTCGGGCGAGGCCCAGAAGCTGCGGTTCACGTGGTCGATCTCGTAGACCCCCGCCTCGGCGGCCTTCAGCGCCATCTCGAGGGCGCCGGGCGGCCACCTGGACCTCGCGCCGGGCCTTGCGGGCCTGCTGCTCGCCGTGGCGGGCGGCGTCACGCGCGGCCGCAAGCTCGGTGATGTCCTCGGAGATGCCCTTCAGTGCGTGCTTGCCGTTCGGCCGGGGCTCGGTGGCGACCGTGGCGCGCACCGTCATCCAGCTGTCCCGCGCCCAGATCCGGTGTTCGAGCTGCATCGGCGCGCCGCCGTTCACCGCGGCGGTGAACGCCGCCATCACCCGGCTGCGGTCGCGCGGATGGACGATGGCCGCGAAGCTCTCCGGCGTCTCGTGCGCCTGCGGCTCGAAGCCGACCATGCTGACGATCTCGTCCGACCACCAGATGCGCCCGTCCGCCGGCTCGAACGTCCACATGCCGATGCCGGCCGAGGCGCCCAGCGCCTTGCGCGTGCGGCGCGCCGCGTCCAGTTCGTCCCGGTGCGCGCGCTCCTGCGTGGCGTCGCGCATGGTCACCAGGTGGCAGCCGTCGGGCAGCATGGAGCGGCGAACCGCCGCCCACCGCGAGCCGCCGTCCTTCAAGAGGACGCGGACCTCGCTCTCGTACATCTCGCCTGGCCTGGAGTGCGCCACGCGGGCGGCCATGCCCGGCCGATCGTCGGGGTGGAACAGCTCCAGCGCCGGCCGGCCGACCAGCTCGTCCTCGGCCCAGCCAGTCAGCTTCGACCAGGCAGGATTGGCCAGCCGCAGCCGTCCGTCCGGTCCGACCACGTGCATCAGGTCGCAGCTGTGTTCGAACAGCTGCTGCACCATTTCGGCCCTGTCGGCGGCGCTGCTCGCGCTCTTCCCGGCCATCGGCTTCCCCCAGGTGAGCGGTGAGGCTTACACCGGCGGGGTAAACGCAACGTTGTTCGGAAATTGCGTTATTTTATCCGTGATCAGAACGCGCTTTCCCCGGTGATCGCGCGGCCCAGGATCAGCGCGTGCACGTCGTGGGCGCCCTCGTAGGTGTTCACCGTTTCCAGGTTCGAGGCGTGGCGCATCACGTGGTACTCGCCCGAGATGCCGTTGCCGCCGTGCATGTCGCGCGCGACGCGGGCGATCTCCAGCGCCTTGCCGCAATTGTTGCGCTTCAGCATCGAGATCGCCTCCGGCACCCAGGCGCCCTCGTCGATCAGCCGACCCAGCGCGAGCGCGCCCTCGAAGCCCAGCGCGATCTCGGTCGACATGTCGGCCAGCTTCTTCTGCACCAGCTGCCGCGACGCCAGCGTGCGGCCGAACAGGCTGCGGCTGGAGACATAGTCGCGGCTGGCGTGCAGGCAGAATTCCGCCGCGCCCATGGCGCCCCACGCGATTCCATAGCGAGCCTTGTTCAGGCACGAGAACGGCCCGCGCAGGCCTTCCACGCCCGGCAGCATCATGTCGTCCGGCACGAACACGTCCGAGAGGGCGATCTCGCCGGTCACAGAGGCGCGAAGCGAGAGCTTGTTCTGGATCTTGGGCGTCTCGAACCCTTGGGCGCCGCGCTCGACCAGGAAGCCGCGGATCTTGCCGTCCAGCTTGGCCCAGACCAGGGCCACGTCGCTGATCGGCGAGTTGGTGATCCACATCTTGGCGCCGTTCAGCACATAGCCGCCGTCGACCTTCTTGGCGGTGGTGCGCATCGAGGCGGGGTCCGAGCCGCCATCGGGCTCGGTGAGGCCGAAGCAGCCGATGATCCTGCCGGCCGCCATGCCGGGCAGGAACTTGCGCTTCTGCTCCTCCGACCCGAAGGCGTAGATCGGGTACATCACCAGAGAGCTCTGCACGCTCATCGCCGAGCGGTAGCCACTGTCGATCGCCTCGATCTCGCGGGCGATCAGGCCGTAGGCGACGTGGTTCACGCCGGCGCAGCCGTACTCCTCCGGAAGCGTCGGGCCCAGGAAGCCCAGCTCGCCCATCTCGGTCATGATCTCGCGGTCGAACCGTTCCTCGGCATAGGCCGAGACGACGCGGGGCAGCAGCTTCTCGCGGGCGTACTGGCGGGCGGCCTCCCACACCATCCGCTCCTCTTCCGAGAGGCGCGAGGACAGGTCCAGGGGATCGTCCCAGCGGTAGGTCTTCTGCGGCGCGGAATCGAGCGGCATGGCGGTTCCCCTTGCTTCTTTCCGCGGCGGCATACCGGTTTTTCAAGGGCGGCGGTAGGCCCTCCTCAGACCTCGGCCCACATCCGCAAGAGGTTGTGATACCCGCCGGTCAGCGAGATCAGCTCGGGGGCGTCGGCGCCGACGCGACCCGACAGCTGCTGGATGGCGAGATCTATCTGAAACAGCAGGTCGCGCTTGGCGACCTCGCGCACCAGGCTCTGGATCCAGAAGAAGCTCGAGACCCGCGCGCCGCGGGTCACCGGCGTCACCCGGTGCAGGCTGGAGGCCGGATAGAGGATCATGTCGCCCGCTGGCAGCTTCACCTCGTGGGTTCCGAAGGTGTCCTCGACCACCAGCTCGCCGCCGTCATAGGCCTCGGGCTCGGTCAGGAACAGCGTCGCGGACAGGTCGCTGCGGATCCGCACCGAACCATCGCGGCTCTGGCGGATCGAATTGTCCACGTGCAGCCCGAACGCCTCGCCACCGGCGTAGCGGTTGAACAGCGGCGGGAAGACCACCTGCGGCAGGGCTGCGGCGACGAACAGCGGGTTGCGCGACAGCGCGTCCAGGATCGTCTCGCCGGCCTGGACGGCGGCCGGCGAGCCCTCGGGAAGCTGGGCGTTGCGCTTGGCCAGGGCGGCCTGGGCCCCGAGGTCTCGTTGCCGTCCACCCACGGCGCGGCGTCGATCAGGGCGCGCAGCTCGACGACCTGGGTCTTCGTCAGCACCTCGGGAATGTGCAGCATCATGGCGGAGCCACCTTAAGCGGTCGGTGTCGGGGATGCGAAGCGGCCCCGCCTCGTGGGAAGGCGGGGCCGACGCACGTCCGTACCCGAAGGGGAGGTCAGTAGCGGACGTTGAGGGTGAGGATCGCCTGGCGGGCCGGCCCGTAATCGGCGTGGTGCACGCCGTTCGTCCGGATGATGTAGTCCTCGTCGGCCAGGTTCTGGATGTTCAGCTGCAGGTCGACATTCGCGCTGATCCGGTAGGACGCGAAGGCGTCGAACCGCCAGTAGGAAGGGGCGTAGATGCGGTTGGTCCCTCCGCCCGCGCCGCCCTGGTTGCCGCCGAAGCTCTTCGAGACATGGTAGGCCCCGCCGCCCAGCGTCAGGGCTTCGGTCGCCTCGTAGGTTGTGAACAGGCTGAAGCTGTGCTTCGGCGAATTGGCCAGGGGATCGCCGACGTTGACGACATTGTAGGCGCCGCGCACCAGCTCGGTGTCCATGTAGGTGTAGCCGCCGAACACGTTCCATCGGTCGCTCACCGCGCCGGTCACGCCGACCTCGACGCCCTTGGCGGCGGCTTCGCCCACCTGGGCATAGACGCCGGCCGACACCTGGACCTGAGCGTTCTCGCGCTTGAGGTCGAAATAGGTGATCGAGGCGCTCAGGCGCTCGCCGAAGAACGCGGCCTTGGCCCCGACCTCGAAGTTGGTGACCTCCTCGGGGTCGAGCAGAACGTTCGCCAGGTTGCCTGTCCCCGTCCCGGCGCCGGTGTTCTGGTCGCCCGAAGCGATCGTCGGCGGCGTCGAGGTGGTCGCGTAGGCCACATAGACGCTGGAGGTCTCGGTCGGCTTGTAGACCAGGCCCACCTGGTAGTTGGTGAACGACCAGTCGCCGGCCCGCGGCGTCAGCGTCTCGCCGGTGATCACGCCATTGGCGCTGGTCACGGCGACATCCGTACCCGTCACCTCGTACTGGTCATGGCGGATGCCCAGGTTCAGCAGCCACCTGTCGCCGAACGAAACGGTGTCGAAGGCGTAGACGCCGGTCGTCTTGGTGATGTTCCGCGACGGGGTCGGGCGGGTGATGGTCCCCTGCCAGGGGTCGCTCGGGTCCGGCGCGAAGACCAGCGTGCAATCCCCGACGCCCAGGTTGTTGCTGGCGCCGCTGAAGCCCGCCGGGCAGGGGGCGCCGGCGGTCGTATAGACCACATAGGCGGCGTTCTTGTTCTGCTCGCGCGACAGCTCCAGGCCCACGTCGTAGCTGTGGGTGATGAAGCCTTGGCCGAACTTGCCATAGATGTCGGTGACGTTGGCCACCGTCCGGGTCGGGTTCCAGCGCCCCTTGGTCCCGCGCTTCATCCAGTACTGCCCGCCCACCAGCTGGGCGGCGCCGCCGTCGCCGGGGTTGGTCACCACATAGTCGTTGAGGGTTTTCGCCGCCCGGAAGACGTTTCGCAGCTTGAGCGCCTCGGAGACGTCATGCTCGGCGATGAAGGTGGCGATGTCGGCCTCGGTCTCCTGATAGTCGCGGGCCTTCAGGCCGTAGAAGCTGCCGCGCGGCACATCCAGGACGCCGCTGTCGGTGCGCGGCAGCCCGGGAACCTTCGTGAACAGCGGAACGCCGTAGTCCGGCAAGTCATCGGTGCGCAGGCGGTAGTAGAGCAGGGTGGCGCGGGTCTCCGTGCCGATCCCCGTCGCGGCCCCGGCGAGCAGGCCGTAGCGGCTGGAGCCGGCGGCGTCCCGCCCCGGGCTGTCAGCCTCGATGCCCATCAGGTTCAGCCGCACCGCGGAGGTGTCGCCCACCTGGTAGTTCGCGTCGATCACGCCGCGGCGGTAGTCGTCGGTCCCGACGGCCGCCTGGCCGTTGACGAAGGTGTCGAGGCGCGGGCGCTTGGTCGTCAGGTTGATGCTGCCGCCCCCGAGCCGCGGCCGGAGTAGGCGCTGTCGGCGCCCTTCACGACTTCCACCTGCTCGATGGCGAACACCTCGCGCATCTGGCCGCCGGTGTCGCGCACGCCGTCGACGAAGATGTTGTTGCCCGAGGCCTGGCCGCGGATGAACGGCCGGTCGGCCAGCGGCTGCCCGCCTTCGCCGGCGCCGAAGGTGATCCCGGGCGAAGTGCGCAGGATGTCGGTGAGCGAGGTGGCGGCCGTCTGCTCGATCACCTGGCGCGGGATGACCGTGATACTGCGCGGCGTGTCGATCAGGGGGGCGGTGTGCTTCGGCGTCTCGGGCTCGCGCGGCCGGACTCCCGCCACGTCCACGCCCGTCAGATCCGCAGGGGCCGGCGCGGCCGCATCGGTCGCCACGTCCGCGGCTTGCGCCGCCGCGCCCATCGACAGTCCGGCGACACCCGCGACCGCGAACACCAGGGCGCGCTTCTTCCGCGCGACGACGCCCGTCCTTGCCATGATCCCCCGTCCCTCAACCTTGAGAATAAGAATGAGAGGCGTTCTTAGTTTCTAGTCGGGGTCGTGGCAATGAGAATCGTTCGCAATTAGCGCCGTGGATAATCCGCCGGTGCGCAACCATGCGGGGCCGGAGGGGTTAAGGCCTTAGTCCCGAACGAGAATTCGCCGATGATCGACGCCGCCGACGTACTCCGCCCCTTCCTCTGGCTCGCGGCGATCGCGTTCCTGGTGGGCTTCGTCAGCTATGTCGCGCTGGGGCGGCCGCTCGATGCCCGGACGGCTGCGACGGAGGCGTGGACCGCACAGGTCTCCGCCCCTGTCTCCGACGAATGGAACACGCCCAAGCACATCTGAGCGCGCTAGCCGCCCCGGGCGACGAACCAGCCGTTGCGAAACCCCTTGTCCGCCTTGCCGTAGACGAACGCCTCGCCTTCCGGCGTCGCCAGCCGACCTCCGGCGCCCAGCAGCACGGCGTGGGCGGCGGCGATGTCCCACTCCATGGTGGGGCCGTGACGCGGATAGATGTCGGCCGCGCCTTCGGCGATCCGGCACAGCTTGATCGAGGAATCCATCGCCTCCGTGCGCGCGAAGCCGTAGGCGTCGGTCAGATGGCGGATCTGCTCGTCGGTGGCGGTGTGGCTGATCAGGCCCAGCGCGTCGCCCGCGTCCCAGGTCCGAACGCGGACGGGCTGCGCCACGCCCCCGTTGATGCGCTTCCAGGTCTGGCCGCCCCTCGTGAACCAGGTCTCGCCCGTCGGCGGGGCGTTCACCGCGCCGGCCACGGGGCGGCCGTCCTCGATCAGTCCGATGTTGACGGTGAAGTTCGGATCGCCGCGGACGAAGGCCTTGGTGCCGTCCAGCGGATCGACCAGGAAGAAGACCGGCCCGATCTCGTCCGGCGTGCCAAATTCGCTGGCGTCCTCTTCCGAGACGACCGGCACGCCCGGGAAGGCCGCCGCCAGCCGCTCCAGGATCAGCGCCTCGCCACGCCGATCCGCTTCCGTGACCGGGCTTTCGTCCGACTTCGAGTGCACCGTCAGGCCCGAACGCCACAGGGGCAGGATCACGGCCGCCGCCGCCTCGCAGATCTCGGCCAGGGTCTCGCCCACGTCGGTGTCGGATAGCCTCAACGAAAAACCTCTCTCAGCGTCTCTGCCGATCGCGCGGATCATCGCCCACGAACACCAGCCGCACGACCGCGGCGTCGATCGTCTGCTTGCCCGCGTTCTCGAAGTTCACGGTGACCATGCGGCCGGCCACCGACTGCACCTGGCCCAGCCCCCCAGTCGTCCTGCGTCGGGTGCCGCACCAGGACGCCGGGCTCCAGGAAGGGGTCCGCGAACGGCGCCATCGGCGGCTCTATTAGAGAGGGCGGGGCGTTTTCCAAAGGCTCAAATCACGCCAAGGTCCGCCGCCATGACCGATCTGCCCGAAGACGTCCCGGCGTATCCGCCCGCCGAAGCCGTGCGCCCCGCGGAACTGGCCGCCTATCTGGCGGCGCGGATGTGCCACGACTTCATCAGCCCGGCGAGCGCCATCGTCTCGGGGCTCGACCTGCTGGAAGACCCCTCCGCCCAGGATATGAAGGAAGAGGCCATGGGCCTCATCGAGAGCTCGGCGCGCAAGCTCGCCGATCTGCTCGCCTTCACCCGGGTGGCGTTCGGCGCCTCGGCCTCGGCCGAGACCTTCGACGCCCGCGACCTCGAGAAGCTGGCCCAGGGCGTCTTCGCCCACATGCGCGCCAATCTCGAATGGACAGTGGAGACGCCGGCGGTGAACAAGCCGAGCGCCCGCACCCTGCTCAACCTCGCCCAAATGGCGGGCGCGGCGCTGCCCACCGGCGGCACGGCCCGCGTCCGGGCGGTGCAGGAGGGCGCGCAGGTGGCGCTCGCCGTGGACGCTGTCGGGCCCCGCGCCAGGCTGCGGCCGGAGGTGTTGCGCGGCCTCCAGGGCCAGCCGCTGGGCGAGGGACTGCACGGCCACTGGGTGCAGGCCTATTACGTCCACCTCTTCGTGCAGGACGCCGGCGGTCGCGTGTTCGCGGACGTCAACGATGAGCGGATCGTCTTCGCAGCCACCCTGCCGGCGTGACGCCGCCCAACCGGGCGTTAACCCTCTTGCGCGACAACTCGCCTCATTAGGGGGCGACGTAGAACCTTGAAGACCTGCCTGGTCGTCGACGACAGCCGCGTGATCCGCAAGGTCGCGCGCCGGATCCTGGAGGACCTGGGATTCGACGTGGCCGAAGCCGGCGACGGCGTCGAGGCCATGGCCTGGTGCCATGCGGCCATGCCCGATGCGATCCTGCTGGACTGGCGGATGCCGGTGATGGACGGCCTGGAGTTCGTGCGCCGCCTGCGCGCCGAGCCCGGCGGCGACCGTCCGCGGGTGATCTTCTGCTCCGTCGAGACCGACCTGGCCCGCATCCGCGAGGCGCTGGAGGCGGGCGCCGACGAATACGTCATGAAACCGTTCGACGGCGAGATCCTGGCCGGCAAGCTGGGTTTCGTCGGCCTGATCGGGCCCTCCGTGGGGAGCCTGGCGGCGTGATCGCGCTCGAGGATCGCGAACTCGTGGCCGCCGTCTGCGCTAGCCGGGCCGGCCTGCGCGTCGATCCGGACAAGGCCTATCTGATCGAGAGCCGCCTCGCGCCCGTCGCGCGACGCGAGGGGTTCGGCGCGCTCTCCGACTTTATCGAATGCGTGCGCCAGCGCGCCGAGGAGCGGCTGATCTGGGCGATGGTCGAGGCGATGGTTCCGCCCGAGACCCGCTTCTTCCGCGATCCGGCGGTGTTCGAGGCCCTCGCGCGCGACGTGCTGCCCGAACTGGCCCGCCGCGCCGAGGGCCCCGTACGTGTGTGGAGCGCCGCCTGCGGGGCTGGGCAGGAGGTCTATTCCCTCGCCATGTTGCTGGCCGAGACCCCCGGGCTGGCGGATCGCGTCGAACTGTTCGCGTCCGACATCTCAGAGCGCAGCCTCGAGAAGGCCCAGGCGGGCGTCTATTCGCAGTTCGAGGTTCAGCGCGGCCTGCCGGCCCACCGCCTGGTGCGGCATTTCGAGCGCGAGGGCGAGTTCTTCGTGCTCTCGCCGCGGATCCGCCAGATGGTCCGCTGGCGTCGGATCAACCTTCTGGACGACCTGTCGCGCCTGGGCCGCTTCGACCTAATCCTGTGCCGCAACGTGCTCTCGGGCTTCACCGGCGAGGCTCGGGAGCAGGTGCTGGAAGGCCTGACCCGGACGCTGGCGCCCGGCGGTCGGCTCGTCCTGGGCCTGGGTGACGCGGCCGAGGCCTGGCTGGACCCGGTGGCTTCGGAGGCCGGTGTGTTCGCCCTGGGGACGGCTGCGGCCTGAGCCGGAACGACGAAGGCCCCGCCGCTCGCGCGACGGGGCCCAGATCCGGATCCTGCCGGACCCTTAGTTCTTGGCGTCTTCGGCGGTCGAGGTCACGGCGGCGCCCGCCGCCTGAACGTCGCGGCCGGCGCCGGAGACGGTGTTGCAGGCGGCCACGGCCATGCTGGCGGCGATGGCCGCCAGGACAAAGATCTTACGCATTTGCGGTCTCCCGGGGTGTTGCATTCAGCGACGCCGGAACGGCTACGCCGCGGCCTGGTTCCCCTTCGCCGCGTCTGCCGTGGCGAGCGGGGCATGGCCGTCGGCCGCCGGAGTGGGGAAGAACAGCCGCGCGGTGACGCCGCCTTGAGCGTTCCGGCTCAGTTCCACCCGGCCGCGGAGCTGCCGCGCGAAGGCGGTCATCAGCGTTCGGCCCACGCCGGAGGCCTCCAGCCCGTCGTCGCCGGCCTTCGCGACGCCGTCGTCCGAGATCGCCAGTTCCGCCTCCTCGCCGTGCACCGTGAAGTCGACGGTCAGAACCCCGCCGCGTCCCGCGAAGGCATGCTTCTGGGCGTTCGTGATCGCTTCGACGGCGAACAGCGCCAGCGGCGCCCAGGCGGTCCGGATCGATGACCAGCGGATCCACCGACAGCTCGGTCCGCACGGCGGGCCCATGCGCCAGATCGCCCGCGACCAGCTGGGCGGTGAGCTCCTCGAGGAAGGGGCGGAGGTCGACCCGCTTCAGATCCGGCCCCTGGTAGAGGGCGCGGTAGATCAGGGCCAGAGCGGTGATCCGCTGGCGCGTGTCGCTCATGGCTGACCGCGCCGCGGGATCGGTCAGCGACCGCTGCTGCATGTTCAACAGCGACGAGATCACCTGAAGATTGTTCTTCACCCGGTGGTGGATCTCGCGCATGAGCGCGTCCTTCTGGGCCAGGTTGTCGCGCAGGCTGGCGTCGCGCCCCACGATGGCGTCGGCCATGTCCTCGAGGGTCTCGGCCAGTTCGCGGATCTCGGGCGGCATCTGCTCGGCCTGCACCGGCCGCACGCTCAGCCGGCCGCGAGCGTAGAGCGCCGCGATCCGCTGCAGATAGGTGATCCAGCGCACCACCACCCGATCGGTCACCATCGAGACGGCGGTCAGCGCCAGGGCGAAGGTCAGCAGCGGGAAGAGGACCCCGGTGAGGGGGTTGAGCCAGGCCCAGGACAGGATCCCGGGCGACTGGGCGGACAGCACGACATAGACTTCCTCGCCGACGACCGGCGCGGCCGAATAGACCCGACGCCGCCCTTCCGCGTCGCTGCCGTACCAGACGAGCGTCCCTGCCGCGTCCACCTTCGCCCGCCAGTCCTGCGGCAGGCGCGGGAAGGCGGCGGCGTTGGTCATGCTGATGTACTGGCCGGTCTTCTCCACCAGGCCGACCTCGGCGCCCGGAGGGAGGGAGGGGTCGGTCACCGCCGGCTGCAGGCTGGCCAGCGCGATCACCGCCACGAAGGCGCCGTCGAACCGCCCGTCGGCCGCCGTGGCCCGCGCCGCCGTCAGGACAGCCGGCGTCGTCGCGTAACGCGAGCCCGGGTCCCGGGTGATGACCAGGTCCTCCCCGCCGGCGAGGCGCTGGAACCAGGATCGGCTGGATCGCTGGGTGTCGGACGGCACGCTGCCGGCCGCGCAGACGACCCGCCCCTGCCGGTCCAACCGGATCAGGTTCTCGTAGCCTGGGATCCGCGACTTCACCTGGGCCAGGCGCTGGGCGCACTGGAAGCCCACCGCGCCCGGCGCCAGGGTCTGGAGCAGGACGTCGGCGCTTTCCATGCGCGCCCGGGCGGTCGCGGCGCTCCGCTCGGCGGCGAAGCCGAGGTTCTCGCGCAGCAAGCGTCCTTCGCGCTGGAAGCCGATCACCGACTGCAGCACGCCCAGCATCAGCACCGGCAGCAGCGCGGCCGCCAGCGCCGCGATCAGGCGGACGCGGATGGTGCTCAGCGAGGCTGAGGGCAGTCGGAGCATGGGCGGCTGGTCCCGTCCCTTAGCGGACGGTGCTTAGCCGTTCCGCATCCGCCAGGATAGAGCGCATGGCGTCACCGGCCGAGGCTCCGTCGCGGTCGTACGCGCCCTCGTCGAGGATGGCGTGCAGCGCCCGACGGGCGCGGCTGACGCGGCTCTTCACCGTGCCCACCGCGCAGCCGCAGATGTCGGCCGCTTCTTCGTAGGCGAAGCCGCCTGCGCCCACCAGGATCAGCGCTTCGCGCTGTTCCGGCGGCAGCATGGCCAGGCCCTGACGCAGTTCGTCCAGCGCCACCGGAGCTTCCGGATCGTCGACCGCGACGAGCGTCCGCTCGGCCGCTTCCTGGTCGAGCTGGCTCTGCCGCCACGACCGGCGCTTCTCCGAGTAGAACTGGTTGCGCAGGATCATGAAGGTCCAGGCCTTCATGTTCGTGCCCATCTGGAAACTGGCTCGCGCGTCCCAGGCCTTCATCATGGCGTCCTGCGCCAGATCGTCGGCCGCCGCCGGGTCGCCGCACAGCGTGCGGGCGAAGGCGCGCAGATGGGGAATGAGCTGGACCAGCTCGCGCTTGAAGGCGTTGTCGTCCGCCTCGGTGCGGGGCGGCTTGGCTTGGCGTTCTTCGCTCATCAGCCGTTCCCCGCGCCGCGTTCGTCGGCCCTGCGCAGGATGTCCAGGAATTCGTCCGGCACCTGCTCGTTGACCACCTCGTCGAACATCTGGCGCAGGCGCACGCCGATCGCCTGCTGACGCAGGCGGGCTTCGTCCAGGGCCGCGGACGGCCGGGTACGATCCGGTGAAGGACGCTGTTCTATCATTTCGTCGGCGTTCCGCTCGCGCGGAGGCCGCCCCCTCGCTGGTTCCTTGTCGCCGTCCAACGCCTCAACTCACGTTCGGGTTCCAACATCGGAACGCACAAGATGCGGAAAACCGGCAGCGAAGGGAACCGGTTCCATTCGTTGGCGTTTTCGCACCATTATGCAGCCAGGGGCCGGGGCGCAGCCTCTGCTCTGGGCTGCGGCTTTCGATCCGTTGAACGGGAGGGGGTCACCTTTGAGTCTTCTAGCCCGACTGGCGCCGCATCTTCCTTATGTGCGCCGTTATGCCCGTGCGCTCACGGGCGACCAGTCCACCGGCGACCATTACGTCCGCGTCGCGCTTGAGGCCCTCGCGGCCGGCGAGCGGGTGCTGGAAGCCAACATGACCCCGCGCGTCGCGCTCTATCATGTGTTCCACGCCATCTGGTGCACCTCCGGCGCGCAGCTGGAAGGTCCGCAGGAAGAGGACATCGGCGCCGACGACACCACGCGTCGCCTGATGCGAATCGCGCCGCGCTCGCGCCAGGCGTTCCTGCTCACCGCCCTCGAGGGCTTCACCCCGTCCGAGGCCGCCCAGATCCTGGGCGCCGACTTCGCCGAGGTGGAGAAGCTGATCGCCGAGGCCCAGGCCGAGATCGACGCCGAACTCGCCACCGACGTGCTGATCATCGAGGACGAGCCGGTCATCGCCGCCGACATCGAGGCGCTGGTGAAGGAGCTCGGCCACACCGTGGTCGACATCGCCGCCACCCGCACCGAGGCGGTCGACGCCGTCGCCCGGAAGACGCCGGGCCTGGTGCTGGCCGATATCCAGCTCGCCGACGGCTCCTCCGGCATCGATGCGGTGAAGGACATCCTCCAGCGCTACGACGTGCCAGTGATCTTCATCACCGCCTTCCCCGAGCGCCTGCTGACCGGGGAGCGGCCCGAGCCCACCTTCCTGATCACCAAGCCGTTCCAGCCCGAGACGGTGAAGGCCGCCATCGGCCAGGCGCTGTTCTTCCACCCCCGGAAGGCCAACAAGCAGGCCGCCTGAGGGCAGGTCCAGAGCGTACGAAGAGGGCCCCGCTCCGATCCGGAGCGGGGCCCTTTTCATGTTCCCTGTGGCGTCGGCGGTCCTATTGCGCCGGCGGCGACGAGGGGTTGGGCTGCTGGCCGCCGGCAGGCGCCAGGTTGTCGGGGGCGTTGTTGCCCTCCACGGCCGAGTTGATCGGCGCGGGCTCGGGCGCGTTGAACACCGCGGCGCGGTCCGACGGGCCGTTGTTCGCTGCGGTGCGGCCCATTTCGTCGCTGTTGGACAGGTAGGCGATCGTGAAGCCCAGGATCACCAGCAGCAGGCCGAAGCCCAGGACCAGCAGAACGTGACGGCCGGAGCGGCCCTGCCGCGCCCGGGTTGCGCCGACGACCGGCCTTGAAGTGTCGCGCGTCGAGGACGCCATGGAAGTCTCCTTACTGGTAAGGGAAGTAGCTGAACGGGCCGGTTTCCACCGAGCCGTTGGGAACTTGGCGGCCGGCGGTGAGGGAGCCGATCGCGCCGCTGACAAGGGCCAGCGTGAGCATCCCGCCCACCACCATCCAGCGCCGCCGGGCGGCCTGCCGCCGAAGGTTGGGCGTCTTGGCGAGCGGCGCGCCGCTGCCGACGACGAACGAACTTCGCATGACCGGAGCCCTGTTCTCTCTGCGCGGGCGCGCCCATTGCACCCGCCCTCCAGCGAAACGCGCGGGCGCGAAGCGGCGTTCCGGCCTTCGGCCAAGCTTTGCAAATGGGTGAAATCGCCAGGGAATATCGCGCTGGGCGAACCGGTCTCGACAAAAGCCGAAAAAAGTTGCTCGGCGCTCGGAACGGTTGGTGTGGTCTTGTGTTTATCATCATGCGGAGGCGGCGACGCCCCCCCCCCGACTTGAGACTGGCGCACATGCCAGTCTGCCGTCTCCGCACCCCTTTTCTCGATGATGCACACTGGGCGGGTCCGAGGACCCGCCCTTCTCTTGTGCGCTCACCTCCCCGCCATGGCGGCGGAGCGGCGAGCGGCCTGGGCTGCGTCTGGCGGTCCTATTTCGCCATGTGCAGCGTGACGTCAGCCCGGCGCCGCAGCGGGGCGGTGCGGCCGTCCGCAGTCACGGCGCCGGCCTGGCCGGCGGCGGCCACCTGGAACTCGGCGGCCGGCAGCTGGGCTGCGACCAGGGCCGCGGTCACCGACTGGGCGCGTCGCTTCGACAGTTCGAGGTTCGCCGCCGGGTCGCCGGCCGCGTCGGCCAGCCCGAGCACGCTGACCCGCGCGACCTGGCAGCCGCGCGCCATGTTCGCGGCCTCGGCGATCACGCCCCGGCCCTCTGGCGTCAGCTCCGCCTGGTCGGGTTCGAAATAGATCTGGACCGTCTGGTCCTCGCAGCGCGAAGGCGCCTTCACCCAACGCTCGCGCGCATCGCGCACCGTCTGGCAGCCGGCCATCGCCATCGCCGCCGTCACGATCAGCAAACCCGTCGTGGTCGCCCTCATGAGGCCCCTCCCATCCTGATGTCCTGCCCGCACGGAAAAGGGCGGCCGGAAACGTATCCGACCGCCCTCGCCGTCTGAAAAGAGGCGTCTAAGCCCGTCAGCGAGGCGTGCCGTTTTCCCAGTAATAGCGGCCGGTCGCGCTGTCGTAGTAGTAATAACGACCGGCGCGCTCGTCGTAGTACTGGCGACGGTTCGGCGCCGCAGCGCCGCAGCCGCCGTCTTCACGGCAACCCTTCACCGCGCCGGCGACCGCGCCGACGCCGGCGCCGACAGCCGCGCCCGTGCCGACGCCCACGTCGCCCGACACCGCGCCGATGGCGGCCCCGGTGAGGGCGCCCAGCGCCGCGCCGCCGACGGCGTTCGCTTCCGTATTCCCGCTGGTGGTGCAGGCCGACGCGAGAACGCCGGCGCCCACGAGGGCGATAAGAGGCTTGAGCATTCCTTGGCTCTCCTTACGTGTCCCCCACGGCCTGCCTAACGCCCTCGAAGCTTCACAGTTCCGCCGGAACAAAGGTCAAGGCTTGCCGTTGCATCGCCGGATCGCCTGAAGGGTATCGCCTGAGGAGGGCTCGAACCGTGGTTGCACGCCCCTACGAAGAAGACCGCGTCCGCCGGGACGCCGATGACCGCGCCGACCTGCGCGAGGCCTATGAGCGCGGCCGCCGCGATGCGCGCGCCGCACGCAAGCGCCACCCCGTCCTGATGACCTTCATGTTCATCGCCGCGGCGATCGGCGTGATCCTGCTGGCGCTGGCGGCCATCAATGGCTCGTTCGGCGGGCGCCGGCCAGGTCGTCGACCAGAACCTGTCGGTGGCCGCCGACAGGGCCGAGCCCGTCGTCCGCGACGCGGCGGGCAACGCCGGGCGGGCCATCAACTCGGCCACCGACGGCAACGACGCCACCCAGCCGGGTCGCTGAGCCTGACATCCATTACGCGGCGGAGGGGGCGGTGAGGCCGATCCAGAAGGTCGAGGTCATCGCCAACGTGGCCTCGGGCAGCGTCGACGACGACGCGCCCGAACAACTCGCCAAGATCTTCGCCGATCACGGCGTGGCGGCGAACGTCTGCGCCCCGGAGACGCACGAGCTGACCGATTGCCTGCGGCGGGCTGTCGACGCGGGTCCCGACCTGCTGGTCGTGCTCGCCGGCGACGGCACCGCACGCGCGGCGGCCGAGCTCTGCGGTCCCGACGGGCCGATGATCGCGCCCCTGCCGGGCGGCACGATGAACATGCTGCCACACGCGATCTACGGCGTGCGGCCATGGCAGGACGCGCTCTCCATCGCCCTGGCGCAGGGTGAGGAGCGGCCGATCGGCGGCGGCGAGGTGGAGGGGCACCGGTTCATGGTCGCCGCCATCCTGGGCTCCCCGGCGCTCTGGGCTCCGGCCCGGGAAGCCGCCCGTTTCGGCCGTCGGCGCCTCGCCTGGACCCGCGCGCGGCGGGCGCTTCGCCAGGCGTTCACCGGCCGGCTCCGCTACGCCCTCGACGCCGGCCCGCGGGAGAAGGCCGAGGCGCTGATCTTCATGTGCCCCACCACCTCCCGCGCCCTCGCCGACGAGGAGCAGGTGCTGGAGGCCGCCGCCCTCGATGTGAGCGGCGTCGCCGACGTCGTGCGGCTCGGCGTCAACACCCTGGTCCGCGACTGGCGCGACGATCCCGCGGTGGCCAGCCGCCGCTGCCGACTGGCCCGCATATGGTCGTCGCAGGGCATCCCGGCCGTGCTCGACGGTGAGTCGGTGCGGCTCAAGGCCTCGACCGAGGTCCGTTACACCCCCACGGTGGCCCGGGTGCTGACGATCCCGAAGGACGTTTGATGACGATCCGCATCGCGCATCTGTCGGACATCCACTTCGGCGGCGAGAACGAGGCGGCGGTGGCCGCCGCGGCCGAATGCATCACGCGTGAGGCCTTCGACCTGGTGATCGTCTCGGGCGACCTCACCCGCTACGGCGAGGTATGGGAGTTCGAGAAGGCCAGGGCCTGGCTGGACGGCCTGCCCGAGCGCCTTCTCGTCACGCCCGGCAACCACGACGCGCCCTATCTGGCCTGGGCCGAGCGGATCTTCACGCCCTTCCGCCGCTTCGAGCGCCTCATCGGCCCGGCTCCCGCCCAGACCTGGTCAGGCGGGGGTTTCGCGGTGCGCGGCGTCAATACCGCCCGGGGCGTCCAGCCGCGTCTGAACTGGTCCAAGGGCCAGATCGCGGCCCGCCAGGCCCAGGCCGCCGCGGCCTGGTTCGGCGATCAGGATCCCGCCTGCGCGCGGATCGTCGTGGTGCACCATCCGCTGATCGAGATGATCGGCGGGCCGATGACCGCCAAGGTGTGGGGCGGCGAGGCTGCGGCGGCGGTCTTCGCGGACGCTAAAGTCGACCTGGTGCTGTCGGGGCATATCCACGCGCCCTTCACCTGGCCTTATCCGTACGGCGACGGACGCACCTATGCGGTGGGGGCGGGCACGCTGTCGGTGCGCGAACGCGGCGTGCCGCCGAGCTTCAACGTGGTGGAGGTGGAGGACGCGTGCTTCCGGGTGAAGGCCCTGGCCTGGACCGGCTCGCGCTACGAGCCCTACCGCACCTGGTCTCTCGACCGACGCGCGCGGTAGGGCCGGTGCAGCGCCTACGGCAGCGGGCCGGCGCCGCGGCCGCGGAAGAGGTGCAGCACCAGGGACACCAGGAACAGCACCAGGAAGACGACGAAGAGGACCTTGGCGATCTCGATCGCCGCGCCGGCCACGGTGGTGAAGCCGAGTACGCCGGCGATGAGCGCGACCACCAGGAAGGTCAGGGCCCAACCGAGCATGGGAATGTCTCCGTGCACAGGCGAAGCTTGGCCTGCAGCATGGCAACGTCCGGGCAAGCGGCGCCGTTCCGCCTACTTGGGGTCGGTCCGGGTCTGGGGCGCGCCCGCGCCGCCGGCCAGGAACGCGCCGACGATGGCGCTGATCACCGCCGGATTGCGGACGAGCACCGTCACCGCCGCGGCGGCGGCGCCCAGGGCCACCAGCGGCCGCGCCTTGGCCATGGCGATCAGCTGGTCGACGAGCGGCGCCTGCTCGGGGGGGTCCGGCAGTTCAGGCGCCTTGGGCACTGCGAGGGCCGCGACGCCCGCGGCCACCAGGGCGAAGGCGATGGCGACGACCGCGGCTGCGCCGGCTGGCGTCAGCCAGATGCGTCCGACGGCGTAGAGCGCGAAGGCGGCGGCCGCCACGCACACGACAACCGCCGCCGTGACGGCGGCGATCGCCGCGGCGAGGCTCAGCAGGCGCCGGACGATCAACGGCGGCTCTGCTGGGCGAGCAGGAGGCCGATGACGACACCGACGCCCAGGGCCAGGCCGGTGGCGGCCAGCGGACGGCTGCGCACCTGCTCGCTCACGTACTCGCCGGCTTCCTCCAGCTGCTGGCTGGCGGCGTCGGCGGCGACGCGGCTCTGGGCGCGGAGCTGCTCCAGCCCCTGCTGGACCGCGGCCTCGATCTGCTTGGCGGCGTCGGCCAGGACCCGTTGGGCCTCGGCGGACATGCGAGTCACGTCGTTGGCGACGGTTTCTTCGGGGGTGAGCTCGTCGGCCTTGGGCATGGCAGCCTCCAGGAAGCTTTGCTGTGAGCCGGCAATGTAGGCTGCCGACGTGACGCCGCAAAGACCGCTCGCCAGGCAGACCGTCGGAAGGCGACCGACGTTGCGCCAAAACCGTTCGCGTCGCCCTTTGGGTTTGCCTATGGTTCGACCATGACGCGCCGCGAAATTGGCCGCAGTCCAGACCGGCGACGCCTCGACCTGGCGCTGAAGGCGGCGGGCCTTGGCGAGTTCGAATGGGACCTCGACCGCGACGTCTTCGTGGTCAGCGAGCGCATGTCCGCGATCACCGGCCTGCCGGTCGGCGAGATTGCGGCGGAGGGCGGACGCGCCCTCCACGGGCACATCCATCCCGACGACGTCGATGGCATGATCGCCCAGCGGACGCGGGACCTCGCCGAGTCAGACGCCTTCGACGCCGAGTTCCGGCACATCCGCCCCGACGACGGCCGCACCCTGTGCCTTCGCGTCGCCGGCGTCATCGAGCGCGACAGCAGCGACAGGGCGGTCAGCGTCACCGGCATCGTCCAGGATGTCACCGCCAGGCGCCTCGAGGACGACCAGCGCCAGGAACTGATGGCCGAGCTGGACCACCGCGTGAAGAACGTGCTCGCCACGGTCCAGGCGCTCGCCGTCCAGACCGCCAAACGCACGACCTCTCTGCAGGCCTTCCTCTCCAATTTCGGCGGTCGCCTGAAGGCCATGGCTTCGGCCAACGAATTGCTCACCGCTGCGCGCTGGCGCGGCGCGGCCGCCGAGCACCTGGTGGCCGCCGAGCTCAAGGCCCTGGCCCCCGGCCAGACCCGCTCGGCCGGGCCGGAGCTGTTCCTGACGCCGCGCGCGGCCAACGCCCTGTCGCTGGCCCTGCACGAACTTGCCGCCAACGCCGTGAAGTTCGGCGCGCTGTCCACCGAGGCCGGCCAGGTCGATGTGCGCTGGTCCGGCACGCCCGACGGCGGCTTCGAGCTCACCTGGACGGAAAGCGGCGGGCCCCACGTCACGGCGCCCGCTTCGCCGCGGCTTCGGCTCGACCCTTCTGGAGCAGGTCACCGGCCGCGAGCTCAACGGCGACGCCCTGGTGGAATACCCGCCCGCCGGCGTTCGGGCCCGGCTCCGAGCCGGCCGCCAGGCCGTGGCCCCGCGGCCCGAGACGGTGCCGGAAGGGCCGAGCCAGCGGATCGCCGAGACCGTCGTCACCTCCACCGGCCCCGCCAGCCTCAAGGGCTCGCGCGTGCTGATCGTCGAAGACGCCGTGCTGCTGGCGCTGGAGTTGGAGACCGGCCTCTCGGAGGCCGGCGCCGAGGTGGTGGGACCCGCCTACGAGCTCGAGGAGGCGATGGCCCTGCTGGACCGCCCGATCGACGCCGCGGTGCTCGACGCCAACCTGAATGGCCGCTCGGTCATGCCCGTGGCCGAGGTGCTGGCCCAGCGGAAGGTCCCCTTCGTCTTCGCCACCGGCTACGGCGAGGCGGGCGGCGCGCCCGGCGGCTTCGATGCGCCGGTGATCCGCAAGCCCTACGACGTCACCCAGGTCGCCGCCGCCGTCGCCGAACTGCTCGCGGCGTCCTGACGCGCGGCAGCCTGTCCTGGGACAAGGCGTCGCCTCGGCTAAGGTGCAGCTATGCCTTAAATCGGGGGCTCAGGAGGCCCGCGGCTCGTCGCGGGGGCCGGACCGGCGGCCACGGGACATCGCCCGGAAGCATGCGACCCCTCCCTCCGAATGCGGTCCGCGGCAGAGGTCGCGGACCGTCATCCTTGTGCGTCGGCTCCGACGCGAGCCTTCCCTTGCGTGGGGTTCACTTCGCCGCCGGCCCGGCGTAGATGCGCGACCATGGCCGAGTTCGCGATCGCACCCGCCCCCGTTCCCACGGTTCCGGTCGAAGGAGAGGCGGCGGCCTTTCCGGTCCGGCGCATCCTCTGCGTGGGCCAGAACTACGCGGCCCACCGAGCCGAGATGGGCGGCGACGACCGCGCGCCGCCGTTCTTCTTCACCAAGCCGGCCGACGCCGTGGTCCCGCCCGGCCGCGACCCGGCCTATCCGTCCCGGACGCAGAACCTGCATCACGAGATCGAACTGGTGGTGGCGATCGGCAAGGCGGGGGCGGATGTCCCGGTCGACGCTGCGCTCGACCTGGTCTTCGGCTACGCCGTGGGCGTGGACCTCACACGCCGCGATCTCCAGGCGGCCGCCAAGGGAGCCGGCAAGCCCTGGGACAGCGCCAAGGGCTTCGACGACAGCGCGCCGATCTCCGCCATCCGCCGCTGGGCCGCAGCCCCGCCCGCCGGCCGCATCCGTCTCAGCGTCAACGGCCAGAGTCGCCAGAACGCCACCCTCGCCGACATGATCTGGAACATCCCCGAGATCGTGTCCGAGGCCTCCAAGCTCTGGAAGCTCGCGCCCGGCGACCTGATCTTCACCGGAACGCCGGAGGGCGTCGGCCCGCTGGTCCCCGGTGACCGGGTCGAGGGCGAGATCGAGGGCGTCGGCCAGCTCACGTTCGAGGTCGCCTGATGGCGCTCACCCTGCACAGCTACTGGCGCGCAACCGCGCCCTATCGGGTTCGCATCGGCCTGAACCTCAAGGGCCTGCCCTACGACTACGCCCCGGTGAACCTCCTCAAGGCCGAGCAGAACGACGAGGCTTACGCGGGCCTCAATCGCCAGGAGCTGATCCCGGCGCTGCGGACCGGCGACGGTCATGTGCTCACCCAGAGCCTCGCCATCCTCGAATGGCTGGAAGAGGTGCATCCCGAGCCCGCGCTGCTGCCCAAGAACCCCTTCGATCGCGCCACGGTGCGCGCCATGGCCGCCATCGTCGCCTGCGATATCCACCCGCTGAACAACCTGCGGATCCAGAAGCAGCTCACGGCATTGGGCGTCGACGACGCCGGCCGCAACGTGTGGACGCAGCGCTGGATCAACGACGGGTTCCGCGCCCTGGAGCCCATGGTCGCCGTCCACGGCCGCGGCTTCGCCTTCGGGGACGCGCCGACGCTTGCCGACTGCTTGCTCATTCCGCAGGTCTATTCGGCCGAGCGCTATGCGGTGGACCTAGCGCCCTATCCGGCGATCCGGGCCGTGGCCGACGCGGCCGCGCGCCACCCGGCCTTCGCCGCCGCCCATCCCGACAACCAGCCAGATGCGGTCAAAGCCTGATGCTCGAAGATCTGAAAGCCAACAACCGCCGCTGGGCGGACCGCAAGATTTCGGCCGACCCCGGCTTCTTCAAGCGGCTCGAGAACCAGCAGGCGCCGGAGTACCTTTGGATCGGCTGCTCGGACAGCCGCGTGCCGGCCAACGAGATCGTCGACCTCGATCCCGGCGAACTGTTCGTCCACCGCAACGTCGCCAACCTGGCCCCGCCGCAGGACGCCAACTACCTCAGCGTCCTGCAGTTCTCGGTCGATGTGCTGAAGGTGAAGCACATCCTGGTCGTCGGCCACTACGGCTGCGGCGGCGTCGCCGCGGCCGTCGACGGCAAGCGCCGCGGCCTCATCGACCACTGGCTGCATCCCATCCGGGAAGTCCACCACGACCACCAGCACGAGCTGGAGGCGATCCCCGACGACCGCGCCCGCTGGGACCGGCTCGTCGAGCTAAACGTCATCCGCCAGGTGCGCAACGTCGCCTCCGACGTCTTCGTCCAGGACGCCTGGGCCCGCGGCCAGGAGCTGAACGTGCACGGCTGGGTCTATTCCATCGCGGATGGTCTGGTCCGGGATCTGAACACGACCGTCTCCAGCATCGAGGACGCCGCCGGCCTGGACCGCTTCCGCAACATCCCGGGCCAGCCCGGCGGCTGAGCTTGACGGGGCGAGCCGGGCGGCCTCATGTCGCCCGCAACGGCCGCAAGGCCGATGAAAACGCTCAGGAACCGTCAATGAAATCCATGCTGATGGCCGCCGCCGCGGTGGCCGTTCTCGCGGCTGTCGGGCCGTCCGCCGCCCAGGGCCAGGCCCGGGCCGCGGCCGCGCCGGCCGGTCGGCCCACCGCCGCCGACGCCAAGGCCTTCGTCGACAACGCCGAAGCCCAACTCGAGAAGGCCAACGCCTTCGCCGCGCGCGCGGCCTGGGTGCGCGCCAACTTCATCACGGTCGACACCCAGTGGCTCGAGGCCAAGGCCTCGGCCGAGCAGAACGAGCTCGCCACCCGCCTCGCCAAGGAGGCCGCCCGCTTCGACGGGGTGCAGACCGATCCGGTCACCGCCCGCAAGCTGAAGCTGCTCAAGCTGTACATCGTTTCGCCGGCGCCGGACCGGCCGGGCGCGGCCGACGAACTGGCCAATCTGCTGACCAAGCTGGACAGCACCTATTCGACGGGCAAGTTCGACTTCAAGGGCAAGCCGATCACCCTGAACGACGCCGAGGACGTGCTGGCCAAGAGCCGCGACCCGGCCGAGCTGAAGACTGTCTGGGAGGGCTGGCACAACACCGCCCGGGTGATGAAGTCGGACTACCAGCAGTTCGCCAGGCTCTCCAACGAGGGGGCGGTCAGCCTCGGATACAAGGACACCGGCGCGCTCTGGCGCTCCAACTACGACATGGAGCCCGACGCCTTCGCCGCCGAGACGGACCGGGTCTGGAAGCAGGTGGAGCCGTTCTACAAGAACCTGCACTGCTACGTGCGCGCCCGCCTGAACGAGAAGTACGGCGACGCGGTGCAGCCCCGCACCGGTCCGATCCGCGCCGACCTCCTGGGCAACATGTGGGCCCAGCAGTGGGGCAACATCTACGACGTGGTCCAGCCCAAGGGCATCGCGTCCAGCTACGATCTCGACAAGCTGCTGGTCGAGAAGGGCTACGACCCGGTGAAGATGGTGAAGACCGGCGAGGCGTTCTACTCGTCGCTCGGCTTCGCGCCGCTGCCCGAGACCTTCTGGGAGCGCTCGCTGATCACCCGCCCGCGTGACCGCGAGGTCGTGTGCCATGCGTCGGCCTGGGATATCGACGACCAGGACGATATCCGCATCAAGATGTGCACCAAGGTGAACGCGGACGACTTCCGCACGGTGCACCACGAGCTCGGCCACAACTATTATCAGCGCGCCTACAAGAACCAGCCGGTGCTGTTCCGCGGCGCCGCCAACGACGGCTTCCACGAGGCCATCGGCGACTTCGCGGCGCTCTCGGCCTCGACGCCCACCTACCTCCAGCAGATCGGCCTCCTGGAGACCGTCCCCGGCACGCAGGAGGACATCCCGTTCCTGCTGAAGATGGCGCTCGACAAGATCGCCTTCCTGCCGTTCGGCCTGCTGGTCGACCGCTGGCGCTGGCAGGTGTTCTCGGGCGAGACCACGCCGAACGAGTACAATTCGGACTGGTGGAAGCTGCGCCTGCAGTACCAGGGACTGACGCCACCCGCCGAGCGGCCGGCCGACGCCTTCGATCCGGGCGCCAAGTATCACGTGCCGGGCAATACGCCGTACACGCGTTACTTCCTGGCCCATATCTACCAGTTCCAGTTCCACCGCGCGGCCTGCAAGCAGGCCGGCTGGAAAGGCCCGCTGCACCGGTGCTCGGTCTATGACCAGAAGGAGATGGGGCGGAAGTTCAACGCCATGATGGAGCTCGGCCAATCCCAGCCGTGGCCCGAGACCCTGAAGGTCTTCACCGGCGAGACCCGCACCGACGCCTCGGCCGTGGCCGACTACTTCAAGCCGCTGAACACCTGGCTGGTGCAGCAGAACAAGGGCGAGCGCTGCGGCTGGTGACGGCGGCAGGACCCTTCTCCCCCTGGGGGCGAAGGCGTCTGCGGACGACGAGAGGGGCCGCACTGGCGTGCGGCCCCTCTTTCGTCCTACGCCAGCTTGATCTCGCGCAGGCGCTCCTGGAGGTACTCGTCCGCCGTAATCGGCGTCGGGTAGCGGTCGGGGTGCTCGGCGTCGACGCAGTTGGGCAACGTCCGGATCGAATAGTCCGAGTTGAAGTGCAGGAAGAACGGCGTCGAGTAGCGCGCGAAGCCGCGGCGCTCGGGGGCCGGATTGACCACCCGGTGCGTCGTTGACGGAAGGCGGTGGTTGGTCAGCCGCTGCAGCATGTCGCCAATGTTGACGACCAGCGCGCCGGGCGGCGGGTTGATGGCGATCCAGCGGCCGTCGTGGTCCTGGACCTCCAGCCCCGCCTCTTCCGCGCCCAGCAGCAGCGTGATGACGTTGATGTCCTCGTGCGCGCCGGCCCGGATGTGCGGCCCGTCCTTCGGCACCGGCGGATAGTGCAGCAGGCGCAGGATCGAGTTGCCGAAGTCGACGGTGGGGTCGAAGAAGTGGCGGTCGAGCCCGAGGTAGGTGGCGATCGCCTCCAGCACCTTCAGGCCCATCTGGTCCAGCGCCCCGTACAGCCAGCCGACCTTGGCCTGGAACTCCGGCAGCTCGGCGTCGGGCCAGACGTTGTCCGGCATGTGGTCGCGGAAGGGGTGGCCCGGCGGCAGGTCGCGGCCGACATGCCAGAATTCCTTCAGGTCGTAGTGGGTGTGGCCCTTGGCGGTCTCGACGCCGAACGGCGTGTAGCCGCGCTGGCCCATGACCGGCAGCTTGTACTTCAGCTTCTGGTCCTCGGGCAGGGCGAAGAACGCCTTGGTCTGGCTGATGGCGGCGTCGACCTTCTCCTGCGGCAGGCCGTGATCCTTGATCACGGCGAAGCCCCAGCGCTGGAAGCTGTCGCCCAGCTTCCGGGTGAAGGCGTCGAAGTCTTGCTCGAACAGCGCGTACGAGACGGGCTCGATGTGGTCCTGGACCGAAAGGGCTTGGCTCATGCGGCGACATCTACACCCGCGCACGGCGCCTTAGAACGGGCTTTTGGCGGGCAGGGTGTCTCAGCCTGTCGACGCCGGTGTTGCGGAGCGGCGCCGTTCACCTCCACATAGCCGGCAGGATCTCAGGAGCGACGATGGCGGACGCGGCGGCGGGGATGAACTTGGGGCACGCGGTCGCGCTGATGGCGGCGGCCGTCGTGGCTGTGCCCGTGTTCCGCAAGCTCGGTCTGGGCTCGGTTCTCGGCTACCTGGCCGCGGGCCTGGTCATCGGACCCTTCGGCCTCAAGCTGTTCGCCGACCCGGAGGCCATCCTGCACGTGGCCGAACTGGGCGTGGTGCTGTTCCTGTTCCTGATCGGGCTCGAGATGCGGCCCGCCAAGCTCTGGACCCTGCGCAAGGAGATCTTCGGCCTGGGCGCGGCGCAGGTGGCGCTCTGCTGCGCGGTGCTGTCGGCCATCGCCGTGCTGGCGGGGCTGTCCTGGCAATCGGCGGTGATCGGCGCGTCGGGCTTCGTGCTCTCGTCCACCGCCGTGATCATGAAGATGCTCGACGAGCGCGGCGAGACCGCCACCGACGCCGGCCAGCGGGCGATCTCAATCCTGCTGCTGGAGGATCTCGCCGTCGTCCCGCTCCTGGCCCTCGTGGCCGTGCTGGCCTCGGTCGGCGGCCAGGCCGACCCCGACGCCAGGCCGGTCTGGCAGAGCCTGGCGATCGCCGCCGGGGCCATCGCCGCGGTGATCGCCGCCGGCAAGTGGCTGCTCAACCCCTTCTTCGGCATCCTGGCCCGTTCGGGCGCGCGGGAGATCATGACCGCCGCCGCCCTGCTGGTGGTGCTGGGCACGGCGCTGTTCATGCAGTGGGGCGGGCTGTCCATGGCCATGGGGGCCTTCCTGGCGGGCGTGCTGCTGTCGGAGAGCGTGTTCCGCCACCAGCTCGAGGCCGACATCGAGCCGTTCCGCGGCATCCTGCTCGGGCTGTTCTTCCTCTCGGTGGGGATGTCGCTCGATCTCGCCGTGGTCGCCGACGAATGGGTGATGGTCGTGGCTGGCCTGCTGGCCTTCATGGCCGCCAAGGGCGCCGCCATCTATGCGGTCGCGCGCCTGTTCCGGGCGGCCCATCGCGAGGCGGTTCAGCGGGCGGCGCTGTTCGCCCAGGGCGGGGAGTTCGCCTTCGTCCTCTACGGCGCCGCCGTCGCCGCCGGCGTGATCGAGGCGCGAGTGAGCGCCCAGCTGACCGCGATCGTGATCCTCTCCATGGCGCTCACCCCCTGGTGGTGATCGTGCTCAACCGGCTGATGCCGCCGCCGAAAGTCTCGATGGAAGGTGTCGAGGCCGCCAACGGTCTGGAGGGGCGGGTGCTGCTGATCGGCTTCGGGCGCTTCGCCCAGGTGGTCTCCCAGCCGCTGCTGGCCAAGGGCATTGAGATCTCGCTGATCGAGAACGACGTGGAGATGATCCGCGCCGCCGGGAACTTCGGGTTCAAGGTCTACTACGGCGACGGCACGCGCCTCGACGTGCTGCACGCCTCGGGCGCGGGGCGGGCCGAGGCGATCCTGGTCTGTGTCGACAAGCCCGAGGTGGCCGACCGGATCGTCGAACTGGTGAAGGCCGAGTTCCCCCTGGCCAAGGTGTTCGCCCGCGCCTTCGACCGCGGCCATTCCATGCGGCTGGTCCAGGCCGGCGTCGACTACCAGATCCGCGAGACCTTCGAGTCGGCGCTTAAGTTCGGCAAGCAGGTGCTCATCGACCTCGGGACCGACGAGATCGAGGCCGCCGACGTGATCCGCGACGTGCGCGAGCGCGACAAGGAACGCTTCCAGCTGCAGCTCTCGGGCGGGCTGGCCGCAGGCCGCTACCTGATGCGGAACAATCAGGTCACGCCGACGCCCGAGCCGTTCTCCCGGCCGCGCCAGAGCGGCGAGGCGCTCAATCCCGAGGCCGCCGACGTGCTGGCCCGGCGGGAATCGACGGCCACGCCGGAGACGACCGGCTGACGGCGTTCTTCATCGTCCGATGAATTTTTCGTCGGCCCGGTTCTCAACCGCCGATTTGCGTCGTATTGGCGAGGCATGGCGGACAAGGTTCGAAACGACGCGGTCGAGGCGCTGGCTGGCCTGCTCTTCGACGGCATGACGATCATGGCGGGCGGCTTCGGCCTCTGCGGCATCCCGGAGAATCTCATCGCGGCGATCCGCGCGGCGGGGGACGAAGGACCTGACGGTCATCTCCAACAACTGCGGGGTCGACGACTTCGGGCTCGGCGTGCTGCTGGCCGGCGGCCAGATCCGCAAGATGGTCAGCTCCTACGTCGGCGAGAACAAGCTGTTCGCCGAGCTGTACCTGTCCGGCAAGCTCGAGCTGGAATTCAACCCGCAGGGCACCCTGGCCGAGCGCATCCGCGCCGGCGGCGCCGGCATCCCGGCCTTCTTCACCAAGACCGGCGTCGGCACCCTGGTGGCCGAGGGCAAGGAAGTGCGCGAGTTCGACGGCGAGCTGTACGTCATGGAGCGGGGCCTGACTGCGGACCTCTCGATCGTGAAGGCCTGGAAGGCCGACCGCGAGGGCAACCTCGTGTTCCGCAAGACCGCCCGCAACTTCAATCCGATGATGGCCACGGCCGGCAAGGTGACGGTCGTCGAGGTCGAGGAGCTGGTGGAGATCGGCTCCATCGACCCGGACCAGATCCACACGCCCGGCGTCTATGTCGACCGCATCGTCCAGGGCACGTTCGAGAAGCGCATCGAACAGCTCACCGTCCGCAAGCGCGAGGAAGCTTAAGGCATGGCCTGGACCCGCGACCAGATCGCCGCCCGCGCGGCGCAGGAGCTGCGCGACGGCTTCTACGTGAACCTCGGCATCGGCATTCCGACGCTGACCGCCAACTACATTCCCGCCGGCATGTCGGTGACCCTGCAGTCGGAGAACGGCATGCTGGGCATGGGGCCGTTCCCGTTCGAGGGGGAGGCCGACCCCGACCTGATCAACGCCGGCAAGCAGACGATCACCGAGCTGCCCAGCTCGTCCTACTTCAGCTCGGCCGACAGCTTCGCGATGATCCGCGGCGGCCACATCGACCTCTCCATCCTGGGCGCGATGCAGGTGGCGAAGAACGGCGACCTCGCCAACTGGATGGTGCCGGGCAAGATGGTGAAGGGCATGGGCGGGGCCATGGACCTGGTGGCCGGCGTCAAGCGCGTGGTCGTGGTCATGGAGCACGTCGAGAAGTCGGGCGCGCCGAAGCTGGTGAACGCCTGCTCGCTGCCGCTGACCGGCGCCGGCGTGGTCGACCTGGTCATCACCGACCTGGCGGTCTTCGACGTCAGCCGGGGCAAGGCGCCGCTCACCCTGCTCGAGCTCGCCCCCGACGTGACGTTGGACGAGGTGAAGGCCAAGACCGAGGCCGACTTCGAGGTGGCGCTGCAGACCGTCTAGGCGGCCGCATCCGGCCGGGGCCCTCGCGCGTAGATGCGAGGTGACCCCGCTGTCCCGGAATGGCATGCTCTAGGCCCATGAGACACCGCACCCTGCTGGCCGCGGCCGCCGCGGCCCTCCTGATCGCGCCGGCGGCCGCCGGCGCGGCCGGCGCCAAGACCGCCGTCTTCGCCGGCGGCTGCTTCTGGTCGGTCGAGAAGTTCTTCGAGGCGAGGGCCGGCGTTGTCAGCGCCGTCTCCGGTTATGCGGGCGGAACCTCGCGCAACCCCACCTACGAGAACCACGAAGGCCACATGGAGGTGGTCCGCGTCACCTACGACCCGGCCAAGGTTTCGTACGCGGAGCTCGTGGACCACTTCTTCCGCAACATCGACCCGACCGATCCGAACGGCCAGATCTGCGACAAGGGCCCGGCCTATCGCACGGCCGTCTTCGTCTCGACGCCCGAGGAGCGGAGGATCGCCGAACAGGCCAAGTCGCGGGTGGCGGGAGAGCTGAAGGCCAAGGTGGCGACCCAGGTGCGCAACGCCGCGCCGTTCTGGATGGCCGAGGGCTACCACCAGGACTTCGCCAAGAAGAACCCGGCCCAGTACGAGCGCTACCGTATCGGCTGCGGCCGCGATCCGTGGCTCAGGAAGATCTGGGGCGCCCGGTAGCCGGGTCGCGCGGCTTGGGCGCGAAGCCTTCGCCCACGAACATCTCGATCCGACGTTTGCGCTTGGCGTCGAGCCAGATGCTCGCGATCTCCAGCCCGGAGGCGCGCCGGAAGTCGCCCTCCATCTCGGCGCGGTAGGCGCCTTCCATCGAGACGGCCAGGACGCGCTGCCCCTCGGCCGGCGAGAGCGCCGCGCTGGCCTCGGCCTGGTTCTCGGGGCCCCCGTGAGCAGCCAACTGCGCAGGGGCGGGAGGCCGGGCAGGTCGTCGCGGCCGTAGTAGCTCATGGCGTAGAACAGGAAGCGGTTGTTCACCGCGATGGCCGAGAGCCCGGGTTCGAGGCTCGCGCGGTCCAGAACGACGTCGGTGGTCTCCGCCCAGCCCTTCGCCCGCTTGAAGCTGTTGCCGATGCCCGACTGCTCGGCGAGGCGGGGCGAGATCAGGAAAGCGAAGAAGGCCGCGGCCACGATCGCCTGCGTCGCCAGGGCCCCGATCAGCCAGCCTCCCGCCTTTCGACTGCCGGCCCGCCACCGGACCAGCCAGGCGCCCACCAGGATCGCGCCCGTCAGATAGCCCGCGCCCGACCAGTTGGCGTTGGCGCGGCTGATGAACGCCTGACCGGTGACGATCAGCAGCGGCGGGAGGGTGAAGCAGAGCAGCAGCAGGTCCGCCGCCGACAGCCTGCGCCGCACCGCCGCCAGCGCCAGCCCCGCGATCAGCACGCCCATGGGGATCGGACCGAAGACGCCGAACTGCGACAGCGCGAACTCGCCCAGCTCTGCGAAGTTGAACAGCTGCCGCCCGCCCCAGGCCGCGTTCGCCGCCGTGTGATGCAGGGTCGCGAAGCCGTGCGTGGCGTTCCAGATCACGTTGGGCGCGACGATCGCCGCGAAGGCGAGCGCCGCCAGGGCCGCCCGGGCGGGGGTCCAGGCCGCCCGCGCCTCGGCGGAGACCGCCAGGTGCGCCGCCAATCCGACCAGGAAGTAGACCGCGGCGTACTTGGAGAGGAACGCCAGGCCCAGGGCGGCGCCCACTGCCGCCGCGAAGCCCAGCGCCCGCCGACCCTCCGCCCCCTGCAGGCAGACATAGGCCAGGATCGTCAGCCCCAGGAAGAACAGCAGCGGAGCGTCGGTCGCCGCGACCAGCGACGAGAGCTGCACGCCGGGCATCAGCGCGTAGAGCGCCGCGCCCGCGAGCGCCGCGGCGCCCCCGTACAGCCTGCGCCCGATGGCGAACACCGCCAGCGTCGCGCCGGCCTGGAACAGCACCGCCGAGGCCCGAACCCAGGGCTCCGCATCGCCGCCGAACGCGGTGGTGGCCCAGATCGCCCAGGCGATCATCGGCGGCTTTGAATAGTAGCCGAAGTCGAGCGTGCGCGACCAAAGCCAATACTGGGCCTCGTCCGGATAGAGCTCCAGGGGGCTGGTGAACAGCACCACGAGGCGCACGAGGGTGAGGGCGGCGACCAGCAGGATCGCCGCGCGCCAGTTGTCTCCGGGCTGGGCGGCCCCCGTCCGCGCATTCCCGGCTTGGGCGTCCCTCTTTCGGGCGTTTTTCGGCCGGATTCGGGGGCGTCGCTCATGGGGCTCCTTCGGGGCGAGCGGACCCTACTCACCGCCCGCGCGGTGTAAAGCAACGGCGCCGCGTTTCGACGCATCTGCGCGGTCCGTCCGTGACCGTAACAAAAGCGTCACCCACGCGGCGAAATTTAGCGCTATAGGGGCGCGCAAGACTCGCAGCGGCCGGAAAGGGGCGTCCGCTGTCGGAAGTCTATCGGATGAGGGGATACCTTAATGAGAATGATCAATCGGCTCGCGTGCGGCGCGGCGCTGACGGTCCTCGCCTCGGCCGCCTCGACGGCGGTGTACGCGCAGGCCACCACCGGCGCGGTCCGCGGCCAGATCACGAGCGAGTCGGGCGCCCCGGTGGCGAACGCGACCGTCACCGTGACCCATGTGCCCACCGGTTCGGTGTCGACGTCGGTCACCGGCGAGGACGGCTTCTTCTCGGTGCGCGGCCTGCGCCCGGGCGGCCCATACCGGGTGAGCGCCTCCGCCGCTGACTTCGAAGCCGCCAGCGCCAATGTGGCCGCCATCGGCATCGGCGAACCCGCCACGGTCGATGTGGTCCTGTTCTCGGCTGGCAACCAGGTCGCCGAGCTGGTCGTCACCGCCGCCGCCGCCGCCAAGAGCCAGGGCGGTCCGGCTTCGAACTTCACCGCCCGCGACATCGAGGCCCTGCCGTCGATCAGCCGCGACCTGAAGGACGTCGCCCGGATCGACCCGTTCGCCACGATCGATCCGACCAACCAGGACGCGCTGTCGTTCGCGGGGACCAACACCCGCTTCAACCAGCTGACCGTCGACGGCGTGCGCCAGAACGACGACTTCGGCCTGAACAACAACGGCTACCCGACCCAGCGCTCGCCGATCTCGCTCGACGCCGTCGCCGCCGTGAACGTGTCGGTCGCGCCGTACAGCGTCATCAACAACGGCTTCGTCGGCGGCCAGATCAACGCCGTGACCAAGTCGGGCGGCAACCGGTTCTCCGGCACCGCCTTCTACGAGTACACCGACGACACCCTGCGCGGTGACAGCCTCGAAGGCGTGAAGATCAACCGCGCGTTCGAAGAGAAAACCTACGGCGCCACCCTCGGCGGCCCGATCCTGCGCGATCGCCTGTTCTTCTTCGGCTCGTACGAGAAGTTCGAAGGCGTGCTCGGCTTCGACGAAGGTCCGGCCGACTCCGGCGCCTCGACGATCATCCCGCGCATCACCCGCGCCACCGTCGACCAGGTCCGCGCCGACACCCAGCGCATCTACGGCTACGATCCGGGCGGCGCGGTCATCGGCGCCTTCCCGGTCGAGGACGAGAAGTGGCTCGGCAAGATCGACTGGAACATCACCGACAATCACCGCGCGTCGTTCACGTACCAGAACACCAAGGGCAACTCGTTCAACGGGTCGGTGTCCGACACCTTCGCCCAGGGCAACAGCACGACCCAGCCGGCCATCGGCCTGGAATCGCGCCAGTATGTGAAGAATGAAGAGCTCACCGCCTACACGGTGCAGGTGAACTCCGACTGGACCGAGAACTTCTCGACCGAGTTCCGCTATTCGTCGAAGGAGACGGACACCACCCAGATCCCGCTGAACGGCCTGTCCGTCGGTGAGATCATCGTCCGCGGCAACGACCTTCCCGGCCTGCAGGCCGGCGGTGGCACGCCGGAAATCCGCTTCGGCGCCGACATCAACCGCCACGACAACTATCTGAACGTGAAGCTCGAGACGATCGAGGCCATCGGCCGCTATCGCCTGGGCGTTCATGAGCTGCTGTTCGGCTTCCGCACCGAGAAGGACGACATCTACAACGTCTTCGTCGCCCGCTCGCTCGGCTCCTATACGTTCAACAGCTACGCTGACTTCCTGGCCCGCCGGGCCGGCGCGTTCTCGCTGACCGGCGGCATCGACCCCAGCTCCGGCACGGTCCCGGCCACGCTGGGCACCGCCCGGGCCGGCGCCGCCGACTTCGGCTTCCGCCTCTCCAGCCTCTACGCTGAAGACCGGATCCAGATCCTCGACAACCTCGACGTCACGGCTGGCGTCCGCTTCGACTGGTACTCGACGGATGACGCGCCGATCCTGAACACGGCCTTCGTGTCGCGTCAGGGCTTCGCCAACACCAAGAGCGTCGACGGCGAGTCCGTGGTTCTGCCCCGCGTCTCGTTCAACTACGAGCCGATGGATCGCCTGAACATCCGCGGCGGCTTCGGCCGCTTCTCGGCGACGGGCCTGAACGTCTGGATCTCGAACTCCTTCTCGAACACCGGCGTCAGCCAGACCAACGCCGTCTGCCCGGCGGCTCCGTTCACCAACGTGAGCCTCACCCAGGCCCCGGCCGGCTGTACGTTCACGCCGCGCGGCGGTGACGTGAACGCCCTGTCGCCGGGCTTCCAGATCCCGACGACCTGGAAGGCCAACCTGTCGATCGGCTACGAGTTCGACCTCACCCCCTGGGGCGTGGGCGACGGCTGGCTGGTGCAGGTCGACTATCTGAAGGCGATCAACGAGAACGCCCTCTACTGGTCGGATGCGCGCGCGCGGGTGATCGGTCTCGCGCCGGACGGTCGTCCGGTGTACGGCCCGACCACCACGGGCGACCTGACCGGCAACCAGGCCGACTTCCTGCTCCGCAACATCGACAAGGGCGGCTCGGACTCGGTGGCCATCAGTCTGGCGAAGGATTGGCGTGACGGCCTCTTCGACGGCCTCGGCTTCAACTACAGCTACACCTACACCGACGCCGAAGATGCCAACCCGATGACCAGCTCGATCGCCTCGTCGAGCTTCACGCGCTTCGCCAGCCAGGATCCGCTGAATCCGCCGGCGGCGACTTCGGACTACGAAGTCCGTCACCGTCACGCGCTCAATGTGTTTTATGCGAAGAAGTTCTTCGGCGACAACGAGACCAAGCTGACGGTCTTCGCCCAGCACCGCTCGGGCCTGCCCTTCAGCTACACCTTCGCCAACAGCCGCACCGGCAACTTCGACAACGACTTCGGCTACTACACCTCGAGCTACTCGGGTCGTCAGGCCACGTCGAACGCGCTGCTCTACGTGCCGACGGCGAACGACGCTCGCGTGGTCTACGCTCCGGGCTTCGACCAGGCGCGCTTCCAGACCTTCCTGGAAAACTCGGGCCTTTCGAAGTACGCCGGCAAGATCGCGCCGCGTAACGGCTTCCGTCAGGCGGACGTCACCACCATCGACCTGCGCCTCAGCCAGGAACTGCCGGCTTTCTTCCCGAACGGGGCGAAGCTCGAGGTCTTCATGGACGTCGAGAACCTCGGCAACCTGCTGAACGACGACTGGGGCGTGCTCGAGCAGTACGACTTCTCGCGAATGGTCCCGGTCGTGAACGTCAGCTGCGTCAGCCCCGCTGGCGCCGCGGCGGGCTGCGCCACGCCGAACGCCCGGTACCTGATCTCGGGCACCGGCGCGAACGGCGCCTTCGTCGAGCCGGTCAAGGCCTTCCGCCGCGACCAGTCGCTCTGGCAGATCAAGTTCGGCGCGAAGTACAAGTTCTAAGCCGAACTGAGAGACGTAAGAGTTGGAAGGGCGGCTGCGGCGACGCAGCCGCCCTTTCTCTTTTGTCGCGGATGCTTGACGCAGGGGGCGCGGGGGGCCATCTGCGCCCGGCTTCGAGACTAGAGGGGCCAGATGAGCTTCACCGTTCCCGCCGAATGGGCGCCGCACAAGGCCATGTGGCTTGGCTTCCCGAGCCATGCGGATCTGTGGGAGGCCGACCTCGACGAGGCCCAGGCCGAGGTGGCCGCGCTTGCCCGCGCCCTGGCCGGCCCCGGCGGCGAGCGCGTGCGCCTGATGACGGGCCATCCGGATGGCGAGGCCGCGGCTCGTCGCCTGCTCGGCGACGTGGCCAATATCGAGATCGTGCCGGGCCGTTTCGGCGACATCTGGCTGCGCGACACCGGCCCGATCTTCGCCGGCGGCAAGGCGCAGGGCTTCCGGTTCAACGGCTGGGGCGGCAAGTACAGCCTGGAGCACGACGACACCGTCGCCGCCCAGATCGCCGAAGCCTCCGGCGCAGAGCTGGCGCCGCACGACTTCATCCTGGAAGGCGGCGCGGTCGACCACGACGGTTTCGGCACCGTGCTGACCACCGGCCAATGCCTGCTGAACGCCAACCGCAATCCCGGCTGGGATGACGCCAAGGCCGAGGCGGCGCTGGCGGGGTCGCTGGGCGCGAAGAAGGTCATCTGGCTGGGCGATGGCCTGCTCAACGACCACACCGACGGTCACGTCGACAACCTGGCCCGCTTCGTCGCGCCGGGCGTCATCGCCGTGCCCGTGGCCTGGGGCCGGGGCGATCCGAACGCCGCGGCGTACGACGACGCCGCGCGCCGGCTGGCGCACCAGACCGACGCCCGCGGCGAGGCGCTCAAGGTGGTCCGCATCCCGTCGCCCGGCTTCGTCGAGGGCGATGACGGCCCGATCCCGGCCAGCCACATGAACTTCCTCATCGCCAACCAGGCGGTGATCGTGCCGATCTACGAGGAGCGGCCCGGCGAACTGGCCGTCCAGGCGCTGGAGCAGATCTTCCCCGATCGCAAGGTCATTGGCCTGCCCTCGATCGCCATCCTCACGGGCGGCGGCTCGTTCCACTGCATCACCCAACAGGAGCCCGCCGCCTGATGACGCGCACGCTGAAGGTCGCCGCCATCCAGACCTCGTACGGCGAGGACATGGCGGCCAACATCGACAAGACCAAGGGCTTCATCGGCGCCGCGGCCGCACAGGGCGCGCAGGTGATCCTGCCGTCCGAGCTGTTCCAGGGGCCGTACTTCTGCGTCGCCCAGGAGGAACGCTGGTTCTCGACCGCCTACCCGTGGCGCGAGCACCCCGCCGTGACCGAGCTCCAGCCGCTAGCCAAGGAGCTGGGCGTTGTCATCCCCGTCTCGATCTACGAGCGCGAGGGGCCGCACTACTTCAACAGCCTGGTGATGATCGACGCCGACGGCGCGCTGATGGGCGTCTACCGCAAGAGCCACATCCCCGACGGCCCCGGCTACATGGAGAAGTACTACTTCCGGCCGGGCGACACCGGCTTCAAGGTCTGGGACACCCGGTTCGGCCGCATCGGCGTCGGCATCTGCTGGGACCAGTGGTACCCGGAGTGCGCGCGGGCCATGACGCTGATGGGCGCCGAGATCCTGCTGTATCCCACCGCCATCGGCTCCGAACCGCACGACCCGACCCTGGACACCGCCGCGCCCTGGCGCCGGGCCATGCAGGGGCACGCGGTCTCGAACGTGATCCCGGTGGTGGGCGCGAACCGCACCGGCTTCGAGCCCTGGGCGGGCTACCCGAACGGTGGCCAGCAGTTCTACGGCTCCAGCTTCATCGCCGACCATCGCGGCGACCTGGTCTCGGCGCTCGGCCGTGAGGACGAGGGGATCGTCCAGGCCGAGTTCGACCTGGATTTCCTGCAGACCCACCGCGCCGCCTGGGGGTTCTTCCGCGATCGCCGGACGGACCTTTACGGCGCGCTGGTGGGGCAGCGGCCGGCCTAGACCCCGCAGCCGCTCGCCGGCGGCGCCGACGTCAGTTCGCGCTTCAGCGCCGCCAGGTCGGCGTTGAACGCCGGCTCGGCGTGCAGCCGCGCGACCATCCCCGCCGCCAGCACCCGGCCGGCCTCCACGTCCGACGGATAGTGCACGCCGCAGACCACCCGACTGTCGCCGGATTCTTGGCCCAGCTTCAGCAGGGCGTCGGCCTTGTCCGGCGCGGCCTCGGTGAGGATCAGCGCCCAGGCCCAGGCGACCATCGAATGACCCGACGGATACGAGGCGTTGGTCGCCAGCCAGGGCTCCCGCGGCACGCAGATCGGCTTGTCGTTGCCCAACGCCGGGCGCTTGCGGTCGAAGTGGTTCTTGGCCGGCGTGCCCAGGGTGCGGACGTCCAGCTCGATCTTGTGCAGCAGCTTCCAGGCGACGGGCGTCTGGGTGGCGTTCACCTCCCGGCCCATGGCGCACGAGAACCGCTTCAGCGCCCCGCCCTGCCACAGGTCGTTGTCCTGCTGCGCCAGCTTCCACCGCGCGGAGCCCTCCAGGCTGCGGGTGGCGTCGTAGTTCGCGCGGTCGGCGATGTCGTAGGCCGAGCCGGCCGGGGGCGGACCCGGCAGGATGTCCTTGCCGCTCATGGCGCTCGCCGTCAGATAGCCCGTGGTCTGGCCGCCCGGAGCCGCCTGGTGCGCGGCGCGCGGCGGGGCGGCGTCCTCGGCGGGGGTGGCAGCGCAGGACGCAAGGGCGGCGGCCGCGCAGGCGGTCATCAGGATGCGGATCAAGTTCGGGTCTTCCTCTAGGCGCGCAGCACGGTCTTGCCGTTCTTGATGACCGTGACGCCGCGCTCCTTAACCCGGGCTTCGAACGAGATCACCTTTCCATCGCGCCATAGATCCACGGTGATCGTGTCGCCGGGAAACACCGGCGCGGAAAACCGCACCTGATGGCTTTCGATCACGGACGGATCCCACCCGGTGATCTCCTGCAGCACCGCGCGGCAGGTGATGCCGTAGGTGCACAGCCCATGCAGGATCGGCCGGTCGAAGCCCGCCGCCTTGGCGATGTCCGGGTCCGAGTGCAGCGGGTTGCGGTCGCCGTTCAGCCGGTAGAGCAGCGCCTGGTCCGGCGTGGTTGCGAAGTCCACCGAGATGTCGGGCGCGCGGTCCGGCACGACATGCGGCTCGGGCGCGCCGTCCGATGGCCCGCCAAAACCGCCGTCGCCGCGGGCGAACGTCGAGCCGGTCAGCGTGGCGACCTTTTCGCCCTTGTCGTCGGTCCAGGTCGTCTCGTTGATGATCACCGCGCCCTTGCCGGCGCCCTTGTCATAGGCCCCCACCACCCGCATTTCGGCGGTGAAGCTCCCGTACTCCGGCAGCGGCTTGTGCAGTTCCACCTTCTGCTCGCCGTGCACGACCATCAGGTAGTTGATCTCGCTCTGCCGCCAGCCTTCGCGGGGTTCGCTCGTCTGGGTGCGCTGGGCCCGTCCAACGCCCGCCGAGGACAGCACCGTGGCCGCCGTCGGCACCACCTTCAGCCCCTTTTCGTAGACGAACGGCAGCTCGTCGCGGTTCAGCGGATCGGCGCCCAGTCCGATGCCCAGGGCGTACAGCATCACGTCCTTGTCGCCGTAGCTGAAGGTCCAGGTCGTGGGCGGGTTTTCCAGGATGTCCGGATAGTAGATCGGCACGGGCGCGCTCCCCTTCTTCGTTGCGGCGATTGAAAGGCCTTCCCCGCGCCCGAGGCAAGGACCGCATGGGGACCACCGGCCGCATTTGCCGCTCCTTGCCGGATCGGCTAGAAGCGGCCCCTTCGCGCAAGGCGGGCCGGGAGGGCCTCGTCGGCGCGCCTTGAGAGATCCGAAGGTTTTCGATGTCCGAACCGACCCAACTGCCCGCAGGCGGCGAGCTGACCGGCAGCGTCCTGTTCTATAGCAAGCCCGAACCGCTGGCCCGCGAGCTGCACGGCAAGCTCGGCGTCAAGCGCATGGACGGCCCGTTCAAGTTCGCCAAGGCCGGCCACGCCATCCCGCTGACGGTGGGCGAGTTCCCGCTGGCGGCCGTCACCGGCCCGATCATCTTCGTCGGCGAAGAGAAGCTGCCGATCGCGGTCATGGGCCTGAACGCCAATGAGAACATGTTCGTGCAGGAGAACGGCCTGTTCGAGCCGGGCGTCTACATCCCCGCCTACGTTCGCCGCTATCCCTTCGTCTTCGCCAACGACACGGCCAACAACCAGATGGTCCTGTGCGTCGACCGCAACGCCGAGTTCATCGTGGAAGGCGGCGACCTGCCGTTCTTCGACGAGAAGGGCGAACCGACCCAGTACACCCAGCAGTGCATCGAGTTCTGCAACAACTTCGAGATCGAGCGTCAGCGCACGATGAGCTTCGTGCAGCTGCTGAAGGACCTCGACCTGTTCGAGACCAAGACCGCGCAGTTCACGCCGACCAACCCGGACGGATCGCCGGCCGAGCCGCAGAAGATCGCGGAGTACTTCGGCGTCTCGGAAGAGAAGCTGAACAAGCTGCCGACCGAGAAGCTGGTCGAGCTGCGCGACAACGGGGCGCTGGGCCAGATCTACGCCCACCTGCTGTCGCTGGTCGGCTGGGATCGCCTGATCGCCGTCGCCATGGCCCGTCAGGCCCAGCAGCAGCCGGTCGCGGCGAACGCCTAAGAACCTCGTCCCTCCTGTTCAGGGGAGGGACGCCCGAGAAGCGGGCAGGGTGGGGAAAGCCGCCGCGGCTTCATTCCCCGGCCTGCTCCGGCTTCGCCGGATCGCCCTCCCCGTGAAGGGGAGGGCTTTTCTTTACCGGCTGAACACGCTCCGCGTCAGGCACGAGAAGACCAGGCGCCCGGCTTCGTCCAGCAGGTCGTGCTGGGCGATGACGATGCCCTTGCCTTCGCCCACGGGGTCCTTGGCCATGATCGTCATCCGCCCACGCAGCAACTCGCCGGCCGGCGGGTTGCGCATCCAGCGCAGGGCGTCGACGCCCAGCCGCTTGGTCTGCGGCCACTCCGTCCCGGCCACGGCGTCCAGCTTGGCCCAAAGCGCATAGAGCATGGCGTCGGGCGCGCCGCGTTCGGTGTCCCACCCGGGGGTGAAGGATCCGCAGAAGGCGCTCAGCGCCGCCGGGTCGACCGCGCAGGCCCCCAGCGATACGACCTGTCCGATCTCGATGTCGTCGAAGCTGGCGGGCACGCGCACTCCTATGGGTCAGGCGGATTCTCCCGCCAGAATGGACAACGCCGGAAGCCCAAGTCGAGCCCCGCTTTGCGGGCGAGACATCCGCAGGCCATATAGCCGCCGTACTTGTCGAGGTTGATCGTTCAGAGGAGTGGCGATGCGGTTCCTGGCGGGCCTGCTTTCGGCCCTGGTAGCGACGATGGCGATCGCGGGCGCGGCTAAGGCGGCGCCCGTCAACACCGGCCATCTCATCGCCGAACTCGCGCCTGAGGCCCGCGGCGTCGCGCCGGGCCAGACGATCCACGTCGCCCTCGTCCAGAAGATCCAGGACGGCTGGCACACCTACTGGCGCAATCCGGGCGACAGCGGGGAGCCCACCTCCATCGCCTGGGAGCTGCCGGCCGGCTGGACCGCCGGCGAGTTCGTCTGGCCCGCGCCGCACCGGCTGCCGGTCGGGCCGCTGGTCAACTACGGCTACGAGGGCCAGGTGGTCCTGCCCGTTCCGCTCACCGCCCCGGCCACCGCCAGGCCGGGCGAGACCCTCACGCTCAAGGCGAAGGCCACCTTCCTGGTCTGCGCCGAGATCTGCATTCCAGAGAGCGCCGACCTGACGCTTGACCTGCCGGTCGTCGCCGCGCCGGCGCCGGCCGATCCGCGTTGGGGGCCGACGATCCGCCAGGCGCTCGCCGAGACCCCGAAGCCGGCGGGCCTATCGGCCGCCTTCTCGGGTGATGCGTCCGGCCTGAAACTGGCCGTCACCGGCGCCGCCGTGGCGGGCGCCGACCTGGCCGACGCCTACTTCTTCCCCTTCTCGGGTACGGCCATAGACCACGCCAAGCCTCAGCCCATCGAACGTGGCCCGGAGGGTCTCACCCTGACCTTGCCGCCCGGCGTCGACTTCCAGGCCGGCGAGGGGCCGGCCGAGATCGCGGGCGTCCTGACCTTCGGCGACAAGGCCTATGAGCTCACCGCCGCGCGCGGCCCGGCGCCTGCCGGGGCGGCCGGTCTGGGCCCGCCCCCCGCCAGATCCGCATCCGGCGGCGTCGGCGGCGTCGGCATGGGGCTCCTCGGCGCGGCGGTCTTCGCCCTGCTGGGCGGCCTGATCCTCAACCTGATGCCGTGCGTCTTCCCGGTGCTGGCCATGAAGGCCGCCTCGCTCGCCAAGCACGGCGGCTCGGGCGAGGCGCGGCGCGAGGGCCTGGCCTTCGGGGCCGGCGTCGTCGTCACCTTCCTGGCCCTGGCCGGCCTGCTGATCGCCCTGAAAGCCGCCGGCTCCGAGATCGGCTGGGGCTTCCAGCTGCAGTCGCCGCCGGTGGTGGCCTTCCTCGCCCTGCTGATGCTGGCGGTGGCCCTCAACCTCTCCGGCGTCTTCGAGGTGGCCGGCTCGCTGCAGAACGTCGGCTCGGGCCTGGCGGGCCGCGGCGGGATCGCGGGAGCCTTCTTCACCGGCGCGCTCGCCGTCGTCGTCGCCGCGCCCTGCACCGCCCCGTTCATGGGCCCCGCGCTCGGCTGGGCGCTGACCCAGCCGGCAGTCTCGGCCCTGGTGGTCTTCCTGGCGCTGGCCGCCGGCTTCGCCCTGCCGTTCGTGGCTGTGGCCTTCGCCCCGCGCCTGCTGGCCCGCCTGCCGAAGCCGGGCCCCTGGATGGACGCCTTCCGCAAGGCGCTGGCCTTCCCGATGTACGCCGCGGCCGCCTGGCTCGCCTGGGTGCTGACCCAGCAGGCCGGAGCCGACGGCCTCGCCCGGCTGTTCGCCGCCGCGGTCGTCCTCGCGGTGGCCGCCTGGCTGGCCGGCATCGCCCAGCGCCGCGCCGTCATCGGTCGTCGGCCGCTGCCCCAGGGCCTGGCCGCAGCGGTCCTCGCCGTCCTCGCCGTCGCCGCCGTCGTCGGGCCCCGCTACACGGAGGCGCAGGCCGCGTCGGCCGAGCCGGGCGTCCAGGGCGCCTCGGCGGAGCACGAACTCTACAGCCCCGAACGCCTCGCCGCCCTCCGGGCCGAGGGCCGGCCGGTGTTCGTCAACTACACCGCGGCCTGGTGCGTGAGCTGCCAGGTGAACGAGCGGGTGGCGCTGTCCACCAGGGGCGTGGCCGAGGCCATGGCCCGCAACAATGTCGCGTACCTCAAGGCCGACTGGACCAAGAAGGACGCGTCGATCGCCGCCGAGCTCGCCCGCTTCGGCAGGGCCGGCGTGCCGCTCTACCTCCTCTACGGCGCCGGCCAGGCCGAGCCGCGCATCCTCCCCGCCCTGCTCACCGAAGGCGCCGTGGTGAAAGCCCTCGACGCCGCGGCCAAACCAAGCTGACCCCGAAACCAGGAGCCTTCCCCATGATGTTCCGGACTTTCGCCATCGCCGCCGTCGCCGCCGCTGTCGCGGCTCCGGCCTTCGCCGCCCCCGTGGTCGGCCAGCCAGCCCCGGCCTTCGAGGTCAAGGACGCCGACGGCAAGACCCGCTCGCTCGCCGAGTTCAAGGGCAAGACCGTCGTCCTCGAATGGACCAACGAGGGCTGCCCCTATGTGAAGAAGCACTATGACTCCGGCGCCATGCAGGGGCTGCAGAAGCAGGCCGTGAAGGACGGCGCGGTGTGGCTGACGGTGATCTCGTCCGCGCCGGGCATGCAGGGCCACAAGGATCCCGCGGGGGCCAAGGCCTGGAAGGCCAAGGCGAACGCCGGCTCGACCGCCGTTCTGCTGGATCCGGATGGCCAGGTGGGCCGCGCCTACGACGCCAAGACCACCCCGCACATGTACATCGTCGATAAGGGCGGCAAGCTCGTCTACATGGGCGGCATCGACGACAAGCCCTCCGCCGATCCGGCCACCCTCAAGGGCGCGAAGAACTACGTCTCCGCCGCCCTGGCCGACGTGAAGGCCGGCCGCCCGGTCGCCCAGGCCGCAACCAAGCCCTACGGCTGCAGCGTTAAGTACGGCTCGGCCGACTAGGCCGGGCTGCTCTCCGCTCCGCAACGGGCGGAAGCACGACTATAACCATGTCTGTCATCCCGGGCGGCCGCGTGGCAGATCCGGGACCCAGGGCGGTGCGCACGGCTCCTGGGTTCGGGCTCTGCCGTCCGCTTGCCGGACGTTCGGCCAGGATAACGACGAGATGTTGCTGGGCTTGAGGGCGAATCGCTTTGACTGACACGACCGCCGCCTGGCGCGCGCTTTCCGCGTCCGCCGAAGCGTCCGCCGCCAGGCCCATCGCGGGTCTGTTCGATTCCGAGCCCGACCGGCTGCAGCGGCTGACCCTGGAGGCGGCCGGCCTCGTCCTGGACCTCTCCAAACAGTCCTGGAACGCCGCCGGCGTCGAGGCCGCCCTGAACCTCGCCCGCGCCGCCGGCGTCGAGGCCGCCCGCGCCCGGCTGTTCGCCGGCGAGATCGTCAATGCGTCCGAGAAGCGGCCTGCCCTGCACATGGCGCTGCGCGCCCCCGACGGCGCCGACTTCAAGGCCGACGGCGTCCCGGTTTCGCGCGAGGTCGAGGCCACCCGCGCCGCCATGCGCACCTTCGCCGAGGCTATCCGGTCAGGGAGGAAGGTCGGCGCCACCGGCAAGCCGTTCCGCGCCATCGTCCACATCGGCATCGGCGGCTCCGACCTCGGCCCGCGCCTGATCTGGGAGGCGCTGAAGCCGCTCGATCCGCAGATCGAGCTGCGCTTCGCGGCCAACGTCGATCCGAACGAGCTGGCCCAGGCGCTCACCGGCCTGGATCCGGCCGAGACCCTGCTGGTCACCGTCTCCAAGACCTTCACCACCCTGGAGACACTCGCCAACGCCGAAACCGCCCGCGCCTGGCTGCGCGCGAGCCTCGGCCAGGCGTCCGACGCCCACCTCGTCGCGGTCTCCGCTGCGCCCGACAAGGCCAAGGCCTTCGGCGTACCCGAGGACCAGGTGTTCGGCTTCTGGGACTGGGTCGGCGGCCGCTACTCCGTCTGGTCGGCGGTTGGCCTCTCCTGCGCGATCGCCCTGGGCTACGACGCCTTCGAGCGCCTGCACGCCGGCGCCGCGGCCATGGACGCCCATTTCCAGGACGCGCCGCTCGAGCGCAACGCCCCGGTGATGCTGGCGCTGGCCCACGTCTTCAACCGCAATGGGCTCGGCCGCCCGATCCGCGCCGTCGTCCCCTACGCCCAGCGCCTCCGGCTGTTCGCGGCCTTCCTCCAGCAGCTGGAGATGGAGTCGAACGGCAAGCGGGTCACCGCCGACGGCCGCCCCGCGCCGCACGCGACAGCCGCCAGCGTGTTCGGCGACGCCGGCACCAACGGCCAGCATGCGTTCTTCCAGCTGCTGCACCAGGGCACGGACGTGGTGCCCGTCGACATCGTCGCCGTGGCCAAGGGCTCGGAAGGCGACCCCGCCGCCCAGAAGAAGCTGCTGGCCAACGCCGTCGCCCAGGCCGAGGCCCTGATGATCGGCCGCGCCATGCCGGACGACCCGCAGCGGCACTTCCCCGGAAACCGCCCCACCAGCTTCCTGCTGCTCGACCAGCTGACGCCCGAGGCGCTCGGCGCGCTGATCGCCCTCTACGAGCACAAGACCTTCGTCGAGGGCATGCTCTGGGAGATCAACAGCTACGACCAGTGGGGTGTTGAACTCGGCAAGACCTTGGCCGCCCGCGTCCTCGCCGACCTCGACGGCACGGCGCAGAACCCCCACGATCCGTCGACCCAGGCCCTGATCGATCGGTTGAAATAGGTCCCTACCTCCGCCCCTCGCAGCAGCGACGGCGGGAGGTTAGGCGCTTCCTTCCCTTTCGCCGCCGCCTCCGCTATACGCCGCCCCGTCATGACGCGGTCCGCGCACCACCACGGCCATCACCACCATCCGACCCCGGCGGGTTCGGACGGCGGCTGCGTGGCCTAGACGCACCGTCCCCGAAGCCCCGCCACAGCGGACGGGGCTTCTTCCTGACAAGCGCCGTCCGTCCCTCAGATTTCTCCGAGAGACGACGATGACCGATCCTTCCTTGAGCCTCGACGCGGCAGCCGCTAAGCGCGCTGCCATGACCGACGCCTCCCAACGCCCCGAAGCCCGCGCCCCGCGTGGGTTCGTCGACCGCCGCGCCCGCGACGTGGTCGCCGAGCGCCGCATCCTGGCCGCCGTCTCGGGCGTCTACGAGCAGTGGGGCTTCGAGCCGCTGGAGACTGGCGCCTTCGAATATGCCGATGCGCTGGGCAAGTTCCTGCCCGACGCCGACCGCCCGAACGAAGGCGTCTTCGCGCTGCAGGACGACGACGAGCAGTGGATGGCGCTGCGCTACGACCTGACCGCGCCGCTCGCCCGCTTCGCCGCCCAGAACTGGGAGACCCTACCCAAGCCCTTCCGCCGCTACGCCTACGGCCCGGTGTGGCGCAACGAGAAGCCGGGCCCCGGCCGCTTCCGCGAGTTCGTCCAGTGCGACGCCGACACGGTGGGCTCGGCCCGCCCCGAGGCCGACGCCGAGATCATCGCCATGGCGGTGCAGGGCCTGGAGGCCGCCGGCCTGCCGGCCGGGTCGGCGCTCATCAAGATCAACAACCGCAAGCTGCTCAACGGCCTGATGGCGGCGGCCGGCGTGACGGAAGACGCCCAGAAGCTCGGCGTGCTGCGCGCCGTCGACAAGCTGGATCGCCTCGGACCCGACGGCGTCCGCCTGCTGCTGGGCGAGGGACGCCTCGACGAGTCCGGGGCCTTCACCAAGGGCGCGGGCCTGAACGCGGCCGCCGCCGAGCGTGTCCTGGCCTTTACCGCCGCCGGCGTCGGCGGCCGCGCTGAGACCATCGCCAAGCTGGCCGACGTGGTCGGCGGCTCCGCCGAGGGCGACGAAGGCCTGGCCGAACTCGCCGCCATCGACGCCGCGCTGACGGCGCTGGGCGTGGCCGCCGACCGCGCGATCGTCGACCCCTCGGTGGTCCGTGGCCTCGAGTACTACACCGGCGCGGTCTTCGAGGCCGAGCTGCTGCTCCAGACCACGGACGAAAAGGGCCAGAAGGTCACCTTCGGCTCCATCGGCGGCGGTGGCCGCTACGACGACCTCGTGGCCCGCTTCACCGGCGAGCGGACGCCGGCGACCGGCTTCTCCTTCGGCGTCTCGCGGCTCGCCGCCGCCCTGCGCGCCGCCGGCCGCGACGCGGCGTCGGCGGTTCGCGGGCCAGTGGTGGTCATCGCCTTCGACCAGGCCCGCATGGCCGACTACTTCGCGCTCGCCGCGGAAATCCGCGCCGTCGGCATCCCCGCCGAAGTCTACCTCGGCCAGTCCGGCATGAAGGCGCAGATGAAGTACGCCGACCGCCGGCGCGCGCCGGCCGCCGTCATCGTCGGCGAGGACGAGCTCGCCGCCGGCACGGTCACCATCAAGGACCTCGACCTCGGCCGAGAGCTGGCCAGCAAGGTCACCGACAACGCCGAGTGGCGCGAGCAGCGTCCGGGCCAGCAGACCCTCGCCCGCGCCGAGATGGCGTCGGCCCTGCGCCGCATCCTGGACGCCGGCTGATGCGCGTCGAGCCGCCCGTTCCGGAGGCGGCGCTCGCCGCCATCCGCCAGCCGTTGGAGACCGCCGGCGCCATGCGCGCCGACGCGCCCCTGCTGCAGCCGCTCAACCTGCTGCTGGACCTGGCCGGCGAAGCCATGCGCGCCCGCCTGTTCGTGGTGCAGGCCGAGGGCGGCGCCGAGGCCTGCCTGCGTCCCGACTTCACCGTCGCCATCGCCCGCCAGCACATCGAGAGTGGGGCCGGCGAGGGGCGGTACGCCTACGAGGGGGCCGCCTTCCGGGCCTCGGCCGGCGCCGAACGGCCCGAGGAATTCCTGCAGGTGGGCCTGGAGCTGTTCGCGCCCAAGGACCCTTCGGCGGTCGGCGCGACCGAAGCCGCCGACGCCGAGATCGCCGGCCTCGCCTGGCGCTCGGCGCTCGCGGGCGGCCGCGCGGACCTGACGCTGCGCCTTGGCGACGTCGGCCTGTTCGGCCCCTTCATCGAGAGCCTGTCGCTGGCCGACGCGCTGGCCGCCAGGTTGAAGCGTGTGGCCGGCCGTCCGCGCCTGCTGCAGGCCGAACTCGCCCGCGTCGGCGAAGCGACCTCCGCGCAAGGCGGCACGCTGGCGGGGATTCTCTCGGGGCTGGACGAAGCTCAGGCCGCCGCCCTCTTGGAAGAGGTCTGGATGCTGGCCGGCGTTGAGCCGGTCGGCGGCCGCGGTCCGGCCGAGATCGCCGCCCGCCTGGTCCGCAAGGCCGAGGCCGCGAGCGCGCCCGCGCTCACGGAGGAGCAGGCCGCCGCCATCCGAGCCTTCATGGCCATCGACGACAGCCCCGACGCCGCGCTCGCCCGCGTCGGCGAACTCGCCGGCCGCAGGGACAAGGCGCTCAAGGCGGCCCTGGCGCGCTGGGCCCGGCGCCTGGAGGCCCTGGCCAAGGTCGCCGACCCGCACCGCATGTCCTTCGCCCCCGCGCTGGGCCACGCCTTCGACTATTACGACGGCCTGACCTTCGAGGTGGTCTCCGACGCCCTCGGAGCCGATCGCCCGGTCGCCGTCGGCGGTCGCTATGACGGCCTTCTGGCCCGCCTGGGCGGCGGCGAAGGCCGCGCGGTGGGCTGCATGGTCCGGCCCTGGCGTGCGTGGAACGGGGGCGAAGCATGAGCCGCGAACTGATCATCGCCGTCCCGTCGAAGGGACGCCTCAAGGAACAGGTCGACGCCTGGCTCGCCGATAGCGGCCTGTCGCTGTCCGTCTCCGGCGGATCGCGCGGCTACATGGCCGCGCTGAAGGGCCTCGAAGGCGCCCAGGTGCGCCTGCTGTCGGCGGGCGACATCGCCGAAGCCCTCGACGCCGGCGAGGTCCACTTGGGGATCACCGGCGAGGACCTGCTGCGCGAACGCGGCGAAGACTTCGAGGGCCGGCTTTTGCTGCTCCGCGCGCTGGGCTTCGGCCGGGCCGACCTGGTGGTGGCCGCGCCCAAGAGCTGGCTCGACGTCGAGACCATGGCCGACCTCGAGGAGGTGGCTCACGAGTATCTCTCGCGCACCGGCCGGCGAATGCGGGTCGCCACCAAGTACCTCGCCCAGACACGGGCCTTCTTCGCCCGCCACGGCGTCGTCGACTACCGGATCGTCAGATCGGGCGGCGCCACCGAGGGCGCCCCGGCCGCGGGCTCGGCCGAACTGGTCGTCGACATCACCACCACGGGGGCGACGCTGGCCGCCAACGGCCTGAAGGTGCTGGCCGACGGCGTGATCCTGAAGAGCCAGGCCCAGCTCGCCGCCTCGCTGCGCGCGGCCTGGAGCGAAACCGCGCTCGCCGCGGCCGAACGCCTGCTGCGGCTCGTGGAGGCCCGCGCCGCCGCGCTGAATTCGGCGACGTTGATCTGGCCCACCCGGGGCGACGCCGCGGAGGCCGCCGTCGTCGACGCGCTCGTGGCCAAGGGCGCATCCCGCCGCCCCAACGGACTCCTGGTCGCGGTGTCGGGAATCGCCGATGCGGCTCAGGCCCTGACCGCCGCAGGCCTGGGTCCCGTGACCGCGGCCCGGCCGGAGTTCGTCTTCGACGTGCGCTGCCCCGCCTTCGACACCCTCAGGGTGCGAACTTTTGACGGAACAGTCAAAAAGACGGTGTAAAATTCCGCGCAATCGCGAATTTCTGATCCTGGAGTGCTCTGAACCCGGACCGGAGCCGTTGACTCGGGCTGAAAATTGCCGTTCTGTCATCAGGCGAGAGACATGAAGGCGCTAGTCCCAAGGTCTCCGGCGTTTCGGGGAGGAAACGCCCGCTCAATCAGAGCGACTGCTCAAGACGGCCCGCCGAGATTATCCCCCTCGGCGGGCCGAATCTTTTCGGCTTCTGGTTGTTTTTGACGGAAGAGTCAAAAAGAGAGGCGGAGCCGGGCCCCGCCTCCCGCCTTATTTCTGAAGCGTCACCATATCCGCACGCGCTGCTCCGGCGGCACGTACATGGGATCGCCAGGCTTGACGCCGAACGCCCGGTAGAAGGCGTCGATGTTCTTCACCGGCCCGTCGACGCGAGCCTGCGGCGGCGCGTGGGGATCCGACACCAGGATCTGCTTCATGAAGTCGTCGCGGTACTTGGCCCGCCAGACCTGCGCCCAGCCCAGGAACACCCGCTGCTCCCCGGTGAGGCCATCCAGCGCCGGCGCCGGCTGGCCCTTCAGCGAGATCCTGTAGGCGTCCAGGGCCAGCAGGAGGCCGCCCAGGTCGGCGATGTTCTCGCCCATGGTCAGCTCGCCGTTGATGCGCGCGCCGGGCAGGATCTCGGTCGCCTCGTACTGCCTGCCGAGGCGGTCGGCCTGCACCTTGAACTTCGCCGCGTCCTCGGCGGTCCACCAGTCGGCGAGGCGGCCGTCGCCGTCCGACTTGCGGCCCTGGTCGTCGAAGCCGTGGGTGATCTCGTGGCCGATCACCCCGCCGATGCCGCCGTAGTTGATGGCCGGATCGCCCTCGGGATCGAAGAACGGCGGCTGCAGGATGGCGGCCGGGAAGACGATCTCGTTCTTGGTCGAGGAGTAGTAGGCGTTGATCGTGGGCGGGGTCATCTCCCACTCGTCGCGGTCCACCGGCTTGTCCAGCCGGCCCACCGTCCGCGCCCACTCGAAGGCCGAGCTGCGCTCCAGGTTGCCGTAGAGGTCGTCCGCCTTCAGCTCCAGGCCCGAATAGTCACGCCAGACGTCCGGGTAGCCGATCTTCACCCGGAACTTGCCGAGCTTCTCGTGGGCGCGGGCCTTGGTGGCCGGGCTCATCCACTCCAGCCGGTCGATGCGCTGGCCCATGGCGGTCTTCAGGTCGGCGACCAGGGCTTCCATCTTGGCCTTCGACTCGGCCGGGAAATAGGCGTCGACATAGAGCTTGCCCAGCGCCTCGCCGATCGCGCCGTCCACCAGGTTCACGCCGCGCTTCCAGCGGGGCTGCTGCGCCGGCGTCCCCGACAGCGTCTTCGAGCGGAAGTCGAACCGGGCCTGCACGAAGTCGTCCGACAGATACGGCGCCGCCTGGTCCGCCGTGGTGAAGGCGAGCCAGGCCTTCAGCGTCTCCACCGGCGTCCTGGCATAGATCGCCGCGATCTTCGGGAAGGCGGTGTTCTCGCTGGCGATCACTCGCTTGACCTTGGAAAGGTCGGCCCCGGCCAGGAAGGCGTTCCAGTCGAAGCCCGGCGCGAAGCCGGGCAGCTGGGCGACCTCGTAGGGATTGTAGGTCTTGTCGTCGTCGCGGCGCTCGGCCCGGGTCCAGGAGGCCTCGGCGATCTCGGTCTCCATGGCCAGGATCGCCTTGGCGTGGCCCGCCGCGTCCGGCCAGCCGGCCAGCGTCAGGATCCTGGCTACATAGGCCTCGTAGGCCGCCTTCTGCGGGGCGAACCGCTCGACCAGATAGTAGTCGCGGTCGGGCATGCCCAGGCCCGCCTGTCCCAGATAGACGGCGTACTTAAGCGGGTCCTTGGCGTCGTCATAGACCTGCACCGAGAACACGCTCTGGCCGAAGCCTTTGGACGTTTCGCCCATCAGCCGGGCCACGTCGGAACGCGTCTTCGCCGCCCGCACCCTGGCGAGGTTGGCGGCCAGCGGCGTGGCGCCCAGGGCGTTCACCCGCGCCTCGTCCATGAAGCTCTTGTAGAGCGTGCCCACCTGGCCCTCCGGCCCGCCGGCGTCGGGGTGGCTCGCCGCCCGCTCGGCCAGCACCCGCAGCCGCTCCTGCGACAGCTCGGCCAGCGCGTTGAAGGCGCCATAGCTCGACCGGTCGCCCGGGATCTCCAGCCGCTTCATGTAGCTGCCGTTGGCGTGCTCGAAGAAGCTGTGGCCGGGGCTCACCGCCGTGTCGCGGCCGGCCAGGTCGAAGCCCCAGGCGCCCATGCGCGGCGCCTTCGAAAGATCCTTGGGGGCTTCGGCGGTGGCGTCGGCGGCGCCGGCGGCATGGGCGCCAAGCGGCGCAGTCAGCAGGGCGGCGGCCGCAGCGGCGGCGAGCCATACGGATCTCATCGGGTGTCTACTCTCGGGCGAGGCGGTTGGCGGCGACCATGCTCCCGGCCGCCATGGTTCCGCCCGTTACATTTTCGTTAGATATCAGTGGTGTGCGTGATCCGGCGTCGCGCCCGGCTTGGCGGTCGATGGAGCGCCCGGCGGCGTGATGCGCACCTCGAATTCCGTCTTAACGCGCGCGCCGCTCGCGAACACAAGCGTTGCGGGCAGCCGGTCTCCGATCTTCAGCGGCTGCTTGAGCTCCAGGAACATCAGGTGATATCCGCCCGGCGCGAACAGCACCTTGCCGCCCGGGGCCAGCGCCACCCGCGGCTGCTTCTGCATGCTGCTCATGCCGCCGCTCATCATCGAGCGGTGGATCTCCACCCGGCCGGCCCACGGGGCCTCGACGCTGGTGAGGGCGTCGGGCGCCTTGTCGGGATTGCTCAGTGTCATGAAGCCCGCGCCGGTCGTTCCCGCCGCCGCCGGCCGGCTCCAGGCGTCGCTTGCCTTGGGCGCGGCCAGCGCGACGGCCGGGGCGGCCAGCGCCGCGATGACAGTCAGCTTCAGCAGGTCCACGTCACGTCTCCGCACCACGCCGGCCGGCAAGACGCAGCGTCTGCGCCCTGGCTTGAACGGACGGCGAATTCACGGCCGCAGCCTTTAGACCCCAAGTGGGATTCCGCAAGCGCTTCGCGGGCGCCATAGTGCGCGGCGTTCCAACCTGGAGAGCGAATGGAAGGCCACGTCGAAGCCGGCGCCTATAAGGACGTGGTCCTCTTCCTGGCGACCGCCGGGGTCGTCGTCCCGCTGTTCCGTCGATGGCGGATCAGTCCGATCCTGGGCTTCCTGCTGGCCGGGGTGGTGCTTGGCCCCTACGGCCTGGCCCCCTCGCGCGCGATTTCGAATGGCTGTCGGTGATCACCATCGACAACCCGGGCGAACTCGCCCAGCTCGCCGAACTGGGCGTCGTGTTCCTCCTGTTCATGATCGGCCTTGAGCTGTCCTGGGAACGGCTGCGGGCCATGCGGCGGCTGGTCTTCGGGCTGGGGGCGCTGCAGGTGGGCGTCTGTCTCGTCGCCTTCGCCGCCGCCGCCCTGCTAACGGGCCAGCCGCTGGTGGCGTCCATCGCCATCGGCGCCGCCCTGGCGCTCTCGTCGACCGCGATCGTCATGCCGACCCTGGCCGAACAGAAGCGCCAGCACGCCCAGGCGGGTCGGGCCACCTTCTCGGTGCTGCTGTTCCAGGACCTGGCCGTGGCGCCGCTGCTCGTCACCATAACCCTGCTGGGGCGTGGCGACGGCAGCCATGAGGCGCTGGGTCAGCGACTGCTCTTCTCCATGGCGCCCTCGGTCCTCGGCGTCGGCGTGCTGCTGATCCTCGGGCGCCTGCTGCTGCGGCCGATGCTGCGCTCGGTGGCCAAGGCCAAGAGCGAGGAGCTGTTCCTCGCCGCCTGCCTGCTGGTGGTGATCGGGGCCGGCCTGGTCAGCGCGCTCACCGGCCTGTCCATGGCCCTGGGCGCCTTCATCGCCGGCCTGTTGCTCGCCGAGACCGAATTCCGTCACGAGGTCGAGACAAGGGTCGAGCCCTTCAAGGGGCTCTTGCTGGGGCTGTTCTTCATCTCGGTCGGCCTGCAGCTGAACGTTCCGCTCCTGGTCGAGCGGCCGCAGGTCATCCTTGGCGCGGCGGCCGCGATGATCGTGTTCAACATCGCCGTGGTGTTCGGCCTAGCCCGCGTCTTCGGGCTGAAGACGCGCCCGGCGCTGGAAGCGGCGCTGCTGCTGGCGGGCGCTGGCGAGTTCGCGTTCGTCATTCTGGGTCAGGCCATGGCTGACGGCCTCGTCGATCCGCTCGTCGGTCAGACCACGCTGGTCGCCGCCACGGTGTCCATGTTCTGCATTCCGTTGCTCGCAATGCTCAGTCTCAGGCTCGGCGGACGGAAGCTGACGCCGGCCGAACTCCCGCCCGAGGTCGGCGGCGATCCCGACGCCGAAGGCCGACCGCCGCCCCAGGTCCTCGTGGTCGGGTATGGCCGGGTCGGCCGGCTCGTCGGCGAAATGCTCCGGCGCCACCAGATTCCCTGGGTGGCCGCCGAGCTCGACCCCCGGCTGGTGGAGCAGGGCCGGCGGGCGGGCGAGGCCATCTACTTCGGCGACGCCTCGCGCCCCGAGTTCCTGCAGCGCTGCGGCCTGGCCGACGCGCCCGCCGTGGTCGTGACGATGGACAATCCGGAGGGCGTCGAGGCCATCGTAGCGGTCGCGCGCAGTCTGCGGCCCGACCTCACCATCGTTGCGCGGGCGCGTGACGCCCGGCATGCCCAGCGACTCTATGACCTCGGCGCCACGGACGCCGTGCCGGAGACGGTCGAAGCGAGCCTTCAACTGTCCGAGGCGGTTCTGGTGGAGATCGGCGTGCCGATGGGGCTGGTGATCGCCTCGATCCACGAGCGCCGGGACGAGTTCCGCACGGCCCTGAACCGGCCGGAAGCCATGGGCGGCCGGACGCGCCATTTCCGCCGGGGCCAGCCGTAGCCGCCGCCGTGAGACGTGCGCTAGAAGGTGAGGCGCAACGGCGCCATCATTTCGGCGGTGACAAAAAAACTGTCAGCCCACGTTCATCTGCGGGAACCAAGCGTAGCCATGACCGTTGACGGCGGTAGCGCGACAGGGGCGCAGGGATCGGTTGAGGGGGTTCATGTCGGCGGGAAGCCAGGCATTCAAGCGCGAGGCCGCGGGCGCGGACCCGCAGCGTTCGCCTGCGTCGCCGTCGCCGCTTCACAAATATTTCCAGAAAGTTCGTCCAGAATTCAGCGCCGACGCGGTGAAGCCTGGCCTTGAACAGCGGAGGTGTTCGATCTGAGGTTTTCCGGCGGACCGGGCGCAATCCTGGTCTGCAGCCGGGCCGTGGGTGGGGGATCAACTCTCATCACAACACCGATCACTGTTAAGGTGTTGTTTAGCGTCCTGGCGAATGTCGGAAGAGGGGGGCCAGATTGGGTCGCAAGTGTGGCTTCGGCGACACTTACGCATTCCAACGGCCTTGTTATAACGGCGGCTGGGTCGATAGGCCGCACCACCTGAGGGCAACGAGAGGGCTCTGATTATGAAGTTTAAACTCCTGGCAGGCGCTGCGATGGCTGCGGCGTTCGCCGCGTCCGCCGCCCAGGCGCAAGTCGGCTGGTACGGCGCGGTGGACCTCGGGTACCACTGGCCGCAAGAGTTCGAGCTGGAAAGCTCGAACAACGCCGCGAACGGCCGTCCCTACACCTGGGACTTCAATCAGGAAGATGACTGGGCCGGCTTCGCCCGCCTCGGCTATCAACTGACCGACAACTGGCGCGTCGAGCTCGAGCTCGGCTACCGCGGCGGCGACCTCGAGTCGGTCCGTGGCGGCTCGAACCAGTCGGTCCTCGGCCTCTGCACCCCGGGCGTCGTCCGCACGGCTGCGGCTCCGGCCTGTAACTCGCCGGACGGCGACGTGACCTCGTGGACGGTCATGGGCAATGTCATCTACGACATCCTGCCGGGCTCCACGATCAACCCGTTCATCGGCGCCGGCATCGGCATCAACCACGTCTCCATGGAGACCGTGGGCCAGTTCTCGAACGTTCCGGGCCCCTTCACGGCGGCTAACCCGGCGATCCAGAACCTGACGATCGACGACGACGACACGGCCTTCGCCTGGCAACTGATCGCCGGCCTGGCCTGGCGCGCCACCGACCGCCTGAACGTCGACCTGACCTACCGCTACCTCGGCGGTTCGGACGTCGACTTCGCCTCGACCGGTTCGGCCGCTGGCGGCCTGCAGCCGGGCGTGTTCGGCGGTGAATACCGCGACTCGTCGGTGACGCTCGGCCTGCGGTACTCGTTCGCGGCTCCGCCGCCGCCCCCGCCGCCCCCGCCGCCCCCGCCGCCTCCGCCCCCGCCGCCTCCGCCCCCGCCGCCTCCGCCGGCTGCGGCCTACGAGGCCCGGCAGTTCATCGTCTACTTCCCGTTCGATCAGTACGTGCTGACGCCGGAAGCCCAGACGGTGGTCTCGGAAGCCGCCAACTACGCCCGCGGCGGCAACGCCACCCGCGTCGTGGTCGTCGGTCACGCCGACACCTCGGGCTCGCAGACCTACAACGTCCGCCTGTCCGAACGCCGTGCGAAGGCCGTGGCTGACGCCCTGGTCGGCGCTGGCGTGAACCAGACGGCCCTGTCGGTCGACTGGAAGGGCGAGACCCAACCCGCGGTCGCCACCGGCGACGGCGTGAAGGAACCGCTGAACCGCCGTTCGACGATCGACATCAACTTCTAAGTCGATCGCCGACGACAGTCGGATCTAAGCGAGGGCCCGGCGGAAACGCCGGGCCCTTTGCTTTGCGCGGGCTGGCGCCGGTCCCCAGGTCTTCCCGGGGGCGCCCTTCGCGAAGAGGTCAGGACGATAGTTTTCGACCTCCCCTCGGCCGCTTGTTCGGGGTTTTGCCCATAGCGGTTGGCGCCGACGTGCTCGAGATGCGGGACGCCGGATTGGCTCAGCCCCGCCAGGGCGGCGACCCAGGCTTCCAAAGCAGCGCCTGAGCCCCTGCCGGCCCCGCGCGGCGGGGAAGGCAGGACCCGCGCTCAGACGGGCAGCTGCGTGGTAGACTTCACCTCTTCCAGCACCGCATAAGTGCGCGTCTCCCGCACGCCCGGGATGCGCACCAGCACCTCCTCGAGAAAGACCCGCCATGCGGCGAGGTCGCGCACGCGCGACTTGATCAGATAATCGAAGCCGCCGGCCACCATGTGGCACTCCAGCACGTCAGGCGAGCGTCGCGCCGCCGCCGCGAACGTCTCGAACACCTCCGGCGTGGTGCGGTCCAGCACCACCTCCACGAAGATCAGCACCCCGCGCTCCACCTTCTCCGGATCCACGAGGGCGGTGAAGCCGGTGATGAAGCCGCCCTCCCGCAGCCGCCGCACCCGCTCCGAACAGGCCGACGGCGACAAGTTGCACCGCTCGGCCAGGTCGGCGTTGCTGATCCGACCGTCCGACTGCAGCGTGCGCAGCAGTCGGCGATCGGTGTCGTCCAGCCGCACGTTGTTCGCCATTATGCCCTCCCGCCGCAGAATTTACGGCCTCGCGCGCTCCGATCCGCAGCACATGCTGCGATGGCTGGGTTACTCCGATGATCATCTTTCTGGAAGGCCTGTCATGCCGTTCGATCATCTGGACGACCTCAAGTTCGCTGACGAACGTGCGGTGCTGTCGGCCCACTTGGCGTCGCGGCCGCTGGCCGGCGACGACCGCGAGGCGGTCCGCCAGGAGGCCGAGGCCCTGGTCCGCGCGGCGCGCAGGTCGGCCCGCCGCCAGGGCGTCGTGGAGAGCTTCCTCCAGGAGTTCAGCCTGTCGACGCGAGAAGGCCTGGCGCTGATGTGCCTGGCCGAGGCCCTGTTGCGGACCCCGGACGAGGAGACGCGCGACCGCCTGATCGCCGAGAAGATCGCCTCCGCGGATTGGGCAAGCCATGCCGGCAAATCCGACTCGGTCCTGGTCAACGCCTCGACCTGGAGCCTGATGCTCACGGGCAAGCTGATAGACCCGGACGAAGAGGCGAAGAACGACCTCTCGGGCTTCATCAAGAAGCTGGCCGGTCGGCTGGGCGAGCCGGTCATCCGCCGGGCCGTCGGCGCCGCCGTGAAGATCATGGGCGAACAGTTTGTCCTGGGCTCGACCATTGAGAAGGCCATCAAGCGCGCCGGTCAGGACGGCTTCGTCTGTTCGTTCGACATGCTGGGCGAGGGGGCCCGCACCGACGCCGACGCCGACCGCTACGAAGCGGCCTACGCCCGCGCCATCGAGACGGTGGGGAAGCATGCCAAAGGGCAGGGCCCCGAGGCCGGCCACGGCATCTCGGTGAAGCTCTCTGCGCTCTCGCCGCGGTACGAAGCCCGTCAGGAAGAGCGGGTCTTCGCCGACCTCTATCCGCGCACCCTCCGGCTGGCCCAGCTGGCCGCCAAGGCCGACATCAATTTCACGCTCGACGCCGAAGAGGCCGACCGCCTCGTCATCTCGCTTAAGCTGCTCGACCGGCTGGCCCGCGAGCCTTCGCTCGGCCAGTGGAAGGGCCTCGGCCTCGCCGTTCAGGCCTATCAGAAGCGCGGTCCCGAGGTGATCGAGGCCGTCGCCGGCATCGCGCGCGAGTCGGGACGCCGCCTGATGGTCCGCCTCGTGAAGGGCGCCTATTGGGACTCGGAGATCAAGCGGGCCCAGGTCGCCGGCCTGCCGGGCTACCCGGTCTTCACGACCAAGGCCGCCACCGACCTGTCGTACCTCGTCTGCGCGCGCGCCCTGATCGCCGCGGCGCCGAACCTCTATCCGCAGTTCGCCACCCACAACGCCCACACCCTGGCCGCCGTCCGCCAGATGGCCCGCCAAGCCCAGGCGCCGTTCGAATGCCAGCGCCTGCATGGCATGGGCGAGGCGCTCTACGGCGCCGCGAAGGATCGCTACGGCGACTTCCCGCTGCGTGTCTACGCGCCGGTCGGCAGCCATGAGGACCTTCTGCCCTACCTGGTCCGCCGCCTGCTCGAGAACGGCGCCAACACCTCCTTCGTCCACGCCCTGTTGGACGAGAAGACCCCTGTCGCCAAGGTCGTCGGGGACCCCATCGCCGCGGTCGAGGCGAGCGGCGGCGCGCCTCACCCGAAGATCCCGCTCCCGCGCGACCTCTACGGCCCTGCCCGTCGCAACTCCGAGGGCCTCGACCTTTCGATCGCCGCCGTGCGCGACCAGCTCGGCGCCGCCGTCACCGCGCTCGACGGCGAAGACCTGGTGGGGGCGCCCATCGTTCGCGGCAAGCTGCGCGACGGCCCGAAGGAGGATCGCGTCTCGCCGGCCCGCAACGCCCAGCGCATCGGCCGCGCCGTGCCGGCCACGCCCGAGCTGATCGATGAAGCCTTCGCCGCCGCCCAAGTCGCGCAGAAGCCCTGGGACCACCTGGGCGGCGAGGGTCGGGCAAAGGTGCTCCGCGCCATGGGCGACGCCCTGGAAGCCCATCGCGACCGCCTGATCGCGATCTGCGTCCGGGAGGCGGGCAAGACGCTCGCCGACGGGATCGCCGAGGTGCGCGAGGCGGCCGACTTCTGCCGCTATTACGCCTACCTGGCCGAGCGGCAGTTCGCTTCGCCCGAAACCCTGCGCGGCCCCGTGGGCGAGACGAACCAGCTGACGCTGCACGGCCGCGGCGTGTTCGTCTGCATCAGCCCCTGGAATTTCCCGCTGGCCATCTTCACCGGCCAGGTGGCGGCGGCGCTCGCCGCCGGCAACGCCGTGCTGGCCAAGCCGGCCGAACAGACCCCGATCATCGCTACCGAGGCGGTGAAGCTGTTCCACCAGGCCGGCGTGCCCGCCGACCTGCTGCATCTGCTGCCAGGCGACGGCGCGACGGTCGGCGCGGCGTTGACGGCGCACCCCGGCTGCGACGGCGTCGCCTTCACCGGCGGCACCGACACCGCCTGGGCGATCAACCGCGCGCTCGCCGCCCGCCAGGGGCCAATCGTCCCCTTCATCGCCGAGACCGGCGGCCTGAACGCCATGTTCGTCGACACCACGGCGCTGCGCGAACAGGTCATCGACGACGTCCTGCTGTCGGGCTTCGGCTCGGCGGGCCAGCGCTGCTCGGCGCTTCGCCTGCTGTTCGCGCCGGATGAGACCGCCGACGCCCTCATCGAGGGGCTCAAAGGCGCCATGCAGACGCTCGTGATCGGCGACCCCGCCGACCCCCGCACCGACGTCGGCCCGGTCATCGACGCCGAGGCGCGCGAGGCTCTGGAGGTCCACGTCCGCAAGCTGGAGGCCGACGGCAGGATCGTCCACCGCCTGGAGGCGCCGGCGGGCGGCCACTTCTTCGCCCCCCACCCTTGCAGAGATCAGCGAGGCCGGCTGGCTGCAGAAGGAGGTCTTCGGGCCGATCCTGCACGTGGTCCGCTACGACCCCGCCAAGCTCGCCGAGGCGGCCGCGCCGCTGGTCCAGGCCCGCTATGGCCTGACGCTCGGCGTCCACAGCCGCATCGAGGCCTTCGCCGAGGAGGTCCAGAACGCGGTCCCGGCCGGCAACGCCTACGTCAACCGCTCGATGATCGGCGCGGTTGTCGGCGTCCAGCCGTTTGGCGGCGAGGGTCTCTCCGGGACCGGCCCCAAGGCGGGTGGCCCGCACGCCCTGCTGCGTTACGCCGTGGAGCGCGCCGTGAGCGTCAACATCACCGCCCAGGGGGTGATCCCGCCCTTCTCAACCTCGACGCTTGATGCGCGTTTAGCTCCCGAGAGCCGGCTGCGGCCGGTACGAGGGACAACGAATGACATTGCAGCAGGCCCTGGCCTTCGGGCTCGTGGGCGTGACGATCGTCGCCTTCATCTGGGGGCGGTGGCGGTACGACGTGATCGCCGTCACGGCGCTGCTGCTCGGGCTGGTGCTGGGCGTGGTGCCCACCGAGAACGCCTTCTCAGGGTTCGCCAACGACGTCACCGTCATCATCGCCTGCGCCTTGGTGGTCAGCGCCGCCTTCGCCCGTTCCGGCGTGGTCGAGGCCGCGCTCCGGCCGATGTTGCCGTACCTCACCAGCGCCCGCACCCAGGTTCCGCTGTTCACCGCCGTTGTGGCGGTGCTCTCGATGGTCACAAAGAACGTCGGCGCGCTCGCGCTGATGATGCCCATCGCCCTGCAGGTCGCCCGCCGGACAGGCACCTCGCCGTCCTGCCTGCTGATGCCGATGGCCTTCGGCTCCCTGATCGGCGGCACCGTCACCCTGGTGGGCACCTCCCCGAACATCCTGGTTTCCGAGGTCCGCGAGCAGGTTCTGGGCAAGCCGTTCGGGATGTACGACTACGCGCCGGTGGGCCTCGGGATCACCGCACTGGGCCTCGTCTTCCTCGCGTTCGGCTACCGCCTGCTGCCGCAGACCCGCGTCGCCACCGAAACCCTCGACGCCGCCATCGAGACTGCCCCCTATTTCACCGAGGTCGCCGTCCCCGAGGACTGGACGCTGGAGAAGCGAACGGTCGCGAGCCTGCACCGGCTCGCCGCCGGCGACGTGACCATCGTGGCGGTGATCCGCGACGGCGAGCGACGGGCGTCGCCATCGGGCAACCTGCGCGTTCGTCCCGGCGACACGCTGCTGCTCGAGGGCGAGCACCAGGAGCTCGACGGCTTCATCAACCGCGCCCGGCTGAAGCTGACCCGCGCCGACCGCCCGGTCTCGATGGAGGAGCCTACCGAGGAGGTCCGCATCGTCGAGGCGGTCATCGGCTCGGACTCGCCGCTGGTCGGCCGCTCGGCCAAGCAGGAGGACCTTTACGGACAGCAGAACGTGAACCTGCTGGCGGTCAGCCGCTCGGGCTATCGGACGAGCAACGAGCTGAAGGGCGTGCGGCTGCGGGCGGGCGACGTCATCGTCCTGCAGGGCGGCGAGCGGACCCTGCCGGCGGCGCTGAAGGCCCTTGGGGTGTTGCCGCTCGCCGAGCGGCAGCTGCGGCTGGGCGGCATCCGCAAGCAGATCCTGCCGACCCTCATCCTGGCGACGGCGATGATCCTGGTGGCGGTGCAACTGGCCCCCGTGGCGATCGCGTTCTTCGCGGCCGCGGTGGCCATGGTGCTCTCGGGCTCCATCCGGATGCGCGAGGCTTATAGCGCGCTGGACGGGCCCGTCCTGGTGCTGATCGCAGCCCTCATCCCCGTCTCGGACGCGATCCGGGCGACGGGCGGCGCGGACCTCGTGGCGTCGACGCTGGCGCACATCTTCGAGGGGCGGCCGCCGATCCTGGCCCTCGGCGCGGTCATGGCGGTGGCCATGGCCGCCACGCCGTTCCTGAACAACGCCGCCACCGTGCTGATCGTAGCCCCCATCGGGGCCGCGCTCGCCAAGCTGCTGGGGCTCAACCCGGACCCGTTCCTCATGGCCGTGGCCCTGGGCGCGGCCTGCGACTTCCTCACGCCCATCGGCCACCAATGCAACACCCTGGTCATGGCGCCCGGCGGCTACCGGTTCGGCGACTATCCGCGGCTGGGCGCGCCGCTGACGGCGCTGGTGCTGCTGCTAGGGACGCCGCTGATTGCCGCTGTCTGGCCGCTCCAGAGTTCCGTGTTCACAGGTTCGTGAGGAGCCTGTGGATGGGGAGATGCAACCGATTGATCTGTCGAGGGGGAAGTCTCCAGGTTAACCTCTCGTTTACGAAAAAGGCTGTGGGCGGACAGGTCGCCTCATTGACGAGTCATTAGCCAAGTGTCCCCATATGTGGGCTGGTTCGGGGGCTGAACCACAAGATGTAGGGACGAGGGGCTGAGTAGGGACGATGAGCGAAGCGGCGAAGGTTGGGATTGCCGAAGATGCTGAACGGGCTCGGGAAACCCCGGCTCGGCCGCAGCTGCAGCTCGTGCGCAAGGTCGAGGTCGACCGCAGCCGCGACGCCCTGCTGACGGATTTCGGCAAGACGACGCTGGAAGACCGCTACCTGCTGCCGGGCGAGAGCTACCAGGACATGTTCGCCCGCGTCGCCACGGCCTTCGCCGACGACGCCGACCACGCCCAGCGCATCTACGACTACATCTCGCAGCTGTGGTTCATGCCGGCCACGCCGGTGCTGTCGAACGGCGGCGCGTCGCGCGGCCTGCCGATCTCGTGCTTCCTGAACGCCGTGCCCGACAACCTCGACGGCATCGTCAGCGTCTGGAACGAGAACGTCGCCCTGGCCTCCAACGGCGGCGGCATCGGCACCTACTGGGGCGGCGTCCGCTCGATCGGCGAGAAGGTGAAGGGCGCTGGCCAGACCAGCGGCATCATCCCGTTCATCCGCGTGATGGACAGCCTGACGCTGGCGATCAGCCAGGGCTCGCTGCGCCGCGGCTCGGCGGCGGTCTATCTCGACATCCACCACCCGGAGATCGAGGAGTTCCTCGAGATCCGCAAACCCTCGGGCGACTTCAACCGCAAGAGCCTGAACCTCCACCACGGCCTGTCGATCACCGACGAGTTCATGGAGGCCGTCCGCGACGGCGCCATGTTCGGCCTGCGCTCGCCGAAAACCGGCGAGGTGATCCGCGAGGTCGACGCCCGTTCGCTGTGGCAGAAGATCCTCGAGATCCGCCTGCAGACCGGCGAGCCCTACCTGATCTTCTCGGACACCGTGAACCGGGCGATGCCGCAGCACCAGCGCGACCTCGGTCTGTCCGTGCGCCAGTCGAACCTGTGCTCGGAGATCATGCTGCACACCGGCAAGGATCACCTGGGCCAGGAGCGAACCGCGGTCTGCTGCCTGTCGTCGGTCAACGCCGAGAAGTTCCTGGAGTGGCGCGACCACCCGACGTTCATCGAGGACGTCATGCGCTTCCTCGACAATGTGCTGGAGGACTTCATCCAGCGCGCGCCGCCCGAGATGAAGAACGCGGTCTATGCCGCCAAGCGTGAGCGCTCGGTGGGCCTGGGCCTGATGGGCTTCCACTCGTTCCTGCAGGCCCAGAACGTGCCCTTCGAGAGCGCGCTGGCGAAGAGCTGGAACATGCGCCTGTTCAAGACGCTGCGCCGCCAGTGCGATGCGGCCTCGCGGACGCTCGCCGCCGAGCGCGGCCCGTGTCCGGACGCGGCCGAGCGCGGCGTCATGGAGCGCTTCAGCCACAAGATCGCGATCGCGCCGACGGCCTCGATCTCGATCATCTGCGGCGGCACCTCGGCGGGCATCGAGCCGATCCCCGCCAACATCTACAGCCACAAGACCCTGTCGGGCACCTTCGCGGTGAAGAACCCCTACCTGGAGGCCCTGCTCGACGAGAAGGGCCAGAACACGCCGCAGGTGTGGGACGGGATCCTGCAGAACGAGGGCTCGGTGCAGCACCTCGAGTTCCTGACCCAGGACGAGAAGGACGTCTTCAAGACCGCCTTTGAGATCGACCAGCGGTGGGTGATCGAACTGGCGGCCGACCGGACGCCCGACGTCTGTCAGTCCCAGTCGGTGAACGTGTTCCTGCCCGGCGACGTCGACAAGTGGGACCTGCACATGCTGCACTGGACGGCGTGGGAGCGCGGCTGCAAGTCGCTGTACTACCTGCGCTCCAAGTCGGTGCAGCGGGCGGCGCATGCCGGCGGCGAGAAGGCCGAGGTCGTCGACATGAGCGGCGCGGCCAAGACCGACTACGAAGAGTGCCTGGCCTGCCAGTAGGCGGGCCGGTCGCACGACGGTGGATTTCCGGTCTTCGGGCGGCAGGCTGGCGGAAACGCCAGCCTTTTTCCTTGGCTGAATGGTTAAGGCGCGGGCGTTCGCGCGCCTGAGCTGAAAGTCCAATGATCTTTTGGGCTTGCGGCGCCCTCCAATCGTGGAACTATGGCCCCAGGCAACCGCTACATAAGGCGGACTGGGAGAGAGCGCATGGTGCGGCGAACGGCCGTGATGGCCGCCGTGCTGGGATGCGGCGCAGCCACCGCTGCGGCCGGGCAAGACTTCGCGCCCATCGGCGGGCCGCGGGATCAGCCGCTGATTCCCACCGCCCAGGCCCAGCTCGCCGGCGCCGCCTTCATCGATCGCGAGACCTACGCCAGCGAGCGGGGCCTGACCCGCGCGCGGACCGGCGAGATGCAGCTGAACCAGAGCGCCGGCGCGGTCGACTCACTGCGGATCAGCACCCGCGGCTCGCTGCGCACCCAGGGCGGCCTGCCCCTCAACCTGGAGCGGGGCGAGTTCGCCAACGAGGACTACGACGTCACGCTGATCCGCTCGTGGCCGCGGGCGATCAACTTCTCGGACGGCAAGTACGAGTTCGACGTCTCGCCGCACGCCGGCGTGGGCGTGGGCTCGCGCGGCGGCTCGGCCGAGGCCGGCGCCATGCTGACCGTCGGCCAGAAGCGCGAGAAGCAGGCGGTCGAGGCGCTGAAGGACATCGGCGTCCGCGAGGGCAGCGAATATGGCGACCGGGGCCGCTGGTACCTGTTCGCCGCCGCCAGCGGCCGGGCTGTCGGACTGAACATGCTGCGCAACGAGGGCGACTGGAGCCGCGGCAACTGGACGACCGACGACACCGGCGAGCTGGTCGGCGACGCCCACATCGGCGTCGGCTGGCGCAAGGGCGACATGCAGAGCTCGTTCGGCGTGGTCCACCGAGAGGTGAAGGGCAACCACATGGTGTTCGGCCAGCACACCCGAGACGACACGGTGGCCGCCTTCACGTTCTCGATCCGGCCGCAGAAGTAGCGCCCGATTCCCGTCCGAATCCTGTGGCGATGAGGCTCCGCACACGCGAAGCGGAGCTGTTCATGACGCGATCCCTCCTGGTCCTTTCGGCGACCGCCCTGCTGCTGGCGGGCTGCGGCCACAACGTCGAGCAGCGCGCGGCGACCGGCGCGGTCGCCGGCGCCGTGGTGGCGGGTCCGGTGGGCGCCGCGGTGGGCGCGGGCGTCGGCATGGTCGTGAGCCGGTCGCAGGATCGGTAGGCAAGCCTCTTGCCGCCCGCCGCTGCGCGAGCGAGGGAGCTCAGCCCTCCCAGCCGTCCGTGAAGGGCATGCGGTCGGACCAGAAGGCGGCGAGGCGCGGGTCGGCGTCGACGGCCTTCACCACGGGGGCGAGGCCCGGGGCGGCGGCGTAGAACGCGCGGCGGCGAGGGCGCCAGCGCGACACGACGGCGAGGTAGAGGTCGAGGACCGAGAGGTCGTCGCCGAGCAGGAAGCGGCCTTCGGGCTGAACCTGCGCGTCCATCATCCGCCAGCAGTCGAGGATGCGGGCGGCGGTGCGTTCCAGGATCACAGGCTCATGCGCGGGGTCGGCCGCGAGGCGGCTCGCGTCGTCCCGGATCCAGTAGAGCGCATAGATCTGGGCCGAGATGTAGGCCATCCAGCGCAGGAAGCGGGGGCGGAGCGGCGAGCCGGGCGCGGGCGCGAGGTTGGCCTCGGGGTGCGCCTCGGCCAGGTGGATGAGGATGGCGGCGCTCTCGGTCATCAGTTCGCCCGGCCCGGAATGCCTCGCGGGCAGGACCAGCGCCGGCACCTGCCGCTGGGGGTTCACCTTGGCCATCTCCTCGGCGGCGGCCTTGTCCTCCCAGACCCGTCGCTCGACCACCCGGTAGGGCGCGCCGAGCAGCGTCAGCGTGGCCTCGACAGGCGTCGAGCCCGAGCCCTGGCCGCCATAGACGAGATAATCCCCAGTCATTCGAGAACCCCGTGGAAAACTCTAGATGCGGCGTCTGCGCACTTTACGCCCACAAGATGTTGCGTCACCTTTCGGTTGAACACCTGGGGCAGGACGGACTCACATGAGCGGACTTATCACTCCGAACGGCAAGCAACTGCCGGGCCTGATGACCCCTTCGTTCGCCTACAAGCCCTTCCGCTATCCCTGGGCCTTCGAGTTCTGGCGCCGCCAGCAGCAGGTCCACTGGATGCCGGAAGAGGTGCCGCTGGGCGAGGACCTGAAGGACTGGGCGGTCAAGCTGAACGACCGCGAGCGCAACCTGCTGACCCAGATCTTCCGGTTCTTCACCCAGTCGGACGTCGAGGTGAACGACAACTACATGGAGCGCTACAGCCGCGTCTTCAAACCCACCGAGGTGAAGATGATGCTGGCGGCGTTCTCGAACATCGAGACCGTCCACATCGCCGCCTACGCGCTGCTGCTCGAGACGATCGGCATGCCGGACTCGGAGTTCACGGCTTTCCTCGACTACCAGGCCATGCGCGACAAGCACGACTACATGCAGCAGTTCGGCGTCGATACCGAGGCCGACATCTGCCGGACGCTCGCCATGTTCGGGGGCTTCACGGAAGGCCTGCAGCTGTTCGCCAGCTTCGCGATGCTGATGAACTTCCCGCGCCACAACAAGATGAAGGGCATGGGCCAGATCGTGTCGTGGTCGGTGCGGGACGAGAGCCTGCACTGCGAGGGCATCATCAAGCTGTACCACGCCTTCAACAAGGAGACGGGCGCGGTGACCAAGGCCGTCGCCGACGACATCGTCGACTGCTGCAAGACCGTGGTGGGGCTGGAGGACAAGTTCATCGACCTGGCCTTCGAGGCCGGCGAGGTCCAGGGCATGACGCCCGAGGACATCAAGAGCTACATCCGCTTCATCGCCGACTGGCGCCTGCGGCAGCTCCACCTGCCGGAAGTCTACGGCATCAAGGAGAACCCGCTGCCCTGGCTGCAGTCGATGCTGTCGGGCGTCGAACACGCCAACTTCTTCGAGGCCCGCGCGACCGAGTACTCGAAGGCCGCGACGCGAGGCCAGTGGCACGGCGAGACCGGCGTCTGGGCCGAATTCGAGAAGATGCAGGCCAAGCGCGCGGCGGAGGGCGTGCCGGCGGAGTGAGGCCCTAGATCAGTCCGGCCATCGCCGCGACCATCATGGCGAAGGCCACGATCCATCCGATTGTGGCGTGGCCTCTGAAGGCGCGCAGGCCATCCACGTGCCTCGTAAGCGGCCGCGGCGCGCGCCGCGCGTCCTTGAGACGCCCGGCCCCGCAGGCTGAGCGTGCGAGGCTCCGCCGAAACCGAGATGACCGTTGAAGGTTGAAGTGGCGAACGAGGAGAACGCCGCGATGACCGAGAAGACGTTCAAGGCGGGGGACGCCGTGAGGTGGGACCACTCCCAGGGGACCACCAAGGGCAAGGTGGTGCGCAAGCAGACCACCCCGACCAAGATCAAGGGTCACAAGGTGGCCGCGTCGAAGGACAATCCCGAGTACATCGTGAAGTCCGACCAGACCGGCGCCATCGCCGCGCACAAGCCGTCGGAGCTGCGGAAGGCCTAGGATCGGATGCGATCCTTCAAGATTGAACAAGCTGAGCCGTACCGCCTGTAAACATCTTGGGCGGGGACGGCCATGTTTGGGCCGCGTTGTGGCCCCCGAGGCTTCCCACACCTCCTCGCTTCCGAGCGGGAGGAGGCGAGGCGATGATCGGGATCACGGGGGACCGCGCCAGCGCCGAAGGTCGACGCCCCCTTCCGGATTCGTGGGCGGAACTTCATGGCGCTGGTGCTGGCGCCGGAGCTGCCGGCGACGGCGTGGTTCGCAGGCCTGGACGCGCAGATGCGGGATGCTGCCGGGGTGTTCGCCGAGCGGCCGGTGGTGGCCGACCTGTCGGCCGCGGTGGCGGCGGGCGGGCCGGAGGTGGCGCCGATCCTGCTGGAGGGGCTGGAGGCCCGTGACCTGCGCCTGGTGGGCGTGGACGGGGTGAGCGCGCGGGTGCTGGAGGGCACGCGCTGGGCCAGGCTGCCGCGCATCCAGGGCCGCGATCTGCCGCGGGAGGCCGAGGCGCGTGTGGCGCCGCCGCCGCCGGCCTCGCTGCTGATCGAGGGCAACGTCCGGTCGGGCCAGCAGGTGGTGTTCGAGGACGGCGACGTCACCGTGCTGGGCGCGGTGAGCTCGGGCGCCGAGGTGATCGCCGGCGGCTCGATCCACATCTACGGCGCGCTGCGGGGACGGGCTATCGCGGGCCTTAGGGCCGGGGCGCAGGCGCGCATCTTCTGCCGCCGCTTGGAGGCCGAGATGGTCGGCGTCGATCGCCTGTACCGCACCGCCGAGAACTGGGGGCCGGACCTGCAGGGCCGCCCCGTGGAGGTGCGCTGCGACCGCGGCGCCATCCGCCTCAACGTCATCGATTAGAGGAGCAAGGCCGATGTCCAAGGTACTGGTGGTGACCTCCGGCAAGGGCGGGGTGGGCAAGACCACCTCGTCGGCGTCGCTGGGCGCGGCGCTGGCTCAGGCCGGCAAGCGGGTGGCGGTGGTCGATTTCGACGTGGGCCTCCGTAACCTCGACCTCGTCATGGGGGCCGAGCGGCGGGTGGTGTTCGACCTGGTGAACGTCGTACAGGGCGACGCGAAGCTGACCCAGGCGTTGATCCGCGACAAGCGGCTGGAGGGGCTGTGGCTGCTGCCGGCCTCGCAGACCAGGGACAAGGACGCCCTGACCGAGGCCGGCGTCGGCCGGGTGATCGAGGAGCTTAGGGCCACCTTCGACTGGATCATCTGCGACAGCCCGGCGGGCATCGAGAAGGGCGCGCAGCTGGCCATGCGGTTCGCCGACACCGCGGTGGTGGTGACCAACCCCGAGGTGTCGTCGGTGCGGGATAGCGATCGGATCATCGGCATGCTGGACGCCCGCACGCGCAAGGCCGAGCGCGGCGAGCCGATCGACAAGCACCTGCTGCTCACCCGCTACGATCCGGCCCGCGCGGCCCGGGGCGAGATGATGAAGGTGGAGGACGTGCTGGAAATCCTGGCCATCCCCCTGCTGGGCGTGGTGGCCGAGAGCCCCGACGTGCTGACGGCCTCGAACGTCGGCTGTCCGGTGACGCTGAACAATCCGGCCTCGCCGGCGGCCAAGGCCTATGCGGATGCGGCGCGCCGGCTGATGGGCGAGGAGATCGTGCTGCGGATGCACGAACCGGAGAAGAAGGGCCTGATGAGCCGGCTGTTCGGCCGGAGGGCGGCGGCGTGAGCTTCCTGAACTTCTTCAACCGCGGCCGCGGTTCGGCGCCGGCGGCCCGCGACCGGCTGCAGGTGCTCTTGGCGCACGAGCGAATCTCGGGCGGGACCGATCTTGCGGCGGTGCTCCACAAGGAGATCCTCGCGGCGATCGCCAAGCACATCCCCATCGACCAGGACAAGGTGGTGGTGAAGCTGGACCGCGGGGCGCAGGTCTCGACCCTGGAGATCGACATCGAGATGCCGCAGGAGACGCTGGCCCGCTGAGGGCCTCAGCCGACGGCCAGCGCCGGCGGATGGCTCTCGCGCACCTCGTCCCAGATGCGCAGCACGCCGAGCTGGGACAGGGTGGCGAACATGCGGTTGAGGTTGCCGGACGCCGCCGTGAGGCCGGAGAGCACCGGCGGGCGGGCCAGGGCCTGCGACGGCACGATCAAGCCGCGGCCCTGGCGCGCGAGCGCCGGCTGCAGGATGCCGCGGGCCCGCAGCGCGTCGGCATGCCGGCGCACCGTCTCGCGCGGCAGGGCGAGCCGGCGGGCCAGCGCGGTGACGGTGATCGGCCGGCGCAGGCGGTCGGCGACCATGTCCTGGGCCGCGAAGCCCTCGCCGCCGCGCAGGTCGGCGGGCCAGGTCTCGACATTGCTGCGGAAGACCTCGAGCACGATGACGCCGTCGAAGAGGTCGCCGACCAGGGACAGCGCCTCGACGCAGCGCAGGACGAAGGCGCCCACGACGCGGGACACGGCACGGATCGGCACGACGCCCGGCGCGAGGCCGACCGAGGGCGGCGGCAGCTCCGGCAGCAGGCCGAGGTCGGCCAGCTCGTAGTAGAAGGCGCGCAGCCTCTCGTAACCACGGAAGGCGTCGACGGCGTAGCGCGGCTCGCCCAGGGTGCGACTGGGCACGACGACGCCGCCTTCGACGATGTCGCAGAAGCCGACGGCGGCCATGGCGTGGATCCGGCGGCGGGTGGTCTCGAAGGGGACGTTGAGGGAGGCGGCGACGGCGCTGATGCTGATCGGCCGGCGCATCTCGTCGGGCGGCAGTTCGTCCGTGGCGGCGAAGGCCACCTGCAGGTCGGCATGGCCGCGGATCTCGGCGGTGTTCGCCTGGATGATCGCGGCGGCCAGCAGCGCGTCGAGCAGATCGGCGTCGCCGCGCGTGATGGCGACGACGTCGAGCAGGAACGCCGCCGTCGCGCGGCCGGTCAGCCGCAGCCGTCCGATCGGACCGTCACCGTTCTCCATCGATCTCCGACCACCGTTCTGCGAAGCAGAATGCGGCGGCGGGGCGGGCGCGGCAAGCGACCCGCCAAAAACGCCGCAGACGCAGGCGCTAGTTCCAGGGGCTCTTGCGGGCGCGGTGACGGGCACCGCCGTTCCGCTGGCGCGGCCGCGGGCGGGCTGCACGATCGCCTCGGCGGCGACGCCGGTGAGCTGCATCAGGGCCGCCACCCGGTTGTGCGTCGCCGGATGGGTGGAGAACAGGTTGTCGCCCTTCCCGCCCGCCAGCGGGTTGATGATGAACATGTGGGCGGTGGCCGGATTGCGCTCGGCGTCCGGGTTGAAGTGGCCGCCGCGGGCGTAGGCCTCGATCTTCTGCAGGGCCGAGGCCAGGGCTTCCGGGTCGCCCGAGATCTCGGCGCCGTGGCGGTCGGCCTCGTACTCCCGGCCGCGGCTGATGGCGAACTGGACCAGGGCGGCGGCCATGGGCGCGACCAGCGCCACGACGATCATCGGGATCATGCCGGCGGGGCGGCCTTCCTCGTCGCGGCCGCCGAAGAAGAAGGCGAAGTTGGCGAGCGCCGAGATGGCGCCGGCGATGGTGGCGGTGACCGTCATCGTCAGCGTGTCGCGGTTCTTCACATGGGCCAGTTCGTGAGCCATGACGCCGCGGATCTCGCGCCGGTCGAGCATCCGCAGCAGGCCCCGCGTCGCGGCGACGGCGGCGTGGGCCGGGTCGCGGCCGGTGGCGAAGGCGTTCGGCTGGTCCTGGTCGATGACGTAGATCCTGGGCCTGGGCAGGCCGGCGCGGTTGGCGAGCTCCAGCGTGTCTTCGACGTAGGTCCGGATGAGCGGCTCGGGATGATCGCGGTCGACCTCCACGGCCCGGTACATCTTGAGGACGATCTTGTCGGCGTTCCAGTAGCTGATCAGGTTCATGCCGGCGGCGAAGAGGAAGGCGATCAGCATGCCGGTGGGCCCGCCGATGACGTAGCCGATGCCGACGAACAGCGCGGTGAGCGCGGCCAGCAGCATGAAGGTGCGAAGGTGGTTGCGCATGGTCCCTATGGCGATGCGAGTCCGGAACGTCCCCACGGGGAATATGGGGATTCGCGGAGGCGGATTTAAGGACGGATCAGCGGGCCGCGCGGCGGGGCGTTCGGACGGGCTCGGCCTGGGCCTGGGCGGCGCGCAGCTGGGCGTCCATGGCTTCGCCACTCATCGGGCGGGCGAAGAAGTAGCCCTGCATGCGGTCGCAGCCGGTGGAGCGCAGGAACAGCGCCTGGGCCTCGTCCTCGACGCCCTCGGCGACGATGGAGACCCCAAGCGCTCGGGCCGCGTGCAGCATGGCCGCCACCAGCTTGGAGACCCGGGCGTCCCGGCCGACGTCGCAGATCAGCGAGCGGTCGAGCTTCACCGTCTGGATCGGCAGGTGCATGAGCGCCCGCAGGTTCGAATAGCCGGTGCCGAAGTCGTCGAGCGCCACGCGCACGCCGCGGGCGGCCAGGCGCTCGATGTGGCGGCGCGCCAGGCCGAGGTCCTGAAGCAGGAAGGTCTCGGTGATCTCGACGGTGAGGGCGGTCGCCGGAAGGTCGGTGCGCTGGAGCCGGCCGATCAGCTTGCGCGAGAAGCCGGGGTCCAGGAGGTCGCGCGGACTGACGTTGCAGGAGACGAGCTCGATCAGGCCGTCGGAGACCCAGGTGGCGGCCCGGCGGCAGGCGGCGTCGAAAACCGCCTCGTCGATGGCCCGGATCAGGCCCAGCTCCTCGGCCATGGGCACGAAGGCGGCGGGCGCCAGCAGGCCCTGCTCGGGGTGGTTCCAGCGGGCCAGAACCTCGACGCCGACGGTGCGGCCCGAGCCGCTGTCGATCACCGGCTGGAACCAGGGAACGATCTCGCCGGCGGTAATCGCGCGGCGGAGGTCCTCCTCCAGCGTGCGGCGGCGCTCGGTCTCAGCGCGCAGCTCGGCGTCGAACACCGAGTAGCGGCGGCCGCCCTTGGTCTTCACCCGGTAGAGCGCCATGTCGGCGAACCGCTGCAGGTCGGAGGCGTCGCAGGCGTCGGTCGGGAAGACGGCGACGCCCACGGACGCGCCGGGCGAGACCTGGCGACCGTAGATCATCTGCGGCTGGGAGACGAGGTTGACCAGGCGCTGGGCGCGCCGGGCCACGTCCCGGACGTCGGAAATGACGGCGAACTCGTCGCCGCCGAGGCGGGCGGCGATCTCGGTCTCGGCGCAGTCCCCGCGCAGCCGCTCGCCGAGCTCGGCCAGCAGCAGGTCGCCGGCGTGGTGGCCCAGGGTATCGTTCAGCGACTTGAAGCGGTCGAGGTCGACGACGAAGAGCGCGACCGTCCCGCCGGTCTCGCGGGCGGCCTCGAGGCGCTCGCACAGGGCCGAGGTGAAGGCGCCGCGGTTGACGAGGCCGGTCAGGGAATCCGTCTGCGCCAGGCGCAGGGTGAGCGCCCGCTCGGCCTCCAGCGCAGCCACGCGCCGGGCGAGCTCCGCATGTGTGTTTCGCGTGTCGGACACGGCCGGCGTTCTGCCTCAACCTCGACGGGAGGCCTATTTTGGGCGGGACGAGGCGAATGGTGCGTTAAGCGGTATGCCTAACGGAGCCTTTGCAGGACGCGGGGCTTTCTGGGTTCAGGACAGCTTGACAGGACGGAGGTCTCCGCTTGCCCCCCGACGCCCCCGACAACGGACGCGCCACGACCGAGCCGCAGCCCCCTCCAGCGCTGGTGGTTCGACATCGCGCTGTGGAAGCGGATCCTCGGCGCACTGGTGCTGGGCGGCCTGGCCGGGCTGTTGCTGGGCGAGGCGGCGGAGGGGTTGAAATGGCTGGGCGACCTGTTCATCCGGCTGATCCGGATGATTGTCGTGCCGCTGGTGTTCGTCTCGATCGTCTCGGCGGTGGCGGGGATGGGCCAGGTGCGGCGACTGGGGTCCATCGGGGGCCGCACCCTGGCCCTCTACCTCGCCACCACCGCCTGCGCGGTCGTCATCGGCCTGTCGATGGGGGCGCTGTTCCAGCCGGGCGTGGGCGTCAGCTTCGCCGGGACGACGCCCAAGGCGGTGGGCGAGGCGCCGCCCGTGGTGGATCAGCTGCTGGCCATCGTGCCGCTCAATCCGTTCGAGGCCCTGGCGGCCGGCGACATGCTGGCCGTGATCTTCTTCGCCATCCTGCTGGGGGCGGCGGTGCTGGTGCAGGGCGAGGCGGCCGGGCCCGTGCGCCGGCTGTTCGAGGCCGGGGTGTCGCTGATGCTGTTCATCACCCGGGTGGTGATGGAGGCGGCGCCGTTCGGCGTCTTCGCGCTGATCGCCTGGGTGACGGGCACCGTGGGCTTCGCGGTGTTCGGCCACGTGGCGCTGATCGCCGGCGCGCTGGTCGCGGGCAGCCTGCTGCAGGTGCTCGTGATCCACGGCGGGCTTCTGAGGCTGGTGGCGCGGCTGCCGGCGCTGCCGTTCTTCCGCGGCATCAGCGAGGCGGTGCTCGTGGCGTTCTCCACCTCCTCCTCGGCGGCGACCCTCCCGGTGGCCATGCGAGTGGCGGAGAAGAACCTGGGCGTCAGCCCGACCGTGGCGGCCACGGCGCTGCCCATCGGCGCGACGGTGTCGATGGACGGCACCGCGCTCTACATCGGCATCCTGACGATGTTCGCGGCCCAGGCGTTCGGCATCGAGCTGACCCTGGCGCAGCTGGCGTTCGCCGGCGTAACCACCGTCCTGGTGGCGGTGGGCTCGGCCCCGGTCCCGTCGGCGTCGCTGTTCATGCTGGCCGCGGTGCTGAGCACTCTCGGCGTCAGCGCCGAGCAGACGGCTCTGGTGGTCGGCTTCATGCTGCCTTTCGACCGTCCGCTCGACATGACCCGCACCATCCCGAACAACACCGCCGACCTGGCCGTGGCGGTGACGGTGGCGCGATGGGAAGGCGAGCTGGACGCGGAAACCTACCGCGCCCCGCCCATCGAGTAGGTCAGCCGGCGCGGACGGGTTCGGCCGCGGCGGGTTCCTCGATCTGGTTCTCCCACTTGGCGACAACCGCGCTGGCGACCGAGTTGCCGACCACGTTGGTGGCCGAGCGGCCCATGTCGAGCAGCTGATCGACGGCGAGGATCAGGGCGACCCCGGCCTCGGGCATGTCGAAGTAGGCGAGGGTCGCGGCGATGACGACGATCGAGGCGCGCGGCACGCCGGCCATGCCCTTCGATGTGATCATCAGCAGCGCCAGCATGGTGATCTGCTGGGCGATCGACAGCTCGATGCCGTAGACCTGGGCGATGAACAGCACCGCGAAGGTGCAGTACATCATCGAGCCGTCGAGGTTGAACGAGTAGCCGAGCGGCAGCACGAACGAGGCGACCTTGCGGCTGACGCCCCACTTCTGGAGCTCCTCCAGGGTGCGCGGATAGGCAGCCTCGGACGAGGCGGTCGAGAAGGCCAGCAGGATCGGGCTGCGCAGGTTGCCGATCAGCTTCAGGATGCGCGGGCCGACCAGCAGGACGCCCACCACCACCAGCAGCACCCAGAGCAGGCCGAGCGACAGGTAGAAGCCGCCGACGAACTTGGCATAGGTGACGAGCACGCCCAGGCCCTTGGTGGCGATGGCGGCGGCCAGGGCGGAGAAGATCGCGATGGGCGCGAACCGCATCACATAGCCGGTCACCTTGAGCATGATCTGGGCGATCTGCTCGACGAGGGCCAGCACCTGGGGCGCCTTGTCGTCGATGGCCGAGATGGCGACGCCCACGAATACCGAGAAGACCACGATCTGCAGGATCTCGTTGCGCGCCATGGCGTCGACGATCGAGCTGGGCACCAGGTGGGTGATGAACTCGGCCAGGGTGAACTTGGACATGTCGACGCCCGCGCCTCCGGCCGCGGCGTCGGGCAGGGCGATGGAGAGCCCCGAGCCCGGCTGCAGCAGATGGACCATCACCAGGCCGAGGGTCAGCGAGGTGATCGAGGCCAGGATGAACCAGAAGATGGTCTTCACCCCGACGCGTCCGACCTCGGTGGCGTCGCCCATGTGCGCGATGCCCACCACGAGGGTGGAGAACACCAGCGGCGCGATGATCATCTTGATCAGCCGCAGGAACATGGTGGTCAGGATGTTGAGGTTGTCGGCCCACACCGTCGCCTCGGCGGCCGGAAGGTTGGCGTTGATCAACCATCCGACCAGGACGCCCAGCACCATGGCGCCGACGATGAGGTAGGTGAAAAGGCGGTTCATTGGGCCCCCGGCCAATCGAAAGAGGCGCCTTTGTCGCGAAGAACCGAGCCCTCGTCCAGCGGGTCGCCGCAGGCCCGTCGCCGGGGGGAATGGCAACCGTCACACGACGCCGCTATAACGCGCACGATGAAGAAGACAGACGCAGCCGGCATCGTCGATCGGCTGGAACACGAATACCGCACCAGCGTCACGGCGCTGCGGACCTCCCTGAAATCCTTCCTGGTCGGCGGCCCGCCGCCTGACCCCGTCGCGCGGCGGGCGGGCGCCTACGTCTATCCCGAGCTTCGGCTCACCTGGCCGGAAGGAAAGCCCTATCCGCGCATCAGCCGCGCCTTCGCCCGGGTCGGCATCCCCGGTCGCTATGCGGTGACGGTGACGCGGCCGGACCTGTTCCGCGACTATCTGGTCGAACAGCTGTCCCTGCTGCAGCAGGACTTCGACGTCGAGCTGGACGTCGGGCGCTCCGAACAGGAGATCCCCTTCCCCTATGTGCTGGACGGCGCCCGCGACCTGGCGCTCGCCGACATCGGGGCCGCGCAGATCGCCCGGCACTTCCCCTCGACCGAGCTCGCGCACATCGGCGACGAGGTCGCGGACGGCGCCTTCCTCGTCCCGCACGAGGGGCCGCGACCGCTCGCCCTGTTCGACGGCCTGCGCACCGACTTCTCGCTGGCGAGGCTCGCCCACTACACCGGCACCCCGGCCGAGCACGTGCAGCAGTACGTGCTGTTCACCAACTACCACCGCTACGTCGACGAGTTCGTGCGCTGGGCGGCCGAGCAATTGAAGACCGACAGCCGCTACACGGCCCTGTCCGCGCCGGGACGAATCACCGTGACCGCCGACACGCCCGATCCGGAAGGCGCGGTCGCTTCGGGACCGTGGCGGCGGCACCAGATGCCGGCCTACCACCTGATGGCCGAAGGCGGCGCGGGGGTGACGCTGGTCAACATCGGCGTCGGGCCTTCGAACGCCAAGACCATCTGCGACCACCTGGCGGTGCTGCGGCCGCAGGCCTGGCTGATGATCGGCCACTGCGGCGGCCTGCGCGGCAGCCAGACCATCGGCGACTATGTGCTGGCCCACGCCTATCTCCGCGACGACCACGTGCTGGACCGGGTGCTGCCGCCGGAGATCCCCATCCCGCCGATCGCCGAGGTGCAGGTGGCGTTCAACCGCGCGGCCGAGATCGTCACCGGCGAGGCGGGCGAGGTGCTGAAGCGGCGCCTGCGCACCGGCACCGTGGTGACGACGGACGACCGGAACTGGGAGCTCCGCTACTCGACCAGCGCGCTGCGCTTCAACCAGAGCCGGGCCGTGGCGATCGACATGGAGTCCGCCACGATCGCGGCCCAGGGTTATCGTTTCCGCGTCCCCTACGGCACCCTGTTATGCGTCTCGGACAAGCCGCTCCACGGCGAGATCAAGATGCCGGGCCAGGCCAACGCCTTCTACGAGCGGGCGATCGGCCAGCACCTGCAGATCGGCCTCGCCACCGTCGACCTGCTCCGGCAGGAAGGCGCCCGCCTGCATTCGCGCAAGCTGCGCAGCTTCGACGAACCGCCGTTCAGATGAGACTTCACCGATGAGCCGACTGCTGCCCTTCGAAGGCATCGAGAACTTCCGGGACTTCGGCGACTACGCCGCCGGCCAGCGGCGGCTCAAGCGCGGCCTGCTGTACCGCTCGGCGAACCATGCTCAGGCGACCGACGCCGACCTGCAGAAGATGCGGGACTTGGGCCTGTCGGTGATCGTCGACCTGCGCCGGTCGAACGAGCGCGAGACCAACCCCAGCCGCCGCTGGGAGGGTTTCGCCGCCGAGGTCATCGCCAACGACATCGGCCAGGAGCACGCCGACGAGTGGCACGAGTTCATCGCCCGCTCGGACCTGACCGCCCAGTCGTTCCGCGCCTACATGCTGGAGTACTACGACGGCGCCCCGCACGCCGCCCGACACGTCGACCTCTATTCCCGCTACTTCCAGACGCTGGCCAAGGCCGAGGGCGCGGTGCTGGTGCACTGCGCGGCGGGCAAGGACCGCACGGGCATCCTGTGCGCGCTGACCCACCACGTAGCCGGCGTCCACGACGACGACATCGTCGAGGACTATCTGCTGACCAACAACGAGGAGCGGATCGCGCGCCGGCTGCCGGTGATGCGCCAGCACTTCACCGAGATCGGCGGCCGCGTGCCATCGGACGAAGCGCTGATCGTGGCCATGCGGGTGGAGGCCGAGTACCTGGAGCGGGCGTTCGCGGCGATGCGCGCACGGCACGGCTCGATCGACGGCTACCTGGACGAGGCCCTGGGCCTGACGCCGCAACTGCGCGAGCGGATTCACGACCGGCTCTTGGCCTAGCGGTGGGGCCGGTCGGCGTCGCTCGCTTCGGTCGGGCGCGAGGCTCTGTCCGCGCGGCGGCCCGAACGGGCGTCAACGTCCGCAATGGGTCGAGGCCGTGTAAAAACTCGCTGCCGGCGCTGAGCCGCTGATGGCAGGCGGGCTAGACGCGCCGCTCCCTCAGGTCCGGATCGCCGCGATCAGCGGCCCCGTTCCGAGCATCTGCATCACCCGCTTCATGTTGTAGGCGAGGATGTGGAGACTGATCTCCGTCTTCACGTTCGGGAGCCGCTTCATTAGGAAGTGGGTGTGGCCCATCCAGGCTTTGATCGTCCCGAAGGGGTGTTCGACGATCCGCCGGCGGGCCCGCATGGCGTAGGGCGCGAGATCCATCCGCCGCTGCAGCGCCTCGATCGTGGCTTCATGCTCCCAGCGGGTGATCCGGCGCTCGACGCTGGGCGTGCACTGGGGCTTCAGCGCGCAGGCCTGGCAGCTCGCCCGATCCCAGTAGCGATGCAGGGTGAGCCCCTTCTCGACGGTCGTCATGCGCCGCCGGAGCAGGCTCCCGCCGGGACAGCGATAGGCGTCCTGCTCGGGCACGTAAGCAAAGTCCTGCTTGCCGAAGCGTCCATCGGCCTTGGCACCTGAGGTGAGCGGCTTGGGCACGTACGGCGTCACGCCGATCTGCTCGCAGGCCAGGATCTCCTCGCCGGAGAAGTAGCCTCGGTCGGCCAGCATCTCGAGCCGCTCCACGCCCATGGCGTCCTTGGCCTTGCCGCTCATCTCGGCGAGCTGCTGGCGATCGCTGCCCGTGGTGATCACGTCATGGGCGACGATCAGGTGGTGCTCGGCGTCGACGACGCTCTGGACGTTGTAGCCGACGATGCCGCTGCCGCGGCCGCTCGTGGCCATGGATCGCGCGTCCGGATCGGTCAGCGATACCTGGCCGTCAGGGGACGCCTCCACCTGCGCCTCCATCGCCTTCAGCGCCTGCATCTGCGCCCGCAGCGTGGCGATCTTGTCCTTGAGCTTCACGGTGCGGGCTTCGACCGCCTCGCCCTCGAGACGGTCGGCGGTGTCCAGCTCCTGGAGATAGCCGGCGATGTGCTCCGCGACCTGCTCGATCCGCTTCTTCAGCTTGGCCGGCGTGAAGTTCTTGTCGCGGGTGTTCACCGCCTTGAATTTGCTGCCGTCCACCGCAGCCACCGCCTGAGTGAACAGGCCGATCTGACGGCACAGCACAATGAAGTGGGCGCAGGCCGCCTGGATCGCTGCGCCGTTGTCCTTCCGGAAGTTGGCGATGGTCTTGTGGTCCGGCGCGAGCTTCCCCGTCAGCCACATCAGCTCGACGTTGCGCTGTGCTTCGCGCTCCAGCCGCCGGCTCGACTGCACCCGGTTGAGGTAGCCATAGATGTATAGCTTCAGCAGCATCGCCGGGTGATACGCCGGCCGGCCCGTCGCAGCCGGGACGATCTCGAAACCCAGGCCGCCGAGATCCAGCTCATCAACGAAGACGTCGATCAGCCGAGCCGGGTTCTCGTCGCTGACGTAGTCGTCCAGACAGCTGGGAAGCAGCACCGGCTGACGGCGATCTTCACCCTCGACGAAGCGGCTCATCAGCGCCTCCCGACCCGTGTGTCAGGAGTCTGCCCTGCTTCGCGTTTTTACACAGCCTCGGTCGGAAGCGGATATCAAGATCATCCGCTTCCGATCCGCGGAAGGCCTCCCGTTCTAGACCGTCGCCGAGACCGGCAAGCGGAACGGCGCGCCCAGCCGGTTGAACGCATTCATCGCTGCGATTGCGATGGTGAGGTCCACCAGATCCTTTGGCTCGAAGGCCGCCGAAGCTGCGGCATAGGCTTCGTCCGATGCATGGGTCTCGCTGACGCGGGTCACCTCCTCCGCCCAGGCGAGCGCCGCTCGCTCCATGTCGGAGAAGAGGTGCGGAATCTCATCCCACACGGGCACGAGCGTGATCTTGTCGACCGACATGGTCTTCCGCAGATCGCGACTGTGCAGGTCGATGCAGTGGGCGCAGCCGTTTATCTGTGACACCCGAAGGAACACGAGATGGATCAGCTCCGCTGGGAGCTTGGTACGCGTCACCACGTAGTGGTGGACGCCGTAGAGGGCCTTCGCACCCTCCGGGGCGACCTCAGACCAAGTCAAACGTACCATCGGATCTCCTGTCTAGGCTGTGAGCAGGAGACGTGCGGCGCGCCTTCGCTGTGACATGGATGAGGCTACCTCCTTCGGGGGCCGCGTCTCTCTGAAGTCGGTAAAGCGGTTTCTGGCAGGTCGTCGGAACGTCAGCTTTGCGGCGCTGAGCTCAAGTCCGCTGCCGACCCTCACCGGCCAGGGCTCGCTGACCTCTTCAGGTGGCGCTGGAACCAGGCGACCATGGCGGTCATGGCTTTGGTGGCGTAGGCGTCCGTCCTGGCCGGGTCGCCCTTGACGTAGAAGTCGTGGTCGGCGCCGGCGAACAGCCGCAGCTCGTTCTCGACGCCGGCCTTCTCGAGGGCGGCGCGCATGAGTTCGGCCTGGGCCGGCGGCACGCCCTTGTCGGCGTCGCCGTGCAGGATCAGCGTCGGCGGATCGCGTGGATCGACGCCGTGGATCGGGGAGACGGAGGCAAGCAGCTTGTCGTCGAAGGCGATGGCCCCGCCTTTCGGACGCCCTTTGAGCAGCACCTCGAGATCGGTGGGCGGGAAGTAGGCGACGACGGCGGCCACGCGATTGCCGGACTGCTCGAGAGGATTGGCGGCGGCCGGATCTCCGTCGTCGGCCATCATGCCGGCGACGAGGGCGAGATGCCCGCCGGCGCTCGCGCCCCACACGCCGATGCGCGCGGGATCGGCGCCGTAGTCCCGGGCGTGCAGCCGGATGTGGCGCAGGCCCAGCCGCACGTCCGCGACGGCGTCGGGGACCTGGAAGCGCGGGGCCGAGGAATGATAGAGCGCCACGACGGTGAAACCCTGGTCGATCAGCGCCTGGTAGCGGGCCTGGCGCTCTTCGGGCGGGGCCCAGGACGAGCGCCAGCCGGCGGACACCATGTTGACCACCAGCGCGCCGTTCGCCTTCCGCACCGGCCTGAAGACGTCGTAGGTGAGCGCCATGCCGTCGCGGTGGCCGTAGATGACGTCGCGGACGTAGGTGGCGGTCTTCAGCTCGGCAGGCGTCGGCGGACGGAGGGCGTTGCGGGGATAGCCGCTGAGCGGCGGGCCGGGATCCGCCAGGGCGTCGGCCGACGCGGGTGTCGGTGGCGCAACTTGGGTCTGGACCTGGGCCAGGGCGACGCCAGCGGCGGCGACCGCGCATGCGACGGCGAGCGCCGCGCTCCAGAGCCTGCCCATGGACCTCCCCCGATGTGAGCTTCGAGCGTAGCGGCGGGGACGGCCGGGCGCCAAGCCGACACAGCCGCGCCCGCCACGGCCTCCGCAAACCGTGGCGGGCGCTTCAGGGAACAGACCTCCAGAGAAGCCTGCGGGAAGTGTGCGCCCGCGGACCCGTCCGCCCCAATCACCTGCGCGTGAATCACGGAGTGATGATTGCGGCGCAGCGTCAGGGGGCTAACGTGTCGGCCAAGCGCCGCCGGACACGAGAGAGCGGCCCGAAGAGGGGACGTTCATGCTCGATCCGGAAGCGGTGGATGCGCGCGGGCCTGCGGCGGTGGTCGATCCGCCGGTGACCGCGACGGTGGGCGGCGACGGCAGGCTGGATCGCGGCGGGATCTCCTGGGCCGTGTTCCAGGGCGGGCGCGACCCGTTCATCATCCTGGTCACCATCTACATCTTCATGCCCTACGTGGCCGCGACCCTGGTCGGCGACCCGGTGCAGGGCCAGGCGGTGATCTCGCGCTGGGATCAGTACATCGGCTGGACGGTGATGCTGACGGCGCCTTTCCTGGGCGCCTCGATCGACAAGCTGGGGCCGCGGAAGGGCTGGCTCGCCCTGACGGTCGGCCTGATGGTCCCGGCGATCGCCCTGATGTGGTTCGCGAAGCCAGGCGGCTGGATGACGCTCACGACGGTGCTGGCGCTGGGCGCGTTCGCGCGCGTGCTCTTCATCTACACCGAGGTGCTGCACAATTCGCTGCTGGTGCGGGCGGCAGGGATCGGCGGGGCGCACAAGGCCTCGGGCCTCGCGCTGTCGCTGGGCAACCTGTTCTCGGTGGGGGCCTTGGCGTTCACGGCCTGGGCCTTCGCGCTGCCGGGCAAGGTGGACTGGGGTTTCGTGCCGGCCGCGCCGCTGTTCGGCCTGGACCCCGCGACGCACGAGCCGGAGCGGGTGGTGGCCCTGATGGCCGCGGCCCTCCTGGCGCTGGGGACCATCCCGCTGCTGCTGTTCACGCCGGATGCGCCGCGCACCGGCATCCCTGCGCTGAGCGCCTTCCGCCAGGGCGCGGCCGAGCTTGGCCGGATGATCCGCACGGTGGGCCAGCAGCGCGACGCGGCCGTCTATCTGGGCGCGCGGATGTTCTTCGTCGACGGCATGAACGCCATCCTGATCTATGCCGGGGTGCTGGCGGTGGGCGTGATGAAGTGGGGCGCGCTGGAGATGCTGGCCTATGGCGTGCTGCTGTCGATCTTCGCGGTGCTGGGCGGCTATGTGGCCCGCTGGCTGGACGGGGCGCTTGGGCCGAAGGCCGCGCTGAAGATCGAGATCGCGTTCTCGATGGCCGCGCTCGCCGCGATCCTCGGCATGGCCCCCGACCGGATCCTGTTCTTCTGGCCCTATGACGCCGCGGCGCACGCGCCGCTCTGGGCGGGGCCGGTGTTCCGCACGCTGCCGGACTGGATCTATGTGGGGCTGGGGTTCGTCTCGGCGATCTTCATCACCGCCCAGTACGCGTCCAGCCGCACGATGCTGGTGCGGCTGACGCCGGCGGCGCAGAGCGGGGCGTTCTTCGGGGTCTTCGCGCTCTCAGGGGTGGCGACGGCGTGGCTGGCGCCGACCCTGGTGAACCTCGGAACCGAGCTCACCCGGACCCAGCAGGGCGGCCTGGCGACCATCCTCGTGCTGTTGGGGATCGGTCTGGCGGGACTTTTCTTCGTGCGCGGCGGCGGGCGGCTCGATGCGGTGGCGGCTGAGGCGAAGGCTGATTCCATTGAAGAAAACCTCGGGAGCCGGCCGCTTGGTTAATAGATATCAATGCTGAATATCAGTAAACCATAGAATATTCGCGCCAGTAGTTCCCGTGTTTACTGGGGGTTAAGCGCACTTTGCGATTGTGGTCATGCCAATCGGGGCGAGCAGGCGTCAGCTTGAAGCCCCCCAACGTCTGCTCGCTGAAGACCAAGGAGAGTGACCATGTCGAAGTTCGTTACCCGCTTCATGAAGGACGAGTCGGGCGCCACGGCCATCGAGTATGGCCTGATCGCCGCCCTCATCGCGGTGGTGCTCGTGGGCGCCCTGCAACTGATCGGCACCGGCCTGAACTCGAAGTTCGAAGAGATCGAAGGCGCGATCAACGGCGCGTAAGCCGACCGGCTTCTGCACTGACGAGACCCCCGGCGGCGACGCCGGGGGTCTTTTCATTTGCGCTCTTTTCCATTCGTTCACGGCTGTCGGGCATGATCGCGCCATGCTCGCTCCCGTCGCCGCGCTGCTCGCCCTTGCGCTCCCGGCCCTGGTCATCGTGGCCGCGGTCAAGGACGTGACGAGCTTCACCATTCCCAACTGGATCTCGCTGGCGCTGGCCGCAGCCTTCGCCCCCGCGGCGCTGGCCGCCGGACTGCCGCTGACGGACGTCGGCGTGCACCTGGCAGTCGGGCTGGGCGCCCTGGTCGCCGGCATGGTCCTCTTCGCGCTCCGTTGGATCGGCGGCGGGGACGCCAAGCTGTTCGCCGCCGCGGCGCTGTGGCTGGGCCTGGCCGGCCTGCCGAGCTTCCTGCTGGCCACGGCGGTCGCCGGTGGCGGGCTCAGCCTGCTGGTGCTGTGGATGCGCAGGCCGCTGTTCCGACCGGTGGTGCTGATGGGACCCTCGTGGGTCGTGCGCCTGGCTGAGCCCAAGGAGGGCATCCCCTACGGCGTGGCGATCGCCGTGGGTGCGCTGGCGGCCTTCCCGCATGCGCCGTTCCTCAGCGCCTTCGCGGCGCTGTAGGTTGCGGGTCTGGGCTACATCGGCGACAGGAACAGCATGTCCGACGTGATCCTCGAAGCCTGGGACGGGCCGATCGTCCCCGTCCATGCGGTGTCGGAAAGCGCCGCCGAGGCGTTGCTCGCGGGCGACGCCTACGCGGCCGGACTGGCGAAGACCTCCGAGTTCAAGGGCAAGGCCGGCCAGGTGCTGCTGGTCCCGGGCGCGGACGGAGCGCTGGCCAAGGTGCTGTTCGGCGTGGGTCCGCAGACGGACGCCATGGCCTTCCGGGCGCTGCCGGCGAGGTTGCCGGCCGGAGCCTACCGCATCGAAGCCGCGCCTGAGGGGCTTGCGGTCGAGCGCATCGCCCTGGCCTTCGCGCTGGGGAGCTACCGCTTCGACCGCTACAAGGCCCGCGACGGCGAGCGGCCGCGGCTGGTCTGCCCCGGCGCCGAGCTCGCGGAAGCCAAGGCGGTGGCGCACGCCTGCGCCCTGGCGCGCGACATGGTCAATACGCCGGCCAACGACATGGGCCCGCGGCAGATCGAGACCATCGCCCGCGAGATCGCCGATCAGTACGGCGCGTCCCTCACCGTGGTTGAGGGCGAGGGTCTGCTGGAGGCCAACTATCCGGCCGTTCACGCCGTAGGGCGGGCGGCGCACCCTGACCGCGCGCCGCGGATGATCGAGTTGGGGTGGGGCAAGGACGGCGATCCCCTCGTAGCGATCGTCGGCAAGGGCGTGGTGTTCGACACCGGCGGGCTGGACATCAAGCCGTCGGCCGGCATGCGGCTGATGAAGAAGGACATGGGCGGGGCGGCGCATGCGCTGGCGCTGGGCCGGATGCTCATGGCCGCCCAGCTGCCGGTGCGGGTGGCGGTGCTGTGTCCCGTGGTGGAGAACGCCATCTCGGGCGACGCCATGCGGCCCGGCGACGTGCTGGCGACCCGGCTGGGCCTGACGGTGGAGGTGGGCAACACCGACGCCGAGGGCCGGCTGATCCTCGCCGACGCGCTGACGCGGGCGGGCGAGCTCGCGCCGGCGCTGACCATCGACCTGGCGACCCTGACCGGCGCGGCGCGCATCGCGCTGGGGCCGCAGGTGATCCCGTTCTACACCGAGGACGACGAGCTGGCGGCGCAGATCGCCGCGGCCGCCGAGGCCGAGGCCGACCCGATGTGGCGGATGCCGCTGTGGAAGGGCTATGTCGAGGCGCTGGAGAGCGACGTCGCCGATCTCAAGAACGACCCCGACGCCTGGGCCCAGGCCGGCTCGGTGACGGCGGCGCTGTTCCTGCAGAAATTCGCACCCGCGGGCGCCGATGCCGGCCCCTGGGTCCATCTGGACATCTTCGCGTGGAATCCGAGGGCCAGGCCGGGCGCGCCGTCCGGCGCCGAGGCCCAGACCATCCGCGCCCTCTACCGCATGATCCGGGAGCGGTTCGCATGAGCTTCGACACGCGCACGACTCTGCTGCGCGACGGGATCGCCGCCCGCGGCCTGGAAGGGATCGTCGACGCCGAGGTCTATCTGGACCCGACGCCGATGACCTGCGGCATGGCGGCGACGGGCATCCATCGGGAGGCGAGCGCCGCCTCCGAACAGATGGACCAGCTGCTGTTCGGCGAGCGCTTCGACGTACTGGAGGAGGACGGCGGCTTCGTCCTGGGGCAGGCGCGGCGCGACGGCTATGTGGGCTATGTGGCCAAGGGCGCGCTGACGCCGCTCGGCCCGCGGGCGACCCACCGGGTGGCGACCCTCCGCACCTATGCGTTCGAGGGGCCGAGCATCAAGAGCCGGGCGATGGGCCTGTTCTCGCTGAACAGCCTGGTGACGGTGGAGGCCGAGGAGGGCCGGCTGGCCAAGGTGACGGGCTCAGGCTGGGTCGCCGCCGACCACCTGGCGCCGATCGGGGTCTTCGAGGAGGACCCGGCGGCGGTGGCGCTGCGCTTCGTGGGCGCGCCTTATCTGTGGGGCGGTCGCGAGAGCCTCGGCCTGGACTGCTCGGGCCTGGTGCAGCAGGCGCTGTTCGCCTGCGGCATGGCCTGCCCGCGCGACACCGACCAGCAGCAGACCCTGGGCCGCGAGATCGCCGCCGCCGAGTTCGGGCGCAACGACCTGGTGTTCTGGAAGGGGCATGTGGCCATCGGCCTGGGCGAGGGGAAGATCATCCACGCCAACGCCTCGCACATGATGACCGCAGTGGAGCCGCTGGCCGACGCGGTGGCGCGGCCTGCCTACGGCGAGCCGACGGGCTACCGGCGGGTGCTGTAGGCCGCAAACGAAGAAGGCCCCCGCGGAACGGAGGCCTTCCCGATCTCTCGAATTCCGGGGCGCCGCCTACTGGCGGCTGTTGCCCGAGGCCGTCGGCGAGGCAGGGCTGGGGGGCCTGCTGCTGCGACGGCGCGGCGCCGACGCCGGGGGCGCCGACACCCTGACCGGCGGGACCGCCCGAGGTGGTGGGCGGCGTCGCCGTCGAGCCGGTCGCGGTGGGCTCGCCCTCGGCCGCGGCGCCTTCGGCCGGAGCCGCGCCGGCGTCCGCCGGGGCCGCGGCGGCGGCCGGGTTCGGCGCCGGAACGGGCAGGTTGCCACCCTTCGAGCGCAGGAAGGCAATCATGTTGATGCGGTCTTCCGCCTTCTTCAGGCCGACGAAGGTCATCTTGGTGCCGGCGATGTACTTCTGCGGGGCCTTGAGGAACTCGCTGAGGTGCTCGTCGTCCCACACCGGCTGCTTGGCGCCGAAGTCGGTCATGGCCGGCGAGTAGGCGAAGCCCGGGTGAACGCCCGGCTTGGCGCCGACGACGCCCCAGAGGTTCGGGCCGGTGCCGTTGGCGCCGCCCTGGGCGATGTTGTGGCAGGACTGGCACTTGGCGAAGGCCGCCTCGCCCGCGGCGACGTCGGCGGTCGGCAACACCGTGCCCCAGTCGATCGGGGCCTCGGCCGCGGCGGCGCCGCCACCGGTCTCTTCCGCGACCTCGATCAGATAGCCCATCTTCTCGGGCGGATGGGGCGTGAACACGCCCTTAGAGACTTCGCGCAGGCCTACGATGGCCAGACCGGTCGCCAGAACCGCACCGGCGACTTTGTTGAACGTCAGGTCGCTCATAGTCCCTAGATCACGCCTCTCTTCGGCCAGCGGGCACGCCGGCGCACGCTGCGGGAATCCCGCCCCTTGTTGCGTGCGGCTCTCTTACACGCTACCGGCGCGGGCGCAACCGCCCAGACAGTGCCATGAACCCCATCGTCCTCATCCCGGCGCGTATGGCCGCCACCCGCCTGCCGGACAAGCCGTTGGCGGACATCGGCGGCGTACCGATGATCGTCCGCGTCCTGCGGCAGGCGCAGGCCGCCGGCGCGGGCCCCGTGGCGGTTGCGGCAGGCGATCCCGAGATCGTGGCGGCCGTCGAGGCGGCGGGCGGCCGCGCGGTGCTGACCGACCCCGACCTACCCTCGGGCTCTGACCGGATCCTGGCGGCGCTGGACGTGCTGGACCCGGCCGGCGAGCGGGACGTGGTGATCAACCTCCAGGGCGACATGCCGTTCGTGGAGCCGGACGTGATCACCGCCTGCGCGGGACTGCTGGCCGAGCAGCCGGCGTGCGACATCGCCACCGTGGTGGGGCCCGAGGCCTCGCCGGCAGACCGCGCCAATCCCGACGTGGTGAAGGCGGTCCTGGCGATGTCGCCCGGGGGGCGAGAGGGCCGCGCCCTCTACTTCACACGCTCCACCCTGTACGGCGACCATTCGATCTGGCGGCATGTGGGCATCTACGGCTACCGACGCGACGCGCTCGTCCGGTTCAACGCCGCCCAACCGTCGCCTCTCGAGCGGCGGGAGAAGCTGGAGCAGCTACGCGCGCTGGAGCTCGGGCTGTCGATCTGGGCGACGGTGGCGGACGCCGCCCCGATGTCGGTGGACACGCCCGCCGACCTGGCCGCCGCACGACACTTCGCCAACACCATCGGGGGACCTCCATGAGCAAAGGCCGCATCGCCTTCCAGGGCGAGCTGGGCGCCAACAGCCACGAGGCCTGCGCGACCTTCTTCCCCGACCATGAGCCCGTGCCGCACGCCAGCTTCGAGGACGCCTTCGAGGCGGTGAAGTCCGGCGACTGCCAGCTGGGCATGATCCCGGTGGAGAACTCGATCGCCGGCCGGGTGGCCGACGTGCACCACCTGCTGCCGTCGTCGGGGCTGAAGATCATCGGCGAGCGGTTCAAGCCGATCCACTTCCAGCTGATGGTCAATCCGGGCGTGACGCTGGATCAGGTCACCACGGCCGTCTCGATGCCGATCGCGCTGGGCCAGTGCCGCAAGACGCTGCGCAAGATGAAGCTGAAGACCCAGGCGGCGGGCGACACGGCCGGCGCGGCCAAGGAGCTGGCGGAGCATCCCGATCCCACCAAGGCCGCGGTCTCGCCGGCCCTGTGCGCCGAGCTGTACGGCCTGGAGATCCTGGCCCGCGACCTCGAGGACGAGCACAACAACACCACACGCTTCCTGGTGATGACCGCCGAGAAGGCGCCGGCTCCGCCGCCGTTCACCAGCCCCTGCGTGACCAGCTTCATCTTCCGGGTGAAGAACCTGCCGGCGGCGCTCTACAAGGCGCTGGGCGGGTTTGCGACCAACGGCGTCAACATGACCAAGCTCGAAAGCTACATGGAGAACGGGGCGTTCACCGCCACCTTCTTCTACGCCGAGGTCGACGGCCGGCCCGAAGACATCGGCGTGGCGCGCGCCTTCGAGGAACTGGGCTTCTTCTCGGAGCGGTTCGAGATCCTGGGCGTCTATCCGGCCGACCCGTTCCGGGCGAAGGCCTAGCCCTCTTCGACCCCTATTCCTCCACCCAGGCCTTCAGCAGCTGGTGGGCGATGGCCATGGACGTCGGCGCCATCACGCCGTCGTAGCCGCCGGCAAGGATCTGCCGGGCCTGGTCGCGGGTGAACCAGCGCACCTCGGCAAGCTCGGTCTGGTCGGGCGTTCCCTCGTCATCCTCGACCTCGGCGATCAGGCCGATCATCAATGACGACGGATAGGGCCAAGGCTGGGAGGAGTGGTAGCGAACGGTCCGGGTGCGCAGTCCGGCCTCTTCGGCCAGCTCGCGCGCACAGGCCTCCTCGATGCTCTCGCCGGGCTCGAGGAAGCCGGCCAGCGCCGAAAACATCCCTTTCGGCCAGAGTTCCTGGCGGCCCAGCATGCACCGGTCGCCGTGCACCGGAAGCATGATCACGACCGGGTCCGTGCGCGGGAAGTGCTCGGCCTCGCAGGACGGGCACTGGCGCTTCCAGCCGCCGTCGCGGGGCTCGGTCGGTTCGCCGCAGACGGCGCAGCGGCGGTGCCGGCGGCGCCACTCGAACATGGCCTTGGCGGTGGCGCAGATGCCCGCTTCCGCCGGCGTGAGCTGCAGGGCGATCTGGCGAAGGTCCTGGAAGACGCCGAGGCCCTGCAGCGGGCCGTCGGTCGGGTCGGCCTGCCCCTCCAGGTCGACGGCGAAGACGGCGGTCTCCTTCCAGAGGCCCAGGAACAGCAGCCGCTCGGGGCCGCCGGCCAGCTCGCCGGCGAGCCGCGCGGGCAGGTAGGCGATCTGGACGCCGCCGGAGGCCCCGGAAGCGCCGTCCGCCTTCTCGACCAGGGGGCGGCCGTTCCACATGGCGAGGCCGAGGGACTCGGCGCTGCTCAGGTGCGAAGCGATCCAGGCGGCGTCGGGACGGCGATCGCTGACGCGGTCCAGCGGGTTGCCGGCGAAGGTGTTGAGGAAGGCGGAGAGGGCCATGGTCCTGTTGTAGAGCGCGTGCGGAACGCGCGATAGCCCGCGTCCCTGGGGGATGGGACGCGGGCCACGCGGCGGTCGAGGGGACTGGCGCGCCCCTCTAGGCCGCCTGCTTCCACTGCGGGAGCAGTTCTTCGTGCGGCCAGGCGGCGGGGACCGGCTCGGCGACGGGGCCGCCAGCCAGTTCGTTCGCGAAGCCGTGGTTCACGTCGCGGTGGTGGGCCTCGTCGGCGCGGACCACCTCGACCACGTCACGCAGGCGGGCGCCGGCGGGCAGGTTCCAGTAGTCGAGGGCGATCTTGGGGGGCCGGCACGTTCTCGCTGCGGCCCTCGTCGATCTCGGCGAGGTAGTGGGTGTAGCTGACCACCGCCTCTTCCTCGAAGTAGCCGACGACCCGGTGGGCGGTCTTGCTGCTGACCAGGTAGAGGCCGAAGAAGAACAGATAGAAGACCCACTGGACGGCGACGACCACGAAGCGCTCGAAGAGGGTCGGCTTGCAGACCTCGATGAACGTCATCAGGTGCATGCGCTCGTTCTCGGCCTCGTCCATCAGTGTCTTGATCCAGCCGCGGTCGTCTTCCATGCGGCGCAGGCACTTCAGGTGGTTGAGGGTGGCGCCCACCATGCCCGGCACGGCGGCGACGGTTTCGAGCACCACCGCGCGGTGGCCGTAGCGCTTGGCGAAGAAGGTGTCGGCGAAGAAGCGCAGGGCCTTCACGAAGCCATAGGCGATGCGGTCAGACGCGCCCTTTGGCTGGTGGTGTACCGTGAAATCGACGTTCTCGAGGGCGGCGGCGGGGGCCTGGCCAGGCGCTTGCGCGGCGAAGGCGGCGGGAGCGGTCATCTGCGTACTCCGGACTGGGATCTCGTTCGTGTGGCCAGGGAGATACCCATCGAACCGGCCGCGCGAAATTCGGGGCCTCTCCTTACGTAGTCGCCCGGAGGACTTGGCCGTGGGTCTGCCGCCAAGCGCCAGCGTAGGAACGATCGCGGCTTCGCCGGGTTGGCAGGCCACGCTCCGGCGTTCGGAGCGTCCCCCAACTCAAGGAAGGAACGCGCCATGAGCGAGTGGAACAGGAACGATCGCGATATGCGTCGCTTCGAGAGCGACGACCGCACCCGGGATTGGGAGGACGGCGACCGGAATTACCGCGGCCAGGGCGGTCGCGGCGGCCGCGAGCCGCGCAGCTTCTACGGCGGCGAGTCCGGCCAGAGCTACAGTGGCCAAAGCCACAGTGGTCAGGGCTCCAGCGGTCAGGGCTACGGCTACGGCGAGCGGCAGAACCGGGGCGCGCCCGGCTATGCCCAGAGCGGCCAGGGCTATGGCGGACAGAGCTATGGCCAAGGCTACGGCGGCGCCGGCCACCCCGGTCAGAGCTACGGTTCGGGGGAAAGCCACGGCCAGTCCGGCCAGAGCTTCGGACAGCAAACCTGGGGCGGACGCAGCTTCGGCGGACAGGACCGGCGCGGCGGCCACGGCGGCGGTCACGGCGACTGGGAGCACGACCGGCGTGACCAGCGGTACGGCGGCTCGTCCGGCTATGGCCACTCCCACGGCGAGAGCGGCGGCCAGTTCGGCGACGCCAACGAGGAAGTTCGCCGCGTCGCCGACGGGGACGAGCCCAGCGGCATGCGGCGGATGTTCGGCGCGATAGGCATGGGCCAGCATCGCGGCAAGGGCCCGAAGAACTACACCCGCTCGGATGACCGCATCCGCGACGACGTCAACGACCGGTTGGCCGACGACTCGTGGCTGGACGCCTCCGAGATCGACGTAGCGGTGTCGAACTGCGAGGTGACGCTGACCGGGACCGTCGACAGCCGCGAGGACAAGCGCCGCGCCGAGGACCTGGCCGAGCAGGTCTCGGGCGTGAAGCACGTGCAGAACAATCTGCGTATCCAGTCGCAATCGAGCTCCAGCGCCATGGGTTCGTCGATGCAGGGCTCCTCGACAACGGGCTCCTCGACAACGGGCTCTTCGACAACGGGCGCGGCCGGCAGCGGCGTCGGCGACCGCAGCTCGTTGGCCAGCGGCACGACTTCGACCGGTTCGACGGTCGGCTCGAACAAAACCAACTAAGGTCCCTGCAGGCCTGATGGAGGGCGGCCCCGGCGACGGGGCCGCTCTTTTTCTTAGCCTGGCCGGCCCCACGGGAACCTTAGCCGTAGACGCGGGTTTGGCAGGCGCCGGGGAGGCTTGCCGTTGCCGAAGTACCAGTTTGTTCCGATCGCGCCCGACGGGCGCCGCGGCGAGGCCGTGGCTGTGCCTGCGTGGGACGACGCCGTGGCCATGAAGCGGGCCCTCATCCTGCCGCCGAGCCTCCCGGGCGCGGTGGCCTGGGACATCTGGCGCGGCGTGAAGCATGTCGCCTGCATCGCCGCGCCCGTCGACGTGGGGGGCCGGGCGGAGGCGGCGGACCTGCCGGCCCCGGTCCCGGCGCAGGCTCAGGCGGCCTGACCCATGTGGCTCGATGTCCAGGCCCGGCTGACCTACGACTTCGCCGAACCCTGCGAGACGCTGCTGCTGATCGAGGCCGCGCGGGGCGCGGACCAGGCGGTGCACGCCGAGCGCCTGAGCCTGTCGCCGGAGGGGACCGTCGCACGGCTGGACGACAGCCTGTCCGGTGAGCGGCGGGCGGTGATCCAGGCCCAGGGCCGCATGGAGATCGCCTACGAGGCCACCGTCGAGGTGACGGCGCGCGACCACACCCTGAAGGGTGCGGCCGCCAGCCCGATCCGGGAGCTGCCCGGCGAGGCGCTGCGCTATCTGCGGCCCAGCCGCTACTGCCCCTCCGACCGGTTCGAGCGGTTCGTGGCGCGTGAATTCGGCGACCTGGCCGGCGGCGACAAGGTTGAGGCGATCCTCGACTGGATCTGCGCCCACGTCGATTACGAGGCCGGCGTCAGCAACGCCTCAACGACGGCGGAGGACACCTTCGCCGACCGCGCCGGGGTGTGCCGCGACTTTGCACACCTGGCCATCAGCCTGTGCCGTGCGGCCGACATCCCTGCTCGGGCGGTGAGCGCCTATGCCTGGAAGCTGGAGCCGGCCGACCTGCACGCGGTGGTCGAGGTGTTCGTCGGCGGCCGCTGGCGGCTGGCCGACGCGACGCGGAAGGCGCCGGTCGAGGGCCTGGTGCGGATCGCCAGCGGCGCCGACGCCGCCGACATCGCGTTCATGACCATCTTCGGTCGGGCCGAGCTGGTCAGCCAGAGCTTCGCGGTGCGCGAGACGCCCGGCCGGGGCTAGCCCCCGAAGATCCAGCCCTCCCCCAGGGCCGAGAGCGAGACGCCGACCAGCACCACGCTGGCCCCGCCGCTGACGCTGACCACCACGTCGGCGCCGACCTGGGCGGTCGTCCAGGTGTAGCCGGCCTCCACGCGGAGCCGGTCGCCCTCGCCGAAGTTGAAGTCGAGGATGCGGTCGAGCCCGGCTTCGCCGAACACGTGGAAGGTGTCGGCGCCGGCGCCGCCGGAGATGGTGTCGTCGCCGCGGTCGCCCCAGATCAGGTCGTTCCCGGCGCCGCCGAACAGCAGGTCGTTCCCCTGGCCGCCGCGGATCCAGTCGTCGCCGCCGCCGCCGTAGCAGGTGTCGTTCCCGAGGTTGCCGTAGACGACGTCGGCCGCGTCGTCGTCGCCGCCAAACAGCAGGTCGGCGCCCTGGCCGCCGACGACCCAGTCGCCGCCGGCGCCCGCCGTCGACGGTGTCGTCGCCCGTGTTGCCGTGCAGGTCGTCGAAGCCTTCGCCGCCGAAGAGGCTGTCGTTGCCGGCCTCGCCGCGCAGGACGTCCTGGCCCTCGCGGCCGTCGAGCCGGTCGTCGCCGGCGCCGCCCATGAGGATGTTGTCGCGCCAGTCGCCCAGCAGCGTGTCGTTGAAGGCGGTGCCGACCGCGTTCTCGATACTCTTGTAATGGTCGACCAGCTGGCCGGCGTCACGCCAGGCGCCGGTGTAAAGGTCGACGCCGATCGCGGTCGTGAGGTCGGAGTAGTCGACGGTGTCGAAGCCGTCGCCGCCGTCCAGGATGTTCGAACCCTCGCCCGGCTTCAGGACGTCCTCGCCGGCCCCGCCGTCCAGGATGTCGTCGCCCGCGCCGCCGACCAGCTCGTCGCCGCCGCCGAGACCCGAGAGGGTGTCGTCGCCGGCAAGTCCGATCAGCAGGTCCGCCTCGGCTCCGCCCTCCAGGCGGTCGGGGTGGGGCGTGCCCGTGATGATGGCCATGATCTCCGCTCCAAGCTCCGAGCGGCCGCTGAGCAGAGCTTGGCCGCTGCGGTCGATCAATTCCAAGCGGAGCCGTTGGGTTCCCGACCGGGAACCCAAGCGTCTTTCAAAGGGTCAGGAGGGACGCGGATCGATCCGTCACGATGGCGGACGACCGCTGCCTAACGGCAGCGGAGGTCGCCCTTGTCGATCTCGCGGCCCAGCAGCGCACCGCCGGCGGCCCCGAGGATCGTGCCGGTGGTGCGGTCACGGCCGCCGTCGATCTCCCGACCCAGCAGGGCGCCTACGGCGGCGCCGATCACCAGCCCCGTCGTGCCGTTGTCCCGCTTGCAGTAGTAGCGCCCGTCCGAGCCGCGCCAGACGTTGTCGTAGGAGACGCGGCGGGGTTCGTAATAGCGGCCGCGGTCGTCGTAGATGCGCTCCTTGGCCCGGCGGCCGTGGGCGGGCGCGTGTCCCGGCGGATCGGCCGCGGCCGGCAGGGCGGGAACGGCGACGGCGGCGAGAACCGCGGCGACTACGAGTTTGCGCATGAGAGAAGGCCCCCAGACTGTCGGTTGTTACGCTGCGGCCTCGTTCGCGACGCCGTGTGGCGGGACTGGGGCGCGAGCGGGGCGGAACTGTGCGGCGGCCGCTGCGGGCTTGCCCTCCCGCCCCTCTGACGCCATATAGCGCCTCGGAGATCGGCGGCGGACGAGCGCCTCGCCAACCTGGTCAGGTCCGGAAGGAAGCAGCCACAACGGGTCCCGCTTCGGGTTGTCGTTCGGTCTCCACCTCTTCCCCAAAATTGAACGTCGGCGGTGTCCGTAGCGCGCGGTCTCTCGTTGGGAGCGCTCAGGCCGCAGGCCTAGGGTCGGCGGATGCGTATGGATCGGCGTGACGCCCTGACCCTTGGACTGGCCTCGCTCGGGGCTGTTGGAACGGCCGGCGCCGCGAGCGCCACGCAGCCTGCCGCCACCTGGGGCGTCGGTCCGGAGGGTCAGCGCAGGGCCGATCGCGGGGACGGGACCTTCCTGAACCCGATCCTGCCCGGCGACTGGCCTGATCCTTCAATCTTGAAGGATGGTCGCGACTACTACATGACCTTCTCGTCGTTCGAGGCCTATCCAGGCTTGCAGGTATGGCGCAGCCGCGACCTGGTGAACTGGCGGCCGCTGGCGGCGGCGCTGACGCAGAACGTCGGCTCGGTGTGGGCGCCGGAGCTGATCAAGCACGAGGGGCGCTACTTCATCTATTTCGCCGCCAAGGCGCCCAACCGCAACCGCACTTGGGTGGTGTGGGCCGACCGCATCGACGGGCCGTGGAGCGCGCCGGTCGAGCTGGGCCTCCCGACCTACATCGACCCCGGCCATGCGGTGGACGCCAGGACCGGCGAGCGGTGGCTGTTCCTGTCGGGCGGCGACCGGGTGAAACTGTCGCCGGACGGACTGTCGCTCGCGGGCCAGCCCGAGCACGTCTACGACCCCTGGCGCGGCTATCCCGAGGACTGGGACATCGAGAGCTTCTCGCCCGAGGGCCCGAAGATCACCCGGCGGGGCGACTGGTACTATCTGATTACCGCCGTGGGCGGGACGGCGGGGCCGCCGACCGGGCACATGGTGATCGCCGCGCGGTCGAAGTCGCTCAAGGGACCGTGGGAGGATCATCCGAAGAATCCCCTGGTGCGGACGGAGAGCCTTGCCGAAAAATGGTGGTCGCGCGGCCACGCGACCCTCGTGGAGGGCCCGGCCGGCGACTGGTGGGCGGTCTACCACGGCTATGAGAACGGGTTCTGGACGCTGGGCCGGCAGGCGCTGCTGGCGCCGGTGACGTGGGACGCGGACGGCTGGTTCGAGATCGGCGGCGGAGATCTGTCGGAGCCCCTGCCGAAGCCGCGGGGCGGCGAGGCGGAGCCGCACGGGCGGGCTTTGTCGGACGACTTCCGCCAGGACCGGTACGGCCTGCAATGGAGCTTCTTTGCGCCGGACCCGAACGAGGCCAGGCGGATCACACGGGGCGATGGCGTGCTGACGCTGCAGGGGGCGGGCATCGCGCCGTCCGAGCGGCTCGCCGCTGCTGACGGTCGTCGGCGACCCGGCCTACGAGATCGAATGCGACATCGAGATCGATCCCGGCACCACGGCGGGCCTGATCCTGTTCTACGACAAGCAGCTCTATTGCGGCCTGGGCTTCGACGCGCAGCGGTTCGTCACCCATCAGTACGGCGTCGAGCGCGGCCGACCCGCCAATCCGCATGGGCGGCGCATGAAGATGCGTCTGCGAAACAACCGGCACATCGTCAGCTTTTGGACCAGCGGCGACGGCGGGACGACGTGGGCGAAGTTCGACCGTGGGATGGAGGTCTCGGGCTATCACCACAACGTCCGCGGCGGGTTCATGATGCTGAAGCCGGGTTTCTATTCGGCGGGTCGGGGCGCGGCGCGGTTCCGCGATTTCCGGTACCGGGCGCTGTAGGGGCGGTTTCCCCTTCCGTTCACCGGGTGCGAGCCATTAGATGGCGGCGATGGTGGACGACGAAGAGATTCCTGAGCGGGATCCGAACACGGGCGACATGTTCGGCGCCGCGCCCCCCGCCTGCGCCGCCTGCGCAGGAGGAGGGCTCGTCGGCCTATACCGTCATCGCGCGGAAATACCGGCCTCGCCGGTTCGAGGACCTTTACGGCCAGGAGGCCATGGTCCGGACGCTGCGCAACGCCTTCGCCTCGGGACGGATCGCGCACGCCTTCATGCTCACCGGCGTCCGCGGCGTGGGCAAGACGACGACCGCGCGCCTGCTGGCCCGGGCGCTGAACTACGAGACCGCCACCGTCCACGAGCCGTCGCTGGACCTGGCCGAGGAAGGGCTTCACTGCCGGTCGATCATCGAGGGCCGGCACATGGACGTCCTTGAGCTGGACGCCGCCTCGCGCACCGGCGTGAACGACATCCGCGAGCTGCTGGACGGGGTGCGCTATGCGCCCGTAGAGGCCCGCTACAAGGTCTACATCATCGACGAGGTCCACATGCTGTCGACGGGGGCGTTCAACGCGCTCCTGAAGACGCTGGAGGAGCCGCCGCCGCACGCCAAGTTCATCTTCGCCACCACCGAGATCCGCAAGGTGCCGGTGACCATCCTGTCCCGCACCCAGAGGTTCGACCTGCGCCGGGTCGAACCCGAGATGCTGGTCAAGAACCTGGAGATGATCTGCGAGAACGAGGGCGCCCGCGTCGAGGCCGAGGGACTGATGCTGATCGCCCGGGCCGCGGAGGGTTCGGTGCGCGACGGCCAGTCGATGCTGGACCAGGCGATCGTCCAGGCCGAGCCCGGCCAGACGGTGACGGCGGCCACGATCCGCGACATGCTGGGCCTGGCCGACCGGGCGCAGACCATCGCGCTGTTCGAACAGCTGATGCGCGGCCAAGCGGGCGAGGCCATCGAGACGTTCCGCACGCTGTACGGCTACGGCGCCAACCCCGATCAGGTGATGCTGGACCTGCTGGACCACGTGCACGGGGCGAGCGTGGCCAAGGCCATCGGGCCGAACGCCCTGGTCATGCCGAAGGAACAGGCACAGCGGCTGGCGGCGGTCGGCGCAGCGGTGTCGCCCGGCATCCTGTCGCGCATGTGGCAGCTGACGCTGAAGGCCTACGAGGAGGTGCGCCGCGCGCCGGACGCCGCGGCGGCTGTCGACATGGCCCTGATCCGGCTGGCCTATGCGGCTGATCTGCCGGGGCCCGAGGAGGCGCTGAAGAAGCTGCAGTCGGGTGAGCCGCTCGGCGGTGGTCCCGGCGGCGGCGGCGGAGGCGGCGGGAGTGGTGGCGTCCCGCAGGGCGGCGGCGCCACGGCCGTGGCCCGGCAGGTGATGCCGCAGGCTCAGGCCCAGCCGGCGGTGACGCTGCAGAGCTTCGAGGACGTGCTGAAGCTCATCGACCAGAAGCGCGACATCACGCTGAAGCTGGACGTCGAGCGGTTCGTCCGCCCGATCAGCTTCCGGCCGGGGGCCATCGAGTACGAACCCGCGCCGGGCACGCCGCGCGACCTGGCCCAGCGGCTGGTGGCGCGACTGCGGGAATGGACCGGCGAGCGCTGGCTGATCTCGGCCCAGGGCGGCGGCGGCGCCGAGAGCCTGTGGGAGAAGCAGAAGCGCGAACAGCGCGAGGTGCGCGAGAAGATCGAGCAGGATCCCTTCGTGCAGTCGGTGATGAGCGCCTTCCCTGGCGCCGAGATCGTCGGCATCCGCACGACCATCCAGCCGGAAACGACCGAGGCGGCCGAGCCCCCGCCGGAAGCCGAGGACGACGAGGAGTAGCGTAGCGATGAAAGACCTGAACTCGCTGATGAAGCAGGCCCAGGCCATGCAGCAGAAGCTGGCCGACGCCCAGAACAGGCTGGCGGAGCTGGAGGTGGAGGGCACCTCGGGCGGCGGCATGGTGAAGGTGGTGCTGAAGGGCACGGGCGAGCTGGCCAGGGTCGACCTGGACGAGAGCCTGATGCAGCCAGGCGAAGGCGAGGTCGTGGCCGACCTGGTGGTCGCCGCCCACGCCGACGCCAAGCGCAAGCTGGACGCCCAGCAGGCCGAGCTGATGCGGGAAGCGGCCGGCCCGCTGGCCGGCATGGGCCTGCCGGGGATGCCGAAGTTCTAGGTGGCGGCTTCCGCGGGACCTGAGATCGAGCGGCTGATCGGCCTGCTCGCCAAGCTGCCGGGGCTCGGGCCGCGGTCGGCGCGGCGCGCGGCGCTGGCCCTGCTCAAGCGGCGCGATCAGCTGTTGCTGCCGCTGTCGGACGCGCTGGCGGAAGCGGCGGCGCGGGTGAAGACCTGTCAGGTCTGCGGCTCGCTGGACACCCAGGACCCCTGCGCCATCTGTTCGGACAACGTTCGCGACGGAAGCCTGATCTGCGTGGTGGAGGAGGTGGGCGCCCTCTGGGCCATGGAGCGGGCTGGCGCCTTTCGCGGGCGGTATCACGTGCTGGGCGGACTGCTGTCGGCGCTGGATGGCGTCGGGCCCGACGCCCTGCGGGTCGGGCCGCTCGTTGGACGGGCGAGCGACGCGGGCGTGCGCGAGGTGATCCTGGCCCTGCCGGCGACCGTCGACGGCCAGACGACCGCCCACTATCTGGCCGAACGGCTCTCCGCTGCGGACGTCGCCGTGACCATGCTGGCCCGCGGCGTGCCGGTCGGCGGCGAGCTCGACTGGCTGGACGACGGCACAATCGCCCAGGCCATGCGCGCCCGGCGGCCGGCGTAGAACCGACTCACGGAATCTGATAGGAACGCAGCATGAACATGCTGCTGATCCTCGTGCTGGCGCTGGCGGTCGTGGCCGCGGGCGCGGTCGTCTGGGCGCTGAAGGCGCAGATGCGCGTCGCCGCCGCGGAACTGCGGGCGAAGATGCTGGAGGAGCAAGGCGAGCTGCTGCGCAGCCAGCTCACCCAGTCGGCGACCAACGTCGCTGAGGAAATCCTGCGCAAGAACGAGGAGCAGGTGCGCAGCCGCGAGCAGCTGGCCCAGGCCCGGCTCGAGGCGCAGCTGAAGCCGGTGGCCGAGACGCTGCAGAAATTCCAGGAGCAGGTGGCCCAGGTCGAGAAGCAGCGGGCCGAGGAAGCCGGCGGCCTGAAACAGCAGATCACCCAGCTGCTGCAGGCTTCGACAGCAACGCAGGAGGAGGCGCGCAAGCTCTCGGCGGCGCTGCGCCGCGGCGCGGGCGTGCAGGGTCGGTGGGGCGAACAGACCTTGCGCAACGTGCTGGAGGCCGCCGGTCTGTCGGCGCGCTACGACTTCGACGAACAGACCTCGACCGACACCGAGGAGGGCCGGCGCAGGCCGGACGTTACCGTGCGCCTGCCGGGCGGCGGCGTGTTCGTGATCGACGCCAAGTGCTCGCTGAACGCCTTCCTGGAACTGCAGGAGGCGCTGGACGACGCCGCCCGCGATGGGGCGGGCCTGCGGCACGTGGCCTCGGTGAAGAACCACATCCAGGGGCTGTCGGCGAAGGCCTACTGGGACCAGTTCGACGCCTCGCCCGACTTCGTGGCGATGTTCGTGCCGCTGGATAGCGCGCTGGCGGCGGCGCTGGACCGCGCCCCCGACCTGATGACCGAGGCGATGGACCGCCGCGTCGTTATCGTGACCCCGACGACCTTGTTCGCGCTCTGCAAGGCCGTGGCCTACGGCTGGCGCGTGGAGGAGCAGGCGGCCAACGCCCAGAACATCGCCGAGCTTGGCAAGGAGCTCTACAAGCGCATCGCGGTGATGGGCGAGCACGCAGGCTCGGTCGGCAAGGCGCTGACCGCAGCCGTCGAGCGCTACAATCGCTTCGTGGGCTCGCTGGAAAGCCAGGTGCTGACCCAGGCCAAGCGCTTCGAGGACCTGAAGGTCGACCACCAGGGCAAGGAGATCGCCGAGCTGCCGCCGATCGAGGTGGGCGTCCGTGCGCTGTCGAAACTCTCGGACGAAGAACAGCCAACCGTGCGACTGGCCGCCGGCCAGGGGGCGTAGGCGCTTCTCCCACCTTGACGCTCAGGAATTCCGAACCTACCTCGCACGCCATGGCCATCCGCGAGATCCTTACCGTCCCCCATCCCGTGCTGAAGCAGGTGTCGCAGCCCGTCGAGGCCGTTGACGACGCGCTGCGCGCGCTGATGGATGACATGCTGGAGACCATGTACGACGCGCCCGGCATCGGGCTGGCGGCGATCCAAATCGGCGTGCCGAAACGCGTCATCGTCATGGATCTGGCCCGGCCCGAGGAAGAGCCGCAGCCGCGCTATTTCGTGAACCCTGAGATCCTCTGGGCCTCGGAGGAGACCGCGCCGTACGAGGAAGGCTGTCTCTCGGTACCTGAATATTTCGACGAGGTCGAACGGCCGGCGCGGGTGAAGCTCCGCTACCTCGACTACAACGGCCAGCAGGTGGAAGAAGACGCCGAAGGGCTCTTCGCGGTCTGCATCCAGCACGAGATGGACCACCTGGAAGGCGTGCTGTTCATCGACCACCTGTCGCGCCTGAAGCGCGAACAGGCGGTGAAGAAGGTCAAGAAGCTCACCAAGGCGGCCTAGGTCGCCGGCCGCGCCGGCTGGCCGCGGCCCTCGTTCTGCCGTCCTTGGCCTTGCCCAGGCGGCGGGACGGCGCGCCTGGGCAGGAAGAGCTTGCGGAAGCTGACCCGCACCGTGCGGCCCAGCGGGTCGATCAGGTCCGGCTGGTAGGTGAGCGGCACGAGGCCCGCCTCGTCGCGGACGGTGCGCACCTGGTCGAAGACATTGTCGATGTTCAGGCTCACCCGGGCGCCGCGCATCCACGGATTGCTGCGCGCCATCGGCTGCAGGCCGAGGTCCGCGAAGAGCCGCAGGTCGACGGTGGTCAGGTCTGAGAACCGCAGGCTCCGGTCGCCGGCGCCGCCGTCCACCTCGGTCCCCTGCTGCCAGCGGGCGTTGAGACGAGCGCCGAGACCATTGCGGGAGACGCCGGCCTGGACGTCGACCTGATGCTTCGGCGTGCCGCCGCCCTGCGTCAGGGCCGAGCCGCCGAGCAGGTCGAGCACCGGGACACCCGGGCGGATCAGCACCTCGTCCTCGATTCGCCACGTGTGGAAGACGGCGAACTGCAGGTTGCCGCCGCCGAAGCCGCCGCGCCGCCCGCCGCCTGGGCCGAAGCCGCCGGCCCCGCCGCTGAACCCACCGGCTGCGCGCCCACCGCCCTCGCCTCGCGGAGGGCCTTCCGCCGGCGGAGCGCCCTCGGCGGCCGCCGCGCCTTGCGGCCGCGGCTGGGCGAAGGCGGGCGTCCGCGTGTTGCGAATGGGCCGGGAGTAGTTGAAGCCCCAGCGCAGCTGCTGCTCGTCGTGCCGGTCGAAGTTCACCGGCCGGGTATCGATGCGGACGAGTTGGTTGGTGAGGGCGTCACGGACGATCCGATCCGGGAACGCCGCCTCGATCTCGGGCGTGATGGCCGGGAAGCTGGCGATCTCGTCGCGCGTGCGCGTTCGGGTGTAGTCGGCGCGGAAGGTGAGGTCGGTTTCGTCGAACGGCTTGATTGTCAGGCCGAGCTTCAGAACCTGCCGGTTGTCGGCCGCGAGGTCGGGGTTGCCGCCGGTCGCCTGGGCGACCTCCACCGTCTGACCGGTCGTGAAGTCGAAGACCCGGACGTTGGGCGTGATGATCTCGGGATTGCCCAGCTGTTGGATCGTGGGCGCGCCGTCCTCGTCCGTGAACGAGGCGATCAGGCGCACGGGCTGGATCGGCGACCAGGTGACGCCGCCGCCCAAGGTGTAGAGCGAGCCGAAGTCGGAGTAGTGCTCGACGTTGGCGTTGAAGTTCACTGAAAGGTCGCCGAGGCCTTCGATCCCGCCGCGCCGGCGGCTGGCGAGGGGGGCGTCGAAGTTGGCCTGGGCGGTCACCGTCTGGCGATCGAGGTCTGTGTCGAGGCGAGTCCCGAGCCGGAAGGATTGGCTCTCCACGCGCTGGGTTCCGCCCGCGACGGTGAAGGCTGCGTTGACGGCGCCCGCCGGCAGGTCGAACAGCGTGCCGTTCACCAGGCCCTGCACGTCGGCCGAGGTGACCGTCGAGCGGGCGGTGTTCGGGGCGCGCCAGCCGAGTACGGGGTCGTAGGCCACTTCGGTCGTCGTCTGGGTCTCGCTCCAGTCGGCGTTGCCGGTGAGGGTCCAGCGCCAGCCGGAGACCGCGCCGTTCACCGTGCCGCCGAGGTGGGCCACGTTGCTGTCGGTGAGGCGGCGCAGCGCGTCCAGCGCGCCGGGGTCCTGCCCGAGACGTCCCGTGCTGTCGGTCCACTCCAGGCTGCCGTTCAGGGTGGCGCTGACGCCCTCGCCGAGCGGGCGAGCGTAGATGGCGTTGAGCGAGAGGTTCTCCTGCCGGGAGACCAGGGTGCGGAAGGCGGTCTCGTCGGGGATGCGGACGACATTGCGCTGAGATTCCAGCAGCGGCGTCTGCAGGCCGGCCTTGAGGTTCACCTGCTGGCGGGCGTCGTCGCCGATCAGCAGGCCGTCGACGGTGGCGTCGTAGCTCTCCTGCCCACCGGCCGTGGGAAGGGTGACGCCGGTCTCGACGGTGATCGCGCGGAATCGGCGGCGCAGGACGAAGTTCACCACCCGCTGGTCGGCGCGGTAGCCGTAGCGCAGCGCCACCTCCTCGGGGAGGATCTCCATGCGGACGATGGCCTCGGGCGGGAGGTCGCGCACCTCGCGGAAGCTCGAGATGCGCTGGCCGTTGAGGAGAATGATCGGTCGGCCGCCGGCGCGGCCGCGGCCCGAGGCGAGCTGCGGCTCGAGCGCGGCCAGCAACTCCGTCACCGATCCGACGCCGAGGGCGCGAATCTCGCGCTGGTCGAGGACGATCTCGGGTTCGGCCACGCCGACGACGGAGCCGCGCGGCGCGATCTCCCGAGCGGCGGTGACCACCAGCTCGTCGACCTCATAGCCTTCCTCGTCGAGCATCGCCTCGTCCGCCGGCGCAGCCTGTCGGCTGGGGGCCTGGGCGTGGGCGAGCGGCGGCAGCGACAGAGCCATGGCGCTGCCGGCGAGGAGAAGCGCCCAGCGGGGCGCGCGGGGACGGCGGATCACTCTCAAAACACTCCCTGGCCGACGGATCGGCTCACCAACGTTTCCGCTCCTCCCCAGGATCAGTTCCGGCACGAGCTAGAGCGCACGGTTTGCGGGCGTGTGTCCGCCGCGCCGCATTTGCGCCTTCAAGCTTAAGGGAGCGGGCCTAGTGGGTGGCGTCGTGAGCCGCGCGGTTGGCGTCCCCCGCCTCGTCGCGCGTCTCGGCTTCGACCTTGGCGGCGCCTTCGCGCGCACCCCGGGCCGCGCCCTTGGCCGTATCCTTGATGACCTGGCCGGCGTCACCGGCGGCTTCTTTGATCTCGGATCCCACTTCCTTGAGCTCGGGGCTGTTGACGGCTTCGCGCGCCTCGGCGGCGATCTTCCCGGCGGCCGCCTCCACATCGTTGCCCGTGTCGACGCGTTCACGCTCGCTGCAGGCGGCGAGCGCGACGAGGAGGCCGGAGGCGGTGACGGCGATCAGCTTGTTCATGGGTCCATCTCCGATTGTCGGGCGTCGAACGGCGACGCTTGCCCCTCAGTTCCCTTATGCGCCTCGCGCGGCTAAACCCCGCCCATGCGTCTGGCCTTCCTGGGCACTCCCGATTTCGCCGTCTCGGCGCTGTCCGCCATTGTGGACGCAGGCCATGAGGTGGCCTGCGTCTATTCCCAGCCCCCGGCCCCGCGCGGCCGCGGCCACGAGCTGAAGCCCTCGCCGGTGCACGCATTCGCGCAGAGCCGAGGCATTCCGGTACGGACGCCGGCTTCGATGCGCGACCCTGCGGAGGTCGCCGCCTTCGCCGCGCTGGACCTCGACGCCGCGGTGGTGGTCGCCTTCGGCCAGATCCTGCCGCGGGAGGTCCTGGAGGCGCCGCGGCTGGGGTCGTTCAACGTGCACGCTTCTCTGCTGCCCCGCTGGCGCGGCGCGGCTCCCATCCAGCGGGCGATCATGGCCGGCGACAAGGTCACCGGCGTGCAGGTCATGCGGATGACCGAGGGGCTGGACGAGGGGCCGGTGCTGTCGACGGCGACGGTGCGTATCGACGCCCTGGAGACGGCGGGCTCGCTGCACGACCGTCTGGCGGCGGCGGGGGCCGAGCTGATCGTCGCGACCCTGGATGCGATCGCGGCGGGGCGGGCGGCGGAAGCGGCGCAGGCGGATGACGGCGTCACCTACGCCAAGAAGATCCGGTCGAAGGAGGCGCGGATCGACTGGACCAGGCCCGCACCCGAGGTCGACCGCAAGATCCGCGGGCTGTCGCCTTTCCCGGGCGCCTGGTTCGAGCTGCCGACCGAGAAGGGGCCGGTGCGGGTGAAGGCTCTGCTGTCGGAGCGGGCGGAGGGCGAGGGCGCGCCGGGTGAGGTGCTGGACGATCGGCTGCGGGTCGCCTGCGGCGCCGACAATGAGAGGGGCGCGGTGCGCCTGCTGCGCGTGCAGCGGGAGGGCCGCGGGCCGCAGGACGCCGAAGCCTTCCTGCGCGGAACCCCGGTGGCCGCCGGGACGACGCTCGGCTGATGCCCCGCTACCGCCTGCTCATCGAGTACGACGGCCGGCCCTATCACGGCTTCCAGGCCCAGGCCGACCTGCCCAGTGTGCAGGGCGCCATCGAGCGGGCGGTGAAAGGATTCTGCGGCGAGACGCTCCGCCTGCAGGCGGCGGGCCGCACCGATACCGGCGTGCACGCGACCGGCCAGGTGATCCACATCGACCTCGCGAAGGACTGGAACCCGGAGACCGTTCGCAACGCGCTGAACGCGCACCTCGTCACCGAGCCGATCGTGATCCTGGACGCACAGGTCGCCGAGGGCGACTGGCACGCGCGGTTCTCCGCCAAGGAGCGGCGCTACCTCTACAGGATCCTGAACCGCATGGCGCCGCCCGCGCTGGACCAGGGCCGGGTCTGGCACATGAAGAAGCCGCTGGACGCTCAGGCCATGCACGAGGCCGCCCAGGTGCTGGTGGGCCACCATGACTTCACGACCTTCCGTGACCTCGGCTGCCAGGCGAAGTCCCCCCTGTAAGACGCTGGACGTGGCGGCGGTGCGCCGGGAGGGCGACTATGTGCTGCTGGACTTCGCGTCGCGCTCGTTCCTGCACCGCCAGGTGCGCTCTATGACCGGCACCCTGGCCGAGGTGGGCGTGGGCCGCTGGACGAAGGCCGACGTCAAGGCGGCGCTGGAGGCCCGCGACCGCAAGGCCTGCGGTCCCGTCGCCCCAGCGGAGGGGCTCTATTTGACAGGGGTCTCCTACTGACCCAGGCTCGGCCAAGCTCCACGAAGGGATTTCCGGTGATCCGCCCAGCCGTGCTCGCGGCCGTGGCCGCCCTCGCCAGCCTCGCCGCCGCCCCGGCCAGGGCGGCCGCCGACACGGGTCCAGCCTGCGTACCCTACGGCGACTCCGCGACCTTCCTGAAGGGCACGGTGTACGCCATCGAGGCTTTCGACGAGGCGGAGGCCGATACGGCGGCGCGCGAGCGACACACCGACTACTACGCCCTGGTGATGTCGGAGCGGATCTGCCTGCAGGGGGTCGAAGGGGGACCCGAAGCGGCCAGCGGCCTTCCACGTCACTGTCGTGCGCCTGGATATGCCGGCCGAGATGGCCAAGATGGTCGTCCAGAAGCCGGTGCTGGTGCAGGGCGCGCTGTCGAACGGCGGCCCGGACGCCGACCCGCCGGTGACCATGAAGGTCCGCGGGCTCGCCGCCCAGTAGGACGTCCGGACACGAACGGCGGGCGTCCGGACAGGTCCGGCCTCGCATCCGGGCCCGAAGCCGCCACGCTGCGGTCATGACCCAAGCCACCGCCTCTGCGACCGGCGTCGCGCACGACCTCGTGGACACGCTGAAGACCCTGCTGCTGGCCCTACTCATCGCGCTGGTGCTGCGGGTCCTGCTGTTCCAGCCGAACACCATTCCGTCGAGCTCGATGGAGCCGGGCGTTCGGACCGGCGACTACCTGCTGATCTCGAAGTTCGACTATGGCTGGAGCCGGCACTCGGTCCCCTTCTCGCCCCCGCTGCCGGCGGGACGGCTGTTCGCGCGGACGCCCGAGCGCGGCGACGTGGCGGTGTTCAAGCTGCCGCGCGACACCCGCGAGCTTTACATCAAGCGGGTGATCGGCCTGGCCGGCGACACTGTCGAACTGCGCGGCGGCCAGGTGATCCTGAACGGCCGGCCTCTGCCGCAGCAGCGGCTGGGCGTGATCGAGGATCCGGAGGCGGCGGGCGTCATGGTCGAGCAGGTGCGCGAGACTGGGCCCGACGGCCGCAGCTATCTCACCTACGACCGCGGCCCGGGCTACGAGGGCGACGACTTCGGACCCGTCGTCGTACCGCAGGGCCACTACTTCGTGCTGGGCGACAACCGCGACAACTCGCTGGACAGCCGCTGGCCGCAGGCGGTGGGCGTCGGCCTCGTTCCTGCGGACAACGTGGCGGGCAAGGCGCGACGGGTCATCGTGTCGTGGCGCGAGGGTGCGGCGGTGCTGAAGCCCTGGACCTGGCTGGACCTGGCCCCCGAGCGTTTCCTGAAGCCGCTGCGCTAGCGGTTCACGTACTCGGGCAGGCTGACGACGCCGTCGTGATTGGCGTCGAGGGCGCGGAATTCCGCCGTCCGCAGGCTGTCGGCCAGCGAGGGGGCGGCTGCGGCGCCGGCCGCGGCGAGCGCCAGGGCGCCTGCGACGACATGGGCGGCCCGGAAGCGGCGGCGCGGCTCAGGGGCCAGCTCGGCCTCGATGAACGCGCGGACCGCCTCGCTGGCCGAGCGGCCGTCCTCGCGGCAGCGGGCCATGAAGGCTTCCTTGGTCGGGTGCGGGATGCGCACCTCCAGGAACTCGCTCTTCTTCGGCGGTCTGGTCATGGGCGCGAGGATGCGCGATCGCCCCGCGCGCTCAAGTGAATCTTCGGAAAATCTTGTCCGGACAGGCCTCACGCCGCCTTGAAGTAGCGCTCCAGGATGCGCCCATAGACCGCCTGCAGCCGGCGGATCTCCTCGACCGGCGCGCGCTCGTCCACCTGGTGCATGGTGCGGCCGACCAGCCCGACCTCGACCACCGGGCACAGGGCGCGGATGAAGCGGGCGTCAGACGTGCCGCCCGAGGTGGAGAGCTCCGGATCGCTTCCGGTCACGTCCTTGATCGCGGCGGCCACCAGCTCGGTGAACGGCCCGCGCTCGGTCAGGAACGCCTCGCCGCTGATGGCGGGCGTGACGGTCACCGTGCCTTTGAAGCCTTCGGCCGCCTTTCGCGCCTCGGCCTCGATCCAGTCGGCCAGGGCCTGCCCCGTGTGGTTCGGATTGAAGCGGATGTTCAGCCGCGCCTTCGCCACACCCGGGATGACGTTCGTCGCCGTGTTCGGCACGTCGATCATGGTGACTTCCAGGTTGGACGGCTGGAATTCGGGATAGCCCTCGTCCAGAGGGCGGTCCTGCAGCGCCGCCAGCAGGCGGATCAGCACGGGCGTCGGATTGGCCGCCCGCTGCGGATAGGCCACGTGGCCCTGGATCCCCTCGACCACGATCTCGGCGTTGATCGAGCCGCGGCGGCCCACCTTGACCATGTCGCCGAAGGTCTCGGCCGAGGTGGGCTCGCCGACCACGCAGTGGTCGATGGCCTCGCCCTCGGCCAGCAGGGCCTCGACCACCTTCTTCGTGCCGTGGGTGGCCACGCCCTCCTCGTCGCCGGTGATCAGGAACGACACCGAGCCCGCAATGCGCCCCGACCCGATGGCGTCCGCGACGGCGGCTGCGAAGGCGGCGATGGCCGACTTCATGTCGACCGCGCCCCGGCCGATCAGCACGCCGTCGACCACCTCGGCGGCGAAGGCGTCCTTCGACCAGGCCTGCGCGTCGCCCACCGGCACCACGTCGGTATGGCCGGCGAAGCAGAGGTTGGGCCGCGCGGTCCCGAACCGGGCGTAGAGGTTCTCGATGTCGCCGAACCTCATCCGCCGACAGGCGAAGCCCAGGCCCGAAAGCGTGCGCTCGACGACGTCCATCGCCCCCTCGTCGGCCGGGGTGACCGAGGGCTTGCGGATCAGCTCGCGGGTGAGCTCGACGGGATCTATGGCGGCGCTCATGGCAGCGCATTACCTGTTGGCGGGAAGAGACGCGAGGGCCAATGCCGAAGATCGATATCGACGCCGTCGAGGTGCGGAGCGGCTGCTCCTATCCGCATCCGTTCAAGGAGATCTGCCTGGGGCCGAACTGGCGCAAGCTGGGCGACGCCGCGGACCTGACGGACTTCGGCGTCAACCTCGTGCGGCTGACGCCCGGCAAGTGGTCGAGCCAGCGGCACTGGCACACGGCCGAGGACGAGTTCGTCTACATGCTGGAGGGCGAGGCGGTGCTGGTCGAGGACGAGGGCGAGACGATCCTGCGGCCCGGCGACTTCGCCGCCTGGAAGGCGGGCGTGCCCAACGGCCACCACCTGCAGAACCGCGGCGACCGGGACGCGGTCTATCTTGAGGTCGGCTCGCGCAGGCCGGACGAAGACGCCTGCGACTATCCCGACATCGACATGATCACGGGACCGCAGGGCTACCACCACCGGGACGGCCGTCCGTATCCGGAGGACTGATGCCCAAGATCGACATCGCCGACGCGCCGACGCGGTTCGGCACGGCCTATCCCGCGCCCTTCGACGGACCGTGCCAGGCCAGGAAGCGCTGGAAGCTGGGCGACGCGGTTGGCCTCGACCAGTTCGGCGTCAGCCTGCTACGCCTGCCGCCCGGCGCCTGGACGAGCCAGCGGCACTGGCACACGTCCGAGGACGAGTTCGTCTGGGTGGTGGGCGGCGAGGTGGTGCTGGTCGAGACCGATGGCGAAACGGTGCTTCGCGCGGGCGACTGCGCGGGCTTCAAGGCCGGCGTGCCGAACGGCCATCACATCCAGAACCGCTCCGACCGGGAGGCCGTGCTGCTGGAGATCGGCTCGCGGCGGCCGGACGAGGACGGGGTCGACTATCCCGACCTCGACCTCGTGTTGCGCCAGGGCGAGGGCGTCTATCGTCACCGCGACGGGACACCCTACGACACGCCGGAGGGACGCAAGCGCTAGGGGCTCGCCTTGAGCCGGAAGATGGCCGCTTGGCCGGCGATGGCGCCGCCGAGCAGGATTTCGTCGGGATGTATTTCGACGATGGCCACGACGGCACGATCGACAGCGCGCTCTACGACACCGACGCCGACGGCAAGCCCGACACGCGCGGCTTCTTCCGCAGGGGCGAGAGGGAGCCCTATCGCTGGGAGAAGGTCCAGTAGGGTCCATGGACCCTGCGACGAGGCTCCACATATGACGCATCATGGCCGCATGTGGACGGCAGGTTCGGCTGGGACGCTGAGGAGGACGGCGGATGACGGTGCGGGCGTTCGGCGACGGGTTGCGCGTGTGGACCTGGGGGCTCGCGGGGCTGGTGTTCGCCGCCGCGGTCGCGGGCTCGCTGCTGTGGGGCGAGATGAACTGGGGCCGCGAGGACGTCCTGGCGCTGGGCGCGCTGCTGGCCGGCGGCTGCCTGGGCTATGAGCTGGTGGCGCGGGCCACCCGCCGGCCGTGGCTGCGGCTGGCGGGCGCCGCTGCGGTGGCGCTCGTGGTGATCCTGGTGTGGGCCGAGCTGGCGGTGGGGATTTTCCGCTAGGCGCGGCCGATCAGGCCTGGATGTAGGGCGGGTCGGACGGCGGCCGGCGGTCGCCGCCGCCCTGGGCGTTCAGCGCCTGGCGGATGCGGTCGGCGAGCTCGGACTGGCGGTAGGGCTTGCTCAGCACGTCGAGGTCCGGGCGGTGCGGGGCGTCGACCAGTTCCTCGTTGTACCCAGTGGCCAGCAGGACCTTCAGGTCGGGGGCCCGCGCCCGGAGCTCGGCGGCCAGGGCGATGCCGTTCATGGCGCCCGGCATGATGATGTCGCTGAACAGGAGGTCGATCGGGCGGACGACGTTGGCGGACTCGAAGGCCTCCAGCGCCTCCTGGGCGTTGCCGGCGGCGGTCACCGCATAACCCAGGGACTGCAGCGTCTCGAGCGCCAGCTCCATGACGTCGGGGTTGTCCTCGACCAACAGGATGTGGGCGTCCTGGCGCGGGGTGACGGGCAGGGCGGCGGGCCGGAAGCTCTGGGCCTCGACGGCGCCGCGGGCCGCGCCGTGCACCGGCAGGACGATGCGCACGGTGGTGCCGCGGCCGAGCTCGCTGTCGATCTCCAGCTTGCCGCGCGACTGCTGGACGAAACCGCTGACCATGGCGAGGCCGAGGCCCGTGCCCTCATCCGGCCCTTGGTGGAGAAGAAGGGCTCGGCGGCGCGCTCGACGATGTGCGGGGGCATGCCCACGCCCTCGTCCTCGACGCAGAGCACCACATAGTCGCCAGGCGGCAGGTGGCGCGTCTCCGGCGGATCGCGCAGCGGCCCGGTGGAGATGGTGATCACCCCGCCGGGCGTCGACGCGTCGCGGGCGTTGATGACGAGATTAAGCAGCGCCATCTCGAGGTGCGTCGGGTCGACGTTGGCGCGCGGCAGCCGTTGGCGCAGGGAAAGCTGCAGCTCGGCGCGGCCGCCCACCGTGCTTTCGATCATCTCCTGGATGTCGGTGACCAGGTCGCTGAGGTCGACGGGCTGCGGCTCCAGCCGGGTCTTGCGGGCGAAGGCCAGGAGCTGGCGCGTCAGGCGGGCGCCACGCTCGGCGGCGAGGGTCGCGTTCTCAAGGTAGCGCGGCGCACGCTCCGAGGCCGGGTTCTTGCGCAGCCGCTCCAGGTTGCCGGTGACCACCTGCAGCAGGTTGTTGAAGTCGTGGGCGAGGCCGGCGGTGAGCTGGCCGATGGCCTCCATCTTCTGCGACTGGCGCAGGTTCTGCTCGGTGTTCTTGCGCCGGGTGACGTCGAGCTGGCTGGAGAAGAAGTAGATCAGCTGGCCGTCGGCGTCGAAGACTGGGCCGACGAACACGGCGTTCCAGAACGGGGTGCCGTCGCGCTTGTAGTTGAGGAGCTCGACCGCCACCGCGCGCTTCTCGGCGACGCCCCGGCGCAGCTCGTCGACCGCCTCGGAATCGGTCCGGGCGCCCCTGCAGGAACCGGCAGTTGCGGCCCAGCACCTCGTCCTCCCTGTAGCCGGTGAGGTCGAGGAAGGCGCGATTGACGAAGGCGATCGGGTTGTCCGGCTTGCGCGGGTCGGAGATCACCATCGGCATCCGGGTCATCTCGACGGCGGCGAAGAAGATGCTGCCGCGCTCGTCGAGGCTGCCCTCGGTGATGGTGGCCTCCTTCCAGTGGCGCTGGCCGCTGCGCCCCAGCGGCTCGCTCTGCCCTACGTCGACGGCGCCGCGGGCGGCCAGGCCGCTGCTCTGGCCGTCGCCTTCCACCTCGCGGCCGGGGCCGTCGATCTGCTTTTCCTCGTCCGCCACAGCCTGCTCTCCTGAGCAGGTCTGAACGCAGAAGCACAACTTTTGTTACAAACGCTGTCGGGCGTCAGTCGCGCAGCAGCTCGTTGATGCTGGTCTTGGAGCGGGTGCGCTCGTCGACGCGCTTCATGATCACCGCGCAGTAGGTGGACGGCAGCGCCGGGTCGTGCGGGTTGGGGCGGCTGCCGGAGACGACGACGGAGTAGGGCGGCACTTCGCCCAGGAAGGTCTCGCCGGTGCGCCGGTCGATGATGGGGGTCGTGGAGGTGATGAAGACGCCCATGGACAGCACGCTGCCCTCGCGGACGATGACGCCCTCGGCCACCTCGGCGCGGGCGCCGATGAAGCAGTTGTCCTCGATGATGGTGGGATTGGCCTGCAGCGGCTCCAGCACGCCGCCGAGGCCGGCGCCGCCCGAGATGTGGCAGTTTTTCCCGACCTGGGCGCAGGAGCCTACGGTGGCCCAGGTGTCGACCATGGTGCCTTCGCCGACATAGGCGCCGACGTTGACGAACGAGGGCATGAGCACCACGCCCTTGGAGATGAAGGCGCTGCGGCGGACGACGGCGCCGGGGACGGCGCGGAAGCCGGCCTGTTCGAAGCGGGCGGCGTCCCAGCCCTGGAACTTCAGCGGGACCTTGTCCCAGTAGGGACCGGGCTCCATCACCGAATTGGGGTTGAGGCGGAACGACAGCAGGATCGCCTGCTTCACCCACTGATGGACCGACCAGGCGCCGTCGGCGCCGCGCTCGGCGACGCGGAGCTGGCCGGCGTCGAGTTGGTCCAGGACGGCGTTCACCGCATCGCGGACGGCGCCGGTGGTGGCGGTGTTCAGGCCGTCGCGGGCCTCCCAGGCCTGTTCGATGGTGGTCTTCAGGTCGGACATCAGGCGGCCTCACGTAGGCGCGCGTCCCGCAGGAACGGCGCGAGCTTGTCGGTGCGGTGGTGGACAAAGGGGGGCGTGGGACTGCGCAGCCCAGGGACCCACGAGGACGGTGGTCATGCCGAGGTCGTGGGCCGGGGCGAGGTTGCGCTCGCTGTCCTCGAAGAAGGCGGTGACGGCCGGGTCGACCGCATGCGCCGCGCCGATCCGCGCGAACGCCTCGGGGCTGGGCTTGGGCCAATAGCCGGCCGAGCCGATGTGGAAGACGTCGTCGAACAGGTGGCCGAGGCCGAGCCTGGTCAGCACGCGCTCGGCGTGGACGTCGTCGGCGTTGGTGAAGATCAGCCGGCGGCCGGGCAGGCGCTCCAGGGCGGCCAGCATTTCGGGATCGTGGACCAGGGCCTCCAGCGAGAGATCGTGGAAGATGGCGTGGAATTCGAGCGGGTCGACGCCGTGGTGGATCATCATCCCCTTCAGCGTCAGGCCGTGCTCGGTCAGGTAGGTCTTCTGCAGCGCATAGGCCTCGTCACGCGGCAGGCCGGTGACCTTCTGCACGTAGTCGGTCATCCGGTCGACGATGGCGGCCATGAAGCCGGACTCGGCCGGGTACAGGGTGTTGTCCAGGTCGAACAGCCAGGTGTCTATATGGCTGAGGTCTACCGGCAAATCAGGGTCCCCGCGCCGTGCTCGGTGAAGAGCTCGACCAGCATGGCGTGCGGGCGGCGGCCGTCCAGGATGACCACTGCCTCGACGCCGGCCTCGACGGCGTGGATCGCGGTCTCGAGCTTGGGGATCATGCCGCCCGTGGCGACGCCGTCCGGCAATGGCCTGGCGGGCCTCGGCGACGGTCATCTGGCGGACCAGTTCGCCGTCCTTGTCGAGCACGCCGGCCACATCGGTGAGCAGCAACATGCGCTTCGCGCCCAGGGCGCCGGCGAGGGCGCCGGCCACCGTGTCGGCGTTGACGTTGTAGGTCTCGCCCGTCTGCGACACGCCGATGGGCGCGACCACGGGGATGTAGTCGTCCTCGGCCGTGATCAGGGCGTTCAGCAGGGTGGTGTCGACCGCCTTCGGCTCGCCGACGTAGCCCAGGTCGACCACCTTCTCGAGCTCCGAACCCGGGTCCTTCTTGGTGCGGGTCACCTTCTCGACGGTGATCAGGCGCGCGTCCTTGCCCGACAGCCCCACCCCCGCGCACCTCGGCCTCGGCGCCGGCCTGGGTGATCCAGTTGGCGATCTCCTTGTTGATGGCGCCCGAGAGCACCATCTCGGCGACCTCCATGGTGGCCGCGTCGGTCACCCGCAGGCCGTCGACGAAGGTGGACTTCACCCCCGCGCGTTCCAGCATGGCGGAGATCTGCGGCCCCCCGCCGTGCACCACCACCGGATGTAGGCCCAGCATCTTCAGCAGCACCACGTCGGCGGCGAACAGCTTGGCGACCTCTTCCTCGCCCATGGCGTGGCCGCCGTATTTGATGACCACGGTCTCGCGGTCGTAGATCTGGATATAGGGCAGCGCCTCGGCCAGCGTCTTGGCCGTGGCCCAGCCCTGGCCTTCCCTCGCCTGGCCGTCCGTCTTCTCGCTCACCCGCGCCGCGCTCCGCCTCAAAACCGTGCGCGGTCCCGATAGCGGACGGGGCGCCCCTGTCACGAGGCTGAGGGCGTGCTAACCGTTACGCCGGTTACGGGGGAGTTCCTGAGATGCGCGGGTTCGGAGTGGCGGCTGCGGCCGCGATGGCGGCGCTGGCCGGTGCGGCCGATGCCAGGACGCTGGCGGTGAGCGCCGAGCGGCTGCTGGACCCCGCGAACGGGCGCTATGTCGAAAAGCCGCTGGTGCTGATCGTCGACGGCAAGGTGCAGTCCGTGGGCAAGGCGGGCGATGCCGTCCCCGCCGGCGCCGAGCGCCTGGACCTGCCGGGCGTGACCCTGCTGCCGGGCCTGATCGACATGCACGTCCACCTGACGAGCGTGGCCGAGATCGGCGGCTACAACTACCTCGAATACTCCGACGCCTTCTGGCCGGTGGTCGCGACGAAACACGCCAAGGCCACCTTGGAGGCGGGCTTCACCACCGTGCGAAACGTCGGCTCGGAGAACTACGCCGACGTCGGCCTGCGCGAGGCGATCGACGGCGGCTACATCCCGGGCCCGCGGATCGTCACGGCGACCTATGCGCTTGGCGCGACGGGCGGGCATTGCGACTCGACGTTCTTCCCGCCGTCGATGGCCGAGAAGAGCCCGTTCACCGTCGACAGCCCCGACGAGGCGCGGGCCAAGGTTCGGCTGGCCAAGAAGTACGGGGCCCAGGTCATCAAGGTCTGCGCCACGGGCGGGGTGTTCTCGCGCGGCGTCTCGGTGGGCGCCCAGCAGCTAAGCGTCGAGGAGCTGAAGGCCATCGCCGATGAGGCGCACATGGCCGGCCTGAAGGTCGCCGCCCACGCCCACGGCGCCGATGGCATCAAGGCCGCGATCCGGGCCGGGATCGACACCATCGAGCACGTCAGCCTGGTGGACGACGAGGGCATCCAGCTGGCCAAGGCGCGCGGGACCTACTTCGCCATGGATATCTACAACACCGACTACACCCAGGCGGAGGGGAAGAAGAACGGCGTGCTCGAGGCGAACCTGGCCAAGGACCGCGAGGTGGCCGACGTCCAGCGGGAGGGCTTCCGCAAGAGCCTGAAGGCCGGGGTGAAGCATGTGTTCGCCACCGACGCCGGCATCTATCCGCACGGCCAGAACGCCAAGCAGTTCGCGGTGATGGTGCGCTATGGCGCGACTCCGCTGCAGGCGATCCAGGCGGCGACGACCACGGCGGCCGAGGCGCTGGGCCAGAGCGGCCAGGTGGGCCGCATCACGCCGGGGGCCTGGGGCGACCTCGTCGGCGTCAACGGCGACCCGCTCGCCGACGTCACCGTGCTGGAGCGGCCGGTGGTGGTGGTGAAGGGCGGCGAGGTCGTGAAGCGGAACTAGCCGCTGGCCGCCATGGCGTGGCGGCGGTCGAGCGAGGAGAGCACGAAGTCGGCCAGCCGCTCGGCGGCAGGCGGCACCGCCGTCTGGGCCCGGAGCAGGGCGATTTCGGCGTCCGCCAGCGCCGGCAGCCCGTCCTGGGCGTCCAGGGTCACGAGGTCTGGCGGGATCATGTCGCGCGGCAGGACGGTGATTCCTGAGGCCGGCGCGGAGGGCGGCGTGCTGCCCCGCCAGCGACGGGCTGGTGTAGGCCGCGCGCCACGACCGCCCCGCGCCCTCCAGCGCGGTGATCGCCCGCTTCCGGTAGACGCAGGGGCTGGGGGCCACGACCAGGGGCGCCGTGCCGCCCGGCTCGAGCACGCCCCGGTCGGCGGCGGCCCAGACCAGGGGCTCGCGCCAGACCCGCACACCAACGTCGGGCCCCATGGGTTCACGCTTGATGAGCGCCAGGTCGAGGGCGCCGTCGCGCAGGCGATCCAGAAGGTGCAGCGTGAGATCGCAGGTGACCGTGAGGTTCACCTTCGGATGGGCCCTGGCGAACGCGCCCAGGATCTCGGGCAGGTGGAGGGTGGCGAAGTCTTCCGGCGCGCCCAGCCGCACCTCGCCCGCGACGTCCTCCTCGTGAAGCTGGCTGACGATCTCGTCGTTCAGCCTCAGCATGCGGCGCACCTGAGGCAGGATGGCCTCGCCCTCGGCGGTGAGCACGACATGGCGCGGGTCCCGCGACAGGAGCTGCCGGCCCAGCCGATCTTCAAGCCGACGCATCTGCAGGCTGATGGCCGACTGGGAACGGCCCAGCCGTTCGCCGGCGCGCGTGAAGCTGCGGGCCTCCGCGATCGTCACGAAGGTCCGCAGCAGGTCGATCTCGAGATTCGGCCCTGCGGGCATGATTTATGATGTTGATCATAACCATGGATAAAATCAACCATCTGCATCTTGGGAGCTGAGCTATCGACGCCGCCGAAGGGCGCTGGAGCCCTGCGGAGCGATCATGACCCAAGTGAACAAGACCCCGATCACCGTGGCCTACGGCGACGGCATCGGCCCCGACATCATGCACGCCAGCCTCGACGTGCTTCAGGCCGCAGGCGCGGCGCTGGACATCGAGACGATCCAGATCGGGGAGGCGGTCTATCGGCGTGGCCTGACGGCCGGTATCGAGCCGGCGGCCTGGGACAGCCTTCGTCGGACCAAGGTGTTCTACAAGGCGCCGATCACCACGCCCCAAGGCGGCGGTTTCAAGTCGCTGAACGTGACCGTGCGGAAGGCTCTGGGCCTCTACGCCAATGTGCGCCCCTGCGCCGCCTACGCGCCGTTCGTCGCCACCCGCCATCCGAAGATGGACGTGGTGATCGTCCGGGAGAACGAGGAGGACCTCTACGCCGGCATCGAGCACCGGCAGACCGACGAGGTCTATCAGTGCCTGAAGCTGGTGAGCCGGCCGGGCTGCGAACGGATCGTCCGCTACGCCTTCGAATACGCCCGTGCGCACGGGCGGAAGAAGGTCACCGGCTTCACCAAGGACAACATCATGAAGCTGACGGACGGACTGTTCCACAAAGTCTTCCAGGAGGTGGCCGCCGAGTACCCGGACATCGAGAACGAGCACTGGATCGTGGACATCGGCGCGGCCAAGCTGGCCGACAGCCCCGAGCAGTTCGACGTGATCGTGATGCCGAACCTCTACGGCGACATCCTCTCGGACGTGGCGGCGCAGATCGCAGGTTCGGTCGGTCTCGCAGGCTCGGCCAACATCGGCGAGCACGTCTCGATGTTCGAGGCTATCCACGGTTCGGCGCCCCGCCTGGCCGGGCAGGATGCGGCCAATCCCTCGGGGCTGCTGCTGGCCGGCGTGATGATGCTGAACCACATCGGCCAGGCCGAGGTGGCGGAGCGCGTGCACAACGCCTGGCTGGCGACGCTGGAGGACGGCGTCCACACCAAGGACATCTGGCGCGAGGGGACCTCGCGCGAACGGGTGGGCACGCAAGCCTTCGCCGCGGCGGTGATCGAGCGCCTCGGCCAAGAGCCGCAACAGCTGGCGCCGGTGCGGTACGGCGCCGACCGTCCCTTCGCGCCGCCCGTCTCGAAGCCGCGTCCCGCGGCGCGGAAGGAGACGGTGGGGGTCGACCTGTTCGTGGAGTGGCGCGGCGCGCCGGAGGATCTGGCCCAGACCCTGAAGGCCATCGAACAAGGGCCGCTGGGCCTGAAGATGATCACCAATCGCGGGGTGAAGGTGTGGCCGGACGGCCTGCCGGAGACCTTCTGCACCGACCACTGGCGCTGCCGGTTCATGAACGGCGGCGGCCCGGTGCCCCTGACCGAGATCGCGGCGCTGAGCGCGCGTGCGGCCGAGGCGGGCGTGGCGTTCATCAAGACCGAACACCTCTGCACCTTCGACGGCGAGCCGGGCTTCAGCCTCGGTCAAGGGCAGTAGGAGGGGACGATGACCCCCTGGGACCCGACGGAGAACGGCCGCTACTGGGTGGTGGGCGGCGGCTACACCGACCTCAGCTTCACCGCCCGCGTCTGGGGCGAGGCGCTGGGGCCATTCCCGACGCGCTACGACGCCGAGGCGTGCTGGCGGCGGCTGAGCTTCGCCCACACGCACGACGCGCGCGTGCGCTTCACCATCGTGGAGGAGGCTCATGCGGCTCGAGCGGCCTGATGCGGTGTCGGCCGGGCCGCAGCGGGCGGCCCGGCGGGACATCTCCACGCTCTACTGGGTGATCGGCGGCTGCTGGGGTGACGAGACCCGGACGTGGCGGCGATGGTCGGAGGTGGTGGGGCCGTTCGCCGACCGCGAGCCGGCGGAGGCGATGCGCCGCCGGCTCGAGGCGATCTGGCCAGGCGACGCCCACGTCCACTTCAGCGTGGTGCGGTGCGCCGAGGCCGAGTGAACGTGGCGCCCGGCGGTCAGATCGTCCGGGCGACCACTTCCTTCATGATTTCGGAGGTGCCGCCGTAGATGCGCTGCACCCGAGCGTCGCGCCACAGGCGGGCGATCGGGTACTCGTTCATGTAGCCGGCGCCGCCGTGCAGCTGGAGGGCGGCGTCGCAGACCTCCCACTGCAGTTCGGTGTGGAAGAGCTTGGCCGCCGAGGCCTCGGCGGCGGTGAGCTTGCCCTCGAGGTGGCGTGCGATGCACCAGTCGAGGTGAGCCCAGCCGGCCTGCATCTTGGCCTTGAGGCCGGCCATGGTGAAGCGGGTGTTCTGGAAGTCGAACACCGTCTGCTTGAAGGCCTTGCGCTCCTTGGTGAACTTGACCGCCTCGTCGAAGGCGCGCTGGGCGCCGCCCATGGCCGAGACGGCGATGCCCAGGCGCTCCTGCGGCAGCTGGGTCATCAGATAGGCGAAGCCTTTGCCCTCCTCGCCGAGACAGTTGGCGAGGGGCACGCGGACGTCCTCGAAGAACAGTTCGGAGGTGTCGGCCGAGTGCTGGCCGATCTTGTCGAGGTTGCGGCCGCGCTTGAAGCCGTCGCGGGTGGCTTCGACCAGGATCAGCGACACGCCCTTGGAGCCGGCGTCCGGATCGGTCTTGCAGACCACCACGATCAGGTCGGCGTTCTGGCCGTTGGTGATGTAGGTCTTCGAGCCGTTGATGACGTAGTGGTCGCCGTCCTTCTTGGCCGAGGTGCGAACGGCCTGGAGGTCGGAGCCGGTGCCGGGCTCGGTCATGGCGATGGCGGTGATCGCCTCGCCCGAGACCATCTTGGGCAGCCACTCGCGCTTCTGCTCTTCCGAGCCGTAGTTCTCGATGTAGTCGGCGACGATGTCGGACTGCAGGGTGATGCCGGCCGATGAGCCGGCGTAGGCCAGCTCCTCGTCGATGACGGCGTTGTACCGGAAGTCGAGGCCCAGGCCGCCGTACTCGGGATCCACCGTCGGGCAGAGCAGACCGGCCTCGCCGCAGGCGCGCCAGAACTGGCGGTCGACGATGCCCTCCGCTTCCCAGCGGTCGAGGTGGGGGTGGAGCTCGCGCTCGAAGAACTTCCGGACCTGGTCGCGGAAGACGTTCAGGTCCTCGTCGTAGATCGTGCGGGTGTCGGTGGTGAGCATCTGGGCCTCTGAGCTGTCGAGGACCAGTTAGCCGGGTGACGCTAGGTCGTGGAAGAGGAGCCCTAGACCGCGGGCGAAATGTGACAGGCCGCCAGGATCTCGGCGCGCAGCTCCGGGATGCCCGTGCCCTTCTCCGACGACGTGGCCAGCACGCGCGGGAACGCCGCGGGGCGCTTGGACACCTCCCGCGCCGTCTCGGCCTTGATCTGCGCGAGGTCCGAGCCTTTCGGCTTGTCGGCCTTGGTCAGCACGACCTGGTATGAGACGGCGGCGAGGTCCAGGGCGTCCAGCGCCTCCCGGTCGGGCTCCTTCAGGCCGTGGCGGCCGTCGATGAGCAGATAGACCCGGTGCAGGTTCGGGCGGCCGCGCAGGTAGTCGCGGCCGAGGTTCTGGAACTTGCGGGCCACCGACTTGGACGCCCGCGCCCAGCCGTAACCGGGCAGGTCCACGAGGCGCAGTTTCTCGTCGGCGACGAAGAAGTTCACCTCGCGGGTGCGGCCGGGCTCGTTGGAGGCCCTGGCCAGCTCCTTTCGGCCCGTGACGGCGTTGATCAGCGAACTCTTGCCGACGTTGGAGCGGCCGGCAAAGGCCACTTCGGGCAGGTCCGTGTCGGGCAGGCCCGAGATCGAGGCCGCCCCCATCAGGAAACGGACGGGGTGGGCGAAGAGGACGCGCGCGGCCTCCAGTTCTTCAGGCTTGAAGACCGCGTCGTCGCCCATGGCCCTAGCCGACGTTCTTGGCTGCGCCGCCGCCGGAGAGCCTGCGGAGGATCTGGTCGATCGGATTGTCCACCTTGAACCGGCGCATGATCACGTACTGCTGGAGGATCGTCAGGACGTTGGACCAGGTCCAGTAGATGATCAGCCCCACGGCGAACGGCGCCATGATGAAGGTGAAGATCAGCGGCATGAGCTGGAAGATCTTCTGCTGGATCGGGTCGCCGGCCGGCGGGCTCATCGCGGTCGTGAGCCACATGGTGATGCCGTAGAGGATGACGACCACGCCGATGTGCAGCGGTCCGTCGAGGAAGCCGCCCAGGAGCGGCAACGTCCCCGGATTCCAGGGGATCAGGCCGAACAGGTTCCAGATGGTCGTCGGATCGCGGGCCGAGAGGTCCTTGATGAAGCCAAGGAATGGGGCGTGGCGCATCTCGATGGTGACGGTCAGCACCTTGTAGAGGGCGTAGAAGACCGGGATCTGGAGCAGCAGCGGCAGGCAGCCGGCCAGCGGGTTCACCTTCTCGCGCTGATAGAGCGCGAGTAGCTCCTGCTGCTGCTTGGCCGGGTCGTCCTTGTACTTCTTGCGCAGCTCCTCCATCTGGGGCTGCACCTTCTTCATCTTCGTCAGCGACTCGTACTGCTTGTTCGCCAGCGGGAAGAAGAGGAGGCGGACCACCACCGTCAGCGCCAGGATGGCCAGGCCGAACGTGCCGACGTGCCGGTGGATGAACTCCAGGAACTGGAAGATCGGACGGGTCAGGAACCAGAAGTTGCCCCAGTCGACCGCGTTATCGAAGTGGTCGATCTGCAGGGCCTTCTCGTACTGGCGCAGCAGGGGCACGTTCTTCGCGCCCGCGAAAAAGTGGGTGGTCTCAGTCACCTGCTGGCCGGCGCCGATGATGCGCGGCGGGCCGACGAAGTTGGCGTCGAGCACGGTCTGGCCGAGGGCCTCGGTGCGGCGGAACTGGCCCGTGATCTGTTCGCCCTGGCCCGGGATCATGGCCGCCAGCCAGTACTTGTCTGTGATGCCGAGCCAGCCGCTGGACGAGGTGTAGGCGGGACCGCCACCCTCCTTCTGCCACTTGCCGTACTTGACCTGCCGCAGCTTGCCGTCGAGCCAGCCGATGGCGCCCTCGTGGACGATCTGGTTCTTGCCGAGGTCGGCGGGCACGCCCTGGCGCTGCACGGCGCCGTAGCGGGCCAGCGTCACCGGCTGGCCGGTGGTGTTGGCGACGGCGTCCGTGACCGTGAACATGTACCTTTCGTCGACCGCGATCCGGCGCGTGAAGGTCAGGCCCTGGCCGTTGGAGTAGGTCAGCACGATCGGCTGGTTGGGGGCGAGCTTGGAGCCCTCGGCCAGCGTCCAGACGGTCTGGGCGTTGGGCAGGCCGGGGACGTTCTGACCGACCCAGCCGATCTCGGCGAACCAAGGATATTGCGCGCCTTCCGGCCGCAGCAGCTCGACGGCCGGCGAACCCTTCTTCACCGTCTGGCGATACTGGTCGAGATAGAGGTCGTCGATCCGCGCGCCGCGCAGCGAAAGCGATCCGGTCAGCGATGGCGTGTCGATCACCACCCGCGGCGAGGCGTCGACCGCGGCCTGGCGCGTCATCGCCTGCGGGACCTGCGGTGCGGCGATATTCCCCTGCTGGGTCGCGGCCGCGGAAGGCGCCTGGCGGGCGAGCTCGGCCTGGCGGCGCTTCGTCTGCGGATCGATGACGAAGACCTGGTAGACCAAGAGGAGGAGGACCGCGCACACGACGAAGATGATCGTGTTGCGGGTGTTGTCGTCTCTCATGTCGGGGAAGGGTTCCGAAGAGGGGGCCGGGCGTTACGCCTTGAGGGTCTCGGGAGAGGCCTCACCGTCGGCGGCGAGCCTTATCAGCGCGGTTTTCACATCGTCAAGCAAACGGGCCCAGGGACGGGTGGTCACACCGCCGCGGGCGATGAAGACATAGTCGTGACCGGGGCGGGCATGCTCGGGCAGGAGCAGGCGGGCGGCCTCGCGCATCCGGCGCTTGGCGCGGTTGCGCACGACGGCGCCGCCGATGCGTTTGGTGGCGGTGAAGCCGGCCCGGACCCGCGGGTCCTCGTCGTTGCGCGGACGCGCCTGGACGACGACGGCGCCCTTGGCCAGCGACGGGCCTTGCGCGCAGGCCAGGAAATCCGGGCGCTTTTTCAGGCGTTCGATGGGGAAGGGCGCGGTCATGGGCGGCACTTTACCGGGTCATCCCGGTTTCCGCGGCAAGCGCAAGACCAGGACCCACGCGCGCGAACGCAGCCGGCGAGCGTGAGGCTTCGCGGCTGCGGATCACAGGCCAGATCGGAGTCGGTAGATCCCGGTCTTCGCTGACGCGGGACCGGGATGACGGCCGGGATTAGGCGCTGAGGCGCTTACGGCCCTTCGCGCGGCGGCGCGCGAGGATCTTTTGGCCGTTCTTCGTCGACATGCGCAGACGGAAGCCGTGGCGGCGCGCACGCACGAGGCGGGAGGGCTGGAAGGTGCGCTTCACGAGGAGGCTCCGGGGTCCAAAATCGAGGCGCGGTGGATAGTGGAACGCCGCGACGGTGTCAACACCGCCAGGGCCTATTCCGCCAGCGTCAGCACCAGCGGGCCGCGGCGGGTGGCCACGAGGGTATGCTCGTACTGGACGGTGGGCTCGCCGCCCGGCGGGCGCAGGGTCCAGCCGTCGTCCAGCTCCTCGACCCAGTCGGCGCCGAGCGACAGGAAGGGCTCGATGGTGAACACCGAGCCTTCGGCGATGCGGCGCCTGTCGTTCGGCTCGTACCAGGTGGCGAGCTCGGTCGGCTCCTCGTGCAGGCTCTTGCCCACGCCGTGGCTCGCGAGGTTGCGCACGAGGCTGTAGCCGTTCTTGTCGGCGAAGGCCTCGATGGACTTACCGATGCCGTTCAGCGGCCCGCCGGGGCGCACCGCGCGGATGCCCGCCCACATGGCGCGGCGGCCGTCGCGGCACAGCTTCTCGATCTTCGGCGCGACGGGCGGGACCGCGAAGCTCGCGCCGGTGTCGCCGAAGAAGCCGTCCAGTTCGCAGGAGACGTCGATGTTGATGAGGTCGCCGGCCTTGACGCGGCGGTCGTCGGGGATTCCGTGGGCGCAGTCGGGACCGACCGAGATGCAGGTAGCGCCGGGGAAGTTGTAGGTGAGCTCCGGCGCCGATTTCGCGCCGGCGTCCTCCAGCATCTTGCGACCGAGCTGGTCCAGCTCACGGGTCGTGATCCCGGGCTCGAGCGCCTCGCCCATGGCCTTGAGCGTGCGGGCCACCAGCCTGCCGGCGGCCTTCAGCTTCTCGAGTTCGTCTTCGTTGCCGATGGTCATGCTTCGCTTCCTAGAGGTCCGGCCGGATGATGGTCTTGCCGACCACCTTGCGCCGGGCGAGCGTCTCGTACGCCTCGCGCCAGTCGGCCAGCGGGTATTCGCCGTCGACACGGGGCTTCACCAGCCCGTCCTCGGCGAGTTTCCAGATGGCTTCGTTGTTCTCGCGGCCCTTCTCGGGGAACTGGCGGCCGTATTCCCCGGCCCGGACGCCCATGAGCGAGAAGCCCTTGATGAGGGCGATGTTGACCGGGAGGACGGGGAGCCGGCCCGAGGTGAAGCCGATGGAGAGGATGCGGCCGCCGAACGCGATGCAGCGGGTGCTCTCGTCGAAGACGTCGCCGCCGACGGGGTCGTAGATGACGTTCGCGCCCTTGCCGCCGGTGATCTCCTTCACCCGCTCGCGGAAGCCGCCGGTGACGTTCACGGTGGCGTCGACGTCGTATTCGGCGGCGATGACGGCCAGCTTCTCGTCGGAGGCCGAGGCGGCGATGACCTTGCAGCCCAGGACCTTGGCGTAGTCGACGGCGGCGAGGCCCACGCCGCCGGCCGCGCCGTGGACCAGCACCCATTCGCCGGCCTGGGCGTCGGCGCAGCGTTTCAGGGCGACATGGGCGGTGAGGTAGGCGACCGGATAGCCGGCGGCCTGGGCGAAGGTCAGGCGCTGGGGCTTCTTCTGCAGGCTGGTGGCCGGGAAGACGGCGTATTCGGCGAAGACGCCGCGGCCGCCGGAACAGACCTCGTCGCCTTCCTCGAAGCTTGTGACGCCGGAGCCGACGGCGTCGACGACCCCGGCCATCTCCATGCCGCCGATGAAGGGGAGCGCCGGCTTGTGCTGGTGCTCGCCGCGGGTCTGCATCAGGTCGGGGAAGTTGACGGCCGCGGCCAGGATCCTGACCCGCACCTCGCCGGGACCCGGCTCGGGCGTGGCGATCTCGCGGACGTGGACGCCGGCGTAGTCCGGCAGGAGCTCCTCGACGACGAGCGCCCGCATCAGCCGATGCGGCCTTCGTAGGCCTCGCGGACCAGGCGCGCCACCTCGCGGCTGGCGGCGTCAGCGGCCGGCACGGCGCCGGTGAAGGCCACGAAGGCGTGGGCCAGGCTGTCGTAGCAGCGGTAGGCGACCGGCACGCCCGCCGCCTTCAGCGCCTTCGCGTAGGCCTCGCCCTGGTCGACGAGGGGGTCGAAACCGGCGGTGGCGATGACGGCCGGGGCCAGGCCCGAGAGGTCCTTCTCCTTCAGCGGCGACAGCTTCGGATGGGCCGGATCGTCGCCGGGATTCAGGTAGTGGCCCATGAACCAGTCCATGGTGGCGCTGGTCAGCGGGAACGCCTCGCCGTAGGTCGTCATCGAGGGCGTCTGCGAGGCGACGTCGGTGCAGGGATAGACGAGCAGCTGCAGCACCGGCTGCGGCTCGCCGACCCGCTTCAGCTCCTGGCAGACGATGGCGGTGAAGTTGCCGCCCATGGAATCGCCGCCCATGGCGACCTTGCCCGCCGGCGCGCCGAAGCGAGCGGCGTGCTCGCGCGCCCAGCGATATGCGGCCAGGGTATCGTCGATCCCGGCGGGGAAGCGATGCTCCGGCGCCAGGCGATAGTCGATCGACAGCACCGGGCCGCGGGTGACTTTCGCCAGCACGGTGCAGAAGACGTGGGTGGTCTCGATGTCGCCGATGACCCCGCCGCCCATATGGGCCCAAACCATCAAGGGGGCGTCGGGATCCTGGTTCGCCGGCCGATAGGCGCGGGCCGGGATGTCGCCGGCGGCGCCCTGGACGTAGAGGTCCTCGCAGGCGACGCCCGGCTCGGGCTTGCCGGCCACGGCCCGGATCAGGCCGGTCATGCCCGCCCGGGCCTGTTCCGGGGTGGCCTGGGTCATCGCCGGCTGCTTGCGGGCCTGAGCGGCGAGGAACTGCAGGCGCGGGTCGAGGGTGCGCCCGCCCACGTGGACCACGCCGCCGCCACACATGAGGCGCAGGAGCGGCGCGGGCAGCGACAGGATGAGGTTGGCGACGGCGCGCTGGGCGGCGGCGGAGGCCATCAGCGGGCCGCCGGCAGGCCGCGCAGGCCGTTCAGGATCATGGCCACGGCGAAGTCCGCAGCGGCCTCGGTGTCGATCGGCCGGCGTTCCAGCATCTTGTCCCCCACCTCGCGCGCCACCGCGATGCAGGCGGCGGTCATGTAGTCCGGATCCGACGCCGGGCCCTTGCCGATCGCGACCGCCTCGACGATGGCGTCGCGCACCTCGCGGAAGACGGCGGCCATCTCGGGCGTCTCACCGTGCACGTGCGGGTGCGGCTCGCCCGGCGGGCGCTTGGCCAGCCAGCTGGAGTGCTCATCGGCCATGAACCGGAAGTAGGCCGAGATCGCCTGGCGCACGAAGGCTTCGAAGTCGTCGTGCGACTGGGCCCGGATCGCCTTCAGCATGGGGGCGAAGCGCCGCGCGCCGTCGTCGGCCAGGGCGGCGAACACCTCCTCCTTGGAGCGGTAGTAGTTGTAGAACGTGCCGGCCGCGAGACCGGTGCGGCGGATGATGTCGCGGACGGTTGCGGCCTCGTAGCCCAGCTCGCCGAACACCTCGCGCGCCGCGTCCAGGATCGCCTGGCGGTTCTGGACCTTGGTCTGCTCGCGCTTGCCGACCGGGAGATAGGCGACCTGTGCCATGTGACGCGTACGGAACTCCACCCCGAAAGTGACGGGCGTCATTCTCGCGATCGATTCCAATGTCGGCAAGGGCTTAAGCAGCGTCATCATACCGTTCTTTGGGCGCGGTCCTTTTCGTTGGTGGCGCGGATCGCATTGCGGGCCTGCTCCCACTCGGCGTCGCCCCAGGAGGCGAGGCGGGCGAAGCCGCCGCCGCCCTGCAGGTGGGAGCCGCCGTCGATCGCGATGGTCTGGCCGTTCACATAGGCCGACAGCGGGTGCAGCAGGTACACGGCGAGGTTGGCCAGTTCGCGCATCTCGCCGTTGCGGCCCAGCGGGATCATCGGGTCCTTGTCCTCGGCCATCGCGCCGCCGCTGGGGTTGAGGCGGGCGCTCATCCCCTCGGTCGGGAAGGGGCCGGGGGCGATGGCGTTGAAGCGGACGCCGCGGTTGCCCCACTCGACCGCCAGCGACTGGGTCATGACGTTGAGGCCGGCCTTCGACATGGCCGAGGGCACCGTGAACGGCCCGCCGTGCCAGACCCAGGTCGTGAGAATCGAGACGACCGAGGCGGGCTTGCCCTCGGCGAGCCAGCGCTTGCCGGCGTCGAGGGTGACGAAGAACGAGCCGCGAAACACGATGTTCGCGATAGCGTCGAAGCCCTTCGGCGTCAGGTCCTCGGTTCGGCTGATGAAGTTGCCGGCGGCGTTGTTGACGAGGCCGGTGAGCGCGCCGCCCGCCCAGATCTCGTCCATCGCCTCGTGGATGGCCTCCGGCACACGGATGTCGCAGGCCTGGCCGATGCAGCGGCCGCCGGCGTCGCCGTGAAGGTCCATAAGCTCCTTGGCGGCGTCCTCAATGACATTGCCGCGCCGGCCCCAGATGTAGACGTCCGCGCCCAGCATCAGGCAGGCCTCCGCCATCACCTTGCCCAAGCCTGTCCCGCCGCCGGTGATCAGCACCCGCTGGCCCTTCATCAGGCCCGGCCGGAACATCAGGTCTTCGGCGGTGAAGTGGGTCATGGCGGCCTCCCAATCCTTGTTTGATGGAAGTGGGCCGCCCTGACGCCGCGTCGGTCAACCGCGCTTAGAGGTCCTGGGGTTTGAAGTCAGGATCGACGCGCTTGATGAACTCCATGGCGGCGGCCGGGGCGCGCACCTTCCCCTCATGGATGACGAAGGCGTAGACGTCGCGCGGTTCTTCCGGCGGGCCGGTGCGGTCGAGCGGCTGGAAGTCGCCGGGCACGCCGCCTTGCGCATAGGCCCGGAACCGGTCCGCCCATTCGTCGAGGACGGGCGCCTCATAGCCGGTGGGGATCTCGTCGTTTGCGGACAGCAGGCGCAGATAGACGAAGTCGGCGGTGACGTCCGGGATGAAGGGGTAGTTCTCGTTCTCGGAGTTGCAGATCGCCACGTTCCGATCCCGGCAGAGGCCGACGAACTTGGCGTCCGCGAAACTGGCGTTGCGCACCTCGACCACGTGCTTCAGCCCCAGGCCTTCGAGGTGGCGGGGCAAGAGGTCGAGCCAAGCGGCGAACTCGTCGTAGTCGAACTTCTTGGTGGGTGCGAACTGCCAGAGGATGGGACCCAGCCGGTCGCCGAGCTCGGTCAGGCCCTGGCCCAGGAAGATGTCCATGCTGCCCTTGCCGTCCGACAGCACCTTGCGGTTGGTGCAGAACCGGCTGGCCTTCACCGCGAACTTGAAGCCGTCCGGCGTGGCGGCGCGCCACTTGGCCCAGTTGTCGGGCTTGAAGCTGGAATAGTAGGTGCCGTTGATCTCGATGGCGGTGAGATGGCGCGACGCATAGGCCAGCTCGTCGGCGTGCTTCAGCCCCTTGGGATAGAAGACGCCGCGCCAGGGCTCGAACGTCCAGCCCCCGATCCCGCAGCGGATCCTGCCCTCGCCGGCCATGGCTCGCCTCCCTCCAAGGAACGAGATTCTAGCTAATGCCGAACGGTGAAGTTCTCAAGATGTTCTGATATCGTCTCCTCTCCCCTCCCGCTTCGCGGGGGGAGAGGAGTTCGAGAGCGCCTATTTCCGCTGCGCCTTGGTGGCGTCGCGGGTGGCCTTGAACTCGGCCCCCTGCTTCCATTCGGGCCAGCGGCCGGAGTTCGCGAGCTCGGAGCCCAGCTCGTAGAAGACCGAGAGCTCCTGGATCACGCCGGACATGTCCCAGTTCGGGTCGAACTCGTCGGCCGGCTGGTGGTACTTGTCCTTGGTGTAGGCCTCGGAGGCGGCCTTGCCGGCTTCCTTGCCGCCCTTCTCCAGGTCCTGGCCGGCGCCGAACGAGATCGCGGGGACGCCGCGCTTGGCGAAGGGGAAGTGGTCCGAGCGGTAGAAGCTGCCGGCCTGCGGGTTGGGGTCCGGGCTGAAGGTCATGCCGTACTTGGCGGCGACCTTGATCATATCGTCCTGCAGGGTGAGCGGCGCGTTGCCCGACATGGTGATGTCCTTGGCGCGACCCAGGAAGTTCATGCCGTCCATATTGAGCACGCCGACGGTGGTGGCGAGCGGGTAGAGGGGATTGTCGGCATAGTACTCCGAGCCCAGCAGCCCCTTCTCCTCGGCCGTGACCGCCAGGAACATCACCGAACGCTCCGGCCGGGGACCTTTGGCGAAGGCCCGGCCGAGTTCGACCAGCGCCGCCGTGCCCGAGGCGTTGTCGAGGGCGCCGTTGTAGATGGTGTCGCCCCGCGCGTCGGGCGCGCCGACGCCCAGATGGTCCCAGTGGGCGGTGTAGACGACGCGCTCCTCAGGGCGCTTGGAGCCCGGCACGACGCCGACCACGTTCTTGGAGACGACCTTCTGGGCGTCGATCGCGTAGTCCGTGGAAAGGGTGACGCCCTTCAGCTCGACCGGCTTGAACTCTCGCGTCTGCGCCTGCTTCTTCAGGGGTCTCGAAGTCAAGGCCGGCAGCCTTGAGGAGGGCCACGGCGTTGTCGCGCTGGACCCAGCCTTCCAGCGGCGCATGGGCCTCGGACGGGTTCTTGCGGATGACGTCGAAGATCTCGTTGGTGTTGGAGTTCTTGACGGTGTTCCAGCCGTAGGAGGCCGGGGCGGTCTCGTGGATCACCAGGAATCCGACGGCGCCCTGCCGCGCGGCCTCCTCGTACTTGTAGGTCCAGCGGCCGTAGTAGGTCATGGCCTTGCCGCCGAAGTCGCCCTCGCCGGTTTCGAAGTCGGGGTCGTTGACGAGGACGAGGGCGATCTTGCCCTTCAGGTCCATGCCCTTGAAGTCGTCCCAGTTGCGCTCGGGGGCCTTCACGCCATAGCCGGCGAAGACGATCGGCACGTCCTTCAGCGTCAGGCGGTCGATCCCGGTCTGGGCGGCGCGGATGGCGATCTGCTCGCCCTGCGTCCAGGTTTCGGTCTTGCCGGCGGCGTTCACCGAGACGTTCACCGGGCCCTTGGTCGCGAAGCGCGCCAGGGGGACGTCCTGGGTGTACGCGCGCCCGCCGCCGGGAAGCCGATCGCCGGCCGGCTGGACGCCCGCGGCCTTGAGCTGCTGGATCAGGTAGGCGACGGTCTTCTCCTCGCCCTTCGAGGCCGGAGCGCGGCCTTCGAAATCGTCGGCCGACAGGATGCGGATATCTTCCTTGATCCGGGCGCCGTCCAGCGCCGGAGCGCCCGCCGGGGCGGCGATGGAAGCGGTGGCGAACGCCGCGGCGGCGGCGGCGCAGAGCAGAAGCGTCTTCAAGACTGGAACTCGGGTCTGGTTGAAGGTGGCGCGAGCCTAATCACGCCGGACGCCGCTCGGCTAGCGCCCGCCTAGGCGTTTGCCCCCCGTCGCGCGATGAACGCGCCGATTCCGTCCAGGACGACCTGCAGACCCTGCTCGAAACGCTCGCCCGGGTCCTTCGCGTGATGACGCTGTTCTCGCCTGGCCTGCGCCAGCCGCAGCATCTGCGGGTAACGGTCGGGGTCCAGGCGCTCCTGCAGGGCGGGTTCGACCGCGGCCAGCCACTCCTCGTCGGACAGGCTGTCCTGCTGAGCGGCGCTGCGGGCCTTGCGCGCCTCGTGCAGCGCGCCTTCGATGAAATTGCGGAGCACGTCCACCGCCAGGCCCTTCTCAAGCGTGCCGAGGCCGGCCTGGTCGAGGGCGGCCATGACGCTCTCGATGCGGATCAGAAGGTTGGGTCCAAGCGGCGGCCGGTGCAGCGCCAGCTCCAGCAGCCAGGGGTGCTGCTTGGCCAGGTTCCACCGGGCCCGGGCCATGAAGGCCAGGGCCTCGCGCCAGTCCAAACCGGGCGGCGCCATCTCGCCCTCGCCGAGCACGCGGTCGAACATCAGGGCCAGCAGCTCGTTCTTGGACCGCACATAGGTGTAGATCGCCATCGGGGAGACGCCGACGGCCTGGGCCACGCTGCGCATGGAGATCGCCGACAGGCCCTCGCGATCGGCCAGGCTTATCGCCGCCGCGACCACGTCCTGGGTCGAGAACCGTGGCTTCGGACCTCGCTTCCCCGGCTCGTGCGCACCCCACAACAGCTCAATGCTGCGCCGGGGATCGTCGTCCCCGGAGTGCTGCTTGGGATGTTCCTTGGCCATGCCGCTCCAGTTGTTTCGCAACTAACACTTTACATCATACGGCATTTGCGGCAAACGGCGGTCCGCACGGGGTTCGATAGAAACTCCGGCGGGGACGTGACGAACAGGACCGCGAACGCGAACGGCGAGGATTGCGCCGGGCGCTCAAACTTTGTTCAACCAACGCCGGTCTTCTCCCCGGGACCCATGATCCAGATGCGCTCCGCAGCTTCCCTCGGCGTCCCGCTGGCCGGCCTGGCCGCCCTGTCGCTGGGCGCCCTGTCCCTGGCCGCCTGCACAACGCCGCGTCCCGCCGACGTGCGCCTGCCCGGCGCCTACGAGGCGCCCGCCGACGCCGCGCCCGCCGGCGCGATCGCCCTCGACCAATGGTGGACCGCCTATGGCGACCCGCAGCTCACCGAGCTCGTGCAACAGGCCCTGGTGCGCAACACCGACGTGCAGTTGGCCGCCGCCAGGCTCCGCGAAATCCGCGCCCAACGCACGAGCGTGATCCTGCAATACCTTCCTCAGGGGGATGCCAGGGGCACGGCCAGCCGCACCGAGACGGACCAGCTGTCGGGCACGCGGGTGGACATCCCGGGCTTTTCCACGAGCGGGACCAGCGAACGCTACACAGCCGACCTGAACGTCAGCTGGGAAATCGACCTGTTCGGCCGCTCCTTCGCCGCCGGCCGCGCCGCCAACGCGGAAGTGGCGGCGGCGCGGTTCGCCTATGAGGGCACCCGCGCCGCCATCGCCGCCCAGACCGCCGACGCTTACTTCCAGGCCCGCGGCCTCGCCATCCAGCTGGCCGACGCGCAGGAGACGGCGCGGATCGCCCGCGAACTCTACGATCTGGCCTCGAAGCGGGGGTCGCTGGGCCTGTCGGCGACGTCGGAAGCCGACCGGCTGGCCGGCGATCTGTCGCGCGCCGAGGGTTCCATCGCCTCGCTCGAGGCCGAGCTGCAGGTCCAGAAGCGTGCGCTCCTGATCCTGGCAGGGCGCGTGGTGGAGCCGACCGCCAGCGTGACCGCGCCGCCTCGGGTGGGCGAGGCGCCGCCGATCCCGGCGTCGCTGCCCAGCGAGCTGCTGCAGCGCCGGCCGGACGTGCGCGAGGCGCAGCAGCGGGTGCGCTCGGCTGCCGGCCAGCAGCAGCTGGCGGCGCTGGCCTTCTTCCCGACCTTCACCTTCACGCCGGGTATCGGCTGGTCGCGCCAGGAGCAGCCCGGCTTCTCGTCCGAAAGCCAGAGCTGGACGATCGGCGGCAGCGTGCTGCAGCCGGTGCTGTCGATCCCCCGCCTGCTGGCCGAGCTGAAGGTGCAGAACGCCCGCACCGACCAGGCGGTGACCCAGTACGAGAAGACGGTGCGCACCGCCTTCCAGGAGGCGGAAAGCTCGCTGGTTCGCCTCGACGCCGAGCGCCGGCGGGTCGAGCTGCTGGTGGAGGGCGAGGCGCGGGCGCGCTGGGCCTTCGAAGCCTCGCGGCTGGGATACCAGCGCGGCCTGACCGACCTCAACACCCTGCTGAACAACGAAACCGCATGGCGGGCCACCCGGACGCAGCTGACCTCGGCCCAGGTCCAGGCGCTGCGACAGTCCGTGCAGGCCTACAAGGCCATCGGCGGCGGCTGGCCGGCCCAGGCCTATGCCGACGCCCGCCCGCGGGCCGCCGCAACGACCGCGCAATGAGAGACGGGATGCGACTGAAGCTCACCCTGAAGATCCTGCCGCTCTGCGCCGTGTTGGCGCTGGCCGCCTGCGGCAAGCCCGAGCCCGCGCCGAAGGCCGAGGACAAGGCCCGCAGCGTCAGCGTCGTGCGCCTCGAGGCGCGGCCGATCGCCGGCTCCGTGAGCGGTTCGGGCGACCTGATCCCGCGCGAAGAGGCGGCCGTCGCCTCCGAGATCACCGGCTTCCGCGTGCTGCGGGTGATGGCCGATGTGGGCGACTACGTCCGGGCCGGCCAGACGCTGGTGCAGCTCGATCCCGCCCTGCTGCAAGGCCAGATCGCCCAGGCCGAAGCCCAGGCGGCCCAGGCCGAGGATCAGGCGCGGCGGGTGCAGGGCCTCGACGACCAGGGCGTGCTGGCCCAGGAGCAGATCGCCCAGCGCAGGTTCCAGGCCCAGGCTGCCCGCGCGCGCAGCTGCAGGACCTTCGGACGCGACTCCGGAAGACCGCTGTGGTCGCGCCGGTGTCCGGCGTCATCCTCGAACGCACCGTGCGGCCCGGCGACCTGGCGGGCGGCGGTGGCACGCCGTGGTTCCGCATCGCCCGGGACGGCCAGGTCGAGCTCTCGGCCGACCTTAGCGAGGACGTCCTCGCGCGCATCCGGCCGGGCCAGACCGCGACGGTGACCCTGCCGAGCGGCGTGCAGGCGCAAGGGCGCGTGCGCATCGTCAGCCCGCAGATCGATCCGCAGACCAAGCTTGGCGAAGTGCGCGTCACCCTGCCGGTGCGCAGCGATATCCGCGCCGGCGGCTTCGGCCAGGCGGTGTTCGAAGACGTGTCCGCCTCGGTGCTCGCGCTTCCGGAGTCGGCGATCCGCTACGACGCCAACGGCGCCAGCGTGATGGTCGTGGGCGCCGACAATCGCGTTCGCCGCGTGCCGGTGCAGACGGGTCAGCGCGGCTCCGGGCTCGTGCAGATCGTGCGCGGGCCTGAGGCCGGCGCCCGTGTCGTGCAGAACGCCGCCGCCTTCCTGCTGGACGGCGACAAGGTGCAGCCCGTCGAGGGCGGCCAGGCCGCCGCCCAAGCTCAGGCGCCGGCGCGTCCGGCCACGGCGGGCGCCAAGCGATGAGCGACCCCCACCACCACGGCCCGCCGGGCAGCGGCAGCTTCGCCATCTCGGCCTGGGCGATCCGCAATCCCGTTCCAGTCACCCTGCTGTTCATCGGCCTGCTGATCTCGGGGATGCTCTCGTACTCCCGGCTGCCGGTGAAGCAGTTCCCGAACATCCAGTTCCCCGTCGTGGCCGTGACCGTCACCCAGTCCGGGGCCGCGCCGGGCGAGATGGAGACCCAGATCACGCGCCCGGTCGAGGACGCCATCGCCGGCATCACCGGCGTCGACAACGTGCAGTCGGTGGTGACCCAGGGCGTCTCCACAACCTCGATCCAGTTCAACATGGGCGAGGACCTGCAGAAGAAGACCGACGAGGTCCGGGCCAAGATCGATCAGACGCGGATGATCCTGCCGCGCGACATCGACGAGCCGCAGATCACCCAGGTCGAGATCGACAGCGCCTTCCCGATCATCACCTACGCCGTGGCCGCGCCGGCCATGTCGGACGAGCAGCTGTCGTGGTTCGTCGACGACACGATCAGCCGGGAGCTGCAGACCGCCAAGGGCGTGGCGCAGGTGACCCGCGTCGGCGGGGTGGCCCGCGAGATCAATGTGGTCATCGATCCCATGCGCCTGGCCGCTCGCGGTCTGACCGCCTCGCAGGTGAACCAGGCGCTCTCCGGGTTTCAGCTCGATGCGCCGGGGGGCGGCTCGAGGTGGGCGGCCGCGAGCAGACGGTGCGCGTGCTCGGCTCGGTCGAGACGGTGGCCCAGCTGCGCAACATGACGATCCCGACGGGGACCGGCGGCTATGTTCGCCTGTCGGACGTGGCCGAGATCGGCGACGGCGCCTCCGAACCGCGCGGCTTCGCGCGCCTCAACGGCCAGCCGGTGGTGGGTTTCCAGGTCGCCAAGACCAAGGAAGCCTCCGACGTCGACACCGAGGACGCGGTGAACGTCAAGCTCGAGCAGATGGAGAAGACCTATCCGGGCGTGACCTTCACCAAGATCTACGCCTCGGTGGACGAGACGCGGGACAACTTCCGCGCCACCCAGCACGTGCTTCTGGAAGGCATGGTGCTGGCCGCGCTGGTGGTGCTGCTGTTCCTGCGGGACTGGCGCGCGACGCTGATCTCGGTGGTGGCCATGCCCATCTCCCTGATCCCGACCTTCTTCGTGATGGACATCGCCGGGTTCTCGCTGAACCTCGTCACCCTGCTGGCGCTGACCCTGGTCATCGGCATCCTCGTCGACGATGCGATCGTCGAGATCGAGAACATCGAAAAGCGGGTGGCCCAGGGCGTGCGGCCCTATCAGGCCGCGCTGCAGGGCGCCGACGCCATCGGCCTCGCGGTGGTGGCGACCACCTTCGCCATCGTGGTGGTGTTCACCCCGGTCAGCTTCATGCCGGGCATCCCGGGCCAATTCTTCAAGGAGTTCGGCCTGACCGTCTCGGTGGCGGTGCTGTTCTCCCTGCTGGTCGCCCGCCTGATCACGCCGCTGATGGCGGCCTACTTCCTGAAGCCCGCCACCAAGCCCCACGCCCGCAAGCCCTTCGAGGGCTTCTACCGCAACGCCCTGGAATGGGCGCTGGCGCACCGGATCATCTCGGCGGTGGCCGGCCTGGTGCTGTTCATCGCCTCCGTGGCGCTGGTGGGCCTGCTGCCGCAGGGTTTCCAGCCGGCCGGGGACCCCGACTACATCTACGTCAACGTCCAGGGCCCCCCCCGGCGCCACCCTCCAGGACATGGAGGAGGCGACCCAGGCCGTCACCCGCGTGATGAAGGCCCAGCCGGAGGTGACCGACGTCTTCACCCAGGTGGGTTCGACGGTTGCGAACTTCGGCCCCGGCGGGGGCCAGGCGCGAGCGACGTGCGCTCGGGCACCATCACGGTCCTGCTGAGGTCCAAGCGCGACGTCAGCGGCAATGAGCTGAAGGACCGGGTGCGGGCGCAGATCGCCGCCATCCCGGACGTTCGCCTGAACTTCCTGAGCTTCGACGGCTCGTCCGGCTTCCAGCAGGTGCTGACCGGCCAGGATCCGGACAAGCTGGCGGCCGCCGCCCTGGCCCTTGAGCAGCAGATGCGCGCGGTCGACATCGTGAAGGACCCGCGCCCGGCGAACCCGCCGGTGGGACCCGAAGTGGTCATCCGTCCGCGCCCGGACGAGGCGGCGCGCCTCGGGGTCTCGGTCGCCACGATCGCCCAGGCGGCGCGCGTGGCGACCGTCGGCGACATCGACGCCAACGTGCCCAAGCTGAACGAGGGCGAGCGGCGGATCCCGATCCGCATCCGGCTGCCCGAGACCGCTCGCGCGGACATCGAGCAGATCCGCCAACTGCGGCTGCCGACTGCGACCGGTGGCGTGACGACCCTGGGCGCCGTGGCCGACGTGGACTTCCAGGCCGGCCCGGCCCGCATCGACCGACTGAACCGCATGCGCCAGGTGACCATCCAGGCCGAGCTGGGGGACGGCGTCGAGCTGGGCGAGGCGACCAAGGCGGTGCACGACCTGCCGATCATGAAGAACCTGCCCGAAGGCGTGAAGCCGGGCGCCATCGGCGACGCCGAGGCCATGCAGGAGATGTTCGGGGGCTTCGTGGTGGCCTTCGCCACCGCCGTCTTCCTGATGTTCGCGGTGCTGGTGCTGCTCTTCAAGAGCTTCTTCAAGCCGATCGTCATCCTAGCGGCCCTGCCGCTGGCCGTCGGCGGGGCGTTCATCGGCCTGCTGATCTTCAATCTCTCGCTGTCGATCCCCTCGCTGATCGGCTTCCTGATGCTGATGGGCCTGGCGGCGAAGAACTCGATCCTGCTGGTCGAGTACGCCATCGAACGCGAACGCGAGGGCATGAGCCAGCACGACGCCCTGATCGACGCCTGCCGGGAGCGGGCGCGGCCGATCGTGATGACGACGGTCGCCATGGCCGCGGGCATGCTGCCCACCGCGATGGCGCTCGAGAAGGGCGCCGAGTTCCGCCAGCCGATGGCGGTGGCGGTGATCGGCGGCCTGATCACCTCGACGCTGCTGTCGCTGGTGCTGGTGCCGGTGGTCTATCGCTTCGTGGACGATTTCGAGAACTGGATCCGGCCCAGGGCCGCCAAGCTGATCACCCCGCGCGAGGAGCCGCCGCGACTGGCGCCGGAGGATCGGCTTTAGGCGGAAGCGAATACGGAGGACCGAGGCATGTCGGAGTACCTGCTCTACGGCGGACTGGGGTCCCCTTATTCGATGAAGATGCGGGCGGTGCTGCGCTACCGCCGGCTGCCGCACCGCTGGATCCAGGTCGGCCGGCCCGAACAGATGGCCGAGCTGTTCGCCAGGGTGAAGGCGCCGGTCATCCCGGTGCTGGTCTTTCCCGACGGCGGGGTGATGAACGACTCGACGCCGCTGATCCGGGAGCTGGAGCGGCGGCATGCGGATGATCGCGGCGTCGTTCCGGCCGACGAGGCGCAGGCCTTCCTCGCGTTCCTGCTCGAGGACATGGCCGACGAGTGGGGCACGAAGGCGATGTTCCACTACCGCTGGTTCCGCGAGCGGGACCAGGCGCAGATGAGCCGGTGGCTGGCGTTCGACCGCCTGAAGGGCCAGGGCCGCGGTGCGATCCAGGCCGCCGCCGACGCCTTCCGCGAGCGCCAGGTCGGCCGGATGGCCCTGGTCGGCTGCACGCCGGAGAACGCGCCCGTCATCGAGGCCACGACCGAGCGCATCTTCGCGATCTTCGATGATCTCGCGGCGGACGAGGCCTTCCTGTTCGGCACGCGGCCGTCGCTGGCCGATTTCGGCTGGTACGGCCAGCTCTCGCAGCTCGCCACAGACCCGACGCCGCACGACCTCATGCGAGAGCGCGCGCCGCTGCTGATGCGGTGGCTGCTCAACATCGACGATGCGAGCGGCGTGGACGGCGAGTGGCAGGAGCCCGGCGCCGCCGCCCGTCGACTGCTGGGCCTAGCGGGCGAGGTCTATCTGCCGTTCCTGCGCGCCAACGCCGAGGCCGTCGCGGCCGGCCGCGACGTGTTCGAAGTGGAGTTGCTGGGCCGGCCGTACAGCCAGGGCGTGTTCAGGTATCAGGCGAAGTGCCTGGCTGAACTGCGGGCAGCCTATGCGGCGCTCTCGCCCGAAGGGCGCGGCATCGTCGACCCCGAGTTCGATCTGGCCGGACTGGACCGCAGCCTGCTCAGCTAGGCTGTTCAATCGGCGGTTCCGGCGCCTATGCTCCCGCAACCACGGATGTCAGGGGGCGACACATGGCCGGGTTCTCGATCGATGCTGCGCTGAAATCCGGATTCGCCCTGGCGCGGCGCGACTGGAAGGCGATCCTGGTGTGGGGCGCCGGCTACATGCTGCTGACCGTGGCGATGCAGGTGCTTCAGCTGACGCTGCTGGGCGCGGCGGTCCCGGGCTACTTCCAGACGCTGCTCGAGGATCCGGCGGCCGCAGGCGTCATGGCGGAACAAGCCCCGCCCGCCGTCTGGCTGCTTACCGCGCCGCTGATGCTGATCCTCGGGGGCGCCGGGGTCGTGCTCTTCTATGGCGCGGTCTGCCGGGCGCTGCTGCGGCCGGAGCAGCGCGGCTTCTTCTACGTGAAGTTCGGACGCGGCGAGCTTTGGATGTTTCTGACCGCGTTGGCCTTGTGCGCGCTGGCGCTTCTCGCAGTCCTGCCGATCAGCTTCGGCTTCTTCACGCTCCTCGACCTCCTTGGCGGCGGACAGGGGCGCTATCCCCTCGCAGGCGTGCTTCTGGCCATCCCAGCCACGCTTGCATACGTCTACATCGCAGCCCGGTTCAGCCTGGCGTGGGTGCAGGCCTGGGACGAGGAGCGGTTCGTGCTGCTCGACGCGTGGCGGCTCACGCGCGGGCAGGGCTGGCGCATCGTCCTGACCATCCTGGCTCTGATCTTCCTGATGCTGATCATCTGGGCGGTCGTGTTGATCCCCCTGGCCATCGTCGCCGGCATCGTGCTTGGCGTGGCCGAAATGTCGGGGGGCGGAGCCGCCATGGTGGTCACTTCGCTGCTCGCGCTCGGCGGACTGGTCTTCTTCACCGTCTTCGCCGGCGTGATCTATACGGCGATGGCTGCGCCCTACGTCGACATCTACCGCGCGCTGAAGGCCGGTGCGGCCGACGCCTCGGCGGCCGGCTGAAACCGTCATCGATCCGTGCCGCAGCCGCGCTAACCAGGCGCGGGCGGAGGGAGAACTCCATGCGGCGCATCATCACGTTCCTGGCGGCGGTCGTCGCGCTGACCGCTGTGGCGCTCGGCTCGACGGCGCGGGCGGCCGACGACCGGCGGCTGGTGCTGGTGACGCTGGACGGGCTGCCCTGGCAGGAGGTCTTCCACGGCGCAGACCGCGAGCGCGCGGCGAACCGCGACTTCGTCCATGAGATCGACGACGTGCGCCGCCGGTTCGTAACGCCGGCGGACCGCGCGGCGGCGCTCATGCCGTTCCTCAACGGCGTGGTCGCGCGGGACGGCGTGCTGATCGGCGACCGGGATCACGGCAGCTGCGCGAAGGTCTCGAACGAGATGTGGTTCTCGTATCCGGGCTACAACGAGATCCTCACCGGCAAGCCTGATCCGCGAATCCGGTCGAACGAGCATGGGCCCAACGCCAACGTGAGCTTCCTGGAGTGGGTGAACCGGCGCCCGGGGTTCCGCGGCAAGGTGCGGGCGCTTGGCTCTTGGGATCACTTCGAGGACATCATCAACGCAGGCCGCAGCGGCGTTCCGGTGAACGACGGTTGGGACGACCTGCCGGCGCGGACCCCTGCCGAGGCCAGGCTCGCGGATTTCGCCCGATGGAGCCCCCGGCTGTGGCCGACGGTGCGCCTCGACGCCATCACCCACGGCTATGCGCTGGAGACGCTGAAGCGCGACAAGCCGCGGGTGCTGTTCGTGTCATATGGCGAGACCGACGACTTCGCTCATGAGGGCCGCTACGACATGATGCTCGACGCCGCCCAGCGCACCGACGGCTACATCGCGGAGCTGTGGCGGACGCTGCAGGCGGACCCCGCCTATCGCGGCAAGACGACGCTGATCGTCACCACCGACCACGGCCGCGGCGAGGGCGCGCCCGACGCGTGGAAGCACCACGGCAAGCCGCTTCACAAAGGCTCGGACGCCATCTGGATCGGCGCCATCGGGCGGGGCGTGGCGGCGGGGGCGAAGCCGGAGGGCTGCGTTTCGCAAAGCCAGATCGCGGCCACGGCGCTGACCGTGTTGGGCGAGGACTGGACGGCGTTCGATCCGCAGGCCGGCCAGCCGCTGCCGATCCTGACGGGGCGCTAGAGCTCGCCGCGGAGGATCCGGGCGAACTGCTCAGGATCGACGTTGCCGCCGGACAGGATGAGCGCCACGGTCGTCCCGCCGAAGGTGTCGAGCTTGCCCGCCAGGAGGGCGGCCAGGCTGACGGCGCCGCCAGGCTCGACCACCAGCTTCAGGGTCTGGAAGGCGTAACGCATCGCCTCGGTCACCTCGGCGTCGGTGACGAGCGCCACGTCGGCGACGTGCTGCTTCATGATCGGGAAGGTGATGTCGCCGACGAAGGGGCTCTCCAGCGCATCGCACAGCGAGCGGCCCGTGGCCTTCTGCACCACGATCTCGCCCTTCCGGAGGGACTTCAGCGCATCGTCGAAGCCGGCGGGCTCGATGCCGACGATCGCGGTCTTTGGCGAGAGCGCCTTCACGGCGGTCGCGACGCCGGAGATCAGGCCGCCGCCGCTGACGCCCGTCGCGACCACGTCGAGGCTCGCGCCCATCGCCTCGGCCTGACGGACCAGTTCGAGGCCGGCCGTGCCTTGGCCCGCGACGATGTGCGGGTCGTCGAAGGCCGGGACCACGACCGAGCCGCGCTCTTCCGAGATCTTCGCGGCGATCGCTTCGCGGCTCTCGGTCAGGCGGTCGTAGAACATCACTTCGGCGCCGTAGCCGCGGGTCCCCGCCACCTTGATGGCCGGGGCGTCCTTCGGCATGACGATCACGGCGGGGACACCCAGCAGCTGGGCGGCGAGCGCCACGCCCTGGGCGTGGTTGCCGGACGAGAAGGCCACCACGCCGCGGCGGCGCTCGTCTTCGGTGAGCTGGACCAGCCGGTTGTAGGCGCCGCGGAACTTAAAGGCGCCGACCCGCTGCAGGGTCTCGGGCTTGATCAGCACGCGCAGGCCAAGGCGGTCGTTCAGCGCCGGGCTCTCGATCAGCGGGGTCTCGACCGCGACGCCCTTCAGCCGGCTGGCGGCGGCCTCGATGTCCTGGAGGGTGACCGTCACTTGGCGAAGACCATGGCGTCGTCGGCGAAGGCCTTGAACTCCAGCGCATTGCCCGAGGGGTCGAGGAAGAACATGGTCGCCTGCTCGCCGGGCTGACCCTTGAAGCGGATCTGCGGTTCGATGATGAACTTCACGCCGGCGGAGACCAGCTTCTCGGACAGCTCATGCCATTCCGGCAGGGGCAGGATCACGCCAAAGTGGCGGACCGGCACGTCCTCGCCGTCGACGGCGTTCGTAGACCTGTGGCCGATCTCGCCCGGCGCGAGGTGAGCAACGATCTGATGGCCGTGGAAATCAAAGTCGATCCACTCGGGGCTGGAACGGCCCTCGGGGCACCCGAGCAAGCCCCCGTAGAAGGCGCGAGCCTCTTCGAGATCGCGGACGGGGAAGGCGAGGTGGAAGCGCGGGATGTCCATGAAGGCGGGTGATAGCGCCGGGGCGCCTTGAGGGCGAGGGCCACTTGGTCTAAACGGGCGCCGCAATCGATCCCCGCCCCCCGCCGAGCACCTGTCGAAGGGCCGGGAGGCGTTTCTCCGGGCAGGTGGAAGGATCGTACCCATGGCCAATGTGACGGTGATCGGCGCCCCAGTGGGGCGACGAGGGCAAGGGCAAGCTGGTGGACTGGCTGTCCAATCGCGCCGACGTGGTCGTGCGCTTCCAGGGCGGCCATAACGCCGGCCACACGCTCGTGGTGGGCGACCAGGTGTACAAGCTGTCGCTGCTGCCCTCAGGCGTGGTGCAGGGCAAGCTGTCGATCATCGGCAACGGCGTGGTCGTCGATCCCTGGCACCTGCTGAAGGAGATCGCGACGCTGGGCGAGCAGGGCGTGAAGATCACGCCGGAACTGCTGGTCCTGGCCGACAACGCGTGCCTCATCCTGCCGCTGCATCGGGACCTCGACCAGGCGCGGGAAGCCGCTGCGGTGAACAAGATCGGCACCACCGGCCGCGGCATCGGCCCGGCCTATGAGGACAAGGTGGGCCGCCGGGCGATCCGCGTCGCGGACCTCGCCGACCGCGCGGCGCTCGAGGCCAAGATCGACCGCCTGCTGGCGCACCACACGCCGCTGCGGCGGGGCCTGGGCCTCCCGGAATACGACGGCGCCGCCCTGCTGGCAGAGCTGGAGGAGATGGCGCCGAAGATCCTGCCCTTCGCGCGTCCTGCGTGGCTGATGCTCGACGAGGTGGTGAAGAAGGGCCGACGGGTCCTGTTCGAAGGCGCGCAAGGGGCGCTGCTGGACGTCGACCACGGCACCTATCCGTATGTGACCTCGTCGAACACGGTGGCCGGCCAGGCGGCTGCGGGCTCGGGTCTGGGGCCGAAAGGGCCGGGCTATGTGCTGGGCATCGTGAAGGCCTACACCACTCGCGTCGGCGAAGGGCCGTTCCCGACCGAGCTCAAGGACGAGGTCGGACAGCACCTGGGCACGGTCGGCAGGGAGTTCGGCACGGTGACCGGGCGCTCGCGCCGTTGCGGCTGGTTCGACGCGGCGCTGGTGCGCCAGTCGGTGGCGCTGAACGGCATCGCGGGCATCGCGCTGACCAAGCTCGACGTCCTGGACGGGCTGCCGAAGCTGAAGATCTGCACCGGCTACGCGCTGAACGGCGAGCCCGTCGGCTACCTGCCGGCGGGCCTGAAGGCGCAGGGCCAGCTGACGCCCGTCTACGAGGAGATGGAGGGCTGGAGCGAGACCACGCAGGGCGCCAGGTCCTGGAAGGACCTGCCGGCCAATGCCGTGAAGTACGTCCGGCGGATCGAGGAGCTGATCGGCGCGCCGGTGGCCCTGCTGTCGACGAGTCCGGAGCGGGACGACACCATCCTCATGCGGGATCCCTTCCAGGACTAGGGAGCCCAGACGGATCGCCGCAGCACGGCGTTCGATCTGAGTTCCTTTACGCAAGCGTCGTAAGCGAGGGGCTGAAGAGGTCTCCGTGTTCGACGACGACAAGAGAACGATCCGGCGGATGGCTCCGCACCTGCAAAGGGTGCTGATCGTCGATCCGCAGGCGACGAGCGCCGCGATGATCGGCGAGGCGATGCGCAACATCGCCCGCTCGCAGACCTGGATCGCCACGACGCCGGAACGCGGCCTGAAGCTGTGCGAACAGGTCGACCCGCAGATCGTCTTCGTCGAGCTGACCTTCGCCAAGACCACCGGCGTGGAGTTCACCAAGAAGCTGCGACGCAGCCAGTTCGGGGCCCGCAAGGTCCCGGTGATCATGGTGACCGGCACGGCGACGGCCGCCAGCATCCTGGCCGCCCGCGACGCCGGCGTGCACGAGTTCCTGCGCCGGCCTTTCACGATGAAGGACCTGCTGCGGCGGCTGGAGGCGGTGACGCTGCGCCAGCGCGACTGGATCGAGGCGGTGGGCTACGTCGGCCCGGACCGGCGACGGTTCAACTCGGGCGATTACACGGGCCCGCTGAAGCGGCGCACCGACAGCCGCCAGACCCCTGACGCCGCCCGGCTGGCTCAGGCCCTGAAGATTCTGCGTTCGGCCGTGGCGTCGTTCGACACCGATCCGGCGCAGGCGACCCGGGCCATCGAGACGCAGGTGCAAGCGATCCAGAAGGCGGCAACGGCCGCGGCCGACCTGAAGCTGACCACCGCGGCGGCCGAGCTCGCCCGCTACATGGTGACGTGCAAGAAGGCCGGCGTGCCGCTCAAGGGGCCGGAAGTGGCCAAGCACGCCGCATCCCTCCTGGCTTACATGCCGAGGGAAGAGGTCATCATCGCGGCCTGATCCTCTCCCCCCCACGTGCAGCAAGAGGGGAGAGGCGAGAGATCAGGCGTCGACCAAGTTCCGCTCTTCGGCGGCGGCGCGCATCGACTTCTGCAGCTTCTCGAAGGCGCGCACCTCGATCTGACGCACGCGCTCGCGGCTGACCCCGTACTGCGAGGCGAGCTCTTCCAGGGTGGTGGGCTCGTCCTTCAGGCGGCGCTCGGTGAGGATGTGCCGCTCACGGTCGGTGAGCTCGGTCATCGCCTCTTCGAGCAGGCTCATGCGCAGGTTCTTCTCCTGCGTGTCGGCGATCACGCTCTCCTGCGAGGGCGTCTGATCGTCGACCAACCAGTCCTGCCATTCGCTCTCGCTGTCCGAACGCAGCGGCGAGTTCAGCGAGGCGTCGCCGCCGGACAGCCGACGGTTCATCGACACGACTTCCTCGTCCAGCACGCCCAGCTTGGTGGCGATCTGGCTGACCTGGTCGGGGCGAAGGTCGCCCTCCTGCAGGGCGGCGATCTCGGACTTGGCCTTCCGCAGGTTGAAGAACAGCTTCTTCTGCGCCGCGGTGGTTCCCATCTTCACGAGGCTCCAGGACCGCAGGATGTATTCCTGGATCGAGGCGCGGATCCACCACATGGCGTAGGTCGCAAGGCGGAAGCCCTTGTCCGGGTCGAACTTCTTCACCGCCTGCATCAGGCCGACGTTGCCTTCGGAGATCACCTCGCCGATGGGCAGGCCGTAGCCGCGGTAGCCCATGGCGATCTTCGCCACGAGACGCAGGTGGCTGGTCACCAGGCGGTGCGCCGCCTCGGGGTCCTGGTGCTCGGTCCACCGCTTGGCCAGCATGAACTCCTCGTCCTTGGCCAGCATCGGGAATTTGCGGATTTCGGAAAGATACCGGCTGAGGCCGCCTTCCGGCGACATGACGGCAAGCGCGTTCGCGGCCATGGAATATCCCCTCTCGGATGCGGACCTCAGGCCGCGCGCCAACCCGACGCGCAAAGGACCATCGCCCCCTCCAACCTTTCAGATAGGTACGAAGTTTCGAGGAAGCTAGGCCGTGGGAGAAGGCCCAGAAAGTCCGACTGCTCTAGTGGGGCATTATGTACGCCTCGACTTGGGCGTCATCAAGGCAGGCTTTCTCACATGCGGTGTTAGCGAAGCTCGCAGCGGCGGCGTTTTCACCGAGAGGCTGTCGGCTTCGACCTGCCCCGATCGTCCTGTGCTCGAAGGCGGCGCTGGTCCCGAAGATAGGGTCTCGTCGGCCGCACGCAACCGGAGGACGGAAGATGCCGAAGATCACCAACTGCCTGTGGTTCGACCGCGACGCCGGCGAGGCCGCCGAGTTCTATTGCGCGATCTTCCCCAACTCGAAGATCACCGAGACGTCGTACTATCCGGAAGGTCTGCCGGGCGACCGCGCGGGGCAGGTGCTGACGGTGGCTTTCGAACTGGACGGCACGCCCTTCACCGGCCTGAACGGCGGTCCGGAGTTCAAGTTCGACGAGGCGATCAGCTTCCAGATCGAGTGCCACACCCAGGCGGAGGTCGACCGCTACTGGGACGCCCTGCTGGGCGGCGGCGGCCAGGAGAGCCAGTGCGGCTGGCTGAAGGACCGCTTCGGCGTCTCGTGGCAGGTGGTTCCGGTGCAGCTCAGCCGGCTGATGAGCAGCCCCGACAAGGCGGCCGCGAACCGGGTCGCGGCGGCCATGATGCAGATGGTCAAGCTGGACATCGCCAAGCTCGAGGCCGCAGCGGCGGGCTAGAGCCGGCCCAGCAGCGCTTCCAGCCGGGCCATGTCCTCGGGGAGCGGGCTTTCGAAGCGCAGCGTCTCGCCCGTGACGGGGTGGCGGAAGCCGAGGACGGCCGCGTGGAGGGCCTGGCGGCCGAGGCCGGCTTCGCGGATGGCCGCGCGCACGACCTCGGCCGGGGGGCCGGAGCCGTAGACGGGATCGCCGAGGCACGGCGTCCCTTTCGACGCCAGGTGCACGCGGATCTGATGCGTGCGGCCGGTTTCCAGCCGGCAGGCGACGCGGCCCGCCAGCGGCCTCTCCTGCGGACCGAAGGTGCGCTCGACCGCGTAGTGCGTGATCGCGTGGCGGCCGCCGGTCTTCACCATCGCCATCTTCTTGCGGTCGTTCGTCGAGCGGGCGATGGCGCCCTCGATCGTGCCCTTCAGCGGATGCGGCGCGCCGCGGGTCAGCGCGATGTAAAGGCGCTCGATGTCGTGGGCGGCGAAGAGCGCGGAGAGGCCCTGGTGCGCGGCGTCGGTCTTGGCGACGACGACGACGCCTGACGTCTCCTTGTCGATACGATGGACGATGCCCGGGCGGGCGACGCCGCCGATGCCCGACAGGGTGTCGCCGCAATGGTGCAGCAGGGCGTTGACGAGGGTGCCGGTCTCGCTGCCGGGCGCCGGGTGCATCGCCACGCCCGGCGGCTTGTCGATCACGACCAGGTCCGCGTCTTCGTAGAGAACCGTGAGCGGGATCGCCTCGGGCTGCGGCTCGGCGGGCTCGGGCGGCGGCACCTCGACCGTGTAGGCGCCGGCGCGGGCCTTCAGCTTGCCGTCCGGCACGGGGGCGTCGCCGAAGGTCACGCGACCCTCGGCGATCAGCGCCTGCAGGCGGGCGCGGGACAGCTCCGGGAGCAGCCCCGCCAGCACCTTGTCGATGCGCTCGCCCGCGGCGTGCTCCGGAACCTCGACGGTCCGGAGTTCGCCTTCGACGGCGACGTCGTCCTCAGAGGCCATGCTTCTCGCTGGCGCCCTCCTCGTGGCCGGCGATGGAGCCTTCCTTGAAGAGGTATTCCGAGAACTGCTCGTGCGCTTCCTCGTCGTTACGGCGCAGCCACTCCAGCACCATCGCCGCGTGCTCCAGCTCCTCGCGCGCGTTGTGCAGCAGGATCTTCTTCAGCTCCTCGTCGTCGCAGTCGTCGGCGCGCTGCCGGTACCAGTCGACGGCCTCCAGCTCCTCGATGATCGAGGTGATCGCGTAGTGCTTGTTGAGGGTGTCGCGCGACAGCTTCTCGCGCGGGACGTGGAGGCCTTCCTTCGACATCGATTGTCATGCTCCTGTGGTGTTGCGCCGACTAATACGTGGGCGATGGTTCAGGGGGAACGGCGATGAAGGTCGATCGACGCAAAGCAATCGCGCTGCTGGGTCTGGGCGCGGCGACGCCGGCAATGGCGCAGGCCGCCGGCAAGGTCGCCTTCAACCATGGCGTGGCGTCCGGCGACCCGCTGCAGGACCGGGTGGTGATCTGGACGCGCATCACGCCGGCGTCGCCGGGCGGAACGGTGGCCTACCGCTGGCGGGTGAACCCGGTCGATCGGCGAGCCGGCGGCGCGAAGCAGGGCTCGGGCGTCACCGGAGCCGACCGCGACTACACGGCCAAGGTCGACGTGACGGGGCTCGACCCGGGCCGCGCCTACACCTTCGAGTTCGAGGCCGAGGGCGTCACGTCGCCGACGGGCCGCACGATCACCCTGCCGAAGGGCGGGACCAAGGACGTGGTGCTCGCCGTGGCGTCCTGCACGCTCTACCCGAACGGCTATTTCAACGCCTATCGCGCCATCGCCGACCTGCCGCGGGTCGATGCGGTGCTGCACTTGGGCGACTACATCTACGAGTACGGCGGGCCGGGCAGCTACGGCATGAACTCGCCCGTCGCGGGCGAGCGGCCACACGACCCGCCGCGCGAGATCATCAGCCTGGCGGACTACCGCCAGCGGCACGCCCAGTACAAGGCCGATCGGACCTGCAGGCGGCCCATGCGCGCGCGCCCTGGATCGTGGCGTGGGACGATCACGAGACGGCCAACAACAGCTGGATGCACGGGGCGGAGAACCATACGCCGGCGCAGGAGGGCGACTGGAACGCCCGCAAGGCGGCGGCGCTGAAGGCCTATTTCGAGTGGATGCCGATCCGCGAGCCGGCGGCCGGACAGGACTTCGTCTCGGCGACGGAGCGGGCGTTCCACTTCGGCGACCTCGCCTCGCTGATCATGATCGAGACGCGGCTGGGCGCGCGCGACCTGCAGCTGGACCTCGAGACGGACCTGCCGGTCGTCGACGGCAAGCCGGACGTGGCGGCCTTCCGCGCCAAGCTCAACGATCCGAACCGCCGCATGATGGGCGCGCGGCAGGAGGCCTGGGTCGGGAAGGAGCTGGCTCGCTCGGTGAAGGCCGGCCACACCTGGCAGGTGATCGGCAACCAGGTGGTGATGGCCAGGGTCAACGCCTTCAGCCGCAAGGACCTGAAGCCCGAGGAGGTCGCCGCTGCGACGCCGCGGGCGCTGCAGCGCCTGGACCGCAACGCCCAGGCGGCCGAGCTCGGCCTGCCGGTGGCGCTGGACATGTGGGACGGCTACCCCGCCGACCGGGAGCGGCTCTACGGACTGTTCCGCGCGGCGCGCGCCCGGCCGATCGTGGTGTCCGGAGACAGCCATTCGTTCTGGGCCAACGAGCTGCACGACGCCGAGGGGCGGCGCGTCGCCTGCGAGTTCGGCACGACGGGGATCACCAGCCCCGGGGCCGGCGAGTTCGCTCCCGGGATCGACACGGGCGAGCTGATCGCCCGGACCAACCTCGAGGTGGTCTACAACAACCAGGTGGCCAAGGGCTTCGTGCTGCTGACCCTGACTCGCGATGCGGCTAAGGCCGACCTGGTGGGCGTCTCCACCATCACGTCGCGAGACTTCAAGGCCGCGCCGGTCAAGAGCTTCCGCGTCTCGCCCGACGGTGACGGGCTCTCGGCGCTCAGCGGCGCGTGAGGCCCGTAAAAGCACGGGATCGCCGGAAGCGGCCGCGGCCGTTTAGCCTTGCCATTGTCAGCACTCAGCAGCCCTCGCCGCCCCCCGCGGCGGGGGCTTCTTTTCAGCGGCGTTCCAGGGCCAGGCGCAGGCCGAAGCCGAGGAAGACGCCCCCCGTCAGACGGTCCAGCCAACGGACGACGATCGCTCGGCGCAGGGCCGCCGCCAGCGGCTGGGTGGCGGCGATCAGGGCGGCGAACCAGAAGACGCTCAGCAGGCCGTGCAGAGCGGCGAGGCCGAAGATGAAGGGGCGCCGCCGGCACGCCCTCGGCCAGGAACTGCGGCAGGAAGCTGACGTAGAAGACGCCGACCTTCGGGTTCAGCAGGTTGGTCAGGAAGCCGCGCCGCATCCAGGCTAAGTCGTGTCCGCCGACCTGCGGCGCGCCCTCTGTGTCGAAGCGGCTCCGCGGCTTCAGCATCAGGTTGAGGCCGAGCCAGACGAGGTAGGCGGCTCCGGCCCATTTCAGCACTGTGAAGGCGAGCTGCGACGCGGCGAAGAGGGCGCCGAGGCCCAGGGCCACGGCCGCGCCCCAGACGAGGCAGCCCGATATGATGCCCAAACCGGCCAGCGCCGCGCGCCTGGGGCCCTCGACGGCGGCTGTGCGCAGGACGAGCGCGGTGTCCAGCCCAGGGGTTATGGTGAGCAGGGCGGCGGCCAGCGAGAACGCCAGCAGGGCCTGTGCGACGGTCACGGCCGCTTGACCAGTTTGCCGTTCTCGATGGTCCGGTAGAAGCAGGACGGTCGGCCGGTGTGGCAGGCGCCGCCATCGCCTTGCGGCCAGACCTTCAACCAGACGGCGTCCTGGTCGCAGTCGATCCGCATCTCCTCCAGCACCTGGACCTGCCCTGAGGTCGCACCCTTGTGCCAGAGTTCCTGGCGCGAGCGGCTCCAGTAGTGGGCCTCGCCCGTTTCCATGGTGCGGTTGAGCGCCTCGGCGTTCATCCAGGCCAGCATCAGCACCTCGCCGGTTTCGGCGTGGGTGGCGACGGCGGCGATCAGGCCGTTGTCGTCGAAGCGCGGCGCGAGCTTCGCGCCCTCTTCGAGGAGCTTCTTGTCGGAGGCGGTGGGGAAGTTGGTCATCGCCGCCATATGGCGCCTCGCCGCCCTGTCACGCCAGAGCAACGATCCGAACAGGCGGCGTCGTCCGATCGTCAGGCCGTGCTTCAGATTCAAAAGTCTGGGCCCGTTCCCGCCCCAAAACCTCTGTCCACGATTGCGGAACGCACTCTAGCGTCGAGGCCGATGAGCCTGAACGATCGGATCAAGCAGGGCGTGGCGGCGCTCGACGCAGCGGCGCGGCCGTGGGCCTCCCGGTCGCGGCTGCGCGGCTGGGCCTACGAGTTCCTGCTGTTCGGCCTGAAGCAGGCGTGGGCCAGCCTGTTCGGGGCGGCGATGCTGGTCCTGCTGCTTGCGACGCGGCTGTGGTGGCTGGAGACGGCGCCGCTGGCACGGTACGATTTCCTCGTGTTGGGTGCGCTGGCCATCCAGGCGTTCATGCTGGCGACCCGGCTGGAGCGCTGGGACGAGGCGCTGGTGATCCTGATCTTCCACGCGGTGGGGACGGCCATGGAGCTGTTCAAGACGGCGCAGGGGTCGTGGATCTATCCTGAGGCCAGCCTGCTGCGACTGGGCGGCGTGCCGCTGTACTCGGGCTTCATGTACGCGGCCATCGGCAGCTATATCGCTCGGATCTGGCGGCTGTTCGACGTGCGGTTCGAGCGCTATCCGCCCCTGTGGGCGCCCTGGTTGCTGGCGCTGGCCGCCTACGCCAACTTCTTCACCCACCACTATATCGTAGACGTCCGCTGGGGGCTGTTCGCGCTTTCCGGGCTGATCTTCTGGCGGACGCGCTTCACCTTCAGGCCGGACCACGCGGTGCGGCGCATGCCGATGATCGTCGGTGCGCTGCTGGTGGCGCTGTTCATCTGGATCGCCGAGAACCTCGGCACCTTCGCCAACGCCTGGATCTATCCCGATCAGGCGGCGGGCTGGCGCGTCGTAGGCCTGGCCAAGCTGGGCAGCTGGTACCTGCTCGTGATGCTGAGCTTCGTGCTGGTCAGCCTCGTGCACCGCCCTGAACGAGCGGAGCGCCAGGCCCCGCCCTCAGGGCGCGCGGCTAGCGGTTCACGAAGTCCAGGAAGCGCTGGCGCAGCGTCGGGTCGGTCTTGAAGACGCCGGTGAACTGGGTGGTGATGGTCGAGACGTGGCGGTGGTGCACGCCGCGCGTGGTCATGCACTGGTGGGCCGCGTCGATCAGCACGGCGACGCCGGCGGGGCGCAGACTGTCGGTGATGGCGTCGGCGATCTGCTGGGTCATGGTCTCCTGGGTCTGGAGACGGCGGGCGAAGATCTCCACCACCTTGGCCAGCTTGGAAATGCCGACCACGCGGTTCGTCGGCATGTAGGCCACGTAGGCCTTGCCGAGGAACGGCGCCATGTGGTGCTCGCAGTGGCTCTCGACCTCGATGTCGCGGAGCATGACGATGTCGTCGTAGCCCTGGACGTCCTCGAAGGTGCGCGACAGCTCCTTCGCCGGATCGAGCTGATAGCCCTCGAACCATTCGGCATAGGCGTCGACGACGCGCTTGGGCGTATCGATGACGCCTTCACGGCGGGGATCGTCGCCGGCCCAGGCGATGAGCGTGCGCACGGCCTCCATGGCCTCTTCCCGCGTGGGGCGCTTCACCGGTTCGAGGTTCTCGTCGGTCCCGATCAGGGTCCGGTCGCGAGCTGGAGCGTCCATGAGAGAGCGATCTTCCTGAGGGCTGAGTTGCGCCGGAACGAAGGTCCCGGAAATGACGCGTGCCACCCTTCTCCTTACGGACCCGCTGGCGCGTTGGCTTCAGGTCCGGCCGATCTGTATATGGGTCGGAGCACCCGAGCGGCAACCGTGCCGCAGCGTTAGCGTGACAGTGACCCTCTGATGAGCCTCGCCCTCTACGACACCATGGCCCGCGAGAAGCGGCCCTTCGCTCCCACCGATCCCGCGCGGGTGACGATGTATGTCTGCGGGCCGACGGTCTACAACTTCGCCCACATCGGGAATTTCCGGCCCGTCGTAGTCTTCGACCTGCTGTTCCGGGTGCTCCGCGAGCTCTACGGCCGAGACGCCGTGGTCTATGCCGCCAACGTCACCGACGTGGACGACAAGATCAACAAGAAGGCCGCCGAAGAGGGCGTGCCGATCGCGACCGTCACCGACCGCTACCTGGAGGCCTACAACGCCGACGCCAGGGCGCTGGGGGCCCTGCGGCCCACCTTCCAGCCGCGCGTCACCGAGACGATGGACGAGATCATCGCCATGATCGGCCGCTTGGTGGACAACGGCTCGGCCTATGCCGCCGAGGGCCATGTGCTGTTCTCGACGGCGAGCTTCCCGCAATACGGCCAGCTCTCCGGCAAGCCGATGGACGACCTCATCGCGGGGGCCCGGGTGGACGTCGCGCCCTACAAGCAGGACCCTCGCGACTTCGTGCTGTGGAAGCCGTCGAAGCCGGGCGAGCCGGAATGGGAGAGCCCGTGGGGCGCGGGCCGGCCGGGCTGGCACATCGAGTGCTCGGCGATGATCGAGGCGGCCCTGGGGCTGCCGATCGACATCCACGGCGGCGGCATCGACCTCGTCTTCCCGCATCACGAGAACGAACTGGCCCAGGGCGTCTGCGCGGCGCATCCGGGCGGACACGGCCAGACGTATGCGCGTTACTGGATGCACAACGGCTTCCTCAACATGGCCGACGAGAAGATGTCGAAGAGCCTGGGCAACGTGGCCCTGGCCCACGATCTGCTGAAGACCTATCCCGGAGAGGCGCTGCGCTGGGCGCTGCTGAGCGGTCACTACCGCCAGCCGCTGGAGTGGACCGACACCTTGATCGAGCAGGCGAAGACCAACCTCGACCGCCTGTACCGGACGCTGGACGACAGCCTGCGCGAAGCCGGCGACGAGGTGGACGAGCCGGCGATCGCGCCGGAGGTGGCGCGCGCGCTGCACGACGACCTGAACACGCCCGCGGCCATGGCGGCGCTGTTCCAGCTCTCGGACGAGCTGCGGGCCGCGATCACCAAGAAGGACAAGGCCGCCGCGGCCCGCGCGCGGGCGCGGCTGCTGGGCTCGGCGAACTTGATGGGCTTCCTCGCGGAAGCCCCGCAGGCCTGGTTCCAGGCAGGCGCCGACGATGACCTGAAGTCGAAGGTCGAGGATCTGATTGCGGCGCGCCAGACGGCGCGGGCGGAAAAGAACTGGCCCGAGGCCGACCGCATCCGGGCGGAACTGGCGGCGTTGAATGTCGAGGTGATGGACGGCCCGTCCGGCGCGACCTGGCGGGTCAAGGAGCAGGCGTGATGGCCTTCAAGCCAGGCGAACTGAAGTCGCAGCCCTTTGGCCGCGGCGGCGGGATGGGGCCCAAGACCATGAGCCTCAAGACCGAGGGTCGGCCCCCGCCGCCGAAAGCCCCGCGCGGCTATCGCGTCGAGGACCGCATCGGGATCCAGGCGCCGGCCGAGGTGATCTGGGAAGTCGTCTACGATCTCGAGAGCTGGGAGGCCTGGAACCCCACCTATACGGCGGCCTCGGGCGTCATCCGCATCGGCGAGCCGCTGACGCTCACCCTGGCGCTGCCGGGCCAGGCGCAGCAGGAAATCCGGCCGCGGGTGATGGAGTGGGTCCCCAACGAACAGCTCCACTGGCAGCTCAGCCTTCTGGGCGGGATGATCAAGACGCTGCGCTACATCGAGATCCAGTCGCTGGCCGAGGCGAGCTGCATCATCGACAATGGCGAGATTTTCGGCGGCCTGATGGGGCCGTCGCTGGGGCGGCGCATGTCGAGGCCCGTGAGGCACGGCTTCCGCGCGATGAACGAGGCGCTGAAGGCCCGGGCTGAGACGATCTGGAGCGAAAGGAAGGGCTAGCTGCCGGCCTTCAGGCCGCGCCTTCGAAAGGTCCGTCGTCGGACGGTTCGGGCGCCGGCTCGGGCCCGATCGGCGGGACCACCAGTTCATCGGGCCGAATCTGCGGCGGCGGGGCCAGGGTCGGCGCGCCGCCGGGGGCTGGAGGCGGCTCCAGCGGCGGATCGCCCAGGCCGCCGAAGTCCGGCGGCGACGTGAGCCCCTCGTCGGAGAAGGTCTCGAGGTCGAGGAGCGGGACGTCCTCGACGTCCGACGGGGCGGCGAAGTCCTCGCGCCGCATGGCGACGCCGATGAAGTCCCGGAAGATCTGCGCCGGCAGCATGCCGCCGGTGACGCGACGCATCGGCTGGTTGTCGTCGTTGCCGACCCAGACGCCCACCACGAGGTCGCCGGCGAAGCCCACGAACCAGGCGTCGCGATAGTCCTGGCTGGTGCCCGTCTTGCCGTACACGCCCGAGCCGGCGTTGGCCGCCGCGCCGGTGCCGCGCTGGACCACGTCGTGCAGCAGGACGAGCAGGCCGTCGCGCTCGCGCCGCGACAGGGGCCGACCTTCGGCGCGCGGCCGGTCCGCCAGGATGCCGCGAGGCTTGACCGTGCGGCCGGCCGCGACGCTCGCATAGGCCGAGGTGAGATTCAGCAGGGTCGTCTCGCCGGTGCCCAGCGCCAGGGTGGCGTCCTCGGGGAGCGGCCCTTCGATGCCGAGATCGCGGGCGGCGTCGATGACGGCGCGAGGACCCACCTGCTGTATCAGCCGCGCGGCGGCGACATTGCTGGACCTGGCGAAGGCGTCGCGCAGGGGCACCGGACCACCCGCATAGCGGCCTTCGTGGTTCTCGGGGCTCCAGCCGCCGATCGTCACCGGCTGGTCCAGCACCGTGGTGTCGGGCGTCATCCCGCGCCGCAGCGCCGCGAGGTAGACGAACAGCTTGAAGGCGGAGCCGGGCTGCCGCTCGGCCTGGACCGCCCTGTTGAACTGGCTCTTGCGATAGTCGAGGCCGCCGACCATCGCCACGACGCGGCCGTCTGTGCGCATGGCGACGAGCGCCGCCTGACCGGCGCTGTAGGGCCCGGCGCCTGCCATCACCCGGCGGACCGAGTTTTGCGCCTGGCGCTGCAAGGCCGAGGTCGAGCGTGGTCCAGACCTCCACCTCGCCATAGGCGCGGTTGAAGGCCTGCTTCACCTGAGGCGAGATCCAGTCGGCGAAGTAGGATCCCACGGGCAGGCTGGCGCGCCCTTCCTGCACGCGCACGCTGCGCAGGGCGCGGCCGGCCTCAGCCTCGGTGATCATGCCGGCGTCGACCATCTCGCCCAGGACGATGCGCGTCCGATTGCGGGCGGCCTCGAAATCGGCGGTGGGGGGCCAGCCGCGTCGGCGCCTTGACCATACCGGCCAGCATGGCCGCCTCGCCCAGGCTGAGCTGTTCCGGGGCCTTGTCGAAATAGTGCCGCGCCGCCGCCCGCAGGCCGAAGACGCCGTCGCCAAAATAGACGCTGGAGAGATAGCGCGAGAGGATCTCGGCCTTGCTGAGGCGCATCTCCAGATAGACCGCGATCACTGCCTCCTGCGCCTTGCGGCGGAAACTGCGTTCGTTGGAGAGGAAGGCGTTCTTGGCCAACTGCTGGGTGATGGTGGACCCGCCCTGGCGGACCTGGCCGCTGCGCAGGTTCGCCGCCATCGCTCGCCCGATGGCTCGCAGATCGAGGCCCATGTGACGGTTGAAGCGCCGGTCCTCGACGGCGATGAAGGCGCTCGTCACGTGCGCCGGCAGGCGGGCGGCGTCGACCGGCGCTTCCTTGTAGGAGCCGCGGCGCGCGAAAGGCTTGCCGTCGGCGGTGATGAGCACGAGCGTCGGTGCGCCGAGCGGCTCCAGGGCGCGCCCGAGCGGCAGCGACCAGGTCAGCCAGAGGAAGACGAGGGCCAGCGTGGCCGCGATCCCGCCGGCGACCTGAAGACGCCGCCGGCGCCACCAGGGCCGCTCGGCCGATTCCGTCGGCGGCGGGCCGGACGCCTCGGCGGGGCTGATTGTCATTCACGAACCCGGAAGACTGCGCTCCTGCGACAACGGCGACGGCCGGTTCGGGTTCGACGGCGCGTTTGCGATTTGACAGAGGCCCCTCGGACGCCGACCTAAGGCGGGCCATGATCGACGACCTCTACTCGGCGAAGTTGCTGCGGCTGGCGGCGGAAATCCCGCACGCCGGACGGCTTGCTGCGCCCGACGGCTCGGCCGAGAAGGTGTCGAAGCTGTGCGGCAGCCGCGTGGTCGTGGACGTGGCCCTCGACGGCGACCGCGTCGCCGACTTCGCCCAGGACGTGAAGGCCTGCGCGCTGGGCCAGGCGGCCGCCTCGGTGCTGGGCGCGAACGTCATGGGGGCCAGCCTTTCCGAGCTGGAAGTGGCCGCCGACCAGTTCCGTGCTATGTTGAAGGCGGGCGGGCCACCGCCCGATGGACGCTTTTCGGATCTTCAGATGCTGGCCCCGGTGAAGGACTATCCCGCCCGCCACGCCTCCACGCTGCTGGCGTTCGAGGCCGCGGTGGAGGCTGTCCGCACGGCCGCCACACGAACTAGCCCCGCCGGCGCGGCTTGATCCTCTCGGCTTGATCCATTCCGGCCCCCAGCGTAACGCAGGGCCGAACCCAAAAAGCATCCGCCGCCGGCATGAACCTCTACGAGAGATGCGTCAGAGGGGCGCTCCGCGCCTACAAGTGGACGCTTTCACCCCTGATCGGCCGCCACTGCCGGTTCGCCCCGAGCTGTTCGGAGTATGCGGCGCAGGCGCTGATCGGGCATGGACCGGTGCGCGGCTCCTGGCTGACCGTGCGCCGGCTGTGCCGTTGTCATCCCTGGGGCGCGTCGGGCTGGGACCCGCCGCCGCCGCCGCCGCGCCGCCCCAAGGACGGGCGGGGCGCGAACTGGACGTGTGAGACATGATCGAACTGGTTTTTCCCGACGGCTCCAAGCGTGAATTCGCAGAGGGCGTGACGGGCCGCGAGATCGCCGCCGGCATCTCGAAGAGCCTCGAGAAGAAGGCGATCCTGGTGGAGGTGGACGGCGAACTGCTGGACCTCGACCGCAAGCTCGAGAAGGGCGGCGCGTTCAAGATCCTGACGCGCGAGGCGCCCGAGGCGCTGGAGACGATCCGCCACGACGCAAGCCACGTGCTGGCCGAGGCGGTGCAGGAGCTGTTCCCCGGGACGCAGGTCACCATCGGCCCGGCGATCGAGGACGGCTTCTACTACGACTTCGCGCGTGACGAGCCGTTCAGCCTGGACGACCTCGCCAAGATCGAAGAGCGGATGAAGCAGATCGTCGACCGCGACGAGCCCATCCAGCGCGAGGAGTGGGACCGCGACGAGGCGATCAGGCACTTCCGCGAGATCGGCGAGGAGTACAAGGCGCAGATCATCGAGGCCATCCCGGCCGGCGAGAAGATCACGGTGTATCGCCAGGGCCAGTGGAAGGACCTGTGCCGCGGGCCGCACCTGCCGTCGACGAAGCATGTCGGCAAGGCCTTCAAGCTGACGAAGCTGGCCGGCGCCTACTGGCGCGGCGACCATCGCAACGCCCAGCTGCAGCGTATCTACGGCACGGCGTGGGCCTCGGAAGCCGACCTCGAGGCTTACATCCGGCGCCTGGAGGAGGCCGAGAAGCGCGACCACCGCAAGCTCGGCCGGGCCATGGACCTCTTCCACATGCAGGAAGAAGGCAAGGGCATGGTGTTCTGGCACGAGAAGGGCCTGACGCTGTGGCGCACGGTGGAAAGCTATGTCCGCCGCCGCCTCGACGAAGCCGGCTATCGGGAAGTGCGCACGCCGCAGGTCCTGGATCGCGTGTTCTGGGAGAAGTCCGGCCACTGGGACAAGTACCGGCGGAACATGTTCGTGTGCGAAACGGAGGAGGGCGAGGAGCTTTCCCTGAAGCCGATGAACTGCCCGGGCCACGTGCAGATCTTCAAGTTTGGCCAGAAGTCGTACCGCGACCTGCCGCTGCGCATGGCCGAGTTCGGGGCGTGCCACCGCTATGAACCGTCAGGTTCGCTGCACGGGCTGATGCGGGTGCGGGCGTTCACCCAGGACGACGCCCACATCTTCTGCCGCGAGGACCAGATCGAGGAGGAGACGGCCCGGTTTATCGAGCTGGCCAACTCCATCCATTCGGATTTCGGTCTCGAGCGCGATCACATCGCGCTCGCCACGCGGCCCGAAATCCGCGCCGGCTCGGACGAGTTCTGGGACAAGGCCGAGGCGCAGATGCTCTCGGCCGCCCGAAAGGCCGGCGTCGAGCCGATCATCGCCGAGGGCGACGGCGCGTTCTATGCGCCCAAGCTGGACTGGGTGCTCAAGGACTCCATCGGCCGCACCTGGACGTGCGGCACGATCCAGCTGGACTACGTGCTGCCGGAGCGTCTGGGCGCCGAGTACGTGGCCGAGGACGGATCAAAGCAGCGCCCCGTGATGTTGCATCGGGCGATCTGCGGCTCGCTGGAGCGCTTCATCGGCGTGCTGATCGAAAACTATGCCGGCGCGTTCCCCTTGTGGCTGGCGCCCGTTCAGGTTGTAGTGGCGACGATCACCTCGGACGCCGACGACTATGCGCGGAAGGCCGTCGAGGAGCTCAAGGCGAAAGGCCTGCGTGTGGAACTCGACCTGCGCAACGAGAAGATCAACTACAAGGTCCGCGAGCACAGCCTCGCGAAGGTGCCTGTGATCGCCGTGGTCGGCCGCCGTGAAGCCGACGAAGGCAAGGTGGCCCTGCGGCGCCTGGGTTCGGACCGGCAGGAGATCCTTGCGCTGGCCGAGGCCGGGAACGTGCTTGCCACGGAAGCGACTCCGCCCGATCTTGCGCGGAAGGCGCAGCCCGGGGGGCGGCCGAGGGTTGGAACCGAGAGGAGGCTGGATGAACGGCGTCGCCGCACCCATCGTCGCATCCACTCGCGCGCCCACGGCCGAAGCGCTGCGGCCCCGCCGCAGCGTCTCCGTGGTGATGGTTGTCTACATGACCGGCGAGGCGCTGGAACAGAGCCTCGAGCGCGTGTTGGCCGACCCGCTGGTCGACGAGTTCGTCATCGTGGACAACGGCTCCAGCCCCGTAGAGGCCCAGCGCCTCCGCGGCCTGGCGGCGCGCGACGACCGGGTGCTGCTGCTGACCGGTCACGGCAACGTCGGGTTCGCCCGGGGCGCGAACCTGGGCGCCCGCAACGCCCAGGGCGACCTGCTGGTGTTCCTCAACCCTGACGCCTTCCTGCAACCAGGCTGCATCGCTGAGCTGGTGCGCGAGGTGGAGACCCGCGCCTCGCCCTGCATCGTCGGCGGCCGCGTGCTGAACGCCGACCGGACCGAACAGCGCGGCGCGCGACGCGGGGACATCACCCCGATGAGCGCGCTGCTTTCGCTGAGCGGCCTGGCCCGCAGGCTGCCCGGGCTGGGGCGCTATGAGGTGCACTGGGAGGACGAAACCCTGCCCGAGGGCGCGGCGCCGGCGCCCACCATCTCGGGCGCCTGCTTCTGCATGCGGCGGAGCGACTTCGACGCCGTCGGCGGCTTCGACGAGGGCTATTTCCTGCACGTCGAGGACGTGGACCTGTGCTGGCGCGTCCGCGAGGCGGGCGGCGAGGTGCTGTTCCACCCCAAGGCCGAGGTGGTCCACCTGGGTCACACCAGCCTGGCCAGTCCGTTGAAAGTCGAGTTCCACAAGGGCGTGGGCCTGGCCCGCTACTTCCGCAAACGCGCTGCGGGCGTGGGCCAGCAGGCGCTCGCCTGGCTGCTGTCCCCTGTGATCGTCGCCACCGCCCTCGTGCGGCCTCTCATGTGGCGGATGAAGGCCCGGCCTTAGGGGCCGTCAGGCCGCCGCCGGCTTCGGGAGCGGGAACGGCCCGGCCTTGGTCAGCGAGGCGGCCGGGGCCTTGCCCAACAGGTCCGACACCCACTTGCCGATGCCGATCAGCTTGCCCAGGTCGTAGCCGGTCTCGAAGCCGGCGCGCTCCAGCATGTAGACGAGATCCTCGGTCCCGACGTTGCCGGTGGCATTCGGCGCGAACGGGCATCCGCCCAGCCCGCCGACACTGGCGTCGAGCACGTCGACCCCCGCCTCGACGCCCGCGAAGGCATTGGCGAGGCCGGTGTTGCGCGTGTCGTGGAAGTGGAGGCGAAGCGGAGTCTTGCCAGCGGCCTTGCGGGCAGCCTCCACGCGCTTGCGCACGGTCCAAGGGTCGGCGACCCCGATGGTGTCGGCCAGGGCGATCTCGGCGACCCGCATGTCGGCGGCCGCGCGGACGATTTCCACAACGCGCTCCTCGGGCACCTCGCCGTCGAAGGGGCAGCCGAAGGCCACCGAGACGGTGACCGAGATCGGCGGGTCCTCCAGGCGGCGTGCGGCGACGATCGCACCGAGCGCGTCCACCTGCTCGGCCACCGAGGCGCCCTGGTTGCGGATGCCGAAGCCGTCCGTGGCGCAGACCACGACATTGGCCTCGTCGCACTTGGCCTCGACGCAGCGGTCCCAGCCGCGCTGGTTCAGCACAAGGCCTATGCGCGAGCGGCCGGAGGTTTTCGGCAGAGCCGCCATGATCTCCTCGGCGCCGGCCATCTGCGGCACGCGCTTGGGATTCACGAAGGAGACCACTTCCATGCGCCGGGCGCCGGCGTCCTCGAGCCTGCGGATCAGCTCGAGCTTCTGCTCCACCTCGAGCAGCGTCTTCTCGTTCTGCAGGCCATCGCGCGGGCCCACTTCCACGATCTCGATCCGGCGGCTCATGGCCTCACCTCACGCACCTGATGGGCGGGCATGTAGACCCGCAGCGTCACCTCGTCGCCCTTGGAATAGTTCAGGCCGTCGACCCGAGCCACTTCACGTACGGTGACTCCTCGCGCGGCGAGATGCTCGCGGAACGGCGCCTCCTCGCGGGCTTCGACGATCGCCGGACGGTTCTCGGCGATGGCCTGGGCGGCCTCGGCGGGGCCGAAGAGCTCGGTGGGCGTGCCGAGCGCGAAGACGAGGCTGGGTTCGGCGTAGCCCGCCACCGCGACCGGCGCTTCGGCGACGCCCTGGCGGGGCAGCAAGCGGAGGTCGGCCATGGCGCGGCCAACCCGGGCGGAAGTCCAGAGCGGATCGAGGCGCGGCACGAGGGCGGCGGCCAAGGCGCCGTGGGCGGCGACGGCGAGCCCGAGGGCGGCGGCGGTCCCCGCGCGCGGCGCGTCCCGGATCGTCAGATAGCCGCCGACGAGACCGGCCGCGAGAAGCAGCGCGGCCGTCAACGCCGCGGCCCACGCGTCGGACGGATCGCCGTAGAGGCTCAGCAGGTAGATCACCCCGCCGGCGAGGGCGAGGCCGACGAGCGCGGCGAGGATGGCCCCGATCCAGCGGGCCCGCGGGCCGATCGGCTGGACAAAGGGCCGCGGCGGCCAGCCAGGCCAGGGCGCCATAGGCGGGCAGCGGATAATGCGGGAGCTTGGTCGGCATCAGCTCGAACAGCAGCCAGGCCGGAAGCAGCCAGGCCACCGCGAAGCGGACCCCCGGCTCGCTGCGCCGGGTCCAGGCGACGGCCAGGGCGGCCGGCAGCAACAGGGTGATCGGAAAGGCCAGCAGCGGCGTGAGCAGGGTGTGATAGCCCGGTGGCGCGCCGTGGCTCTCCTGGCCGCCCGCCAACTTGGGGGCGAGGTCGGCGCCGATGGCCTCGGTCCAGAACCCGCCGTCGGTGGCCACGGTGACGGCGCCCGCCCACGGCCCGACGACTGCAAGGATGGCGATAAAGCCCCAGTACCAGCGCAGCCGCGCGATCCAGCCGACGCGGCGATCCGAGAGGGCCAGGGTGAGCATGGTGAGCGCGACCACGAGAGGGCCGACGGGCCCCTTCACCAGAATCGAGACGGCGAGTCCCGCCCAGAACAGCGGCTCGGTTCGCCGCCCCGCCGGCGGCCCGCCGCGCGCGGCGGCGTAGAGGCGTCCCAGGGCGGCGAGCGCAAGGGTGACCGAGCCCGCCAGCACGGCGTCCGTCTTGGCGATGAAGGCCTCTGTCGAAAGCAGGAACGTCGCGCCCAGCAGCGCGCCGGCCGCCAACCCGGCCGGGCCTCCGAAGAACGCGGCCGCGCCCCAGGCGCAGGCTGCGGCGGCGAGCATCGCCCCCAGCAGCGACGGCAGGCGATAGGCCCAGATCTCCCGGGCCTCGGGACTGGAGACGAGGTCGACGCTGGCGGCCTGCAGCCAATGGATGCCCACCGGCTTCTTGAAGCGCGGCTGATCCTGGAACTGGATGACGACATAGTCGCCTGTCTCGAGCATCTGGGCGGTGGCTTGGGCGAATCGCGACTCGTCGCGATCCAGCGGCGGTACGGCCAGCAGGCCCGGCAGGCCGGCCACGAAGGCGATGAAGGCGGCGCCCGCAGGCCCCCGCCAGCCGCGGCTCCAGTCGGTGATCAGGCGCTCGAGCGTCATTGCGCCTCTAGTAGCACGATCCGTCCTTCCGCTATGGGGAGGCATGGCGAACACGCCCGACATCTCCGTTGTGGTCCCGGTCTTCGACGAGGAGGGCGCAGCGCCCGCGCTCGCGCGGGAGATCGCGGCTGCGTTCGTGGGCCGCAATTTCGAGATCGTCTTCGTCGATGACGCCAGCCGCGACGGCACGCGCGCGGCGCTGTCGGCGCTGAAGGCCGAGATTCCGCAGCTGCGGGTGGTGGGGCACCGCCAGAACGCGGGCCAAAGCCGCGCGATCCGCACCGGGGTGCTGGCGGCGCGGGGGCCGATCATTCTGACCCTCGACGGGGACGGCCAGAACGACCCGGCGGACGGTCCCGGTCTGGTGGACGCGCTGGCGGCCGGCCCCGACGACCTCGCCATGGTCGGCGGGGAACGGGTGAAGCGCCAGGACAGTCAGGCGAAGAAGATCGCCTCGAAGGTCGGAAACGGAGTCCGCAAGCGCCTGCTGAAGGACACCGCCAACGACACCGGCTGCGGGCTGAAGGCTTTCCGCCGTGAGGCGTTCCTGCGGCTTCCCTACTTCGACCATATGCACCGCTATCTGCCGGCGCTGATGATCCGGGAAGGCTTCCGTTCGGAGTTCCGGCCGGTGAACCACCGGCATCGGCAGACCGGCCGGTCGAAGTACACCAACCTCGGCCGCCTCTGGGCCTCGCTGTCGGACCTGTTCGGGGTGATGTGGCTGCAGTCGCGCGCCCGCATCCCCGGCGGCTGGGACGAGGTCTAGCCCCGCCTCAGGTGAGGGCGGTGAAGATCAGGGTGACGACGGCCAGGTCGAAGGTCTTCAGCACGAATTGAATCATCGCCGGGTCCGTGATCGAAGGTTGCGATCACGGTTAAGCAAGTCCGGCGCCAACCCATGGCTCTCTTCTTCGATGCGGAATGGTTCGACGCCCGGCTCTCCGAGCGGGGGCTGTCGCGCGCGGTGCTGGCGACCGCGGCCGGGATCGGTGCGGACGAGCTCACGCTCATCTTCAAGGATCAGCGGGAACTTTCCGCCCGCGAGGTGGCGGCTTTTGCCGAGCTCCTGGGCGTGACGGCGGCGGAGGTTGCCGATCGGGCCGGGATTTCGACGCCGACGCCCCAGGACGGTGAGGACCGGATCGGCGCGCTGGAGCGGCGGGTGGCGGCGCTGGAGGCGGAGCTCGCCAAGCTCAGAGGCTAGATTTCGGTCTTCGCGTTGCGGCCGGCGCGGGCGCGGCGGTCCTTCGAGCCCGACCACTCGACCTTGTTGTAGGCGCCACGGGCGGCCTCGATGTGCAGCGGGCCGGCGCGCAGGCCGCGCTTCTGGCCATCCTGGCCGATGAGCTGCGCGGTGAAGACGGCGCCCGGATCGCCATCGCCGGACGGCGGCGACTTGGCCGCGGGCGCAACCGCCGGAAGGCGAACGATCTTCGGTTCGTCCATCCCCTCGTGCGGGTCCTGATCGGCGCGGACGAGGCCGCCTACCTGGGTAACGCGCCGGATGCGGTCAATTCGGGACATCATGACCCCTAAACTGCAAAGGGTGCGCCAGGTTCAACCCTTGGACGCAAGCTTCTCGATCTGAGCCTGCATTTCGGCCATCTGCTTGCGCAGCTGGTCGAGGGCCTCGTCGTCGGCCTTCGGCGCCGCGGCAGGGGCGGGGGTCGGCTCCTCGGCCTTGCCGGCTGGCGCGTAGGCGAAGGGCGAGAACATCTTCATCGCCCGATCAAAGAGCTGCAGGTTCTGGCGGATCTGGTCCTCGTAGACGCCCATCCCGGCTCCAGCGCCCGGCGCGAGGCCCGCGCCGCTCATCGCCGCGCGCAGCCGCTCTTGCTGCTGTGCGAACGAGGCCAGCGACAGTTCCAGATAGCTCGGCAGGAAGGCCTGCATCGAGTTGCCGTAGAAGCTGATCAACTGCCGGAGGAACTGGATCGGCAGCAGGGACTGGCCCTGGCTCTTTTCCTCCTCCTCGAAGATGATCTGGGTGAGGACCGTGCGGGTGATGTCCTCGTTGGTCTTGGCGTCGTAGACGACGAAGTCGACGCCCTTCTTCACCATCTCGGCGAGATGTTCGAGGGTGACGTAGCTGGACGAGGCCGTGTTGTAGAGCCGCCGGTTGGCGTACTTCTTGATGACGACGCGCTCGCCCTCGGCGGCGCCGGACTCCTGGGTGTCTGCCATCCCTGACCCTTATGCGTAGGCGGCGCCGGGCGCGGCCTCGTTCTGCAGCGCAGTATCGCGGATGCGAGCGCATAAGCAAATGTCACGAAAGGATTCTCTTCCAGGCGCCTTGCCCGAGGGGCTGAGCTTGTCGATAGAAGAAGCCGGGCCGCGTTCGAACAGTCCTGAGGAGCCCCGTCATGAGCGACATCGTCATCGTTTCCGCCGCCCGCACGCCCGTGGGCTCGTTCAACGGCGCCTTGGCCAGCGTGCCGGCGCATGAACTGGGCAAGGTGGCGATTCAGGCGGCGGTCGAGCGCGCCGGCATCCAGGCCTCGGACGTCGACGAGGTGATCATGGGCCAGGTGCTTCAGGCCGGCGCGGGCCAGGGGCCGGCGCGCCAGGCGGCGGTGGCCGCGGGCGTGCCCGTCGAGAGCCCGGCATGGAGCCTCAATCAGCTGTGCGGGTCGGGCCTCCGCGCCGTCGCGCTGGCGGCCCAGCAGATCGCGGAAGGCTCCTCCAAGGTCGTCGTCGCCGGCGGTCAGGAGAGCATGAGCCAGTCGCCCCATGCCGCGAACCTGCGCAACGGCACGAAGATGGGCGAGCTCGGACTTGTCGACACGATGCTGAAGGATGGGCTCTGGGACGCCTTCCACGGCTACCACATGGGTCAGACGGCGGAGAACATCGCCGCCCGCTGGCAGATCACCCGCGAGGACCAGGACCGGTTCGCGGTGAACTCGCAGAACCGCGCCGAGGCGGCCCAGAAGGCCGGCAAGTTCGCGGACGAAATCGCGCCCGTGACCATCAAGGGCCGGAAGGGCGACACGATCGTCGATCAGGACGAGTACATCCGCCACGGCGTGACGCTGGACAGCGTTTCCGGCCTGAAGCCGGCCTTCGCCAAGGAAGGTTCGGTCACCGCCGCCAACGCCTCGGGCATCAACGACGGCGCCGCGGCCCTCGTGCTGATGAGCGCGGAAGAGGCGCAGAAGCGCGGCTTGAAGCCGCTGGCCCGCATTGCGTCGTGGGCGCATGCCGGCGTCGACCCCGAGATCATGGGCACGGGCCCGATCCCGGCCAGCCGCAAGGCGCTGGAGAAGGCCGGCTGGAAGGTCTCCGACCTCGACCTGGTCGAATCCAACGAGGCGTTCGCCGCCCAGTCGATCTGCGTGGTGCGTGAGCTCGGCCTCGATCCGGACAAGGTCAACGTGAACGGTGGCGCGATCGCCATCGGCCACCCGATCGGCGCCTCGGGCGCGCGGGTGCTGACCACGCTGCTGCACGAGATGAAGCGGAGCGACGCCTCCAGGGGCCTCGCCACGCTCTGCGTCGGCGGCGGCATGGGCGTGGCGCTCTGCGTCGAGAAGATCTGAGCGGGACTTAGCCCGCGGATAGGGAGGTTCGCGGATGGCCAGGGTAGCTCTGGTGACGGGCGGCACGCGCGGTATCGGCCGGGCGATCGTCGAACGCTTGTGCGCCGATGGGTTCAAGGTGGCGGCGGGCTACTCCGGCAACGACGAGGCCGCCTTGGCCTGCGCCAAGTCCCTGGGCGTGATGGTGGTGAAGGGGAACGTGGGCGTGTTCGAGGACTGCCAGCGGGCGGTCCGCGAGGTGGAGGCGGAGCTGGGGCCCGTCGACGTGCTGGTGAACAACGCCGGGATCACCCGCGACGGGTTCTTCCACAAGATGACCCCGGAGCAGTGGAGCGAGGTCATCCGCGTGAACATGGATTCGCTCTACAACATGACGCGCCAGGTCATCGAAGGGATGCGCGAGCGCGAGTGGGGCCGCATCGTCAACATCAGCTCCATCAACGGCCAGAAAGGCCAGCTGGGGCAGACCAACTACTCCGCCGCCAAGGCGGGCGTGATCGGTTTCACCAAGGCCCTGGCCCTGGAAAACGCGCGGAAGGGCGTCACCGTGAACTGTGTGGCCCCCGGGTACGTCGACACCGAGATGGTCCAGGCCGTGCCGCCGAAGGTGCTGGAAGGCATCATCGCCCAGATCCCGGCGGGCCGCCTTGGGCGCGGCGAGGAGATCGCCGACGCCGTGTCGTTCCTGGCCGGCGAGCGCGCGGGTTACGTGAACGGCACCACGCTGTCGCTGAATGGCGGACAATACCTCGTCGGGTAACCGCCGTTCGGGCGTCCAAAAAGCGCCACGCTCGCACGGCATCTGCTGGCCAATCATGACGGGCGAGCCGACGGCGTCCAGGAAAGCGGTCTTCGTGGCGCTGCTCGCAGCGCTTGCAGCCGGATTCGCCACGCCCTCGGTGGCGCAGGAGAGCCTGCGCGAAGGCCTGTTCGGCAAGCACGGCGGCTCCGGCCGTCATGGATCGGCCCCGCCCATCGCCCGCTACGTCTCGGAAGATGGCCAGGTCTTCGTGCTGGACCGCACGCACAGCCGCCCGCTGCTGAAGTTCGAGGACAGTCCCGAGGTCTGGGCGCTGCAACCGATGCCCGCGCCGCGCGGCGACGTCATCTACAAGAACGACCTCGGCGAGCCGGTGCTGCGAGCCACGCGGCTGGGCGGCGTGACGCTGTTCACCGACGCGCGGCCCGCCGGCGCGGCCGCCGCCCTGGCCGGCGACGGTCCACCGCTGAAGCTGGCGCCCCTCGGACCCCAGGCTCTGCTCGAGCGCCTGGCGCAGGCCAGCCTGCGGGCCAGCCGGGCGGCGCGGCGCACCATTCTCTTCGAAGCCGAGGCCACGCCGGCTTCTTCGGCCCTGATCGCCGATGCGGCGACGGTCACCAGCGTGGCGGTGGTGCGGATGTCGCGGCGCAAGGACGGTCGCGCGCTGCTCATGCAGTTCAGCAAGGTGCTGCTGGTCGAAGGGCGGAGGTCCGAAGCGGAGATCGAGGACGACGTCCTGCGGATCACCGTCGCCCCCGCCCAGGGACTCGCCGGACGACCCTCATCCGACCGGATCATCCGGGTCGCGGCCGGAAACTAGGCCGCGCTAGCCGCGGAACACGTCCTTGGCCGCCCGGACGGCGGCGAACGCCTTCGCGTCCGGCTCGCCGGCCGCCCCGACGCGGCTCGCGAGGGCCGGGGCCCGCAGGAACGGGTTGGTCGCCTTCTCCAGGCCGATGGTGGTGGGCACAGTGGGCTCGCCGCGCTCACGGGCGGCGAAGATCGCCTCTGCCCGGGCCTTGAGGCCTGGATCGTCATCGACCGACAGCGCGAAGCGGGCGTTCGACGCGGTGTATTCGTGGGCGCAGTAGACCCGGGTGTCGTCGGGCAGGGCGGCCAGCCGCTGCAGGCTCGCCCACATCTGCTCGGGCGTGCCTTCGAAGAGGCGGCCGCAGCCCAGGGCGAACAGGGTGTCGCCGACGAAGGCGACCCCGTCGTCGGGATCGTGATAGGCGATATGGCCCAGTGTGTGGCCACCGCTCTCGATGACCCGAAAGCGCGTCTCCCCAAGCATGATCTCGTCGCCACCCTTCACCTCGCGGTCCAGCGGCGCGATGCGCGTCACTTCCTTGGGTCCGACGATCTTGGCGCCGGTGGCGGCCTGGATGTCGGCGTTTCCGCCGGCGTGGTCCGGGTGCCAGTGGGTGTTGAGGATCAGGGCCAGTTTCCAGCCGAGCTTGTCGAGCTCGCGCAGGATGGCGCCCGACTCGGGCGTGTCGACGCAGGCCGCCAGGCCGGAGGCCTCATCCCGGATCAGGAAGCCGTAGTTGTCTTCCAGGCAAGGGAACTGATGGACCTTGAGTGGCATGTTCCGATCTCCTGCAACCGGTTTAGGCTGGTCGTAAGGCTGCGTCGAGCATACCTCGGGAGCGATGCGAAGGGACGTCCTCGAACTCCGCCAGTTCTACGGCTCGGACCTCGGCCGGGCGGCTCGCGCCATGGTCGAGCGCAAACTGGTCGAAGCCTGGGGCGACGCCCACGGCCTGGATGTCCTGGCCCTGGGCTACGGCACGCCCTTCGTCGGCCCGTTCCGGCAGACGGCGCGGCGGGTCGTGGCCGCCATGCCGGCGCAGCAAGGGGTCGAGATCTGGCCGCACGACGGGCGGAATCTCGCGGTTCTGACACCCGAGGACGCCCTGCCGTTCCGCAACGCGCTGTTCGACCGGATCCTGGTGATCCACGCCATCGAGGAGAGCGCCGATCCCGTCGCCCTGCTGAAGGAGGTGTGGCAGGTGCTGGCGCCGTCCGGCCGGGTGATCGTGACGGTGACCTCGCGCAATGGGCTCTGGGCCAACACCGAGAAGACGCCGCTTGGGCACGGACGACCGTACAGCCGCGGTCAGTTGGCCGAACTGCTGCGGGAGGCCGAGCTCGAGCCATCGGGCTGGACCCGGGCGCTGTATGTGCCGCCGGTGGCCTGGATGGCGCGCTGGGCCGAGGGTTTCGAGCAGGCCGGCTCGCGCCTGTGGCCCGGTTTCGCCGGCCTGGTGCTGATGGAGGCGGTGAAGCAGACCTATGCGGTCAAGCCGAAGGGCCATCGCGTGCGAGCCGGCGTCGCGCGACCGGTGCTCGCGCCGCGGCCGGCCGGCGTGACCTCGCGGGCGCCTGTGGTCGCGGCGCCCGTTTCGGCGGCGCCGAAGGCCGCCACGGCGCGGGAGGTCTTGGCGAAGAGGCCGCGAAAGCCTTAGCTTCATTGCGGAAACCGGAGTCGCGTGGCGCATGAAGCTGATCATCGCGGTCATCAAGCCCAGCCGCCTCGATGCGGTGCTGGATGCAGTCACAGAGGCGGGCGCCTCGGGCCTTACCGTCACCGAGGTGCGGGGCTACGGCCGCCAGCGCGGCAAGACCGAGGTCTATCGAGGGGCCGAGTACGAGGTGAAGCTGCTTCCGAAGGTGAAGCTCGAGATCGCCGCGCCGGCCGACATCGTCGACAAGGTGATCGAGGCGATCCAGGCCTCGGCCAACACCGGCAAGATCGGTGACGGCAAGGTGTTCGTGATCGACCTCGAACAGGCGCTGCGCATCCGCACGGGCGAGACCGGCGCGGCGGCGATCGCGGGCTAGGCTCGCGCCTTCTTCCGCCGGGGCCTCGGCGCGAGGCCCTCCGGCGTCGGCAGCTCGACCTCTCCGAACAGGTTCTGCGGCATGCCCTCGGGCGCGGCCTCGGTCCTTCGGCTCAGCAGGAACAGCGCCGTCTCGGCGCGCCAGTTCTCGATCGGCTTGGCTGGGTCGATGGGGCGCGCGGGCCTGCCGCCTTCCAGGGCCGCGCAGGCGTCGATGCGCAGGTCCAACTCCTCGCAGAGCGTGGTGAAGTCGCGCAGCGTGCAGAGGTGGATGTTGGGCGTCGACCACCAAGGCTCGGGCAGCGCCCCGGTTTCCGGCATGCGGCCGCGCGACAGCAGCGCCCAGCGGACCTTCCAATGGCCGAAGTTCGGCACCGAGACGACCGCCTGGTCGGCGATGCGCAGCAGTTCGGAAAGCACGTGCCGCGGCTCGCGCATCTGCTGCAGGGTCTTGGAAAGGATCGCGTAGTCGAAGGCGCGCGTCGGGAAGTGGTCCAGGTCGCGATCGCCGTCGCCCTGCACGACCGCCAGGCCGCGGGCGAGGCACGCGGAGACGCCCTCGGGGCTGATCTCCAGGCCCTGGCCGTCGACGCGCTTCTCGCGGGTCAGCAGCTCCAGCAACTCGCCCTCGCCGCAGCCGACGTCGAGGACGCGGGCGCCGGGGCGCACCAGGCGCAGGATCTCGCGGAAGTCTTCGCGCATCGCGGTCATGCCCGTCCCATCAGGCCAGTCCACGGGCGGAGGCCTGGGCGGCCAGGAAGCCGCGCAGGGTGGCGTCGAGTTGCGGCTCGTCGAGGAAGAAGGCGTCGTGGCCCTTGTCGCTCTCGATCTCGACGAAGCTGGCCCGGCAGCCGGCGGCGTTGAGGGCGCGGACGATGTCGCGGCTTTCGGCGGTCGGATAGAGCCAGTCGGACGAGAACGAGAGCACGCAGAACTTCACCCCGCGCGCCTTGCGGAACGCCTCGGCCAGCGAGCCGCCGGCCTGGCCGGCCAGATCGAAGTAGTCGAGCGCGCGGGTGATGTAGAGGTAGCTGTTGGCATCGAAGCGATCGACAAAGCTGGCGCCCTGGTGCCGCAGATAGCTTTCCACTTGGAAGTCGGCGTCGAAGCCCCAGGAGAGGCCGTCCCGCTGCAGTTCGCGGCCGAACTTCCGCTGCAGGGCGGGCTCGGAGAGGTAGGTGATGTGCGCGGCCATCCGCGCCACGGCGAGACCCTTCTCGGGGCGCACGCCGGCCTTCAGATAGGCGCCGCCGACCCAGTTGGGATCGGCCATGATCGCCTGGCGGCCCACCTCGTGGAAGGCGATGTTCTGCGCCGAATGGCGCGGCGCGGCGGCGATGCAGACGGCGCTGAACAGTCTCTCCGGATAATCCGCCGCCCACTGCAACACCTGCATGCCGCCCATGGACCCGCCGACGACGGCGAACAGGGTCTCGATTCCCAGAGCCTCGATCAACATGGCCTGGGCGCGGACCATGTCCGCGATGGTGATGACCGGGAAGGCGAGGCCGTAGGGGTCCCCGGTTTCGGGGTTGGTGCTGGCCGGGCCCGTCGTGCCCATGCAGCCGCCGACCACATTGGTGCAGACGATGAAGTAGCGCTCGGGGTCGAGCGGCAGGCCAGGGCCCACGACGCGGCTCCACCAGCCGGGCTTGCCTGTGACGGGGTGGGTGGAGGCCAGGTGCTGATCGCCCGTGAGCGCATGGCAGACGAGCACGGCGTTGGACCTGGTCTCGTTCAGCTGGCCGTACGTCTTGTAGGCGATCTCCAGCGGCGCGATCCGGCCGCCGGAGTCCAGGTGCAATGGCTGGTTCGCCGGGAACCGCCAGGTCCCGCCGCCCGTCTCGAAGCTCCCGCCGATCTGGGCTTGCGCCGTCATGGCCGCCTTGGACCGCCCGGGCCTTTCCCTGTCAATGGCTTGCAGCGCCGCCGCGCTCGGCTAGAAGGCGCACGGGCCAAGGATTCCTCATGCAGCGGCTGATCCTCTTCCGGCACGGCAAGGCCGAACCGGATTCGCTGAGCGGCGACGACTTCGACCGACGCCTCGCGCCGCGCGGCGTGCTGGAATCGGCCGCCATGGGAGCCAGCCTGGACGACCTGGGCTTCCGGCCCGATGTGGTCCTGGTCTCGACCTCGGCCCGCACGCGCGACACCTGGGAGGCGATGGCCAAGACCTTCCCCGACGCAGACGTCCGCTTCGAGCCCGATCTGTACCATGCCGATTCCGGCGCCCTGCGCCACGCCGCGAAGGCCGCAGGCAAGGCCGCAGACACGGTAATGATCGTGGCGCACAATCCGGGCCTGCAGGAGCTGACCATCCAGCTGCTGATGGAGGGCTCGGCGCCCTCCGACCTGATCAACCAGGCCCAGCGCAAGTTCCCGCCGGCGGCGACGTCGGTGTTCCTGTTCGACGCGAACGGCCGTCCGAGCTTCGGCGGCCTGTTCTATCCCGACCCGCCGCGATGAGCCGGATCTACAAGATCCTGCCGCGGGCCGACTGGGCCGCGGCGCAGGCGTCCGGCCGCTTCGAGGGCTCCGAGATCGACGTCGCGGACGGCTTCATCCACTTCTCGACCGCCGCGCAGGCGCAGGAGACCGCACGGCGACACTTCGCCGGGCAGTCTGATCTCGTGGTGCTCGAGGTCGAGACCGAGGACCTCGGGCCCGCGCTGAAGTTCGAACCGTCACGCGGCGGCGACCTCTTCCCGCACCTCTACGGCGCGCTGGATATGGCTCAGGTTCGCGCGGTGACGGAAGCGCCGCTGGACGCGGACGGCGTGCCGCAGGTCGGAGTCCTGGCGTGAGCGCGCTGCACGGCCTGGCGACGCGGGCATTGCGGGGGCTCGATCCCGAGGACGCCCATCGCCTCGCCATCCGCGGGTTGAAGGCGGGCCTGGGACCGCACGGCGCCCCAGACGATCCGATCCTCTCGACCGCAGTGGCCGGGCTCACGCTGCCAAATCCGGTCGGCCTGGCGCCCGGCTTCGACAAGAACGCCGAGGTCTTCGGCCCCATGCTGAAGGCCGGCTTCGGCTTCGTGGAGTGCGGCACCGTCACCCCGAAACCGCAGGCGGGAAACCCCCGTCCACGGCTGTTCCGGCTCACCGAGGATCGGGCGGTGATCAACCGCATGGGCTTCAACAATGAGGGGCTTGAGGCCTTCGCCGGTCGGCTCGCGCGCCGCGGCCCTGGCGTGGTTGGCGCCAATATCGGAGCCAACAAGGATTCCGAAGATCGAGGTCGGCGACTACGTCACCGGGCTGACGCGGCTGTGGGGGCTGGCGAGCTACTTCACCCTCAACATCTCCTCGCCGAACACGCCGGGACTGAGGGCCCTCCAGACCCGGGCGGCGCTGGAGGAACTTCTGGGGAGGATCGCCGAGGCGCGTGACGGCCTGCCCGCGGCGGGGCTGGTCCCGATGTTCCTGAAGGTCGCACCCGACCTGGAGGACGGCGAGGTCGAGAGCATCACCGAGGTGGTGGCGGCGCATGGTCTTTCCGGGATCATCGTCTCGAACACGACGCTCGGCCGCGAGGGGCTCAAGTCGCGCTTCCGGGATGAGGCGGGCGGCATGTCCGGAGCGCCGCTGATGGCGCTGTCCACGCAGGTGCTGGCGCGGTTCGCCGAGGTTTCGGCCGGACGGCTGGTGCTGATCGGGGCGGGCGGCATAGCCTCCGGCGCCGACGCCTACGCCAAGATCCGCGCCGGCGCGTCCGCCGTGCAGCTCTATTCGGCCCTGGTGTTCGAGGGGCCCGCCCTGGTGACGCGGATCAAGCGTGAGCTCGCTCAGAGATTGCAGGCGGACGGTTTCCGCTCGCTCAGCGCGGCGGTAGGCGCGAAATAGCGCAGCTTGCCGGAAGCCTCACGGGTTTCCCCCGCGTTGCTCTGGCAGGGCTTACGGATTAACTCGGAGATCATGGCGGACGCCTCTGCGCCCAAGGAGCCTCCCGAAAGGAGCAGGCGCCGCATCTTCTGGCCCGGCGGCCTTTCCGCACGCCTGCTGGTGCTCACGGTGCTGTTCGCCCTCTTGGGCGGCTTGATCGCCATTCCTCCGACGCTCTCCGCCTATGAACGCCAGTGGCTGCTGGACCGGGTGCGGGCCGCCGAGCTGGCGTCCCTTGCGCCCGAGGTCGCGCCTGACCGCGTCGTCAGTGAGCAGCTCAAGACCCAGCTCCTCGAAGGCGCAGGCGTCGAGATCGTGGCCATCTCGGTGGACGGCGTGCGTTCGCTGGTGTTCGCAGGCGCGCGTCCGGCCGAAGCGCCCTATCTGGTGGACCTGCGGCCGCGGGCGGCCGGCCTTGGCCTGTTCGCGCCCTTCCGGACGATCTTCGGCCCCGAAGGGCGCCGCGTCCGGGTGGTGGCCGAACCCCGCTTCCGGGAGGCGGAGTTCATCGAGTTCGTCGCCGTCGACACCGAGCTGAAGCGGGCGCTCGCGAGCTACCTCTGGCGTCTGCTGGCCATCGTGGCCTTCGTCTCGACCCTCGCCGGCGTGCTGGTGTTCGTGGCGCTGAACCTGTTCCTCGTGCGGCCCATGCAGCGGATCACCTACGCGATGGAGCGCTTCCGGGCCGACCCGGAAGACCCCAGCGCGCGGGTGGAGCTGTCGGGTCGCCGCGACGAGATCGGCCGCGCCGAGGCGGAGCTCGACCGGATGCAGGCCGACCTGCGCGCAGCGCTGAACTCCCGCGCCCGGCTCGCCGCGCTGGGCGAGGCGGTGGCCAAGATCAACCACGACCTCAAGAACATGCTGACTTCGGCCCAGATCGCGTCGGAGCGGCTGGCGGCCCTGAAGGACCCGAAGGTCAGCCAGGCGCTGCCGAGGCTGGAGCGGGCGCTGGACCGAGCGGTGAAGCTGGCCTCGGACGTGCTGACCTACGGCAAGACCCAGGAGGCGGCGCCCGAACCCAGGCCGCTGCGGCTGGCCGATGCGGTGGACGAAGCGGCCTTCGAGGCCGGGGTCACCGAGCGCGGGCTGCGCCTGGTGCGCCACATGGACAGCTCGGACCAGGTCTTGGCCGATCCGGACCAGCTCCACCGCATCCTGGTCAACCTGTTCCGCAACGCCCGCCAGGCGATCGAGCACCAGGACGGCCGCCAGCGGCAGGGGCGCATCGAGGTGGCGCTGGAAAGTGCTCCGAACGCCTCCGTGATACGGGTCTCGGACAACGGACCTGGCATCCCAGAGCGGGTGCGCGAGCGGCTGTTCCAGCCGTTCGCGGGCTCTGGACGGCCGGACGGCGCCGGGCTGGGCCTGGCCATCGCTCGGGAGCTCGCGATCGGGCACGGCGGCGAGCTGACCCTGGCGTCCACCGGGCCCGAAGGCGCAACCTTCGAAATCCGCCTGCCCGGCGCGCCGACGAAGGCGACGGCACGCCGGAGGCGGACGAAGAATCCGGCCTAGGCGCGCGCGCTAGTCCAGCAAGACAGCAACGCCCTCGCGCCGCGGATCGGCGCCGCCGCGAAGACCCTGCCGCGTCATCTCGATCCCGTGCAGGCCCGAGCCTTCGGCCCCTGCGCCCGAGCGCAGCACGATGCCCTTGGCCGCCAGGCCTTGGGCGATCTCGGGCGAGAACTTGTCGACCTCGGCCGCATAGAAGGTCCCGGACGCGATCAGGTTCGGCAGGCTGATCGCCTCCTGCACCGGCATCTTCCAGTCGAGCATGGCGACGAGGGCCTTGAGATTATAGGCCAGGATCGCCGGGCCGCCGGGGAGCCCACCGCAGCGACGAAGTTGCGGTTGCGGTCGAGCACGATGGCCGGCGCCATCGACGAACGTGGCCGCTTGCCCGGGCCCACCGCATTGGCGATGGGCGCGCCGTCCTTGTCAGTCGGCGAGAAGGAAAAGTCCGTGAGCTGGTTGTTCAGGAAGAAGCCGTGGACCATCCGGCCGGAGCCGAAGATGCTCTCCACTGTGGTGGTCATGGACACGACGTTGCCGGCGCGGTCGACGACCACAAAATGGGTGGTGCCGGCAGGCTCCTTCGTCTGATCCGGGGCCCGGGCCTGGGCTCCGCGCGGCGTGCCTGCGGGCGGGGCCGTCGGGCTGGCGACGGGGCCGATCAGTTTGGCGCGCTGATCGAGGTAGGCGGGCTCCAGCAGACCCTCGATCGGCACATGCACGAAGGCCGGATCGCCGATGTAGCGGTCGCGATCGGCGTACATCAGCCGGCTGGCCTGGCTGAAGAGGTACCAGCCCTCGGCGTCATTGGGATGGGCGGCGACGTCGGTGCGCTCCAGCAGGCCAAGGCCCTGCAGGACGGCGGGTCCGCCCGGCGGCGCGCCGGGCGTGCAGACGATGTAGACCCGGAACGGCCGGCACAGCGCCTGCCCCTTGCGGGGCTTGTAGCGCTTGAGGTCCTCGAGGGTGAGCGTGCCGGGCCGCTCGCCTTCACGGACCTTGGCGACGATGGCTTCGCCGATCTCACCTTCCAGCAAGGCCTTGGGACCCTCGGCGGCGATCTTGCGCACCGTGGCCGCATAGGCCGGATTGCGGACGGTGTCGCCCTTTTGGATCTTGGTCCCGTCAGGCTTGGTGAAATAGGCGAGCGCGTCGGGCGTCGACGCCTGCGGCGAGCGGCTCGCCGCGGACATGGCCATGCGGCCGGGGGCGGGGAAACCCTGATCCGCGAGGCGCTCGGCGTCGAGGAACAGGCGATTCCAGGGCAGTTTGCCGTGATCGGCCTGGGCCATGGCCAGCATCGCCACGGCGCCCGGCGCGCCGGTGGAACGGCCGGACAGGACGGCGGCCGCGCGGTTGAGCGGCTTGCCCGCCTCATCGAGGAACATGTCGGGCGTGGGCGCCGGCGGGCGCGGTTTCGCGGCCGTCGTAGGCGGTGACCGTCTTTGTGCGGGCGTCGTAGTATGTGAGGAAGGCGCCGCCGCCGAGGCCCGAGCTCTGCGGCTCCACGAGCCCCAGCACAGCCTGGACCGCGACCGCGGCGTCGATCGCCGAGCCGCCTTCGCGCAACACCCGCAGGCCCGCTTCCACGGCCAACGGATTGGCGGCGGCGACCATCGCCTGGCCCTTCACGGCCGCGGCCCCAGCAGGTGACGGAGGTCCCGCCGACACCGCCGGTCCGCCCGGCGACTGGCATGCCATGAGCAGGGCGGACAGGGCGAGCGGAAGGAAGCGCGTCTTGACGGTCACAGGTCACTCCGGAGGCGGGCGGCGGCGACCATAGCCCCGCCTGCGTGGACAACAAGCGTCGGCTCGTGCGAGGTCGGGGTATGGTCGAGATGCGCGCAAGGCCTGGGCTCCGCAACCTCATTACCGACGTGCCGGGCTTGAAAGTCGGGCAGGCCGAAGACGCGCGCGTGCGGAGCGGCGTGACGGTGATCCTGCCGGACGAGCGTGCGGTCTGCGCCGCGGACGTGCGCGGGGGCGCGCCCGGCACCCGCGAGACCGACGCGCTGGCCCCGGAGAACCTGGTCGACGCCGTGGACGCGGTCGTGCTGTCGGGCGGCTCGGTCTATGGGCTGGCGGCGGCGGACGGCGTCGTCGCCTGGCTGGGCGCGCAGGGGCGTGGCTTCGGACTGATGCCCGGTGTTCCGCCGTCGCCAGTCGTCCCGGCGGCGATCCTCTTCGACATCGCCAATGGCGGCGACAAGGCCTGGGGTGAGGCGCCGCCCTACCGCGCCCTGGGTCGCATGGCGGCGCTGGGCGCCGGTGAGGATTTCCAGCTGGGCACGGCCGGTGCGGGCTTCGGCGCGATGGCCGGAGCGCTGAAGGGCGGGATCGGCTCGGCGTCGGTGACCAGCCACGACGGCTATGCGATCGGGGCCCTCGTGGCGGTGAATTCGTGGGGATCGGTGGTCGCTCCCGGCGGACGGTCGTTCTGGGCGGCGCCCTACGAACTCGGCGCCGAATTCGGCGGCCTCGGCTCGGCCGGACTGGCGGCGGAGCCAGACGTCTGGGGGGCTGGCGAAGCGGCCGGACGCCGCGCGGAACACGACCATCGCCTGCGTGGCCACCGATGCGGTTCTGACTCCGGCCCAGGCCAAGCGGTTGGCGGTAATGGCGCAGGACGGTCTCGCCCGCGCCATCCGTCCGGTGCACGCCCCGTTCGACGGGGACATCGTCTTTGCGCTGTCGACGGGCCGGAGGCGGCTGGAGGCGCCCGCGGACCTCACCGTGGCGCGACTGGGCGCTCTCGCCGCCGACACCCTGGCGCGCGCGGTGGCGCGGGGCGTTCATGCCGCGACGGCGTGGGCCGGAAGCGACGTGCGCTGCTGGCGAGACCTTCCAGCCTGAACCGACCGCTGTTACACGAGCGTCGCTGTTTCAGGAGTGAAAGAATGTCTTCCGCACGCAAGCTGGCGCTCGCCGCGGGCGCTGCCGCGCTGGCCACAGCCGCCGTGTCCGGCGCGATCGCCCAGACCAAGCCCGCGGCCCAGCCGCAGCAGAAGGTGACCGGCCCGGTCGCCACCTATTGGATGAGCGCGGCGACCCAAACCGGCTTCGGGATGCCCACGGCCGGCGGCGGGCCGGACGCCGGCGCGATGATGCGCGCCATGATGGGCGGCGGGGGGCCTCCAAGTCGCTGCAACTGCAGCTGGGCTCCAGCCAGACCAATCCGTCTCCGGCCGCCGACCACCTGCCGCCGGCCGGCCTGCAGGCCGGTCAGAAGCTGCCGCTGCTGACGCCGAAACAGGCGCCTGCCCTTCGCGAGGAAACGCCGGACGAGGCCGTGCCGCCCGAGTATCGCAAGCCCCGCGGCAAGATGCTGATCTTCTGGGGCTGCGGGGAGAAGGCCCGGCCGGGTCAGCCCTATGTGATCGATTTCGCCAATATGGCGGAGGGCAAGCAGAACCCGGCGGGCATGTTCCGCGGCATCGACTACCGCGCCATGCAGCCTCCCAGCCCGGGTCGCAACAGGACCTACGGCGAGTGGCCGAACGAGAAGACCCGGGACCTCGTGCCGGCGCGCGGTTCGCTGGTGGGCGCGCACGCCGTCCGCGGCAACTACAGCCCGGAGATCAACTTCACCCTCGGCGCCGAGCAGGACTTCCTCGCGCCGCTGAACGTCACGACGAACCAGAAGGCCCCCGGCGGCTGGGCCAACCTCGGCTGGGCCGCCGTGCCCCAGGCCCGGGCCTATTACGCCAGCGCCATGGGCGGCGAGGGCGAGACGATGGTCATGTGGTCGTCCTCTGAGACCCAGGCGACGGCGTTTTCGAACCCCGACTACCTCAGCCAGGGCGACATCACCCGGCTGGTGGCCAGCAAGGCCCTGATGGGGCCTCAGACGACGAGCTGCGCCGTGCCGAAGGAGGTTCTGGAGGCGGCGCCGCAGGCGATGTTCCAGCTGGTCGCCTATGGCGGCGAAGCGAATTTCGTCCATCCGCCGCGGCCGGAGGACCCGAAGATCGCCTGGAACCAGGAGTGGGCCGTGAAGGTCCGCTATCGCTCGGCCACGGGCGGTCTGCTGGGCCAGCCGATGCCGGGGATGGGCCCTGCCGCGTCTTTTGCCGACGACGAGGACGACCGGCCCGCGCGGCCCGGCCAGGCGCAGCAGCCGCCCAAGGATCCGAAGGCCGAGCGTCGGAAGGCGATCATGCGCGGCCTGGGCGGCGCGGTGGGCGGGGCGCTGGGCGTGCCGGTGCCCTGACCGTTCAGCCGCTGAAGCCGTACCGCTCGAGGTACGGGTAGGCGTCGGCGTGGCCGGGACGCGGCTCCTGCGCGTCCCGGACTGGCGTCAACGGCCAGGCGGCGCCCCTGCCGGGCGGCACGGCGACCCAGTTCGCGTCGCCGCCGACGCCCTTGCCCTCCACGGGATTTCGCGGCGAGCGGCGCGTGCCGAAGGGCGAGAAGAACCAGAACAGCTCGCAGCGGGCGGCGCGCAGCAGGTCGAAGACCTCGGCCCGAGCCTTCGCGTCGGCGGGCGTCTCGAGGAACCAGATCGCCTTGCCCGCGGCCCGGATTGCGGTCGAGCCCCTGAGCACCTCGGCCTCGAAGCCCTGGACGTCGACCTTGATGACGTCCGCGTCGGAGGCGATCTCGTCCAGCGGCAGTTGCAGCACGGGCGTCTTGGCTGCGGCCCGGTGGAAACCCGAGTCGCCGAAATTCACCTTCTGATCGAGGGACAGCAGCGGGAACTCCGCTATGGCGCGAGTGGGACCGGCGGCGGCGTTGATGACGTCGACATTGGCCAGGTGGTTACCGTGGGTGTTGGCCGCCAGGATGGCGGCAAGCCCCCGGTGAGCCTCGATCGCCGTCACTTTCCAGGCCGGCCGACGCCGGGCGAACGGCAGTGCGATGGCCCCGATGTTCGCGCCGACATCGAGGTAGCGGCCCTCCGGCGCGGCGGCCGCCTCGACCAGGAAATCCACCTCCGGCTGGGCGAACTCGCCGTAGGCCTGCAGCGTGGGTCCCACGACCGTGTCGCCTTCGGGGAAGAGGAACGTCAGCCCTGAGGCGCGGGTGCTGTTCAGCATGACGCAAGCCGTTACTCTGGTTACCGGCGAACTGGCAACGCGGCTCGGCGCGGCGGCGCTCAGTCTTCCGCGGTCTGGGCGGGAGCGGGGCAAGGGGTCTTGCGCGTGGGAATGAGGAAACGGGTTGAAACGGTCTCTACACCTCGCTAGATAGCCCGCCTCGCCGAAAGGCATGCGCGCCCGTAGCTCAGCTGGATAGAGCATCAGACTACGAATCTGAGGGTCGGACGTTCAGATCGTTCCGGGCGCGCCATTCTTCTCCGGAAATCAGCTGTTTACGCAGACGGGGCTTCCGATGCAGTTTACATTCCGGCTGCAAGAATTCGCCAGGCAAGCCCTCTAGGTTCCTGAAATCGATCGATCGATCTTTCGGGTGGGAGCTAGACTGAGCATCATACTGCACGCCTTTCGCGGCACCCAAATCGATGTTCGCGCCGTGTTCCTGAGGCCGCAGCGAGCCTGTGGGATGCTGCATGCGCGTCGATCAAGTGGCCGCGCCACCCGCCTCTGGGCCGACGCGGCGTCGCACCGCGAGCCCGCACTCCCGATCATCAATCGTACGGCTACTAGCAGCTGCACTTCGAACGCAGCCAAGCGTCACTTCCTTGGCCAGAGCGTCCTCAGACGCGCAGGCTCTCCGCCAGCGCTTCCGCCGGTATGAGGAAGTCCGAGTGGATAGGCTGCCGCTCCCGATACAGAGTAACAGGGCAGTAAATCTCGTCGATCGCCACGCCGCAGATTTCCGCCAGGAGGCGCCAGATCGTTCGTTCGACCCGACCCGTCTCGGGGTAGAAGACCGAAACTCGAGCGTCTTCACGGGTGAAGACAAGGTTGGCAAGCCAGGCGCCGGTCGGTCCTGCCACATGGCTTGCCGATTGGAAGATCCGGACCTGCTCCTCGAACGAGAACTGACCCGGATCGATCACGTGATAGCCGGCCTGGATCGCCGCCTGTTCCACCTCTTGCGCGTTCGACACGATGCGCTGGCCGCTGGCGCGCCGGATGAAAAGTTTCAGGTCATTGGCGCCGTCCGGCCACAGCGGCCTGAAGCTATCGCGCAGCAGCTGGATCTTCGTCACGTCATAGGTGCTGTCGGAGATGGCGCCGCCCAGCAATTCGCTGGCATGCCACGCAGGCGGCAGCAGGATTGCACGGTCCGCTGAGACGGCTTGGTGCTTGCGGAGTTGGAGGATCGGGGTCTCGCGGCCGCGAAGCACGAGCTGCAGAGCGCTCCACATGTTGGAGTGGAGCAGGCCGCTGACAATGAGGCTGTTCGGGCCGACCAGATCGTTCTGCAGAAGCACGAGCAGGTTCGGAAGCGCCTCGACGAGGAAGTGGAAGTAGTTGCCGGAGTGCAGCAGGTTCAACGGGATGGCGTCGCGGCTCAGATGCGCGGCGATGTCCGGCGTCTGCGCGAACTCGAAACCGATCTGGTCGCCTACCGGTGTGCGCACGAGCGTGCGGATCATCTCTTCCTGAAGATGCTCACGCTTCGGGTCGAACGGCGCGGCGCTGTAGGCGGTCTGAAGGTCCGTGGAGAACGCGAGGGCCGAGCCGGCCATGAGCACGGCGGGGCTCAATAGATAGGCGGGCTGGTCGCGAAGCTCATCGACGATCAAGGCCAAGCCCTCCGCTTCGCTGCCCCTTCCGCTTGCCTAGGGCGCGTCGCGGCCAGCGACAATGGGCTCAGGTTGCCGAAGCGAGCGGCGCTCCGCCACATGGCCGTCCGTCATGGGCCGGCGAACTCGAGCAAGAGCCCATTGTCGCTCAGTAAGCATCTGCGACGGCTGATCGACGGGGCGGTGTGGGACACCTCGCAGGTGTCCGTGACGGCAGTGAGCCGGTTCGCGGCCGATGCGGAAGTGTCGAGGTGGGGGGGGCCGAGGTTAAACCGGGTCTCGGCCGCGGCCGGACGCGGACGCCGTCCTTCACCTTGTCGGAGGGGAAGACAACGAGCTGCTGACCGGGCTGCAGGCCGGACCGCACCTCGGCCTCGCGGACCGTCAGCGCGCCCGCTTCGATGGGCGTCAGCCGCGCCCGTCCGTCAACGATCGCATCGGCGGCCCAGCCGCCATCCCGCCGCACAAGCGCGCCGAGAGGCGCCTTCACCGCCGCGGGCGTCTCGCAGGATGACGCGACCCCAAAAGCGATAGCCCGGGCGGAGCGCGGGGATCACGCCCCCGGGGCGCAGGGCGAGCTCGCCGTCGGCGATGTGCAGGTCGGTCCGGCAAACGCCGCAGGCCTGGACCCGCAGCCGCACCTCGCCAGGGCCCGGATCAGGATCTTCGCAGCGTATCGGCGCAAGCGGCCTGCGCGGCGCCGACAGCTTCATGCCCAGCATCGACCGCCTCCGCCCGGCCTGGCGTGTAGGCGTCGAGGCTAGCCGATGGCGCGCGCCACACCTTGATGCGCGTCAAATTTCGTCGCTGCGCGCTAGCCTCCTGCCGGGGCGGGAGGCTGCGGAAATCCGCGCGAAGGACCCCGTATTCGCCGCAAATGGCCGGTCGATCACAAGATCGCGAGGAACCAAAAGATAAGGATCGCCGTTACGGTCCAGCTTGCAACCCAAACAAGGGGCTGAACCATGAAACTCCGCACTGCCGCTTTCGCCGCTCTCGCCGCTGTCTCGCTCGCCGCGTGCAGCAGCCCGCAGGACCAGGCCGCCGAGCAGAAGGCCGATGCGCTTGAGAGCCAAGCTGCCGCGACGCCGAACGAAGCTCAGGAAAAGGCCCTGAACGCCCAGGCCGACGCCATCGAGCAACAGGCCGGCAACGCCGACGGCGGCGCCACCACCCAGAACACGCCCGACACCAGCCCGTCGAAGTAAGACGGCAAGACATTGCGCCGGTCCGCCGGCGCTGTCACGCAAGCCCCCGGCCGCCGGCCGGGGGCTTTTCGTTTGCGCCCGGCTTTCGCCGCGCTCAGGTCTGGGAGGGCGTGAAGCGGGCGACGAGGTCGTAAGCGTCGCCCGGAAAGGTCATGCGTACGTCGGTGATACGCTCGCTGCCCCGCCAGGTTCGGCGATGCAGCACGAGGCAGGCTGCGCCTGTCGAAATCCCGAGGGTTTTGGCGGCGACACGCCCGGCCGCGGCCGCGCCGATGCGGTGCTCGGCCTCGGTCCATGGGACGTGGCCCAGCAACCAGCTTCCGGGCGGCGTCCGCTCGAAATCCACGGCGCGGGCTTCGGGAACGGCGGCCAGATTCACCAGCCGCTCCTCCAGCGCGAAGGGCCGCCCCGCCGCCCGATGCAGGCAGCGCAGCGCCAGTACGGGCGCTGCGGGGTCGAGGTCGAGCGCCCGCGCTTCCTCATCGTTGGCCGGCCGTTCCTCGCGGGCGAGCAGTTCGTAGCCATAGGCCTCGCCACGCGCGGCGACTTCCGCGGCGATATCGGGGATGTCGAGCACGGCCGAGTGGATCTTCGGTCTGGCCACAAAGGAGCCGGCCCGCCTGCGGCGTTCGATCAGCCCGGCTTCGGTCAGAGGACCCAGAGCCTTGTTCACCGTCATGCGCGAGCAGCCGTAATCGGCCATCAGTTCGTGCTCGGCGGGGATGCGATGGCCCGGCGGCCATTCGCCGGAGAGGATGCGCGCCTGGACGTCCGCTCGGATGCGTCGATGGAGCGAGGCCTCGCTCATGCCGTGATCCGGGCGAGCGTCTCGCGGTAGCGGGCGACGATGGCGTCGCGGGCGACATGCCGGCCGTCAGCGACCACCTGTCGCCCGCGCCGCCAGACGGCGCTTACCGGATTGTCCCGGCAGGCGAAGATCCAGGCATCCAGGATGGCGTCTCCGCCGCGTCCCGCCAGCGAAGGGTGGTCGAGGTCCAGCGCAACGAGGTCGGCGGGCGCGCCGACCCGGAGGCCGGCCTGAGCGCCGAGCGCCTGCGCGCCGCCCGCCAAGGCCGCCTGGAAGAGGGTGGCGCCGGTGGAACGGCCCGCGCCAGGCGCGGTGACGTTCCGGGCCCGCGCGACAAGGCGCTGGGCGTACTCCAGGCCGCGGAGCTCCGCGGCGGCGTCGATGAGCACGTTGGAATCGGTGCCGACGCCCAGCGCGCCGCCGTGCCGCAGATAGTCTCGCGTCGGGAAGACGCCGTCTCCGAGATTGGCCTCGGTGACCGGACAGAGGCCGGCCACGGCGCCGCTGGCGGCCAGGCCACGCGTCTCGTCCGGCGTCATGTGGGTGGCGTGAACCAGGCACCAGCGATCGTCCACGGCGGCGTTGTCCAGGAGCCATTCCACTGGCCTGGCGCCTGACCAGGCCAGGCAGTCCTCGACCTCCTTCACCTGTTCGGCGGCGTGAGTGTGGACCGGCCCCTCGGTGAGGGCCACGACCGCGGCGAGCTCGTCCGGCGTCACCGCGCGCAGGCTGTGGGGCGCGGGCGCCGACGACGGAGTCCGGGAGGCCAGCGACGGCGGCCCGGCTAGCTTCGAGCAGCCGGCCGAAGCCTTCGACGTGCTGGATGAAGCGCCGCTGACCGGGCTTGGGCGGCAGGCCGCCAAAGTTGGCGTGGGCATAAAAGACCGGCAGCAGGGTGAGCGCGATCCCCGTGGTCTCGGCGGCGCCGACGATGCCGTGGGCCATTTCGGCGGGATCGGCATAGGCGCCGCCGTCCAGGTCGTTGTGCAGGTAGTGGAACTCGCCCACCCGGGTGAAGCCGGCTTCCAGCATTTCGGCGAAGGCGAGCTCGGCGATGGCGCGGTTGTCGTCGGGCGTGAGGCGATCGACGAACAGGTACATGGCTTCACGCCAGGTCCAGAAGTTGTCGCCCTCGGGCCCCGCAACCTCGGCCATCCCCGCCATGCCGCGTTGAAAGGCGTGGCTGTGCAGGTTGCAGAGGCCGGGCAGGGCCGCGCCATGGGCGGAGTCGTCGGGCCGGCGGGTCGCATCGCAAACGATGTGCGCGATCCGTCCGTCGACGAACGACAGTCGGACCCCACGCGCCCAGCCATCGCTCAGCAACGCATGTTCGAACCAGAGGGAGCTTTCAGTCACTGGACACCCTTTCGGCCTGCGCCATAATGTCTATACATATCGATGGCCGCAAGCACGGAGGGAGGCCGCATGAACATCTGGGTGAACGCCCGGCTCGCGACGGTCGACCCGCGCCTGCCGGGCCTTGGCGTCATCGAGGACGGCGCGGTGGCGGCGGACGGCGAGCGGATCGTCTATGTCGGCCCCGCCGCCGACGCGCCCGGCGAGGTCCTGGCGGGACGGCGGATCGACTGCGAAGGCCGGTGGATCACCCCTGGCCTGATCGACTGCCATACCCACCTCGTCCATGCGGGCGACCGCGCTCATGAGTTCGAGCTGCGCCTGCAGGGAGCGACCTACGAGGAGATCGCCAGGGCTGGCGGCGGCATCGCTTCGACGGTTGCGGCGACACGGGCGGCGTCCGAGGTCGAGCTGACGTCGGCCGCCCGGCCAAGGCTGGAGGCTCTGGTCGCCGAAGGCGTCACCACGGTGGAGGTGAAGTCCGGTTACGGCCTGTCGACGGCCGACGAGCTCAAGCTGCTGCGCGCGGCCCGCGCCCTTGGCGATCGGGCGACGATCGCGGCCACCTTCCTCGGGGCCCACGCCCTACCGCCGGAATTCGCCGGCGATCCCGACGGCTACATCGACGTCGTCTGCGAGGAGATGATCCCTGCGGTGGCCCAGGCGGGCCTCGCTGACGCTGTGGACGCCTTCTGCGAGGGCATAGGCTTCACGCCGGTCCAGACGGAGCGGGTGTTCCAGGCGGCGCAGGCCGCGGGGCTGCCGGTGAAGCTGCATGCCGAGCAGTTGTCGAACCTGGACGGCGCGGCGCTCGCCGCCCGCTACGGCGCACTTTCGGCCGACCATCTCGAGCACCTGGACGACGCCGGAGTGCAGGCGATGGCCCAGGCGGGCACGACCGCGGTGCTGCTGCCGGGAGCCTTCTACTTCCTGCGGGACGAGAAGGTCCCGCCGATCGCGGGCCTGCGGGCTGCGAACGTGCCGATGGCGATCGCGACCGACTGCAATCCCGGCACCTCGCCGCTGACCTCGTTGCTGCTGGCCATGAACATGGGCGCGACGCTCTTCCGCCTGACCGTGGAGGAATGCCTCACGGGCGTCACGCGCAACGCCGCCCGGGCCCTCGGCCGTCAGGACGATGTCGGCACGCTGGAGCCGGGCAAGATCTGCGACCTCGCCATCTGGGACATCGAGCGCCCGGCCGAGCTCGTCTACCGGATGGGATTCAATCCGCTGCACGCCCGCGTCTGGAGGGGCCATTGACCGAGATCGTGATCCGGCCCGGCGACACGCCGCTGGCCGACTGGCGCGCCATCTGGAACGGCGCTGCGGTACGCCTCGACCCCGCGACCGACGCCGTCGTCGCCGAGAGCGCGGCCGCCGTGGCGCGCATCCTGGCCAAGGGCGAGCCGGTCTACGGGATCAACACCGGTTTCGGAAAGCTCGCCACCGTGCGCATCGCCGACGCCGACCTGGCGACCCTGCAGCGGAACCTGGTGCTCAGTCATGCCGCGGGGGTCGGCGATCCGTCGCCGCGCGCCGTGGTGCGGCTGATGATGGCGCTGAAGCTGGCCAGTCTGGCCCAGGGGGCCTCGGGCGTGGCTCCCGCGACCATCCAGTTGCTGGAGAAGATGATCCAGCTCGACCTGATCCCCGTCGTGCCGGGGCAGGGCTCGGTCGGCGCCTCGGGAGACCTCGCGCCCCTGGCGCACATGGCTGCGGCCATGATCGGGGTTGGCGAGATCGAGGCAGGCGGCCGCCGCGCCGAGGCCGGCCAGGCGCTGGCGGCCGCAGGCCTTGCGCCACTGGAGCTGGGGCCCAAGGAGGGCCTCGCGCTGCTGAACGGAACCCAGTTCTCGACCGCCAACGCGCTCGCAGGGCTTTTCGAGGCGGAGCGTCTGTTCCGCTCAGCCCTGGTGACCGGCGCCCTGTCGACCGAGGCCGCCAAGGGCTCGGACACGCCGTTCGACCCTCGAATTCATGCGCTGCGCCGCCAGCCGGGCCAGATCGAAGCCGCCGACGCCCTGCGCGCGCTGATGGCCGGGTCCGCCATCCGCGCCTCGCATCTCAAGGACGACGAGCGGGTGCAGGACCCGTACTGCCTGCGCTGCCAGCCGCAGGTGATGGGCGCGGCTCTGGACGTGCTGCGTCAGGCCGCGGCGACGCTCACGGTCGAGGCGAACGGGGTCTCGGACAATCCGCTGATCTTCCCGGATGCGGACGAGGCGCTGTCGGGCGGCAACTTCCATGCCGAACCGGTTGCCTTCGCGGCCGACATGATCGCCCTGGCGGTCTGCGAGATCGGTTCAATCGCCGAGCGGCGGGTGGCCATGCTGGTGGACCCGGCGCTGTCGGGCCTGCCCGCCTTCCTCACGCCGAAACCCGGTTTGAACTCGGGCTTCATGATCCCACAGGTGACCGCCGCCGCGCTCGTGTCGGAGAACAAGCAGCTGGCCCATCCGGCGAGCGTCGATTCCATCCCGACCAGCGCCAACCAGGAGGACCACGTCTCGATGGCCGCGCATGGAGCCCGTCGCCTTCTCGCGATGACCCGCAATCTCGAGGGCGTGCTGGCGGTGGAGCTGCTGGCGGCGGCGCAAGGTTGCGACTTCCATGCGCCGCTGGCGTCGAGCGCGGCGCTGGAGACCGTCCGCGCGCGCCTGCGCCGGGACGTGCCGGCCCTCGACAACGACCGCCACTTCGCCCCGGACATCGAGGCCGCCGTCGCCATTCTGCGGGCGGGGGAGCTGGCGCTGGCCGACCTGCCGGGTGTCGCGTGATGGCGCCGTCCACCGACTGGCTGGAGGTCGCGCGCGGCGAAGCGCCCCTGGTCGTCAGCTTTCCGCACACGGGCACGGACATCCCGCCCGAGATCGAAGCGCGACTGGTCTCGCCTTGGCTGGCGCGCAAGGACGCCGACTGGTGGATCGAGCGCCTGTACGACTTCGCCGCCGACCTCGGAGCGACCACGGTGCGGACGAACATCTCGCGGACGGTCATCGATGTGAACCGCGATCCGTCGGGCGCGTCGCTTTATCCGGGCCAGGCGACGACCGAACTCTGCCCGACGACCACCTTCGACGGCGAGCCGCTGTATCTGGAGGGGCAGGGGCCGTGCGCTGCCGAGATCGACCAGCGGCGGGCGACCTGGTTCGAGCCTTATCACGCCACGCTGGCCGCCGAGCTCGACCGCCTGCGCGCCGCCCATGGCAAGGTGGTGCTGTACGAGGCCCATTCCATCCGCTCGCGGGTCCCGAGGCTGTTTGAAGGCGAGCTCCCGAACTTCAACATCGGGACGCATTCCGGCGCGAGCTGCGATCCCGCGCTGGCGACTGCCGTCGAGGCCGCGTGCGACGTATCGGGCTACAGCCGAGTGACCAATGGGCGCTTCAAGGGCGGCTGGACGACCCGCCACTACGGCCGCCCCGGCGACGGTGTTCACGCCGTCCAGATGGAGCTGGCCTGCCGCGGCTACATGGACGAACCGGACGGCCCGCTGCAGCCCGGCGTCTGGCCGACGCCGTACGATCACGACCGCGCCCGCAGCATGCGTAGCGCCCTCAGCCACGTTCTCAACGCCTGCCTGGATTTTGCCCGCCGATGACCCGTCACGACCCCACCCGCGTCATTCGTCCGCCCGTCGGCCCAGAGCTGACGACGAAGAGCTGGCTCACCGAAGCGCCGCTCAGGATGCTGATGAACAACCTGCATCCGGACGTGGCCGAGCGGCCGGAAGACCTCGTGGTCTACGGCGGGATCGGCAAGGCGGCCCGGGACTGGGAGAGCTACGACACGATCGTCGAGACGCTGAAGCGGCTCGGCGAGGACGAGACCCTGCTGATTCAATCCGGCAAGCCGGTGGGCGTGTTCCGCACGCACCCGGACGCCCCGCGCGTGCTGCTGGCGAATTCCAACCTCGTGCCGAAGTGGGCGAGCTGGGAGCACTTCAACGAGCTCGATCGCAAGGGGCTCGCCATGTATGGCCAGATGACCGCCGGGTCGTGGATCTACATCGGCACGCAGGGCATCGTTCAGGGCACCTACGAGACCTTCGTCGAGATGGGCCGCCAGCACTACGGCGGAGACCTGTCCGGCCGCTGGCTCCTGACGGCGGGCCTGGGCGGCATGGGTGGGGCGCAGCCCCTGGCGGCCGTGATGGCCGGCGCTTCGTGCCTCGCCATCGAGTGCCAGCCGAGCCGGATCGAGATGCGCCTGCGCACCGGCTACCTTGACCACGCCGCCGAGACGCTGGACGAGGCGCTTCAGATCATCGAGCGCGCCAGGGCCGAGCGACAGGCGGTTTCGATTGGCCTCCTGGGCAACGCCTGCGAGGTGCTGCCGGAAATCCTGGCCCGCGGCGTGCTGCCCGACCTGCTGACCGACCAGACCTCGGCGCATGATCCGATCAACGGCTACCTGCCGAAGGGCTGGAGCCTGGAGCGCTGGGCGGCGATGCGCGAGCAGGCGCCGGATCAGGTGGAGGAGGCGGCCCGCGCCTCGATGGCCGAGCACGTCCGGGCGATGCTGGACTTCCGCAAGCGCGGCGTGCCGACCGTGGACTACGGCAACAACATCCGCCAGGTGGCCAAGGACGCGGGCGTCACGGACGCCTTCGACTTTCCCGGCTTCGTGCCAGCTTATATCCGCCCATTGTTCTGCCGAGGGATCGGGCCCTTCCGATGGGCGGCGCTATCCGGCGATCCGGAGGACATTGCCCGCACCGACGCCAAGGTGAAGGAACTGATCCCCGACAATCCGCACCTGCACAACTGGCTCGACATGGCCGGGAAGAAGATCAAGTTCCAGGGGCTGCCGGCGCGCATCTGCTGGGTGGGCCTGGGCGACCGGCACCGGCTGGGCCTGGCGTTCAATGAGATGGTGGCCCGGGGCGAACTGAAGGCTCCAGTGGTCATCGGCCGCGACCACCTTGATTCCGGCTCCGTCGCCTCGCCGAACCGGGAAACAGAGGCGATGCGCGATGGCTCCGACGCCGTCTCGGACTGGCCGTTGCTGAACGCCCTGCTCAACACGGCCTCGGGGGCGACCTGGGTCAGCCTGCACCACGGCGGCGGCGTGGGCATGGGCTACTCCCAGCACTCGGGCATGGTCATCGTCTGCGACGGCACCGAAGCGGCCGCGAAGCGGATCGAGCGCGTGCTCTGGAACGATCCCGCCACGGGCGTGATGCGCCACGCCGACGCCGGCTACGACATCGCCCTCGACGCGGCCCGCGAGAAGGGCCTGGACCTGCCGGGCATACTCTAGAGGGGGCGCACCAGGTTCATCTTGGCCAGGCGTCCGACCACCTCCGCGGTCAGCGCCATGTCCAGGGTCGAGACCGCCTGAAGTTCGGTCATGGTGGCCGGGCCCGCCGCCAGGCGTTGGAAGAGCGCCTCGACAATGGGGGGCGCGATCTTCCAATGGCTGAACAGGACGTCGCTCTCGAGCGCGACGTAGGCCTCGGCAGAACCTGTCTCGGTGCGCTCCACACGAGCCCTGGGCCCCAACGTCCGGGTAGGGAAGCCGGCGAAGACCTCGAACGGGTCGCGGTGGCCGGGGGCGCTGCGGGGGGCGCGGTCCCAATACGCGCGGTTCCCCTCGTACTCGCGCACACGGATTGCGCTGAGCTCGTCCCAGAGCGCCTGGTAGCGCCGGTAGATGTGGGACCAGTCGTAATCCTCGCGGGCCCGCCTGCGGCCCGTCTCGCCCATACGTCGGCGGAGCGCGCCGTCCGAAACCAGGGCCGTCAGGCGCTCGACCAGCATGGGCATGTCGACGGAAACCGCCATGCAGGTGCGGTAGAGCAGATAGTCGTAGTTCAGCGTGCCGGCCTCGAAGGCGCGGCCGATGGCGGGGCCGGGCGCCGGCGGCCGGGGCGTAGGTGGTGATGCAGAAGCCGTCCTGGCCGTCGCGCACCGTGTCGCGGTAGCCGTCCCAATCGCTGACCACGACCGGCAGGCCGGCGGCCATCGCTTCCAGCGGGGTGATGCCGAAGGTTTCCTGGATGTTGTCGGAGATGGAGATGAACAGGTCGGCGGCGGCCCAGCCGGCGCGGTAGCGGGCGAAGTCCTTGCCGTCGATGAATATCGTTCGCACGCTGGGGCAGTAGCGGGCGGCTCCGTCGGCATATGCCTGGGCCGTCTGCGGATTGGAGGCTTGGCCGGCAAGGGCAAGGACGATCTTGTTCCCTGTGGCCCGGGCCGCGGCTTCGAGGCCCTCGAACATCTGGAAGGGGTGTGCCTTGGCGTGAAACACGAGCCGGCCGGCCGAGAGGGCCATGACCTCGTCGTCCGCGATCCCGAGCTCCCGACGCGCCGCGACGCGCTCACCCGGACCGAAGTCGAAATCCGCGACATGCACCCCCAGCGGGATCACCGGCAGCTGCGGACGCTGTGGGCGCACCGTGGTCCCCACGCGCCACGACAGGTATTCCTCGCCCGCAACGATCGCGCCCTCCAGGACCGCGACGGCCGCCCGTGAGGTGCAAATCAGCGCATCCCACGGCGCCAGGGCCTCGACAGGATAGTCGCTGAAGGCGGCCATGGGCCGGCCCGACAGCGTGTGGGTGACGCCGCAGAGGCTGTAGCGGCCGACGCCGGCGCGCAGGCGGAAGTCCGCCTGAGGACCGAGATCGCCGTCCGGGCGGAAGAGCACGCCGCGTTCGGCCATGGCCCGCAGGTCCTCGCGCCGAATCCATTCGGTTCGTCCGTTCGGATCGAGCTCCCGGACGGTTTCGCGGAAGCTCTGCGACGCATCGCCGAACGGCGAATAGCCCCAGATCGGCCTGCCCGCGTGGGCGGCCACGACCGCGCGCAGGAAACCGTTGCCGGCGGCCTGGCGGCCCATCAGCTTGCCCCGGTCCAGCCGGTATCCGTCGGGTTCGAAGAGGATCGCCGCGTCCATGGGCGGCGACTAGCATGACCCTGCCACGTCGCCCAAGCGGCGGGGCTTCATTGCGATCCGCGGCCGCATCCTTTACGGGCGACAGCGGAGTTTGGGGGCGAGCGGTGATCGAGAAGATGATCCGAACGCGTCGCCTTGCCGTGACGGCCCTGGCGCTGCTGGCGCTGGGATGCGCCGGGCGGCCGGAGGCGGACCTCGTGGTGATCGCGGGCCAGTCCAATGCTCTGGGCTACGGGCTATCGGGGGCGGACCTTCCCGCGGAGTTCCGCGAGCGGGATCCGCAGGCGATGATCTGGCGCGACAGCCGGTTCCAGGTCCTGGAGCCCGGACGCAACACGGGCTCTCCGAACCGGCCGGGGGCATGGGGGCCGGAGGCCGGGTTCGCGCGGACCTGGCGCGCGGCGCGGCCCGATCGACCTCTCTATCTCGTGAAGCTGGCGCGCGGCTCGACGTCGCTGGCCCCGAGCGAGGGTCTCGACTGGTCGCCCGCTTCGAAGGAGCTCTTCGCCGAGACCAGCGCAGAGGTGCAGGCGGCGAAGGCGGCGCTGGCGGCGAGGGGGCTTCAGCCCCGCATCGCCGCGGTGGTCTGGATCCAGGGCGAAGCCGACGCGATGGACGCCTCCGCCGCGCGCGCCTACCGGGCCAACCTTACTGCGCTTATCAAGGCGATGCGGCAAGGCTGGCGCGAGCCTGCGGCGCCGGTGGTCCTGGCGCGGATCCCCGACTTCGGAGCCCATGCGAGCGAGGTGCGCGCCGCCCAGGCCGCGGTGGACAACGCCGACACGCTGACCTTCTCCGTCGACGCACAGGGCCTCCCCATGCAGGCCGACGGCCTGCACATAGCCGCGGCGGGGCAGGTCCGCCTGGGCCAGGCTTTGGCCGAGGCCGTCCTGCCGATGATCCGCTAGAGCGCGCCCGAGGACGCCCGCCAGTCCGCCGGCCGGATCACCCGCCGGTCGCGCGCCACGACCTCATCGTGGTGCAGGTACGCCCACCAGACGGCGTCGATCACCTCGCGCCGCAAGGGGGTGGAGCCGTCGCCGAACAGCACCTGGTCGATCTGCAGGCCGAGCGCCTGCTGCGAGAGCTGCACCCGCAACGCGTCGTCCTCGATCACCTTCAGGGCGGCCGCCACGTACTCGTCCTCCGTCGTCGCGACGAGCCAATCGGGCATGCCGAGCCGCCGCAGCAGCATGGAATCGGTGCGTCCGTGCGGCTCGGGGCATTCCAGCGCCACCACCGGCAGCCCCTGGCGAAGCGAATCGACGACGCTGTGCAAGCCGCCGAAGGGGAACGGGCTGAGGTTCAGGTCGCAGGCCGACAGCAGGCGTAGATAGTCGGCGTAGTGCAGGCGGCCGTGGACTGTGGCCCCGGGCAGGGCGGTGTCGACGACACGGCGGATGGCGAGATGCTCGGACCCGCCGACGTTCGGGAACAGATGGAAGTCCAGCTCGCGCGCGGCGCGCTCGCGGATGGTCCGCAGGACCGCAAAGAAGTGCGGGTTCAGCTTCAGCAGGTTGCTGGGCAGGGCGACGCGCAGCGGCCTCGCCGTCTCGCGGATTTCCGGCGGTACGGGCGCGTAGGAGGGGGAACGCTCGAAGACCAGGGCCTCGTCCGGCAGCAGGAGCAGCCGCTCGCCGAACAGCGACGGGTCGGACACATAGCCCTCTTCTGTCAGGTAGTAGTCGACGTTCGGGCAGAACGTCGAGGCCGAGTGGCCCAGGGCCGTCATCTGGATCGGCGCGAACCGCAGGTTGGCGAGCAGCGGCCCCCAGTGGCGCATTCCGACGCTGGGCCAGAAGACGATGTCGGGCCGGGTGTCGGTAAGGAGCCGGGCGATCTCGCTGAGGTGCTCGCCGCGTCCGCCGCGCTTGAAAGCATGGACCTCGTCGTAGAGGCCGCGGACGGCGTCGTCGACCTCAGTCTCCTCGGTGATCAGCACCATCTCGAACCGCTGGCGCAGCTGGCGCAGGTACTGTCCGAAGTAGCGGTACTGCACATGGTTCGAGTGCATGATCTCGGCCGCCACGACCATGCGCGGTCGATCCTTGATCTCGCGCTGCGCTGGCAGCTGGGGTTCGACGATGCCGATCTGCCGGGCGAGCTCCACGAGGGTGCGGTTGAGCGGGGCCTTGATCTGGTGCTTGCGTGGATGGCTGGCGTAGCTGGACAGCATCCAAGCGACGCTCAGCGCGGTGAGCTGGCTGAGGGTCGCCGGCAGGGGCGCAGGGCGCAGGGCGTCGGCGCGGGCGACGAAGGCCTCCCGGCGCGCCGCGCCGAGCTCGGACACCACCGGCTTCGTGGCGACGAAGGAAATGTAGGCGACCTGGGCGAGGTCGCTGCGCAGGGCCAGCACGTCGTCGGGTCCGAACTGCACATCGGAGTCGAGGGTGACGAGCAGCATCGCACGCGCAAGCCGCGCCGGCTCGACCGCGCGGGCGGCCGGTGTCCCGCCCCGCGGCTGGAAGCCCATGGCGCGTAGAACGTGGTCGAAGCTGCGGACCGGGCTCGCCCGCACCAGGTTCTCCAGCTCCTGGCGGTAGACGAGAGCTTCCATGATCTCGTCGGGCGTGACGGTCAGCTCGGGATCGGCGACGATCTGGCCGATGGCGGCGGCGAACCGCCCGGCGAAGGCGGGATGCTCGACCCGCTGGGTCGCGGCGCGGTTGACGAGGGCGCGAAGGGCGGCCAGCAGCCTGGCCCACCGATCCGGCGTCCGGTTGAGCGCCGCGTGTTCCAGGCCGGCGAGGTCGATCTGCATGCTGTTCCCTGAGATCCGCCACGCCGTTTAGCGGTCGGCGACCGCGAGTCCAAGCCGACCCGCGGAGCATCGGCCGGCCGAGGACGTGGCGTTCGGCGCGCGGTGGTGTAGGGAGCTTTCATGGGGTCTCGGCTTTCCATCTATCACCCGTCCGGACAGGTCAGCCTGGGCGCCAATCCGTTCGGCAAGGATGTGGCCAACCTCCAGCTCTTCCAGGCGCTGGCGCGGCACGGGGATTTCGAACAGGTGGACATCCTGTCGGCCCGGCAGCCGTCCGAAGCCGAACTGCGAGATCTGGGCGGCGAGGGCAACGCGACCCGGCTGGGCTGGGCCCCGCTGCTGGGGACAGGCGCGCCCTCGGCGTCGGGCGCGCTTCTGCGGGGCCAACCCTACATCAGCGAACTGGCGTGGCTGCGCCGGCGGGGCGGCGGCGACCGGGCCTACAGCCTCCTGGGCCTGGCTCACACCCTGGCGCCGCCGGCGGTTCGCGAGATGATCGCCGCGAGCCTGATGGCTCCGACCCATCCGTGGGATGCGGTCATCTGCACCTCGCCCAGCGTCCAGGACGGACTGGCGCGGATGTTCGCCGACCTGGGCGAGCACCTGGCCGAACGGACGCGTGGCGCTCCGCCGCCGCAGCCCGCCTTGCCGATCATCCCGCTGGGCGTCGACGGCGAGGCCTTCCGTGCGACGGCGGATCGGCCCCAGGCGCGTGCGGCGCTGCGGCAGGAGCTTGGCCTTGCCGACGAGGACGTACTGGTTCTCTGGGTCGGGCGGCTGTCGTTCTTCGAAAAGGCGTTCCCGCAGCCGATGTTCAAGGCGGTGCGGCGGGCCCAGGAGGCGACCGGCGCCAAGGTGGTGTTCGCCCTTGCCGGCTGGTTTCCGGACGCAGCCGACCGCGACCGCTACGCCGAAGCGGCCCGGGCGCACGCGGGCGATGTCGAGGTTCGTTTCGAGGACGGCAACGATCGCGAACGGTTGGGCCGACTGTGGGCAGGATCCGACATCTTCCTGTCGCTCGTCGTACTTCGCCAACTACGTGCTCCACAGCGCCGACCTGACGGTCGACCTCGACAGAGGATCGATCGAGTACCACGCGACGAACCACGAGCCGTGGCGGGTCACCCTGGTGGAGACGGGCGCGGAGACCATGACCGGCGGACGCCTGAAGCGGGTGGCCAAATATCTCGATCCCGGCGAGCCGTTCTTCTTCACCTACGGCGACGGCGTGTCCGATGTGGACCCGCGCGCCCTGGCCGATTTCCACCGCAGCCATGGCAAGGCGGCCACCATCACGGCGGTCGCGCCGCCTGGCCGATACGGGGCGCTCGAACTGTCCGAAGGCCGGGTCCAGCGGTTCACCGAGAAGCCGCCGGGCGACAACGGGCTCATCAACGGCGGCTTCTTCGTGCTGCAGCCGGAGGTGATCGATCGTATCGACGGGGACGCCACCTCCTGGGAGGCGGCGCCCCTCGAAGGCCTCGCGAGAGACGGCGAACTGATGGCCTACCGGCACGATGGCTTCTGGGCGGCGATGGACACCCTGCGCGACAAGAACCACCTCGAGGCCCTCTGGGCGTCTGGGGAGGCGCCGTGGCGGCGGTGAATTCCGACTTCTGGGCCGGCAAGCGGGTCCTGCTCACCGGCCATACCGGCTTCAAGGGCGCCTGGGCTTCGATCTGGCTGGCCCGGATGGGCGCTCAGGTCACGGGTCTCGCCCTGCCGCCGGACCAATCCCCCAGCCTGTTCCAGTTGGCCGGCGTCCACGAACTGATCGAGTCGCGCTTCGTCGACCTGAGGAACCCTCACGCGGTGTCGGCGGCGGTCAGCGGCCGCACCTTCGACCTCGTGCTCCACATGGCCGCCCAGGCCATCGTGCGCACCTCGATCGAGGATCCGGTCGGCGCGTTCTCGGCCAATGTGATGGGCACGGCTCACCTGCTGCAGGCGCTGCGGGATCAGCCCGAGCTGAAGGCCGTCCTGGTGGTCACCTCGGACAAGGTCTACGCCAATGCAGAGACCGGGCGCGCCTTCCAGGAAGCGGATCCGCTGGGCGGCAAGGACCCCTATTCGGCGTCCAAGGCGGCGACGGAGATCGTGGTCCAGAGCTTCGCCCGGACCTACTTCGACGCCTGGGGCGTGCCTGTGGGCACTGCCCGCGGCGGCAACGTCATCGGCGGCGGCGACTACTCTCGCGACCGCCTGACGGCCGACATCGTTCGGGCGGCCCAGGCGGGCGAGGCCGTCGTGCTGCGCCACCCGGAGGCCACGCGACCCTGGCAGCACGTGCTCGATTGCCTGGCGGGATACTTCCGACACCTCGAGTCCCTGGCCAGCGATCCCGACACCCCGCGTGCGCTCAACTTCGGCCCGCGTCCCGGCGGCCCGTCGGTGAGCGTGGGCGAACTCGCGACGCTCGGCGTCGAGGCGCTGGGCGGGCAACCGTGGCGGCACGAACGGGACCCGAACTCGATCGAGGCGAAGTCGCTGGCCATCGACGCCACCCTGGCGCGCGAGGCGCTTGGCTTCGAAAGCCGGCTGGAGGCGCCAGAGGCGGTGACGCTCACCATGGAGTGGTACCGGCGCCAGGGCGAAGGGATCGCCGCCCGCGCCTTGTGCGAGGAGCAGATCGCGGCCTACGAAGGCCGGCCATGAGTCCGCCCGCCTGCCGCTTCTGCCGCGCCCCGCTCACCCAGACCTTCCTCGACCTGGGCGATCAGCCCCTGGCGAACAGCAACCTGACGCTCGAGCAACTGCAGGCGGGGGCCGAGAAGACCTATCCGCTGCACACCCGCGTCTGCGGCCAGTGCTTCCTCGTGCAGGCCGACGACGTCGTTCCCGCCGAGGACATCTTCGACGCCGACTATGCCTACTTCTCGTCGTACTCCGCCGGCTGGGTGGAGCACGCGCGCCGCTACGCCACGGCGATGGCCGAGCGCTTCGACCTGGGACCGGAGTCGCTGGTCATCGAAGTGGCCAGCAACGACGGTTACCTGCTGCAGCACTTCGTTGGCATGGATATCCCGGTGCTCGGCATCGAGCCGACGGCCAACACCGCGGAAGCCGCCCGGGCGAGGGGCGTCCGGACCGAAACCGTCTTCTTCAACGAGCAGACGGCGATGCAGCTCGCCGCCCGCGGCGACCGGGCCGACCTGGTCGCGGCCAACAACGTCCTGGCGCACGTACCCGACATCAACGGCTTCGTGGCCGGCTTCCGTCACGTGCTGAAGCCCGAGGGCGTGCTGACCTTCGAGTTCCCGCACCTCCTGAACCTGATCGACCAGGTCCAGTTTGACACCATCTACCACGAGCATTTCAGCTATCTCTCGCTGCTGGCGGTGGAGCAGGTGCTGGCCGCCCACAGCCTGATGGCCTTCGACGTGGAGCGGCTGCCGACCCATGGCGGCTCCCTGCGCCTCTACTGCGCGCTCAGGTCCTCGGGCCATGCCGAAACCGAGGCGTTGCGTCAGCTCCGCGCCGACGAAACGGCGGCGGGCCTCGACCGGATCGAGACCTATGCGGACTTCACGCCGCGGGTGGAGGCGGTGCGCGCAAGCTTCCAGGCGTTCCTCGCCGAGGCCAAGGACGACGGTCGCGAGATCGCCGCCTACGGCGCAGCGGCGAAAGGCAACACCTTCCTCAACTATTGCGGCGCCACCGCCGACGACATCGTCTGCGCCTTCGACGCCAATCCCGCGAAACAGGGCCGCTACCTGCCGGGCAGCCATGCGCCCATCCTGCCGCCTGAGAAGGTGGCGGAGGTCCGCCCCGACTACGTCCTCATCCTGCCGTGGAACCTGAAGGACGAGATCATGGGCCAGCTGGCCTACATCCGTGAGTGGGGCGGTCGCTTCGTGGTGGCCTCGCCGGCGACCCGGGTACTGGACTGATGAGGGTCCTGCCCACGGCCATCGCCGGGGTGATGCGCGTCGAAGCGGAGCCGCGGACGGATGAGCGCGGCGGCTTTGCGCGCCTTCACTGTCCGGAGGAAATGGCCGCCGCCGGCGCGCCGTTCGCGCCCGCACAGACCAGTCTCTCGCGCAACCCGCACCGCCTGACGCTGCGGGGCATGCACTACCAGCCCGCGCCCCATGGCGAGACGAAGCTGGTGCGCGCGGTTCGGGGACGGGTCTTCGACGTGGCGGTCGACCTGCGGGCGGACAGCCCGACGCACCGCCAATGGGTCGCCGCCGAGCTCTCCGCCGAAGCCATGAACGCCCTGCTCATCCCCGAGGGGGTGGCCCACGGTTTCCTGACGCTGGAGCCGGACACCGACGTCCTGTATCAGATCAGCCCCGCCTATCGGCCCGGCCATGAAGCCGGCGTGCGCTTCGACGACCCCGCCTTCGAGATCGCCTGGCCTGCGTCGCCGCTGCTGGTCTCGGAGCGCGACCGCACCTATCCGGATTATCCCGCGTGACAACCGTCCTCCTCACCGGCGCCAGCTCCTTCACCGGCCTCTGGATGGCCGACGCTCTGGCCGGTGAGGGCTGGCATGTGGTGGCCCCGGTGCTCCGCGCGCGCGGCGATTACGCAGGGATCCGGGCGGAACGGGTGAGGACGCTGGAAGATGTCGCCGAGGTCGTCTTCGAGGCCCCAGTGGGCTCGCCGGCCTTCCTCGACCTCGTCGGCGCGAAGCGGCCGGACCTCCTTGCCCATCACGCCGCCGACATCCCAGGCTATCGCCTGCCCGACTACGACGTGGAGGCGGGGGTCGCCCGGAACATGGCGGGCATCCCGGAGACCATCGCCGCCTTCGCGTCTGCGGGCGGCCGGGCCGTGCTGGCGACCGGCACCTACTTCGAGGCCGGAGAAGGCGGCGGCGACGAGGCGGCGAGCCCGTATGGGCTCTCCAAGTCGCTGACCAACGCGGCGCAGCGGGATCTCGCGCGGAACGCGGGCTTGGCGTTCGGCAAGTTCGTCATCCCGGCGCCGTTCGGACCCTGGGAGGAGGGGCGTCTGGTCTGGTCTCTGTTCCAGGCCTGGACGCAGGGACGGGCGGCCGAGATCCGCACGCCCGAATACGTCCGCGATCATCTACCGGCGCCATATCTGGCCCTCGCCTACGCCTGGGCCGCGGCGCGGCTTCGCGAGGATGGCGGCGAGCAGACCTTCCGCCCGTCGGGCTACGTGGAACGGGTGGGCGATTTCGCGACGCGCGTGGCCGGCGAAGTCCGCGCCCGCACGGCTATGGCCTGCGACCTCGTCGAGCACGTGCAGACGGCGTTTCCGGAGCCTCGACGCCGGGCGAACGCCGAGCCGCTCCTGGACGACGCCGAAGAGGCGCCCTTCTGGGACATCTATGTCGACTACTACGACCAGGTTCAGACCAGCGGTCTGCTGCAGGCGACGGCCGCTTAGGCGCTGCGGCGGCTGATCTCGGCGGCCGCGGCCTCGAAGAAGTCCTCCGCCCAGTCTTTGGTGCGGCCCAGCGGGCTGTCCTGCATGCGCGCCCGCATCCCGCGGCGCAGCTCGCCGATTCGGGCCGGATCGGCGGCGAGGGCGACGGCGATGTCCTCGTACTCCTGCACCGTCCGGCCGCAGAACTCGCCGAGGCCCAGGTTCGTCAGCACCGAGTAGCTCAGCCGTTCGTACAGCGCCTCGCCCACCAGCGTGACCACCGGCGCACCCATCCACAGCGACTCGCAGGTCGTCGTACCGCCGGTCTGTGGGAAGGTGTCCAGCGACATGTCGATCTGGTTGTAGAAGGGCAGGTGCTTGCCGCGGACCGGTTCGAACAGAATGCGTTCCGCCTCGACACCTTCGGCCACGAACGCCGCCGTCATGTGCGCGCGGAAGCTCGGCGAGCCACCCTCCGGACGGATGAAGAGGAAGCGGGAGTTCGGCGTGCGGGCCATGATCCGCGCCCACGCCGCCAGCAATTCCGGGCCATACTTGTATGGATTGTTGGCGGTGCCGAAGGTGACATAGCCGTTCCGCTCGGCCGGAGCTTGAGGCTCTAAGGCGGGCTCTGCGCGGTAGATGTCCGGCGCCAGGCTGTACCAGCAGTGCGGCAGCATGAGCGGCTGCTCGACCAGCAGCGCCGGATCCTCCGGTGTCATGAAGGGGTCGACGATCAGGCAATCGATGGTCGACAGGCCCACGGAGTGGGCGTAGCCCAGCCAGCTCGCGGACAGCGGCGCGGGCCTGTAGGCCATCACCTCGATCTTGTTCATATGGGTCGAGCCGCCGAGCTCGATCAGCATGTCGAGCTGATCGTCGGCGATCATCTGCGCGGCGTCACGATCCGAGATGTCCGGCCGCCAGCGGAAGGCGTCGACCATCGCGGCCATGCCCTGCTGCGCCTGATCCTCCGCGCCCTGCTTGTAGGAGTAGCAGTAGACCTCGAAGCGCTCGCGGTCGTAGTGCCGCAGCAGCGGGAGGGTGAACCAGCCGACGGGATGGGCGCGAAGGTCCGACGACATGAAGCCGATCCGAAGCTTCCTCCGGTCGGCTGGCCGCGGCGTCCGGGTGATCGGCGCCTGGGCGGCGATGCTCTCGATCTGCCGGCCCCAGGCGCGATGCGCTTCCACGAGATCGCGGCGGTCCTGGGCGGTCTTCACCCGCGACAGCAGGCTCATCAGCGGCGCATGCATGCCGGCGCCGACGAAAGCCCGGCTGAGCTCCTGGACCGGCCCGAGCTGGTCCAGGCGCTCGTAGTCGCCCACCCGCTGGAAGATCTCGGCGGCGATCTTTCGGTGACGGGCGTTCAGGTTGCGCAGCGCAGGGACGTCCCTGAGCACCTGGTAGGACTCTTCGATGTGCGCCGCCTCGTCGCCGTAGCGCGATCGCTGCAGACCCTCCGCGAGGCTGAACCGGGTGTCGATGTCGGCAGGCGCAAGGGCGGCGGCGCGCCGGAGGTGCTCGTTGGCCCGCGCGCGATCGACGTCCCCCCAGAAAGAGGCCGAGCTGCCGATGAGCCCAGGCGAGGTTCGGGGTCTTGGCCAGCTCCGCTTCCAACGCGGCGATGGCGGCGTCCTGTCCCGCCTTGCGGCGCAAGACGGAGATGCGGCCCTCACGGAACTTGTCGTTGTCCGGAAACAGCGCCGAGGCTCGCTCCAGCAGATCGCCGAGCTCGTCGTCGCGCCGCATGTCCATCAGCAGCCCGACGAGGTCGAGCCAGGCGTTGACGTTCTTGCGGTCCAGCAGGATCGCCTGGCGCAGACGCGCCAGGGCGGCGTCGTGCCGGCCCTGCCGGCGCAGGGCGCGCGCCAACAGGCGCTGATGCTCGCCGTTCTTGGGTTCGGCGCGGACGAGGCGGGTCAGCACGGGCTCCGCGGCCGCGGCGTCCTCCCGGTCCAGATGGATGTTCGCCAGATTCGTCAGGACGGCGATATTCGACGGCTGCAGCCTGAGCGCGGCCTTCAACGCCTCCAGCGCATCGTCCAGCCGCCCGAGGCGGCGCAGCAATACCCCCGCAGGTTCCACAGGTCGAAGGCGCGTGGATAGCGCTGCACAGCCAGTTCCGACCACCGTTCGGCGTCCGCGTAGCGCCCGGCGCGGTAGAGTTGCAGCGCCAGCGTCTGGTACACGCCCGCCGGCTGGTCGGGGGCCTCGGTGAGGACGGCGGACAGGAGTTCGACGGCCTCGGCCGGACGTCCGCCTTGCAGGGCCGCCTGGGCCGCCGCCAACCGTTCGCGCATCCGATCTCCTTGAAGCCACTGGGAAGCCACTGGCGGCGTCGCTCGCGCCGCGTTCGGACTTACGGCGCGCGCCAGCCGCTGGCTAGACCTGGCGCGCCTCTCCGGCGTGGCGGGAGAAGCGCCACTTCAGCGCCAGGATGGTTGCCGACATGATCAGGCAGACCGTGTTGGCGCCGGTCACCGGCCAGCTCTTGATGAGCACGCCATAGGCGATCCACAGGCTGAAGCCGGTGACGGTGACGACATACATCCGCAGGGAAACGGATGAGGCGTCGCGCTCGCGCCAGATCTTCAGGATCTGCGGCGCGAAGCTGGTCATCGAACACAGCGCCGCGCCGGTGCCCACGATGTTGGCGATCTGCGAACCTTCCATCCGTCCTCAAGGCTTGGGCTGACCTGCTGGGACGCTAACGGCGACCCGCAGCCCGGGTTGCGCGGCGGTCACCTCGAGCTTCGCCCGAAGCTGCTGGGCCAGCAGTTGCAGGATCATGCGGCCAAATCCCGGCGCCGCCCCGGCCTGACCCACGCCATCGTCGGACACCGCCAGATCGAAACCGTCCGGCGTGCGCCGAAGCGCGACGACGATCCGTCCGGCCCGCGCCCCGGGAAAGGCGTGTGTCAGCGCGTTGCCGAGCGCTTCGTTGAGAATGAGCGCGAGGGGCGCCGCGTCTGGCGCGGCCACGAACACCGGCTCCAGCTCCAGGGTGATCTCGATCCCCTCGCGCCCCGCAGCCGCGGCAAGATCGCCGGTCAGCTCCCGGACGAGGGCGGCGAGGTCGACCCGTTCCGAGCCGGTGTCGCGGCTGACATGGCGGTGGGCCGCGCTCACCGCCGTGATCCGCTGCTGGACGGATTTCAGCGCCCGCTTCGCACCGTCGTCGGTGGCGCGACGTCCGTGCAGCATCACGAGCGAGGAGATGAGCTGGAGGTTGTTCTTGACCCGATGGTCGGCTTCCCGCTGAAGCTCGGCCTGTGCGGCGAGCGCCTGCCGGAGGCTGTCGATCTCATCGGCGGACATGGGAAACCTCCAGGCGGTTGCGCCACAGCATGCGCTGAAACGCATGACGGCGGCAGTTGTCACGGCCGTGACACACGCTTCGCCATGCTGGACAGTCTGTCGACGGAGATTCGCCTTGAGCCTGCCGCAGCCGCCACAGCCGACGGCGCTCCGCCGGAGCGAAGCGCCGCTGTGGCCGACGCTGGCGGCGGGCGCAGCCGGCCTCGCCGCGGTCGCGGCGTTCGCGTTGCAGGGTGCGGTCGCGGGCGCCGGCGCGGTGGCGGCCATGGTCTTCGTCGCGGGCGTCACCGCCGTCGCGGTGATCGTCGCGGATCGGCGGGCCGAGGACGAACTGGATCCACTCATCCCAGTCGCGCCCGGCGCGGTGGCAGAGGCTCTCCCCTATGCCGCGCTGATCAACGTTCTGCCCGACCCGATCCTGGTGGTGTCCGGTCTCGAGCCCGACGATTTCACCGGCCGCAGGTACATCTTCGCGAACAGCGCCGCGCGGGAGCTGTTCCGGATCGAGGGGGTCGAGGGTCTGCTGGTCAGCCTGATCCGCGATCCGCAGCTGCTGGAGGCGGTCGACCAGGCGCTGTTTCACGCGCGGGACGCGGAGGCGGTCTACGAGACAGGCGGGGCCCAATCCCGCACCTTCCGCGCCTTCGCCAGGCCGATCGGCCTGGGCTTCGATGGGGCCCATCTGGCGCTGATGTCCCTGCGCGACGAGACCGAGCTTCGACAGGTCGAGCGCACGCGCGTCGACTTCCTGGCCAACGCCAGTCACGAGCTGCGCACGCCGCTGGCGTCCTTGTCCGGGTTCATCGAGACGCTTCGAGGTCACGCCAAGGGGGACGAGGGGGCACGGGATCGCTTCCTCGGCATCATGCAGGTCCAGGCCGAGCGGATGAACCGGCTGATCGACGATCTGATGTCTCTCAGCCGCATCGAACTCGCAGAGCACATCGCCCCGAGCGAGGAGGTCGACCTCGCCGATGTGGTGGCCGACGTCATCGATGCGGTGGGACCCATCGCCGCGGAGCGGGGCGTGAAACTCGACGTCACCCGACCGGCGGGCGGGCGGGCGCCGGTCGTCGGCGCCCGCGACCAGCTCGTGCAGGTGGTCCAGAATCTCGTCGACAATGCGCTGAAGTACTCGCCCGACGGGGGGCGGTGACGATCTCGGTGGAGGCCGGCCAGACGGCCGAGGCCGCCGCCGCCGCCGAGCGCGCCGACGCCCCACGCGTCTCTCTGCTGACGCCGGACCACACCGGCGAGACCTATGCGACCGTGCGGGTCCGCGACGCCGGCCCCGGCATCGCGCGCGAGTTCCTGCCGCGCCTGACGGAGCGCTTCTACCGTGTCGAAGGCCAGAAGAGCGGCGAACGGTCGGGCACCGGCCTGGGGCTCGCGATCGTCAAGCACATCGTCAATCGGCACCGCGGCGGCCTGCAGGTCGAAAGCGTGCGCGGCGAGGGCACGACCTTCAGCGTCTATCTGCCGGAGCCGGTCCACGCTGGCGTCGAGGCCGGCCTGCGTCGTAAAACTGTCATCGAAATGTAGCAAAGGGGCGTCGCGGCGCGGGCAACATCGTCGGCGCTAGAGATCCTGCTCCAACCTCCGCCCCTCAGGGCGCCGGAACCAAGCCATGATCAGCTGGGCCGTCCTGGCGGCGCTCGTCCTCTTCTCCGCGGTGACCTACGCCCTGGGCCGGCGCAAGCTGACGGCCCAGGCGGCGGGGCAGGGGCGTGACCGCGCCCACTCCCGACCGGGCTATCACGGCGCGTATGTGATGCTGTGGGTGGCCGTGCCCGCCGCCGCGGTTCTGCTGCTGCACGGCGCGTTCGGCGGACGCATCGCCGCCGCCGCTGTGCAGGCGGAAAAGCCGGCCGCGGTCGCGGCGCTGACGCCGCAGCAGCGGATGGTGTTCTACGACGACGTCCAATCGACTGTCGTCGGGCGGACGCCCAGCGAGATCATCTATGCGCCCGACGTGCGTGAGGCCCTCGACGCAGAGGCGCGCGAGGCCGTTCGCATCGAAATGGGCCTGCGCCTGGCGGCCGTGGCGGCCGCCCTCGTGCTTGCCGTGGCGGGCTTCGTCTTCTCCTACCGGCGCGTCCGGCCGGAGTTCCGCGCTCGCCAACACGTCGAGGGCTGGACCGCGGTCCTGCTGTTCGCCTGCTCGGCCGCCGCGATCCTGACGACAGTCGGTATCGTCGCCTCGCTGGCCTTCGAGAGCTTCCGCTTCTTCCAGGCGGTGCCGCCGCATCAATTTCTGTTCGGCCTCGACTGGGATCCGCAGATCGCCATGCGGTCGGACCAGTTCGCGACCTCGGGGGCGTTCGGCGCCGTGCCGCTGTTCGTCGGCACCTTCCTGATCATGCTGATCGCCATGGTCGTGGCGGCGCCCATCGGTCTGCTGTCAGCCATCTACCTCGCCGAGTACGCAAGCCGGCCGACCCGGGCGGTGGTGAAGCCGCTGCTCGAGGTGCTGGCCGGCGTACCGACCGTCGTCTACGGCTTCTTTGCGGCCCTGACGGTCGGCCCCCTGTTCCGCTCCACCTTCAACGCCATCGGCGCGCAACTGCTGGGCGGTCCCTTCCACGAGCTCGGCCTCTACCTCAGCCAGGTGCAGAACCAGATGGCGCTCGTCGCCGGCGCGGTGATGGGGATCATGCTGATCCCCTTCGTCTCCTCGCTGTCGGACGACATCATCAACGCCGTGCCTCAGTCGCTGCGCGACGGGAGCCTGGCCATGGGCGCCACGCCGTCGGAGACGATCAAGAAGGTGGTCATGCCTGCGGCCTTGCCGGGCATCGTAGCGGCGCTGCTGCTGGCGGTCTCGCGGGCCATCGGCGAGACCATGATCGTCACCATGGCCGCCGGGCTGCAGGCCAAGACCACCCTGAATCCGCTGGACACCGTGACAACGGTGACCGTGCAGATCGTCACCCTGCTCACCGGGGACCAGGAGTTCGACAGCCCCAAGACGCTGTCGGCGTTCGGCCTTGGCCTCACCCTGTTCGTCATCACCCTGATCCTGAACGTGATCGCGCTTCGGATCGTGCAGAAGTACCGGGAACAGTATGACTGACGCGGCCCTCCCTCCGGCGGGCGCCCAGCCCGCCCTGCAGCGGTCGGCCATCGAGGCTCGGCTGAAGGCGCGCCGTGCGCGCGAGGCGCGCTTCCGCTGGTATGGGCGGCTGGCGATCACCGCGGCCCTGCTCTTCCTGGCCGTCCTGCTCGGCCGGATCGTCAGCCAGGGCTACACCACCTTCGTCGACTATCGGATGAGCGTCCCGGTCTATCTGGATCCCGCCAGGATCGATCCGACGGACCCGACGGGCGCGAACTACGATCTGATGGTCGCCGACGCCGTGCTCGCAAAGCTGGGCGAGACCGACGACGCCCTCGGAACGACGTCCGGCAAGCTGATGGCGCTGCTGTCGACCGACCTCGGCTTCCAGCTTCTGGACAAGGTGCGGGCCGATCCCCGCCTGATCGGCCAGACCGTCACCGTGACCGGCCCTGTCCGGGCCGACGCTTCGCTCTACTTCAAGGGGCTGGTGGACGCCTCGGCGGCCGAAACCGACCGCAAGCTCGACGACCGTCAGATCGCCTGGCTGGAGAAGCTGCGGTCGCTCGGCATGGTTTCCTCCGGCTTCAACACCAGCTTCCTGACGCGGTCCGACTCCACCGAGCCCGAGCAGGCCGGCGTCCTGGGTGCGGTGGTGGGCTCGGCGCTCATGCTGCTCGTCACGGGGCTGTTGTCGGTGCCCATCGGCGTCCTGGCGGCGGTCTATCTCGAGGAGTTCGCACCGAAGAACCGCTGGACGAGCATCATCGAGGTGAACATCAACAACCTCGCGGCCGTGCCCTCCATCGTCTACGGGCTGCTGGGCCTGGCGGTGTTCATCAACTGGCTGGCCGTGCCGCGCTCCTCGCCGCTGGTCGGCGGCCTGGTGCTGGCGCTCATGAGCCTGCCGACCGTGATCATCGCCACCCGTTCGGCGCTGAAGGCCGTGCCGCCCTCGATCCGCGAGGCCGCGCTGGGCGTGGGCGCCTCCCGGACCCAGACCGTGTTCCACCACGTGCTGCCGCTGGCGATGCCGGGCGTGATGACTGGCGCGATCCTGTCGCTGGCCCATGCGCTGGGCGAAACCGCGCCGCTGCTGATGGTGGGAATGGTCTCGTTCGTACCCGGCGTTCCGGCCGGCTTCACCGAGAGCGCGACCGTCCTGCCCGTCCAGGTGTTCATCTGGGAAAACGCGTCGGAGCGCGCATTCCACGAACGGACGGCGGCCGCCATCATGGTGCTGCTCGTCTTCATGATCGTCATGAACCTCGCCGCGATCCTGCTGCGGCGTCGGTTCGAGCGGCGGTGGTAGCCGTGTCCATCCGTCGCCCCATCTCGAGGTCCAACATGCTCAGCCAACCCGAAGGCTCGAAGGACGGCCCGGTCCACATCGAGCTGCGCCCGCAGTCGGCGCACGCGGTCGATGCGCCAGCCAAGCTGCGCGCCCGCGACGTCAACGTCTTTTACGGCGACAAGCAGGCGCTGTTCGACGCCTCGCTCGACGTGCCCGAGAAGGCTGTCACGGCCCTGATCGGCCCCTCCGGCTGCGGGAAGTCCACCTTCCTGCGTTGCATCAACCGCATGAACGACACCATCGCCACCGCCCGGGTCACCGGCCGGATCGAGTTGGACGGCGAGGACGTCAACGACCGCAGCATCGACCCCGTCTTGCTGCGCGCCCGGGTGGGCATGGTGTTCCAGAAGCCGAACCCGTTCCCGAAGAGCATCTTCGAGAACGTCGCCTACGGTCCGCGCATCCACGGCATCGCCACGGGGAAGCGCGAGCTGGAGCACGTCGTCGAAACGTCGCTGAAGCGGGCCGGCCTCTGGAACGAGGTGGCCGATCGCCTGCAGGCGCCGGGCACCAGCCTGTCGGGCGGCCAGCAGCAACGCCTGGTGATCGCCCGCGCCATCGCCGTGAACCCCGAGGTGATCCTGATGGACGAGCCCTGCTCGGCGCTCGATCCCATCGCCACGGCGCGCGTCGAGGAACTGATCGACGAGCTTCGCGAGGAGTACTGCATCGTCATCGTCACCCACTCGATGGCGCAGGCCGCGCGGGTCTCGCAGAAGACCGCCTTCTTCCACCTGGGCAAGCTGATCGAGTCCGGCAACACGGACGAGATCTTCACCAACCCGCGGGACACGCGGACCCAGGACTACATCACCGGCCGGTTCGGGTGAGATGGCTCCGATGAACGAACACATCGTCAAATCGTACGAAGACGAGCTGAACGCGCTTACCGCCGAGACCGTCCGCATGGGCGGCCTGGCCGAGGCGGCGGTGGCCGACTGCCTGCAGGCGGTGGTCAGGCGCGACGAGGACCTGGCCGTGGCCGTCGTCGCGCGTGACGAGCGGTTGGACGTGGCCGAGCGGGACATCGAGCGGCGGGCGATCCGGCTGATCGCGCTGCGCCAGCCGATGGCCAACGATCTGCGCAAGACGGTGGCGGCGATGAAGATCGCCAACAACCTCGAGCGGATCGGCGACCTGGCCAAGAACATCTCCAAGCGCACCCTGGTGATCCTCGAAGAGGAGCCGATGACGCCGCTCACCCGCTCCATCGAGCGGATGGGCAAGCTGGTGCTGAACCGCCTCACGGCGGTGCTCGACGCCTACAGCCGCTCGGACATGGAGCGTGCGCTGTCGGTCTGGTCGCAGGACGACGAGGTCGACGAGCACTACAACAGCCTCTTCCGCGAACTGCTCACCTACATGATGGGCGATCCGCGCACGATCACCGCCTGCACGCACATGCTGTTCGCGGCGAAGAACCTCGAACGCATCGGCGACCACGCGACCAACATCGCCGAGCTCATCCACTACGAGATCACGGGCGAGGACACGATCTCCGGCGCCCGGCCCAAGACCGACGCACTCGAAGGAGGTTCCGCGCCGTGACGCCCCGCATTCTCGTGGTCGAGGACGAGGACAGCCTCGCCACGCTGCTGCAGTACAACCTCGAGAAGGAAGGCTACGAGGTCACGCTCGCCGGCGACGGCGAGGAGGCTCTGCTCCAGATCCAGGAGCGGCTGCCCGACCTGGTGGTGCTCGACTGGATGCTGCCCAAGGTCTCCGGGATCGAGGTCTGCCGCCGCATTCGCCAGCGCGCCGAGAGCCGCAATGTGCCGATCATCATGCTGACGGCGCGTGGCGAAGAGACGGACCGGATCCGCGGCCTGGACACCGGCGCCGACGACTATGTGGTGAAGCCCTTCGCGATGAGCGAACTGGCCGCGCGGATCCGAGCCGTGCTGCGTCGTCTGCGCCCCGGGCTCGCCGAGGATCGGGTCCGTTGCGGCGACATCGTCATCGACCGGGTCGCCCACCGCGTGAAGCGCGACGGGTCCGAGGTTCACCTGGGGCCGACCGAGTTCCGGTTGCTGGACCACTTCATGCAGCATCCCGGCCGGGTGTTCAGCCGCGAGCAGTTGCTGGACGCCGTCTGGGGCTCCGACGTCTATGTCGAGGCCCGCACCGTCGACGTTCACATCGGCCGGCTGCGCAAGGCGTTGAACGCCTCGGCGGGCGGCGATCCGATCCGCACCGTCCGCTCGGCCGGCTACGCGCTGGACCTCGAAGCCTAAAGCGGCTTGACCGCGAGGGGGCCGCCCGCCAAAGCGGCCCCCCATGAACATCCTTCTCGTCGGCTCCGGCGGCCGTGAGCATGCTCTCGCCTGGAAGATCGCGGCCTCGCCGCTCGTCACCCGGCTGGTGGCGGCGCCGGGCAATCCCGGCATGGCGGCCCAGGCCGAGCTGCGCGCGGTCTCGGCGACAGACGTCGATGGCCTGGTGGCGCTGGCCAGGGAGATCGCGGCGGACCTGGTGGTGATCGGACCCGAATCCGCCGTGGACGCGGGCCTCGGCGACGCCCTTGAGGCCGCCGGGATCCCCTGCTTCGGTCCCAGCGCCGCCGCGGGTCAGCTGGAGAGCTCGAAGGCCTTCACCAAGGCGTTTTGCGACCGCCACGGCCTGCCTACGTCGGCCTACGCGGTTTGCGAGAGCGCGGACGAGGCCAAGGCCGCGTTGGACCGCTTCGAAGCCCCCTACGTAATCAAGGCCGACGGCCTGGCGGCCGGCAAGGGCGTGGTGATCGCGCACGAGCGCGCCGAAGCGGAGGCGGCCATAGACGACGCTTTCGGCGGCCGCTTCGGCGCGGCCGGCGCCCGCGTGGTCCTGGAAGAGTTCCTGGACGGCGAGATCGGCTCCCTGTTCGCCCTCTGCGACGGCGAGACCTCGATGCTGTTCGGCTGGGCGCAGGATCACAAGCGCGCCTTCGACGGCGAGCAGGGGCCGAACACCGGCGGCATGGGCGCCTATTCGCCGGCGCCGGTCTTCACGCCCGAGCTGGTGGAGCAGATCCGCACGCGATTGGTGGAGCCGGCCTTCGCCGGGATCGCGGCCGACGGTTCGCCGTACCGCGGCGTCCTCTTCGTGGAACTGATGGCGACCAGGACTGGCCCCAAGCTCGTGGAGTTCAACGTCCGTTTTGGCGATCCCGAGTGCCAGGTGCTGATGCTGCGTCTCGAGAGCGACCTCGTGCCCTATCTCCAGGCCTGCGCGAAAGGGACGCTGCACGAAATGCCGGCGCCGAAGTGGCGTGACGAGCCGGCGGTCTGTGTCGTGCTGGCCGCGAAGGGCTATCCCGGCACGCCCGTCGCCGGCGGCGTGATTCGCGGTCTGGACAGCGACCTCGCCGAGGCCGCCGTCGTCTTCCACGCCGGCACGCGGCGCGAGGCCGACGGAAGCCTGCGCGCCGCAGGCGGCCGCGTGCTGAACGTCTGCGCCCGCGGGCCGGACCTTAAGACCGCGCTGGATCGCGCGTACGCCGCCGTCGACAAGATCGATTTCCCCGACGGGTTCTGCCGCCGTGACATCGGCTGGCGCGCCCTGGCCCGCTAGCCCTCCACCAGCGCCTTGAGGGTCGGCAGAACCTCCTCCGACCAGGCTTCGCCGATAGCCAGGAGCGCGGCCTCCATGTCGGCGGGGTCGACGTCGTCCTCGTAGGCTTCCCAGCCCTCGTGGGTCAGGCGCACGTGGGTGCCGCCATGGATCGGCGTCAGGGCGATGGCGACGTCGGTCGCCGGGCGGCCGGGATACATCCAAGAGAACCGTAGCCGACGGTTCGGATCGATCACCTCGAGCCGGCAGGGGATCGCGCCCGCCAGGTCGTCGGTCTCGCGCCTCCGGCGGCTGGGTTGCATCACGAAGGTTTGCCCGACCTTGAGCCGGAAGCCGAAGGCGCCCAGCCAGCGCCAGGCCAGGGCGGTGTCGGTCATCACCTGCCAGACGCGCTCGGGTGGCCCCTCGATCTCGATGATGGCCTCGATGTCGGCGCTCGCCATGGGCCTCCCGCAAACCTGCTTCCCATCGCAAGGTCAAGTCCGCCCTTCTCGCCTTGCTCCCCCAAGGGACCGGTCGCTACAAGGGTTCAAACAATTGTACGAAGGGGAACGCCATGGCCGTCACCGCCGACGTCGCCGCCGAGCAGGAGCGCGAAAAGGCCAACACCGGCACGGAAGCCGTTCCCGAGGCCCAGCAGTTCGACCAGGCGTCGCTGGAGCGATGGCTGCAGGCCAATGTAGCCGGCTACGAAGGCCCGCTGGAGCTCCGCAAGTTCAAGGGCGGCCAGTCCAATCCGACGTACCAGCTCATCACGCCGGCCAAGAAGTACGTCCTGCGCCGCAAGCCGCCAGGCAAGCTGCTGCCCTCGGCGCATGCGGTGGACCGCGAGTACAAGGTGATTTCCGCCCTTGGGCCGACCGGCTTCCCGGTCGCCAGGACCTATGGGCTCTGTACCGACGATGGCGTCATCGGCACCTGGTTCTACGTCATGGACTGCGTCGAGGGCCGGGTGCTCTGGGACCAGACCCTGCCGGCCTACACGCCCGCCGAGCGCCGGGCGATCTTCGAGGCGAAGATCAACACGCTGGCCGACCTCCACAACACCGACTACGTCGCCATCGGCCTGGAGGATTTCGGTAAGCCGGGCAACTACATGGCCCGCCAGGTCGACCGGTGGACCAAGCAGTACAAGGCGTCCGAAGACCGCGAGATCCCCGAGATGGAGCGGCTCATCGCCTGGCTGCCGGCGACCGTGCCCAACCAGGAGCGCACCTCGATCGTCCACGGGGACTACCGTCTGGACAACATGATCTTTCACCCGACCGAGCCGCGCGTCGCCGCCGTGCTCGACTGGGAGCTCGCCACGCTGGGCGAGCCGCTGGCCGACTTCGCCTACCTGCTTATGAACTGGGTGAACGGCACGGTCTCGCAGCTGCCGGACCTGAAGGCCCACGGCATCCCGACTATCGAAGAGGCGGTGGAGCTCTACTGCGCGCGCACCGGCCGTTCGGGGCTGCCCGATCTCAACTGGTTCTTCGCCTACAACACCTTCCGGCTGGCGGGGATCATCCAGGGCATCCTGGGCCGGGTTCGAGACGGCACCGCCAACCACCCCGACGCCGCCAACATGGGGCCGCGCGTCCAGGCGCTGGCCGAAACCAGCTGGGCCTTCGCGCAGAAGGCGGGTGCGAGCTAGAGGGCGGCGAGCAGGCGGTCCAGGGCCGCCTCATCGTCAAACACGACGCGAACCGGCCAGGGCTTCACTCGGGGCCGCCACTCCGGCGGCAGGCGAACCCAATCCTTTTCGGTGGTGACCAGGCCGGCGTTGAACTGCGCCGCGCGGTCGGCCAGCAGTTTCAGCGTCGCCGCGTCATAGGCGAAGTGGTCGGGGAACGGGGCGAAGTCCGCCAGGTCTGCGCCGGCGGCCTGCAGCGCCCGCTCGAACTTCCAGGGCTTGCCGATCCCGGCGAAGCCCACGACAGGGCCTGGCGGCGGCGGGGCCGCCGGCTGCAGCCGGGCGACCAGGACGGGCGTCTCCGCCAGGGCCTGCAACAGTTCAGGGTCGGGGGCGTCGAGATCCGCCGGCAGCAGGACGATGGCCGCGTCGGCCCGGGCGAGTCCCGCCTGCAGCGGTTCGCGCATGGGTCCGGCGGGGAAGACCCGGCCGTCGCCGAAAGGCCACTCGCCGTTCCGGGTCTCGCCGTCCACGACGACCAGCGACAGGGTCTTCCTAAGAGACGGGTTCTGGTGGCCGTCATCCATGACGATGACGCGGGCGCCGGCCGCCGCCGCTGCTCTCGCGCCGGCAGGCCGGTCCCGCGACACCCAGACGGGCAAGTCGGTGGCCAGCATCAGCGGCTCGTCGCCGACATCGGCGGCATTGTGCCGGGTGGAATCCACCCGCAGCGGTCCGGCTTCCCGGCCGCCGTAGCCACGCGTCAGCACGTGGCCGCTCACCCGGCGAGCGATCTCGCGTGCGACCGGCGTCTTGCCGGCGCCGCCCATGGTGAGGTTGCCGATACAGATCACGGGCGCGCCGGGATCGGACGGCGTCGTCTTGGCGATCTTCCGTGCCGTGACACCGGCCCAGATCCATGACAGCGGCGTGAGCAGGCGGCGGGTCATCGGCATGACACGGCGGTCGCGGCTGTACCACCAGCGGGGCGTGGCGAGCTTCATGGCAGCAGGGGCTCGAGGGCGGCCATCGCGCGGTCAAGCTGGGCGCCTTGACGGCGGGCATAGGCCAGCGCCGCCTCCGCCAGCCGCTCTCGCGCCGGCGGAACATCGAGCAGCGCCTCGACCACCCTCCGAAGCTCGGCGGCGTCCGCGACCTGCACCGCCGCGCGCTCGGACGTCATCTCCGCATAGAGGTCTGCGGCGTTGAACACGTGGGGCCCCGTGACGATCGCCGCGCCGCAGCGGGCGGGCTCCAGCGGGTTATGCCCGCCGACACCTTGGACGAAGGCGCCACCCATGATGGTCACGTCGGCCAGGCGAAAGAACAGCCCGAGTTCGCCCAGGGTGTCGGCGAGGTAGATCCGGGTCCCACCGGTCGGCAGTGTTCCGGCGCTGCGGCGTGGAGCGCCGAACTCGGCCGCCAACGCTGCGCCTCGCTCCGGGTGGCGTGGAGCGAGGATCAGCAGCGCGTCGAGGCCCGCCAGTGCGTCGACGATCAGCCGCTCCTCGCCCGGATGGGTGCTGGCGGCGAGGACGATGCGCCGTCCTTCCAGACCATCGCGCAGCCGCGTCAGTTCGGGCGGGTGCGCCGCCAGCGCTTGACCCAGGCGCTTCAGGTTCAGCGGCTCGCCGAGCTGGGCCCCCAGGGCCGACAGGCGCTCGGCGGTGGCGGCGTCCTGCGCCATCACGAGATCGAAGGCGGACAGCAGTGCTCGCGCCGCGCCAGGCGCGCGCCTCCAGCCGCGGGCGCTGGCCTCGGTCATCCGAGCCGACAGCAGCGCGAGTTTCACGCCGCGTCGGCGAGCGGCGGTGATGAGGTTGGGCCAGAGCTCGCTCTCGACGAAAATGGCCGCCTCCGGCCTCCAGTGGTCGAGGAAGCGGCCGACGGCGCCTGGGGCGTCCACCGGCGCATACTGGTGGATCACCCCTGCGGGCAGGCGTTTGGCCAGGACCTGGGCTGAGGTGACCGTTCCGGACGTGACCAGGATCGAGACGCCGGGACGCGCCGCCTGCAGCGCCTCGACGAGCGGCAGCAGCGAGACGCTCTCGCCGACGCTGACGCCGTGCAGCCAGACGAGCGGACCTGGCGGCCGTGGTCGCGACGTTCGCCCCAGCCGCTCGCCGAGGCGGGCAGGCTCTTCCTTGCCGCGCCGGGCGCGCGCCTTCAGAGCGAGAGGCGCGAAGGGCTCGAACAGCCCCGTCAGCGCGCCGTAGAGCGCGAGCGCGATCACACCACCTCGGCGGGCCGCAGCCGACAGACGTGGGCGGCGTCTGTCTCCACCTGGACGGTGGCGTGGATGATGTTGAATCTCCGCTCCAGACCTTCGCAGACGGCGTGCAGGAAGCCGTCACTGTCGGCGTTCTCCGGCCGGCAGACATGCGCGGTCAGCGCCGTCTCGGTCGTGCTCATGGCCCAGATGTGCAGGTCGTGTACCTCGGCGACCCCCGGCTGGGCCGCCAGCCAGCGGCGGACCTCTTCGACGTCGATGCCGCGCGGGGCCGCATCCAGGGCCAGATCGGCGGAATCCCGCAGCAGCCCCCAAGTCCCGACCACGATGACCGCGGCGATCAGCAGGCTGAGTACGGGGTCGATCCACAGCAGGCCCGTCTGCGCCATGGCGAACGCGCCCACCACCACGGCCAGGGAGACGGCCGCGTCGGCCGCCATGTGCAGGAAGGCGCCCCGCACGTTCAGGTCGGAGTGGCTGCCGCGCATGAAGAAGGCGGCGGTGATGCCGTTGATCACGACGCCGAGCCCCGCCACCAGCATGACGATCTGCGCCTCGACGCTCGCTGGCTCGCGCAGGCGGTGCGCGGCTTCCGAAACGATGGCTCCCACCGCCACCAGCAGCAGCACGGCGTTGGCGAGCGACGCAAGGATGGTCGCCTTTCGCAGGCCGTAGGTGCGGCGGCCGGACGGCGCCCGCTTCGCCAGCACGGTCGCGCCCCAGGCCATGACCAGCGACAACACGTCGGACAGGTTGTGGCCGGCGTCGGCCAGCAGGGCCAGAGAGCCGGTCCACAGGCCGGCGGCGACCTCCGCCACCACGAAGGCGATGTTGAGGGCGATGCCGATGGCGAACGCCCGGCCCATGTCGGTCGGCGCATGATGATGATGATGATGGCGCCCGAAGCCATGGGCGTGGCCGTGACCATGATGGTCATGATCGGGCTGATCATGCCCGTGGTCATGGTGGTGGTGCGAGTGGGCGTGCGCCATAGGAGCCTATGTCCCGCGAACCGGGTGCGGGATCAATGCGACCCGGACGACGCGCGGCGTCGGACCAGGCCCTCGGCCCTCCGGGTCGCGGCGGAGAGACGGGCCGACCAATCCGCGATCAGGCCGGCGATATCGGCCTCGCCGGCGTCATGGGGAACGTAGAGCGGACCTTCCCAGACCACGGCGCCGCGGCCGAAGGGGGCGGCGAACATCACCTTGTCCCAGGTATCCTGAAGCTGCCAGGCGGGGTTCGCCGCGATGCCCATCAGGAACACCGGCTGGCCCGACCGGCGGGCGATCTGCAGCGCGCCGGCCTGGATAATCTCGTTTGGGCCGCGCGGGCCGTCCGGCGTGACCACCAGCGCGCCGCCGCCGGCGACCCAGCCGGTCGCGTCGCGGATCGCCGCCACCGCCTGGCGCGCCTTGGCCGAGTCGCCCTTCTTCGCCGAGGAGACGCGGATCGCCGGGAAGCCGGACATCTGCAGCGCCTGAGCGATGAACTCGCCATCCGCCGAGGGAGAAACCAGGCAGCGCGTGCGCTTCCGCCACCACTGCGGGGCCGTGGCCAGGCACAAGGGAATGCGGCCGTGCCAGAACAGGGCTATGGCCCCTGTGGCGTCGTCGGCGAGCACCGGCTCGACGCAGTCGACGTTCTCGTGCCGCCAGCGGACCGTGCGCAGCACGACCCGAAGATAAGTCCCCAGCAGCCAGCCCAGGAAGCCCTGGACGCCGTCGCTCCGCAGCAGCTTCTTCAAGCGGGTTCGGCCTCGAGATGCTGGCTCTTGGCGAGCCGAGCATAGAGGCCGCGCTTCTTCACCAGGCTCGTGTGGTCGCCGGTCTCGACGATGCGTCCCCTGTCGATGACATAGATGCGGTCGGCGCCCCGCACCGTCGACAGGCGGTGGGCGATCAGCATGGTCGTGCGTCCGGTCATCAGCCGCGACAGCGCCGCCTGCACCTGGGCCTCGCTCTCCGTGTCCAGGGCGCTGGTCGCCTCGTCCAGCAGCAGGATCGGGGCGTCCTTCAGGAAGGCGCGGGCGATGGCGATGCGCTGCCGCTGGCCGCCCGACAGACGCGCGCCGGCCTCACCCACCGTCGTCGCGTAGCCGTGCGGCAAGGCCAGAATGAAGTCGTGCGCCGCCGCCGCCCGCGCCGCGGCTTCGATCTCGTGTTCGCTCGCGTCGGGGCGGGCGTAGCAGATGTTGGCGCGGATGGTGTCGTCGAACAGGAACGGCTCCTGGGTGACGAGGGCGATCTGATCGCGCAGTGAGGCGAGGGTGACGTCGCGCACGTCGTGGCCGTCGATGCTCACCCGCCCCGAGGTGGCGTCGTAGAAGCGCGGGATCAGGTTGAGGATGGTGCTCTTGCCGCCGCCCGACGGCCCGACCAGGGCCACGGTCTCGCCGCGTCGGGCTTCCAGGGTGACGCCGCTCAGCGTCGGCGCGCCGTCGCGGCCGTAGCTGAAGCCGACATCCTCGAACCGTACCGTGGCCTCGCCGCGCGGCAGCGGCCGGGCGCCCGCCTTCTCGCGAACCTCGGGTTCGACATCGAGCGCCGCGAAGAGACGCCGCGCCGCCGACATGCCCTCGGCGAACACGGTCTGGAGGTTGGCGAGCTGGCGCAGCGACTGCGAAGCCACGCCCAGCGCGGCGATGAACGCCACGAAGGCGCCGACCGTCATGCCGCCCTGCTGGGAGCGCCAGCCGGCGTAAGCGATCACCGCCGCGGTGATCAGCGTCATGAGCAGCTCGGTGGACGGGGCGGCGCGGGCGCGGGCGTCGGCGCCCTTGGTGAGGTGCTTCTGCCGCCGACGGACGACGTCGCCGACTCGTTGCTCCTCGTAAGCCTCGCGGTTCTCCAGCTTGACCACGCGGACGCCGTCGAGGCTCTCCATGATGGCCGTCGAGAGGGCGGAGGTCTCGGCCATGGCGCCCTTGGCCGCCTTGGTGGTCCGTTTGGCGAAGCGGCGCATGATCAGGCTGGCCAGCGGCAGGGCGACGATCAGCAGCAGCGAGAGGTTGCGGTCGTTCGAGATCATCACCGTGATCGCGCCGATCACGATCAGCAGATGCTGGGTGTAGTTGATCACGCCGGCCGTCGCCGCCTCGCGGATCAGGCCGGCGTCGTACAGCACCGAGGAAACGTAGGAGCCGGAGTGGGCGCTGCGCAGCCGCGCCAGGTCGGCGCGCACCAGCTTGCCGAACAGCTGCACCTGGATGTCGCCCACGACCGCGTTGCCGATCCGGTTCACCAGCGTCGCCTGGACGACCTGCGACAGAGCCCGGAGCACGGCGTAGACGGCGATCGTCACCGGCAGGACCACCAGGGCGCCCGGCTTGTGGTTGACCATCAGATCGTTGGTGGCCGGCTCGAGGATCTGCACGAGCCGGGTCGTGAACCAGGCCGCGGCGATCCCCGCCACGAGGGCGCCCGTCCAGGCCATCCAGCGGGGCGCGAGATAAGCCCTGGCCACCCGCGCGATCAGGTCGCGGCCAGATAGCTCGGGCGGGCTGTCGCTCATGGGCCTGGGGTCGGACGTTGGGGCGGCGAAGTCAAGCGCGGGCGGCTTCCTCTGGCGGGCTCTTCGCCCTACTTAGCGGCCATGAACGAACAGCCGGTCCGGAACGACTTCGACCTCAGCACGCCGGGCGGGCGGGTGAAGGCCTATCTGGACTACCTCTGGAAGGACCACGCCTACCTGCGGCTGGGCTTTTCCAACGCCCACTGGATCTCGGAGGAGCTGGTTCGGACCAACCAGCCCTGGCCCCACCAGCTGGCGCTATGGAAGGCGCGCGGCATCAAGACGGTGATCAACCTGCGGGGTGGCTTCGACGCCAGCTTCCACGCCCTGGAGAAAGACGCCTGCGATCGGCTGGGGCTGACGATGGTCGACTTCACCATCACCTCGCGTGAGGTGCCCAGCGTCCAGCGCGTGCTCGGCGCCAAGCGGCTGTTCGAGACGATCGAGTATCCCGCCCTGATGCACTGCAAGTCCGGCGCGGACCGTGCCGGCATCATGAGCGTGCTCTACATGCACTTCCGGAAGGGCAAGACCATCCGCGAGGCGATGGACCAGCTCCATCTGCGCTACCTGCACATCAAGCAGGGCAAGACCGGCGTGCTGGACTACACCTTCGAGCGCTATCTCGAGGAAGGCGAGCCCGCGGGCATGAGCTTTCTCGAATGGGTGCAGAGCCCGATGTACGACCCGCCCGGCATGAAGGCGAAGTTCCGCAGCCAGATGATCGGGTCGCTCGTAACCGAGCGGCTCCTGCGGCGCGAATAGTCGCAGTTTCAGGCCCCCCGAAAGTGACCTTTGTAACAGACGGCTCGCCCCTCGCGTGCCAAGGTGCACGCATGGAGGAAGGGCTGACCCTCATCGCGGCGGAAGAATACTGCACCCTGCTGTGCGTCAGGGCGGACGGTATCGCGCCGGTGGTCGATCTGGCCCCCTGGACCGAACTGGAACATCTCCAAGGGCGCGCCGAGCGGCTGCTGCGGGAGCATCAGAGCTGTGATGCGGTCGAGCTCTGGCGCGGCGGCGCCCTCGTCGACCGCATCGTCCGGAGCTGACTACTCGCCCGCGGCGGGGGACAGCAGCTTGTGGGCGTGGATCACGAAATAGCGCATGTGCGCGTTGTCCACGGTCTCCTGCGCCTTGGCGCGCCATGCGCGGACGGCTTCGTCGTAGGACGGGAAGGCGCCCACGAGGTCGACCTTGGACAGGTCGCGGAATTCCGGCGGACCGTTCAGGGACTTCAGCTCGCCGCCGATGACGAGGTGAAGGAGCTGTTGGCTGTCAGGCATGGTGATCTGCAAACGCTTTCGTAGCGGAAGGGGTCAGTTTCCGCTGCGGATATGCCGGACCCGGTCCAGGATCAATGGGGTGAGGCCCGGGGCGGCGCAGACGAGGCTCGCCTGCACCGGCTTCGGGCGGTTGTAGCGGAACGTCCGGCCGTGGTGGTCGCCGACGAACGCACCGGCTTCGCTGGCGATCAGATCGGCGGCCGCCAGGTCCCAGTCGTGCTTCGCCACCGGAGCCACGGCGGCGTCGAACGATCCGGCGGCCACAAGGCACATGCGGTAGGCGGTGGAGTTGCGGGGCTCCACCCGCATCTCCGGCCATGGCACCGGCCAACTCGGATGGCGGAACATGTTTGGGTCGCCGGCCATGCGGCAGGCTTCCAGCGTACTTGCGTCGCCGGCCCGGATCGGCCGCCCGTCCAGGGTGGCGCCCTGGCCCGCCTGCGCGGCGTAGGTCTCGCCGACTTCCGGCGCGAAGACGACCCCCGCCACCGGCCGCTCGCCGTCGACCACCGCGATCGACACCGCCCACCAGGGCCGGTCGTTGAGGAAGGCTCGGGTGCCGTCGATCGGGTCGACCACGAAGATCCGCCGCTGGGCGAGCCGCGCGGGGTCGTCGGCCGTTTCCTCCGACAGCCAGCCGTAGTTCGGCCGGGCGGTCAGCAGCCGCGCCTTCAGCAGCCGGTCCGCGGCGAGGTCGGCGTTGGTGACCGGCGAATTGCCGGCCTTGTATTCGATCTCGAGCCCCTGCCGGCGCAGCCGCCCGGCCAGTTCACCCGCCTCGCGGGCCGCATCCAGCAGGAGGTCCAGGTCGTGCAGCGTCAGCGCCCCGCGATGGCCAGGTTGTCGACCAGCAGCGACGGTGCGTTCGACGCGCCGCGGAACTCCAGGTCCGAACCCGGCACGAGCCGCCCATAGACGTCGAGCAGGTTGCCGGCCACGGTAATCTCGTTGACGGGATAGGCGATCTCCCCGTTCTCGAACCAGAAGCCCGAGCACCCCACCGACCAGTCGCCGGTGTTGCCGTTCAGCGACGGGCCGAACATCGAGGTCACCAGGAGGCCCGAGCCTGCGTCCTTCATCAGGCCGTTCAGGTCCTTGTCGCCGGGTTGCAGGGTCAGGTTGCTCGGCGAGACGCCCGACGGGCCGGCAAGCCCACGCGAGGCGTGGCCGGTGGTCTTGAGGCCCAGTTGGCGCGCCGAGGACGTGTTGAGCAGCCAGGTGGTGAGGACGCCGGCGTCGACCAGTTCGCGGCGCTCGTTGCGGACGCCCTCGTCATCGAAGGGCGAGGAGCCCAGGCCCCGGCGCTTGTGCGGATCGTCGGTGATGGTGATGCGCTCGGCGAACACCTGCTGGCCCAGCTTGTCCTTCAGGAACGAGGTGCCGCGGGCGATGGCGGGGCCGGAGATGGCGCCGATCAGCGGGCTCATCAGCGAGGCGGCCAGCCGGTTCTCGAAGATCACGGGGGCGGTCGTCGAGGCGATCTTGCGGGCGCCCAGCCGCGCCGCGGCCCGGCGGCCCGCCTCGGCGCCGAGGCTCTCCGGCGGCGGCAGGTCGGACTCCCATCGGGCCGAGCGGCCGTCGTAGCCCGTCTCCATGCCGCCCTCGTCCCCCGCGATCGCCGACGCGCCGATCGAGAAGCCGGAGGCGCGGTGTACGCCCGTGAAGCCGTCGCTGGTCACCAGCACCCAGCGCGACGACGACCACGACCCGCTGGCTCCGTCGGAGTTGGTCACCTTGGGCTGGGCGCGGGCGGCGGCCTCCGCGATGCGGGCGCGCTCCTCCAGGGCCTCGGGCGTGGGTTCGGTCGGGTCGTAGAGGTCGAGTTCGGGAAGGTCACCACGGGCCAGGGCGTCGGGGTCGGCCAGGCTGGCGTAGGGATCCTCGGGCGCGAGCCTGGCCATGGCGACGGCGCGCTCGACCAGCTTTGCCCGGGCCTCTGACGAGATGTCCGACCCGGAGACGGTCGCCTGTCGGCGGCCCACGAAGACGCGTAGGCCGAGGTCGCGGGATTCCTCGCGCTCGACCTCCTCGAGTTCCCCTTCCCGGACATTGACGGAGAGGCTGCGCCGTTCGGCGCCCACGGCTTCGGCCGCGTCGGCCCCCGCCTTGAGCGCAGCGGCCACGACGTCGTTCAGCAGGTTTTCGTCCATCCTGGCCATATGGCCGACCGGGCGCGCCGGAACAAGCTTACGGGATGGCGTAGAAAAGCAGCGCCGCGCCGACCGCCACGTAGGCGATCCAGGTGGCGAGCGTTCCCAGAGCCCGCGGCAGCGTCGCTCCACCGCTTCGCGAAATGCCGACGGCGTGCATCACCCGCCCGACGAACAGCACGAGGCCGATCGGATGGATCAGGAGCGGCGGCGCGCCGGCCAGTGCGAGGATGGCGAGCCCGATCAGCGCCGGCGGAACGTATTCGCTCGCGTTGCCGAACGCGCGGATCGCCTGCTCCAACGCCGGCACGCCGCCGTCTCCCAGGGAGACGTGGTGCTTTCGCCGCTGGCGGGTGACCAGCACCGACAGCACCAGCAGCAGGAAGATGTGCAGACCGGCCCAGAGGGCGGCCGCGTGGGCGGATGCGGCGATGTCCATGGGCGTCCCTCCCCCAAAGGCTCAGTTGCCGCCGCTTCGAGAAGCGGCGCAACCGCTTAGTCGACCGGCGTGCCGTCGCCGGGGAGTCCGAGCCTGGCCCACTTCGCGGTGACGGTGTCGATCACCGCCTGGTCCATGAACAGCTTCTCGCCCCACTCGCGATGGGTCTCGGGCGGCCACTTGTTGGTGGCGTCGAGGCCGATCTTGGAGCCCAGGCCGCTCTGGGGACTGGCGAAGTCCAGGTAGTCGATCGGCGTGTTCTCGACGACGGTGATGTCACGGGCCGGGTCCATGCGGGTCGAGACGGCCCACATGACGTCCTTCCAATCGCGGGCGTCGATGTCGTCGTCCACGACGATCACCCACTTCGTGTACATGAATTGCCGAAGGTAGCTCCAGACCCCCCATCATCACGCGCTTGGCGTGTCCCGGGTACGCCTTCTTCATCGACACGACGGCGATGCGGTAGCTGCAGCCCTCGGGCGGCAGCCAGAAGTCGACGATTTCCGGGAACTGCTGTCGGATCAGCGGGATGAAGACCTCGTTCAGCGCCTCGCCCAGCACGCTGGGCTCGTCCGGCGGCCGGCCGGTGAAGGTCGTCAGGTAGATCGGGTCCTTGCGCATGGTGACCGCCGTCACCTCGAACACCGGGAAGCGCTCGACCGAATTGTAGTAGCCGGTGTGGTCGCCGTAGGGGCCTTCGTCGGCGTACTCGTCCAGGTGCACGTGGCCCTCGAGAACGATCTCCGCCTGGGCCGGGACCATCAGCGGCACGGTCTTGGCCGGAACGAGGTCGAGCTTCGCGCCGCGCATCAGGCCCGCGAACTGGTACTCCGACAAGGTGTCCGGCACCGGCGTCACAGCGGCCAGGATCGTCCCGGGGTCGGCCCCGATCACCGCACAGGCCGGCAGCGGGTCGCGCTTGCCCGCGCCCTTCCAGCGGCGGTGGTGCTGGGCCCCGCCACGATGCGCCAGCCAGCGCATGATCGTCCTGTTCTTCCCCAGCACCTGCATGCGGTAGATGCCGAGGTTGTAGTCGTCTTCGCGGTCTTCGGACGGGCCCTTGGTGACCACCAGCGGCCAGGTGATCAGCGGCGCGGGCTCGCCCGGCCAGCAGGTCTGGATCGGCAGCTTCGTGAGGTCGACCTGGTCGCCCTTCAGCACCACGTCCTGCACGGGGCCCGATTTCCGCACCTGCGGCCGCATTCCCATCACCGTCTTGGCGAGCGGCAGCATGTCCCACGCGTCCTTGAGGCCGCGCGGCGGCTCCGGCTGGCGCAGGAACGCCAGCAGCTCGCCCACCTCGCGCAGTTCGTCGGCCGTGGTGCGTTCCTTGCCTTCGAGGGTCACGCCCATGGCGACCCGCTTCACCGTCCCGAACAGGTTGATGAGGGCCGGCATCGACGAGCGCTCGCCGTCGGCTCGGATCACGTTCTCGAACAACACGGCGGGCCCGCCGGTGGCCAGGAGGCGGCGCTGGATCTCGGTCATTTCCAGCACGGAGGACACCGGCTCCGTCACGCGGACCAGCTCGCCCGCGGCCTCCAGCTTCGTCAGGAACTCGCGCAGCGATCGGTAAGCCATGAGCGGCGATTTACCCGGCGGGCTCCCCCGGGTCTAGGATGGCGCCATGAAGCGCCTGGATCTCGACGACCTGCCCCCGAACGCCGCCGCCGTGCTGAAGGGGCTGGAGGTCGGCGAGGAGCTCCTGCTCGTACAGCATGGCGCGAGGGTCGGCCGGCTGGCGGCGGTCGGGGCGCCGCTCCTCCCGACCGAGCCGGAACTCCCGCCGGAGCAGAACGCGCGCGAGGTGTTCGAGGCCTTCCGCTCCGCCATCGAGGACGAGTTCTAGGCCCCGGCCTGAGCCTTCTCCCAGGCCTTCACGGCCGCCTTCTTCGCGATCTTGCGGAAGCGGCGCTCCAGGAAGTTGCGGAAGGAACCCGGGTGCAGGCTCTCCATCCGCGCCAGCACGCTCGGATAATCCTTGTAGTGCGGGGTGATGTGGAAGGTGGCCGGTTCGGCCTCCATCAGCATCTCGCGCTCGTCGAACGAGACGTCCATCAGGACGAGGCTTGCATCGTCGCGGCGCAGGCGCGTGAAGAACTTGCCGTCCACGAGATAGGCTGGCTTGCCGTAGCTGGTTCCCGTCGCCGTACCGGGGAAGGACAGGACGATGGCTTCCATCTCGTCGTGGGTCATGCGGTCACCCCTAGCAACTTCCCTTAGGTATTTCTCCTGGCTGTGAACGGAATCGCCGTTCTTCCAAACAGGCGTCATGTACCGCCTGCACGTGATCCACGAAGGGAGCGCCATCCCACGCGAGACGGTCACCGTCACGCGGGCCGCCGACATCCTGACCTCGATCCCCGAGGTGCTGCGCCGTCACCACGATTGCGAACGGATCGAGGTGACCGCGGGGACGACCCCGCTCTTCGCCGTGGACTCCAAGGGCCGGCTGCTGGAGGCCGACGCCTCTCAGTAGGCCAGGGCCACGCCGTCCTTGCGCATCTCGGTGGCGGCGGCGTAGCGGCCCGGCCACCGCTCGATCGCCTGATAGCCGCCATAGCCGCCGGGATCTGGCCTGAGACTCCAGCCAAGCGCCGCCAGCGCCTTCTGGGTCGCCGCGGGCACGCCGGTCTCAAGGTTGAGCACGCCCACCCCCTGCTGCGGCTCGCCGGTCGGCTCGGAAGACCCGCCATGGTGCCAACGCGGGCTGTCCCCGGCCTCCTGCACGCCCAGGCCGAAATCGACCATGTTCGAGATGATCTGCACCTGACCCTGGGGCTGCATGTCGCCGCCCATCACGCCGAAGGCGAGCCAGGGCTGGCCGTCCCGCGTCGCGAAGCCGGGGATGATGGTCTGGAAGGGCCGCTTGCCCGGCGCGTAGATGTTGGGGTGGCCGTCCTGGGTGGCGAACAGCTCGCCGCGATCCTGCAACATGAAGCCGAGGCCGTCCGGCGAGAGACCCGACCCCATGCCCCGGTAGTTCGACTGGATGATCGACACCATCATCCCGTCCGCATCGGCGGTCGTGAAGTAGGTGGTGTCGCCGCGGCTGGGGGCCTGGCCCGGATACACGGGCGTCAGGATCCTGTCGGGCCGGATCAGCCGGGCGCGCTCGCGGGCATAGTCCTTGGAGATCAGCCACTCCACGGGCGACTTATAGAAGTCCTGGTCGGCGTAGAAGCGAGCGCGGTCTTCGTAGGCGAGGCGCTTGGCTTCCACCGAATGGTGGATCGCCGCCGCCGACTGGAAACCGAAGCGGCGGTAGTCGAAGGTCTCCATGATGTTTAGCATCTGGAGAGTGGCCAGGCCCTGGGTGTTGTCGCCCAAAGCGTGCACCTCGACGCCCCGGTAGCGGGTGGCGTGGACCTGGGTCCAGACGGCCTTGTGCGCCGCCAGGTCGGCCCTGGTCATCCAGCCGCCGATCCGTCTGAAGTAGCGCTCGATGGTCTCGGCGATCTCGCCCTCGTAGAACGCGCGGCCGCCGCCCTGGGCGATCAGGCGGTAGGTGCGCCCCAGCGCCGGGTTCTTGAAGATCTCGCCCTCGGCCGGCGTCCGGCCCGTGGGCGCCCAGACCTTCAGGAAGTTCTCCACCTCCTCGATCTTGGAGGCCGGGTCGGTGAACCTCTTCTGGCTTCCCGCCAGGTAGAAGGCGACGTTCTGGGTGATCGGGTGGCCGGCCTCGGCGTAGTGGATGGCGTCATCGAACAGCTCGGCCCACTTTAGCTTGCCGTAGCGCTCGTGCAGGGCCCGCCAGGCGTCCACCGTGCCGGGTACGCTCACCGTCACCGCGCCCCATGAGGGCAGCAGTCCTCGCGCGTCGGCTCGGCTGCGCACCGTCTCCAGGGACAGGCCGCGCGGGGAGCGGCCGGAGCTGTTCAGGCCCATGACCTTCCCGGCCTTCGGGTCCCACAGCAGCACGTAGCAATCGCCGCCAATCCCGCAGGCGATGGGCTCCATCAGGCCCAGGCAGGCGTTGGCGGCGACAGCCGCGTCCGCCGCCGAGCCGCCCCTCTTCAGCACGCCGATCGCGGCCTGCGTCGCCAGCGGGTGGGCGGTCGCCGCCGCGCCGTTCACGCCCCAGGCCGCCGAACGAGAGGCGAAGTTGGCGCCGGCGATCCGGTCGCCGGCATGCACGTCGGGCCGCTTACGGTTCGGGTTGTCGCCGGCCACGATCTGCGACTGAGCCAGCGCCGGGCCCGCGGCGGCGACGGCGGGCAGGGTGGCGAGGAACGTGCGGCGGCGCATGGGCGGGAAGCTCCGGGGAACGCGGTGGTCGAAGTCTTAGCGGCGCCGGTCGCCACCGCCTAGCCAGCCCGCGTCCGCCTGCTAAACAAGCGGCACACTGTCTGTCCGGAGACCTTCATGCGCCTTGCCGCTCTGACGCTGGCCTCGACCCTCGCCCTTGCCGCCGCCGCCGCCGCCGAGGCGCGGCCCATCAGCTTCGCCGCCCAGGCGCCGCAGGACGGTGGCCTCGTGCTGCCGCTGGCGTCGGACGCCGACCTGGCGACGCGCGGCGCCGTGCTCGACCCCACGGTGCGCGCCGCGGTCGCCCGCGCACTCGCTTCGGCCAAGTTCGACTACAAGGCCGGTTCCAGCCTCAGCCTGCGCGGGCTGGGCGCCTATGACGAGATCCTGATCCTGGGCGCAAAGCCCGCGGAGGGCTCCGCCCTCACCGCCGTCGACCTGCAGAACCTCGGAGGCCAGGCGGCGCGGGCCACCGCCAAGTCCGAACGCCCGACCGCGTTTGTGGCCACCGGCCTCGGCGACCCCTTGCAACCGGCTGTCGGCGCGGCGCTGGGCGCCTACCGGTTCGCCGCCAGTTACAAGACGAAGACGCCTGGAGAGGCCGCGGAGCCGCAGGCGCTGGTCGTCGTGACCCCCGACGCCGCCGCCGCCCAGGCCGCTTATGCGCGCCAGGGCCGCGCCCTGGCCGAGGCGGTGGCCTTCGCCCGCGACCTGACGACCGAGCCGGCCAACATCGTCTATCCGGAGGTCTTCGTAGAGCGCACGCGGGCGGCCTTCAGGGGCGTGTCCGGCGTGACCATCGAGGCGCTCGATGTGCCGGCGATGCAGAAGCTGGGCATGAACGCGATCCTCAGTGTCGGCCAGGGCTCTCCGAGGCCGCCGCGGCTGTTGATCGTGGAATACAGGGGTGCGGGCGCCGGCGGCCCCCGGTGGTGCTGACCGGCAAGGGGATCACCTTCGATTCCGGCGGCACGTCGCTGAAGCCCGGCTCTGGCATGTGGAAGATGAAGGACGACATGGCCGGGGCCGCGTCGGCCATCGCCGCCGTGCTCTCCTTGGCCAAGTCCGGCGCGCCGGTGCACGTCGTGGGTGTCGCCGCCCTCGCCGAGAACATGCCGGACGGCGGCGCCGCCCGGCCGGGCGACGTGATCCGCGCCTACAACGGCAAGAGCATCGAACGCCTGAACACCGACGCCGAAGGTCGCATCGTCCTGGCGGACGCCACCGCGTACGCCGACAAGCGCTACAAGCCCGCCGCCATCGTCAACCTCGCCACCCTCACTGGCGCTGTCGGGACAGCGCTCGGCGACGACTACGCCGGCCTCTTCAGCCGCCACGACGGCCTGGTCGAACAGCTGCAGGCCTCGTCAAAGGCCTCGGGTGAGCCGGTGTGGCGCCTGCCCCTCCATCCCAGCTACGCCAAGGACCTGGAGAGCCCGATCGCCGACATCCGCGACATCGCCGAGGGCGGCGGCGCGGCCGGGGCGGGCATTGGCGCCCACTTCATCGGCTACTTCGCCGAGCCGACCACGCCCTGGGCGCACCTGGACATCGCCTCGGTCACCTGGATCGAACGCGACCAGCCGACGGCGCCAAAGGGCTCCCAGGGCTTCGGCGTCCGGCTGCTGGACGACTTCGTCCGCCGGTTCGACGCCGGCAAGGCGGCGGGGCGTGCGGCCCAGGACTGACGCCCGCGTCAACTTTCCGAGCGGCCTGACATAATTGCGCAATGCGGCTCGGATCATCTCGTTCGGATAACAAGAAATTCCGGACGGGAGGCTGGAGATGGGTTTGGCGCGTAGGTCGGGCGTGTGGTCCGCGGTCGTGGCGCTGGTTGCAGGCGTCGCCGCCCTCGTCGTGGGCCCTGCCCACGCGGCCCAGACGGTCGACAACTTTCGGCTGGCCGATCAGAACCTGATCGCCCGCGAGCTCTATCGGTTCGGCGACGCCAAGGCGGTCGTGCTGGTGGCCTACGCCTCGGGCGACGCCCAGCTTCGCAAGGATGCGCCGGCTCTGGCGGCCCTGAAGCGCGACTACGCCGGCAAGGGCGTGGAAATGCTCGCGGTGGCCTCGCGCCTCGGCGAGAAGCGCGAGGCGGTGAAGAAGGACGCCGCGGCGATCGGCTTCGACGCGCCCATCCTCTTCGACTACCAGCAGCTCGTCGGCGAGCAGCTGGGCGTAACCCGGGCGGCCGAGGTCTTCGTGGTCGACCCGAAGAGCTGGCAGGTCGTCTATCGCGGCCCCACGGCGGGCCCCCGCGCCGCGGTCGATGGCCTCGTCGCCGGCCGCCCGGCCGCCTTCACGAAGGTTGCCGCCAAGGGTGGGGCCATCGCCTTCCCCGAGCGCGCCAAGGCCGCGAGCTTCGCCAAGATCAGCTACGCCAACGAGGTCGCGCCGATCATCCAGGCCAAGTGCGCCACGTGCCACCAGCCGGGCGGCATCGGCCCGATGCCGCTGAACACCTACGAGCAGGTCAAGGGCTTCTCGCCGATGATCCGCGAAGTGATCCGCACGGGCCGCATGCCGCCCTACATGGCTGACCAGACGGTGGGCCATTTCAAGGACGACGACCGCCTCAGCCCTGACCAGATCAAGACCCTCGTCCACTGGATCGAGGCGGGCGCGCCGCGAGGCGAGGGCGAGGACCCGCTCGCCAAGATCGACTTCAAGGCGCCCGACTGGCCGCTGGGCAAGCCGGACGTGATCGTCGAGATTCCCGCCCTTCACCATCCCCGCCCAGGGCGTGCTGGACTACCAGCGCCCCGTTGTGCCGAGCGTGATGACCGAGGGCCGCTGGATGAAGGCGACGACCTTCCGGGTCACCGACCGGCAGGCGGTGCACCACATCCTGACCGGCGTGGTCGACGGCGAGTTCAAGACCGGCGACACCGCGACCGAGACCCAGTGGGGCGCTTCGCTCGGCGGCTACGGCCCGGGCCGCGGATCGAACATCAATCCCGACGACCACGGCGTCTGGGTGCCGCCGTCCGGCGGCGTGGCGTTCCAGAACCACTACACGCCCTACGGCCGCGAGACGGTCGAGAAGACCCAGATGGGGATGTACTTCTATCCCAAGGGGCAGGAGCCCAAGTACGTGCTCCGCACCATGGGTATCTTCGACTTCTCGATCGTGATCCCGGCCAACACCGAGGAGCACCACGAGCAGGCCTACCTCCAGTTCCCGAAGGACGCGATCATCTACGGCCTGACGCCGCACGCCCACCACCGCGGCTCGTCGGCGAGCGTCTCGGTGATCTATCCGGACGGTCGCGAGCAGATGCTGCTCTCGCTGCCGCGCTACGACTTCAACTGGCAGTACGAGTACTTCCTGGCCGAGCCGTTGAAGATCCCGGCCGGGACCAAGGTCGTGACGCGCTACACCTACGACAACTCCAAACGGAACCCCGCGAACCCCGACCCCAACAAGGTGGTCACCTGGGGCGAGCAGTCGTGGGAGGAGATGCTCGCCACCTACCTGCACTACCGCTGGGTCGACGAGACCGTGCAGGACCAGCGGCCGGACTACGACAAGCAGCTGCAGGCCACGCTCTTCATGGGCGCCATGGACGACAACTTCGACGGCAAGCTGCAGAAGGCCGAGCTGAAGGGGCAGACTGGCGACATGATGGCCAAGTTCTTCGGCGTCATCGACAAGAACGCCGACGGCGCTCTCGACCCCGACGAACTGCGCGAGGCGCAGAAGCTGATGCCGCGCCGCCGGCAATCGGCCGAGACCGAAGCGCCGAAGGCCGGCGGCAACTAGCTCGGCGCCCAGTCGAGAAGGGGCCGCGGCCGCAGACCGCGGCCCTTTCTTTGCGCTTAACCCTCGCTCCAGACAGCCAGTTCGTTGCCGCCTGGATCCTGGAAATGGAAGCGGCGGCCGCCGGGGAAGCTGAAGATCGGGGCGGTGATCACGCCGCCAGCGGCTTTCACCCTGGCCTCCATGGCCTCGAGGTCATGGGCGTAGAGCACCACCAGCGGGGGCTTCTTCGGATTCTCGGCGTCCGGATTGTAGAAGCCCCCCGTCGAGCCCCTGGTCGAACGCTTGATAGTTTGGACCGTAGGCCTGGAAGGTCCAGCCGAACGCCGCGCCGTAGAACGCCGTCTGCGCGGCCATGTCCTCGGCGGGCAGCTCCACGTAGTCGATCTTGCCGTCTTCTCTCATCACCCGCCTTCTTTCGTGTTCCTGTATTGTTCTAGACGGCGCAGGCGCCGCGCGCAAGCAGTGACGCTGTTCGCCTAGGTGAACGCGGGGAGCCCGCAGGCGGACTAAGGTCCTCATCCAACGGGAGAATTGGTGTCCAGGTGTCGGTGCAGGACGTTCTGGTGAGTGTGCGGCCGTTGCCCGGCGGGTGGCTGATGGACTGCAGCGCCGGCGTCGAGCCGGTCGTGTTCGGCTCGGGCGCGCGAGCCGAGGCCAGGCGCACGCTTTGGCGCAGAAACTCGCCGGCGGCGGCGCGGACGCTCGGGTGCTGGTCCACGATCGGAGGCATCGGCTGGTGGGCACGACCCGGTATTTCGCCGCGGCGCGCTAGGGCAGGGCCCAGACGGCCGTCCTCTTGACTTCCATGTCCTCCAGCTCGCGGGTGGTGGGCACCTGGTATTCGGCGAGCTTCACCAGGCCCTCGCGTGGGAAGTAGCTGCGGCCCGGGTCGCCGATCAGCACGGCCGCGCCGCGGTCCCGCGCCTCGCCGAGCCAGGCCATCACGCGCGCGGCGAGCGGCTTCTCGTAGCAGATGTCGCCCGCCAGGATCACCTCGGCCCAGGCGGGGGCCGGCGCCTCCAGCAGGTCGGCGTCGGTGAACTCCGGCGCGACATCGTTGGCTTCGCTGTTCACCGCCAGCGCCGCGCCGCAGAACGTGTCGATGTCGGCGGCCAGCACGCGCCCCGCGCCAGCCTTCAGCGCCGCGATGGCTACGATCCCCGAGCCCGAGGCGAAGTCGACCACGCCCTTGCCTGCGACGAGACCCGGATTGTCGAGCACATAGCGTGAGAGCGCTTGGCCCCCCGCCCAGGCGAAGGCCCAGAACGGCGGCGGCAGGCCGATCTCGGCGAGCGCCTCCTCGGTCATGCGCCAGATGGGCGTGATCTCGTCGGCGAGATGAAGCGTCAGCTCCGGCGTGTGCGGCGGCCGCTGCGGACGGGTGTTCTCGAGGATGAAGGCGCGGCGCGCTTCGAGGGTGGGGGCGATCACGCCGCCACGGCTACGCGCTCGGGCTTGCCGGACGCAAGCTTCAGCACGTCGAGATAGCCGGGCGCCGACAGCATCTTCCCGGTGACGCCGCTGCGCTCCAGATGGGCCCGGACCTTCGGCAGGTTGTAGCAGGGCACGTGCATGAACATGTGGTGCTCGCAGTGGTAGTTCACCCAGTAGGGGGCGAGCAGGGCGCGTTCCAGCCAGTTCGCGTGGGTGGTCCGGGCATGGCGCAGCGGATCGGGCTCGTCCTTGGCCACGAGGGCGTGTTCGGCGATGTTCCGCAGGCGGGTGACCATCGGCAGCCAGGTCGCCTGGGGCAGCAGCCAAAGGACGAACCAGGCCCACCAGAACCCGAACGGTGCGGTAAGAGCGATGGTCGCGACCATCCCCGTGAAGAAGCGCTTCCGAGAGACGACGGCGTCGCGGAGGATGGGCCACAGGGGCTCGCCCGCCTTGCGCACGCGCAACCGCTTCACCAGACCGGCCCAGCGCTGCTTGTAATAGGTCTGGCCCGTCAGATCGCGGACGATCTTGCGGCGGAGCGAGGTGCGGGTGATCGGGAACGGGGCCGACAGGACGAGGTCCGGGTCCTCGGTCTGCTGGGCGTACTTGTGATGGCCGAGGTGATAGGTCCGGTAGGCGACGAGGCCGCCGGGGGTGAGCTTGTCGCCCAGGAAGTCGTTGACCTTGAGGTCCGGGTGCAGCGCGCCGTGGGCGGCGTCGTGCATCAGGATGGCGAGGCCGAGCTGCCGGGCGCCGATGATCATGACCGCCAGCGGTATGGTGATCGGGAAGGCCAGGGCCATGGCGGCGGCCGCGCCGATGACCAGCCAGGCGTGGGCCATAATGGCCGGTCCCTTCCAGGCCGACTTCTTCGCCAGAGGCGCCCACTCCTCGGGTGTGAAATAGTCCTTCGGACTCACGCGGGCGGCGGCGGGCATCAGGCGGCTCCGGCTTTTGGACGGTGTCGCAGCAGAACGACCATCTCCTCGACGGCCTGCTCGACTGTGGCGTCCGTGGCGCCTTCGCGCAGGGCGATGCCGAGCGCCAGGGTCCAGAACCGCCGGGCGACGGCGCCCGCATCCTCGCCGGCGTTCCAGCCGCGGCGGGCGCGCACGTCGGCGTAGGCACGGTCGCCCTCGGCGTGCAGCCGCTCGAACGTGCGTTCGATCAGGGGCGCAAGGTCCTGGCGGCGTCGCGTCAGCGAGAGGGCCTCGACGAACAGCGCGAGGCCGGGGGAGCCGATCACCGTCTCCACGAGGCGACGGTTGTAGTCCCGGCCGCTGGCCGCGGTGGACGCCGCCTGTTCGGCCTGACGCGCCACGTACAGCACCTCGCGGCAGGCAGCCTCGACGAACAGGGCCTCCTTGGTGCGGAAGTAGTAGGTCACCTGGCTGGGATAGGCGCCGGCGGCCATGGCGATCTCGGCGACCGCGACCCCGGCCAGCCCCTTCGCCTTGAAGAGCTCGACGGCAGCATCCAGCAGGCGCGAGCGCATCCGCTTCCCGGGCTCCCGGAGCGGACGTACCTCAGCAAGCGCATGGACGTCGGCCATGCACTTATTTGTATGTCATACAAGAAACGAAGTCAAAGCCGGCTCAGAGCGTGTAAGCGCCCGCCGCAATGGCCGCGAACAGCACCAGCCCCGCCCATGCGTTCGACTTGAACAGAAACAACGCCTGCGCCGGCTGGTCCGCCCGCACCCGCCTCGCCTGAAGCACCAGGTGGACGCCATAGAGCGCGAACAGCGGCAGGAAGAACACGGTGAGCGCCGCCGTGAACCCCGCCGCGAGCGTCAGGGCCAGGCTGATGCCGTAAAAGACCGCCACGCCTCGCCGGACGTTCGCGCCCAGCCTGCGGGTAGAGGATTTCACGCCGACGAGAGCGTCGTCCTCCAGGTCCTGGATCGCGTAGATGGTGTCGTAGCCGAGGGTCCAGAAGACACCGCCGAGGTACAGCAGCACGGGCGCCAGCGTCAGTTCTCCGGCCGCGGCGGCGAAGCCCATCAGGGCGCCCCAGTTGAAGGTCAGGCCCAGCCACGCCTGCGGCCACCAGGTGATCCGCTTCATGAACGGATAGGCGGCGACGAGCAGGCAGGAGGCGACGCCGAGCCCGAACGCCAGCTGGCCCAGGGTCAGGAGGATGGCGAGCGAGACCAGGCTGCAGCCGATCACGAACGCCCAGGCCTGCTTGACGCTGATCCGCCCGGACGCCACCGGCCTCGCCGCGGTGCGGGCCACCCTCGCGTCGATGTCTCGGTCGACGATGTCGTTGTAGGCGCAGCCGGCCGCCCGCATGAGCGCGGCGCCGAGGAAGAACTTGAGGAGCAGCGTGGCGTCCGGCCAGCGGCCGGCCATCGCGCAGGCGAGGGCGATCCCTTGCCAGCCGGGCAGCATCAGCAGCCAGATCCCCGCCGGCCGGTCGAACCGCCCGAGCTTCAGCCACGGCCGCAGCGCCCGCGGCGCGTGCCGGTCCACCCAGTTGGTCGGGGCCGCGTCGGGGAGGCGGTCGGTGCTGGTCATGGCCGGCGGCTTAGCAGAAGTGGCGGTGTGGCCGAAATGCCGCTTGTGAAACCATGTTCTGCGGTCGGCTTGACCCTCGACGGACCCGGGCCTAACTCAAAGCCTTCGAGGCCGAGGAGGGAGGACAGCATGACGTTCGTCGCGCCGCTTTCCCGCCAACGCCCCGGGCCGCCGCCGCACCCCTAGCTTCGCTCGGACAGCCTGTCCCGGGCCCGCTCTCGCCGGTTGATCCGCGCGAGCTCGCCCTGTCGCTCGGTCCGGCCGCCTCACGTCATCCCATCGCCAAACTCCCGGACGTTCGGCGTGCGCCGCCCGCGACGCAACCCGCCGGATCTCCGTTCCCGAGACCGACCATGACCGACCATTACGAAGACGCCGAGGAGAACCGTCGGCGCGTGCTCTCGAACCGGCAGGTGCTGGGCTTCGTCGCCAGCTACTGGCGCCGCCAACCCTGGCTGCTCGCCGGCACGGTGGGCCTGACGCTGCTGGCCATCGGCTTCGATCTGGCCATGCCCTGGGCGGCTGGCCGGCTGGTTGAAGCCGTCGTCGCCGGTCCGGCCAACCCCGACCCCGCCTGGGCCGCCTGGGCGCTGTTCGTGGGCGTGTACTTCGCCTTCTCGGTAATCCGGAACACCGCCATGCGCTTCCTCATCCCGATGAGCGCCAACAACATGAAGGCGATGACCGACGACGCCTTCCGGCGGGTGCAGTCGTTCTCGGCCGACTGGCACGCCGACACCTTCGCCGGAGCCACGGTCAGGCGCCTGTCGCGCGCGATGTGGGGGTACGACACCGTCACCGACGCCACGGTGATCTGGTTCGGCCCGGCTTTTCTGGTGCTGGGCGGCCTCTGCGTGATGATGCTGCTGCGCTGGCCCGTGGTCGGCCTCTTCGCCGCCGTCGTGGTCGTCGCCTATGTGGCCTCGAACATCTTCCTCACCGGCCTCTATGCCCGCCCCGCCAACCAGAAGTCGGTGGCGCTGGACTCGCGCATCGGCGGAGCGCTGGCCGACTCCATCTCCTCGAATGCGACGGTGAAGGCCTTCGGCGCCGAGGCGCGAGAGGAGGCCCGGATCGGTGCGGTCACCGAAACCTGGCGCCGCGCCACCATCCGTAGTTGGAGCCGCTTCACCGACCTTTGGCTGTTCCACAACCTGCTGCTCGTCGCGCTGCAGGCGGGCCTCACCGGGCTGCTGGTTCGGGAGTGGACGCAGGGCCGCGCCGGCGCGGGCGACATCGCCTTCGCCATCACCTCCTTCATGCTCATGACCGGTTACCTGCGCAACATCGGCGAGAACATCCGGATGGCGCAGCGGGGCATGGACGACATCGAGGATGTCGCCCGCTATCTGCAGACCGACCCCCAGGTCCTCGACAACCCGAAGGCCCGGCCATTCCGGCGCGACCTCGGCGAGATCGCCTTCGACCGGGTGACCTTCCGCTACAAGTCGGCGGACCAGGACCTCTACCGCGACTTCAGCCTGGTGATCGCGCCGGGAGAACGCGTGGCGCTGGTGGGGCCGACGGGCTCGGGCAAGTCGACGTTCGTGAAGCTGGTGCAGCGCCTCTACGACGTACAGGGCGGACGCATCCTGATCGATGGCCAGGACGTCTCGCAGGTGGCCCAGGCCAGCCTCCGCCAGGCGATCGCGGTGGTCCCGCAGGATCCGGCGCTCTTCCATCGGACGATTGCCGAGAACATCGCCTATGCCCGTCCCGACGCGACCCAGGCCGAGATCGAGCTGGCGGCGAAGCGCGCCCGCGCCCACGACTTCATCGCCCGCCTGCCCAAGGGCTACGACACCCTGGTCGGCGAGCGTGGCGTGAAGCTGTCCGGCGGCGAGCGGCAGAGGGTGGCCATCGCCCGGGCGTTCCTGGCCGACGCCCCGATCCTGGTGCTGGACGAGGCCACCTCATCCTTGGACGTCGAGACCGAGCGCCAGGTGCAGCAGGCGATGGAGGAGCTGATGGCGGGACGGACCACCATCGTCATCGCTCACCGCCTGTCGACCATCCGCGGCGCCGACCGGATCCTGGTGTTCGAGAACGGCCGCATCGTGGAGGAAGGGCGTCATGCCGACCTGGTCAAGCGCGGCGGAGCCTACGCCCGGCTGCATGCGGTTACCGAAGGGATGATCTGAGTACCGCAGAACGGCTGTTGCGCCGGTTCTCCGATTTCGTAAACTCGGTATGTTCCTGGGCTCAAGATCCCGGGCGTTCGGGGGAGAGGGATCATGGGGCACGGCTTCGATCGACGTTTCGTGCTGGGCGCAGGGGCGGCCATGCTGTCCGCTCCCGCATTCGGCCAGGGGGCGGATCCAGTTGTGAAGACCACGGCCGGCCAGGTGCGCGGGCGACAGGCCGGCGGAGTGCTGGTCTTCAAGGGAGTCCCCTACGGCGAGAGCACCGCGGGCGCGAACCGCTTTATGCCGCCGAAGCCGAAGGCGGCCTGGGACGGCGTCCGCGATTGCCTGGCCTACGGCCCCACCGCGCCGCAGATGAACGTGCCGACGCTCCGCCCGGGCCAGACGCCCGGCCCCAGACTGCCCAGCCCGATCGGCGGCGGCTCGCCAGTCCCCGAGCCGCCGGTCAGCGAAGACTGCCTGGTGCTCAACGTCTGGACGCCATCGACGAGCGGCAAGCGCGCGGTGCTGTTCTGGATGCACGGCGGCGGCTTCTCCACCGGCTCGGGCTCCTCCACCTGGTACGACGGGACCAACATCGCCCGGAAGCAGGACGTTGTGATCGTCACGATCAACCATCGCCTCAACGTTCTGGGCTACTGCGACCTCTCGGGCCTCGGCGGCCGCTTCGCGCACAGCGGCCATGTGGGCATGCTGGACTGCGTCCTGGCGCTCCAGTGGGTGCGGGACAACATCGCCCGGTTCGGCGGCGATCCCGACCGCGTGCTGATCCACGGGGAATCCGGGGGCGGCCGGAAAACCAGCGTGATGATGGGCTTCACCCCGGCGGTGGGGCTGTTCCACCGGGCGGTCGTGCAGAGCGGCTCGCAGCTTCGCCTCGACAGTCAGGCGCTCGCCCGGGAGAAGGCGGCCCGGCTGCTGAAGGCGCTGGAGATCGCGCCGGGCGAAGTCGACAAGCTGCAGAACGTGCCGGTGGCGGACCTCGTCCGCGCCGGGGCCAGGGCCGCCGCGGGCCTGGGCCAGTGGCGGCCTCAGGTGGACGGAGACTATGTGCCGGGGCACCCCTTCGATCCGGCCGCGCCCCAGCTCTCGAAGCACGTGCCGATGATGATCGGCACGAACCGCACCGAGCAGTCGGTGTTCCTTGGCGGCGATCCGGCCATGGACAACCTGACCCAGGAGGGACTGACGAAGCTCGCGGCCGCGTGGGTCCCACCGGGCCGGGCCGACGAGACCGTGGCGCTCTATCGCCGCCTGCATCCGCAGAAGAGCCTCGCCGAGCTCGCCTACATGATCACAACGGACCGCAGCTATTTCCTGGATTCCACGATCCAGGCCGCGCGGAAGGCGGATCAGGGCGGCGCGCCAGCCTACTACTATGCCTTCTACCGGCAGACGCCGGTGCAGGGTGGGCGCTACTTCACCCCGCACGCCATGGAGATCCCCTACGTCTTCGACACGCTCGCCAACGCCGATCGTATGGTCGGCCCCGTGACCCCGGAGGACCAGGCTTTCGCCGACCAGGTCAGCGCCGCCTGGGCCAACTTCGCCAAGACCGGCAGGCCGTCGGCGCCGGGCCTGCCGTCCTGGCCGGCCTACAATTCCAGAACCCGGCCGACGATGGTCCTCGACCTTCGGAGCCGGATCGAGAACGATCCCCGCGGCGCGGAGCGAAAGCTGATGGCCAGCTTCGGCTCCCAGCAGGATCGCCAGAGCGAGCTCCCGCCACCCGGCCAGACCGGTGGCGACGCACCGGGCTAGATCGCCGCTTCCAAGGCGCCCGCCAAGTCTCCGCGGCGGGCGACCCGGACCTCCGCGAGGTTCAGCCAGGCCGCCATCCGCCTCAGTTCCTGAGCCAGGGCGGGTGCGGTGGCGTCGCTAGCCCAGGGCTCCGCGTGGCTGGCCTGCACGAGCAGGGCTCCCGCCTTGCGGTCGGCCTTCAGATCTACGCGGGCCGTGAGGGCGTCGCCCTCGAGGAACGGCAGGACATAGTAGCCGTGGGTACGCTTCTCGGCCGGCGTGTAGATCTCCAGCCGAACCCTGACGCCGAACATCCGCTCGGTACGGTCGCGGAACCAGATCAGGTTGTCGAAGGGCGAGAGCAGGGCGTGGGCTCCGATCCTCCGAGGCCGGCGGGCGGCCGGATCAAGATAGGCCGCCTCGCGCCAGCCCTTCACCGTCACCGCCACGAGGTCGCCCGCTTCGACGAGCTCGGCCAGTCGCTGCCTCGTCTCTTCCACGCCCATTCGGAAGTAGTCGCGCAGGTCCCGGGCTGTCGCGATCCCCATCGCGCGGGCGGCGATCTTCAGCAGCTCGCGTTGGGCCGCCTCGCGGGACGGTGTCGGCGCGTCGCGCACCGGCGTTGGCAGCACCTTGTCCGGCAGCCCATAGACGCGCTCGAAGGTCCCGCGCCGAGTGGCGGTGGTGAGCTCGCCCGCCCAGAACAGGCACTCGAGCGCCTTCTTGGATTCGCTCCAGCCCCACCAGCCGCCCTGGCCCTTGTGGCCCATCTCGAGTTCCGACGACGAGAGCGGGCCTCGTCGGTCGATCTCGTCCAGCACGTCGTCGAGAAAGTCGCGGCGCTCCCGCAGGAACTTGGCGATGCCTTTCCACGTGCCGACGCCGTCTCTCGCGTCCTGCATCCGCCAGCGGAACAGCGGCTGGCTGGCGAGGGGGGAGCAGGGAGGCCTCGTGGGCCCAGTACTCGAAGAAGGCCTTCTTCCGGCCCCAGGCCAGCTCCTCGAGCAGCTCCCGCGGATAGGCGCCCAGTCGGGAGAAGGCCGGCAGGTAGTGGGTGCGCGAGACCACGTTGACGCTGTCGATCTGCACGACGCCGAGCCGCTCCACGAGCTTCGTCAGCTGCCGGCGACCGACCTCGGCCTCGCGGTCGCCGCCGAACCCTTGGGCCGCCAGCGCGATGCGCCGGGCTTCGCCGGCAGTCAGGGAATCCCTCATTCGGCCAAGCTAGAACGAACGAAGAACATGGGTCAACGGAACAGGCGGTTCGCCGCGTCGGCCGAGTAGCTGAAGACCACGTTCGGATCCGGCTCCTTCTCGGTTCGGCCGATCTCCGGCGCCAGGCTCTTGAGCAGGAAGCGAAGGATGTTGAGCCGCGCCTGCTTCTTGTCGTCGGTCTTCACGATGGTCCAGGGCGCGTGACTGGAGTGGGTGCGGGCCAGCATCTCGTCGCGTGCGGCCGAATAGGCGTCCCACTTCTCCTGGGCGACGGCGTCCAGCGGGCTCACCTTGAGCGCTTTCAGCGGGTCAGAGCGTCGCTCGTCGAGCCGGCGGCCCTGCTCCTCGCGTGAGATGTCGAGCCACAGCTTGACCACCTGCAGCCCGCCGTCGGTCAGCATCCGTTCGAAGATCGGCGCGTCCTGCAGGAAGACCTCCTGCTCGCTCAGGGTGGAGAAGCCCATGACCCGCTCAACGCCCCCGCGATTGTACCATGAGCGGTTGAGGATCACGAGCTCGCCCACGGCGGGCAGATGAGCCGTGTAGCGCTGGAAGTACCACTGCGTCTGCTCGCGTTCGGTGGGCTTCGGCAGGGCGACGACGCGGGTCTGGCGGATCGAGAGGTGCTCGACGATGCGCTTTATGGCGCCGTCCTTGCCGGCCGCGTCGCGCCCCTCGAAGATGACAAGATCCTTCTCGCCGGCCTCGATGGCCCGCTGCTGGAATCGGACAAAGCCCAGCTGCAGCGCCTCGATCTCGCGGTCGTAGTCATCGTTCTTCGCCATGCGGCTCAGCCTATGCGGGGAATGTGCGGGGAGGCTAGAACGCGCCAGATGATCCGTCTGTTCGTGACGCACGACCTGGCTGCCGCCGCCGAGCTCACCCTCGACGAAGGACAGAGCCGCTATCTGGGCGCGGTGATGCGGGCGAAGGCGGGCGACGAGCTCCGCGTCTTCAATGGCCGTGACGGCGAGTGGCGGGCGCTCGTGGCGGCCGTCGGCAAGCGCGCGGTGACGCTGCAGGTGATCGACCCCGCCCGGCCGCAGGGAGCGGGTCCCGACCTGGACCTCGTCGTGGCGCTGGTGAAGCGCGGGCCCCTGGAGACCATCGTGGAGAAGGCGGCAGAACTGGGCGTTCGGCGCATCCGGCCGGTGATTACCGAACGGACGAATGCGGACCACACTCGCGTCGAGCGGCTGCGGGTCATTGCAACGGAGGCCTCGGAGCAGACGGGGCGGTTGGACGTGCCTGAGGTCGCCGAACCCGTGAAGCTGGAGGCGCTGATCGCCGGCTGGGAGGCCGGACGGCGGCTGCTGTTCTGCGACGAAGCGGGCGGCGCCCAGCCGGCGCTGCAAGCTCTGAAGGGGGCGGCAGGGCCGTGGGCTGTCCTGATCGGTCCGGAAGGCGGCTTCTCGCCACGCGAGCGCGAGATCCTGCGGGGCCTCCCGTTCGCGGTCGCCGCGACGCTGGGGCCGCGGATCCTGCGGGCCGACACCGCTGCGATCAGCGCATTGACCCTCTGGCAGGCGGCGGCCGGCGACTGGCGCTAGTCGCCGGCGTACTCGCTCTCCTCCTCGGCGTCCGTGGGGCTCTCGAAGTCCAGGCGATATCCGTCGGGATCCGTGAATCCGGTCACCCACAGCCCGTTGCCCACGAAGGGGCGAGCCGGAGAAAGCCCCCGGGCGCGCGCCTCGCGCCAGACAGCGATGGCGTCGTCGCACATGAAGCAGATCGAGACGCCGACGCCCGGAGCGCCCTCCGGCCGGCGATCCGGGCGGTAAGCCTGGAGCATGATCGACACACCGTCTCGCCGCAGCGCGCACCAGCGGAGCAAGCCTTCATCGATCCAGCGGTGGGTCACCTCGAAGCCCAGGCCGGCTTCGTAGAAGCGCAGCGACTGGGCCATGTCGGCGACGTTGAAGAATGGGACCGCCTCGCGGATGTTGGCGGCGGACGCGGACACTTCAGCCATGGGTCCCCTCCGTGCGGAAGCGCTACGGTACCGCCCACTTGAGCTTGCGGGAATTGCCCCCACCTACCTGAACGACGTAAAGATCACGGCCGCACGGGACCTCGCCCTTCTGGGGACCTTGTCTGGGCGATCCGGGTTGGGCTGGGGAGGTATTGGGAATGGCCGAAGTCGCGTGCAGCGATCGCCCGCTGGTGTTCGAGGACCTCGTCCGCTGGTTCGAGAAGGGCGCAAAGCCAGCCAGCGAATGGCGCGTAGGCGCGGAGCACGAGAAATTCGTCTTCAGGCTGGGCAGCCATGAGCCCGTCCCCTACGAGCCCGGCGGCATCAAGGCGCTGCTGGACGGCCTGACCCGCTTCGGGTGGCGGCCGGTGTCCGAGGGCGACAACGTCATCGCGCTGGAGCGCGGCCTGGCCAATGTCAGCCTGGAGCCGGGCGGTCAGTTCGAGCTCTCGGGCGCGCCGCTCGAGACGGTGCACGACATCTGCGAGGAGACCGGGCAGCACCTGCAGGAGGTGAAGGTCGTCGCCGACGAGTTGGGCCTCGGCTTCCTGGGCCTGGGCTTCACCCCGCTGTGGACCCGCGAGCAGATCCCCGTGATGCCCAAGGGGCGCTACAAAATCATGCGGGAGTACATGCCCAAGGTCGGCTCGATGGGACTCGACATGATGTTCCGCACCTGCACGGTGCAGGCCAACCTCGACTTCGGCTCGGAAGCCGACATGGTCGCCAAGTTCCGCACGTCCCTGGCCCTGCAGCCGATCGCGACGGCGCTGTTCGCCAATTCGCCGTTCAAGGAAGGTAAGCCGACAGGCCTTCTGTCGAGCCGCGCCAACGTCTGGACCGACACCGATCCCGACCGCACGGGCATGCTGGACTTCGTGTTCCGCGACGGCTTCGGCTTCGAAGCCTATGCCAACTACGCCCTCGACGTGCCGATGTACTTCGTGAAGCGCGACGGCCGGTACATCGACGTCGCCGGCCGTTCGTTCCGCGACTTCATGGCCGGCAAACTGCCGGAGCTTCCGGGCGAGAAGCCGACGCTGAAGGATTGGGCCGACCACACCACGACGATCTTCCCCGAGGTCCGGCTGAAGCAGTACCTTGAGATGCGCGGCGCCGATTCCGGGCCGTGGAGCCGCCTGTGCGCCCTGCCGGCGCTCTGGATGGGGGTGCTGTATGACAGCGCCGCACTCGCCGCCGCCTGGGACCTGGCCAAGGGCTGGGACATCGAGGACCACGAGCGCCTCCGCGCCGACGTGGCGCGCCTGGGCCTGAAGGCGGAGGTCGGCGGCCGCAGCGTCCAGGACGTGGCCAGGGACATGCTGGCCATCGCCGCTGAAGGCCTGAAGCGCCGCAATCGGCTGTCGGGGGGCCTCGTCGACGAGAGCGGCTACCTCTCCGAGCTGCAGCACATCGCCGAGACCGGGGTCACGCCCGCCGAGCGTCTGCTGGAGCTCTACGAGACCCGCTGGAACGGCGACGTGAGCCGCGTCTTCGAGGACTTCGCCTACTAGGATGGGCGTCTGGTCAGGGTCCTGCCATTGCGGCGCGGTGCGTTTCCGCGTCGAGGGCGAGATCAAGGAGACCATCCGTTGCGGCTGCTCGCTATGCCGTCGCAAGGGCGCCGAAATGGCCACGGTCCACGAGAGCGCGCTGATCATCCAGGCGGGCGAGGACAACCTCAGCCTCTACCGCTGGAACACCGGCGTCGCGCGGCACTACTTCTGCCGCACGTGCGGGATCTATCCCTTCCACAAGAAGCGTTCGATGCCCGACCACTACGGGGTCAACGTGGGCTGCCTAGACAACTTCAAGGCGCCCGCCGGCACGCCCTATCGCTGGTCGGAGGGGACGGACATGAGCGTGCGGCCCGGCGGCCGCGCGGACTGGACCGGGCCGCCCGACGACTAGCGCAAGCCGCCGTCCGGGCCGCTGCCGGGACCGGGGCCCTTCACGTTCGGCTCCCAGTGCTCGCGCTGCGTCGTGCCGTCGCCGGCGTCCGTGTGCTGGATGATCTCGTCCACCTCTTCGCGCGTCATGTAGCTGCGGTCTTCGGCGGGCGCCGTGTCCTTGTGGTGCGGATTCACCTTGGCGTCATCCACGGCATAGACCTCGACCTCGGGATAGAAGGCGATGCGCCCGTTGATCTCGCCGACGGCGTCGTACGGGCTCTCGTAGGTCCAGGCCGCCTTCTCGACCAGCTCGCCGTCCATGTAGAGGCTGTAGTGGCCGGCGTCGCCCTTGTACGGGCAGTGGGTCACGTGGTCGGTGCGGGTGAAGTACTCCATCGCCACGTCGCCGCGCGGGAAATACACCACCGGGCCGAGGTTGGCCTCCTGCAGGATCAGGGCGTCGTTGGTGTCGGCGATCACGTGGCCGGCGAAATAGGCGCGCCAGCGGGTGTTCGCGGGTTGGATGGTGATCGGATGGTCGGCGCCGGGGGTCAGCATGCGAGGCTCCTGCTTCGGGCGGATCTGTCCGCCTGAGAACGCCGCAGGTGCGATCAAAGCTCCGCCGGGTGCGACGTATCGCCGATATGGGGAGAGACGGTTGCTTGTGCTTGCCGGTTCCGCGTGATTTTCTCCCGCAAATCTCGGGCCGTCGGGACAAACCTTCCCGAAGCTACGGAAGTCCATAGGGAAATCGGAACCTCCTCCGCATGAATCTCATCGTCCTGATCGGCATAGCGATCACGCTCATCACGGGCCTGCCCGTGCTGATGCAGCTCCGCAAGAACCACCCGCGCGGGCTGATCATCCTGTTCTTCGCCGAGATGTGGGAGCGCTTCTCCTACTACGGCATGCGCTCCATCCTGATCTTCTACCTGACCCAGCACCTGCTGTTCGACGACGAGACGGCCAACGCCCAGTACGGTTCGTACACCTCGCTGGTGTACCTGCTGCCGCTGCTCGGCGGCATTCTCGCGGACCGCTACATCGGCACGCGCAAGGCGGTGGCGTTCGGGGCCCTCCTGCTGGTGGCCGGCCACCTGACGATGGCCGTGGAAGGCAATCCGGCGACCCAGACCCTGACCTACGCGGGCCAGACCTATCAGATCGCCTCGCAGGGCCTAATGGAGGAGCGCCAGGTCCGGCTGGTGGTCGATGGCCAGGCGCACGAGTTCGGCCCGGCGGCCGGCGGCGGCCTGGAGATCAAGAACCTGCCGGCGACCGCGCCGCTCCCGTCGGTGCTGCCGGATGGATCGTATCAGCTGACGAACACCGTGGATCCGTTCGGCAAGAACGCCTTCTACCTGGCGGTCTCTCTGATCATCATGGGCGTGGGCTTCCTCAAGCCGAACATCTCCACCCTGGTGGGGCAGCTCTACCCGCAGGGCGACCCGCGGCGGGATTCCGGCTTCACCCTCTACTACTACGGCATCAACCTGGGCGCGTTCTGGGCCTCGGTCCTCTGCGGCCTCCTGGGCGTGAAGTTCGGCTGGTGGGCGGGCTTCGGCCTGGCCGGCGTCGGCATGCTCGCCGGCTTCATCGTCTTCGTGCTCGGCAAGAAACATCTGCAGGGCAACGGCGAGCCGCCGAACCCCGAACTGCTCAAGAAGCCCGTGGCGGGACCGATCAACCGCGAATGGCTGATCTACGGCCTGGCCATCCTCGGCGTCCTGCCGGTCTGGTGGCTGGTGCAGCGCAACGCCGTCGTCGGCGTGGCGCTGGGTATCTCGACCGTCGCCTCGTTCATCGGCATCGGCCTGATCATCGCCTTCATGGCCAAGACCTGGGTCGAGCGGCAGCGGATGATGCTGGCTACCGTGCTCATCCTCGGCGCCGTCGTGTTCTTCACCCTCTTCGAACAGGCCGGCACATCGCTGAACCTGTTCGCAGCCCGTAACGTGGAGCTGGTGGGCGTCAGCGCCGCCCAGACCCAGTCGTTCAACGCTGGCTACATCCTGATCTTCGCCCCGATCTTCGCGGCCATGTGGGCGTGGCTCGCCCAGCGCGGCCGCGACCCGAATCCGACGCTGAAGTTCGGTCTGGGCCTCTTCCAGGTGGGCCTGGGCTTCATGGTCGTCGTCTGGGGCGCGAGCTTCGCCGACGAGAACTACCGCCTGCCGATGATCTTCCTGGCGCTGCTCTACATGTTCCACACGACGGGCGAGCTGTTCCTGTCGCCCGTGGGCCTGTCGGAAATCACCAAGCTCAGCATCGCCAAGGTGGTCTCCTTCATGATGGCCGTCTGGTTCCTGTCTTCATCCGTCGCCCAGTACGTCGGCGGCTGGATCGCGGGCATGGCCGGCACCCACACGGTGGGCGGCCAGGTGACCGACCCGGCGGCCTCGCTGGCGGCCTCGCTGAAGGTGTTCAACATGCTCGGTCTCTGGGGCATGGGCATCGGCGTGGCCTTCGTGCTGCTCAGCTTCTTCATCAAGCACTGGGCGCATGGCGCGAACGACCCGTCGGGCCATGCTCAGCCCGAGCCGATCGCCCCTGTGCTCGACGGCGAGCGCCAGGCGGTCAGCCCGGCGGCGATCCGGCGGGACCTGAACAGCTAAGTCAGGCCGCAGCGCTGAAAAAGACGAAGGCCGCGGATCGCTCCGCGGCCTTCTCTGCTTCCGGGGCTTGCGGGGCGAGCTAGCCGCCGAAAGTCTTTCGGACGCGCACATAGAGCGTGCGTCCGGGGGGTGAGGTCGCGGTCGTCGGTGTAGGCCAGCGAGCCGGTGCGCCGATCGCCGTTGTAGGACTGGGTGTTGAAGCGGATGCCGCGCTCGGCGAGGTTGCCGAACTCCACGCGCAGGATGGTGTCGGGGCTGAGCCGCTTATCGACCCAGGCGGTGACGTAGGCGTTGTGCAGCTTCACGTCCGTGACCGAGTTGTAGCGATAGGTGGTCTGCGACCAGCCACTGAACACCGCCACGCCGACGCTCGCGCCCCACTGCGGCAGGTCCTGGGTGTAGCGGGCCTCCCATTCCAGCGGCCGCAGGCGCGAAATCTCGCGCTTGGTGAGCGTCGTCGGGTCGATCACCTCCGACCAGCGCCGGTTCAGCTCGCCCTGCAGGATGCCGCCCTTCCAGCCCAGGGGGTCCGTCGGGACCTGCAGCGTCACGATTAGCTCGTCCTTGGTCCCGTCGCCGATGTTCGTCGGGCGGTCGAAGATCTTGCCGTCCGGCGCCCGTTCCGGGCCGCGGTCGATGACGTCGGTCAGTTCGGAATGGCGGTAGGTGACGGTCACGGCGCCGCTCTTCCAGAACCGCTGCTCGAGCGCGATCTCGCCGACCCAGGCCTGTTCCGGATCGAGGTCGGGATTTCCGACCGTGACGCCGGTGCCTTCCTCGAAGTCGGCGCCGGCGACGAAGTCGTCGAAGTTCAGCTGACCGACCACGCGCTCGATGCGGCCGCGGAGTTGGGTGCTGGGCAGCGGCTGCCAAGCCACCGCCAGGCGGGGCTTCAGGAAGCTGAGGCTCTTCTCCAGGACCACGTCGCCGTCGGATGAGATGTCGGAGGCCTCGAAGCGCAACCCGCCGTCCAGCGTCCACTGGGGGGCCGGCCGCCACACGACCTTGGCGAAGGCCTCGCCGCGCAGCTCCTCCACCTGGACGTCGCCCGCAGGCAGAGGCTGGCGGACGCCATTGGTGAACTGCTCGGACTGACTGTCGAGCTTGTTGAGCGCGGTCTCGCCACCGGCCTCGAAGGATAAGGTCGCCGAGCGCTGATGCTTCAGCACGGCCCGACCGATCGTCTCGTTGTAGGTGCGCTCATTGCGGAAGTCGTCGACGACGGCTCCCTGGCGGAACAGATCGAAGCGGTGGAAGTCGGAGTCGCTGCGCAGGGCGACGACCTCCAGCTTGGTCCGGGGTCCGAAATCGCGGTTGTAGCGGGCGCCGACCTCCGTCTCGAACTCGTCGTAGGGCGAGGTGATGTTGGCCGTGGCCAGATCGGCCGGCTCGAGGTAGCGGATGGTGTTCTCGCTCTTCCAGCTGTCCCAGAAGGCGCGCCCGTTGAGCGTGAGCCGGCCGCCGAGCAGAGGCTGACTGTAGCCGGCGGTGATGGTCTGCTGCAGGCCGTCGCTCTCGGACTCGTAGTCGGCGCGGCGGAGAATCCGGCCATCGGGCGCGATGCGGACCGAGGGGCCGAACTGGCCGCCGTCGTCGTTGCCGTAGCCGTAGCGGATCGTCGTCTCCCAGGTGCGCTGGCCGTCGCCGCCCGACAGTTCCAGGCGCATGCCGTGCATGTTGCGGCCGTCCCAAAGGTGGTTGTTGGCCACGGCGAAGAGGCCGCGGAAGCTCGCGCCCTGCTTCCGCACCACGTTGGCCAGCACCGACTTGCCCTGCATGTCGATGCCCGGCGCGCCGCCGCGGATGATGTCGATGCGCTCAACCGCGCTCACCGGCACCCGGCGCAGGATTTCTTCCAGGTTGTCGCTCTTGCTGGCCGGCCGCTGCCCGTCGATCAGCACATTGCCGGCCGCGCCTTCGAATCCGCGGACGTTGTCGCCGGTATCGAGATTGAAGCCGGGCACGCGGGCCAGCATCTCGGCGGCGTTGGAGGCCTGCTGGCCCTCGAAGAAGCTGGCGGGGTAGCTGATCACGCCCTGCTGCGGCTGAGCCGGGACGGCGGCAGGCGGCGCGGCGGCGACAGCCGCCTGCGCCAGGATGTTTGCGATCAACATGTCTCTGAACTCCCCAAGTGGGAGCAGATGGCCTGGGGGGCGGGCTGGGGGCCAATTAAATGCCCGTAAGGTGGATTAAATCGGGGAAATGTTTGCGCTGGAGCGGGTCTACCCGCCGAACGTGTTGCGCGGTGCGATGGGGCCTCAGCCGCCGAACGTCTTCCGCACGCGGACGTACCACATCTGCGGCGCGTTGGTGTCGCGGTGCTCCATGGCCGGCGGGCCGCCGGCGTTGCGCGGTCCCGGATAGCTCACGATCGTGCGTCGCACCCCACGGCCTGTGACGTTCGGCGCCTCGAAGCGGATGTGGACGTCGGGCCGCGGCTTCCACTCGAGGAATGGGTGGACGTAGGTGCTGAACTTGACCGTCTCGACGATGTTGTAGCGGTAGTAGGTTTCGCGGAACCCGCCATAGGCGTCGACGCCGTAGTTGATACGCCACTGGGGCAGGTCGTGGGTCAGGCTGGCTTCCCACTCCAGCGGCTCGAGCCGCGAAATCTCGCGCTTCTCGCCGGTGGTGGGGTCGGTGACGTCGGACCAGCGCTTCACAACCTCGCCGCGCAGCAGAACGCCCTTCAGGCCGATCTCGTCGAACGGGACGCTGGCCTCGAGCGCCAGCTCGTCCTTGGTCCCGTCGCCGATGTTCGCGGGTCGGTCGAAGACCTCGCCGGCGGGGCCGAACACGGGGCCCCGATCGACGACGTCCTTGAGCTCATAGTGGCGGAAGGCCACCAGGATCGAGCCCGAGCCCCAGAACCGCTGCTCGACGGCCGCTTCAGCCACCCAGGCCTGCTCGGGGTTGAGGTCCGGGTTGCCCGCCGTCACGCCGCCCCCGCTCGAGAAGCGGGAGGAGGCGACGAAGTCGTCGAAGTTGAGCTGGCCGACTTCGCGCTCCAGCCGGAACCGCAGCTGCGTGCGGCTGAGCACGTCCCAGGCCACCGAGACCCGCGGCTTCCAGTAGTGCAGGGTCTTCTCCAGCACCACGTCGCCGTCGGCGGAGATGGTCGAGGTTTCGTAGCGGAGCGACGAGTCGACCGTCCAGGCGGTGATCGGGCGCCATGTGGCCTTCACGAAGGCCTCGCCCCGTTCTTCCTTCACGTGGACGTTCCCGGCCGGCAGGTCCTGGTTCACTCCGTTCACGAAGAGACGGGCTGCGCTGTCCAGCTCGTTGACGGCGAACTCGCCGCCGCCCTCGAACGAGAGCCGATCGTCGTGACGGTACTTCAGCACCGCTCGGCCGATGGTCTCGGTGGTCTCCCGGTCGAGCTCGAAGACCGAGTTCGCGGCGCCCGCGGCAAACAGCGAGGCGACATCGAACGAGCCCTCCTGGCGCAGGCCGACGAGTTCGATGGCCGTCCGGCCGTTCAGGCTGCGCGTGTAGTTTACGCCCAGCTCAGCGTCGTTCTTGTGGAACATCTCGGAGCTCGCCTCGAGCCCCGGCGTCGGCGCAAGGATCCGGAAGTCCTCGTCGAACTTGTACTTGCGCTCGGACGCGCGGCCGTTGACCCGGGCCACGCCGCCCGCCAGCGGAGTCTCGAACGTGCCGGTGCCCTGCCAGTCGAGGAGGTCGCCTTCCTGGTCCAGGTCGGCGGTCACGGTGGGGCGGCCGTCGGCGTACCGTCGGACGGCCGAACCCTTGCCGTAGCCGTCGTCGATGCCCTTGCCCGCGTAGAAGCCGAGCTCCCAGGTGCGGGGGCCCATCTCGCCCTGCGCCTCGGCACGCACCGCCAGGGCGGTGCGCCCGTCAGCGGTATGGTTCTGGGCCGCGGCCACGAGGCCGGTCAGTCCGCCGCCAGCCTTGCGGATGACGTTGGCGATGACCGTCTTGCCCTGCATGTCGATGCCCGGCGCGCCGCCGCGGATGATGTCGATGCGCTCGATGCGGCTGGCCGGGATGCGGCGCAGGATGGCCTCGATGTTGTCCGTCTTGCTCGCCGGGCGGCGGCCGTCGATGATCACATTGCCTGCCGCGCCCTCGAACCCCCGCACGGAATCGCCGCTGTCGAGCGTGAAGCCCGGGATACGGTTCACCATCTCGGCGGCATTGGCCGGCTGCTGGCTGGCGAAGAAGCTCGCGGGATAGCTGGTCACGCCCTGGGTGGCCGGCGGGGCGGGCGTGAGGGCGGCGGCGGCCTGCACCAGAACGTGTGCGACAAGCATAGAACAACTCTCCCCAAGCCCCGCAGGTGAACCGCGTCCGCTCGGGAAGGGCCAATTAAATGGCTGTAAGGTCGGTTAAATTCCGGACAGGTCGCGGCGCCGGGCCGTGCCGCAGCCCACCGTCAGACGCTTGTGCCGCCAACCGTCAGGCCGGTGATCTTCAGCGAGGGCTGGCCCACGCCCACGGGCACGCTCTGACCCGACTTTCCGCACACGCCAATGCCGGGATCAAAGGCGAAATCGTCGCCCAGCATGGTCACGCGCGTCAGCGCCGACGGGCCGTCGCCGATCAGGGTCGCGCCCTTCACCGGGGTGGTCAGCTTGCCGTCCTCGATGAGGTAGGCCTCGGTGCACTGGAAGACGAACTTGCCATTGGTGATGTCCACCTGACCGCCGCCGAAGTTGGCGCAGTAGAGGCCGCGCTTCGTCGAGGCGATCATCTCCTCGCGCGGGGTGTCGCCGCCCAGCATGCCGGTGTTGGTCATGCGCGGCATCGGCATGTGCGCATAAGACTGTCGCCGGGCGTTGCCAGTCGGCTCCAGGCCCATCAGCCGGGCGCTCTGCCGATCGTGCATGTAGCCCACCAGGATGCCGTCCTCGATCAGGATGGTGCGCTGGGTGGGGGGTGCCCTCGTCGTCGACGGTCAGCGAGCCGCGGCGGCCCAGGATCGCGCCGTCGTCGAAGACCGTGACGCCGGGCGCGGCGACGCGTTCGCCGATCTTTCCAGAGAACGCCGAAGTGCCCTTGCGGTTGAAATCCCCTTCCAGCCCGTGGCCCACGGCTTCGTGCAGCAGCACGCCGTTCCAGCCCGGACCCAGCACCACGTCCATCTCGCCCGCAGGGCACGGGACGGCGTCCAGGTTGACCAGCGCCTGGCGGAGCGCCTCGTCCACCTGGGCCTGCCACTTGTCGGGCGTGATCCAGGTCTCGAAGCCGGCGCGTCCCCCGGCGCCGGTGTAGCCGTTCTCGCGGCGGCCATCCCTCTCGACGGTGACCTGGACGTTGATGCGCGACAGCGGTCGTACGTCACGGATCAGCCCGCCCTCGGCCCGCAGGATCTCGATGGTGCGGCGCTCGCCGGCCAGGCTGACCATCACCTGCACCACGCGCGGGTCGCGGGCCCGGGCCCAGGCGTTGATCTCCTCCAGCAGCGCGACCTTATCCGAGAAGCCGGGCGAGGCCAGCGGGTCGTCCTCGGAATAGAGCTTCGCATTGGTGGCGCGCGGGCCCTCGGCCGCCACGCCCGCATAGCCGCGCTTGGCCAGCTTGGCGCTGTCCGCCGCCCGGCGGATGGCAGCCTCCGAAATCTCACTGGCGTGGGCGTAGCCGGCGGTCTCGCCCGCCACCACGCGCAGCCCGAAGCCCTCGGTGGAGTCGTAGGCCGCCGATTTCAGCCGGCCGTCGTCGAACAGGAAGCTCTCGCTCTCCGAACGCTCGACGAACAGCTCGCCGTCGTCGGCTCCGGCCAGGGCGTCGCCCAGGATGTCGCGGGCGCGGCCGGCGTCGACACCGGCGGATTCGAGGATCGAGGGGGCGGGCGTGTGCGCGTTCATGGCGTGCAAGATAGGGAGCCCGCCCCCCGCGCGTCACGGGTCCTTTCGGCCGCGGAGGGGATCATGTCCCCAGTTCATCAGGCTCCAGCGCCAGCGGGTGTCGGTGATGTCCCCCCACGGGCGCTGCGCCAAGTGGCGGCGGCAGTAGCCGATGACCTTCTTCATGTGGGCGTAGTCGGCGTCGGTCAGGTCGTCGACCGCCTTCGCCTTGATGGCGAGGATCCTGCGCGCCGACTGGCGGCCGACCGATTCCGTCTCGCCGCGGCGGACCATCCCCACCTTCCGACTCTCCGGTGTCTCCAGCCAGGCCTTCAGCTCCTTGGGCGAAAGGTTGACCACGCCGGCGAAGGCGCTGCGGATCTCGGCCTCTTCCTCAGGACTGCGGTGCAAGCTGATTCTCCCCAAACGCCGCTCTGTCAGCGGAACGCCGCGACGGCCGTTCCCGCCGCAAATCTACGGCTCCTCCCCAGGCAAGGACGCACCGGCGGCCCATAGGGCGCGCCGCGGCCTTGGCAAGGCCCGGCGATGCGCGTATGGACCCGCGCTGAGTGGGCCGGGCGGGCGCCAGCGAGCGCGTCTGCGCGCCTGTTCCGAAGTCAGCCGAGTGCGCCGCACCTACCGGGGCGCGCCGTCGGACAACCAGACCGAGGGGACATGAAGTCGAGGTTTCAGGGTTTGCGGGCGCTGGCGGCGGGTCTCGTCGCGACCGCTACGGGCGCGTTCTGGAGCGCGAGCGCGCTCGCTGAGGACTGGGTCGGCCAACCGACGCCGGGCGCGATCGACCTGCAGCCGGGGGTGACCCCGCTGCGCGCGGACGCGATCTGGTTCCACAACGTGATCCTGCTGCCGATCATCACGATCATCACGCTGTTCGTGCTGGCCCTGCTGGTCTGGGTGATCGTCCGCTACAACAAGCGGGCCAATCCGGTGCCGGCGCGCTGGAGCCACAACACGCCGATCGAGGTGATCTGGACAGTCGTCCCCGTGCTGATCCTGATGGTGATCGCGGTCTTCTCGTTCCGCCTGCTGTACGCCTATCACGACATGCCGAAGCCGGACGTCACCGTGAAGGCGACCGGCTACCAGTGGTACTGGGGCTACGAGTACCCCGATCTCGAGGTCTCGGAGTTCGTCTCCAACATGCTGCCGGAAGACCAGGCCAAGGCGAAGAACGTGCCCTTCCGCCTGGCGGCCACCGAGCCCATGGTCGTTCCGGTCGGAAAGACCGTCCGCGTGCTGGTGACCGGCGCCGACGTCATTCACGCCTTCGCCGTTCCCTCGTTCGGCGTGATCACCGACGCCATCCCCGGCCGCGTGAACGAGACCTGGTTCCGCGCCGACAAGGTCGGCACCTACTACGGCAACTGCCGTGAGCTGTGCGGCGTCGACCACGCCTTCATGCCGATCGAGGTCCGCGTCGTGACCCAGCCCGAGTTCGACGCCTGGGTGGCGTCCAAGGGCGGCGGCGCGCCGGCGCCCACGCCCAGCGCCCTGGCCGCCGAGGCCAACGCGGCCGGAGCCGCCAACACCGAGGCCGCGCCGGCCGCGGGCGACGCGGCCGTCCCGGCCGCCGCCGCCCCGGTGAACCCGGCCGCCCCCGCGCCCGCCACGCCCGAGCCGAAGGCGCCCGTTGCGGCCGCCGCCGCGCCCGCCGCCGCTCCGGCGAAGAAATAAGCAGGACCTAGAGAGTAAGATGGCCAACGCCGCCGCTCACGACGCCCACGACCACGGGCACGATCACAAGCCGGGCTTCTTCGCCCGCTGGTTCTTCTCGACCAACCACAAGGACATCGGCACCCTCTACCTGCTGTTCGCCATCATGGCGGGCCTGGTGGGCGGCGCGCTGTCGGGCCTGATCCGCTGGGAACTGGCCGAGCCGGGTATCCAGGTGTTCCGCGAAGGCTCGCTGCTGGCCCAGACCGGCCTGATCGAGCCGACCAAGCACGGCTACAATGTGGTCGTCACCGCCCACGCCCTGATCATGATCTTCTTCATGGTCATGCCCGCGCTGATCGGCGGCTTCGGCAACTGGTTCGTCCCGCTGATGATCGGCGCGCCGGACATGGCCTTCCCGCGGATGAACAACATCTCGTTCTGGTTGCTGGTCGCCGCCTGGATCCTGATCTGCACGTCGATGTTCGTCGACGGCGGCCCGGGCCTGGGCTTCGGCGGCGGCTGGACGGCCTATCCGCCGCTCTCCACCTCGGGCCATGCCGGCCCGTCGATGGACTTGGCGATCCTGTCGCTCCACCTGGCCGGCGCCAGCTCGATCCTGGGCGCGATCAACTTCATCACCACCATCTTCAACATGCGCGCGCCGGGCATGACCCTGCACCGGATGCCGCTGTTCGTCTGGTCGGTGCTGGTCACTGTCTTCCTGCTGCTGCTGTCGCTGCCGGTTCTGGCGGGCGCCATCACCATGCTGCTGACGGACCGCAACTTTAACACCCACTTCTTCGACGCCGCCGGCGGCGGTGACCCGGTCATGTACCAGCACCTGTTCTGGTTCTTCGGTCACCCCGAGGTGTACATCCTGATCCTGCCGGGCTTCGGCATCATCAGCCACATCGTGTCGACGTTCTCCAAGAAGCCCGTCTTCGGCTACCTCGCCATGGCCTACGCCATGGTCGCCATCGGCTTCATCGGCTTCGTCGTGTGGGCGCACCACATGTACACGGTCGGCATGCCCATCAACCTGCGCGCCTACTTCGTCGCGGCGACCATGGTCATCGCGGTGCCGACGGGCGTGAAGGTGTTCTCGTGGATCGCCACGATGTGGGGCGGCTCCATCGAGTTCAAGACGCCCATGGTCTGGGCGATCGGCTTCATCTTCCTGTTCACGGTGGGCGGCGTCACGGGCGTTGTGCTGGCCAACGCCGGCATCGACTACAGCCTGCACGACACCTACTACGTGGTCGCCCACTTCCACTACGTGCTGTCGCTGGGCGCCGTGTTCGCGATCTTCGCGGGCTTCTACTACTGGTTCGAGAAGATCTTCGGCGTGAAGTACCGCGAGTGGCTCGGCCAGCTGCACTTCTGGGTCATGTTCATCGGCGTGAACCTGATCTTCTTCCCGCAGCACTTCCTGGGCCTGCAGGGCATGCCCCGCCGCTATATCGACTATCCGGAAGCCTTCACCCTCTGGAACCAGGTCTCCTCGGTCGGCTACGCCGTCACCCTGGTGGGCGTGGGCGTCTTCCTGGTGGTGCTGCTCGACGCGATGATCTTCCGCCGCAAGGCCGAGGCCAATCCGTGGGGCGAAGGTGCGACGACGCTGGAGTGGACGCTGTCCTCGCCGCCGCCGTTCCACCAGTTCAACGAACTGCCGGTGGTGAAGCCCGACGCCCACTAAGCGCCAGGCTCCTCCGGGATCAAAACTTACGGGGGGCGCGTCCGGGAAGGGCGCGCCCTTCCCGCATTTGAGAGTATATGCATGGCCATGCTTGAGGCCCTGAACACCTCGAAGGCGCCGGCGCGCTGGCAGGACTTCCTCCAGCTGCTCAAGCCGCGCGTCATGTCGCTGGTGGTGTTCACGGCGCTGACCGGCCTCGTCTGCGCCGACCGCAACATCCATCCCGTGCTGGGCGCGGTGGCGATCCTCTGCATCGCCGTCGGTGCGGGCGCATCGGGCGCGCTGAACATGTGGTGGGACGCCGACATCGACGCCAAGATGCGCCGCACCCGCGGCCGCCCGGTGCCGGCCGGCAAGGTGCAGGGCTCCGACGCCGCGGCGCTGGGCGTCGTGCTCTCGCTGTTCTCGGTGATGCTGATGGGCATGGCGGTGAACTGGGTGGCCGCCGGCCTGCTCGCCTTCACCATCCTGTTCTACGCGGTCGTCTACACCATGTGGCTGAAGCGCTGGACGGCGCAGAACATCGTCATCGGCGGGCTGGCCGGGGCGCTGCCGCCGGTGATCGGCTGGGCCGCGGCCGACGGCGCAGCGCCGCTCAACGCCTGGCTGTTGTGCGCCATCATTTTCGTCTGGACGCCTTCGCACTTCTGGGCGCTGTCGCTCTACACGTCCGAGGACTATGCCCGCGCCGGCGTGCCGATGATGCCCGTCGTGCGCGGCGCCGCATCCACCCGCCGCCAGGTGTGGATCTACAGCGTGCTGCTGATCCCATTCTGCATCGCGCCGGCCTTCACCGGCCTGGGCAGCGTGGCCTATCTGGCCGTGGCGGGCTTGGGCGGCGCGGTCTATCTGCTGCTGGCTTGGCGGTTGTTCCGCTCCAAGGCCGGCGAAACGCCCGATCCGCGCAACGCCCCCGAGGCCAACGGGGGCCTGTACGATGTCCGCGCCGGCGCCCGCGACGCCCGCAACCTCTTCGCCTTCTCCATCCTCTATCTCGCCCTCCTGTTCGCCACCCTGCTCGGTGAACACCTGGCGGGCCTCAAGCCCCTGGAGCTCCTCTAGATGAGCGATCCTTCTCGTGAGAGCGACGCCGAGGCGAAGGCCCGTCGCGGCCGCAACATCGCCCTGGCCCTGGGTCTTCTGCTATTCGTCGTCCTGATCTTCGTCGTCACCATCGTGAGGCTTGGCGGGAATGTCGCAGAACGTCCCTTCTGATCCGGCGCGCAAACGTAACGCCAAGGTCGCCCTGATCTGTGCGGCGGCCTTCTTCGGCATGATCGGCGCGGCTTACGCGTCCGTGCCCCTCTACCGCGCGTTCTGCCAGCTGACGGGCTTCGACGGCACGACCCGCAAGGCCGACAAGGCCTCTGACGTCGTCCTCGACCGCGCGATCACGGTCCGCTTCGACGCCAACGTCCGCGAACTGCCCTGGACCTTCGAGACCAAGCAGACGAAGCAGGAGACCAGGATCGGCGAGACGAAGGTCGCCTTCTTCCAGGTGACCAACAACTCGGACAAGCCGATTACGGGCCGCGCCGTGTTCAATGTCGTGCCCGAGCAGGCCGGTCCCTACTTCCAGAAGCTCGACTGCTTCTGCTTCTCGGACCAGACGGTGGCGCCCGGCCAGACGATCGACATGCCGGTGCTGTACTTCATCGATCCGAAGTATGCGTCCGACTTCGAGACGAAGGGCAAGCAGGAGGTGACGCTGTCGTACACCTTCTTCCCGTCGACCACCGCGCCGGCGCCCGCCCGCGCCGACCTCCATCCGGCCAAGGTCAGCGCCGCCGCCGGGGACTAGGTGACGGCGGGGCCAGATCGTGCTGACCTCGGTTCTGATCGAGGAGGCCTCCGATGCTGCGCCGTCTGCCCGTCTTCGTCCTGGCGCTCGCCGCCGCCGGCGCCGTGCAGGCCGCAGCGCCCGTGGGGCCGCTTGCAGGCTACCGCGAGGACGGCGCGCTCAGCTGTGATCAGCTGCGGCTCGAGATGGTCGCCCTCGAGGCCGACGCCATCCGGCGATCGGCGCGCCTGCGGGATATTCAGCTCGCCGATGCGGGGCCGATCACCCGCGCCGCGTTCATCGGCGACCGGAAGCTGCCTGCGGCGGCGGCGCGTCCCGCCCGCTCGCCCGGCGCCGCTGCGGCCCACCAGGCCCGGGAGCGTGGTGCGATCCGCAGGCTGGAGGCCGCCCAGGTCCGCCGCTCGCTCCTGGCCGGGCTCTACCAGGCCCGTGGCTGCCGCGGGGGCGAGGAGCGCCGCCGCCGGACGGGGCCTGCGGAGACGGCCATGGGCGCCGCCGACTGAAATCCCTGCGTTATCGGCGGCCTTTCCCCCTTGGCGGGAGGGTCGACGCAAGGCTATAGCGTCCGCGACTTTCGCGTCTGGCGACTCCGCAAGGAGCGCGTTCAGGCGCCTTGCGTGGGATCTGAGGGGTTAGGACCGCAATGGCCGAAGGCGTCAAACACGACTACCACCTGGTCAATCCGAGCCCCTGGCCGCTCGTCGGGTCGCTGTCGGCCACCGTGATGGCCATGGGCGGCGTGATGTGGATGAAGGGCCTGTTCGGCTTCCCGGAAGGCACCTGGTGGCTGTTCGCCGCCGGCCTCGCGGGCGTCCTCTACACGATGTTCGGCTGGTGGCGGGACGTCATCAAGGAAGGCAACGCCGGCGACCATACGCCGGTGGTCTCGATCGGCCTGCGCTACGGCATGGTGCTGTTCATCGCCTCCGAGGTGATGTTCTTCGTCGCCTGGTTCTGGATGTTCTTCGAGATGGCCCTCTTCAACGAGGTCCGCACCCACTCGGCGATCGAGGAAGTCCGCACCGCCTGGGCCACGTGGCCGCCGGCCGGCGTCGAGACGGTGCCTGCCTGGGAACTGCCCCTCGTCAACACCCTGATCCTGCTGCTCTCGGGCACCACGGTCACCTGGGCTCACCACGCGCTGCAGCAAGGCGACCGCAAGGGCGCCAAGTACGGCCTGATCCTCACCGTCGTCCTCGGCGCGCTCTTCACCGCGGTGCAGGTCTACGAGTACCACCACATCCTGTCGCACCAGTACTTCTTCAACGAGGAAGCGGCCAACGCGGGCCTCTATGGTTCGACCTTCTTCATGGCGACGGGTTTCCACGGTTTCCACGTCCTCATCGGCACAATCTTCCTGCTGGTGTGCCTGCTGCGCCTGATGAACGGCGGCATGACCCCGCAGAAGCACTTCGGCTTCGAGGCGGCGGCCTGGTACTGGCACTTCGTCGACGTGGTGTGGCTGTTCCTCTTCGCCTTCATCTACGTGATCTTCGGCGGCGCCGGGCACTAGCCCGCGCCATCCGGACAACATTCGAATGACCGTTCGCCGTGGCTTCCCCGTCATCCTGACGGTCGCCACGGCGATTGCGTTTCTGATCCTCGTTTCTCTGGGGACATGGCAGGTCCAGCGCCTGCACTGGAAACGCGATCTCCTCCGCCGCATCGAGGCCCTGCAGGCCGCGCCCGCCGGCCCGATCGGCCCGGCGCTCGCGCGGCGCGCCGCCGGCCAGGACGTGGACTTCACCCGCGTGCGCGTGGAGTGCCCCGGCCTCGCCGCCGCCCCCTACCTCGAGCTCTACGGCCTCCGGGAGGGGCAGGCGGGCGCGCGGCTGATCTCCGCCTGCGCGGTGGACGCGCCGCCCTACCGCGCGGTCCTCGTCGACCGCGGCTTCGTCGCCGACACGGTCTCGTCCCGGCCTCCGGTCGATCCCGCAAGCCGCGCGCCGCTCACCGTCACGGGCGTCCTGCGCAGCCCCGACCCGGCCAGCCGCTTCTCGCCGCCGAACCGCCCCGAACGCTGGTTCACCCGCGACGCCCAGGCCATGGCCGCCGCCCTCGGCGCATCGGCCCCGGCGCCGGTCTTCCTGATGGCCGAGACGCCTACCAATCCCGAGTGGAAGGCCCTGACGCCAGCGCCCGTGCCGGCCAACATCTCCAACCGGCATCTCGAATACGCCGGCACGTGGTACGGCCTTGCCGCCGCCTTGGCGGGCGTCTATGCCGCCATGCTCCTGAAACGGCGGAAGAGTTGATGCGCTACGTCTCGACCCGCGGGCAGGCCCCGGCGGTCGGCTTCGCCGATGCGGTGCTCTCCGGCCTCGCCCCCGACGGCGGCCTCTACGTGCCCGAGGCCTGGCCGAGCCTCACGCGTGAACAGATCGCCGACTTCGCAGGCAAGCCCTACGCCGAGGTCGCCGCCGCGGTCATCGGCGCCTTCGCGGGCGACGAGATCTCGTCCGACGACATGGCCGAGATGTGCCGCGAGGCCTACGCCACCTTCAGCCACGCCGCCGTCGTGCCGCTGGTGCAGCTCGGGCCGGACACGCACCTGGCCGAGCTGTTCCATGGACCATCCCTGGCGTTCAAGGACGTGGCCATGCAGATTCTGGCCCGCCTGTACGACCACCTGTTGGGCGCCCAGAACCGGACGCAGACCATCCTGTGCGCCACGTCGGGCGACACGGGCGGCGCCGCCGTCGAGGCGTTCCGCGGCCGCCGGAACGTGAAGATCGTGGCGCTCTTCCCGGAAGGCCGCATCTCGGAGGTCCAGCGGCGGTTCATGACCACCGCGGAAGAGGACAACGTCGCCTGCGTGGCGGTCTCCGGAACCTTCGACGATTGCCAGGCGATCGTGAAACAGGCGTTCCAGGACCGGTCCCTGCGCCAGGCCGTCGATCTCTCGGGCGTCAACTCGATCAACTTCGCGCGCATCGCGGCCCAGGCCGTCTACTACTTCACGACCGCCGTAGCCCTGGGCGCGCCGCATCGGCCAGTCAGCTTCTGCGTGCCCTCCGGCAACTTCGGGGACGCCTTCGCCGGCTATGTGGCCCTGCGGATGGGCCTGCCGATCGCCAGGATCGTCGCCGCCACCAACTCCAACGACATCCTGGCGCGTGCTTTCGAGAGCGGCCGCTACGTGCGCGGCGCGGTGCAGCCCACCATATCTCCGGCCATGGACATCCAGTCGGCTTCGAACTTCGAGCGGCTCTACTTCGAAACGGTGAACCGCGAGCCGGTCGAGACCGCGCGCGCGTTCCAGGCCTTCGCCGACGCCGGCGCGCTCGACCTGCCGCCCGCCGCCCATGCCCAGATGCGCGAGACGTTCCGGGGTGTGACGATCGGCGAAGACGAGACTGCGCGGACCATCCTCTCGACCCTCAACGAAACCGGCGAGCTCATCGACCCGCACACGGCGGTCGGCGTCGCGGCCCTCCGTCACGTCGAGGTTCCGGGTCCGATCGTCGTGCTGTCCACCGCTCACGCCGCCAAGTTCCCGGACGATGTGGCCAAGGCCTGCGGGGTGACGCCGGCCCTGCCGCGGGGTGTCGCCAGCCTCGCCGACCGTCGCGAAACGTTCGACCGTCTGCCGGCCGAGGCCGACACCATCAAGGCCTATGTCCGCGCCTTCGCCGAAGCCTGACGGCTCGCGCGCCACGCCGCGCGTGCACACGCTGGCCAACGGCGTCCGCGTCGTTTGCGACCCTCTGTCCGGCTGGCAGACGGTCGCGCTGTCCGTCGTCGCTGGCCGCGGCGCGCGATTCGAAGACGAGGGCCGCTCGGGCTGGTCGCATCTCCTCGAGCACATGGTCTTCAAGGGCGCCGGCGGTCGTTCGGCGCGCGACATCGTCGAGGTCATCGAAGCCGGCGGGGGCCATATCAACGCGGCCACCGGCTACGAGCGCACCAGCTTCCAGGTCCGCGCTCTTAAGGACGGGCTGGATCTTGGCTCGGCCATCGTCGCCGACCTCGTGCAACGGCCCGCGATGGACGCCGCCGACCTCGCCCGTGAGAAGCAGGTGGTGGGCCAGGAGATCGCCGAGGCTGCCGACACGCCCGACGACCTCGTCTTCGAACTGGCCCAGGAGGCGGCCTTCGGCGGCCAGCCCCTGGGCCGGCCGATCCTCGGCACCACCACGTCCATCGGGGCCGCCACCCCGCAGACGCTCGGCGCCTGGCGTCAGGCGCTCTACGCCGCGCCCTCCCTGGTGGTCAGCGCCGCAGGGGCGGTGGATGAGGACGAACTTCTCAGGCTCGCCGAGCGCGACTTCGGCGGGGCCGACGGCGCGGCCCTGCCGCCGCCCGTCGACGCGGCGTTCGTCGGCGGCGTTCGCACTGTGGCCAAGCGGCTGGAGCAGGCCAACGTGGTTCTCCTGCTGCCGGCCGTGGGCGTCCACGATCCCGACTACTTCACGCTGCGCCTGCTGGCCGAGATTCTCGGCGGCGGCATGGCCTCACGGCTGTTCCAGGAAGCCCGCGAAAAGCGCGGCCTCGCCTATGCGATCGACGCCTATTCGGAGACCTACGCCGAGACGGGCGTGCTGGGCGTCTTCGCCGGCTGCGCGGCCGAGGACGCCGTGGAGTTGGCCGAAGTGACCGTTGGCGAGATCGCCAACCTGGCGGAGCCGGTTCCGGCCGCCGAACTGGCTCGCGCCAAGGCTCAGCTGAAGGGCTCGATGTTCATGGGGCGCGAGTCTGCCCTGGCCCGGGCCGAACAGGCGGCAGGCCAGGTCCTGCTGTTCGGCGAGGCGCTGGACCCCGAACAGGTCGCCGCCGAGGTCGACGCCGTCACGCCGCAGCGGCTGGCGTCGCTGACCGCCCGCATCCTCGACCAGAAGAAGGCCGCCGTGGCGGTGCTTGGCCCCAAGGCGGCGCTGAAGGCGGCCGAGACGTTCCAGCGCGCGGTCGCCGGCTAGCGGCGAGTTGTCTTTGCTTCGGTCGTCAAATCGGCGACCTTGGGGCCATGGCCCTGCTGGACTGGATCGCGCCGGAGAGCGGCCTTCGCGTCGAAGGCGAGGGCGTCTGGCTGCGTCCGCCGCGGGCCGGCGACTACGCCGAGTGGCGCGAGCTGCGCGCCGTCAGCCGCGCCTTCCTGCAGCCGTGGGAGCCCACCTGGCCGGCGGACGACCTGTCGCGCGGAGCCTTCCGCCGGCGCCTGCTAGCCTATGCCCGGGATCGAGAGGTCGGGGCGGCCTATCCGTTCTTCGTCATCCGCGCCTCGGACGAGGCGATCACCGGCGGCATCACGCTCTCGAACGTCCGCCGCGGCGTCGCCCAGATGGGATCCATCGGCTACTGGTGCGGCCGGCCCTACACCCGCCAGGGCCTGACGCTGGCGGCCGTGAAGGCGATCAGCGAGTTCTCGTTCCGCACCCTTGGTCTTCACCGCCTGGAGGCGGCCTGCATCCCCGAGAACGCGCCGTCCCGCGACCTGCTGGGCAAGGCGGGGTTCGCCGAGGAAGGCTTCGCCAAGGCTTATCTCAAAATTAACGGCGCCTGGCGCGATCATGTGCTGTTCGGCCGAGTCAGCCCCTATGGCGGGCACGATGGTCCGGACGAGGGGGTGTCGGTCTAGGCCGGCGCCGTATCGAGCGCGACCGAGTACCGATGTCGAACGACCGCTGGATGTGGGACGCCACGGCCACGCTCGAAGCGTTGGGCGCGGCCGACATCGCGCTTTGGGTGTGGGAGCCCGAAAAGGACCGCCTTCGGCTGACGGGCGCGACCCGGGCCCTCGGGCTGGGACCGCTGGCGCCGGAATGCTCCTCCGCCGCCCTGCGCGCGCTCGCCCTGCCGCAGGACCGCGCCCAGGCCGATGAGGTCCTCCGCCTCCAGCAGCCTGGCGGAGAGGTGGCCGTCAGGTTGCGCATGCGCGGCGGGGGAGTCTGCATCTGGCGGGGCGTCTGGCTGGAGGACGGCGTCCGCGCGTCCGGCGTCGTCGCCCCCGAGATCAAGTTCGCCGCGTCCGATCAAGACGCGCTCACCGGGCTCCTGGACCGCCGCAGCTTCATCGCCCGCGCCCGCGAGCGCCTGCAGTCGCCCGCCACCCACGAATTGATCGTCGCTGACCTCGACCGCTTGCGCCGGCTGAACGAGGCGCTGGGCCACGAGCGCGCCGATCTGGTGCTCGCCGCCCTGGGCTCTCGCCTGGCCGCGGCCTTCCCGCCCGGGGCGCTGCTGGCCCGCGTCGGCGAGGACGAGTTCGCCGCCCTCTGCCCCAAGGCCGAGTCGCCTGGCGCGGACGCCCTCCGGCGCGCGCTCGAGCAGCCGCTGCGCGTCGCCGGCTTCGACATCCATCCCACGCTCTCGATCGGCGCGGTCGAAGCCCCGGGCGGCGAAGACGCCCCCGAGGCGGCCGAACTGCTGCGCCGGGCCGAGCTCGCGGTCGAGATCCGCCCGCAGCCACGGCCGCGGCGGGGGCGCGGCCGCCTACGGCCGTAGCCTGGAGACCGACGGCCTGTCCCGTCTGGCTTTGGAGGGCGACCTGAAGGGCGCGCTCAATCGCGGCGAACTGACGCCCTTCTACCAGCCGATCGTGCGCCTCTCGACCGGCGCGCTCTCCGGCTTCGAGGCCCTCGTCCGCTGGCGCCACCCGCGCCGCGGTCTGCTTATGCCCGAGCAGTTCCTGCCGCTTTGCGACGAGATGGGCCTGATGAGCGATATCGGCGCAATGATGATGCGCGAGGCCGCCCGCCAGCTCGCCGTGTGGCGCCATCGCCATCGCGCGGCCGGCGAACTTTCGGTCGCCGTGAACCTCTCGACCGGCGAGATCGACAGGCCGGACCTCGTGTCCGACGTGCAGACCATCCGGCGCGAGACCGGCCTGCCCGCCGGCGCATTGAAGCTGGAGGTGACCGAGGGCGACGTCATGCGCGATCCCGAGCGCGCGGCGGTGACGCTGCGGGCGCTCCGCGCTGCCGGCGCGGCGCTCGCCCTCGACGATTTCGGCACCGGCTTTTCGTCGCTGAGCTACCTGACCCGGCTGCCCTTCGACACGCTCAAGATCGACCGCTACTTCGTTCGCACCATGGCCACCAATGAAGGCTCGACGAAGATCGTTTCCTCGGTGGTCAAGCTCGGACAGGACCTCGACATGGAGGTCGTCGCCGAGGGCGTCGAGAACGCCGGCATGGCGCGCAACCTGCTGGCGCTCGGCTGCGACTACGGCCAGGGCTTCGGCTATGCGCCGGCCCTGTCTGCACAGGAGGCCGAGGTCTACCTCAACGAGAGCTACGTCGACGGCGCCGCCCCGCTGAAGGCGCGGGGCTAAGGCAGGTTGGTCGCTCCCGGCGGGCGCGACGACGTCTGGGCTCAAGCCCGTCCGGCTTCCGCACCCAGGAACTTGGGGTCGATGCCCAGCTTGGCCAGCGCTCGGCTCCACTTCGTGCGATGGTCGCCGTCGAAGATCAGGTCCTCGTCAGCCTCGCAGGTGAGCCAGACGTTCTCGCGGATCTCGTACTCGAGCTGTCCGGCGCCCCAGCCGGCATAGCCGAGCGCGAGCAAGGAACGACGGGGCCGAGCGGTCTCGCTGGCCATGGCCTCCAGCACCTCGCGCGTGGCCGTCAGTCCGACGCCGGCGCCCACCTTCAGGCTGAACTCGCCCTGGTAGTCGTCGGTGTGCAACACGAAACCGCGCTCCCGCTCCACCGGCCCCCCGACCAGCACCAGGTTGGGCGGCAGGGTGATGTCCGACTTGATGTCGAGCTTCTCCAGCAGATCGGGCACGGTCAGGCCCTCGACCGGATGGTTCAGCGCCAGGCCCATGGCATGCTGGGCGTCATGGGCGCAGATGAGGATGAGCGTCCGCTCGAACCGCGGGTCGGATATCCCCGGCATCGAGATCAGGAGCTGGCCGGACAGGAAGCCGCTTTCCATTGCGCCCGAGTGTCGAGCCCTTTCGTGGCGCTTTCAAGGAGCTTCGGCTATCAGCGTCGTCAAAGCCTTTCAGGAGACGCTCCATGACCATCAAAGTCGGTGACAAGCTGCCCAGCGTGACCCTCACCCAGGCCACCGCCGAGGGGCCGAAGCCGGTTTCCAGCGACGAGTTCTTCAAGGGCAGGACCGTGGCGCTCTTCGCCGTGCCCGGCGCCTTCACCCCGACCTGTTCGGCTAAGCACCTGCCGGGGTTCAAGCAGGAGGCGTCGAACCTCAAGGCCAAGGGTGTCGACGAGATCGCCTGCATCTCGGTCAACGACGCGTTCGTCATGCGCGCCTGGGCCGAGGACCAGGCCGTGGGCGAGGACATCGTCATGCTCGCGGACGGCAACGGCCAGTTCGCCAAGGAGATCGGTCTCGACTTCGACGGCTCGAAGTTCGGCATGGGCCCGCGTTCGCAGCGCTATTCGATGATCGTCAGCGACGGCGTCGTGCAGCAGCTCAACGTCGAGCAGGCCGGCGAATTCAAGGTCTCGTCGGCCGACTACCTGCTGGCCCAGCTCTAGGCCTTCGGAAACGGCCGGCTCAGGTAGCGCGAGCCGGCCTCACCGAACCGCCAGGGCTTTTCCATCGCCTTGGTGATGCCGATCCGCGGTCCAGCGACGACGCCCGCCGCGGCGCCCGGTTGCAGCGCGAACGGCGGGTGGTCCGCCCGCATGCCGTCGTGCTCCCGCGTGACCGCCAGCGCCTGGCACAGCTTGCCGGGCCCCGAGCACATCGCTCGCCTGTCGATGAGCCCGCGCCGCTCGGCCATGAGCTCGAGCCCGTGCGTCGGCTCCAGCGCCCGGATCAGCACCGCGGCCCCGTCGCCGTCGGCCCCGCACACCAGGTTCATGCACCAGTGGATGCCGTAGCTGCGGTAGACGTAGACATGCGCCGGCGGCCCGAACATCACCCGGTTGCGCGGCGTGGGGCCCGAGAAGCTGTGCGAGGCGGGATCCTCCTGGTGGTAGGCCTCGGTCTCGACGATCCGTCCGCCCACGCCGTTCACCGTCAGCTCCCAGCCAATCAGGTCGCGCGCCACCTCCACGGGATGGCGGACCCAGAACTCTTGACGCATCGGGTTCGAAGGTTCGGGATGGCTCACAACGACAGAACGCATAAGCGGGAGGATGACGATGCCTTACGTTCAAGGCCAGACCGTCCATGACGCCGACAGCCACATCATGGAGCTGCCGGGCACCATCCATCGTTACCTGGATCCCAAGGTGCGGGACGCCTTCATCGAGAAGACCGGCAAGAAGGACGTCCTGCCGGAATGGTTCGCGAAGGCTGCGGCCCAGCAGGAGGACGCCGAGTTCCGCGCCGGCGCCGAGGCCAACATCCTGCTGCGCAAGAACTACGAAGCCCTGGGCGCCTTCCGGGCGCAGGACCGACCGGCCACGCTCGACCACCTGGGCTTCGCCTCGCAGCTCGTCTTCACGACCGCCTGCCTCTCGAATTGGGGGCTGGAGCAGATGGGCGAGGTCGACCTCGCCCTCGAGGCCGCCCGGGCCCACAACCGGATGATGACCGAGTTCTGCTCGGTCGACCGCCGCCTGCTGGCCACCGGCTATGTCCCGCTGGTCGACCGCGCGCGCGCGCCGCTGATCGCGCGCGAGGCGATCGACATGGGCGCCAAGGGGCTCGTGGTCCCGTCGCGTCACCCGCCGGGCTTTTCGCCGAGCCACCTCGAGCTCGACCCGCTGTGGGCGCTGGCGGAAGAGGCCGCCCTGCCGATCCTCTTCCACGTCGGCGGCGAGGAGAAGATGCACGCCGACTACCTGGAGAACGGCCTGCCGCGGGTGAAGGACTTCCACGGCGGCGACGAGAATTTCACCTCGCTGACCTTCATGGCCATCCCGCTCAGCATTTGGCAGACGCTGTCGGTGCTGGTGATCGATGGCGTCTTCGACCGCTTCCCGCGCCTGAAATTCGGCGCCATCGAGCTCGGTGCCTCGTGGCTGCCCAGCCTCATGCGATTCCTCGATTCCGGCTGCGCCGCCTTCGGCCGGGAGGAGCGGCTGCAGAAGCTCTCGGCCAGGCCGTCCGAGATCCTGCGTCGCCAGCTCCGCGTCACGCCCTATCCGCACGAGGACGTCCGCTGGATCATGGAGAACGCCGGCGAGGAGATGGTGCTCTTCTCCTCCGACTTCCCGCACGTGGAGGGCGGCCGCAATCCGCTGAAGCGGTTCAACGAGAGCCTCGAAGGCGTGTCGGACGCCGCCCGCCGGCGCTTCTACCGCGACAATTTCATCGACCTGATGGGCAAGGGGCTAGATCCGGCCCTGCACGACCTGCCCGAGCTGGCGGCAGCCTAGGCCACGTCCGCCGCGCCGGCCGCCGGCCGAGGCTCGAGGGCCCGGGCGATCGAGGCCATCAGCTCGCCGATCTGGATGGGCTTCGAGGTATGCTCGTCGAAGCCCAGCGCCAGGTAACGCTCGCGCCCGCCCGAGGTGACGTCGGCCGTCAGCGCGATCACCGGCGCGGCCCGGTTTGGCCCCGCGGCTGCGCGCAGCCGCTGCAGCACCTCGACGCCGGTCATGCCGGGCATCTGGATGTCCATCAGAACAAGGTCGAACGGCTGGGTCGCCAGGAGCTCCAGCGCCTCGGGCCCGCTCGCCGCCTTCATCACCATGGCGTCGAAGGCGTTCAGCAGCTGGTCCAGCACCAGCAGATTCACGGCGTTATCGTCCACCGCCAGCACCGTCAGGCCGCCCACGCCGCCCGCGATGCTTGGCGCCGCCGCGGGAGCCGTCAGGGGAACCTCCGCGGGCTGGGCCTGGGTGCGATGGCTGCCAGCCAGCGCCAGCGGGATTTCGACGTGGAAGGTGGATCCACGCCCCACCTCGCTCTCCGCCCAGACCCGCCCGTCCATCAGTTCGGTGAGCTGTTTGACGATCGCGAGGCCGAGGCCGGTGCCGCCGAACTTGCGGGCCTCCGCCTCCTCGCCTTGCGAGAAGCGGTCGAACAGGGTCGGCAGGTAGGCGGGGGCGATTCCGGGCCCGGTGTCGCGCACCGAGAAGCAGGTCAGCATCCGGCCGTCGGCCATCGGCCGCGCCGAGACCGCCACGGCGACCGACCCGCTCTCCGTGAACTTCAGCGCATTGCCCACGAGGTTGAAGAGGATCTGTCGCAGGCGGAGCGCATCGGCGAGCACGAAGGCGGGCGCATCGTCAGCCATCTCCAGGTTCAGCGCCACGCCCTTCTCGTCGGCGCGCGCCCCCCAGAAGCCGATCAGGCGGTCCAGCATCAGCCGGAGGTCTTCCGGCCGCGCGAAGATTTCGAGCTTGCCGGCGTCGATCTTCGAGACGTCCAGGATGTCGTTGAGGATCTGCAGCAGGTACTCGCCGCTGTCGATCAGCGTCTCCAGGCGTTCACGCTGGACGGAGTCGACCTCGTCGCGCTTCAGCAACTGCGCCATGCCGAGCACGCCGTTCATCGGCGTACGGATCTCGTGGCTCATCGTGGCCAGGAAGTTGGACTTCGCACGGTTCGCCCGGCGAGCTTCCTCGCGGGCCAGGTCGGCAGCGGCGCGCTCGGCGATCGCCTGATCGCGCGCCTGCTCGAGATCCGCCACGAGGGCCAGGTTGGTGTTGAAGGCGCCGTGCCATGTGCCGATCGTCCGGATCGTGTTCTCGGACACCATGACGAGGATCGCCAGCAGGATGCCGAAGCCCAGAAGCACGCCCGCGGCATGAGCCGGCGAGAGCAGGCTCAGGGCCAGTACTATCCCCACCACGAGGAGAGGACCCAGGAAGCTCCAGAAGATGCCCTTGCTGAGCGGCCCGGTGGCGAGGGAGAGGGCGACGATCAGGCAGGACTGGGTGGCGAAATAGGCGAGTTCGGGTTCACCGCCGCGGCTGACCATGAGGGCGGTGGGGACGATGTAGATCGTGATCCGGGTGGCGCACAGCAGGATCAGCTTGCGGAACGCGCGGCTCTCGTCGACCCTGTCGCTCCGGGCGATCCAGCGCCTGAGGAGCAACTGCTGCACCGTATCGATCGCGCAGGATGTCGCGAAGGCGATGGCGGCGAGCAGGGGGTGGCCCAGCAGCAGAATGGCCAGAGCGCCCAACGCGTTGAACACGACGTGGGCCCAGATCGGGAACAGCAGGGCCCCGACCGTGAGCTGATATGCGCTGAAAGCGCCGGCCGCCGAGCCCATGGCGGCCAGGTGGTCCATTCGTGATTTCGACATGCGCCCGCAGTCTCCCCGGGGCGCAGCCTATACATGAAAGGTAAAGCTTAGAAAAACAGCGTATTTCGAACGCGTTAGCCGACGAGCGCCTCGGCGGCGACCTGCTCCAGCTCGTCCCAGCCTTCGGCCAGGCCCTCGGCCAGTCCGGGCGCGCCGCTCAGCACCTGCGCGGCGTAGAGCCTCGCCAGCGCGCCCTTGCTCCGCAGCCACGGATCGGCCCCGGCGTTGGGCGCGGCGTCAGCCGCCAGCGCCTGGCGGCCCAGGATCCAGCCGCCGATCACGTCGCCGGCCAGCTTGAGGTACGGGACCGAGGCCGCGAGCGCCTGCGGATTGCCGGCCGAGAGAAGCCAGTCGGTGGCCTGTTCCAGAGCCGCCACGCCCTGCGCCAGCCGACGGCCGACGGGCGCGAGACCCGGCGCCCTCGGACAGCACCTGGGCGGTCAGCGCCATCTCGGCGCATAGCGCCCGCATGGTCTCTCCACCGTTCGAGCGCACCTTTCGGCCGACGAGATCGGCGGCCTGGATGCCGTTGGTGCCTTCGTAGATCGGTGCGATGCGGGCGTCGCGGTAATGCTGCGCGGCACCGGTCTCCTCGATGAACCCCATGCCGCCGTGCACCTGCACGCCCAGGGACGCCACCTCCACTCCGACATCGGTCGACCAGGCCTTGGCGATGGGGGTGAGCAGCTCCTGTCGGGCTTTCGCGGCGGCGCGTTCCTCCTCCGTGTCGGCCAGGCGCGCCAGGTCGGCGAGCACGCCGGTGGTCAGGCAGATGCCGCGAGCGGCCTCGATCTTGGCCTTCGACAGGGTCAGCATCCGTCGCACGTCAGGATGGCCCCAGATCGGCGCCGGCTGCTCGTCCGACCAGACGGCGCGGCCCTGCCTGCGGTCCTGGGCATAAGCCAGCGCCTGCTGGAAGGCCCGCTCGGCGATTCCCACGCCCTCGACGCCGACCTGCAGGCGGGCGGCGTTCATCATGACGAACATGTGCGCCAGGCCCTGGCCCTGCTGCCCCACCAGCTCCGCCTTCGCCCCCTCGTACAGCATCACGCAGGTGGGCGAGCCATGGATGCCCAGCTTGTGCTCGATGGAGCCTGGCCGGAAGTCGTTGCGCGGACCCAACGAGCCGTCGTCCTTCAGCTCGAACTTGGAGGTGAGGAACAGGCTGATGCCCTTCACGCCGGGCGGCGCGTCCGGGGTGCGGGCGAGCACCAGATGGATGATGTTGTCCGTGGCGTCGTGGTCGCCCCAGGTGATGAAAATCTTCTGGCCATGGAGGCGATAGCCGCCTTCGCCGTCCGGCTCGGCGCGAGCGGTCAGGGGCGCCGAGGTCGGACCCGGCCTGCGGCTCCGTCAGCACCATGGCGCCGGTCCACTCGCCGGACACCAGCTTGGGCAGCACCAGAGTCTTCTGCCGCTCCGTGCCGTGCAGCGTCAGGGCCTCGATGGCGGCCTGCGTCAGCATGGGGCAGAGGCCGAACGCCATGTTGGCCGCATGGGTCATCTCGAAGACCGCCAGCTCCATCGCCTTAGGCAGGCCCTGGCCGCCGAACTCGGGCTCGGCGGCGAGCGAGTTCCAGCCCTGCTCCGCGAACGCCTTGTAGGCGGCCGCGAAGCCGGGCGCCGCCGTCACCGATCCGTTGGCGTAGGTCGCGCCCTTCTGGTCGCCCACCCGGTTCAGCGGCGCGAGCTCATTGTCGGCGAAGGCGCCCGCCGCCTCCAGCACCGCCTGGACGGTGTCCTCGTCGAGGTCGGGGAAGGCGCGCTTGACCAGCTCGGGATGGCCGACGGTCTTGAGGGCGAAGGCGAGGTCACGGACGGGAGCGCGGAAGGTCATGGCGCGCGTTCTAGACGCCCGCCGACGCCTCGGAAAGTTGCCGCAAGGGTCAACCCTCGTGTAACCGCCGCACGTGGACCCCAGCGACCTCATCTCCGCGGCCGACGCCCTAAAGGCCGGCGGGCTCGTGCTGATGCCGACCGAGACCGTCTATGGCCTGGCGGCGGATGCAGCGAACCCACGCGCGGTGGCGGCGGTTTTCGCCGCCAAGGACCGGCCCAGCTTCAATCCGCTGATCGCTCATGTCGCCGACCTCGAGGCTGCTCGGCGGATCGCCAGGTTCGACGACCGGGCCGAGAAGCTGGCGGCCGCGTTCTGGCCCGGGCCGCTGACGCTGGTGCTTCCGGTCGCGGACGCCGATGCCGTCTGCGAGCTCGCACGCGCCGGACTGGACACCGTCGCCGTCCGCGCGCCGGCCCACCCGGTCGCCCGGGCCCTGCTGGAGGCGTTCGGCGGACCGGTTGTCGCGCCCTCGGCCAACCGATCCGGCCGCCCCAGCCCGACAACCTTCGAGGCGGCCGTGGAGGAAACCGGCGCCCGTACGGCGGCCGCGCTTGACGGCGGACCTTGCCAGGTCGGGCTGGAGTCCACCGTCGTGGCGCTGCTGGACGAGGCCCGCCTGCTGCGCCCGGGAGCGATCACGCGCGCCCAGATCGAGGCGCTCGTCGGACCGCTCGCCGAGGCGGAAGCCGACGCCAGACGTTCGCCGGGCCGGCTGGCCCGCCATTATGCCCCGGACCTGCCGGTCCGCCTCGATGTGAGCACGCCCGGGCGCGGCGAGGCCTATCTGGCGTTCGGGCCCGCCCGGCACGACCTGGTCTTCCAGCTGAGCGAAGCCCGCGACCTTGCCGAGGCCGCCGCCAATCTCTTCGCCCACCTGCGGGCGGCCGACCGCTCGGGCGCGACCGGCATCGCCGTGGCCCCGATCCCTCAGGAGGGCCTGGGCGAGGCGATCAACGACCGCCTGAAGCGCGCCGCCGGCTTCGTTGGGTGATAGACTGCCCTCCATGACCGCGCCTGTGCCTGCCGACGTCATCTCCCGCCTCAAGGCCGTGCTGGGCGAGGGCGGCTGGAGCGAGGCCGCGGAGCGGATCGCGCCGAAGCTGGTGGAATGGCGTGACCGATGGGTCGGGCAGACGACCTTCCTGGCCCTGCCGAGGACGACCGCGCAGGTCGCCGCCGTGGTCGGGATCTGCGCCGAGGCGCGTCAGCCGATCACTATCCAGGGCGGCAACACGGGCCTGGTCGGCGGCCAGATCCCGCAGGGCGAGGTGTTGCTGTCCACCGAGCGGCTGCGGGCGATCCGCGAGGTCTCGCCTCTGGACGACGTCATTACCGCCGAGGCCGGCGTCACGTTGTCGGAGATCCACGCCGCGGCGGCCGCGGTCCGGCGCAAGTTCCCGCTGGGGCTGGCCTCGGAGGGCTCGGCCACGGTCGGCGGTTTCGTCTCCACCAACGCCGGGGGAACGCAGGTCGTCCGCTACGGCGTGACGCGGAACCTGGTGCTGGGCCTGGAGGCGGTGCTGCCCAACGGCGAAGTCTGGAACGGGCTGAAGCATCTGCGGAAGGACAACACCGGCTACGACCTGAAGCAGTTGCTGATCGGCGCCGAAGGCACCCTCGGCGTCGTCACCGCCGCGGGGCTCAAGCTCTACCCGCAGCTGCCCAGTCGGGCGGTGGCGTTCCTGGGCGTTCCGTCTCCCGAGGCTGCCATCGCGCTGCTGGCGCGTGCGAAGGACGCGTCGGGCGGCGCGGTCGAGGCCTTCGAGCTCATCGCCCGCATCGGCATCGACTTCGCGGTGAAGAACATCGCGGGGACGCGGGACCCGCTGCCGACACCGCATCCCTGGTATGTGCTCGCCGAGTTCGCCACCGCCGAGGACGGTTCGGCCGAGCGCGCCATGCAGCGCTTCCTGGAGGACGGCCTGGAGGCCGGCCTCATCGCCGACGCCGTCGTCGCGCAGACCGAAGCCCAGGCCAAGGCCCTTTGGGCGATCCGCGAGAACCAGTCGCCGGCCCAGAAGCCGGAGGGCGCCACGTGGAAGCACGACGTCGCCGTCCCGGTCAGCGCGGTCCCGGCCTTCCTGCGCGAGGCCGACGCCGCCATGCGCGCCTTCGCGCCGGGCTGCCGCATCGCCGCCTTCGGGCACGTGGGCGACGGCAACATCCACTACGACGTGTTGCGGCCCGACGGGGGCTCCAACGAGGCCCACGCCGCGCGGCGCGGCGAGGGCTCCCGGATCGTCCACGACCTGGTGATGAAGCTGGGCGGCTCGATCAGCGCCGAGCACGGTCTGGGCGCGATGAAGACCACGGAAGCGGCGCGCTACAAGTCGCCGGTCGAACTTCAGGCGCTCAAGGCGATCCGACAGGCGCTGGACCCGCACCGCATCCTGAATCCCAGAGTTCTGTTCTAGCTCCCTTGGCGTGAGCGGCGGCCACGCTTAAGAGGGCCGAAATGCTGATCGTCCTCTCACCGGCCAAGGCGCTCGACTTCACGGCGCCGCACGTCTCCGCGCCGCTGACGACGCCCGAGCTCACGGACCAGACCGCCGAGCTGGCCAAGGTCACGAAGAAGCTCACCGCGCCCGAGCTGAAGCGGATGATGTCGTTGTCCGACAGCCTGGCCAAGCTGAACCGCGAACGCTTCCAGGCCTTCGATCCGGCGTCCGAGGACGGGCTCCAGGCGGCGTTCGCCTTCAACGGCGACGTCTATGCCGGCCTGAGGGCTCGCGAGCTGGACAAGAAGAGCCTGGCCTGGGCCCAGAACCATGTCCGCATCCTGTCGGGCCTCTACGGCGTGCTCCGGCCGCTCGACGCGATCCAGCCCTACCGGCTGGAGATGGGCGTGCGCATCAAGACCAGGCGCGGCCATAGTCTCTACGACTTCTGGGGCGACCGGGTGAGCGCGGCGCTGAACGCGGCCGCCGCGGGCCACAAGGACAAGACGCTCATCAACTGCGCCAGCCAGGAGTACTTCGGCGCCGTCGATCGTGCGGCTCTGAAGCTGCCGGTGGTCTCGTGCCGCTTCTACGAGGAGAAGGACGGCGAGCGCCGGATCATCTCCTTCTACGCCAAGAAGGCGCGCGGGCTGATGGCCCGCTACGCCATCGACAACCGGATCGACCGTGCGGCCGACCTGAAGGGTTTCGACGCGGCCGGCTACCGCTTTGTCGGCGAGCTCTCCACGGACGAGGAATTCACCTTCGCGCGGTCCCAGCCTCCGCCGCCGTCGCAGACCAAAGCCAAGGAAGATTGATCATGGCCGTCGACTACCATCTGGAAGGCCAGGTCGCCGTCGTCACCGGCTCATCCAGCGGCATCGGCCAGGCGCTGGCCGAGGCGCTCGCCGGCCAGGGCGTCAACGTGGTGCTGAACGGCTTCGGCGACGCGGCCCAGATCGAGGCCGACCGCGCCCGGATCGAGGCGCAGACCGGCGTGAAGGCCATGTACCACGGCGCCGACATGACCCGGCCCGAGCAGATCCGCGACCTCGTCGCTTTCGCCCATGGCGCCTTCGGCCGGCTGGATATCCTCGTCAACAACGCCGGCGTCCAGCACGTGGCGCCGGTGGAGGACTTCCCGGACGAGCGGTGGGACCAGATCATCGCCATCAACCTGACCTCGGCCTTCCACGCGACGAAGGCCGCCATCCCCATCATGAAGGCGGCCGGCCGCGGCCGGATCGTCAATGTGGCCTCGGCGCACGGCCTCGTGGCCTCGCCGTTCAAGTCGGCCTACGTCGCGGCCAAGCACGGCATCGTCGGCTTCACCAAGTCCTGTGCGCTGGAGCTCGCGCGCAGCGGCGTGACCGTGAACGCCATCTGCCCCGGCTATGTGAAGACGCCGCTCGTCGACGCCCAGATCGCCGACCAGGCCAAGGCCCGGGGCATCGCGGTGGAGCGGGTGGTGGAGGACGTCATCCTGGCCGCCCAGCCGAACAAGACCTTCGTCGCCTACGAGCACCTGGCCGGCATGCTGCTGTACCTCGTGTCCGACCTCGGCGGGTCCACGACCGGCGCGGCGCTGACGGCCGACGGCGGCTGGACGGCGGCCTAGGTCGGACAGCCGACCAACGCTCCGTAGATTCCCGCCCCCACCTGACCCGGCGTCACAGTTTTCAACGATAACCTGTGGCGCCATGCTCCCGCCAAGCGTGACGGGAGGACGGCGATGACCCTGCATACGGAACTCTGCGATCTGCTGGGGATCCGGCATCCCGTCATGCTGGCCGGCATGGGCGGGGTCTCCTACGCCGAACTCGCCGCCGCGGTGTCCAACGCCGGCGGCTACGGCGTCCTGGGCATGGCCGGGAAGGGCCCCGAGTTTATCCGCGAGCAGATGCGCCAGGTGCGCAAGCTCACCGACAAGCCGTTCGGCGTCGACCTCCTGGCCGCCAGTCCGGAAAGCCTCACCGCCGCCGTCGACGTGATCATCGAGGAAGGCGCCTCCAGCTTCATCGCCGGCCTCGGCGTGCCGATGCCGATCATGCAGAAGCTGAAGGCCGCCGGCCTCAAGGTGATGGTGGTCTGCGGGGCCGTGAAGCACGCCGTGAAGGCCGAGGCCGCCGGTTGCGACGCGGTGATCTGCCAGGGCGGCGAAGGCGGCGGCCATACGGGGCTGGTCGGCACCATGCCGCTCGTCGCCCAGGCGGTCGAGGCGGTGCGCATCCCGGTGGTGGCGGCCGGCGGCCTCTACGACGGGCGCGGCCTGGCGGCGGCGCTCAGCCTGGGCGCCGTGGGCGTCTGGATGGGCACCCGCTTCATCGCCTCCGCCGAGGCCCACGCCGGCCAGATGTACCGTGACACCATCGTCGAGGCGACCGATGAGGACACGGTCCGCACCCGCTGCTACTCGGGCAAGCCGATGCGGGTGAAGAAGAACCCCTACGTGGAGGACTGGGAGAGCCGGCCCAGCGACATCCAGCCCTTCCCGATGCAGGCGATCCACTCCCACCAGACCGGCGTTATGGGCGGGATCGGCGGCCAGACCGAAGGCCTCGACGCCGATCGTTCGTGCTTCGCCATGGGCCAGTCGGCCGGCGGCGTGCACGATGTCCGTCCGGCGGGCGAGATCGTCGCCAGCATCGTCGCCGAGGCCGAGGCCGCCATCGACCGGGTCGCGACCCTGCGCCGGCGTGCGATGGCGCCGGCCTAAGGGGGCGCTGCCTTACGGCGCCGTCGCCAGATAGGCGTTCGGATCGCGGACGAAGCTGGCGCCCTCTGCCAGGCATCCGCGCCAGGCGGCCAGGTGAGTCCGGCCGCTGTCCGGTGTGTCGGACTTCATCAGCAGGGCGGCGTAGGTCACGTGCGGCTTGGCCTGCTTGTCCTGGTAGATCCGGCAGACCACCGAGGTCTGGTTGAAGCCGTTGATCTGGGTCAGCGTCGGGCGGCCGACGTCGAGCAGCGCATCGAACAGCATCCCCTGGCAGGCGCGGCCGTTGGCGTTGCAGCCGGCGAACTGCAGCGAGAAGTTCGCGGCCGTGGAGGTCACCGAGATGAAGACGCTGTCGTCCTCACGCCTCGGCGCGGCGGCGGCGGCGCCCTCCGCCTTCAGCAGGTCGGCGAGGGTCTGCGGGTTGGTGGCGTCGTAGTCCCCGGCCGCGGCGGGCCGCGATGGGGTCGCCTTCGGCGCGGGCTTGGCGGGTGCTGCCTTCGGGGTCGGCGCCTTGGGCGCGGGCTTCGCGGTCTGGGCCTGGGCGATCGTCCCAGCGGCGAGCAGGGCGAGCAGCATCGTGGCGAAACGTGTCATGGGCATGCGCTAACAGACGTGCGATCTAGGCGCGAGCGTGGCGTCGGTCCGCCACCCGTGGTCAAACCACGATGACGGCGCTGAATCTGGGATAACATGTTGTCAGAGGAGAGTTCGAGAATGCGCGGTTTCACCATCGCGATCGTCGCGGCCGCTATGGCCGCGCCCCTGGCGCTCCCGCTGGCCGCCGCCGCCCAGCCGAAGGGCTGCACGGCCAAGGATCCGGCGCTATGCGACGCCACCAAGCGCGAGACGCTCGCCGACAAGCAGTTCGGGCCCCGGCAGGACGGCATGGCCAGCTATGTCCGCAAGAGCGTCCGCGATGATGACAAGGACAACCGCCAGAGCGTCGAGGTCCAGATCAACGAGGCCATCATGGCCGGCCGCTGCGACGACGCGGTCAAGATCGCCAAGGACAACGGCTACCACGCAGCGGTCTCCTCGATCCGCCGCTCGTGCAAGAGCTGAGGCTCCGACGCCTGCCACGCCCGGTTTCCGTAGCGTCCTGCGCCACCCCTGGTTAAGCTTCGGCCGAACCTAGGGAGGGTGTGGGAGCCATGGAACTCGCAGTCGCAGGCGTCTTTCTGTTTCTGGCGGTGGTGGTGGCCTTCGGCGCCATCAAGATCGTCCCGCAGGGCCGCGAGTACACGGTGGAGCGCTTTGGCCGCTACACACGCACGCTGAAGCCCGGCATCAGCTTCCTGACGCCCTTCGTCGAGGGCGTGGGCCGGCGCGTGAACATGATGGAACAGGTCCTGGACGTGCCGCGCCAGGAGGTGATCACCAAGGACAACGCCGCGGTCCAGGTCGACGGCATCGTCTTCATACAGGTGATGGACGCCGCCGCCGCAGCCTACCGGGTCGACAATCTGAATTACGCCATCCAGCAGCTGGCCATGACCAACCTGCGGACGGTCGTGGGTTCGATGGAGCTCGACGAGGTGCTGAGCCAGCGCGACGCCATCAACACCCGCCTGCTGAACGTCATCGACGAGGCGACCGGCCCGTGGGGCGTCAAGGCCGCGCGCATCGAGATCAAGGACCTGCAGCCGCCGCCGGACATCACCGCGGCGATGGCCCGGCAAATGAAGGCCGAGCGGGAGCGCCGGGCGGTGATCACCGAGGCCGACGGCGAGAAGTCCGCCGCGATCGCGCGCGCCGAGGGCGCCAAGCAGGCGGCCATCCTCGAGGCCGAGGGGCGCCGGGAAGCCGCCTTCCGTGACGCCGAGGCCCGCGAGCGCGAGGCCGAGGCCGAGGCCAAGGCGACCGAGATGGTCTCCAACGCCATCGCCCGCGGCGACGTCAACGCCATCAACTACTTCGTCGCCCAGCGCTATGTCGAAGCCTTCGCCCAGCTGGCCAGCAGCCCGCAGCAGAAGACCGTGATCGTTCCCGCCGAAATGAGCGCCCTGGTCGGCTCCGTCGGCGGCATCGGCGAGCTGGTGAAGGCGATCAACGCCGATCCGCCGCCGCGGCAGGCGGCGCCGCGCGGCCGCGGCGCGGCCGTGCCGCCCACCGGAGCCTGAGGTGATGCAGACGCTCGCCGATCTCTACGCGGCCCAGCCCTTCTGGATTTGGGTGGCGCTGGCCGCCGCCTTGATCGCCATCGAGATCATGACCGGCTCGGGCTGGCTGCTCTGGGCCTCGGCGTCGGCGGGCGCGGTGGCCATCGCCACCGGTCTTGGCGATCTTTCGTTCGCCATGTCGATCCTGGTGTTCGCCCTCCTGACCATCGCCTCGACCCTGCTGGCCCGCCGGTACCTGCCGCGCTCCGTGGCTGAAGGCGCCGCGGCCGGCGACATCAACGACAACATCGACCGGCTGGTCGGCCGTGCGGGCTCGGTCGTCCGGCCGCTCGGCGGCCGCGACGGCCGGGTGTTGATCGACGGCAAGGAGTGGCCGGCCGAACTCGAAGGGGAGGGCGTCGCCGAGGCCGGAGCGCGTGTCGAAGTCACGGGAATCCAGGGCGTCCGCCTCACCGTGCGCCGCGCCTGAAGGCGCCTGCGCCGTAACGCCGGTCGCCCGTAACGCCCTGGAAACGCCGGAGTTGAGCCGCGCTGCGGCTCGCAAACCGTCACACTTGCGCCGTGCTCGGCGGGCAACTTGACCCCGAGGGTTATGCGGCGCTTATGTGCGCCCAACCAAGAACACGCCCAAAGAACATCCCCACAAGACACCCCAGGAATCCCAGGAGAAGCACAAGGTGAAGACGCCCAAGGCTATCGGGCTCGCGGCGGCGCTGGCGGCGCTGGTTCTCGTCCCCGCCGCGGCCGTGTCGCAAGGCAAGAAGGACGCCGACATTCCGGCCGCAGCCCGCAAGAGCGGCATGGCCGAGGCCCCGGCGCTCGTGCAGGCCGCAGGCTTGCCCTGCCAGGTCTCCGACGCCCGCAAGATCGGCGAAGATAAGAAGACCAAGACCGGCTACTACGAAGTCGCGTGCGCGACCGGCACGATGGGCTATGTGCTCCAGTCGTCGGCCGGCGCCGCGCCCACCGTCTTCACCTGCATCGAGGCGAACACCCCGCCCGGTCCGGACCAGAAGCCCTCGGCGCCCTGCCTGCTGCCGGGCAACGCCGATCCCAAGGCCGTTCTGACTCCGCTGATCCAGCAGGCTGGCGTCCAGTGCCTGCCGGAGCAGGCGCGCGGCATCGGTCAGACGAAGACCGCCACCTACATCGAAGTCGCCTGTCAGGCCGGCGACGGCTACATCGTCTCGGCCAGCGCGCCGTTCGACGGCTCCAAGCCGGTGCAGGCGCAGAACTGCCTGCTCTACGATGACGCCGAGACCAACATTAAGTGCACGCTGACCGACCGGGCCAAGCGCCTCGCGGTCGTCGACACGCTCGCCCAGTCCGCCAACAACGGCTGCCAAGTGAAGGACCGCCGGTTCCTCGGCGCCGCCAAGGACAACTCGCAGTACTTCGAAGCCTCGTGCCAGGACGGCAAGGGCTACATCTACAAGGTCGCGAACGGCAAGCTCTCCGAGACCTACGAGTGCGCCAAGGCCAGCCACCTGCTGGGCGGCTGCACCCTGACCGACGCCCGCCAGGCCGCGACCGAGCAGGCCGCCCTCTACACGCGTCTCGCCAAGGGCGCGGGTTCGAATTGCGAAGTCGACCGCTACGCCCTGTTCCCGCCCCGTCCGGGCGAGGAGATCGTCGAGATGGTCTGCAAGGACGGCAAGGGCGCGATCGGCATGTTCAAGGCCGGCGGCACCGGTAGCCAGGTGCTCGACTGCGGCCGCGCGCCGATCGCCGGCTACAAGTGCAGCCTGTCGAAGGACGCCGGCTACTCGAACCTCACGGCCGACCTGAAGAAGTTCAACTTCAACTCCTGCGACGTCTCGGACTCGCGGGTGATCGGCAAGTCGGAAAAGGGCACCACCTTCGTGGAAGTCGCCTGCGCCGACGGCCTCAAGGGCTATGTGATCGAGTACCAGTCGGCCCCGAAGGTCCAGGCGGTGAACGCCCTGGGTTGCGCCTTCGCCGGCAACTGCAAGCTGAAGGGCAACACCTAGGCTCTCGGCACGGCTGACATGAGAAGGCCCGCGGAGCGATCCGCGGGCCTTTTTCTTTGCGGGAGAGGCGGGGACTTAGATCGCGGCTTCGATGAAGCGTGGGCCCTTGTTGGCCATGGCGTCGGCGAAGGCCTTGTCGAAGTCCTCGGCCGTCTCGCAGCGGACGGCCGGCACGCCCAGGCCGTTGGCCACCGAAACCCAGTCGATCCGCGGGTCGCCCAGGTCCAGCAGCCGGGCCGCCTGAGGTCCCGCCTGGCCGGCGCCGGTGCGGGTCATCTCGACGTTGAGGATCCGATAGGTGTGGTTGGCGAAGACGACGACGGCGATGTCCAGCTGCTCGCGGGCCATCGTCCACAGCGCCTGCACGGTATACATCGCCGCCCCATCGCCATTCAGCGAGACGACCTTGCGGTCGGGCGCCGCCACCGCGGCCCCGATGGCCATGGGCAGGCCGATGCCGATGGCCCCGCCCGTCAGCGCCAGCACGTCATGCGGCCGGGCGGTGGCGGTTCCCGCCGCCACGCCCGTGCCCGAGGTCACCGCGTCGTCGCAGAGGATGGCGTTCTCGGGCAGGTGTCGGGCGATCGAAGCCCCTGCATAATAGGCGTTGAGCCCGCCGCTGGGCGCCGCCTCCGCGATCGTCAGCGACTGCGCAGGACCTTCCTTCGGCGCCTTCAGCGCTTGGGCCAGAGCCGAAAGCCCCGCGACCGCGTCCTCCCCGCGCTCGGCGAGCGTCAGCGTCTCGCAGCCTTCCGGCAGCAGCACGCTTGGCCGGTCCGGATAGGCGAAGAAGGCGACCGGCGTGGTGGTGCCGACGAACACCATCAGGTCCACGCCCTCCAGCTCGGCCAGCGCCATCTCCCCGAAGTACTGCATCTTCTTCGGCAGGAAGACGCCGGCGCCCCGCCGCTGCCGCGACACGAAGGTGTCGGAATAGACCGTGACCCCCGCCGCCTCGAGGCGGGCAGCTTCCTTGAGCGCGTCTTCACGGCAGGCCTGCCCGCCGAGCAGGACGACCGGCTTCTTGGCCGCCTTGATGGCCTTGGCGGCCGCGTCGACTGCCGACCCCGACGGCGCCGGACGCGTCACCTTCTGGGCGATCACCGGCTCGCCCTCGGCCTCCCCGCCAGGCCGAGTCGGCCGGCAGGATCAGGCTCACGGGCCCGCCGGGCGGGCCGTAGCTCGCCGCCACGGCTTCAGCGGTCAGCGACGCCACCTCCGCCGCGCTGTCGGCCGACTTCACCCAGATCGAATTCGGCTTCACCAGGGTCGCGATGTCCGAGTTCAGGGGCGCGTCGTACTGGCGGTGATAGGTGGCGTGGTCGCCCACCACATTGACGATCGGCGTGTAGGCCCGCCGCGCATTGTGCAGGTTGGCCACGCCATTGCCGTACCCGGGCCCCAGGTGCAGCAGGGTGCACGCCGGCTTGTCGGCGATACGGCCATATCCGTCCGCCGCCCCTGTCGCGACACCCTCGAACAGGCACAGCACCGGCCGCATCGCCGGCACTCCGTCCAGCGCCGCCACGAACTGCATCTCGCTGGTGCCGGGATTGGCGAAACAGGCGGTGACCTCGTTGGCCACCAGGGTGGAGATCAGGGCGTCGGCGCCGTTCATGTCGTCAGAACACCATCACTTCGGGGGAAATTGGGTCGGCATAGAGCCGCTCGGCCGCGGCGGCGTGCCTGGCGCGCGCCAGGCTCTGGGCGATGTAGCCCTTGTCGGTGATTTCGCCGGAATTCGGGTCGGGCGGCCCGCCCAGCACCAGGGCGCGCGCCACCTTGTTTCCGCCCGAGGCGCCGGCGTTATAGCGGGAAAGGCCGTCGCGCACCGCCGTCTCGATCTCCGCCCGGGGCATCGTGGGGTTCGGATAGAGCAGCAGGCCGACCGCCTCCTCGCCCTCGCCGCAGACGACGGCGTCGGTCACGGCGCCGCCGATGGCCCCGATCGCCTTGATTCGCAGGTCGCCGACGGTGACGAACGTGCCGCTCGCCAGCTTGAAGTTCTCGGACAGGCGGCCGTCGAAGATCATGCCCGCCTTGGGGTCGGCCGGATCGACGAACCGCGCGGCGTCGCCCAGGCGGTAGAAGCCCTCCTCGTCGAAGGCTGCGGCCGACAGCTCAGGGCGTCCGAGATAGCCTTTCGTGACCTGCGGCCCCTTGACCCGGAAGTCGAGCTTGCCGGCCTCGGGAACCAGGCGGACCGACGTCCCGGGCAGGGGCGCGCCGATCATGCCCATCCGGCCGTTGGTCCAGTGGACGTTACACGCCGTGGGGCCGGTCTCGGTCGCGCCATAGCCCGACGAGAAGCTGATCCGCTCGCCGACGGTGCGCACCGCCACCGCCTGGATGCGGTCCGCGGTCGGCTGCCCCAGGGCCGCGCCGCCGTACTGCATCAGCCGAAGCTTCGAGAAGAAGTTGCGGGCCAGGGCCTCGTCCCGCTCCAGCTCGTCCACCAGCAGCATCCAGCCGGCCGGCACCATATTCTGGTAGGTGGGCTGCACCTCGCGCAGGTTGCGGAGGGTCTCGGCGAACTTCGCCGCCGTCGGCTGGCCGGCGTCGATGTACAGCGTCCCGCCGCGGTGCAGGCAGTAGTGCAGGATCGCGTTCGCGCCCAGGCTGTGGCTCCAGGGCGCCGAGTGCAGCAGCACCGGCGGGTCGGGATCGTCGAAGCAGGCGGTGATCTGGGCCGAGTTCAGGCTGATCTCACGGTGCGCGCAGATCACCGCCTTGGGCAGGCCCGTCGAACCGGAGGTCAGCAGGTACTTGGCGTGGTCGTCCGGCCGGGCGGTGAAGTCCGCCGCCGGCTCGCGATAGAGCCGCTCCAGCGGGACGTGGCCAGGCCCGGTGTTCCGCCCGGCGATTACGGGCAGCGCCGCCAGCGCCTCGGCGCCCAGCCCGTCGGCGAACAGCGCCGCGTCCTCGGTATAGACCGCGGCCGGCCTCAGCACCTGGCAGGCGTGCTCCAGCCGCATCAGGTTCGCGCCCGGCAGCCCGTACTGGGGCGACACCGGTGCCGCCGGCATCCCCTGGCTCATGGCCGCATACTTGATCAGGGCATGATCGACGCCGTTCCGCGCCAGGATCAGCAGCGGCCGCTCGCCAACCACGCCCAGGTCCCGCAGGCCGCCGGCCAGGGCGGCGATCCGCTGGCGCGCCTCCGCGAAGGTGACGGTCCGCCAGCCGCCCCCCGAACGCTCGGCCAGCCACACGCGATCCGGCGTGGCGTCGGCCCAGAACTCCAGCGCCGAGACCGTGGTCTGATGCTGGGTGGCGTAAGGCGTCGGGTTCGTCAGGACGTATTCGCCGCCCGGGCGCGCCTCGACCTCGAGGCGGCGCGGCGCGTAGCGCGGATTCCGGAACGGTGCGGTCGATACGCGGAGCTCGGCGTCCATGGCTCCTTGGGTACGGACCGACGTTGCGGAAGTCCACTCCCGCAAGGAAAAGCCGTGGCCGCCTCGGACGGTCACGGCCATGGTCCGCGAGCCTCAGTCGTGCGGCATCAGGGGCCGGACCTCGACCTTCGTGCCCGGCGCACCCGGGATCCGCTGGGCGATGGCGTGGGCCGCCTCGAGGTCGGCGACCTCCACCACATAGTAGCCGCCCAGCACCTCCTTGGTTTCGGCGAAGGGGCCGTCCAGGACTGCGACCCGGCCGTCGCCACCGCGCAGGATGGTGGTTGCGGTCTCGGGGCCCTGCAGCCCGGCGCCGTTCAGCATGACGCCCGTGCGCCGCAACTCATCTGCGAGCGCCATATGCCCGGCGACGACCTGGTCCAGCAGGGCGGCTCCGTCCGGGCCGTCGTAACCGTCGGCCGGATCGTAGATCAGCAGCATGTATTTCATGGCGAGGACTCCGTTTCGCATGACTCGCCCTGAAGGACGCGCAGTCGTCGGACGCATCCGACACGGCCCTCGCCGCCGCTCAAACTTTTTTCGCGCAGCCGCCGGGATGACGGTAAGGCTGGCGGTCTTCAGGCTGGGGGAAGACTCACGTGCGTCACCTGCTCATCGCCGCCGCGGTCGCCACGGCTCCATTCGCCGCAGCGGCCCAGACCGCAGCCCCCGCGCCGGACCCCCACGTCCGGGCGCTGGCCGCCGGCTACAAGGCAGCCTTCCTGTGCTCCAACCTGTTCAACGCCGGCATGACGCCCGAGCAGGTGGCTCAGGACGACCTGGAGGGCATCTACCCCGACTATCAGCAGTTGGTCCGTGAACTGCCGGCTGAGATCGACCGCGCAGCGAAGCGAGTCAGCGTCAGGTTCGACGACAAGCTACCCCCGCGCATCGCCGCCTGGCGGTCGAACCTGGGCTGCGGCCAGCTGCCCATCGGCGCGCCCGAGGCGCTGGCAGCCAAGCTGCCGCGCTTCGACCGCGCCAGACCCGAGACCGACGCTCGCGCCTGGCCTCAGGGTGAAGCGGGCATCCGTCCGCGCCCGACCGCGAAGCTCCAGTCGGTGGTCGCGGGCGCCTTCGATCCCACGACCTATGGCGCCGGGACCAAGACCACCGCCGTCGTCGTGCTGAAGGACGGCAGGATCGTCGCCGAGCGGTACCGCACCGACTTCGCCCCGCACACGCCCCAGCGCACCTGGTCGGCCGCCAAGAGCCTGACCGCCACCATCGTCGGCCGCGCCGTCCAGCTCGGCCATGTGAAGGTGGGCGACCCGGCCGACATCCCGGAGTGGCCCGCCGGCGATCCTCGGCGCCAGATCACGCTCGCCCAGCTGCTGCACATGGGTTCGGGCCTCTGGACAGACGGCCCCGGCAACCGCACCGACGAGGTCTATGTCGGCGGGGCCCTCGTCACCCAGACGGCCGCCGCCATGCCGCTGGAAGCCGCGCCCGGCAGCCGCTTCCGCTACGCCAACAACGACACCCTACTGGCCGCCCGGGGCGTCCGCGCGGCGCTGGGCGACGGCGAGGCGGCGCTGGCCTTCCCGTTTACCGAGCTCCTCTGGAAGATCGGCATGACTCGGACCACGCCCGAGACCGACTGGCAGGGGAACTACATCCTCTCGAGCCAGGTCTGGACGACGGCCCGCGACCTGGCGCGGCTGGGCCTGCTCTACATCAACGACGGCGTCTGGAACGGCGAACGCCTGCTGCCGGAGGGCTGGTCGAGGTTCGTGGCCACGCCGGCCCCCGCCCAGCCGCTGGATCGCGATATCGGCTACGGCGCCTCTTTCTGGCTCTACGGCGAGGCGCAGGGGCTGCCGGCCGGGACCTACGCCATGAACGGAAACCGCGGGCAGTACGTGTTCATCGTACCGTCCAGGGGGGGTGATCATCGTCCGCCGCGGTTTCGATCCCGCCGGCAAGCGGTTCGACGAGGCCGCCTTCGCGCGCGACGTGCTGGCGGCGCTCTAACTCCCGGCCAGGCTGGTGAGCGCCTCGCCGTCGAGGCGGCGCACGGTCCACTCGGTCATCGCACCTGCGCCCAGGCTGTCATAGAAGGCGATCGACGGCGCGTTCCAGTTCAGCACCGCCCACTCCAGCCGGCCGAGGTCCGCGTCGACGCACCGCTGGGCCAACCTTCGCAGCAGCGCCTTGCCGGCCCCCAGCCCGCGGGCCTCCGGCCGCACGAACAGATCTTCGAGGTAGATTCCCGCGCGGCCGCGGAAGGTCGAGTAGTTGTAGAACCACAGCGCGAAGCCCACCGGGCGGCCGTCGGCCTCGGCGATGTCGCAGAAGGCCCGCGGGTTCTCGCCGAACAGGTCGCGGCGGATGTCGGCCTCGGTGGCCTCCACCTCGTGGAGCAGCCGCTCGTACTCGGCCAGCTCCTTGATGAAGGACAGGATCAGCGGGGCGTCGGCGACGGTGGCGACGCGGATCGTCACCCGGCTCATGCCGGCGTCTTCGATCGCGCCTTGGAGAAATCCGGCGGCCGCTTCTCGGCGAAGGCGGCGAAGGCCTCGGCGGCGTCGGCGGTCTTGAGCTGGGCCGCGAACAACCGGCCTTCTTCCTTGTAGCGCTCGCGGACGGTCTCGGCCGGCCGGCGCATCAGCGCCTTGGTCGCCGCGACCGAACTGGCGGCCCGCGAGGCCACCGCCTCGGCCGCGGCTCGGGCGCGGGGCCGGAGATCGCCTGCAGGGACGACCGCGTTGGCGAGTCCCCAGGCCTCGGCCTTGCGGGCGTCGACCGCCTCGCCCAGCACGAACATGGCGAAGGCCCGCGCATGCCCGATCCGCGCCGGCAGCAGCATTGAGGAGGCCGCCTCAGGCACCAGCGCCAGGTTGACGAAGGGCGTCGTCAGCAGGGCATCCTCGGCCACATAGACGAGGTCGCAGTGCAGCAGCATGGTCACGCCGACTCCGACGGCGCGGCCGTTCAGGGCGGCCACGATCGGGGTCTTCGCCCGCTCCAGGGCGTTCAGCAGCGGGTTGCCGTCTTCGCGCGCGGCGTTCGCGTCCGGATCGCCCCGGTTCACCGCGGCGAAATCGGCCAGGTCGTTGCCGGCGGTGAACATGTCGCCGTTGGCCTGGATGATGATGCAGCGGATGTCCGGATCGGCGTCGGCGGCGTCGATGCCGTCGGCCAGCGCCTGGTACATCGCCCGCGTCAGCGCGTTCTTCTTCTCGGGCCGGTTCATGGTCAGCGTGAGCACGCCGCCCGAGCTTTCGGACAGGATATGGTTCGACATCTCAGGTGCTCCCAACGGCTGGCCTAACAGCCAAGCTTAGGCGGCGGCGCGGTACCAGTCGATCCCGTCCGCGTCTCGCTCGCGCACCGCAAGCCCCCGGCGCCGCAGGCAGTTCAGGTGCGCCAGGCTCTCGCCAGTCGCCAGGCCCAGCAGTTCCGGCCCGATCGGCCGGCGGAACAGCACGTGGAAGACGTCGGTCACCCGCCTCGGCTCCGCCAGTTCCTTGGCGAGCCGGCCGAGGCTGCGTTCGTGCCCGGCCACCAGGTGGTCCAGTCGGGCGTGTAGGCCGTGGAACGGCTCGTTGTGCGCAGGCAGCACCAGGACGTCGTCCGGCACCCGGCCCTTGATGGCCGTCAGCGAGCTCAGCCAGTCGCTCAGCGGATCGGCCTCCGGCTCGGTCGGGAAGACCGACACGTTCGACGAGATCTTCGGCAGGACCTGGTCGCCCGAAATCATCAGCTTCAGGTCGGGGCACCAGAGCGAGGCGTGTTCGGGGCTGTGGCCGCAGCCCACCACCACCTCCCAGTCGTGGTCGCCGATGCGGACGGTCTCGCCGTCGTTCAGCCGCCGGAAGCTGTCTGGCAGCACGTGGAGACCCCGGCCGAAGCCGCCGAACTTTGCCTTGTACTGGTCGATGGCGTCCTCGTCCCAGCCGCAGGCCTTGTAGAAGCGCAGCGCCACCTCCGGCGCCTCGCGGCCGGTGTCCAGCGCCAGCGAGCGGCAGGTGACGAACTCGAGCCGGGTGATCCACAGCTGGCAGTCGAACTTCCGTGTCAGCCAGCCGGCCATGCCGATATGGTCGGGATGCATGTGGGTGACGAACACCCGCGTCACCGGCCGGCCCTCCAGCGGCCCCTGGAACGCCGCCCGCCAGGCGTCGCGCGTGCCGACCCCGGCGATGCCGGTGTCCACGATCGCCCAGCCGTCCCCGTCGCGGATCGCCCAGACGTTGATCGCCGCCAGCGGCCCGCCCAGCGGCATGCGCAGCCACTTCACGCCGGGCGCGATGTCCACCGCCTCGCCCGGGCCCGGAACGCCCTCGAAGGGGTAGCTCAGCTTCGGTCGCGGCAGCTCCGCAGCCGTGTCCTCGATACCGTCGCGCAAGATGGGAAACTCCTACCTGCCGCCATTCTCGGCGACTTCCGCTGCGGACGGCAATCTTCCACCTCAGCCCTGATCGGTCATCCACGCCCGGAGCGCGCGCAGGAAAGGTAGCGCCTCGCGGAATTCCTTCTGGGTGAAGGCCTCGCGCAGCTTCTCCATCTTGGGCCGGATCGCCGCCATCGAGCGGCCATAGGTCTCGCGCCCTTCCGCGGTCAGGCGGACGCGCTTCTTGCGCCGGTCGCTTTCGCAGGGCTCCACCGCCACCAGCCGCAGGGCTTCCAGCCGCTGCAGGGTGTTGGTGATGGCGCCGGGGGTCATTTGCAGGGCGGATGCGATCTGCGCCGGCGAAAGCTCGCCGCCGCGCCGCATGATCAGGTTCATGACCTCGAACTGAGGGTAGCTCAGCCCCACCGGTAGGCAGCCGCCGATCACGACGCGCACGCCATGCTCGATCATGCTGATCTCGTCGAAGACCTGGACCTCGGGGTGCTCCTCGATCTGCGCCGCCATGCCCCGTCCTCGTCGTTCCGCTCGCGGAGCGAATCATTACCACTCGTGTCCAGGCGGGGTATTTCAATGTTGAAGCACCCTGCGGCCACCCAACATTTGGCAAATCAAATCTTGGCCGCAGCTGGCCGTCAGGCCCCGCTGGCATCCGCGGCGGATGCCCCGCCGTGGTCCTGTCGTCCTGTTCACCGCCGCCCTCGCCAGGGACGGCGTCGCGCGCAATACGGTCAACCTTGCCCGCGCCCTCCTCGCCCGGGGCGCCCAGGTGCAGGTGGTCAGTCTCGACGGCGGTCCCCTGGCCGACGAGCTCGTCCAGGCCGACATCGTCCGGCTGGGCCGCGCTCCCGGTCCGCGCCCTCTGGCGTTGGCGCTGGCCGTCCCGGCCCTCGCCCAGCACCTCGTCCGCACCCGACCCCAGGCGGTGGTCTCCATGGGCAATCACGCCCATCTGGCTGTCTGGGCCGCCCTCCGCGGCCTGCCGCAGGTCCCGCGCCTCTACCGGATCAGCAACGATCCCTTCCACCCCGGCGACGCCGCGCCCGCTCGGCTGCTGCGGGAGATGGGCCTGCGCCTGATCGCCGCCGATGCGACCCGGTTGATCTCCGTCTCAGCCGCCGCCGCCCAGCGCCCGGTGTTCGATCGCGTTCGGGCGCTCGGTCGGCTCGCGCTCACGCCGAACGGCGTCGACGCCGCGGCCATAGCAAGCCGGGCGGCCGAGCCCTGCGGCCACCCGTGGGCCGCCGACGGCCAGCCGTACCTCGTGGCTGTCGGGCGGCTGCACCGGCAGAAGAACTGCGAGGCGCTCATCGAAGCCCTGGCCATCCTGCGCGCCCACGGCCGCCGCAACCTGCGTCTGCTGATCCTGGGCCGCGGCAAGCCCGCGGCCCGGCGCGCACTCGAGGCGCGGGCCCGGCGCCTCGGGCTGGGTCACGCCGTGCGCCTCGAGGGCGAGGTGGAGAACCCGTTTCCGCTGGTCGCCCGGGCCGCCGCCTATGTTCTGCCGTCCCGCTGGGAAGGGGCCTCGAACAGCCTGCTGGAGGCCCTCGCGTGCGGGGTTCCGACCGTCGCCGCCGTCACCGCCGGCAGCGCGCCCGAGGTCCTCGCCGGCGGGCGGTACGGCGCGCTGGCCGAACCCGACCCGCAGTCGCTGGCCCGGGCCGTCGCACGACAGCTCGATCCGGTCACGCGGATCGCGCCGCAGGATCGCGCCCGCGATTACGACCTGGCCGCGGCTCTCGATCGGCTGGCGCAGCTCGTCCTCGCGACACCGGCCATACATGACGAAATCCAAATGCAGGCCGCAGGCGCACGCCATCCTGGCCCGGTACGAGGACATCTGCGGGGGACGAACAAGGAGTACTGACATGCCGACCAAGACCCTCTTCCTTGCCGCTGCGGCCGCCGCCGTCCGCCCTGCCGGCCATCGCCCAGGCCCCCCCAGGCGCTCCCCGCGCAGCCGGTGGCTCAGGCCGCGCCTGCCGTGTCCCTCGCCCAGGCCGTTTCGGCCGCGGAGCAGGCCGTCCGGGGGCCGCGCCTTCGGCGTCGAGCTGGAGCACGAGAAGGGCGTGCTGGTCTATGAGATCGACCTGGTGAAGGACGGCCGCGCCGTCGAGGTCCACGTCGACGCCGCCAGCGGCAAGGTCGTGCGCCAGCAGAAGCTCGCCGCCGTCCGCCTGCCGTTCACCGGCGAGCACCTGAAGGCCGCCCAATCCGCGCCGCGCACGCTCAGCGAGACGATCGCGCTCGTGGAGAGCGCCACGAAGGGCCGGGTGTCGGACATCGGGCTGGAGCGCGAAGGCGGCCGGTACTACTACGAGGCCGAGCTTGCCGGGGCGCAGGACCGCGAGGTGCGGGTCGATCTGCGCACCGGCGCCATCACTCCGGTGATCGACGACTGATCTCCGGCGGGAGTTCGGCATGCATGTTCTGGTCGTGGAGGATGACGTCCGCGTCGCCGACCACGTGGTCAAGGGCCTGAAGGCCGAGGGTTGGCTGGTCGACCACGTGGCCGACGGGCGCGAGGCCCTGTTCCGCGTGGCGTCCGAGACCTACGACGTCGTGGTCCTCGACCGCATGCTGCCGAGCGTCGACGGGCTGAAGATCCTGCAGACCATGCGGGCGTCCGGAGATCCGACGCCCGTGCTGATCCTCTCGGCGCTGGGCGACGTCGACAATCGGGTGAAGGGGCTGCGGGCCGGCGGGGACGACTATCTGGCCAAGCCCTTCGCCTTCTCAGAGCTGCTGGCCCGCGTGGAGGCGCTCAGCCGCCGCAAGGCGCCCGTCCAGGAGACCACCCAGCTCAGCCTCGCCGATCTCGAGATGAACCTCATCGCCCGAACGGTGACACGAGCCGGCAAGCCCATCGATCTGACCGCGCGCGAGTTCGGCCTCCTGGAATACCTGCTCCGCAACGCCGGCCGCGTGGTCAGCCGCACCATGCTGCTGGAGGCGGTCTGGGACTACAATTTCGACCCCCAGACCAATATCATCGACCAGCACGTCAGCCGTCTTCGCCAGAAGGTCGACAAGGACTTCGAGCCGCCCCTGATCCACACGGTGCGCGGCATGGGCTACACGCTGCGCGCATGAGGCGGCCCCATCCGCTCCGCAGCCTGACCCTCAGGCTCACCCTGGTCTACATGGCGCTGTTCTATGCCTCGATCGGGCTGATGCTGGGTGCGAGTTACGTGGGCGGGGTCTGGCGGCCTCTGCAGCAGGTCGAGCGGCAGATCACCGGCGAGAGCGAGGCCCTCAAGCGCATCTACGCCGCCCAGGGGCGCGACGCGCTGATCCGGGCGCTGGAACGCCGGGCCGACGCCGCGCAGGGCCGGCTGCCGTACCATGTGCTGATCGCCCCCGACGGCGCCGTGGTCGCTGCGAACCTTCTCGACTGGCCCCGCAGCCGCGGCCCCGAGTGGCTGCGCTACGAGTTCGGGACCTATGCGACGGGCGCCGAGGAAGAGCACGAGGCCGTGGTCCGCGACGTATCCCCTGCCCGGGGGCTGGCGCCTGCTGGTGGGGCTCGACACCGAGGACCTCGACGAGCGCGAGGATCTTATCCAGGAGGCGCTCTCCTGGGGCCTGGGGATGACGCTGGCGCTGGGCGTTATCGGCGGCCTGGTGATGACCTATGCGATCTCCCAGCGCCTCGAGAGCATCAACCGCGCCGCGCGCGCCGTGATCGCCGGAGACCTCTCCGGCCGGGTGGAGCTGCGCGGCTCAGGCGATGACTTCGATCAGCTCTCGGCCACGCTGAATGAGATGCTCGCCCGCATCGAGCGCCTGGTGGCGTCCATCAGCCGGGTCTCCGACAGCATCGCCCACGAGCTGCGCACGCCGCTCACCCGCCTGCGGGCCGAGCTGGAGGACCTTGCGGCGGCTGCCGATCCCGCCGAGACCCCCGCCAGGGCCGCCGCAGCTCTGGAGGAGGCGGGGCGGCTGCAGTCCATGTTCGAGGCCCTGCTGCGCATCGCCCGCCTGCAGAGCGGACCCAGCATCGTGAAGGCGCCCTTGGATCTGTCGTCTCTGCTGGCCGACGCCGCCGATCTGCACCGCGCCGCCGCCGAGGCGCGCGGCCAGACCCTCGAGGAGCACGCGCCCGACGGCCTCGCGATCATCGGCGACCGGGACCTCGTCTTCCAGATGATCAGCAACCTGCTCGACAACGCCGTGAAGTTCGCGCCGGAGGGCGGCAGCGTCACGCTGGAGGGCCGTGCGTTGGACTCCGGGCGCCGAGGTCGTCGTGACGGACGACGGCCCCGGCGTTCCGGCCGAGCTCCGCGACCATGTCTTCGAACGCTTCTGGCGGAGCGACAGCGCCGCGCCAGGCTTTGGCCTCGGCCTCAGCCTGGTGGCCGCCGCGGCCGAGGCGCACGGCGCGTCCATCACCCTTGGCGACGCCGGTCCGGGCCTGCGCGTCGCCGTCCGATTTCCGGCCTAGGCGGCCTTCCGGCTCGCCACCCAGCGGTCCACGCGGGCCTCCAGCACGCTCAGCGGCAGGGAGCCGGCGCCCAGCACCGCCTCGTGGAAGCCCTTCAGGTCGAACCGCTCGCCCAGGTCGGCCCTCGCCCTGGCCCGCAGCTCCAGGATCTTGACCATGCCGACCTTGTACGAAGTGGCCTGGCCGGGATTGACGAAGTAGCGGCGGATCTCCGAGCGGATCTTGCCCATCGGCTGCGGCGAGTTGGCCGAATAGAAGTCCAACGCCTGCTGTTCGCTCCAGCCCTTGGCGTGGATGCCGGTGTCGACCACCAGGCGGATGGCCCGCCAGATCTCGCGACCCAGACGGCCGAAGTCGCTGTACGGATCCCCTGTAGAAGCCGGCCTCCTTGGCCAGCAGCTCGACGTAGAGGCCCCAGCCTTCGATGTATGCGCCGTAGCCGTACTGGCCGCGGAACGCCGGCGTCCCGGTCATCTCCTGCGCCAGCATGATCTGCATGTGATGGCCGGGCCAGCCTTCGTGGTAGCTGGTGCCCTCGATCTCGTAGATCGGCGTGGCCCGCGTGTCCGCCAGGTGGACGTAATAGATGCCCGGCCGCGACCCGTCGGGCGCCCCCGAGCTGTAGTGGGCGGCGCCGCCCGGCTCCTCGCGGAAGCTCTCGACGCGCTTCACGATCAGGTCCGACTTCGGCAGCCGGCCGAAGTAGCGGGGCAGGGTGGCCTTCATCTCGGCGAGGTGGACCTCGGCCCGCCTCAGATAGTCGGCCCGTCCCGCGTCGGTGTTGGGCACATAGAACCGGTCGTCCGTGCGGAGATGCACGAAGAACTCTTCCAGCGTGCCGGAGTAGCCGATCTTGGCCTTCAGCGTCTCCATCTCGCTGCGGATGCGCTTCACCTCGGACAGACCCAGCTCGTGGATCTGGTCGGCGGTGAGGTCGGTGGTGGTCTGCTGGCGCAGCATGGCGTTGTAGAAGGCTGCGCCGTCCGGCAGCGCGCCTGCCCCCTTGGCGTCGGGCGTCGTATTGGCCACGTCGGCGGCCAGCCAGGCGCCGAGCCGGTCGTAGGCCGGCTTCATCCGGCCGGTCATGGCGGCGGCCAGCGCCTTGGTCATCCGGTCGGCGTCCGCCGCGGGCAGGTTCAACTTGGCGATCTTCGCCTTGCCATCGGCGAACAGGGCGGAGTCCTCGCCCGCGCCGAACGGCGCGCCCGCCGTGAGTCGCTTCACCTCCTCGGCGGATTGTTCGTAGGCGAACCGCGGCATCCGCACGCCTTTGGCGGCCGCGGCCTTGGCCCGTTCGAGCTGCACGTCCAGCGCCGGGCCGATTTGGGCCACCCGGCTGATATAGGCCTCCATGTCGGCCTTGGTGTCGACGCGGTGCTGGTTGATCATGAAGTTCGGCAGCCGCGTGTGATAACCGCCGCGGTCGAAGATGTAGTTGTGGCTGCGCCAGCGGTGCGCCTCCTCGGCGCGGGTCAGCTCCAGCGACCACATGTCGAACGACACGCGGGCCTCGTCCGACAGCTTGGCGGGGTCGAACCGGCGCTTCATCTCGGCCACGCTCCGCCGCCGCCATTCGAGCCGCCTCATGGCCGCGGCGTCGCCTTGCTCCGTCAGCCGGTCGTACTGCTCCTTGCGCCCGAGGTTGGTGAGCCGCATCGGGTCCATCTGCAGTTCCTTCTCGAACTCGGCGTCGAGGTAGGCGGTGAGCTGGCGGTCGAGGTCCGACTGGGCGGCGGCCGCCGTCGGCGAGAGCATGGTCGCCGCAACGAGCGAGAGGGCGAAGTCGCGCCGGGAAAGCCGCATCACAACACTCCAAGGAAAGCAAAGCGGCGCGAAGCTATCAGCTCCGCGCCGCCGCAAAAGTCTTCGGGCGATTAAATCGCCGTTATGCGCGGGATCACTTCACGAGCGCGTCGTAGATCCAGTTGCGGTTCCGGCGCTGGTACTCGCTGGCCGCCTCGCGGGCCTGGACCATGAACACCATGAACACCTCGTTCTTCGGGTCGACCCAGAACTCGGTGCCGGCGATGCCCCACCAGGAGAAGGTGCCGGCGCCCGGCCGCTGCACGGTGTCGTCCAGCACCAGGCTGAAGCCCAGGCCGAAGCCCATGCCGCGGCCCGGGAAGAACTGGCCCGCCTGACGGATCGCCGGCGTGGTCTCGTCCTGCCGCATCCGGGCGAGGGTGTCCTTCTTCAGGATGCGGACGCCCTTGTACTCGCCGTCGCCCGCCAGCATCAGCACGAAGCGCAGGTAGTCCTCAGTCGTCGACGACAGGCCGCCGCCGCCCGACAGGAACGGGGTCGGCTTGGCGTAGTCGTAATAGACCATCGGGTCGCCCTTGGCGGGCTCGGCGAAACGGGCGCGCTTGGACTCCGGCTGGTAGAAGGCGGTGTCGGTCATGCCGAGCGGGTCGGTGATCCGCTCGCGGATCAACACGTCCAGCGGCTTGCCGCCGGCCGCCTCGACCACCGCGCCCAGGACGTCCGTCGAGCGTGAGTAGTTCCACGCCGTGCCAGGTTCGGCCTTCAGCGGCAGCTTGGCGATGACCTTGGCGTATTCGCGGTTGGTCAGGTCGTTGCGGTTCTCGCCGCCTGCCGCCCACACCTTGGCGAGAGGCGTGCCCGTCTGGACGAAGCCGTAGATCAGTCCCGAGGTGTGGCTCATCAGGTGGCGCACCAGCATCGGCTGGACCGCCGGCTTGGTCGTGCCGTCCGCCTGCCAGACCGCCAGGTTGGCGTACTCGGGCAGGTACTTCGCGACCGGCGCGTCGATGTCGAGCTTGCCCTCCTCGACCAGGGTCATGGCGGTGACCGACACCACCGGCTTGGTCATGGAGAAGATGCGGAAGATGGTCTCGTTGGTGACCGGGGCGGTCTGGCCCGGGCCCTGCACCCCGAAGCCTTCCTCGAACACCACCTTGCCCTTGCGGCCCACCAGCAGGTAGGCCCCGGCGATCTTGCCCGAGGCGACGTCGGCCTTCAGGCCCTGCCGGGCGATGTCCAGCTTGGCCGGATCGAAGCCCAGCGCCGCCGCGTCGCCCTTGACGATCGACGAGACCGCCGGATCGACGCGCTTGGGGCTCCTTGCCCCCGCGTCGGTCGCCGTGAACGCCAGAGCCGCGACGACCGCCATGGCGGCCGCGTTCATATACCTGCTCGTCATGAGTGCTTCCCCCCGTCTGCTTTTAGAAGAAGCGGTCTGCCACAGCTTGGCAACCGGCGTGTTTCAGCCCTGCCACGCATTTGGGGTCAGGCGCGGGCGGACACCGTCTCGGTCAAGCCCTGGCGCGCGAGCGCGTCCGCCCGTTCGTTCAGCTCATGGCCCGCATGGCCCTTGACCCAGCGCCAGTCGACGTGATGGCGCGCCCGGGCCTGGTCGAGCCGCTTCCACAGGTCGTCGTTCTTCACCGGCTTCCGGTCCGCGGTCAGCCAGCCGCGCTTCTTCCAGGAGTGGATCCACTCGTGGATGCCCTTCTGGACGTACTGGCTGTCGGTGTGCAATTCGACCCGGCAGGGCTTGGTCAGCGCCTCCAGCGCCTGGATCGCCGCCATGAGCTCCATGCGATTGTTGGTGGTCGCCAGCTCCCCGCCGAAGATCTCCTTCCGCTTCTCGCCGTACAGCAGGATCGCGCCCCATCCGCCCGGCCCCGGGTTCCCGGAGCACGCGCCGTCCGTGTAGATCACCACCTGGGGAGTCACGCCGTCACGCTCACGAAACCGCTCCGAACAGCACGAGATCGGGCGATGAGCGATGCACCGCCAGCTTGCGCTCGTATTCCAGGGGATCCTTCGGCTTGACCAGGGCGCCGGCCGGAGTCGCGCCCCAGTCGGCAAGCCTGGTCAGGAAGAACCGCATCGCCGCCCCGTGCGCCAGCACGGGCAGCGCCGCCCGCTCGGCGTCCGACAGCTTGCGACGGCTCTCGTAGCCCGCCACCAGCGCCCGCGCCGCCGTGATGTTGAAGCTGCCGTCCGCCTCGAAGCACCAGGCGTTCAGCGCGACGGCGATGTCATAGGCCAGGGCGTCGTTGCAGGCGAAATAGAAGTCGAAGGCTGCCGCGAACCTGCCGCCCTGGAAGAAGACGTTGTCCGGGAAGTAGTCGGCGTGGATCACGCCCTGCGGCAGCCCCCCCAGGCCAGCGGGCCGCCAGGCGCTCCAGATCCTCGGTGACGGTCTTCGACAGCCCCGGTTTCAGCCCCTCGGCCGCCTCGTGCAGGCCCTCGAACATCGGCGCCCAGTGCGGCTGGCCAAGGTCGTTGGCGCGGGTCATCGGGAAGCCCTCCTGCGCCGCATGCAGCCAGGCCAGGCTCTCGCCGGCCTCGCGGCAGTGGGCCACCGTGGGCCGCCGCACCGACAGGCCCGACAGGTAGCTCACCATGGCGCAGGGCTTCCCGCGCACGGTCTTCAGGATCTCGCCTTTGCGGTCGGCGATCGGCGTGGCGCACGGGAAGCCGTGCTCGGCCAGCCACCGCATCAGGCCCAGGAAATAGGGCAGCTCCTCGGGCCGCACCCGCTTCTCGTAGACGGTCAGGAAGTACCGGCCGGTCTCGGTCTCGAGCAGGAAGTTGGAGTTCTCGATCCCCTCGGCGATGCCCTTGAACGACAGCGGCTGGCCGAGGTCGAAGTCGGCCAGGAGCGCCGAAAGCTCCGCGTCGGTGATGTCCGTATAGACCGCCATGGCCAGCCCGCATGAGGCAGGTCGCCGGGCCGGTCAAGCGCCGGCCGCAGCCCCGACCAGGGCCCGCGGCAGCTTGAAGGTCACGGTCTCCCGGGCCACCTCAGCCTCTTCCAGCGTCACCGCGAACCGCTCGGCCAGCCGGTCCAGCAGGCCCTGCACCAGCACCTCCGGCGCCGAGGCGCCGGCCGTGACGCCCACCGTCCGCGCGCCCGCCAGCCATGCGAAGTCCAGCTTGCCGGCGTCGTCGATCAGATAGGCTTGGGCCCCCGCGCGCCGGCCCACCTCGGCCAGGCGCACCGAGTTCGAGGAATTGGCGCTGCCCAGCACCAGCAGCACGTCGGCCCGCGCCGCGATGGCCTTCACCGCCTCCTGGCGATTGGTGGTGGCGTAGCAGATGTCTTCCTTGTGCGGCGCGGCGATGCCCGGGAAGCGGGCGCGCAGCGCCTCCACGATCTCGGCCGTGTCGTCCACCGACAGGGTCGTCTGGGTGACGAAGGCCACATTGGCCGGGTCCTTCGGCGTGAAGGCGCGGGCGTCCTCCACCGTCTCGATCAGCGCCACGGCGCCGTCGGGCAACTGGCCCATCGTGCCCACGACCTCGGGGTGGCCGGCGTGGCCGATCAGCACGATCTCGCGGCCGGCGTCGTGGTGCCGCTGGGCTTCCACGTGCACCTTCGAGACGAGCGGGCAGGTGGCGTCGAGGTAGAGCATCTTCCGCGCCTTGGCGGCGGCCGGCACCGACTTGGGCACCCCGTGGGCCGAGAACACCACCGGCCGGTCCTCGGGGCACTGGTCCAGTTCCTCGACGAACACCGCGCCCAGCGCCTTCAGCCGGTCGACGACGTGGCGGTTGTGGACGATCTCGTGGCGCACATAGACCGGCGCGCCATAGGTCTCGATCGCCCGCTCGACGATCTGGATCGCCCGGTCCACGCCCGCGCAGAAGCCACGGGGACTGGCCAGGAGGACGGTAAGCGGCGGACGCGTCGACATGGCGCGGAACCTAGTGCGCCGCCCGCCTCCGCGCCAGCGCTACCGCCGATGCGTCCCGCGATCAGGGCCCGATCAGAACAGGCCGGCCCGCTGGGCGATGACGACGGCGGCGATGATCAGGATCAGCGCCTGGATGATCGTGCCGAAGGGCGACGGCAGGGGCAGCTTCTGCACCGCCCAGGCGATCAGGGCGGCGACGATCAGGACGATGATAGCGAAGACAAGGATCGACATGTGGGGCTCCAACAGGGCTTGGCCGTGGCCTGCAGAGCGCACGGTGGAGCTTTGCGTTCCCGCCGGGGTCGTCCGAGCCGCGTTGCCGCCGCAATCGTGAGGCTGTAACTAGGCCACGACTTCGCGGAACCTCCGCGCCCTCTGGTACCGAGACGCCTTCCCATGCGCCGCCACCTGCTTGTCGCCGCCGCTGCGGTCCTTTCGGCCGCTGTCGCCCTGCCTGAAATCGCCGACGCCCAGGGCCGTGGCCGGGGCGGCCAGCAACAGCAGCAGGAAGACGACGCGGCCAAGCGCCGCAAGCGGGACGCAGAATGGGGCGACAGCCGCGCGCCGCTGCCGGCGCTGCGAAACGCCGGTCCGTGCCCGTTCGTGAAGACGCTCTACGACGCCGCCCGCTACGTCGAGTTCAAGGACGGCCGCGAGGCCTCGGCGAACGTCGGCTTCTCGGGCGAGATCCAGGGCATCTCCGCCGGCTGCGAATACAAGGACGACAAGCCGATCGAGGTCGCCATGGAGGTGCTCTTCGAACTCGGCCGCGGCCCCCAGGCCGAGGGCCGCGCCAAGACCTACCGCTACTGGGTGGCCGTCACCGACCGCAACCGCTCGGTGCTCGAGAAGCAGGTGTTCGACCTGCCGGTGACCTTCAAGGAAGGCGAGGATCGCGTCTATGTCCGCGAGACCCTCAAGCGGATCGTGATCCCGCGCGCCGAGATGACCACCTCGGGCGCCAACTTCGAGATCCTGGTGGGCTTTGACGTCACGCCGCAGATGGCCGCCTTCAACCGTGAGGGCAAGCGTTTCCGGCTCAACGTCGGCGGCCAGGCCTCCACCACCGCAGGCTCGCCCACGCCCCAATGAGCGACCTGAAATCGGCCCTGGGCGAAGCGGTCGAGGCCGCCTTCGTCGCCGAAGGCGTTCCCGCTGAGCTGGCCCGCGTCACCGCCTCCGACCGTCCCGACCTCGCCGACTTCCAGTCGAACGGCGCCCTGGCCGCCGCCAAGCGCGTGGGCAAGAACCCGCGCGAGATCGCCGCGGCGGTCGCCGAGCGGCTGAAGAGCGACCCCCGTCTCTCCGCGGTCGAGATCGCCGGCCCCGGCTTCCTGAATCTGAAGCTCGCGGACGCCGCCCTGGCCGAGCGGGCGAACGCTATCGCCGCCGACCCCCGGGCCGGGGCCGAGACATTGGCCCGCCCGCGGCGGGTGATCGTCGACTACGGCGGTCCCAACGTGGCCAAGCCGATGCACGTGGGCCACCTGCGCGCCTCGATCATCGGCGAGAGCATCAAGCGGCTGTACCGCTTCCGCGGCGACGAGGTGATCGGCGACGCCCATTTCGGCGATTGGGGCTACCAGATGGGCCTGCTGATCGGGGCCGTCATGGACGAGCATCCCGACATCGCCGGCCTGGTCGAGAGCCTGGACGACAAGGACGCGCCGATCCCGGCCGCCTTCGAGCGGATCACCCTCGCCGACCTCGACCGGCTCTATCCGCAGGCCGCCGCCAAGGGGAAGGAAGATCCCGCCTATCGCGACCGCGCCCGCAAGCTCACGGCCGAACTCCAGGCGCACAAGCCCGGCTGCTACGTCCTCTGGCGTCAGTTCCGGGCCGTCACCCAGGTGGCCCTGGAGCGCGACTTCCACGCGCTCGGCGTCGACTTCGACTGGTGGAAGGGCGAGTCCGACGCCGATCCGCTGATCCCGGAGATGGTCGCCGAACTGGACGCCAAGGGCCTGCTGGTCGACGACCAGGGCGCGCGGATCGTCCGCGTGGCGCGCGAAGGCGACAAGCGCGAGCTGCCGCCGCTGCTGGTGGTCTCGTCCGAGGGCTCGGCGATGTACGGCACGACCGACCTCGCCACCATCCTCGACCGCAAGCGCACCTTCGATCCCGAGCTGGTCATCTACTGCGTCGACCAGCGCCAAGCCGACCATTTCGAGATCGTCTTCCGCGCCGCCTACCTGGCCGGCTACGCCGCCGAGGGCCAGCTGGAGCACATCGGCTTCGGCACCATGAACGGCACGGACGGCAAGCCCTTCAAGACCCGCGAGGGCGGCGTCCTGAAGCTGAACGACCTCATCGAGATGACCCGGTCAAAGGCTCGCGAGCGCCTGCACGAGGCCGGCCTCGGCGAGAACCTGCCCGAGGCCGAGTTCGAGGACATCGCCGGCAAGGTCGCCGTCGCCGCCCTGAAGTTCGCCGACCTGCAGAACTTCCGCGGCACCTCCTACGTCTTCGATCTCGACCGCTTCACCAGCTTCGAGGGCAAGACCGGCCCCTACCTGCTCTACCAGGCGGTCCGGGTGAAAAGCCTGCTGCGCAAGGCCGAGGCCGAGGGCGCGACGCCGGGCCCCGTCGTGGTGGCCGAACCCGCCGAGCGCGACCTGGTCCTGACGCTCGACGCCTTCGAAACCGCGCTGCAGGAAGCCTACGACAAGAAGGCCGAATGCGCTGGCTGAGCATGCCTACCGCCTCAGCCAGGCCTTCTCGAAGTTCTACGCCGCCTGCCCGATCCTGTCGGCCGAACCGCCGGTCCGGGCCTCGCGTCTGACGCTTGCCGCCGCCGCCTTGAAACAGCTGGAGCTGGCTCTGCAGGTGCTGGGCGTCGAGACGCCGGAGCGTATGTAGGCGGCTAGTCCTCCTCGCGCCGCACCTGGCGCGCCCGGCCTTCCCGCTCCGCCTGCCGCCGCAGCCGAAGCCACAGCAGGCCGGCGAACATCACGACGGCGGCCGCCACCAGGGCGATGAGCCACCAGAACGTGTCCTGCGAGCCGGTCATCCCCGACGCTCCTCCCGTTGTCGACGGGAGCAGAACGCGCAAACGCGACCGGAGTGCGGCCGGCGAACCTCGAGCTGACGGGCCTCAACGCTGAGCGCCTCGCCGGCGGCGTTGGCGTCGTGAATTCGGGCGGGCGATCCGCTGCTTGGGACAGCGACAGACCCTCTGGCGGCGAGGGACGGATCCCGCCAGAGGGTCGTCGACCAGCGTCGCGCCGGAAGCTGCGGCGCACAGGATCAACCGCGGCTAAGGCGCAGCCGTTCCCCATCCCCGCAAAAGTACGGTAGTCGACTTAGCGCCGGCTACGCGCGTCGGCCGTCGCGGCGTTCAGCTTCCGGATCCGCGCCTCGTAGAGCATCGCGAGCCGGGTCGTGTCGCTCACGTCGTTGCGGGCCTCACGCCAGGCCAACTGGCGGCGCCGCAGGAGATCCCGGTCCGCGTGGGCCGCCAGGGCCTCGGCATAGGCGTGGCGCAGGTCCTTCTGCAGCTTCTGCAGCCCGGCGTCGCCGCAGATGGCGCGATCGGCGGGTGTCGGCTCTGCGGCGCAGCCGTCCGCCAGCTGAGCCTTCGGCTCTGCCTGAGGTTCCGGCTTCGGCGGCTCGGACGTCGCCTCGGGCGACGCCAGGGTCGCCGCCGCGTCCTCGCCCGCCGCCAGCGCTTCCGGCGCCTCGATGGCCGTTTCGGCGAGCTGCGGTTCGGCGGGGATCTCGGTCGCGGCGACGAGCGCGGGCTCCGGCGCGATGGGCGGCGGGGGCGGGGCCTCGGCGACCGTCATCGGCGGCGGCTCCTCCGGTTCCTGCGGCAGGGCCAGGGCCTCGCGCAGGCTGCCGCCGACTCCGACCCCCAGGACAATCCCGGCCAGGCCGCCCAGGGCGAAGCCCAGTGCGGATCCCGGGCGGCGGGCGGGCCGAGGCGCTTTGGCCGTCTTGGATGTCTTGGGCGGCGCCGTGGGCCGCGCGGCCTTCGCGGGGCGGAGCGCCTTCGGCGCGCTACGCGGCGCGGCGGCCGCCGATCCGGGCTCCCGGGTCAGGGTCAGCGGCGGCTCGTCGTCGGGTGCGGCTTCGGCGGGTGGCGGCGGCGGTTGCAGGAACCCGTCGTCTTCCTCAAGTGGCGTGAGGCCAAGCGCGTCGTGCGGCGCCTCGGGAAGGTCGCCGACCTCCCACGGCTCCGGCTGCGGATCGAGCGGGTCGCCCAGGTCGAGGTCGATGATGTGCGGCGCGTGCGCGATGCGTCGCCGGCCGCCGAACCGACGCTTGCGGGTCTCGGCGGCGCCGTCTTGCTGCCGGCGCCGCGCCATCTCCTGCAGGATCTCGTAGGACTGCGCCGCATGGCCGCGCGAGCGCGCGCTGTCCAGCAGTTGCCGGAGTTCCGGCCCGCTCAGGGTGGTCAGGTCAAGCTGTGGCAACGGCGTGTTTCCCGGGCGCGTGTCGTCACTCGTCGCCGGCGCCCGTCCATTTCACCGACGCCGTCACTATGGAGCGCGCCTGCGCAGGCGGGAACAGCGTCATTTCGCCTCGCAGGAGGCGTACCCCTGCGTTGCGCGCGCCGGGCGCACGCCCGCGCTCAGTGATGATCCAGGGTCTCGGCGAACCGCACCGGCTGGCCCAGGCTGGGGGCGGTGATCTCGCCGTCGCGCATCACCGTGCGTCCGCGGATGATCGTCGCCATCGGCCAGCCCTTGGCGGTGAAACCATCGAACGGCGTCCAGCCGACACGCGTCGCCATGTCCTCGTGGCGGATCGTCCTCGTGGCCTTCAGGTCGACGATGGTCAGGTCGGCGTCGTAGCCCACGGCGAGCCGCCCCTTGTCGGCCAGGCCGAACACACGGTTCGCGCCGTGGCTGGTCAGGTCCACCAGCCGCTCCAGGGAGAGCCGGCCCTCGGCTACGTGGGTCAGCATCACGGGAAGCAGGGTCTGCACGCCCGGCATCCCCGATGGCGAGGCCGGGTAGGGGCGAGCCTTCTCCTCCCTGGTGTGAGGCGCATGGTCCGAGCCGATGACGTCCGCCACGCCGCTGGCGATGCCGGCCCACAGACCCTCGCGATGTTCCGGCCCACGGATCGGCGGATTCATCTGGGCGAAGCCCTTCAGCCGCTCGTAGGCCTCTGGCCCCGCGAGCGTCAGGTGCTGCGGCGTGACCTCGACGCTGGCCACGTCCTTGTGCGCCGCCAGGTAGGCGATCTCCTCGCGCGTCGTGACGTGCAGGACGTGGATGCGCTTGCCCAGCTGCTTGGCCAGCCGGACCAGGCGTTCGGTGGACTGGATCGCCGATTGGGCGTCGCGGACCTCGTAGTGGCTCGTCCAGTCGCCCGTTCGGGCCAGCGGTCGGCGGTCGGCCAGGCGGTACTCGTCCTCGGAGTGGAAGGCGGCGCGCCGGTGGATGTGGCGGAGCACCATCTCGATGCCCTCGTCGTCCTGCACCAGCAGGGTGCCGGTGGACGCGCCCATGAACACCTTGATCCCGCAACAGCCGGGCAGGCGCTCCAGCTCGCCGAGGAACTTCGCGTTCTCGTGGGTGCCGCCGACATAGAAGGCGTGGTCGCAGTGCATGCGGTCGGCCGCCCGCGCCAGCTTGTCCTCCAGCGCCCCCGGGTCCGTCGTCGTGGGTTCGGTGTTCGGCATCTCGAACACGGCGACGACGCCGCCCAGGACCGCCGCGCGCGAACCTGTTTCCAGGTCTTCCTTCCACTCGAGACCGGGTTCGCGGAAATGCACCTGGGTGTCTATGACGCCCGGCAGCACCGTGAGGCCGGCGGCGTCGAAGGTCTCGCCAGCGCTGGCCTGCGACAGGTCGCCGATGGCGACGATCTTGCCGCCCCGCACGCCGACGTCGGCCGCGCCGCGGCCTGCGTGGTTCACCACCTCGCCGCCGCGCACGATCAGGTCGTAGGTCTCGGGCATGGTTCAGCCTTCCGTGGCGGCGAGAAGCTCGTGGGCGGCGCGTACCACCTTCTCCACCGGCAGGTCCATCATGTGACAGATGGCCTGGTCGAGGCCGGGGTCCACCTGGCGGATCTGGTCCAGGTCGCGCGGTCCGCGGACGACGCGCGTGCCGGGCCCCCACGGTGCGTAGAGCCGCTCGTCCGAGGGGCCGAAAAGGCCTATGGTCGGGCAGCCGGCGGCCGCGGCCAGATGCATCGCGCCGCTGTCGTTGCCGATGAACAGGCGCGCGTGCTTCAGCGCCGCATAGGCGGTCAGCAGGTCCTTGCCGGTCAGGTCGATGATCCGGCTGGGCGCCACGTCGCGCAGCGGCTTGACCAGGTTCACGTCGCCCGACCCCCGACCACCATCAGCCGCCCGCCCCTCAGCGGGCCGTCGCCGCGCACCAGGCGCATGGCCACCTGGGAGAAGCGCTCCACCGGCCAGGTCTTGCCGATCCAGTTGGCCGCCGGCGCGAGCGCCAGGATAGGGCCTTCGCCGGCGACCAGTTCGGCGGCGTAGGCCTCAGTGTCCGGCGAGGTGAACAGGAAAGGCGCCGCCGGCTCGTCCTCGATCTTCAGCAGACGGGCGGCCTCCAGCACCTTGTGGACCGGCTCGGCGCTCTTGCGGTGGACGGCGCGCCGCCGCGTCCGCAGGAAGCGGGTCAGACCCGACCCGCGCAGGTCGACCACCAGGCCCCAGCGCCGCTTGCGGGTCTCGCGCCACAGGTCGAACCAGTGTCCGCCCGACTTCGCCTTCTGCATCACGATCACCCGATCCAGGTTCGGGACCTCCGCGAACAGCGGCGCGGCGGCTGGGCCGGCCACGATGGTGAAGCGGGCGTTGGGGATCTCGTCGTGCAGGCGCTTGATCAGCCCCGAAGAGAGCACCGCGTCGCCGATGCGCGTGGCGGTGATAAACAGAATCGGGAACGGACCGGACGCCATGCCTTATCCAATACCCGAAGCGCGTGCTGGCGCTCCACCGCGGCGCATCCCAAATTGCCGGGCATGACTGTCGCTTCGCTGAACAGCCGCGCCCTGATCGCCGTCGGCGGTCCCGACTGGCGGCCCTTCCTGCAGGGGGCTCCTCACCCAGGACGTGGAGACGCTGCAGCCCGGAGAGGCCCGCTTCGGCGCCCTGCTGACGCCGCAGGGGCGGCTGCTCTATGACCTCTTTGTGATCGGTGCGCCGGACGGCGCGCTCATCGACGTGGCGCGCGAGCATCGCGACGCCCTGCTCCAGCGGCTGGCGATCTACCGCCTGCGCGCCAAGGTCGACCTCGCCGCCAGCGACCTGCCGGTGTTCGCCCAGTGGCCGGCGGGCTCGGCCGGCGTCGTCGATCCCCGCCTGCCCGAGCTCGGCCGCCGCATCTATGGACCCGCGACCGCCGATGCCGACGAGGCCGCCTACGAGGCGCACCGCCTGGCGCACGGCGTGCCAGGGCCGGCGGACTGGGGCTCGGACAAGGCCTATCCGATCGAGGCTGACTTCGACCTGCTGGGCGGCATCGACTTCAAGAAGGGCTGCTTCGTAGGCCAGGAGACCACCTCGCGCATGAAGCGTCGCGGCCAGATCAAGAGCCGGATGCTGCCGATCACCTTCGACGGCCCCCCGCCTGCGCCGGGGACTGAGGTGCTGGCCGGCGAACTCCGGGCCGGCGAGGTGCTCTCCGGCGCCAACGGCCGCGCCATGGCGCTCGTCCGCCTCGACCGGGCGCTGGGCGCCGACCTCACCGCCGAGGGCCGACCGGTGCGCGTCGAGACGCCCGAATGGTTTCCCCAATCGGCCGATCAACCTGGGGATAACGCCGCTTAGAGGTCCGGATGCGGCGAAACGGTCCTTGAGGTTCCCCGCGCGGTGAGGCGAGGGTGCGCGCGATGACGCAGACCCTGGCCCGCTGCACCTGGAAGGGGATGAACGGCGACCCGTTCTACGAGCGCTACCACGACGAGGAGTGGGGCGTGCCCGAGTACGACTCCCGCGCGCTCTGGGAGAAGCTGGTGCTGGACGGCTTCCAGGCCGGGCTGTCGTGGATCACCATCCTGCGCAAGCGCGACGCCTTCCGCGAGGCGTTCGACGGCTTCGATCCCGAGAAGGTGGCCCGCTATGACGACGCCGATCGCGCGCGCCTGATGGCCAACGCCGGCATCGTCCGCTCCAACGCCAAGATCGACGCCGCCATCTCCGGCGCGCAGATCTTCCTCGAAATGCGCGACCGCGGCGAAGACTTCTCCGCGTTCTGCTGGGGCTTCGTGGGCGGCGAGCCGGTCCAGAACCGGTGGAACGCCGGCCAGGTGCCGGCCCAGACGCCGCTCGCCGTCGAGGTCTCCAAGGCGCTGAAGGCCCGGGGCTTCAAGTTCGTGGGGCCGGTGATCGTCTATGCCTGGATGCAGGCGACCGGGCTGGTCAACGACCACCTCGCCGACTGCTTTCGCCACAATGAAGTGAAGGGGCTTGTCCGCTAGTGCCCAAGGGTCCGACGCTCCTACTTGAGAAAGCCTTCGTCGGCGGACCGGTCTGCGGCGTCGACGAGGCGGGCCGCGGGCCCTGGGCAGGCCCGGTCTCGGCCGCGGCCGTGATCCTCGACACCAATCCGCGCAAGGTGCCCAAGGGCCTCGACGACTCCAAGAAGCTCTCGGCCAAGGCCCGCGAGGGTCTGGAGATCGAGATCAAGGCCAAGGCGGTGGCGTGGGGCGTCGGCTTCGCCAGCGTCGAGGAGATCGCCAGCCTAAACATCCTGCACGCCACGGGGCTGGCCATGTGCCGCGCCATCGAGGCCATGGCCGTCCAGCCGATGTTCGCGCTCGTCGACGGCAACTATCGCTTCAAGCTGCCCTGCGAGGTGACGACCGTGGTGGGCGGCGACGCCAAGTCGAAGTCGATCGCCGCAGCGTCGATCCTCGCCAAGGTCGCCCGCGACCGCCTGATGACCGAAATGGACGCCGTCTACCCGGGCTACGGCTTCGCCAGCCATAAAGGCTACCGGGCGCCGATCCACGCCGAGGCCCTGCTCAATCTTGGCCCGTGCGAGATCCACCGCCTGAACTGGGGCCCGGTTAAGCTGGCCCTGATGGGCAGGGACCCGCTGATGGCGTTCGAAAACGCGCTGCAGGAGGAGCTGCCGTTCGGCGAGGCTTAACCTCTCGTTGACCACGCGCGTCAACGAGGCCTTCACCATAAGGGCGGAGGATTCAGACTCCTGTCCTTAAGGGTTTGAGCATGGGCCTGCCGGTCGACACCATCATCCAGGGCGACTGCCTGGAGGAGCTGCGCAAGCTTCCCGACCGCTCCGTAGACCTCGTTTTCGCGGATCCGCCCTACAACCTCCAACTCGGCGGCGACCTCCTGCGCCCCGATAACTCCAAGGTCGACGCCGTCGACGACCACTGGGACCAGTTCGAGAGCTTCGAGGCCTACGACACCTTCACCCGGGCGTGGCTGAGGGAGTGCCGGCGGGTGCTGAAGGACGATGGCGCGATCTGGGTGATCGGCAGCTATCACAACATCTTCCGTGTCGGCGTCGCGGTGCAGGACCTGGGTTTCTGGATCCTGAACGACATCGTCTGGCGCAAGTCGAACCCGATGCCGAACTTCAAGGGCACCCGGTTCACGAACGCGCACGAGACCCTGATCTGGGCGGCGAAATCGCGCGGCGGCCGCCGCTACACCTTCAACTACGACGCCATGAAGATGGCCAATGACGAGCTGCAGATGCGCTCGGACTGGACGCTGCCGCTGTGCACCGGCGACGAGCGCCTGAAGGACGAGGCGGGCGCCAAGGCCCACCCGACCCAGAAGCCGGAGTCTCTGCTGTTCCGGGTGATCATGGCCTCGACGAAGCCCGGCGACGTGATCCTGGACCCGTTCTTCGGCACCGGCACCACGGGCGCGGTCGCCAGGCGACTGGGCCGAAAGTTCGTCGGCATTGAGCGCGAGGCCGAATACGCCAAACTCGCCAAGCAGCGGATCGCCAAGGTCGTTCCGGCGACGGCCGACGAGATGGTCGTCACCGGCTCCAAGCGAGCCGAGCCGCGTATTCCATTCGGCACCCTGGTCGAGGCCGGCCTGTTGCGCCCCGGCGACGTGTTGTACTGCCCGAAGGGCCGCAACGCCGCCCGCGTGCGCGCCGACGGCAGCCTTGTGGTGGGCGACCTTTCGGGCTCGATCCACAAGGTCGGCGCGATGGTGCAGTCGGCGCCGGCCTGCAACGGCTGGACCTACTGGCACTTCAAGTCGGACAAGGGCTTGGCCCCCATCGACGTGTTGCGCGCCAAGGTCCGCTCTCAGCTCTCGGCCTAGCTTCGGACGCCTGTTAGACGCGTGAGGGAATGAGCCCGCGCGTCTACGTCTTCACGCTCTGCACCTTCGCCTTCGGCTCCGCGGCCTTCATCTTCGCGGGCCTGCTGGAGGTGATGGCGCGCGACCTCGGCGTCTCGACCGCCGTGGCCGGCCAGTTGCAGACCGCCTATGTCCTGACCGCGGCCCTGCTGGGACCGCTCGTCGCCTGGGCGCTCGGCCGCGTCGACCGCAAGATCGTGCTGACGGGGGCGCTGACGCTGGGCGTGATGGCGCATCTGGCCTGCGCGATGACGCCGGATTTTCCGAGCCTGCTAGGACTGCGGGCCCTGGCCGGCCTCGCGGGCGCCGTCGCCATGCCGGCGGCGTCTATCGCCGCGGCGACGCTGGCCTCGCCCGAGCGGCGGGGATCGGCCATCGCCATGACCAGCGGGGGCATGACGGTCGCCTTCGTCATCGGCATCCCGCTCGGCAGCGTCATCGGCGCGCTGTTCGGCTGGCGCGCCACCTTCGTCTTCGCCGCGGGGCTCTCGGGCCTCGCGCTGGCGGGCGTCCTGGCCTTCATGCCGCGCTTGGCTCCGGCCCCCCGGCGCGTGGGCGGCCGGCTGCCAATCGGCCACATCTGGCCGCTGTTCCTGACGACCTTCCTGCTGTTCGCCGCCAATATGACGGTGAACCTCTATATTGCGCCGCTGGTGCGGGTGGGGGCCGGTGTCACCGGCGCCCGGCGTCGGCGCGTTCCAGATGATGATCGGGGTGGGCTCGATCCTCGGCCTCTGGCTCGGCGGGCGGGCCGCCAACCGCTACGCGGGAAAGGCCTGGATCCTGCAGGGCTTCGGCATCCAGGCCGCCGCCATGACCCTGCACTTCGCCGCCACCCACCATGCCCTGCCGCCGGGCTGGCCCAGCATGGTGCTGGTGGCGCTCGCCATCTTCGTCGCAGCCACGGCGCTCTTCTCGATGACGCCGGTGGTGCAGGCGCGGCTGATCCAGATGACTGACGGCGCGCCTGTAGCCATGGCGCTGAACGGCTCGGTGATCTCGGTGGGCCAGGCCCTGGGCTCCGCGCTCGGCGGCGCGGCGCTGGCGGCCTTCGGCGTGCCGGCCATCCCGGGTGCGGCGCTGGCGATGTCTGCGATCGCCTTCACGGTCCTGCTCTTCGTGTTCCCCGCCCGCGATCCCGATTAGAGCAGGTTCGTGAGGCCTGCTCGCGCCGCCTTCAGAAAGACGCTCGGCAGGGCGTCCAGATCCCGTCGTGGCCTCCAGATCACACCGTCCGCATCACCCTCGGCCCGCAGCAGGCGCAGCGTCAGGGTGAAGTGGGTGAAGCCGTGTTCCACCTCGCCGACGCCCCGCCAGTCCACATCCGCCGGCGCGGCGGCGAGCGCCTCGGCGTCGCTCCAGCGCTCGGCCCGCCAGTCGCTGGTCGGCAGCGCCAGCATCCCGCCCAGCAGCCCCTTGGGCGGCCGCCGGACCAGGGCCACCTCGTCGCCGCGCGTCAGGACATAGGCCACGCCGTGGCGGTGCGGGCGCTCGGCCTTCGCCGCCCTGCGGGGATAGCTTTCCGGCGCGCCGGTCGCGAACGCCGCGCAGTGGTCGATCACCGGGCAGCGCTCGCACAGCGGCGACTTCGGCCGGCAGATCGTGGCGCCCAGGTCCATCAGCGCCTGGGCCCAGTCGCCCGGGCGGTCCTCGGCAACGAGCGCGGCGGCGAGTCGCTTCAGCTCGGGCTTGGCGTCTGGCAGGGGCTGTTCGACCGCGAACAGCCGCGACATCACCCGCTCCACGTTCCCGTCGACCACATTGGCCGGCCGGTCGAAGGCGATCGCCGCAACGGCCGCGGCGGTGTAGGGGCCAAGCCCCGGCAGGGACCGCAGGCCCTCTTCGGTGTCGGGAAAGACGCCGCCGTGGTCCTTCGCCACGGCGCGGGCGCAGGCCAGCAGGTTGCGGGCGCGGGCGTAGTAGCCGAGCCCCGCCCACGCGGCCATGACGTCTTCATCCGGCGCGGCGGCCAGTTCGTTCACGGTAGGCCAGCGGGCGGTGAATTTCAGGAAGTAAGGCGTCGCGTGGGGCACGGTGGTCTGCTGCAGCATCACCTCGGAAAGCCAGACGCGGTAAGGGTCGGCCCGTACGCCCGCCGCGTGGTGGCCAGGCCCCACCCGCCAGGCGAGGTCTCGGGCGTTCGCGTCGTACCAGGAAAGCAGTTGGGCGCGGAGGGACACGCCCCCTCATACCGGCTAAAGTGGCGACATGCGACGCCGCCTGCCCAGCACCGCCGAGGCGCTGGAGATCTTGAAGACCAAGCGGAGCCGGCCGGCCCACCGACCGCCGCCGCCGGCCGGCCGCGCGCTGGGCGGCTATGTGCGCGAACTCGACGCCAAGTTCGGCCAGGGCGCCAGCGCGCTGTCGGCCCGCTGGAAGGAAGTTGTCGGCCCCGACATTGCTCGGCGCACCGAACCGGTGAAGCTGGTGAGGGGCCGCAACGGCGGCCCCTCGTCACTGGAGATCCGGGTCGCCGGTCCCTCCGCCGCCATCGTCCAGCACCAGGCGCACGAAATCCTGGCGCGGGTGAACCTGTTCCTGGGCGCCGACGCCGTCCAGAAGCTGCGCATCGTGCAGGGACCGCTCACCCGGCAGGAGCCCGCCGCTGCGCCGCGCCGCCGCAGCGCGCCCCTCGACGCGGCCGCGGAAGCCGAACTGGCCAAAGCCCTCGCCGCCGCGCCTGACGGCAAGCTGAAGCAGGCGCTGATGGCGCTCGGTCGCGGTGTTCTCAGGAGCCGACGCTAGACTTGCCTTGAAACCCCCGTGGCCAAGCTGATTAGGCTTGCCAGGCGCGGCATTTGCGCCCCTTCACGGGAATCGCGCTTTAATCTTTCGTTCAGAACTGCCGGAAGGTCTTTCGATGTCGATCCTCAGCCGTCGTCTTCTCCTCATCGCCGCCGCGGGCGCGAGCCTGGCGCTGGCCGGCTGCAGCAAGGGCGGCGCGGGCTCCGCCGCCTCCGCCGAGGACATGACGCTCGGCGACCCGAACGCGAAGGTGAAGGTGGTGGAATACGCCTCGGTCACCTGCAGCCACTGCGCAGCCTTCAACGAGACTACCTTCCCCGCCTTCAAGACGAAGTACATCGACACCGGCAAGGTCCACTACACCTTCAAGGAGTTCCTGACCCCGCCGGAACAGGTGGCCGCCGCCGGCTTCCTGGTCGCCCGCTGCGCCGGCAAGGACAAGTACTTCACCGTCATCGACGCGCTCTTCCGCGGGCAGCAGGAGATGTTCCAGAGTGGGGACATGCGGGGCGGGCTTCTCCGGGTCGCCCAATCCGCCGGCATGACCGAGGAGCAGTTCAACGCCTGCGTCGCCGACGAAGCCGCGCTGACGGCGCTGAACAGCCGGGTGGAGAAGGCCATCCGTCAGGACGGGATTCAGGCCACGCCCACCTTCGTCATCAACGGCAAGAAGGTGAAGGAAGGCGACATCACCATGGCCGAGCTCGACGCCGCCATCGCCGAGGCCTCGAGGTAGATGCTTACGATCGGCCGCCGTGCCCTGCTGCTGACCGGCGCCGGCTTCGCGCTGGCGTCGGGCCCGGCCTGGGCTCAGGCGGTCTATCCGAGCCCGGACATGACCTTGGGCTCGCCCAAGGCTCCGGTGCACATTGTGGAATACCTGTCGGTGAGCTGCTCGCACTGCGCGCACTTCAACGAGGAGGTCTTCCCGACGCTGAAGGCGAAGTACATCGACACCGGCAAGGTCCGCTGGACCTACCGCGAGCTCCTGACGCCGCCGCAGCAGGTCGCGGCCGCCGGCTTCCTGACCGCGCGTTGCGCCGGCCCCGGCAAGTACTTCAAGGTGGTCGACGAGATCCTGCGCAGCCAGTCACGCTGGCAGACGGGCAACATCAAGCCAATCTTCGTCGAGATTGCGAAGGACAACGGACTCACCGAGGCGCAGTTCGAAGCCTGCCTGCGGGACGAGAACGCGCTTGAAGCCCTCGAGGCCCGGGTCCGCTACGCGGTCGAAACGGACAAGGTTCAGGGCACACCCACGTTCTTCGTCAACGGCAAGCGCCTGGACGGCGGCGTGCCCTCGCTTGCGGACATGGAAGCCGCGATCGCGGCGGCCGCCAAAGGTGGGGAGGCGCTGACCTAAGGTGCACTTCCAGCGGCTGCGACTGTCGGGCTTCAAGTCCTTCGTCGATCCGACCGAGTTCCGGATCGAGACGGGCGTGACGGGCATCGTCGGCCCGAACGGCTGCGGCAAGTCCAACCTCCTGGAAGCGCTCCGCTGGGTTATGGGCGCCAACTCCGCCAAGGCCATGCGGGCCGGCGGCATGGACGACGTGATATTCGCCGGCAGCGGCAATCGCGCCGGCCGCAACCACGCCGAGGTGTCGCTCACCATCGACAACTCGGACCGGCGCGCGCCGCCGGCCTTCAACGACCACCCGGTGATCGAGGTCGTCCGCCGCATCGACCGCGGTGAGGGATCGACCTACCGGATCAACGGCCGCGAGGTCCGAGCCCGCGACGTCCAGCTGCTGTTCGCCGACGCCTCGACCGGCGCCAGTTCGCCGGCCCTGGTGCGCCAGGGCCAGATCTCGGAGCTGATCGCGGCCAAGCCGCAGAACCGCCGCCTGATCCTGGAAGAAGCCGCGGGCGTCAGCGGCCTGCACTCACGCCGCCACGAGGCCGAGCTGCGGCTGCGGGCCGCCGAGACCAACCTCGCGCGCCTGGACGACGTCGCGGGCGAGTTGGAAAGCGCGCTGGGCCGCCTGAAGCGCGAGGCCCGTCAGGCGGAACGCTACAAGCGCCTGTCCGCCGAGATTCTGCGCCCTGCAGGGCGCGGTGCTCTACGCCAAGTACGCCGAAGCCAGGGCCGCCGCACAGCGTCTCGCCGCAGAGGCCGCCGCCGCCGTCCGCGCGGTGGAGGAGACCGCCCGGGCCGCCGCCGCGGCGACCACCCGCGCGGCCGCCGCCGAGGAGGCGCTGAGGCCGCTCCGCGAGGCCGAGACGATCGCCGCGGCGGTGCTCAACAAGTTGGCGATCGACAAGGACCGCCTCGAGCGCGAGGAGGAGGCTCACGCCGCCGAGCTCGCCCGGCTGGGCGGCGACCTTGAGCGGATCGACGCCGACGCCGCCCGCGAGAGCCACATCGTCGAGGACGCCGAAGTCGCGCTGAAGCGCCTGGCCGAAGATCTCTCGGGCGTGGAGGCGGCCATCGCCGCCGCGCCCGAGCGCGGCCCCGAGCTGGAGGCGGCCGCCAAGACCGCCGAGACCGCCCGCGCCGACGCCGACGCCGAGGTCGAGCGGCTGGCGGGCGAGCTGGCCGCCCGCGAAGCCCACGCCCGCGCCGCCCGCGCTCGCGTCGAGGAGGCCCAGGGCCGAGTGGCCCGCACCCGCCGCGCCCTCGACCAGGCCCGCCAGGAACGCGCCGCCGTCGCCACGACCGCCAATCCGCAGGCGCTGCAGGCGAAGGCCGAACTGGAGGCCGCCGAGACCGCGCTCGCCGCCGCTCGCGCCGCCCTCGACGCCGCCGAGGAGGAGCGCAGCCAGGCGGTCGCCGGCGAGATGACCGCCCGCGAGGCCGCTCGCAAGCTGGAGGAGCAGCTCGGCCGCTTCACCGCCGAGGCTCGCGCTCTCGCCGGCCTCGTGGCCCAGGCCAAGCGCGGCGGCTTCGCGCCGGCCCTGGATTCGGTTGCCCCCGCGCGCGGCTATGAGGCGGCCCTTGCCGCCGCCGTCGGCGACGACCTGGACGCCGCCCTCGATCCGGCGGCTCCGGCCTACTGGGGCGGCCGTGACGCGCCGGCGCCGGCCTGGCCCGAGGGCGCGACGCCGCTCGCTCCACTGGTGGAAGCGCCTCCCGCGCTCGCCGCTCGCCTGGCCTATGTGGCCATCGTCGATCGCGCTGACGGCGACCGCCTGCAGAAGGTGCTGCCGCCCGGCGGCCGGCTGGTTTCCCGCGAGGGCGACCTCTGGCGCTGGGACGGCTTCACGGCGCGCGCCGAGGCGCCGAAGCCCGCCGCCGTACGGCTGGAGCAGAAGACCCGCCTGGCCGAGGTCGAAGGCGAGATCGAGAAGCTGGAGCCGAAGGCCAAGGCGGCCCGCGAGACGCAGGGTCTCGCCGCCGAGCGGGTGCGCAAGGCCGAGGAGGCGCTGCGCAACGCCCGCCGCGAGCCGCCGGCCCTGGAGCAGAAGGCCGCCCAGGCGCGAAACGCCCTGCAGCGCTTCGACCAGGAGGCCGCCCGCAACGAAGCCCGGGCCGCGTCGCTGGACGACCTGATCGGCCGCTTCGAAGCCGAGCTCGCCGAGCACGAGACCCAGCTCGCCGCGGTGACGCAGGAGGCCTCGGGCGAAGCTGAGGACAGCGGTCTCGCCGAGCGCCTCGCTGCGGCACGCGCCGCGTCGGCCGCCGCGCGCGAAGCCGCTTCCAACGCGCGCTCAGCCTATGAGGTCGAGATCCGCGAGCGCGACGGCCGCACCCGCCGCTTCGAGGCCCTGGCCCGCGACCGCGACGACTGGACCCGCCGTTCGACGGCCGCCGCCAAACGTCTGGAGCAGCTGGCAGAGGCCCGGACCAAGGCCCATGCCGCGCTCGAGGCCGCCAAGGCCGCGCCGTCGACCCTGCAGGCGCGGCGCGAAAAGCTGCTGGACGAGCTGTCCACCGCCGAGGCTCGCCGCGCCAAGACCTCGGATGCGCTCGCCGCCGCCGAGCAGGAGCGCACCGAGGCCGACCGCGCGCTCCGCGCCGCCGAGGCCCAGGCCGGCGAGGCCCGCGAGTTGCGCGCCAGCTTCTCCGCGCACGCGGAAGCCGCCACCCAGCGGCTGGCCGAAGTCACCGCCATGATCCGCGAGACGGCCCAGATGGAGCCTGAGGCGCTGAGTCAGAAGCTCAGCGACGAGGCGGTGGCGATCCCGGCCGACGCCGAGGGCATGGAGGCCCACCTCTTCAACCTTGAGCGACAGCGCGAATCTATCGGACCGGTGAACCTGCGGGCGGAGGAGGAGGCCGCGGAATACGCGTCGCGCCTCGAGACCATGCAGGCCGAGCGCGCCGACCTCACGGGCGCCATCGCCAGGCTGCGCCAGGGGATCGACCAGTTGAACGGTGAGGGCCGCGAGCGCCTGACCGCCGCGTTTGGCGTGATCAACGAGCACTTCAAGACGCTCTTCCAGACCCTGTTCCAGGGCGGCCAGGCCGAGCTGCGGCTGGTCGAATCGGACGACCCGCTGGAGGCCGGCCTCGAGATCTACGCGTGTCCGCCGGGCAAGCGGCTGGCCTCGATGAGCCTGATGAGCGGCGGCGAGCAGGCGCTGACCGCCGCGGCCCTGATCTTCGCCGTCTTCCTGGCCCAGCCGGCGCCGATCTGCGTCCTGGACGAGGTGGATGCGCCGCTGGACGACGCCAACGTCGACCGGTTCTGCAACATGATCGACGAGATGTGCCGCCGCACGGCGACGCGCTTTATCGTCATCACCCACAATCCGGTGACGATGGCCCGCACCGACCGCCTGTTCGGGGTGACCATGGCTGAGCGTGGGGTGTCGCAGCTGGTGTCGGTGGACCTGCGGCAGGCGGAGGCGATGGCCGCCCAGTAGCGCGCGGCCCGCCGGGTTCCCGTGCGTGAGGTGGCGGACGTTCTGCCGCGGCCTGGAAAAGTCCAACTAAAACAGATAGATATATACTTCGCGCCCAACCTTGACGCACTGCACACGCGTCTATAGGTTCCGCGCGACTTCAAGCCCCCGCCGTGGCGGCGACGTCGCGGTCTTTTGGCCTTCCGACCCATGCCGCAAACGGACGAGACGCGCGAAGAGGCGCTTCGGCGCCTGGACGCACAGGCCCGGGCTTTGCAAGCCCGGACCGCGCCCAAGGAGCTCCATGATTATGGCTCCAAGGCGGCGGGCTACGGCTACCGGCTGCTCGGCGTGTTGCTGGGTGGTCTGTTCGTGGGCCTGGGTTTCGGCGCGTTGGCCGACGCCCTGCTCAAGACGGGGCCTTGGGGGATGATTGTCGGAGTCCTGGTGGGCTTCGGGGTGTCGATCTGGATGGCCGTGCGCTCGGCGCAGCGGATGTCCGCGGAGGCGAAGGACTGGGGGCCCGCAAAGGACCTACCCTTCGACGACGACGAGGAAGATTAAGGGAGTTCGAGGCGGCATGGCCGACCCGATGCACCAGTTCGAGATCCAGAAGATCGTGGATCTCCCGGATGTGACCATCCCCGGCGTGGGCGTCATCGACATGGCGTTCACCAACTCGACGCTGGCCATGACCGTGGCGGCGGCGGGCATTGCGCTGCTCTTCGGTCTGGCGACCGCTCGCGCGCAGGTCGTGCCGGGCCGGCTGCAGATGCTGGGCGAGTCGGCTTTCGGCTACATCGACGATCTGGTCACCTCGATCATCGGTCACGAGGGCAAGCGCTTCTTCCCCTTCATCTTCACGCTGTTCCTGTTCATCCTGGCAATGAACCTGCTGGGCCTGTTCCTGGTGTTTACGGCGACCTCGCAACTCGCCGTCACCGCGACGCTGGCGGCGATCACCATCCTCCTGGTGCTGATCGTCGGCTTCGCTCGCAACGGCCACAACATGTACAAGCTGTTCGTGCCCTCGGGCGTGCCCTGGTACATGCTGATCCTCGTCACGCCGATCGAGCTGATCTCGTTCCTCCTTCGCCCCGTGACCCTGGCCCTGCGTCTGTTCGGCAACATGCTGGGCGGCCACGTGGCCCTGAAGGTCTTCGCCGGTTTCGTGGTCTCACTCGGCGCGCTCGCCGCCGGCGGCGGCCTCGGGCTCCTCGGCATCCCGGGCGCCATGCTGTCGCTGGGCGGCGTCGTGGCGCTGACCGCCCTGGAGTTCCTGGTGGCGTTCCTCCAGGCCTTCGTCTTCGCAGTTCTGGCCTGCGTCTATCTCAACGACGTGGTCAACCTCGGCCATCATCACTGATCGGCCGGGACAGTAGCCTTCAACCTTTCAACTTCGCAGTAGGACTAGGACAACAATGGAAGCGGAAGCCGCTAAGTACATCGGCGCTGGTCTCGCGACCCTCGGCATGATCGGCGCGGGCATCGGCGTGGGCACCCTTTTCAGCGGGTTCCTGCAAGGCGCCACCCGTAACCCGTCGGCCGCCGGCGGCCAGTTCACGAACCTCATCCTCGGCGCCGCTCTGACGGAAGCGCTGGGCATTCTGGCCTTCGTGCTCGGCCTGCTGATCCTCTTCAGCTAAGCGACAGTTACGCGGAAGCCGGCGGCGCTCCTTTCGGTGGGCGGCGTCGGCTTCGTGCTTTCAAGGACCTTCGAGCCAGATGGCGACTGAGTCCCAATCCGCGCCGGCGACCGGCGACCACGACGGTAACCCTGCCGCCGAAGCCGCGGAGGCCGTTCACGGCCACGAGGTTCCGGCCGGCGTCACCGAGGTCGCTGCACACGGCGGCGAAGGCGGCGGCTTGCCGCAGTTCCGTTTCGAGTACTGGGGCGGCCAGATCGTCTGGCTGCTGATCCTGTTCGCGATCCTCTATTTCCTGTTCGCGCGCGTGTTCACGCCGCGCTACCGGAAGATCATCGAGACGCGCCAGAGCACCATCGACGGCGCCCTCGAAGAAGCCCGCCGCGTGCAGGCGGAGGCGGACAGCCAGGCGCAAGCCGTCAAGGCCGAGATCGACCAGGCCCGCGCCAACGCGCGCCGCGTGGTCGCCGACGCCAACGCTAAGGCGGCCGCCGAACTGGCTCGCAGCCAGGCGGCAGAGGACGCGCGCCTCAACGGCGAGCTCGAGGAAGCCGAACAACGCATCCGCGCGATGCGCGACGGCGCCTTGGCGAACGTCGAGGCGATCGCAACCGACACGGCGCAAGCAATCGTCCAGAAGCTGACCGGTTCCGCCGTGACGGCCGCCGAAGCCGGCGCGCTGCGTCCGGCCCGTACCTGATAGAGATAGCGATGCCCGCATTCCTCAATCCGGCCGAAGCGGAGTTCTGGGTCGGCGCCGGCCTGGTCATCTTCCTGGCTATCGTCTTCTTCGTGGCCAAGGCCCACAAGGCCGCTGCGGCGGCGCTGGACGCCAAGGCCGCCGCCATTCAGTCCAACCTGGACGAGGCGGCGCGGATCCGCGACGAAGCCCAGCGACTGCTGAAGGACCTCCAGGCCGAACGCGCCGACGCGGAGCGTCAGGCGAGGGAGATGCTCTCCTCGGCCGAGGCCCAGGTTCGCCAGTTCGAAGCTGACGCGAAGGCGAAGCTGGAAGAGAGCCTCCAGCGCCGTCGAAAGATCACCGATCAGAAGATCGCCACGGCCGAGGCGCAAGCCGCCGCCGAAGTGAAGGCCGCGGCGGCCGAGCTGGCCGCTCAGATGGCCGAGCAGGTCCTGGCCCGGCGTCTCGCTGGCGCGAAGAGCGACCCGCTCGTCGATCAGGCGATCGGCCAGTTAGCCTCGAAGCTCCAGTAGAAGAAAAGTCTAACGGCGGCGGCGGAAGCGCCGCCGCGCCTTGACGGCGAAGCGATACCGGCTGGGCAGGACGACGCGTTCGACGCGCAGCGTCTGCTGCCAGAAGACCGGGAACACCTCCGGCTCGCGCCGCAGCAGGCGGCGGATGGGGTAGACCGTCTTCGGGTGGGCTCGCTGGAACTTCACGAACTGGCGACGCGCATAGAACGAGTTGCGCAGCACGATCATCAGCCCGACGACGATGACCGGGATGCCGCCCGGTCCCGGTAGGGGGCGATGAGGATGCCGACCGCCACGATGGCCAGCCCCAGCAGCACGAGGCCGAACCGCACAAAGCGGCTCACAATCTCGCGCGCGAGATCGTCCGTGGCGCGATAGACGCGCAATGATGGCATGGCGAAAGACACGTGAACGGACCTGGGAGCGCGCAGCGGAAGGGGAGGTTCCGCCGTCACGTTTCCAGATATGTGAATCCGAGCCGGAGTCGTAAAGCGGTCGGCGCGTTAAATTCTCCTAACGCGCCGCTATTCGGCGGCTAATGGCGCCGGCGCCACACCTGCGGGTTCCGACCGCCACACCAGCTTGGGCCTGCGGGCTGCCAGGGTCTCGTCCAACCGCCGCATCGGCGCGAGGTGCGGCGCGTTCTTGAAACGCTCAGCGTCGCCAGCCTTCGCCGCCTGGGCGAGAGCTCGCAGGGCGCCGCAGAAGCGGTCCAACTCCTGCTTGCTCTCGGTCTCCGTGGGTTCGATGAGCATCGCGCCGTGCACGACCAGCGGGAAGTACATGGTCATGGGGTGGAAGCCCTCGTCGATCATCGCCTTGGCGAAGTCGAGCGTGGTCACGCCGGTTCCGTCCAGCCAAGCGTCGTCGAAAAGCGCCTCGTGCATGCACGGGCCCTCCGGGAAGGCCGGCGTCATGACGTCGGACAGGCTGGCCTTGACGTAGTTGGCGTTGAGCACGGCGTCCTCGGCGACCTGACGCAGGCCGTCCGAGCCGTGGCTCAGCATGTAGGCCAGCGCGCGGACGAACATGCCCATCTGGCCGTGGAACGCGCAGAGGCGGCCGAAACCGGCGCCCCTCCTCCTTCAGCTCGAGGCCGGCGGCGCCAGCGACGATCCAGGGGGCCGGCGCATGCGGCGCAAGCGCCTCGGACAGGACGACGGGACCGGCGCCCGGCCCGCCGCCGCCGTGGGGCGTGGAGAAGGTCTTGTGCAGGTTGATGTGCATGGCGTCGACGCCGAGGTCGCCCGGCCGGACGCGGCCGACGATGGCGTTGAAGTTGGCGCCGTCGCAGTAGAAGTAGGCGCCCGCCTCGTGGGTCAGGCGGCTGATCTCCACGATGTCGCGCTCGAAGAGGCCGCAGGTGTTCGGGTTGGTGACCATGATCGCGGCGACGTCGGGACCCAGCTTGGCGGCCAGGTCGGCGAGGTCGACGCGACCGTCCGTGGTCTGAGCAATTTCAGTGACCGAATAGCCGACGAAGGCGGCGGTGGCCGGATTGGTGCCGTGGGCCGAGGTGGGCACCAGCACGGTGCGGCGGTGGGCCTGGCCGTTGGCCTCGTGGGCGGCCTTGATGCACAGCAGGCCGCAGAGCTCGCCGTGGGCGCCGGCCTTGGGCGACAGGGCCACGGCGGGCATGCCGGTCAACGTCTTCAGCCAGTGGGCCAGGCGGTCCATGAGCTGCAGCGCGCCCTGGGTGGTGGCCACGGGCTGAAGCGGGTGCAGGTCGGCGAAGCCGGCGAGACGGGCCATCTTCTCGTTGAGCCGCGGATTGTGCTTCATCGTGCACGAGCCCAGCGGATAGAGCGCCAGGTCGATGGCGTGGTTCTTCTGGGAGAGGCGCACGTAGTGGCGGACGGCCTCGGGCTCGGAGAGGCCGGGCAGGGCCAGGTCATCGCGGACGAGGTCGCCGAGGTCCGAGGCGTCGAGTTCGCACGTCGGCAGGTCGACGCCGGTCTTGTCCCAGCCGTCCAGGTCGAACAGCAGGGCCTCGTCCTGCAGCAGGGCGCGGCCGCCGGTCAGCGACTGGAAGCCCGTCGTATCGGCGGCGCCTTCGGGACGGGTGGGGCGGCCCACGTTGACGATGCTCATCGGGAAAGGGCGTCCTTCAGCGCGGCGATGTCGGCGGACGTGGTGGTTTCGGTGGCGGCGAGCAGCAGGACATCGTCCAGGCCAGCCGCCGGATCCAGGCGGGAGAACGGCCCGCCGGCGACGATGCCGTCGGCCAGCAGGCGATCGACGACAGCGGCGGCCGGGCCGTTGGTGCGCACGGCGATCTCGTTGAAGAAGCGCGGCGTCAGCACCTCGAGGCCGGCGGCCTTCACGGCGTCCGCCAGCTCGCGGGCCTTGGCGTGGTTGATCGCCGCCAGCTGCTTAAGCCCCTTCGCGCCCAGGAGCGACAGGTGGATGGTGAAGGCGAGCGCGCAGAGGCCGGAGTTGGTGCAGATGTTCGACGTCGCCTTCTCGCGGCGGATGTGCTGCTCGCGGGTCGACAGCGTCAGCACGTAGCCGCGGCGGCCCTCGGCGTCGACCGTCTCGCCGCAGAGGCGGCCCGGCATCTGGCGGACGAACTTCTCGCGGGCGGCGAACAGGCCGACGTAGGGCCCGCCGTAGTTCAGGGCGTTGCCGATCGACTGGCCCTCGGCGACGGCGATGTCGGCGCCCATGGCCCCCGGCGACTTCAGCAGGCCGAACGAGACGGCCTCGGTCGTCACCACGATCAGCAGCGCGCCCTTGGCGTGCGCCGCCTCGGCGATCCGGCTCACGTCGGTGACCACGCCGAAGACGTTCGGGGTCTGCACGACGACGCAGGCGGTCTCCTCGTCGATGGCGTCGATGACCGCGGCCTCGGCGTCGATGGCGGCGGCCTGGCGGACGATCTCCATGCCCTCGGCATGGGCGATCGTCTGGGTGGTGGCCGCGTAGTGCGGATGCAGGCCGCCCGACAGGATGGCCTTCTCGCGACGCGTGACGCGTTGCGCCATCATCACAGCTTCTGCGCAAGCGGTGGAGCCGTCGTACATCGAGGCGTTGGCCACATCGAGGCCGGTCAGGGCCGCGACCTGGGTCTGGAACTCGAACAGGACCTGCAGCGTGCCCTGGGCGATCTCGGGCTGGTAGGGCGTGTAGCTGGTCAGGAACTCCGACCGCTGGATGATGTGGTCGACGCTGGCCGGCACATGGTGCCGATAGGCGCCCGCGCCGCAGAAGAACGGGCCCGCGCCGGCCGGACGGTTCAGCGCCGCCAGAGCGCTGAGCTCCCGCTCCACCTCCAGCTCGCCCGCGTGCAGCGGCAGGTCGAACAGGTCGGCCTTGCGCGCGGCGGCCGGCACGTCGGCGAACAGCGCGTCGACGTCGGGCGCGCCGATGACGCCGAGCATCTCGGCCCGGTCGGCGGGGGTGAGCGGGAGGTAACGCATCGCGGAGAGACCCTGCGGTTAGAGCGAGGCGACGAAGGCGTCGTAGGCGGCCTTGTCCATCAGGGCGTCGAGCTCGGACGGATTGGCGACGCGGACCTTGGCGAACCAGCCTTCGCCCTCGGCCGACTGGTTGACGGTCTCGGGCGCGCCCGACAGGGCGTCATTGGCCTCGACCACCTCGCCGGTGACCGGGGCGTAGACGTCGGAGGCCGCCTTCACGCTCTCGACGACGGCGAAGGCCTCGCCGGCCTTCACGGCCTTGCCGATCTGCGGAACCTCGACGAACACCACATCGCCCAGCTGGCCGGCCGCGTGTTCGGTGATGCCGATGGTGGCCACGTCGCCGTCCAGCGACACCCACTCGTGATCCTTGGTGAAGCGCATCTTGGGGTCTCTCTCCTAGATCTTGCGGACGTAGCGTTGCGGGACGAAGGGCGTCTTCACGACTTCGCAGGCCTGGGCCTTGCCGCGGACGATGACTTTCAGCGGCGTGCCGGCCTCGGCCAGCGCCGGCGGCACGAAGGCCAGCGCGATTCCGTAGCGCAGGCTCGGCGAATAGCCGCCGGAGGTGACCACGCCGACCACCTTGCCGCTTTCGTCGGCGACTTCGGCGCCTTCGCGGGCCGGGGCGCCTTCCAGCACCTTCAGGCCGACGCGCACGCGAGCCGGGCCGTCGGCCAGTTCCTTGGCGATCCGGGCGGCGCCCGGGAAGTCACGCTGCTCGCGGCGGTTCTTGTTGATGGCGAAGGTCAGCCCCGCCTCGACGGGCGAGACGGTCTCGTCCAGGTCGTGGCCGTAGAGCGGCAGGCCGGCCTCCAGGCGCAGGCTGTCCCGCGCGCCGAGGCCGATCGGCTTCACCCGCTCGTCGGCCAAGAGCTTGTTCCAGACCGTGGTGGCGGCGTGCGCCGGGACCGAGATCTCGAAGCCGTCCTCGCCCGTGTAGCCCGAGCGCGAGACGATCAGCTCGGTCCCGAAGCCCTCCATCAGGCGGATGTCCATGAACGCCATGGTGACCACCTCGGGCACGTGGATCTTCAGGGCGTCGACCGCCTTCGGCCCCTGGATCGCGATGAGGGCGCGATCCTCGAGGCGTTCGATCTGCACCTGCGGCGACAGCTCGTCGTCGATGACCTTGAAGTCGTTGTCCTTGCAGGCGCCGTTGACCACCACGAACAGGCCGTCATCGCCCGAGCCGTCGACAGCGATCGGGCGGCCCGCCATCAGGTCGTCGATGATCCCGCCCTGGCGGTTCAGCAGCAGCGAGTATTTCTGCTTGCCGGGCTTCAGGCCGATGAAGTCGCCGGGGACCACCTCCTCGAAGGCCGCCAGCGGGGCGACGCCGCGGATCCGCGCCTGGCCCATGTGGGAGACGTCGAACAGCCCGGCGCTCTCCCGCGTCCAGAGGTGCTCCTTCATGACGCCCTCGGCGTATTGCACCGGCATCGCGTAGCCGGCGAACGGCACCATGCGGGCGCCCAGCGCCACGTGGGTCTCGGTGAGCGGGGTGGTCTTCAGCACGGCCTCGGCCGGCAGCTCGCTGACGGTGTTGGGCGCCAGGGGGGCGGTGGGATCGGTCATGGCGCGCGCGGACTCCGGCTGACGATGCGGCGAACGGTCAACCGGCGAGCGGTCCGTCTCGTTCGCGCCCCCGCTGTCCATTGGGCCTGAGAGATTTCGGGCCGGCGCTAGCCTGGCGGCCCTCTGCTCCTTCGGCGCCCGCTCACCCCGAAGGGCGGCGAGACTTTCCAGCGTTCATCAGCCCGCGCGGTCCTTTTGCCTGAGCGTTTCCGGGGCGGTTGCGCCTTCGGCGCCGGAGCTTGCGACTCCGGCCTCTCCCGCGAGAGTTGGCGGATGTGTCGGGGAAGCGCGAACGGGAGTCAACGGGGGATGAAGGCGCGGTCACACGTAGGGCGGGCTTGCGCCAGCAGCGGACCTTCGGGTGGCTGCGCGACGGTGCTCCCGTCAGCTGCCGCGGCGAACGTCAGCAATGGGTGGAAAGGCGACGTTGGCACAGCTAGCGTCACCGTTGATGCGTAGACCATGGATCGTCGTTGCAGCGCTCTGCGGAGCCGGGCTCCTGGCCCTACTGACGTATATTCGGCTCTCACCGGAGGTCGCCCGAGATGTCTGCCTTGATGGAGGCGGAGCGTGGCGGGAAGGTAAGTGCGTCGGGAGGCGACCCGTTGCGGACCTTTAGCGCGAGACGTCGCACGGTAGCCTAGGCGCGCAGCGACAGACGCAACTGAGAACTACGGGTTCGCTGGAACTCTTTCGACCGCGCTGACCCATTCCACGCCGAAGGCGGCCGCTCTGAAGGTCGGCAGGGTGGTGAGCGGACGTTGGCTCAGCGACGCTCGCCAATGAGCGGACGCCGCCTTACGGCCCAGCTCGCAGAACTTAAAAGGAGCAGGCTCGCGCCGACCAGGAAAGCCGTCCGCAAGCGCGCACCCCGCAGCTATGGCCGTGACCACGCCGACGAGCGGACCGCCAGGAAGATCGAGCAAGTCCCAGTATCCGCCGCCTATCGTCCCAACCGTGACCATGGCAATCGGCGTCAGGAGTAGACCGAGCATGAGCCCTCCGGCGAAGAGCGCCTTTGGGTGACGCCGGCCAAAGGAAGACCGGGAAGCAATCAGCCACGTTGCGCCTCCCGAACAAGCCGAGGGGATGACGACAAGCGCTGTGGCAAACGCGAACTCCGCTGCGCTCATGCAGTCTCCAATCCGACTTGGCTCCGAGCGTAGGCGTTGCCGCTTCGCGCCGCCTCTAGCCGACCTTCCCAACGTCCGCCGGCGACCCGCTGCGGACGCTAGAACGGCTCAGCTTCAAGCGATGGGCGCGCCCTTCACTCAACCCCTCGCCAGCACGCTGGCGGCCTTGCCGTCATACTGGCCGCTGAAGCTGTTTTTCAGGTGAGCCATGATGGTCCCGACGTTCGCATCGGGGTTCTTGGCCCGGAAATCGCTGATGGCCTCGCGCAGTTCCGATTCCGTCATCTGCTTTGGGCCATACGAGGAGAGGATCGCCAGCTCGGTTTCAGCCGCCTTGATGCGCTCGTCGACCTTCCGCGTGTCGCCACCGGCTTCGAGCAGGCGCGCGCGCTCGCCCGCAAGACTTTCCAGGGTCAGCTTCGTATTCTTCAGGAACTTCGCGACGGTTGCGGCGAGCTTTCCGTCCGTGACTTCGGTCACCCCCCGCTTGAACTCCTCGGTCGTGATCTGCGTACCTTCGCCGATCAGCGTTGTGAGCAGGTCAGCCTTCAGGCGGTCGTTCAACTTGCGTGCTGCGAGTTGGTCAGCTCTGAGCTCGTCGAGTAAAGCCATGTCGCGGTCCTTCCGATCCTACTCTGTTCGGCGGTGATATAGTGGCGGAAGCCGCCATTCAGGAGCGGGGTCGCCCCTGGGGAAAGGGTAGCAGGCTCTCCGCAATATCCTGCCTGCATCCCGTCAGCCATGCGCCAGTAGCCGTGAAGCCGAGGCCTTGATCTTGCAGCCGCGACGCCAGCGTCCCGGACAGACCGGCGTGTAACTTCAGGCTGCGACCATTGCCGATCGCAACTTTTGCGGGCCTACTTCGACTCAGCCGGGGAAGGGGCGATGGGGGGTTCCATCAGGCTGCCTCCTCAAGGCAAGGGAGGTTGCATCTTGAACATTCTGCGTCTGGCCGCCGTATCGACGGCGGCGATGAGCCTGTGTGCGTGCGCGACGGTCACCCGAGGCAGCAGCACCGCCTGGGAGATCAACAGCGATCCCCAGGGCGCTAAGGTGGAGACGTCCAACGGGCACCAGTGCCCGGCGACGCCGTGCTCCATCAAGATGAAGCGGAAGTCGGAGTTCACGGCCACCGTGACCAAGCCGGGCTACAAGCCGGCGACCGTGACGGTGACCAACAAGGTTGCCGGCGCTGGCGGCGCCGCCATGGCCGGCAACGTGCTGGTCGGCGGGGTCATCGGCGGCGGTGTGGACATCGCCACGGGCGCGATGCTGGACCTCACGCCGAACCCCGCGATGGTGAAGCTGGAGAAGGCCGACTAGTCGAGACCGATAGCCGGGGGTGGAGGGTAGGCGGCTTGTGCTGCGGGTGAGGCTCGCCCCTTCCACCATCCGCTCCTCGGCGGATGGTCCCCCTCCTGCCGCTTCGTCGGAGCGGCAGGGACGCCTAGGCTTCCTGGATGGCGGAGAGCTTCCAGGCGCCGCCCTGGTGGCGGACGAAGGTCCAGAGTTCGGTGGTCTCGGTCGGGCGGTCGGGGTCACCTTCCAGGACGGCGCCGGTGCTGCGGTCGCGGACCACGTCGAGGGCCTCGTAGCGCATTGCGGCGGTGGCGTATTCGCGGTCGTCCTCGCGCCAGGCTTCGGCCACGTCGGCCTCGAGCAGCTTCGTGCCGGAGATCTCGTTGCGGCGGCCCTCGGTGGCGTTCTGGGCCATGTCCTCGGCGAGGAAACCCATGACCTCGGGCGTCGTGCGCTCGCGCAGCGCGCCGTAGTCCTCGCGGCTCAGAGCATCCTGGACCTCCATCAGCAGCCGCTCGAAGGTGTCGCGGTCCTTGGGCGTGATCAGGATCTCGACAGGCGAGGCGGGCGGCGCGGCCGTGGCGTAGCCGGGTTCGGGCGGAGCGCTGACCCGGCCGAAGCCCTGCGGGGCGGGCTGCGGCGAGACGGGGGCGCGGGCGGCCGTGGGGTTCGGCCACGAGGCGGCGCCCGCCGCGCCGGCTGCGCCCGCCATCGCCGGCTGGTGCGACCGGCGACGGAACAGCTTCACGAGCAGGAAGACGACGCCGGCGACGACCGCCAACTGGAGCAGCACGGACAGGAAGCCCATCATGCCGGCGCCGAAGCCGTTGCCGAGGGCCGCGCCGATGAGGCCGCCCAGCAGCAGGCCGCCGAGCAGCCCGCCCATCATGCCGCCGCGGCGGGGCGCCTGGGCGGCGCGGGCCGCCGCCGGGGCGGCCGCAGGCGCGGCCGCCGGGGCCGTGGCCTTGGGAGCTGCGGTCTGCGCACCGGGCGCGGGAGGGGTCATCGAACGCTGGATCGGAGCCGCGGGCTGGGGGGCCGTCTGGGTGGGCGGCGGCGCCTGATAGGTGCGGGCGCCGCGGCTGCCGAAGCCGCCGCCGCGCCGGGCGTCGGCGGTGTCGGCGGCCATCAGGCCGATGCAGAAGGCGACGCCGGCGACGGCGAAAGACCTGGACCTGAAACCGTTCATCGCCTGCTCCTTGCGCTGAGGGCCCGATATAGGCGCTCCCGGGCTCGAAGACACCGCCAAACGCGTCCGAAGTCGCCAGCCTGAACACGATGTGACGTCATGTTCGCGATATGTTCTTGACCTCCCCGCGCGTTTGCGAGATTTCGGATACCGTTGCGTCGTACGGCCGAAGCCACGGCGGGCGGGATCCGTGATTCCGGTCGCGCCCCGCAGGTTGAGCCCGGGGACGCCCGGCGCTACGACTTCGCGCATGAAGAAGGCGTCCGAGTTCCGGGAGCACGCGCAGGAGTGCCGCAGGCTGGCGGCGGGCCTCGACGGCGAGGCGCGCGCCCAGCTGCTGGAGATGGCGCGGACGTGGGAGCAGATGGCCGAGGAGCGGTCGGACCTCGTGCGGCGCCACCCTGAACTGGGCCTGGAGGGCGAGGCCGAGGAGGAGCTCGGCCCCTCGGCCTGAGGGGCGGGCGACCGGGCGCCATGGAAATTTCCGACATCCAGCTGCGACCGGCGACGCCGGCCGACATCCGTGAGCTCGGCGAACTGGGCGCCCTGCTGGTGGCCCAGCATCATGCGTTCGACCCCCGACGGTTCATCGCGCCGGGCCCGGACGCCGCGCGCGGCTATGGGGACTTCCTGGTGGGCGAACTGGCAAAGCCGGACGTCGTCGTGCTGACGGCGGCGGACGCGGAGGACCGGGTGGTGGGCTATGCCTACGGGGCGCTGGAGGGAATGGACTGGCTGGCGCTGCGGGGGCCGGCCGGCGTCATCTACGACCTGGTGGTCGACCCCGCGGCGCGCGCGCACGGCGTCGGGCGGCGGCTGGTCGAGGGCCTGATCGCACGGCTGGAGGCGCTGGGTGCGCCGCAGGTGGTGCTGTTCTCCGCGACGCAGAACGCAGCGGCGCAGCGGCTGTTCGAGCGCGTGGGCTTCCGGCGGACGATGGTCGAGATGACGCGCGAGCGGGGCGGCGGCTAGCCTGCCGGCTGCGAACCCGGCGGCGGCGAGGCGTCGGTGGGGGCGCCCTGGGCGGCCGGGGGTTCGGTCCCTGCGCCGCTGCGCTCGTCGGTTCCGGGCTTCACGAACAGGAACACCAGCAGGATGGCGAACACCGCCATGCCGGCGATGGCCATCCAGGTGAGGCGGCCCTTCGGCGCCTGGCCGGCGGCGTTCATCGGCTTTTCCTGGCGGACGACCATGGCGGCGGCTCCTGTCTGGTGTGGCGTCTGTTGTCGGGCTTGCGGCGAACGGGAGGCCGGGCGGGGCGTTCCAGTGCTCATCATTTGACAGCCTCCCGCCGCCGGAACGGCCGCGCCGGCCCGGCGTTTGTCCGACGCCCGACATAAGGAGCTGGACAGTGAAGAAGACGATGATGATCGGCGCGGGAGGCGCCCTGGTGATGGTGCTGGGCGGCTGCGCGAGCACCGGCTACGGCGACCGCTACGCCTCGGCGTGCGAACGCGACTACGAGCGCAACCGCGCCGCGGCGACGGCGGCGGGCGCGGTGCTGGGCGGCGCGGCCGGCGCGGCGATCGCCCGCGACGACGCGACCGGCGCGGCCATCGGGGCTGTGGCGGGCGGCGTGATCGGCAACCAGCTGGCCAAGCGCGACGACCCGTGCGGCTACGGCTTCAGCGGCTATCCGGTGGATCGCCGCTACGGCTACTGGGACGAGCGCCGCGGCCGCTGGGTGCGCTGAGCCGGCTGACCGTCAGGCGGGCTCGACCTTCTTCGGCGGCGGCGCGCCGGCCCCGCCGAGGTCGTAGAACTTGCCGGCCATCTGCGGCACCGCCTCGGAGAGGATGGTCTCCACCGTCCAGGCCTCGCCCTCGGGCTTCGTGCAGGTCTCGATCGGGCGCGGCTGGGAATAGAGATGGATGGTCTCGCCCGAGACCCCGAACACCTGTCCCGAGACGTGGGCCGCGGGGCTGACGAGGGCGACCGAGAAGCGGGCCGGCTGGTCCGGGCGGATCTTCTCGGCCATGGCCGCCCGGCGGGCGGCGTGCGCCTCGTCGCGGATCGGCACCGACTGGGTCATGCGCGTCCACGCGACGGGGGCGATGCAGTTGGCGCGGACGTTGTTGCGGGCGCCCTCCATCGCGATGATCCGCGAGAGCCCGGCGATCCCCATCTTGGCCGCGCCGTAATTGGCCTGGCCGATGTTGCCGTAGAGGCCCGAGGTGGACGTGAAGAACATGTAGGCGCCGTCCTGCTGGTTGCGGAACAGCTCGATGGTGGCCCGCGCCACGTTGAACGAGCCGCGCATGTGGACGTCGATGACCTTGTCCCAGTCGTCCTCGGTCATCTTGTGGAACATCACGTCGCGCAGGATCCCGGCCGGGTTGATGACGGCGTGCAGGGCGCCGAAGGTGTCGAGCGCCTGCTCGACCATGCCCTGCACGGCGCGGTAGCTGGTGACGCTGTCGGAGTTGGAGGCGGCCTCGCCGCCGCGCTCGCGGATGAGGCGGGCGACCTCCTCGGCGGGACTGGCGGAGCCTTCGTCGTCGCCCTTCAACCCGGCGCCCAGGTCGTTGACCAGCACCCTTGCGCCCTCGGCCGCCGCGATCAGCGCGCAGTCGCGGCCGATGCCGTTTCCGCCGCCCGTGACCAGGACGACCTTGCCTTCCAACACGCCCATGAAATCCTCCCATAAATCTCGCTGAATTTATGGGGACGGAGCCTATTCAAGCCGGTCGGCGCGGCGCAAGTCGGGGAAGAGGCGGGCCCACAGCGCGGTGACGGTCAGCGCGCCCACGCCGCCGAAGATGGCGGCGCCGATGGGGCCCAGCCAGCGGGCGACGACGCCGCTCTCGAACTCGCCGAGCTCGTTGGACGCGCCGATGAACACCGAGGAGACGGCGGCGACGCGGCCCCGCATGGCGTCCGGGGTCACGAGCTGGACGAGCGTCTGGCGGATGTAGACGCTGAGCATGTCGGCGCCGCCGAGCACGGCGAGGGCGGCCACCGAGAGCCACAGCGTCTTGGAAAGGCCGAAGACGATGGTGGCGGCGCCGAACAGGGCGACGCCCGCGAACATGAAGAGGCCCGCCTTGCGGCGGATCGGGTTGGCCGCGAGCCACAGCGCCACCAGCGTGGCTCCGATGGCCGGCCCGGCGCGCAGGATGCCGAAGCCCTGCGGGCCCACGTGCAGGACGTCGCGGGCGAACACCGGCAGGAGGGCGGTGGCCCCGCCCAGGAGGACGGCGAAGAGATCGAGGCTGATGGCGCCGAAGACGATCTTCTGACGCCAGACATAGGCCAGCCCCTCCTTCATCAGCTGCCAGCGGCTGCCGGGGTTCACGTCCGGCTTGGCGTTGCCGTGGATGGAGAAGACGAAGACGGCGGCCAGGCCATAGAGGCCGAAGGTGGTGAAATAGGCCGTCTCGGGCGCGTGCATCAGCAGCAAGCCGCCGGCCGCCGGGCCGGCGATCGCGGCGGTCTGCCAGGCCAGCGAATTCCAGGCGATGGCCCGGGGCAGCAGCTTGCGCGGCACCAGCATGGGCCCCAGCGCCGTGTTGGCCGGCGCGAAGAACGCCCGGCTGGCGCCGAACAGAACGGCGATGCCGAGCAGCAGGGCCGGGCTGGCCCAGCCGTTCACCGTGGCGATCGCCAGGGTGAGCACGCTGGCGATCTCGCCCGAGAGGCAGAGCAGCAGCACCTTCTTGCGGTCGTAGCGGTCGGCGGCCTCGCCGGCCGGCAGCGTCAGCAACAGGACGGGCACGAAGGCGGCCAGGCCGATCATGCCGACCAGGAAGGCGCTCTCCTCGACCGAGCGGGTCTCGCGGGCCAGGACGTACATGTGCCAGCCCATCGCCACCGACTGGATCTGGCTGGCGAAGCTGCCGGTCCAGCGCGAGCCCCAGAACGACAGGTAGTCGCGCTCCTTGAGGAGCGCGCGGGCGGAGGGGACGTCGTCATCTTGGGGCTGGGACATGCGGAGCCTGCGACACTGGCCTGCGTCGTGGGGCTTCGCAACGGGGGCGCGGCAACGGCGTTGACGCCGGCGGGCGCGGGCCCTATTTGCGCGCACTCCGAGAGGCGGCCAGGAGGCCCCGAGATGCGACGACGTCCCTGCGCCTGAGCGCGCATGAACCGCCAGGTCCGGTCCGGCATTGAAGCCGTCCGGCGTACGCCGTCCCCTCTCGAGAAGACCCGATCATGTCCGTGATGCCCTGCGCGCCCGACGGCGCTCCCTCCGGTACGCTCTCCCTCGTCCACGAAGCGCCCGGCGACGCCGCCGCCATCGAGGCCCTGCTGGACCGCGCCTTTGGTCCGGGCCGTTTCGCCAAATCGTCCGAGCGGGTGCGCGAGTTCGCCGACTTCGCGCCCGAGCTGTCGTTCTGCGCCTTCGAGGACGGAAGACTGGCCGGGGTCGTGCGGATGTGGCGCGTCAAGGTGGGCGAGACGCCGGTGGTGTTCCTGGGCCCCCTGGCGGTGGAACCCGGCCTGCAGAGCGCCGGCGTCGGCGGGCGGCTGGTGGCGCAGGCCTGCGCGGCGGCGGAGGCGGCCGGCGAGGCCGCGGTGCTGCTGGTTGGGGATCCGCCCTATTTCGAGCGCTTCGGCTTCGAGGGGGCGCCCGCGGCGGTGATGCCGGGGCCGGTGGAGCAGCGGCGGGTGCTGATGCTGCCGTTCCGCCCGGTGACGCTCAGCGGCCCCGTCAGGCCGCGGTAGTTGAGCCGACTCCCCGGGGCGCCTACCTTGCGCAGGTGAGCAACAAGACCACCCTCGACCAGCTGGCTGAGGCCGCGCAGCCGAAGCGCGGCCTGCCGCCGGTGCATCTGTGGAACCCGGAGCGCTCGGGTCAGATCGACATCGTCATCCGCAAGGACGGGTCGTGGGTGCACGAAGGCGGCGAGATCAAGCGCGAAGCGCTGGTGCGGCTGTTCTCCACCATCCTGCGCAAGGACCCGGACGGGACCTGGCTGGTCACGCCGGTCGAGAAGCTGAAGATCACCGTCGAGGACGCGCCGTTCGTCGCCGTGCGCGTCGACCGGGTCGGCGGCGCGCTGCGGTTCACCACCAATGTCGGCGACGAGGTCGAGGCCGGACCCGACCATCCGATCCGCGTCGAAATGGGCGAAGGCGGCGAGCCGCGCCCCTATGTGCACGTGCGCGGCGGACTGGAGGCGCTGATCTCGCGGCCCGCCTTCTATGAGCTGGCGGAGGTCGCCGAGGAGCGCGACGGCGCCCTGGGCGTGGTCTCGAACGGTCAGTTCTTCGAGGTCGGTCGCCCGTGAACGACCTGTCGAAACCCCGTGACCTGAAGAGCTGGATCGCCGACCACCTGGACCCGCTGCACGACGGCGAGCCGGTGGCAGGCCTGCGCCGGCGCTCGGACTACGACCTCGCCCCCGGCGGCTGGTCGGCGCAACCCGACCAGACCCTGACGCCGGCCTCGGTGCTGATCGGGCTCGTGGAACGGGAGGCGGGATACACGGTGCTGCTGACACGGCGCTCGGACACCTTGCGGCGGCACACCGGCCAGGTCGCCTTGCCGGGAGGGCGCCAGGACCCGGGCGAGACGCCCTGGGAAACGGCCCTGCGCGAAGCGGAGGAGGAGATCGCCCTGGAGCGGAGGTTCGTCAGCCTGGCGGGCCTTTCGACGCCCTACCAGACCGGCACCGGCTACCTGGTCACGCCCGTCGTCGGCTTCGTGGCGCCCGGCTTCGAGCTGAACCCCAATCCCGACGAGGTGGCCGACATCTTCGAGACACCGTTCGGCTTCCTGATGGACCCCGGCAACTACGAGGAGCACGAGCGTGAGCTGCCCAACGGCGAGCGGCGGCGGTTCTACGCCATGACCCACCAGGAGCGTTTCATCTGGGGCGCGACCGCGGGCATCCTGCGGGCGTTGTACGATCGGCTGTATGGAGCCGCCCTTGCTTAGGCTGCTGCTCCTCCGTGGCGCGCTCATGGCGGCGCCCTTTCTCCTGTGGTTCGTCTGGCGGGCCTGGGCGAGGCGAAGCGGCCGCGAGCCGGGCGCGACGCCGTGGCCCTGGCTGTTCGCCGTGGGCGCGGTGCTGGTGGCCCTTTCGTTGATGGCGACGGCGATATTCCATCCGGACACCCGCGGGCAGACCTATGTTCCCGCCGAGGTGGGCCCCGACGGGCGGGTCACGCAGGGGCGCTACGAGGACCGATGACCGACACGGTAGGACAGCCCGCCTGGATGACGGCCAGGTCGGCGGTGCGGGTGATGGACGCCCTCGAGGCCGCCGGCGGCCCCGACTCCGCGCGCTTCGTCGGGGGGTGCGTCCGCAACACCCTGATCGGCGTGAAGGTCGACGACGTCGACATCGCCACCCGCCTGACGCCGGAGGCGGTGACGAAGGCGCTGGAGGCGGCGGGGATCCGCGCCGTGCCGACCGGCGTCGAACACGGCACCGTCACCGCGGTCGCCGACCACACCCCCTATGAGATAACCACCCTGCGCCGCGACGTGACCACCGACGGCCGCCGCGCCACGGTGGCCTTCACCGACGACTGGGCCGAGGACGCCGCGCGCCGGGACTTCACCGTCAACTCGCTCTATGCGCGCCGTGACGGCTCGATCTACGACCCCAGCGGCCACGGAGTAGCCGACGCCAAGGCCGGGCGGATCATCTTCATGGGCGAGCCCGAGCAGCGGCTGCGCGAGGACCACCTGCGCAACCTCCGGTTCTTCCGGTTCCACGCCTGGTACGGCCGGGGGAGCCGGACGCCGCGGCCGTGGCGGCGTGTGCGGCGCTGAAGGACGGCGTCCGGAACCTTGCGGCGGAGCGGATCTCGAAAGAGCTGCTGAAGCTGCTGGCGGCGGATGATCCGCGGGCAGCGGTGCGCCGGATGGCGGACGCCGGCGTGCTGGGCGTGATCCTGGAGCTGCCCGCCAATCTCGGGCGGTTCGACGGCCTGACGGCGATCGAGAGCGAGCAGCTGTTCGAGGCCGACGCCGTTCTGCGGCTGGCCGCCCTCTTTCCGGACGACCAGGTGGCGGCGCTGAAGCTGGGCGAGCGGCTGCGGCTGTCGAACGCCGACCGCGACCGCATCGTGGCGGCGCTTGCGCCGACGCCTGAGCTGAAGAGCTGGATGAGCCCCCGCGAGATCCGTCGGGCCGTCTATCGCACGGGGCAATCCGTCTTCCGCGACCGGGCGAAGCTGGCCTGGGCCGCGGCGCCCGGCACCGCCCAGGCGACCCAATGGCGGGGGATGATCGCTCTGGCCGAGGGTTGGACGCCCCCGGTCCTGCCGCTGACCGGCGAGGACGTCATCAAGGCCGGCGCGCCGAAGGGCCCGATGGTCGGGCGCATCCTGCGCGAGGTCGAGGAGTGGTGGATCGATCACGACTTCCTCGACGACCGGCTGAGCGCCATCGAGAAGCTCAAGGCGGTCGTCCAGGGCATGGTCTATTGACGGCTGACCCCCTGAAGATCGGCATCCTGAAGACAGGACGGCCGCCGAAGCCGGCGGTCGAGCGATTCGGGACCTACCCGGACATGTTCATGCGGCTGCTGGGGGCCGACACCTACGCCTGGCGGACCTATGCCGCGGACGAGGGCGAGTGGCCGGGCGCGCCCGAGGACAATGACGCCTACATCGTGACGGGCTCGGCCTGCGGGGTCTACGACGCCGAGCCGTGGATCGCGGAGCTGATCGGCTTCCTGCAGGCGGCGAAGGGCCGCGCCAAGCTGGTCGGCGTCTGCTTCGGCCATCAGGCCATGGCCCAGGCGTTCGGTGGTCGCGTGGTGAAGTCGGACAAGGGATGGGGCGTCGGCGAACATGTCTATGGCGTGATCTCTGCGGAGCCCTGGATGGATCGGGTCGAGACGATCCGCCTGCCGGCCTCGCACCAGGACCAGGTGGTGCAGAAGCCGCCGGGCGCCGAGGTGTTCGCCGGCTCCGACTTCGCCCCCTTCGGCGCGCTCGTCTGGCGCGACCAGCCGGCGATTTCGATCCAGCTGCATCCCGAGTTCGAGCCGGACTACGCCAAGGCCCTGATCGATGCCCGGCGCGGCAGCGTCTATCCGGACGCCCAGGCCGACGCCGCCATCGCCAGCTATGCGGCGCCGGACGACCGCGTGCGCGTCGGGACCTGGATCAACCGCTTCCTCGCAACATAACCGCCTGCCCGGCGGTTGGGTCGGAATGAAGAAGCCAAACGCCTACTGGCTGATCGCGGCGAGCGCCCTGGCGGCGCTGGTCTTCGGGCTCGCGACACCCGCTCTGGGCTCGTAGGGACCCCTAAGGCCAGGCCACCATCGGCGGCATGGACGAGAGGATCGTCTCGACGTTGCCGCCGGCCTTCAGGCCGAACATGGTGCCGCGGTCGTAGAGCAGGTTGAACTCGACATAGCGGCCGCGGCGGACGAGCTGTTCGGCCCGCTCGGCCTCGCCCCAGGGTTCGACCATGCGATGACGGACGATCTTCGGATAGACGTCCAGGAAGGCCTCGCCGACGGCGCGGGTGAAGGCGAAGTCCTTCTCGAAGTCGCCGGTGTCGTGGCGGTCGTAGAAGATGCCGCCGACGCCGCGGTGCTCGTTGCGGTGCGGCAGGAAGAAATACTCGTCGCACCAGGCCTTGAACTTCGGATGGTACTCGGGATCGAAGGCGTCGCACGCGGCCTTCATCGCGGCGTGGAAGAGCCGGGCGTCGTCGGCGTCCTGGCTTCTCTGTTCGTCCAGCATCGGCGTCAGGTCGGCGCCGCCGCCGAACCAGCTCACGGCCGTCGAGAGGAAGCGGGTGTTCATGTGCACCGTCGGCACGCGCGGGCTGACCGGATGGACGATCAGGCTGATCGAGGCCGAGACGTAGGACGGGTCCTTGTCTGCCGCCGGCATCTGGGCGGCCATCTCGGGCGAGAACTGCGCCACGGCCGACGAGGTGTGGACGCCGGCCTTCTCGAACAGCCGGCCCTTGAAATGGCCGCCGACGCCGCCGCCGACACCGCTCTCGCGGGTCCACGGACGGAAGTCGAACCGTCCGGGGTCGCCGGGGAACAGCTCGGGCGGCGCCTCATCCTCCAGCCGCTCCAGCTCTGCGCAGATGCGCTGCTGCAGGCTCTCGAACCATTCCTTGGCGCGCACGCGGCGGGCTTCGATCTCGGCGGAAACGGGCATCGGGTCAGTCTGGCGTCCGAAGGGTCGGGAAGGCCCTGATCTGCCTCAAGCCTTCGCCGAGCGCCAGGGTCGCGGCGGTGACGACGTTCAGTGAACGGGCCCCGGAGCCAGCGGAATGATCACGCGGGCGTCGGCGGCCTCGTGGACGTCGTCGGGGACGCCGGCGCTTTCCCGGCCGAACAGCAGGATGTCGGAGGGCTCGAAGACGAACGCGTGTAGCGGGGTGGCGCCCCGGGTGGTGAACAGCACGACACGACCCTGCTTCGCCGAGGTGAAACGGCTCCATGAGGGGTGGCGAACGACCTCGGCCCGGCCCGCATAGTCCATCGCCGCGCGGCGCATGGACCGGTCGTCCAGGGGGAAGCCGCAGGGCTCGATGACGTCCAGGGGGACGCCCAGGCAGGCTGCCAGCCGGATCGCGGCGCCCAGGTTTTGCGGAATGTCCGGTTGAAAAAGGCCCAAACGCATTCTAAGGCACCCGCCACGGGACTAGGCCGGGGCGCAAAGACAGAATCACGGACAGGCCTTCGCGAGATACGAAGCCTGCCGCGAATTCGGTCTGCTGCCCGAGCTCGGTTTCGAGAGGGCCTCCTTATCAGGTCCGAATGCTTCTGGTCCGTCGCTGCAGGGCGGGCCGTCATCGAAGGGTAGCTTTAAGGTGGCCGACACCGTCGTGGGCGCAAATCCCGATCCGCACGTCTCGGGTGAAGACCCGAACCGTCGCGACTTCATCCACATCGCGGCCGGCGCCGCGGCGGTCGGCGCGGTCGCCGCGCTGGCCTGGCCGCTCGTCGACCAGATGAACCCCTCGGGCGACACCCTCGCCCTGGCCTCGATCGAGTTCGACCTGACCAAGGTCGCCGCGGGCCAGCAGGTGGTGGTGAAGTGGCGCGGCAAGCCGCTGTTCGTGCGCAACCGCACGCCGCAGCAGATCGCCGCCGCCATCAAGGACGACAGCGCCCCGATGCCGGATCCGGAGCCCGACGAGGCGCGGCACAAGCCCGGCAAGCCGGAGTGGCTGGTGCTGGTCGGCACCTGCACGCACCTGGGCTGCGTGCCCACGTTCGGCGGCGGCGACTACGGCGGCTGGTTCTGCCCCTGCCACGGCTCGCACTACGACACCTCGGGGCGGATCCGTAAGGGCCCGGCGCCGAAGAACCTCGTCGTTCCGGAGTACGCCTTCGTCTCCGACACCAAGGTCAAGATCGGCTGATATCGATGAGCGGACACTCCACTTACGAGCCGAAAACCGGCTTCGAGCGCTGGATGGACATGCGCCTGCCGGTGATCCGGCTGGCCTACGACAGCGTGGTCGCGTTCCCGACGCCCAAGAACCTGAACTACTGGTGGACCTTCGGCGGCATCCTGGCGCTGATGCTCGGCATCCAGATCGTCACCGGCATCGTGCTGGTGATGCATTACGTGCCGCACGTCGACCACGCCTTCAATTCGGTCGAGCGCATCATGCGCGACGTCAACTACGGTTGGCTGATCCGCTACATGCACGCCAACGGCGCCTCGATGTTCTTCGTGGCCGTCTACATCCACATCCTGCGCAACCTGTACTACGGCTCCTACAAGGCGCCGCGCGAGGTGCTGTGGATCCTGGGCTGCATCATCTACCTGCTGATGATGGCCACGGCCTTCATGGGCTACGTGCTGCCCTGGGGCCAGATGTCCTTCCATGGCGCGGTGGTGATCACCAACCTGCTGGGCGCCCCTGCCGATCGTCGGCGAGAGCATCACCACGTGGCTGTGGGGCGGCTTCGCGGTCGACAATCCGACGCTGAACCGCTTCTTCTCGCTGCACTACCTGCTGCCCTTTGTGATCGCCGGCGTCGTCGGCCTGCACATCTGGGCGCTGCACGTGCCGGGCAACAACAACCCGACCGGCGTGAACGTGAAGTCCGCGGAGGACACCGTTCCCTTCCACCCGTACTACACGGTGAAGGACGGCTTCGCGATCAGCGTCTTCCTGATCCTGTTCGCCAGCTTCGTGTTCTACAACCCGAACATCCTGGGCCACGCCGACAACTACATCCCGGCGAACCCGCTGGTGACGCCGGCCCACATCGTGCCCGAATGGTACTTCCTGCCGTTCTACGCGATCCTGCGCGCGATCCCGGACAAGCTGGGCGGCGTGCTGGCCATGTTCGGCGCCATTGGCGTGCTGTTCGTGCTGCCCTGGCTCGACACCTCCAAGGTGCGCTCGATGCGCTACCGGCCGACCGCGAAGCTCTACTTCCTGATCTTCGTGCTGGCCTGCATCGTGCTGGGCCTGTGCGGCGCCAAGCTGCCCGACGACCACGTGATCCCGATCGGCAACACGTTCCAGCTGCTGGACGCCGACCTGAACTCGTTCGTCTGGCTGAGCCGGATCGCCACCGCCTACTACTTCGCCTACTTCCTGATCGTCCTGCCGATCCTCGGCCTGGTCGAGAAGCCGCTGCCGGTGCCGGAGTCGATCTCGGCCCCGGTCCTGGACCACGATAAGAAGGATTGAGCCTGAAGATGCTGCGCAAACCTATCGCGCTCGCGGCGCTGGGGCTCGCCTTCATCGCCGGCCCCGCCCTGGCGGCCGGCGGCCATCCCGCCCCGCTGCGGCAGCAGACCTGGGGCTTCGAGGGGCCCTTCGGCAAGTTCGACCAGGCCCAGCTCCAGCGGGGCTACAAGGTCTATCGGGAGGTCTGCTCGGCCTGCCACTCGATGGACCTGGTCTACTTCCGCACGCTCGCCGAGAAGGGCGGGCCCTTCTATGACGCGAAGTACCCGAACCCGAACGACAACCCGTACGTCAAGGCCCTGGCCGCGGACGTGCAGGTGAACGACATCGACTCGGAAACGGGCGACACCATCCAGCGTCCGGCCACCACGGCCGACCACTTCCCGCGTCCGTTCCCGAACGAGGCCGCCGCGCGCGCCTCGAACGGCGGCGCCATGCCGCCGGACCTGTCGGTGATCGCCAAGGCCCGCTCGGGCGGTCCGCGTTACATCTATTCGCTGATGACGGGCTACGTGAACCCGCCGGCCGGCCTCGCCGTGCAGCCCGGGCAGTACTACAACAAGTACTTCCCCGGCGACCTGACGGCGGCGTGGAGCGGCGACCCCAAGCACGTGCCTCCGGGCGGCGTGCTGGCCATGCCGCCGCAGCTGGCGCCCGACAAGGTCGGCTTCGACGACGGCACGCCATCGACGGTCGACCAGCAGGCCAAGGACGTCACCGCGTTCCTGACCTGGGCGGCCGAGCCGAAGATGATGGAGCGCAAGGAGTTCGGCTTCGGCGCGATGATCTATCTGCTGCTGTTCTCGGTGCTGCTGTGGTTCAGCTACCGCCGGATCTGGCGCAACGTGGCCCACTAGGGCCGCGAACGGCCTGAACAGCCTGAAGACACGAAGGGCCCGCCGGAGCGATCCGGCGGGCCCTTTCGCTATCTGGCCGGCGCCAGCAGCAGCCTGCCGCCCGGAAAGTCGAAGCGGAGGCGGAAGCGGGCCAGCGCCGGGGCGCCGATCTGTCCCGCCGAGGCGCCCCTGCGCGGGTTCCAGGCCGGCCGGCGGCGCCGCCAGCCGGCGACCGGCGAGGCGCAACTCGGCCAGTCGCGCGAGCCAGACGCCGGTCGGCTGCAGTTCCTGCAGGCGGCTGGTGTTCGCCACCCCCGCCACGTCGTCTGCGAGCCGCACGGCGGCCGGCTGGCCGGTGGCGGGCGAGAAGAGCCCCCGGACCGCATGGACGCCGTCGCGGACCTCGGCCGCGATCACCGGCCGGCCGGCGTCCCAGGCGAGCGGCAGGCTGGCGGAAGCTCGGAAGGCCGGCGCATCGGACGGCCGCGACAGCCGCACGCGGCAGGGCGCGAAGGTGACGTCGACGACCATGTCCCGCAGCACGTCGGCCCCGATCACGCCCACGATCGGCGTCGGCAGGTTCCAGCCGCGCCAGTCGAGGTCGGCGACGGGGATGGTCCGGGGCGGCAGATCAAGGCCCGCCAGGCGCACCCGACCCGCTGTGGCGGGGGCCTCGACGCCCTCGGTCGCGACGCCCTCGGCCTGGGCCTTGGTGTCGTGGATCTGGGTGACGGGCTGACCGGTGTCGAGCACGTAGTCGCCGGCGATGCCCGCAACCTCGGCCGGAACGACCAGGACGCCGCCCTCGAACCAGCAGGCGGTCTCGCCCGCGGCGGCGAGCGCGGGCGCGGCGGCGGCCGCGGCGACCGCCAGGATGAGTCGGATGCGCGTCACGCCCGACCATAGCCGCATCGTGCGGATGGCGCCTTACCCGCGCCGCAACGACAGGCGTAAGATCACGGCGATGCCCTTTCAGAAGGCCAGCTGGCGCAACTTCCGCCGCATGCAGGACATGACCGTCGCCGCGGCGGTGCTGATCTACGCCGGCGCCGTGCTGCACGCCTTCGACCGGCTGCCGGGCCCGACGGCGCTGATCGTGCAGCGCACCCTCGTCTGGCCGGGGATCTTCCTGCTGCTCTCGATGGGCGTGCCGCTGGTCCTGGGCGCGGTGCGGCGGCCGCTGGCGCGGTATGTGTGGATGAGCTTCAAGGCGGGGTTCGGCCAGACCGCCGGCTCGGTGGTCACCGGCGTGGCCCTGCTGATGGGCGCCGCGTTGTTCATGTACTGGCAGATCGCAGGCGCGGCGAACGGCGGCCGCTATCCGGCGGGCGTCTTCTCCGGCTACGGCGCGGGGATCGGCATCCTGGCCGCCCAGGCGCTGCTGGTGCGGGTGCTGGAGCGGCACCCGGAGGTGAAGCGCGAGATCGAAGCCGAACCCTAGGCGTCGCCCCGGCCGCTGCCGCCGCCGTTGCGGGCGAAGAGCTGCAGGGTCCGCAGTCGGGCCAGTCGGGCGGAGTCCTCGTGGTAGTCGGCGCGCCGATCCGAGACGAAGCCGTGGCCCGCGTCGTAGAGGTAGATGGGCAGCTCCGGGTGCTTCTCGCGGATCTCGTCCACCTTCTCCATCGGGATCGAGGCGTCGGACTTGCCGAAGTGCAGGATGGTCGGGCAGCGGGGCGTCTCGTCCACGAGTTCGCTGATCCGGCGCCCGTAGAAGCCAGCGGCGGCGGCCACCCCCTCGCAGCGGCAGGCGACCAGCCACGTCGCGGCGCCGCCCCAGCAATAGCCCGTCACGAAGCGCGGGCCCTCCAGCGCCTCCAGGGCGGCCTGGGCGTCGGCGGCCACCTGAGCCCATGGCGTGGCGATGGAATGCGCCACGCCCTTCTGGATGCTGTCCGGGCTGTAGTCGGCGGCGAACCCGCGCTCCAGCCGATCGAAGAAGGCGGGCGCGATCACCTCGTAGCCGTCGGCGGCGAAGCCGTCGGCCAGTTCGCGGATGTGGTCGGTGACGCCGAAGATCTCCTGGATCAGCAGCAGGCCGCCGCGCCGGGCGTCGTCGGGCCGGGCGCGGTAGGCGTCGAACTCGAAGCCGTCGAGGGGGCTCCTCAGTCGGATCGTCTCGCCCATGACCGCTACGCCTTGTCGAAGAGTTCCAGGGTCCGGTGGCGGGCGAGGTCGGCGGCCTCGGCGTTGTAGCGCTCGGGGCTCGCGTTGTTGAAGCCGTGGCCCGCACCTTCGTAGATGTGGACGGGCACCTCCGGGTTCTCGGCGGCGAGCGCGGCGGCGACCTCGTCGGCCGGGATGCCCGGATCGGTGCGGCCCAGGTGGACGATGACCGGACACAGCGGCTTCAGGCCGGCGTTCGCCTGCACCAGGCTGCCGTAGTAGCTGGAGGCGGCCGCCAAGCCCTCGACCTTGGCGGCGGCGAGCCACGCCAGCGAGCCGCCGTAGCAGTAGCCCACCACGCAGACCTTGCCGCCGTGCTTGGCGAGGAAGTCCCGGCAGGCGCCGATGTCGCCCAGCGCCTGGGCCAGGGGCGTGGCGCGGGCCTTCTCCAGCCCCGCCTTGATGCCGGCGTCGTCGTGCTCGGCGTGGAAGTCGCGCTGCAGCCGGTCGAACAGGGCCGGGGCGATGGCCTCGTAGCCCATCTTGGCCCAGCGCTCGACGTCGGCCCGGACATGCCGGTCGATGCCGAAGATCTCCTGCAGGACGATCACGCCCCCCTTGTGCGGCGTGAACGCCGGCTCGTGGTAGGCGGAGAACTCGAATCCGTCGCTTCCGGTGAGGGTGATCGTCTCCGCCATTCCGCCTGCTCCCTAGACGTTGAACCGGAAGTTCATCACATCGCCGTCCTTGACGACATATTCCTTGCCTTCCGAGCGGAGCTTGCCGGCGTCGCGCGCCCCGGCCTCGCCCTTGAGGGCCACATAGTCCTCGTAGGCGATGGTCTCGGCCCGGATGAAACCCTTCTCGAAGTCGGTGTGGATCACGCCGGCGGCCTGCGGGGCGGTGTCGCCCTTGTGGATCGTCCAGGCGCGGGCCTCCTTGGGGCCTACCGTGAAGTAGGTCTGCAGGCCCAGCAGGTGGTAGGCCTCGCGGATGAGCTTGTTGAGGCCGGGTTCGTCGAGGCCGAGCGTCTCCAGGAACTCGGTGCGCTCGGCAGGGTCGAGAAGGGCGATCTCGCTCTCGATCTGGGCCGAGATGACCACATGGTCGGCGCCGTCGCGCTTGGCCCGCTCGGCCACGGCGGCCGATAGCTCGTTGCCGGTCGCGGCCGAGGCCTCGTCGACGTTGGAGACGTAGAGGGCCGGCTTGGAGGTCAGCAGCTGCAGCATGCGCCAGGCCTTCTCGTCCTCGGCCGAGATCTTGGCCTTGCGCGCCGGGCGCCCGGCGTTGAGCTCGGCCAGCGCGACCTGCACCAGACGCAGGGTCTGGGCGCTTTCCTTGTCGCCCGTCTTGGCACGCTTCTCGAGGTTGACGACGCGCTTCTCCAGGCTCTCGAGGTCGGCGAGCATCAGCTCGGTCTCGATGGTCTCCAGGTCGGCCAGCGGATCCACCTTGCCCTCGACGTGGGTGATGTCGTCGTCGACGAAGCAGCGGGCGACGAACGCCACGGCGTCGCAGTCCCGGATGTTGGCCAGGAACTGGTTGCCCAGGCCTTCGCCCTTGGACGCGCCGCGCACGAGGCCGGCGATGTCCACGAAGTTCATGCGCGCCGGGATGATCTCCTTGGACGGGATGATCGCCGCCAGCTTCTCCAGGCGCGGCTCTGGCACGGCCACGTCGCCGACGTTCGGCTCGATGGTGCAGAACGGATAGTTCGCGGCCTGGGCGGCGGCGGTCTGGGTCAGCGCATTGAACAGGGTCGACTTGCCGACGTTCGGCAGCCCGACGATGGCGACTTTCAGGGCCATGGGTCTTTCTGGAATCCTAGAGTGGCGGCGGACCTAGCACGGGTCGCCGTATGCGTCATTCCCCGCGGGCGAGCTTCCGCGGGTCCAACTTCTCGGCCGGGGCGAGGCGCATGACCTCGGCCTGGTACTTCTCGTCGTCGCCGAGGGCCAGGAGCGGCGCGGCGTCGGCGCAGGCCTGGAGGAGGGGCTCCACCCACTTCATCTCGGCCTTATGGAAGTCCGACAGCACGTGGCCGTGCACCAGGGCCTTGTCGCCCGGATGGCCGGTGCCCAGACGCGCGCGCCGGAAGTCGGGGCCGATCTGGCTGGTCACGGATCGGATGCCGTTGTTGCCCGCCGCTCCGCCGCCGGTCTTCATCCGGAAGCGGCCCGGGGCGAGGTCGATCTCGTCGTAGAAGACGACCACGTCGGCGGGCTTCAGCTTGAAGAACTTCATGGCCTCGCCCACGGCGCGGCCGCTCTCGTTGTAGTAGGTCTGCGGCTTCAGGATCAGGGCGCGGATAGGACCGTCCGGCGTGTCGATGGCGCCCTCGGACGCGTGGCTGTGGAAACGCGAACGCGCCGCTGAGAAGCCCCAGCGGCGCGCAATCTCGTCCACGGCCATGAAGCCGATGTTGTGGCGGTTCTTCGCGTAGGTCGGGCCAGGATTGCCCAGGCCTGCGATCAGAAGCATCGTCCGGCGCCCGTCCTGGGCGAGGAGCGCTACTCCTCGCCGCCCTCGGCCGCTTCGCCTTCGCCGCCTTCAGCGGTCTCTTCCGAGACCTCGGCCATGGCGCCGGCCAGCGAGGCCACCGGCGCATCGGCGTCCACCGCGGCGGTGACACCGGCCGGCAGCTTCAGGTCGCCGACGCGGATCGTCGCGCCGATGTCGAGGCCGGTCAGGTCGAACACGATCTCTTCCGGGATCTGGTCGGCCGGGCAGGAGACGGTGAGGGTGTGCAGGGCCACGCTCAGCGTGCCGCCCCGCTTCAGGCCGGGGGCCTCGTCCTGGTTGGTGAAGTGCACCGGCACTTCGATCTTGATCTGCTGGTGCTCGTCGACGCGGTACAGGTCGAAGTGCCACGGCTCGTCGGTGACCGGGTGCATGTCGACCGCCTTGGCGATGACCGGCTGGGTCTCGGCGCCGTACTTCAGGGTCACCAGGTGGCCCAGCAGCTTGCCGGTGTAGAGCGCCTTGCGGAACTCGTTCGACTTCACCGCAATGGCCACGGGGTCCTTGTCGCCGCCGTACAGGACGCCGGGCACCAGGCCCGAGCGGCGGGTGGCGCGTGCGGAACCGGTGCCGGTCTGCTCGCGCACTTCAACGTTCAAAACGATCTCGGCCATGGCCTTGCCTCAAAACGAAGCCGCCGCGCGAACCGCGCGGCGACGGAATTCCGGATAACCCCCAGGTGATCCATGCGGGTCGAAAGGTGCGCGTAGATACACAAAAGCCCCGGCCTGCGCAACGGCCGGGGCCTCTAAAGTTACAGGGGAACGCCGGGCGCTTCTAACGGGTCGCGTTGACCGGCGTGACCGCGGCCGGAGCGGCCGTCAGCTTGGTCGGGGTTTCGACGGGTTCGGGCACGCCTGCGCTCTTCATCACGCAGCGGCCCGTGTCCATCAGGCTGTGCACGCCGAGGCAGAACACGTCCTCGTAGTGCGGCTTGGCGACGGCCAGGCACTGGTACAGGTTCAGCTTGGACATGTTGAGGCAGCTGGTGGCGTTGGGGTCGGCCAGGATCGGCATCACCTGCTCAAGGCTGCCGTCCTCGGCGAAGCCCAGCGTGGCCAGAGCGGCCACGGCCATCGAACGGATCACCACGGGTGTGTAGGGCGGCGCCGCCGACTGGCCGGTCAGGCCCAGCGCGCCGCGCTGACTCACCGCCTGGTGCAGGCGCGCGGTCTCGTCCGCTTCGCCCAGAACGGGCGTCGCCGAAAGCTGCTTGGCCAGCGTCAGACGGGCGTCGCGACCGGCCACGTCCTTCTTCGACCAGGCGGCGCGCTGCACCTCGTAGGCGGCCTGGCGAACCGCCTTGCCCTGGGCCAGCAGCTTGCGGCCGTCCTCGCCCAAGGCGTTCATGACCATGCCGGCGGCGCCGGCCGAACCCTGGATGCCGATGACGTAGGCCGGGTCCTTCATGATCTCGTAGGCGATGGTCCGGCGCTGGGTCGGGTCGGCCGCGTAGGTCTGCACGCCGGCCACGAAGCCAGGATCCTGGAGGGCGACGACCGCGCCGTAGGCGATCGCCCCGCGCAGCAGCTGCTGCGGCTCGTAGGCCGCGCCCGTGCGAACACCCTGCGCCACGGCCTCGCCGTCGCCGAAGGTGGGCGAGATGGCCGAGGCGGTCTGCACATAGCGGCGGTAGGCCGCCGCCTGTTCGATCAGTTTGGGCGACAGGGCCACCGGTGGCGGAGCCGGCGGCGGCGTGATCACGGGCGGTGGCTCGGCGCAGCTGGCCAGGACGGCGGCGGCGGCGATCGCGGCGGCGGCGAGCGCGCGGCGAGCCTGGACAAAGGACGGCATCAGGAGGCTCCCCCTCTTACGAGTGGTCGGATCGTATCATGTGCCCCCCGGCGACGATGCCCCTTGAAGGGTAAATTCTTGCTGAGCAAGCGTGACCGGGGCGCGTGTTCTCTCAGTCGAAGAGTTTGGAGACGGACTCCTCGTTGGCGATGCGGCGGATCGCCTCGCCGATCAGCGCTGCGCAGCTGACCGTGCGGATCTTGCCGCAGCCGGCCACCTCGTCCGACGCCTCGATGGAGTCGGTGATGACCAGCTCCTTCAGCACCGAGTTCTTCACGCGCTCGGCCGCGGCGCCCGACAGCACGCCGTGGGTGATGTAGGCGGAGACCTCGGCGGCGCCGGCGTCCATCAGCGACTGCGCCGCCGAGCAGAGCGTGCCGGCCGAATCGACGATGTCGTCGAAGATGATCAGCCGGCGGTCGGTGACGTCGCCGATGATGTTGGCGACCTCCGACTTCCCGGGACCCGAGCGGCGCTTGTCGACGATCGCGAGGTCGGCGTTCAGGCGGCTGGCGACGGCCAGGGCCCGGACCACGCCGCCCACGTCGGGCGAGACGATCAGCAGCTCGTCGGCCTTGGCGTAGTTGGTCTTGATATCGTTCGCCATCAGCGGCGCCGACTGAAGGTTGTCGGTGGGGATGTCGAAGAAGCCCTGGATCTGGCCGGAGTGCAGATCCATGGTCAGCACCCGGTCGGCGCCGGCGCGGGTGATCAGGTTCGCCACGAGTTTGGCCGAGATGGGCGTGCGGCCGCCGGTCTTCCGGTCCTGACGCGCATAGCCGAAGTAGGGCATCACGGCGGTGATCCGGCGGGCCGACGCGCGCTTCAGCGCGTCGATGCAGATCAGCAGCTCCATCAGGTGGTCGTTGGCGGGGTAGGCCGTGGACTGGAGGACGAAGACGTCCTCGCCGCGGACGTTCTCGTCGATGGTGACCCACACCTCGTTGTCGGGGAAGCGCTTCACCTGGGCCCGCGTCAGCGGCAGGTCGAGATGGGAGGCCACCGCTTGCGCCAACGTGCGGTTGGAGTTGCCGGCCAGCAGCTTCATCGGACCCCCATATGTCTAGATGCGCGCGCTTGTAGCAGCGGCGGCCGCAGAGTCCATATGCGGGGCTCGTCGCGGATCCGCGGACTACGCACTATGACGCCGGCCCGGTCTGCTGCAGGTTTGGCCTCGCTCGCTGAACGGAGGTGCTGGGGGCGTGCTCAATCCAATCGAGGCTCTGCGGCCGTTCTTCGAAACGGCCTCGCTGAACCCCCACGGGATCTGCCTGCTGTGGCGGCCGGAGCTCATCTGGACCCACGCCATCTCGGACGTGCTGATCGGTCTCGCCTACTTCTCGATCCCGCTGGCGCTGGGCGTCTTCCTCTATCACCGCCGCGACGTCCGGTTCGGATGGGCGGTGTGGCTGTTCGTCCTGTTCATCATGTTGTGCGGCGTCACCCACTTCATGATGGTCTGGACGCTGTGGAATCCCGACTACGGGATCGAGGCGCTCATCAAGGCCGCGACCGCTCTCGCCTCTATCGTCACCGCAGTCGCCCTATGGCCTCTCCTTCCGAAGGCGATCGCCATTCCGTCCACTGCGGCGATGCAGGCGCGGATCGACGAGCGCGACGCCGCCCTGGTCGAGGCGCGCGCGGCGATGGCGTCCATGGTGCGGATGGAGGAACACCAGCGTCAGCAGTCGCGCCTGCTCGAGGAGGTCCACCGCAGCGAGGCGCGTCTGCGCTCGATCTTCGAGAACGCCGCCGTCGGGATCGCCCGCGTCGCGCTGGACGGGACCTTTCTCGAGGTGAACGAGAGCTTCTGCCAGATCGCGGGCTGGCGCCGGGAGGAACTGCTCAAGGGGGGCTTCCAGCGGATCACCCATCCCGAGGACCTCGACGCCGATCTCGCTCATCTCAGCGATCTCCTGGCCGGCCGGATCGGCTCCTACACCATGGAGAAGCGCTATATCCGCAGCGATGGGCGCAGCATCTGGGTCGATCTGACGGTGAGCCTCGCGCGGACGGCCGGCGGGGATCCCGACCATTTCGTGGCGATCGCCCAGGATGTGGACGAGAAGCGCCGCAGCGAAGAGACCCGCGACCTGCTGATGCGGGAAGTGGACCACCGGGCGCGGAACGCCCTGACGGTCGTGCAATCGATGGTGCGCCTGACCGAAGCCGCCGAGCCGCAGAGGTTCAAGGCCGTGGTCTCGGGCCGCATCGACGCCCTCGCCAGGGCGCAGGCGTCGCTGTCGCAGAGGCAGTGGCAGGGCGGGTGGGTGGCGGACGTGGTGGCCCAGGAGCTGTCGTCCGCCGCGCCGCGCGAGCAATGGACCGCGGCCGGCCCCGAGGTGGAGCTTCGTCCTGAGCAGGTGCAGCCCCTGAGCATGATCCTCCACGAGCTGGCGACAAACGCGCTCAAGTATGGGGGGGCTTTCCGCCCCGACGGGCCGGGTGGCCGTCGAATGGAGCCGGGTTCAACCCGCAGGCTGGCGGCTGACCTGGCGAGAGTCCGGCGGTCCTCCGGTCAGCCCGCCTCAGCGCCGGGGGTTCGGCTCGAGGCTCATGGGCCGCCTGGCCACCGAGCTGGAGGGGCGCCTCGATCTGACCTGGGAGGAGGATGGCCTGCGAGCCGAGCTGATCTCTGAGCCAAGGCCCTCGCCGGCGACCGATCATCCGTTCATCGGGGCGATGAAGCGCCTGCGCGGCGAATTGGGGGAGGCTGGCTGAAAACGCCTAGGCGAGCACGATCGCCGAGAGAAGGCGGCCGTAGTCGGGTTCGTCCTGCCTGAACGCCCGGCGATTGGAGAAGAAGTCGTCCGGCTCGGCGCAGGTGTCGCGGCCAATCCACTCGCATTTCCGGACGCCGGCGGCCTTGAGCCGCGCCAGCACGAAGCCCGGCAGGTCGAACATGCGCTTGTCGTCCGTGCGGCCGGAATGGAAGAACTTCGCATAGCCGCGGTCGGCCTGCAGGAAGCGGTGTGCGAACTCCAGGCCCACCTCGTAAGACTCGGGGCCGATGCACGGGCCGACCGCGGCGCGGATGTTGTCGCGGCGGGCGCCCAGGCCCTCCATCCGGGCGATCGCGGCCTCGGCGACGCCGGTGAGCGCGCCTTTCCAGCCTGCGTGAGCCGCGGCCACGACGCGGGCGTCGGGATCGACCATCAGGATGGGGGCGCAGTCCGCCGACAATGCGCCGCAGATCACGCCCGGCGTGGCGCTGACCACCGCGTCGGCCTGAGGCGGCCCGGCCGGCCAGGGGCCGTCGGCGACGAGCGCCGTGGCCGAATGGACCTGGTAGGCCGTGACGAGGGTCCCCTTCAGGCGATCCGCCGCCCGGCGGCGGTTCTCCAGGACGGCGTCCGGATCGTCCCTGGAGCCCACCCCGACGTTGAGGCTCGCGTAGACGCCCTCCGAGACGCCGCCCCGGCGGGTGAAGAAGGCGTGCCGGACGCCGGGCAGGTCCAGGAGCGGGGAGGTGAGGACGGGCGGCGGGCTCATCGCGCTATTCCTCCTCGAACGCGGGCGGCGTCCAGCCCGGCGCATGGATGCAGCAGACTTTGAAGAGCTCGCCCATCTGGTCGGCGGCGACGAGACGGTTCAGCTGGCGGCCTATGACCGTGGCCTTGTCGGGTCGCGCCCTGACCAGGGCCTCGGCGCGCTCGCCGACACCCAGCCTGGCCAGGAAGGCTCCCTGGGTCAGGATCGCGGTCTCCGCGCCCTCCCTTTGGGCGGCGGCCATCACGGCGGGGAAGTCGGCGTGCACGGTGAGGTCGGCCTCGCCGGGGCAGGCCAGGGGATCGACCTTCTCGTGGCCCTTCAGCGCCTGCAGGGTGTCGCCGAAACCCGGCTGGTCGCGGCCGTAGTCGATCAGCAGCGCCACGCCGCCGTCACGGACGAGACGTGCGCCGAGCGCCGCGCCGAGGGCCTCCTGTGCGGCCGACTGCTCGAAGACCGAGCCTTCGCGGGCGTCCGGCAGCAGGCCGGCGGCCGGGGAGGCGGAGAGGCCGAAGGCCAGGCCGCCCGTGGGCGCGAGGCCGACGAGCTGCTCGGCCCAGCCCGTGGCCGTGCGGACGAACTGGCGGGCCGGCAGGCAGTCCAGCAGCTCGTTGGCCACCAGGATCAGCGGCGCGCCGCCCGGAACCTCGTCGAGCGACTTCGCCCAGCGGACCCGCTCGCCCAGCGTCTCGGCCTGCAGGTCCTGCAGCGGGCCGGAGGTCTCGACCAGCCAGACATCCGCCGCCTCAAGGAACCCCGGGGCGATGCGGGCGGCGCGCAGCGCGTCGCTCATCAGCGTGCCGTCGCCCGGGCCCATCTCCACGAGCCGCACGCCGGCGGGCGCGCCCATCTCGCGCCAGGCGACCGCGGCCCAGACGCCGATCAGCTCGCCGAACATCTGGCTGACGAGGGGCGCGGTGACGAAATCGCCGCCTTCGCCCAGGGCCGGCCGCGTCGCGTAGTAGCCGAACTCGGGATCGTGCAGGCAGGCGGTCATGTACTGGGCCACGCTCAGCGGCCCGCCGGCCTCGATCTGCGCGGCCAGCTTCTCAAGCAGGGGCATGGGCCTGGCGCGGCGTCTCCGAGGCGGGGGGCAGCGGCTCGCGCATGCCGCGCCAGATCAGCCACAGGCCGAAGGCCAGCATCGGGATCGAGAGATAGATGCCCATGGTCAGGCCCAGCGGCAGGTTCTCGAGGCCGGCGTCGGGCTGGCGCACGTTCTCCAGGCCGATCCGGACGAGGCCATAGAAGGCGAAGAAGAGGCCCGCGACGACGCCGCGGCGATTCAGCAGCTTCGCGCCATGGGTCGCCCACCTGAGCAGCAGGAACAGGATCACGCCCTCCAGCGCGGCCTCATAAAGCTGGCTCGGATGGCGGACGACGTCGCCCGCCGGGCACCAGCCCAGCGTGTCGATGATCTTCTGATTGCAGAAGCGGATCCCCCAGGGGACGTCCGTGGGGCGCCCCCCAGAGCTCTCCGTTGATGAAGTTCGCGACCCGACCGAAGAAGATGCCGATCGGGGCCACGGCGGTCACGATGTCGCCCAGCCGGAAAAGGTCGATCCCGTTGCGCCGCGCGAACAGGAGGATGGCCAGGAGGACGCCCAGGGCGCCGCCGTGGAAGCTCATGCCGCCTTCCCAGATCTGAAGGATCCGCAGCGGCTCGGTCCAGATCAGCTCGGGTGTGTAGAAGATCACATGGCCCAGCCGGCCGCCGATGATGATGGCCAGCGTCACCCACAGCACGAAGTCGTCGATCTGCTCGCTGGTGACGGGCGGCGGGCGGTGCGCCCACAGCTTCGGGTTCCGAACGATGGCGACGGCGTAGCGCCAGCCCAGCAGGATGCCGGCCACATAGGCCAGGGCGTACCAGCGGATGGCGATGGGGCCCAGCTGGACCAGGACAGGATCGAATTCGGGAAACGGCACGGTTTTGGCAGCTCCGGCGTTGGTGTTCCGGGTGTTAGACGAGAAGCCCTTCGCTTTCGACCCCCGAAGGGCCATATAGAGGACGAGGGACGGCCTCCGCCGCCCCAGAACGACACAGAATGCAGACCCAGAACCCGATCCTCGACGAACTCGCGAAGCTGACCACCGCCGCCATGGGCATGGCCCAGGCCGCCGGCGAAGAGGCCAAGGCGGCCTTCCGCAGCCAGGCCGACCGCATCGCCGCCGAACTCGACCTCGTCCGTCGCGAAGACTTCGACGCCCTGAAAGCCGAACTCGCCGCGCTTCGCCTCGAGGTCGAAGCGCTGCGCGCCGCGGCCGACGCGGCCCCGGCCACGCCCAGGCGTGCGCCGAAAGGCGGCGACGCCTGACGCTTCCTGTGCACAACACGCCCGCCGTGGCCAAGCGTCGCAATAACGAGGTGACGGCCGCGCCGCGAAGCGGATTACCTTCAGTATCGCTGGCGATTCGGGGGCGGATCTCCGTCCCCCGCCCGCAGCGAAAGGGGTTCTGAATTGGACACCTCCCTGTCGGACGAAACCGTCCTGCTTTCCAACGATCCGCTCGATGTGGTCGAGCACGTGCTGACCGCCGAGAACCTGCCCTTCGACCGCACGGAAGACGGTGACCTCGCCTTCACCCTCGCCGGCGACTGGAAGGACTACGAGCTCTGGTTCGCGTGGCGGCCCGAGGGCGAGACCCTGCAGCTCTGCCTTTCGATGGACCTCGCGGTCCCCAAGGAGCGGCGGCAGGCGGCCCAGGAGCTGATCGCGGCGATCAACCCGCGGGTCTGGCTTGGCCACTACGAGCTCTGGGAGGACGGCGAGATCATCTTCCGGCACGGCATGGCGCTGATGACGGGGGAGCAGCCGAGCCTCGCCCAGGCGGCGGCGATGATCGACGTGGCCGTCGAGGCGGGCGACCGCTTCTTCCCGGCCTTCGACTTCATGCTGCGCGGCGCCAAGAGCCCGCAGGAGGCGATCGCGGCCTGCATGTTCGAGACTGTCGGCGAGGCCTGATGCCGCTCGCGCATCGGGGGCGCGGCCGTTAGGTTCGCCCCTGATGATCACACCGATCCTGATGTTGGGCGCGGGCCGGATGGGCGGCGCCATGCTGGAGGGCTGGCGCGCCGCCGGCGCGTTTCCGCCGTCCGACCTGATGATCCGCGATCCGCAGCCGGGCGCTTCGGCGCTGGCGGCGGCCGAGGCCGGCGCCCTCCTGAACCCCGCTGACGGCGATTTGGCCCGCGCCAGGACCGTCGTGCTGGCCGTGAAGCCCCAGCTGTGGCGGGACGCGGCGGCCGAGACCGTCTCTTGGCTTTCACAAGACGCGGTGATCGTCTCGATCGCCGCCGGGGTGAAGGCCGCCGACATCTCCCAGGCGTTCGCCGGCCGGCCGGTCGCCCGGGTCATGCCGACGACGGCGGCGGCCATCGGCCAGGGTACGGCCAGCCTCTTCGCCGACGATCCGGCGGCGCTCGCGCGCGCCCACGCGCTGTTCGAGCCGTTGGGCGCGGTGGTCGACCTGACGGACGAGGCGCAGATGCATGCGGCGACCGCCGTTTCGGGCTCGGCTCCAGCCTACCTCTACGCCTTCATCGAAGCGCTGGAGGGCGCGGGCGCGGCGGCCGGCCTGTCGGCCGAGGACGCCAGGCGGCTCGCCCGCTCGACCTTGACCGGGGCCGCGGCGCTGCTCGACCAGACCGGCGAGGATCCCGCCGAGCTGCGTCGGCAGGTGACCTCGCCCGGCGGCACCACGGAAGCGGCGCTCAATGTCCTGCTGGCCGGCAGGGGCGGTCTGCCCGACCTGCTCCGCGAAGCCGTGGGCGCGGCCGTGCGGCGGTCCAAGGCGCTGGGAGGCTAGCTCTTCTTCCAGGTCTGAGCTCGGCAGACCACCAGGACGCAGCCCTCGACCTTCAGCGTGCCGTTCGCATGGGCGCTGATCTTCGAGTCGTAGGTCTTGCCGGACTCCGGATCGTAGATCTTGCCGCCCGTCCACCTGCCTGGCGCCGAGGGCTTGAAGTCGCGGATCAGGTTCATGCCGAGGATAGGCCGGTCGCGCAGCGCCGCGTTCGGGTTCTCGGTGTCCTTCACGGCGGGATTCTTCAGCCACACGACCGTGCCGCACATGCGCTCGCCGTTGGCGGCGCAGGGCGCGATCCGGACCTTGGCCGTCCCGGCCTGGGTCAGCCATTCGCCTTCGACCGGATCGGCCGCCAAGGCGGGCGCGGCGAGCAGCGAGAGGGCGGCGGCGGCGAGGATCGGACGCATGGGGTTCCTCCGTTTGGGCGCAGACTAACCCGGGAGCCGGACGATGGCGCGCAGACCGCCCAGCGGCGAGCGGTCGAGGGTGATGTCGCCGCCGTGGCCGCGGGCCACGTCGCGGGCGATGGCGAGGCCGAGGCCCACGCCCTTGGTGTTCTGGTTGCGCGAGTCGTCCAGGCGGGCGAAGGCCTTGAACGCCTCCTCGTAACGTTCCGGCGGAATGCCTGGGCCGTCGTCGTCGACGACGATCTCCACGCCGCCCTGCGGCCGCCCGCGGGCCGCCACCTCGACGCGCTGGCCGTGGGAGGCGGCGTTCATGATCAGGTTGGCAAGGGCCCGCTTCAGCGCATTCGGCCGCACCCGGACGGCCAGCTCGGGATCGGCGGCGACCTTCACCTGCGCCCCCGCCCGGACGGCGCCGGCGCTGACGTCCTCGATCAGGCGGCGCAGAGGCGCCGACTCCAGCGCCTCGCCGCCCTCGCCGCGCGCGAAGGCGAGGTACTCGTCGATCATGTGCTCCATCTCGGCGAGGTCGCGCTTCATGTCGGCGGCGCCGGCGGTCTCCTCCAGCGCGAGCGCCAGCTTGAGGCGCGTCAGCGGCGTGCGCAGGTCGTGGCTGACCGAGGCCAGGAGCGCCGTGCGCTGGTCGATGTGGCGCTGGATCCGCGCGCGCATGTCGAGGAAGGCGCGGGCTGCGCGGCGGACCTCCTTGGCGCCCTGGGGCTTGAAGCTGGGGTGGTCGACGCCCCGCCCGAAGGCCTCGGCGGCGTTGGCGAGGCGCTCGATGGCGCGGACCTGGTTCCGGATGAAGAGGATCGCCAGGGCCGTCAGAAGCACCGTGGCCACGGTCATCCAGAGGACGAAGATGTGCCCCTGGGTGGCGAACGCCCGGTCCCTCGGCGCCAGCACGCGCATGACCCCGCCGGGCACGGCCACGCGGATGTCGACATAGGCCGGGTAGCGGGTGGTGTCGAACCAGAAGGGATCGTCGAGCCGCTCGGAGAGCGCCCGCTCGAGGGAGCGGTCGATGGGCGCGAAGAACGGCTCCCAGATCACCGGCGGTTCGCGTCGGCGCTCCGGCAGCGTGCGGCCGGTCTGCAGGGCGAAGGAGAGCCCCATGGATTCCTCGGCCCTCCGCGCCAGCCGGTCGAACGCGTCGGGCCTGGGGTCGTCCTTGTAGCTGTCGACCGCCCAGGCGATGTCGCCGGCGAGACCCTCGGACAGGCGGCTGGTCACCGTCTGCCAATGCGCGTCGAAAAAGACGTAGGTGACGGCGATCTGCATGAGCGCGACCGGCAACACGATGATCAGCAGGCTGCGGCCGAACAGGGTGGTGGGCAGTCGACGACGAAACCAGCGGCCCAGGCTACGGGTGAGGGACGTGGAGCTCATCAGTCGGGAACGAGGCGGTAGCCTATCCCGCGCACGGTCTGCAGGTAGCGGGGAGCCTTGGGGTCTTCCTCGATCTTGCGGCGCAGGCGGGTGACCTGGACATCGACGGCGCGGCCGGACGGGTCGACGCTGTCGCGGGCCAGTTCCAGCCGATCGACGGGCTCGTGTGGCGCGCGGGCGAGCTGGCGCAGCAAGCCGATCTCGGCTTCGGTGAGCCGCACCACCTCGCCGTCGGAAATCAGCTCACCGCGTTCGGCGTCGAAGCGGCAACGGCCAAGGGAGAGCACGCCGGTCGGCGCCGGCCGGTCCTGGGCGCGCCGCAGGATGGCCTCGATCCGCAGCAGCAGCTCTTCCGGCTCGAAGGGCTTGGGCAGGTAGTCGTCGGCCCCCAGCTTCAGCCCCTCGATGCGGTCGCCGGACTCGGCGCGGGCGGTGAGCATCAGCACGGGCGTCTTGCCGGCCGGCCCGCGCTGGTCGCGCAGCCAGCGGGTCAGCGAGAACCCGTCCTCGCCGGGCATCATCACGTCGAAGACGGCGAGGTCGAAGTCCAGCGTCTCCAGCAGGCGGCGGGCCGGCGCCCCGCCCGAAGCCGCGGTCACCCGGAAGCCGGCGCGGCTGAGGTAGGCCTTCAGCAGGTCGCGGATGCGGTCGTCGTCGTCGACCACCAGCAGGTGCCGCCCACGTGCGTTCGCATGACCAAGGCTCATGAAAGACCGCCTCCGGCGTTGGGGCTTCGCGTGCGGCCCCCGGCCAGCGCGGCCAGGATGCGCCGGGCGCCGGCCACCCCGTCCAGGCCGCCCGTCCGATAGGCGCGTGAAAGCTGGGTGCGCAGCCGCTCGGCGATCGCGGCTTCGAACGCCAGACCTTGTTCCGTGAGCGCGGCGGTCCGACGCCGCCCGTCGAGATCGCCCGCCGCCTTTTCCACGAGCCCCTTGGCGGCCAGGTCGACGAGGATGCGGCTGGCGGCCTGCTTCGACAGGCTGGTGAGGTGGGCGAGCTCCTGCACGCCGATGCCGGGGCGGCGGCGCAGCAGGAAGGCGGCGCGCCAGTGCGAGCGGCCAAGACCCAGGTTCTGATCGGCGAGGCCCTGATCCACGCCGGCCCACAACGCCGCTTCGGACAGCATCAGCAACTCGAGCCCGGCGTCGAGCTCGTCTTCCCGGAGGATCAGGCGCGGATCGGCGGGCGCGTTCACGCCGTCACCATAAGCCGCGCCTCCCCGAGGGCGCTAGGTCAGGCTGCGGCTACGCCAGCCACGTGTAGGGCCGCGGATAGGCTTCGTCGCGGGCCAGGTAGATGACGCCCACCACCAGCCGGACAGCGTACCACACGCCCAGCAGCGCCCAGATCACCCAGGCGAGCGCCACCATCGGCAGGCCGATCAGCACGAGCGACAGGGGGATGCCCACAGTGAAGAGCAAGAGGCCGATGATCGCCCAGCCGATGCCCATCCAGAAGGTCCGGATCAGGAAGGCGTAGTGGGTGCGCATCTTCGCGCCGGCCGAGCCTTGCTGCACATAGGCCAGGATCAGGCCGATGATGACCGTGATGCCGGTGGCGAAGGCCAGGAAGTAGAGCGCATAGGCCACGGCCGGCATGGTCCGGTCTTCCGTGGTCCCGTAGTCCAGGCGGTCCGTCATGGTCGAGCTCCCGTCCCCGATGATTCGATGATGCCTCAACCGCCGCGCGAGGGAAGGGGTTCACGTCACGTGCGTTCGAGGACGATCTCCACGCCCGCGCCGACGGCGTCCGGCGCCAGGGCCAGCGGCTTCTCGATGCGGATGCGGGCGCGGGCGACGCGGCCGTCCTCGAGGCAGCGGCGGGCGAGGCGGTGCGCGAAGGTCTCGACGAGGTCGATGTGGCCGCCGCCGGCGATCTCCTGGGCCGCCGCCAGGATGGTCTCGTAGTTGACGGTGTCGGCCAGCCGGTCCGTCTCGACGGTGGGCACATCCAGCTCCACGTCGACGATCAGCGGCTGAACGCGGCCGATCTCGTGTCGATAGACGCCGATCTCGGCCTGGACCTTGAGGCCCGTGACGAACACCCGGCTGGCGGCCAGCCTCACGTCGCTCATGACAGGTGCTGCCCGGAATCGACAGCGATCATCTGGCCGGTCACCGCTGCGGCGTCGATCAGGTAGCGCAGCGCGAGCCCGATCTCGGCCGGCGGCACCGACCGCCGGAGGAGGGTGGAGGCGGCCTCGGCGTCGAAGGCCGCCTGGTCCTGGTGGATCGAGGGCAGCGTGGGGCCCGGCCCGATCCCGTTCACGCGGATGCGCGGCGCCAGGTCGATCGCCAGCATCCGCGTGGCGTTCCAGAGCGCGGCCTTGCTGAGCGAGTAGGAGAAGAATTCGGGCGTGGAGCCCAGCACCCGCTGGTCGAGCAGGTTGACGATCAGTCCCTCGCGATCGGCCGGGAGGCGGCGCGCGAAGGCCTGGGCCAGCACCAGCGGGGCCCGCAGGTTGGTCTCCAGGTGCAGGTCCCAGGACGCGCGGTTGAAGTCGGAGAAGCGGTCTTCCTCGAACACGCTGGCCGAGTTGACCAACAGGGTGACCGGCCCGAGTTCGGCCTCGGCCTCGCCGACCAAGGCGACGGTGGTCGATTCCTTCCGCAGGTCGCAGGCGAGGATGGCCGCCCGCCGGCCCCTGGCGCGCACGTCGGCGGCGGCGGCCTCGGCGGCGTCGTCTACCGTCCGGACATGGATGGCGACGTCGAAGCCGGCGTCGGCGGCCGTCCGCCGCCAGCACCCGGCCGATCCGACGGGCGCCGCCCGTCACCAGCGCGGCGCCGCGGCTGGCCACCTCAGGCCTTCCCGGCGGCCTAGTCGATGCGGCCGAACTCGTACCAGTTCAGGGCGACCATGACGCCGAGGAAGATGGCGATGCTGTAGATGCCGATCACGGGCAAGCTCCTCAAGAAGGTGTCCGGGCTTTACCGAGCGCGCCCCTCGCCCGCAAGCCGACTTGTCGAACGGCCGGAGAGGCGGTCAAGGTTCTTCGCAACGAGATCGGGAGACGCCCAATGCCGCTGCCGCAGATCCCCGTGGACGCATTCGAGAAGATCGCCCTGGGCATCGACCGCCCGGAGGACGTCGTGGTCGGCCGCGACGGCCGGGTGTTCGCCTCCGACCATCAGTGCGCCGTGGCCGAACTGCTGCCCGGCGGGGCGTTCCGGCGCCTGGGGCCGAAGGGCGGCGCCCCCCAACGGCATCAACATGGACGCCCGAGGCCGGATCGTGATCGCCAACTTCGGCATCTACGACCGCCAGGACGGGCCGCTGCAGCGGTTCGATCCGGCCAGCGGCGAACACGAGACGCTGCTCGCCGAGGTGGAGGGCCGCCGACTGACCTCGGCCAACTATCCGGTGATCGACCGGAGCGGCAACATCTGGTGCGCCAACTCCACCCACGCCGAGACCTGGCCCCAGGCGCTGGACGGCCGGGAGGACGGCTTCATCTTCGTGCTGCGGCCGGACGGATCGGCCGACGTGGTGGCCGAGGGCCTGAAGTTCCCCAACGGCCTGGCGTTGGCGGCCGACGAGACGCACCTCTTCTGCGCCCAGACCAGCGGCGCCGACGTGCTCCGCTTCCCGGTGCTGGACGGCGCACGTCTGGGACCCGGCGAGCGCTACGGCCCCGTGCTCGGACGGCTGATGCGGCCGGGCGAGGCGGTGGACAGTCATGGGGGCGACCTGGGCTACACCGACGGCATAGGTTTCGATTCCGAGGGGAACCTGTGGGTCTGCCTCCCGGCCTCGAACAAGGTCGTGGCGATCACGCCCTCCGGCGAGGTGGAGACGGTGATCCACGATCCCAGCGGCAAGATCGTCAACCATCCGACCAACGTGACCTGGGGCGGCGCGGACCTGAAGGACCTGTACGTCGGCTCGATCCGGGCCGATTACGTGCTGAAGGCCAGGTCGCCGATTGCGGGCCAGCCGCAGATTCACCAGCTGTGACGTAGCGTCGGGGGCTTCCCGCCTTCACGCCGATGATTAAAATGCTTGTTTGAACGGTGGGGCCTCACGTCCCGCGGCGAACAGAAAAGTCCAGGAGGACCGCATGCGCGAGTACCTGAAGTTCTACATCGATGGGGCATGGGTGGACCCGGCCGAGGGCCTGAAGACGCTGGACGTCGAGAACCCGGCCACCGAAGAAACCGTCGGCAAGATCGCGCTGGGCACCGCCGCCGACGTGGACAAGGCGGTGAAGGCCGCCCGGAAGGCCTTCGAGACCTGGTCGCAGACCAGCCGCGAAGAGCGCCTTGAAGTCCTGCAGCGCATCCTGGCCGAGTACCAGAAGCGCTTCGGGGATCTCACCGCGGCGGTGACCGAGGAAATGGGCGCGCCCGCCTCGCTCGCCCAGCGCGCCCAGGTGCCGGCCGGCATGGGCCACCTGGCGACCGCGGCCAACATCCTGAAGGATTTCAAGTTCCAGGAAGATCGGGGCGAGACCCTGATCGTAAAGGAGCCGATCGGCGTCTGCTCGTTCATCACGCCCTGGAACTGGCCGCTCAACCAGATCGCCTGCAAGGTGGCCCCGGCCATCGCCACGGGCTGCACCATGGTGCTTAAGCCGTCGGAAGTGGCACCGTTCAGCGGGCACATCTTCGCCGAGATCATGCATGCCGCGGGCGTACCGGCCGGCGTGTTCAACCTGGTGCACGGCGACGGCCCGGGCGTGGGCGCCGCGCTCTCCTCGCACCCGGACGTGGACATGGTCTCCTTCACCGGTTCCACCCGCGCGGGCATCGAGGTGGCCAAGGCCGCCGCCCCGACCGTCAAGCGCGTTCACCAGGAACTGGGCGGCAAGAGCCCGAACATCGTGCTGGACGACGACGCCTTCTCGAAGAGCGTGGCGCGCGGCGTGATGCACGTGATGACCAACTCGGGTCAGAGCTGCAACGCGCCGACCCGCATGCTGGTCCCGTCCAAGCGCATGGACGAGGCGATGGCGGTGGCCAAGGCCACGGCCGAGAACGTGACCGTCGGCGACCCCAATGGCAACTTCAGCATGGGCCCGGTCGTCTCGAAGACCCAGTGGGAGAAGATCCAGGGTCTGATCCAGAAGGGCGTCGACGAGGGCGCCACCCTGGTGGTCGGGGGCACGGGCCGTCCGGACGGCCTGGAGAAGGGCCACTATGTGAAGCCCACCGTCTTCGCCAACGTCACCAGCGACATGACCATCGCCAAGGAAGAGATCTTCGGCCCGGTGCTGTCGATCCTCGGCTACGAGAGCGTCGAGCAGGCGGTGAAGATCGGCAACGACACCGAATACGGTCTCGCCGGATATGTGAACGGCGCCGACCTGGCCAAGGCTCGGGAAGTGGCCTTCAAGCTGCGCGCCGGCCAGGTGTCGATCAACGGCGCCTCGGACATGACCGCGCCGTTCGGCGGCTACAAGCAGTCGGGCAACGGGCGCGAGTGGGGCGACTACGCCTTCCACGAGTTCCTGGAGACCAAGGCGATCATGGGCTACGCGCCCAAGGCCGCGGAGTAGCGCCACCTGCCTTCTCCCCTGGCGGGAGAAGGGGCCCCGCGCAACGGGCCGGACGAGGGGTCGCACAGCGATGTGCGGCCCTTCTTCGTGCGTGCGCCCTTGGCGCCGTCACCCGGCGGCCGGGCCGGCGTCTTCTCCGAGGACAGGCCTCAGTCCGCCCTGCGGCGGCGATCCGAATAGGCCAGGACTGACATGCCCCAGACGGCGGCCGCCAGCGATCCCACGATGACTCCGATGCGGGCCTTCGCCTGCACGCCGGCTTCGGCCGGGAAGGCCAGGCCGCCGATGTAGAGGCTGACCGTGAAGCCCACGCCGCACAGCACCGAGACCCCGTAAAGGTCCAGCCACTTGGCCCCCATCGGTCGCCGGGCCCACTTCAGGCCGATCGCCAGGGCGGTCGCGCCGAAGACGCCGGCCTGCTTCCCGAGCACCAGCGCCAGCCCCAGACCCAGCGCGACCGGCGCGGTGGGGGGTATCGGCGGGCAGGCCTCGTAGCGGAAAGCCCGCCGCCGTCAGGATGAAAAGGGGGAGAACCAAGAAGGCGACGTACGGGTGCAGGGCCGCGAGCAACTGGTCGAGCACCCCGGGCCCGCCGGCCCGCTTCGGCTGGAGCGGCACGAACACCGCCGCGAGGACGCCGGCGAGCGAGGCGTCGACGCCCGACTTCACCACGAAGGCCCACAGGATGAGGAATCCCGCGGTCCAGAAGGCGTAGGGCGCGGCGCGCCAGCGCGACATCGCGGCGAGGACGAGCAGGGTGGCCATCGCGCCGCCCAGCATCGCCGGCTGCAGCTTGGCGCTGAAGACGACGGCGATCAGCACCACGCTGATCAGGTCCTGGGCGATGGCGATCGTGAGCAGCAGAGAGCGGAGCGGGGCGGGCAGTCGGGGGCGGCCACCGCCACGAGCGCGAGCGCGATCGAGGCGTCCGTCGGGACGGCGGCCGGCCAGGCCTGCGCAACGCCATCCTCGCCCAGGTTCACCGCCAGGAACACCAGGGCCGCGCCCAGCACGCCGCCCGCGGCGGCAAGCACCGGCAGGGCGAGACGCCTTGGGTTGGACAGCTCGCCGCGGACGATCTCCTGTTTGATCTTGAGGCCCACGACCAGGAAGAAGATCGGCATGAGCGCGGTCCGCACCCAGCCGCCCACGCTGAGGGTCTCCGCGAAGGGACCGATGCGCACCGGCAACGCATAGCTGACGAAGGCGGCGTACTCCGCCGCCCAAGGGGAGTTCGCCCAAAGGATGGCGAGCGCGGCCATTCCTGCGAGCAGGAGCCCCGAACCGGCTTCGGTACGCAGGAAGGCGAGGGTCGACCGGGAGGCCATGCCGCTGCCTAACAAGCGCGACCGCCCGGCTCCAGCGAAATGGCGTTCCGCCGCAATCGGTGGTGGCCGCCGCCCCCGGCCCTTGGCTAACCTCGCGACAGGACCGTCGGAACGGCGGCGGAGGAACGAGCCCATGAGACTTAGCCGCCCGCGCATAGCGCCCCTGGCCGACGACGAGCTGACGCCGGAGCAGGAGGCGGCGCTGCAGCCGGTGCGCGAAGGCACGATGGGCGTGCTCAATATCTTCCGGACCCTGGCCCACGCGCCCAAGGCGCTGGAGCGCTTCAACGCCTGGGGCGGCTATGTCCTGTCGCGGCGCAACGACCTGGGGGCGCGGGAGCGGGAGCTCGTCATTCTGCGTGTGGGCTGGCTGTGCCGCTCCGGCTACGAATTCGTACAGCACACCCGGATCGGCCTAGACTGCGGGCTGACCGCGGCCGAGATCGCCCGCGTCAAGCAGGGGGCGGAGGCCGGGTGGAACGCCGCCGACGCGGCGCTGATCCGGGCGACCGACGAGTTGCACGCCGACAAGTTCATATCCGACGCGACCTGGGCCGAGCTGGGCCGCCACTTCAGCGACAAGCAGCGCATGGACCTGGTGTTCACCGTCGGCCAGTACACCCAGGTGTCGATGATCCTGAACACCTTCGGCGTTCAGCTCGACGAGGGGCAGACGCTGGACCCCGACTTCGAAGATCCTCCGCGTTCGCGAGCGTAGCTCCCGGAACGGCTCCGCCGTAGGGGCGTTAGCGCCCGGTCACGGAGGAGCTTGAGATGAACAGCATCATCTATCTTGTCGGCCTGGTCGTGATCGTCCTGGCCATCCTGGGCTTCCTCGGCATCCGCTAAAGGTTGCCGGGGGGCCACCCCGGGCCTACCTGCTCCGGATGCCTGTCTCCGCCGCCTATCGCCCCGATCCGAAGTTCCCGGAGCTCGGGTCCGAGTTCGCCGACCCGGTGGCGGCGGCGCATTTCCCCAAGACGATCCTGCGCTATCGCAACGACCGGGCGGCGGCCACCGTCGGTCTCGACGCGCTGACCGACGAGGAGTGGATCGCCCACTTCGGCCGCTTCCACCCGCTGCCGGGCAACATCGATCCGCCGCTGGCCCAGCGCTACCACGGCCACCAGTTCAGGGTTTACAACCCCGAGCTCGGCGACGGCCGCGGCTTCACCTTCGCGCAGGTGCGCGAGCTCGGAACCGATCGGCTGCTGGAGCTCGGCACCAAGGGCTCCGGCCAGACGCCGTGGTCGCGCTCGGGCGACGGCCGGCTGACGCTGAAGGGTGGGGTGCGCGAGGTGTTGGCCACCGCGATGCTGGAGGCGCTCGGCGTCCCGACATCGCGCTCGTTCTCCCTGGTCGAGACCGGCGAGGACCTGATCCGCGGCGACGAGCCCAGTCCGACGCGCTCCTCGGTGCTGGTGCGGCTGTCGCACAGCCACATCCGCTTCGGGACGTTTCAGCGGCACGCCTTCTTCGAACGCGCCGACCGGATCGCCGCGCTCGTCGACCACGTGATCGCCAACTACTACCCCGAGCTCGAGGGCGCGGACGATCGCCCTGCGGCCCTGCTGGCCGCCGTCGGCGAGCGCGCCGCCAGGCTGGCCGCCAGCTGGATGGCCGCGGGCTTCGTCCACGGCGTGCTCAACACCGACAACATGAACATCACCGGCGAGAGCTTCGACTACGGCCCGTATCGCTTCCTGCCCAAGTCGGACCCAAACTTCACGGCGGCCTACTTCGATCACGCCGGCCTCTACGCCTTCGGCCGCCAGCCCGAGGCGGTGTTCTGGAACCTGCAGCAGCTGGCCGGCTGCCTCACCTTCGTCAGCGACAGCGACCGCCTCGTCGAGGCTCTGAACGGCTTCGGCCCGGCCTACCGCCGCGAGCTGGTGGCGGCGGTGATCCGCCGGCTGGGCCTGCAGCCGCGCGGCGAGGGTCCGGACGACCTGCTGGTCCAGGCGGCGTTCAAGAACCTGGCCGAAGGCGGCGAACGCCTGCGGTGGGAGCCCTTCTTCTTCGACTGGTTCTGCCAGCGGGAGCCGACCGGGCCGCGGGCCGACATCTACAGCGGCGAGGCCTTCGCCGACTTCCGGGACCTGATCCGCGCCTACGCGCCCGACCGGCCCGAGCGTCTGGCGCATCCCTACTTCGCGGGTCGCGAGCCGGAAGAGCTGCTCTACGACGAGATCGAGGCGATCTGGGCGCCCATCGCCGCGGCCGATGACTGGGAGCCGCTCGAGGCCAAGCTCTTCAAGATCGAGGCGGCGCGCCAGGCATGGGGCTTTAGCCCCTAGCGCGGGACACCCGCTGCGCCAGGACGGCGCCGCCGAGGGCGACGAGGTCGGCCAGAGCCTGCCATGTCGGGGCTTCGGGCGGGGAACTAGGGTCAGTCGAAACCCAGCTCCTGGCGGAGAGCGGCCGGCGTGATCCCGCGGGCCCGGAGCTCGCGCAGCGTCTCGGCCTTGTCGCGCTTGGCGAAGCGTCGGCCGTCCGACCCGGTGAGCAGCCGATGGTGGCGGTAGATGGGCGTCGGCAGGCCCAGCAGCGCCTGCAGCAGGCGCTGGACGTGGGTCGCCTCGGCGAGGTCCTCGCCGCGGATCACGTGGGTCACGCCCTGGAGCGCGTCGTCGAGCACCACGGCCAGGTGATAGGCGACGCCGACGTCCTTGCGCGCCAGGACCACATCCCCGCCGAGCTGCGGCCGGGCCTGCACCGTGCGCGCCACGCCGGAGCCCTCCTCGATAAAGGTCAGCGCCTTGAACCCGCCCAGCCGGCGCTCCGCCGCCTCCAACGAGAGCCGCCAGGCGAAGGGCGCGCCCTCGGCCAGCCGCCGCGCTTCCTCCTCGGGCCGCAGCGGCGCGCCGCGGAACACCTCCATCGCGCCGTGGGGGGCCCGGGCGATCTCGTCGGCCACCTCCCTGCGCGTGCGGAAACAGCGGTAGAGCAGGCCGTCAGCCTCCAGGCGCGCAAGCGCGCCGTGGTAGTCGTCAAGATGCTCGGATTGGCGCCGCACCGGCGCTTCCCAGCTCAAGCCCAGCCAGGTGAGATCCTCGCCGATCGCCGCCTCGTACGCCGGCCGGCAGCGGGTGGCGTCGATGTCCTCGATGCGGAGGAGGAAGCGGCCGGCCTCGGCCCGCGCAGCCGTGAAGGCCGTGAGGGCCGAGAACGCATGGCCCTTGTGCAGATAGCCGGTGGGCGAGGGGGCGAAGCGGGTGACGAACACCCGGCCTGATTAGTCCCGGTGGGTGTGCGGGAACAGGCCCATGTGCTGCAGCACCGCGGCGATGAACTGCTGCTCGCCGCCGAGCGCATCCTTCATGTGTTCGAACTGCTTGAAGCCGGCCATTTCGGCGAGGCCGTGGGCGGCGCACCAGGAGGCGATCGTGGCGAGCTCGAGATCGGTTTCCGCGGTCGGATCGGCGCCGTGCTCGATCATGGTGTCGCGGACCCGGCAGTAGGCGCTGTCGTCGCTGCCGTCCTCCATCTCGATCGGCAGCATCTCCTTGTCGCGGGCGGCGTCGTACATCACGCGGTACAGCGCCGGATGCTCGCGGGCGAAGCAGACGTAGGCGATGCCGAGCGCCGTCAGCTGCTGGCGGCCCTCCGCCGCGGCCTTGGCCTCGGCCATGCGGGCGTTCAGCATCTCCCAGCCTTCATGGGCGACCGCGTCGAGCAGCTCGGCCTTGTCCTTGAAGTGGTGGTAAGGTGCCGCGGGACTGACGCCGGCTTCGCGCGCCACCGCGCGCAGCGAAAGCGCGCTGGGCCCCTCCGCCTCCAGCAGCCTGCGCGCGGCGTCGACCAGCGCGCGGCGCAGGTCGCCGTGGTGGTAGGGGCGGGACTCGGCGCTATGAGCGTCTCTCATCACCTGAACCATAAATCTGCATCTGATCGCCGTAAAGATATCTTGACGCCGCTCAGATCGACGTTATCTTAGCGTTGTTCAAATGACAAACGTCGTCGGCCTCCCCGAGTTCAAAAAGGGCGGTTCAGGCGGCGGGTCTGAAACTGAAAGGTGTGTGTCATGTCTCTCGCCAACTTCGAGCGCGTCTTCGACCGCTTCGCGCCCGTCTTCCTCCTGTTCCTCGGTTTCACCGCGGCAGGCGCGACGGCCGCCCTCGGCGCCTAAGGTCTCCCCCACCGAACGCCGATGCTTAGAAGGGCCCCCGCGTGGGGCCCTTCTTCGTCCTGCGTCCTTGTCGGCGCAGCCAATGCAAAATCGCATAGCTGTCCGGCGCAAAAGCTTATCTGGTCAATGTTCAGATCGTGTTATCTAAGCATTGTCCAGATGGATGCGGCGCCCAGGAGGGCTGGGGCCGCCAACCGAATGAAGGAGAAATGCGATGTCGATCCTGATGAACCGGATCCTCGACGTGGTCGTCTCGTTTGCGATCGTGGGCCTGGCCCTGACGACCGCCGGCGCCACCGCCGCCCTCGGCGCGTGATCCCTGAGGATGCGCCGCGGACAAGCCTCGCCCAGGTGATCCGGTCGCCGGGCGAGGCTCAAGGCGCCGCGTCGTAGAGATGTCGTCGAATCGAGCCTATAGTTCCCGAAAGCAGCTTCTTAAGACGAGGGTCGTGTCTTCAGTCCCAAGTCGATCTTCATAGCTCCGCTTGTCATCGCCGTCCGGCGTGTACGGAGGGTTCGCCATGCAGGTGCTTAGGCATCCGCCGAATGGCTGGCCCTGCCTCGTGCTCAATGCGGACTTCCGACCTCTAAGCTACTATCCCCTGTCGCTCTGGCCGTGGCAGGACGTGATCAAGGCGGTCTTCCTCGACCGCGTGGACGTGGTTTCCACCTACGACCAGGTGATCCACTCCCCCCTCCTTCGAAATGAAGCTGCCGAGCGTGGTGTCGCTGAAGCACTACGTGGCCCAGGACCGGCCCCCGGCCTTCACCCGCTTCAACCTGTTCCTTCGCGACAGCTTCACCTGCCAGTACTGCACCTCGACGGACGATCTGACGTTCGACCACGTGATCCCCCGCTCCCGCGGCGGGCGCACGACCTGGGAGAACATCGTCACCGCCTGCGCGCCGTGCAACCTGACGAAGGGCGGGCGTACGCCGCATGAGGCGCACATGCATCCGCGGATGAAGCCCCGCCGTCCCAGCGCCTTCGAGCTGCAGGAGCGCGGCCGCCGGTTCCCGCCGCACCACCTGCACGAGAGCTGGCTGGATTACCTCTACTGGGATATCGAGCTGGAGGCGTGACGCCGTTCGGCGAGCGAGCTAATCTCGCCGCCATGAGGCCGTGGATTCCGCTTTCGCTTCTGATGGTTGCCTGGCCGGCGGCGGCGCTCGCGGTCGACGACATCCCGACGCCGGGCGAGCTTTCGGAGGCGCTGGACCACGTCCGCGGCAGGACGGAGCCCGTGCGCAATGTGAAGTGCGCCAAGAGCGGCCCCAGTTTCGTGCGCTGCACCTACCATCAGCCGACGCCGAAGGGGTACACGCGCTGGGCCGTGCTGGTGTCGCCGGAGGACGACGGCCGCTGGAGCGTCTCGGAAGGACCGGTTCGCGACCGCGCGAACTCCGTGCGTCGCAACAAGCGCTAGCGGAAGACCCAGATCCCGCCGGTCAGGCCGCCCGGCGCCTCGGCCAGGCCTCGGATTTCAAGGCGGGCGCGCCGCGCGCCGCACAGGCAGCGCAGACGTTCCTCAAGATCGTCGACATGCTGGCGGCCGAGGCCCTGGGCGAGCCACGGCTTGGGGTCGACCGCCGCTTCGCGCCCGCAGTTGCAACGCGCCCAGAGGCTGGACCGAGGCGCCGTCGCCCGCGCCAGCCGGGGCTCGCCCGCGAAGGCCGTCTCAAGGGCCTGATGGAACATCCCGTCCGCCATGTCCGCCTCCTCGTGTGAGGTGCGAACAAAAGCAGAACTTAAGGCTTCCGTCGACTCCGCCATGGCTGTGTTCCCCAACCCTCTCAACCCCGCGTAGGAACGCTGCGGGAGCCTATGAAAGAGGCTGGCGATTCCGCGCCGGGCTCAACGGCCGGAACGTCGCGGATTCACACCTTTTCGCTGATCTTGATGGCGGCGCGGCAGCCGGTGCGGATCACCGCGGCCAGCAGGCCGTACCCGGGGCGCCTCGCGAGCGCCTTCTTCGACGGCGAGGTCGCGATGCGCCAACTCCTCGTCGCGGAATTTGCTGAGCTCGGCGGCGAGCTCGGGGTCGCGGTCGGCCAGTTCGGCGATCTGGCCGGCGTAGTGCTCCTCGATCACCGTCTCCACCGCTTCGGTGCAGGCGTGCGCCGCCTTCTCGCCCAGCAGCGCGGTTCCCGCGCCCAGCGCAAAGCCGGCCAGCCGCCAGACCGGAGCCATGGCGGTGGGCCGCACGCGCCGCTCGGTCAGGAGGCGGTCGAACCGGGCGAGGTGCTCGGCCTCGTGGCCCTCCATCTCGGCCAGTTGGCCCGCGATCCGCTCGCGGCCGGGCGCCTGGCCCAGGACCGCGCGCTGTCCGCGGTAGATGTGCACGGCGCCCAGCTCGCCCGCGTGATCGACACGCAGGATCTCCGCCAGCCGGGCGGACATCGCGCCGCGGCCCGGCCGCGGCGGGACAGGCTTGTCGCTCATCGCTTGGCCCTTTCACGGAGCGCGGCGAGCACGCTAAGGCCCACAAGCCCGAGCGAGATCAAGGCGTTCCATCCGGCCATGGAGAGGCCGGCGAACACCCAGGGCGCCTCGTCGCAGGCGGGGGGCGGACGGTGGCCCCGGCCAGGAAATCGTTCAGCGCCGCGGCGTCGACCCCGCCGCCTGTGGCGGCGCACGCCGTGGGGCCCGGCCAGAACTTCCACTCCGCGCCGGCGTGATAGACCGCCACGCCGACGCCGACGGCGAAGACCAGACCCAGGATCCAGCAGGTCGCCTCGCGCCAGCGCGGCCCGCCCGGCAGGCGCACGATCACCATGAAGGCCGCCGCCAGGCCCAGCGCCGTCCAATAGACCTCGCGCTGGCGCAGGCAGAGCGTGCAGGGCGCATAGCCGCCGAAGGTCTCGAACGCGTGGGCGGTGGCCAGCATGGCCGTCGATGCGAGCAGCGCACAAAGCCGCCAGCGGTCGAGGAAGGGTCGCAGAAATGTCATGGCCGCGGATATGACCTCAAAGCGGCGCTCACATGAAGACCTTCAGCACCAGGAACCCGCCCACGCCCAGGATCACCAGGATGATCGTATAGAGCGTCAGCCGGCGTTCGAACTCCTGGAGCATCGCCGGGCCCAGGTACTTCAGCACAGCCGCGACGGCGAAGAACCGGGCGCCGCGTGACACGGCCGAGGCCCAGACGAAGGTCAGCAGGTCCAGGTGGGCCATGCCCGAGGAGATGGTGATCAGCTTGTAGGGAATGGGCGTGAAGCCGGCCACCATCACGAACACCACCCCGAACCGGTCGAACAGGGCTTCGAATTCAGCCTTGCCCTCCGGATGTCCGAAGAACTCGAGGATGCGCACGCCGACCGGCTCCAGCAGATGGCCGATGCCGTAGCCGAACACGCCCCCGACGATGGAGGCCACCGTGCAGATGGCCGCGAACACGAAGGCCCTGTTCGGCTTCGCCAGGACCATCGGCGCAAGCATCACGTCGGGCGGGACCGGGAAGAACGAGCTCTCGGCGAACGAGATGATGGCCAGGGAGCGGGGGGGCTTGGCGCGAGGCGGCCAGCCGCATCACCCAGTCGTAGAGCTTGCGGATCATTCCGGGTCCGGTTTTCGGGGTCCGAGGGGGAGGTTCGAGCGTTCTGGCTAGCAGGGGTTCGGCTGCTTGTCTCGGCCCGTTCGAGCCGAGCCTTGCCAAGTCGTTTCATGTGATACTATCTGTCGGACGACAGGGAGACTTCCGCCATGAACGTGCAGACGAAGCCGCAAGGCCGCGACCTCTTCGAGAACCCGCTGGGCACCGACGGCTTCGAGTTCGTCGAGTTCACCTCGCCCGAGCCCGAGCGGCTGAAGACGCTGTTCGAGCTGATGGGCTTCACGGCCGTCGCCAGGCACCGCTCCAAGAACGTCCTGCGGTTCCGCCAGGGCGACATCAACTTCATCCTCAACATGGAGCCCACCGGCCAGGCCGCCGACTTCCGCGCCGCCCACGGCCCTTCGGCGAACGCCATGGCCTTCCGTGTCAAGGACGCCGCCAGGGCCTTCCAGATGGCCATCGAGCGTGGCGCGAAGCCGGTGCAGGGGCCGGTCGGTCCGATGGAGCTGAACATCCCCGCCATCGAGGGCATCGGCGGCTCGAACCTGTACCTGGTCGACCGGTACGGCGCGCAGGAGATCTACGACGTCGACTTCGTCGCCATCCCGGGCGCGGAGGAGGCCATGTCGAAGAACGGCGTCGGCCTGACCTACCTCGACCACCTGACCCACAATGTGCACCGCGGCAACATGAAGACGTGGGCCGAGTTCTACGAGCGCATCTTCAACTTCCGCGAGATCCGCTACTTCGACATCGAGGGCAAGCAGACGGCGCTGGTGTCCAAGGCCATGACCAGCCCCTGCGGCAAGATCCGCATCCCGCTGAACGAGAGCCAGGACGAGCACTCGCAGATCGAGGAGTTCCTGAAGGACTACAAGGGCGAGGGCATCCAGCACGTCGCCCTGGGCACCGACGACATCTTCTACGCCGTCGAGACCATGCGCGAGCGCGGCGTGCTCTTCCAGGACACCATCGACACCTACTTCGAGGGCATCGACGCCCGCGTGCCGGGCCACGGCGAGGACGTCGCGCGCCTCCAGCGCAACAAGATCCTCATCGACGGCGCGCCCACCGAGGGCCAGGGGCTGCTGCTGCAGATCTTCACCGAGAACATGATCGGTCCGATCTTCTTCGAGATCATCCAGCGCAAGGGCAACGAAGGTTTCGGCGAAGGCAACTTCAAGGCCTTGTTTGAGAGCATCGAACTCGATCAGATCCGGCGAGGGGTGCTCCCGGCGAAGGAAGGCTGATGCGGTCGAAGGTCCTCGGTACGGTTCTGGCGGCGGTGACGACGGTGACGATGGCGGGGGCGGCGGAGGCCCAGACGAAGCCCAAGTGGGCGATCGTGGTGCACGGCGGCGCCGGGGTCATCGAGCGCGAGGACCTCACGCCCGAGCAGGACAAGGCCTATCGCGAGGCCATGACCCGCGTCGCGAACGTCGGCGCCGAGGTCCTGAAGAAGGGCGGCTCGGCGCTCGACGCTATCGAGGCCTCCGTGAAGATCCTCGAGGACGATCCGCTGTTCAACGCCGGCCGCGGCGCGGTCTTCACCGCCGAGGGGCGCAACGAGCTCGACAGCTCTGTCATGGACGGCAAGACCCTCAAGGCCGGGGCTGTCGCCGGCGTCACCACGGTGCGGCATCCCATCAGCCTCGCCCGCGCGGTGATGGAGAAGTCGCCCCACGTCATGCTGATCGGCGAGGGGGCCGAGCGGTTCTCACGGACCCAGGACCTCGAGCAGGTCGACAACAGCTACTTCTTCACCGAGCGTCGCTGGCAGGCGCTGGAGCGCGAGCTGAAGAAGCTGAACCTGCCCATCCCGCCTCGCCCGAGGGGCGCGCCGCAGGCCGGGCTCGACCAGCCGTTCGAACGCGCCGAGCTGCAGCATGACGAAGGCGCCAACCGCTCCTGGCTGGCGCAGGTCGACAAGAAATACGGCACCGTGGGCGTCGTGGCGCGCGATGCGAACGGCGACGTCGCCGCCGGCACGTCCACCGGCGGCACGACCGCCAAGCGCTGGGGCCGCGTCGGCGATGCGCCGATCATCGGCGCCGGGACCTACGCGTCGAACAAGAGCTGCGCCGTCTCCGCCACGGGCACGGGCGAGTACTTCATCCGCCTGACGGTGGCGCGCGAGATCTGCGCCCTCGTCGAGCACAAGGGCCTCAGCCTGCAGGCGGCCGCCGACCAGGTGATCCAGAAGGACCTGACGGCGCTGGGCGGCGACGGCGGCGTCATCGCCGTGGCGCCCGACGGTCAGATGGCCTGGAGCTTCAACACCTCGGGCATGTACCGGGCGCGCTTGGCCGACGGCCAGCCGCTGACGGTGGGCATCTACAAGGACGATCCGTGATGGCGAAGGGCGACTGGATCCCGGTCCGGGCCGCTGAGGGGGTTCACTCCAAGCAGGCCCACGCCGACCTCCCCGAGGGCACCTACGAGCGCGAGATCTCGAAGGAGGGGTTCTTCGGGCCGGCCGCCTTCCTGCACCACCGCCGTCCGCCGACCAGCTGGACGACCTTCGAGGGGCCGCTGCGTCCGCGGGCCTTCGACCTGAACCGCCTGAACGCCGCCGAGGCCTCGCCCTGGGACGCCCGCGTGGTGCTGCAGAACGCCGCCTGCGAGGTGCGCTTCTGGAAGCTGGAGGCAGCCATGCCGGCCCTGGCCCGCAACGCGGACGGCGACCAGATCCTCTTCGTCCATGAGGGCGAGGGCGAGCTTCTCTGCGACTACGGCCGGCTGCGCTTCCGGGCTGGCGACTACCTCTACCTGCCGCGTGGCACGATGTGGCGGCTGCGCCCGGCGAGCGCGACGGCGGTCCTGATGATCCAGGCCACCAACACCCACTTCAAGCTGCCCGATCGCGGCCTGATGGGCGGGCATGCCCAGTTCGATCCGGCGGTGCTGGAGACGCCGGCCCTCGACGACGCCTTCAAGGCCCACCAGGACGAGGCGGGCGAGTTCCGCGTCGAGATCAAGAAGCGCGGCCAGGTCTCGACGGTGACCTATCCTTACAATCCGCTGGACGCCGTGGGCTGGCACGGCGACCTCGCGCCCGTGCGGCTCAACGTGCGCGACATCCGGCCGGTGATGAGTCACCGCTACCACCTGCCGCCCAGCGTCCATTCGACCTTCGTGTCCGACCGGTTCGTGGTCTGCACCTTCGCCCCGCGCCCGTTCGAGACGGACCCCGGCGCGCTGAAGGTGCCGTTCTTCCACAACAACGACGACTACGACGAGGTGCTGTTCTACCACGCCGGCGACTTCTTCAGCCGCGACCACATCGAGGCCGGGATGATGACCTTCCATCCGTCCGGCTTCACGCACGGGCCGCACCCCAAGGCGCTGAAGAACATGCTGGTCCAGGCCAAGCCGGCCACGGACGAGTACGCCGTGATGATCGACACGCGCGATCCTCTGGACGTGGGCGAGGCGGCGGGTACGGTTGAGAACCCCGCCTATGTGGACAGCTGGAAGACCGCATGACCCTCGAGGCCGATCTCTCGGCCGCCGCCCGTGACGAGCTGGAACGCGCCTGCACCCTGGGCTGGCGCCAGCTTGCCGATCACCTGCCGTGGGGCGACACCTTCGAAGGCTTCACGCCGGCCGGCCGCGAGGTCTGTTTCGAGCGCGCCTACCTGTGGGACGGCGAGCCGGGCGGCGACATCCGCGTCGAGGTCACGGTCTACGAGCCCGAGGCCTACGAGGCTGGCGTGAAACTGACGGGTCAGATCCCCCGCGAACCTTTGGACATCCGGAGTCACTGATGAAGCTCGCGTCTCTCAAGGGTGGCCGCGATGGCCGGCTGGTCGTCGTCTCCAACGATGTGGCCTGGTGCGCGCCGGCCGACCGCATTGCGCCGACGCTGCAGGCGGCGCTGGACGATTGGGAGCGCTGCGAGCCTGAGCTCAGGGGTTTGGCCGAGAGCCTCGAACACGGCGCCGTGCCGCGCGAACGCTTCCACGAGCATGATGCGGCGAGCCCGTTGCCCCGCGCCTACCAGTGGGCCGACGGCTCGGCCTATGTGAATCACGTGGCTCTCGTCCGGCAGGCCCGCGCGGCGGAGATGCCTGAGAGCTTCTGGACCGATCCCCTGATGTACCAGGGCGGTTCGGACGGCTTCCTGGGACCGCGCGACCCGATCCCGCTGAAGGACGAGGCGTGGGGCTGCGACCTCGAAGGCGAGATCGCCGTCGTCACCGGCGACGTGCCGATGGGGGCCAGCCGCGACGAGGCGCTGGCGGCGATCCGCCTGGTCATGCTCTGCAACGACGTCTCGCTCCGTAACCTGATCCCGAACGAGCTCGCGAAAGGCTTCGGCTTCTTCCAGTCCAAGCCGGCCTCGGCCTTCTCGCCGGTGGCGGTGACGCCCGACGCCCTGCCGGGCTGGAAGGACGGCCGCCTGCACGGGGCGCTCGAGGTGGAGCTGAACGGCCGGCCGCTGGGCTGCGCCGACGCGGGCGTGGACATGACCTTCGACTTCGGCACTCTGATCGCCCACGCCGCCAAGACCCGCGCCCTCTCGGCGGGCACGATCATCGGCTCGGGGACGGTCTCCAATAGGGGCGAGGACGGCGGCCCGGGGCGCGCCATCGTCGAAGGCGGCGTGGGTTACTCCTGTCTGGCCGAGGTCCGCACGGTCGAGACGATCCGCGACGGCAAGCCGGCGACGCCGTTCCTGAAGGCCGGGGACACGGTGCGCATCGAGATGGTCGACGGCAAGCGGCACACGATCTTCGGGGCCATTGAGCAGCAGGTGGTCCAGGTCTGATGCCCGAAGGGGGCGACAAGGCGCCGGAAGCGGGAACGCTGAGGCTGGACGCCTACCTGCCTTACCGGCTGTCGGTGGCGTCGAACGCGGTGTCGGGCCTGATCGCGCGCGCCTACCAGGACCGCTTCGGGCTCACCATTCCGCAATGGCGCCTCGTGTGCGTGCTGGCTGAGGAGGAGGGTCTGACCCAGGGCCAGATCGTCGCCCGCACGGTGATGGACAAGGTGACCGTCAGCCGGGCTGCCCAGGGGCTGGTGAAACGCCGCCTCGTCAGCCGTGCCGACCATCATGCCGATGGCCGTAGCCATGTGCTGGAGCTGACGGCGGAGGGCCGCCGGCTCTATGCCGAGATCGCGCCCCTGGCGCTGGCCTACGAAGCCGCGCTGATCGCAGGGCTCTCGCCGGACGAGGTGGGCCTGCTGAAGCGCCTCCTCGCCCGCCTGCAATCGGCCGCAGGCCAGCTTTCGGGCGAAGATCCGCCGCCGGTCAGCCTGCGCTGAGCGGGCGTGCGCGCTAGTGGATGTAGGCCGGCTCGGGCCGGACGCTCCACCGGTGCGACCCCTCGCCGAACGGAAGGTGGAAGCCGAAGGCGGCCCGCTTCCGCTCGTCGCGCCAGTACTCCTCGAAGGAGCTGACCAGGGCGAGCTGGAGCTCTTCCGGGATCTGACGGACATCGTGGCCCAGGCTGCGGGCCACCTGTTCGATCACCAGCGTCCGGTGCGCTTCGCCGCCGAACGACAGGAGAACCTCACGGACGCGCTTCGCCAGGGAATCCTTGCGGGCGAACGGCTTTTTGCCGGTGATCGCGTCGTGGGTGTTTTCAAGCGTCTTCTGCATGACGACACGAGCTTGGCGCCGGCTCATTTATCGCCCGGTTAAACGCTAGGGCGAATGGATGGTTAATTTTCGCGCGAAGGTTTAGCGGGCGGTAAACGCCCTCAGCCGGCGCCGAGGGCCACTGCGGTGTGGTACACGGCGAAGGACGCCGCGTAGGCCAGGGCGATCATGTAGAGGAACATGACGCCCACCCAGGCCCAGGAGTTGGTCTCCCGCTTCACGACGCCAAGCGTCGCGACGCACTGGGGCGCGAAGATGTACCAGGCCAGGAACGACAGGCCCGTCGCCAGCGACCAGCTCTCCGCCAGCCGGGCGCCGAGCGCGCCGACATTGGCCTCCGCGTCGCCCACCGCATAGACGGTGCCCAGCGCGGCCACGGCCACTTCGCGGGCGGCGAAGCCCGGGATCAGGGCGACGACCATCTGCCAGTTGAAGCCGATCGGCGCGAAGATCGGCTGGATCGCGTGGCCGATCATGCCGGCGAAGCTGTAGTCGATCGCCGGGCCGGTCGCGCCCTCCGGCGGATAGGGGAAGGTCGACAGCACCCAGACGAGGATCATCAGCGGCAGGATCATGCGGCCGGCGCGGTTGATGAAGATGCTGGCCCGCTGCAGCAGGTTGCGGGCGACGTTCTCGAACGACGGCCACTTGTAGGTCGGCAGCTCCATCAGGAACGGCTCGACCGCGCCGCGCCAGAACACCTTCCGGATGACGAACGAGACGAGCAGCGCGCTGAAGATGCCGGCCGCATAGAGGCCGAACATGACGAGGCCCTGCAGGTTCAGGCCGGGGCCCACCGTGCGGTCGGGAATGAAGGCGCCGATGATCAGGGTGTAGACCGGAATCCGCGCCGAGCAGGTCATCAGCGGCGCCACCAGGATGGTGGTCATCCGGTCGCGCTTCTGGTCGATCACCCGGGCCGCCATGATCCCCGGGATCGCACAGGCGAAGCTGGAGAGCAGCGGGATGAAGGCGCGTCCGTGCAGGCCGGCGCCGCCCATGATCTTGTCCATCAGGAAGGCCGCCCGGGCCATGTACCCGAAGTCTTCCAGCAGGATGATGAAGAAGAACAGGATCAGGATCTGCGGCAGGAAGACCAGCACGCTGCCGACGCCGGCGATCAGGCCGTCGACGATCAGGCTGTGGACGAGGCCGTCTGGCAGCACCCGCCCCACCAGTTCGCCCAGAGCCACGAAGCTGGCGTCGATCAGATCCTGCGGGGGCCCGGCCCAGCTGAACACCGCCTGGAACATCACGAACAGCAGGCCCAGCAGGATGGCGAGGCCGGCCACGGGGTGCAGCAGCACGGCGTCGATGCGGCCGGTCAGGGTGTCGGGGTGCTCGGGCGGCCGGACGTAGGCCTTGAGGATGCGCTGGGCCTCCCGGTGCGCGTCGCGGATCTCGCCGGCCGTCGGCGCCCGCCACTGGTTCTCGTGTTCGGGGAGGGGCGCCGGCGCCGACCACGGCGTCCACCTGGGCGACCAGGTCCTCGATGCCGCGCTTGCGGGTGGCGACGGTGGTGACGATCGGTACGCCCAGTTCGGCGCGCAGACCCTCCAGGTCGATGCGCAGGCCCTGCCGCTGGGCGATGTCGTACATGTTGAGCGCCAGCACCATCGGCCGGCCGACGGCCTTCAGCTCCAGGATCAGGCGCAGCACCAGGCGCAGGTTCGTGGCGTCCGCCACGGCCACCACGACGTCGGGCGCGGTTTCGCCGGCCAGCTGGCCGAGAACGGCGTCGCGCGTCACCGCCTCGTCCGGGCTGCGGGCCCGCAAGGAATAGGTGCCGGGCAGGTCCAGCACCGACAGCGTGCGGCCGCCGGCGGTGGTGACGAAGCCTTCCTTCCGCTCGACAGTGACGCCGGCGTAGTTCGCCACCTTCTGGCGGCTGCCGGTGAGCGCGTTGAAGAGGGCGGTCTTGCCGGTGTTCGGGTTGCCGACCAGCGCCACGCGGGCCGGCCGGATCACAGCTTCGCTCATCTGGCGTCCAGCCGAACCCAGACGTCGGCGGCGTCGCGGCGGCGCAGCGCCACGCGCATGTCGTCCACCCGCAGCGCGATCGGGTCCTGTCCGATCAGGCCCTGGTGCAGCACCTCGACCGAGGCGCCCTCGACGAAGCCGAATTCCAGCAGCCGGCGCTCGAGTTCGTGCACATCGACGCCGCCATGATCGGCGCCGTGCTCCGCCCGCACCTCGACGATCACGCCGCGGTCGCCGGGCTTCACCCGGCTGAGCCGCGTCAGGTCTTCGGCCAAAGGCTTGGCCAGCATCTGGTGCATGCGCACGACCCCGACGTCCGCGAACTTTGCGAACGATTATCAGTTAGTTTGCGCGGGCCCGGTTAGCAAGCTCCAGTCGCCTGCGACTGGCGGCGAAACCGTCTTTGCGAACGCCGCGGCCTGCGGCTAGAACGCCTTCTGCGCGGGCGTGGTGAAATTGGTAGACGCGCCGGACTCAAAAGCCAGGAGCGTCTATCTTTCGCTGCAAAAACAGCAGCTTAATAGGCCTTCGGACTTACACATGTCCTGCACACCTGCTCAGCAGGAGCCGAAGACATGCCCGCCGAACGCCATACCCTTCTCGACGGCCGAGTTCACGTTTACAGGCGCGAAAACAGCCGCTTCTGGCAATGCGCCATCTACCTCAGCGGCCGGAACCATCGAGCGTCGACCCACCAGGACCGGCTCGACGCGGCGCTGACCGTCGCTCGTGAGTGGGCGCTCGACCGCATCGCCGAAGATCGGTTGGGCTCTCGCAGCCTTGGGCTCAACCGGGCGGTCGCGACCGTCCCGCCACTGCCCTCTTCCCCGACGGCCAAGACCTTCAAGCAGGCCGCGGAAGCGTTCATGGCTGAGTACCGCGTCCTGACCGCCGGTGAGCGGAATGCGCGCTACGTCGAGAACAAGGAACGGCACCTCAAGCTCTATCTTCTCCCGTTCTTCGGCAAACGCCCGGTCAGCGAGGTGACAGCGGGTCTGATCCAGCAATATCGCGTCGCGCGGCTCGGCAACGCGGGCGGCAAGCGCCCGGCGCGGAGCACCTTGCATCAGGAGACGGTCACGCTTCGCCAGGTGCTCAAGTCGGCGAACCGCCATGGATGGATCGCCGCCGTTCCAGACATGTCGGCGCCGTACAAGACGTCGGGGAAGATCTCGCACCGCGCGTGGTTCTCGCCTGAGGAGTACGAACGGCTACGCGCAGCGACCGAAGAACGCGCCCGCAGCCCGAAGCGCGACCGTTGGCGGAGTGAGTGCGAGCTCTTCCACGACTTCGTGGAGTTCATGGCGAACACTGGGCTCCGCCCCGACGAGGCCCAGCGCCTCGAATTCCGAGACGTGAAGGTCGTGACAGACGCCGCCACGCGGCAACGCATTCTGGAGATCGACGTCCGCGGCAAACGCGGTGTCGGCTTCTGCAAGAGCACGCCCGACGCGGTCGCCCCCTTCGAGCGGCTGCTGAAGCGGCGCGGCGTGTGCAAGCCGACAGCTCCCGTGTTCGGGAAGATCCAGCGGCAGCTCATGAACGCAGTGCTCGACGAGCTAGGGCTGAAGGAGGATCGCGACGGCAACCCGCGCACCGCCTACAGCCTGCGTCACACGTACATCTGCCTGCGCCTGCTCGAAGGCGCCGACATCTACCAGGTGGCCAAGAACTGCCGGACGAGCGTGGAGATGATCGAGAAATTCTACGCGTCCCACATCAAGACGCGCGTGGATGCAGCAGCGCTTAACGGCCGTTCCAAAACGCGGAAGGTCCCTTCCGCGGGAAAGGCGCTGGCGAACGCCTAGCGCCTTCTTGGCGAACGCCTCCTCGGAAGCTAGATAGGTCTCCGCCGCGGGCGTGGCGAAACTGGTAGACGCACGGCACTCAAAATGCCGCGACCTCGGTCATGTCGGTTCGATTCCGACCGCCCGCACCAAACAATCTCCGACAATGCCGGGCTGCTATCGGGACTCAGCCGACGCAGTCTGGGCACACGCCGTGGACTTCCAGAACGAGACGGTTGGGCTTGAAGCCTCGTGCAGAAGCGGCCGCGAATGCGGTCTGATCGATTTCGAGTTCACATTCCTGGGCCCTGCCGCAGCAGTCGCAGATCAGGAATTCGATCGCTGAGCGGCCGTGATGGCGGTCGCAGGCCACGAATGCATTCAAGCTCTCGATCCGGTGTGCGAGGCCGACGCGAACCAAGAACTCCAGAGCCCGGTAAACCGTCGGTGGCTTGGCTGCGTAGCTTGGCCTCGAGAGCGCCTGCAACAGCTCATAGGCGCCGATCGGCCTCTCCGCGCGAACCAACAAGTCGTAGATGCGTGCTCGCCCTGGAGTCCAGGTTTGGCCCACCCGAGCACAGTGGTCGGAGGCTTCGGCGAGCCGCCGTTCGACCGCATTGTCGGCAAGCTCGCCCTTCGTTCGGTGGCTACGCGCCATGCCCGGCGGCTCGAACTGGTGGCCCATCAGCTCGCCGGCGCTGGAGAAACGTAGAGGATCTCGCCCGCCTCATCCTGCACGGTAGCGCGGAAGTAGACGCGCGCGCCCGGCCGAAGGCGTGCGATATCGCTTTGCCGGACACGAAAGTTCATCACCATGCTCGGCCAGTCGTTGCGGGATTGATGCGTGTGACGAAGCGAGACCGTCAACCTGCTCGGATCGATTGCGACCACCTCTCCAAGTCCTTCCTCGGTGCCGAACTGCGAGATCAGCGGGCGTACTGGTCGGCCGTGTTCCGGGTCCAACCGCTTGAGCCTCAAATGGCTCATCTCCTCTGGCGTCAGCTCCACGGTCGGCTCCCGCTCGCAGCCGATCAACAGGATGGCGAGCAGGAGCATCAGGGCGGCGCCAGCAAACGGCCTCACGGGAGCGCTCGGGAGGTCGAGTGATCCGTGACGCAAAGGGCGTGATCGGCCAAAGTTTCGATGACGCGGCAGTCGCCGGCGAGGCCACGGCAGCTGGTCGCAACCATGCGCTTCAACTCGGACCGCAACGCCTGCAACTGGGCAATCTTCGTCTCGATTGAGGTCAGCTGTTCTGCTGCGAGGGCGTTTGCGTCGTCACAGGCGTAATCCGGATGATCGGCTAGGTCGAGCAAGGTGCGGATCGCGTCGACGGAAAAGCCAAGCTGGCGCGCGTGCTTGATGAACGCCAACCGACGCACGGCCCGATCATCGTAAATGCGGCGATCGCTCTCGGTGCGGTCCGGTTTGAGCAGAAGCCCGATCTGCTCGTAGAAGCGGATCGTCGGGACCTTCACGTCGGTCGCCTTGGCGAGTTTGCCGATTGTGAGCGCTGGCATGCGGCCTCCTGTCGTGCCGTCAAAATAGGTGCTTGATCCTCTAGCCACTAGAGGGTGCAGGGTGGTTGCATGTCCAGTTGTTCAACCTCCGAGAGGCCGGCTGCCGCGGGATGTGGCTGCGGGAGCGCCGTCGCGTTCGACGGCGCGTCTCCGGCCTACAAGCGCGCCCTCACCGCCGTCATCGCTATCAACATCGTTGGCTTTGTCGTCGTCGCCATCGGCAGCTGGCTCGCCGACTCGGCTGCGCTGGCGGCCAACACACTCGACTTCGCAGCCGATGCGGCCACCTACGCCTTGAGCTTGTGGGTGATCGGCAAGAGCGTCCAGTTGCGTTCCGGCGCCGCATTCATCAAAAGCGCCAGCCTCGCCGTGATGGCGACCGGCATCCTCGGCCTGGCCATCTGGCGGGCGCTCACCGGGGCCTCGCCGGAGGGCGGCGCTATCTCCGGCCTGGGCCTGTTCGGCGCAGCCGCCAACCTCCTGGCGGCCCTGCTTCTGGTGCGCTTCCGCGAGGGCGACGCCAACGTCCGGTCCGTCTGGCTCTGCACGCGCAATGACCTCATCCAATGCCTTGCCGTGGCAGCCACCGGCGTGGCTGTCACTGTGGCAGGGTCGCGCTGGCCGGACGTGATCGTGGGCGTGCTGCTGGCAGCGGTCTTTTTTCCGCTCCGCTTGGCAGATCACCGCTCAGGCCCGTGAAGAGCGTCGCGCGGCGAAAGCCGAACGTGATTTTGTAACGCATTCCCAGCGCTCGTCAGTCTCGATATAGGGACGGGCGATGGAATGGACCTCACCCTGGTGGCGGAAGGTCGGCATGGTGCTCGCTGCGCTCGTGCTGACCGTGCTCACGCTCGGGCCGGGTCTCGACGGCCTCATCTGCCGCGACGAAGGCAGCCTGAGCGCCGTTGCGGCTGAACTGCCTGTCGCCGCCGCCCCCGCCGACGATGCTGGTCCACCGCCTCTCGACGAGGGACGCGGCATCTGCATCCACGGACATTGCCATCACAGCGCGCCCTACGTACCGGCCACGCTAGCCGCCGGCGAGCTGTCCGCTCCGCTGCTGGCGGTTGCCCACCCGTTCGTGCGCAACCGGGTGCCGATCTCCGATCCCAAGTTCGGGCTGATCCGACCTCCCAGAGCCTGACGGCTCGCGCGCTGACGCGCTCATTCCGTCACGTTCAAGAGGGACACCATGAAACCCGACTTCCGCAGCTCGCCTTTGGCGGGACTGCTCTTGCTGGTCAGCCTCGGCGCAGCGGGCGCCGCTATGGCCGAACCTGCGCCGCCCTTCGCCGCACTGCTGGCCCAGGCGCAGGCCACCGCCCCCCGTCTCGCCGAGGCGCGCGCCAACATCGCTCGGGCCGAAGGGCTCGCAAGGCAGGCAGGCGCGATCCCCAACCCGAGCGTGGGACTCGAGATCGAAAACTTCTCCGGTTCCGGTCCCTTCCGCGGGACGAGCCTGTCGGAGACCACCGCGACGATCGGTCAGACTGTCGAGCTTGGCGGCAAGCGCTCGGGGCGGGTCGCGGCTGGGCGTGCGGAAGTCGAGGCGGCTCGCGCCCAGGCCCGCCGGATCGAAGCGGAATACGCCTTCGATTTGGCGGCCGCCTATGCTGATGCCGAGGCGGCCGAACGGAGACTGAAACTCGCCCATGACTCGCGAAGCCTCGCGGAAGAGGATGCGCGCATCGCCACAGCCCTGGTCGCGGCGGGACGGGAGGCCGACCTGCGGCGTCTCCAGGCTCAGGCGGCGGTGCAAGCCGCCCGTGCGGCGGTGGACGAAGCCCAGGCTGCGCGTGCGACTGCCTTCGGCAATCTGACAGCCCTCGCCGGGGCGTCGGCGCCAATCACCTCGATCCCGGTCAGCCTACTCGAGGCGAAAGCTCCACTCTTCTCCGGAGCCAATCCCGCAGCGAACGCGACGACGGCCTTCCTCGCTGCACAGGCTGAGCGAGAGGCGGCGGCGCGACGCCTTAGCGTTGAACGACGTCGAGCCATTCCGGATGTGACCCTCTCCGTCGGCCTGCGCCGTTTCCAAGAGGACGACGCCACCGCGCTCGTCGCGGGCGTCTCTGTGCCCCTGCCGCTGTTCGATCAGAACCGCGGCAATATCGCCGCCGCTCGGGCTGAACAGACAGCCGCCGAGGCCCGGCTGAACGCGGCCAGGCTCGACGCCGAAGCCGCCGTCCGCACCAGCACGGCGCGCATCTCAGCGGCCGAAACCCGGCTCGCGGCAGCCCGCGAGGGCGAGAGCACCGCCGAAGAAGCCTATCGTCTCGCCCGCATCGGGTACGAGGCCGGCAAACTCCCGCTCGCCGAACTGGTCGCCGCCCGCCGCGCCCTGACTGAAGCGCGCGCCCAAACCATTGCAGCCGCCGTCGAGCGGATCAGCGCCCAGGCCGCGCAAGCTCGGCTCAGCGGCGTCGCCACCCCCGGAGTACAATGATGACAATGAAGAGGGACAATGCGCGCCTATATGGCGCGGTCGCGGCCGCAGTGATGCTGGCCGGCGGGGGCGGGTTCGTCCTGTCGAACATGATGAGCAAGCCCGCGGCTCCCGCCGCTGGCGAGGAGCACGCGGAAGAAGGCGCGGAGGAAGAAGGCCACAGCGAAGAGGGCGCCGCAGCGCCCGAAGGAGTCGTTGCGCTCACGCCGACGCAGATCCGCGCTTCCGGAATTCAGCTGGTCGCGGTCACCCGTGGCAGCGGCGGCGAAGTCCGGCTTTCGGGGCGTGTCGAGCCGATGATCGATGCCCGGGCCAGCGTTGGAGCGGCTGTGGCCGGCCGCGTGGAACGGGTTCTCGTAGCCGCCGGGCAATCGGTCCGCGCCGGCCAGGGCCTTGCGGTCCTGGTAAGCGGCGAAGCCGCTACCTTCCGAGCCGACGCCGACGCTGCAGCCGCAGCGGCCGACGCCGCGCGACGCGCCTATCAACGTGACCAGAGCCTTGGCTCCCAGGGGATCGTTGCACGGCAAGAGGTCGAGACGTCGCGAGCTCAAGCGCTCAGCGCCGAGGCGGCGGCGCGGGCCGCCCGTGCGCGGGCGTCGGCGTCGGGGGGCCGAACGCTGCGGGCCGGTTGACCGTCACCAGCCCGATTTCCGGCGTCGTCACCTCTGTCGCGATCGGGCCTGGCGGCTTCGTCACGCAGGGCGGCGTCGTCGCCGAAGTGACCAACCCCGACCGGGTCGAACTGGTCTTCAATGCACCGCCGAGTGTCGCCACCGGCGTTCGCGCAGGATCCCGGATTCGGGTCCAAGGGCCCACGGGCGAATTTGACGCCGTGATCGTCGGAGTTGCGACGGCTGCCGGCGAGCAGACGGGTGCGACGGTCATCCGCGCACGCGCGGCTGGAGGCGTGCTCCCCCGGCAGGCTCGGCGGTGACGGGCGCGGTCATCACCGGCGCTGAGGCAGGCGGGCTGACAGTGCCAAGCGATGCCGTTCAGAGCATCGAGGGCTCGAGCGTCGTGTTCGTGGCGGTGAACGGAGGCTTCCGTGCCACACCGGTGCTGGTTGGGCGCCAAGCCGGCGGCCGCACCGAGATCCTCCGCGGGCTGGGCGGCGAGGAGCGGGTCGCCGCGGCCAACGCCTTCCTCCTGAAAGCCGAACTCGCCAAGGGCGAAGCCGAGCACGGACACTAGGACTTCCTATGTTTAAAGCCTTGATCGAAGCGTCCGTACGCTTCCGCTGGTTCGTGATCCTCGCTGTCGCCGTTGTGGCTGGCCTCGGGCTTTTCGAACTCACCCGGCTGCCGATCGATGCAGTCCCGGACATCACCAACCGTCAGGTCCAGATCACGACCGTCGCGCCTTCGCTCGCCCCCGAGCAGATCGAACGGCAGGTCACCTATCCGCTGGAGACCGCCCTTGCGGGGATCCCAGGGTTGACGAGCACCCGCTCACTCTCGCGCAACGGCTTCAGCCAGATCACCGCCGTCTTCACCGACCAGACTGATATCTATTTCGCTCGTCAGCAGGTCGCCGAGCGGATGAGAGAAGCACAGGAGAACCTGCCCGACGGTGTCGAGCCGGCGCTGTCCCCCGTGACCACCGGGCTCGGCGAAGTCCTGATGTGGACAGTCGACTACGCGGCCTTCGACCAGGCGAAGGCGCGGGCTGGGCGGCCGGGTTGGCAGCCGGATGGCGTCTACCTCACGCCCGAGGGAGAGCGGCTGGCGACTCCGCAGCAGAGGGCGACCTACCTGCGCACGGTGCAGGACTGGATCATCGCGCCGCAGATGCGCTCCACCCCGGGGCTGGCGGGCGTGGATACCGTCGGTGGTTATGTAAAGGAGTACGCAGTCCGCCCGGACGCCGCCCGACTGTCAGCCTACAAGCTCAGTCTGGGCGATCTTGTGCAGGCGCTCGAGCGCGCAAACACCCAGGCTGGCGCAGGCTTCGTTCAGCGGGCGGGCGAGGCCCTGGTCGTGCGGAGCGACGCCCTCGCCGGGTCCATTCAGGACCTGGCGCAGGCTCCGGTGGTGAACCGGGATGGTCTGGTCGTGAGGGTCGCAGACGTCGCGACCGTGGAGATCGGACAGGGCCTGCGGCTCGGCGCCGCCAGTCGCGACGGCCACGAGGCCGTTCTCGGCACCGCGCTGATGATCGCCGGGGGCAACAGTCGCACCGTCGCTCAAGCCGCGGCGGAACGGCTGGCAGAAGTGGATGATTCACTTCCGCCCGACGTGGTCGCGATTCCGGTGCTCAACCGAAGCGAGCTGGTCAACTCGACCATCAAGACCGTTGCGCGCAACCTGACCGAAGGCGCGCTTCTCGTCATCGTCATCCTCTTCCTGCTGCTCGGCAACATTCGCGCGGCGACGATCACGGCGCTGATGATCCCGCTCTCCTTCCTGTTCGCGGTGATCGGGATGAACCGGTTCGGGATCAGCGGAAACCTGATGAGCCTCGGTGCCCTCGACTTCGGATTGATGGTCGATGGCGGCGTCGTCGTGATCGAGAATACGCTGCTACTGCTCAGCCAGCGCCGTGCCGAGTTGGGTCGGGTGCTGACCCGACACGAGCGTCTCGGCGCGGCGGTTGAGGCCGCCCGGCAGATGGTCAAGCCCGCCGCCTTTGGTCAGCTCATCATCCTGCTCGTGTTCGCCCCGTTGCTCACCCTCGAAGGCGTCGAAGGCAAGACCTTCCAGCCCATGGGCGCGACGGTCATGCTTGCCCTGGTCGGCGCGTTCATCCTGTCCTTCACCTTCGTGCCTGCCATGGCCGCCTTGCTCGTGCGGGATCCTAAGTCGGTGCACTCGGGCCCAGACGGAAGGGTGGAGGAGCACGAGACTCGCATCCTTCGCTGGGCGCGCCAGCGCATCCAGCCGGCGATCGGAGCGGCGGTGTCGCGACCAAGGATGGTGCTCATGGCGGCGGGCATGGCGCTGCTCGTTGGCGTGATCTCGTTCTTCACACTCGGCCGCGAATTCATCCCGACCCTGGACGAAGGCGATATCGCGATGCAGGCCCTGCGTGTGCCGTCGGCCTCTCTGGAGCAATCCATCGCCATGCAGATGGCGCTTGAGCGCGCCATCAAGGCTCAGCCGGAAGTGGAGACCATGTTCTCCCGCACAGGCACCGCAGAAGCGGCGGTGGATCCCATGCCGCCCAACATCTCCGACAGCGTCATCGTACTGAAGGATCGCAAGGCCTGGCCGGACCCGAGACTTCAGAAAGAGGAACTGATCGAACGAATCGAGAAGGCGGCGGGCCAACAGATCGGCAATAATTTCGAGTTCAGCCAGCCGATCGAACTTCGCTTCAACGAATTGATCTCGGGTGTCCGCACGGACCTGGCTGTGATGGTCTATGGGGACGACTTCGGAACGTTGCAGCGAACAGCCGATCAGGTCGCCGCCGCCCTGCGGCAGACCCCCGGCGCGGCGGACGTGCGGGTCGAGCAGGCCTCCGGCCTGCCCACCCTGACCATCAAAGTCGATCGGTTCGCTGCGGCCAGTTACGGCCTTTCGGCGGCGGACGTGAGTGAGGCCGTCTCGGCGGGCATTGGGGGCGCTGAGGCGGGTCAGATCTTCGAGGGCGACCGCCGTTTCGATGTCGTCGTGCGCTTGCCGGAAGCGGCGCGCAACGATCCCGCCGCCCTTGCAGCTCTGCCAGTCGTGTCGACCTCCGGCGCCGTGGTGCCTCTGGCGTCCGTGGCTCGCATCGACACAGCAGAAGGCCCCAACCAGATCAGCCGGCAGAACGGGAGCCGGCGGATGGTGGTGCAGGCCAACGTTCGAGGCCGCGACCTCGGCGGATTTGTGAGCGACGCCCAGCAGCGCGTCGCGAAAGTCGCCCTGCCCACCGGGGTCTACCTCGACTGGGGCGGTCAGTTCGAGAACCTGCAGCGTGCCGAACAACGGCTAGGACTGGTGATCCCGGTGGTCTTCGTGCTCATCGGCATTCTGCTCTTCATGGCGCTTGGCTCGTTTGCGGAGGCGGCCCTCGTCTTCGCCTGCGTTCCCCCTCGCCCTCGTCGGCGGCGCCGTCGCCTTGCTCCTGCGGGGCATGCCCTTCTCCGTCTCCGCGGCTGTGGGGTTCATCGCGGTGTCGGGCGTGGCGACACTGAACGGGCTCGTCCTGATGCAGGCGATCCGCGAGCGCCTGACAGCAGGGCTGCTCCCGAAGGATGCAGCCATCGAAGGTGCGTCTAGCCGGCTACGCGCTGTCCTGACGACCGCTCTTGTCGCCATTGTCGGCTTCATCCCCATGGCCATCGCACACGGCGCAGGCGCTGAGGTGCAAAAGCCTCTCGCCACAGTCGTCATCGGAGGTCTGCTCACAGCAACCGCTCTGACCCTGTTGGTGTTGCCGACGTTTGCCGCCCAGGCGGTCCGACATCGGAGCGCCGAAGGGATTGAGGACTGACACCATGAGCGGAATGGAACGAGGCCCGTTGAAGGTCCGGAGCGGCCGGGTGCGAGGCGCGCCACGGCCGGGCCCCCGGGCTGCCCAGCGGTTCTGCCGTGTAGCGACTCTCGCCACGGGCTTGATCGCTGCGGCGTCCGGCGCGGCCTTGGCCGAGCCGACCCCAGCCGTCGAGCTCGTCGAAGGAGGCCCGCTAAAGATCCTCACCGGCTATCTGCGGGTCGGCGAACATCCGGCCGTGGTCCGCGGCTTGGTGCGCCGCCGCCCAACGTCCAGGCTCCCCACTGGGGGCCACCTGGATGTCGCCGCCTTCGACCGGCAGGGCGGCCTGCTGGCGTTGAAGCACGTCCGATGGCGCGGCTCCCTCGTGGGCCGGCATCCGGCAGCAGCGGCCTATACCGCTCGCCTCGGAGTGCCCGCGGACCTCATCGGTCGCATCCGGGTCAACTACGCACCCGCGGGCGCGCACCCCATCGGCCCCGAGCAATGAGGGAGGTCTCCGAAGTCAACTGCCAAGGAGACATGGCCGCATTGAGCGACGTCGACCGTGCGCAACGGCGGACCTTGCTTTGGGTGTTCGTGCTCAACGCAGCGCTGTTCGTCAGCCTTGGCCTAGCCGGTCTGCTCGCCGACTCGAGCGCGCTGATCGCCAACGCCGTTGACAACGCATCAGACGCCGCCGTCTACGCGATCAGCTTCTTGGCCGTCGGCCGCGCCGCCGTCTGGAAACGCCGAGCGGCGGGGGTCTCCGGTATCATGCTGCTGATCTTCGCGGGCGGCGTGCTTCTGGACGTGATCCGCCGCTGGTGGCTCGGAACCGAGCCCGTCGGTTGGACCATGATGGCCCTGGCGCTCGTCGCTGCGGGCGTGAACCTCGTTTGCTTATTCCTCCTGCGCCGTGCGCAAAGCGACGACGTGAACATGCGCGCGGCAGAGACCTTCAGCCTCAATGACTTTGCGTCCAACGGCGGCATCCTCGTCGCCGGGGCCTTGATCATGTGGCTGAACCAGGCCTGGCCGGACTTGGTCGTGGGCGTGCTGGTGGCCCTGATCGCGGCGAAGGGCGGGCTGGAAATTCTACGGGACGCGGCCGAGAGCCGCGCAGAGCCCGCGACGGAAAGTTGAAAGGACGCGCTGTGGCTGAAGACAAGCTTCGTCTCGAGATCCCGGTCCTGCTGCCGGCCGCCGCGGAGGCTTGCGAGCGCTGTGTGCAGCAACTCGCGGAGGTCCTTGCCTCAAGGCCCGGGGTCGCCGAAGCGCATGTGCAGGGCCGCGAGGACGCGGTGCTCTGCGTGCACTTCGATCCAGCCCAAATCTCTGCGTCCCAGGTTCGCGCCCTGGCCGTGCAGCAGGGCGCCCGCCTCGCAAGCGCCTCCGGCCACGCCAACTTTCGCCTGAGCCAGCCGCTGCATGCCCGCGCCGCCCGGACCCTGGCGGACGACCTCCGAGGCCGTCCGGGGGTGCTCCACGCCGATGTGGGCGTGACCGGCGCGGTCCTGGTCGAGTTCGACCCCGCGAAGGTCGAGCCCGTCGCCCTGGAGGCCTACCTGCTGGAGCGCGCGGCCGCCCTTGGGCAGTCAAATGCGGAAGCCGCACGACGCAAGTCCTCCGCGAAGGAGGGCGAGCACGGGGGCCACGAGCACAAGCCGGGAGAGGGACACGAGCACAAGCACGGTGGCCCGTTCGGCGAGCGGACGGAACTGGTCTTCGCCGGGCTGTCCGCCGTGGTGTTGCTGATCGGCTGGCTTGCGTCCTTCCGCCTTGAGGGCGCCATCCCGCTGGCCTTCTATCTCCTGGCTTACGGGTTCGGCGGCTACTTCACGCTGCGCGAAGCGCTCGAAAATCTCCGTAAGCGCCGCTTCGAGATCGACACGCTGATGCTGGTCGCCGCGGCGGGTGCGGCGGCGTTGGGCGAGTGGGCCGAAGGCGCCCTGCTGCTCGTGCTCTTCAGCCTAGGCCATGCACTGGAACACTACGCGATGGGGCGGGCTCGCAGGGCCATCGAGGCGCTGGCCGAACTGGCGCCGGAGCGCGCAAGCCGCAAGCGTGGCGACACCTTCGAAGATGTCCCCGTCGAGGCGCTCGAGATCGGCGACATCGTCATGGTTCGGCCCAACGAACGGCTGCCGGCCGACGGGGTCGTCGTCGTAGGCGAGAGTTCGGTCAATCAGGCCCCCGTCACCGGCGAGAGCATGCCGGTCGACAAGCGCGCGGCGGGCCACGACATCGCATTCGAAACGGCCGATGCCGCGCAAAAGGTGTTCGCGGGCACCATCAATGGGGCTGGAGCCCTGGAGGTGCGCGTGGCGCGCCTCTCCGGTGAGTCGACCCTAGCTCGCGTGGTCACCATGGTCGCCGAGGCCGAGGCGCAGCGCTCGCCCACGCAGCGCTTCACCGACAAGTTCGAACGGATCTTCGTCCCGGCCGTCCTCCTGGGTGTCTTCGCCCTGATGTTCGCCTGGGTCGTGGTCGACGAGCCGTTCAGCGTGAGCTTCTACCGCGCGATGGCGGTCCTGGTCGCCGCCAGCCCCTGCGCCCTGGCGATCTCCGTCCCGAGCGCCGTCCTCAGCGGCGTGGCTCGCGCAGGACGCGGCGGCGTCCTGGTGAAGGGGGGGCGGGCCGCTGGAGAACCTTGGGAGGCTGCAGGCTCTGGCGTTCGACAAGACCGGCACCCTGACGGAGGGACGCCCCCGCGTCACCGACGTCGTGCCTGCCGTGGGCGTAGACGAAGCGCGGCTCCTGGAGACGGCGGCGGCGGTCGAGGGGCTGAGCGACCATCCGCTTGCGGCAGCGGTTGTCACGGCAGCCACCGAAAGGCTGCCTGGCCCGCCCGGACGCGCCGAGGCGGTGGAGAGCATCACCGGACAAGGTGTCCGCGGGCGCTTTGGCGGTGAAGACGTCTTCATCGGGAAACTCAAGCTCTTCGAGACCGTTCCGGGGGGACCCGTGCCTGAGCAGGTGCGCGGTGAAGTCGAGCGGCTCTCCAGCTCAGGGCGGACCGTCATGGTAGTTCGGAGCGGCGAGACCTACCTCGGCGTGATCGGCCTACAGGACACGCCGCGCGAGGGCGCCGCAGAGGTCATCGCCGCCCTCCGCCGGCTGGGCGTCAAGCGCATGATCATGCTGTCGGGCGACAATCAGGGCGTCGCTGACGCCATCGCCGCCAAGCTCGGTCTGACCGACGCCCGCGGCGGACTGATGCCGGAGGACAAGGTCGCCTTCATCAAGACGCTCCGCGAGCAAGCGGGCGGCGTCGCGATGGTCGGGGACGGCGTCAACGATGCGCCGGCCATGGCGAACGCGACCGTGGGGATCGCGATGGGCGCAGCCGGATCCGACGTGGCGCTTGAGACCGCAGACGTCGCCCTAATGGCGGACGACCTGCGGCGACTGCCCTTCGCGGTCAGCCTAAGCCGTCAGACCAGCGCCATCATCAAGCAGAACCTCTTGGTCAGCCTGGGGATGGTCGCGTTCCTGATCCCTGCGACCATTTTTGGCCTGAAGATCGGTGCGGCCGTCGTTTTCCACGAAGGGTCGACGCTCCTCGTAGTGTTCAACGCCCTGCGCCTGCTGGGCCATCGGGACAAGCCCTGAAATTGCTGTGCTTCAACAAGCACTGCTACAGTCCTGCCAGCGAATGCAGTGGCTCGCACGTCGCGACGTTGGGCTGCGCAGTCCCTTTGCGGCGGCGCTGGACCGAGCGCGCTTCCCTGAAGCTCTGTCAGCGGGCCGCCGGCGCAGGCCGGTCCGCTCGCGCGCTCGAGCGGCGCCAGATCGGGCTTGATCCTCTAGCAGCTAGAGGTGGCAGGCTGAGCAGCTAAAGGAGCCTCGATGCACAGGACGCTTGGACTCACCCTTAGCCTCGGCGTGCTCGCGGCCGATCAGGCCACCAAGCTCATAGCGCGCGCCCACCTCACGGAGCCCGCGACCCTGGGGCCATTTCTGAACCTGCAGCTCGGGTCCAATACGGGCGTCACCTTAGGACTCTTCGCCGGCTCAGGCGAACTTGGGCGCTGGCTGCTGGTCGCCGGCACGGCGGCAGTCGCGCTGTGGCTCATGGCATGGATGTGGCGCGAGCGCCGTCTCGCCGTGGCGGCGCCGCTCGCGCTGTTTGTCGGTGGCGCCCTAGGGAACATCGTCGACCGGGTCCGCCTCGGCGCAGTGACCGACTTCATCGACGCCCACATCGCCGATTTCCATTGGCCGACCTTCAATCTCGCAGACACCGCGATCACCGTCGGTGTCGCATGGCTGCTGCTCACCTCGCTTGGCCGGCAGGCCTCCGCCACCACCCCGTCCAGTCCTCCAGCGAAAGGGCATCCATGACCGCCCGCCACCAGCCGCCGCATGACGCCACTCTAGCCCTAGTGACTGACCCCTATCGCTTCATCTCCAAACAGTGCATTCGGATCGGCGCAGACGGCTTCGAAACGCATGTCCTCTTCAAGGACACGATCTGCCTGAAAGGACCCGAAGCCGCGGCCCTCTTCTACGACGTGGACCGCTTCAAGCGAGAAGGCGCCATGCCGTCGCCGATCCGCAAAACCCTGCTCGGCGAAGGGGGCGTTCAGGGGGCTCGACGGTGACGCACATCGCCACCGCAAGCAGCTGTTCATGGACCTGATGGCGCCTGAGCGCATCAGGGTGCTTGGAGAGCTTCTCGAAGCGGAACTAATGCGTGCCGCGGCGGGCTGGGCGTCGGACGGCCGCGAGATCACCTTCTACGATGAACTGCATCCGATGCTCACGCGTGCGGTGTGCGCGTGGGCTGGCGTGCCGCTCGAGGCGGCAGAGGTCCAGCGCCGCGCGCGAGAACTCCGAGCTTTGTTCGATGCGGCCGGCGCGCGCGGCCCTCGACATCTCTGGTCCCGCTACGCACGCCGCAAGGTCGATCATTGGCTCTCGCGGGTTGTCGAGGCGATCCGGGACGGCGGCCAGACACCGGATGAGGACACCGCCGCCTTCCGGATCGCGCATGCGCGGGAGTTCAACGGCGAGCTGCTCGCGGCGAACATCGCCGCCGTCGAGCTCGCCAACGTGCTGCGTCCCACCGTCGCGACCGCTGTCTACGTGGTCTTGCTCGCCCACGCCCTGCACACCCATCCGGAAGCGGCGCAGGTAGCGCGTGAGGGACCGGTGCAACGCAACGCCTTCATCCAGGAGGTGCGCCGCTTCTACCCGTTCTTCCCGTCGCTCATCGCGCGCGTGCGGCAGCCCTTCACCTGGCGCGGCCTCAGCTTCCCGGCGGACCGGCAGGTGATCCTGGACCTGTACGGCACCAACCACGATCCGTCCGCCTGGTCCGATCCGGACGCCTTTCGACCCAGACGGTTCGCCGCCCATCCGCCCGGTCCGTTCGATTTCGTGCCGCAGGGAGGCGGTGACCATCTGGCCGGCCACCGCTGCCCGGGCGAGTGGATCGTAGTTGAGATCATGGAGCGCGCCTTCGAGGTGCTGACCCGAAGGATTCGCTACGAGGTCCCCCAGCAGGACCTCGGGCTCGACTTCGGGCGATTGCCGGCCTTGCCGCGCAGCCGTTTCATCATGCGCGGCGTTGGCCTGAACTGATGGCGCCCGACGGCGCTCTGACCGCTCCATGGATCGGACTGTGGAATCGCTCATGAGTCGGCCTGCCGGGGGCAAGGATAAACCGGGCTGGGCCGGTGCACTGGAGCTGGGAGCGACATGGGCAGTCTGGCGCGGCGCGGTGGGCGACGCCGCCGCCCACCGTCATTTCGCCGCACAGGCCGTCCTGAGCGGCGAGCCGCTCACGGTCCACGATGCCGAGGGACGCAGCGTCTCCGCTGACTGCGTCCTGATCGATCCCTTGACGCCCCATCGCCTCGTGGCGTCCCCTTCGGCCGAGCTCATCTTCCTGGAGCCCTCGCGCTACGCGGCGACGGAGCTGGAAGCCAAGCTGCGGCAAATCCGGCAAACGCGATCTCTTGCCGTGTTGAGGGGCGCGCCGGGGCAAGAGTTTTGGGCGAGGTGGCTGTCGTCGCCCACGCCTGCGCCCCGGCCCCTGGATCCGCGCCTCCAGGCGGCGATGCTTGTGCTCGAGGAGGATCTATCGGAGGGGCCTACGCCCCTCAAGCGGGCGGCCGCCGTCGCGGGCTTGTCTCCTGAGCGCTTCCGCCACCTCTTCGCAGAGGAGGTCGGTTTGCCCTATCGGCGCTTCCTGCTCTGGCGGCGGCTTCGCCTGGCCGCCGAGCATCTCCTGGCTGGCCGTGACGCCACGGTCGCCGCGCATGCTGCGGGTTTCGCCGACGCCGCGCACCTCGCCCGCACCCTCAAGGCCACGTTCGGGGTGACCGCCAGCCAACTCCACCTCGCGACGCCCAGCGCCTAGGCCGGCGAGCGCCTGGTCTCAGCTGATTTTCCGAAACGGGGCCGCCAGCTGGGCGACATAGTCCGTCGGATAGTTCGGCTGATCGCCGATGCCGATGTCGTCGGAGCTGAGGCGCTTGCTGTGATCGTAGTACGCCGTGCGCAAAAGATAATCCCAGAGACAGGTGAACAGTCCAAAGTTCACGTCGCCGACGCCGGGCCCCTTCTGGTGATGGAAGCGATGCACGGGCGCCCAGGCCATCACGTAGCACAGCGGTCCGAGCCGCATGTCGACATTGGCATGCTGCAGCAGGAGCTGGATCGCGACCGCGAAGCCGAGAAGGACGCCGATCTGGAGCGGCATGCCCATCAGGATCAGGGGCGCAGTCCCGGCGAGCGTCTCCACGGCTTGGTGCACAGGATGCTTCATGAGGCCGTTGAAGCCGTACATCCGCTTTACTGAGTGATGGACGGCGTGGAAGCGCCAGAGCCATTGGAACTTGTGGCTGAAGTAATGGCAAAGGGTGATCCCGAGGTCCGCCAAGAGGATCGCAAGCACCAGCTGAGCCCAGATCGGCCAGGCGGCCGGCCAGAGGCCCGCGGCCGGCGACAGCAGGGTCAGCACAGGGGATCAGCGCTGCGCCGGCATAGACGCTGGCTTCGTTGACCAGCGCGTGCAGGACATCGCGGCGGCTATCCCCGCGCGGTCTGTTCCAGATCGGTTCGTAGGGAATGACCCGCTCCACGAAGAATGAGACCGCGATCGCGGCGCCGAGGAGCGGTGCGAGCCACGCCAAGGACTGGCCTCTCGTGACGAGCGCCAGCCCCGCGCCGATGAACCCAAACATGAACGCCGGGGCGTAGGCGGCCTTCAAAAACCAAAGCATCACAGATCCCTCGCATTCCCTCCGCAAAGCTAAGTGATCTTGCGAGCCTGAGCTTGAACCTGGCGGCTGGCGCTCGGCCGCTCCCAGCAGCCGCTCCGTTCAAGCCCAGGGTCGGGGGCGATGTCCCAATGGGCAGCTACGCCGCAACCGCTCAGGCCTCTCCCGGCTTAGCTCACCGGTGACAGCGGAGGTGAGTACCCGTGACCTCGAAATTCTATGCCATTCACACGCAAGGCTTGGTGCGTGTGGCCGTCTGCACGCCGCGCGTAGCGGTCGGCGACCCGGGCTTCAACGCGGCCGAGACGCTAGGTCTCGCGAAGGACGGCCACGGTCGGGGCGTCGATCTCATGCTCTTTCCGGAGCTGGGACTGTCGGCCTACGCCATCGACGATCTGTTGCTGCAGGACACCCTGGTGCGCCGCGTGGAACTTGAGCTCGCACGTTTGGTCGAGGCGAGCACCGCGCTCTCCCCAGTGCTGATCGTCGGCGCCCCGGTCGCCCACAATGGCCGGCTCTATAACTGCGCGATCGCAATTTCTCGCGGGCGGATCTTGGGCGTCGTGCCGAAGAGCTTCCTGCCGAACTATAGGGAGTATTACGAAAACCGTTGGTTTGCTCCCGGCGCAGGCGTTGTCGGGCTGCACACGCAGATCGCCGGCCAATCCGTTCCATTCGGGACGGACCTTCTCTTCACGGCGGCCGATCTGCCGGACTTCGTCTTCCACATGGAGATGTGTGAGGACTTCTGGGCCGCGACGCCGCCGTCCACCCAGGCCGCGCTCGCGGGCGCGCTGATCCTCTGCAATCTGTCCGCCTCCAACATCGTGGTCGGCAAAGCCGACGACCGAGCATTGCTTTGTGCGTCCCAGTCGCTGCGCTGCCAGGCGGCCTATCTCTATTCGGCGGCCGGACCGGGCGAGAGCACAACGGACCTCGCCTGGGACGGTCAGGCGACCATCCACGAGCTTGGCGTGCTGCTCGCCCAGACGGATCGCTTCCCCGCCAAGGCGCAGATGGCCGTGGCCGACGTCGACGTGGAACGCCTGCGCCTTGAGCGCATGCGCACACCTACTTTCAACAACGCCGCCGTGGCGTCAGGGCGTCCTGAGACCTGCTTCCGCCGGGTGGAATTCCACCACAAGCCTAGTTTCCAGGACGTCGGTCTGCTACGCGCGATTGACCGGTTCCCGTTTGTACCGGACGACCTCACGCGCCTCGACAAGGATTGCTACGAGGCCTTCAACATCCAGGTCCAGGGACTCGCCAAACGCCTCGACGCCACCAAGTCCAGGCACATTGTGGTCGGCGTGTCCGGCGGCCTGGACTCCACCCACGCTCTCATTGTCGCGGCCAAGGCCTTCGACGCGCTCGGCAAGCCCCGCTCCGACATTCTCGGCTTTACCATGCCGGGCTTCGCAACCAGCGAGGGCACGAAGTCGAACGCCTGGCGACTGATGCGGGCGCTCGGCGTCGCCGGGGAAGAGATCGACATCAAGCCGGCCGCACGCCAGCTTCTCACCGACCTCGGTCACCCCTTCGCCGCGGGGGAACCGGTGTACGACGTGACCTTTGAAAACGTTCAGGCTGGGCTGCGGACGGATTACCTGTTCCGGCTCGCCAACCAGCGCGGCGGCTTCGTGCTCGGGACGGGCGACCTGTCGGAGCTGGCGCTCGGCTGGTGCACCTACGGCGTGGGTGACCAGATGAGCCACTACAACGTCAATGGCTCGGTGGCGAAGACGCTGATCCAGCACCTGATCCGCTGGGTCGCGACCACGGGCCAGTTCGACGCCGACGCCTCCCAGACGCTGCTTTCGGTGCTGAGCACGGAGATCTCGCCGGAGTTGGTGCCGGCGGACGCCTCGGGGGCGATCCAGAGCACCCAGGCCAAGGTCGGGCCCTACGAGCTGCAGGACTTCAACCTCTACTACATTACCCGCTACGGCCTGCGGCCTTCGAAAGTCGCCTTCCTCGCTTGGCACGCCTGGAAGGACCGCGATGCTGGGCATTGGCCGGCGCATTTCACCGTCGAGGCGCGCAACGCTTACGACTTGGCGGCCATAAAGCACTGGCTAGGCGTGTTCCTGTTCCGCTTCTTCGAGATCAGCCAGTTTAAGCGCTCAGCGATGCCGAACGGCCCCAAGGTGATCTCGGGCGGCAACCTCTCCCCGCGCGGCGACTGGCGCGCCCCGTCGGACGGCTCCGCCCGTATCTGGCTCGATGAACTCCAGGCGAATGTGCCCTAGACCCGCGCCTCGGCCTGGGCGCGCCGGCCCGCCGCCCAGAACCCGACCACCACGACGGTCAGCGTGAGCAGCTGAGCTAGGAGCCCTTCCCAGGTCGGGAACACGCCGAGCACCTCAATTCGGGGCAGCGCCGCCAGGGGCCGGACATCGAGCATCCCCGCTTCCTGCAGACCCGCCACGCCTTTCCCAGCGAGCACCACGGCCAATACGGCGATGAGGATCGAGCTGTAGGAGAAGAACTGCGCGATGGGCAGGCGCTTGCTGTAGCTCAGCAGCGCCCAGGCGATCACCGCCAGGCAGATGACCGCCAAGCCGGCGCCGGACACCATCGCGAGCTGCCCCCCCTGACTCCAGAGGGCGGCGTAGAACAGGATGGTCTCGAACACTTCCCGGTAGACGACGACGAAGGCCAACAGGAACAGGAACCAGGCCGACCGCTTTGACAGCGCTGCCGACAGCTTGTCGCGAATATACGCCTGCCACGCGCCCGCCTGGGCCTTCCCATGCATCCACACCCCCACCGAGATCAGCACGACTGCGGAGACCAAGGACCCGAACCCTTCGGTCAGTTCGCGGCTCGCTCCGCTGATGGAGATGAGGTAGGTCGCCGCCGCCCAGGTCAGCCCCCCCGCCAGAAGGGCGGCGATCCAGCCGCCGTGGACGTAGGGCAGTACGTCCTGGCGTTCGGCCTTCCGTAGGAAGGCGATCATCGCGATCACAATCAGAAGCGCCTCGACTCCCTCGCGCAGCAGAATGGTGAAGGCGCCGAGGAAGCTTGAGGCGGCGCTGGCCTGCTCCGGCGCGAGCGCCCGCGCAGCTTCATCGAACAACCCATCCAGCCCTCGGACCTGCGCGGCCACTTCGGCCGACGGCGCGCCGCGGGCAAGGCTGGCCCGGAGCTCGCCCATGGACGCCTCGACCTTCGCCATCAGGGCGCCGTCTCGCGCGCGCAGCAGAGGTTCGACAGGCTCGAACCCGTCAAGATACGCCGACAGCGCGAGCTCCTCAGCCCGCTTGCGATCGCCCGCCTCGTAGGCGTTCAGGCTTTCCGCGAGTTTGCGACGGGCGACGTCCAGCCCGCCACCCGACTTCGGCGCTACAGCCTCAGGATGGCGGCGCAGATAAGCCATGATCTGGGTGGCCTGCGGCTCGCCTACGCGGGCCGCCAGAGCTGCGGGGGTCGTTTGGGTCAGGACCTGTAGGTCGGGGACGACGGCGTGCAGCTGCGACCCCGCGCGCCACGCCTGCTCGCCGGCGCGCTCGGCCTCTCGGGAATAGGCGAAGGTCCCAACATAGTACGCCAGCGCCCAGCGATCGTCGGACGACAGGTGGGCGAAGCTGGGCATGGCCGTGCCGTCGAGCCCCTGGCCAATCACCTGATAGAGACCGAAGAGGCTCCGCTCGTTGGCGCGCGCCACGTCGGTGAAGGCGATCGGCGGAGGATCAAGGCCTTTGGCGTTGGGGCCGTCACCCCTGCCGACGGCGCCGTGGCAGGACGCGCACTGCTCGGCGTAAAGGGCCGCACCCCGGACCAGGTTTGGGGCCTGCTGCGGCGCGAGCGGCACGGGGTACGCTTTTAGCAAATCGGCCGCGAGGGTTCGGGCCCGGCGCGCCACCTCGGCAGGCTCGGCACGATGATCCACGGATCCGACGAGTGCGTTCGCCTCTGCCAGGAGCTGCGGTTTGGCGGAACTCGCCGGCAGGGCGGCGATGCGGCTGCGCACAGAGGCGGAGAATTCCCGCATCTCCGCATACTCGGCCTCGCTTACGATCCGGCCGTCGGAGACAGCGCCGGGGTAATCCACCGCAATATAGTCCAGCAGGCGCCAGGCGACGGCCGCGGAGGGCGGCGCGTCCTGGGCAACGGCGGTGGCGGGAAGTTGGGCGGCCATGAGAAGGGCGACCGCGAGGAAGAGGCGTGCGAGCGCCGGCATCGAAGCGTCCTGAGTGCGACTGCGAATAGGTCTTAACAGCACGATACATGCTCAAGTTACTAGAGGATCAAGAGCCGGCTTCGCGAGGCTCGGGAGAGCCGCCGCAACGGCTTGATCCTCAAGCCGCTAGAGCAATTAGAGTGGCCACATCGGGAGAAAATACATGTCGAACACGACAGCCGCCGCAGAGTCCCTCCGGTACCGTGTGACCGGCATGGATTGCTCCAGCTGCGCGGAAAAGATCCAGTCGGCGGTGGCCAAGCTGCCTGGTGTCCAGGAAGCGCGTGTCTCCATCGCGTCTTCGATGATGACGTTGAAGGTCGACGATGCCGCGAAGCTTGTGCCGACCGTAGAGGCCACGGTCACCGACCTTGGCTATCACATCGATCGCGCGGAGCCTTCGGCGACGGCGGATGACGATGAGCTCCCGAAGAACCTCAGCCATATCACGCCCGCCTACCGGCGGGCGCTCTGGATCGTGGTGCTGATCAATGCCGGCTACGGCCTGGTGGAGATCGTCGCCGGCTTCGTCGCCGGCTCGCAGGCGCTGAAGGCGGACGCCCTCGACTTCATGGGCGACGGGTTCATCACGTTCCTGGGCCTGCTGGCGATCGGCTGGTCGCTCGTCTGGCGTGCGCGCTCTGCGCTTATCCAAGGCTTGTTCCTGGCGGCGCTCGGCGTCGGGGTGCTTCTGAACACGGCCTATCGCGTGCTGGTGCTGAACCAGCCAGAGGCCGAGCTCATGGGCGTATTCGGCATGATCGCGCTGGTGGCGAACGTTGCGGCGGCGCTCATCCTGATCCCCCCACCGCGCCGGCGACGCCAATGTTCGCGCCGTCTGGCTCTTCTCCCGCAACGACGCCCTGGGGAACCTCGCCGTCGTGATCGCCGCAGGCCTGGTGTTCTGGACCAAGACCGCTTGGCCCGATCTCGTCGTAGCGGTGATCATTTCGGGGCTCTTCCTCCAATCTGCGTGGTCGATCATTCGCGATGCCAGGGCCGATTTGAGGGAGGCGCGGTCGCTGAGCGCCGCTTGATCAGTGCATGAGACGGTTCCCGCCTCCGCCGCCGCGCCTGACGCCTGCGGGGCCACCTCAGGCGGTGGTCGACCTGCAGCAGGCGGTGGCGCACGTGAACGCAGGCCGATGGCCTGAGGCAGAGAAGCACGCTCGAAAGGTTCTCGCGGCAAGGCCCTCGGATCCCTCAGCGCTGAATGTCCTGGGTACGGTCTCTTTGAACCGTGGGCGGTCAGACGACGCGGTCGCATGGTTTGAAAAGGCGGCGAGTGGGCAGCCGAAGAACCCATTCATTCAGTTCAATCTCGGTGAAGCCCATCGACGGCTGCAGGCTTACGAGATCGCGGCGACGTTCTTCCAACGGGCCGCAGCTCTCAAGCCAGACTTCGCAGAGGCGTTTGCTGCGGCCGGCGACGCTTATCGTCTGATCGGACGACGGTCCGACGCGGAGCGTTGCTATCGCTCTGCACTGAAACGAGCGCCCGCACTGCCGACCGCCCTCAATGGGCTAGGTCTCTTGTGCCTGCAGAGCGGCGACGCCGCGGGAGCTGCGGAACACTTCCATAGGGGTAGAAAGGCGACGCCGGCGGGGCACCCCCTGCGTGCGATTTTGCTGGCGAACCTCGGCCTTGCGCGCCTGCAACTCGGTCACGGCATGGAAGGGCTGGCGTTGCTCGCCCAGGCCGTGGAGGCCGCGCCCGGCGACGCCGAGGCCTGGCGGCGCCTTGCTGGCGCACTCCGCCACACTCGGTTAGCGCCCCCGACGCCGGCATTCAGAGAGATCTTGCTGCAGCTGTTCGACCGCCCGGACGTCAACCCCCGCAATCTGGCGACTGCCGCCATCGCAGTGTTGCGGCAGCAGCCAGAGATTGATCGTCTCCTCGAAAGTATCGCCGGGGCGCCCGGTCAGCTCGCAGAGACATTGGAGCGCGAGGCGACGACAGCCTCCCAGCTCATCCAGGATCACCTATTTCAAACCTTGCTGGCCACCGCTCCCGTGCCCGACGTGGCCATCGAATTCGTGCTTGTCCAGCTGCGGTCCGATCTCTTGAGGCTCACGGAGGGGGCGGCCGAACCCCTTGAGGAGGAGCTCAGCATTGCGATCGGTCTCGCCCGGCAGGCGTTCCTCAACGAGTACGTCCTATTCGCGGGCGCCGGCCGAGCAGGCTCGCGTCGGCAGCCTGATCACGGCCCTCGACCGCGAGGACCTCGGACAGCAGCCGGGCGATCTCACCAAGATCGCGATCGTCGCCGCCTATCGTCCGCTCGCCGCAACCCCGCTCGCTGCGCGGCTCCGGGGCGCCGCCCTGCCGTTTCTCGCCGACCTCCTTCGCGAGCAGCTCAGTGAGCCGGACCAGGAAGCCGAGCTGCGCGACCGACTGCCCGTCCTCAAGCCTCCCACGGACGTCGTCTCGCGGGCCGTCCAGCAACAGTACGAGCAGAACCCTTACCCGCGCTGGACGCGCTGCAGCCTCGGCGAGCCGCTGCCCTTCCGAAGGGCTGTCCAGAACGCCCTGCCTGACCTGCCGGCCGGCGACATTCCCGATCTTGCCCGCCCCCGCGTGTTGATCGCCGGCTGCGGCACCGGGCTGGAGACCATGCGGGTCGCGACGACCTATCGCGGGGCCTCCATCCTGGCGGTGGACCTCAGCGCCGCCAGTCTCGGCTACGCCATGCGCAAGGCTCGGGAGTACAGGCTCACCGACGTGGAACACCTGCAGGCGGACATCCTGGACCTAGCGGCCTTGGAGGAACGTTTTGACCTGATCGACAGCTTCGGCGTGCTCCATCACATGGAGGATCCGGCGCAGGGGCTGCGGGATCTTGCCGGGCTGCTGAGCTCATCTGGGCTCCTCTTCGTTGGCCTCTACAGCGAAATCGGTCGACGTGCGGTCATCGAAGCGCGCGCCCACATTGCGCGCGCCGGATATCGCGACGACGCGGATGGCATCCGGGCGCTCCGCCGTTCCCTGATGCTCGATGGTGCGCCACCCGCGCTGGAGGCCGTAATGAGCCCCGCGTCTGACTTCTGGACCCTTTCAGACTGTCGTGACCTCCTGTTCCACGTGAACGAGCACCGTTTCACCCTGCCTCAGATCGGGGAGATGTTCGGGGTGGCGGGTCTCGAGTTCCTCGGCGTCCAGTTCGGCCATACCGCCGACCGGACGCGATACTTGGCGCAGAACCCCCGCTCGGGCGCCTTGCGTGATCTTCGCGCCTTGCATCGCCATGAGCTCGATCACCCTGAGATCTTCGGGGACACCTATCGGCTTTGGGCCCGCGCGAAGAGGTCACCGCAATGACCAAGCCGCCCACGCGGCCAAGGGTTGATCTGCCAAAGGAACAGCGCACCGTGAAACTCGGAGCGCTCCTAGCCTTCGCCGTCTGCGGATCAACCCTGGTGCTCGCCTGCGTGGGGCTCCCCCGACGCCTCGCCTTTCCGCAGGACCTCGCCGAGCGCCTCGCGTTTGCGCTGAAAGCCGACCTGCTGATCGCGCTGTGGGTCGTTCTGGCCGTGCGCATGGTGGCGAAGGTGCGGTTCACCTCCGTCGAGGACAACGCCGGTTCCGCGTACAGCCAGCCGAGCGCGCGCCTCGCAGTCCCAGCGGCCTTTCTGCAGAACACCCTAGAGCAGGCCTTCATTGCGGTGGTTGGCCATTTGGCGCTCGCCACAACCTCCGGCGAGGCGCCGCTCGCCTATATTGCGTGCGCCGTAGCCCTCTTTGGCCTCGGCCGCGTGACCTTCTTGCACGGCTACCCGCAAGGCGCTGGTGGACGCGCCTTCGGGGGTCGCCACGACTGCGATACCGACCGTGGGGGCCTATGCCTGGACCCTGATCGAGATTGCCCGAGACCTGGTGTGACGGCGCAATCCGCGCACCAAGGCAGGCGCTGGGCCATCGCAGCCGCAGATGGGATGGCTCACCCCCAGGTGCGCTGAGCTTGAGCCATCCCCCGTGGTCCGACAGGCGCGGCGCCTACTGCTTCTGGATCGCGGTGACTTCGCCGCCGCCGTTCTCGAGCTTCAAGTCGAAGGCGACCTTGTCGCCGGCCTTGAGCCCTTGGGTCAGGGCCGGCGCAGCCTTGAAGGCCATGGTCATGGCCGGCCAGTTGGCCTCCGGGATCGGCCCGTGGTTGATGGTGATGGCGCCGCTCGCCGCATCCACGGCGGTGACGGTCCCGGTCCCCTTGGCGGTCTTGGCGGCCTCGGCCGAAGCCATGTTGATGCCCGCCATGCTGTCGGTGGCGGCGGGCGCCGCGGCAGGTTCGGCCGGGGCCGTGGAGGCTTCCGCCTGGGTCTCGGTCTTTTGGCCGCAGGCGGCCAGAGCGAGAACGGCGCTGACGACGCCGGCGATGAGATAAGCGCGCTTCATGGGTAGTCTCCTTTAGGGGTTGAAGCTGGGGGATCCGTGCGCCGACGCCGCAGCAGGAGGTACCCTGCCGGGATGACGAGCATGGAAAGCAAGGGGGCGGTGAGCATGCCGCCGATCATGGGCGCAGCGATGCGGCCCATGACCTCCGAACCGGCGCCATGGCCGATCAGGATGGGGAAGAGGCCCGCCAGGATAACTGCGACAGTCATCGCCTTCGGCCGCACCCGAAGCAGCGCCCCTTCGCGCACCGCCTCGGCGACCTGGCTCGGCGTGGGATCGGGACCACGCTCCTGCAGGGCGTGTTTCAGGTAGATCAGCATCACCACGCCGAATTCGGCGGAGACGCCGGCCAGGGCGATGAAGCCCACCCCCGTCGCCACCGACTGGTGATAGCCGAGCAGATAAAGCGCCCAGATCCCGCCGGTGAGCGCGAACGGCAGGGTGGCCATGATCAGCGCCGCTTCGTCCAAGCGGCCGAAGGTCAGGTAGAGCAAGAGGAAGATGATAGCCAAGGTCGCCGGCACGACGATCTTCAGCCGATCGGCCGCCCGCTGCAGGTACTCGAACTGACCCGAGTAGGCGACGCTGACCCCCCGGCGTGAGCTTCACGTCACGGGCGACCGCCGTCTGCAGGTCGCCGACCACCGAGGCGAGATCGCGTCCACGCACGTCCACATAGACCCAGGTTGAGGGGCGGCCGTTCTCCGTCTTCAGCATCGGCGGGCCGTCGGCGATCTGCACCCGGGCGACGGTTCCGAGCGTGATCTGCTGCCCGGCCGGCGTGACGATCGGCAGCGAACGTAGGCCTTCCAGGCTGTCACGCAGCTCGCGCGGGTAGCGCACGCTGATCGGATAGCGGGCGAGGCCTTCCACCGTCTCGCCGATGGTCTCGCCGCCGATTGCGCCAGACACGATGGCCTGCACGTCGCTGATGTTGAGCCCGAAGCGCGCGGCGGCGGCGCGGTCGATGTCGACATCGACGTAGCGTCCGCCGGTCAAGCGCTCGGCGAGGGCGGAGCTCACCCCCGGCACGGTCTTGGCGACCGCTTCGATGCGGCCGGCGATGCGGTCGAGTTCGGCGAGGTTTGGTCCTGAGACCTTCACCCCGATCGGGCTCTTCACCCCGGTCGCCAGCATGTCGATCCGGTTGCGGATCGGCGGCACCCAGACATTGGCGAGACCGGGGACTTTCACGGTCCGGTCGAGTTCTTCGACCAGCTTCTCAGGCGTCATGCCCGCCCGCCATTGGTCGCGTGGCTTGAACTGGATGGTGGTCTCGAACATCTCCAGCGGGGCGGGGTCCGTGGCGGTCTCCGCCCGTCCGGCCTTGCCGAACACAGTCTTCACCTCAGGCACCGTGAGGATCAGCCGGTCCGTCTGTTGCAGCAGCTCGGCGGCCTTGGCGGCCGAAATCCCGGGGAGGGCTGAGGGCATGTAGAGCAGGTCGCCCTCGTCCATCGACGGCAGGAACTCGCCGCCCAGGCGGCTGAGCGGCCAGGCCGTCGTGGTGAAGGCCAAGGCCGCCAGCAACAGCGTGGTCCTAGGGCGCCGCAGGACCCAGTCGAGCGCTGGCCGGTAGGCCCGGGTCAGCGCCCGGTTGAGCGGATTGTCCTGCTCGGCGGGAATGCGACCGCGGATCAGGTAGCCCATCAGCACCGGCACGAGGGTCACCGACAGGATCGCGGCGGCCGCCATGGCGTAGGTCTTCGTGAAAGCCAGCGGCGCGAAGAGCCGGCCCTCCTGCGCCTGAAGTGTGAACACAGGCACGAAGGACAGGGTGATGATCACCAGGCTGAAGAACAGGGCCGGCCCGACCTCTGCGGCCGCCTCGGTCACCACCTTCCAACGGGCCTCGCCGCGGAGCGTCCGGCCCGGATGCTCATGAGTCCACCGCTCGAGGTGCTTGTGCGCGTTCTCGATCATCACCACGGCGGCGTCGACCATGGCGCCGATGGCGATGGCGATGCCGCCCAGCGACATGATGTTGGCGTTCACGCCCTGGCCGCGCATCACCAGGACAGCCGCCAGCACGCCGAGCGGCAGGGTGAGGATCGCCACCAGCGCCGAGCGCGCGTGCCACAGGAAGAGGCCGCAGACGATCGCGACGACGATGAACTCCTCGACCAGCTTCTGCGTCAGATTGGCGATGGCGCGGTCGATCAGCTGCGACCGGTCGTAGGTCGTCACGACCTCCACGCCGGCCGGCAGGCTGCCCTTTAGTTCGGCCAGCTTCGACTTCACCGCCCCGATGGTCTCGCGGGCGTTCTTTCCAGAACGCAGGATCACCACGCCGCCGGCCACCTCGCCTTGGCCATCCAGCTCGGCGATGCCGCGCCGCATCTCCGGGCCAACCTGTACCGTGGCGACATCTCCCAGGCGCACTGGCACGCCACCTGCCGCCGCGCGCAACGGCACCGCGCGGAAGTCGTCGAGGCTCGCCAGATAGCCGCCTGAGCGGACCATGTATTCGGCTTCGCCCAGCTCGAGCACCGAACCGCCGGCTTCCTGGTTGGCGTTGCGCAGCGCGCCCACCACCTCAGTGTGGGTGACGCCATAGGCGGCGAGCTTGGTCGGGTCGAGGACCACCTGATACTGGCGGACCATCCCGCCGACGCTCGCCACCTCGGCGACGCCGGGCAGGCTCTTCAGCTCATAGCGGAGGAACCAGTCCTGCAGGCTGCGAAGCTGGGAGAGGTCGTGTCGCCCGCTGCGGTCGACCAACGCATATTCGTAGATCCAGCCGACCCCGGTGGCGTCGGGTCCAAGCGCCGGCTTGGCGGACGCGGGGAGCCGCCCCTGCACCTGGTTGAGGTATTCCAGCACCCGCGACCGCGCCCAATAGAGGTCGGTCCCATCTTCGAAGAGCACATAGACGAAGCTGTCGCCGAAGAAGGAGTAGCCCCGCACCGTCTTGGCTCCGGGGACCGAGAGCATGGTGGTGGCGAGCGGATAGGTGACCTGGTTCTCGACGAGCTGAGGCGCCTGTCCCGGGTAGCTGGTGCGGATCACCACCTGGACGTCGGAGAGGTCAGGCAGCGCGTCCACCGCTGTGGAGCGGACCGCCCAGAGCCCGGCCAGCAACAGGCCGGCGGCCGCGATCAGCACGAAGAACCGTCCCCGGACGGAGGCGCGGATAAGGGCGGCGATCAACCGGCCGCATCCAGCTTGGCGATCCGCCGCACGGTAGGTACGCCGCCGGCCTGGTCGAAGGCGAAGCGCACCGGATCGCCGGTCTTCAGACCCTTGGCCAGCTTCGGGTCGGCGAGGGTGAAGCTCATGGTCATCGCCGGCCATTGCAAGGCCGGGACCGGCTGGTGGCTGAGCGTGATCGACCGGCCCTGCAACCGCTCGATCCGTCCGGTCGTCTCGTAGGCGGTCGATGGGGCCGCCGCGGGCGGCGTCGACGGGATCGGCCGCGCCTGCACGCCGGCAAGGCTGGCCTCTGAGTCGAGCAGGAACTGGCCGGAGGCGACCACCTGTTCGCCCGCGTGGAGGCCTGCCAGAATCTCAGTCCGATCTCCCGCCTCGCGGCCGACCTGCACCTCGGCCGGACGGAATCGTCCCCCAGGCTGGGCCAGCATGACGAGTGCGCGGCGACCCGTCCGGATCACCGCTTCGGAGGGGACAAGCAGCGCGGGCGAGGCGGCGCCCGCGAACTGCGCCTGTCCGTACATGCCCGGCCGCAGGCGCCCGCCGCGGTTCGGCAGTTCGACCCGCGCGGTCAGGGTGCGGCTCTCGGCGGCCGCTTCCGGCAGAATGGCTGAGACACGCCCGGCAAACTGCTCGCCCGGGAAGGCGGTGAGCGTGACCGTCACGGTCTGTCCGGGGCGGACTTGGCCGGCCATGGCTTCGGGCACCGAAACGTTGAGCCAGACGCTCCCCAGCCCGCTGATCTCAGCGAGCGTCTGGCCCTGGCTCACCGTCATGCCATTGCGCACGCTCAGCGTTCGGATCACGCCGCCACCCGGCGCTGTGATGCGGACGACCGTCTGCGGCCGACCACTGCGTTCGACCGAGGCGATCAGGCTGGGCGACATGCCGAGCAGCGCCAGGCGTTGGCGCGCGGCCGCGATCAAGGCCGGATCGCCGGTGCGGCGAACGGCCAGGAACTCCGTCTGGGCGCCGCCCCACTCCGGCGTGAGCACGTCGGCGAGCGGCGCGCCCGCGGCGATGATGTCGCCGGGCGCACGCGCATAGACACGCTGCACGAAGCCGCCGGCCCGCGCCTGGACCACCACGAGGTCGCGCCCGTTGAAGTCAATGACCCCCGGGGCGGTGATCTCGCTAGGCAGGCGCCCCCGGTTCGGCTGTCGCCAGACGTACGCCGAGGCTCTGGACCCTCGCCGGATCGATCTGCACACCGGCGTCCGCCCCCGCCTCGTCGGCGTACTTGGGCACCAGCTGCATGTCCATGAACGGGGATTTGCCCGGCTTGTCGAACCGTTGGCTGGGGACCATCGGGTCGTACCAATAGAGCACCTGGCGGCCGGCGCTGGTTGGGGCCGGCGCCGGCTTGTCGGATGAGCTCAGCCTCGAGAGGCCGTAGCCGCCAGCGCCGCCCAGCAGGAGCAGGATCATGCCCCCGGCCGCCAGCTGCGCGCGCGTGATGGGGATGCTCATGGCGCGTCGGCTCCATAGGTGAGGGTGATGCGCACCGCGTCGCGGGCCACCGCCGCCTCGCGTTCGAGCAGGGTGAGCCGGGCTTCGGCCAACTCGGTGAACGCCTGCAGGACGTCGCCGAGCCCCGCGCGCCCGGCGCCGTAGCTGGCGGTCTCCAGATCAGCTTGCCGCTGTGCCGCGGGCAGAACGACATCCTTGGACCGCATCCACTGTTCATGGTGCATCAGGTGGTCGGCGAGATCTCCGTCGAGCCCGGCGCGCAGGCTGCGGCGCGCGACTTCCGCCTCCGCATCCACGCGAGCCGCGTCGGCGCGCCGCGCGGCGATCAGCGGATCCTGCCGCTGACCCGCGAAGAGGGGCAGCCGCACCGTCACGCCCGCCGAGACCATGTCGCCGAACATCGGGTCGCGGCGCCCGTAGCTGGCTTCCAGCGCAAAGTCCGGCCGCTTTGCCGCCCGCGTGACGTCCACATCGGCTTGCGCCTTTGCTCGCGCCGAGTCGTAGGCCCGCAGTGTGGAATGCGCCTCAAGGCCGGCCCGCAGACTCCCCGGCTCGATGTCCGGCGACGGCGGCGGTCCGGCGACGGTTGGGTCCAGGTCGCCGGTCCAGCGTGAGAGCTCGGCCTTCGCCCGCCCGGCGGCGGCCGCGAGCTCATCGCGCTGGTCCTGCAGGGCGGCTCGCGCGCGGATCGGACCGAGCGCCATGGCCGCGCGGTCCGCGCCCGACGCCACCCCGGCCGGGGCCGAGCGCCAGATGGGCTCGATCTGCCGCAGGATCGCATCCAAGGCCGCCAAGCGGCTCTGGGCGTAATGCAGATCGACCCAAGCCAACGCAGCGCCGAGCTGGACCTCACGCGTCGTGACCGCCCGTTGCGCTTCCGCCATGGCGACATCGGCGCGGGCGCCCGCAGCCTCCGCGCGCCGCCGCCCGGCATTCGGGAACTCCTGCATGACGCCGACCGTCGCCATGGTCATCTCGTCGGCGCCGAACCGGCCCGCCATGGGGCCGGAGATCGGGTAATTTTCCACGCCGAACCTCAGCTGAGGATCTGGCAGACGTCCCGCCGCGACCGCGCTGCTCCGGGCCGCCCGCGCCTTGAGGTCGGCGGCGGCAAGCGCAGGAGCCGTCTGGCGCGCTCGCGCGAGCGCCTCTTCGTAGGTCAGGGGCCCCGCAACAGCAGGGGTCGTAACGCAGGCGGCGGCCACGATGGCCAACCAACCTCTTCGAGCTGACATGCTCTGATCTCCTGGAACGGCGCGCATGCGCCTGCGACGACTCGCACGGGCGAGCCGGGATCAGGGGATCAGGCGTGGATGGGCGGTCTTAGACTTCGGTCAGGCGGGCCAGATGGCGCCGGCGGAGAGTCGGTCCAGCGGACGGCGATCAGGGTCGCGCTTTGCTGGACTTCGACCGGCGCCATGGGAGCCGGCCCGACAACGACCGCAGCGGGGCAGAGGACGCTGCGCTCGCAAGGCGCTTTCTCCTTCTGCCCGGCAGGGTCTGAAGACGGCTTATGGGCGGCGTCCGCCATCATCGGACAATCCGGCGGGCAGGGATCGCAGGCCGCGGTCTTGGCCAAAGTCGGTCCGCCGGCGTATGCGAGCAGCATCGCCGCGACGAACGCGAGCAAGGTGGGCCAATGGCGCAGAAGGCGGTCCTTTCTGCAGGCGAAAATGATCCCTGAGGCGCGGAAGGGCAAGCCTTCACGCCGCTGTTCGGTTGAGCGCGCAATCTGCGCGACTTCGAGGATCCAAACAGCGAACGGAAATTGAAGGGGCGGCTGCCACATGCGGCGCAGAACTCGTGTCAGTCGCGATGGAGCATGAGGACCGCTGAGCCCTCCCGGCCGCTGAGCGCTCCCGGCCGCTAAACGCAGGCATCGTCGGCACATGAGCGAACGCCTTGCAGGCTCCCGCGGTGCCGGCGTCCCCACCTTTGTCGCCAACTCGCGGTGAGCGGGCCGCCGCGCGTCAAGCGACGACCCGCCCCACGTCATGCCGGGAAAATCCAATCCGAACCGGCGGTGCTGAGCCCCGGTACGAATCCGGGCTCGTCGCTGAACATGAAGTCGCTCTGCCGGAGATCGGCCCTGAACACGCCCAGCAGCAGGACGCCCTCCGGATCGGCGTCGCGGTCTGTGTTCCAGGACACGAACGCCCCTTCCGCGCGATCCACGACGGACACCTGATCCGGCCGGATATCGCGCAGCGCGAGGTGGTCGAACGCGCCCTGCGCCTCACCGCGGACTTCCATGTCGGTGATGACGTCGAAGCCGCTGTGCGGATCGACGATGAAGGCGTCCGCCCCCGTGCCGCCGGTGATGGTGTCGTTGCCCATGCCGCCTTCGATCATGTCGTGGCCGGCGCGGGCGTCGATCGAGTCCCCGCCCTCCATGCCCATGATATCGTCAACCAAGGCGCCGCCGATCAGGGTGTCGGCGCCATCCCGACCGAAGATGTTGTCGACGCTTTCCCCACCGGTCAGCTGATCGGCTCCTCGCTCGCCGACGAGCACCTGGTAGGTTTCGTCGCCTGTAAAGGTGAGCGCGACATCACCATCCCGCATCGCGGCGTCGGCGGCTTGGTCGAAACGCTCGCCAGGCCGGTCCCCGTGCCTGGCGTCCGGACACTCGACGCTCTTCGCTTCGGCCCTTGTGCTGGGTGTGGTCGCCATCGGCATCGCTTGGGAGTACGTCCTGCGACTGCTGGCTCCGCAATCGGTCGCCTTCGGCCAGGCCACGGTCGTGGCGGTGATCGGCTTGGCCGTGAACCTGCTCAGCGCTCTGCTGCTCGGCGGCGGCCATGCGCATGGCCACAGAAATAATCACCACGGTCATGAGCGCCACAGTCATCACGAGCATGGCCACGAGCATCATCATGCAGCCCACGGCCACGGCGACGGTGGGCGCCGTCACCAGGACAACAACCTGCGCGCCGCATTCGTGCACGTCCGGGCCGACGCCCTGACCTCCGTGCTCGCCATCGCCGCCCTGCTGGCTGGCCGCTTCCTCGGCGGGACGTAGCTGGATCCGGTGATGGGGCTGGTGGGCGCCGCCGTTATCGCCGTCTGGTCGTGGAACCTGATGCGGGACACCTCCGCCGTGCTCCTCGACGCCACCGACGACCACCTGGAAGCTGAGGTGCGCGACGAGGTCTAAGGGCCAGGAGATGCGAGAATCACCGACCTCCACGTCTGGCGCCTCGGTCCTGGCTCTCACGGGGCGATCGTCAGTTATGTGGGTGAGGCTTCGCCTGAGGCGGTCCGCACCCGGCTGGCGCACGTTCACGAGTTAAAGCACGTGACGGTCGAGGCCTTCTCAAGGAGCGTGGCTCGCGTTTGATCCAGCCGGAGTAGGGGAACGGCTTCCCCTGCGTCGGAGCGGAAGCCTTCTCCGCCGCCCCCTTCTAGCGGGGCAAGCCTCCGCAACGCCCCGGTAAGGCGAGCGGCCGGCGGGCGTGCGCGGTCCCGCCGCGTGCCGCGGCTCCTACGGGTCGCCCTTCGGGCGCGCTTTGCGCGCCGGCGGCCGCTCGCCGGCGCGTCCCGCCGTGCAGCGCCTGGCGGCGCGCAGGCTCCTTGCAGCCTTCTTCTTCTTGGACCGCCTGCGGCGGCCGTGGTTTAGGGCTCCGCCCTCGGCGTACTTCGGAGCGGCTGCCGCCCAGCTTCGGTCTCTCGCTCGGGCGGCAGCAGGGCAGGGCCGGTAGGCCCAGCAGCCGGCTCCCCGGGGCTCCTCCGTCAAGGTCCGGGGCTGACCTCCCGTTGGGCCACCGCGGTCCGCGGCACGCTCTCCCGTCGGCGTGGCGCCCCCGACTTCCCTGCTGCGGATCCGGAGAAACCCCCTGCGGCCGGAGGTTTGGAAAGAAAAATTCAGAGCGTCTGAGGGGCCGACCATCCCACTGCGTAGCTCCAGAAGGGGGCCCATGGCGGCCTGAAAAAACATTGCTCTGGAGCAGCGGTCTTGGCCGACATCACTTTTCGCAGCCGCATTCTCGGCTCATCCATCCTCGGAGGCGTTGCCTTCCTTTCCGCCACGGCGCTCGCGGTCACGCCCGCCGCGGCGCAAGACGCCACTGCGGCTGCCGCAGCGAACGCACAGACGGCCGGCGAATTGGACGAAGTCGTCGTCACCGGTTCGCGGATCGCTCGCAAGGACTACCTGGCCAACAGCCCGATTGTAACGGTCACGCAGGACGACGTGCGGGCGACCGGCTCGGCCAATATCGAGACCCTGATCAATGAACTCCCGCAGTTCACGCCGCTGGGCAGCGCGTCTTCGAACAGCCCGAACCTGGCAGGCCAGGCTCAGGTTCAGCTGCGTGGCCTCGGCGCCATCCGCACCTTGGTGCTGCTGAATGGCCGCCGGGTCGTCCCTTCGAGCGCCTCATCCGTCGTCGACCTGAACCTGCTCCCGACGCCTTTGATCTCAAGCGTCGAAACCATCACCGGCGGCGCCTCGTCGACGTATGGCTCTGACGCCGTAGCCGGCGTGTTGAACTTCCGGCTGAACGAGAACTTCGAAGGCGTCCAGCTCGACGTGCAGTACGGCGTCTCCGATCGCGGCGATGCGGAGAGCGAAGTCTACAGCGTCACGATGGGCGGCGACATCGCCGAGGGTCGCGGCAATGCCGTGCTGTCGCTGAGCTACTCGGACCGGGACTCGGTCCTGAACGCCGCGCGCGAATTCTCGCGCATCTCCGGCTTCGCCGGCACCTCGCCTCTCGGCTCCACCGTCTTCGACGCTAACAACCTTCCGTCGGCCGCCGCCGTGAGCGCGGCGGTGCCTGGCGCCGCCCGCGGGAACACGTTCGGCTTCAACAACAACGGCACGCTGTTCGCCTACCAGGGAGCCCGCGAATACATCAGCCCCGGCGGCCTGGACTACGAAGGCTTTCGGATGCCGGGGCCGCTGCAGCAGACCGACTTCACCTATACGACCGGTGATCGGAACTACATGATCATTCCGCAGCAGCGCTACAACATCTACGGCGCGGCGAACTACGAGATCACAGCGTTCGCGGAGGCCTACGCCGACTTCCTGTTCTCGCAGTATGAGGCCGGCAACCAGTTGGCTTCCAACCCTGCGACCGGCCCCACCACGGGCTTCCGGATCCCGGGGACCAACCCCTTCATCCCGGCCGAGCTGCGGGCGGTCCTGAACTCCCGCCCCAATCCGAACGGCAGCTTCCGCCTCGACAAGCGCTTCAACGAACTCGGTCCGCGCCGGCAGAATGAGACCTACGACGTCTACCAGATCACCACGGGCCTCCGCGGTCGCCTGCCGGTGCGCGACTGGACCTACGATGCCTACCTCTCCTATGGCCGCGTGGACAACGGGACGACGTACACCGGCTACCTGTCCCGCTCAGCGGTCCAGCGTCTGCTGGACGCCCCGGACGGCGGCGCCTCGATCTGCGCCGGCGGATTCAACCCCTTTGGCGAGAAGTCGCTGAGCGCCGCCTGCATCGACTACGTCAGCCGGGTGCCCAAGAACACCACGACAAACGATCAGCGCGTGGCTGAAATCAACATGCAAGGCGGGGTCTTCAACCTTCCGGCCGGTGAAGTCCGGGTGGCCCTCGGCGCCACCCACCGCGAGCAGAACTACGACTTCGTCCCCGACGAATTGATGCTGGCGACCTTCACGCTGAACGGAACCACCGGCCCCGAACTCGCCGGCGCCTCCGGTCAGCCGCTTTCGGGATCGGACAAGGTCCGCGAAATCTACGGCGAAGTCCTGATCCCGCTCCTCCGGGACATGCCCTTCGTGCACAGCCTGGAGACGAACCTCGGCTACCGGCTCTCCAATTACGACACGATCGGCCGTGTGAGTTCCTACAAGGCGGACCTGAGCTGGGAGATCGTCGAGGGGCTGCGGATCCGCGGCGGCCTGCAACGCGCCGTTCGCGCGCCGTCCATCAACGAGCTGTTCGCCACGCAGAACCTTACCTTCATGAACATCGGCGTGCCGGTCTCGTCGGCGGGTGTGCCGCAGTTCTCCGGCGACCCGTGCGACATCCGGGGCGCCTACAGGGCGCCGGGGGCGGCGAACGCCGCTCAGGTGCGCGCCCTGTGCCTCGCGCAGAACGTGCCGGGCCAGGTCATCGACGCCTACACGTTCTCGAACTCGCAGACCCCGGGCCTGACAGGCGGCAACCCACTTCTGGAGGAAGAGACCGCCGACTCGTTCACCGTCGGCGCAACCTGGCAGTCGCCGTTCTCCAATCCGTGGTTGAGCCGCCTGTCCGGCTCGATCGACTATTATGACATCACCATCAAGGACGTGGTTGGGACGCTGGCCACCACGGAACAGCTGCGCCGCTGCTTCAATCAGAACGGCACGTCCAACCCGACCTACGATCCCAGCAACTTCTTCTGTCAGCTGTTCAGCCGCGACCCGAACTCGGGGCAGATCACCAACACCCTCGAGACGAACGCCAACCTGGGCACGCTGAAGACGAGCGGCATCGACTTCCAGATTGATTGGGCCGTCACGCTGGCCGACGTGGGTGGGCCGGAGTGGGGCGCCCTGGCGCTCAACGTGATGGGAACCAAGCTGCAGGAATGGAAGCGCCAGGACCTGCCGGGCGGCGCCTTCACCGATCGCAAGGGGACGGTCTCCAACACCTTCGGCCTCACCCTGCCGGAGTGGAAGTTCCTGTCGACCCTGAGCTGGAACTACGAGCCCTTCAGCGTCGGCGTGCGCTGGCGCTACCAGGGCGAGGTCGAGAACTTCAACAACCGCGAGCAGGTCCTGGGCGCGGTCAACTACTTCGACCTGAACACCACGTGGAAAGTGAACAAGACTGTGACGCTCCGCGGCGGGGTGAACAACCTCACGGACAAGCAGCCTCCGGTCTACTCGCCGGCGATCGCGGCGAACACCGACCCCTCCACCTATGACCTGGTCGGCCGCCGCTATTATCTCGGCCTCACCGCCCGCTTCTAAGCTCGAGAAAAGGTTCGAACCGATGAAAAGATCTCTTTTGACCGTCGCGACGGCGCTCGGGCTGCTATTCGCCGGCAGCGCGGCTGCGCACGACTTCTTCCTGGTTCCGGAGGGGTTCGTGGGCGCGGGCGGGCGACCGCTCATCATCCACGCCACGTCCTCCTCCGACTTCCCGGCGCTGAACGTCGGCTCGCCGCGGACGCGCATCGAATCGGCTCGCGCGGTGGTCGGCGGCCAGCCCGCCGCCGTCGAGGTGCAGGCGCAGGCCGCCAAGTCGCTGCCCTTGTCCGTCTCCACCGAGGCGTCCGGTATGGGGGTGGTGACGGTCCAGACCATCTGGGGCGAGTCCAACTGGCGCCCTGACCAGGTGGACATCTACCTCGAGGAGCATCCCTTCAAGGCCGAGGAGGTCGCCGCGGTCCACCGGCTCCTGCCGAAGGGCGCGCCGCTCCAGATCCGCTCCCGCCGTCTGGCCAAGACCCTGGTCTGCGTCCGCGCCTGCACGCCGACGACGTCGGCCCCGGCCGGGCTGGAGGTGGAGTTCGTGCCGGCGTTCGACGCGGGCGGCGCCTCACCGTCGCGGTTCCAGCTCGTGCGGAACGGCCGCCCCCTGGCGGGTTACCCCGTCACGGTGCGGCCGGCCCGCGGGGAGCGGCAGAACGTCCTCACCGATAACGACGGCTGGGTGCGGATGCCCGCCGGCCTGTCCGGGCCGGTGATGCTGGTGGCCGCCACGCTGGATCCCCCGAAGGAGCCTGGGGGACGCTTCGTCACCAACAATGCGTCGGTGACGTTCGAAGCCGGGCAAGGGCACGGCGGCGCCCACTGATCTAGGGCGCCGCCGTCCATCCGCGCGGGCCGCTCGGAGACCCCCGCTCCGAGCCCCGCGCGGATGGCATGTTGCGGTGAGCGCAGCCGACGTCGCCGGTCCCGCCGGCCGCGTGGCCGTCCCCCGCCGGGCGCGAGCCCGACCTTTTCCCACGCCGCCGCCGGCGGCATGCGCATCGCGAGGGGGCACAGGATAGTCTCCGGCGTTCCAATCTGCGGCTCACGGCTCGGACCGCGCGCGCGGCATGCGCGGCGGAACTCGCGCGGCGGCGTGCGCGATCGTGGCCGCCACTGCGAGAAGCGCGGCGCCGAGGAGCATCGCGCCAGCGCCACGGTGTGGAACCCCGTTCTGCGAATTCAGGGCATAGGCGGCCCCGAAGAGGAGGGGACCCACCGCGCTCGCCGCTCCCTGGACCGCGACGCTCGCCCCTTGCAGCCGGCCTTGCTGCTCGCGCTCCATCCTGCGGGCCAGAATCGCCATGAGCGCCGGGGCGGCGACCCCGCGTGGGCGGCCGGCGCGAGGGCGAGGGTCGCCGCAGCGGCCGCGCCCAGGAGCGTTGAAATTTCCATGTCGGTTTCACCTGAAGAGGGGCGTTGCAGATCCGCGCGGGGGTGCGCGGCGCGTCCCGGCGTCCGCAGGTCCGAAGGTCCCTGCGGGCGACGGCGCCCGGCCGCGAAGCGGCCGGCTCAGGCGAAGGGACGAGGGGGGCGTTCGAGCCCGGGGGGCGCGTGGGCCCGGTAGGTCTTGGGCGTGGCGGCTTCCAGCACCAGGTGCCCGATGCGGCGCGCCGGCGCCGGCCCGGGTTCGGCGATCGCCGCCGTGGTGACGCAAATCTGCGCGCAGGCCTGGGCGCAGGCCTTGCTGTCGTGCTTGTCCCCGACGGGATCGCAGCAGCCGTGGTCGCCGGCCGCCCCTGTGTCGGCCTGCGCCATGGCGGCGCCGGGCATGGCGCCGTCCATCACCATAGCCTGACCTTCGCCCATGTGGTGGGCGCAGGCCGCGGCCCCCGCCGAGGCGGCAGCGGGCGACAACAGCAGGCCGACAAGGGCCAGAAGGGCGAGCAGGAGCCGCATGTGCTGGGACGTTACGCCAGACGCCCGCGCCGGGTCACATGAATTCTGCTTCAGGAGAAACCCCAGGCTCGTCCGCCGCGGCCGGCGTCGCCAGCCAGTCCAGGCGGGCCTGGACCGCCGCGCAGAGGCTGGCCGGATCGCACCCGAGCGCCAGGGCGATGCGGTGGAATTCGAGCAGGTCCACCCGCCGCTGGCCGCGCTCGATCATCGACACGTGCGAGCCGGCCTTGCCGAGAGCCGCGGCGAGGTCGCGCTGCGACAGGCCCGCAGCCCGACGGGCGGCGACAAGCACCTCGCGCACCTGCTGGTACTCGGCGCTGAACACCGGATTGGGCCGGCGGGCGAAGGGCATGGGCGGCGGCCGGCTCAATGCAGGAGCTGGCCGAGGAAAGCCCGGGTGCGTTCGTGCCGAGGGTGCGCGAAGAAGTCGCCGGGCGGGGCGGACTCGACGATCTGGCCCTGGTCCATGAACACCACCCGGTCGGCGACCTGACGGGCGAAGCCCATCTCGTGGGTGACCGCCAGCATGGTCATGCCTTCGCCGGCCAGTTCGATCATGGTGTCGAGCACCTCCTTGACCATTTCCGGGTCGAGCGCCGAGGTGGGCTCGTCGAACAGCATGATCTTCGGCCGCATGCAGAGCGCCCGGGCGATGGCCACCCGCTGCTGCTGGCCGCCGGACAGCTGCCCCGGCCGCTTGTGCGCCTGGTCGGCGACCCGCACGCGCCCGAGCAGGGCCATCGCATGCGCCTCCGCCTCGGCGCGGGTGGCGACGCCCGTCCGCACGGGCGCGAGCGTGCAGTTTTCGAGCACCGTCAGGTGCGGGAAGAGGTTGAAGCTCTGGAACACCATGCCGGCGGCCCGCCGGATCGCCTCGAGGCGCCGGGGCTCGGCGGTGGCTTCGAGGCCGTCCACGCGCACGACCCCGGCGTGGTGGCGCTCGAGCTGGTTGATGCAGCGGATCAGCGTCGACTTGCCGGAGCCCGACGGGCCGCACACAACGATGCGCTCGCCCGCCGCGACGGCGAGTTCCACGCCCCGCAGGGCGTGGAACTCGCCATACCACTTGTGGAGGTCGCGGACCTCGACGGCCAGGTCTGCGGCGGAGGAAGGCGTCTCTCGGGTCATGGCGTGGCCTCGGCGCGGCGTTCGAGCGCCCGGGCGAAGCGGCCGAAGCCGAAGCACAGGGCGAAATAGACGGACGCGATGAAGATGTAGGTCTCCATGGCGGGGGAGCTCCACTCCGGGTCGGCCAGGGCCGCCCGGCCGGAGCTGATCAGGTCGAACAGTCCCACCACCAGGACGAGGCTAGTGTTCTTGATCATCACGATGATGGTGTTGGTGAGGCTCGGGATCACCAGGGCGAGGGCCTGCGGCAGCACCACGAAGCGCTGGGTCCGCCAGTAGCCGAGCCCCAGCGCCCGGGCCGCCTCGGCCTGGCCGGGCGGCAAGGCCTGCAGGCCGCCGCGGATCACCTCCGCCAGGTAGGCGGCGGCGAAGAGCAGCAGCGCGATCATCGCCCGGAAGAACTTGTCGGGCAGCAGCGGCTCCGGAAGCAGCAGCGGCAACATGATCGAGGCGATGAACAGCAGGCTCAGCAGCGGCATCGCCCGGGTGACCTCGATGAACAGCACGCACAGCGTACGGATCACCGGCAGGTCGGCGCGGCGGCCGAGGGCCAGCAGGATGGCCAGCGGAAAGGCGCCGCCGATGGCGGTGACGGTGAGGATGAGGGTGACGGGCAGGCCGCCCCACATGGTCGTGGCCACATAGCTCAGGCCGGCGAAGCCGCCGAACATCAGGAGCAGCACGCCGGGCAGGGCCGCGGCCCAGAGCGCGGCCAGGTGCGGCCGCCAGGCGGCCGGCCGCAGCGAATAGGCGAGCAGGCCCAGCAGCACGGCGCAGACGAGGGTCGGCCGCCACCGCTCCTCGATGGGATAGATGCCGAACAGGATTTGGCCGCTCTTGGCCACGACGAAGCTCCAGCAGGCGCCCGAGATGTCGCGGCAGGCCGCCGGCTCGGCCGGCAGGACGGCGGCGTCGAGCACCGCCCAGCGCACCAGCGGCGCCGCCAGGGACCAGGCCGCCCAGGCGACGGCGAGGGTCAGGACCACGTTGAGCGGCGAGCCGAACAGCTTCGCCGCCAGGGCGGCGGGGCCGCGGGCGGGGCGGGGCGGGGCGGGGATTGCGGCCGAGGTCATCTCAGCGGGCCTCCAGCTGGACGCGTCGGTTGTAGACGTCGAGCAGCGCCGCCAGGGCCAGGTTCAGCGCCAGGTAGACGAGGACGATGATCAGGGTGCCTTCGATCGGATGGTTCGTCCGGTTGATCACCGTTCCCATCACCGTCATGAACTCCGAATAGCCGATGGCGATGGCCAGCGTGCTGTTCTTGACCGTATTGATGTACTGGCTGGTCATCGGCGGCACGATCACCCGCAGCATCTGCGGGAAGGCCACCAGCCGCAGGGTCTGCGCCTCCTTGAGCCCGAGCGCGCGGGCGGCCTCCCACTGGCCTCGCGGCACCGACTGGACGCCCGAGCGCACGATCTCGGCGATGAAGGCGGCCGTATAGACTGTGAGGCCCACGAAAACCGTGGCGAACTCAGGCGTCAGGCGCGCCCCGCCTATCAGGTCGTCCCCGTTCGCCGCGGGCAGCTCCAGCCGCAGCGGCGGGTGAACGGCGAAGGCGGCGAGCGCCCCCACGACGATCACGCCCGCCGCGGCGGCCCGGTAGGGGCGGGCCCGGCCGCGGCGGGCGGCGGCGCGGCCGGCGAGACCGGCTGCGCCAAAGATGGCGACGGCGGCGGCGAGGGCGGCCGTCAGGGCAAGGGGGGACCATTCGGCGTAAAGGGTGGGCGCGGCCACCCCCGGATCGAGGCCAGCACGCCGGGCGCCAGTTCCCGCGCGCCGCCCACCGGCATGACGTGGCCCCACAAGGCGTAAAGGAAGATGAGCAGCAGGACGGGCGGGGTGTTGCGCATGGCCTCGACCCAAACCGCCGCCAGACCCGCGACGAGGGGGTTGGCGCTCAGGCGGGCGATGCCCAGGGCGGTTCCGACGAATGTGGCGGCGACGCAGACCAAGGCGGACAGGAACACCGTGTTGGCCACGGCGACGCCGATCGCCTGCAGGTAGCTGTCCTCCGGACCGAAGGGCAGAACCGTGTCGGCGATCTTGAAGCCGGCGCGGTCGCCCAAGAACTCGAAGCCGAGCGGCAGCCCCCGGGCCTGCAGGTTGGCCGCCGTGCTGACGGCGACCAGCAGGAGCGCGGCCGCCACCAGGGCGGCCGCGCCCGCCTGCGCCAGCACGGCCCCGGGGGGCGGGGACGCGGCGCGGACGCGGCGACAAGGAGGGCTGGCCCGCCATCCGCTCACACGTCCCAGGGGTAGGGGAACAGCAGGCCGCCGTCCTTGTAGGGCCGGTTGAGCCGGCGGTCGGCCTTGATGCGGGTGCCGGCGCCGAGGTTGCGCTCCCAGATCTCCCCGTAGTTCCCCCACTTGCTTGATCACCTTGTACGCCCAGTCTGGCTCGAGGCCGATGGCGCGCCCGAAAGCCGGGTCGGCCCCCAGCACGCGTCGGACATCGGCGGGTCCGCTGCGCCGCAGCTCGTCGACATTGGCCTGGGTCACGCCATTCTGCTCGGCCCAGATCAGCAGATTGACCGTCCAGCGGACCACGTCGAACCAGCGATCGTCGCCGCGGGCGATGGCGACGCCCTGGGGCAGCAGGTGGTCCAGGTAGAGGAGGGCGTGGTCGTCAGGCTTGCGCGCCACGGTGGCCACCTGGCTGGCGCCCAGGAAGCCGTCGGTGACATAGACGTCGCAGCGTCCCGAGAAGTAGGCGTCCCGGGCCGTGATCGTGGAGTCGAAGTAGACGCGCTCGAAGCGGATCTTCGCCTCCGCCTCCACCCGTGTGAGCGTGTTGTCCGCCGAGCTCCCGCCGCTCTGCAGGCAGACGGTGCGGCCGTTCAGGTCCGTGGGCGAAGCGGCCCCCAGACGCTTGCGGAAGATCAGCACGTCGGTGTCGAACTGGGTGACCGTGACGAAACGCACCGCCATATCCCGCGTGAAGGTCATGGTGGTGGTGCGGGAGAGCACGTCGATCTCGCCGGTCTGCAGGGCGGGCAGCCGCTGGGCGGCGTTGAGCGGAATGAAGCGGATCTTCTGCGCGTCGCCCAGCAATGCCGTGGCGAAGGCGCGGCAGACGTCCACGTCGAATCCGCGCCAGACGCCCCGCTCGTCGGGACGTGAGAGGCCGGTGATCCCCTGGCTGGCGCCGCAGGTGACATAGTCGCGGCCCTTCATGCGCGCGATCGCCCCCCGTTCCTCCTGGGAGGCGCCGGGGGCGCAGGCCGCGGCGACCATGACGCCGGCGAGGCTTAGGACGGCGCGCCCCAGTCTGCGGGTGTTCCGTCGGGTCTCGGGCGTTTGGACCGAACTGGGTTGCATGGCCTAGGCGCGCCGCTGGGCGCCGCCGCCCTGGCCCGGAACCGTAAGGCGGGCGAAGGCCTGGGTGAGGTCCCGCAGGAGATCCTCGGGATCCTCGAGGCCGATGCTGAAACGGACCACAGGGCCGGTGTGGGCCGGCGGCGCGACGGTGCGCAGCGGCGGCCGGTCAAGCACCGCCACGAGGCTGCGCGTGCCGCCCCAGCTGGCGCCGATGGCGAACAGCTGCAGCGACTCCACGGCTTCGGCCACTGCCGGGCGGGTCCATTCCTCGAGGAACACGGAGAACAGGCCGGCGCCGCCGGTGAAGTCGCGCCGCCACAGGGCGTGTCCCGGAGAGGTCGCGAGCTGCGGGAAGCGGACCTCGGCAACGCCCGGCTGGGCGACGACCCAATCGACCAGCCGCCGCGCGGACTGTTCGGCGCGGTCCATGCGGATCGCCAGCGTCTCGAGGCCGCGGAGCACCAGGCTGCTTTCGTCGGCCGAGACCCCCAGCCCAAGGAAGCGGCTGTAGTCCTTGAGCTTGCGGTAAAGCGCGACGTCGGCCACCGAAACCGAGCCCATCATCACGTCGGAATGGCCGGCCACGTACTTCGACAGGGCGCAGACCGAGAAGTCGACGCCGTGCGCCAGGGCCTTGAACCGCAGCGGCGTCGCCCACGTGTTGTCGGCCGCCACCATCGCCCCGCGCGCGTGGGCGGCTGCGGCGATGGCGGGCACGTCCTGCACCTCCATGGTCATGGAGCCGGGCGACTCCACCCAGACCAGGCGGGTCCGCTCGTCGAGCACCTCCGCCAGGCCTGCGCCGATCATCGGATCATAGTAGCGGGAGGCGATGCCCAGGCCGGCGAGGAATCGTTCGGCGAACGGTCGCACGGTGTCGTAGGTGGTGTCGGGAAACAGTACCTCTTCTCCTGGGCTCACGGCCGCCAGGGTGGTCATCGCGATGGCCGCGAAACCGGAAGGGAGGGCGAGCGTCCGGGCCGCGCCTTCCAGGCGCGCCAGCCGCGTCTCAAGTTCGCGCGACGTGGGGGTGCCGTAGAGCCCGTAGGAGAAGCCGTCGTAGATCTCGTCCCGACGGCCCTGGTAGGCGGCCACGGTGGGGAAGACCACGGTCGAGGCCCGGTGTACGGGCACCGCAAGGCTCTCGAACGGACCTCCCAGGCCATCGCCTGGCGTCACGCAGAGTGTGGGGTCACGCATGCTCTACTCCCTTGGAGGCCAGGCGTAGCCCGGCCTTGGAACCCGTTCAAATTCATAGTTGCGGCCGATTCATGCGTTGCGGTTATGATGCCCGCATGAACCTGACGCTCATCGAAGCCTTCAGCGCCGTGATGAAGACCGGCTCCACGACCGCAGCCGCCGAGTTGCTGCGGGTGTCGCAGCCGGCCATCAGCCGCTCGCTCAAGCGGCTGGAGGACACCACGAAGCTGAAGCTGTTCGAGCGCACGGGCCCGCGGCTGACGCCCACCCCGGAAGCGCACCTGCTCTACCAGGAGGTCCTCGACACCTTCGTCGGCCTCGACCGGCTGCGGCAGTCCGTGGCGCGCATTCGGGCGGTGGGCACCGGGTCGGTGCGGATCGCGAGCTCGGCGGCCCTTGGGCTGTCCTTCGTGCCGAAGGTGCTGAAGCGGTTCGCCGAGCATCGGCCGGATGTCTCCATCCGCTTCGAGATCGGCAACTCGGTGACGGTCCGCAATCTGGTGGCCAGCGGCTCCTACGACATCGGTCTGTGCGCCGAGGAGATCGACCGCTCCAACCTGATGGTGAAGCCATTCATCGAGACGCGCGGAATCTGCGTCATGCCGCCGGGCCACCGGCTGATCGGCGAGCCGGTGATCCGCCCGGGAATGCTGCACGGCGAGCGGGTCATCTCCCTGGCGCCGGACGACACTGCCCGCATCCAGTTCAACGCCGCGCTGGCGTCGGCGGACGCCAGCCCGAAGTTCGTGGTGGAGACCCAGTTCGCCGCCACGGTCTGCCAACTGGCTATGGAGGGCGTGGGCGTCGGCCTGACGAACTCGCTCACCTATGTGTCCGACCGCTTCGAACCGCTCGGACTGGCGGCGCGGCCGTTCGAGCCGGCGATCGCCTTCCGCTCGCTGATGATTCTGCCGCCGCATCGGGCCCGCTCGCGATTGGTGGACGAACTGGTGGGGTTCCTGGAGGCCGATCGCGACGCGCTCGCCGAGGCGTGCGAGAGCCGCTTCGACCGGTTCTCGCCCGTCTAGGGCCGCACGGCGAAGACGGCCGCAACCTCGACCGCCGCTCCGAGCGGCAGGCTGCCGGCGCCCACGGCGGCGCGGGCATGCCGGCCCGCCTCGCCGAACACCTCGACCATCAGGTCCGAGGCGCCGTTCACCACCTGCGGATGATCGGTGAAGGCTGGTCCGGCGTTCACAAAGCCGGTCAGCTGGACGCAGCGGACCACCCGGTCGAGGCGGCCGCCCAGGGCGGCCCGGAGCTGGGCGATCACCGAAAGTCCGCACAGCCGCGCCGCGGCGCGCGCCGCCTCTGCGCTGAGGTCCTCGCCGACCTTGCCTGTGACGAGCCCTCGGCCGTCGCGGGGCAACTGTCCCGACACCGTGGCGAGCCCGTCATGCAGCACCACGGGGACATAGTTGGCGACCGGCGCGCCGGCTGGGGGCAGCGCGATCCCGAGGGCGTTCAGGCGATCATCGAAGGAAGCGGAGGTCATGCGGAGCCTTTGGGCGCGCCGGGGGCGGCCCTCTCGTGAGTCGGAGGGGGGGGACGGGCGCCGGTCAGAACTTGCCGGTCAGGCGCACGTACCAGAATCCGCCGTTGAAGCCGAAGGGCGAGAACTGCGGATAGACGATGCCGTTGTTGATCTGCGCCTGGCGCCGGTCCTTGTCGGGATAGGCGTCCAGCAGGTTGTCCGCCCCCCACGGCGATGGAGAAGGTCTCCGTCGCCTGGTAGCTGACTTCGGCGTCCACCAGCCACTCCGCGCCGAAGTCCTGGTCGAAGGACAACGCGGTCGGCGTGGCGTTGGGCACCGCATCGACCCACTCGCCGTAGTAGTTGGCCCGCAGCAGCACGTTCCAGCGGCCGCTCTCCCAGGTGCCGGTGACATTGCCCCGCCAGCGGGGGTTGAACCGGCCGATCTCGATCCGGCGTTCGCGGTCCACGGCCCGGGCGTCGCGCAGGTTCGTCACCTTGCTGCGGGTGTAGTTGGCCGCCGCGGTGAGACCGATCTTCCCGATGTCGAGGGGCCAGGACCTGGAGAGCACCACATCGACGCCCTCGGTCTCGGTGTCGAAGAAGTTGCCGAAAAAGCGAACGCTCTGCAGGTCCCCGGCCGGCGTGCCGCGGGCGGCGAGCGCGGCCCGGTCGGCCGCCGTGATCGGGATGCGTGAGGTGAGCGCGATGCGGTCCTTCACCTCGATGTTGAAGTAGTCGGCGGTCAGCACCCAGCCGGCTACGTCGAGCACGGCGCCGAAGGCGAAGTTCTTCGACTCCTCCTCCTTGAGCGGCTTCGCCCCGTAGTACTGGGCGATGGGATCGGTGGGTGGACGCGTGGCGATCAGCAGCAACCCGCCGGTGAGCGGGTCGATGTTGGTGGCCACATCGGAGATGTTGGACTGCCCGGGGGTCGGCGCGCGGAAGCCGGTGTTGACCGATCCCCGCAGGGCGAGGCCGTCGAAGAGCTCGTAGCGGGCGGTCAGCTTCCAGTTGAAGGTGGAGCCGAAGTCCGAAAAGTCCTCGTAGCGGGCGGCGGCCCCCACGGTGAGCCTGTCGACCACTTCGGTCTCCAAGTCGAGGTAGGCCGCCCAGTTGCTGCGCGAGAAGGCGCCCGCAGAGGCCGGCGTGTAGCCTGGGAAGCCGCTGGAGCCCACCGCAAGACCGATGATCCGGCCGGTGTCCGGATCGGCGAGGCTGGCGAACCGCCCGGCCTGGTAAGAGGCGGGCTCGCCTGCTTTGATCTCGAAGGTCTCGCGACGGTACTCGGCTCCGAACGCCACGTTCAGCGGCTCGGCGAACATCCCGGTGTCCACAGGATAGACGAAGTCGGCGTTGAGCCGCGCCTCCCGCTGCTGCAGTTCGCCGGCGCGGAACGAGGCGGGGGAGTCCGGCCCCAGGGACGGGTTGACCGTATTGTCGAGTTTGAACTCGATCTCGTTCTGCGCGAGGCCGGCGCTGAAGTCGTAGCGCAGTCCCCCGAAGGCCTCCCCTTTCACACCCCCCGTCAGACCCATGTCGAGCATGTTGCTGCGAAAGACCGGCGCAAAGCCGCCTGGGAAGCGGCTCGTGAAGCTGAAGCGGGGGCCGCCGGGCTGGTTGGTCAGCGGCACGCTGGCGAACACGTCGGCGCGATTCAGCGGGCGGTAGAAGAAGTCGGACTCGGCGGAGGCCTGTCCGAAGTTGCCGAAGGCGTAGGCTGTCGCCGTCGCCGTCGCGGGGAGTTCAGCGTTGAAGAACAACCGCGCGGCGTCGACGCTGGGCGCGCCCCAGCGCTGAGCAGGATCGGGCACCGCCGTGTTGCCGGCGTTGATCAGGGCTTGGGCGTCGGGCCGCTGGAGCCCGCGTGACGTCTTGGCCGAGCTCGAGAGCTCGCCGCTAACGTTGAAGAAGCCTTCTTCGCCGAGGCGCAGTCCGACGTTGAGCTGCAGATTGTAGTCCTCGCCGTCGCCCTCGTAGAACTGGCCATACCGGGCGATGGCGGTGACGCCCTCGCGGGCCCGCTTCAGTTGGAAGTTGATCACCCCGGCGATGGCGTCGGAACCGTATTGGGCCGCCGCGCCGTCGCGAAGCACCTCGATGCGGTCGACGGCGATGGCCGGGATGGCCGAAAGGTCGGGTCCCTGCGCGCCGGCGGCGAGCGGCTGGTTGGTGATCTGCACCACGGCCGAGCGGTGTCGCCGCTTGCCGTTCACCAGCACCAGGGTCTGGTCCGGCGGCAGCCCCCGGAGGCTGAAGGGACGGACGAAGGCCGAGGCGTCCTGCGCCACGAACTTCTGAACATTCAGCGAGACGACGGTGGTCTTCAGGGCGTCGTTGAGATCCGAGGCGCCCTGCCGCTGCAGCGTCTCGCCCGACACCACGTCGACAGGCGTCGAGGACTCGGTCAGGGTGACACCGGCGCGCCGGGTGCCGGTGACGACCACCTCGTCCACCTGCCCGGCCGCAGCGTCCTGCGCGGATGCGGCCGTCGCCAGGCCGAGCGTGAGGCCGCCTCCCAAAGCGGAGACCGAAGCCAGAAGCGCCGCGCGAGCGGCCGAGCGCCGATATCCCATGCCTTCCCCCATCTTTGTGTTCGCGCCGCTGCTGCGGTCGCGGCCGCGGAAACCCGCAAGCCTTGGCCAGAGCCGAACACGCAGGGAGAAGGACTTCAAATGCGCAATAGACCGCCATTATGCGCCGAGGTTATGCAGATGATAAGCCAAGCGCGACGGGTGGATAGAAGGCGGCCTTGCCGCTTCCCCAGCTCAGAAGTTCAGATGGTCGAGCCCCCGCACCAGGGCTCCGCCGATGAACCCGTTGATCCCGATTGCGGCGACCGTTGCGGCGAGCAGGACGGCGTAGACGACGCCCGCGCCAGGCCGTCGGGCGCTGAGCCATCGCTCGTGCGCCCACCAGACGCCCAACGCAAGCGGCGCAATGGAGGTGCCCAGCGTCTGGTGGGCCGTGTGCAGGCGGTCGTAGCGACCGTAGGTCCAACCCATCGCCATCCAGCCGAGGACGATAGCCGCCAGGGCCGACAGCGCACTCAGGGCGATCATGAGTCGTGTGGCCTCTTCGACCCGTTCGCGGCGAAGCAGCAGGGCGCGCGCCTCGAGCACGGCAACGACAATAAACAGGGCGATCGGGAAATGGACGACGCTCGGGTGCCAGCGGCCGAGCCAGTTCACCAGCCGGCCGCCGAAGGTCGTTGGCGCGGCGTCGTCGGCGGGCGGCCGGCCGTCCGCCGACATCTGCCCCTCCGGCGTCGCCACTTCCATGCCGCCGTGCGGGCCGACCGCCGCCGCTGTCGGCGACGGCCCAGGCTTTGGAGCGTGGCCTTCGTGGGCCGCGCTGGGGCCGGCCCAGATCAACGCGGCGCCCAGCAGGCCGGCGCCCAGGACCCGCAACGGCGAGCGCGTGGTCATTCAGCCTCCTTCGCTGCACCCGCATCCGCGGCGCCGGCCGACCCCTCCTCCTCGGGCGCAGCCTCAGCCCGGGAAGATCCAATCCGACCCTGCGGTGCTGATCCCAGGTACGAAGCCGGGCTCCTCCACGAACATGAAGTCGCTCTGCCGCAGGTCCGCCTTGAACACCCCCTGCAGCAGGACCCCGCCCTCGGGATCGGCGTCGCGGTCTGTGTTCCAGGACACGAACGCCCCTTCCGCGCGATCCACGACGGACACCTGATCCGGCCGGATATCGCGCAGCGCGAGGTGGTCGAACGCGCCCTGCGCCTCACCGCGGACTTCCATATCGGTGATGACGTCGAAACCGCTGTGAGGATCGACGATAAAGGCGTCGGCCCCCGTGCCGCCGGTGATGGTATCGTTGCCCATGCCGCCTTCGATCATGTCGTGGCCGGCGCCGGCGTCGATCGAGTCCGCGCCCTCCATGCCCATGATGTCGTCGACCATGGCGCCGCCGGTCAGTGTGTCCGCGCCCATGCCGCCGTCGAGGCGATCCATGCCGTCGCCGCCTTCCAATCGGTCGTCGCCCGCATCACCTTGCAGCACATCGTCACCGCCAGCGCCGAGCAGAGTGTCGGCGCCATCCCGACCGAAGATGTTGTCGACGCTTTCCCCGCCGGTCAGCTGATCGGCTTCCCGCTCGCCGACGAGCACCTGGTAGGTTTCGTCGCCCGTAAAGGTGAGCGCGACATCACCATCCCGCATCGCGGCGTCGGCGGCTTGGTCGAAACGCTCGCCTGGCAGGTCGCCGTGCCTGGGGTCCGGGCCTTCAACGCTGGGTGTGGGCCGCTCGGGAGTGGGCGCCGTCGCCGGCCGCGAGGCGGGCGGAAGGTCCGGCTCCTCCGCGAACATGAAGTCGTCCTGCGCGAGATCCGCCTGACGCACGCCCTCCAGCAGCACGGAGCCGCCCTGCCAGCTGACCCGCACACCCGCAGGGGTGTCTTCGAAACTCAGGTCTTCCCACCGGAGGTCCCGCAGCGCGAGGTGGTCGAACATGCCGGGACCCGCGGTGAAGTCGCGGATCACATCGTTGCCGCTGGTGGGGTCGACCGCGAAGGCGTCGGGTCCGAGCCCGCCGACCAGCGTGTCGTCGCCCATCCCGCCCTCCAGGTCGCCATGGCCCGCGCCCTCGTCCAGGTAGTCGTTGCCCATGCCGCCCATCAGGGCGTCAGCGTCCCTGCCGCCATAGAGCCGGTCTCCGTCCATGCCGCCCGTGAGCCGGTCAGCGCCGCTCGCCCCCGCTGAGGGTGTCGGCGCCCGGAGTCGCCATAGAGCACGTCGTTTTCGCGGTCCCCGTTCAGCAGGTCGTTGCCGCCAAGTCCCCAGAAGTGATCGCGGTCGCCGCGTCCGACGAGGGCGTCGTTCCCCTCATCCCCGATCGAGACCTGATAGTCGTAGCACTCGCGACCGGCATCGAAATCGAATGTTAGACCGTCTTGGGCGAGATACTGACTGGCCAGCTCCTGGATGGGAACATCCCTCCAGCCATGGGATAGTTTGTGTGACATTGGCCGTTCCTGCGCAAGATTACAGCGATGGGAATGTTTCTCCCCGCAACAACGGGTGAGCGATCCGTCAACTCTGTATTGAAGCTCGCAGTTCCGAGTTTTGTCAGTTCGCCTGTCTCTGCCGCAGCTAAGCTTATCGCGCTCTTGCCTTCACTCGCTCGAGCGGCGTGGTCGGCTCGGCCCCGGCCGTCAGGTCGGCAAGGATGGGGCAGTCCGGACGATCGTCGCCGGCGCAGCAGTGCGACAGGTGCCGCAGGGTGTCCGCCATGGCCTGCATTTCGGCGATCCGGGCGTCGAGATCGGCGACGTGTCGGTCGGCGATCGCCTTGACCTCGCGGCTCGGCCGCTCGCGATCCCGCCACAGCGACAGCAGTTGCGTGATCTCGTCCATCGAGAAGCCGAGACTACGCGCGCGCTTGATGAAGCGAAGCTCGTTGATCTGGCGGGCGTCGTACTCGCGATAGTTGGAGTCGGTCCGGCTCGCGGGGCGCACCAGGCCGATCTCGTCGTAGTAGCGGATCATCTTGGTGGTGACGCCCGAGGCCTTCGAGGCCTGACCGATGTTCATGGCCGTGCTCCTTGCAAGGCGGCGTCGCGGAAGCCTCGCAGGCGAAGCGCGTTCGTCAGGACGCTGACGCTGGACAGCGCCATGGCGCCAGCGGCCACCATCGGGGACAGCAGCAGGCCGAAGGCGGGGTAAAGGGCGCCGGCGGCGACGGGGATCAGCACCACGTTGTACCCGAACGCCCAGGCGAGGTTCTGGCGGATGTTCCGCAGCACCGCACGGCTGAGCGCGATCGCCGTGGTCACGCCGCGCAGGTCGCTGCGCATCAGCACCACGTCGGCGCTCTCGATGGCGATGTCTGTTCCGGCCCCCATGGCGATCCCGACGTCGGCGCTCGCCAGGGCCGGGGCATCGTTCACCCCGTCGCCGACGAAGGCCACGCGACCATAGCGCTGCTGAAGGTTCTTCACGGCGGCGACCTTGCCATCGGGCAGCACCTCGGCAACCACCTCGTCCAAGCCGAGCGCCGCGCCGACTGCCTGCGCGGTGCGCCGATTGTCTCCGGTGATCATCACCACCTTCAGACCCGCTGCGTGCAGCATCGCCAGGGCCTCGGCCGTGGTGTCCTTGATCGGATCGGCCACGGCGAGGATGGCGGCGAGCTCGCCGTCGACCGCCGCGTAGATCGGCGTCTTAGCCTCACCCGAGAGGCGATCCGCGTCGGCGGCGAAAGCGGCGACCGAGACGCCGAGTTTCGCCATGAAGCGGTCCGCGCCGACCTGGATCCGCCGGCCATCGACGAGCGCTTCAGCGCCGAAGCCGGGAAGGGCCTCGAAGCTGGACGTCTCGGGCAGCTGCAGGCCGCGGGCTTGGGCCGCCTCGACGATCGCCTGGGCGATCGGATGTTCCGAGCGGCTTTCGACCGCCGCCACCAGGCGCAGGAGATCGGACTCCGCGAATCCATCCGTGACGCGGACATCCGTCAGGACCGGCCGACCGAGCGTCAGTGTCCCTGTCTTGTCGAAGGCGACCGCCTGGACGTCGCGCAGGCTCTGCAGGGCCTCGCCACGGCGGAAAAGGACGCCCAGCTCCGCGGCGCGGCCGGTGCCGACCATGATCGAAGTGGGGGTCGCCAGGCCCATGGCGCACGGGCAGGCGATGATCAGCACCGCCACGGCGTTGACCAGCGCGAAGCTCAGCGCCGGGCTGGGGCCAAAGACCAGCCAGGCGGCAAAGGTCAGGACAGCGCCGACGATGACAGCCGGCACGAACCAGCTGGTGACCTTGTCGACGAGAGCCTGGATCGGCAGCTTGGCGCCCTGGGCGGCCTCCACCATCCGCACGATCTGGGCGAGCAGGGTGGCTGCGCCCACCTTGGTGGCGCGGAAGCGGAAAGTCCCGGTCTTGTTGACCGTGCCGCCAACCACAGCGGCGCCCGGACCTTTCTCGACCGGGATCGGCTCGCCCGTGATCATGGATTCATCGACGTAAGAGGCCCCGTCCAGGACCTCGCCGTCCACCGACACCCGTTCGCCCGGCCGGACCACGACGATGTCGCCGACCAGGACCTCGGAGACGGGAACCTCGAGGACGACGCCCGCCCGCTCCACGCGCGCGGTCTTCGCCTGCAGCGTCATCAGACGCTTGATCGCCTCGCTCGTGCGGCCCCTCGCCTGGGCCTCGAACAGGCGTCCGACCAGGATCAGGGTGACGATCACGGCGGCGGCTTCGAAATAGATGTGGTTGGCTCCGGCCGGCAGCAGCCCGGGCATGAAGGTGGCGACGGTCGAATAAGCGAACGCGGCCGTCGCGCCGAGCACCACCAGGGAATTCATGTCCGGCGTGCGCCGAACGAGGTTCGGCACGCCCTTGCGATAGAAGCGCAAGCCCGGACCGAACAGCACGAAGGCGGCCAATGCGAAGCTGATCAAGCGCCAGGGCTGCTCGCCGATCGTGCTCGCCAGAAGATGGTGGGCGCCGGGCACGAAGTGGCGGCCCATCTCGACCAGAAACAGCGGGATCGTCGCCAGGGCGGCGAGGCCCACCGCGCGCTTCAAGCCCCGGATCTCCGCCGCGCGCGTCTCGCGTTCGCGATCGGAGAGGTCCGGGCCGGCTTCGACGATCGGGGCGGCGTGGTAGCCGGCCTTCTCGACGGCGGAAACGAGGGCGGCGATATCAGCGCCCTCGAGCACGGCAACTGTGGCGCGCTCCGTAGCCAGGTTGACCTGCGCTTGCAGCACGCCCGGCGCGGCGCGAAGCGCCCGCTCCACCCGCCCGACGCAGCTAGCGCAGGTCATGCCCTCGATCTTCAGCTCGAGGGTTCGTTCAAGCGGCTCGTAGCCGGCCTTGCGGATCGCTTCGACGACGGCCTCGGTTTGACCGTCGGGCGTGAGTTCCACGTGGGCGCGCTCGGCGGCGAGGTTGACCGAGGCGCGAACGACGCCAGGGACGGCTGAGATCGCCTTCTCCACGCGGCCGACGCAGCTCGCACAGGTCATCCCCAGGACGGGAATCTCCAGCGGCTGAAGGATTTGTGCGGGCATTGGCAGCTCATCAAGGACGATGCCCAACGCAGATGGACCTTCCCATGATAGGAAGGTCAAGCGCGAGAATTCAGGCCGTCGGCTGCGACCGCGCGCCGCCGGAACTTGTTTCTGATACGCGCCAAGAGGGGCCTGCCCCTCGGCGAACGGCAAATGGTAAAGGGGGCGCGAGCAGATCCTCACGCTCACGACATACCGAGGCGTCGGCGGCGTTACAGTTGCGGATCACCGAGATGCTCGGTTGACCAGCCACAAACACCCGCAGGACGCTCGGCTTACAGTTCTGGCCACCCTTTACGAGCGGCGATCTCCTGGCGCAGAACGGGGCAGGGCTCTTCGAAGCGGCGTGGCAGCGCGGCTTGCGTGGAGTGCGTGGTCGACAGCGAGCGTCACGGGCCGATCTGAGCGTCCTTGTTGCGTGTTCACCGCTTGGTCCAAAGACAGCATCTGGATCCGCCAGCGCTCACCGACATCGTCGCGAACGTGGCCTTAGGCCGCTCAGCGGCATCTACCTGGCCGCGTCCTAACCGCCAGCGTGAGCGCTACAGCTCGCCCTGGCGAGACCGTGGCGCTGACCCCGGCGTGCGACATCGCTGCTATCGCGTATACGCGGGTGGTCGTCGAAAGGTTTATCGCCCTCGGCGGCGGCGCCCAGGGACTGAGACGGCGCCGCTCTCCCTAGCGAGGGTCAGTGGACCGTTGCCAAGAGACTATTTGCCTAGCAGCTGGCGGCACTGCGCATGGCTCATGCCCATGGTGTTCACCGCCCCAGTCTTATCCGACGAATGGCTGTGCGTGGCCCCTTCGCCCATTTCTAGCATCTTTTCACAAGCCGCTCGCTGCTCAGGGGTCGATGGTTCATTCGTTGTCGCGCACGCGGAAAGCGCACCCGCTGCGGCGATCAAGCCCCAGATATACACCCTTTTCATCATTCTTCCGTCTCTCCTACTAGGCGCTTGCACCGATAACATCGGTGCGGGTTGAGATGATAGTGATGGTGGTTTCTGACACGTTTAGAGAGCTGGCGTGATGAGGAAGTGGGCAGACAGTGCTCAAGCATGCCTCAGGATTGCGCAGAACGAATATAGATGAGCGGAGACGTAGTTGCCCTGCGTTCGTCGCCAGGCAGGGACGCCTGGACGGAGGGGTCAAGTCAGCGTTTGTTGCTGATGGCCGTGTCCGCAAGGCTGTCTGGTGAGGTCCGTTTCGGTGAAGTCACCAAACAAAGCTTAGGAGCGCCGAACGCCGCTGCGGTGACGGGGAAGCTCGAGGCGAGGTAGACCAGTAGCCGAGCGGATAGGGCATGAAGGTCGCTCGGCGCCTTTGTCGCTAACAATCTTGGGCAGGCAGAAGCGCCCGTCGCATCGTGCCCCTGGGGGCGAGAGGCTACGATTCAACGCCAGACGTTTCAGGAGGGCTGGAAGCGACGAGCTGAGAGGCGCAGCCAAGCGCAACTTTAAGCGGCCCTTTGTGTGACGTTGACCGCGGGTGTTTGCTGATGCCGAGGCCCGTCTTCGCCGAGGCGTAGACGCTTCAGCAGCAGTGCGTTGACCGCGACCAGCACAGAGCTGCCAGACATGGCGATGGCCGCGACTTCGGGGCTGAGCGTGATGGGGTAGAAGACGCCCGCGGCCGCGGGGAAGGCGACAATATTGTAGCCCACGGCCCACCAGAGGTTCTGGTGCATCTTGCGCAAGGTCGCGCGGGAGAGCTCGACAGCCTTGACGACATCGAGGGTGTCGCTGCGCATCAGGACGACCTTGGCGCTTTCGATCGCCACGTCCGTGCCCGCGCCGATGGCGAAGCCGACGTCAGACTGGGTAAGGGCGGGGGCGTCGTTGACCCCGTCGCCCACCATGCCGACCTTGTTGCCCTGCGCCTGCAGCTCTTTGACTTTGGCGGCCTTGTCGCCGGGCAGCACTTCGGCCAGGACGATATCGATCCCGAGCTCGCGACCAATTCTCTGCGCCGTACCCAGGTTGTCGCCGGTGATCATCGCCACCTTGACGCCCAGGGCCTGCAATCGCTCGATGGTCTCGCGTGCAGTCGGTCGCGGGGCATCGGCGATGGCGATGAGGCCGATCACACGACCGTCGCGGGCGATATGGGCCACGGTGCGGCCGGCGCCTTGCAATTCGGCGGACTTCGCGGCGAGCGGACCCAGATCGATACTGTTTTCCTCCATCAACATGCGGTTGCCCGAGTAGACAGTCCGTCCGTCCACGAGGGCGCGAACACCCTTGCCCTCGAACGAAGCGAACTCCGTTAGCGGGGGGAATGTGAGCCCCTGCGCTCGTTCAAGCACCGCGACGGCGATGTGGTGCTCCGAACCCTGTTCGATGGCCGCGGCGATCGCGATGATCGTCGCCTCGTCGAACCCTGGCCCAGGGACCACTTGCTCCACCTTCGGTTGGCCCATGGTGAGCGTGCCGGTCTTGTCGAAGATGATGACATCGAGCTTCACGGCGTCCTCCAGCGCCGCGGCATCCTTGATCAGGATGCCATGGGCCGCGCCCAATCCGGTGCCGACCATGATGGCCATAGGGGTGGCGAGGCCGAGCGCGTCGGGGCAGGCGATGACAAAGACAGTGATGGTGAGCGTCAGCGCGAACAGCAGCGTCTGGCCGATCACCCAGAACCAGATTGCGAAGGTCAACAGGCCAATGACGATCGCCGCCAGCACCAGCCACTGCGAGGCCCTGTCCGCCAAGAGCTGGGCTGGAGCCTTGGAATTTTGCGCCTCCTGGACAAGCTTGACGATCTGGGCGAGCGCGGTGTCGGAACCCACCTTGGTGGCGCGGTAGCGGAAGGCGCCGGTCTTGTTGATCGATCCGCCCACGACAGCATCGCGGACCTTCTTGGAAACCGGCAAAGATTCCCCGGTGAGCATCGACTCATCGATCTCCGACGCGCCCTCTTCGATGACGCCGTCGACCGGAATCTTGCCGCCGGGCCTGACCGCCACGAGGTCGCCGACCTCCACCTCGGAGGTTGAGATTTCTACTTCGACCCCGTCGCGGATGACCTTTGCGGTCGGCGGGGCGAGATCCATCAGCCGCCGGATCGCCTCGGACGCACCAGCCCTCGCGCGCATCTCCAACCAGTGTCCGAGCAGGATGAATACGAGCAGCAGGGCCGAGGCCTCGTAGAAGTTCGCGGCCTCGAAGAAGAAGGTCGTGCCAACGCTGAAGAGGTAGCCCGTCCCAACGCTGAGCAGCACGAGCACGGCCATGTTGAACACGCCGCGCCGCAGAGCTCGCGCCGCAGCGATGAAGAAGGGCCAACCGGGCCACAGAATTGCGCCGCTCGCGAGTACAAACAGAACCAGTTCTAGATCCCAGCCAAACGGCGGCTCTACCCGCAGGAAGTCCATGCCCATCGGGGCGAGAAAGAAGATGGGAATGGTGAAGGCGAGCGCCACCACGAAGCGGTTGCGCATATCGCGAGCCATGGACTTCATATCCATGCTGGGCCCGTGGCCCATGCCGGCCATAGCGTCGTGCTCGCCGTGTCCCGCCTTTGGTGCGGCCCTGCCCGCGGCCGGCGGCGGGGGGCCATGCTCGTCGATCGCCTCGGCTCTTAACGCGTCTTGTCCAGGGGCGCAGACGTGGCGCGGCACGACTTGCCCGGCGCAATGAAAACCGCAGTCCCGCACCGCCTGTTCAAGCTCGGCGGGGCTGACCTGCGCCTCGTCGTAGGTCACGGTGGCGCTGGCTGAGGCGAAGTTGGCCGTGACCTGTCTGACGCCCTTCAGACCCGCGAGCTGCTTCTCGACCACCAGCGGATCCAAAGGCGTCCGGAAGCCAGATACGTCGACGGTCGTTGTGCGCATGGCATACCCCTGCGGTGGCGGCGCTGGACGTGCGGATCAAACTGGAGAACGCTGGGCGTCGCCTGACCGGCGCAGGCGCGGGATGAAAGCGGGCGTGGCGCGCTTGTACGCGGCATAGACTTCGCCGAAGCGGGCCGCGGTCTCGCGCTCTTCGCTGACGGCCAAGCGCCAGTACATCACCACCAGGACCGGGAACATCGCGAGCGTGAGCAGTGTCGGCCATTGCAGCAGGAAGCCGAACATCACCAGGACGAAGCCGACGTATTGCGGATGTCGGACCCGGCTGTACGAGCCGGTCGTCGCCAGCTTGCCTTCACGCTGGGCGCGATACAGCACCGGCCAAGCCGCCGAAATCGCCCAGAAACCCCCGCCAATAGAGGCGAAGCTCAGCAAGTGGAACGGACCAAAATGGGGGTTAGCCTTCCAGCCGAACATCATCTCGAGGAGGTGACCGGCGTCGTGCGACCACCAGTCGACGTTCGGGAAACGGCTCTGCAGCCAACCTGACAGGAAGTAGATGGTCAGCGGAAAGCCGTACATCTCAGTGAACAAGGCCACGAGGAAAGCGCTGAACGCGCCAAACGAGCGCCAATCGCGCGCCGTCCGCGGTTTAAAGAAGGTCAATGCGAAGAAGATGAATAGCGCTGAATTCAGGATCACCAAGGACCAGAGGCCGTATGCGGGCGTATCGGACATTGCGGCCTCTTCTATAACCTGTGCTGGTGGGTCTGGACCCCGGTTTTCGGCGCCTGATCTTCACCGTCGCGACTGCCGTCGTGACCGCCATGTCCCCCATGCATGCCCAGATGAAGAAGCGGGCAAAGGAGCAGCAACAGGAAAGGCAGCCAACCCAGCACGTGCAGACGGTGCTCGCCTACCAAGAGGAAGATCAGGCCAGCGCCGAAGACGGCGATGACCAGCCCTGTGAGGAGCATTCGCAGCCCCTGGGTGGGGCGCGCGCCTATCGGGGGTCCCAGGCCCAAAAGGGCCCCCTGAGAGCGATGCAGGGCGACTTGGCGGTGATTGTCGATGTTCCATCTGAAAAGCTCCTCACCCAGGCGCTCGACCGCGCCCTCGCACAACCGACGCGTAGGACGACGCAGATCGGACACGTCATTACAGCGCGACGAGAAGGACTCTCCGCCGCAACCGCTTGGAGGGTAGCTGGTCATCGGACTCTCCTAGATTACACGGCCCGCGTAACGTCGCTGGGGCCGCCACTAGGCCTTGAGCAGCTTTTCGGCCCTCGTCCTGGCCCAGCAATCGGCAAGAGCGCAGCTCTGGCACTTCTCGGCCATGACCTGACGCAGGGCGTTGCGGGCGCGGTGGAGGCGCACGGCGGCGTTGTTGGCGGTGAGCTCCAGATGGTGGGCGACAGCCTTCAGGGGGCGCTCATCGAGATAGGTCTCGGTGAGGATCTGGCGGTACTCCGACTTGAGCTCGCGAAGGGCGGCCTTCAGGCAATCGCTCGGAGCGACGAGGTCCTCGTCCGTGTCGGCCGCGTCCGGCGCAGGCTGGACGGCCAGAGCATCGAGTGTGCGGCGCCGGACGGCGGCCCTGCGGTAGCGGTCGACCACCAGCCGGCGCAGGGTGACGCCCATCCAGGCCCGAGGGCGCTCGGCGGCGCCCAGTGATTCAGCGTGCTGCAGGAACTTGATAGCGGCGTCCTGCCAAGCGTCCTCGGCGTCTTGCTGCGACGGCAGACGGCTGCGCAGGAAGCGTATCTGGCGGGGCCGTTCGGCGGCCAGCTGCAAGGCCAGATCGTCCCTGCCGCCTTGAGGATCAGCAAGGCCCCGCGAAGATTCCAACGGATGGAATGTCGCTCCACTATCAGCACTCTCAAATATTGCGGCTGTCGCGTGCAGCATTCGAATGTCCCCGATCTGTTCGCGTGGAGCTTCAACGGGAATGAAACCGCCTTCTTTGATCGCGGTCAAGTTCAACATTTAAGTGGCAAAGCAAAAATCTATTTGAGGGGTTTTGTCACCTCGTGCGTATTGCCGCTTATCTTGGGCGTCGCGTGTGCTGGCAGGGCGATCCCGCTCCGGGGAACGTCTTGCACAGCCCACTTCCGGCCATGATGATCGACTTTACCTGCGGCGTTGGGAGCCGGCGCATTCGGGCCTGACGCTGCTGGCTTTGTTCCTGGCCGTGAATCCGGTGGCTTTTGGCGTGACCCTGAGGGCCCGCGACTTTAGTGGCCAGGCACTCTGAGCGAGTTGCCGTTCCAGCGCGCTTGGGAGCGGACCCTTAGGCCCGCTCCCGGCGCATCACCTGACCGGGGACGATCAGGCCAGGGGCGAGCGAGGGGGGCGCTCGCCCTTTCCGCGGCTCAGCGCCGGCCGCGAAAGTAGTTGTAGAGACCGCGGCCGAAAAAGGCCGCGTACCAGCCCGAGGCGAAAGCCGCGACGGCCCCGAACGCGGTGTTCGACGGGTCGCGCCAGTCAAGCGAGGGCATGACGCGGGCGAGCAGATGCTCGGTATCCGCGGGCAGCAGATAGACCAGCGCGGCGCACAACACGAACGTCAGCAGAAAGAAGATCGAGAGGCTCCAACCTAGGGCCATCAACTGCACGCCGGACCTGATGCTCTGCTGATTCATCACTTCCCTGCGGCTCACCGCGTCTCCTCCAATGGCCCGCTCGGGCCGTCCTTGAAACAAGACGCCAGGGTCGGCCGAAGTTTACAGACAAGGGGGTTCTGCGAAGTTTGGAGCCCCCTGTAGCGCTAGTCCGGCGCCGAGTTCACTGCAGGGTGCGTGAAAGGGTTGCAGCGCTACAGCAAGGATTTGACCCCGCGCTCAATCTTCTCTTCAGCACCCCGTAATCACCCGCTCCAACGGCAGCGTCGCTGTAATGGCGGCGGTGCGAATGCGTCTGTTGGCGGATGAACAGCGGCTCCGGACAACACACAGGTGTCGGCGACGACCCGCGTCAATCTGGCGGATTCCTCTCTGGCCTTGCGAGCCGAGGCGCATCCGCCATGTCGCTAGGCCTGTTCCCGGCCGGCGGCCTGTGGTCGGACCAGACGCCGATCCGCGCCGAACTGTTCAGCATCGAGCGGCTTGAGGCGCACGCCAAGAGCCTAGCCCTGGCTCAGCCCGTCGAACGCCGCCCCAAGGCTGGTCGCAGCCTCACTGGCCGGTTGCTGGACAACCAGCGCCGGCTCATCGAAGCCTTCAAGGTGCTGCAACGTTCGGGTGGGGGCGACGACGGCGCAACGCCCGCGGCGCAATGGCTACTCGATAACTTCCATGTGGTCGAGGAGCAGATCCGCGAAATCCGTCGGGACTTGCCGCCCGGCTACTACCGGCAGCTTCCGAAGCTGATCTCTGGGCCCTTCGCGGGCTACCCGCGGGTGTTTGGGCTTGTCTGGGCGTTCGTCGCCCACACCGACAGCCGCTTCGACGTGGAGATGCTGCAGCGCTACGTTCATGCGTACCAGAGCGTCCACCCGCTCACCATCGGCGAGCTTTGGGCGGTGGCCATCACCCTGCGCCTCATTCTGGTGGAGAATCTACGGCGCCTCGCCGACCAAATCTTGGACAGTCGCGAGGCCCGCATCACCGCCGACCACCTGGCGGACCGCCTGCTCGGCGCCTACGGACGCGACCCCGAACCCGCTGCCGCCATACTGCAGGGCTGGGAAGGTCGGCAGCGCCCGGACGCCTTCACGATGCAGCTGGTGCATCGGCTGCGCGATCAGGACGCGAGGATCGCACCCGTGTTGGGCTGGCTGGACGAGCAGCTCGCAGAGCACGGCGTTACAGCTGACGCCGTCGTTCGTGGGGAGCACGATCGGCAGGTCGCCGCCGCCGGCACCGTCCGCAACATCGTCACGAGCCTGCGGCGCATCTCGGAAGTGGACTGGCTGGACCTGGTCGAACGGATGAGCCTCATCGATGCGGCGCTTACAGGGGCAGGCGATTTCGGGGAGATGGATTTCGCGACGCGCAATCTTTACCGCACCGCAATCGAGGCCCTTTCGCGAGGCAGCGGTAAGAGCGAGATGGAGGTCACTTGGGCCGCTATCGCACGCGCTGAGGCCTGTGCTGGCGAGGTGGCGAGCTGCCACGTCGGCTGTCACCTGATCGGGTCGGAACGGCCTCGCTTCGAACGGGCGTTGGGATTTAGACCGCCGCCGCGCGAGGTCCTGACCCGGGCGTTCCAGCGCCTCGGAGCCTGGGGCTATGCCGCAGCGATCATCTCCGCAGCCGCGTTTATCCTGCTATTGCCGCTCCTCCATGCGCGAGACCTGGGCGGCGCCTGGCTGGGCGTCTTGGCGGTGCTCGGAGCCGTCCCGGCCTTGGAGCTCGCCGTCGCCCTCGTCAACGCGGTCGTTACCCATAGCGTTCGAGCAGACGCTCTCCCAGCGCTCGAGCTCGCGGGCGGAGTCCCCGCCGAGCATCGCACTCTCGTGGCGGTGCCGATGATGCTCACCAGCCCGGAGGCGATCCGGGCGCAGGTCGAGGGCTTGGAGATCCACTATCTGGCTAGTGTCGAAGGCGACGTCCATTACGCACTCCTGTCGGACTGGGTGGACGCGGAACGGGAGAGCGAGCCGGTCGATGCCGAACTCCTCGCCCTGGCGGTCGATGGTATCGCGAGCCTCAACCAGAAATATGGTCCAGCGCCCGGGGGAGACCGTTTCCTGCTGCTGCATCGCCGTCGGGTATGGAACGACAGTGAAGGCCGCTGGATCGGATGGGAGCGCAAGCGCGGCAAGCTTCACGAGTTGAACCGCCTGCTGCGCGGGGCGCAGGACACGACGTTCGTCCCCGCGCCCGAGGCGCCAATCACCGTCCCGGAGGGTGTGCGGTACGTCATTACACTGGATGCCGACACGCGCCTGCCCCATGACACGGTGCGCCGCCTTATCGGCAAGATGGCCCATCCCCTCAACCGCCCACGGCTGGATGCGGGACAGCAGCGGGTGGTGGAAGGCTACGGAATCCTGCAGCCGCGGGTTTCGCCGGCGCTGCCGGTGGGGCATAGCGGCTCGCTGTTCCACCGGCTGTTTTCGGGAGCGAGCGGGATCGACCCCTATGCCGCCGCGGTAAGCGACGTCTATCAGGACCTGTTCGGCGAAGGCTCCTACGGGGGCAAGGGGATCTACGACGTAGACGCCTTCGAGGCGGCGCTTTGCGGGCGCGTACCGGAATCAACGATGTTGAGCCATGACCTGTTCGAGGGGGTCTATGCGCGTACCGGTCTGGTGTCCGATGTCGAGGTGGTGGACGACGCCCCCACCCGTTACGACGTTGCGGGCCTTCGGCACCATCGCTGGGCTCGCGGCGACTGGCAGTTGTTGCCTTGGATTCTTCGCATACCCGCCGGCAGATGCCTCGCGCCGGGGCCGCTCCCGGTCATCGGGCGGCTGAAGATGCTCGACAACCTGCGACGGACCCTGACCGCGCCAGCGGCCGTAGCGGCGCTGTTCGCGGGGTGGGCCGCCCTCGGCAACCATGCCATCGTCTGGACGCTGTTCGTGCTGGGCTCCGTCGTCGCGCCGGCGCTCATGCCGCTGATCGATGACCTTGCGCCGCGCACTGCAGGGATACGCACGCGAGACCGACTGAGAGGCATGGGCGCAGACCTCCGCGTCGCGACCGCCCGCGCCCTGCTGCTGGTCACGCTTCTGCCCCACCAGGCCTGGCTCATGTCCGACGCCATCGTTCGGACGCTATGGCGCCTGTTTGTCACCCGCCGCCGACTGCTGGAATGGGTGCCCGCAGCCCAGCTCGCGGCAGGCCTGCCGTTGGACGTCTCAGACTTCTATCGACGGATGTGGGGCGTATTGCCCCTGGCCTGCGCAGGCCTTGCGATCAGTGCGATCGGGTCCGGCGAGGCTTGGCCGCTCGGGGTGAGCATCTCATTCGCCTGGCTGTTCGCGCCGTTGGTCGCTCAGCGGATCAGCCGAATTCAACCCCTGCCGGAAGCGGGCGAGCTGACCGCGGCCGACACGGCCGCGCTGCGTCTGACGGCGCGCCGGACCTGGCGCTACTTCGAAACCTACGTCACCGCCGCCGACAACCACCTGCCGCCGGACAACGTCCAGGAAGATCCCCCGGCCGTCGCCCACCGCACATCTCCCACCAACATTGGTCTCTACCTGCTCTCGACCGTCTGCGCGCGCGATCTCGGTTGGATCGGCGTCGGCGACGCCCTCGAGCGTATAGAGGCCACGCTGGCCACCTTGCAGCGCATGGACCGCCGCCGCGGCCACTTGCTCAACTGGTATGACACGCGCGATCTGCGCGCGCTGGAGCCGCTTTATGTGTCCACCGTGGACAGCGGAAACCTGGCTGGATGCCTGCTGACGCTCGCGGCGAGCTGCCGCGCGTGGCGGGCCCAGCCGCTCCCCCGCATGCGCGATGGGCCGGCGTGTCCGACGCCATCGACCTCGCCAGGGAGGAATTGGCGCCGCTCTGCGCGCCTGCGGTGTCCGCACATCAGACCTGGGGGCGCCTGGAGGAGGCGCTGCGGGACCTCTCGGGGACCTTGCGCCGAGGCGAGGAGGGAAAGGACGCCCGAACTTTGGACGATGTCCTGCGCGAATGGGCGGGACTCGCCGAACCGCTGAGGGGTCTGCTGGCGGAACGCGAGGACGCTGCGGAGCTGGCCCATTGGCTATCCGCAGTGGAGGCGGGGCTCCGCAGCCATCTCCGCGACTTGGAATTCTCTGAGCTGGACCGCCGTCTCGCAGCGGCGGAAGCCGCCGCGCGCCAGCTGGCGCTGGAGATGGAGTACGGCTTCCTGCTCGATCAAGACCGCAAGCTGCTGTCGATCGGCTACCGCGTCGCCGATGGGGCGTTGGACGCCAACTGCTACGATTTGTTGGCCTCTGAGGCCCGGTTGGCGAGCTTCCTCGCCATCGCTAAGGGCGACGTGCCGGCGCGTCACTGGTTTAGACTCGGTCATGCTGTGACCCCCCACGCCTGAAGGCGCGGCCCTGATTTCCTGGTCGGGGTCCATGTTCGAGTACCTGATGCCGTCGCTGGTGATGCGCTCGCCCGCCGGCAGTCTGCTGGAGCGGTCGCTGCGGGCGGTCGTCCGCCGCCAAATTGCCTACGGGCGGAGCCATGGCCGCCCCTGGGGCGTCTCGAATCTGGGTTCAACGCGCGGGATCTCGAGTTCACCTACCAATACTCCAACTTCGGGATTCCGGGGCTCGGTCTCAAGCGAGGCCTCGACGAAGAGGCCGTCGTCGCACCCTATGCGACAGCGCTCGCCGCGATGATCGATCCGCGCGAAGCCGTCGCCAACTTCGGCGTCTTGACCGCGGCGGGCGCAAAGGGACGCCACGGCTTCTATGAGGCTTTGGACTACACGCCCGCGCGGGTGCCGGAAGGCGCCCGTGTCGCGATCGTGCGATCGTTCATGGCCCATCACCAGGGGATGACGGTCACCGCCTTGGCAAATACGTTGCTGGGCGGACTGTTACGCGAGCGCTTCCACGCGGATCCGCTCGTTCAGGCCGCCGAGCTCCTCCTGCACGAACGCATGCCGCGCGACGTCCGGCCGGCGACGGCCGCCGCCGAGCGCGCGGGCCCGCACTTGACCGAGGCGTCGGAACTGGCGCTCGGGCGCCACTACTCCACACCGCACGGCGCGAGTCCCGCCACCCACATTTTGTCGAACGGTCGCTACAGCGTGCTGCTCACCGCTGCGGGAGGCGGTTGCAGCCGCTGGCGAAGCCAGGCGCTAACGCGTTGGCGCGAAGACAGCGTGCGCGACGACTGGGGCGCTTTCATCTATCTGCGCGATGTGGCTAGCGGGCGCGTTTGGTCCACCGGCTATCAGCCTACCGCCGCCGAGCCGTCGGAGTATGGCGTGACCTTCTTCGCCGACCGCGCGGAATACTCGCGCCGCGATGGCGACCTGGTGACTGAACTCGTGGTGCTGGTTTCCGCGGAGGACGACGGGGAGCTCCGACGCGTGACCTTGACCAACGCAGGCGACGTCGAGCGCGAAGTCGAAATCACCTCATATGGCGAGCTGGTCCTTGCGCCCGACGCCGCCGACGCCGCCCACCCAGCGTTCTCCAAGCTGTTCGTGGAGACGGAACATCATCCGGCGCTTGGGGGAGCCTTGCTTGCGACCCGTCGACGCCGGGCGCCGGAGGACCCTGAGCTCTGGGCCGCGCATCTGGCGATCGTTGAAGGCGCTGCCCTCGGCAAGCCGGAATTCGAGACCGATCGCGCGCGCTTCCTGGGCCGGAACCGCGATGTCCGCGCACCGATCGCCGTCTTCGAAGGCCGCCCGCTGACCGGCCAGGCCGGCGCGGTGCTCGATCCGATCTTCGCGCTTCGGCGACGCGTGCGGATCGCCCCCGGCTCTACGGCCCAGGTCTCCTTCTGGACCTTCGCCGCCGGCTCGCGCGAAGCCATCTTGGAGGTGTTGGATCAGCATCTTCACACCGCAGCCTGCGAACGGGCCGCAGCCTTGGCGTGGACCCGGGCGCAGGTGCAGCTGCGCCATCTCGGCGTCACCCACCGGGACGCCGACAACTTCCAGCGCCTGGCCGGCCACCTGATTTACGCGGCGCCTGCGCTCAGATCCCCGTCAGAGGTGGTAGCGGCGGGCGCGGGGGGCAGCCGGACCTCTGGGTCCTGGGCATATCAGGCGACCTGCCTCTGATCCTATTGCGGATAGACGACCTCGAACATCTCGCCACCGCCCGCGACCTGCTCCACGCTGCGGAATACTGGAAGCTGCAGCGGCTCCCGGTGGATGTCGTGATCCTGAATGACCACGCGGCCTCCTACATCCAAGACCTGCAAGGCGCGTTAGAGGCCTTGGTGCGCGTGACGCAATCCCGCCGCGCGCCAGACGAAGAGCCACTACCGGGCGGGGTCTACGTGCTGCGCGGCGACCTCGTTTCGCCCGCGCTCCAGGCCCGGCTGTTGTCGGTAGCGAGGGTGGTGTTGTCAGCGCAGCACGGCCGGCTGGAAGACCAGCTTGACCGGCTCCGGGATCGGCGCGAGTGGCCGCGGCCGCCTTTGGCGACGCCGCAGGTTCCCGCTACGCCGTTGCGGTCATCGCCCGTCCCAGACCTGGAGGCCTACAACGGGATCGGCGGCTTCGCGCGCGAGGGCCGGGAGTATGTCGTTGTCCTCAGCCCTGGCCAGACCACGCCAGCGCCCTGGATCAACGTCGTCGCCAACCCGAGCTTCGGGTTCCAGATCTCCGCGGAAGGTTCGGGATACACCTGGGCCCTCAATAGCCGCGAGCACCAGCTCACCCCCTGGTCGAACGACCCGGTCGCCGATCGCGGTGGCGAGGCGTTGTACCTGCGCGACATGGAAACCGGCGAGCTCTGGAGCCCGACCGCGTACCCGGTGCGGGATCCAGAGGCGACCTATGTCTGCCGCCACGGCCGCGGCTACAGCCGGTTTGAAGCCACGGTCGGCGACTTCGAGACGGAGCTCCTCGCCTATACGCCGCTGCTCGACCCGGTGAAAATCCTGCGGCTGAAAGTCCGCAATCTGTCCAACCGGCCGCGCCGCCTGTCGGCCTGCGCCTATGTGGAGTGGGTCCTCGGCAAAAGCCGGGGCGCGATAGCGCCCCTCACGGTCACGCACGTCGATGAAGCGAGCGGGGCCCTGATGGCCCAGAACCGCTGGGATCCCAGCTTTGGGGAGCGGGTGGCGTTTCTGGACGCCTGTGGCCGCCAGACGAGCTGGACGGGCGATCGGCGGGAATTCATCGGTCGCAACGGCAGCCTGCGTCGGCCAGCGGGTCTGGCGGGCGAGGCGCTCTCCGGCCGAACAGGGGCCGCGCTCGATCCCTGTGGGGCCATGGATGCGCCCCTGGCGCTCGCGCCCGGGGAGACGGGCGAGCTGGTCTTCCTCATCGGGGAGGGCGATGACGCCGGCTCCGCCCGCGAGCTGATCGCGCGTTACCGTCAGGCTGATTTGGATGAAGTTCTGGCGGAAGTAGACGCCTACTGGGAGCGTCTCCTAGGGGGCGTACAGGTGCAAACCCCCGACCCCGCCCTGGACCTGATGCTCAATGGCTGGCTGCTCTACCAGACCGTCGCGTCCCGCTTATGGGCGAGGGCCGGCTTCTATCAGGCGAGCGGCGCCTATGGCTTCCGCGATCAGCTGCAGGACGTCATGGCGCTGGTGCATGCGTCCCCCGAAACCGCACGCGAGCACTTGCTCAGGGCAGCGGCGCGCCAATTCCCCGAAGGCGACGTGCAGCATTGGTGGCTGCCCCACTCCGGCCAGGGGGTCCGCACACGCTTCTCGGATGATCGGGTGTGGCTGGCCTACGCGGTCGCGAACTATGTCGCGGCGACCGGCGACCGAGCGGTGCTCGACGAGCCGATCCCGTTCCTGGAAGGCCAGGCCCTTGAGCCGACCGCAACCGAGGCGTTCTTCCATCCCGGAACCGGCGAGAGCGCCAGCCTCTTCGAACATTGCGCGCGGGCGCTCGACGCCAGCCTGCAGGTGGGGGGCCATGGCGCGCCGTTGATCGGTGGCGGCGACTGGAACGACGGCATGAACCGGGTCGGCCACCACGGTCGGGGTGAGAGCGTGTGGCTGGGCTGGTTCCTCCACCGCACCTTGACGGATTTCGCGCCGCTGGCGGCGGCTCGGGGGCGGGCGGTGCACGCAGAGCGCTGGGCTGCCCACGCCGAGGGCCTAAAGGCCGCGCTCGAGCGGAGCGCGTGGGCCGGCGACTGGTACCTTCGCGGCTGGTACGATGACGGCTCGCCGCTGGGCTCTCCCAACAGCGACGAGTGCCGCATCGACGCCATTGCGCAATCGTGGGCCGTGCTCTCCGGGGCGGCGGAGCCGAAGCGCGCGCGGCAGGCGTTGGCCGCGGTTGAACGTGAGTTGATCGACGCCGACGCCGGCCTAGCTCTGTTGTTCACGCCGCCCTTCGACAAGGGTCCGAAGGACCCCGGTTATATCAAGGGCTACCCGGTCGGCGTGCGAGAGAACGGCGGCCAATACACTCACGCCGCGGTCTGGACGGCGATGGCCTTCGCAGCGGTGGGGGGACGGTGACAGGACCGCAAGCCTGCTCGCCATGCTCAATCCGATCAATCATAGCCGCACGCCATCTGAGGCCCAGCGGTACAAGGTTGAGCCCTACGTGGTCGCTGCCGACATCTATTCGCACCCGGCACACCTCGGGCGGGGCGGTTGGACCTGGTATACAGGCGCCGCCGGCTGGATGTACCGCGCGGGACTAGAGTCGCTTCTCGGCCTGCGGCGCCATGGCGACGCCCTGCTGCTCGATCCGTGCATTCCGCGACACTGGCCAGGCTTCAAGCTCGTCTACCGGTTTGGCGCCGCCCGTTACGAGATAGAGGTGGAGAACCCCGACGGCGTCTGCCGGGGCGTCGCCGAAGCCGTACTGGACGGCGTTCGGCTGCGCGAGCGACCGTTGCGCATACCCCTCAGCTCAGCGGACGGCGTCCGGCGTCTGCGCGTCCGGCTGGGCGCCGTTGACCCGAAGGCTGGTGCGGCTTGACCCGTAGCGTGGATTCCCGGGCAGGACGCCCCGTCGCGAAGGCGGATCTGATCGATGTCTCCAAGCTCATCGACGCCTACACGGCGGTCCGCCCCGACCCGACAGATCCGTCCCAAGGCGTCGCCTTCGGGACCTCCGGCCATCGCGGCTCGGCGCTCGCGGGGACCTTCAATGAGGCGCATGTCGTGGCGATCTGCGCCGCCGTCTGTCGTCACCGCAAAGCTGCGAGCGTCCATGGACCGCTGTTCCTGGCCGGCGACACCCACGCGCTCTCGAAGCCCGCGCTCAGGACGGCCGTTGAGGTCTTCGTCGCCGCCGGCGTTACGGTGATGCTCGACACCCGGGACGGCTACACGCCGACGCCTGCGGTGTCGCACGCCATCCTGAACTACAATAGGGGGCGCACCTCAGGGCTGGCGGACGGGATCATTCTCACGCCGTCTCACAATCCGCCCCAGGATGGCGGCTTGAAGTACAATCCGCCGCACGGCGGGCCAGCCGAACCCCGGATCACCGAAGCGATCGAGCGGCTCGCCAACGCTGCCCTTCCTACGGCGTTGCGCGACGTTCCGCGCGTTCCTTATGCCCGCGCGGCTCGGTCTTCGCGTGCGGCGCATTACGACTATCGGACTGCCTTCATCGCCGAGTTGCCTCAGGTGGTGGACCTTGGAGCGATCCGCGCCGCTGGGGTGCGTATTGGGATCGATCCCTTGGGCGGGGCCAGCGCCGAGTACTGGCCTCTGGTCCTGGAGACTTACGGGCTGCAGGGCTCCGTCGTCAGCGAAGTCGTGGATCCGCGGTTCGCCTTCATGACCGCTGACCATGACGGCGAGACTCGTATGGATTGCTCCTCGCCCTATGCGATGGCCCGGCTGGTCGACCTGCGGGCGCGCTTCGACATTGCCTTCGGCAACGACCCGGACGCCGACCGGCACGGTGTGGTGACGCCTTCGGGTGGTCTGATGGAGCCGAACCGTTACCTGGCCGCAGCGGTCGCCTACCTGTTTAAACACCGTCCCACTTGGCCTGGGGGGCTAGCGATCGGCAAGACCATGGTCACAAGCGCCCTCATCGACAGGCTTGCCGCCAGACTCCGGCGGCCGCTGGTTGAGACGCCGGTGGGATTTCGCTGGTTCGTCGATGGACTTTCCGACGGCGCCCTGGGCTTCGCGGGCGAGGAGAGTGCGGGCGCGGTGTTCCGAAGGCTCGACGGGTCGCTTTGGACAACGGAGAAGGACGGTTTCAGCCTCGGGCTTCTGGCCGCTGAAATCCTTGCGCGAACCGGCCAGGACCCCAGCATGGTCTACACGTCGGTGGCCGACGCAATCGGGCCCTCCTACTATGAACGTCTAGATGCCCCAGCCACACCGCAGCAAAAAGCCTGGCTGCGGGGCCTCAGACCGCAGGATCTGCAACTTGCTGAGCTTGGCGGCGAGCCCGTGTTGTCGGTAGAGATCGCCAGCCCCCGCGGCGAGCCGTTCGGCGGCGTGAAGGTTAAGGCCAAGAGCGGGTGGTTCGCCGCCCGCCCGTCAGGGACCGAGCCCCTCAACAAGATTTATGCGGAGAGTTTCGTCGATCCGCATCACCTAGCGGTTATCCAGGGCGACGCCCAGCAGGCCCTGGCTAGCTCGAGCGGTGGGCGCTGAATCCAAGAAACGACCCCCTTAGATTCCTACTGGAGCGGAGAAGATCGTAGCCGCTAGGAAGCCATCTGCTTGGTGAGCGCGCCGCATTGACAGAACATCGTCCCTTATGTCGTGGCCCGTGCCTGCGGCTTAGCCCGCGGCCGCCTGCCGCGCGCGGATCAGACGGATCCGCTCACCCTCATCGCACCGGCAATCGAGGAATCCGTGTTGTGGACAGGTCAGGCAGATCTCCTCGAGCCTCGCCCGCAGCGCCCTACGCCCGCGGTGGAGACGCACGTTGACGTTGTTGAGCGTCAGCCCAAGCGACGCGGCGACCCGGTCGCGGGGCTCGTCGAGTAGATCGACCCGCCAGATCAGTTCGCTGTATTCGGGCTTTAGGGTCGGGAGCAGACGATAGAGACAGAAGCAGACGGCCGCTTCGATTTCAGGGTCCGGCGCGACGGCGAGCGCCTCAAGGTCAGCCGGGTCGCGCGGAGAGTCTTTTCGACGGGCCGCGCGCCGGTAGTGATCGACCAGCGTCGTCGCCAGAACCCGGCTGAGCCAGCCACGAACGGACTGCACGTCCCGGAGGTGCTTGGAGCGATCCAACGCGCGGGCGATGAACTCCTGCAGCACGTCCTCCGCGTCATGTGGGTTCCCCAGCCGGCGACGCAGGAAGGTCAGAAAATCGCGATGACACTCGACGAGCTCGCGCCGGACGGCCGCGTCAGCAGCCGTCACCGCTGACAGGTTCTCATCGGGGTCGGATTCGGCGGCGGGAGAATGATCGGGACGGGAGCTCATGGCAGGTTCCTGATTGCTCCTGTTTTGCCTCGCCTTGACATGGCTCAGGCCTGGCGACGCGAATAGCGACTAGCTGAAGGACGCTAACGCTCCGGACAGTGAGCGACTCCTGCAGCCAGGACGCGCTCTCGAAGACGCTTGATCGCCCTCATTGTTACATCCCGCCAGAGCCGAGATAACGGGCAATCGTGCCGCGCGCTGTAAGGCGCGCCAGGCTCTCGCGTCATAAGAATGCGTCCGCGTCATCACTGGTCGCGAACGCAGCCATTGAGGGAGGCCAGCCATGGCGGAACCTGACACGACGAGCGGCCGGGATCGCGGACCGATTACCTTTGAAGTGGTCAAGGAAGCCTACGGCTGGGCGGTTCGGCGCGATCACCAGATGATGACGCCATGCTGGTGCAAGGCGGTCGCTGTCGATCAGGCCCAAAGGATGGTCGATGTGCTCCGCCAGCATGGCGAGCGCGCGGAGATGCGCGTGAGCGATACCGAGGAATAGATGCTGGAACTCAAGTAAGAGAGGGCTTTCACCGGTCACAATTTGAGTCCGTAGACGGCGCGGTGGCCCTGTGACGGCAGTGGCCGTCTCGATCTCCATCGGGCCGTTGTAGCGGACAGGTTGGCGAACAGTCCGTTGTCCGTCGTTCTGATCGCGCGGTCGCGCCCTCGAGGAGCGGCGACGCCGATAGCCCGTAGGCTTGTAACGTAACGCGCGCCGCCGCGTCTGATCAGCGCCGGGAGCGGCGAGGAGGGGCTATGTTCGGTTCGCGTGAACTCATCAGTCGCCGCGCTGTGCTGGCGGCCGGCGGGGGTCTGGGGCTCTCCGCCGCACTTGCACGTGCGGCGCCGGCCTACGCTCGGACCAGCGTCGTCCAGGCGGCGCTCGCTCCTGTCGCGGGAACGAGGGGCCAGCGCGCTCTAGACCTTGAGATCGGTCACTTCCAGCTGATGGTCGGAGATCGCCCCGGCCGCGCCATGGCCATCAACCAGACGATCCCAGGCCCGCTGCTGCGTTTTCGGGAGGGTGAGGAAGCCGTCCTGCGGGTCACAAACCGACTCGAGGAAATTGCGTCCATCCATTGGCATGGGATCATCCTGCCGCCCGCGATGGATGGCGTCCCCGGTGTGAGTTTCGGTGGCATCGCGCCGGGCGAAACCTTCACCTATCGCTTCCCGCTGCTGCAAAGCGGCACCTACTGGTGCCACAGCCATTCCGGGGGACAGGAATTGCTGGGCGTCTACGCCCCGTTCATCATCGACCCTGCCGCCCCTGAGCCGTTCGCCTACGAGCGCGACTATGTCGTGATGCTGTCGGACTGGAGCTTCGAGCCGCCGGAGCAAATCATCAAGAACCTCAAGAAGCAGGCGGGGTACTACAACTACCAAAAGCGGACGGTCGCGGACCTGTTTCGGGATGCCGCGCGCGATGGTTGGCCAGCGACCCTTAGGGAGAGATTGAGTTGGACCAAGATGCGCATGGACCCGACAGACTTCGCCGATGTCACCGGCTACACCTACACCTATCTCGTCAATGGCCTGACAGCGAACGCGAACTGGACTGGCCTATTCACCCGCGGCGAGCGCGTGCGGCTTCGGTTCATCGCTGCCGGCGCCATGACTTATTTCGACATCCGCATCCCGGGCCTGAAGATGACTGTGGTCCAGGCGGACGGGCAGAATGTCCAGCCCGTCGACGTGGACGAGTTCCGGATAGGGCCGGGCGAGACTTTCGATGTCATCGTCACGCCTGATGACCAGGCCTACACCCTGTTCGCAGAGGCGATGGACCGCAGTGGCTTTGCGCGCGGCACGCTCGCGCCGCGCGCCGGAATGACAGCGCCCATCCCACCCCGTCGCAAGAGGCCGCTGCGCACCATGGCCGACATGGGCATGGACATGTCGGGAATGGAGATGTCCGGCGACATGGCGGGCATGCCCGGCATGTCCAATGCGACGGCGTCCCCCAAGGCTCCCGTCATGGGCATAGCTGGGCACGCGGCGGGCGACATAGCCGCCGTGGAACGTAATCGTGCGGCGGTCGAGTCTCAGGTCACGAGCGCCCACGCCCATGGCGCGGTGGCGGCGAACGGGGCCTCCAGCGCCATGGCTAGCATGGGAACGCCGCTCGCCGCCAAGCCAGGCGCGGCGCCCACGTTCATCCATGGGCCCGACACGCATGGCGTCGGGAACTCATCCGTAGCGATGGTGGCGCGCAGCCGCCTCCACGAACCGGGCTCCGGCTTCGACGATCCCGCGGCGCGGGTGCTGGTCTACGCCGACCTGCGAAGCGTGACGCCGCAGGAGGACCAGCGCACGCCCACACGCGAGATCGAGCTGCACATCACAGGCAACATGGAACGCTACATGTGGTCCTTTGATGGAAAGAAGTACTCGGAGGCCCGCGCGCCCATCCCCTTTGCCTACGGCGAGCGCCTGCGCCTGGTGCTGGTCAATGACACCATGATGGAGCACCCCATCCACCTGCACGGCATGTGGATGGAGCTGGAGAACGGTGCGGGAGCCCATCAACCTCGCAAGCACACCGTCAGCGTCAAGCCGGCCGAGCGCCTGACCGTCGCCATCACCGCCGACGCGCCCGGCCAATGGGCCATGCATTGCCACCTCCTGCTGCACATGGAGATGGGGATGTTCCGCGTCATCGAAGTCTCTTCGCCCCCTCAGTAGGAGATCCCGATGCGCTCGGCCGCTCTTGCCATCGCCTTCCTGGCAGCCCCTGCCGTTGTTCACGCGCAGGAGGCGCCCCCTTTGCCCGGCGCCGGCATGCCCTCCGGAATGGCTATGTCGCCTGCCGCCAATCGTGCGGCGCCCGCCGCTTCGGATCGAGGTCCCGAGACGCTGCCCAATCTCGCTGAGCGCGAGGGATGGCCACAGCCCACGGCCGATAGCGCCAACTACGGATACTTCCTCGCCGACCTCCTAGAGTACCGAGAGAGCGACGACCCGGGCGTTATCCGCTGGGACGTCTTCGGCTGGTATGGGGGCGACGTGAAGCGCCTGTGGGTCAAGAGCGAGGGCGCGCAGAGCACGTCCAAACGGGCTGACAGCGAGCAAGAGGCCCAGTTGCTCTACGGTCAGCTCATCGCCCCGTTCTTCGATTTCCAAGCCGGCGTGCGATACGCGCGACGCTCGGGGCCAGGTCCAGACCGGTCCCGCGTCTACGGCGTCATCGGCGTGCAAGGACTGGCGCCCTACCGCTACGAACTCGAGCCCGCCTTGTTCGTCGGTCAGGATGGCAAGGTCTCCGCAAGGGTGACCGCCTCCTATGACGTGTTGCTGAGCCAGCGCCTGATCCTGCAGCCCCGCATTGAAGCGAACGCCGCACTCCGGGCTGATCGGAGCTTCGGCGTCGGCAAGGGCCTCAACGACACAGAGATCGGCGCCCGCCTTCGCTACGAGCTGCGCCGTGAGCTGGCTCCGTACGCCGGCGTCTCCTGGCGACAAGCCTACGGCAGCACAAAGAGAATGGCGCGCGCCGAGGGCGAGCCCGCGAGCAACCTGTCCGTCGTCGTGGGGGTCCGGGCGTGGTTTTGAGCCACTCAGCCGCCTGGTCCCTTCGCAGCCGTTCGTCGGGCGCCTGGAAGCGGGTCTTTGCCTTTCCTGCGTTCAGCGGCGTCGATTTCGCGCTGGATGAAAAAGTTCAACGCCGTTCGCAACGTTGCGACCGCGGCCAGTTGACCGATCTCGGTCCACGTCGGGGCGACGGCCGTCCGCATGACGTCCGCCGCCAACAGGAACTCAAGGCCCAGCGCCAGAGAGCGGGCGAGCCGGAGCCGGGGCCCCTCGCCAGGCCGGTCCGCCTCCGCGTTGCGCTTCCAAGTGCGCTCCACGGTTCGCCAAAGCGCACCGAGAACCGCTACGGCGATTACAGCCACGGCAATAGCATCCGTGAACAGCGCCATCGTCACCGTAGCGTGCTGCAGCCAGGCAGCCAGTGGCTCGACAAACGCCATGCTCATCAGTTCGTCCCTCACTATTCAAACCCCGAAGGAGAAACAAATGACTACTATATCTAAACTTTGCCGCTCCACTGCTCTTTTGACCGCGTCGGTCGCCGCTCTCGCGATCACCGGCTGCAACCAGAAGACGGACAAGGCCCCCCGCAGCCGCTGTGGACGCGGCAGCTGTGGCCACCGACACCACAACGCCCGCTACGGCGGCGGCGCATGGCGAGACAGAGGCTGAAACGCGCGCCCAGGGCCACAAGGAAGGCATGCAAATGGAGCGAGACGCGCACGCCCAAGGCATGGGTATGCAGAAAGACGCCCAGGGCTCAGGCATGTCGTCCGGCGCCAGCTCGCCGCCGATGAAGGATGACAGCATGCCGATGCCCCCCCGGCCAAGGCCGACCCGCCGATGAAAGATCATATGTAAGCGCTGCGGTTCGCAGAGGATAACGGGTCGCGCCGCCCTCAGGCGGCGCGACCCCTTCACCGTCCGACGCATTCCTCGGGGCCCAGTGCGGGCGTTCAGATGCGCCGACCTGGCGCGCCTGAAGCACCGACTTGAAGGCGATGTAGCCGGGTGGCGAATGAGCATGAGCACGCTCGGGTAGTGATCCACGTCAACTCGGCATCCTCAGCAATTATTAGACGGCCGCGCCGGCTCCATGCGCCCGAGCCCGGAGTGAGAGGGCATGCTGGAGCCGGAGCCACAGCCGTGAATGGCGGAGTGTGCCGGCCGACTGGGGATAGGTAGGTCCGTGTGGCGGCTCGGAAACAACGGGCAACCGCCCGAGTTGCGGGGGTTACCGTTCCGGTCCGGTGTGGCTTTCAACGAAGCGCCGCTCTGCGGCTGCGCAACCGCTATCAGCGCAACAGGAACCCGCCGACGGAGGCGGGCGCCCACCTACATCTCCATGGCCATGTGCCGGCATGCCGCGCCGCACTCCCGGCACGTCGCCGCGCATCGGGTGAGCACCGCGTCGTTCTTGAAGGCGTCGCAAGCCTGAGCGCACGCTTCACAGAGGTCGGCGCAGGCGCGACAGAGAAGGGTGTGCGTCGGCGCACCCCGGAGCATCGAATTGGCCGTGGTCTGGCAGAGCTCCGCGCAGTCCTGCAGCAGCGCCACGAGCTGCGCCGGCGTGCGCAGTTGCGGCTGTCCCATCACATGGCGAGCGCTCGTCAGGCAGCTCCGATGCGAGGCGATGCAGAGCGCGACACAATCATCCATCGACATCCCATCACCATTGGGAGGAGGGGCTTGCGCGGCGGCGGGCATGGCGGCTGCGGCCCCGGCGAGGGTAAGGCCGGCCAAGAGTTCTCTGCGGTCGCGCAATTGCATCTCCGTTCTGCTATGTTTGAGGGCTTGATGCCGGGCTGTCCGTCGGACGGGTCTCTCTGGTGTCGATGATAACCTTGAGGGTCGGGGTTCGAGCGCTCGGCGGAAGGTGTCGGAGGCGTCCACGCCCCCCGATCGCAACAGTCGCGCCGGGAGCCACTTTGCCGTTGGCACCGCGGTGGCCCGTGCGACCGGAGAGCGAGTTCCGCCGCCCCGCGTAGTGTTCGCTAGGGAGCTTTCAGTTCGACCAGATCGAAATTCCTGGCTTGGCCGTTGACCAGGGTCGCCTCGGCAAAGTGCTCGTCGATAACTCGGTCGATGCGGACAGCACCGACATCATCGCGGCGCGGGACGGGCGGAGCGCCTTTCGACACCCCCGGCGTTCCGATGAATCGGACGACCGTAAGGACCTGTCCCGGTTTGGCCCCATCGCCGCTCCCGACACAGAGGATCACCGCCTGACCCTGCATCTCCACGACCTGACCGCGCATTATGTACCGGTGCCAGACCTCTGCTGTGGCGGAAGAGCCCAGCACAGGCAGGAGCGCAAAAAGGGCCGAAAGGCCGAGGGCCCGTCCAATTGTCCTGTTCACATCGAATCTCCTTGTCCTCTCCACCAGCGCAGACCTGCAGCCGGCCGAGGCCTGGAGGGCTCCCTAAACCCGGCGCGACCGCACTCGGTCCGCACGTTGCACGGCGGTTGATCTCCATTCAGACGCAACCCGTCACGTCACGATTACATCGTCGCGACTGGAGGGGCGAATCGGCCCTTCTGGTCGTGCCGAAACGGCGGAGCCGGCCCAGACGCCTCACCCGCCCCGCCCTGCCGCGCTTTAGATGAGCCTAGCGGCTACTCCAGACTCAAGACTACGCGCCCATCGATCGCGCCGCGTTCCATGCGTTCGAAGACCTCGTTGATGTTCTCGAGCCGGTCCCAGGAGAAGTGCGCCGCAACCTTGCCTTCGCCCCCGAACTCGAGCGCCTCTTCCAGATCCTGTCGCGTTCCGACGATCGAGCCCCGGACGGTGATCCGCTTGAGCACCGTGTCGAAAATCGGCATGGCGAACTTGCCGGGGGGCAGACCGATCATGGCCATGGTCCCATGCGGCCGCAGCGCCCCGAAGGCCTGCTCGAAGGCCGCCGGCGAAACGGCCGTGACAAGCACCCCGTGAACCCCGCCGATCTGCTTCTGGATCTCGGCCACGGGGTCGGTGTCCCGGCCGTGCAGCGTGAGGTCTGCGCCCAGCTGCTTGGCCAACGCCAGCTTTTCGGGATGGATGTCGATCGCCGCGACGTGCATGCCCATGGCCTTCGCGTACTGAACCGCCAAGTGTCCCAGCCCGCCGATCCCCGAGATCGCGACCCACTGCCCGGGCCTCACCTCGGTTTCCTTCAGGCCCTTGTAAACGGTCACGCCGGCGCAAAGCAGCGGCGCTGCGGCGCCCCAATCCAGGCCATCGGGCAAGCGGCCCACATAATTGGGATCCGCCACCGCGTATTCGGCGAAGCTGCCGTTCACGGAATAGCCGGTGTTCTTCTGAGAGCCGCAGAGGGTCTCCCAGCCGGTGCGGCAGTGGGGGCAGTAGCCGCACGCGGTATGCAGCCAGGGCACGCCGACGCGGTCGCCCTCCCGCACCCTCTGCACGTTCGCGCCGACCCCGACCACCACACCCACGCCCTCGTGGCCGGGGATGAACGGTGGGTTCGGCTTCACCGGCCAGTCGCCCTTGGCGGCGTGCAGGTCGGTGTGACAGACGCCGGTGGCAGCCAGGCGCACGAGAACCTGATCGGGTCCCGGCGTCGGAATGGGGACCTCCTCGATCGCTAGAGGCCTGCCGAACTCCCGCACGACTGCGGCTTTCATCATCGTCGCCATGGGTCTGCTTTCCTCTCCTGGCCGTGCATCCCTCGTAATGATCTGGCCGAAGGTTGCCTTTGATCCCTGTCAAGGCGACGCGCCTCCCGTGCAGAAAGAGTATCCAGTGGGTCCGCTACGGGCTCATCTCTGAACTGGCGACATTCCGCCAGGGCAGGGCCGTTGCGAGCACTTCGGCTCGCGTGCGAATACAAGGAGAGCCCGTTGTTCCAGAGCGCCATTCAGTCCGTGCGGACCCTGGGCAAGGTCCCCGCCCGCTACGGCAACTTCATCGGGGGGCACTGGTCGCCGCCTCTGAGGGGGCAGTATTTCACCGACCACAGCCCGATCAACGGCGCGCGGATCGCGGAGTTCGCGCAGTCGACGGTTGAGGACGTCGAGGCGGCGCTGGACGCGGCGCACGTGGCCAAGGCGGGCTGGGCGCGGCTGTCGCCCAGCGAGCGGTCGCGGATGCTCAACAAGATCGCTGACCGGCTGGAGGAGAACCTCGAACTCTTCGCGCTCGCCGAGACGATCGATAACGGCAAGCCGATCCGCGAGACACGCGGCGCCGACGTGCCCCTTGCGGTCGATCACTTCCGCTACTTCGCAGGCTGTATCCGCAGCGAAGAAGGCTCGATCTCGACAATCGACGAACAAACGATCGCCTACCACTTCAAGGAACCCCTTGGCGTCGTCGGCCAGATCATCCCCTGGAACTTCCCGCTACTCATGGCCGCCTGGAAGCTCGCCCCGGCGCTGGCAGCGGGCAACTGCACTGTGATCAAGCCCGCTTCCCAGACGCCGCTCACGCTGATGCTGTTCGCGGAGCTGACCGCCGACATCCTGCCGCCCGGCGTGCTGAATGTGGTGACCGGGCCGGGCGGCACCGTCGGCCGGGCGATCGCCGCCAACCCGCGGATCGCCAAGGTCGCCTTCACCGGCGAGACCACGACGGGACGGCAGATCATGCAGGCCGCCGCCGAACACCTGATCCCGCAAACCCTGGAGCTTGGCGGCAAGTCTCCGAACATCTTCATGCCCGACGTCATGGCCGCCGACGACAGCTTCCTCGACAAGGCCGTGGAGGGCCTAGCCCTCTTCGCCTTCAACAAGGGTGAGGTCTGCACCTGCCCGTCGCGCGCCCTGGTGCACGAATCTATCTTCGACGCCTTCATGGAACGCGCGATCAGCCGCGTCGCCAGCATCAAGGTCGGCGACCCCCTGGAGCCGACCACCCAGATGGGCGCCCAGGCCTCGGAAGCTCAGCTCACCAAGATTCTGGACTACATCGAGATCGGCAAGCAGGAGGGCGCGCAGTGCCTCACCGGAGGTGAGCGTGCGCTGCCGGGCGGCGAGCTCGACGCGGGTTACTTTGTGCAGCCGACCGTGTTCGTGGGCGAGAACCACATGCGGATCTTCCAGGAGGAAATCTTCGGCCCGGTTCTGGCGGTGGCCCGCTTCAGCTCGCCGGAAGAGGCGGCGCGGCTCGCCAACGACACCCCTTACGGCCTGGGCGCCGGCGTCTGGTCCCGCGACGGCGGGACCGCATACCGGATGGGACGGGCGATCGAAGCCGGTCGGGTGTGGACAAACTGCTACCATGTCTACCCGGCGCATGCCGCCTTTGGCGGTTACAAGGCCTCAGGCTTCGGGCGGGAGAACCACAAGATGATGCTGGCCCACTACCAGCAGACCAAGAACCTGCTCGTCAGCTACGACGATCAACCCCGCGGGCTGTTCTAGGGAGCAGAAAACACTGCAAGAGCGCCTCCCGCCGCCGGTGCGCGTAATGATAGGGCGTCGCGAGCGTCCTTACCAGCAAGCCTGATCTGGAGCCAAACCATGAAGTCTCTCATCATTACGATCACCGCCGCTTCGGCCCTGTTCGCAGCCAGCTACGCCCTGGCGGACGGGCCGCCCGCGAAGACCCCGCCTCCCACCGCCACAGCGGCGCAGCATGAAATGTGCGGCAGGATGAAGGGCGGCCAGATGCCTGCCGGCAAAGGTCAGATGGGCGCCATGAAGGGGGCGGACGGCAAGCCTATGGCCAAGGCGGACATGGACAAGATGCACAAGATGTGCGGCGAGATGATGGGCCACGGCGGAATGGCCCAGCCGAAGTCCGGATCCCACCCGCCGGCGCCGAAGAGCGACGCACCGAAAGCTCACGAACACTAGTTCCCTCAGGCGGCGTAGGGTCCGCTGGCGCCGGCCAGCCGAGGCATTGGCGACCAAGCGATGATTAGCGTCATGAGCACGCGACCGCCAACGCTTGTTCGCGGACCCGGCGCTTGGCTGTTTCCTGTGACCGCCCCCCTACGACAGAAGGCAGGAGGAGCGCGTGGCTGCGGCTGACCCCGACCACCATGGTCTGTGCCGACCTTCGGTAGCCCACATTGCGGCGCCAAGCTGTCGAAACATGCCTCACCCGGCCCCCCTCACCGGTCATGCTCAGAAAGGCTGGCCGGTTCCTGGCGTCTGGCGCGCAATCGGGCAGGGCTGGAGAAGGTGGCCGATGATCGACCAGGCGCCTGGGTCCGCCGCTTCGCCAAGGGCGGGAACGCCCGAGAGGCTCGCGATCGACACGATCCGCACGCTGGCGATGGATGCTGTGCAGAAGGCGAATTCGGGCCATCCGGGCACGCCGATGGCGCTGGCCCCGGTGGCCTACACCCTGTGGCGAGGCTTCCTGCGCTACGATCCGGACACGCCCGATTGGCCGAACCGCGATCGCTACGTTCTGTCGGTCGGTCATGCCTCGATGCTCCTCTATGCGGTCTTGCACCTGGCCGGGGTCAAGGAGGTCAACGCCGACGGGAAGCGAACTGGAAAGCCCGCGGTCAGCTTGGAGGATATCAAGCAGTTCCGGCAGTTCGGCTCGAAGACGCCCGGCCATCCCGAGTACCGGATCACCACGGGCGTCGAGACGACCACTGGTCCCCTGGGCCAAGGCTGCGGAAACTCCGTCGGCATGGCGATTGCGGAGCGTGCGCTGGCCTCGCGTTTCAACCGCGACGGCTTCGTCCTGTTCGACCACGACGTCTATGTGCTGTGTGGCGACGGCGACATGATGGAGGGCGTCTCTAGCGAGGCGGCGTCGCTCGCCGGACACCTGGCGCTCTCGAACCTGTGCTGGATCTACGACAGCAATCGTATCTCGATCGAAGGATCGACCGACCTCGCCTTCACCGAGGATGTCGGCAAACGCTTCGAGGGCTATGGCTGGAACGTCGTCCATGTGGGGGACGCCAACGACACCGCCGCACTCGCAAGCGCGTTTGACGCCTTCAGGGCGACCGACGATAGGCCCACACTGATCGTGGTGCAGTCCGTGATTGGATGGGGGAGCCCAAAGGCCGGCAGCGAGAAAGCGCACGGCGAGCCGCTTGGGGAGGAGAACGTCCGCACGACCAAGACGGTCTATGGATGGCCTGCGGACAGCGAGTTCCTCGTGCCGGAGGGCGTGGCGGAGGCGTTCCAGGCGGCCATTGCGGCCCGCGGCAGGCCGGCGCGGGAGGCCTGGGAGGCGACCCTCGTCCGGTACCGCAATACCTTTCCGAGGGAAGCCGCACAGATCGACCTGCTCCGTGAAGGCAAGCTGCCCGGTGGCTGGCAGGCCGCACTTCCGAGCTTTCCGACAGACGCCATAGGCCTTGCCTCGCGCGACAGTGGCGGCAAGGTGCTTAACGCCATCGCGCCCCACGTCCCGCTGCTCATGGGCGGTTCTGCGGACCTATCGCCCTCGACGAAGACAAAAATGACCTTCGAGGGGGCGGGCTCGTTCGAGCGCGGTGATCCTACGGGCCGCAACCTGCATTTCGGCGTGCGTGAGCATGCGATGGGCTCGATCGCCAACGGCATGGCGCTGTCCTATCTGCGCCCTTGCTGCTCCACCTTCTTGGTTTTCGCCGACTATATGCGCGCACCGATCCGGCTGGCGGCGATCATGGAATTGCCGGTCACCTTCGTGTTCACACACGACAGCATCGGTGTCGGCGAAGACGGTCCAACCCACCAACCGGTTGAACATCTCGCAACACTGCGCGCCATTCCGGGGCTGAACACGATCCGCCCCGGCGACGCCAACGAGGTGGCGGTCGCCTGGAACGTCGCGCTGGAGCAGAGCAACGTGCCGACTGCGCTGGTATTGTCCCGCCAAGCGATCCCCACGCTGGACCGTGTCAGGTATGCGTCGGCCGACGGATTGCAGCGGGGCGGTTACATCCTTGCAGATTGCGAGGGCGGCGATCCCGAGGTCATCCTGATAGGCACTGGTAGCGAACTGCCGCTGGTCGTGGCGGCCCACGAGAAGCTAAGCGCAGAAGGCGTGCGGTCGCGCGTGGTATCCCTGCCAAGTTGGTATCTGTTCGAGCTGCAGGACGATGCCTATCGCAAGCACGTTTTTCCCAACGAGGTACGCGCACGGCTTGCCGTTGAGCAGGCTGGCTCGATCGGCTGGGATCGCTATGTCGGAAGCGACGGCTGCACGATCACGATGAAGACATTCGGAGCCTCGGCCCCGTTGGCCATGCTTCAGGAGCATTACGGCTTCACCATCGAAAATGTCTGCGCCGTCGCGCGTGGCATCATCGGGAAGCACTCATGACCAGTCGTCTGAAGACACTTGGCGAGGCCGGACAAGCGGTCTGGCTCGACTTCATCGATCGCCGGTTCCTGTCCGACGGCGGCCTGCGCAAGCTGGTCGAGGAAGACGGCCTCACCGGCGTCACCTCCAATCCTTCCATCTTCGAGAAGGCGATGGGTCACGGCGATGCCTATGATGCGGGCTTCCAGGCGGCCGCCGGCAGGGCCGACGCGAGCGCGCAGGACCTCTACGAGAGCCAGGCCATCGGCGACGTCAAGGCCGCGGCAGCGGACCTGCGGCGTGTCTACGACAGGCTCTGCGGCAAGGACGGCTATGTCAGCCTTGAGGTTTCGCCGCGCCTCGCCAACGACGCCGCGGCGACCGTCGAGGAGGCGCGGCGGCTGTGGGCGGCCGTCGACGAGCCCAACCTGATGGTCAAGGTCCCTGGGACAAAGGCCGGCGTAACCGCCCTGCGGGTGCTGGTCGAGGCTGGGGTCAACGTCAACATCACCTTGCTGTTTTCGCTCGGCGCCTACCAGGCGGTCGCGGACACCTACATGGCCGGGCTCGAGGCGCGCGCGGCGCGGGGCGAGCCGATCGACCGGATCGCCAGCGTGGCCAGCTTCTTCGTCAGCCGGATCGACGCGCAGATCGACCGGGCCATCGATGCGCGGCTTGCGGCAAACGATCCGCAGAGCGCCGACCTCGCGGCGATCCGCGGAAAGGTGGCCATCGCCAACGCCAAGCTCGCCTATGCCTGGTTCCGGACGTTGCTCGCAAGCGAGCGCTGGCAGGCGCTGGCCGCGAAGGGCGCGAGGCCCCAGCGGCTGCTGTGGGCGTCCACGGGCGTCAGGGACCCGGCCTATCCGGACACCCTCTATGTTGACGCTCTCGTCGGGCCGAACACTGTGACCACCCTGCCGCCCAAGACCCTGGATGCGTTCCGCGATCACGGCGCGGTCGGCCCCACGCTCACCGAGGACATCGAGGGCGCGCGACGCGTGCTCTCGGAGGCGGCCCGCCTAGGCCTCGACCTGGACGCCGTCACCCGTGGCCTCGTTGAAGAGGGCATAACGCTGTTCGCGGAGGCCACGGATGCCCTGCTCGGCGCAGTCGACGCCAAGCGCGCGACGCTTCTCGGCGATCGCCAGAGGGCGACGGACGCGCCCCCCAGCGAACAGCCCGGAGACGGCCCCTGCCACACCTACCCAATGAGGAAAACAGCGCCATGCGTCTAGCGGTCATCGGTCTGGGGCGGATGGGCGCCAATATCGCGCGCCGGCTGATGCGCGGGGGACACAGCGTCGTCGGCTTCGATCGCAACCCACCGCTCATCGAGGCGATCGCCGCAGAGGGCGCGATCGCGGCGTCGTCGCTGAAGGACGTCGCCGCCAAGCTGGTGTCCCCGCGCATTTTCTGGGTGATGCTGCCCGCGGGCCTGCCCACTGAGGACACCATCCAAGCACTCACCGAACTGGCCGAGCCGGGCGACATCATCATCGACGGCGGCAACAGCTTCTACAAGGACGACATTCGACGCGCGCGCGCGCTGGGTGAGAAGAACCTTTGCTATGTGGACGTCGGCACCTCCGGCGGAGTCTGGGGTCTGGAGCGCGGCTACTGCATGATGATTGGCGGCGACAAGGCGACCGTCGCTCTGCTCGACCCGATCTTCTCAGCCTTGGCGCCAGGGCTCGGCGCCATTCCGCGCACACCGAACCGTTTGGAGCAGGAGGGCGAGGATCCGCGCGCCGAGCAGGGCTACATTCACGCCGGTCCCGCCGGCGCCGGGCACTTCGTCAAGATGGTCCACAACGGGATCGAATACGGGTTGATGCAGGCCTACGCTGAGGGGTTTGACATCCTCAAGGGCCGGAACTCGGCCAAGCTGCCGGCCGAGGAACGGTTCGATCTGAATCTGACCGATATCGCCGAAGTCTGGCGGCGCGGCAGCGTCATCTCCTCCTGGCTGCTCGACCTCACCGCCGCGGCCTTGGCCAAGGACCAGATGCTGAGTCAGTTCTCAGGCCGGGTCTCCGACTCAGGCGAAGGGCGGTGGACGATCGAGGCGGCGATGGAGGAGGCGGTTCCAGTCAACGTCCTCTCCGCAGCGTTGTTCGCGCGCTATCGCAGCCGGGTGGAGCACACATTCGCCGATCAGGTCTTGTCAGCGATGCGCTTCGGGTTCGGCGGGCACGTGGAGATGCCGCAATGAGCGAGGCCCGGCTGTGCCGACGGCGGCGCTCATCTTCGGAACGCCGACGATCGGCGACGCCTGCACCAGCGATGCGCGGCCTTGACCTTGCCATCGTGGGAAGCCCCATCTGATCAGGCGAGGCCAGCAAACTAGGAGATTTCAGTGCTTCGTTATCACGTCAACGACCTTAGCTGCGGACACTGTGTCCAAGCTGTAACCGCCGCCATCAACGCGCTGGATCCAGCCGCAGAGGTCGCCATTGACCTGCCCAGCAAGCGGGTCGATGTGCGGTCTGACCGCGAGCCGTCTGCGGTGGCGGGGGCGATCAGCAAGGCCGGCTATACACCGGCCTTGTACCCACAGGACGCGGCGGCCCCGACAAGCAGCGGCTCCTGCTGCTGCGGCGCGCGCCGCTAAGTCTCAAGGAAATGACAGAGATGCTGACTCGTCGATACCTGCTGGCCGCCAGCGCGGCGCTTGTGTCCGGAGCACCCGCCCTCGCGGCGAGCCCGCCGCCTGTGACGGTCTACAAGACCGCCAGCTGCGGCTGTTGCAAGGGCTGGATCACCCACATGCGCCGGTCGGGCTACCTTATGAAGGAAGTGGTCGTGGAGGACGTCAGTCCGATCGGACGCAAGCATGGCGTGCCATTCGAGCTGTCGTCATGCCATCTCGCGACGGTCGGTGGCTATGTCGTGGTCGGCCACATACCGCCGGCCGACATCGCACGCTTGCTGCGCGAGAGGCCGAAAGCCCTAGGCATCGCCGTTCCGGGCATGCCTTTCGGGTCTCCCGGCATGGAGTCCCAAAGGGGTGAGGTCGAGGCCTACCAGACGCTGCTGCTCATGCCGGGAGGCAAGACGCGGGTCTTCGCGCGCCATGGCTGATCTAATTGTGAGCGGCGGCGCCGCCGCCGCTAGTGATGCGAACGCTAGCCCGGAGCAGGGCTGAAGGGATCGCGCCAGATCTGCAAGGCCTCGTCGGTCGCGCGTATCGATGCGGCCCCAGAGGGCTCGCGGCCGGCGAGCGCCCGGATGGCGTCGATCGTCTCAGGCACAACAATAGCCTGGTTGTCGACCATGTAGGTATAGAACACCTCATCGCCCTCCACGCGCAGCATGTCGGACCAAAGCGCAACCTCGTAGAGATCGCCCCGGGAGCGGCCGAGGTCCGCCATCAGCTCCTTGACCGCATTGATCGCGGCTAGGCCATAGCTGTCGGGCATGAGGAAAATGCGGGGTGACGCGCGGAAGGCGTCCAGCACCTCCTCCTTCGGGGCGCTTCGGGAAAGCTGAACCGACCAATAGTGGAGGTGGGCGATCGTCTCGGGGACCTTGACGGCCATGGTCAGCACATCGAGGTCCGGGTCGACCGTCTGAGCATCAGGACCTTGGTGGCTCGGGATCTCCGGTTCCGGGACGAGGGTGTTGATGATACCGCCAAGGTGACTCTCCCACGGGTCGGTGGCGCGCCGCATGAGCGTGCCGCGCGCGCGCCGGAGCAACCCAGCCCGCTTCAGGGCGGTCAAGGTCCGCACCGTCGCCGTCGTATTGCAGGAGACGACGCGGGTCGCGTCGAGGCCGACTGCGCTTTGATAGTTGGACTCCGCGACGAAGGAGTGACCGGTGACGCTGTGCTTTTCGCCGCCCTGCACGATGAACTTCCGGCCGAGTTGGCGATAGACCGGCACATTCTCCGCAGCGACCCGCTTGGGCGTGCAGTCTACGACGACATCCACGGTTCCAAGCAGATCCTGCAGACGCCCTTCCACGGCAATCCGATTTGCCGCGAGGTGCTCATGTGCTTCGGACGTGGCGGCGAACAGTGGGATATCCTTGCGGTGCAGGGCCCGCGTCCGCCAGTCTGCTGCGACGTCGGAGACGCCCACCAGGCGCATATCAGCCTGAGCACGCACAGCATCGGCAACACGTTTGCCGATCACCCCGTAGCCGTTGACGCCGACCCGAATCTCCCCTGCCATCTGGCACCTCCTCTTTTCGCTGGCCCCCCAGCAGCGCCTGGTGGGCGCTATGGCGGAGCCTTCTGTTGCTGTGGCGCTGTAAGGGACGCTCCATCGCAGCGTCTCTTACGTCTTGCCTTCAAAGCGGCCGAGCGTTTCGGCTAGAAGCGTTGCTATGGATAAGGGATCTGACCTGCATATGCACGGCACCCAGTCGGCGCCTCTCGTCACAGCCCTAAGAGCCGCCACCATCGCGGCTGTGGCTCTAACCGCCGCAACACCATCCACCTTCGCCTGGGCGCAGGCCCCCGCCGAGGACCACGCCGCTCATCATCCGCCGCCAGCTGGCGCGAACCCCGATGCGGCCTCAGGGATGAGCGGAATGAAGGCCCCCCAGCCCCACAATGGGCGCCGGTCCCCCAGCGGCGCCTGCGGCGGCCGGCGGTATGGGCGGCATGATGGGAGATATGATGGCGCCCTCTGGCATGGGCGGGGGCGCAGGCGAAGGCGCAGCGGGTTGCTGTGGCCCCATGGGGCCCAAGCCGTTCTACGCGTCTATGATGGACTTTCCGAAGCTCACCGACGAAGCCCGCGCGCGGATCCGGCCTGAGGCGCTGACGCGACTGGGATCAGGGTCGCAGGCGGTCACGGATGGGCAGGCGGCCCTGCATCGCGCCCAGGCGGCCAATGACGCCGCTGCCGCGCTCACCGCGCTGCGCGACGTCAGAGACGGTCTTTCGTTGGCGCAAAGCGGGGCCGGCGCGCTTCGGGCGCTCGAGGCGGGCCAGTCGCCTGAACAGACCGCTCTGGCCTGGTTCCGACACGAGATGACGCTGCCCCCGGCGGACCGCTCAGAGATGGCTGGCGGCTTTCGCGGTCTCTCCTGGCTGCACGTTCTGCTCATGATCCTTCTGGGCGCCGCTCTTACGGGGGGCGCTCTGGCTGCAATGGATCCGCGCGCGCCGTGTGGGGGGCGCTGGCCGAGCGGCTGACACCCGGCGCTCCAGCTGAGCCATCGACCGCTGAACCCGCAGCTTCGCCGGGTTCAGCCCCTGCTGTCATGTCCAAGGCGGCAGAAGCCGGAGCGCCCGCGCGGCGTCCCTGGATCGGCGTCCTGCGGATCAAGGCGATTTTCGACGAAACGCCCGGCGTGAAGACGTTCCGGCTGATGGAGCCAAACCTCGGCCCGTTCCCGTTCACTTTCCTTCCGGGACAGTACGCGACGGTCACCTCCGAGATCGATGGCAAGAAGGTCCGCCGATCCTACACCATCTCCTCTTCGCCCACGCAACGGGACTACATCGAACTGACCGTGAAACGTGAGCAATACGGATTGGAGTCTCGCCACCTCCACGACCGCGTCGACGCCGGCGATCTCATCGAGGTGGCCGCCCCCGCCGGGAGCTTCTTCTTCACCGGTCAGGAGGCGGAAGGCATCGTCCTGATCGCTGGCGGGGTTGGCATTACGCCTATGATGAGCGTGCTGCGCTATCTCACGGACCGCGCCTATCCCCACGACATCTACCTTCTCTACGGGGTGCGCACGCCCGCCGACATCATCTTCCGCGAGGAACTGGCGCATCTCGCGCGCCGGCACCCGAACGTCCACGTCACGATTGTCGTCTCTCAGCCCGAAGGGACCGAATGGGCTGGTTCAGTGGGGTTCATGACGCCCGAGTTCATCATCGCGGCCGTTCCGGAGATCGTCCGCCGCCGGGTCCATCTCTGTGGCCCGCCCGCGATGATGGAAGCGGTCAAGGGCGTCCTTCGCGGAATGGGCGTGCCCGACGATCAGGTGAAGACGGAGAACTTCGCGCCCCCGAAGGGTGGTCCAGTTCTGGAAACCCAGCCCCCCGCAGCCGAGGTCACGGCCGTCGTCGATGTCGCAGTCGTCTCTCCCTCGGCCCCGCCGTCGGCGCAGGCGACGGTGACCTTTTCCAAGTCCAACAAGTCCGGACGCCTGGCGCCCGATCAGTCGGTGCTGGAGGCCGCCGAGGCCATCGGCGTCGCCATCGACTACGAGTGCCGGGTCGGGATCTGCGGCCGCTGCAAGGTGCCACTGCGGCAGGGATCTGTGAGCATGGAGGTCCAGGATTCTCTGACGGAGGGGGAAAAGCGCGACGGGGTCATTCTCGCCTGCCAGGCGAAGTCCGTCGGCGACCTCGTTGTGGACGCGTGACATGACGCGAAGTGAGAAGGTCATTGTGGAAGGCCTGCTGAGCGCACTTGCGCTCACCGCGCCCGCCTTCCTGTTGCATTCAGCGCCGCGGTTTCCCGGGAGCTTGGCCGGCGGGGCCCTGGGCATAGCCGCAGCTGTGCTCTTTGTCGCCCTACTGGCGTACGCCCTCGTGAAGCGGCAGGGGCGGGTGAAGGCGCTGCTCAGCGCGCGGCGGGTCTCCCTTGGCGCGATTCTGACCTTCCACGTCTATGCCGGGGCGATCGGCGCGGTGCTGGGCGTCCTGCACTCAGGTCATAAGCTAGTGAGTCCCCTGGGGGTGGGGCTCATGGTCTCGATGCTTCTGGTCGTCGCCACCGGCTTTGTCGGACGCTACTTCCTCGTCGAGCTTGGCCAGGATTTGCGGGATCAACAACGCCAGCTCTCCGTGCTGAGGGATCGCTATGACAGCCTCGCGCTGTCCGCCGTCGGCCTGAAGGATGAGGTTGTGGTCGATCCCTCCGGCCTCAAGGTCAATCACCTGCTAGGCGCCATTTCCGACCTGGAGTTCGCCATCGGCGCCCGCGAGACTTTGAAGCGCGCGCTGAACCGGTGGGTGGTCGCCCACATCCTCGCCGCCATCGTCATGTACACGCTGCTCGCGCTGCACATCTGGTCCGGCGTCTACTATGGACTGAGGTGGCTCCCATGAAGCTGCCGGGCCAGATCTACGCGGCGCTGAGCGTATTCGGCATGGTCTTCGTCGCTGGGGTCGTGTGGACGCTTTGGCAAGGTGGCAGCCACGCCTTGCCTGGATGGACGGGCGCGGTGCGGCCGGGGGCCCTTTCCGAGGCCCACGCCTTCCTGGGCGACAAGTGTGAAAGCTGCCATGCGCCAGTCGCGGGTGTGACAGCGGAGAAGTGCGTCACCTGCCATGCGCCGGCGCCGGAGTTGCTGATGAAACCCGCGACCGCGTTTCACCAGAACATCGGGGACTGCAAAGGCTGTCACGTCGAGCACCAGGGTCGCGCCGTCCGGCCCACCAAAATGGATCACGCTGTGCTCGAGGCGGTCGCACGGCGGCGCGATGGCGGCTCGGGGAGCCTGCAGTGCGCCACGTGCCATGCGGTTCAAGATCCTCACGGCGGCTTCTTCGGCAAGCAGTGCGCCAGCTGTCACCAGACCGAGAGCTGGGAGATCAAGACCTTCCTCCATCCGAGTCCCAAGTCCACTGACTGCGCGCAGTGCCACAAGGCGCCGCCCAGCCACTACATGATGCACTTCGAAATGATGGACCGTCCCATCTCAGGCCAGAAGGGGGCTCGGGTCGAACAGTGTTACCTCTGTCACCAGACCGACTCGTTCAACAACATCAAGGGCGTTGGCATGGTAAAGGTACATTGACCCGGACGTATCACGACGTTGCGACCGCCCTAGATTCCCGACGTTGCTCATGAACCGTTTCAGCCATCTCTGCGCCTCCGGCCGAGGGACTTGTCGAGCCCGCCTGGGTCGCCGGCAATTCCATCGCCGCAATCAAGATCGCGATCAATGCGGGCGACGCGCCCGCCGAGCGGGTAGCGAAGATGCCGGGTTCTCGTCTGTTTCGTCCGGCTGATGTCGACTGGCTTAGAGGGGAGGGGCATGACCCACGACGATCGAGGTGTTGAAAACCGCGACGCCGTGCTCAACCGTGAGTGCTTCTGCATCACGCTGGATCGTGCCAGCCTCGTTGCGGCGATCCAGGCCGAAGCGCTGGACGCCGACCTCGCAGCGGCTCTGCTGGACGGCCGGCCGCACCTTTTCGCCGAAATGCCGGTGTTCCTCGCGCGCGCGGATCTGGACGCCATGCTTGCGGTCGTCGATGCGATCGAGGCGGCGGCCAGCGACCCCACCTATCAGGCGGCGGTGATGGCCTGGGCGCCCGAAATCGCGCGGCATGACTTCGGGCCCCGCGGCGTCTTCACGGGGTACGACTTCCATCTCGGCGCGAGCGGGCCGAAGCTGATCGAAGTCAACACCAACGCCGGCGGCGCCTTTCTGAACGCCTTCCTCGCCCGCGCCCAGGGTGCGTGCTGCCGCGAGGCGCGAGACGCAATCGAAGCGACGCCGGCCGCGAATTTCGAGGCGGCCGTGTGGCGGATGTTCGAGCAAGAGTGGCGGTCTCAGGGTCGCGCCAGTCAGCCGCGCACCCTCGCCATCATCGACGATCGCCCGACCGAGCAGTACCTCTTCCCTGAGTTCCTGCTCGCCCAGCGCGCGTTCGAGCGGCGCGGCCTGAAGGTCAGGATCGTCGATCCTGCAGAGTTGTCCTTCGCCCAGGGCCAGCTTCGGCACGGCGACGAAGCGATCGATCTGGTCTACAACCGGCTTGTCGACTTCGCGCTGGATGGCGAGAGACACCGGGCACTACGTGACGCCTATGTGGCGGGCGCTGTCGTTCTCACGCCCAATCCGCGCAACCACGCCCTCCTGGCGGACAAGCGGAACCTGACGGTGCTGTCCGATCCCGCCGCGCCCGCCGGTTGGGGACTGTCGCCCACCCAGCAGCGCAGTCTTTCGGCAGTGCCTCGAACGATCCTGGTGACCCCGGAGTCCGCGGAGGCCCTGTGGTCGGCTCGCAAACGCTACTTCTTCAAGCCGGCCGGCGGCCACGGCGGCAAGGCGGTCTATCGCGGCGACAAGATGACCCGCGGGGTCTGGGAGGAGGTGCAGCGCGGCGGCTATATCGCCCAGGAACTGGCCGCACCGACCGAGCGGCGCATTAGAATCGACGGCGAGGTCCAGGCGCTCAAGCTTGACGTACGTCTCTACACCTACGCCGGCTCGCCGCTCCTCGCCGCGGCGCGAGTCTATCAGGGGCAAACAACGAACTTCCGCACGCCGGGCGGCGGCTTTGCGCCCGTCTTCGTCACCTGAACGGGCGGAGAGCGGGCGCAGCTTTGATCTGGGGCAAGGGCGCAGCCGGCGGGGCGCGTATTCTGTAGCAGGGAGCGGAGGGCGCATGGCCAAATTGACGCTGACGTCGCTAGGCGGCGCGGGAACGGTGACGGGCTCGAAGCACCTGCTTGAGCTTGGGGGGCGAAGCCTGCTCGTGGACTGCGGGCTGTTCCAGGGTCTGAAGGCCCTGCGCCTCAAGAACTGGGAGCCGCTGTTCCGCGAGGCGGCCTCCATCGACGCCGTGGTGTTGACCCATGCGCACCTCGATCACTCCGGCTACCTGCCACGGCTGGTGCGAGAGGGCTTCCGAGGCCCAATCTACTGCTCGGCGGCAACGGCCGATCTGGCGGAACTCCTGCTGCTGGACAGCGCCAAGATCCAGGAAAGCGACGCCGAGTTCGCGAACCGGCATGGCTTTTCCAAGCACAAGCCCGCGCTCCCGCTGTACGGCAAGCATGACGCCGAACGCGCCATTGGCCAGCTCCGGCCCGTCGCCTTCGGCAAACCGGTGGACCTTGGACATGGCGCCACGGCCACGTTCCGCTACGCGGGCCACATCCTGGGCGCCGCAACCGTCGAGATTCGATGGGGCGGGAAGACCGTCGTCTTCTCGGGGGACCTCGGCCGCTACGACGATCCGATCACGCCCGATCCCGAGCCCGTGCCGCACGCCGACTACCTGATCGTGGAGTCCACCTATGGAGACCGTCGCCACGATCCGGTGGCGCCAGCGCAAGCGCTGCTGCAGGTGATCGAGCGCACGACCGCGCGGGGCGGCACTGTCGTGATTCCGGCGTTCGCCGTCGGGCGCGCCCAGGAGCTGCTCTACCTGCTATCGAAACTCAAGCAGGATGGGGCGCTGCCGTTGACGCCCATCTATCTCGACAGTCCCATGGCGACTGATGCGACCGATCTTCTGTGTCGCCATGGGGCCGATCACAAGCTGAGCGAGGATGTCTGCCGGGCATCTTGCGAGGTCGCGACCTATACGCGCGACGTCGAGGAGTCGAAGGCTCTAAGCCACAACAGCATGCCCAAGGTGATCATATCGGCCAGCGGCATGGCGACCGGCGGGCGCGTGCTGCACCATCTGAAGGCGTACGGCCCGGACGCCCGCAACACCGTGCTCTTCTCAGGCTATCAAGCGGCCGGAACCCGCGGGCAGGCGCTACTCGGGGGGCCCGCGAAGTGAAGGTCCACGGGCAGTGGATCCCCATTCGAGCCGAGGTGGCGAACCTCCCGATGCTCTCGGCCCACGCGGACGTGGACGAGATCATGCGGTGGCTGGCCGGCTTCAAGCGCCCGCCGGCCCGGACGTTCATCGTCCACGGGGAGGATGACGGCCCAGTCGGACTGAAGGCGCGCATCGAGGCGGACCTGGGGTGGGATTGCACGATCTCCGCTCAGGACGAAGCCTACGGCCTGTCGTGACTGTGGAGGCGCAACCCCGTTCTCCCACACCGACCCTGAAGGCTCGGCGGCTGGGACTGTTCACCCAGGACGACGCCGTCGTTCTCATGCGTTCGGACTGCCACGTCTGCCGCTCCGAGGGTCTCGGCCCGCGCTCGCAGGTGTTGCTAATGGCGAATGGGCGCGAGGTGCTCGCGCTTCTCTACCAGGTGTCCGGCGGCCTTCTTGGCCATGGGGAAGCGGGCCTGTCGGAAGCCGCCTGGGCGCGGCTGGGCATCGCCGAGGGGGCGGAGCTCACCGTGCGCCATCCGCCGCCCCTCGGCTCCCTCTCGGCGGTCCGGCGTCGGATCTACGGACAGCGGCTCGATCCGGCGGCGCTCCAGTCGATCGTCCGGGACGTCGCCGCCGCACGCTACACGGACGTTCACCTTTCCGCTTTCCTCACCGCCTGCTCGGCGCTCCCTCTGGACCTTGAGGAGACGGTCGGCCTCACGCGCGCGATGATCGAGGTCGGCGAGCGGCTGACCTGGCCATCGCCGATTGTCATCGACAAGCACTCGGTCGGCGGGCTTCCCGGCAATCGCACCACCCCGATCGTCGTGGCCATCGTCGCGTCGCACGGTCTGCTGATGCCGAAGACATCGTCGCGCGCGATCACCAGTCCCGCCGGAACGGCTGACACCATGGAGACGCTCGCCCCCGTCGACCTGGACGTCGCGGCCATGCGGCGCGTGGTGGACCGCGAGGGCGCCTGCCTGGTGTGGGGCGGGTCGGTCAGCCTCAGCCCCGCCGACGACATCCTGATCCGGGTGGAGCGGGTGCTGGACATCGACACGCGAGGCCAACTGATCGCCTCGGTGCTGTCGAAGAAGATCGCCGCCGGATCGACCCACATCGTGATCGATATACCGGTGGGCGCGACGGCCAAGGTCAGGACCGACGACGCGGCGGCCGAACTCGCCGCGGAGCTGACCGAGGTCGGGCGCGTGTTCGGCGTGGAGCTGCGGTGTGTCATGACCGACGGCGTGCAGCCGGTCGGGCGCGGGATCGGTCCTGCGCTGGAAGCGCACGACGTTCTGGCCGTGCTGAAGAACGATCCCCAGGCTCCGCAGGACCTGCGGCGGCGCGCCTGCATGCTGGCCGGCGCCGCGCTCGAACTCGCCGGCCGAACCGCCGCCGGAAAAGGGTTGGCGCTGGCCGAGACCACTCTTGCAGACGGACGGGCGTGGGCGAAGTTTCAGGCCATTTGCGAGGCTCAAGGCGGGCTGCGGCAGCCGCCGAAGGCCGCCTTGACGCACCCGGTTTTGGCATCCCGCGCAGGGCGGGTGACAAGCATCAACAACCGGACGCTGGCCAGGCTGGCCAAGCTCGCGGGCGCCCCGGACGCCAAGTCGGCAGGCGTCATGATGCACGCGCGGCTGGGCGACGACGTCGCCCAGGGACAAATGCTCATGACCGTGCACGCCGAGGCCGAAGGCGAGCTGGCCTACGCGCTCGAATTCGCCGCGGCGAACCCCGACATCGTGCAACTGGAGGCCTGACATGCGTCTCATGCTGGCTCTGCCGGGCCATGAAGCCTTCGCCGCCAAGCTCGCTGAGGCCGCCGGCGCCGAGCTCGGGCGGCTCGAGACGCGCCAGTTCCCCGATGGCGAGCACTACGTTCGCATCTTGGACGACCCGGCCGGCCGCCAGGTCGACATCGTCTGCAGCCTCGTGCGCATCGACAGCGTCATCCTGACGCTCCTGTTCGTCGCTGCGGCCGCGCGTGAGCAGGGCGCCAAACGGGTGACGCTGGTCGCGCCGTACCTCGGCTATATGCGCCAGGACAAGGCGTTCAAGGCGGGGGAGGCGGTGACGTCACGCGCGTTCGCGCGACTGCTTTCGGGCGCCTTCGACCGGCTGATCACCGTCGATCCCCATCTACATCGCTTCAAGGCCCTCAGCGACCTCTACACCATCCCCTGTGTGACCCTGCATTCGGCCGACCTGCTCGGCGCCTGGATCCGTTCCGAAGCCCCAAATGCGCTGGTGATCGGACCGGACAGCGAGAGTGAGCAATGGGCTTCGGACGTGGCCGCGGCCGCTGACGCCCCGGTGGTCGTGTTGCGCAAAGAGCGGTTCGGCGATCGCGACGTCAGGATCACCTTTCCCGACCTCACCGCATTCGCCGGCCGTCAGCCGGTGCTGATCGACGACATTGCGTCGTCCGGCCGTACCTTGACGGCGGCGGCCCGCGAGCTCGGCTTGCGGGGGTTCCCGCCCCCGATCTGCGCCATCGTGCACGCGATCTTCGGGGGCGACGCCCTGACCGAGGTCGCCGGCGCTTCGGCGCGCGTCGTCTCCACCGACGCAGTGCCGCACGCCACGAACGCCATCTCCGTGGCCCCGCTCATCGCGACCGTCCTGCGCGAGGAAGTCGCTGATGTCTGATCTCGACCTGGTCCTTCGGGTCGTCGCCGCCGCGGCCGTGGGCTTTCTGATCGGGCTCGAGCGGTCCCGACGGATCCGCTTCGTCGGCGCGCGCACTTTCGCGTTGATCGCCACAGCCGGCGCCATGGCCGGCATCATCGCCATGCGGCTCCACAGCGACGACGCGCGGGTCATCAGCACCGTGCTCCAAGGGGTGCTGATGGGGGTCGGATTCGTCGGCGCCGGCGTGATCATGCACCCGGCCTGCGGCCGCTCGATCCACGGCGTGACGACCGCCGCAGCGGTCTGGGTATCCGCGCTCGCGGGCTTCGCCGCCGGCCTCGGGGAGTGGCTGCTCATGGCGCTGGGCGCTGGACTGACCTTTATTCTCTTGATGGCGCCGGAGCCGTTCGCCGCCAAGACCCCGGCGGCGGAGGAAACGAAGGACAAAGCCCCGCGCCGCTAGCGCACTGGCGCGGTCGCGCCTGCGCCTCTCCGGCCGGCGTCACGCTACGATCGATTGGAGGTCGCCATGCCGAGAGCCAAGTCCGTTGGACCATCGCTGACCGGGGCCGGTGGCGGCGCCCGGCCCCAGGTCGGTGCGTTCCGCCATCGCCGCGAGGCGACCGCTCGGACGCCCGCGCGGCCGCGGGCCGTGTTCGACCGCCTGGACGACCAGACCCGGTTGGCCGAGCACATGGGCCGACCGTCCGTGATGATGGGCGGCGGTCGTATGACCTACGAGTTCGACGCGGGGCGTGGCCAGGCGGTGGGCTCGCACATCCGCATGGGCGGCGCGGCGTTTGGCTTGTCGCTCTTTGTCGACGAGGTGGTCACGGTCCGCGACCCGCCGCACCGTAAGGTCTGGCGCACAACGGGGGAGCCGAGGCTCCTGGTCATCGGCGGATACGAGATGGGCTTCGCCATCACCGAAGAGGGGGCCGGTTCGCGCCTGTCCGTCTGGATCGACTACGCCCTGCCGAGCCGGGGGTGGGCGAGGTGGCTTCCAGCCCTTGCGGGGCTTTACGCGCGCTGGTGCGTGCGTCGGATGGTGATCGACGCCGTCCAGCATTTCGCGTCGACCGAACGACAGTCGGCGTAGCGAGGGCTCACGTATGCGATGGCTGGCCAGCGCGCAGGCTCATCTCACATCGACGAAAGGGCTCGCCGCCGCCGTGCTCCTCATCCTGACGAGCTGCTCCGCAGAGCCCGGCGGCCCGCGGTCTGGCGAGGTCGCGCCTGCCGCCGCGGCGGACGAAATGGGGGAACCCCACGACCAGTCCGCCTTCGGGAAGGACCCGTCGCAAACCGACATCATGTCGCCGGACGAACCCGATTTGCACCCGGCGCCGCCGGCGGACGGGACCCGTCCGCGCTAGAGCTTCACGCTTCGTAGCCGCAAGGCGTTGGTCACCACGCTGACGCTGGACAGCGCCATGGCCGCCGCCGCGATCGCCGGCGAGAGCAGCCAGCCAAACACCGGGTAGAGGACGCCGGCCGCTACCGGCACGCCCGCCGCATTATAGACGAAGGCGAAGAAGAGGTTCTGGCGGATATTCCGCATCACGGCGCGGGACAGCCGCCGCGCCTTGACGATCCCCTGCAGATCGCCCTTCAGGAGGGTCACGCCCGCGCTCTCAATGGCCACGTCGGACCCCGCGCCCATGGCGATCCCAACTTCGGCCGCCGCCAGCGCCGGCGCATCGTTCACGCCATCTCCCGCCATCGCCACCTTGCGGCCCTCGGCGCGGAACTTCTCGACCACGGCCGCCTTGTCCTGCGGTAGAACCTCGGCCTCGACTTCGTCGATGCCGAGCTTGCGGGCCACGGCGAGCGCCGTGGTGCGGTTGTCGCCGGTCATCATGACGAGCCGCACGCCTTCGGCCTTCAGGAGGCGAACGGCTTCAGGCGTGGTGGCCTTGATGGGGTCTGCGATGGCGAACACCGCTGCAGCCTGTCCGTCCACCGCCATGAAGATTGCCGTAGCGCCGTCAGTGCGGAGCGACTCTGCCTGACTATCGAGTTCGCCGGTGATGACCCCCTGTTCCTTCAGAAACTTGCCGGATCCGAGCACCAGACGCCGCCCGTCGATCGAGCCCAGAACGCCCTTACCGACGGGCGAGTCAAAGTCGGACGGCTCTGAAAGGCTTAGCTTGCGATCGCTTGCGGCGCGGAGGATGGCGTCCGCGAGGGGATGCTCACTGCCACGCTCGAGGCTGGCGGCCAGGCGAAGCACTTCGGCTTCGTCCCAACCCGCGGCGGGCACGATGGCGGTGACCGCTGGCCGCCCCTCGGTGAGAGTTCCGGTCTTATCGATCACCAACGTGTCTATCTTTTCGAACCGCTCTAGGGCTTCGGCGTTTTTGATGAGCACGCCGGCCCCGGCGCCCGCGACCGACCCCCCACCATGATCGAGATCGGCGTCGCCAGTCCAAGTGCGCACGGGCAGGCGATGATCAGCACCGAGACCGCCGCGATGAGGCCGAAGGCAAACCTCGGCTCGGGACCAAAGACCCCCCAGCCGGCGAATGCCAGGACAGCGATCACGATCACCACTGGGACGAACCAGCCCGAGACTTGGTCGGCCATGCGCTGGATCGGCGCCCGAGAGCGCTGGGCCTGGGCGACCATGTGGACGATCTGCGACAGCAGGGTGTCGGCCCCGACCTTCTCGGCCCGCATCACGAAGGAGCCGGTCTTGTTGATCGAGCCGCCGACGACCTTGTCGCCCGCTTCCTTGGTCACGGGCATCGATTCCCCGGTGACCATCGACTCGTCGATCGAGACGCGGCCGTCCACGACCTCGCCGTCGACGGGGACTTTCTCGCCCGGCCGCACCCGCAGCTGGTCGCTCACCAGGATCTGGTCGAGCGTGACCTCTTCGTCAGTCCCATCCGTCCGGACCCGTCGCGCGGTCTTGGGCGCGAGGTCCAGCAGCGCCTTGATCGCACCCGAGGTCTGCTCGCGGGCCCGCAGTTCCAGCACCTGACCCAGCAGCACCAGGACCGTGATCACGGCCGCGGCTTCGAAGTAGATTGCAACGCTGCCATCGGTGCGCCGGAACGCCGACGGGAAGATGTGCGGGCGCCAGCGTGGCCACGACGCTGTAGGCCCAGGCCACCCCGATCCCCATGGCGATGAGGGTGAACATGTTGAGGTTGCGCGTCCGCAGGGACGCCCAGCCCCGTTCGAAGAAGGGCCAGCCGGCCCACAGCACGACGGGGGTCGCCAGGGCGAGCTGCACCCAGTTCGACGTCGTGGGCGAAATCCAGCGGTGCAGATCGAGAACATGCGCGCCCATCTCGAGCGCGAGAACGGGCAGGGTGAGGACGAGACCCACCCAGAACCGGCGGGTCATGTCGATCAGCTCGGGGTTCGGACCGCTGTCGGCGGTCGCGGTTTCCGGCTCGAGCGCCATGCCGCAGATGGGGCAGTTGCCCGGACCCTCCTTTCGGATCTGGGGGTGCATCGGACAGGTGTAGATCGTCCCTGCCGGCGCCGCAGCGGACGGGCCTTCATCCTTGGTCAGGTATTTCGCCGGATCGGCGACGAACTTGGTGCGGCACCCGGCCGAACAGAAGTGGAAGGTCTGCCCCGCATGCTCCGCGTGGTGCGGCGTGGTCGCCGGATCAACCGCCATGCCGCAGACCGGGTCGGTGACCGCCACGTCAGCCGCCTGGCGGTCCCTGGGGTCAGCATGATGATGGTGGGTATGGCCTTGACCGCTCATGGGGCCTCCTGTTCGGCGTATATATACCCCAGTGGGGCATGGATCAAATCGCGGCTTTCTGTATATTGCCGCACCGAGCGGCGGAGGCTTTGATGGAACGCACGAACAAGCCACGTCTGATCAACCGGCTGAACCGGGTTGAAGGGCAGGTGCGAGGCATCTCCCGCATGGTGGAGCAGGATCGCTACTGCCTCGACATCCTGACGCAACTGCACGCCGCGAGGGCGGCGCTGCGTCGGGTTGAGGGCGAACTCGTGAAAGACCACCTCGAACACTGCGTCGCTGGTGCGATGGCGGCCAGCGGCGACGTGGCGGAGCGCGAACAGAAGACAGCCGAGCTGGTCGAGCTGATCGGCAAGCTCCGGAACTGATGGCGCTGGCGTCCCGCCGCAGCGGCGCTTGATCGATATCAAGGTTGGGTTTGGAGGGAACGCTAGGGTTTGGCATATTTCAATCGAGGGCACGGCGAGCCGCTGTCCGCCGACCAGCAAAGGACACACCCATGCGTACCCTATTCGTCGCCATCGCGGCCCTCGGCCTCGCCACCGCCAGCCAGAGCTACGCGCAGCCGGAACACGGGGATCACAAGGCCGCGGCCGACGCCACCGTTTCGGTCAAGGATCCCGCCAACCCAACCCACGAAGAGTGCAAGAGCGTCATGGGCCGGAAGATGGACGGCCGCGTCATGCATGACCACGCCTCCATGAAAGGCACTCCCGGGGTCATGAAGATGAAGCCGCTCAGCAAGGCCGAGATGGATAAGATGCACGGAAAGTGCGCCGCAAAGATGGCTGAAGCCAAGAAGTAGGAAAGCGGCCGACCGGCTGCGCCCTTCATGCTGCAGCCGGTCGGCCTCACTTTATCTGCCGCTTCGTTGACCCACCGACAGGACGCGACCCATGACCCATCTCTTGCCGCCCCGTCTGCTAAAGGCCTTGGCTGGCTCCGTCGCCTTGGCGGCGATCGGCCTGGCCGGGTGCGAGCAGAAGACGGAGGCTCCGGCGCCCGGCGCCCCGTCGCCCGTCGCCACGGCTCCGGCGACGACGCCCGACGCCCCGGGCGAAGCCGGCGAGCATCATTCCAGTTCGTCTGAAACCCTAGAAGAGGCTCGCGCCGAGGGGCACCGTGAAGGGATGGAGATGGAACGCGATGCGCATGAGCGCGGAATGGAGATGGGCGCCAAGGCGCATGCCGACGGCATGGGCGCCAAGAACGACGGCTCCATCCCGATGAAGAAAGCGGATCCGCCGATGAAGATGGACGGACACATGTAGGTGGCGCCGTCGGGTCCGGCCCTGTGCATTTCTGCCGTAGCGCACGGGCACGGGATGTTAATGACGCTTAGCCCGGAGCCGCCCACTGACGAACTCCCGTGCGTTTCCCATCTCCGGCAAGCTAGCTGTGAGGCTTCGCGTGAGCGTCACTGCGCTCCCATGATGAGTTCACCCCCCACCCGCTTGAGCCCGGAAAAGACGAGCGGCAATACGCACGCGGAAGGCTGCTCCCTCGGTTTTTCAGTTCTACGGACAAAAGATTTCGCTCCTCGGCCCGTGCGGCGGAACGGAACTCCAGAATGAGGGTTCAGCGGCCATCCACCTGCATAGGATGACGGCCATGCACGCCCATGAAATAATAAGTACGCACCCCCCAGGTGCGCGGAAACACAAACGACAGCCTGATCCGCTGCATCGAGGAATGCTTCGACTGCGCTCAGAGCTGCACGTCGTGCGCCGATGCCTGCCTGGGCGAGCAGATGGTCGCGCAGCTGACCCAATGCATTCGCCTGAACCTCGACTGCGCCGACATTTGCACGGCCGCTGGCCACATCGCATCACGCCGCACCGGCTCAAACGAACCGATCATCCAGAGTGTGCTGAGGGCATGCGAGGAGGCCTGCCGGCTCTGCGCGGAGGAATGCGACCGTCACGCCAGCATGCATGAGCACTGCCGCATCTGCGCCGAATCGTGCCGGCGCTGCGAACAGGCCTGTCAGGCCGCCCTCCAGACGTTTCACTGATCGAAAAGGGCTCACAGATGAAAATGATCGCCATCGTTGCGGCTGCGGCCGCGCTGCTCGCCGCACCGGCCCTCGCTCAGCAGGGCCCCACCAGCATGCAGCACGGCCAGATGGCCCAGCAAGACTACATGAAGGGCATGCAGGACATGCATCAGAAGATGATGGCTGCCAACGACGCCGATGCCGATCGGGCCTGGGCGCTCAAGATGATCGAGCACCATAGGGGGGCGATCGCGATGTCCGAGGCGGTGCTGAAGCATGGCGACGACGCGGAGGCCAAGCAGATGGCGCAGAAGTCGGCGGAGATGCAGCGCAAAGAGATCGCCGAACTGCAGGCCTGGCTCGACAAGCATGGCGGTCGCACACCGAAGCCTTAAGCTGATCCGCCGCGTGGCGGGCCCCTTACGCCCGCCCAAACCGTTTAGCTCAATCGTCCTCCTTAGTGTTAGACGTCGGGTGGCTGGGAGGCTGGCCGCATCTGCGCCCGTGCTTCAGGGGCGGGCCAAAGACGATCCGCCCGGCGGCGAATCCAAGCACGCGCCGGACCTTCGAACAGGAGGTGAAGGGCGATGGCCGCCAGAAGCGACAGCGCCAGGAGCGCGGCTACCTCCCACCAGCCGAGTACATAGCTGCTGTCGCGCCCCTGGGCGCCCGACCAGACGCCCTTCCAGGCGATCAGGATGGGCATGTGGACGAGATAGAGCGCGTAGGAGGCTTCACCCCCGAGGCGGGGCCAACGCGCCTTGAGGACACCCTCGGCCCGTACCTTCGATAGCATAGCCAGAGCCAGCACCAGCGGGCCCGCCGCGGCGACGACCCATCGGTCATCGGCCTTCAGGTGCATCAGCGCGACGAGAAGGATCGCCGCCGCCCAGGCGAACAGGAGGGTGGCCTGCCGGCGAAGAAGCAGGCGTTCGCCCAATCGGTATAGGGCCACGCCGTAGAGGATTTCGGGGATGATGCGCAGGATCCCCATGTTCGCCTCAGCATGAACCAGGATGCGACCGAAGACGGCTTGATAGATCTAGTCGAGGGCAAGGAAGATCAGGGCAGTTAAGGCCAGGAGCAGGATCGGTCGGCGGCGCAGCTTCAAACCGGCCCAGGCGAAGGCGGGGAAGGTCAGGTATGCGAACCACTCAGCCGACAGCGACCAGGACGGACCGTTCCATTCGGCTTTCACCACCTCGGGAAGCCAGGCGTGGACGAGGAGCAGTGTCGTGACGAGGCCGGCGGGATTGTAGAGATTGCGGTCGAACTCAGCGCCCACCAGGCTCGCCGTCGTGACCATGACCAGCACGAAGGCGAGTACGGCAAGGTGCGCCGGGTAGATTCGGGCGAAGCGGGCGACCAGGAACCTGCCGTAATTCATCCGGTTTCCGGCCATCGCATCGCGATAGGCGTGGGTCAGGACAAAGCCGGAGAGGATGAAGAAGGCGTCGACCCCGAGTCGCGCCCGGTCGAAGAACCCGGTCGACGACATGGCGTCCCAAGGCCACTGCAGCTGATAGTGGAAGAGCACCACCCCAAGGCCAACAAGAAGCGTACGCTGGTAAGAGCCGGGAGATCGGCTGGAAACACGCCTCCAGCCTCGCGCGCTTCGCTTTCGCGACGAACCATTGCAGCCCCCCAGCTCCCGACCTCTATAGGACATACGCGGGACGGCGCCGCCGGCCCTCAGTTGAGGGGAGCCCACCAGATCCTGCGTATAGAGTCATGACGGATGATCGGGGTGTTGCGATGGACGACAGACTTGATGACGAACTGAGAGCGCTTCGATCGGAGCCGCTACCCGCCGGCTACGAGAGCCTGGAGGCGAGGGTCTGGCAGGGCATCGAGCGCGTGCGCCAGGCGCGGGCGGCCGCCCCAACGCTCCTGGCCGTACGGGCCGCGGCCGTCGTCGGCGCGCTGGGATTGGGCGTGGCGAGCGGCGGCGCGACTGCGGTCGCCGTGGCCGCGCAATCCCAGGAGGTGTCCGCCTTCTCCACGAAGGCGGAGCTCGCCCCCTCCACCCTCTTGGATCACCACGGATGAGTTTCTTCAGCCGTGGGCTGATCCTCACGCTCCTCCTGACCCTCATCGCGGCCGTCGGCGGAACGTGGATTGGCGCGCGCTACATCTATGATCAGCGCCACCAGCCTTCGCTGCACGAGTTTGTCCACAAAGAGCTGAAGCTTTCGGCCGAGCAGCGCAAGCGGCTCGACGTGCTTGAGCAGGATTTCGCAGTCCGTCGCCGGGCGCGGGAGGCCGAACTGCGCGCCGCCAACGCCGAGCTCGCCCGGGCCATTCAGATACGTCACGAGTATTCGCTGGAGGTGAAGGCCGCGGTCGAGCGGTTCCACGACGCTATGGGGGCCCTTCAGAACGAAACCATCCTGCACGTCCTGGCGATGCGCACCGTGTTGACGCCGGACCAGGCCGCGCAGTTCGACAAGCGTGTCTCCGAGGCCCTCACCGAACAGGCGCCGTGACGCTTAGGGAAGAGACGGACGCCGATCTCGTCCTGCGCGCGCGCGGCGGAGAGGATCGGGCGTTCACCACGCTCATGCGCCGCCACAAGCCGTCGCTGTATGGCTTCGTGCGCCGCTACGTCGGCGACGCCGACGCGGCTGTCGATGTCGTCCAGGAGACCTTCGTCGCGGCGTGGAAGGCGCTCGCGCGTTTCGACGATCTGCGGGCGTTCCCGGTCTGGCTGCGCGCCATAGCCCTCAACAAGTGCCGCGATCGCGCCCGCCGTCTGGCGGTTCGTCGGTTCATCCTGGGAGAGAAGGACGACCAATCGACCGAGGCGCAGGCGCAAGCGGATCCGGCGCCCGACGGGGAGGAGTCGGTCGTTGCGGCGCAGCGCCGGGCCATCGTCCAGAAAGCCGTCGACCGCCTACCGATCAAGCTCAGAGAGCCGCTGCTCCTGACCTATTTCGACGAGCTCACTCAGCAGGAAGCCGCCGCGCTCCTGGGGGGTGACCGTCAAGACCGTAGAGACGCGCGTCTACCGGGCCCGCCAGCAGCTTGCGGAGCTTATCGACCGCTCGGCGATTTAATCCTAGGAAGTTCAGGGGCAAGCGCCCTGAGCTGCGTAGAGTTTGTGTGGGCGGGGCGCTTGACCTTCCCGCGGGGGAAGCCCCATCACCTCGTCTGTTGTTCCGATCGTAGGATTTCGAATGTCCAGGCCACGACCTGACCTTGACCGCCGCGCCCTGATCAAAGGTGCGGCCATCCTCGGGGGCGGGGCGGCGATCAGTTCGCTGCTGCCCGCCTGGGCGCAGAGCGCGACCCCGGGCCTAGTCTCGACCCTGCCGACCCTTTCGGGCGAGGACATCAAGCTGACGATCGGCCACACACCGATCATGATCGACGGCAAGCGCCGCCACGCGGTGACGATCAATGGGACCGTGCCCGGTCCGCTCATTCGTCTGAAAGAAGGTCAGCGGGTCCGGATCGCGGTGACGAACACCCTCGATGAGGACACCTCGATCCACTGGCATGGGCTGCTGGTGCCTTTCGAGATGGACGGCGTTCCGGGGGTCAGCTTTCCCGGCATCCGCCCCGGCGAGACCTTCGTCTACGAGTTCCCGATCATTCAGTCAGGCACCTACTGGTACCATAGCCACTCGGGTCTGCAGGAGGCGGAGGGCCACTACGCCCCCATCGTCATCGAGCCGGCGAAGCCCGATCCCGTCGCTTACGACCGCGAGCACGTCTTGGTGCTAGCCGACCATAGCGAGATGCACCCGCACCTGATTTTCAAGCGGCTGAAGCAGCAGGGCGGGGTCTTCAATTATCAGCGCCAGACGATCGCCGGCCTGCTTGCCGGCAAGGACCAAACCCTCGGCGAACGGATCGAATGGGCCAAGATGCTCATGGATCCGACCGATATCTCGGACGTCACCGGCGCGGTGATGACCTTCCTCGTCAACGGCCACGGCCCCAAGGACAACTGGACCGGGCTCTTCAAACCCGGCGAGCGGGTGCGCCTGCGCTTCATCAACAGCGCCGCGCAGATGGTCTTCAACGTCCGCATTCCCGGCCTGAAGCTCACGGTCGTCGCCGCCGACGGCCAGAACGTCCGCCCTGTCGAGGTGGACGAGTTCCAGATCGGCAACGCGGAGACCTACGACGTGATCGTCCAGCCGACGGAGGATCGCGCCTACACGATCGTTTCGGAGGCGATCGACCGCTCTGGCATGGGACGGGCGACACTGGCGCCCCGTGCCGGCATGAGCGCGGCCGTGCCGCCGCTACGTGAGCGGCCCATCCTGACCATGAAGGACATGGGCATGGACATGTCGGCGCACGCCGGCATGGGCGCTACGGGCATGGCTGGAATGGACCATTCCAGCATGCCGGGGATGGATCACGGGGCCATGCCGGGCATGGCGGCCGCCGGGCCGCCGCCCGGCATGGCGCCGCCGCGCCAGCGTGGCTCGGATGTGATGGGCGACATGGGCGGCATGGACATGAACATGCTGGACTGGTCGAAGGCCCCTCAAATCAAGAAGGGGCCGGGCGTGCAGATGATCGCGCCCATGCCGATGGATCGCACCGGCGATCCCGGCCTTGGGCTGGAAAGCGTCGGTCATCGGGTGCTGGTCTACAAGGACCTCATCGCGCTGGATCCCAACCCCGACCCCAGGCCGCCGGATCGCGCGATGGACATCCATCTCACCGGCAACATGGAGCGGTTCATCTGGGGCTTCGACGGCTGGAAGTTCAGCGAGAACCCGCCGGCCTATTCCTTCCGGGCCGGTGAGCGGGTGCGCGTCACCCTCGTCAACGACTCGATGATGACGCACCCCATCCACTTGCACGGGCACTTCTTCGAACTTGTGCACGGGCCGGTCGGCTATCTGCCTCGCAAGCATACGGTGAACGTGATGCCGGGCGGCAAGGTGTCGTTCGATTTCACCGCCGAGGGCGGTGACTGGGCTTTCCACTGCCACATGCTTTACCACATGCACGCGGGCATGTTCCAAGTCTTCAAGGTGCGTCCGGTCGAAGGAGCGGCGGCATGATCCGGACCTCCCTCCTAGCTCTGGCGCTGGCCAGCTCGGCCACAGCCGCCGCCGCCCAGGCCGCTGATCCCCACGCCGGTCACGCGATGCCGGCGCAGCCCGCCGCGCCGGCGGATCCGCGTGCAGGTCACGGCATGCGCGCCGCACCGAAGCCGTCGGCCGACCCCCATGCGGGCCACACGATGCCGGAGCCGCCGAAGGCCTCGAGCCCATCGCAGCCGACCCAAGGCGCCGCCTCAGCAGCACCCGTGGACCCCCATGCCGGGCACGCCATGCCCGGCCAACCTGCGGCTCCCGCCGATCCGCATGCCGGACACACCATGCCGGGCCCAGCGGACCCTCATGCGGGACACACGATGGCGCCGATGGAGGGCGGCCAGACCGCGACCGGCTTGCCTGTCGGCAATGCGCCGGCGCCGGCCGTGATCACCGACAACGTGGCCGATCAGGTCTTCGGGACGGGGCCGATGCAGCGCGCCCGGGGAATCCTCGCGCGCGAGCACGGGGGCGTACGGATCGCGAAGCTGATGCTCAACCTCGCAGAGTACCAATCCCAGCCACCGGGCGGCGGCTATCGATGGGATGTTGAAGGCTGGTACGGCGGCGACATCAACAGGTTTGTCTTCAAGTCCGAAGGCGAGGGCTCTGGAGGCGAGGGGGTCGAGCTCGCTGAAGTTCAGGCACTCTATTCCCGCGCAGTGGCTCGTTATACCGACGTGCAAGTCGGAGTACGTCGTGACTTCGGGTCCGGAAATTCGCGAACCTACGCGACAGTCGGGGTTGAAAGCCTCTTCCCTTACTGGTTCGAAGTCGAAGCCGCAGCGTTTTTGTCGGATCGCGGCGACCTGACTGGGCGGGTCGAGGGAACCTACGACCTGCGACTAACGCAGCGCGTGATCCTTCAGCCGCAGGCAGAGTTGAGGCTTTCGGCGCAGAAGCTCCCAAGACTCAACACTGGCTCCGGAATCACGCACGCAGAACTCGGGCTCCGCCTCCGCTATGAGATTCGCCGCGAATTCGCGCCTTACATCGGTGTAGCTTATGAGCGCGCCTTCGGGGGGACCGCGGATTTCCTGCAGTCTGCCGGGGAGGACGTCGAGAGCACGACGTTTGTGGTCGGACTTCGTGCGTGGTTTTAGGTTGGTCTGAGGTGAAGGCGACTGGAACAAGACGTCTCACGCCCGGCCAATAGGGCAGGTGTTGCCTGACGCGTTCGGAAGATAGGGAGGTTTGCAAGCAAGGCTTGCGCTCTCGGGAACAGCATCTCTCAGGAGGCTGACGTGAAAGACGCACACCACGGCGAGTCCGGCATGAGCGCGAAGGAGGGTCGGCATCACTATGTGATGCTCGCCATCAATCTGGCTCTGAGCCTGGCGGTTATGTATTTCGCCATGTTCACGATGATATTCGGCTGGGGCGAATTCATCCAGAACATCAACTTCTTCTACATGGCGCTCGTAATGTGGGCTCCCATGGCCATCATCATGTTGCTGACGATGAAGTCCATGTACATGAACGCCAAGCTGAACGTGGCCTTGCACGTCGCCTTCGCCGCCATCTTCGTGCTCTCGCTGATCGGCATCCGGGCGCAGGGCCTGGTCGGCGATCGCCAGTTCGTGCAGTCGATGATCCCGCACCATTCCGGCGCCCTGCTGATGTGCAAGGAAGCCTCGCTCAAGGATCCCGAGCTGCGCGCACTCTGCTACGGCCCCGGCGGCATCATCGAGTCGCAGACCCGAGAGATCAATCAGATGAAGGCAATCCTCGAGCGCCTTTAGGCGCGCCGGCGTCTTGACCTTCCCATCGTTGGAAGCCCTACCTGTTGCGGCGAGGCTTTGACCAGGAGGTTTCCATGCTTCGCTATCAAGTTGACGACATGAGCTGCGGCCATTGCGTGCAGGCGATCACCGCGGCGGTGAAGGGCGTCGATCCAGCCGCCCAGATCACTATAGATCTGCCGAGCAAGTCGCTGGAGGTCGCGACGACCGCGGCCGACTCGGCCGTGCGCGACGCCATTCGGGAGGCGGGCTACACCCCGCAGGAGGCTCGGAAGGCCGCGCCTACCGCGAAGGCGTCCTGTTGCGGCGGTCGGCGCTGACCCTTGGAGGCTGATAGTCGATGATACTTCGCCGTAACCTGCTTGCCGCCGCAGCAGCCGTCCTGGCGGCGCCGCACGCCTGGGCGGCCGCGCCGCCGCCCTTGACCGTCTACAAGACCGCGTCGTGTGGGTGCTGCAGGGGCTGGATCACCATCATGACCCGGGCGGGCTATCGGCCGAAGGTGGTCAACGTCGAAGACATCACGCCGATCGGAAAGCGTCATAGCGTCCCGTTCGAGCTCTCATCGTGCCATCTCGCCACGATCGGCGGCTACGTCGTCGTGGGCCACGTCCCGGCCGCTGACGTCGGCCGCCTGCTGAAAGAGCGGCCGAAGGCGCTGGGCATCACCGTACCTGGCATGCCGCTGGGCTCGCCCGGCATGGAGATGCCTGACGGACGCAAGGAGCCTTACCAGACGCTGCTTCTGCTGCCGGGCGGCAAGACGCGGGTGTTCGCGCGCCACGGCTGAGGGCTACACGCGAACGCGTGCCCCTTCGCACGCCTCCTGCTGCTTGGTGATGGCCGTGATCTCGCCTGAGCCATCCTTCAGTCGGGTCTAAGGCGACCTTGTCATTCGGCTTGACGCTCTAGACCGGGCCGGGCGCGGCCTTGAAGTCCATGGTCATCGCCGCCAGCTCCCGGAACGGGGCCGTGGTCGATCTTAATCGTCTCTGCCGTCGACGGACTCCACGGTTCCGGGCCTCTCGGCGGTCTTGACGGTCGCGGAATCGGCCGTGTTCATTCGCGCCATGTCGCCGGTCTGGGCCGGGCTCGACAGACGCGCTGCGCCTAGCATCAGCCATAGGGGCCGCAAGAGGGTCTCCTCTGGAGAGAACAGGAGATGAAGCGGAAGCGTCGGCGGCCAGGGGCCGCCGACGCCCTCGCTCACCGCGCGCCTAAGGGGATGGGGGGTGCGCGGCGATCGCGATCAACGGGCCGGGCCGTTCTTGGCGCCGGTGGCGCATGATCCCGCATCATGGTCATGCATTGCTCGCGCATGGCTTGGTCGCCCTTCATCATCGGACAGTCGCAGTCCCGCGCGGGGCGGGGTTGTGCCGCCGGCGGCTGAGCCATGCTGTAATTGCCGCCCTTGCCGTAGGGCTGGGCGGAGGCGGCGCTCGCGGCCGCGACGAGGCCGAGGGCCAGCGCCGCTGCCGTCAGGTGAATGCGATAGGTCATGGGAAACTCTCCCCAGTGGGATCGATCATCATGGCCGGACGGACTCCGGCCGGGTTCTGCACGCGATGCGCCGCCCTAGGGGCGGCGCAGGGGTCAGGCGATCGGTCTGGGAGGTCGTTCGAGGCGTCCGGGGTCGTGAGGCGTCAACGACGCCATCCGCCCAGGCGGCGGCGCGCCATGGTCAGGCTTCGCGAGGCTGACAGGTGGGGCGCTGGGGAGCGCCGCCGTCACGCCGCACATGGCCATGCAGGCGAGAAGGCAGCTCATGTCGTCGTGCTTGGCGGGCGCCTTGTCGTTGGCGGGGTCGCAGCAAGGGTCGGCCTTGTCGTCGTCGTGGTCCATCCCCGGCATGTCCGGCATGGCCATGCTCATCATCGCCTCACCATGACCCAGGCAAGTCGCCTGGGCCGCCGCGGCGGACGCCGGGCTGGCCAGGAGGCCGATCACGGCCAGAAGGGCGAGCAGTAAGCGCATCGTCCACGAGGGTAGCGCCACAGCGACCGTTGTCATCCGATTTCGCGTGTTGCGGCGGCGCGTCATGACTTCACATCGCCGCCGGCGGCGCCAGCGTGCCGAACCAGGCCACGAGAGCCACGATCCCGAGCGCAGCGGCGGTCTCCAGCGCGATGCTGCGGCGCAGATCCGCGAGCGCCGCGCCTTGCCGTGAGGGGTCGTCCAAGGCCAGGGCCAGGACAGGCGTCAGCCGGAAGCGGTTTGCGGCCGCCAGGCCGAGCATGGCCACGAACAGGAGGAGCTTGAGGCTCAAGAGCCGCCCATAAGAGGTGGTCCAAAGGCCGTCGATCCGATCCGCCCCGACCAAGAACCAGCTGTTGGCGAGTCCAGTCGCCACCAGGACCGCCACCAGCAGCGTGCCGATCCCTGAAAAGCCGTGCAGCGCCCGGTGCAGGGCGACCACCCCTGCCGGCGTGCGGCTGCGGGTGCGCAGGATCAGCGCGAAGGCCACGAGCGCGCCGATCCAGACGGCCCCTGCCCAGCTGTGAAGGATGTCGGAGACAAGGTGGATGACACCGCCTGGCCCCTCCGTCGCCGCGCCATGACCCATCCAGGCGAAGGTTGCGGTCGCGACAGTTCCGAGCGCGGCCGCGACGATCCAGCTGGCTCGCGCTGGCCTCAGCATCACGGCGAGGATCGTGGCCAGGAGGGCGACCCCCGCCCTAAGGACACCCGCCTTGCCGAGGTCCATGCTCGTCACCACGGCGCCGAGCGCCTCGGGTTTGAGTCCCTCCGCCATCGATCCGGCCAGCACGCTGGCCTGGGCCGCGATCCAGAGCAGCGTCGCGAGCGCCAGCAGCACGCCCGCGCCCGCCAGCAGCCTGCGGGCCCACGGCGCCTCCGCGGCCGAGCCCGGACCCGTGGCGGGGAGGGCATAGATGAAGAAGAGCGATGATCCCATGAGGACCATCGCCCCCGCATACTGCAGCAGCCTGAGGATGATGACCGCAGGCTCGAGCACGTCAGCCGACCTTGAAGGCCACTTCGCCGGTCATCTTATGGCCGTCGGCCGAGGCCGCGGACCACACGATCTTGTAGGCTCCATTGGTCAGCGCGCTCTGCGGCGTACCGGTGATGGACTTGCCGTCCTTGGAGACGGTCGTCTTCACCGGTACTTTCATGCCGCCATGCTCCGGCATGGTGAGCTCGAACTTGGAGAAGGCCGGTACGAGCTTTTCGTTGAAGGTCAGGGTGATGACCTTCGGCGCGGCCGCGACGGCGGCGTTGGCCGCCGGATTGGAGCTCACGAGGTGCGCATGCGCCCAAGCCGGGCTGGAAGCGATGAGGGCCGTTGCTCCCGCAAGGGCGGCAAGTCCGAAAAGGCGGGTCTTCATTGGGGTCTCCCGACAAGGTGTCTGTGAACGTCTACGCATCTCAGCGCGGCAACCCCTCAAACTAGCCGCCGCGCCTGCACCGGGCGTGAATGAGTTCCCGACTTGAGAAGCAAGGCGCCTCCTCCGGTCGAAAGGCGCCTCGCCCAGTCCTCGCCAGCGGTTGGTCCGTGAAGCGCGCAGAGAGCGTGCGCACGTAGTCGAGGGCTGGCGGCTCCGCGTCATATAGGGTAGGGGGTAGCCTATGGCGCATACGACGAACAACAAAGAGCAGCTCTTGGCCCGGGTCCGGCGTATTGCCGGCCAGGTCGCCGCGATCGAGAGGGCCATCGCTGACGAAGCGGGCTGTTCGACGATCCTGCATCAGGCTGCCGGCGTGCGCGGGGCTGTTAACGGGCTGATGGACGAGCTGATTGAGGACCATGTCCGCGAGCACGTGGCCCGGCCCGACCTAACGGATGCGGACCGAGCTTCCGGCGCCGAAGAGCTGATCGCAGTCGTGCGCCGATACGCAAAATAGGAAGAGCCGCCTTGAATCTGTCAGCTTCAGACGAGGCCTTGTCCCACGACCACGTCTTCCTCGGCGAACGGCACGATGAAAATGCCCGACGCACGCTGTGGGTCGTGGCCCTAACCGCCGTGATGATGGTTGGCGAGATCATCGCCGGCAGTGTCTTCAACTCGATGGCCCTGCTCGCCGACGGATTCCACATGGCGACCCACGCGGGCGCTCTGGCCGTCGCGGCGGCGGCTTACGCCTACGCTCGCCGTCACGCGCGCAGCCGGCGCTTCAGCTTCGGTACGGGCAAGGTCGGCGATTTGGCCGGCTTCGCCTCTGCGCTTGTGCTCGCCCTGATCGCGCTCGCGATTGGTGTCGAATCCGTCGTCCGCCTTCTCAACCCGCAGCCCGTGAGCTTCGGCGAGGCCACGCTCGTGGCCGTAGTGGGGCTCGCCGTAAACGTCGTGAGCGCCCTTCTCCTGTCGGGGGGCACGATCACCATCATGGCCACGCTCATGTTCACGAGCATCCCGATGGCGGTGATCACCACGGCCACGCCTCCGATCGAGCGCACGCGCATCACGATAACAATCTCCGCTCCGCCTTCGTGCACGTCCTTGCCGACGCGCTGACCTCGGTGCTGGCGATCGGGGCGTTGGTCGCCGGGCGATATCTGGGGTGGGTTTGGCTCGACCCTGTGATGGGCATCGTCGGCGCGGTCGTGATCTCCGTCTGGGCCTGGAACCTGATGCGCGACACAGCCGCCGTGCTGCTCGATACGGCTGATGCTCACCTGGAGGGCGAAGTGCGTCAGGAGGTTGAAGGGCTCGGGGACGCCAAGATCACGGACCTGCATGTTTGGCGGATCGGGCCTGGCGCCCACGCGGCGATTGTCAGCTTCACGGGCGACGCTTCAGCCGCCGACGTGCGCCAACGTCTGCGCAGAGTGCATGAGCTGGCGCACGTTACGGTCGAACCCCGATGAATCCGACAGCACGACAATGTTTGAGGGTGGGGCTTCACAGGTGCGTCCGAGCTGCGCGCCCAATCGATCCTATCGGACCTGATCAGCGCCCTCGGCAAGGCCAAGGCATCCCTCGTGCAGGGCCAAATCGAACATCACCTCGAAGACATCGTTTCGCGGCTCAGTCGCATCGCACGACCAACTCGGGCGCCTATCCGGACTCGCGAAATACCTGTGAGCGTCCGACGCTTAAGTTCGCGCTGAGGAAGCGAACGTCATGTTGAGCGTTCTAGGAGACCGCACCTATCGGCATCTCTTTTTGGCCCAGGTCATCGCCCTGATCGGCACGGGCCTAGCGACCGTCGCGCTGGGTCTCCTGTCCTACGATCTTGCGGGCGCGAACGCCGGCGCCGTGCTCGGCGGGGCCCTGGCGATCAAGATGATCGCCTATATCGTGGTAGGCCCGGTTGTGAACGCCTTCGTCGACCGTCTGCCGCGGCGCGGCTTTCTGGTCTCGATGGACCTCGTCCGGGCCGCCGCGACCCGAACTCGGGTCAGATCACGAGCACCCTTGAGACCAACGCGAACCTCGGCACGCTGAAGACCAGCGGCACCGACTTCCAGGTCGACTGGGTCGTGGCCCTGGCCGATGTCGGCGGGCCGCACTGGGGCACGGTGGCGCTCAACGTCATCGGCACCAAGCTGCAGGAGTGGAAGCGGCAGGACCTGCCCGGCGGCGCGTTCACCGACCGCAAGGGGACGATCTCCAACACCTTCGGCCTGACCCTGCCGGAGTGGAAGTTTTTGTCGACCCTGAGCTGGAACTACGACCCCTTCAGCCTGGGCGTGCGCTGGCGCTACCAGGGCTCCGTCGAGAACTTCAACAACCGGGAACAGGTCCTCGACGCGGTCAACTACTTCGACCTGAACGGCTCGTGGAAGCTGAACGAGACGGTGACGGTCCGCGGCGGGGTGAACAACCTCACGGACAAGCAACCCCGGGTCTATTCGCCGTCGATCGCGGCGAACACCGACCCTTCCAGCTACGACCTGGTCGGCCGTCGCTACTACATCGGCCTCACGGCCCGCTTCTAAGCTCGAAAAGGTTCGAACCGATGAGAAGATCTTTGCTGACCGTGGCCACGGGCCTCGGGCTGCTGTTCGCCGGCAGCGCCGCCGCACACGACTTCTTCCTCATTCCGGAGGGCTTCGTCGGCGCGAGCGGGCGGCCGCTCGTCGTCCACGCGACGTCCTCCTCCGACTTCCCGGCGCTGAACGTCGGCTCGCCGCGGACGCGCGTCCAAGAGGCGCGTGCGGTGGTCGGCGGCCAGCCGGCCACGGTGGAGGTGCAGGCGCAGACGCCAAGTCACTGCCCCTTTCAGTCTCCACCAAAGCGTCCGGCATGGGCGTGATCACCCTCCAGACCATCTGGGGCGAGTCCACCTGGCGACCCGAACAGGTGGACATCTACCTTGAGGAGCATCCCTTCAAGGCGGAGGACGTCGCGCAGGTTCACCGGCTCCTGCCGAAGGGATCCACGCTCCAGATTCTGCTCGCGCCGTCTAGCCAAGACACTCGTCTGCGTCCGGGTCTGCACGCCCGCTGCGGCGGCCCCGACGGGGCTCGAGGTCGAGCTGGTCCCGGCGTTCGATGCGGGCGCCGCTTCGCCGTCTAGGTTTCAGCTCGTGCGGAACGGCCGCCCGTTGGCGGGCTATCCCGTCACGGTGCGGCCGGCCCGGGGCGAGCGGCAGAACCTCCTAACCGATCACGATGGCTGGGTGCGCATTCCCGCCGGCAAGTCCGGGCCGGTGATGCTGGTGGCCGCCACGCTCGATCCCCCCAAGGAGCCCGGCGGACGCTTCGTCACCAACAATGCGTCGGTGACGTTCGAAGCGGAACCGGCGCACGGCGGCGCCCACTGACCTAGGGCGCCTCCCTCCATCCGCGCGGGCCGCTCGGGGTCCCCAACCTCCGGGGCCCGCGCGGATGGCATGCTGCGATGACCGCAGCCGCGAGCGGCGTCGCAACCTACTCGTTCAGACCGGCCCGCTGACGCCCCGCACCTTTTGTCCGCCAGGTTGGTGTTGTCCTCAGGTGCGGGCGCTAGCCCCGCCATCAAGCCGACCCGCCGACCCGGCCGCGGTAAGCCCATCGCACATCGGTTCCTCCCGTAGGCGTTCAGCGCGAGTCGAAGAGATCGCGCCGCCGCGTGCGCGGTCCGGAGCGGAGTCCTGCCCCAATATGCGGCGCCGGGTGCACCGGAAGCTGAACTGAAGAGAATGTAAAAAAAGCGAGATTCTTCTCGAATACCGCATCCGCTGGGGCATGACGTGCCGCGGCCAGCAGGCCGAACACCGGTCCGCTTTTCCGCAGCAGCCGTCACGAGCAATTCCAACCTGCGGCGTCGGCCTCTTATGTATATACATGAGTTGACACCCTCTTCCGCTCGGCTGGACAAATCCGACGCCGGTGGAAGATCGCGGCTCGAACGCGGCCCTGCGGCGCAACATTGGGGGGTAGTCATGAACCGGATTTCGAAGCCTCTGCTATTCGCGAGCGCCTGCGCCTCGCTTAGCCTGGCAGGGACGGCGGCTGTAGCGCAGGACCCGGGCGCGGTCGATGAAGTGGTGGTCACCGGCAGCCGCATCAAGCGCGCCGACATCACCGGCGTCGGCCCGGCCACGGTCGTCACGGAGGAGGCGATCGCCCGCACCGGGGTGATGAACGTCGAGACCCTGCTGCAGCGCCTCCCGGCCTCGGCCGGCAACGCAGGCAACCAGACCAACGCCTACTGGACCGGCAACGGCTGGGGCACGGCGCAGGTCAACCTTCGCGGCCTCGGCATCAATCGCACCCTGGTGCTGCTGAACGGCCGCCGCGTCGTGTATGGCGGCACCGGCGCCAACAGCGCCGTCGACCTAAACACCATCCCCACCGGCATGATAGCCCGCATGGACGTCCTGAAGGACGGCGCCTCGGCGATCTACGGAGCCGATGCGGTGGCCGGGGTGGTGAACATCATCACCCGCACGGACTTCGAAGGCGTGCAGGTCACCGGCAAGTACGGCGTCACCGACGAGGGCGACGGCAACGAATACGCCGTCGACGTGCTCTGGGGCCTGCGGGGCGAGCGGGGCGGGTTCACGGCCGGCGTCAGCTACCAGAAGATGGACCCGGTCAACATGGCCGACCGGGAGCCCTGCGGTCTCGGAGAGGTCGGCGGCCAGCTCGTCTGCGTGGGCAGCGCCGCCACCATCGGCGGTCGAGCGGTTCTCCCCAATGGCCAGCAGATCAACTTCAACCAGACGCCCGGCGGCAACGGCAACTTCTTCGAGCCGTACAGCGCGGCGAAGCACAACTTCAACTCGAACCCTTTCCTCAACGCGGTCAGCGCGCTCGAGCGGGTGAGCGTCGGCGTGTTCGGCGACTATGACCTGACCGACGGCATCGAACTGTTCGGCGAATTCCTGTTCACGCACCGCGAGACCGGGCAGATCGCCACGCCCGGTTCGCTGCGCAACCTGACCATCACGGCCAACAACTCGACGAACCCGACCGGCCAGGAACTCCTGCTGATCCAGCGCCGTCTGGCCGAACCCGGCCCGCGCGAGTTCTTCCAGGAGACCGACACCTGGCGCGGCGTCGCCGGCCTGCGCGGCGACATCGGCGAGAACTGGTCTTGGGAAGTGGCCGGCAACTTCGGCCGCACGACCGGCATCGACGGCTCCACGAACATCGCCAACCTGGAGCGGGTGCGGAACACAATAGCGGCCTGCGTGCCGGGCTACACCGGGACCGCGCCCTGCGCCGACTACCTCGGCTACGGCGATCTGACGCCGCAGGTGCTGGACTACATCCTGTTCACGATGCGCGACACGGGCGGTAACGAGCAGGCCAGCGTGACCGCCGACATCACCGGCACGCTGTTCGACCTTCCGGCCGGCCCGCTGGGCGTCGCCGCCGGCGTGGTCTACCGCGAGGAGAAGGGCTGGCGCGACCCCGACGCGCTGACGGTGCTGGGGGTGGCGAACACCAACCAGCAGGATCCGATCTCGGGCTCGGTCAACACCAAGGAAGCCTATCTCGAGCTCTCGGCGCCGCTGCTGGCGGACATGCCCTTCGCCGAGCGCGTCGAACTGAACGGCGCGGTCCGGTACTCGGACTACAACCTGTTCGGCAACAACATCACCTACAAGCTGGGCCTGGACTGGACGGTCATCTCCGGCCTGCGCCTGCGGGCCACGTACGGCACCGGCTTCCGTATCCCCAGCGTCCCCGAGCTGTTCGGCGGCGTCGCCGAAGGCAACCTGACGACCACCGATCCGTGCAGCCGCTACTCCACGAGCGGCGATGCGACGCTGATCGCCAACTGCCAGGCCTCCGGCGTGCCGGCCGGCTACGTCCAGCTCGGCAACACGGTGCTGACGACGGTGGGCGGCAACCAGAACCTGCAGCCGGAAGAGTCGGAGAACCTGACCCTCGGAGCGGTCTTCCAGCCGGAGTTCGTGCCGGGCCTGTCGGTGACGGTCGATTACTTCGACATCCAGATCAAGGACGCGATCCGGAACATCCCGGGCTCTACGAAGCTCGCCGTATGCTACGCCAGCCCGAACCTTTCGCACCCGTTCTGCGGACCCGAACACTTCACCCGCAGCACGCGGACCGGTGAGGTGAACTTCCTCTCCTCGCAGCCGACCAACGCCGGCAAGGAGACGATGAAGGGGGTCGACTTCGGCGTGCGCTACGCCTTCGACGTGGCGCATCTTCGCGCCGACCTCGACTGGAACACGACCTACCTCGCCAAGTACGAGGTGATCCCCTTCGTGGGCGCCGACCCGATCATCTTCGACGGCTATATCGGCGGCGGCAACGGCGGCTATCCGCACTGGCGTTCGAACGCGAGCCTGACGGTGTCGGACGTCAACTGGAACGCCACCTGGTCGGTGCAGTGGATCGGTAAGGCGAAGGACTTCAACGCCTCGCCCGGCGACATCGGCGACGAGACGCCGAACGTCTTCTACCACAACGTCCAGTTCGCCTACCGCGTGTCGGAGAAGGCCAACATCGCCGTCGGCGTCGACAACCTGTTCGACCGCGACGCGCCGTTCATCCAGAGCTGGACCGACGCGAACACGGACACCATGACTTACGACCTGCTGGGTCGTAGGGGCTACGTTCGCCTGCAATACACGTTCTGACGGACGTAGGTTCCGGGCGCCGGAGAGAGGCCCCAATGCTCTCCGGCGCCTGCCCTTTTCTAGAGACCCCCGATGCGGCTACCCGCTCTCGCCCGCACCACGCACAAGTGGTTCGCCCTGATCCTCGCCATCCAGGCGGTGTTCTGGACCCTCAGCGGCCTCTACATGACGGCCGTCCACATCGACATCATCCACGGCGACCGGCTCGTGCGCGCCCAGGCCCCACAGCCGATCGCGCTCGCCGGCCTCGTGGAACCGACGCATCTCGCCCACCTCGCGCCCGGACTGAAGGCGGCGCGGCTTGAGAACCAGCTGGGGCAGCCCGTCTATGTCGTCGACGCGGATGAGGGGAAGGCGCTGTTCGACGCCCGCAGCGGCGAGAAGCTGTCCCCCTTGGGCGAGGGGGCGGCGCGGGCCCGGGCCAAGGCGCTGTTCGCCGAGGACGGCGACATCGTGAGCGCCGAGCTACTCACCAAGGCTCCGCTGGAGATTCAGACCCGACCCGTGCCGATCTGGCGCGTCGAGTTTGAAGGCGCCTGGCGGCCGACATTCTACATCTCGCCCCAGACCGGCGAGCTCGTCTCCCCGCCGCCACGACCTGTGGCGCACCTTCGACTTCGTCTGGATGTTCCACATCATGGACTACGATGACCGTCAGGACGTGAACAACATCCTCATTCGCATCTTCACCTGGATGGGCGTCGCCACGGCGGCCACCGGTGGGTGGCTGCTCCTCTACAGCTTCCGCCGCAAGCGGCGGGTCCGAAAGGCCGCGGCATGACCTGGTCGCCCATGTTCCTGATCCGCTGGCTGCACAAGTGGTCCGGCCTGGTCCTGGGCCTGCAGTTCCTGCTGTGGGCGCTGAGCGGCGCCGTGATGGCGCTCCTCGATCACCACAAGGTCTCAGGCGAACATGCGCTCGCCCCGCCCGCTGAGCTGCCGGCTGCCGCTGCGCTGCTGCCGCTGACCGGCGTGGCCGGAGCGGTCGGCGAACCCATCACCAAGCTGCGCCTGAAGCCGCTGTACGACAGCTGGGTGTACGAGGTGAGCACGCCCCTCGGCGTCAGGGTCATCAATGCAACGACGGGGCAGCCCGTCGTCATCGACGCAGCCAAGGCGCGCGAGCTCGCCGTGGCAGGCTTCACCGGATACGAGCCGCCCAAATCTGTAACCTACGTGGCCAAGTCCACGCTGGAGACTCGCGACCTTCCGCTGCCTGTCTGGAGGGTGGAGTTCGCCGACAAGGAGCGGCACGCTCTGCTCGTGTCCGCCAGCACCGGCGAGGTGCTGGCCGCGAAGAACGACACCTGGCGGCTCTGGGACGTGGCCTGGATGCTGCACATCATGGACTACGACGACCGCCAGAGCTTCAACCATCCGCTCATCGTCACGCTCGCGACGGGGGCAACCTGGCTGGCGCTCAGCGGCCTGATCCTGCTGTTTCGCAGCTTCCGGCGCTCGGACGTGGCCTGGATCCTGGACCCGCTTGAGGCCTTGGCGGAGCGCCGGCGGGCCAAGCGGACGGCGCCGCTGCCGCCCGCCGCCAAGGACAGCCGCCCCCGGGCTTGATACGTGGCATTGCAAGCGCAAGGCTGCGTTACGCAGGCGCGGCCGAAAGCGAGTCCATGAGTGCTGCCGCTGCCCTGACGCTTCACAAGCGGATCCGCTCGGACATATCCGAGCGCATCTTGTCGGGGGCATGGCCCCCGGGGCACCGCATTCCTTACGAGCACGAACTCATGGTGGAGTACGGCTGTTCACGCATGACGGTGAACAAGGCGCTCGCGCCGCTTGCCGAGGCCGGGCTCATTGAGCGACGTCGCAAGTTCGGGACGTTCGTGGCGCGGCCCAGGATTCACTCCGCCGTGCTCGACATCCCGGACATCCCGGCCGAGGTGAGCGGGCGCGGCGAGGCTTACGACTATGAGCTCCTGTCCCGACGCGTTCGACCCGCCACGGCTCGCGAGATGGAGGAGCTCGGCCTCGAGCGTTCGGCCGAAGTCCTCGTCCTCAAAAGCCTTCACCGGGCCGGCGGGCGGCCCTTCGCGCTGGAGGAGCGGCTGATCAACCTCGAGACAGTGCCGCAGGCCGCCGAAGCCGACTTCGCCGCCACCGCGCCGGGCAGCTGGCTGCTGAGCCATGTGCCCTGGACGGAGGCCGAGCATCGGATCAGCGCGGCGAACGTGCCGAAGGCGGTGGCGGCGGCGCTCGGCATCAAGCTGATGACCGCCTGCCTCTTGCTGGAGCGCCGCACCTGGCGAGGCGCGGACCGCATCACCCATGTTCGGCTCATCTTCCCGGGGAGGCCTACGACCTCGTCGCGCGCTTCGCCCCGAAGAGAGGATCTACCGAGACCTGATCCCGCGCGGCCACGATGCTCCGCGCCGACGCCGCGATGCAGTACAGCGGCGCCGCTCAGGAATCTCGCGGGGCGCGCGGTGGCGCCGGCGGCGCAACAGGAGGTACCCCGCTGGGATGACAAGCATGGAGAGCAGGGGAGCCGTCAGCATGCCCCCGATCATCGGCGCCGCGATCCGGCTCATCACCTCCGAGCCGGCGCCATGGCCGATCAGCACAGGCGTGAGCCCCGCCAGGATCACCGCCATCGCCATGGCTTTCGGACGTACGCGCAGCAGCGCCCCTTCCCGAATGGCGTCCTCGACGTCACCGGGGCCCGGTTCGGGCCCGCGCTCGGCAAGGGCGTGCTTCAGGTAGATGAGCATCACGACCCCGAACTCCGCGGCGACCCCGGCGAGGGCGATGAAGCCCACCCCAGTCGCCACCGACTGGTCATAGCCAAGGAGGTAGAGCGCCCAGAACTCGCCGGTGAGGGCGAAGGGCAAGGTGAGCATTATGAGCGCCGCCTCGTCCAAACGACGGAAGGTGACGTAGAGCAGAAGGAAGATGATCGCGAGCGTCGCGGGCACGACGAGCTTCAGCCGCTCGGCCGCCCGTTCGAGGTACTCAAACTGCCCCGAGTAGGCGATCGAGACACCCGATGGCAGCTGTACGTCCTCGCTGAGCGTCTGGCGAAGGTCGCCGATCACCGAACTTAGGTCGCGGCCCCGGACGTCCACATAGACCCACGTGGAGGGGCGGGCGTTCTCCGTCTTCACCATCGGTGGGCCGTCTGCGATCGTGATGGCCGCCAGCGTGCCGAGCGTGATCTGTTGGCCCGTGGGCGTCAGGATCGGCAGCCCTCGCAGCCCCTCAAGGCTGTCGCGCAGCTCACGCGGGTAGCGGAGGCTGATCGGATAGCGCGCCACGCCCTCCACCGTTTCGCCGATGGTCTCACCGCCGATTGCGCCGGAGACGATTTCCTGGACATCGGCGATGTTCAGGCCGTAGCGGGCAGCCGCGGCGCGGTGGATCTCGTGTCAACATAGCGCCCGCCTGTCAGCCGCTCGGCGCCGGGCAACTCGGTTCACGTCCTCACATGGCCCCTGGCGGCGCGAGCGTGCCGAACCATGCGACCAGCGCCAGCACACCGAAGCCCAGCGCGGTTTCGAGGATGACGCTTCGACGCAAGTGGGCGAGGGCCGCACCCTCGCTGTCTTGAGCGCCGAGGCCGCGTCCGAGCGCTGGCGTCAGCTGGAAGCGGTTTGCCGCCGCAAGCCCGAACATGACCACAAACAGGACCAGCTTGAGCGACAGGAGCCGGCCGTAGGCCGTGGTCCAGAGGCCGTTGAGATGATCGAGCCCGACCAGGAACCAGCCGTTGATCGCACCGGTGGCGAGGAGCACGGCCACGACAGCTGTGCCGACCCCGGAGAAGCCGTGTAGAGCGCGGTGGAGGGCCCCCGTCGCTGCTGGAGTTGGGGTGGGCGTACGAAGCAACAGCAGAAAGGCGACGAGCGCGCCGATCCACACCGCCGCAGCCCAGGCGTGGAGGATGTCAGAGACGAGATGAAGGGACGCGCCGACCCCTCTGTGGCCGCGCCGTGACCCATCCAGGCCAAGCTTGCTGTTGCGATCGCGCCAAGCGTGGCCGCCACGATCCAGGTGGTGCGAGAGGGCTTGAGGACGAGGATCAGCAGCACCGCCAGCCCCGCAGCCGCGGCGCGGATTATGGCCGCCTTGCCGAGATCCATGCCGGTGGCGACGGCGCTCAGGGTCTCGGGCTTCAACCCTTCGGAAAAGGAGCCACTGAGGATGCTGGCCTGCCCGAGGATCGACAACAGAGCCGTCGCAGCCAGGAGCGTTCCGGCGCAAGCGAGAAGTCGGCTGGCCCATGGCGCCTCGGCCGCGGATCCATCTCCTCGCCCCGGCAGTGCGTAGACGAAAAAGAGCGATGATCCCATCAGGACCATCGCTCCTAGATATTGCGCCAGCCTGAGGACGATGACCGCAGGCTCAAGCACGATCAGCCAACCTTGAAGGCGACTTCGCCGGACATCTTGTGGCCATCCGCCGTCGCCGCCGTCCAGACAACCTTGTAGGCGCCGGCGCTCAGCGCCGCCGTGGGCGCGCCCGTGAGGCTCTTGCCGTCCTTGGAGACGGTGGTCTTCACAGCGACCTTCATTCCACCGTGCTCGGGCATGACCACCTCGAACTTGGAGAAGGCCGGCACCAGCTTCTCGCTGAACGTCAGGGTGATGATCTTCGGCGCGGCGACCGTGGCGTTGGCGGCCGGGTTCGACGACACGAGTTTCGCATGGGCGGCGGCTTGCGAGGCCACGAGAAGGGTCGCCGCAGCGACCGCGACACCGAGGTGATGACGGATCATGGTGGATATCCCGACTGAAGTATTCAAAGGGATATACGCACCCGGCACATGAACCCCTCATGATCGGGCCTGCCGCCGGCGGTGGCTTGCCGGCGGCAGGTGGGATCAGCCGCCGAGCTTCGACTGCAGTTCGGCGATCTCTTTCGTCTGCATGTCGATGGTCTTCTGCGCCATCCGCCGGATCTCAGGGTCCTTCGCGTCCTGCAGGACCCGCTTCGACATGTCGATGCTGCCCTGGTGGTGTTCGATCATCTTACGCGCCCAGGTCTGGTCCGCGTCGGCGCCGGTCGCCGCCATCATCTTCTGGCTCATGGTCGCTTCCATCTCGGCGAACGGATTGGCTTGGCCGCCCTGCCCGCCGGCGTGCGCCTGAACCCATTTGTCGAGCTCGGCGCGGTCCTTGGTCTGCATGTCCATGGTCTTCTGGGCCATGTCGTGCATCGCCCCGTTGGGGGACTGGTTGAGCAGCGCCCGCGACATGTCGATACCGCCCTGGTGGTGAGCCATCATCTTCATCGCCCAGGTGCTTTCGACGGTGGACCCGACCGCTGCAGCCATCTTCTGCTTCATGTCCGACTCGATCGGCATGAAGACCGCCGCGGGCCCGCTGGCCGGGATCGCCGCATTGGCGCTCGCGGGTGAGGCCGCCGACTCTGGCGGGGTCGCGGCCGGCGCCTCGGTGCTCTCGTTGTTCTTGTTGCACCCGGCGAGACCCAGGACGGCGATCGCTGCGCCCGTCATGAGCCAGGGTGGTGCAAGTCCATTGTTCGTCAGCATGGGCGTTCCCTTTGTTCCCGTCGCGGCAACGCCTACAGCGCAGCCAGCGTTCCGGATTTACAAGAGCAGGAACCAAGTACGGCGGCAGACTCTCCCGTGATGGGAAAGTTATGCGGAGGTGTTCGGGGCTTCCGGGGTCCTTTCGATCTTTGGCGAAGGCTTTACCAACGAGGTCGACAATGTAGGGCCAAAGCTGAAAGCAGCGGCCGAGCAGCTCCATGAAGACGGCCTAGTCTCCAACACGTCTCAGTGCGGGACGATGGACGCAGCGAAGCCTACGCCACGCTCTTATTGCTTTCAGGCGGCAAGACCTGGGTCTTCGCTCAGCATGGTTGATCGTTGGCGCAGGTCAGTGCCGCACGAACTCGCCGGGCGGTCCGAAGCGTTCGGCGAGCTCTAGGCGGATGGCCTCGATCTCCGCCTCCAGCTGCGGCAGCTCGGCGGCGTCCGCGCGCTCCGCGCGCGCCAGCAGCGCAAGGCAACGGTCGACCAGCGCTATGGCCTCGGGGTTTCCCCGGCAGCGCAGCCGCAGGTCCAGCAGATAGGCGAGCGCGTCCTCCAAGCGGGTCTCCATCGGACTAGCGTGCCGGCGGGCGACGCTCGCCCAAGAGTGCGGTGAGGTCCCGGCGCGAGCCAGCGATCATCGCCTGGGCCTGCAGGTGGTCGTCGGTCCAGATCAGCTGCTCGGCGACCGCGAGCCGGGCGATCACCTCCTCCAGGCTTGTCGCGCCCTGCTTGGGCAGGGCCTCCAGCAGCGCGGCGCGCTGCTCCAGGAGGAGCTCCAGCATACCATCGATGTCACGGAGCTCCTGCGCGCCTGCCAGCATTCTTCCCGGCTGGGAGGGCTGGTCTTCGATATAGGCTTCGAGCCGCGCCCACCGGCGCCGTAGCCGGGAGATCCTGGCGTCGAGGTGGAGCAAGGCCCGGTAGGGCTTCGTGGGGTCCGGAGACGAGGAGCCCGCCGGCAGTTGCAGAGGCGCGGCGCCGACGGGGCGCGCGGCGGCTGCGGCGGAGGCGCCGGCGAGCAGGGTCCGGCGGGAGACCGCTGCCAAGCGCGCCGGGTGTGCGACGGGAGGACGTCCTGAGCCCATGATCAAGGGCGCTCCCCGGAACGGGCCGCGAGCGTCGTGAGATCGCGTCGGGAGCCGAGGATCATGTCGTACGCTTCGGGATGGTCGTCGCGGTAGAGGAGCCGCTCGACGACCGCCAGCCGCGCGGCGACGGTCTCGAGCGTGTCGGCGCCGGACCGGGGAAGTTTGTCGAGCAAGCCGTCCCGCTCCGCGCACAGCCGCTTCAGCTGCGCGTCCACGTCCCGCAGCGCCTGCCCCGCAGGCAAAGCCGCCTGCTCCGCTTCGCTCAGCCGGTGCCAGTTGTGCGTCTCGAACAGCCAACCCTCGATGTCGCCCCAGCGCAGGAGCAGGCGCTCGATCTCTCGATCCAGATGGACCCAGCGCCGGTAGAGGCCCGTGGCGGTCCCGGGCGCTGTGACGGACGGGAGCGGATGGGCCACGCCAGCCTGAGGCGCGGTGGCCGCCGCCGAGGTCCCGACCAGGACGGCTCGTCGGGAGAGCGCAGGCAGCCGGGCGCGCTCGCCCGCCGCCGATTGACGTGAGCCCATGATTAAGCTTCTCCGGTGTATTAGACTTTTAGTGCCACAGATGACGCTTCCAGATCAATCTAAAAGCACCATGAAAGTATCAAAAAGTACCTTGTCGTGGTGACCGCCGCGCAAATTCGAGCGGCGCGGTCCCTTCTTGGGTGGAGTGGATCCCAACTTGCCGCGGCCGCAGGTGTCTCCCTGCAGACCATCCGACGCATGGAAGGTGAGGTTGGGCCTGGGCGGAGCACAGCTGCGAACGTTCACGCCGTGCAGCAGGCGCTTGAAGGAGCGGGGGTGGTGTTCATCGCCGCTGATCAAGCTGGCGGGCCAGGTGTCCGCCTGAAGCGAGCGTAGCCTAAAGTTCAGAGGGGAAACCCTTCCCCTGCGGTCGAGCCCTGACGGTCTCGTCCGACCCCTTCCAGCGGGGGAGCGCCCCCCGCAACGCCCCCGCTCCCCAGCCCTGTGGGGCCGCTCCTCCCTCAGGTCGACTCGCAAGAAGGTGACTTTGTCAGTCCTTCGAAACTTGCGGAGCGCGCTCATGCCCAACCCTGTCATCACCCGCTGCATCCGACGTGCGGAGCTGCGGAGGCTCGTGCCGCTGAGCGACACGACGATCTATGAGATGGAGCGCCGCGGCGAGTTCCCCCGTCGCTTCAACCTCACGCCCCGTTGCGTCGCCTGGAGCTTCGACGAGGTCCAAGCCTGGCTGGCGGCGCGCCGGGACCCGGCTCCGGACCAGGTGCTCGAACGCGCACCCTCGCCCGACGTGCATCAGCGCCGCACGAGGCCCGTCCGCACCCTGGGAAGCTGACGCTCTCGCAGCGTTAGGGAGAGCGCCGGGCGGTCGCTCGCGGTCCCGCCGCGCCGGGCGCGGCTCCTGCGGGAGCGACCCTTCGGGCGCGTCGCGCCGCCCGCCGCTCGCGGCAGCGTCCCGCCATGCAGCGCCGGCTCCGCCGCGCGCAGGCTCCTTGCGGCCGCATCCTTGCTAAGCGGTCGCCGGCGCGTAACGTTTCAGCCGCTGGCGGCGCTGCAGCACGACGGTGCTCCGCCGTTCGCGCGAGCTTCTTGGACCGGCGGGCACGGAACGTCGGCGTACGAGCAATAGACGCAACAATCGCCGGCGTTCGGCTTCAGAACTGCGCTGCAACACGGGCAGTCATAGAAATACTGGCAGGCGTCCGTCGGCATGGTCTCCGTTGTCCGCCCACCGCACTCGGGGCAGGTCAGCGTGGAGCGTAGCTCAAAGGTCATCGCGTTCATGCGCGTAAGGTCCTCAGGATCATCAGGGCCTTTGGCTCTACGAACGGCTGCCAAAGGATCGCCAGCACCAGCAGCGCTGTCGCGAGTGAAAGCAGGATCACGGACAGCTGAGAAGGCGGCGCACAGCCCCCAGCGATCTTGCACGCCCGCGCCCGGCGTCCGATGCGCCACCAGCCAGCGCCCAGGACCAGGGCTGCGCCGATGGTCAGCCACAGGCGTTGGCCGGCGACGAAGGCTGCCCCGGTTAGGCCCAGGCCTGCGGCCGCGAGCGCCATTGGCAGCACACAGCACGCGGCCCAGGCGAATACCGCCAAGCACGCGGCGCAAACAGCTGACCAACTAAGAGCCGCGTCTTTGCGCGCGGATGATGCTGTCGCCTGGATTGTCACGCTCGCGCTTCCCTCTAACCGTTGCTACCTCTCCCACCCGTAGCGACTACAGGGTCAAGGCTTAATCACATGCGCGCTTCCCGAGGCCTCACGATCGGGGGGTTGGCGACCGCCAGCGGCGTCAATCTCGAGACCGTCCGTTACTATGAGCGATCGGCCTGATGCCGGCGCCGGACCGCACCGCGGCGGGCCACCGCGTGTACGAGGATCACCATCTGCGACGCCTCGTCTTTGTCCGGCGGGGCCGACAGCTTGGGTTTTCCCTGGATGAGATTCGTGCGCTGCTGGACCTGGCCCAGCCTGGGCGACGCGCGTGCGGTGACGTCAAGAAGCTCGCCGCGATGCACCTGGACGAGGTCCGCGCAAAGATCGCTGATCTTCGCCGGCTGGAGACCATTCTCAGTGACACCATCCGCAAGTGCGACGGACAAGCCGATGCGCCCGCATGTCCGGTTCTCGACCTGCTTGAAGCGGATGCTGTCGCCTCGTCATAGTTCCCATCGCCGCGCCTTTGGCCCGGCGCCCGCTTAGTCCGTATGTCCTTCCCGCCGGCGCTGGACCCGGCTGGCCGTCAGGCGCCGCATCCTGATCCGATGCAGCACCATCGGAGGAAGGCATGGGCACGGTCTACATCGGTCTAGACGTTCATAAGCTCAGCATTGCGGTCAGCATCGCCGAGGAGGGCCGCGACGGCGCGGTGCGCTTTCTCGGCGAGATCCCCAACACGCCGACGGACGTCGGCAAGCTGGCCAGGCGCTTGGCCAAGGACGGCAGCCCGCTGGAGTTCTGCTACGAGGCCGGTGGCTGCGGCTACGTCATCTACCGGCAGCTCATCGAGCTCGGCCACGGCTGCATGGTGGTCGCGCCGTCGCTGATCCCGCGCAAGCCGGGCGACCGGGTGAAGACGGATCGGCGCGACTCCCAGAAGCTGGCCATCCTGCACCGCTCGGGCGACCTGACGCGCGTCTGGGTTCCGGACCCGGTTCACGAGGCCATGCGCGACCTGGTGCGGGCCCGGCTGGCCGCGGTCGGAGCCCTGATGAGAGCCCGCCAGCAGCTCCTGTCGTTCCTGCTGCGACATGGCCGGATCTACCCGAAGGGCAAGCCGTGGACGCAACGCCACCGGGTCTGGCTTGCCGAGCAGGTGTTCGAGCAGCCGGTGCACCAGATCGTCTTCCAGGACTACGTCGAGGCGATCTTCACCGCCCAGGATCGGCGCGACCAGCTCGTCGCCCGGATCGAAGCGTTGCTGCCCACCTGGTCGATGGGGCCGGTGGTGCAGGCGCTGCGCGGCCTGCGGGGCCTGGAGATGATCTCAGCCGTCACCTTTGTGGCCGGCATCGGCGACCTCGGCCGCTTCGAGAGCCCGAGCCAGCTGATGGCTTATCTCGGCCTGGTTCCGTCCGAGCGATCCAGCGGCGATCACGTCTACCGCGGCGGCATCACCAAGACCGGCAACAGCGAGGCCCGACGCATGCTCGTGGAGGCGGCCTGGAGCTACCGCTATCCGCCGCGCGTCGCCGGCGAGAAGGTTGAGGTGCTGGTGCGCCTGCCGAAGCCGGTGCGCGACATCGCCTGGAAGGCGCAGGTCCGGCTCTGCGAGCGGTACCGCAAGCTCACTCGTTCGGGGAAGAGGCCCACCGTGGTGGTGACCGCCATCGCCCGCGAACTGGCGGGCTTCGTCTGGGCGATCGGACAGCAGGTCAAGCCGGCGGCGCCTTGAGCGCGTAGCCCCGCCGGCCTGTTCGGCCGGGGGCGGGGTGGAGGTCAGGGTGATCCTCGAGAGCCCCTTGGGCCAGCCATCGGCTGACGCCCGTGCTTAGTACGAGGCTGCCCGCGACGACACGCGTTCATGCGGTACCCAACCCGCGCATCGTAGTTTGATCGACCGTCGCCTTCGCCATCCCGCCCTCGACCCAACAGGACTCCGACAACCGGAATCTCCGCGCCTGCGGCGCGGAGGGGGGTTCGCACGTCTACCCACTTGCAAAAGGACATCGTAGGGCTCCGCCCTCGGCGCGCTTCGGAGCGGCTTCCGCCCAGCTTCGGTCCCCTCCGCCGGGCGCCACAGGCTGACGGGCCTCCAGGACCCTGCAGCCGGTTCCCCGCGAAGCCGCCCCTCCGCTTGCACACCCGGTCTCGCCGACGGGCAGGGCTGCAGGCGCGGCGTGCGCCTGCAACCCAGGCCCAAGGAGGACCTTATGACCGTCCAGACCGTGATCGAGTCCGGCGCTGTGATCGAAGTGCCCCTCAACAAGCTCAAGAAGTCGCCGAAGAACGCCCGCAAGACCCCGCACGGCGAAGCGGCCATCGCGGCCCTGGCCGCGTCCATTGCCGCCAAGGGCATGCTGCAGGCGCCGGTGGTGGAGCCGGAAGTGGGTGAGGACGGCGCGCCCACCGGCTTCTGGCTGGTGACCATCGGCGAGGGCCGCCGCCTCGCCATGCTGCTCCGCCTCAAGCGCAAGGAGGTCCGCAAGAGCGAGCCCGTCCGCTGTGTGGTCGACACGACCAACGACGCCCACGAGATCAGCCTGGACGAGAACGTCACCCGCACCGAGATGCACCCGGCGGACCAGTTCGAAGCTTTCCGGCGGCTGGCGGCAGAACGCGGTCTTGGCGCCGAGGACATCGGGGCGCGCTTCGGCGTCTCGGCCCAGGTGGTGCGCCAGCGTCTGCGGCTCGGCGCGGTCTCGCCCAAGCTGATGGCGATCTACCGCGAGGGCGGGCTGGCGCTCGATCAGCTGATGGCCTTCGCGGTCAGCGAGGATCATGGGCGGCAGGAGCAGGTCTATGACCAGCTCACCTTCAATCGCTCGCCGGGGGTGATCCGCCGCGCCATGACCGAAGCCAAGGTCCCGGCCAGCGACCGGCGGGCGATCTTCGTGGGGGCCGAGGCTTACGGCGAGGCCGGGGGGACCATCCTGCGCGACCTCTTCACCGAGGACGGCGGCGGCTGGTTCGAGGACGTGCCGCTGCTCGACCGGCTGGTGACTGAGAAGCTGGACGCCATCGCCTCGGAGGTCCAGGCGCAGGAGGGCTGGAAGTGGGCGGCGGCCTCGCTCGACTACCCGCACGGCCACGGGATGCGGCGGGTCTACCCGCACCCGGTGGAGCGCTCGGAGCCGGACAAGGCGCAGATCGACGCTCTCTCCGAGGAATACGACGCCCTGGTGAGCCAGTGGGACGCGGTGGAGGAGCTGCCGCCCGAAGTGGAGGCCCGCTTCAAGGAGATTGATGCCGCCCTGGACGCCTTCGGCGACGGGCCGGCTTACGATCCCGACGAGGTGGCGCGCGGCGGCGTGTTCGTGATCCTCGGCCATGACGGGCAGGCCCGCATCGAGCGAGGGCTGATCCGGCCCGAGGACGAACTGCCGGTGGCGGAGGCCGAAGCCGAAGACAATGCCCAAGGCGAGACGGAACCGGATGGTGACAGCGATGGAACCGCGCCGAAGGAGGCCGAGCCCGAGGAGGATGCGGGCGCGCCCTTGTCGGAACGGCTGTTGCTGGACCTGACCGCCTACCGGACCGTCGGCCTGCGCGACGCCGTGGCGACCGACCCCACCCTGGCGCTGACCGCCCTGGTGCACGCCCTGGCGCTCAAGGCCTTCTATCCGCCTTGCGAGCAGGCGTCGTGCGTGGAGGTGAAGCTGGTCAGCGCCTACCTCGGCGGCCATGCGCCGGGCGTCAGCGACAGCCCAGCTGGACGACGGATCGCCGAACGGCACGAGGCCTGGGCGGCGCGCCTGCCGCGCGAGCCCTCGAAGGCGTGGGACGCCGTGTCGGGCTTCGGGGCGGGCGAGCTGATGGACCTGCTGGCCCATTGCGTGAGCCTCGGGATCAGCGCCGTGCGCAATCCGCTCGACCGCAAGCCGGCGGCCTGGGACCACGTCGAGCGGCTGGCGCGCGCCGCGGGGCTCGACATGACCACCACGTGGGCGCCGACCGCCGAGCGCTACCTTGGCCGCGTGACCAAGGCGCGCATCCTGGAGGCCGTCGCCGAGGCGCGGGGGGCGGAGGTCGCGGAGCGGATCAGCGACCAGAAGAAGACCGAGATGGTGGAGACGGCCGAAGTCCTGCTTTCGGGGACCGGATGGCTGCCGCCGCTGCTGCGCACGACGAAGGCCGAGACGCCGGAGGCGCCGGTGGACTCGCCGGCGATGGCCGCCGAGTAGGCGCTCCTGCTCGGCCAACTCGCCCGCGCGGGTCCGCCTGCGCGGGCTTCCCTCTGCCTAATCTTCCTCTGGAGTTCGAGTTGCGTGAAGATCGCCTTCGAGCTTCCCAACCTCGGCTTCCACGGCGCGCATGTGGAACATGGTGGCTTCGCCGATCAGCCGGCTCCGTTCCGCGAGGTTCTGTGTCTCGGCTGCCTGACGCAGCAGCTCCTCCGCCCTGCGGCGATTGATGTCCCGATCCGGCATCTTCCCGAACGTCGTCTTGTCGACCCAATCCTATGGAACCTCGAACCGTGGTCCTCTGTCCACGGTTTCAGCGCGGCCATTGCCGGGCGACAGACATGCGGCGGTTGTTGGCGGACCAACGGCCGCCGGGCGGCGGTCAGAAGATCGCGACGCCCAGGCGCCGTAGCGTCGCCGCAAGCTGCGCCCTCCGGTCCAGCAGGGCTCCAATTCGTGTGGCAGCGAGCTTGGGCAGCGCCCGCTCGAAGACCGCGAGGTTCGGCTCGCCAGTGAACCGGGACAGGTAGATCAGCCCATCGGGCTGGAGGTCATGCGCGTGGAGCGCCGCAGACCAGAGCTGGCCCAGCCGCCAGTCCGCCGCATGCGCCACGTCCGACGGGATGCCCATGCGCAGCGGCCCGTCGCCGCGCAGGTCCGCCAGCCGCAGCGGCGTCACCACCTCGATCTCCGCGCAAGCCCAGGCCTCGAACTCGGCAAGTTCGATCGGGAGGTCGCCAAGCCGGCCGTCGCCGCGATCCCGCACCAGGGTCTCGGCGACCGTCACATTCACCGATGAGCCGAGATAGACGACGCCGTATCGGTCGGCGGCCTCAGGCGGCGGGCTGAACCGGCTTTTCGCCGACCTTCCGAACCCCAAGGGATCGGGAAAGGTCCGGCGATAGAGCCGCAGCCATTTCGCGCCGGCCGGCTCGTCGTGCAGGACGAGCGAGCGGGTGCGAAATCCCTCCGGCGGTTCGGTCGCCACTCAGCCGAAATCTCCGCGCGCCTGGCTCTCAGCTAGGTCCAGGACCTCTGCGACCTTGCCCCTGCGGAGCTTATCCTTCGGCGCCTCGCCTTCCAGAGCCGGCGACGGCTGCGTCAGGAAGCGGAACACCGCCCAGGGGCTGTCGCCCAGCAGCTCGAACACCGTCGGCAGGCCCGGTAGCAGGCCGCCGTCCCGGGTCACCTGCCAAGCCGGGTAGCGGACGCCGCGCTTCGCGCCCTGCAGCCCCAGGATCTCCCGGCGCTTGAGCTTCTGGCGCACGGTCTCGCGCGTGGCGCCGATCAGCCCGGCGAAGTCGTCGGCGCCCAGCATGTCAGGCGCGGCGAGGACCTCGGCCGCACGGGCCTCGCCGCGGGCGCGCGCGTCGCGGAGGGCGGCTTCGAGCTCATCCTCCGCCGGGGGGCGTCGACGCAGGGCAAGCCCGCCGATCCGCGCGGCGAACGTCGGCACGTCTGTCGTGGATGGCGCGCGATCCACCAGGTCGGCCAGGTAGCGGACGCCGCCTAGCTCTCTGAACGCCGCGTCGTTCGAGAACTGCTCCGCCATCAGGATCGGCTCGGCGAGCTTCCCGCTGCGCCAGGCGTCTTCCATGGCGGCGAACAGCCGCTGGTGGAACGGCTCGTAGAAGTCCACCGCGGTGAGGGCGGGGCCCAGGTGCTCGAACCCGTCATTGTCGTACAGCAGGGCCCCCAGCAGCGCCTGTTCTGCTTCGATGTCGGCGGGGAGCGCGTCCGCCGACAGCGGCTCGACGTCGATGTCCACCTGGGATGAGGGACCTTGCAGCCGGACGGTGAGCTGGGTCGGCCGGCCCGTGCTGTAGGCGGCGCGAACGGCGCGCTCCACCTGCTGCAGCAGAGCGGCGAGGGCTGGGCTTTCCGGGTCCGCCTGGGCGGAGGCGGGCGCAGCACCGCCGAAGCCACCGGTCGCAGCGCTACGCTGAGCGACCCCGGCTGGCGTTCCGGTCTTCTTGGTGACGGCGTGGGTCATGGCGAGCTCCCGGGATGTCAAGGTGGGCAATCTCGTCAACTTCGTCAACCTGCGGTTCGTTCCGGCTCGAACGAGGGACTTGAGCCCGTTCCGTGAGGCCGATGCTTGGCGGCCCCGGCGGCCATACGTCTTCGTCGCGCGAGTCCCGGCCGGACGCGGTCTCTCTCGCTGGCTGATCTGGGCGAAGCCGATCCGGACCTTCAACGCCGACCCGCCGGCTTTCTTCCCCTGAGGCGTTCGCCTCATTCCTCGCGAGGCAAGAAAGCCTCTGGGTCGGGCGCCCTCCGCTGCGCTCCGGCCCTTCGCCACCCCACGCGCGGGCGCGTGGGGACCCGGCAGGGTGAAGGTCCGGCCTGGCTCCGCCCGACCGATCGCCATCGAGACCGCGATGGGCGCGGCTCGCCAGCGAAACGGAGACTTCCCATGGCCACCATCGGCGCCTTCCACAAGCAAGCCGACGGCTCCTACAGCGGGGCCATCAAGACCCTCACCCTCAACGTCAAGCAGGCCCAGTTCCGGGCGGCCGACAAGGACAACGAGAAGGCCCCGGACTTCCGCATCTTCTCCGGCCAGACCGAATTCGGCGCCGCCTGGAAGAAGACCTCTCGGGAGAACCGCGACTACCTCTCGGTCAAGCTCGACGACCCCAGCTTCCCGGCGCCGATCTACGCCAGCCTGGTCGACGCCGAGGACGGCTACAGCCTGATCTGGTCCCGCAGCCGCAGCGCCGACTGACCGCCCCGAGCCGCCGCCCCGCACGGCGGGGCGGCGCCCCATCCCCATCATCCAAGTTCAAGGAGGCCGCCATGTCGCGCGCGCCCAAACACACTCGCCCCGACCTCTACAGCCGCGTCACCCAAGCCATCGTCGAGGACCTGAAGCGTGGCGTCCGCCCCTGGACCAAGCCCTGGTCCGCCGAGCACCTCGCCGGCCGCATCAGCCGCCCGCTCCGCCACTCCGGCGAGCCCTACAGCGGTATCAACGTGGTCCTGCTCTGGGCCGAAGCCGTGGCCCACGGCTACGCCGCGCCGATCTGGATGACCTTCCGCCAGGCGCTGGCGCTCGGCGCCCACATCCGCAAGGGCGAGCACGGCGCGACTGTCGTCTACGCCAACCGGGTCAAGCGCACCGAAGCCGGCGACGACGGCCAGGATGTCGAACGCGAGATCCCCTTCCTGAAGGCCTACACCGTGTTCAACGTCGAACAGATCGAGGGCCTGCCGGCGCATTTCCACGCCCCGGCCGCACCGCAGCCGGAGCCGCAGCAGCGGGTCGAGCATGCCGAGGCCTTCTTCCGGGCCGTGGGCGCCGACATCCGCCACGGCGGCGGCCAAGCCTACTACGCCATTGGTCCAGACTACGTGCAGTGCCCGCCGTTCGAGACCTTCGTGGACCCGGAGGCCTACTACGCGACGCTCGCCCACGAGTGCACGCACTGGACCCGCCACCCGAGCCGCCTCGACCGCGACTTCGGCCGCAAGCGCTGGGGCGACGAGGGCTACGCGCGGGAGGAGCTGGTGGCCGAACTGGGCGCCGCCTTCCTCTGCGCGGACCTCGGCCTGGAGCTCACCCCGCGCGAGGACCACGCCAGCTACATCGACAGCTGGCTGCAGGTGCTTGAAGGCGACCGGCGGTTCGTCTTCACCGCCGCGGCCCACGCCCAGCGCGCGTGCGACTTCCTGCACGCCCGTCAGCCGGCGAACGCCGTCGCCGCCTGAGGCGAGGCCCGGCGCGCTCAGCGCGCGCCGGGCGCTTCGCAGTAGGGGCGCAGGTCATCCGGGATCGGCATCGGCTTCTTGGGCGGCACGTCGGCGCCGCCGGTGTTGCCGTGCGGCAGCCATCCCAGCAGCGACAGCAGCCCGCCGGTCGAAAGGCGCAACACCTGGCCCAGCACCTCGCGTGCGTCGCGGCGGCGCCCAGCCGATCTTCAGCATCAGCCAGTGCGTCCAGCTGTGGGCGTCGAACCACGGCTGGCCCAGGATGTGCGCGCGCTCAGCCAGGCGGAACGCCTCGCGCAGGTCGCCCCGTGCGTATCCCACGCGCGCGGCCGCGGCCTCGCGTTCGTAGGCTTCCCGCCGCGCCGTCGTCTTCAGGTTCGCCATCTCGCCGCCTCCCAATCCGCGGCGAGCGTGCATGCTCTAGCCACTGGAGGATCAAGGCCGTTCTGCGGAGCGCTTGCAACCCTGGCGGTTTACCTCTTGCCGAACGCACCCATCAGGCGATGATGGGACTGGGCAGGGGGCGCGCGACCAGCAGGAGGCGCGCAATGGCCGATGAGGAGCAACACACGCTCCTGGACGGGAAGGTCCATGTCTACCGGCGGGCCAACAGCCGGTACTGGCAGTGCTCGACCTACCTCGGCAGCCGCAACCATCGCCAGTCCACCCGAGAGGAGAACCTCGCGGCGGCCATGGACTTCGCCCGCGACTGGTACATGGACGTCTACACGGAGCATCGGGTCCGCAGTCGCGGCGGCGAGATCGTCGCCGCCGAGGAAGCTCGCTTGCGCCAAGCACGCCTGCCGGCCCCGCGTGGGCGGAGCCACACCTTCAAGGAGGCCGCCGAGGGATTCCTCGCCGAGTACCAGGTCCTGACCTTCGGCGAGCGCAACGCCGTCTATGTGGAGGGCAAGGCCCGACACGTGCGCCTGCGGCTGGAGCCCTTCTTCGGAAGGGCGCCGCTGCACCGCATGACCGCGGGCCGCATCCAGGCCTACCGCGTCAGCCGCATGACCCCGCCGGACGGCGACGCGGCCAAGGCGTGGCGGCCGCCGGCCAAGAGCACCCTGCACCAGGAGTTGGTGACGCTTCGGCAGATCCTGAAGTGGGCGAACCGGCAGGGCTGGATCCATGCCTTGCCGGACATGAGCGCCCCCTACCGCCAGTCCGGCAAGATCTCGCACCGGGCCTGGTTCTCGCCCGAGGAATACAAGCGGCTTTACGAGGCCACGCGGGAGCGGGCCCGGACGCCCAGGAAAGAACGCTGGCGGGCGCAATCGGAGAAGCTGCACGACTACGTTCTGTTCATGGCGAACACCGGCCTCAGGCCCGACGAGGCCTCGCGGCTGCAGTTCAGGGACGTCAGCGTCATCTCCGATACCGGCAGCGGTGAACGCATCCTGCAGATCGAGGTGCGGGGGAAGCGTGGGGTCGGCTTCTGCAAGAGCATGCCGGGCGCGGTGCTGCCCTTCGAGCGGCTGGCCAAGCGCGGCGCGCCGGCCCAGGCCGACCTGATCTTCGGAAAGGTGCAGCGGCAGCTCTTCAACGCCGTCCTGGCGGAGCTCGATCTCAAGCACGACCGGGAGGGCAATGTCCGGACCGCCTACAGCCTGCGGCACACCTACATCTGCCTGCGGCTGATGGAAGGCGCCGACATCTACCAGATCGCGAAGAACTGCCGCACCAGCGTGGAGATGATCGAGAAGTTCTACGCCTCGCACATCGCCGGCACGATCGACGCCGCCGCGGTGAACGTCAGGAAGGCGGCGGCGCGTCCGGCGGCCGGGCCGAGGCGGCCAGGCCCGGCGCCGTCGGCGAAGGCTCCGGCTCCGAAAGCTGCGGCGCGTCGGCCGCCCGCGCGGCGATCCGCATCGCCCGCGTCTGAGGCGTCGCCACCGTGAACAGGCCCTGGAACTCCGGGTCGGCGTAGTAGCGGACCTTCTGCGCCACGACCGGCGCCTCGCCGGGCCGCAGCAGGATTTCCAGCGACGGATGCAGGCGCATCACCTCGTCGGGGGTCATCAGCTCGCGGCGGGCCAGGTGCGTGCTGGTCGACGACCCATGGGTGCTGAAGAACTGGTTTGGGGCGCGCGAGACGGATGTGCCGGACGTCTCATACGCCACGGTGGTGGCGCCCAGCGACTTCGAGATCCACTCGGCGGTGTCGTAGTCGGCGACGTTGAAGACCTGCAGCAGACTGGCGTTGGAGAGGAAGGTGCCGGCGCGCTCGCCATAGGCGCCCACAGCTGATGCATGTCCTGCAGGATCGGCCAGAGCTGGACGCCATAGCCGGCCATCAGGCCGAACGCGCGCTCGATGGGCTCGAGCCGTCCGAGCGTGGCGAACTCGTCCAGCAGGAAGAGCACCGGCGGTCCTTCCTCGGCCGGCGTGCGCGCCAGTTCGCGCAGGCCCTGCGCCACCAGCAGCCGGAGCCACCGGGCGTAGGTGTCGATGCGGTCCGGCGGCAGCACCAGGAACACGGTGCACCAGGAGGTTTTCAGGTCTGAGAAGCGGAAGTCGCTGCCCGCCATGGCGGCGTTCAGCCGGGCGCTGTCGAGGAAGTGGGTGTGCCGCTGCGCCGACGAGAGCACGCCCGCCGCCTCGCGGTCGCTCTTTGACAGGTGGCGGTTGGCGGCGCGGCGGACGAGGCCGCCAGCGCTCGTGCTCTTCTGCATTTCGGCCAGCGTCGCGTCGAACTCGTCGGGGCTGCCGCTTAACAGGTCGCGAACGGTCGCCAGCGTGCGCTCCGGCTTCGGGCGGCTGCAGGCCACGTGCAGCATCAAGCCGGCGATCAGCGCCTTGGCCTCTTCGTTCCAGTGCGCTTCGCCGAGATGCGCCGGCGGATCGTAGACGAGCGCGTCTGCCAGAACGGCGGCGTCTTCGGCGAGGTCCGGGTTATCGGGATCGAGAACGTCCATCGGATTGTAGCGGGCCTGTGGCATGCCCGTGACCCCGAACGGGTCGAGCACATGGACGGGACCGAACTGGCGGCGCCGGTCGTAGGTGACGCCAGTGTTCTCGCCCTTCGGGTCGAGGCAGAAGACAGAGCGATCGCAGGCCAGCAGATTGGGGATGATCGCGCCCACGCCCTTGCCTGACCGGGTGGGCGCGATGGTGAGCAGATGCCCCGGCGCATCGTGGCGTAGGAGCCCGCCGCCGCGCCGGTTTTCGCGGCCAACGATGAGGCCGCGGTCGCGCCGCAGGGTCTGGCGGACGCGCTTGTCCGACGCGAACTGCGCCGAGCCGTGCACGGTGTCGTTCACACGTTCGTAGCGGAGGCGCCAGTTGCCGAAGGCGATGACGCCGCCGAGGAGACTGCCGCAGAAGATCGACACGCGCCGCCAGATGTCGCCGGCCCCCATCACCTCGTCGATGAACCAGCCCGCGAGGCCGCCCGCAATCTGGCCGAGGACCAAGCCCCAGATGACGAAGACGACGCAGAGAATGTAGCGGCCGATCACGGCGACACCGCCGGTGCGTCGGCCGCCGCCTTCTTCGCGTCCTGCTCGGCCTCGAAGGCCCGCTGCCCACGACGGCGCCAGAGCGCTAGCGTGGCCTGGCGGTCGGCCGGAGACAGCGTCTCAGCGAGCGCCAACAGAGCGCCGTAGAGTGTCGCCCGGTCGTCGTCCACGGCATCGGCCAGGCCTGACTTCTGGACCAGGCCGCCGAGTTCGATCAGCCGATGGGTGCGTTCGCGTCTTTCCACGACCCAGCTCCGCGTGTCTGTGCGCGCCCGGTAGGCTTCCGCCCGCCGAACGGCGGCGGCGTTGCTACGGAGCGCCCCGAGCGTGTTCCTCAGATCCGTTGCGCGACGCGCCGCTCCGGCGTGCGCGTTGAAAGAAGGCCGCGCCCTTGCGGCGCCACGCCTCCTTCGCGGACGCGTCTTTCTCTTCGGCGGCGCTGAGCAGGACGCCGGCCAAGGGTCGATGTCGAGGCTGTCGGCGCCGGTGGCGGCGACGAGCTCGCCGAGCTGGGTGATCTTCCGCGCCTTCAGGCCCTTCGCCTTGTCAGCCAGAGCCTTCAGTTCGGCGTCGATGTCGCGAGGTTTGCGCATGCAGGTACGCTCCTTCAAGCGGATGCGCCCCCGACAACATGCTAGCTCAGGTTGAGTTCGTCCGCCAAGTGGGCGATGCTGCAATGCCCCGCCAGTCACGAACGGCCGCAGGTCTGAGTGCGCGCTTATACGTCGTGACCGACGTCGGCTGCGGAGTGACGCCGTCATGGCGATCTATCACTTCTCGGCGAAGGTGATCAGCCGCGCCAACGGCTCCAGCGCGGTGGCCGCCGCTGCGTACCGTTCGGCGTCGCGCCTGAACGACGAGCGGCTCGCCCGCCCGCACGACTTCAGCAACAAGGCCGGCGTCGTCCATTCCGAGGTCATGCTGCCGGACGGCGCACCGGAGCAGTGGCGCGATCGCGAAACGCTCTGGAACGCGGTCGAGGCCGGCGAAGCGCGCAAGGATGCGCAGCTCGCCCGCGAGGTCGAGTTCGCCATTCCCCGCGAGATGAATCAGGCCGAAGGCGTGCGCCTGGCGCGTGACTTCGTGCAGCGCGAGTTCGTCGATCGCGGCATGGTCGCCGACCTCAATGTGCATTGGGACATGGCGGAGGACGGCACGCCCAAGCCGCACGCCCACGTCATGCTCTCGATGCGCCAGGTGGAAGGCGACGGGTTTGGGCAGAAGGCGCGGGACTGGAACCGCACCGAGCTGCTCTCGCACTGGCGCGAGGCCTGGGCCGAGCATGTGAATGCGCGCCTCGCCGAACTCGACATTGACGCCGCCATCGATCACCGCAGCCTGAAGGACCAGGGGATCGACCTCGAGCCGCAGAACAAGATCGGCGCCGCCGCGTCCGGCCGTGGGGACCGCGGCGAGGCGGCGGAGCGGCTCGCCGAGCATCGCGAGATCGCGCGTCGCAACGGCGAGGTCCTGGCGGCGAACCCGTCGGTCGGGCTGAACGCCATCACCCGCCAGCAGAGCACCTTCACCGACCACGACCTGATGCGCTTCGCGCACCGGCACACGGATGACGCCGAGCAGTTCCAGCGCGCGCTTTCGGCGATGCGGACGTCGCCGGAGATAGTGGCCCTCGGCAAGGACGGCGGGGGTCGCGAGCGTTTCACCACGCGGGAGATGCTAGCTGTCGAACAGCGGCTGGAAGACGCCGCCGAACGGCTCGCCACCCGCAAGGATCTTGCGGTCCGCCCGCAAGAAGATGGCGGGCGCGCCGCCACCCTCGGGCGGGAGCAGTCCGAGGCCTTGGCGCATGTCACCGGCGGCGGCGATCTCTCGCTGGTCGTCGGCTACGCCGGCTCCGGCAAGAGCGCCATGCTCGGCGCGGCGCGCGAGGCGTGGGAAGCCGACGGCCTGAACGTCCGCGGCGCGGCGCTCTCTGGCATCGCGGCCGAGAGCCTGGAAGGCAGCTCCGGCATCAGGTCGCGAACGCTTGCCAGCCTCGAACACAGCTGGGCGAACGACCGGGACCGGCTGGGCCCGAACGACGTGCTGGTGATCGACGAAGCCGGCATGGTGGGTTCCCGGCAGATGGAGCGCGTGCTCGGGCATGCGGAGCAGGCGGGCGCCAAGGTCGTCCTGGTCGGCGACGTCGAGCAGTTGCAGGCTATTGAGGCCGGCGCGGCCTTCCGCGCACTGGCCGAACGGCATGGCGCCGCGGAGATCACGGAGGTCCGCCGGCAGACTGCTGATTGGCAGCGGCAGGCGACGCGGGAGTTCGCCACGGGCCGGACCTCGCAGGCGCTTGATCGCTACGCGGCGCAAGGGTCGGTGGTCGAGCACGCCACGCGAGCTGATGCGCGCGCCGGCCTCGTCGAGCAGTGGAATGAGGCGCGGCTCGCCAACCCAGCGGACCGACAGATCATGCTGGCGCACACCCGGACCGACGTCGCCGAACTGAACGGTCTCGCGCGGCAGCGGCTCAGGGACAGCGGCCGCCTCGGCGAAGACCAGGTCGTGCAAACAGAGCGCGGCGAGCGGGCGTTCGCCGCTGGCGACCGGATCATGTTCCTGCGCAACGAGCGCTCCCTTGGCGTGAAGAACGGCTCCCTCGGCGTGGTCGAGCGCGTGGAGGGCAGCACGATTTCGGTGCGTCTCGACGGGCCGGGCGCACGCCAGGTCGCCTTCTCGACGCATGAATACGCCCACGTCGATCACGGCTACGCCGCCACCATCCACAAGAGCCAGGGCGTCACCGTCGACCGGACGCACCTGTTGGCGACGAGCGGCCTCGATCGACACGCCACCTACGTCGGGATGACGCGGCATCGCTCCGAGGCGACGCTGCACTATGCACGTGAAGACTTCCGCAGCCGCTCGGAGCTGGCGGCGACGCTCAGCCGCGAGCGGCCCAAGGACACCACGCTCGACTACAGCGACGGCTTCGCGGCGCGTCGCGGCGTCAGCGGCACGGATCCGATCACGCGGCGCGCCGACCGGTTCATCGCCGATTGGACTGACGCAAAGAGCCGATCGGCAAAGGCCGGTGGCGACATTTTCGCTCGCCGGGCTGTCGAGCGCGACTTCCATCGCCTCGCGACGCAGCTGCATCGGGATCCTGAGCTGCGGCAGGCGCTGGCGCGTCGGCGGAGCGAACTTGGCATCGACCGGAGCGGACCGCAGCGCGGGCTGGCTGACGAACTGGCCCGGTCGGTCGGGCGCGAGCGGGGATTGGATCGGGGTCGCTGAGCACGGCTAGGCAGACGGCCACTGGCATTTATGGCCGGGAGGGACATTGAACAAGTCCTTCAGCTACTCGACCGCGGCGCGCCATGGCGCGCCGCGTTCGCCGAGGGCCTAGGCGGTCGACCCTGCGGCCAGCTAGCTTGGGGCATGTCGCAGGAACTGACATCGGATGAGCTGGGCGAAGCCGGCGAGACCCTCTTCGCCCATCTGTGCGTCCGCGCCGGCCTGACTTGCAACAAGAGCAACCGGGACCGAACGGGCTGGGACTTTGTCGTCGAGTTCCCGATGTCGGGCCCCGACACCGGCCCCTCGACGCGCGATTGCCGACCGCCTGCCTCGCGCAGCTGAAATCCACGGCGCGAGGCGGCCCGGTGAAGCTGAGCCTCTCAGCCGTTGAGCGATTGGCCAAGGACCCTCGTCCCTCCTTCGTCGTCGTGCTTCGCCTGACCCCCGACGGCGAAGCACGCACCGGCTACCTCATCCACCTGCTGGGCCCCGCCCTTGAACGGGTCCTGCATCGGCTGCGGACCGCCCACGCTCAAGGTCGATCCGACCTAAACAATCTCACCCTGACCTTCGACCCTGCCAAATTCGGCGTGCGGTTCGCCCCGTCGCCCGAAGGCCTCGCCGAGGCGTTGCGGCGCGCCTGCGGGGAGGACCGGGCGGCCTACGGGATCGAAAAGCAGCGCCAGCTCGAAGAGCTTGGCTACGAAGACGGCGGCCTTGAGGCCGAAGCGCTGTTCTGGGTCGAAAGCGCCGATCACCTCAGTGACGTCGTCCTCGGTCTTCGGCCGCTCAAGCCGGAGCAGCTACGGGCCTTCGACACGCGGTTCGGCATTCGGCTGCCTTATGTGGGCGCGGTGCTGGACGGTCTCGAGGAGTTGCGCATCGAACCGCCGAGCGTCGGCCGCTGCACGGTGTCCATTCGAGGGGGCGGGCTTGTCGCCGGCCGCAGTGTTCGACACGGAGATGCTCGCCGGCTTGCCGGCGTCGGCGGGCGAAGGAACCTGGCTGCTCATCCGCCATCCCGATTTCACGCTGAAGCTGAGCGCCGGCGCCGCCACCTTCAACACGACGGCCAGCTTCGACTCGACGCCTCGGACCTTGCGCGCCTGGATCCAGTTGCTCCGCGGCCTTGGCTATCTGGCGCGCGGCGACGGCGTGATCGTCCTGACGCCGTCGATGTCCGTAGCGGCGGCCGTCACCCTGCCGATGAGCTCAAGGCTAGACGGTCCCTATCTCCAGCTGCTCCCGGCCTGGAGCCGCGCCCTGGAAGCCTGGGAGCGGCTCTTGGCCTTGGCCGGCGTACCGCCCGGCGGCGCCTTTTCGCTGCAGGACCTATGGGAGGCGCGCGGCGTGGCCCTGGCGGCCGACCTCTCCAGCGACGCCCCCCACCGCCTGGTTCGCCTTCGACAGACGCGACATCGGCGAGCCGGCCGAGCCCGTGAACGCCATCTACATCAACACGGCCAGCCTGGCCGGAGCGTCGGTCAGCTACGCGCTCAATGTGACGCTCAAGGCCGCCGCGGACCACACTGAGGAGTATCGGTCGACGAGCTTCGATCCGCTCGACGTGCGCCCGGCGGTGGCGGACCTGCAGGACTACGCCGAGGACCTCGCCGCGCGGCACGGCCTGCACGTGGTGATCAACCCGGAAAACCTCGTGGAGCTCGACGCCTCCGCACTCGCCGGCTCCGCGATCGAGGGCTGACGTCAGGCCCTGGCCGCGCTGTCCTTGGGCGTGCGGTCGGCGTGCGGCAGGACGCCTAGCCAGTCGACCGCATCGCCGACATCCGACATCACCCGACAAACGAAGGCGGTGTCGAGCCCAACCGGCGGAAGCGTGAGCAGCTTGCAGAGCTTGTGATCGGTGAAGAAGGCGTCGCAATAGCCCACGGCGGCGGCCGCGTGATCGAAATCCGGCAGGTCGTTGGGCTTGAACTTCCGGCCCTTGTTGGCGCGCACGGCGGCATGCAGCGTCGCCAGCACATGCGCCGTCCGGAGGGTGCGCCGAGGTTCGGGGGGCCTTCAGCATGGCCACCAGCAGGTTCTTGAGCATGTTAACCTGGCCCGGCCGGTCGGCCGGCAGCGGCCCGGCGATCCCTTCCTTCGCGGCCATGCCGGCCATGACGTCGAGCGCCACGTCGCCCAGCAGATCGACGACGCCGCGCACCTCTTCCTCATAGGCCGCCGAGAAGCCGTCGATGGTGTGCGCATGCGCCGCCACGCCGTCGTTCAGGGTTTGGGCCAGCGCGACGTGGTCGATGTCGAAGGCGTCGGCGTCCACGCCGGCCAGGTGGTCGACGATTTCGACCAGCGGCCGGTCCCACATGTGATCCAGAAACGCCTTCTGCAGGGCAAGTTCGGTCGCGGCGTCGAAAGGCGTCTTCGACGGATGCACGAACCCCATCACGTAGCTGAGCTTTGACCAGACCAGGTCGTCCAGCGGATGCACGTGGCCCGGATAGCGCACGGCGTGGAAGAAGTGGGCGATCTCGGTCGCGATGCGCGTCTGGGCCGGGATCAAGGTGGCGCGGGCGCTCCACGCATCGACCAACTCCGCCGTCGCGCGGCGCGACGTGCGGTCGGACTGCTTCATCAGTTCGAGGAACACCGTCTCGCTGATCGGGCAGAACACCTCGCGCGCGGCGACCCGTGCGGCCAGGCGGTCGACGAACGCGACATCGACGGCCTCGGTCCGGACGCCCCGGACGACGTCCCGCGCAATGAGCCAGAACTTGGTGTCGAGATAGACCCGGGTCGGCGGCAGGGCTTGGGCCAGTTCGATCTGGCGGGCCTTGGTATGGGCCTCGATCGTGATCTCGGGATGGGCCAGATGATGCGCGAGGGTGTTCAGGCTGGCTGCCGTCGTTCAGTGGTCGCCCGACGGCCCTTCCGATTTGATGAAGAGGGGGAAGAAGGTGCGCTGATTCTTCAGGCGCAGCGTGTCGCCGATGGTGATCGTGTTCGGCTTGCGCCGCTCGCCGCCGGTGGGTGTGATGATCTCAAGCTCGTCGCTCTCGATCATAGCCGCGTGGATGTCGTCGGTATGCGCCGGGGTCGCATTGTAGATCGACTCGTAGAACTCCCCGACGTTCATCACGTCGCCGGCACCCGCCACGAGGCGTGGGATGTCCGCCAGGAGTTCGGTCCTGGCGCCGCCGCGGCCGCCGGTGTCGAAGAGATAGAGCGCGCCGTCGCGCGCCGGGTCGTACGCCAGCATGTTCAGGCCGGAGCGGCCGAAATGCGCCTGCTCGCTGCTATTGGCGTGCAGCACGTCGTTGTAGACCTGCCGCGCCCGGTAGTTGTTGGCGAAGTGAACGAGCCAGTAGCGCCAACCCTCGGGATTGTGGATCGAGAACGGGCTCACGAACGGCGCACAGCCCTTGAACGTCTCGAAAACCACCCGTTCGGCCGCGCCCAACCAGACGTGGTTGCTGACCGGCCCCGAGAAGCCCTGGAAGTCCGCCGCGGAGAGCCCCAGCGGCCGCACCTGTGTTTCCAGCAGCGCCGGATCGGTCCGACTCAGGAAGGCCAGCAGCGACTCGATGGCGAAGGTGTAGAAGATCTCGGCCGACGGCGTGGCTCGCATGATGTTGACCAGCGTTCCCCGCTCGACGGCGGAATGACCGCACTGGTCAAGGTTGAACAGGACGTTTCGGTAGCGGCCTTCGGCGACGAGATCCCGGATGGCCGGATAGGCCGCCTCGAAATCCTCGGACATGTAGCCGACCTGCAAGTGCAGCTTCGGGCAGGTCTCCTTGGCGGCGGCCACGACGGGCGCGCAGTGCGCCTTAAGCAGTTCGGTGACGTCCCGCTTCGCGTCGTTGAAGATCAGCAGGCACTCGATCTCGACCGGACCGAGCCCCTGCACGGCGCGCTGTAGGTTCACGGCCTCGAGCGCGCGCTGCAGCTCCTCGATGAAGATGATCGGGGAGCCGGGGCTGCCGCACCGATACCGCCCCGCGCCCGAGAAGCCGTCCACGACCGCAAGCCGGAACTTAGTCTGCAGCGGGATCTGACAGCGCACCGTGATGTAACGGAAGAAATACTCCCGCAGGATCTTGTGCTTCCGCTCGGTGTGATCGTCGAGCGGCGCGCCGTCCGCCCACGCATAAGCCTTGGTGACCACCTATCGCTCCCGGCGCCGCCGCGCCGCGTCTATGCGCTCAAAGGTCCGCGGTGACCGGCATCTCGTTCCAGGTCCGCCCCCGGTACTCGCGGCCATTGGCCTTCTTCGAGCGCCGCTTGTTGTCCTTCCCCCAAGTTCCCCACTGCTTGAAGAAGAAAGCTGTACCATAGTCGCCGCACTGTTCGTAGATTTCGTCAATCCACGCCTCGCGGATCGGACGGGCCGCGCGGCCGCTTTCGCCGCCAACAATCGCCCAGTGGATTCCGGTCAGATCGAGCTCGCCCACCGCGCCGATCAGCGGCTCGAACGAGATGAAGCGGATGGCGGCCGGCGCGCGCCGAAGGTGATCGATGCGTCCCCGCGCCGGGGCGTCCTCGACGCTCGTCCCGAGCCAGACGTTGGGCAAGACATCGGGAACGCGACGCGCGACGACCTCCGCCATCCGCTCCGGCCGCTTCGTGAGGATCTGGTAGTTGTGGTGCGGCGTATCGCGCATCACGCGCCAGACCGACAGGATGAAGTCGTCGCTGACCGCCTCGTGGAAGAGGTCGCTCATTGAATTGACGAAGATCTTACGCGGCTTCTTCCAGGTGTAGGGAATCTCCAGCGCGGCCGCATCTTCCCGCACCACGCCGTTCCAGATCGTACGGCCGCCACTGCGACGCGTCAGGCCCTGGTACTTCGGGGCGCCCATGGCTTCGAGCCGGCGCGCCATCTCCATGGCGTAGCAGTTGGTGCAGCCGGCCGTGATGATGGAGCAGCCAGCCACTGGGTTCCAGGTGGCGTCGGTCCATTCGATCTGCGTTTCCGCCATGCGGTGTCCTTACTCGGCGTCGGGGAGCGCCTGCGGCGGAGCCCCGCGCGCTCGCGCGCCAGGCGACTATGGCTAACGATACTTTACCAACCGTTGCGCTGGTCGGCCGGCCGGCACTTCACGTTGTCCAACCGCCGCCGGCGGGCCAGTGGGCCCCGAACGGCTCACCCTTGGAGGCGCTGAGCGTCGGCGGCATCACGAGTTCAACGATTTGGGCCTGAATCTCCGGAAAGGGCTCGGGCGCGAGCGAGATTTCGGTCCGCTTCAGGAACGCCGTCCACTGGGCCTGCTTGGCGTCCGCGAAGGCCGCCGTCAGCGCCAGGGGCGGCTCCGTGGGCAGCGGCGTCTCGCGGCGCGCGAAGGTGGCGGCGATGGCGTCGGCCAGAACCGTGCCTTCGAAGGCGAAGGTGTTGGCGATGGCCCACAGATCGAAGAAGTCCTTCATCCGCGAATTGACCATGCCAAGCGCCGTCATGGCCTGGAACTTCTCGGCCACCACCGTCTCCGGCGGGTAGGCGCGAAGCTTCGGCGGCGGCAGGTCGAGCAGGGACGGATACTCGATGTCCTGGGCGCCCGGGGTGATCGCGTCGCCGAAGCCGATGTCCACATGGATCGGTAGTCGCGCGCCCGCGAGCTCGGCCTGGAAGTCGAGGCGAACCCCGGCGTACTCGTCCTCGGCGCGCGCGGCCGCCGCGACCACGGTGTCCGGCTTGAAGACGATCCCGTCGTCCGCCGCGATGGCCATGACTTCCCGGAAGAGGCCGGCGACCTGGTCGGGGTCGTTGTTGCCGAAGCCCAGGAGGTCCAGGTCGCCGGTGGCCCGGTAGGGCGTGGGCGCCCAGAGGCTGAAGAGCATGGCGCCCTTCAGCACGAAGAGCTGCCGGTAGGGCGAGACGCTGAGGCGCCACAGGAGCCGCTCGATGACGTAGCGGGTCATCAGCAGCTGGGCGTTCTCCTTGCGCTCGCGGGCCCGGTTGGTCAGGCGGGCGCGCGCGGAGACGGCCATGTCCTTGGGCTTGTCGTTCACGTCAGCGCCTCGAGGTAGGGGCGCATCACGGTCTGGACGCGATCGATCTCGGCGAAGCGCCAGAGCTCGGCGATGGGCGGCTTGCGATCGGCGCGCCGCACGAGGTCGCGCAGCGCCTCCACGGCCACATCGAGACCGATCTTGTTGCGGTACTTGAAGCAGTCGACGACCGTCTTCGCGGGCGAGGTGATCGGCACCGGCACCTGGTCGATCTCGTGGCGCTCGACGCCCTCGCTGAGCGCGCGGCCGCTGGCGCGGATCACCCGGATCTGCACCGGCGCGCTGGTGGGCGCCCAGTCCTTGGGGCCGAGCAGCATCCAGACCGCATGGGGCGTCTGGGTCGTAAGGTCGTGGAACTGCAGGGCCGAGAGCAGGCCGATCACGCCGCGGGGCTGGATCCGCACGGCCTCGGCCAGGCTGGAGGCCGCGTCCGAGGGGGGAGTCGGCCAGGCGATAGAGTCCACGTCCCACTTGCATCAGCACGCCGTCTTCGGTGAGGCGTTTGAGATACATGCGCGGCACGCCGGCTGCATCGAAGTCCGATCCCCGGGCGATCCCTTGCGCGCGGGCGACTTCGATGGCGCGTTGACGGTGGCCTCTCGGTTCCATGGAGATGTTATAAATCCTCGGATAATGTTCGCAAAGTCCTAGGTTTCGTAACAGTCCTGGCCATGCAAGTCTGACCTTGCGAGCCCGCTTAGGCCGCATCGTCCCAAGTTCACGCCCACGATGATGATCTTCATCGTTTTCTTCCTCTTCCTCTCGCTCTTCCTCTTCCTCTCGCTCTTCCTCTTCTTCGTGAGCTGACCTCCAAGCGTGTCGCTCAGGGCTAGGCGAACCCTACGCATGCTTGCGCGAGGGAGCTTCGGAGTTGGGCAGGCTGCCGCACAAGGCGCGCTCGGGCTAGACCGACAGGGCGCGGCCCTCCTTAGGCGGCTCCGGGATCAAGTCAGATTCGGTCCAGAGTTCGCGGACCATCGACTGTGCTCCGAGGTAATCGATCGAAATCAGGGTCTTTCGCAGGCGCATGCCGCGATCAGCGAACCAATCCAACAGCACTTGGGCCTTGAGCGGCAGATCGGGCCCCACAACCCGCCGCTCCTCGACCGCCCAATTCGCCTCCGAGGGCAGACCAGCGCGAGCGTCGGAGAGCAGCCCGGCCATGAGGTCGGCGACGCTGCACAAATCCTCGAAGTGCCGACGCGCGGAGTCCTGAGCCGTCGTGTTGAGGGCGAAGATGCCCATCGGTTGATCGAGGTACATCGATGACAATCGACCTGCGGCGAGCAGGGCGTCGTCATGCCGCTTATCGTTGGCGACAAATTCGTCCTGATCCGTAAGCCAGGTCACGTGCGCTCCAGCAGGCGCCCAGACGGACAGCAGCAGCGCAAGGAAGTGCGCCTTGCGCATGAGGGCCTCCAAGGCCCGCGGATTCCAGGAGCATTGCAGCTGGAACACCCGGCGTAGCTCGTCGGCCATGCCAGGCTGGGTCGACAGCCATTTCTGGCGCTTGTCCACGGCGATGGCTACGAGGTGCCCATCGAGGTCGGCAGCCGCGCTCAAGAAGGCCGGGAGGGCGGCCTGGCGCACTCCGTCGCCAAGCTTCTTATAGGCCATCGTTCGGTCGCCAAGCGTCTCATGACGAAGGGCGGCCATGCGCGTCGTCCAGTCTTCGAGGCCCGTGGCGACGACGAGGTAGACATAGAGGATGTGGGTCGCAGACTTGTGCTCGCCGCCGAAATCGGAAGCCACAACGAGCTGCCGCACTGGCGCGGGCCCCCGCTCCTTGGGCGCCAAGATGCGCTGAATGGAAAGGCCCCACGGCCATAGGCGTTTCAGCCTGACATTCTTGGCCGTGATTAACTTCCAGCGGTCATAGCGCGTGAGGTCCGGCAGCATGCGTTCAGACCTGACCGTTCACGGCAAGGAGGCCCCGGCGTTCTCAAGGCGCGCCAGCTGCTCCTCGGAATAGCCGTGCAAACGAGCTCCGCGCCAGTCAGCCGGCGGCGGACGCTCTAGCTCAATATCAAGGTGCGGCCGCCGGACGCCGGGGCGGGGCGCGCAACAGGTCTCGTAGAGCCCGCCGCCGCCGCAGGGACAGGGGCCGCTGGGCGGAACATGAGCGAAAAGCCTGTGGGGATGGTACGCGAAAGTCCAATGGGCGCGCCAATGCGCAAAAGGCTCGCCAACCATCTCCACGACGCTGCCGACGAGCGTGTAGCGATCGGGATTGTCCACGTCGGCAAACAGCACCGAGTACTTTTGCACTGGCTTGAGGACGACGGAGACCTCCCGCAGCTCCACCTCTTCCAATCGACGTGCGCAGAAGCGGCCAGCGTACACACGGCCCGGTCGATGCCCGCAGTGGATGTCGATGGTGTTCGCCGCGCCGCAGATTGAGCAGGTCGCGCGCCGCACCCGCATCCCCGGACTGATAAAGACCCCGTAGGGAAAGAGCTCCTGCCAGGCGGCAATACGGCTCACGAGACCAGGGACGTCGAACCGCGACGGATCGTAGAAGCGGTTGGTAAGGAGCGCCTTTAGCCCGATCTCTACCTGCTCCAGTTGGCACCACGCGGGATAATAGCGCCGATCGCGCATTTCCTCGAAGGCCGCCACATAGGCCCTTACCATTGCGACGTACTGGCGAAGAAACCACAGGCGGTTCTTGGCCTCGTCTGTCGGCGCGTCATCGATCTCCATCGCGAGGACCTGATCGGCGAGCGCTTGCCATGCCAGCCCATGCGGCGCTGCCGCGCGCGCGGTCAGACTCTCGGCCATCTCGTCGATGGCCGTCACTTGCGTGCCGCCCCTTTTGCTTCGGTCAGATAGTGGCCGCATCGCTCGATCTGCTTGAGCACGACCTCAGGAATGGCGTCGGGAGGTCCCTTGTAGGTCACCGACAAGCACCGGTGGTTCTCTCCCTCGACGATCAAATCCATCTCTATGGTGTCGCCCACCTCGAAGCCGGGCAGGAGCTCTGCCACTTTGTCCGAGAGGAGATTGACCAGCAGCGGGACCAGGACAAAGCCGATCAATAGCTTGGGGAGCCGCCATTCACGCGAATGCAGCACCAGCTCGGCGTAGTCCTCCGGACGGGTCGGGATGGCGATCGTCAGGTCGGGACCGAAAGCCTCGCGCAGCATTTGCACGAACTCCGGCGCGGCGGTCGGATAATGAATCTTGTCGCCCTCGGCGTCCTCCCAGGGCAACACTACGATCGGCGCCGCGGCGACCGCGCCGCGCCGGTGCTGGTCGACCCAACTTCTGGAGAGCCAATAGGCGCGATCGCGTCCGGTCTCGGCGACGCGGGCTTCCATAAAGGTCTCGACGAGCTTTTCTTCCATGCCTCGACCTTAGCGTGAGTCCTGATCGCCAGACGTTGGATGGTGCCTTCGCACGAGCGTCGCCGCTCGACTTCGTGGCGATGGCCAGACGGAGGTCAGCGGCCCCGATTGCGCCGCTGCGTCAGAGCCGATGCCGCAGCCCGCTTCTGTGCCGCTGAGGCGCTCGGATTGCTCAACACCTTGCCGGCGGCGCTCGCGGCGGCCCGGCTTGTCTCCTCGAGCTGGCTGGCGCGCTGCGTAAGGGTGGAGGCCGCTGCGCTCTTCGCGGCGGCGGACGCCTTTGGATCACGCAGAACTTTGCCGGCGGCGCTTGCCGCGGCTTTGCCGGACGCTTCTCGATTTCCCATGAGGTGCCCCCCTGGTCCAAAACAGGAACATGGAGTTGCCGCGGTGCAGGTTCAAGTCTCTACTGAACCAGGCGTACCACGTGGAGGCGCGGGTAGCGCCGGGCTGCTGCGGCCCAGTGATAGGCGCGTCCGGAATGCTGCGACCATGCCGGCGTTGGTGCGAAGCTGACGCCCCCTTTGCTCTGGCTGTCCGCGATTCTGCTGCTGACGTACCCCTTCGGCCCCCCAAGGACCACGGCAGCTCACCCTGTGGGGTGGCTGGACTTGCACACTGCGTTACACAGCTTACGGCCACGGGTGGAAAATGCTAAGAAGATCAGATATATGGTTCAGGTGCGCCGGACTCAAAATCCGGTTCCGCAAGGAGTGTCGGTTCGAGCCCGACCGCCCGCACCAACGGCCGTCAGCCGCCTCTGACGGCTTCCCGCGCCAGCCGCTGCACTTCCAGGCAGACCCGACGCTCCGCCTCCGCGTCGGCCAGGGCGCGATGCGCCGGCGTCTCGGGCAGCACATGGGCGCGCGCCTGGGCGATCAGCCCGTCCGCATCTTCGTCCGAGTGCTTCGCACCCAGGACCTTCAGGATGTTCAGCGCCGCTTCGCGATGCGCCTCGTCGGCGTCGCGCAGTCGCAGCGCATGGCGCGGCAGGCCGGCGGCGCGCAGCAGCAGGCTCAGCCACTGGCCGTCCCACGAGGGCGCGGTGACGTACAGCGCGTGGCCGCTCAACTGGTCGATCATCCGCGCGGCGACGTCGCGGTGGTCGGCCCCTTCCTCCGCGAGCTGGTCGCGGCCCAGACCGTGGATCGCCTCGGCCTCGGCGTCCCACGTCGTCCAGCCGTCCGCCGGGCGGATCAGGTGGCTCTCGGCGCGTCCGTCCTCGAACACCCAGGCGACCTCCACCGGAAAGCCGCCGTCCTTCAGCGAAGAGGCCTCGAAGTCCAGGAACACGCGCATGGGCCACCAACGCACAACTCCAGTCCAACGTCGACGCCGCGCGTCGGACCTGACACTTTCCGGCGATGACCGACGACACCCCTTCAAACGCCCCGCAGATCGCTTCGCCGACCTATCGGCTGGCCGCGCTGGACCAGGATTTCCTGCTCGGCGACTCGATGCGGGGGGGTCCGCTTCCTGCTCGAGTTCGCCAAGGCCGACGAGGCGATGAAGGCCTGGGGCGTGAAGTCCACGATCGTGGTGTTCGGCAGCGCCCGCATCCATGAGGACGGGCCCGAGCCGCATCGGCGCTGGTACGCCGCCGCCCGGGCTTTCGGCGCGCTGGCGTCACAACGGGGCGGCGCCTACCTGGACGGCGGCACGGAGCGCAACAACGTCATCTGCACCGGCGGCGGGCCAGGCATCATGGAGGCCGCCAACCGTGGCGCGGCCGACGTCGGCGCGCCGTCGATCGGCCTCAACATCACCCTGCCGCACGAGCAGGAGCCCAACGCGTTCTCGACGCCGGCGCTGACCTTCCGCTTCCACTACTTCGCCATGCGCAAGATGCACCTGGCGATGCGGGCCAATGCGCTCGTCGTCTTCCCGGGCGGCTTCGGCACCTTCGACGAGCTGTTCGAGATCCTGACGCTCCGCCAGACCAGCAAGGCCCCGCCGATCCCCATCGTGCTCTTCGACGAGGCTTACTGGCGCCGGGTCATGAACCTGGAAGCCCTGGCCGAGGCCGGGATGATCTCGACCGACGACCTGAAGCTGTTCGATTACGCCGAGACGGCCGAAGAGGTCTGGGAATGCCTGCTGAAGGGCGGGCTCAAGCCTTACGGCGAGCGGGGCTCGTGGCAGGCCGCCCGCGATCAGCGGCTGGAGTAGGGACCCGCGAAAGCCCACAGCTTAGAGGCGGTGAACGTGGCGGCCGGCGTGACGACCGCGACGACCGCGAGGCCCGCGGCGAACGGCCAGCCGGCCTCGACGACCAGCAGCCAGGTCAGGACCTGGGTCACGCCCAGGCCGAACAACGAGACGACCAGGAAGCGCAGGAACTGCCCGCCCTGCAGCGCCGGTCGCCCGAAGGTCAGCCGCGCGTTGCCGAGATAAGACACAGCCACGGCGGCGAGATAGGCCAGCAGGTTGGCGGCGAGCGGCTCGAGGCCGGCCAGGTGTCGGAACGCGAGGGCGGCGGCCACATGGGCGCCCGTCGCCGCCGCGCCCACCGCGGCGAACACCACCGCCTGGCGGGCCACAGGCCTCACGCCGGCCTCTCCGCCACCGCCAGGATGGAGACCCCGAACGGCAGGTCCACCGCCCGCAGCAGACCGCGTTCGGCGGCGAACATCGAGGCCAGCAACCGGTTGAGCGCGGGCGGCGGCAGCGCCTCGTCGTCCCCGCCGTCGCGCTTCAGGGCCGCCTTGGCCAGCCGGATCGCCGCGATCGGCGGAAACAGCAGGGTGTTGAAATGGGTGACCCGCCGCACCTTCAGGCCGGCGGCCTGGATCAGATTGCGCACCTCGGGCCGGACATAGCGGCGCTTGTGATGGTGGGCCGCGTCGTGGGCGCTCCACATCCAGGCGTAGGCCGGCACCGTGATCACCAGCCTGCCACCGGTTCTCAGCTGGGCGGCCATCGCCCGCACCGCGCCCGCGTCGTCGTCTACGTGCTCGACCACGTCGAAGGCGCAGACCAGGTCGAAGGGCCCGCCGAAATCCGGCAGCCCGTCGGGCAGCAGGCCGCCTCGCACCTCCGCAAGGCCCCGCCCGGCCGCGTACTCGCGCGACGGACCGTCCGGCTCGACGGCCGACACCTCGCCGAACCGCCGCAGCATGGCGAGGTTGCCGCCCGCGCCGCAGCCGACCTCCAGAACGCGTGCGTCCGCGGGCAAGCTCAGGCGTTCGATCTCGGAAGTCAGGACGGCGCGCCGGCCTTCGAACCACCAGTGGTCCTGCTCGATCTCCCGAAGCCGGTCATAGATCGCGCGTTCCACCTAGGCGTCTTCCCCAAAGCCGATCCGCTCGCGGACGAGATAGGTCGGACGCTGCTTCACCTCCTGGTACATGCGGCCCACGTACTCGCCGAGGATGCCCAGGGCGATCATCTGGATCGCGAACGCGAACAGGATCACGACCATCAGCGAGGCGTAGCCTGGCACGTCGCGGCCCACCACGAGCACCCGCACGATCAGCACCAGCGCCCAGATCACCGCCAGGAGGGCCGAGACGACTCCGACGCCGGTCCACACCCGCAGCGGCGCGGTCGTGAACGCCGTCAGCCCGTCGAGAGCGAAACGGAACAGCTTGCGATAGCTCCAGGAGGTTCCGCCCGCCGCCCGCGGCGGCCGCGCATATGGCACCCCCGCCTGCCGGAACCCGACCCATGAGAACAGGCCCTTCATGAACCGGTTGCGCTCGGGCAACTGCTTCAGGGCCTCGACGACCGCGCGGTCCATCAACCGGAAGTCGCCTGCGCTGTCCGGGATCGGATAGTCCGAGAGCCCGTTGAACAGGCGGTAGAAGATCGAGGCGGTCTGCCGCTTGGTGAAGCTGTCGCTGGAGCGGTCGGTGCGCACGCCGTAGACCACGTCGTAACCCTGTTCCCACAGCGCCAGGAACTCGGCGATCAGTTCGGGCGGATCCTGAAGGTCGGCGTCGAGCGGCACGACCATGTCGCCCCGCGCCGCGTCGAGCCCGGCGGTCAGCGCCGCCTCCTTCCCGAAGTTGCGGCTCAGCGCCACGACCCGCACCCGCTCGTCGGCCGCGGCCCGATCGCGCAGCGCGGCCAGTGTGCCGTCACGGCTGCCGTCGTCCACGCAGACGATCTCCACCGCGACGTCCAGCCCGGTCGTGGCAGAGTCGAGCCGTTCGAACAGCAGGGCCAGGCCATCCGCCTCGTCATGCATCGGCACGACCAGCGACAACGTCTTTCCGGTTCTGGCGCGCACGGTCATCGACGGGCCTTCCGGGTCGGCGGACCTTCGATGAGCATGGCCACGCCCGCCGCGATGACCAGGGCGCACAGGGCGTTCGACGGGAAGATGTAGCGCGCGTCGGCAGCCGGTCCGATCAGGAACAGCAACGCCAGGTTGGCCGCCGCGCCGCCGGTCAGCGCCAGCGCCAGCAGCGCCCGCGGATCGCGGCGCAGCGCCAGCAGCCCGGCGACGCCAAGCGCCAGGACGTAGAGCAAGGCAGGCCGACGCCAGTACTCCGGCGCGTTGCGCTGCACATAGGCGCTCACGTTGCGCGACAGGTCGGGCCGGGCCAGCGCGAGCCCGCGCGCGTTGGCGTCGATGCCGCCGTGCACGGGATAGAAGACATCGCGCTTGGCCATGCCCAGCTGCTCCACCATGACGATGCGCCGGTGGTCGAGGTAGCAGCCGAGATGACGAGGGATGGCTGCGCGCCAGGCCCGGCCCACCGCCCCGTCGCCGTCGGTCTTCAGCACCGGCGGATCGCTCGCGCCGGGTTCGTGCGCCATCTGGACGTGGCGCGGATCGTAGGCTTCGCGGATCTGGGCGGGGGTGATCGGCCGGCCGGCGGTCACCTGCGGCGGCAGCAGGTTACGATCCGTGCAGGCGGAGACGCCCAGCAGGTCGAACAGCTGGATCTGGTAGAGGGTCCCGGCGGCGGGCATGCGCTTGAAATCGGGCAGGCGCCACTGCCACGAGGCCCAGGCGAGGCCGACGCCGAGCACGAGCGCCAGGGTCGCGAAGGCCCGCAGGGCGACGGTGGGCCGCCGCTCGAGCAGGGGCCGCCAGATCATCAGGGGCGCGATCAAGGCAAACAGCGGGAAGGCGTTGTAGCGCAGCGAGACGCTCATCCCGAGCATCAGGGCCGCCGGCAGCAACAGGGCGGCTCGCCGGGCGTGGGCGGCCAGCAGCCAGAGCGCCAGACTGGCCAGCGCGAAGCTCGCCACCGTCACGTCCCGCCAGTGCGCCATCGCCACGCCCAGCATCGGCGGCACGGCGACGAAGGCGGTCGCGAAGGCGGCCATGGCCGCCAGCGCCCAAAGGCGGCTGCGGATCAGCAGGCTGGCCGAAAGACCCGCGCCCAGGAACAGCAGGAAGGTCTGGGCGACGAACAGGCCGCCGACGCCCAGACCGGCCTTCCGGCTGAGCCAGAAAAGGTAGGTGTGGGTCGGAGGCCAGGTCATGTGCTCGATGCCCGCGAACGAGCGCTCGTAGGCGTAGAGGCCGTCGTAGTTCATGTGCCCCGGCCAGGCAGGGACGCAGATCAGCGCTGTCGCCAGCCCGGCGAAGGCGAGGGCCGCCAGCCACATCGGACGGCCCGGAACGGCGGCGGGGAAGGCGGACGCCGTCAAAGCGCGACGCCGGCCAGGTGACAGGCGCGGCGGCCGTCCGCCAGCACGCCATAGGCCTGCGCCTCGCCCTCCGATGTCCGGGTCAGCGCCGTCCACCCGGTGGTCCGGGAGGTGACCTCCGGTCGGGCCTCCGGCACGTCGTTTCGCTCACGTCCGCTCTCGCCCCCGCCCGAGATTCGGCCGTCCGGCCCGGTCACGACGATTCGGGCCAGGGGCGCTTTCGCGGCGGCGTCCCAGCCCCAGCCGGAGATGCGCGCGCCGGGGCGCTGGCCGCCATACCTCTGCTCCACCTGATCGACGTTGCCGCTGCAGGCGCCGGCCGGCGCCGGGGCGAAGACCTCGGTCAGCGGACGTCCGACGAGGGCGTCGGCCCAGGGTGCGAGGGGCGGAAGAGGGTCGCGGCCGGTCAGCCAGGCCGGCTGTTCGCATGCGGCCAGGCCGGCGGCGGCCGCCATTCCGGCCAGATGTCTGGCGCAAACCCACGCGCGCATGATCCCGTCCCGTCCTGCAGGGCGCCCCCGCCCACTTAACCGGGAACGATGACCGGCTTCAACGCAGAGGGGGCGTTCGTCGCGGCGAACGCCCCCGTCCTTGCGATCACCAGATCCGGACGCGGTCTTCCGGCGCGACATAGAGCTTGTCGCCGGCCTTCACGTCCCACGCCTCGTACCAGCCGGGGATGTTCCGGATGGTGCCGTTGACGCGATAATACGCCGGCGAGTGCGGGCCGGTGACGACCTGCTGGCGCAGGGCCTCGTCCCGGTACTTCTCACGCCAGACCTGCGCCCAGCCCAGGAAGACGCGCTGCTCGCCGGTGAGGCCGTCGATCACGGGCGCGGGCTTGCCCTTCAGCGAGGCGTGGTAGGCGTCGAGGCCCAGCGAGAGCCCGCCGAGGTCGCCGATGTTCTCGCCCATGGTCAAGCCGCCCTGCAGCTTGGAGCCGGGCAGGGGCTCGAACGCCGAGTACTGGGCGCCCAGCTTGTCGGCCTGAGCCTTGAACTTGGCGTTGTCCTCGGCCGTCCACCAGTCGCGCAGGACGCCGTCGCCGTCGGACTTGCGGCCCTGGTCGTCGAAGCCGTGGCTGATCTCGTGCCCGATCACCCCGCCGATGCCGCCGTAGTTGATGGCCGGATCGGCGTCGGGATCGAAGAACGGCGGCTGGAGGATCGCCGCCGGGAAGACGATCTCGTTGTTGGCGAAGTTGTAGTAGGCATTGACCGTCTGCGGGGTCATGCCCCACTCGCGCTTGTCGACCGGCTGGTCGAGGCGCGCCACGTTGCGCCGCCACTGGAAGGCGCCGGTCCGCACCGCGTTGCCATAGAGGTCGTTCGGCTTCAGCTCCAGCTTGGCGTAGTCGCGCCACATCACCGGATAGCCGATCTTGACGGTGAACTTGGCCAGCTTGTCCTGCGCCTGGGCCTTGGTTTCCGGGCCCATCCATTCCAGCTTCTCGATGCGCTCGCGCATCGCGGTGCGGATGTTGGCCACCAGGTCGTCCATCTTGGCCTTGGAATCCGGCGTGAAGTAGCGCGCGACATAGACGCGGCCGATGGACTCGCCGATGGACTGGTCCATGAACTGGGCCGCGCGCTTCCAGCGGGCCTGTTGCTCCGGCTGGCCGGCGAGCTCCTTCTGACGGAACTCGAAGTGGGCGTCGACGAAGCGCTTCGACAGCAGCGGGGCTGCGCCGTCGGCCACGTGGAAGGCCTGCCAGGCCTTGAGGGTTTCCAGCGGCGTCTCGCCATAGACCTTGGCGAACTTCGGGAAGGCGGTGTTGGTGGTCACGACGACCCGGTCGACCTTCGGCAGCTCCGTGGCGGCCAGGTACCGGTTCCAGTCGAAGCCCGGCGTGTAGGCGGCGAGCTCCGCCGGCGTCATCGGATTGTACGTCTTGTCCCGGTCCCGGCGCTCCACGCGCGTCCAGGAGGCCTCGGCCAGACGCGTCTCGAAGTCGACGACCGCCTTGGCGCTGTCGGCGGGGTTCTGCCAGCCGATCATGGTCAGCAGCTGCTGCACATAGGCCTGGTACTTGGCCTTCTTCTCGGCGAACGCGGCCTGCAGGTAGTAGTCGCGGTCCGGCATCCCCAGGCCGCCGGTGCCCGACATCACCGCGTACTTGGTGGGCGCCTTGGCGTCGATCGAGATGAACACCGGCAGGATCGAGCTGAAGCCGGTGGTGTTGGCCTTGCCCATCAGCGCGGTGAACTCGTCGCGGCTCTTGATCTTGCGGATCTGGGCGAGCTCAGGCGCGATCGGCTTGGCGTCCAGCTTCTCGGCCAGCGCCTCGTCCATGTAGGCGGCGTAGCCGGCGGCGATCTTGGCCGCGTCGGGGTCCTGCAGCTTGCCGGCCTTGGCCTCCTCCAGGATGGCGTGCAGGCGGGCGTCCGACAGCTCGCGCAGCTTGTTGAAGTTGCCCCAGCGCACGCGGTCCGATGGGATCTCGGTGGTCTTGTCCCAGGTGCCGTTGGCGAACTTGAAGAAGTCGTCGCCCGGCTTCACCGAGCGGTCCATGCCCGACAGGTCGAAGCCCCACGTTCCGTACTTCGGGCTCTCCAGCGAGGTCGCGGCGGCGGCGCCGGAGGCGCTCGGCGTGTCGGCGAACAGCAGCGCCGTCTCGCAGGCTTGGTCGGCGCAGGTGTGGTCGTGGCCGTCGGCCGCCTGAGCCTGGCTCGAAAGGGCGAGGGCGGCGGTTGCGGTCGCGGACAGCAGGAATTTGCGCGTGAAGCGGGTCATCAGGCCTTCTCTTCGAAACGTTATCCCGGGGTCCCGGCGGGAACCTCCCCATGGGATGCAGAGAAGAGGGAATTTCCGCCCCGCGCAATCAGAATCCGGACGAGCGGCGTTACCGCGGCAACAGCCGGTTGTAGGTCTTGCGGATGACGCCGTAGCACTCACACGCCTGGGCCTCGAGCCCCGCGCGATCCATGATGTCCACCACGCCGCGGCGGTAGCGGATCAGGCCTTTTTCCTGCAGCTGCCGGGCGACCGCCGTCACGGTCGTCCGTTGCACGCCCAGCATGTCGGCCAGGAATTCCTGGGTCAGCGCCACCGTATCGGCCGAGATCCGGTCGTGGCAGGTGAGCAGCCACCGGCAGAACCTGGCTTCCACCGAGTGCAGGGCGTTGCAGGCGACCGACTGGATGGCATGGCCGAACAGGGCCTCGGTGTGGCGGTCCACGAGGTCGCGCAACTTGGCGCTCCTCTCCCAGGCCTCGTGAAGCCGCTCGGCGCTGATGCGAGCGGCCCTGAGCGGGGTCTGAACGATGACGCGCGAGAGCGACTGGCGCGGCGCGACCGCGGCCATGAGGCCCAGCGCGCCTTCCGGCCCGATCGTGGCGCTTTCGATCGCCGCGCCGTTCTCCATCAGCGTCATCAGGGAGATGACGCCGTCGTGCGGGAAATAGACGACGTCGACCACGTCGCCCGGATCGTACAGCAGGCGTCCGCGCTCAAGCTCCACCTGAGTCAGGTGCGGAGCAATCAGCGCGTAGTCGGAAGGCGGCAGCGCTTCGAGCAGGCTATTCTGCAACGCGGGGACGGGCCTCTGCATCGGGGACTAGAAACGCGGCCGTAGGGCTCGGGTTTCAAGTTATCGACGCTCCTCGTCTCATACTGTCGTGAACTCGACACTGTTCGCAAGTCTGGGTGGAAAATCCCGAAAATACTGTGTGGTCCTCAGCCAACGGCGAGCTTCTGAGTGCTCTTGGGGGCGTCGGATAGTCGACTTAACTATAGCTTACGCAACGGGGCCGTGGAGAGTCTGGACGAATCATCTTTTGTGAAACGCAGACGGCGCGGAACGTCTGTCCCGCGCCGCCAAGTCGCCGCAATCCGCCGTGAAGGACGGCTAGTGCAGGTTGATGTCCTGCCGTTCGCCGATGTCCGGCGTGGTCTTGGACATGTTCGCCTTGGCCACTTCGATGGCGTACTTCACCGGTCCGCCTTCGCTGATCCACACCCCGGCTTCGTCGCAGTCGAGACGCAGGAGGGTGAGGCGCGGATCGTCCTTGCCCTCCGGGTACCAGGCGGCCACGTGGGCGTTCCAGTACTTGTCGATGCGCTCGCGGTCATAGTCGGTGGTCAGCCGCCCGTCGATGCAGGCCCACAGGTCCCGGCTCTGGAAGATGAAGCTGCCCTGGCCGCCGCCCATTCCCTGGGCCGCCGCTTCCGCCAGGTCGGTGTCCTTGTAGGTGTAGAACCAGATCGTGTTGGTCTCGCGCTCGACGAAGCCGGTCATCGGCTGGAAGTGGTGTCCGTCGCCGCTGATGCCCAGCATGCCGGTGTGCTGGCCTTTCTCGATCGCCGACCACATGCGGTCTTCGATCTCGGCGGGAGTCATCTTGTCGTGGGCCATGACGGCGTCTCCAGGTTCGCTCCAGGGGTCGGCCCCTGAACCCGCCGCCGCCGCCACGGTTCCGCTCGACTGTTAACGAATGATCGCCTCAGCGCCGCTCGTAGACGACCTGGCCGTCTACGACGGTCAGCACCGCGTGGCCCTTGGGGATGTCGGCCTCGGGCGCGGTCATCAGGTCGACCGAGAACGCCGAGAGGTCGGCGCGCTTGCCCACCTCGATGGTCCCGAGCTCGTCCTCCGCGAACCGCGCGAAGGCCGCGTTGCGGGTGAACAGCTTCAGCGCCTCTTGGCGCGACAGCGCCTCCTTCGGGCGCCAGGCCGGCGTCGAGAAGCCCTCCAGGTCCTTGCGCGCCACCGCAGCGTAGAACTCGATCAGCGGATCGCCGCGCTCCACGGGGGCGTCCGAGCCGCCCACCACCGTGGCGCCAGCGTCCGTCAGGCTCTTCCAGGCATAGGCGCCGTCGAGGCGCGCATCGCCCAGCCGGGCGGGCGCGAAGTGCAGGTCGCCGATGGCGTGGCTGGGCTGCATCGAGGCGATCACGGCGTCGTCCACGAACCGGCGGATGTCGGCCGGACGCACCACCTGCGCATGCTCGATCCGCCAGCGGGGCCATCCGCCGCACGTTCGGCGGCGTGGCCGCAAACACCTGCTCGTAGAGGTCCAGCACCACCGCATTCCCGCGGTCGCCGATGGCATGCGTGGCCACCTGGATGCCCGCCGCGTAGGCCTTGGCCATCGAGGCCTTCATGGCTTCGGGCGGCGTCAGGATCAGACCCTTCGTCCCGTGCGCATCGGCATAGGGGTCGAACAGGGCCGCACCCCGGGAACCCAGCGCTCCGTCGGCGTAGATCTTCACCGCCCGCGTGGTGATCCGGCCGTCTGCGCTGGTCCGCGGGCCGCTCTCCAGCAGGGGCGCGGCCTCGCCGATGTCGATGGCGTTGTACACGCGCAGCGGCGCCTGCCCCTTGGCCGCCAGGTCCTCCAGCAGCGCCACGTCGGCCCAATCGACGCTCATGTTGTGCACGCCGGTCCAGCCGTAGGCGGTCTCGACCTTGAAGGCCGCGGCATAGGCCTCGCGCTTGTCGGCCTCGGTGGGCCTTGGCTGCAGCTTGGCGACCAGGCCCATGGCGTTGTCGACCAGCATGCCGGTGAGCCGGCCGTCCTTGTCCTTGAGGATTTCGCCCCCGGCGGGCGCCTGGGTCCGCTCGTCGATGCCCGCCGCCTTCAGCGCCGCGGTGTTGGCCACCAGTGCGTGACCGTCGGCGCGGACCAGCAGCACCGGCCGGTGCGGTGCGAAATGGTCGATGTCCTTGCGGTGCAGGAAGCGGCCCTCGGGCCATCCGGTCTCGATCCAGCCGCGGCCCCAGACCGGCGCATCGCCGGGCCGCTTCGCCAGATAGGCCTTCGTACGCTCCGCCGCCTCGGCCGCGGACCTCGAGCCCTCCAGGTTCAGCGACAGCTCGCGCTCGCCGATGCCGCGCAGGTGCGCGTGGCTGTCGGTGAAGCCGGGGAACAGGGCCGCGCCCTTCAGGTCCACGACCCGCGTGCCGGGGCCGACCTGCGCCTGCGCGCCGGACCGGCTTCCGACATAGGCGATGCGGCCCCTGCGCACCGCCACCGCCTCGGCCTGCGGCGCATTGTCCGCGCCGGTGTGGACGGCGCCGCCCCAGATCACCAGGTCGGCGGGCGGGGCGCCGGATTGCGCCTGAGCGCCGCCGGTCAGGCAGAGGAGGGCGCCGATCGCGCCGATCAGGGTCAAGGAGGCCGAATTGAACGTCCGCATGCCGCCAAGCTAGCGAGGCTTCATAGCCCCGCGCCAGCCCCGCGGGCGGTTAACTGCAAAATGGGTACCTGCCGCATGGCTGATGGGCGCCGGGATGTGGCACAGGCGATCACCGTCGTCCCCGTGCCGCCCGTCATGACCCATTTCCCGCGCGACCCTCTGATCAGCCGCTACCCCGAGCCGATGACGGCCGGCGAGGCGCGCCGCGAGGTGCGCCGGGCTCTGCAGCTCCGCCGCCGGGTCCCGCTCGGCCATCCCTATGGCGTGGCGCCGACCTGGCTGCCCTATCCCCTGGCGCTGCTGGTGGCCATGTTCGTGCGCGCGGTCGCCGAGGGCGCGACGCCTAGTGGATCCCGTCCTCGCCGCCGAGGCAGTGCTCGTAGATCACGCGTGCGGTCCCGCTAAGCGTGTTGGCCGCGCTGGTCAGCGCGGCGTTGCCCACATAGCTCTCGGCCGCCTCCGCGAGCCGCAGCAGCTCCTCGGCCACGGCGGACAGCTTCAGATAGACGTCCCTGTCGGACACGGGCTGGTCGCTCATGGGGTTGGTTGTGGGCTGCGTCGGGCCCGCAGGCCAGAGGCGGACGCCGCGGCCTTTCGGCAACAGTTCACATTTCACCGTTCCGGGGAGCTAGCGGCGCGGATTCCACCTGCGGTACTCCTCCGCACACGAAGCACGGCCATTCGTGAGCCGCGCCGTGGGAGGAATTCGAGACCATGCAATCCGGCAAGACCCGGCTGGCGGCGCGCGCCAGCCTGTTCGCCCTCATCCTCGCTGTGCCGCCCGGCGTCGCCGCCGCCCAGACGAGCTCCGCCGAGGTGGAGGAACTGGTGGTCACCGCGCGGAAGCGCGACGAGGCCCTGATCGACGTGCCCTTCTCGGTGGCGGCCCAGAGCGAAGCGGTGATGCGCGAGCGCGGCGTCACCAACATCGAGGACCTGTCCCGAACGGTCGCCGGCTTCACGGTCCAGAACCTCGGCCCGGGCCAGAGCCAGGTGGCCATCCGCGGCATCTCCGCGGGCCAGATCGTCCGCGACCAGCCCGGCGTGAAGGAGCAGGTCGGCGTCTACCTCGACGAGAGCGTCATCTCGCTCTCGCTGTTCACCCCGGACCTCGATCTCTTCGACCTCAATCGGGTGGAAGTGCTGCGCGGGCCGCAGGGCACGCTGTTCGGTTCGGGCTCGCTGTCCGGCACGCTGCGCTACATCACCAACCAGCCCGATCCGGACGGCTACGACGGCGCGCTGGAAGCCACCGTCTCCAAGGTCCAGGGGGGCGATCTGGGCGGCGAACTGAAGGGGATGATCAACATCCCGATGGGCGATCGCGCGGCCCTGCGGATCAGCGCCTACGCCACCGAATACGCCGGCTTCATCGACGCCATCCAGCCCGGGGGATCGGTGCAGGAGGACGTCAACGGCGGCAACCGCTGGGGCGTCCGCGCCGCCATGCGCTTCGAGGCCGGCGAGAACCTCGCGATCACGCCGCGCGTCCTCTACCAGTCGATCGACGTGAACGGCTTCAACCGCGTCGACGTCTTCAACATCCTGGCCAACGAGTTCACGACCACCCGCACGCGCTACCAACTCGGCGGGCTCAAGCAGTTCACCCAGCTGCAGGAGAAGTTCGAGGACGACTTCCTGCTCGCCGACCTGAACATCGAGTACGATCTTGGCGGCCTGACGCTCACCTCGATCTCGTCCTTCACCGACCGCGACGTCCTGGTCGTGCGCGACGCCACCGCGCTCACCGGCTCGATCACCGGCGGCTCCATCGGCCTCGCCCCCGCAGTCTACAATCTCGACGCGCCGCTGATCGACGCCACCGACGTCAAGTCCTTCAGCCAGGAGGTCCGCCTGGCCTCGAACGGCGAGGGGCCGCTGCAGTGGGTGCTCGGCGCCTTCTATTCGAACATCGACCGCGACTACTCGCAGGACCTGCAGGTCATCGGGTTCGAGGCGCTGACCGGCATCCCGACGGCCGGGCCGGCAGCGCCGCGCGACAGCCTCTACTATTCGACCGTTCCGTATAAGCAGAAGCAGTTCGCCGTCTTCGGCGAGGCCACCTATTCGGTCACCGAGCGGCTGGACGTCACCGCAGGCCTCCGCTGGAGCGACTACAAGGAAACCCGCGAGCTCACCTTCGACGGCATCTTCGCCGAGCAGACCATCGGCGTGCCCGGCAAGACCAAGGCCGACGCCTGGGCGCCCCGGGTCATCGTCGCCTACGAGGTGAACGACGACGTCACATTCAACGCCCAGGCTTCCAAGGGCTTCCGCCTCGGCGGCATCAACGATCCGCTCAACCGGCCGCTCTGCACGCCCGCCGACTTCGCCACCTTCAACGCCCTGTCCGAACCCAGCTTCGGCAACGAGACGGTGTGGAACTACGAGGCGGGCATGAAGGCCCGGCTGGGCGGCGGCGCAGGCCTGCTGACCGTCGCCGGCTTCTATGCCGACATCGAGAACCTGCAGGCGACCATCGACGCCGGCTCCTGCTCGTCGCGGGTGATCGTCAACGTGCCCAAGGCCAAGTCGGTGGGCTTCGACGCCGAGATCGCCTGGCGGTTCGGCGAGAACTTCGATGTGGCGGCCTCGGCCTCGTACAATGACGCCAAGCTGACCTCGAGTGTCGAGGATGCGGCGGGCAATCCGATCCAGGGCCTGCGCGACGGCAACCGCCTGCCGACCGTGCCGAAGTTCCAGGCCTCGTTCAGCGTGGGTTATCAACGCGAGGTCACCAGCACGCTGGACGCCTTCGCCAACCTGACCTTCCAGCACGTCGGCAAGCGTTACACCCAGATCTCCGACCAGGAGAACAATCCGGCCTCCGCGCCGCTGTTCACCAATATCGGGGCGACCACGGTTTCGACGCTGTCCTTCCCGCTCGACCTTCCCAGCTACGAGGTCATCAACCTGCGTCTCGGCGTGCGGGGCGAGACCTGGGAAGCCGCCGCCTTCGTCAACAACCTGGGCGACGAGCGGGCCTGGCTGTCCATCGACCGCGAGCGGGGCCTGCGCGCCCGCTACGGCTTCCAGACCAACCCGCCGCGCACCTACGGCGTCACGCTGCGCAAGACCTACTGATCGTGGAGAGCGTGCGGTCCTCCCTCGGGAGGGCCGCATGGCTCCCGCGCGCTCCGGCTCCCGTCGGTCGGCGGAACCGGGCTGGGCCGTCGTGGATTCCCTCCGCGATCACAGCCCAGGAGACCGCCGATGTCCTCCAATCGCGAACTCATCGATACCGGGACCGACAAGCGCTACGTGCGGCGCGACGAGAAGGGCCGCTTCAAGGAAAGCGCCGACGTCGGCCGCTCGCTGGCCGCCGATCGCCGGACCAAGGCCAAGACCGTGGCCAAGAAGGGTCAGGGCGATCGCGGCGACCGCAAGTCCAACTAGCCGCTACTCCAGCGGAGCCGGGAAGGCGGGGAGCGCAGCGAAGTCCTCCGGCACGTGCTCACGGACGACGCGCGCCTTCTCCTTCGCCGCCAGCGCTTCGATCTTGTCGTAGCTCTCCAGCGTCTTCGTCCGGTCGACGTTGAATCGCGGCACCCGCTTGGCGGCGCGGCTCTCGGCCACATGCCACAGGTCGCCGGTCAGCAGCACCGGGCCGCTTTTCGGCAGCTTCACCAGCAGGACCGTGTGTCCCGGCGTGTGGCCGGGCGCGGGGATCACCTGGACGCTGCCGTCGCCGAAGACATCGTGCGGCCCCTCGCCCTCCACCAGCACGGTCTTGGCGGCCTCCAGCGCGGAATAGGCCGCGAACTGCGTCGCGTTCGCCCGCGCCTGCGGCCGGAAGGCGTAGGCCTGTTCGTCCGGGTCGACGATCCAGGTCGAGCCGGCGAACAGCCCGGCGTTGCCGATGTGATCGAAGTGGCTGTGGCTGACCGAGACGTACTCGATGTCTTTCGGCTCCAGCCCCAGGGTCTTGAGCTGGCTCAGCAGCTTGTCTCGGCTCTCCGGTACGCCGGTGTCCCACACCAGGTCGCCCTTCGGATGCCGTACCAGATAGCAGGGCACCACCATGTCCACCTTGCGGCCCTTGTAGGCCCCGTCGTCGGCGAACATGTCGGCATCCGGCATGGAGAGCTTGCCGCAATCCATGGTGTAGAGCTTCACCGCCGGCGCGGCGTTGGCGGTCCCGGCCGCGCCTAGCGCCAGGGGCAGCGCGCCGGCGAGGGCGAACAGGGTCGATCGCAGGTTCATCAGGTCCCCTCCCAAACGTGGCGCCGGCCAGCCTGCGCCGGGCGCGGTCCGGGCGCTAGTCCTAGTTCTTCGCGGCGGCCTCCTCGACCCGGGCCCCGCCCAGGATGTTGGTCAGCGAATAGTTGCCCTCGTGGCAGGCGTATTCGTAGATCGGGCCCGTCGCCGGCCGCCACGGCATCTCGGCTCGCCACGGGCGCGCGAAGGTGGCCGGGTCCTCCACCGTGAAGGCGTACAGGATCGCGTCCGGCCCGGTCCGCGTCAGCCGCTCCCGCACGACGGCGGTCTGCGTGTAGGTCATGCCGCCGGTCATGCTGCCGACATAGGCGCCCAGCGGATTGTGGTTGGTGGTCTCGATCACCAGGCTGTCCCCCCTCGAACCAGCCGACGCTCTCGCCCATCCACCGCGGCGCCTTCGGATCAGTCCTCGGCCGCCTCGCCTCGGGACCGGCGATCAGGGTGACGATGCGCACGTCGTGGTTCATCTCCACCAGGATGGCGACATGATCCTTCGTCTGCAGGATCTGATAGTGGCCGTTGAAGCCGGTGTTCATCATCGGCGGGCCTTCGGGCGAGCCGATCGCGGTCAGGCACCGCTCGTCCGTCGGCCGCATCTCATAGCTGTCGTAGCCCTTGCTGCGTCCACGCTCACGGGTCCGCGCGCGGCCTTCTTCGGTGAAGGGCAGGCGGCCGTCCTGCGGCTCGACGATCCAGGAGGAACGCCACTGACCGTTCACCCGGGCCGGCTTCAGGTCCATCTCCAGGAAGTCGGAGTTGTCGACCGCCTTGGTCTCCTCCGGCGCCGGGGCGTCCGGGTCGCTGGTCGGCCGGATCAGCACGTCGACCATCTGCCGGAACTGTTGGGACATCGCCTCGGCCTCGGCGTCGCTCATCGCCAGGGCCTTCACCCCCGGCGGCCGCTGCAGCCAGGTGATCGAGGTGTTCGTCCAGACGCCCGACAGGTCCGGCTGCCCCAGCCGGTTGCGCGGCGCCTTGTAGCCGTCGGCCGCCGCGCCGCCCGCCGCCGCGAAGGCCAGCGCCGCGCCGAGAACCATCCATCGCATGGCTTCGCTCCCTCATTCGCCGCTGGAGCTTCCCGCGCCGCGCCGGCCGCGCCCATGACGGCTAGCGCCAGTTCCATGATCGTCGGTGACAAACTCCAGCTTTCAGGTCTGAAATCATGCGGCGGACCGACGACCGCACACTGCGGGGAGAAGGCGGGCGCGAAAGCCCGTCCGCTTGGAGGGAGGCAATCTGGTGATGCGCAAGGCGCTCGTTCTCGCGGTCTCGGTGCTGGCGCTGTTCGGCGCCGCCGAGGCCTCCGCCCAGTCGGCTCAGGCCGCCAAGGGCCAGCAGGTCAATCCGACCATCCGCCAGCCGGGCTGGAAGGCGCCGCGCACGTCGTGGGGCGCGCCGGATCTCGAGGGCTACTGGTCGAACGCGACGCTGACCCCGCTGACCCGCAACCCGCGGCTCTCGCCCAAGCCCACCGTCAGCCGGGCCGAGGCCGAGCAACTGGAGAAGGCCTGGGCCAAGGCGCTCGCCGACAGCGACGCCCAGACCGACCCGAACAAGACCACCGAGGAGCTGCAGGCCGAGTTCGGCCAGTCCGATCTTGTGAAGATCCGTCCCGACTTCGCCGCCGCCGGCGGCGACGTGGGCGGCTACAACACCTTCTGGATCGACCCGGGCAACCACATCATGGAGGTCAACGGCGAGTTCCGGACCTCGCTGCTGACCACGCCCAACGGCCAGTTCCCGCCGCGCAAGCCCGGCGCGCCCAGCGCCGGGATGGGCTTCCGTGACGCCTACGACAGCTACGAGTACCGCGGCCTGGGCGACCGCTGCATCATGGGCTTCGGCCGCAACGCCGGCCCGCCGATGCTGCCGAACGGCTACTACAACAACAACTACCGCTTCGTGCAGAGCCCCGACGCGGTGGTGATCCAGGTGGAGCTGATCCACGACAACCGGATCGTGCGGCTGAACTCCAAGCATCGCACCGATGGCGTCCGGCCGTGGATGGGCGACTCGATCGGCTGGTACGAGGGCGACACCCTCGTGGTCGAGACCACTAACCTGCCGGAGGGCCAGGCGCTGGCCGGGGCCTGGAAGAACACCAAGATCACCGAGCGCTTCACGCGGGTCTCGGACACCCGCCTGAACTACCAGTTCACCGTCGAGGACCCCGACGTGTGGGATGCGGCCTGGGGCGGCGAGTACAACTTCTATCCGCTGGACGGCATCGTCTACGAATACGCCTGCCACGAGGGGAACTACGCCCTGCCGGCCATCCTCTCCGGGGCGCGTCAGGCCGAGGAGGAGGCCGCGAAGGCCAAGGCGGCCGCGCCGCCCGCCAAGGCCAAGGGCAAGTCCGGCGCCGACTGACGCGGCGGCGAGCCGGGGCGTGGGCGTGCGCGGCCTGGTCCGGACGCCCGCGCCCACTATTACCAGAGCTTAACTGGACCCCGGGGCTGCGCCGGTCTTAGTAGCAGTCATGACTGCTACGACGCCTGCCGCCGCGCTGCTGGACCTCGGTTTCACCGAGATCGAGGCGCGGGTCTATTGCGAGCTCATCCGCGCGGGTTCCGCCACCGGCTATCGGCTGGCCAAGGCGGTCGGCAAGGCCTCGGCCAACACCTACGCCGCGCTGGAAACGCTGGCCGCCAAGGGCGCGGTCTTCGTCGATGACGCCGACGGCCGCGCCTGGCGCGCGGTGCCGCCTCGCGAGCTTGTCGCGGCGCTCGAGGCCCGGTTCAGCCAGCGCAGCCAGGCTGCGCTCGCATCACTCGAGACGCTGAAACCCGCCAGCGCCGAGGCGCGGCTCTACGGCCTCCGCACGCCCGACCAGGTGCTGGCCCGCGCCGGAGCCATGATCGCCGCGGCCGAAGAGGTGCTGCTGTTCGACCTCTTCCCAAGCCTCTTCACCACGCTGGCCCCTGATCTGGAGCGCGCCCACGCCCGCGGCGTCCGCATCGTCGGCCAGGTGTACGAGCCGGTGGAGACGCCGCTCGCCACCGTCCGGCAGCCGACGGCCGAGGTGCAGCTGGCGAGCTGGCCCGGTCTGCAGATCACCATCGTCCGCGACGCCCAGGAGCACCTGACGGCCTTGCTCTCGCACGACGCCCAGCACTGCCGCCACGGCGTCTGGACCGACAGCCCCTACCTCGCCTGCCTGCAGCACAGCGGCCTCGCCGCCGAGATCGTGCTGGGCGCCCGGGCCTGCGGCCAGACCCTGCCTTTTGATCCCTCCCTCTTCGGCTCCCGGCCCGCCGGCCTGGAGGCCCTGACCGGTCCTGCTTCTGGAGTGCCGCTATGAAGTCGCTGCTCGCCGCCGCCGCCGCCCTGGCGCTGGCCCTTCCCGTCGCCGCCGCGGCCGATCCGGCCGGCGACGCCGTCGCCCGCTACGTCGCCTGGCGCGGCGGTCCGGCGTTCCAGAACGCCACCGGCCTCCACGTGCGTGGCGTGATCGACAACGGGCGCTTCAACGGGCCGCTGGAGCGCCGCATCGAGCCTGGGCGCTTCGCCGAGCGCCTCGTCCTGGGGTCGGCCGACATCCGCCGCGCGGTGGTCGGCGACGAAGGCTGGACCGTCACCCTCAGCGGTCAGGTCGAGGACGCGGGCGAGGGCGTGGCCCAGGAGGCCGCCCGCCGCCGACTCACCGCATTCGACGACGCCCTCGGCGGCCGGCATGGCGAGCTCACGCTGGAGCCTGACGAGACCTTCGATGGCCGCAGCGTTCAGGTGCTCCGCGTCACCTTCACGCCGGACAGCCGCTATGACCTCCTGCTGGAACCGACGACGGGGGCGCTGGTCGCCGACCGGACGCTGGAGGAGGGGGTCGTCACCGTGACCCGCTTCTCGGATTGGCGTCCCGTCGAAGGCGTGCGCATGCCGTTCCGCCAGGTGCAGCAGACCGAGGGCGAGCCGATCGTCATCACCACGGTCCTCACCCACGTCGATATAGACCCGAAGGCCGATCCGCGGGCGTTCGCCCGTCCCGCGTCGCGCCGGATCTACAGCTTCCCGGCGGGCCGCGCCCATACCGACCCGCTGGCGTTCGAGCTGTTCGCCGGCACGCGCATCAACATCCCGGCCACCGTCAACGGCGTCGCCACCGACGTGATGCTGGACAGCGGCGCCGAGGCCACCGTCCTCGACAGGTCGTTCGCCGAGAGCCTCGGCCTCAAGCCGTCCGGCCTGGTCGCGGCGGTGGGCACCGGCGGGCGCGACGTGGCCGAACTCGTCAGCGGCGTCGACATCCGCCTGGGCGACGTGGAGCTGAAGGGCCTGACGGTCGCCCTGATGGACCTCAAGGCCATCGGTGCGACGATCGGCCGGCCGCTGCCGGTGGTCCTCGGCAAGGAGGTGCTGAACGCGCTGACGGTGCAGCTCGACTTCGAGCGAAAGACCATCACCTTCCACGACCCGGCCCGTTATCGCGCGCCGGCCGGCGCCAGTGCCCGTGCCCGTCACGAACGTGTCGGGCCTGCACGCCATTCCCGTCTCCATCGAGGGCGGCAAGCCGGTGCTGATGGACTTCGACCTGGGCAACGGGTCGCCGCTGCTGGTCTATCCCAGTCTCTGGAAGCCGGCGGGACTGCTCTCCGGCCGTCCGACGTCCCAGAGCCTGTCGGGCGGGGTGGGCGGCCTGCGACCGCGCACGGTCGCCAGCGTCCGCAGCCTGACCCTCGCCGGCGTCGAGATCCGTGACATTCCCGCCGTCTTCGGCGACGAGGACAACAGCGCCTTCAACGTCGGCCACGCCGGCGGCAACATCGGCATGCCGGTGCTCAGCCGCTTCGAAGTCACCACCGACTACGCCCGCAACCGCATCCTGCTGAAGCCTCGCCCCGAGGCGCTGGCCGCGCCCTTCGTCAAGGACCGGGCCGGCGCGCTGGCCCGCTTCGCCGACGGCGTCTTCACCATCGCCATGGTCGCGCCCGGCTCTCCGGCCGAGGCGGCGGGCCTGAAGACCGGCCAGGTGATCACCGCCGTCAACGGCCGTCCCGCCGCAGAACTCGGCGTGGCCGGACTGACGCCGCTGCGGACCGCCGCCGCCGGCCAGACGCTGGCGCTCACCCTCCAGGGCGGCGAGACGGTGACGCTGACGCTGCGGGACTACTACTGACCTTGCCGTGCCCGTCGGTCTTTGGGCCGGCGGGCCTCACGCGCGCAGGATCTTCGCCATCGCCTTTCCCCTGGCGAGTTCGTCGATCAGCTTGTCGAGGTAGCGGATCTCCCGCATCAGCGGCTCGGCCACGTCCTCCACCCGCACGCCGCAGACCACGCCGGTGATGTTCGCCCGGGCCGGATTCAGATCGGCCTCCGCGAAGAAGGTCTCGAAGTCGGTCTTGCGCGCGATCTGGTCGTCCAGCGCCGCCTGGTCGAAGCCGGTCAGCCAGCGGATGACCTCGTCGACCTCGGCTTTCGTCCGGCCCTTCTTCTCCGCCTTGGCGACATAGAGCGGATACACGCTCGCGAAGCTGGTCTTGTAGACGCGGTGGCTCATCCCGACAGGCCAGCCCGCGGCGCGAGCTCTGTCAAGGTTGGCGCAGCGCCGCCCCGCGCACGCCCCGGGTCTTCCACAGCGACCAGCCGATGCCGCCGGCCAGCAGCGCCGCGGTGATCGCCAGCGACACCGGCGCGGGGAACTTCTCCCAGCCCATCGCCTCGGCGAAGAACACCTTGCCGCCGATGAACACCAGCAGCGCCGCCAGCGCCTGCTTCAGGTAGGCGAAGCGCGCCACCACCGCGGCCAGGGCGAAATAGAGGGCCCGCAGACCCAGGATGGCGAAGATGTTGGACGTGTAGACGATGTACGGGTCGGTGGTGATCGAGAAGATCGCGGGCACCGAATCCACCGCGAACACCACGTCCGCCAGCTCCACCATGATGAGCGCCATGAACAGCGGCGTCGCGAACCAGACCAGCCGCCCGTCGCGGCCCGGCTGCTTCACGAAGAAGCGGGGTCCGTGGAAGCGGTCGGTCAGCCGGATGCGGCCGGCCAGCCAGCGGTAGACCGGGCTGTCGTGCGGGTCCTTCGGCGTCTCGTCGGCGACGAACATCTTCACGCCCATCAGGATCAGGAAGGCGGCGAAGACCCACAGCACCCAGGCGAAGCTGGCCACCAGGGCCGCGCCGAAGCCGATCATGATCCCGCGCAGCACGATCACGCCCAGGACGCCCCAGAACAGCACCCGGTGCTGGTAGACGCGCGGGACGGCGAAGGCGGCGAAGATCGTGGCGATGACGAAGACGTTGTCGAGCGCCAGGCTCTTCTCGATCAGGAAGCCGGTGACGTATTCGAGGCCCGACTGCGGACCCAGCTGGTTCCAGACCCAGGCGCCGAAGGCCAGGCCCAGCGTGAGATAGCCGCCGGAGAGCAGCAGGCTTTCGCGGACGCCGATCTCATGGTTGTCGCGATGGAGGACGCCCAGGTCCAGGGCGAGCAGGGTGACGACAAGGCCCGCGAACGCCAGCCACATCCACAGCGGCTGGCCGAGCACGGACGCCGACAAGGGTTCGAACATCTTGAATCCAGGAAGCGATGGGAGGCGCGCGCACGCGCCTCCCGGGCCTTCGTCAGTAGCTCGGCCGGATGGACACCGGCACGAGGCCGGCTTCCGCCATGAAGAGCTCGTCCTTCACCTGCAGTTTCCGGCGCTTCAGGTCCTGGACCAGCGCGGCGTTGGGTTCGGGTTTGCGCTGCTCGTCGCGGATCATCCGCTCCAGCTCCCGGTGGCGGTTTCGAAGACGCCAGACTTTGTGATCGATCATATGTGCTCCTCCGTTTGGAGGCGCGCCCGGGACCCGTGCGGGCCCGGTGGGAGGGCCCTTTGGGGCTTGGGGGAGAGCGACACGGACCCCAGGCGCACCTGTGCGGTCCGACATCACGATCGCCGTCGATCGTCAGAGGGGCCCGGTCCCGCACCCTCGATATTGGAGACCGGGCCGAGCTTTGCAAGGCCCTGCCGTCAGCCGCCGTCCTCGGGTCCCGCGGGGGCGTCGGTCAGGCCGGCCACCGAGCGCAGCGTGGCGTCGCCCGCCGCCTTCGCGCGGGCATAGTCGCGGGGCGTCATGCCGGTCAGGGCGCGGAACTCGCGGATCGCGTGGGGCTGGTCGGCGAAGGCGATCGGCTCGTCCGGCCAGGGGTCGGCCTCCCAAGGCCGCGCATGCAGTTCGCGCAGCTTGCGGTCCACGCGCATCAGGCGTTGGTACAGCTTCGGCGAGGTTCCATGCGCGTCCCGGAAGAGGCGGCGGAAGTGGCGGACGGACAGCCCGCAGGCCGCGGCCGCCTGGGCGGTCGCATCGCCCTCGGCCGTCGCCAGGACTTCCAGGGCCGGCCCCGTGGGTTCCGCGGCCGGCGGGCGCCGGCCGAAAGCCGTCCGCAGGGCCGCCGTGGCGCGCGCCGTCCACCGCTCGAATGGCTCCTCGGCCGAAGCGTCGAGCGCGACGGCGAGCTCGGCGTCGAGGTCTGCGACCGCAAACGTGCGATTGACCAGGCGGGGCGCGGCGGCCGCGGTCAGGGCGGCCAGCCCGGCGGGCGTCAGCAGCACCCCGAAGGCCGAGATGTCCCGCCGTGCGTAGCCCCAGGCCCAGTCGTGCCGCGGCCCCCAGGCCGAGACGCGGGGGACCTGGCGCCACGCGCCGGCGTCCCCCTGTTCCTGGATCCAGTAGGGATCGGCCGCCTGCACCTGCAGGGAAACGCGCAGCTCCGGCAGGATGCGCACCACGCCGCCGCAGCCGGGATCGATCCGCCGCACGAAGGCTGTGGCGGCCGCGGCGATGTCCGCCGGGGCAGGGACGACGGTGAGCACACCCTGGGGCGGCGCGGGCGAAGCCAATGGCCGAAACCTTCAATCAAGCGCGACCGTGCAGGCATAGAGAGCGCGCGCTGTGCATTTGGAGGATGAGTCGGTGGCGGACGAACAGGCAGACTGGCGCTCGAGGCGGGGGCTGGCGATCGCCGCGGCCGTCGCCGTGGCCCTCGTGTGGACCACTTTCAGCGGCCAGGTGCTGCGGCCGCTCACCGCCGGCGTCGACGTGCCCTACGGCCGGTCGGCCCTCGCCAACCTCAGCGACCTCCTCGTGATGGCGCTCCTGGTGGCGCTGGCGGCGCAGGCCGGGCCGCGCCGGCTGTTGGCCCTGAGCGGTCTCCCGCGCCCCGTCGTGCGGCCGCTGATCTGGGCGGCCGTCCTGTTTGTGCCTGCGGGGCTCGTCGCCGCCCTGGCGGCGCCGGTCTCCGGCGAACTGAAAGGCGTCGACCTCTTCTGGCAGGGCCTCGGCTTTCCCGTCTTCGAGGAGGTCATCTACCGCGGCCTCGCCGTCGGCGCCCCTCATCGCCTTCGCGGGCTGGCGCTGGTGGGCCGCCTGCCTGATGCCGGCGCTCATGTTCGGCCTGGTCCACGCCGGCCAGGGGTCCGACCCGGCCAGCATCGCCGGCGTGGTGGCGATCACCGGCCTGGGCGGGCTGCTGTTCGGCTGGCTGTTCGTGCGCTGGGACTTCAACCTCTGGCCGCCGATCCTGCTGCACGTCGGCATGAACAGCCTCTGGATCGTCTTCGCGCTGGGCGAGAACGCCCTCGGCGGCTGGCTGGGCAACGCGCTCCGGCTGGGGATCGTGGTCGGCGCCGTCCTGCTGACGCTGCGCATGACGCCCGCCGGGGCGCCGGCGCCGTCGGCGAGCGCATCCCCCAGGCCGGTCTGACCGCGGCGCTTCCCAGACCTCCTCAGCACCCACGGGGGACAGCCCCGGGGCTTCAGCGTCCCAGCACCCGCGCCTGAGGGACCGGCGGAGCCGTCCCGGACGCTCAGATCGAAATCCAGCCCTCGGGCAGGTCGGCGAGAGCGACATGCTCCAGCGTGACCGTGTCGCCCTGGCCGAAGTCGAGCAAGACGTGCGCTCCGGCCTGGACGGCGGTGTAGGGCCCGGCCGCCTGGATGCGATCGCCTTCCGCCGCGTTGAAGTCCGACACCACGTCGGCGCCGCCGCCCGAGGCGAAGCGGAACAGGTCGGCCCCGGCGCCGCCGGCCAGGGTGTCGTTCCCCCGGTCGCCGGAGAGCACGTCGTCGCCGCCGCCGCCGCGCAGCACGTCGTTCCCCTGGCCTCCGGCCAGGGCATCCGAGCCGTCACCGCCGTCGAGCACGTCGTCGCCTCGGCCGCCGTGGATGAAGTCGTCGCCGCGGTCTCCGAACAACACGTCGGCCCCGTCGTTGCCATAGAGGACATCGTTCCCCTGCCCGCCGTGGAGCGTGTCGTCGCCCGCGCCGCCGAAGAGGGTGTCGTCCCCGCTGTTGCCGTGCACCCAGTCATCGCCGCCGTCGGCCTGCACCAGATCGTGGCCGCCGCCGGCTCTGTAGGTCGTGCCGTTGTCGTCCAGTACGGCGAGGTCGTCGCCGTCGCTGCCCGCCGTCGCGACGACCCGCGGGGCGGGCGGAGGCGGTGGAGGCGGCGGTATCGCCGAAACCGTCAGCACCACGTCGTTGCCGTCGCCGCCCTGGTAGTCGACCGTGTAGTTCAGGCCGCCGATCGTCACCGCCACGCCGTCAGCGAAGCCCGCGAACTCCCCGCTCACCGCATCGGCCAGATCGTTGTCGATCAGCAGGAAGCTGTTCCCCGCCACCGGCGTGAACCCACCGTAGAGCTGGATGTCGAGAAAGGCGCCCCCAAGCGTCACCGTCCCGGTGACATTCAGCCGGTCGAACTGGCCGGCGCCTGTGCCGCCGAGTTCAACCTCCAGTGTGGCGCCGGCGTTCAGGCCGAGGTTGCCCGTCGCGAGCACGCCCGGGCTGGCGCCGGGCGCCAGCGTGCCGTTCGGATGCACGTCGAAATCGCCGACGGCGCCCGTCCCCCTCGAGCGTCGCGCCGGCCATCACCGTCGCGGCGGTTGCAGCCAGATTTGCCGTCACGCGAAGAACACCCTCGGTGACGACCAGCTGTCCGATATCGCCCCCGTCGGTCACCACGAGCGTGCCCGCGCCTGTCCTGCTGAGCTGCATCGGCGCTTCGCCCTCGAACCCGCCGCCGAGGGTGATGGTCCGTCCCGTCGTGACCCCATAGGTGAGCAGACCGCCGCCCATCAGGAACAGGTTGGCGCCTTCCGCGGAGCCGTTCTCGAAGCCTGCGCCGCCGGTGACGGAGTTGCCCGATCCGAACGTCACATCCTCGAGGGTGATCGATCCGCCGTACCGGACGAACACCGCGCCGCCCAGGGCCGCACCGCCGCCGCCGCCGCTCTGCCCGGTCGCGACGTGGCTGCCCGCGCCACCGCCATAGCCGCCGGCGCCCAGGAAAGGTGGAGTGTCCCGCCCCGCCCCCGCCGCCGCCGAAACCGCCCGCGCCGCCTGAGCCGGAGAGGCCGCCGCCGCCCCCGCCGCCGCCGAAGCCGCCCGCGCCGCCGGTCGAAAAGTCGTTGCCGCCGCCGCCGCCGTAGTCCCCGCCTGCCCCCCCGCCCGGCGCACCGCCGTTGTCCCCGCCGCCCCGGCCCGGGTCCAGGAAGGGGGTCGCGTCGGCGGCTATGCCATCGTCGTCCATGCCGCCGCCGCCTCCGCCCGCGAAGCCTGAGCCATTGGTCCGCCGGCCTCCATCGCCCCCCAACGGCGTCGTTGCCAACGAACGAAACGCGGCGGACCGTCAGCTGACCGCCGTCGGAGTAGATGGCGCCCCCCAGGCCAGCGCCGCCGCCGCCCGCACCATGCTGGGCGTCGCCGTCGCCGCCCCGGCCACCCTGGGCCAGACCGTCGGCGATGATCAGGTCGCTGATCTCGACGCTGGGAGCACCTGCCCAGAACACCCTGTAGAGCCCCGCGCCGCTGATCGTCAGGCCCGGAACGCCGCTCCCGTCGATGAACAGGTCGTCGGTGATCGGCGGCAGGTCGTCGCTCAGGGTGATGACGGCTCCCGGCGCGAGGTTGAACGTGATCACCTCGGCGCCGCCGGCCGCGTTCGCATCGAGGATCGCCTGCCGGAGCGAGCCCGCCCCCGCGTCGTTGGTGTTGCTGACGACGAACGTGGCCATGACTGCCCCCTCCTGGAATCCCCTCCGGGTACCAGCCGCCTCCACCCGCTCGCCACGGACCCGCGTTATTGGATCGCGCCGTTTCTTATGAGATGCTGTCGCCAGGGTTGTGGGGCGTCGCTTTTCGATGAAGTCGCCGGACTGGCGTATCGCGGACCGTGGGAGCGAGGTCCGTCTGGATCCGAACGGCGTCACGGTGCTGTCCGGTCCCGGCTGGACCGGCCGCTACGAGCGGGTCACCTTCGGCGCGGGCTTCCACATGAACCTGGGCTGCGTCGAGACCGAGACCGCCGCGGAGCAGCAGGTCGTCGGCGACAGCGACGCGCCGCCGTCCATCTCGGTCTGGGTCCCCGTGGCGGGCCAGGCGACGCTCGCCACCTCCGACCGGCCCGAATACCGCTTCCGGCCGTGGCGCGCCGCCCTGCTGGTCACCAAGGACCGCGCCGGCGTGTTCCGTTTCCCGGGGCCGCAGACCTTCCGCTTCTTCAGCGTCGCCGTCTCGCCGGAGCTGTTCGTGTCCCTGCTGGATGAGAGGGTCCCGGAAAGGCTCCGCCCCCCTCGTCGAGAGCCGCGCCCGCGAGACCGTGATCCGCGAGCGGCCGATCAAGGCCGCCACCCGTGTCCTCGTCGGCGAACTCGGCGCGCCGGGCGAAGGCGGCTCGCTCGAGCGCCTGCATCGCGAGGCCGTCGCCCTGCGCCTGCTCACCGAAGTCCTCGGCGCCGAGATGCGGGGGTTCGACGTCGCCTCGCTCACCGCCGCCGAGACCACGGCGCTTCGGGAGGCGCGCAACGCCCTCGTGGCCGACCTCCGTGATCCGCCCTCGGCCGCCGAACTGGCCAAGGCCGCGCGGATGGGCCTGCGTCGGTTCCTAAACGCCTTCGAAGCCGTCCACGGCGCCAGTCCCGATCGCGCCTTGCGTCTGGCGCGCCTGGCCGAGGCGCGGCGCCTCCTCGAGGTGGGAGACCTTCCCATGAAGGCGATCGCGTGGCGCGTGGGCTACGCCCACGTCAGCAACTTCGTCGCCGCCTTCGCGGCCGAGTACGGCGCTCCGCCGCGCCGTTTCAGTCGCACCCTGGCCGCCGAATGATAAGGCCCTAGGGCGCCGGGCATCGGGCCCCGGCGAGTTGGCAGGGCCTGGGCCCCCGATGCAGAAAGCCCCGCCGGCGTGATGCCGGCGGGGCTCCTGCACACAGAGGCTCCTCGGAAGCCGCTGATCTTCCGCATACGCGGCGGCGTGCGCCGCGGACGCTCAGCCGGGCCGGTGAATGGCGCAGAGCTTGTTGCCGTCCGGATCGCGCACATAGGCCAGGTGCATGGGGCCCAGCGACCCGTTCCGCTCGCCTGGCGGGTCCTCGATGGAGGTCCCGCCATTGGCCACCGCCGCGTCATGGAAGGCCTTCACCTGTTCGGGGAGGCGCACTTGAAGCCGATGGTGCCGCCGTTGGCGTGCGTCGCCGGCCCGCCGTCGATCGGCTCGCTCACGCAGAACGTGCTGCCGCCGTTCATGTAGAACAGCCGCGTGTGCCCGCTGTCGGCCGTGTTGCGGAACGGCTCGCCAGCGCCCAGCACGCCCAGCACCGCATCGTAGAAGCGCTTGGAGCGCTCGAGGTCGTTCGACCCCACCATCACGTGATTGAGCATGTCTCGCTCCCGTCTCAGTAGCCGTTGATCCGCGCGTAGCGGTCGCGGTGATAGGCCTGGTTGCCGAAGGCGGCCTCGGCGGCGCGGGCGCGCTTCAGGTAGAAGCCGCTCTCGTGGGCGTCGGTCATGCCGATGCCGCCGTGCATCTGGACCATCTCGTTCGAGACGAGGTGGAAGGTGTCGCCCATCTTGGCCTTCGCCAGGGACACGAGTTCCGGCACGTCGGGGCTGTCGTTGTCGATGGCCGCCAGGGCGGCCTCGACCGTCGAGCGCGCCAGCTCCAGTTCCGTGAACATCTTGGCCGCGCGGTGCTGCAGGGCCTGGAAGCTGCCGATCACCTGGCCGAACTGCACGCGGGTCTTCAGGTAGTCCAGCGTGGTCTCGAAGGCCTGGGTGGCGGCCCCCAGCATCTCGGCGGACAGGCCGGCGCGGGTGCGGTCCAGCACCTTCTCCAGCGTCTGAGCGCCGCCCGACAGCGGCTCGGCGGCCGCGCCGTTGAACTCGACATTGGCCGCGCCGCGGCTGTCGGCCAGTTGCAGACGGGTGCGCTTCACGCCGGCGTCGTCGGCCTTCACCAGATAGAGGCCCACGCCGTCGGCCCCCTTGGCCGAGACCACGAACAGGTCGGCGGCCATGCCTTCCAGCACGAAGGTCTTCTTGCCGGTGATCTTGCCGCCGCTGAAGGACGCCTCGACCTTCTCGGGATTGTGGTGCGGACCCTCGTCCACGGCGAGCGCCGCCACGATCGAGCCCTCGGCGATCTTCGGCAGCCAGGCCTGCTTCTGCTCTTCCGAGCCGCCCAGGACGAGCGCCGAGGCGGCGCCGAGCGCCGACGCCAGCAGCGGCGAGGCGGTCAGCGTGCGGCCGGTCTCCTCCAGGATCAGGCCCATCGCCAGATAGCCGAACGCCGAGCCGCCGTACTCCTCGGGGACGATGACGCCCGCCCAGCCCATCTCGGCCATCTCGTTCCAGGCGGCGACGTCGTAGCCCAGCTCGGCGCCGCTATCGCGCACCTTGCGCAGCGCCGTCACGGGGCTCTTGTCCTGCACCCAGCTCTTGGCCGCGTCGCGCAGCATGTTCTGTTCTTCGGTCAGAACGGCCATGAAGGTTTCCTTCTCAATATGATCGTCATCCCGGCCAACGGAGCGGCGGAGCCGCGCGGGCCGAGCCGGGACCCAGGGGCCAGCGCTCCGGCGTTTCCTGGTTCCCGGCTCTCCGCTTCGCTATGGCCGGGGTGACATTGTTGGGTTCATCGGTGGGTGATGGAATTCAGACGCTCTTGGTGCTGTCGGGCAGACCGAGGATGCGCTTGGAGATGATGTTGCTCTGCACCTCCTGCGAGCCGCCGTAGATCGTGGTGGCCTTGCCGCCCAGCCAGTTGCGGACGAACGTCAGCTCCTCCTCAGAGAACCCGTCGCCCTCCCAGCCGAGCCCCTGGCTGCCCAGGATCTCGATGCAGAGTTCCGCGCGCTGCTGCAGCGTCTGGCTGGCGGCGTTCTTCATGATGGAGGTCGCCGCCGAAGGCCCCTGGTTGCCCTTGCTCTCCTGCATCGCGCGGATGGCGGTCAGCTGGAAGGCTTTCAGGTCGATATCGTTCTGGGCGATCCGGACCCGCAGGTCGCCGTCGGCGATGCGGCCCTTCTCGTCCACCCCGACGTAGTCCTTGGCGAGCTGCGCCGGAGCACGGCCCGAGGCGTAGCGTCCCGCGCTGCCGCCGCCGCCGGCCAGGCTGTTGCGTTCGTGCTGCAGCAGGCGCTTGCCGATCGTCCAGCCCCCGTTCAGCGGCCCGACCAGCTGGTCCTTCTCGACGCGGACGTCGGTGAGGAAGGTCTCGCAGAACGGGCTGGCGCCGCTGATCAGCTGGATCGGCCGCACCTCGACGCCCGGCGTCTTCATGTCGAACAGCACGAAGGAGATCCCCTCGTGCTTCTTGGTGAAGTCGGTCCGCACCAGGCAGAAGCACCAGTCGGCCCACTGGGCCGGACGTCCAGATCTTCTGGCCGTTCACCAGGAAATGGTCGCCCTTGTCCTCGGCGCGCGTCGACAGCGCGGCCAGGTCGGACCCCGCGCCGGGCTCCGAGAAGCCCTGGCACCATTGGACCTCGCCATTGGCGATCTTCGGGATGTGCTGCTGCTTCTGGGCTTCCGTCCCGTACTCCAGCAGGGTCGGGCCGAACATCATCGTGCCCATGCCGACGATCGGGTTGTAGGCGCCGGCGCGCCCGAACTCCTGGTTCACCACCCGCGCCTCGGCGCCGCTGAGGCCGCCGCCGCCGTACTGCTTGGGCCACGTCGGAACGCCCCAGCCCTTTTCGCCGACCGCCAGGCGCCAGGCCTTCTGATCGGCGGTCTCGCTCGCCCGCTCCGGCCCGATCGCCGGGCCCTTCCCCTTGAGCGACGACGGGAAATTCGCCGCCACCCAGTCGCGCACCTCGGTGCGGAAGGCGTCTAGATCGCCCCCTCCAAAATCGGCCATCGTGAAATCTCCGGCTCTATGTTCGTATGAAAAATCAAATACTTCAGGCTACTTCGGATCCGGCAACCCCAGGACCCGCTTGGAAATGACGTTCAGGTTGATCTCGGACGTGCCGCCCTCGATCGAATTGGCCTTGGTGCGCAGCCAGCCGCGGACGGCCAGCAGTTCGGCAGGCTCATAGCCTTCCCCGCTCCAGCCCAGGCCCTGGTGGCCCATGGCTTCGACCATCAGCTCGGAGCGCTCCTTGGCGAACTCCGCGGCGGCGTACTTGATGATCGAGGTGGCGGCCGACGGGCCGTTGCCGGCCTTCGATTCCGCCGCCGAACGGGCGATCGTCTGGCGCAGCGCCGCGAAGTTCATCTTGTTGGCGGTGATGCGGGCGCGCAGGTCGCCGTCCTCGACGCGACCCGTCTCGTCGACGCCGACGTACTGCGTGGCGATCTTGCCCAGGTCGCCCGCCGCGCCGCCGGCGCTGCCGCCTTCGCCGAAGCCGGCCGAGATGTTCTGGCGCTCGTACTGCAGCAGACGCTTGGCGATCTCCCAGCCGCCGTTCACCCGGCCCACCAGATTGCCCTTCGGCACCTTCACGTCGGTGAAGAAAGTCTCGCAGAACGGGCTCTCGCCGCTGATCAGCGGGATCGGCCGCGTCTCGACGCCTGGCGTCTTCATGTCGATCAGCACGAACGAGATGCCCTCGTGCTTCTTCGTGTTGTCGGTCCGCACCAGGCAGAAGCACCAGTCCGCCTTGTCGGCGTAGCTGGTCCACACCTTGCTGCCGTTGATCAGCCAGTGGTCGCCCTTGTCCTCGCACTTGGTCTGCAGCCCGGCGAGGTCCGAGCCGGCGCCCGGTTCGGGTAGCCCTGGCACCAGCGGATATCGCCGCCCACGATCTTCGGCAGGTGCTCGCGCTTCTGCTCCTCGTTGGCGTATTCCAGCAGCACCGGGCCCAGCATCCACACGCCGAACGACGCCAGCGGCTGCCGATAGCGGCCGGCGGCCATCTCTTCGGCCAGCACACGGGCCTGTTGCGGCGAAAGGCCGCCGCCGCCGTACTCCTTGGGCCATGTGGGCACCGTCCAGCCCTTTTCGGCGACCCGGCGCATCCACACGATCTGGGGATCGCTGGACCCCGCGAAGGGGCGGCCGCCCCAGATCGCCTCCGGGTCGGTCTTCGCCTTGGGATCGCGCAACTCGGCAGGGTAGTTCGCGTCCAGCCATGCCCGGACCTCGGTGCGGAATGCGTCGAGCTCGGCGCCGCCAAAGTCGGCCATGGCGTCCTCCCTGTTTCGAAAGCCTTGTAAGCCCAACTCTAGCGTCCGCCCGAGCGGGGGCAAGTGGGATGAAACAGTTGTTTGAGCGTTGGGCCGCCACTTCAGGTAATGGACCGCCGTGCGATTCCTGAGGGACCTCAAACCGGCCGCCTTCGCTGCGGCGCCGTCCGTGGCGGCGCTCGTCGCCCTGGGCTGCGGCGTGCTGCTGCTCACCTCCGGAGCGCGGCCCTCCGAGCCTGAGCGCTTCCTGCAGCTCATGGCCACCTCGCCGGTGTGGCTGATCGAGCTCAGCCACCTGCTCTCCAGCCTGCTGGGCCTGATGCTGGTGATCCTGGCCTTCGGCCTGCGCGCACGCCTGGGTGCGGCCTGGGCCGCCACCATGATCGCCTTGCTCGTCGCCGCGCCGCTGGGCCTGGAGAAGGGCATCGTCTGGGAGGACACCGCCATCCTGCTGACGGCCGCGGTCGTGCTCGCGCCGTTCCGCAAGGCGTTCCCGCGCACCGCACGGCTGTCGCGGATGGAGGTCACGCCCGGCTGGCTGGTCTCCGCCGCCTGCCTTCTGGCCGGCGCCGGCATCATCGGCGTCTGGTCCTATCACAACGCCGACTACGGCGAGGTCCCGCTCTGGCGGATGATGGTCGACGACGACATCGCCCGCTCGATCCGGGGCTGGGCCGTGGCGGCCGTCGCGCTGCTGGCCTTCGGGCTCTGGCGCATGCTGGGCTCGGCCGCCACCCCGCCCATCGTGGGTGAAGACGATCCGGAGTTCGCAAGGGTCCGCCAGATCCTCGCCAAGGCCGACAACGCGCGGCCCAACTCCAACCTCGCGCTGCTGGGCGACAAGCGCTTCCTGTTCTCGGCCTCGGGCGAGACCTTCCTGATGTTCGGCGTGCGCGGCCGTTCCTGGATCGCCCTTGCGCCGCCGGTGGGCCGTGCCGACGAGCGGCTGGAGCTGCTCTGGCGCTTCCGCGAGCTGGCCGACGCCCACGCCGCCCGCCCCGCGATCTACGCCCTCGACGCCGAGGATCTGCCCGACGTCGTCGAGATGGGCTTCTCGATCCAGAAGATCGGGGAGGTCGCCGTCCTGCCGCTGCAGGGCTTCACCATCGACGGCACGCGGCGCGGCAAGGCGCGGCGCGCGTGGCGGCAGGCCGCCGACGCCGGCGCCGCCTTCGAGGTCGTTCCGCCCGGCGGCGTGCCCGCGATCATGCCCGAACTGCAGCGGATCTCGGACGCCTGGCTGGCCCAGCACGCCGGCGGCGAGAAGGGCTTCACCATGGGCGGTTTCCACCCGCGCTACGTCGAGGAGTTCCCCGTCGCCGTCGTCCGCTTCGAGGGCCGGATCATCGCCTTCGCCACCCTGTGGCCGGTCGCCGAGCGCTCGGCCTTCTCGATCGACCTGATGCGCTACGTCGACGAGGGGCCGAAGCGGATCATGGACTTCCTGTTCGTCGAGCTCCTGAAGTGGGGCGTCGCCGAAGGCTACGCCGCCTTCGATTTCGGCATGGCCCCGTTGTCAGGGCTGCAGGATCGACCGCTGGCCCCGATGATGTCCCGGGTGGGCAGCCTGCTCTTCGAGAACGCCGAGGACCTGTACAACTTCCAGGGCGTGCGCGAATTCAAGAACAAGTGGGATCCTCTGTGGCGGCCCCGCTACGTCGCCGCGCCGCGCAAATGGAACATCCCGCTGGTGCTGGCCGACGTCGGCCTGCTGACCTCCGGCGGCATGGCTGGACTCGCCAAGCGGCCGAAGCGGGCGTCCGCGCCGGAATCCGCGGCCCCCTAGCGGCCGGTCCCGGTGGAGAACCCCAGCAGGTTCACCGCATGCACCACCATCAGCATGACGCCCGCCGCCGCGAGCAGCATGATGAAGCGCCAGGGGGCCATGCGCGGCCCCTTGTGCGGATTGGGCGGGCGCGCCCCCGCCAGCCGGCGAACAGCGCCAACGCGGCCAGCACGGCGAGGAGGATGAGCGTGGTGCGAAGGTCCATTGGCGGCGGGATATCGCAGGGCGCGCGCAAAACCGGAAGCCGCGCCTCTCGGAGGCGCTCTCTTCCATCCACAGGAACGCACCCTCGCCACAACTAATAGCGTTAAGGTCGCGTTTACACCCCCAGAATCGGTGGTTAGCGTTCCCGTAGGTGGGAGACGCGATTCGATGACGGCGGGCGCGCCCTGGAGCGTCAAGGGGATCGACCCTAGGGCCCGTGAGGTCGCAAAGGACCTTGCCCGACGCTCGGGCATGACCCTCGGCGAATGGCTCAACCACGTCATCCTGGAGGACGACACGCCCGAGGACGCGGCGTACGAGGCGCAGGTCTCGGACCGTCCCCTGCGCAGCGGCGCCTTCGGCGTCTATGAAGCGGCCTCGCGGTTCGCCCCCCGCGCCGCCTGCCGCCCCGGCGCCCGCACCGCACGACCTCTCGCGCATCGCCTACGCGCTCGACCGCCTGACCGACCGGATCGAGGCGTCCGAAACCCGGACGGGCCTCGCCATATCGGGCGTCGAGCATTCGGTGCGCCAGGCCCTGGCCCGTATTGAAACCAACGAGCGGGAAGGCTTCGCGCTCACCGAGCGTCTCGCGCGGCTGGAGGCGGCGCCCGCCGGGCCCCGATCGGCCGAGGCCCTGCGGATCCTGGAAGATCGCGTCACCCGCATCGAAGCTGGCGAACGGCGCTCCGCCCAGGCCGTCGAGCAGATCGGCCGGCAGGTGCTGGCCATGGCCGAGGCGATGAATCGCCGGTTGCAGAGCGCCGAGCAGCAGAACGCACAGGCGCTGGAGCAGGTGGGCGGCGAGATCGCCCGCATCGCCGGCGCGGTGGAGGCCCGCCTCTCTCGCGCCGAACATGCCCAGGCCGACAGCCTCGAGCGGTTTGGCGCCGAGATCGGCCGCCTGACCGACCGCGTCTCCGAACGGCTGGTCGCCGCCGAGCACCGGACCGCGCAGGCGATCGAGGAGGTGGGCCAGCAGGTCGCCCGCGCCACCGAGCGGATGGAGCAGCGCCAGGAGCGCACGGCCGGCGAGATCGCCGATCGCATCCGCGACAGTGAGGAGCGCACGACCGCGTTCCTCGAGGACGCCCGCGCGCGGCTCGGCGGTGACGTCGGCGGCGAGGCGCCGGAAGCGGACCTCGAGGTGCAGTTCGAAGAAGCCGCGCCCTTCGTCCCGCCGCGGCGCCAGCCGGAGGAGAGCGCCCCGCGCGGCCCCTTCGGTCCGGAGCTCTTTTCCCGCGCCGAGTCGGTGGCCGAGGCCAGCGTCGATCCGGTGCGACCGTCGTTCGCGCCCGAGGACTTCGCCGCGGCTGAAGGCTTCGCGCCTCTCGCCGAGCCGGCCGACGACGATGTGTTCGAGTTGGACCAGCCGGACCCGCCAGGCGCTGACGGCCCCCGGCCGCTGTCCACCCGCGAGGTGATCGAACAGGCCCGCGCCGCCGCCCGCGCCCAGCAGGGCGCCGCCGAGGAGCGCCCGTCGGCCGCCGAGGTCCGGGCCCGACCCGTGGACGTGCGCGCCAAGCTGGATCGTCGCGAGGCCACGGGACGCATGCTCTCGGGTTTCGGGGCCCCCCGCGCGCGCCGTCCGAACAGCGCGGTGCAGACCGCCCTGATGGTGGCCGGCAGCGCCGCGGCTTCCTCAGCGTCGGCGCCGCGGGCGTCGTGCTGATGAACGGCCCCCAGGCGGAGCAGGGGGGCCGCGGAGGCGCCTCTGGTGGCCGAGCCGCGCGCCGCCGTGGCGATCGCGCCGGACGTCCAGGCGGCGACGTCGCCCGAGGCGCCCGTCCCGACCGACCCGACCCCCGAACTGCAGGCGCGCTACGCCGAGGCCCTGCGCGCCGCCGAAAGCAAGCAGGCGGGCGGGCTGGCGAAGCTGAAGGCCGTCGCCGACGACGGCTATGCGCCGGCCCAGTTCTACCTGGCCCAGCTCTACGAGACCGGCGGCCTTGGCGTCGTACGGAACCTGGCGGAAGCCCGCCGCTGGACGGCGCGGGCGGCCGAGAGCGGCGAGCCGAACGCCATGCACAACCTGGGGCTCTACTACTTCCGCGGCGACGGCGGCCCGCAGGACCTGGCATCGGCGGCCCAGTGGTTCCGCAAGGCGGCGGAGCGGGGCGTGATCGACAGCCAGTACAATCTCGGCCTCATGTACCAGTCCGGCAGCGGCGTTCAGAAGGACCAGGCCGAGGCCCTCAAGTGGTTCAGCCTGGCCGCCGCTCAGGGCGACGACCTCGCCCGGACCGCCGCCGAGGGTCTCAAGACCAAGCTCACGCAGAAGCCGAACCCGACGCCGGCGTCGCAAGCGCCCCGGGGCTAGCCGCTCCGTGTGGGCGGGCTAGGGTAGGCAGACCATGGACATCTACCTGCCCATCGCCGAGGTCTCGGTGAATGCGCCGCTCATCGTGGCGCTGGGACTGTTCGTCGGCTTCATCTCCGGCCTGTTCGGCATCGGCGGCGGCTTCCTGATGACTCCGATGCTGGTCTTCCTCGGCATCCCGCCGGCGGTGGCGGTCGCCAGCATGTCGAACCACGTCGCCGCCTCGTCCATGTCCAGCGTCATCGCCTATGGCCGGCGTCGTGCGGTGGATCTGCGGATGGGGGTGTGCTGGCGGCCGGAGGCGTGGTCGGAGCCTTCGCCGGCGTGGAGCTGTTCCGCTGGCTGCGGCTGCTGGGCCAGGCCGACCTGGTGGTCGCCGTGTCCTATCTCGTCTTCCTCGGCGTCATCGGCGGCCTGATGCTGACGGAATCCCTGGGCGCCATCCTGCGCCGGCGGCGCGGCCAGCCGCCGCCTCCGCGCCGCGACCGGCGGCCGCCCTGGCTGTATGGCCTGCCGCTCAAGATGCGCTTCCCCCGCTCGCGCCTCTACATCAGCGTCATCCCGCCCCTGGTTCTGGGCGCTCTGGTGGGCGTCCTCTCGGCCATCATGGGGGTTGGCGGCGGCTTCATCCTGGTGCCGGCCATGGTCTATCTGCTGCGCATGCCGGCCGGCGTCGTCGTCGGCACCAGCCTCCTGCAGATCATCGTCACCACGGCCCTCACCGGCGTGCTGCAGGCGGGCCGCAACCAGACCGTCGACATCGTCCTGGCCGTGCTGCTGCTGGCGGGCGGGATCGTCGGCGCCCAGTACGGCGCGCGCGCCTCCGCCCGCTTCCGCGCGGAAGAGCTGCGGGCGGTGCTTGCGCTGATCGTCCTCTTCGTCGGCCTGCGGATGGGGCTTGGCCTGTTCATCGCGCCGGAAGAGCCCTTCGTCCTGCTTACAGGGGCCCTCGGCTGATGGCGGTCGATCTGCCTCCTCCCGCCGATACGCCCGCGATCTCCGCGGCGCTCACAGAAACCAACGTGCGGGTCAGCGCCGACTTTCGCGGCGCCCGCATCGTCCTCTATGGGGCCGTCTTCCAGCCTGACGCCGACCCGGCGGACGTGGTCGTGATCGTCCGCGGACCGGACCAGCCGGTGCGGATCACCCGCAAGGTCCGGGTCGCCGGCCTCTGGCTCAACAGCCGCCCGGTCGTCTTCCAGGGCGCCCCCGGCTTCTACATGGCGGCGTCGAACCGCCCGCTCGACGAGGTCGCCACCTTCGGCACGCTGCGGCGCTGGGAGCGGGGGTCGACCACCTGCCGATCAACGCCCCGGCCGAGCGGCGCATCGAGACCCGCTACGGCGTTCGTGACGTGGTGGTCTCCAGCCTCGGCGCCGACTACTACGACTGGCGCCGCGCGGTCGTCCGTCTGAAGGAGAAGGCCGGTCTCTACGACGAGGACGGCCGCGGCGTCCGCTTCGTGGACCAGGGCCTCTTCCGGGCCGAAATCGCCCTTCCGGCCGGCGCGCCCACGGGCGTCTACCGCGCCGACATCCTGCTCTTCCAGGATGGCAAGCCGGTGTCCGGAAGGGTCCGCACCCTGACGGTCGAAAAGGTCGGCCTGGAGCGGACTCTTTACCTCTGGGCGCATAACAGGCCATGGTCGTACGGCTTGGCCTCGATGGCGTTCGCGCTGGCGGCTGGGTGGGCCGCCTCGGCCGCATTCCGGAGAGACTGATTGCTCATGGATGAAGCGCGGCCCGAGCGCCGGATGGAGTCCGCTCCGGCCGCTCTCTGGATGATCGCCTTGGCCGCCATGGCGCCGTTTCCGGTGGCGGCGTTGCTCTACAGTTTCGGGCCCCCCGAGCTCGCGCGGCCGGGGCTCACGGTGCTGCTCAGCTGGGCGGCGCTCGTCGTGGCCTTCCTGGGCGGCGTACGCTGGGGGTTGGAGACGCGCGAGGCCGCGCCGCGATGGTACCGTCTGGCGTTCTCCGCCCTGACCGCGACGGCCGCGCTTCTCGTGCTGCTCGGGCGAGGCCGCCTGCCTGACGTCTGGATCCTCGGCGGCTTCCTGGCCGTCTTCCTGGTCCAGTGGCTGTTCGACCACCAGACCCCCGACACGCCCGCCCGCTATCCGACGCTTTCCACCGCGATCGCCGCCGGAGCCTGCGTCTCGCTGGGCCTCGCCCTCGAGCGTGCGCTCAACGCGTAGGCGCCTCAGTCCCCGGCCACCCGCCCCGGCGGCAGCATCTTCATCAGGAGCGCAATCAACCTCCCGCGCCGGTAGGGCTTGTGCAGCACCACGGCGTTGGCGGGCAGGGCGCGCCCGCTGTCCTCGCCGCGGGCGTAGGCGGTGGTGAACATCACCTTCAGCTCAGGACGGATGCGCCCGGCGGCGGCGGCCAGGTCGACGCCGTCCATGCCCGGCATCACGACGTCGGTCAGCATCAGCGCGATGTCCTCGTCGCCTTCCAGGACCCTGAGCGCCGCCGCGGCGTCGCGCGCCGGCCGCACCTGGAATCCCAGCGCCAGGAGCTGCAGGTGGAGCTGTCGGCTGACCAGCTCGTCGTCGTCCACCAGCAGGATCCGGCGGCCCAGCCAGTCGGGCGGGATGTCGGGGTCGGCTTCCGCCGACTGGGCGGTCAGGCCGCTCGCCATGGGCAGGCACAGGGTCACCGTCGTGCCCTGGCCCTCGGCCGTGTCGATGGTGAGGTCTCCGCCGGCCTGGGACACAAAGCCGTAGACCATGCTCAGACCCAGCCCCGAACCCTGGCCGTCCTTGGTGGTGAAGAACGGCTCCAGCGCGCGATCGGCCACGCTCGGCGACATGCCGACGCCGGTGTCGGTCACTGCGATGCAGACGAAGTCGCGCTCCTCGCGCAGTCCGATCTCGGGGTCGCCGGAAGGGCGGCGGACGGCGCTCACCTTGATGCGGATCTCGCCGCCCTCGGGCATGGCGTCGCGCGCATTGATGCAGAGGTTGAGCAGGGCGGACTCGAGCTGGCTCCGGCTGGCGCGGCAGTAGAGCTCCTGCGGCGTCTCCACCGTCAGCGTCACGCGCTCGCCGATCGCCTGCCGGATCAGCGGCGCGACGCCGTCCATCAGCGCGCGGCAATCGATCGTTTCCGACTTCGGCGATCGGTTGCGCGAGAACGACAGCAGGCGCTCCACCAGGTCGGCGCCCCGCTCGGCGGCGTTCAGCGTCAGCTCGGCCATCTCGCGGTGGGGGGAGCGCGGCGGCAGGTTCTGCAGCATCGCTTCCGAGCCGCTCATCACGACCGTCAGGATATTGTTGAAGTCGTGCGCCAGTCCGCCGGTCAGGCGGCCGATCGCCTCCATCTTCTGCGCTTGTCGCAGCCGTTCCTCGGCGGCCACCCACTCGTGCATGTCGCGGGCGATGCCGTAGCCGCGCTGGAACCGCTCGGACCAGCCCACCGACCACATCATCGGCGTGTAGGTCCCGTCCTTGCGGCGGTAGCGGTTAAGGAACCCGGTGGCCGGCCGACCCATCCGCGCACGCAACGCGAAGCGCACGGACGCCTCGCGGTCCTCGGGATGCACCAGCGCGATGTAGTTGCGGCCGATCAGCTCCTCGGCCGTGTAGCCCCAGGCCGCCTGGGTGTGGCGGTTCACCTGCTGGATCACGCCGTCCGAGTCGAACACGCAGATCACGTCGTGCGAATTGTCCAGGATCGCCTGATAGGCGGCGAGCGCCTCCTCCAGCTCGTGCTCGCGCGCCTGGAGCGCCTTCAAGGCCTGCGTCTCGCGCGTCGTGTCGAGCCCCTGGACCAGCACGCCCCAGACGGCGCCGTTCGCGTCGCGCAGGGGGTGGACGCGAACGTCGACGAAGATCGACCGGGGGCCTTCCGGCGTGCTCGCCTCGGCGCGCACGCCCCTGCCAGCTCTCCGCCTCTCCGCTCGCGGCGACGCGGTGGATGGACTGTATGAGCGCGGGGTAGCCGGGCATGGCTTCCGCGAGCGGACGGCCCAGCATCTGGTCGCCGAACGCGTCGCGGCAAAGCCGGTTGGCGAGCACGACGCGGCACTCCGGGCCGCAGACCACCGTGGCCAGGGCCGGCATCTGGTCGAAGGCGGCCTGCAGAGGGGCCAGCAGATCCGGGCTTGCGTCGTTCACGGCGAGTGTGCTCACGCCAAGGTTGTGTTCGCGTTCACGAGTGCGTCATGAGAGCGCAATCAGGTGACAGATCAACGCCTTCCCACGCGTTTTAGCTATAGCTCAGCTTCTTGCGTCGAAGGGTTTCGATCCGAACGGCGGTGGGTTTGAATGGGTCTGATGACGGTTGCAGATCCCGGGGGGGCCCGGAAACGGAGGCCCCGGCACGCTGTGCGGTCCATATCGTCGAGGACGATATCGCGATCGGCAAGGCGCTGACGGCACTGCTCGGCCCCCAGGGCCATACGGTCAGCCTGCACGCTTCCGCCGAGGCGTTCCTTGACGGCCTGCCGAACCTGCCCACCGGCTGCGTCCTCGTGGACATCCGTCTGCCGGGGATGTCCGGCCTCGAACTCATCAAGCAGCTCAAGGCGCGCGGCGCGCCGCACCCGGTCATCGTCATCTCGGGTCACGGCGACGTCGATCTGGTCGTGGAGGCGATGAAGTCGGGCGCCGCCGACTACCTGCAGAAACCGATCCGCGCCGCTCGGCTGGCCGAGACCATCGCACAGGCCTGGACTGAACAGACCGACATCCTCGGCCAGGAAGCCGAGCGGGTTCGGTGCGCCGCGATCCTGAAAACCCTGTCCGGGCGCCAGCGCGACGTGCTGGCCGGCGTCGTCGCCGGCAAGCTGAACAAGGAGATCGCCCACGAGCTGGGGATCAGCGTCCGCACCGTCGAGGGCTACCGCGCCGACCTGATGGCCAAGACGGGCGGCAAGAGCGCCGCCGAGCTCGCACGGATCGCCGTCCTGGCCGGCCTCTAGCCCTTGTTCCGCGGGAGCTGGAGCTGGAGCTGGAGCCGGAGACGGAGACGGTGTCCGCGCCTGCGCAACGTCCAGGTCAGTCCGGGCTGACGGTTCCTGAGAGCGCCGGGTCGTGGAAGACGGCCTCGATGTTGTGGCCGTCGGGGTCGAGCACGAAGGCGCCGTAGTAGCCGGGATGATAGTGCGGCCTCAGGCCGGGGCCGCCGTTGTCGACGCCGCCGGCCGCCAGCGCGGCCTGGTGAAACGCGTCGACCGCCTCACGGCTCTCCGCCCGGATCGCGACGTGCAGCTTCCCCGAAGTGGGGTCTTGCTCGGCGATCCAGAAAAAGGGCCGGGTGTCGCCGTAACCGGTGGCCCGGACGTCGGGACGTGGATCGTCGAAGATCCGCCGAAGACCCAGCGGAGCGAACGCCCGATCGTAGAACGCCGTCGACCGGCCGAAGTCCGACACCCCGAAGGTCAGGTGGTCGATCATCGCGTCAGGTCTTGCGCTTGAGGTGCGTGTCCAGGAAGCGAATGTAGGCCTCCGACGCCGTGATCCGGTTCTCGCGCCGCTGGAAGCCGTGACCTTCGTGGGGGGAAGACCACGTACTCCACGGGAACGCCGTTGGCCTTCACCGCCGCCACCAGCTCGTCGCTCTCCACCTGCAGCACCCGCGGATCGTTCGCGCCCTGAACCACCAGCAGCGGGCGGCGGATGTTCTTGGCGTGGAACAGGGGCGAGATCGCCCGGTGCCGGGCCTCGTCGGTGGCCGGGTCGCCCATCTCGTCGTACAGCGCCGTCTTGAAGTCGCCCCACCACGGCGGGATCGACTTCAGCGTCCGAACCCAGTTTGTGACCCCGAAGATGTTCACCCCGGCGTCGAACGTCTCGGGGGAGAAGGCGAGGGCCGCGGCCACCATGTAGCCGCCGTACGAGCCGCCGATGATGCCGATCCGGTCGTCGGCCACCCAGTCCAGAGACTTCAGCCACGCCGCCGAGGCCGTCACGTCCTTCAGGTCGACGTCGCCGTGCTTCTTGTCGTCCAGGTGGTAGAAGGTCTTGCCGTAACCGGACGAGCCCCGGTTGTTGATCATGTAGACGGCATAGCCCTTGTTCACGAGGTTCTGGATCTCGGCGGAGTAGCCGCGCCGGCTCTGGCCGCCGGGGCCGCCGTGCACCCAGACCAGCGCCGGAACCGGCTTGGCGGCGCTCGCCCCCTTCGGCCGGTACAGCACGCCAGGGATCTCCAGGCCGTCATAGCTCCTGAAACGCGCGACCGTCGCCTCGACCAGGTCTGCTTCCCGGATCGCCGGGTTCAGCGCCTTGGTCAGGCGGCGAGCCTTGCCGTCGCTCAGGCTCGCCACGAAGACGTCGGCCGGCGAGGTGTCCGACGCGACGGTGAAGGCGATGGTCGTCTCGTCGTTGCTGAACCGGACGCCGCCCAGGTCGCCGGCCGGCGCGCCGGTCAGCTTCACCGCCTTGCCGCCCGCGTCCGTGATCGTCACCGCCGTCGAGGCGTCGGCGTTGATGGCGTGCACGCGGTAGCGGCCGCTCCAGCCGTGGATCACGTACATGACGTCCCAGTCGGCCTCGATCAGGGCCGACTTGGCCCCGGTCGCCAGGTCGAAGCGCCAGGCCTGGGTGAACTCGCCGTGCTGATCCGTGCCGTAGATGAGGGCCTTCCCGTCGGGTGTGAAGCCGTAGGTCGTGTGCTCCACCGATCCGCGATGCTCGGTGATCAGCCTCGGCTCGCCGCCCGCGGCGAGGTCGGCCAGGTAGATGTCGTTGTTTGCGCTGGAGCGCGCCTTCACCAGCGCCGCCCAGCGCCCGTCGGGCGAGACGGCGCCGACCGTGAAGCCGGAGTTCTGGAACAGCAGCTTCCGCCCGTAGCCGTTCGCCGCGTAGGCGTAGAGGTCGAAGAACTGCGGGTCCCGCTCGTTCGAGGTCACGTAGAAGGTGTCGCCGTCGGCGCTCCATCCGACGAACGCCGCCTTCAGCTTCTGGCCCGGCGTCAGGTCGCGCACCTGCCCGTTCGTCTCGCGCACGTAGATGTGGTTCAGCTCGTCGCCGCCCTGGTCGGCGGTGAACAGCACCCGCTCGTCGGCGGGGAAGTAGCTGGCCGCGAAGGTGGCGTTGGTCTTGGAGTCGGTCAGCGGCTGCGGCGCGCCGCCCGCCGCGGGCAGGGCATAGACGTTGAACACGCCGGACTGGTCGCTGGAGATCAGGATCTTGCGTCCGTCGGGCGAGAAGGCGTGGCCGGCCGAAGCCGCCATCCGGTAGTTGGTGGTCTCGAAGAATTCCGCGACCGGATAGGCCTTGGCCGCCTGTGTTCCGCCCGACGCCCGCGCGCCGCTCTGCGCGCCGGCCTGCGGGGCCAAAGCCAGCAGTCCGCCGACCAACCCGACTGCGCCGGCGCCCGCCAGCCATTCCCGCCTGTCCATGGACTTCCCTCCAACCAGGGCGCGAGCTTGGCCCAGACGGGCCCCGCAAGGGAAGGGGTCAGGTCGCCGGGGCTCCCCCGCGCCCGCTTCGGCCGCGCCTCGTCGCGGCACATCTCCACCTGGTGCGGGTAGGGGAAGTTGAGCCCGCGGGCGCCGAAGGTCTCCTTCACCCGCTTGATGAGATCGAACCGGGTGTCCATCCAGACGTCCGGCGGCGCCCAGCACCGCAGGGAGACGTTCACCGAGCTGTCGGCGATTTCCGTCACCTTCGACCACGGCGCCGGCTCCTTCAGCACCCGCGGCTCGGCCTCGGCGATCTCGAGCAGGGTCGCGATCGCCAGGTCCAGGTCGTCCTCGTAGTCGACGCCGAAGGTGAGGTCGATCCGGCGCTGCCCCACCCGGTCGTAGTTGACGATCATGTCGCCGAACACCTTGCCGTTGGGCAGGTAGAGGGTCAGGCCGTCGTAGTCGACGACGACGGTGTTGAAGAGGTCGATGCGCCGGACCTTGCCCTGGCGGCCGTTCAGCTCGACCCGGTCGCCCACCCGGTAGGGCCGCTGCAGCAGAAGCATGACCCCGGCCGCCACGTTGCTCAGCGTCCCCTGCAGCGCCAGGCCCACCGCCAGCGAGGCGGCGCCCAGCACCGCGATCACCGAGGTCGTCTGCACGCCCAGTTGCTGCAGCACCGCGATCACCCCGACGGCGATCACCACGTACTTCGCCAGGGTGGAGACGAACACCGGCAGGGTCCGGTCGGCCGGATGGCGGCGATGTGCGGGCAGGCGGCTGATGCCCCGGTCCACCATCCCGGCGACCCGGCCGGCGAGCCACAGCGTCACGCCCAGGATCAGCAGCGCCACGATCAGCCGCACCGAGAAGCTGGTCAGGCTCGCCGCGAGGTTCCGCAACATCACCGGGTCGCCGGACAGCGCCATCCCGAGCATTTCGCCCAGAGGGGCGGCGGCGTCGCCCGCAGCCTTCTCGGCGGCGGTCTGGGCGGTTGCGGCGGATGAGGCCATGCGGGGAAAGCTCCAGTGGGCGAAGCTCCCTGAACGCGCGAGCGCCGCCCCCGGCGCCGACAGCAAAAAAGGCGCGAGAGCGGAAGCTCTCGCGCCTTTCTGACTTTCTACGCGTCTGGAGGCATTCGCCTCCGGACGGGCTTACGCCGCCTGCAGATTGGCGGCCGACATCTTGCCGCTGCGGTTGTCCTTCTGCAGCTCGTAGCTCAGCTTCTGGCCTTCGTTCAGCGAGCTCATGCCGGCGCGCTCGACGGCCGAGATGTGCACGAAGACGTCGTTGCCGCCGTCGTCAGGCTGGATGAAGCCGAAGCCCTTGGTGGCGTTGAACCACTTCACGGTGCCCGTGGTCATGTGTCGTTCCCTTCCGGATACGAGTTCTCACGCCCGAGAGTAGGCGGTGAGATCAAATTTTCGGAGAGGTCGGGGGGCTAAACTCGAGCTGGAAATTCAGAATTTCCGCAGAAGTCGCCGTAGAGCGTCAACGAATTTGATTGAACAAGAATGGGTTCTCCTGTCGCGAAAAGCAAGAATCGATTTCCACCGGTTCAGGAATGCTCAGGATTCCCGCAGGTTAGCGGCTGCGCCGTGGATCGGAATGCCGTGTCGCGCGTTTCCTCGGCGCATCAACTGCAGGATGGAATGAGTATGGATCGCGTGGTCTTCACCGTGACGCGCCACGAAGGCCAATGGGCCGTGGAGCAGGAAGGCCGCTATTTCGGCCACTCGCGGGACAAGGAAGACGCCAAGGCCGCCGCCAACCGCGAGGCCCGCGCCAATCAGGACGCCGGGCGTCCCTGCCAGGTCCGGGTCATCGGCGAGCACGGCTTCTTCGCGTAAGAGCTTCTCGACAGCTCAGTCGTCCGTGAGCTGCTTCCAGCCGATCGCCCGCACGCGCGCGGGTCCGAGCGCGCCGGCCAGCGGCGGCCGAACGAAAAGGCCTGCGAAGGCCTGGTCGCGCACGTTCAGGCCGCCGGCATAGGCGCCGAACGCCGGCAGGATCGCCCGCTCGCCATCGGTGACGAAGCACCGCCGCCGCACGACGCCGCGGGGCGCCCGCACGCGCGCGGCCGGATGCAGGTGGCCGGCCACCTCGCCCGGCTGGTGGCCCGCCTGCGGCTCGTGGCGAAGGGTCAGGCCACAAACGGAAAGCTCGTCCGCGGTCTCGCCCGGCAGCGCCTGCGGCCCATCCGCATCGTGGTTGCCGATCACCCAGACCAGCCGCCGCGATCCTGCCAGGTTCCGCAGCCGCGCGGCGTCGTCGCTCGCCAGCCGGCCTTCCGACTTGCGGTCATGGAACGTATCGCCGAGCAGGATCACCGTCTCGGCGCCTGTCCCGGCCACCTCGGCCTCGAGGCGGTCCAGCGTCTCGCGGGTGTCGTAGGGCGGCAGCATCTGGCCGCGCATGGCGTAGCTCGACCCCTTCTCGAGGTGCAGGTCGGCCACCACCAGGGTTCGCTCGGCGCGCAGCCACATCGCGCCGGAGGCCCGGAACGTCACCTCGGCCTCCCGCACCCGGGTGCGCAGCCCCCCGCAGTCGCTTGCGGCGAACTGATAGCTGAAGGTCGGCGTCACGGCGTTCACGGGGGTCGGGCTCACGGGGTCAGGCTCACGGGGTCAGGGCCTCGGCGATCAGTTCTTCTTCGGCCTCCGCCAGCATGATCTCGGTGGCGCCGCCGGGCGAGCGCTCCTTGCCGATTTCCAGTAGGATCGGCACCGAGAACGGCGAAAGGTGCTCCAGCGGCGCGTGGCGGATGCGTCCCTGGATACGCTCCAACAGCCCCGACAGCCGCGCCACGTCGATGAGGCCGGTCGCCGCATCCGCCCGCGCGCACTTCAGGAGCAGGTGGTCCGGCTCGTGCCGCCGCAGCACGTCGTAGATGAGATCGGTCGAGAAGGTGATCTGCCGCCCCGTCTTCTGCTGCTCGCCCGGGAAGCGCCGTTCGATCAGCCCGGCGATGATCGCGCACCCCTTGAAGGCCCGCTTCATCATGAAGCTCTCGTCCAGCCAGGCCTCCAGGTCGTCGCCCAGCATGTCCTGGGCGAACAGCGCGTCGAAATCGAGGCCGTCCATCGGCTTCAGCGACCAGATCGCCATCGCATAGTCGTTGCAGACGAAGCCCAGCGGCCCGACGCCCGCCCGCTCCAGCCGGCGCGTCAGCAGCATGGCCAGCGTGGTGTGCGCCAGGCGGCCGTCGAACGGATAGCAGACGAGGAAGTGCCGCTGCCCGCGGGGGAAGGTCTCCAGCAGCATCTCGTCCTCGCCGACGATCAGCGAGCGGTCCTTCTGCGCCCCCAGCCACTCGCAGACGTCGCGGGGCAGCACCTTCCAGTGCTCCTCGTTGAACATCAGCTCGCGCACGCGCTTGGCGAGGTAGGTCGACAGCGCGAACTTCGAGCCGCCCCACGACGGCATCTTCGGATCGCGGTCGTTGGCCGGCCGCACCAGGACGTCCAGGTTGGTCACGCCTTCCAGCGCCCACACCTGGCCGGCGAAGACGAAGGTGTCCCCGGGGTCGAGCATCTCCAGCATCCCTTCCTCGACCTCGCCGATCTTGCGGCCGCCGCGCCCGCCACGCCCGGCCATCCGCACCGACAGCACCGCCGGCGAGACGATCGCGCCGACGTTCAGCCGATGCCGTTGCGCGGTGGCGATGTTGCGCACCCGCCAGCGGCCGTCCTCGCCCGGGACGATCCGGCGGAAGCGGTCGTACGTCTTCAGGGCATAACCGCCGGTGGAGACGAAATCGACGACCTGCTCGAAGTCCTCCCACGTCAGGTCGCGGTACGGCCCCGCCGTCCGCACCTCCTCGTACAGCTCCAGCATGTCGAAGGGTTCTGAACAGGCGCAGCCCATCACGTGCTGCGCCAGCACGTCCAGCGCGCCGATCCTGGGCGGATCCCCGTCCAGCCGGTTCTCGGCGATGGCCTCGCGCGCGGCCTGGCATTCCAGCATCTCGAACCGGTTGGCGGGTACGAACAGCGCGCGGCTGGGCTCGTCCAGCCGGTGGTTGGCCCGCCCGATCCGCTGCACCATCCGCGAGGCGCCTTTGGGACTGGCCAGCTGGATGACGAGGTCCACGTCGCCCCAGTCGATCCCCAGGTCCAGGGTGGAGGTGCAGACCACGGCCCGCAGTTCCCCCCGGGCCATCGCCGCCTCGACCTTCCGCCGCTGCTCGGCGGCGAGGGAGCCGTGGTGCAACGCGATCGGCAGGTTGTCGTCGTTCAGCCGCCACAGCTCCTGGAAGGCGAACTCCGCCTGGAAGCGCGTGTTGACGAACACCAGCGCGATCCGCGCCCGCTTGATCGCCTCATAGACCTCGGCCATCGCGTGCTGCGCGGTGTGACCGGCCCACGGCACCCGCCCTTCCGACAGCAGGATGTCCACCTGCGGCTCGGCGCCCGGTGGGCCAAGGACGAGATCCACATCGCGGCCGGCGCCCATCCATCGCTGGATCACCGCCGGGTCGTCGACAGTGGCCGACAAGCCGACCCGGCGCATATTCGGGGCCAGCTGCTGCAGCCTGGCCAGGTCCAGCGCCAGCAGGTCGCCGCGCTTCGAGGAATGCAGGGTGTGGATCTCGTCCAGGATCACGCAGGACAGGTCCTGGAAGAACCCCCCGCGCGCCCTCCCAGGCGCAGAGCAGGGCCAGCTGCTCCGGCGTCGTCAGCAGGATGTCCGGAGGCTTCAGCCGCTGTCGTTGTCGGCGCGCCACTCCGGTGTCGCCGGTGCGGCTCTCCGCCACCACCGGCAGGCCCATCTCGAGGATGGGGGCGTTCAGGTTCCGCTCCACATCCACCGCCAGCGCCTTCAGCGGCGAGATGTAGAGGGTGTGCAGTCCGCGCGGCGCGTTGGCCGGCGGCCGCTCGGCGATCTCGACCAGGCTCGGCAGGAAGCCGGCCAGGGTCTTGCCGCCGCCGGTCGGCGCGATCAGCAGCGCGTCGCGGCGGTGCCGGCCCTTCTCCACCATCTCAAGCTGGTGCGCGCGCGGCCGCCAGCCCCGGCGCTCGAACCAGGCTTCGAAGCGCGGCGGCAACAGCGTTGGAGATCCGGCGTCGGCCATCGTGCCTGCTATATCATGTTCCTGCTTCGTTTCGTCAGCTCCGCGGTGAGGGTGTCAAACGGCTGCCGTATCCCTAAGTTCTACGGCTAGGATCACCCACCGATGCGTTTCTCCTTCCCCGTTCTTCTCGCGCTCGCGGCCTTGACCGCCTGCTCCCAGGCCCCGCCGGAAACGGCGCTGCGGCGGCGGCCCCGCGCGGGCCGGGCGGTTTCCCCACGCCGGACCGTCCCGTCGCCGCCGCCGTCGCGGGCGCGTGGAGCTCCGGTCCCGACCGGGATGCGGCTGACGAGTCGGGCCAGCTGATCCGCGGCCTGGACATCCGACCCGGCATGGCCGTCGCCGACATCGGCGCGGGTTCGGGCTATCACACGCTGCGTCTGTCGCCGGTGGTCGGCGAGTCCGGCGTGGTCTACGCCGAGGACATCAACGAGAGCTATGTCGCGGGGCTGAAGCGGGAGGCGCAGCGGCGCGGCCTGACCAACGTCCGCATCGTGGTCGGAACGCCCGACGATCCCAAGCTGCCGCCGGCTTCGGTGGACCGCGCGATCCTGGTCCACATGTACCACGAGATCGAGAACCCCTACGCCCTGCTGTGGAACCTCGCCCCCGCGCTGAGGCCCGGCGGCCGGGTCGGCGTCATCGACCTCGACCGCCCGACCCAGAACCACGGCGCGCCGCCCGGCCTGCTCGAATGCGAGTTCGAGGCGGTCGGCTACCGCATGGTCGACTTCCAGCGCCTGCAGGGCGGCGTCGGCTACCTCGCCATCTTCGAGCCGCCCGCGCCCGGACGGCGGCCCGATCCGGCCGATATCCAGGTCTGCGAGGCGCCGGGCTGACCTGGGGTTGATCCTCATCAAGGCGGCCGCGCCGGGCGCGCGGCAGAAGCGGACTCGAAAGGAGACCTTCGATGAACCCCGACGCAGCTCCGGTCGTCTATGGCGTGATCGCCATGTTCGCCGTCTTCATCCTGGCCCTGTCCTTGGGCACGGCCTGGTCGAAGATGAAATAGCCCTCACCAGGGGGCGTGGCAGCCCTGCGGACCCGGGAAAGGCGCCAGGCCGCCGCCATAGGGTCCGCCCAGCGCGCCGCCAGGACATGCGCCGACCAGCCCTTTTCCCCGGGTGGTCCCCACCGCCACGCTGAGGTGGCCGGTCTTGCCCATGGGATAGTGCGCCTCGACGCGGGCGTGGCGGTAGCCGTGCGTGCCCACGCCCACCTCGACGCTGCCGTGCACCTGCCGCTCGGGCGCCTCGTCCAGGGCCGCCATCTCCTCGACCGAGGGCGCCGCGGCGGGCGAGCTGCGGATGAAGGCGTCGATCTGCTCTTCCGTGGTCATCGGCCGAGCCGGCGCCGCGTGCGGGGCCACGCGTTCGCGCGCCGGGGGCTCCGCACCCGTCGGGGGTGAGCCGCTTGCGCCGGCCGTGGCCATCGGGCCGTCGTCGTTGGCCAGAGCCCCGCCGCCCAGCGACAGGGCGGCCGCGAGGCCAAGGGTCGTCCCAAGGGCCGCAAGGGAAAGCTTCATGGCCTCGTTCCTACCCCGAACCGGGCTCTAACGGACACCGGCAATAAGGCGCTCCTACGGCGACGCTTTGCGCGACGCGTGGCGGTACTATCTTGGTCGTCCGATGCCGCACCCCCTCAGACACGCCATCGTGCTCCAGGTCCGCCGCCTCGTCGGCGGCACGGGCGACGACACCGTCGAGCGCAACCGTCGCGACGTGGGCTTTTTCGGACCCGACAGCGCCTGCTGGAAGGTCCACGGCGACCTCGCCTCGATGATGGTCGGCGGCGTCACCGCCCTGCTGGTCCAGATGCTGCATCCGGGCGCCCTGGCCGGCGTCTGGGACCACTCGAACTTCCGGCATGACATGTCCGGCCGGCTGCAGCGCACCGCGCGCTTCATCGCCGGCACCACCTACGGCGACCGGGCGGAAGCTCAGGGCTTCATCGACCGCGTCCGCGCCATCCATGCCCGCGTGGCCGGAACCTTGCCCGACGGCACGCCCTACGCCGCGGACGATCCGGACCTTCTGACCTGGGTCCACGTCGCCGAGGTTTCCAGCTTCCTGGCCGCCTACCTGGTCTACGTCGATCCCGATTTCCCGCCCGAGGAGCAGGACCGCTACTACCGCGAGACGGCCGAGATCGCCCGCCGCCTGGGGGCCACGGACATTCCCGAGAGCCGCGCCGAGGTCGAGGCCTACTTCCGCGCCGTCCGGCCGCAGCTCCGTTACGATCACCGCACCCGCGAGGTCGCCGAGGCCCTGCTGTCGACCACCCCGCCCAGCCCCGCTGCGGCTCCCGCCATGGCGCTCACCTTCGACGCCGCACGCGATCTCCTGCCCGGCTGGGCGGCCCGCATGCACGGCTTCCGGATCTCGGGTCCCAAGCGCCTGGCGGTCCGCGCCGGGGTTCAGATGCTGGGTCGCGCGCTCCGCTGGGCGCTCGTCAACAGCGCCGAGGCCCGCGCCCGCCGCCGCGCCGCCGAACTCCTCGCCGCCTGACCGCGTAGGCCCAGAACCAGGCCCTTGGCGTTACCCATTCCGGGGCGGGTTCCCCGATCTGAGGAACCCGCCGGCTTGCCCGGCGCGCCGCCGCGGCCGAACACGCCCTCGTCATGCGTCCTTCATCCCGCATCGCGATTCCCGCCCTGATCCTCGCCGCCGCCGCCCTGTCGGCCTGCGCCTCGGTCGATCTGGACCCCGGGGGCCCCGACCCCGCCTTCGTCCGCTACGTGCGCATCGTCGAGGCCCAGGGCGAGCACGACCGGGCCGCCGCCGCCTGCGGGGCCGCCGACCCGGCCGATCCCGCCTGCCGCCGTCGCGAGGCCCTGGCCGCCGAGCTCCGCCGGCAGGGCTATTGCCGCGTGGCCGGCGACCCCACGGCCTACGCCGCCGCCGCCCGGTTCAACGTCTGGACCGCTTGCGGCGCCGGATCTCACCCGGCGCGGGCGTTCGCCGCCGGCGGCAGTCAGGGCGCGTCCACCCGCTCTCGCTAGCGCCCGGTCACCTGCCGTACGAAGGCCCAGGCAGCGCCCTTCCGCTCGATCTCGAACCAGGCGTAGTCCCCCTCGAAAGGGGGGACCGCGTCGGGCTCGAACCACTTCCACGGGCCCCGCACCCGCCCCGGGCGGATGAACAGGGCCAGCGTCCGGCCGCCCTCCGCCGCCGGTCCCTTCAGCCGTTCGATCTTGTAGGTGTAGGTCGGCATTTCGCGCGCGCCTCCTCATCGAAAGGCGCGAACATAAAGAGAACATGTGCGCGAGTGTCAGCACCCGCCGGTTGCGAATCCACAGTTCGATTCCGGGGCCGCCGAGCCGGACCTCGGCCATGGCGCTTGACCCGCCGCGCTCCGGCGCTGATATTCACCCCAAGAGGTGAATATGTTGGACGACACGCTGACCGCCATAGCCGACCCGACGCGTCGGGCGATCCTGGCCCGGCTGGCGACGGGGGAGGCGCGCGTCACCGACGTGGCCCGGCCGTTTCCGATCAGCCTGAACTCGGTCTCCAAGCACATCCGGATGCTGGAGCGGGCCGGGCTGGTGGTCCGACGGGTGGAGGGGCGCGAGCACTTCCTGGCGCTGGACCCGAGGCCCCTCGACGAGGCCGCCCAGTGGATCGACCAGCAGCGGCGGCTGTGGAGCCGGACGCTCAACGAACTGGAGAAGGTGCTGAACGATGCCTAGCGTGACCGTCACCCACCGCTACGCCCATTCGCCCGAGAAGGTGTTCGACGCCTGGCTGGACCCGAAGCTCGCGCGCCGCTTCCTGTTCACCACCGAGACCGGCGAGGTCGTGCGGTGCGACATCGATCCGCGCGTCGGCGGCCGCTACACCATCACCGACCGCCGGCCGCCCGACGACGCGCACATGCCGGACGGCGGCGACATCGTCCATGTCGGCGAATACCTCGAGATCGACCGGCCCAGGCGGCTGGTCTTCACCTTCGCGGTGCCGCAGTTCGACCCCAGCGTCACACGGGTGACCGTGGAGATCGCGCCCGACGGAGACGGCTGCATCCTCACGCTCACCAACGACGACCTGACCGAGGAATGGATGGCCCCCACCACAGAGGGCTGGACGATGATCCTCGGCGCCCTGGAGCGCGCCCTTTAGCCGTCATCCCGGCCGCAGCGCAGCGGAGAGCCAGGATCCAGGACCGCCGCACTGCAGAACGCCCTCGGTCCCGGATCAGCCTTCGGCTGTCCGGGATGATGTCAAGAATTGAGACACCTGCTCGATGGCCTCGACCAGCGTCACCCGCTGCAGCTCGACGCCTTCAGGCAGGCCGATGAACAGCCGCGTCGGCGCGGCGGCGTCCAGCATGATGAAGACGCCCCTGTCGTCGGCCCGGCGGATCAGGCGGCCGAAGGCCTGGGCGATGCGGCCCCGCGCGATCGCGTCGTCGTAGCTCTTGGCGCCGAAGCGGGCGCGGCGCGCCTTGTGCAGGATGTCCGGCCTCGGCCACGGCACCCGGTCGAAGACCAGCAGGCGCAGGGACCGGCCCGGTACGTCCACCCCGTCCCGCACCGCATCCGTGCCCAGCAGGCAGGCGTCCTGCTCGGCGCGGAAGATGTCGACGAGCGCGCCGACCTCCAGTGGATCGACGTGCTGCGCGTAGAGGGCGAGGCCCTTGTCGGCCAGCGGCCCGGCGATCTTCTCGTGCACCGCCTTCAGCCGGCGGATGGCGGTGAACAGGCCGAGCCCCCCGCCGCCTGCGGCCAGGAACAGCTCGCGCATGGCGGCGGCCACCTGGCGCGCATCCTCCCGGCTGACGTCCGTGACGACCAGCGCCCGCGCGTTGGACGCATAGTCGAAGGGCGAGGCGAGCTTCAGCGTCTTGGGCCGGTCGGGCAGGCGCGCCGCGCCGGTCCGCATCTCGGCCAGGGCGAAAGGGTCCTCCAGCGTCGGATCGGCCAGCGTGGCGGACGTCACCAGCACCCCGTGGGCCGGCTTGATGACGGCGTTGGTCAAGGGCTCGGTCGGGTCCACCCAGTGGCGCCGGCAGGCGGCGTCCACCACCCGGCCATAGAGGAAGGTGGCGTCGAACCAGTCGACGAAGTCGGGATCGTCCTCGGCGTCCTCGTCGATGGCCCGCAGCATCGAGCGCCAGGCCGGCAGCGTCATCCGCGCGCGCCGGTCGAGCCCCCGCAGCGCGCCCTCGATCCGGGCCCGCTCAGAGCCGCCCAGGGTGGCGGCCTCCTCGTCCAGCAGGTCCTCCAGCGCGCGGGCCAGCGCCAGCAGCGGCGCCTCCACGCGGGCGAGCGCGGCGGCCGCCTCGCGGGCGTTGGCGCGCACCAGGTCCAGCGCCGGCCGGGCGGCGCACTCCATGCCGATCTCGCTGTTCTGGGCCCGGGCGCGGAGCTGCTCCAGCACCGCCACCAGGAAGGCCTCGATCGGGCCGATGGGGTTCACCTCGCCGTTGGGCGGCGCGATGCGGCCCGACCAGCCTTCGCCGGGCAGGGCGCTCGCCGCATGCACGGCGTCCTGCAGCGTCTGCCGCGCCCCGTCGCGGTCGCCCAGGATGTCGGAGAGCCGGGCTTCCAGCCCCCGCCCACGCCGGCCGCGGCCTTCGGGCCCGCGGATCCAGCGGCGCATCTCGGCGGCCTCGGCGCCCGAGAGCGCGGCCGAGAACGCGCTGTCGGCGGCGTCGAACAGGTGGTGGCCCTCGTCGAAGACGATGCGCTTGAGCTGGCTGGTCTCGCTGTCGGCCTTGGAGCCCCGCGCGGCGCGGGCGCCGTCGAAGGCGGCCTGGGTCAGCACCAGGGCGTGGTTGGCGATGACGATGTCGGCCCGGCGGCTGCCGCGGATCGCCTTCTCGACGAAACAGGCGCGGTAGTGCTGGCAGCCGGCGTGGATGCACTCGCCGCGCCGGTCGACCAGGTTGCCGGCGCTGGCCTGGGCGGCCGGCGCCACGGCGAACAGGGTCGGCAGCCAGGCCGGGAAGTCGCCGCCGGTCATGTCGCCGTCGCGGGTGGCCCGGGCCCAGCGGGCGGCCAGCGCCATGCCCACCAGGTCCGCCCCGCCCAGCTGGGCGGTGTTGGCCTGCTCCTGGAAGTTCAGCAGGCAGAGGTAGTTCTCGCGCCCTTTGCGGACGACGGCCTTCTTCGCCCGCGTCTTCTCGTCCTCGAAGATGCTCCGGCTCTCGCGCTCGATCTGGCGCTGCAGGGCCCGGGTGTAGGTCGAGACCCAGACCGCCGGGCCGTTGGCCTCGGCCCACAGCGAGGCCGGCGCCAGATAGGCCAGGGTCTTGCCGATGCCCGTGCCGGCCTCGGCCAGCATTATGCGCGGCTCGCCCTCGCGCTCGCGCGGCTGGAAGGCGAAGGCCGCCTCCGTCGCGAGCTCGGCCTGGGCGGGGCGGGGCTCGTCGAGCCCCGAGCGCTCGAGAAGCGTCTTCAGCCGGTGGGCGGCCGCCTCAGGATCGAGCGGCTTCGAGCCCGCCTCGCCGGGCGGCGCCTCGGCCTCCCATTCGGTCAGCCGCATCCAGACGTCGAGGCCCGACGAGCGGAACTGGTTGCCGGCCGGCGCCGAGCGCAGGGCGCCGATCACCGCCGAGCCCCAGGGCCAGCCGGCTCGCGCCAGCGTCTCGGCGACCGCCAGCGCCTCCTCGCGCGACGGCTCCGGCGTCAGCGCCAGCTCGGCCAGCAGCAGCCGGCAGGACTCACGGAGCGAGGCGGCCTGCGCCTCGGCGCCTTTCGGCTCCGGCAGCCCCAGCGCCAGCGCCAGCCCGGCGGCCGACGGCGCGCAGAACTTCGCCGGCCGCACGAAGGCGAACAGCTCCAGCGCGTCGAAGATGCGGGGCCCGCGCGGCGGCGCGTGCAGCCCCAGCCTGCGCGCCGTCATCGCCGCATGCGCCAGCAGCACCGGCGCCGACTCGAACAGGTCGCGGGCGTCCGGCGCGCGCAAGGCGCGGGTCGTCGCCGCGTCCGCCACGGCGGCGCGCGGCCCCGGCAGGACGACAAGCGCCGGGGCGAGATCGAGGGCGGCGGGCGGGAGAGTCACTGTGCCCGGAGGTTACCCCGCGGGGGCCGCGAACGGAAGGGGAACTGGGTGTCGCAGGGGATATGGCGCGTCGGCGCACGGCTCTTAGGTGACGCTGAACGTCTCCGCTTCGGGCGCTGCATTCGAGCTCGGCCGCGCGATGGCCGCTTAGGGTCGGTTGCGGACGTCCAGAATACCTGCGCTTGTGACTTGAGGGTGATCGTCGCCTCGTGTCCAAGCCGAGCGGCGACGGTGACGTGCTGATCGGACATGACACCCACCGGCACGACTTCGGCCGATGGGCGCCTTTGCAGATCGCGACACTTGCGTCGATGCCCGGCTTCTAACGCGCCGTCACCGCCGCTTGGTGGCGGACGCCCTTGGCGGCGCGGTCGATGACATCGGCCACCGCGTTCGCCTGGGTCATGAATAGCGCGTGGCTGCCAGGGACCATGGTGACGTCGGCGCGCATCCGATGGGCCATGTGCAGCAGCATGCCCTCGCCAAACGCCTTGTCTTCCCGCGCGATGACCGCCCAGCTGGGCTTCGTACGCCACGCGGCCTTAGAGATCGGGGTGGCGAACACCGACATGTTGATCGGGATCTGCGAGTCCCGCAGGAAAGCGGCGTCCGCAGCGCTGGCGTCGGCTGCGAAGCCTGACTTGAACTTTTCCGGCTTCACAAAACCGAAGCCATCCGCGCCAATATCGAGGACGAACTCGGTCGCCGGGGGGAAGCCCTCATACTGCTTCGCAGTCGTCTCGCCGCTGTCGGGCGCGAGCGCCGAGACGTAGACCAGGCCGGCGACCTTGGGATTGTTTCCGGCCTCTGTGATCACCGTGCCGCCCCAGCTGTGTCCCACCAGGATCACCGGCCCGGGATGACGATCGATGATCCGCTGCGTCGCGGCGACGTCGTCCGCCAGCGAGGTCAGAGGGTTCTGGACGACGCTGACGCGATAGCCGCGGGCCGTCAGGTTCTCGTAGACCCCCCGCCAGCCGGAACCGTCCGCGAAGGCGCCGTGCACCAGCACCACATCGCGAACGGCCTTCGCCGCGGGTTGCGGGGACGGCGCCGGCTGGGCCTGGGCGGCGCCGGACAGGGCGGCTACGGCGGCGGCGGCGGCGGCGAGGCTGTTGAGGATCTTCTTGGACATGTGAGGCGCTCCTTATTCAGATTTACGGCGACAACGATTATCGCGATATCGAGTTAGATAGGGCGCAGGCGTCGCATCGTCCAGCAAAAAATATCGCGATATGTATTTTTGCGGAAAATGCCTATGTTTGGCGGTACGGAGGCGATGATGACCGCGAAGCGACCGCCCGCTCTGGATGATCAGCTCTGCTACGCCATCTATTCGGCTGGCATGGCCATTCAGCGCGCCTACAAGCCGCTGCTAGACGAGCTGGGTCTGACCTATCCGCAGTACCTGGTGCTCAACGCGCTCTGGGAGCGCGATCAGCAGACCGTCGGCGCCCTTGCAGAGCGCCTCATGCTGGAATCCAGCACGGTCACGCCCCTGCTGAAACGCCTCGAAGCGGCCGGTTTCGTCCGCCGCACGCGCAATCCAGAGAATGAACGCCAGGTCATCGTCGCGCTGACCGCCCAGGGAAAAGCGATGCAGGATCGCGCGGGCTGTCTCGGCGACACGCTCCTCGCGGCCTCCACGCAAACGCCAGAGGCCCTGGGCGCCTTTGAACGCCGACGTCAGGCGGCTCCGCGACACCATCTATGGCAGCATTGGCGGCTGGGGCGCCGAGGACCAATCCGACTGAAGCGGGCCGCCGGCCGTTCAGCCGATGACGGGGCCTTTGGGTTCGGCAGCCGCGCCTTGCCGTCGCGCGAACTCGATGAAGGCCTTGAACGCGGCTGTCGGGTTACGTCGGCTCGGATAGTAGAGGGCCAGGGGTGAAAGCGTCGGCGTCCACTCCTCCAGCACGCGCGTTAGGCGGCCGGCCTCGATGTCGTCGCGCACGTCGGACTCCATCATCAGGGCCAGACCCGCCGACGCGAGGACCGCCGTGCGGGCCAAGCTCGCTTCGTCGAGTGTGATCGAGCCCCCCACGTCGATCTGGACCGTCTGTCCGTCCTTCTCGAAAGGCCATCGGTAGATAGCGCCGTTGGGGAGGCGGACGCGGAGACAGCTATGCTCGGCGAGGTCCTGCGGGATCAGCGGCGTCCCGCGGGCGTTCAGATAGCTGGGTGTGGCCACCACGACGTTGCGTCGCGCCAGCCCCAGCGGCAGCGCGATCATGTCGGCCGGAACGAGATCGGCGCTGCGGACGCCGAGGTCGAAGCCGCCGGCGACGATGTCCACCAGGCGTCCTTCCGTAACGATGTCGATGTGGATCTGGGGGTGCGCGCGCAAGAACGGCAGGACGAGGGATGAGAAGATCTCGCGCGCGGCCGTTGGGAAGGCGTTGATGCGCAGCGTGCCCGACGGCGTGGCCTGTCGGGCGCGCGCGGCGTCCATGGCCTCCTGAATGTCGCGCACGGCGGGCGCGACCTGCGCGACGAATTGCTGGCCCGCCTCGGTCAGCGAGACGCTCCGCGTCGTCCTGTTGAACAGGCGCACGCCGAGCGTGCGCTCCAGCTTGCTCACGGCGTTGCTGAGCGCGGTTGTCGACACCCCGAGTTCCAGGGCGGCCGCGCGGAACTTGCCGTGCCGAGCCACCATCAGGACCGCGTCCAGTTCCGCAAGGTCACTGCGCACAGATTGTCCCGGTTTCCGTGATGACTCGTACCCTTTTGTCCCGATTATCGCCGGGCATGTCCATCGTTAGCTTGGATGCTGACGCTGCAGCCGCCGCGCCCCATCAGCAGGACAAGGACAATGTCGCTCGAACTCCCTTCCCCCATCGCCGCGTATGTAGCTGCGAACGCCCGCCTCGATGTCGACGGCATGTTGGCGCCGTTCGCCGCCGACGCGGTGCTTCGTGACAACGGCGCCCCGTTTCGAGGCCACGCCGAACTGCGGACCCTGTTCGAAGAGGAGGTGGTCGCCGTGAACGCGATCTTCACGCCCGACACCGTGCGGCGCGAGGGCGGAGAGGTCATCGTTGAAGGTCCTGCCCATGGCGACTTCAGGGGCAGCCCGATCCGCTTCACCTACCGCTTCACGCTCGCGAACGACGCCATCCAAGGCCTGGAGATCACGGCATGACCCTCAAGGTTGATCCGACCGAGTTCGCGGGCAAGCGCGTGCTTGTCAGTGGCGGCACCAAGGGCCTGGGCCGCGCCACCGTCGATCGCTTCCTGACCGGCGGCGCTCGGGTGATCACCTCGGCCCGCGGAGCGATGGAGCCCATCGACGGCGTCGAGTTCGTGCAGGCCGACCTCACGACTCCGGAGGGCGGAGAAGCCCTGGCCAAGGCGGCGCTCGAGCGCCTGGGCGGCGTCGATATCCTCGCCCATGTGATCGGCGGCTCGGCGACGCCGGGCGGCGGGTTCGTCGCCCTCACGGACGAGCACTGGCTCTCCGAACTGAACCTGAACCTGCTCGCCACGGTGCGGCTTGATCGGCTGCTGATCCCGCAGATGATCGAGCGGGGCGCGGGCGCCGTCGTGCACGTCACCTCGATCCAGTCGATCCTACCGCTACCGGAGGCCACGACCGCCTATGCCAGCGCCAAGGCGGCGCTCAGGACCTACAGCAAGTCGATCTCGAAGGAACTCGGGCCGAAGGGGGTGCGGGTCAATGTCGTCTCTCCCGGCTGGATCATGACCGAGGGGACCGACGTATTTCTCAAGCGGCTGCAGGACGCCAACGGCGGCTCTCTCGAGGACGCGCGCAAGCTCGTCCTGGACGGGCTCGGCGGCATCTCGATCGGCCGCGGCGCCGAGCCCTTCGAAGTCGCTGAAGCCATCGCCTTCTTGGCCTCGGACCGAGCCGCCTCGATCCACGGCGCTGAACTCGTCGTCGACGGCGGCGCCGTCCCGACCGTCTAATCGCGCCCTTTGTCCACGCTCTGCCTGGGTCGCTAGAGCGTGGACAAACGGATCAACTTGCAGCGCACGCGGCCGTGAAAGGCGGTCTGTGTTCGTGTTGTGATCTTAAGTCGGCCTTGCGGTCGTGAGAGTCTCCCCTCAGCGTCGCGACTGTGTCCGGCGTGGAGCACGGGGCGGACGCTCCCTCCATCGCCCACCGGATCGCGAGGCGATCCGGTTCCCGTCGAGAGCGGTTCGCCACTCGGCGAACCATATGGTCCGCCTCTCCCATCGCACGGGGGAGGCGTGGATTCCTGACACTATGAACGGGAGGCCTGTCTAATGGCGGAGCCGGAGGCGGCCTGCGCGTCGCCCGCGACATCCGCGGGCCGACGGGCTAAGGGCTTGCCGCATGAGCAGACGGCGGAATACGGCGCAGGCCGAGACCGGTCCCACGGCGGGGCCTGACGGGCTCGTGGGCTATGAGGATCTTTCGGAGACGACGCTGGTCGCGCTCCGCACCTCGGCCCTGAACGAGGGGGCGAAGGGCGCGGCCGAGGCGATCCAGCAGGAGCTCGACCGGCGCGAGAACCCGGAGCTGTTCCGCCACAGCCGCCGGCGCTAGGGCAGGAGGGCGCCCGATGGGCGCCGCTCCCGCGGGTCCGATCAGCCGCCGCGCTGCTGCTGCATGGCCTTGAAGGCGGCTTCCAGTTCGGCGGCGGTGACCTTGCCGTCCTTGTCGGCGTCGACGAGGTCGAAGCGCTCGGCCGGGCGGCCGGCGGCGACCCATTCGTCCTTCGAGACCGCGCCGTCGCCGTCCTTGTCCCAGGCCTTCACGATCTCGGCCGGCGAGGGCATCTGGGCGGCGGCGGCGCCCGCAGTGGCCAGCAGCACGGCGCCGGCGAGGATCAGAGTGCGCATTCGGAGAGCTCCGTTCGTTGTCGCCCGCACTGAGCGGCGCCCGCGTTGCAACGCTATTTCCGGATCGTGTCCGGTTTGCGGTGCGGGCCAACCCCCGCTATCGAGCCCGCCATGACCACACCGGCCAGCAAGACCCTCGGCCTCATCGGCTTCGGCCAGTTCGGCCGGCTGGCCGCCGGCATACTGAAGGACCGCTTCGACGTGCTGGTCGCCGACCCGGCGCCCGACGCGGCCGAGCAGGCGCGTGCGCTGGGCGTCGGCTTCGGCGCGCTGGAGGCCGCCGCCGCCCGCGATGTCGTGGTGGTCGCCGTGCCCGTCGCCGCCATGCGCCAGGTCTTCGCCGCCATCGCCCCGCACCTGAAGCCGGGCGCCCTCGTGGTCGACGTCGGCTCGGTGAAGATGCTGCCCGCCCAGTGGATGGTCGAGCTGCTGCCCGCCCACGTGGACATCGTCGCCACCCACCCGCTGTTCGGCCCGCAGTCGGTGGCCCGCGACGGCCTGCCGGGGCTCAGGTTCGTGGTCTGCCCGGTGCGCGGCGACCGGCACGAGCGCGTCGCCGCCCTGGGCCGCGAGCTGGGCCTCGCCGTGACGGTCACGACGCCCGAGGAGCACGACGAGGAGATGGCCTACGTCCAGGCCCTGACGCACCTGATCGGCCGCTCGCTGGTCAACCTGGGCATCCCGGACGAGCGGCTGGCCACCCAGTCCTACCAGCACCTGCTGGAGCTCTGCGGCCTGATCGGCGCCGACACCTTCGAGCTGTTCACCGCCATCCAGACCCAGAACCCCTACGCCCCCAAGGTGGTGGAGGCCTTCGTGGACCAGGCCCGCAGCCTGCTGGACCAGGTGGCGGCGAAGCGGCCGTCCTAGCTAGGCCAGGAACTCCGCCAAGGCTTCGGCCACGGCGCGGTTGTGCTCTTCCAGGCCGATGGTGATCCGCACATGGTCGGGCAGGCCATAGTTGCCGACGCCGCGCACCAGCAGGCCCTTCGAGGCCAGGAACGCCTCGGCGTCCTTCGCGGTCTTTCCGGGCGTTTTCGGGAAGCCCACCAGCAGGAAGTTGGCCGCCGACGGCAGCACCACCTCGAGCCCAAGTCCGCCCAGCTGCTGCGCCAGCCACGGCCGCCACTGCTCCACGTGGGCGATGGACCGCTCCTGGAAGTCGACGTCGCGCAGGCCGGCGATGGCGGCCAGCTGCCCCGGGATCGAGATGTTGAACGGCAGGCGGATCCGGTCGACCGCGGCGGCGATCTCCTCGGGCGCATAGCCCCAGCCCACGCGCAGGGCGGCCAGCCCATGCAGCTTCGAGAAGGTCCGCGTCACCACCACGTTCGACTGGGTGCGGGCGTACTCCAGCCCGTCCGAGAACGTCGGGTCCTTGCAGAACTCGGAATAGGCGCCGTCCAGCACCAGCACCACGCTGGGCGGCAGCGCCTGGTGCAGCCGCACCACCTCGGCGAACGGGATCCAGGTGCCGGTCGGATTGGCCGGGTTGGCGATGAACACCAGCCGCGTCCGATCGTCCACGACCTTCAGCACCTCGTCCACGTCGATGCGGTAGTTGGGCTCCTTCGCCGTCCGCACCTCGGCCTGGCACGCCCGCGCGCCGATCGCATAGGCGGCAAAGCCGTATTCGCCCTGCACGATGTTGTCGCCCGGCTCCAGGAACACCTGGTTCAGCAGCTGGAACACCTCGTCCGAGCCCTGGCCGAAGATCAGCCGCTCCGGCTCGAGGCCGAAGTCCTCCGACACCGCCGCCCGCAGCAGGGTGGTGCGGCTGTCCGGGTACATGTGCAGATGGTCGACCGCGCCGGCATAGGCCTCGCGCGCCTTGGGGCTGGACCCCAGGATGTTCTCGTTGGCCGAGAGCTTGATCGGATCTGCGACGCCGTCCGCCTTGGCCTTGCCGGGCACATAGGCGTGGATGTCCATGATCCCGGGCTTCGGCACGGGACGAGCGGCGCGGGAACGGTCGTTGGTGAGATCGATGGAGTCGGCCATGGCGGCCGCCTCTTACACGTCCAGCGGCCCGGGCGCAGCCCCGATCACGCCGCTCAGCCGCCCCGGCGCCCGCGCCAGCCGCTCGTCACCCGCCTGATAGAAGCCGGCGAGCGAGAACAGCTTCAGTCCGCCGCTGTCGGCGATCAGCTCGGCGGCCACGCCGTCGCGGCCCAGAGCCTCCTCTATGGCCGCCGCCGATCCCGCGGCGTCGGTGACCCAGAAGGTTACGTCGTCTCCGGTCGGCTCCACCTCCACCTCGGCGACCGCCAGCGCACCCATCGGTCCCCAGGCGGCGAGGCAGGGGAGGGCGGCGAACACCTTCAGGCGCGGCTCGGCCAGCAGCCGTCCCCACCAGTGGCTGTCGCGGGACAGCGCCAGCACGGCGACGCCGCCCACCTGCCGGGCGTCGGCGATGGCGTCCTCGGCCTTGGCCACTTGCCGCATCGACGGCGCCGCGCCAAACCGCAGGCGGGCCAGTTCGGCCGTGCGGCCCGGATCCTTGCCGCCCCAGACACTGAGGCGGAACGGCCCCTGCAGCGCCAGGCTCTCGGCCATCAGCTCGCGCCACACCCGCACCACCAGGCTGGGCGTCGCCGCCGCGCGGGGGCTGGAGACCAGCTTGCGGACGATCTGCGCCTCGCGACCGGGGCGCAGGCCGAACTTGCCCGCGTCGCCCGCCGCCGCCTTCGCCGCCGCCACGGCGCGGGCCAGGCTCGCCCGCTCGTCCAGCAGGCGCAGCAGGTCGGCGTCGATGGCGTCGATGCGCGCGCGCACCTCGTCCAGCGACGGCGTCGTTCCTCCAGCCTTGGGCGCGGGCTTGCCGGCCATAATCTCCCCCGAAAACGAGGCAAGCCGGTTAGGTCATTGCGGCGCGGGGCGCAATAGGGCCGAGGGCCGCAATAAAGTTGCAGCTGAAACATACAGGGCGCCGGACTTGCCGTCCCTGGTCCGATGAACCCCGGCCATGGTCCGCGCGCTGATCCGGCGATGAAGCGACCCACGCCCGCCAGCCTGAAACGCGTCACCCCGGAGAACCTCGCCCGGCTGGGCCCTGAGCGGCTGGCCGAGATCCTGGCCGAGGTGGCGGAGAGCCGAGCCGACCTGAAGCGCAGGCTGCGGATGGAATTGGCGGCGGAGCAGGGCGCAGAGCACCTGCTGGCCGAGATCGACCGGCGGCTCACCCTGATCGGGGCTAGCCGTTCGTCGGTCTCCTGGCGGCAGCGACCGGCCTTCGTCCGCGACCTCGACGGCCTTCGCACCCTGGTGGCCGAGCGACTGTCGGCGCTGGACCTCCCGGCCGCTCAGGACCGCATCCTGCGGCTCCTGGGCCTGGCGACGGCTGTGGCGCGGCGCGTGCGCGACAAGGAAGGCGCGGTGGCGGCCGTCTTCCAGCGGGCGGCCGCCGACGCGGGCCGGCTGCTGGCGCGAGGAGAGGCGGCGCAGGCCGGGTCCATGCTGGCCGCGGCCATCGCGGAGGCTCCTGGGCTCTGGTCGAACTGGGCGCCCGCGACGCTGGAGCATGCCGACCCCGGCCTTGCCCGCGCCGCCCTGGCCAGCCTCGGCGCACACTCGGGTCCCGCTTGGGCCGCCATCCTGCGACGGCTGTCGGAGGCGGCCGGTGACGCCGACGCCTTCCGCGCCACGTTCAGCGCTGAAGCGCTTCGCACCCCGTCGGTGGCCGCGGAGGTCGCGGCGCGCATGCTGGAGGCGGATCGTCTGGAGGAGGCGCGCCAGCTTCTGGAGGACGCCGTCCGCCCGGGGCTGTTCCGCAAGGGCCGAGGCGGCCGGGCTGAGCCGGACTTCGACTGGGAGACCGTCTGGATCGACTATCTGGAACGCGCCGGCCGGTCGGAGGCCGCCCAGGAGGCGCGCTGGGCCTCGTTCGAGCGGACGCTCTCGCTGGCCCGCGCCAAGGCCTTCACCGCCCGGCTGCCGGATTTCGCCGACGTGGAGGCCGAGCACCGCATCTTCGAGATCGCGGGTCAGACGCCCGACGCCGTCCAGGGCCTGGACCTGCTGCTCGCCTGGCCGGCGCTGCCGGAAGCGGTTCGGATGATCGAGGCCCGCGGCGACGAACTGCGGCCGTCACCCGAGCAGGCTGAGGCCTGGGCCGCCCGCCTGCGCGTCCGCTATCCCGCCGCCGCCCACACCCTGTTGCGCCGCGCCGCCGCGGAGGCCTTCCGCCGACGGGAGTTCGCCACCTGTGATCGCCTGACGGAGGCCGCCGAGGCCCTGGCCGTCTGACGCCTACGCCGTGGCGCCCTTCCGGCTCCAGGTCGCGCGCTCGGCGAAGACGCGCGTCACTGCGGCCATGTTCTCCGTTCCCCAGGTGCAGAGCGGGACCAGCGCCTCGGCCAGGCTCACGCCCAGCGCGGTGAGGCTGTAGTCCACCCGCGGCGGGACCTCCTTGTAGTCCGTGCGCTTCACGAGGCCGTCCGCCTCCAGCTCTTTGAGCTGCTGGATCAGCACCTTGTCGCTGACGTCCCGGATGGCGCGCCGCAGCTCGCCGTACCGCGTCGGCCCGCCCTGGGCGAGGAAGTAGAGGATCAGCGGCTTCCACTTGCCGGAGATGACACGAAGCGTCGCGTCCAGGCCGCAGGTGAAGCCGGGCAGCGTCGGGTCGCAAGTCGTGGCGGGGGGTTCGGTCGACATTTTCTAGGCACTTACCAAAAGGTGCATACTTGTCGGTAGGTATGTGGGCCGCCAGCTCAGTGCAACCTCAACCAAGGAGCACGTCATGAAGAGGTTGGACGGCAAGACCGCGGTGATCACCGGCGGGGGAAGCGGCATCGGTCTCGGCGCCGCCAAGCGGTTCGTCGAGGAAGGGGCGTTCGTATACATCTTCGGCCGGCGGCAGGACGCGCTCGATGCGGCATTGGCCGAGCTCGGCCCGAACGCGCGCGCCGTGCAAGGCTCGGTCACGGATCTCGCCGACCTGGACCGCCTGTACGCGACCGTGAAGGCCGAACGCGGCCGGGTGGACATCGTCTTCGCCAACGCGGGGACCGGAGCCTTCGCCCCGCTCGGGGAGATCACGCGCGACCACTACGACCAGATCTTCGACGTCAATGTGAAGGGGTTGCTCTTCACCGTGCAGAAGGCGCTGCCGCTCATGGGCAAGGGCGGCTCCATCATCCTGACCGGATCGAGCACGGGGGTCATGGGCACCCCGCAGTTCAGCGTTTACAGCGCTACCAAGGCGGCGATCCGCAACTTCGCCCGGACCTGGGCGCTCGATCTCCAGGGCACGGGCATACGTGTCAATGTGCTGTCGCCGGGGCCCACCCGCACCGATCTTGCGCTGGACGTCGTCGGCGAGGCCGAGTTCGAGGCGCTGGGCGCCGCCACTCCGATCGGCCGCATCGGCGAGCCCAGTGAAACCGGCGCCGTGGCGGCGTTTCTAGCCTCGTCGGACAGCAGCTTCATGACCGGCGGCGAGGTCTTCGTCGACGGGGGCCTCGCGCAGGTCTGAGGCGTACGCCGCCTGCAGGGCCCTGCTGGGAGTTCCTGTTAGGCGGCGTCCTCGACGGATGCGCCCAGCGCCGCCTGTAGGGCCGCCAGCAGCTGTTCCGGCTTCATCGGCTTCTCGACCACGGCGTTCATCCCGGCGGCGATGTAACCCGCGGCGTCCTCCGGGTCGGCGTTAGCAGTTAGCGCGATGACCGGGATCGCGCCGGCGGGCGCCGGCAGCGACCGGATCGCACGGGTGGCTTCCACGCCATCCATCCGCGGCATCTTGATATCCATGAGCACCAGGTCGAAGCGGCCGCTCCGCACAGCATCGACCGCCTCCGCACCGTCCTCCGCCGCTTCTGAGGTGCAGTCGAACATCTCGACGAGGCTCTGGGCGACCATTCGGTTCGTGGCGTTGTCGTCGACCACCAGCACATGGGCGGGGCGGGGCGCGGCGCGGGGCGCGCGGCGGCCTCGGGGGCGCGGGGCAGGTCGAGCGCGAAGCTCAGTGTCTCGGAGGCGCCTGCCGCTCTTTCCCGTTCCAGCGTCGCACCCATCGCGTGCAGCACCGCCCTGGCCAACACGGCGGCGATCGCTGCCTCGAGGCCGACACGCCCGTCGATCGCCCGCACGCGGCTTTCCAGGTCCCGGCCGTCCCAGTCGTCACGGCGCAGGCCGCGGACGCGACCTTCAAGGCGATGGCCGCCCGCGCTGGACGAGACGCGGAGGACGACCTCGACAGCGCCGTGACTGCGCGATCCGACAGCCTCCCCGATCAGGCCGTCGAACACCTGCAGCAGGCGGCCGCGGTCGGCCATCCCGCAGGCTTCGGGATCCCCGTCGTACGACACGAGCAGGGTGACGCCCGCGTCGGAGGCGCGTCTCGTCCAGGTCTCCTGCAGAGCGTCGGCCAGTTCGCGCAGCCGCACGGGGCCCACGGCCAAGCGGGGGGCTCGCGGGCGGCGGTGCGCAGGTCCAAGGCCGCGTCCAGCAGCCGACGTAACCCTGCGGTCGCTTCGGCGATGCCATCCACGCAGGCGTGGGCGTCGGGCGCGAGCCTGCGATCGGCGAGGCGGTCGGCCAGCGCCTGCACGCCGTCCAACTGCTGCCGGATGTCGGCGCTGACGCGCTCGAAGAAGTACTCGGGCAGGGACATACAGGCCGATGCTTTGCGACTACCGCGTCGACACTATCGTGGGGAGCGCTTGAGCAGACGTTAAATTGCGCAACTCCCGGTGGAGCCTGTCCACGGCGTCCCCGAGATCAAAAAAATAGGCGGCGGACCGTGAGGTCCGCCGCCCAGGGCGCAATATGGGAGGAAACGCGCCGAAGAAACTAGAAGCGGTACTGCAGCTCCACGCCATAGGTGCGGGGCTGGATCAGGCCGCGGGTGATGGCCGTGCGCGTCTGGACCAGCGGGCTGGTGGCCGTCGGGACCTGCAGATTCGGCGGGCTGTCGAAGATCGCGGTGGGCGTCGTCGAGCCGTTCGAGGTGAAGCCGCGGTTGTCGAAGGCGTTCTTCACAAAGCCGATCACGGTGTAGCGGTCGTCGCCGTCGTTCCACAGGATGCGGAAGTCGGTCACGTCATAGGCCTTGACCCGGTTCGCCTCGCTTTTGAACGGCTGGTAGTAGGTCTCGTCCGTCCAGGTGTAGGTGCCCGACAGGATCAGGCTGCCCGCGTCGAAGTCGAAGGTGTAGTTCGCGTTTCCGGCGAACTTGTGCTTCGGCGACTGGTAGATCCGCGAACCCTTGAGGGTCTGGAACACCAGGGCCGTCCCGTTCGAGTTGGCCGCGCCGCCGGACGGCGTGGCGCTCGGGTCCCGTGCGCCCGGATCTGCCGGATCGTAGAAGCAGCAGCCGGACGTGATCTCCGTGTGCAGGTAGCCGTAGCTCGCCGACAGGTCGAGGTTCTGAATGGGCCGCCAGATCGCCTCCAGCTCCAGGCCATAGGCCTCGGCGTCGACGTTGACGAAGTTGTTGGCCGCCGCCGTGCCGGTCGCGTTGAGCTGCGACAGGTTGAGCTGCATGCCCTTGTAGTCGTTGTAGAACGCCGCGGCGTTCACCTGCAGCCGACCGGCGAAGGTCTTCTTCAGGCCGAGTTCGAACGCGTCGACCTGCTCCTGGTCGGCCCTCGGGTCCGGGGCCAGGGTGCCGAGCAGGAAGCCACCCGACTTGTAGCCGCGGCTGTATTTCGCGTAGCCCAAGGTGTCGCGGTCGGGCGTCCAGTCGAGGTTCAGAACGCCGGTGACGGCGTCCCAGCTGTCGGACAGCGCGCGGAAGTTCTGCACGCCCGGGGTGTTCGGGTCGATGTCCGTCGAGACATCGAACGCGGCCGCGCCGCCGGCGATGCTCGGCGACTGGATGATCAGCCGCTGGAACTCGGTGCCGCTCTTCTCGTCCTTGGTGTAGCGCAGGCCGGCCGTCACCGCGAACTGGTCGCTCAGCTCGTAGGTCGCCTGGCCGAAGACCGCGTAGGCCTTGGAGTCGAGCGTCGCCTGGCTGTCGGCGAAGTTGCGGCCCGGGTTAGGCGCCGCCGGCGTGCCGGCGAGGGTCAGCGGCGTAGCCAGCTGCGCCTGGTTCGGGTTCGCGAGCTGGATCCGCTGACGATATTCTTCCTGGTACTGGTAGACGCCCAGGATCCAGCGCAGCGGCCCGTCGTCGTTCGAGGTCAGGTTGATCTCGTTCGAATAGTACCGCTTGTGCTCGTTGAAGTCTGTGGTCTGCGTCGGGAAGTACGGGACCGCCAGGATGCCCACGATCGGGGCGGTCCGGCTGGTGGCGTCGTAGTCGCCGCCGGTCTGGTAGTTATACTGCTGGAAGCCGCCGATGTACTTCAGGTCGGCGAAACCCAGGTCGTACGTCACCGTGGTGGTGATGACGTGGTTGCCCCGCAGTTGGCCGTAGCCGTCGGTGTTGGTGTTCTGGACGTACGGGTCCAGCACGCCCGGGTTCGGGGTCGTGTAGCCGAACTGCGGATTCACCTGCAGCTGGCCGATCGGGCCAAAGACGCGGGTCGTGTCGTAGGGGGTGGTGAGGTTGGCAAGGCGGTCGCCGACGCCCATGGTGTCGTCCCAGACCGAGCGGTTGTAGCGGACGAAGATGTCCAGCTTCTCGGTGGGCTCGGCCTCAAGCATGAACTCGTAGTAGGTGCGCTTGATGGTGGCGCCGTCGTTGGCGGTGCCGATGTTCTTGATGAAACCCTTGCTCTGGTCGTCGTGGCTCGCGCCGATCTTGAAGCGCAGGTTCTCAGCGACCGGCAGGGAGACCGCGCCCTCGATCCGATAGCGGTCGTAGTTGCCGTACAGCGCGCGGATCTCCCCGCCGTACTCCTGGCTCGGACGCTTGGAGACTTGGTTGATGGCGCCGCCGATGGCGTTGCGGCCATACAGCGTGCCCTGCGGACCGCGCAGGATTTCCGTCCGCTCGATGAACAGCGGCGTCTTGAACAGCTCCGACGACGAGGCCGAGTAGAAGCCGTCCGAGTAGGACGCCACGCCGGGGTCGTTGCCGATGTAGAAGGTGTTGCGGCCGGCCCCGCGCAGGCTGACGCGGTCGGTGCCCGAATAGTTCATGCCGGGCGTGAAGTTCACGAAGTCCTGGATGCCGGTGATGCCGGCGACATCGCGACGCTCCGAGGTGAAGGCCGAGACAGCGACCGGCACGTCCTGCAGCGACTGCTCGCGCTTTTCGGCGGTGATGACCAGTTCGTCCAGCAGCGCGCCCTGGGCGGCGTCCTGCGCCAGGGCCGGAGCGGCCATTGCGGCGAGGGCCAGACTGGAGACGCTCGCAGCGAGCAGACTCCGCACGTGAGCGGATTGCGACATCAATGTCCTCCCAGGGCGCGCAGACGCTCAAGCGTCGCCGCCTCTCGTTCGAATCGTTGCTGGGGGCGCGGGGAGGCGCCCGGCCGGACCCTCGGACCGAGCTGACGGAGGCGTCAACTTTCCGCTGATAACTTGACGCCGTTCAGTGCGGCTTTTCGCCCGCTGTTGCGGAAGTACCGCACTTTCAAATCGACTGCACAAAAACGAACGACGCTCGGTGAGACGCCATACCAGGCACTCAAAAGCGTGCGAGGGCCGGCAAAGAAAAAGGGCGGCGGATCGCTCCGCCGCCCTCTCAGGCCGTTTTCGACCGTGATGTCAGAACGATTTGGACACCCAGATGCCGTAAGTCCTCGGCTCGGTGTAGAACACGTTCCGGAACAGGCCCGAGCTGTCGTCGGTCAGGTAGAAGTCGGTGACTGCCGTCTCGTTGGTGGCGTTCTTCATGAACGCCCCGACCTCGACCCCCATGTCACGGTTGGCCACCGTCAGCGTCAGGTTGACGTTCTCCCAGCCGCGGATGCGGTCGGCGCCCGAGTTGTAGATGCGGGCGAACGTGTTGGTCTGCTTGTAATAGTCGCCGCGCAGGGTCGCGTCCCAGTCGCCGAAGTTCAGCGTGTACTGGGCGCCCAGCGAGATGGTCCACTCCGGCGCGTTCGGCAGTTCGTTGCCGTCGAGGTCGACCGGGACCCCTTCGGAGACGAGGCCGTCGACGCCGGGAATGCCGGCCAGCCCGAAGACGTTGGTCCCGGCGGCGATCGCCCCGGTGCCGCCGATGTTCGTGCCGGCGCCCGCCGCCACCGCCGGCGTGCAGACGCCCAGCAGGTTGAACGGGTTGGAGGCCGACGCGGTGAGCGCGGCGACCGCCGTGGCGCGGGAGACCACGCAATTCGACGCCGAACTCGACTTCACCAGCACCAGGTTCGGATTGCCCTGGGTGCGGTTGAAGGTGTCGATGGACGAACCGCTCTTGATCTCGGTCTTCAGATAGCCGATCGCCGCGTTGAGGCGGAGCCCCTCGAGCGGCTGCCAGATTCCCTCGAACTCGGCGCCCATGACCTTGGCGTCGATGTTCTCGTTGATCGAAGTCCGATTGATGATCTTCGAGACCTGGTAGCCCTTGTAGTCATAGTAGAAGCCCGCGAGGTTCGCCTGCACGGTGCCGCCGGCGAGGGTGTTCTTCGTGCCGATTTCGTAGGAGTTGATGAACTCCGGCTCGAAGGTCTCCGACACGGGGACGATGCCGACGCCGGGGCTGAACGGCGGGTTCAGGCCGCCGCCCTTGTAGCCGCGCGAATAGAAGGCATAGACCAGCGTGTCGTCCGTGAAGCCGGTCTCCGGCTTCCAGTCGAAGCCGATGCGGCCGGTCGGCTCCTTGAACTTCACCTGCTGGAGCTCGCGCGGGATCGGGCCGGGCGCCGGGCACCGTCAGCGACACGGTGTGGGCTTGGACCCGCTTGTCGTCCACCGTGTACCGAAGGCCGAGCGTCCACTTGAAGGTGTCGCTCATCTGCCAGTAGAGCTCGCCGAACGCCGCGTACGACATCAGCCGGTAGGGGCCGTAGCTGTCGTAGTAGTTGTGGCCGAGCCGGGTCGGGTCGGCGCTGGGATCGACAGCGATACAGGTGGGGCCGCTGGTGCAGTTCGGATTGCCCGCGTTCAGCAGGTTCTGAATCTGCACATAGCCGGTGCCGGTGTTGAACATCACGTAGTAGTCGCCGGTGGCGTTGTACTTCGTGATCAACCCGCCGACGCTGAAGTTCAGCGGCCCGTCGAAGTCGGACTGCAGCCGCAGCTCGTGGCTCCACTGCTCGGTGTAGCCCGAGGAGATGTCGCTCGTCGTGAAGCGGTTCTGCGGACCGTTCTGCGGATCGTTGATCACGCCGCCGGGGAACAGCAGGCTGTAGATGGCGCCGTAGCCGCCCGGGATGGGTGCTGCGGCGAACGCGTTCACCGGGTTCGGCGTGGTGTTGAAGTTGGAGGAGGGCAGGTACCGGTTGTAGTCCTGCCGGGTGTAGAGCTTGTTGTTGCTGAACGCCGACAGCCAGCTCAGCGTCATCTGGTCGGTGACGTCGAACTCGGCGTTGAACTGATAGATGTTGGTCTTCGCCTTGTAGATCGGGTCGAACAGGGACTCGATGTCGCGGACGTCGCGGGTCTGCATCTTGCCGGCGTAGGCGTCGCCCGTCTGGAAGCCGCCTAGCGCGCCGAACAGGCCGCCCAGAGTCGCCTGCGAGTTCACCGTGCCGAACGCGCTGTCGTCATAGAGCGAGGTGGGCAGGCAGCCCTGGCTGAACAGGCCCCGCTGGATCTGCGCGATCGGCGCCACCGGCGAGTAGGGCGCGCCGATGTTGGCCGGGCCGACGTCCTTCGTGCAGAGCTGCTTGCCGATCCGCGAGCGGTTGTCGTGCTCTTCGAAGTGATCCAGTAGCAGCCAGGCGCGGAAACGCTCGGTGGGCGTGAAGCCCAGCGTCGCCCGGCCGCCCCACAGGTCGCGGTCGTCGGCGTCGTTGCCGGTGGCGAGGTTGGTGCCGTAGCCGTCCCGCTTCAGATAGTTGCCGGCCAGGCGCAGCGCGAAGGTTTCGCCCAGCGGCATGTTCACCATGCCGCGGAACTTCATCGACTCATAGTTGCCGTACTCGGCGCGGGCGTTGGCCTGGAAGGTGTCGACCGGTTTGGCGGTGATCAGATTGACGACGCCGCCCGTCGCGTTCCGTCCATAGAGCGTGCCCTGCGGGCCGCGGAGCACTTCCACGCGCTCCATGTCGTAGAACTCGGTCTCGAACAGGTTGTTGGCGATCAGCGGGCTGTTGTTCAGGTGGATGCCGGTGCCGGCGTCGCCCGACGCGGCCACGAGCTTTGAGCCGATGCCGCGGATCTGGAAGTTGTACCCGGTGAAGTTGCCCTTCGAGAAGTTCACGTTCGGCACGGCCAGGACCAGGTTGGGACCGCCGTCGATCTTGGATCGTTCGAGAGCGCCCTGGTCGAAAGCGGAGACCGCGATCGGCACATCCTGAAGCGCCTCCGCCTGCCTCTGCGCGGTGACGACCAGTTCCTCGATGACGTTACTTCCGGCCGTCTGGGCCGAAACGGAGGTCGCGAAGGCGCAGATCACGCCAAACGAGACGCCAGCAGCCAGCAGGCCGCGAAAGCTCGCAGTCTTCATTACATTCCTCCCAGAGGCGCGGGCTCTTGTTGGCCCTTCTCGCCGTGCCGCCGCAAAAGGCGCGCTGTTCGGAGTGCGGCGTGTCCCCCGACAACTTGACAACGAGGCTCGCTCTCGATGACGCCGGTGTCAACGAACGCGATGACGACCTTGGGCATGAAATATGTGCGTTCGGCGAATACTGTGGCGCCGGAGACAACGGAGTTTCCGTAGCGTCGCTTCCTTTGTGAGCTCTTCCGCTCCATATGGGGCCCGATGATCGACGGCTCCGCAGCCCCCAGTGCAGCCCCGGAAGGGGCTTTGGTCCTGTTCTCCGGCGGCCAGGACTCCACCGTGTGCCTGGCGTGGGCGCTGGACCGCTACGCCCGCGTCGAAACGGTCGGCTTCGACTACGGCCAGCGTCACGCCGTCGAACTGCAAGCCAGGCAGGCCGTGCGCGCAGGCATGACGGAGACGTTTCCGCGCTGGGCCAGCCGCCTCGGCGAGGACCACATGCTCGAGATCCGCGGCTTCGGCGCGATTGGCGGCACGGCGATGACCGAGGAGCGCGCGTTCGAGATCTCGGAGAAGGGGCTTCCGAACAGCTATGTCCCGGGTCGGAATCTGGTCTTCCTGACCTACGCAGCCGCGCTCGCGGACCGGCGCGGCCTGCGCGTGCTGGTGGGCGGCATGTGCGAGACCGACTACTCCGGCTACCCCGACTGCCGGCGCGACGCGATCGACGCCATGGAGCGGGCCCTGAACCTCGGCATGGCCCAGGATTTCCGGATCGAGACGCCGCTGATGAAACTGACCAAGGCCGAGACCTGGGCCCTGGCCAAGCGGCTGGGCGGCGAGGCGCTGGTCGCCTTGACCGTCAAGGAGAGCCACACCTGCTACCGGGGCGAACGTGGGGAGCTGCACGCCTGGGGTCATGGGTGCGGGACCTGTCCGGCCTGCGAGCTGCGGGCGAAGGGCTGGGACGAATGGGCGGCGGGGGGCCGTCCCGAGCTGGCGGCATGAGCTACGCGGTCAAGGAGATATTCCTCACCCTGCAGGGGGAGGGCGGCCAGGCCGGTCGTCCGGCGGTGTTCTGCCGTTTCGCCGGCTGCAACCTCTGGAGCGGCCGCGAGGAGGACCGCGGCAAGGCGGTCTGCACCTTCTGCGACACCGACTTCGTCGGCATGGACGGGCCCGGCGGCGGCCGTTTCTCCGACTCCGAGGCGCTGGCGGCGGCGATCGAGGCCCAGTGGACAGGCGGCGCGGAAAACCGGCTGACGGTGCTCACCGGCGGCGAGCCGCTGTTGCAGGTGGACGCCGCGCTGATCGACGCCCTGCACGCGCGCGGCTTCTCGATCGCGCTGGAGACCAACGGAACCTTGCCGGTTCCAGAGGGGGTCGACTGGATCTGCGTCAGCCCCAAGGCCGAGGCGCCGGTGGTGCAGACCCGCGGCCAGGAGTTGAAGCTGGTCTTCCCGCAGCCCGCCGCGATGCCTGAGCGGTTCGAGGGCCTCGATTTCGAGCGTTTCCTGCTCCAACCGATGGATGGCCCGGATCGCGTCGCGAACACGCAGGCGGCCATCGCCTATTGCCTCGCGCACCCCCGGTGGCGTTTAAGCGTCCAAACCCACAAGTACCTCGGCATCGCCTAGGCCCCGAAGGACCTGGCGGCGAAACGCGACTTCATATGAGCCAACCTGTTTTTGAGATCACCAAGGCGGCCACCTTCGACGCGGCCCACTATCTGGAGGACGGTCCCCAGGATCGGCCTTACGCGCGCCTGCACGGCCACTCCTTCAAGGTGGAAGCGACGGTCAGCGGGGCGGCGCAGGAGCCGGTGGGCTGGGTGGCCGACCTCGCCGACCTCGGCGGCGCGCTGAAGGCGGTGGCGGCCGAGCTGGACCACGGCCTCCTGAACGAGAAGCCCGGTCTGACGCGCCCCACGCTGGAGCACCTCTGCCTCTATTTCGCCGAGCGGCTGAAGCCGCAGTTTCCCGGCCTGTCGCGCATCGTGGTTTCGCGTCCGACGATCGGCGAGAGCTGCGCGATGGCGGTGCCCGCCTAGTCCTTCTTGTCGCCGCCGCCGGGGATCACCGCGCCCACGACGGCGCCGGTCGCCTTGACACCTGTGCCGACCACCGCGCCGGTGACGCCCACGGCGGTCTTGGTCGCCGCCACGGCCAGGCAGCCGGACAGCATCAGGCCCGCAGCGCCGATGAGGGCGAGGCGGAGGAGAGCATGGGTGGACATCGAGGGCTCCAGGCGGTGATCGTCCAATGTGGCGCCGCCGTGCGCCGCGATTGAGGCCGCCGGCCTGCGGCCGATCGCCTTACCGGGCCTGCGGGTCGGTCCCGCGCCGCCAGGGCCCCTTGAAGTCGGGGTCGGCGCGGCGGCGGCGATCGGGACCGAAGTAGTCGTCGGTGCGGACGAACGGCCGGGCGTTCTCGACGACCTGATGAATGCGCTCGACCACGCCTCGCGCGGTGAGCGGCTTGGCCAGGAACTCGTTGACGCCGGCGTCGCGGGCCTCGTTCACGCGGGCGAAGGTCGAATGTCCGGTGATCATGATCACCGGCGCCAGCTGGTTCGGGCTGTCGGGCGAGTTGCGCAGCAGGCGCACGAAATCGATACCGTCCAGCGGTTGCATCGACAGGTCGGTCATGACGATGTCGACGGCGTGGTTGCGCATCATCTGCAGCCCTTCGGCGCCGTCGTTGGCCTCGTAGATGTTCTTCACGCCAAGGGCGCGCAGGATCTCGGCCAACAGCACCCGCATGTGGTGGTTGTCGTCGACGAGCAGGATCTTGAGCAGGTCGTACCGCAACCGCTGACCGACGTCCCTCTGCGCATAGCCCCCCGCCGGCATCCTCGCGGTGAGGCGGAGCGCGCTGAATATGTAGGCCCGTCAGCCCGGTCAATGCCGTTGCGGTTGTGAAACACCGCTAAGCTGCTGAGTTCAGTAGCCTATTGACGTATTTATACTGGGTCGGCGCCTGCAGCGCCCCTTCACGCCCCTGGCTGGTGCGGCCTTCCGCCGGTCTGGGCGCGGTGCCGCAGGAACGCATCGGCCAGGACGCAGGCGACCATCGCCTCGACGACCGGGACCGCGCGGATCCCCACGCAAGGATCGTGACGCCCTTTCGTCCGCAGTTCGATCTCGCCGCCGGCCTCGTCGATGGTCCGCCGCGGCGTTAGGATCGACGACGTCGGCTTGAAGGCGACCCGCGCGGTGACGGCCTGGCCGGTGGAGATCCCGCCGAGCACGCCACCGGCCTTGTTCGACAAGAAGACCGGGCCAGCATCGCCCATCCGCATCTCGTCGGCGTTCTCCTCCCCGGTCAGCGCGGCGGAGGCGAAGCCGGCGCCGATCTCCACGCCCTTGGCGGCGTTGATCGACATCAGGGCGCCGGCGAGTTCGGCGTCCAGCTTGCCGTAGAGCGGCGCGCCCCAGCCCGCGGGAACGCCGGTCGCTTCGACCGCCACCACGGCGCCGGTCGACGAGCCGACCTTGCGGATCGCCTCAAGATGCTCCTCCCAGAGCGGCACGATGTCCGGATCGGGGGCCCAGAACGGATTATCCCCGGTGACGCTGAAGTCGACGCGCGCGGGATCGACGGCGTGGGGGCCGATCTGCACCACCGCGCCCCGGATCGTCACGCCGTCCAGGATCTTTCGGGCGATCGCCCCGGCCGCCACCCTGGCGGCGGTCTCGCGCGCCGACTGCCGGCCGCCGCCGCGATAGTCGCGCACGCCGTACTTGGCGAAGTAGGCGTAGTCCGCGTGACCGGGCCGGAAGGCCTGGGCGATCTCCGAATAGTCCTTGGAGCGCTGGTCGACGTTCTCGATCATCAGCGAGATCGGGGTCCCGGTGGTCACCTGGCCGCTCGTCCGCGCGTCCTCGAAGACTCCCGACAGGATGCGGACGGCGTCGGGCTCCTGGCGCTGGGTGACGAACTTGCCCTGGCCGGGCCGGCGACGGTCCAGCCAGGGCTGGATGTCGGCCTCGGTCAGGGGCACACCGGGAGGGCAGCCGTCGACCACGCAGCCAAGCGCCGGCCCATGGCTCTCGCCCCAGGTGGTCACGCGGAAGAGATGGCCGAAGGTGTTGTGCGACATGTCGGGCCGTCTCTAGCCCAGCCGCGGGCGCTTCGCCAAACCGGGCTTTACGCCGCCCAGGCGGCGGCGAACCGGCGGAGCAGCGAGACGGCGGCGCTGTCCACCGCGCCCGAGGTCTGGGCCAGCCGGATGAACAGGTGGCCCTTGGGGTGCTTGCCGCGGGCCGGCAGACCCTGGCCCTCGAGCCGTACGAGCCCGCGCTCGGCCGCCTTGCCGGTGATCCACACGATCCGCTTGCCCAGCGGCGTGTCGAGGCTGATCCGACCGCCCTTCTTCAGCGTCGCCGGCGCCAGGTGGGCCGTCATCCAGAGGTCGTGGCCACGCACCAGGACACCACCTTCGGCCTTCACATAGATCTCGAGCCGGGCGTCGCCGGCGCGGACCTTGTCTCCGCAGCGCAGGCCGGCGGGAAGCGTGATGCGCAGCGTGCGGCCGTCCGGCAGGCGATGCTCGACCACGCCGCCCAGCAGCGCTGTGATCGGCGGGATGTTCAGCCGCGGGTCGCCCGCCGGCTCAGCCGCGCGGCGCGCCGGGGTCGGCGCAAAGCCGTCGTCGATGATCGGGTTGCGCAGTCGACGATAGGCCTCGACCACCTGGCGGAAGGCGCCGTCGCTGCCGCCGGCGTCGGGGTGGGCGTGCTTGGCCGCTTCGCGGAATGCGGCGCGCACCTCGCTCGGAGTGCAGAGCGAACTGACGCCCAGCACCTCACGCGCTTGCTTCAGCGTCATCTCGGAGCGGGGCCTTGCCATGGAACCGAACCCTCGCTTGAGAGGGTTAAAGGCCCGGTAAAATCTCGCAGGCGTCGCAGACCGCGCGTATATGCGGGGCGTGACCGACAAGAGCCTGATCCCGCCGTCCCCGTCCGAGGACGACTACGTCCGCCAAGTGGCCGCCGCCGAGCCGCCGCCTTTGCTCAGCGAGACCGACCCCTACGCATTGTTCAAGTCCTGGCTGCAGGAGGCCGCGGCCAAAGAACCCAACGATCCCAACGCCATGGCGCTCGCCACGGTCGACGAGGCCGGCCTGCCGGACGTGCGGATGGTGCTTCTCAAGGATGTCGATCCGCAGGGCTTCGTCTTCTACACGAACCTGGAAAGCGCCAAGGGACGGCAGCTCGCTGGCCAGCCCAGGGCCGCCCTCCTGTTCCACTGGAAGTCGCTCCGGCGTCAGGTGCGCGTCCGCGGCGCGGTGACGCAGGTCACCCCGGAGGAGGCCGACGCCTACTTCGCGACCCGCGCCAGGCCGGCGCAGCTCGGGGCGTGGGCGTCCGACCAGTCGCGGCCACTCACCGACCGGCTCGCGCTGGAAAGGAAGATCGCCGACGCCGGCCTGCGTTTCGGGCTCGGCAAGGTGCCGCGTCCGCCCCACTGGTCGGGCTTCCGCATCGCGCCCGAGGCCATCGAGTTCTGGCGCGACCGCCCGTTCCGCCTGCACGAGCGTCTGGTGTTCCAGCGCGCCGGCGCCGGCTGGACCACGCACCGACTGTTCCCTTAAGGCCGGCGCATGAGTTCCGCGTCCGAGGCCGAGATCGTCGCGTTCCTGAGGGTCCGCGCGCCGCGCCAGATCGATACCGCCTGCGCCCACGTCTTCCTGGCCGAGGACAGCGCCTGGAAGATCAAGCGTCACGTCGACCTCGGCTATGCCGACTTCTCCACCGCCGAGCGGCGGCTCTGGGCCCTGCGCCGCGAACTGGAGTTCAACCGCACCGCCGCGCCCGACATCTATCGCGCCGTCCGCGCCATCACCCGGGAGCGTGACGGCGGCCTTGCCCTCGAAGGCGCGGGAGAGCCGGTCGAATATGTGCTGGAGATGCGTCGGTTCGACGAGCGTGAGGTGCTGTCGGCCCGGCCCGAGACGGTGAACGGCGAACTCGCCGAGGCGCTGGGGCGGACCATCGCCGGCTTCCATGCGGCGGCGCCGCTGCGGCCGGAAGGCGGCTTGTCGGCGATCGCCTTCACCATCGGCTCCAACGCCCAGCTGCTGCGAGAGACCTGCCCGGGCCTCGACCAGGCGCGGGTCGAGCACATGATCGCCTTGACCGACGTTGAGCTCGAGCGGCAACGCCCGCTGCTGGCCCGGCGCACGGCCGAGGGCTTCGCCCGCCGCTGCCATGGCGACCTGCACCTCGGCAACATCCTCATGGAGGCCGGCCGGCCGATCCTCTTCGACTGCATCGAGTTCAACGACCTGCTGTCGGATCTCGACGTCCTCTACGACCTCGCCTTCCTGCTGATGGACCTCGACTTCCGGGGGGCGCCGCGACGCCGCGGTCCGGGTGCTGTCCGCCTACATGGACGAGGCGGCCCGCACGTTCGGGGATTCCGTCTGGAACGGCTTGGCCGCCTTGCCGCTGATGCTGGCCGTGCGGGCCGGGGTGCGCGCCCACGTCGAAGCCCACAGCGGGCGGCCCGACGTGGCTCGGGCCTATGTCGAGGCCGGCATCGCCCACCTGGCGCCCCAGCCCGCGGTGCTGGTCGCCGTGGGCGGGCTCTCCGGGTCCGGCAAGTCAACTTTCGCCCGCACCTGCGCGCCCGCCCTCGGAGCCTCGCCGGGCGCGGTCGTCCTGCGCACGGACGAGATCCGCAAACGCCTCCTGGGCGTTGCGCCCACCCAGGGGGTCTCCCGCGACGCCTACACGCCCGAGTTCTACGTCCAGACCTACGACGCGCTCTTCGCCAACGCCGCGGCCCTCCTGAAGTCCGGGCGGTCGGTGGTCCTGGACGCGACCTTCACATCGCCCCAGCTGCGCGCCCGCGCCGAAACCCTGGCGGCGGACTGCGGCGTCCCGTTCGAGGGCGTCTGGCTGGAGCGCCGCTGCCGGTGCTGGAATCCCGGGTGGCGGCGCGGACCGGCGATGCGTCGGACGCCACCGTCGACGTGCTGCGTGACCAGGCGGAAAGCCTGGATCCCGCGATCGCCTGGGCTCGAGTGGACACCAGCGGCTCCGCCGAGGCTGCAGCGCGGGCGTGGAGCGCCAGGCGGTAAGCCGCCGACTCGCGTTGCCTAAACGTCAGCGCCTCACTAAGCCTATTCCCAAACTAACAAGCGTTCAGTTGGGGAGACGCACAGATGCTCGGCGTGATGCAGAATTGGCCGCTGACGGTCGACAAGATCATCGATCACGCCAGGGACTGGCACGGCGGCCGGGAGATCGTCAGCCGCTCGGTGGAAGGTCCCATCGTCCGCACCACCTACGCCGAGGTCCACGAGCGCGCCAGGCGCCTGACGAACGCCCTGAAGGGCCTGGGCGTGCAGCCTGGCGACCGGGTCGCCACGCTGGCCTGGAACACGGCTCGCCACGTCGAGGCCTGGTATGCCGTGATGGGTATGGGCGCGGTCTGCCATACCCTGAACCCACGGCTGTTCGTCGACCAGCTCTGCTACATCATCAACCACGCGCAGGATAAGGTCCTCTTCACCGACCTGACCTTCGTTCCGGTGATCGCGGCCCAACGGGCCAATATGCCGACCGTCAAGCACTTCGTGGTCATGACCGACCGCGAGGGCATGAAGGGCGTCGACCTGCCGGGCGCGCTCTGCTTCGAAGACCTGGTGGAGCAGAACTCGGCCGACACCGCTTGGGGCGGCTTCGACGAGAACACGCCGGCCGGGCTCTGCTACACCTCGGGCACCACCGGCAATCCCAAGGGCGTGCTCTACAGCCATCGCTCGAACTTCCTGCACACGCTGGTGACCATGAGCGTCGACGTGCTGTGCCTCTCGGCCAAGGACGTCGTGCTGCCGGTGGTGCCGATGTTCCACGCCAACGCCTGGGGGCTCGCGTTCTCGTGCCCGGCCGTCGGCGCGAAGATGGTGATGCCCGGCGCCAAGCTCGACGGCGCCTCGGTCCACGAGCTGATCGAGACCGAGGGCGTGACGTTCTCGGCCGCGGTGCCCACCGTCTGGCAGATGCTGCTGGCCCACCTGCGCGAGACCAAGGGCAAGGTCACGACGCTGAAGCGGGTGATGATCGGCGGATCCGCGGTGCCCGAAGCCATCGTCCGCGGTTTCCGGGATGAGTTTGGGGTCGATGTGATGCACGGCTGGGGCATGACCGAGATGTCGCCCCTGGGCACGGTTTCGTCGATGAACGCGGCGACCGCCGAACTGCCGGCGGAAGAGCAGATCAAGTACAAGCTCAAGCAGGGCCGCCCCCCGATCGCGATGGAGATGAAGCTGGTCGACGACCACGGCCAGCGGCTGCCGCACGACGGGACCACCTTCGGCCGGCTGATGGTCAAGGGGCCGTTCGTGGTCGGCCAGTACTTCGCCGGCGACGGCGGCGAGATCCTGGACGGCGAGGGCTTCTTCGACACCGGCGACGTCGCGACGATCGACGAACACGGCTTCATGCAGATCACCGACCGCGCCAAGGACGTGATCAAGTCGGGCGGCGAGTGGATCAGCTCGATCGAGATCGAGAACATCGCCGTCGGCCATCCAAAGGCGGCGATCTGCGCGGTCATCGGCGCGCTGCACCCCAAGTGGGACGAGCGCCCGGTGCTGTTGGTCAAGCTGAAGGACGGAGAGACCGCCGCTAAGGAGGACTTCCTGTCGTTCCTGGAGGGCAAGATCGCCAAATGGTGGATGCCCGACGACGTGGTCTTCGTCGACGAGATCCCGCTCGGCGCCACCGGCAAGATCGACAAGAAGCTGATCCGCGAGCGGATGAAGGACTACGTCCTGCCGACGGCTCAACCGGTCGGAGCCTAGACGAGTCGATAGGTCCCGCCCTCCTGGGCGATCCGACCCTCGCGCTCCAGGTGGATCATCGCCGCCAGCATGGAGCGCGAAGCGGCCGGCCATAGTCTGGAATCCACGTCCGCATAGAGCCGCGGCACCAGTTCGCCGATGCTGCCGGGGCCAGCTCGCAGCGCGCCCAGGATCTGGTCGATGCGCTCCTGGCGATGGGCCTTGTAGGCGTCGATGAAGGCCGCGACATCGCGGATCGGCGGGCCGTGCGTTGGCCAAAGCGTGTCGAAGCCGCGCTCACGGATCAGGTCGAGGCTCGCGAGATAGGCGGTCATGTCGCCGTCGGGCGGGGTGATCACCGTGGTCGACCAGCCCATGATGTGATCGCCGGAGAACAGGCAGTTCTCTTCCTTCAGCGCGTAGCAGATGTGGTTCGAGGTGTGTCCCGGCGTCGGGATCGCCTCGAACGTCCAGCCGGATCCTGCGATCTCGCCGCCGGCGCAGACGCTGACGTCCGGCTCGAAGGCGGCGTCGTGGTCGGCCTCCATACGGACCTCGGACGTGTCGGCGTGCGCCTCCGTGATCGCGCAGCCGACGATCGGCGCGCCGGTGGCCGCCTGGAGCGGCCGGGCCAGCGGCGAGTGGTCCGAATGGTGATGGGTGATCAGGATCTGGGTCACCCGCTCGCCGGGGATGGCCGCCAGGATCGCCTCGAGATGCGTCGGGTCGTCGGGGCCCGGGTCGATCACCGCCACCTCGCCGCGGCCGACGATGTAGGTGCCGGTCCCGACATAGGTGAACGGGCTCGGGTTGTTGGCGATCACCCGCCGCACCAGCGGCGAGACCTGGTCGCAACGGCCGTACTCGAAGTCGATCTGGCGGACGTAGGGGATCATCCGCCCAGCACGCCGGAGAGATCGTAGCCGGCCTCGCGGCCCAGCCGCACCAGCTCGTCCCGGGGCTTGGCGCCGGAAGCGGCCTGGCTCAGCGACCAGGTGACGATCGAGCGTGTGCCCGAGCGGCAGAAGGCCAGCACCGGCCGTTCCGCCTCGGCGAGGATCGCCTGAGTCTGCTCGACCTGCTGCGGCGTGGGTCCGCCCGTCACCGGAACATGGAAATAGGCGAGGCCCGCCCCGCGGGCGGCCGCCTCGATCTCGGCGCTCGATGGCTGACCCGGCTGCTCGTCGTCGGGCCGGTTGTTGATGATCGTACGAAAGCCCTGTCGTGCGGCTTCCTCCACGTCGGCCACGCTGATCTGGGGCGCCGTGGTGAAGTCGTCGGTGACGCGTCGGAAGTCGGACATCTGAAGCTCTCTGTACTCTTGCGGGGCCCTTCGTTGACATCATCGGGGTCGGGTGGAAGTTTCGCAACGTCTCGCCCGCAAGGTCGCCCATGTTCCGCTTCATCGGCCGCCGTCTGCTGGTCGCGATCCCGACGCTCTTCCTGGTGATCACTGCGGCCTTCTTCATGATGCGCGCGGCGCCTGGCAGCCCGTTCGACCTGGACCGCAAGCTCTCGCCCGAGATCGAGCGCAACGTCCGGGAGGCCTACGGCATGAACAAGCCGCTGGGGCAGCAGTACGTCGACTATCTAGCCGGGGTGGTCCGAGGCGACCTGGGACCGTCGCTCAAGTACCGGGACAAGACCGTCCTCGACATCCTCAAGGAGAACTATCCCGTCTCGTTGAAGCTCGGGCTGTCGGCCATCGCGATCGCTGCGGTCGTCGGCTTGAGCCTGGGCGTGGTGGCGGCGCTTCGGCAGAACGGGACGGTCGACAATCTGGTGATGGCCGTCGCCATCCTCGGCGTCTGCATTCCGACCTTCGTCACCGCGCCGCTGCTGGTGCTGGTCATCGCCTCGCACCTAGGATGGCTTCCGACCGCCGGCTGGAACGACGGGGCCTTGGCCAACATGGTGCTGCCGGTCGTCGTGCTGGCCCTGCCGCAGATCGCCATCATCTCGCGCCTGACGCGCGCCGGCATGATCGAGGTGCTGCACTCGAACTACATCCGCACCGCCCGCGCCAAAGGGCTCCCCGAGCACCGCATTGTCGGCAAGCACGCGTTGCGGGCCGCCATCCTGCCGCTGGTGAGCTATCTGGGCCCGGCCTGCGCCGGTCTGATCACCGGCTCTCTGGTGGTGGAGAAAATCTTCAACCTGCCGGGCCTCGGGAAGTTCTTCGTCATCAGCGCCCTGCAGCGCGACTACACGGTGGTGATGGGCATGGTGATCTTCTACGCCGCGCTGATCCTGCTGCTGAACCTGGTGGCCGACCTGCTCTACGCGGCCCTCGATCCCCGGGTGAGGCTGGCATGATCGGCCGCGCCGCCACCATGGAAGCCGCCGCCGTCCGCGGTCGCAGCCTCTGGGACGACGCCCGGCGCCGCCTCCTGCGAAACCGCGCCGCCGTGGCCGGCATGGTCGTCCTGGCCCTGCTGACGCTGGCCGCCATCGTCGGCCCATACCTGACGCCCTACGCCTACGACGCGGTGAACAAGCAACACGTCTGGTCCCCGCCGCTGACCGACGGCCACCTGCTGGGCACGGATGCGCTTGGCCGCGACCTGCTGGCGCGACTGCTGATGGGCCTGCGGGTCTCGCTGGCCATCGGCCTGGTGGCCACCCTGGTCTCATTGATCATCGGCGTCGCCTGGGGCGCGGCCGCGGGCTACGTCGGCGGGCGTGTGGACGAGACGATGATGCGGATTGTCGACGTGCTCTACTCGCTGCCGTTCATCTTCTTCGTGATCCTGATGATGGTGACCTTCGGCTCAAACCTCGTCTTGATCTTCGTGGCGATCGGCGCGGTCGAATGGCTGACCATGAGCCGCATCGTGCGCGGCCAGACCCTGACGCTGAAGCACAAGGAGTTCGTCGAGGCCGCCCGCGCGGCGGGGCTGGGCCCTGCCGGGATCATCACCCGCCACATCGTGCCGAATCTGCTGGGGCCGGTGGTCGTCTATGTGACGCTGACGATCCCGGCGGTGATCTTGGCCGAGAGCTTCCTCAGCTTCCTGGGCCTCGGCGTGCAGCCGCCGATGGCGTCGCTGGGCTCCCTGATCGCCGGGGGCGCGTCGGACATGGAACTGGCCCCCTGGCTGCTGATATTCCCCTCCGTCGTGATGGTGCTCACCCTGATGGGTTTCAACTTCATCGGCGACGGTCTGCGCGACGCCATAGACCCCAAGGACAGGTGATGACCGCCGGCTTGCAAACCTCGCCCGAGCAGCTCCTGGCCGACGCCGCCCAGGCCCTACGGCGCGGCGATCCTGCGGCCGCGCTCGCCGCCATCGGCCAGGCCGAGGGCGCGTCCCCCCACGATCCGCAGATCAAGATGCAGCGGGCGCTGGCGCTGCGCATGTCCGGCGCCTTCCCCGAGGCCATCGCCGCGCTGGACGAGGCGCTGGCCCTGGATCCCTATAACTTCCTCGCCCTGCTCTCGAAGGGCGCCCTGGTCGAGAAGGTCTCCGGCGAGAAGGTCGCGGCGCGCGTCTATCAGAACGCGCTCAAGCTTGCTCCCGACGAGGCCCAGCTGCCGCCGCCGTTGAAGGCGCCGGTGGCCCGCGCGCACGAGGTGATCGCCAGGACCCAGGCGGCTATGGAGGCCTATCTCCGCGAGCAGATGGGGCCGATCGCCGGCGCCGGCTCCGAGCTGGCCGTCTCCCGTCTGGACGAGGCCATCGGCGTTTATGCGGGTCGCAAGAAGGTCTACCAGAACGAACCGCTGCTGCTGCACTACCCGCGCCTGCCCGCCATCCCCTTCTTCCCGCGCGAGCTCTTCCCCTGGCTGCCGGAGCTGGAGGCGGCGACGCCGGTGATCCAGGCCGAGCTCCAGGCGCTGCTGGCCGGCGACATGCAGGACTTCGCGCCCTACATCGCCTTTCCGCCGGACGCGCCTGTGAACCAGTGGGAGGAGCTGAACCACTCCCGCCGCTGGAGCTCGCTCTTTCTCTGGAAGGATGGGCAGCGCCAGGACGCCGTCTGCGCCCGTTGCCCCAGGACCGCCGCGCTGCTCGAGCGGCTGCCGATGGCCGATCAGCCCGAGTTCGCGCCCACGGCGATGTTCTCGGCGCTCGACGCGCGGACGCACATTCCGGCGCATACAGGCTCGACCAACACCCGCCTCCTCACCCACCTGCCGCTGATCCTGCCCGGGCCGGCGCGCTTCCGCGTCGGCAACGAGACGCGTTCGTGGCGGATGGGTGAAGCCTGGGTCTTCGACGACACGATCGAGCACGAAGCCTGGAACGACTCCGATCAGCTTCGGGTGATCCTGATCTTCGACATCTGGAACCCGTTCCTCGAGGCCGGCGAGCGCGAGCTGATCAAGACGCTGATGCTGGCCCGCAACCGGTTCTACGAAAGCTGAGCCGCTACTCGACGCGGCGCACACGGAAGGCGCGCCGCCCCTCCACGCTGGCCAGGAAGCTGCCGAGCGTCGCCTTGCGGATCGTCACCGACTGTCCGGCCTTCGGATAGAGCGACAGCTCCTGGACGTCGATCTGCTGCCAGACGGCGCCGTCCTCCAGCTTCAGCACCCACTTGCCGGCCCCGTCCATGCGGGCCGAGGTGATCTTGCCGGTGACGTTGTCGACGGCCTCCTTCTCTTCGCCGCGATCGAACACCGACAGCGAGGGCAGGCTGAAGCCAAAGGCCTGGCGCTGCACCGTCCGCGCCTGTTCCCGATCCACGACGACGATGTCGCCCTTCGCCTCGGCCTGCTCCAGGGCGGCGGTCGCCTGGTCGTAGCAGGCCAGGCGCGCCGGATCCTCGCCCAGCTTGCGGCAGTCGGACAGCCGCTGCACCAAGGCGGCGCGTCCTTCGGCCTTGGGCTGCGCCAGGGCCGGCCCCGCGGCCAGGGCGCAGAGGGAGACGACGAGCAGGGCGCGGGTACGGGTCATCTCGAGGCTCCTTAGGAGGACTGATTCCACGGTCTGGCCGTTTCTACCGCGCCCGATCCGAAGGCGCGAATGGGTCTCCGTCATGGCCGGAAGCCGCAACAAACGTGCGTCAGCCTGCCACAGGCGCACAATCTGTGACCAGAATGCGACAGGTTGGCGCCCGCAACGTTGCAGGCGGCTAATGTTCGTTGACCGGTCGTCGATCCACCCCGTAACTCCACCGTAACCGGGGGCAGCCCTGTTCCCGGGACCGATCTCTTTTGTGGGGAGCGGCTGCCGCCCTGGCAGTGCCGCTGGAGGATCCAGACCGTGAAATTCAAGTCCGTGCGGGAACGCCTTTTGGCGTCTTCGATGATCTGTGGCGCGGCCCTCGTTGGCCTTGCCACCCCGGCCATGGCGCAAGACGGCGAAGTCGCCGAAGTCGTGGTCACCGGCTCGCGGATTCCGCAGCCGAACCTGACCAGCGCCAGCCCGGTGACGGTCGTCGGCGCCGCCGACATCGCCACCCGAGGCATCACCCGGACCGAAGACCTGGTGAACCAGCTGCCGCAGGTGTTCGCCGCGCAGGGCTCGTCCTACGCGAACGGCGCCACCGGCACCGCGACCGTCGACCTGCGCGCCCTGGGCGCGAACCGCACCCTGGTGCTGATCGATGGCCGCCGCCTGCAGCCGGGCACCCCGGCCGCCGGCGCCACCAACACCGCCCCCGACCTGAACTTCATCCCGGCGACCCTCGTCGAGCGCGTTGAAGTCGTCACCGGCGGCGCCTCGGCCGTGTACGGCGCCGACGCCGTCGCCGGCGTGGTGAACTTCATCATGCAGAAGAACTTCGAGGGCGTGCGTCTCGACGCGCAGTACTCGGGGTACCAGCACACCAACGAGAACGACCGCATCCAGGACCTGGTGACGCGTCGTCAGTCCACCGCGCTGGATCCGTCGCGCTTCGCGCTGCCGGAAAAGGACGTCTGGGACGGCGGTGTGACCGACATCAACCTCGTGGTCGGCGTCAATTCCCCGGACGGCCGCGGCAACGTGACGGCCTACGCCGGCTACCGCAACGTCCAGGGCGTCACCCAGGACGCGCGCGACTACTCGGCCTGTACCCTGGCCCGCTCGCTGACCGATCCGTCGGGCTTCACCTGCTCGGGCTCGGGCACCACGGCTCCCGCGCGCTTCCTGAACGGCGGCGGCAGCGGCGGCGGCGACTTCACGCTGAACCCGGCGGCCGCCGGCGGCCGTGGTCTCCGCAACTACGTGGGCTCGCGCGACCAGTTCAACTTCGCGCCCTACAACTACTACCAGCGTCCGGACACCCGGTACGTGCTGGGCGCCTTCGCGAACTACAAGTTCAACGACAAGGCTGAGCTCTACACCCAGCTGATGTTCATGGACGACCACACGGCCGCCCAGATCGCCCCCTCGGGCATCTTCGGCCAGAACATGAACATCAACTGCGAGAACAACCCGTTCCTGTCGGCCGACATGGTGACCGCGTTCTGCGCCCCCACCATCGACCAGCTGCCGGACGACCCCAACTTCCCGAACACCCTCGGCGTGAACGACGACGCCGACCCGATCACCCCTGGCCGTCAGGCTTCGGTGGCGGTGCTGCGTCGTAACGTCGAAGGCGGCGGCCGGATCTCCGACCTGCGCCACACCGACTACCGCGGCGTCGTCGGCATGCGCGGCGACCTCGGCAACGGCTTCATGTACGACGTGTTCGCCCAGTACGGCGTCGTCAGCTACCAGAACATCTACTTCAACGACTTCTCGCTCGCCCGTTCGGCCCGCGCGCTGGACGTGGTGATCGACCCGGCGACCGGCCAAGCGGCCTGCCGCTCGGCGACCACCCTCGCGGGCGCCAATGTCGATCTGGCCTGCCGTCCGTACGACATCTTCTCCATCGCCGGCCCGTCGCAAGCCTCGATCGACTACCTGCAGACCCCGGGCTTCCAGAACGGCGAGTACGCCCAGACGGTGGTTTCGGGCTCGATCACCGGCGACCTCAGCCAGTATGGCGTCAAGACCCCGTGGGCGAACGACGGCGTCGGCTTCGCGCTCGGCACCGAGTACCGCCGCGAGCGTCTCGACCTGAACACCGACCTCGCCTACCAGACGGGCGACCTGGCCGGTCAGGGCGGCGCGACCCTGCCGTCGCAAGGCGCCTACGACCTGTACGAGCTGTTCGGTGAAGCCCGGATCCCGCTGATCCAGGACCAGCCGTTCTTCCAGAACCTGTCGGTGGAAGTCGGCTACCGCTGGTCGGACTACTCGCTGGGCTTCTCGACCGACACCTACAAGCTGGCCGGCGACTGGTCGCCGACGTCGGACTTCCGCCTCCGCGGCAGCTACAACCGCGCCGTCCGCGCCCCGAACATCGTCGAGCTCTTCTCGACCCTGAACGTGGTGCTGAACGGCTCGACCGATCCCTGCGAAGGCGCGAACCCGACGGCGACGCTGGCGCAGTGCGCCCGCACCGGCGTCACGGCCGCGCAGTACGGCAACATTGCCGCCAACTCGGCCGAGCAGTACAACGGCCAGACGGGCGGTAACCCGAACCTCGATCCGGAAACCTCGGACACCGTCTCGTTCGGCGTCGTCTTCACGCCGACCTTCGTCCCGGGCTTCTCGCTCTCGGTCGACTGGTTCAACATCTCGCTGAAGGATCGGATCGGCCAGATCGGCCAGGACGTCACCCTCGAGCGCTGCCTTGAAACCGGCGACCAGTTCTTCTGCGGTCTCATCCAGCGTGCGCCGGGCACCGGCTCGCTGTGGCTGTCGCAGAACGGCTACATCGTCGACACCACCTTCAACACCGGCAAGCTGGAAGTCGAAGGCATCGACGTCGAGGCCAACTACCGCTTCGACTTCGGCGACTTCGGCATGACCTCGGCCCTCGACCAATTCGGCGGCCTGTCGTTCAACTTCCAGGGCTCGTACCTCGACAAGTACGCGGTCACGACCCTGCCGGGCGACGAGCCCTATGACTGCGCCGGCTACTACGGCGGCGTCTGCACCAGCTCGGGTACGCCGGCTTCGGCTCCGATGCCGGAATGGCGCCACAAGCTGCGCACCACCTGGCGCACGCCTTGGGACTTCGAGCTGTCGACCACCTGGCGCTATGTTTCGAGCGTCAAGTCCGACCGCTTCGTCTTCGCCGATACGCCGCCCCAGCAGTGGCGCGACGACAAGCTGACCGACAAGAACTACTTCGACATCGCCGGCACCTGGGCCGTTCGTGAGAACGTGACGTTCCGCTTCGGCGTGAACAACGTGTTCGACAACGAGCCGCCGCTCGTCAGCCAGTCGAACTGCCCGGCCGGCCCCTGCAATGGGAACACCTATCCCCAGACCTACGACGCTCTGGGCCGGTACCTGTTCGTGGGCGTCCGCGCGGACTTCTAGTCCGGGCGATAGCCTCTAGGAACGAGGGCGGTGGCTTCGGCCGCCGCCCTTTTTCTTTGCGCGCAAGGTCGAGTCGGCGCGCCGAGAGCGCCGGGTCCAGGTCTCGTTGTCGGAAAGGCTCAGCCCAGCCGCGGAACGGCGTCGAAGGCGACTGTCATCCGCTCGGCCGCCGACGCATAGGGCACTGTCCCGTGCCACATGTAGGACGGGAACAGCACGAGCCGGCCGGCCCTGGGCTGCACGAAACGCTCGGCCGCCATCGGCTGCGCCGTGGCGACGCCGGGTTCGCCGAACTTGATCCAGCCCGGCCTGGCCTGCTCGTCGGCCACGTCGTCCGGAACGGAAACGTAGAACGCCGACGAGATCCAGCCCATCGGGTGGATGTGGTCGGCATGGTGGCCCTCGGCGCCCATCAGCCGGATCGACCAGGCGCCGGAGAAATCCGCGGCGCCGGTGGCCCGGCGGCGGAACATGTCGTCGCCAGCGCCCACCTCGGCGACACGTCGTGCGACGGCGTCGCGGAGCAGGTCCAGCAGACGCTCAATGGCCGGTTCGTGGCCTCCGTCCAGCCGAAGCGTCGCCTGGCTGCCCTGCCGCACCGATTGGCCGAAGGGGTGGGTGGTATAGCGATGCAGCCGGCGCAGCGACCCGCGCAGCTCCTCGAGGAAGGCGGCGCCGTCGGCCGTGTCGGGATCCACGATGTCGTAGGCGGCGACCAGGCTGTCGTAGTCGTAGAGCCCGCTGTAGCGGGCATCGCCGCTCATGCGCCAAGCCGTGGCGAGCAGGGCGATCGAATACTGGTCCGTGGGCTGCTGGCGGACCGCGACCTCCGCGGCCTTGGCCGCCCCGTCTCCGTCGCCGAGCGCCAGCAGCGCCTGGGCCTGAAGGGCCTTGGCCACCGGATCGTCGCCCGCCGCCTGCGCGGCCCAGCGGACAGCCGCCTGGGCGTCGCCCAGCTTGCAGCAGAGTTCGACGACCAGGCTCAGCAGTCGCCGGTCGCCCGGGATGCGGGCCAGGGCCTGCTCGGCCGTTGCGCGGGCCGCCTGCTTCTGGCCCGTGAACTCCTGGGCCATGGCCAGGGCATAGGCGAGTCCCGCATGGCCGGGATGGCCGGCCACGCTGCGCCGAAGCGGCGTCAGTGCGCGCTCGGCGTCGCCCGTGCGCATCCAGACGAGCTGCGCCAGCTCGTTGGCGGCCTCCTCGTAGTCGGGACGCAGCGCCAGGGCCTCGCCGAAGACCGCTTCGGCCTCGTCGAAGCGCTGCTCCAGCTGCAGCGCACGGGCCAGCACCAGGCGCGTCTCCGGCGCCGCCAGGCCCATGCCGATGGCCCGCTGCGCCACCGCGACGGCTTCCTTTCCCTGGCCAAGGTCGCCGAGGGTAGAGGCCAGGTTGTGCCAGGTCACGCCGCTCGTCGGGTAGCGCTGCACGGCCTCCCGATTGACGGTTAGCGCCTCCTGCGGCCGGCCTGCCGCCTTGAGGACCGCAGCGCGCGCCGCATAGGCCCCGGCGCTCGGCAGCGGCTGGGCAAGCAGCGCGGCGGTGAACCGCAGGGCGCCGTCGACGTCGCCCCGCTGCAGCAGCTGATAGGCTTGGCGATGGTCCGGCGCGCTCATGCGGCGCGCCTAGTGCAGCGGCGACGGCGCCAGCACCGTGGCGCCCTGCGCCCGCAGGCGGGCCTCGGCCGCGCGCGAGATCACCGCCTCCGCGCGCGGGTCGCCCAGCACCCAGGCGGCGGCGGCCAGCGTCCGGGCCGAGGTCGCCGAGACGCCCAGCGCCCGCTCCAGCGCCTGGAACGGGCTTTCGCTGGGGGTCATCCGGCGCAGCGGCACGTCGCCCTTCAGGCTGGCCAGGGCCTTGGCGCGCTCGACGGCTTGGTAGAAGCCGCCCAGTTCGTCGACCAGGCCCAGCTGCTTCGCCTGCGTCCCCGTCCACACGCGGCCCCTGGCGATCTCCCGAACGCGCTCGGGCGGCAGGTTCCGGCCCGTCGACACGCGGGTGATGAAGTTGTCGTAGATGCGGTCCATCCAGGCGCCGAACGCCGTCCGCTGGTCGGGAGTGAACGGCCGGCCGGTGCTGAAGGCGCCGGCGTATTCGCCGCCGACGCTGGTTTCGCGCAGATCGACGCCGAAACGGGCCAGGGCCTCGCCAACGGCGAACTTTCCGCCAAACACCCCGATCGAGCCGGTCAGGGTCGACGGCTGGGCGACGATGGCCGAGGCTTCCGACGCGATCCAGTAGCCGCCCGAGGCGGCATAGGTGCTCATCGACACCACCACCGGCTTGCCCTTCGCCTTCGCCTGGCGGATCGCGTCGAGGATCTGCTCGGAGGCCGTGTCGGAGCCGCCGGGCGAATTGACCCGCAGCACGATGGCCTTGACGTTCTTGGCCTTTGTCGCCCGTTGGATCGCGTCGGCCAGGTCGTCGGAATAGATGGCGCCGTTGCTGACGAAGGGGCTTGCGCCCTTGTCTCGCCCGGTCACGATCGGGCCTTCCGCCTCGATCACGGCGATGGTGTCGCCGCTGCGCTCGCGCCGGTCGACATCGCCGCGCGCATAGTCGCGGAACTCCACGGCCTTGGCGTCGTCCCCGGCGCGGTCGAGCAGCGTCTGGCGCGCCTCGCGAACCTGCCCGACGCGGTCGATCAGTCCTAGGCGGTGGGCGTCCTCGGCGAGATAGGGGCCGGCCTCGAGCGTTCGGCGCAGCGTCGCGGCGTCCGCCTTGCGGTCGCCCGCGGCGGAGGCCAGGGAGGCGTCGTACACCGCCGTCATCCACGACAGCGTCGCTTCCCGGTGCGCAGGGGTGTAGTCGCTCTGCAGGAAGGTGTTGACCGCGTTCTTGTATTCCTGGCGCTGCTCGAACTGCGGCGTCACCCCGTACTTGTCGAAGAAGCGCTTGAAGAACACATCCTCGGTCGCGAGGCCCGTGGCCTGCAGGGGAGGCGCCCGGCTGCATCCAGTAGTTCCCGGACGCCGCGCCCAGCATGTAGGTCGAGGTGACGACGCCGCCCGGGTAGAGCCCCTGGCTGTGGGCGATCACCGGCTTGCCGCTCGCGCGGAAGCGCAGGAGGGCCTGACGCAGCTCGTCGGCCATGGCGGGTTCGATGCCGGCCTCGGGCAGCCGCACAAGCATGCCCTTGACCCGGTCATCCTTCTCGGCCTGCCGCAGCCCCTCGATGATGCTCATCACCGCCGTCGAACTGCGGCCGAAGCCGGCGAGGGGACTGCGCGGCGCCTGGTCGGTCAGCGTCTCGCGCAGGTCCAGCTCCAGAACCGTGCGCGACGGCGTGGGCGTGGGGCTCGCCGCGCTGAGCGCCAGCGACACCAGGAGGACGGGCACGCCCACCAGGAAGATCATCAGGCCGGCGAAAACGCCGGCCGCCGTGATCAGGAACTGCTTCATTCCGCTACCGAATTCCTCGACCGCCGAAGCGGCTCTCGCACACATTCGCCCGCCCGCCTAGGCGGTCGTGCGGACTCGGGTCGAACGGCTTGGATTTCCCCTGCCGGGGTCCAGGGAGAAGAGATGCAGGCTAGGCGAGGAGGACGAGCGTCAGGAACGGCGGCTGCTGGCGCGTTGCTGATCTTCGGAAGGTCCTGCGGCAGCCGACGCGATTGAACCCGTAGGCAAGCGCTGCGGCCCCTAACGTCGATTCCCGAAAACGGACACTTCCGGAGAGGTTCTGGAGAGCAGGGCGGAGAATGGCGGGAAAATCGCGCTGTTCCGCTAGTGGGAGACGCAACATGGCCGACCCGCTAGGCGCTAAGCCCCGGAATTGTCGCCACCACTTCGCTGAAGGCTGGGAGGTCTGGTTCCTCCCTAGAGTAGATGGTCGGAGTGGCAGGATTTGAACCTGCGACCCCTGCGTCCCGAACGCAGTGCTCTACCAGACTGAGCCACACTCCGATCTCAAGGAGGGCGCCTTATAGGGTAGCCGATTGCGCGCTGCAAGACGAAGAAATGGGCGCTTCTTGGCGTTGCATCGGCGAGGCCTCTGCGCTATCTCACCGCCTCCGCGAGGGCGACCCCTCGGCGCTGTTCCTGCTGGGGAATGGTGTAATGGTAACACTGCGGTTTTTGGTACCGTCATTCTAGGTTCGAGTCCTAGTTCCCCAGCCACTTCAAGCTTCCAGGATATCCGCTCCCTGCCGAGGCTCTGACGCGCTCGCCGCGCCCTTGTGCGGCGCCGTCTGCGTCGCGCCTTGGGAAGCGGCCCCGAGCCCCGTCTTCACACCAGGCGGCGCCGAACGCCTGGCCTGTCGCCGACGACCGATCAGCACGGCCGCTGCGAGCACTCCGAGACCGGCCGCCACCAACCCCGCGCGGCGTGTGGGCCCCACTACCCGGAAGCGGTGGAACCGCCCCGCGGCGACACCCCACCAAGACCCCGTCGCCTTGTGGAAGCCGCGTCGCTCGAAGACCGCCGCCGCCGCCCGCGCCAGGTCAGCAGCCTCGGCCGCGCTGCGGCGGGAGGCCAGGACCGTCACCTCCGGGCGCTCGCGGGACGGGTCCTGGTCGAGCCGCCAGGTCTCGCGGCGGACGCTGAAGACGCGGCCCAGCCGATGCGGGCCCGACAAGCCTCTGCGGTCGCCTGCGGATCTCTTCGTCATGCCATCGCGACTCCCCGCCGCAGCCAACGCTCGGCCGACCGATTCGGCTCGACGCAGGCTCCGTCATCGCCTAACCGCCGCCCCATGAAGCCGTTCCTGGACCTGACGGGCGCCTCGGGGCCGCCTACCGCTTCCGGCTTCTCCCCTGCCGGGGAGAAGCACGTTCCGATCGCCGGCAACTACGCCCTGGTCCGTCCCAGGGCCGAGGGCGTCAGGGTGGTGGCCGTCGCCGCCACCGACGACCTGTCGCGGGCCGCCGAGGAACTGTCACCGCAGATGCGCCGCGGCGCCAGCATCTACACCCGCCTCAATGTCGCCCGCGCGATCCGCGAGACCGAGCACGCCGACCTCGCCGCCCGCTATGCGCCTGCCGACGCCGAGCCTCCGGTCGCGGAGACCGCCGACTAAAGGGGGCCGCCTCAAGCCCTCAGCTGGTCCATTCCGCGATTCGACGGCCGTTCGCGTCCTCGAAGGCTACGCGGTCGATCTCGACCATCACCAGGCATACCGGCCGTTGGTCCGCGCTCGGCGCGAGGCAGCGGATCGGGCCGCGGGCCTCGGGCGAGGCGACGCGGCCTTCCAGCACCAGCCGGAAGCCGCCACGCCCGGGCGGCGGCTCACGTCCCAGCTTCTCGGTGGCCTGGTAGGCCCGCCCGCCGCGCCGCGGCACGCGTGACCCGCCCGCCTCGAAGACCTGCGCCAGGCCCACCGTTTCCTCGCCGCCGCCGGCGTCTGCGACCGGTGCCACGGAGGGACAGGTTTCGGTCAGCATCCACGGGCGTCGTAGCCAGAAGCCCGCGATCGATTCCGTGCCGTCGGTGGCCACGAGGGTCCGCACCCACGGCTGGTCGGTCCAGGCCTCGGGCCGCGCCGACAGCCGCAGCGCCTCCCGCCGCTCGTCGTATTCGAAGCCGGCCCAGGTGTCGGACGCCGGACCCGCGCAGCCGAAGGGCAGGCGTAGGCTGAAGCGCCTTCCCGCGAGGGCGCCGGCCGCCTCCGGGGCAGGGGCGCCCGCAGCGGCCGCGGAGGCGGCCTGGGCCACCGCCGCCAGCAGGTCTGCGCGGCCGAGCGGCGGCGACGGGGCCAACGGGACCGCCGCCGGGGCAGGCGCGGGCGCTGGGGCTTCGGAGGGGGTCTCCCGCGCACAGGCCGTCAGCGCCAGGGCGAGGGCGGAAGCGGAGAAGCGAGACATGAGAGGGACGATAGCAGCCACCGCCGCAGTGGCCTAATCTGACCGGATGAGTTTCGACCAGGCCGCCGCGCTCGCCGTCCTGATCGCCGTCATGGCGGCCCTGATCTGGAACCGGCTCCGCGCCGACGTGGTGGCGCTTGCCGGCGCCGCGACCCTGCTGGCGATCGGCGTGATCCGCCCGGTCGAGGCCCAGGCGGCGTTCGCCAGTCCAGCGCTGATCGCGCTCGCCTCGCTGTTCGTCATCGCCTACGCGATGGAGCTGTCAGGGCTCCTCGACGCTCTGATCCGTCTGGGCGTGCGGCTGTGCGGCCGCCTCGGCGCGGTGGGGCTGTGGCTGATGATCGGCTTCTGCGGCGTGGCCTCGGCCTTCCTCAACAACACGCCCATCGTGGTGCTTGCGGCCCCGGTGATCCGCGACGTCAGCCAGTCGATGAAGCTGCCGCCCAAACGATTCCTGATCCCGCTCTCCTACATCACGATCCTCGGCGGCTCGTGCACCCTCATCGGCACCTCGACCAACCTGCTGGTCAACGACATGGCGCGCAGTTCGGGCCAGCCGGGCTTCGGTCTGTTCGACATCACCGCCCCGGCGCTCGTCGTGGCGGCGGTGGGGGGCGGTCTATCTGCTGCTGGTTGCCCCGCGCCTGCTGCGAAACCGCGAGGGCGTGGCCGAGACGGCCTTCGCGCAGGCGGTCGAGGACGCCAGCAGCTCGCGCGGCGTGACGGTGGGCGATGCGGCGCTATTCGCGGAGCGGCGGCCGCTCGACCTCAAGCGTGGCCTCGCGTCCCTGGTGGTGTTCGTGGCCGTCGTGGTGGTCTCGGCCCTGGGGTACGCTCCGATCGCGGCCGCCGCCTTCACGGGCGCGGTCGTGCTGATCCTGACCCGCGTCATCAGCGCCGACGAAGCCTATCGCGGCCTGCGGCCGGAGATCCTGCTGCTCATCGCCGGCATGGTCGTGGTGGGGCTGTCGCTGGAGGTCTCCGGCCTGGCGTCCGCGGCGACGGGCGGCCTCACCGCCCTCGTCACCGGCCTGGGTCCGCATCTGGCCCTGGCGCTGTTCTACGCTATCGCGCTCGCGCTCACTGAAATCCTGTCCAACGCCGCCGTCGCCGTGCTGCTGACGCCGGTGGCCGCCGCCCTGGCCGAGAGCCTGGGCGTCAGCCCGCAGCCGTTCCTGGTCGGTCTCATGATCGCCGCCAGCGCAGCCTTCGCCACCCCGTTCGGATACCAGACGAACGTCCTGGTCTACGAGCTGGGCGGCTACAGCTACATGGACTTCGTCCGCGTCGGGCTGCCCCTGAACCTGTTGACCTGGGTCGCGGCCGTGATCGCGATCCCGGTCTTCATGCCCTTCTAGCCTACGCCGCCTGCGCGGTGTCCGCGGTGGGCAGGCGGATCAGATAGTCGAAGGCCGACAGCGCCGCCTTTGAGCCTTCGCCCATGGCGATGACGATCTGCTTGTAGGGCGTCGTCGTCGCATCGCCCGCCGCGAAGACGCCGGGGACCGAGGTCGCGCCGCGGAAGTCGGTTTCGATCTCGCCGCGGTTGGTCAGCGCCACCGAGTCCTTCAGCCACTCGGTGTTGGGCACGAGGCCGATCTGCACGAAGACGCCTTCCAGATCGACGTTGTGGGTCTCGTCCGAGTTGCGGTCCTTGTACACCAGCCCCGTCACCTTCTGGCCGTCGCCCTTCACCTCGGTGGTCAGGGCCGAGGTGACGATCCGCACGTTCGGCAGGCTGGCGAGCTTGCGCTGCAGCACCGCGTCGGCGCGGAGCTGACTGTCGAACTCGATCAGGGTCACGTGGGCGACGATGCCCGCCAGATCGATGGCCGCCTCGACGCCCGAATTGCCGCCGCCGATCACCGCCACGCGCTTGCCCTTGAACAGCGGGCCGTCGCAGTGCGGGCAGTAGGCCACGCCCTTGTTCCGGTACTGGTCTTCGCCGGGCACGTTCATCGTCCGCCAGCGGGCGCCGGTGGCCAGGATCACGGTCCGGGACTTCAGGCTGGCGCCATTCTCCAGCTCGACCGTGATCAGGCCGCCCTCCTGCGCGGCGGGGATCAGCTTCGCCGCCCGCTGGAGGTTCATCACGTCGACCTCGTAGTCCTTCACGTGCTGCTCAAGGCCGGAGGCCAGCTTCGGACCTTCGGTGTGCGGAACGCTGATGAAGTTCTCGATCGCCATGGTGTCCAGCACCTGGCCGCCGAACCGCTCCGCCGCGAGGCCCGTCCGGATACCCTTGCGGGCGGCATAGATGGCGGCCGCGGCGCCGGCCGGACCGCCACCGATCACCAGCACGTCGAAGGCGTCCTTGCCCTTGATCTTCTCGGCCGCCCGCGCGCTGGCGCCGACATCGATCTTGGCCAGGATCTGCTCCAGCTGCATGCGGCCTTGCGCGAAGGGTTCGCCGTTCAGCAGGACGGTGGGGGACCGCCATCACTTGGCGGGCTTCGACCTCGGCCTGGAAGAGCGCGCCGTCGATCGACACCGCCTTGATGCGCGGGTTCAGCACGCTCATCAGGTTCAATGCCTGCACCACGTCGGGGCAGTTCTGACAGGAGAGCGAGAAGTAGGTCTCGAACAGGAAGTCGCCGTCCAGCGCCTTCACCTGTTGGATGACTTCGGGCTCCACCTTCGGCGGGTGTCCGCCGACCCACAGCAGGGTCAGGACTAGCGAGGTGAACTCATGGCCGAGCGGCAGGCCGGCGAACCGCACGGCGATGTCCGTGCCCGGCCGCGTGATCGCGAACGAGGGCCTGCGGGCGTCGTCGCCGTCCCGGCGGAGGCTGACCTTCGACGAGGCCTCGGCGATCTCGTTCAGCAGCTCGAACAGCTCCGCCGACTTCGCGCCGTCGTCCAGCGACGCGACCAGCTCCACCGGCTCGCGCAGGTTCTCGAGATAGGCCTTCAGTTGGGTCTTCAGGGCGGCGTCGAGCATACGCGGGAACTCCGGCGTCGAACTCTCGGGCGAGAGCAGGGGAATTTCGGGGGAAGTAAGGCCGGCGCCGCCCGCTGGGAGCGGCGCCGGGTCGTTCGAGGTCAGGCTTAGATCTTGCCGACCAGGTCCAGCGACGGGGCGAGCGTCTTCTCACCCTCTTCCCACTTCGCCGGGCAGACTTCGCCGGGGTGGTTGCGGACGTATTGCGCGGCCTTGACCTTGCGCAGCAGCTCGGCGGCGTTGCGGCCGATGCCTTCGGCGGTGATTTCCATGAACTGGATCACGCCGTCCGGGTCGACCAGGAAGGTGCCGCGGTCGGCCAGGCCCTGGCCTTCGCGCATCACGCCGAAATTGTTGGTTACCACGCCCGACGGGTCGCCGATCATGGTGTACTTGATCTTGCCGATGGCCGGTGAGGTGTCGGCCCAGGCCTTGTGCGAGAAGTGCGTGTCCGTCGACACCGAATAGATCTCGACGCCCAGCTTCTGGAACTCGGCGTAGCTGTCGGCCAGGTCTTCCAGTTCGGTCGGGCAGACGAAGGTGAAGTCGGCCGGATAGAAGAAGACCACCGACCACTTGCCCTTCAGGTCGGCGTCGCTCACGGAGAGGAACTTGCCTTCCTTGTAGGCTTGGGCGGTGAACGGCTTCACCTCGGTGTTGATCAGAGACATGTACGGCTCCCGGTTGATGTCGAGGGGCTGAGGTAGTGTCTTCAGCCTCATAAGCAAATTGATTTTGTGAAGCTCGCCCCATAGAGCGCTTCTATGTCCCTCGCGGAGGGACCTCGGCGACCCCTGGAGTCGTCGGATGGAAATGTGGCGGCGCCTGACAACCCGGCGCCCGGCGCCGGAGTTCCGGGCTTCAGCCGAGGGATACGCCGGGACCATCGGGCAGGGTGGCGCCGCCGCCGTTCAAGGGCTTCTGCATCATCACGATGTCCACCCAGCGGCCGTGTTTGAAGCCCACGTCGCGGAACACGCCGGCGTCCTGGAAGCCCAGGGCGCGATGCAGGCCGACCGAGGCGGCATTGCCGGAGTCGCCGATCACCGCCACCACCTGCCGAAGGCCGCGCGCCGCGCACTGGTCGAGGACAGCCGCCAGGGTCGCCCGCCCAACGCCCCGTCCGACGGCGTCGGGCGCGACATAGACGCTGTCCTCCACGGTGAACCGATAGCCAGGTCGCGGCCGGAAGGGCCCGGCATAGGCGTAGCCCAGCACCTTCCTCCCGAGCTCGGCCACGACGAACGGCAGGCCGTAGCCCTGGATGTCGCGCCGCTTGGCCTCCATCCAGGCGACGCCGGGCGGTTCCAGCTCGAAGGTGCCGAAGCCGTGGAGCACGTGATGGTCGTAGATCGCCGCCAGGGCCTCGGTGTCGTCCTCGGTCGCGGCGCGGAGGATCATGCCTGCTTCCAGCCCTTGTCGATCGCCCAGATGGCGAAAGCGTAGTCGAGCGCGATCTCCTTCAGGAAGTCGAAACGGCCAGACGCCCCGCCGTGGCCCGCCTCCATGTTGATTTTGAGCAGGATCGGCGCGTCGCCTGTCGTGTGATCGCGCAGCCTGGCGACCCACTTCGCGGGCTCCCAGTAGGTGACGCGCGGGTCCGAGAGGCCGCCGGTGGCCAGAACCGGCGGATAGGCCCTGGCCGCCACCTGGTCGTACGGGCTGTAGCTGGCGATCAGGTCGTACGCGGCCGGGTCGGCGAGCGGATTGCCCCACTCGGGCCATTCCGGCGGCGTCAGCGGCAGGCTCGTGTCGCTCATGGTGTTCAGCACGTCGACGAACGGCACGGCGGCGATGATGGCGCCCCAGAGGTCGGGGCGCAGGTTCGCCACCGCGCCCATAAGCATGCCGCCGGCTGAGCCGCCGTAGGCCGCGATCCTGCCGTTTGTGGCATAGCCCGCGGCGATCAAGTGCTCGGCGCAGGCGATGAAGTCGGTGAAGGTGTTGGGCTTCTTCTCCTTTCGGCCGTCCAGGAACCAGCCCCAGCCCTTGTCCGAGCCCCCGCGGATGTGTGCGGTCGCCCAGATCCATCCGCGGTCGACCAGGCTGAGGTTGCGGATCGAGAAGCTGGGCTCCATCGCGTGGCCGTAGCTGCCGTAGCCGTACAGCAGAACCGGCGCTGCGCCGTCCATCGCGACGTCCTTCCGCATCAGCAGCGTAATCGGCACCTGGGCGCCGTCGGGGGCGGTCGCCTGCAGGCGGCGGGCCACGTACAGCGCCGGGTCGTGGCCCGATGGCACCTCCTGGGTCTTGCGCAGCGTCCGCTCACGGCTGGCCATGTCGTAGTCGAACCACTGCCGCGGCGTGGTCGGCGACTGGTAGACGAAACGGGTGAGGGTGGTTTCGTATTCGAAGCCGTCCTCGAGGTGCAGCGCATAGGCCTCCTCGTCGAAGGCGATGGTGTGCTCGCCGCCGGCGCGATCCATGACGACCAGCCGATCGAGGGCGTCTACCCGCTCGGCCCGCACGAGGTGCCCGGCGTAGGCCGCGAAGCCTGTGATGTAGCGGCCCGGCGCATGGGCGACCCAGTCGCGCCACGTAGCCTTCGCTGGCACGTCCGCTTGCGAAACGCACAGCTTGAAGTCCACGGCGCCGTCGTCATTGGTCCGGATCACCCAGCGGTCGGTCCAATGGTCGAGGCTGTACTTCACCCCCAAGCGTCGCGGCTCGGCGACGACCGGAACGGCCGTCGGATCAGCGGCCGGGACCAGCCACAGCTCGGTGGTCTCCTGGTTGCCGACGTGGATCACGACATGGCTGTCGTCGGAGGTGACGCCGACGCCCAGGAACATGCCCTCGTCGTGTTCCTCATACACGAGGACGTCGTCGCCGCCGCGCGCAGGGCGCCGGAGGACTTTCGACGGCCTCGCATTCTCGTCGCGCCAGATCCAGAAGATCCACTGGCTGTCCGGGGAGAAGCAGAAGTCGCCATAAGCGCTCTCGATCGGCGCCGCGATCTCCTCGTCGCTCGCGAGGTCCTTCACCCGGATCTCATAGTATTCGCTGCCTTGCGTGTCCGCGGCCCAGGCGAACAGGGCGTGGTCGGGGCTGTGGCTGGTCGCGCCGACGTGGAAATAGGCCTTGCCTGCGGCCAGCTTCGTCTCGTCGATCAGCACCTGCTCGGCGCCGCCTTGCCGGGGCCTCCGAGCGTGGATCGGATGCTCGGCCCCCACGTCGTAGCGGACGTAGTATTCCCACGGCCCATCGGGGGACGGGACCGAGCTGTCGTCCTCCTTGATGCGCCCCTTCATCTCCGCGAACAGCTGGGCCTGCAACGCCTCCGTCCCGGCCAGCACCGCCTTGGTGTAGGCGTTCTCGGCCTCGAGATGCTCGCGGACGTCCGCCCTCAGCGCCTTCGGGTCGCGCAGCACCTGTTGCCAGTTGTCGTCCTTCATCCAGGCGTAATCGTCGGTGCGCGTGCGGCCGAGCTGTTCGGTGGTGGTCGGGCGCTTGGGCGCGGCGGGGGGCGTGGGGAGGCTCATGCCCGGCTAAATGCGCTGCCGGCGCCCTGGTCTCAAGGCAAAGTCGCGTCGTTCTGGCGCGGGCGCTCACGCGCATGTTCGCTTGTTGCGCGCCTCTGACTCTGATTCACTGTTCGCACATCGAGATCGCGCAGAAGACGCGAGGGGCTTCTAGTATTCGGGGACCGCCATGGTCATGGATCTCGCTGTCGAGCTGATCCACGCCACTGTTCAGCTGGAACAGCCTTTGGGCGACGGCACGCGGACCGTCGGCACGGGATTCCTCATCTCGACCGCCGGCGCCGACGGCCAGCCGCGGACCATCCTGGTCACCGCGAACCACGTGCTCCAAAAGATGCCCAGCGCCAACGCGCGCATCGGCTACCGCATCGCCAACGCCGACGGCTCGTGGAGCTACTCGCCCCAGCAGCTGAAGATCCGCGACGGCAAGGGCGGTGAGCTCTGGACCCACCATCCGACCCGCGACGTGGCGGTGATGGAGATCAAGGCTCCGGCCGCCTTCGCCAAGGCGGCGATTCCGCTGAACTATCTCGCCGCCGACGATACCTTCACCGACTACCGCGTCCGCGCTGGCGACGAGATGATGGCGCTGGGCTTCCCGCGCGGCCTCTCGGCCAATCAGGCCGGTTTCCCGATCCTGCGCGCCGGCAAGGTGGCGTCCTATCCGATCGCCCCGGCCAAGGTGTTCCCGACCTTCCTGCTCGACTTCTCGGTCTTCCCCGGCAACTCGGGCGGGCCCGTGTTCGTCAGCAAGGCCCCCGCCCCCACGGTGCTGACCCAGGTGGCCGACAAGGGCGACGAGGGCTTCATCGCCGGCCTGCTGACGCAACAGGTGGAGCTGAACTCCGAGCGGCTGGAGATCGGCATCGTCACCCACGCCAAGTACATCCGCGAGACGATCGCGCTGCTGGCCAATCCGCTCGCGCCCTCCACGGTCGCCGACGGCGGCGTCCTGGTGGGGGCCCGCGCCGCCTCCGCGGAGGAAGCGGCGCGGAACTAGCGCCTAGGCGCCGTAGACGACGCTGATCGTCTCGGCGACGCAGGCCGGCCGGTCCTGGCCCTCGATCTCGATCGTGCACTCGTTCTTGATCTGCATGCCGCCCGATTTGGGCTCGGCGCCGATCAGCTTCTGACGCAGGCGCACCCGCGATCCCACGCGCACCATGTTGGTGAAGCGCACCTTGTCCGAGCCGTAGTTGATGCCCCGGACGACGCCCTTGATCGGCAGCAGGCCGGCCGACAGGAACGGGATCAGCGACAGCGTCAGGTAGCCGTGGGCGATCGGCCCGCCGATCTCCTTGGTGGCGCGCTCGACGTCGACATGGATCCACTGGTGGTCGCCGGTGGCCTCGGCGAACTGGTTCACGCGCTCCTGGCTGATCTCCAGCCAGTCCGACACGCCCACCTCCTGGCCGACCATGCCGGGCAGGTCGTTGATCTCGACGGGGTTCATTCGTTGCGCTCCCTTAGCGGTTTCCGCCCAGCCTCTAGCATCTGGCGGCGCCGCCGCAAGGCGCCCGTCGCGTCATCTCAACCCACGGTAGTTTGGCAAATCCTTAGGGCCTTTCGCGGAACCTGTTCTCGGACCTCCGGTACGGTGGCGGTCAGGAAACGCGAGTCGAAGATGCGGTCGGGCCGGCGCCGGGAGGCGATGCTTCCTTCGTCATACCTCGCGCAGGCTTACACGCCGGTGGTGAGCGGCGCCCTGCTGACGGGCGGCGTCTACTATGCGCTGATCGCCGTCGCTCACAGCTTCATCGAAAGCGGCCTCAACCTGGCCGTGCTGCTGCCCCTGGCGGCGCTCACGTCGGCGGTGCTCCTGCTGGGCTGCCGGCGCCTGCGCCGCACGCCGCCCCGGATGGGGCGTCTCGAGCTGGTGACGCTGGGCGCGTTCTGCCTCGTCAACGCCAACGTCGTCGTCCATCAGCTCCTGATCTTCGACGAGCAGCGCCTGGTCTACTTCACCTTCGTGGCCCTCATCTCCGCCACGGCGGCCCCGACGAAGCGCGTGGCCGTCGCCGCCGTCGCGCTGGCGATGGGCGGGCTGACGCTGACCGGCTGGCGGCTCGGCCAGGCGTTCCTCGACACCTACGCGTTCATGGGACTGGCGGCCGGCTTCTCGGCCCTGGGCATCTCGGCGCTCATGCGCGGCACGGTCTCCCGGGCCATCGATGCCCGGCTCGCGTCAGACCGGATGTCCGTCGAGGCGGTGGCGGCCAGCCGCGCCAAGTCTGCCTTCCTCGCCACCATGAGCCACGAGATCCGTACGCCCCTGAACGGCGTCCTCGGCATGGTCCAGGTGATGGAGCGCGGTCGGCTGGCCGGCCGCCAGCGGGCGCACCTGGCGGTGATCCGACAGCAGGCCGGCGCGCTGATGCAGGTCCTCAACGACATCCTGGACATCTCGAAGATCGAGGTCGGCAAGCTGGAGCTCCAGCGTCAGCCGTTCGATCTCGGCGGCTTCGCCGAAGGCATCCGCCGCCTCTATGCGACCTTGGCCGAGGAACGCGGCCTGGACTTCCGGCTGGAGGTCGAGGACCGCTCCGAAGGGCGCTGCGTGGCCGATGAGGCGCGGCTGCGCCAGGTGGTCTCCAACCTCCTGTCGAACGCGATGAAGTTCACCCCGGCCGGCGAGATCGCCGTCACTTTCATCGCCGATCGCCGTGAACTGGTCTGCACGGTCCGTGACACCGGGATCGGCATCGCGCCAGGCCAGCAGGCGGCGATCTTCGACAAGTTCACCCAGGTCGACGACAGCGCCGCCCGGAGCTTCGAAGGCACCGGGCTCGGCCTCGCCATCTGCCGCGACCTCGTCATCCTGATGGGAGGTGAGATCTCCGTCGCCTCGACGCCGGGCGAGGGCTCGGCCTTCACGTTCGGCGTGCCGATCTCGCGCGCTGCGGCCCCGACGGAGGCGCCCCGGGGCGGCGCCGAGCCGCAGGCGCTGCTCGGACGCGCGCCGCGGATCCTCATCGTCGATGACAAGCCGACGAACCAGCTGGTCCTGCGGATCATGCTGGAGGAGCTCGGCTGCGAGTGCGGCTTTGCGGCGGACGGCGCCGAAGGCGTCGCAGCCTGGGCGGCGCAGCCCTGGGACGCGGTTCTGATGGACGTGCACATGCCGGGCATGGACGGCCTGGACGCCGTCCGGGAGATCCGCGCCCGTGAAACGAGCAGCGGGCGGCCGCGCACCCCGGTGGTGGCCGTCACCGCCAGCGTCATGGCGCACGAGGCCGAGGCCTATCACGCCGCCGGGTTCGACGACGTGGTGCCCAAGCCCATCGAACTGGGCGTGCTGGTCGAGCGCCTCGACGTCCTCCTGGGCGCGGCGCCCGCATCCCCCCGCCAAGGCCCGGCCCGAGGAAGGGCGCCGCCGCGCCTGACGCCGGCTCGCGTCAGACGATCCGCGAGCCCTCCTTGCCCCAGTAGGCGTCGCGGATCAGTCGCTTGTAGAGCTTGCCCGTCGGATGCCGCGGCAGCTCCTTCATGAAATCCAGCACCCGGGGCGACTTCACGTGGCTGAGGTTCTGCCGGGCGTAGGCCAGCAGCTCGGTCCGCAGGCTCTCGTGGTCCTCGTCCCAGTCCAGCGGCTGGATGACGGCCACCACTTTCTCGCCCATCTCCTCGTCGGGAGCGCCCACGACGGCGGCGTCGGCCACCTTCGGATGGGTGACCAGCAGGTTCTCGATCTCCTGCGGGTAAATGTTCACACCGCCCGAGATGATCATGAAGCTCTTGCGGTCGGTGAGGTAGAGGTAGCCCTCCTCGTCCACCCAACCCACGTCGCCCAGGGTGGTCCAGCCGTGCTTGTTGGTGCTTTCGGCCACCTTTTCCGGGGCGTTGTGATAGGCCAGCGGCGGGCCGTTGGCGAAGCAGACGAGCCCTTCCGAGCGCGGCGGCAGCTCGTCGCCCTCCTCGCTGCAGATCTTCAGCTCGCCCAGCACCGCCTTGCCCACCGAGCCCTTGTGAGTGAGCCACTCGTCGGCGGTAATGAAGCAGAAGCCGTTGCCCTCGGTGCCGGCGTAGTACTCGTAGATCACCGGCCCCCACCAGGCGATCATCTGCTCCTTCACGGGGATGGGGCAGGGCGCTGCGGCGTGCACCGCCGATTTCATCGACGAGACGTCATACTTCGCGCGCACCTCTTCCGGCAGCTTCAGCATCCGCACGAAATGGGTCGGCACGAACTGGCCGCAGTCGACCTTGTGCTGCTCGATCAGCGCCAGCGCGGCTTCGGGATCGTACTTCTCCATGACGATCACCGTGCCGCCCAGCTTCTGGACGCTCATGCACCAGCGCAGCGGGGCCGCATGGTACAGCGGCGCGGGCGAGAGATAGGTGCAGCCCTCTTTGAAGCCGAACAGGCCTTGGGCCATCATCTGCAGGGCGTTGGGACTGTCGATCGGCAGTCCGGTCAGCGCCGGCTTCACGCCCTTGGGGCGGCCGGTGGTGCCCGAAGAATAGAGCATGTCCGACCCCGCGGCCTCGTCGGCGATCCGCTCGGCCGGCATGGCGTCGCGCGCCGCCTCCCAGCTTTCGTAAGGGGGCTTCGCCGGCCCCGCCGCCATGTACAGCTTCACGCCCTTCAGCACGCCGGGCAGCTCGTCGACGACCGGGCCCACGCCCGGAGACGCGATCAGCACCTTCGCACCGCAGTCCTCGACGATGTACTGGACCTCCGCCGCCGTCAGCTTCGACGAGATGCAGGTGAAGTAGAGGCCCGACCGCTGCGCAGCCCAGGCGATCTCGAAATAGCGGGCGTTATTGTCCATGAAGACGGCGATCACGTCGCCCACCTTCAGGCCCAGTGAGCGGAACAGCTGGGCGCCCTGGTTCGAGCGGTCCTCCAGCTCGCGGTAGGTCACGGTCTCGCCCCCGCCCGCCATCACATAGGCGGCGCGGTCGGGCTGGCTCTTGGCGTGGTGCGCCGGATGCATGCGGTCACTCCCAGGGGCTGCGGAGGCGGCTTGGGCCGCCGCTCTGGTTCTTCGCCCGAACGATTGCGGGCCTTGACCTACGGTCCGTCAAGCTGGCCGCAATGCGCACCGACCGACGACGAACAAGGGAAACGCTCCGATGCCCCAAGCAACCACCCGGCCTGCCTTCGAGACCCTCGATTATGCGGTGGAGGACGGCGTCGCCGTCATCACGCTGAACCGACCCGACAAACTCAACGCCTTCAACACCACCATGATGAAGGAGCTGATCGCCGCCTTCGATGACACGGACGGCGACGACGATGTCCGGGCCGTGATCATCACGGGCGCGGGACGGGCCTTCTGCGCCGGGGCCGACCTCTCCGGCGGCGCCCAGACCTTCGACTACGACGCCCGCGGCGGCCAGGATCAGGCGGCGCGGCAGCAGGACGGCGTGCACCGCGACGGCGGGGGCCTGGTGACGCTGCGCATCTTCGACAGCCTCAAGCCCGTCATCTCGGCCTGCAATGGCGCCGCCGTGGGCGTCGGCGTGACCATGCAGCTGGCGATGGACATCCGCCTCGCCTCGTCCGACGCGCGCTACGGCTTCGTCTTCGCCCGCCGGGGCATCAATCCGGAAGCGGCCTCGTCTTGGTTCCTGCCGCGCCTGGTCGGCGTCCAGACCGCGCTGGAGTGGTGCTATACGGGCCGTATCTTCCCGGCCCAGGAGGCGCACGAGAGGGGGCTCGTCCGCTCGGTCCATGCCCCTGACGATCTGCTGCCGGCCGCCAGGGCCCTCGCCCGCGAGATCGCCGACAACACCGCCCCGGTCTCTGTGGCGGTCACGCGCCAGCTCATCTGGCGCATGGCCGGGGCGACGCATCCGATGGAGGCGCACAAGGCGGACAGCCGCGCGATCCAGGCGCGCGGACGCTCGGGCGATGCGCGCGAGGGCGTCAGCTCTTTCCTGGAGAAGCGGCTGCCGAACTATCCCGACCGGGTGTCCCGCGATCTGCCCGACATCTGGCCCCATTGGGAAGCGCCGAAGTTCAGCTAAGGCGCTGATATTCCTGGGGTGAAACCTGGTCTTGCGGCGCTGCGGCATGCTTGTTTGCGGCGCCGCGAGCAACAGCTTCACGCCGCCTTCAAGTTGCCTAGTCACGAGAGCTCGCCTTACTCGCCTCGAGAGAGAAGTTCATTGATGAGCTGGAATGCTCATCAATTTTCGCATGTGGAGGGGCCTTGAGCTCTATTTCCGTGTTGTCTCCATCCGACGTTCCAGATATTCACCGGCAAATCTACTAGTGACTCAATTCCGGCGCTTGAATTGGCGCGGATTTCGCGGAACGAAAGAATGGACGAGAAGACGGAAGTCATCGAGATGACGGCGGACATTGTCTCCGCCTATGTGGGCAACAATACGGTCGCCGCTGCCGACCTGCCCGGCCTGATCCAGAGCGTGCACCGGGCGCTCGCCGGCGTTTCCTCCGGCGCCGAGACCGTCGAGGCCCAGCCGAAGGAACCGGCCGTTCCGATCCGTCGCTCGATTACGCCGGATTATCTGGTCTGCCTTGAGGACGGTCGCAAGTTCAAGTCGCTGAAGCGGCACCTGCGCACGAAGTACAACATGAGCCCCGAAGAGTACCGGGCGAAGTGGGGTCTGCCGAAGGACTATCCGATGGTCGCGCCGAACTACGCCAAGGCGCGTTCGGACCTGGCCAAGCAGATGGGCCTGGGTCAGGGCGGCCGTCAGGCCCCGCGCAAGAAGCGCTGATCGCGCGCCGCTCTCTGGAGCGGAGCCGCTATACAGTTACAGGGACGCCCGCCGCTCGGCGGGCGTTTCCGTTTAGCAGTCTAGCTCCGGCGTTTTTCTTGAGGCTGCGCCATCATCTGGCCTTGCCGCCGATTCTGCGCATCAGGCGATAAGTGATTCGTCGTGATTCCAAGTAGTTGTTAAGGAATCTGTTGATGGCGGCGCAGATCGGAGCTCCAGCTGCGGCGATCCGCGCGCATGAGGAGCTCTTCGCCTACTGGAGCTCCCGCGCCGTGGCGCGGGCCTGCCGGCGCGCGCCGATATCCACCCCGGCGGTTTCAAGCGCCTGCTTCCGATGGTCAGCCTAACCGAGGTTGTACGGCCGGCGATCGCCGGCGCGCCGCTCGACTACCGGATCCGCCTGGCGGGCACCGGGCTCTACAATGTCTATGGCCGCGAGATCACCGGTCGACGCCTGACGGACGTCTACAATTCCGCCGCCGCAGACTACTGGCGCAGCGAACTCGGCAAGCTGGTCGCTGAAGGCCGCCCCGCGGTGGGCGTGCATAACCTCGCTTGGCGCGGGGCGTCCCACCTGTCCATCGTCTGGCTGCGCCTGCCGCTCGCCTCCAACGGGACCGACGTCGATCTCATCCTCGGCTACGACGCCGTCGTGGGCCTCAGCGCCCTGCCCACGGGCATCCGGGCCGCCTGAGCCCGGTCCGGCACTTCTCACCCACTGCGAAGCGCCCGGTCCAGGCCCCGTTCGCTGCAGGCAGATCCCCCGACAGTTCTGCTTCACCTCCCGCGATGTTGATGCTCTTTTTTTGTTCAGGGTGAGCGGCGCCGACATGCTGGAGGTGCAGGACGCGGGTCTCGCGCGCCTCGCCGAACTGCAGCTGGCGCTGGCCGAAAAGCTCTACCGCCTGGCCGACCCCGCGAGGACGCCGCTGAAGCCGCCGAGCTCGCCACCGCCCTCGAACCCACCGGCCGCTCGGTCCGCCTGACCTATGCGCTGCAGGCCAAGCCGAACCGCCGCCGTTCGCCCCCGGCGCCCTCCTCCGCTCCGCAGGGGAGGAAAAGAGGCGTGACCTCTACGCCGCGCGGGCAAGCTCCGCGTCGCGGCGGATGCGCGCCACCATCGAGGCCAGCCCGTTTGAGCGCTGCGAGGAGAGCGCCCCCGACAGCCCGAGCTGATCGAACGCCGCCTTGGCGTCGAACGCCAGGATCTCGTCCGGCCGATGCCCCGAGTACAGACGCAGGAGGATCGCGATCAGCCCGCTGACGATGTGGGCGTCGGAATCGCCACGGAACCGCAACGTCCCGTCCGCCTGGGGTTCGGTGACCAGCCACACCTGGCTGGCGCAGCCGCGGACCTTGTTGGCCTCCGACCTCTCGGTGTCGGACAGGGGCGCCAGCGCCTTGCCGAGTTCGATCACATAGCGGTAGCGTTCCTCCCAGTCGCCCAGGAGGTCGAACTCATCGGCGAGTTCGGTCAGTGCGTCGTGGATGCCGGCCATGCCGGCGCACTTAAGGACCGGGGGGCGGAGGCGCAACCGGGTTCAGCCGGCGGGGAGCCGCACGCCGGCGGTCAGGCCCTTTCCGGGTTTCGAAGCAAGGGGTCAGGTGTCCGCCCATCGCCTTGCAGGTCAGTTCTGCGATCGGCAGGCCCAGGCCGGCGCCCTCGCCATGCCGCGTGAGGGCGTTCTCGCCCTGCTCGAAGGGGCTCATCAGCCGCGGCAACTCGGCGGGCTCGACCCCGCAGCCCTGGTCGCGGATGACGATCTGGACGCCCCCGGCCAGCCGTTGTGCGCTGACGAATATCGTCGAGCCCTTGGGCGAGAACGCGGCGGCGTTCTGCAACAGGTGGAACAGCACTGTCCGCAGACCGCGGGGATCGGCGATCACCATCGGCAGGCTTTCGCCCCCGGCGATCTCGACGGTGATGTCGGAAAGCTCGTCGCCGAGCGCGGCGATCGTATCCTCGAGCGCCGGCTCCAGCGGCTCCGGCCTGAGGTCGAAGTCCATGGCGTGGGCTTCGAGTCGGGCGATCTCCAACACCTGATTCACAAGTTTGAGCAGCTTGTGCCCGCTGCTGCGGATGATCTCGGCATATTCCTTGTACTGGGGGGCTCCGAGAGGCCCATACAGTTCCGAGCTGAGAATCTCGGAGAAGCCGAGGATCGAGTTGAGAGGCGTGCGCAGCTCATGGCTGGCCATCCGCAGGAACGAACGCTTCTGCTCGTCGAGAGACGTCTCGCGGCGGTCGGGCGCGTGCGGCTGGGCGGTTCGGAGATGAGCGGCTGGGGGCATGAAGGGGCCGGGGGCCTGCAGGGCTTGGAACGCCACAGTGCCGCCTTGCGCTTACGATTTCCTTATCCGGGCCTGCGCGCATTAGGACCCGCAAGGTCGCCTGGCGCGCGAGCGGGGTACCCGCTCCGCGAGCGGACGGCTAAGCTTCGACTCACGTCCACTGGGAAAGGCCCGACCTAAACCGCCCGTGCCGTACGTCCGTCCCACATCGAGCGCCAGGCGCCGTCGGCGCCGCGAGGCCGGCTTCGCCCAGGCCTGGCATGCGCTGTTCGCCCTTGCGGTAGCCGGGGCGGGGGCGGCGATGTGGGCTGCGGGTCTGGCGCCGCCCGGGGTGGAGACGGCCGCGCTGGCCGCTGTCTGCGCCGCCGCCGCGTTCGGAGCCCTGCTGTCCGGTCTTGGTGCGCCGGGCCGTGCGATCACGATCCTGGTTTGGGCCGTGGCGTCGACCGCCGCGGTGCAGTTAACGGGCGGCGCCGGCGGCCCCCTCGCGGCCTGGTGCCTCGCCCCACTCGCGGCGGCCGCCGCATTCCGCCAGTCCGGCCTGCTGGCCTTCGGCGCCGCCGCCGCGGTAGGCGTGGCCGGCGTGTCGGCCCTGGCCGGAGCGCTCCTGCCCCTGCCGCAGGCCGCGGAGAACGGCGCCGGCTGGCTCAGCCTGATCGCGACCCTGACCACGGTGCTCGGGTTCGCGGCGGCGCTCATCAGCCTGCACGCGGCCGCAGCGGGCGAGGCCCGGGCGCGCGACGAAGCCGAAACCGAACTCCGGGAGGCGCTCGACCATCAGCCGCAGCTGCTCCTGACTCTCTATCCCGCAGGCCGCATCCTCACCGCCTACGGCGCGGATCTGGTCAGCGCGCCACCCCGGCGGCTCCGTGACCGGCAGTTCGCCGACTTCGTCGCACTGGAGCACCAGCTGGCGGTAGACGAAGCGCTCCAGACGGCGGCGCGTGACGGATCGGCTCAGGTGTTCTTCGCGCCGGCGTACGATCCCAACGGCTGGTTGGAGCTGACTCTCAGGCGGCTGACCGGGAACCGTCTCGCCGCCGCCCTGCGCGACGCCAGGGCTCAGCGCGCCCGCGAACTCGAACTGGAGCAGGCCCGCGCCTCGGCCGAGCAGCAGAACGCCGGCAAGTCGCGCTTCCTGGCCAACATGAGCCACGAGCTCCGCACGCCGCTGAACGCCATCATGGGTTTCTCGGACATCATGCGGCAGCGGCTCTTCGGCCCGATGGCGGACCGCTATACCGAATACGCAGAACTGATCCACGAGAGCGGCAGTCACCTCCTGGAGCTGATCAACGACGTGCTCGACATGTCCAAGATCGAGGCAGAGCGGTTCGAACTGGCGCGCGAAGAGTTCGACGTCCGCGACGCCGTCAACGCCGTGCTGCGTCTGATGCGCGGCCAAGCCGAGCGGAACGGTGTCATCCTGCGTGGGGTGCTGCCGGCGGAACCCCTCGAGGCCGATGCGGATCGCCGTGCGATCAAGCAGATCACCCTCAACCTCGTCTCGAACGCCCTGAAGTTCACGCCGCGTGGCGGGACCGTGACCGTCACCGTCCAGGCGGCCGGCGACGTGCTGGAACTGATCGTCACCGACTCTGGTGTCGGTATCGCGCCCGACGACCTCGAGCGCCTGGGACGGCCGTTCGAACAGGCGGGCGACGCCCAGCAGCGCGCCGCGGGGTCTGGCCTCGGTCTGTCGCTCGTGCAGGCGTTCGCCGCGCTGCACGGCGGCGAGATGACGATCGAGAGCGCTGTCGGCGATGGCACCACGGTGACGGTGCGGATGCCCGTCCTGGGTCTTGCGCCGGTCACGCCCGTGGCGGCGCCGGCGGCCGAAGCCTAGCGCGCGGCCATCTGGACGAAGGCCCGGCCGGCGGCGAAGTCGCCGACTTCTACATAGGCGGTCCGGACGCGGTCGCCCGAGAACAGGAACTCGACGGCCACCGCCTCGCGCGGGTCTAGGCCGGACAGGGAGGCGACCGCCTCCGCGGGGAAACGGAAGGCCCAACCGGCGCGCGCATCCTTGGGCAGCAGATCCTCGCCCGCCGGGCTCCGGGCCTCGGCGAGATAGGCCCGCTGGCCGGAGGCGGGCGGCAGCCGGGAGGACAGCCGCTGGGCTCCGCCCGGCAGATACGGCCCCAGCGTGCGGCGGGTGTCGCGCAGGACGAGCCGGGCTCCATACGGCTGGGCGCCGTCGGTGAACTGGGCCACCGCCAGCAACGCGCCGGGCGCGTCCTTGCCTGCCAGGCCGAAGATCATGCGGTCGCGGCCGAAGCTGCTGTCCTGAGCCAGCCGCCACCGGGCCTCGCGCGCTAGCGTGCGATCCGCACGCCAGGCCGCCTGGTCGCCCGGATAGGTCATCCGGGTGATCCGAGCGAAACCCTTGTAGGCGCTCTCGATCTGGCGCGCGGACTGGGTCAACTCGGACGACCAGCACGGCAGGCCGGCGGCGCGACCTCGGGCGCGAGCCTCTATCGCCTTGAGGGCGCGTTCACCCGTGCCCTGGCGCAAGGCCGCGCCGCGAGCCTGGGCGGCGCCTGCGGCGAGGGCGGCGCCCACCTCCGGCGCCAGCAGGCTGCAGCGCTCGTCCGCCGCCTGCAGCACGGTCCGTTCGACATAGAGGCTCAAGGCGTCCGCGTGGGCGGCGTTCGGGGCCGCGACCACGGCCGCGCTCACCAAACCCAACCACAGAGACGCCGGCCGCGCTGTTGCGCGCGTGTCCTGCATCCACCGACTTCCGTTCTTGGCCCTTCTTCGCGAGCCTTTGCCGCAACGGATAGGCGAGGGATGTTGAAGTTCGGTTAGCGGGCGGGGCATGGTCGCCGCCATGTTGCTCTCCACCGACATCTGGGTCGGCGCCCTCATCCGCCGCGTCGAGATCGGCGGCGGCTTCGCCGTCGTGGCGCGCAAGGGGGATCCCCGCGCAGGGACGGTCCTCGTGAAGGTGCTGAACCGCTCGGACGGCACGGCGCGGCTCTATTCCGAGGCGACCCGCGGCGACGGCGAGCGGGTGTGGATGCAGCCGGCGGCGTCTGAGCAGGAGCCGGACCTCGACCGCTACATTGAACGCGCCGTGCGCATCGACCCCGACGTCTGGGTGGTGGAGATCGAGGATCGCGAAGGCCGTCATTTCCTGGTGGAACCGGTGGAGCGCGCCTGACGCTTCTGCGGCGTGCCGACGCTCGCCGACCTGCCCATACCGCTCGACCTCCCGCCCATGGAGGCGAAGCTGGTCGAGGAGGTTCCGCGTGAGGCGGGGTGGCGCTTCGAACCGAAGTGGGACGGCTTCCGCTGCGTGGCGTTTCGGGCCCGCGACGAGGTGGCGCTTCGAGCGAAGTCGGGCAAGCCGCTGGATCGGTTCTTTCCGGACGTGGTCGACGCGCTCAAGGCGCTGCCGGTCGATCGCTTCGTCGTCGATGGGGAGCTCACCATCGACGTCGGCGGCCGGCTCTCTTTCGAGGCGCTGCAGATGCGGCTCCATCCCGCAGAGAGCCGGGTGCGCAAGCTGGCGGCCGAGCAGCCGGCGGCGCTGACGCTGTTCGACTGCCTGCTGGACGCCAAGGGTCATTCGCTGATCGACGCGCCTCTCTCGCGGCGGCGGAGCGAACTGGAGGCGCTGTTCAAGCGGCTGGAGGGCGCGGCGGTGATGCGGTTGTCGCCATACACCGAGGATCGCGATCAGGCCTGCCGCTGGCTAGATGAGGCCGGGTTCGTGCTGGACGGCGTGGTCGCCAAGCGGACTGACGGCCCCTACGCGCCCGGCGAGCGGGCAATGCTGAAGATCAAGAAGATCCGCACCGCCGACTGCGTCGTGGGCGGCTTCCGCTACCAGCAGGGGACAGAGCAGGTGGGCTCGCTGCTGCTGGGGCTGTACGGCGATGACGGGAAGCTGCACCACGTGGGCTTCACCTCGACCATCTCGAACGCCGAGCGTCCCGAGCTCACCAGTCGGCTGGAGGCGCTGAAGGGCGAGGGGTTCTCGGGCGATGCGCCGGGCGGCCCCAGCCGCTGGAGCACTGAACGCACCGGCGCGTGGGTGGCGCTAAAGCCGGAGCTGGTTGTCGAGGTCCGCTACGACCAGGTGACCGGGGGCCGGTTTCGGCACGGGACGCGGCTGGTCCGCTGGCGGCCCGACAAGGCGCCGCGACAGTGCACCTTCGAGCAGATCCGGCCGCCAGCCTGAGCGCCGAAGAAAACGGGGCGGCAGGGGGAGCTGCCGCCCCGAGTGTGGGCTGCTTGGGGTGTGTTCGGGGGCTCGACGCCGGGCGGAAGTGGGGGGGACGACCGGACCCTTAAGCATCGAGCACACCCGATGCGGTCCGACATCACGATCGCGTCTCGCGCAATCGCCAGAGGGGCCCGGCCCGCAAGGATGAGATGGGCGCGGATGGTGGCGCTTTCAAGGCGCGACACCGAAAATCCTGCAAAGCGGCCGGCGCCCCGCTATAAGCGCCGCCCCATGAGCACCTTCCCCGCCGCCGAGGCCCAGCGCCGCCGGACCTTCGCGATCATCTCGCACCCCGACGCCGGCAAGACGACGCTGACCGAGCACCTGCTGCTGGCCGGCGGCGCGATCCGCGCGGCCGGCGCCGTGCGCGCTCGCGGCGAGAACCGCCGCACCCGATCGGACTGGATGAAGATCGAGCGCGAACGGGGCATCTCCGTCTCCGCGTCGGTCATGACGTTCGACCACGACGGCAAGATGTTCAACCTGCTGGACACGCCGGGCCACGAGGACTTCTCGGAGGACACCTACCGGACGCTGACGGCGGCCGACGCTGCGGTGATGGTGCTGGACGCGGCCAAGGGCATCGAGCCGCAGACACTGAAGCTGTTCGAGGTGTGCCGACTGCGCGATATCCCGATCGTCACGTTCATCAACAAGATGGACCGCGAGGCGCTGGACCCCATCGAGATCCTCGACGAGATCGCCTCGAAGCTGGCGCTCGACCCGGCGCCGCTCTACTGGCCCGCGGGCTCGGGCGGCCGGTTCAAGGGCATGGTCGACCTGGAGGGCCAGCGGTTCATCCCGTTCTCGAAGCCGAGCGAGCAGCAGGACGGCCACCCCGACCCGGTGTCGCTGGAAGGCAATTCGGTGGCCGCGTTCCTGGACGAGACCGAACTCGCCGAGGCGCTGGAGGGCGCGGCCCTCGTGCAGGAGGCGTCCAAGCCGTTTGACCGGCAGTCGTTCCTGGAAGGCCACATGACGCCGGTGATCTTCGGCTCCGCGCTTCGCCACTTCGGGGTCGACCAGCTGCTGGCGGTGATCGGCGAATACGCGCCGCCGCCCAAGGCCGTCCCTGCCATCAAGGGCGGCGCCGAGGCCAGGGTCGAGCCGAGCGACAAGGAGGTCACCGGCTTCATCTTCAAGGTCCAGGCGAACATGGACCCCAACCACCGCGACCGAATCGCCTTCCTCAAGCTGTGCTCGGGGCGGTTCCAGCGGGGTATGAAGCTGAAGGTGCAGAACACCGGCAAGCAGCTCAGCGTGAACGCGCCGACCATGTTCTTCGCCTCCGACCGGGAGCTGGCCGAGGACGCTTTCGCAGGCGACGTGATCGGCATCCCCAACCACGGCGTTCTGCGGGTGGGCGACAGCCTGTCCGAGAGCGGGACGCTCCGGTTCGCCGGCCTGCCGAACTTCGCACCGGAAATCCTGCAGCGGGTGCGGGTCAAGGACCCGCTGAAGGCCAAGCACCTGAAGAAGGCGCTGGAGAGCCTGGCCGAGGAGGGCGTGACGCAGCTGTTCCGGCCGCAGATGGGCGCCGACTTCATCGTGGGCGCGGTGGGCCAGCTGCAGTTCGAGGTGATGGCCGACCGCCTGGCCAACGAATACCAGCTGGAGGTCATCTTCGAGCCCAGCCCCTACGCCGAGGCCCGCTGGCTGTCGGGCGAACGGGCCGATCTCGAGGACTTCGCCGGGAAGCATCGCAGCGCCATGGCGACCGACATCGACGAACAGCCCGTGTTCCTCGGCAAGTCGGCCTGGGAGATCGGCTACGTGACCGAGCGATTCCCCAAGGTCGCGTTCCATCGGGCCAAAGAGCGGGCGTAGTTCCCGCACCCCTCCGGAACCTGCCCGGAGGCCGCGCTTTACTGTGGATGGTAAGCTTCCGTTAACCATACCGCAGAAGTTAATGACTTGTTAAAGCTATCGGCTCCGGCTTTGCTGAACCCGTTCAGGGCCCTGGCGGGCCGTCCCATCGTGGGACGGAGGGAGGGTCGGAGCGGAGCCATGTTCGAGCTGGGACGCGAGCTGAAGCGGCTCTTCGCAGGCGACCGGACGCCGGAGCCCGGGGGCCTGGCGCGCGGCGACGCCGCCCTGCTGGAGCTGCTGGACCTGAAGCTGCTCACCGACGAAGCGCGAGGCGCCGACGTTTCCGCGGGCCGACTTGGCGAAAAGGACAAGGCCAGCCGCCGCCTGGACGCCGCGGCAGCCTGGCGCGAGGTCGCCCGCCGCACGGGTGACGCCGCCGCGCTGCGCAAGGCCGCGGCCCTGGCCGAGACCGCCGCGGCTGGCTTCCAGGCCGACCGCCGCACCGAGGGCTGGGCCCGCGCGCGCTGCGAGCAGGCGTTCTGCGCGCTGCTGGGCGCCGAACTGTTCGGGGATCCCGGCCTCGACGCCGCCGCCGAGGTGGCGTTCCGTGAGGTGCGCGCGGCCGTGCGCGGCGGGGTGGCCACCCCGCTGGCCGACATCGGGCTCGCCGCCATCGAGGCGCGCCGCAAGCTCTCCACCGCGGACGCCGCCGAAGCGCGCGCGTTGTGCCGCGCCTTTCACGCCCCCATCCTGGCGTTGGACAATCAGGCGCGCCGCGCCACCTCAGTTCGCCCGCTGGCCGCCGAGGCCCGGCTGGCGCGGGCCGACCTGCTGTGCGGCTGGGGCGCCCGGCTGAAGGACGAGATGCTGCTGCGCGAGGCGGTCGAGGAAGCCGCCACGGCGACGCTGCGCGTGGACGCCGCATACGAACCGTTGACCTGGGCCCGCGCCGAGGTCGCTCACGGCCAAGCCCTGTCCCTGTTGGGCGAGACGACCGGCGAGATCGAGCTGATCGCGTCGGGCGCGCGGCGCCTCGCCGAGGCCGTGGACCATCTGACCCGCGATCACAGCCCGATGGATTGGGCGCGGACGCAGGTGGCGCTCGCCCAGGCGCTGCAGGCGCTGGGCGAGGCCGCCTGCGACGAGCGGGCCTTCGAGCAGGCGGTGAGCTGCTACGACCGCGCCAACCTGGTGCTCAGGGACACGCCCACTCTGCCGCTGCGCGCGGCATGGCCGGCAGCGCCCGCGCCGTCTGCCTGGCGCGATCGGCCGAGCTGACCGGCGACCTGGCGGTACTGGACGTGGCCGAGGCGGCCATGAAGATGGAACTGGCGGCGAAGTCGGCGCGCAAGGATCCGGTCGGCTGGGCGCTCGCGCAGCTGCACCTGGCGCGGCTCTACGAGACGCGGCTGTCGATGACCGGCGTCGACAACGGCGAGCGGGCGTCGGCGACGCTGGCGCTGGACGCGGCCCTGGACGTTTTCGGCGAGCATGGGCTGCGGTCGCTGAGCGTGCTCGCGAGCGACGCCCTGGCTCGGCTGACCAGTCAGGCGGTGCGCGCGCCGGAGTAGGCGCGAACCCACGCAGCCGCTGCCAGATGTGAGCGCCTTGGCCGCCGCCCTGCCGGCAAGAGCCAAGGCGGCGGGCGAGGCCAGGCCGGCGTCCTGAGGCGACTTTCGTTCTTTCGCAACCCGGGGGGCGGCGCCATTCTGCCGCGGCTCTTTGGGGAGGACTTCAGCATGCGTACGACCCTGCTCACCCTGATCACCGCCGGCGCGGCGCTCGTGGCCGGAGCGGCCAGCGCCCAGGTGGCGGCGACGTTCGTGGAGGCGCCCAGCCGCGAGCGGGTGGCGGCGGCGTTCCCGGCGAAGGCCAAGGCGGCCGGGCTGTCTGGCGCGGTGGACCTGAGCTGCACGGCCACGTCCGGCGGCGGGCTGAAGGACTGCAGCGTGATCGGCGAGACCCCCCGCGGTCACGGCTTCGGCCAGGCAGCGCGACAGCTGGCGCACGGCATGCGGGTGAGCGGCGTGGCCACCGGCGTCGAGGTAAAGGTGCCGGTGAACTTCCAGGCCGACCTGCTGAAGGCGGACTTCACCGCGCGCACGCCGAAGTGGACGGCGATGCCCGAGGCCGCCGACTTCCAGGCAACGATCCCGAAGCATGAGGACGGGCCGAACGCGGTGCGGGTGGTGCTGGTCTGCGACGTGCAGGCTGGCGGGGTCCTAAGCGGCTGTGCGGTCGACAAGGAGGAGCCGGCGGGCCAGGGGTTTGGCCAGGGCGTGCTGGCGCTGGCGCCGAAGTTCAAGGTGGAGCCGTGGTCGGCGGAAGGCCTGCCGATCGTGGGTTCGAAGGTGCGCGTGCCGGTGCGCTACGACCTGAAGCCTGTGAGCCAGGCGGCCCGGTAGGCTCTAGCGCCCGCGCCACCACCTGAGGCCGGCGCGCTCCAGCCGCTCCAGGGCGGCGTGGAGCGCCACGCCCATGATCCCCAGGACCACCAGGGCCGCAATCATGCGGGCCGTCTGCAGCTTGGCGCCGGCGTCCTGGATCTGCCAGGCAAGGCCGGAGACGCCGCCGGAGCCGGCGCCGAACTCGGCCACCACGGCGCCGATGAGGGCGAGGCCGGCGCCGACCTTGTGGCCTTCCAGCAGGAACGGGACGGCGGCGGGCAGGCGGAGGCGCCGCACACGTTGCCACGGTTTCGCGCCATAGAGGTCGAACAGGCGCTCCAGGTCCGGATCAGCCGCCCGAAGGCCCGCCACCGCGCCGGAGAAGATCGGGAAAAAGGCCACGACGACCGCCATGGCGACCAGGGCGCGGTCCGGATGGTCGAGTCCGGCCCAGATCAGCAGCAGCGGGGCGAGCGCGATCACCGGTGTGACCTGCACGACCGAGGCCAGCGGCCGGATGGCGCGGTCGAGCCAGGGGCTGAGCGCGGTGAGGATCGCGAGCGCCTGGGCGATGAGACTGGCGACCACGAGGGCGATCAGCGCGGTCGACAGGGTGCGCCAGGCGGCGGCGACGAGGACGGGCAGGTGGTCCGCCAGGGCGACGGCCACCGCGGAGGGCGGCGGCAGGAAATAGGCGGGGACCTCCAGCGTGCGGCAGGCGAGCTCCCAGACCGCCAGCAGGACGGCGGTCAGCCCGAGCGGCGCGAGCACCTCACCGAGCCGCTTCATGCCGCGACGCCTTCCGCCAGCGCGGCGGAGACGGCCTCCACGGTGCGGCGGAAGCCGGCCTCGGTACGGAAGGCGGCGGGGCGGGGCAGGGGACCTTCAACGCCGAATTCGCCGGCGATGCGGCCGGGGCCACGGGTCAGGACCACGACGCGCGAGGCCATGTAGACCGCCTCCTCGACATTGTGGGTCACGAAGACGATGGCGGGCCTCGTGGCGGCCCAGAGCCGCAGCACGTCGTCGGCCAACGCCCGGCGGGTGATCTCGTCGAGCGCGGCGAAGGGCTCGTCCAGCAGCAGCAGGCGGGGCTCGGTTACCAGCGCTCGGGCCAGCGATACGCGCATGGCCATCCCGCCGGAGAGCGTGGCAGGTCGCGCCGCCTCGGCCCCCGCGAGGCCGACGCGGGCCAGCGCCTCGTCGGCGCGACGTCGGGCGTCGGCGGGGCCGGTCCCGGCGAGTTCCAGCGGCAGGGCGACGTTCGCGCGGGCCGAGAGCCACGGGGCGAGGGTGGGCGCCTGGAAGACGACGGCGGTCTCGCCGCGGCCGGGCGCGCGGATCACCTCGCCGGCGGTGGGGCCCTCAAGGCCGGCCAGCAAGCGCAGCGCCGTGGACTTGCCGCAGCCAGAGGGGCCGACGAGGGCGACCACCTCGCCGTCGGCGACGGCGAGGTCGACCGGCCCGAGCGCCGGGCCGCGGGCGTAGTCCACGCGGACATTCCGGAGGGCGGCTGTGGTCAATCCTGCCTCCCGTGTCGCGGAGACGACGGGGGAGGGGGACCGCGCCCCGCAGAGGGCGCGGGCCGTGGCGCCTGAAGTTCCGCCGCGAGCCTGCGCACGCCGTCAGCCACGTCCGTGAGATCCTCGTAAACCGATGATGCGCTCGTTCTGTAGACGGTCACACCTTGGCTGCGAAGCCGGGCGCCGCTCTTCGACGGGCGGTCCCCCCTTCCCGTGACCGGGGGAGGTAGACGTCTACTTCGGGGCGAACTGGAGGGTGTAGGCGCGCCTGGGGTCAAGGGCGGCGGGATAGACGCCTTGCGCCTTGGCGACCTCGGCGAAGGCGGTCCAGCGGGCCTCGGTCATGGCGCCGACAGGCAGGCCCTCGTCGCCTTCGACGATACGGTAAGCCCTCATCTTCTCGCGGGCCTGGTCGAGGACGTCCTGGGTCATCTCGGGATTGTCCTTGCGGATCAGGGCGTCGGCGGCGGCGGGGTCGCCGTAAAGGTAGTCGCGCCAGCCTTTCGCCGTGGCTTCGACGAAGGCCTGCACCGCCGCGGGGTTGCTGGCGATCAGGGCGTCGGGGGCCAGCACCATGGTGGCGTAGCCGGGATAGCCCTCGTCGGCGAGGAGGAAGACCTTAGGGGCGAAGCCCGCCTGCTTCTGGATGGTGTAGGGCTCGGAGGTGACGTAGCCCTGCTGGACGGCGCGCTTGTCGGCGATGAAGGGCGCGGGGTTGAAGGTGTACTTGCGCACCTGGTCGTCGGTGAAGCCGTACTTGGCCTTCAACCACACCCAGAAGGCGGCGACCGAGGCGTCGGAGAGCAGGATCGGGCGGCCCTTCAGGTCGGCGATCCGTTCGGCGCCGGTGTCCGGGTGGGCCATCAGGACCTGCGGGTCCTTCTGCATGTAGGCGGCGACCGCCTTCACCGGCACGCCCTCATTGGCGAGGTTCATGACGATAAAGCTGTTGGAGCCCATGCCAAGGTCGACGGCGCCGGCGGCCAGCAACTGCGGCACGTTCACGCCCGGCCCGCCCTGGACGATGCGGACATCGAGGCCGCGGCGGGCGTACTCGCCGGAGGCCAGGGCCTGGTAGAAGCCGCCGTGCTCGGCCTGGGCGCGCCAGTCGGTGGCGAAGCGGATGGCGGTGCGGCCGGCTTCCGCCGGGGCCTGGGCGTCTTCCCTGGGGCCGGAGCAGGCGGCCAACAGGGCGACAGCGGCGGCGACGACGAAGGCTGGGACGAGCGAGCGCAGAGCTTTCATGGCGCGGAAGTTAGGGCGCTGTTGTGAAGGTTGGAAAGGCCCCAATAGCAAGAGAGCGGCGCTCCGGTCGCCCGGGGCGTCGCCCTCTCATCCAGATCCGTTGGGGGATCTGCGCCATCGAGGCCGGGTGTGAGTTCGGTTTCGTTTCACCCTTGCGGGCTACTCCGTGGTTTTCCCTCACATCCGATGTCTTCGCGGGTCCGTCTGTTCCGGGTCGCCCCGGTTCATGTGGTCCGCTGGACACTCCGCTGCTTGGCGTTCTGAAGGCCGCTGTCGCCAGCTTTCTTCTTGGGCCGCGCCGCAGTTCCTGTCGGCCTGTTGACGTTGCGCCGGAACCCTGTATGAGGCAAGCGCCCGAATGCGGCCCAACGTGCGCCGGGCGTCAACAATCCGTGAAGAAGCTGTTAACAACCGCGGGATTGCGGGTGACTTCTTCCGTGGATTCAGCGGGTTGAGCTTATCCACAGAAAGCCGCTAGCGGCTGGCCTCCAGGCCTCGCGGCGCTCCTCCAGGGCCAGCCATTCCTCCTCGGCGGCGGACAGCTGCGACCGCGCCGCCTCGAGGGCCCGGCCGTAGCGGTCGAAGGCCTGCGGATCCTTGGCGTAGAGGGCGGGGTCCGCCAGCGCCGTTTCCAGGGTGGCGATCTTGGCCGGCAGGTCGTGGATCAGGGCGTCCAGCTCGGCGAGGCGCCGCTGCTCCTTGAAGCTGAGCTTCGCCGGCGGCGCGGCCGGACGGGGCGCGGGCGCGGACGGTCTGTCCGCCTTGGGCGGGGGCGGGGGCGCGACCTGCGCGAAGAAGCCGGGGTTCTGGCCGATGAAGTCTTGCCAGCCGCCGGGTGTCTCGACGACGCGGCCGGTCCCGTCGAGGCCGATGGTGGAGGTGGCGAGCCGGTCGATGAAGTCGCGGTCGTGGCTGACCAGGATCAGGGTGCCGTCGTAGTCGGCGAGCAGGTCCTCGAGCAGGTCCAGCGTGTCCATGTCGAGGTCGTTGGTGGGCTCGTCCAGCACCATGACGTTGGCCGGGTTGGCGAGCGCCTGGGCCAGCAGCAGGCGGTTGCGCTCGCCGCCGGACAGGCTGCGGACCGGCTGGCGCAGCTGCATCTCGGTGAACAGGAAGTCCTTGGCGTAGCCGTTCACGTGCTTGGGCACGCCGCGGACGATGACCTGATCGCCGCCGTTGGGCGTGAGCACGTCGCGGACGGTCATCTCCTCCTTCAGCCCGGCGCGGGCCTGGTCGATGTAGGAGACGGTGAGGTTGGTGCCGAGCTTCACCTCGCCCGCGTCGGCCGGGATCTCGCTCAGCAGCAGCTTCACCAGGGTGGTCTTGCCGGCGCCGTTGGGGCCGACGATGGCGATGCGGTCGCCGCGGATGATGCGGGTGGAGAAGCCTTTCAGGATCACGCGGTCGCCGAAGGCCTTGGACAGGCCCTTGGCCTCGACGACGCGCTGGCCGGACACGCCGGAGCTGGCGAGGCCCATGTTGAGGCTGCCGCGAGCCTCCTTCAGCCGTTCGGACTTCGCCTCGCGCAGGGCCATGAGCCGGCGGCGGCGGCCCTCGTTGCGAGCCCGGCGGGCGGTGACGCCGCGCGCCAGCCAGTGCTGCTCGCGCTCGATCTCCTTGTCGAGGCGCCGCGCCTCCTCGGCCTGTTGCGCCTCGATCTTCTCGACCCAGCCGTCGAACTCCGCGAAGCCGCGGTCGAGGCGGCGGACCTGGCGGTGCTCCAGCCAGAAGCAGCGTCCGGTGACGCGCTCGAGGAAGGCGCGGTCGTGGCTGACGATCAGCATCGCGGCGCGGCTGTCGGTGATGGCCTGCTCGAGGGTCGCGATGGCCAGGATGTCGAGGTGGTTGGTCGGCTCGTCCAGGAGCAGGACGTCGGGGTCCTCGGCGAAGGCGCGGGCCAGCGCCGCGCGGCGGGTCTCGCCGCCTGAGAGGCCGCTCGCGACCTTCTGCGGGTCGAGGCCGAAGGTTTCCAGTTCGGCCTCGGCGCGGTGCGTGGGGGCGCCGCCGGCCACAGCGTAGTCCAGCAGGGTCCCGCCGGCGATCTCCGGCTCCTGCAGCACCATGGAGACGCGCACGCCCGGCGTGATCACCCGCTCGCCGGAGTCGGGCTGGGTGACGCCTGCGATGATCCGCATCAGGGTCGATTTGCCGGCGCCGTTGCGGCCGACGAGGCAGGCGCGGACGCGCGGCTCGAGGCCCAGGTCCACGCCGTCGAACAGCATCCGCGGGCCGTCGGCCAGGCGGACGTCCTTCAGGGCGAGGATCGGAGCTCTCATGGGGGGCGGGGAGATAGAGGTTCATGGGCTTGCGCGAAAGGTCGCTCTCGCGCCGAGGCTCGCGGCGGCCTATGTGGGCGCGATGGCGGGTGAACCCTTCTGGCGGCGCAAGACGCTCGAACAGATGACCGTGGCGGAGTGGGAGAGCCTCTGCGACGGCTGCGGCCTGTGCTGCCTGGTTCGGTTCGAGGACGAGGAGACCGGCGAGGTCATCCCGACGCGGGTGCACTGCAAGCTTTTCGACGCCAACGCCTGCCGGTGCAGCGACTATGCGAACCGCAAGCAGTACGTGCCGGACTGCATCAAGCTGACGCCGCACAACATCGAGGCGCTGGAGTGGATGCCCAGGAGCTGCGCCTACCGGCGGCTGCACGAGGGACGGGAGCTGGCCGACTGGCACCCGCTGCTCTCAGGCGACCCCGAGAGCGTGCACCGGGCGGGGATCTCGGTGCGCGGCCAGACGGTGAGCGAGAGCGCGCTGGCCGATGCCGAGGACGCCCTGGATTTCGCAGCGTGGGACCTGGTGGTCGAGCGGGGCGACGACTAGCGGGGCGGCTCGCCGAAGCGGTTGGGCCCCGGATCGCCGCGCACGGAGCCGATGGCGATGAAGAAGGCCAGCATGAGGAGCATGGCCACCGCGAGCAGCGGCGGCAGCGGCTTCGGATTCTCGGGATCGATGAGGCCGCGGGAAACGGCCTCGGCCACCACCATGAGGCCGAGCGCCGTGGCCGGGACCTGCCACCAGCCCGAGCGGCCGAGGTCGTGCAGGCGCCGGGCGACGACGGCCCACTGGACGACATTGGTGGCCAGGCCGAGCGGCAGGGCGATCAGGACGACGCCCGGCAGCACCGACGCGAGTTGCAGCACCACGCCGAACACGAACAGCGCCGCCAGTACGCGCCAGTACTCGCGGCGCGCGGCGCGGCCGCGGAAGGAGAAGAGTCGGGTCCAGGCGGGCTTTTCGGCCATGCCATGTCCCTAGCGCGAGCCGCGCCGGATCGCCTGTGGCAAAATTATCACACAGAGGCTTGCGTGACGGCGGCGCGCGGCCAATCTAGAAGTCGCATTCGTTGTAAGGCTTTGAGGCGGAGGTTCAGGAAGCTTGGCGCGCGACCCCTATCAGGAGCTGGGCGTCTCCCGGAGCGCATCGGCGGACGAGATCCGCAAGGCCTTCCGCAAGCTGGCCAAGGCGAACCACCCGGACACCAACCCCGACAACAAGGAGGCCGAGGAGCGCTTCAAGCGCGTCAGCGCCGCCTTCGACATCATCGGGGACCCGGAGAAAAAGAAGAAGTTCGACGCCGGCGAGATCGACGCCGACGGGCGCGAGACCTTCCGCGGCTTCGGCGGCGGCGGCGGGGCCGGCGGCCCGTGGGGTGCGCCGCCTGGCGGAGGATTCGGCGGCCAGCGGCGCGGCGGCTACCGCACGGAGACCTTCGAGGACGTCGACCTGGGCGACATCCTGGGCGAGATGTTCGGCGGCGGCCGGAGCGGGCGCGGCGGCGGCGGACAGGGGGGCGGCTTCGGCGGCTTCTCCCAGAGGGGCGCGGACGTGCGCGCCAAGCTGGAGGTCGATCTGATCGACGCCATCCGCGGCGGCAAGCGGCGGATCGCGTTCTCGGACGGGCGGACGGTGGACGTCAGCATTCCGAAGGGCGCCCAGGAGGGCCAGACGCTGAGGCTGAAGGGCCAGGGCGCGCCGGGCCGGTCGGGCGCGGGCGACGCCTTCATCGAGCTGACCATCGCGCCGCATCCGGTGTTCAAGCGCGAGGGCGAGGTGCTGGTCATGGACCTGCCGGTGACGCTGTACGACGCCGTGCTGGGCGGCAAGGTCGAGGCGCCGACGCCGGACGGCCCGGTGACCCTGACCATTCCCAAGGGAGCCAACTCGGGCGCCAAGCTGCGGCTGAAGGGCAAGGGCCTCGCCGACGCCAAGGGCGCGCGGGGGGACCTGTTCGCGCGGCTGGTGGTGACCCTGCCCGATCAGCCGGATCCGGCGCTGGAACTGCTGGCCGAGGACATGCGCAAGGCCAGGCCGTATTCGCCGCGCCGCCGAACCTAGGTTAAGGGTGGCGTTCAGCCGAGGTTCAGTCCTGGGCGCCTAGAAGAGATCCCATGAAAAGCCTCTTCGCCATCGCCGTTCTGCTCGCCGGCGCCCGCGGCCCCCGCCGTGACGCACGCGCAGGACATGGGCCGGCCGGTGTTCGGCGCCGGCCGCGGCGACCAGGACCAGGCCCGCGAGGGCGTGAAGTCGGGACGCCAAGTTCCGCTTTCGCGCGTTCTGGCGATGATCGCGTCGCGCAACGGCGGACGTCACCTCAACACCATGCAGGGCGACGCCGGGGGCCGCCCCGCCTATTTCGTGCAGTGGCAGCTCGAAAACGGCCGGGTGGTGGTGTTCGTGGTGGACGCCGAGTCGGGACAGATCATCGGCCGGCAGGGCGGGTAGCCCGCGGGCGAAGGCTTAGGAAACCGAGGAAGGACGCAGAGCTTGCGCATCCTGCTTGTCGAAGACGATCCGGACCTGTCGCGTCAGCTGAAGCTGGCGCTGACTGACGCCGGCTATGCGGTGGATCACGCGCCGGACGGCGAGGAGGCCCAGTACCTGGGCGAGACCGAGCCCTACGACGCCGTCATCCTGGACCTTGGGTTGCCCAAGGTGGACGGGGTGTCGGTGCTGGAGCGCTGGCGTCGCGACAACATGGCGACGCCGGTGCTGATCCTGACCGCGCGCGGCGCGTGGAGCGAGAAGGTGGCGGGCTTCGACGCCGGCGCCGACGACTACCTCACCAAGCCGTTCCACACCGAGGAACTGCTGGCGCGGCTGCGCGCGCTGCTGCGGCGCTCGGCCGGGCATGCGACGCCGAACCTGTCGTGCGGCGGCCTGCGGCTCGATCCGCGGGCGGCGCGGGCCAGCGTGAACGGCGAACCGCTGCGGCTGACGTCGCTGGAGTACCGCCTGCTGCACTATCTGATGATGCACCAGGGGCGGGTGATCAGCCGCACCGAGCTGGTCGAGCACCTGTACGACCAGGACTTCGACCGCGACAGCAACACCATCGAGGTGTTCATCGGCCGGGTGCGCAAGAAGATCGGCGCCGACCGCATCGAGACCGTCCGCGGCCTGGGCTACCGGCTGATCTGCCCCGAGGACGAGCTCGGGGCCGGCGAGAAGGCGTAGCGGCCGTTGACGCTGGGGCGAGCGCTTCCCACCGCGCTGAGGCGGCCTTCGCTCGCCCGCCGGCTGGTACTGCTGGCGGTGGGCTGGAGCTTCGCGGCCCTGGTCATCGTGGCGGTGGTGCTGGCGCTGCTGTTCCAGCAGGCGGCGTTGCGCCGGTTCGACGCCAACCTCTCGGACCTGATCGACAACCTGATCGCCGGCTCGACCATCGAGAACGGCCAGGTGGTGGCGCCGGCGCTGACCGACCTCAGGGCGCTGCGGGCGCTATCGGGCCGCTACTGGCAGATCGCCCAGGTGACGCCGGACGGCCGCGCGGAGGCGATCGACGGCCTGACCTCGCGCTCGCTCTTCGACGCCGAGCTGGAGGCGCCGGGCGACCTCGTCTCCCGCCTGCAGGCCGACCCCGGCAGGCCCGTCGCCTTCGACGCCGAAGGCCCGCAGCCGGGGGAGCGGGTGCGCGTGCTGGCGCGCTGGACCACCTTCTACGGCCACGAGAAGCCGGTGATCTTCATGGCCGCCGAGGACAGGCGGCCGGTGGACCGCGACGTGCGCAACTTCATGGCGACCACCGCAGCGGCGTTCGCCCTGCTCAGCGCCGGACTGATCGGCGCCATCGTGATCCAGGTGCGCGTCGGCCTGCGCCCCATCTTCCGGCTGCAGCGCGAGGTAGGCGACGTGCGCCGCGGCAAGGCCGAGCAGCTGAGCGCCGACTATCCCACCGAACTCGAGCCCCTGGCCGACGAACTGAACGCCCTGGTGCGCCATAACCAGGAGACGGTGGAGCGCCAGCGCACGCACGTGGGCAACCTGGCGCATGCGCTGAAGACGCCGATCTCGGTGATGCTGACCGAAGCCTCCCAGCGTCCCGGTCCGCTGGCCGAGGTGGTCACCCGCCAGACCCAGGCGATGCAGCAGCAGGTGGACCACCACCTGCGGCGCGCGCGCGCCCGCGGCGCGGACGCAGGGGCCGGGGGAGCGGACCGATGTGTCGGAGGTGCTGGACGAACTGGCCCGGACGCTGGAGCGGATATTCCGCGACAAGGGCGTGCAGATCGACTGGGATGCGCCGGACGACCTGTTCTTCCTCGGCGAGCGGCAGGACTTCATGGAGATCGCCGGCAACGGCATGGAGAACGCCGGCAAGTGGTGCAAGGGCCGGGTGCGGGTGCGCGCGGTCCCGGAGGGCGAGACGCACCTGACGCTGACCATCGAGGACGACGGTCCCGGCCTGCCGCCGGAGCGCCGAGACGAGGTGCTGAAGCGCGGCGCCCGTCTGGACGAGAGCGCCCCGGGCTCGGGTCTGGGCCTCTCCATCGTGGACGAACTGGCGCGGGCCTACCGCGGCTCGCTGATCCTGGGCGATTCAACCATGGGTGGATTGATGCTGACGCTGCACCTGCCGCGGGCCGAGGGATAGGGGCCCCTCTCCACAGGAGGCCGCAACCTTAAGCTTCGGAAAACCTTAACCTCAGGTCGTGCAAGCTGGACCGTCGCGGACCTCAAGTCCGCCGGAGTCCTGAAGCCATGGGCGCGCTGTCGCCGCGCAAGATCGAGATCGTCCGGACGCTGGTCGAGGCGGCCCCCGACAAGATCGTGGGCGGCCTGCAGATGGCGCTGGCCGACACGGGCGAGGATCCCGCCCTCGGCAGTGTGCGCGAACTCGTCGAGGTGGAAGTCCATGAACGCCGGCTGCGCAACACCGTGCTGCAGGCGATCGCGCCGATGTGCCTGGGCGATGGCCGGGACCCCCGATCGCTGACCTTCCCCGCGCGCGTCCTCCCGCTGATCTGGCGGGGTCTGCGCGGCACCGCCGCGGAAGAGATCGAGGAGGCCGAACTGGCGTTCAGCGCGTTCAGCCCCGAGGAGACCTCCGGGGAGGCGTTCGACCATCTGGCGCGGATCGCCGCCTACGCCCTGCGCTCGCGCGACTATCCCGAATTCCGCGAGGCGGCCGAGCTCGCCGATGCGGCGCGTCCCGACGGCGCCGAGCAACTTGCGGCCTGTCTGGAGCTCTCGCCTGTGGTGCGGCGCTCGGCGCTGCGCATCCCAGAGTGGCTGGCTTCGTTCAGCGAAGAGTCCGCCGCGGCGGCGAGGCTGGCCTACAAGGACGCCGTGGCCATCGCCGAGGACGCAGGCCCCCGCTTCTTCGAGATGCTGGCCGCGCAGATGACCTATCCCTGGATGGTCCTGCGGATCATCTCCGAAGTCATGGACAAGCCCAACGAGCGCTACCTCGCGGACTCCGAGATGGCGGGCTTCGGCGAGCGGCTGATGGACGAGATGGACGAGTCCATGAAGGCCATCGCCAGGCTCGACATCGACGGTGGGCCGGAGGCCGGGCGGCGGGCCGGCAAGCTCGTGGAGCTGATCACGCTGCAGGTGACGGAGCTCGAGACCTATATCGACCTGTCGCGCGACCACGGGTGGGGGCACCGCATCAACAAGCAGAAGACGGCGCTGGCGGGCGTCGTGGAAGGCCGCATCCGCGACGCCGAGAAATATTGCCTGCTGGCGCTGCCGACCGAGCGGGCGAGACTGCGCCGGATCCGGCGGCCGCAGCCCCGGCTCAGCCTGCCGCCGGACGAGACCCACGTGCGCCGGGCCACGACCCTGCTGGCCTTCGTGCAGGAGGTGCGCTCGAGCGCCAACTACGGCGGGTTCGCCGCCGCCCGCAGCCGGATGCTGGAGCATGTGGGGGAATACATCGACATCTATGTCGAGGAACTCGTGGACCTGGTGAAGACCGGCGACGTTGAGGACCCGGACCGGGCTCAGGCCTTCCTGGGCGTGGCGGCCGACCTGTCCCTGCTGCTGCGGGGCGAAAAGGCCGCAGACCTCGTACGCCGCCGCGCCGCAGCCGCGGCCAATCCCGACGCGCCGCCGGTCCACTTCGACGAGGAGGACGACGGCGAGGCCGAGAGCGAGCACTGGGAGCGCTGGGGCTAGCCCGCCGAGGCCCCTCACCGGATCGGAACGGGAACGTGTTTCAGGCGCGTCTCAGAGACGCGCTCGCACCGTCCTTCGGTTTCGGCTAAAGCCCGGGCATGATCGTTTTCTGGGTCGCAGCGGGGGCGCTGACGGCCGCCGCCGCCGCCCTGATCCTGATGCGCGCCGCGAAGGCGGCTTCGGCCGATTCCGCCGTCGATCCGTCGGCGGGGCTGTATCGGCGGCAACTGGCCGAGATCGACGAACTGGCCGACCGAGGCCTGATGGGCGAGGCCGAGCGCAAGAGCGCGCATGCCGAGGCCGCCCGGCGGCTGCTCGCCGCGACGGATGCGCCGCGCGACGACTGGAGCGCCGATCCCAAGGCCCGCAAGCGGGTCCTGCTGGCGGTGGTCGCGGTCCCTGCCCTGACCCTGGGCCTTTACTGGGGCCTGGGCGCCCCGGGCTTTCCGGACCAGCCCTACGCCAAACGGCTGCAGGCCTGGCGGACCGCCGAACTCGCCACGCTGTCGCCGCCCGAGATCGGCGCGGTGCTGCGCGACGTCCTGAAGACCCGGCCGGACGACGCGGAGGGCTATCGCATGCTGGCGATGGTGGAGGCCGAGTCCCAGAACATGGGCGGCGCGGTGCGGGCGCTGCGCCGGGCGGTGGCCCTGGCGCCCGAACGGAACGATCTGCGCCGGATGCTGGGCGAGGCCCTGGTGTTCCAGTCGGGCGGCAAGGTCGAGGCCGACGCTCAGGCGGTGTTCGCCGAGCTGCTGCGGCGTGACCCGCAGGACGCCGCGGCGCGCTTCTACCTGGCGCAGGCCAAGGCCGAGGCCGGGCGGGGCGCCGAGGCGGCGTCCGACCTGCGGGCGCTGCTCGGCGAGATGCCGGCCGACGACGAGCGCCGGCCGTATGTGGAGGCCGCGATCGCCAAGGCCGAGGGCCGGCCGGCGCCGACCCGCGAGCCGTCGCCCGAACTGGACGCGATCCGGGGGATGGTGGCGAGCCTGGCTGCGAAGCTGGAGCAGACGCCGGACGACCCGGAGGGCTGGGTGCGGCTGGTGCGGTCCTATTCCGTATTGGGCGATGTGACGCAGCGGGACGCGGCCTTGACGAAGGCCAAGGCGCGCTTCGCCGACAGGCCCGATGTTCTGACGCAACTGGACGAGGCCGCCCGTGCGGCCCCCATGCCGTGAGCTGATCCCATGAGCTGGTTGCCCAAATCCCCGAAAGCCCGTCGCCGCCTGACCCTCATCGCCGCCATCGCGCCCGTGCTGGCGTTGGCCGTCCGGGCTGACGCTTTGGGGCCTCTCGGACTCGATCTCGTTCTTCTACACGCCGAGCCAGGCGCAGGCCGCCAAGCCGGAGCCCGGCCGATCGATCCAGCTGGGCGGCCTGGTTGAGGCCGGTTCGGTTGTGAAGCATCCGGACGGACGCGTGGAGTTCACGGTGACCGACCAGAAGGCGTCGGACCGCATCACCTTCCAGGGCGACCTGCCCGACCTGTTCCGGGAGGGGCAGGGGATCGTGGCCATCGGCGCCTACCGCGCCGACGGCGTCTTCGAGGCCAAGCGCGTGCTGGCCAAGCACGACGAGCGCTACATGCCCCGCGAGGTGGAGAAGGCGCTGAAGGAACAGGGCGAGTGGTACGGCGACGGCCAGCGCCCCGAGCATGCCGCCGGCAAGGAGAACGCCACTTGATCGCCGAGGCCGGCAGTTTCGCGCTGATCCTGGCGCTGGCGCTGAGCGTGGCGCAGGTCGGGCTGTCGGCGACCGCGCGCTGGAAGCGGTCCGCCGTGCTGGCGGGCGCGGGCGAGGGCGCGGCGCTCGCGGCGTTCCTGTCGGTGGCGGTGGCGTTCGCGGCGCTGATGCACGCCTTCGTCACCTCGGACTTTTCGGTGGCCAACGTCGCCGCCAATTCGCATTCCGAAAAGCCGCTGCTGTACCGGGTGGCCGGCACGTGGGGCAGCCATGAAGGCTCGATGCTGCTCTGGTGCCTGGCGCTGACCGGCTTCGGGGCCGCCGCCGCCGGCCTGGGGCGCGGGCTGCCGCGCGGCCTGCGGGCCGTCACCGTGGCGACGCAGGGGCTGCTGGGGGTGGTGTTCCTCGCCTACACCGTTTTCGCCTCCAATCCGCTGGCGCGCCTGACGCAGGTTCCGATCGAGGGCCGTTCGCTCAACCCGCTGCTGCAGGACCCGGCCCTGGCCGTCCACCCGCCGTTCCTCTACGCGGGCTATGTGGGCATGTCGGTGGTGTTCTCGTTCGCGGTCGCCGCCTTGGTTGAGGGTCGCGTGGACGCCGCCTGGGCCCGCTGGGTGCGGCCCTGGACCCTGGCCGCCTGGAGCTTCCTCACTGTCGGCATCATGCTGGGCTCCTTCTGGGCCTATTACGAGCTGGGCTGGGGCGGCTGGTGGTTCTGGGACCCGGTGGAGAACGCCAGCTTCATGCCCTGGCTGATCGCCGCCGCCCTGCTGCATTCGGCCGTGGTGACCGAGAAGCGAGGCGCGCTGCCGGGCTGGACCGTTTTCCTGGCGCTGGCCGGCTTCACGTTCTCGATGCTGGGCGCATTCCTGGTGCGCTCGGGCGTGCTGACCAGCGTACATGCCTTCGCCGTCGACCCGACGCGCGGCGTGCTGCTGCTGATGATCCTGGGCGTGACCGCCGGCCTGGGCTTTGCGCTGTTCGCCTGGCGTGCGCCGAGCCTGCCGCAGGGCGGGGTGTTCGCGCCGGTGAGCCGCGAGAGCGCGCTGGTGCTGAACAACATCCTGCTGACGGCGGCGACGGCGACGGTGCTGCTGGGCACGCTGTTCCCGCTGATCCGGGAGGCAGCGACCGGCGAGGCGATCTCGGTCGGCCCGCCCTATTTCAATCTCACCTTCACCCCGCTGATGACGGCGCTGATGATCCTCCTGCCGGTGGGCCCGCTGCTGGCGTGGAAGCGCGGCGACGCGATGGGCAGCGGCAGGCGGCTCTGGTGGGCGTTCGCCGCGGCGGTGGCCATCGGCTGGGTGGTGTTCGCGGCCATCGCGCCGCGGCACGGCCTTGGCGCGGCGGGCGTGGCCATGGGCGCCTGGCTGATCGCCGGAGCGCTGGCCGAGATCATCGAACGCGTGCGGCTGTTTCGGGCGCCGGGCCGGGAGAGCTGGCGCAGGCTGTGGGGCCTGCCGCGCGGGGCCTGGGGCATGACGCTGGCGCACCTGGGCCTGGGCGTCTTCGTGCTGGGCGCGGTCTTCGAGGTGACCTGGAAGGTCGAGGCGGCCGAGGCCTTGCCGGTGGGCGGCAGCCTGGACGTGGGCGCCTATCACGTGACGCTGGAGCGCATCGACGGCGTGGAGGGCCCGAACTACGAGGCCGAGCGCGGCCTGGTCAGCGTGACGAAGGACGGCCAGCCGGTCTGTACGGCGCAGCCGGAGCGGCGGCTCTATCCGGCCGGCGGCCAGACGACCTCGGAGGTCGGGCTGTGCTACCGCGGCATGAGCCACATCTACCTCGTCCTGGGAGAGCGGCGCGACGCGGCCGGCCAGCCGGTCTGGCTGGTGCGGGCCTACTGGAACCCCTGGGCGACGCTGATCTTCGTCGGGCCGCTGATCATGGCGCTGGGCGGGCTCGTCTCGCTTTCGGATCGCCGGCTGCGGCTGGGCGTGGCGCGCAAGGAGGCCCCGAAAGGGGCGGGGGCATGAGGCTGCGGGCGCTGCTGGCCATCGCCTTCGGGGCGCTGTCGATCGCCGCGGCGTCGGACCCGGCCGAGCGGCTGCCGGACCCGGCGCAGGAAGCTCGGGCGCGGGAGATCTTCCGCGATGTGCGCTGCCTCGTCTGCCAGAACGAATCGATCGACGACTCCGAGGCCGAACTCGCCAAGGACCTGCGGGCGCTGGTGCGCGAGCAGGTGGCGGCCGGCAAGAGCGAGGGCGAGGTCAAGCAGTTCCTGACCCAGCGCTACGGCGAGTTCGTGCTGCTGACGCCCTCGTTCAACGCCTGGAACCTCGCGCTGTGGATCGGGCCGTTCGTCGTTGTCCTGGCGGGGATCGCGCTGCTGCTCATGCGCCTGAGAGCGCGCGGCCCCGAGCCGGAGCTTTCCGAGGAGGAGACGCGCCGGCTGAAAAAGATCGCGGACCCTGAAACGCGCTGACACGTTTGCGCCCAAGATCAGACGCGAAGCTGATCGCAGGCTTGCCTAAACGTAACTTGAGGGGCGTTGCACTTCCGTGCATCGAACCTAGGTTGTTCGGGCGCGCCTAGACCTCTCGGCGCGCACAGGGAAATTGTAAGGCTGATGACCTCGAAGACGACGGGCAAGAAGACGGGTTACCTGCTGGGCGCCGTGGCCGGCGCCGGTGTCATGGCCGCGGCGGTGGCGGGCGCAGGCATGCGCATGCCCGAGGCCAATGCGGGCCAGTTGCAAGGCGGACTGATCAAGGCCTCGACCGCGCCGATCTTCGCGCCGCCGCCCGGCGCGCCCATGTCCTTCGCCGACATCTTCGACCGCGTCTCCCCGGCGGTGGTGTCGATCAACGTGACCAGCCGGGTGAGCGCCGAGTCGCTGCGGCAGATCCCCGGCTTCCCGTTCAACATCATCCCGCGCCAGCCCGGCGGCGGCGAGGACGGCGGGGACGAGGGCGGCCAGACCGAGCGCGGCCAGCCGCGCCTGCCGACCCAGCAGTCGGCGGGCTCGGGCTTCTTCGTCTCGGCCGACGGCTACATCGTCACCAACAACCACGTGGTCGAAAACGCCGAGAAGATCACCGTCGTCCTGAAGGACGAGACCGAGCTCGAGGCCACCGTCGTCGGCCGCGACGAGGCCACCGACCTCGCCGTGATCAAGGTGAAGGGCGGCCGCGGCCCCTATCCGTTCGTGAACTTCGAGAACGCCGCCCGCCCGCGGGTGGGCGACTGGGTGATCACGGTGGGCAACCCGTTCGGCCTGGGCGGCACGGCGACCGCCGGCATCGTCTCGGCCTACGGGCGCGACATCGGCGAAACCTTCGTCGACTTCATTCAGATCGACGCGCCGATCAACCGGGGCAACTCGGGCGGCCCGACGTTCGACGTCTATGGCCGCGTGATCGGCGTGAACACGGCGATCTTCTCGCCCTCGGGCGGCTCGGTCGGCATCGGCTTCGCTATCCCCGCGGAAGTGGCCGACGGCGTCGTGAAGCAGCTGATCAACGGCGGCCGCATCGAGCGCGGTTACATCGGCGCGACCATCCAGAACTTCACCAGCGAGATGGCCGAGGCTTCGGGGCTGGGCGACCAGAAGGGCGCCATCGTGGCCGACCTCACGCCGGGCGGACCGTCGGCGCGGGCGGGGCTGCAGGTGGGCGACATCGTCACCTCGATCAACGGCCAGGCGATCCGGTCGTCGTCGGAGCTGACCCGCCAGGTGGCGCGCGCGCGGCCGGGCGACCAGCTGCGGCTCGAGGTCGTCCGCGACGGCCGCCGGCAGAACGTCACCATCCGGTCCGGCGTGAGGCCGTCGGAGCGCGACCTGCAGGCCTCCAACGACAATTCGGCGCCGGGCTCGCGGACGCCGGGCGCGCCGGGCGCCCAGACCGCGCCGCAACCGCCGGTGCTGGGCATGTCGTTCGGCGTGCTGGACCAGGCGGCGCGACAGCGGCTGAGCCTGCCCGCCGAAGTGCGCGGGGCGCTCGTCGAGAGCGTCAACCAGAACTCGGACGCCGCCACCAAGGGCCTGCGCCGAGGCGACGTCATCACGCGGGCCAACGACCGGGCGGTGACCAGCGCGGCGGAACTGGCGGCGGTGGTCGAGGCGGCGAAGAAGGCCGGTCGCACCAGCGTGCTGGTCGGCGTCTACCGCGGCGGCCGGACGTCCTTCCTGCCGCTGAAGGTTTCAGGCTAGGCTCCCACGGAGATTCTGGGGGGCGGGAATCAGATGCGGATCCTCATCGTCGAAGATGACCTCGATGCGGCGGGCGTGATGGCCCGCGGTCTCACCGAGGCCGGCCACACCTGCGTGACCGCGGCCGACGGCGAAGAGGGCCTCGTCGAGGCGCGCAAGGCCGAGGGCGAGTTCGACGTGATGATCGTCGACCGCATGATGCCCAAGATGGACGGCGTGCAACTGGTCGAGACGATCCGGCGCGAGGGCGACCGCACCCCGGTGCTGTTCCTCTCGGCGCTCGGCGAGGTGACCGACCGGGTGGACGGCTTGCAGGCGGGCGCCGACGACTACCTCGTGAAGCCTTACGCCTTCGCCGAGCTGATCGCGCGCGTCGAGGCCCTGGCGCGGCGCCGCGACACCGGCTCGGTGCAGACGCTGCTGCGGGTGGGCGAGCTGGAGATGGACCTCATCGCCCGGACCGTGCACCGACAGGGCAAGGAGATCGACCTGCAGCCACGCGAGTTCCAGCTGCTGGAGTTCATGATGCGCCACGCCGGCCAGTCGGTGACGCGCACCATGCTTCTGGAGAAGGTGTGGCACTACCACTTCGACCCGCAGACCAACGTCATCGACGTGCACATCTCCAGGCTGCGCTCGAAGATCGACAAGGGCTTCGACCGGCCGATGCTGCAGACCGTGCGGGGCGCGGGCTACCGGCTGGACGCCTAGACGAAGGTGCGCCTGCCGCGCCTCCTGCGGACGACGCCGTTCCGGCTGACGCTGCTGTTCCTGGCGCTGTTCGCCAGCGCCGCTTCGGCCTTCCTCGCCTACATCTACGTCGCCACGGCCGGCGAGGCGACGCGGCGGACGGACCAGGAGATCCGCCGCGAGATGCGGTCGCTGACGGACGTCTACGACCGCGCCGGTGTCGATGCGGTGAACCAGTCCCTGATCGAGCGGGCGGCCAGCGAGCGGCCGTTCCTCTACCTGCTGATGAGCCCGCAGGAGGAGCGGATCTCGGGCTCGATCGAGGAGAGCCCGATCGACGAGTTCGACGGCCAGCCGGCCTGGGCGACCTTCCAGGTCACCGACTACGACGTCCAGGGCCGGGAGGTGAAGCACCCGGCGCGGGGGTTGCAGCAGCGGCTGGACGGCGGCGAGATACTGTTCGTCGGGGCGGACGTCGGTGAGGACGAGGCCTACGTCGGCAAGATCGTGAACGCCCTGTGGGGCTCGGTGGTGCTGGTGATCATCGTCGGCATCGCCGGCGGGGTCCTGGTGAGCCGCAACGTTTCGCGCAGCATGGCCAGCCTGACCGACGTGGTGGACCGGGTGCGGAACGGCGAGCTGGGCGCGCGCGCGACCGTGCGCGGCACCCGCGACGAGTTCGACGAGCTGGCCCAGGGCCTCAACGAGATGCTGGACCGGCTGGAGCGGTCGATGCAGGGCCACAAGCACGCCGGCGACGCCATCGCCCACGACCTGCGTTCGCCGCTGACGCGGCTCCGGGCGCGCCTGGAGTCCGCCTTCCTGGACGTGGAGGCCGGCAAGGGCGACCCGCAGGAGGCGCTGGCCCAGGCGCTGACCGACACGGACGGGGTGCTGAAGACCTTCGGCGCGGTGCTCTCCATCGCCCGTCTGCAGGCGGCCGGCCAGGCGCCGGACCCGGTGGTGTTCGACCCGGCCGAACTCGGGGCGGATATCGCCGAGCTGTACGAGCCGCTGTGCGAGGACAAGGGCATCGAATTCGCCGCCGAGTTCGCGAAGGACCTGACGGTGCGCGGCAACCGCGAGTTCCTGGCCCAGGCGCTGGCCAACATCCTGGACAATGCCGTGAAGTACACGCCTGCGGGCGGGGCGATCATGCTGCGGGTGCGCCGCAGGTCGTCGGGCGAGGTGGAGTTCTCGGTCACCGACACCGGGCCCGGCGTGCCGGACGGCGACCGCGAGCGGGTCATCCAGCGCTTCGTCCGGCTGGAGAACAGCCGCAACGAGCCGGGCGCGGGCCTGGGCCTGTCGCTCGTTGCGGCCGTGGCCGAAGCGCACGGCGGGCGGCTCGAGTTGGACGAAGGCCCCGGCAAGGTGGGCGAGATGGGACCCGGCCTGCGCGTGGCGCTCATCCTGCCTCGGGTGTGATCCGGGCGTCCGCCGCGTAGCGGCCGGGGCCCACGGTCGCGAGGAGGAGCCCGATCGCCACCAGCGACCAGGCCGGGTAGGCGGCGCGGAGCCCCGCGTGCTGGTCGACCATGACAATAGCGATGAGGAAATTCAGGGCGCACAACAGACCCGCCCAGCGGGTGGCGAAGCCGGCGATGAAGAGCGCGCCGCAGATGAATTGAACGGCCACGCCCAGCGGCGCCATCAGCGTCGGCGCCGGGAAGCCGAATTGCTTGAGGAAGGCGGCGAACCTGGCCATGTGCTCGGCGCTGGTGATGTTGTCCCACACGCCCCAGATCAGGAACGCGCCGACGCTGAGCCGCGTCAGCAGCAGGGCGGCGTCGCCGGCCCTGGAGAGTTGCGGCAGGGTGATCCAGCTTGCGATGCTCATGAACGTGCCCCCCGTGAGTTCAGGGGCGGGATGATGGACGCCGGATGACCGCGGGCAAGACCGAAAAGCTGGGCCATGGGCTGACGCCGTGCGGGCCCGTCGCCGACGCCAAGGCCGCGGAGCGCGCGCGGGAGATCATCGCCGACAGCGCCTGGACGCCCGCGATGGAGCAGGCCTGGCCGGCGCTGGCGCCGGTGTTCGGGGCCGCCCCCTACCTCGCCGGGTTGGCCCGCCGGGACGCCAAGCGGCTGGGCGCGCTGCTGGACAGCGATCCGGACGCGCGGCTGGAAGACCTGCTGGCCCGGACGGCGGCGGTCGCCGAGCTCCTGCCCGACCAGGCGATGGCGCCGCTTCGGCTGCTGAAGCAGGAACTGCACCTGCTGACGGCGCTGGCCGACCTGGGCGGGCTCTGGGACCTGGACCAGGTGACGGGCGCCCTGACGCGGTTCGCCGACGCCGCGGTGACGGCGGCGCTTTGGTCGGCGGCGCGGGGTGAGCAGGAATCCGGGCGCTTGGCGAAGCTGGGGGAGGGCGCGGGCGGCCCGGCGCCGGGCTGGTTCTGCATCGCCATGGGCAAGCAGGGCGCCTTCGAGCTGAACTACTCGAGCGACATCGACGTCTCGGTCTTTTTCGATCCGGAGCCGATGGCCGAGGTGTTGGCGCAGGACGTCGAGCCCCAGGCCTTCGCGGTGCGGCTGACGCACCGAGTATCGGACCTGATGCAGGCCAAGACGGCGGACGGCTACGTCTTCCGGATGGACCTGAGGCTGCGCCCCGACCCGGCCTCGACCCCTCCGGCGGTGCCGGTCCCGGCCGCGCTCGAGTACTACGAGACTGTCGGCCAGAACTGGGAGCGGGCGGCCTTCATCAAGGCCCGGCCATGCGCCGGCGACATCCCGGCCGCCAAGGCGTTCCTGGCGGAGCTGGTCCCTTACATCTGGCGGAAGAACCTCGACTTCGCCGCCATCGCCGACATCCATTCGATCAAACGGCAGATCCACGCGCACAAGGTGGACGAGCGGGTCTCGGCCAAGGGGGTCGACCTGAAGCTGGGGCGGGGCGGCATCCGCGAGATCGAATTCTATGTTCAGACCCAGCAGCTGATCCTGGGCGGCCGGCATCCGGAGCTGCGCAGCCCAAGGACGCTGGACGCCCTGGCGGCGCTGGCCGAGGCCGGCCACGTCACGCCCGAGGCGGCGACGGAGCTCACCCAGTCCTACAAGACGCTGCGGGCGGTGGAGCACCGCATCCAGATGCTGGCCGACGAGCAGACCCATCGCCTGCCGGAGAGCGACCCGGAGCGGCGGCGCGTGGCGGCGCTGTCGGGCTACGACCGGCTTCAGAGCTTCGATGCGGCCATCACCCGGATCCTCAAGGGCGTGAACGCCCGCTACGGCGAGCTGTTCGCCGAGGAGGAGCCGCTGTCGTCGAAGTTCGGAAGCCTGGTCTTCACTGGCGTCGACGACGATCCGGAGACGCTGGCCACGATCCAGCGGATGGGCTTTTCCAACCCCGCGCGCGTTTCGCAGACCATCCGCGGCTGGCACCACGGCCACATTCCGGCGACGCGCACGGAGCGGGGCCGGGAGCTGTTCACGCGGCTCGCGCCGAAGCTGCTGGAAGCGGCCCAGGCCACGGGCGCGCCGGACGCGGCCTTCAATCGTTTCCAGGACTTCTTCGCCGGCATCTCGACGGGCGTGCAGCTGCAGTCGCTGTTCCTGGCCCAGCCCAGGCTGTTCGAGCTGATCGTGCAGGTGATGGCCTTCGCGCCGCGGCTGGCCTCGACCCTGGCGCGGAGACCGGCGGCGATCGACGCCATGCTCGACCCGGCCTTCTTCGAGCCCATCGACGTCGCCGAGGACGAGGCGGTGATGGCGAGCGCGGTGCGTCGGGCCGGGGGCTTCGAGGCGGCCATGGACGTGGTGCGCCGCATTCACCGCGAGCAGGCCTTCCGGGTGGGCGTCCAGGTGATGAGCGGGGCGGCCAGCGCGGAGGTGGCCGGCAAGGCCTTCGCCGACCTGGCCGACGTCTGCATCCGCACCCTCGCGCCGCCGTCGCTGGCCGAAGCCGAGCGGCTGGGCGGAGCCTTCGGCGGCGACGCAGCGGTGGTGGCGCTGGGCAAGTGCGGCTCGCGCGAGATGAGCGCGAGTTCGGACCTCGACCTCATGACCCTCTACCGCGCCGCCGACCCGGCGGGCATGTCCGAGGTGAAGGGCTGGGACGCCTCGACCTTCTACGGCCGGTTCACCCAGCGGCTGATCGCGGCGCTGTCGTCGCCCACGGCCGAAGGCACGCTGTACGAGGTGGACATGCAGCTCCGCCCCTCCGGCACCAAGGGGCCGGTCGCGGTCTCGATGGCGGCCTTCCAACCCTATTACCAGGGGGAGGCGGAGACGTGGGAGCTGCTGGCCCTGACGCGGGCCCGGGTGGTTTGGGCGAGCTCCGAGGCCTTCGCCGCCGAAGCGGAGGCGGCGATCGGGGACGCTCTGCGCCGGCCGAGGGACCGCGCAGCCACGGCCAAGGACGTGCGCGAGATGCGGGCGCTGCTGGAGCGTGAGCGGCCGCCGAAGGGCGACTGGGACCTGAAGCTCTCGCCCGGCGGCTTGGTGGATATCGAGTTCGCCGCCCAGTTCCTGCAGCTCAGCCACGCCGCGGAGGGCGGGCCCCTGTCGCCCAACACCGCCGAGGCGCTGACGGCGTTCCGAGAGCTGAGGCTGGCCGAGGCCGAGCCGCTGGACGCGCTGATCGACGCCTGGCGACTGCAGCAGGACCTGACCCAACTCCTGAAAGTGGCGCTGGAAGAGAACGCCGACCCGAGCGAAGAGCCGAAGGCGTTCAGGGCGCTGCTGGCGCGCGCCGGCGGGGTGCGCGAGTTCCGCGGCCTGAAGAAGAAGCTCGGCGAGGCGCAGGCGCGGGCGCGGAAGGCGTACCAGGCGGTGGTGAAAGGCTAGCCTGGTCCTTCTCGCCCAGGGGCGAAGGGGACTTATGCCGCGTAGGCCGTCGCGCTCTGGCGCACGGGGAGGCTGAAACTGGCGGTGGCGCCCTGGCCGATGCCGCCGCTCTTCAGGTCCAGCAGGCCGCCGTGCATCTCGACGAAGGCCTTGGTGAGCGCCAGGCCGAGGCCCGTGCCCTGCTGAGTCTTGGCGTGCTGGGTCTCGACCTGTTCGAACGGCCGGGCGAGGCGCTCCAGGTCCTCGGGCGAGATGCCGATGCCAGTGTCGATGACGCTGATCCGGACGCGTTCGCCCAGCGGATCGTCGCGGCGGTCGGCGCGCAGCGTGACGCGGCCGCCGCGGGGCGTGAACTTGATGGCGTTGGAGAGCAGGTTCAGCAGCACCTGTTTCACCGCACGGTAGTCGGCCTCGACGTCCGGCAGTTCGACGAAGTCGAGGATCAGGGTCAGGCCTGCGCTCTCGGCGCGGTTGCGGACCAGGCGCAGGGCGTCCTCGGCGATTTCCTCCAGCGAGCAGGGTTCGAACCGCAGGCTCATCTTGCCGGCCTCGATCTTCGACATGTCGAGGATGTCGTTGATCAAGGCGAGCAGGTGCTGGCCGGAATTGAGGATGTCGCGGCAGTAGTCCCGGTAGCGGGCGTCGCCGAGCGGGCCGTACATCTCGGCCACCATGATCTCGGAGAACCCGTTGATGGCGTTGAGCGGCGTGCGCAGCTCGTGGCTCATGTTGGCCAGGAACTCGGACTTGGCCTGGCTGGCGCCCTCGGCGCAAATCTTTTCGGCCTCGTACTTGCGGGCGAGCTCGGAGAGCTGTTCCTGGCTGCGCTCCAGCGTGACCACGACACGGCGCAGTTCCTCTTCCTTCAGCCGGCGGGCCTCTTCCTGGGCCTTCAGCACCGTGATGTCGGCGGCGGTGACGACGAGGCCGCCCTCGGCGGTGGGGCGCTCGGAGATCTGCACCCACCGGCCGTCGGAGAGCTCGGCCTCGCGGACGCCGCGACGGCCGCCCGGCGCGGGATATTCCTGGCGGATCGCCGCCCGGGCCGCGCGTTCCACCTGCTCCCGGCTGACGCCGGTGGCAAGCAGAACCGGCTCCAGCTTGAAGTAGTCGCGATAGTTGTGGTTGCACATCAGGAGGCGGCCGTGGCGGTCCCACAGGACGAAGGCTTCGGACACGCTCTCGATGGCGTCGCGCAGGCGGCTTTCAGCCTGCTGGGCGCGGGCTTGGGCCAGCCGCTCCTCGGTGACGTCGAGGGCGACGCCGATGATCCGGGCGTAGCCCCCCTCAGGCGCGTCGCCGAAGCCACGGCCGCGGGCGTCGATCCACACCGGGCGGCCGCCGGCGGGGCTGGGCACCCGGAAGCTGACGTCGAAGTCGCCGTAGATGGCGGCGTTGGCCAGTGCTTCCCGCAGGCCGTCGCGGTGGCCGGGAGAGACCCGGTCCAGCACCGCCTGGCCGTCCACGACGCCACCGCGCCAGCCGAACAGCGCGGCGGTGACTTCGGACATGAAGATGCGGTCGGCGGTGAGGTCCCACTCCCAGATCCCGCAGCGGGCGGCCTCCACGGCCATGCGGAAGCGCTGTTCGGAATCGCTGAAGGCGGCGTGGGCCCGTTCGACCCGGCGTGACTCGATCAGCAGCAGACCGCCGAGGGCGAAGGCGACGACCAGCGGCGCCGCCAACCAGGCGAACTGCTCCTCGGCGCTCTGGGGCCCGCCCTGCAGCCGGAAGAGGGCGAAGACGGTGTAGACCGCCAAGAGCAGCAGGGCCGAGAGGATGCCGATGCGGATGAAGCGCTGGGTCGGCGGGCGCGCAGGCGCGAGCTCGGCCGGCCGCCGCTCCTCCGCCGCCTTACGCGCCCCTCCGAACAAGGCCTGAGGCTCCATCCCCGACGCCGGCCCACCCCGGCGCAAATCAGGAGTCTAAGCGAAGTCGAGTCGCAGCGTAACCGTGGCGGATCGACTCGGCTTCGCTGTGGATCAACCCTCGAGGGCCCGGGTGGCCAGCTCGTAGACGTTCTTCGACAGACCGTCCTTGGCGGCGATGCGGGCGAGTTCGGCCTTCATCCGTTCGCCGAGTTCGGGCCGGTAGCGGCGCCAGCCGCCGAGCGGGTCCACCAAGCGCGCGGCGGTCATCGGGTTGAACCCGTCGACGGCCAGAATCTGGTCTGCGAGGAAACGGTAGCCCGCGCCGCTCGGGTCGTGGAACCGCGCCGGGTTGAAATTGGCGAACGTCGAGACCAGCGCACGGAGGCGGTTCGGGTTCTTGGCGTCGAACGCCGGGTGGGCGGTGAGGCCCAGGACGCGGCCCAGCGCCCCTTCCGACGGATCGCGTCCCTGGATGGCGAACCATTTGTCGACGACGAGGGGTTCGGATTTCCAGCGCTCGTAGAAATGTGCGAGCGCCTCATCGAACGCTTCGCCGCCGATTTGCATGAGGGCGGAGAGCCCGCCCATGGCATCGGTCATGTTGCCGGCGGCCTGGTAGTGGCCGACCGCCAGTTCGGCGATGTCGCTGCGCGGATTGGCGGCGAGGAGCTCCAGCGCCGCGTTGCGCAGCGCGCGGCGCCCCGCCCCGGCGGCGTCGGGCGTGAACTCGCCCAGGTCCTGCAACCCGGTGTGCAGCCGCCGCAGCTCCTGCTCCAGGTGCACCGACAGGCGCTCGCGCAGCGCCTCGCGGGCGTCGTGGATGGCCGCCGGATCGGCGGGCGTCATCTGCAGGGCGAGGTCGGGCTCGGACGGCAGGGCCAGCAGCAGGGCCTTGAAGGCGGCGTCGGAGGCCTGGTCGGCGAGCGCGCGGCCGACCGCCTCGGCGTAGCGCTCCTCGTTGACCTCGTCCGGCTGGCCGGCGGCGCGGCGGCGGATCAGGTCGGCGGCCAGCTCCTGGCCGGCTTCCCAGCGGTTGAAGAGGTCGGGGTCCGCGGCCAGCTGGACGTAGCGGTCCTTGGGCGGGGCGTCGGTCGTGAGCACGACGGGCGCCGAGAAGCCGCGGAGCGCCGAGACCACAGGGTCGCGGTCGACGCCGGTGAGGGTGACGCTGACCTTCGGCTGATCGAGGACGATGATGGTCTCGTCGACGGCCTTGCCGTCGCGCTCGAAGGCCTGGACGCGGCCGTCGAGGTCGAGGAGGCCGACGGTGACCGGGATCGGAAGGGCGCGCTTGGCCGGCTGGCCGGGCGTGGGCGGCGTCTCCTGGGCGAGGTCGAGCGTCACCGCGCGGGCGCCCTCGTCGTAGCGGGTCGTCAGCGTGACGCGCGGGGTGCCGGCCTGTTCGTACCAGGCGAAGAAGTCGGACAGGTCGCGTCCGCTCGCTTCCTCGAAGCAGCGGATGAATTCCTCGACGGTGGTGGCGTGACCGTCCCAGCGGTCGAAGTAGAGGTCCATGCCGGACCGGAAGGCGTCGGGGCCGATCAGGGTCCTGAGCATCCGGATGACCTCGGAGCCCTTCTCATAGATCGTGGCCGTATAGAAGTTGTCGATCTTCAGGTAGCTGGAGGGCCGGACCGGATGCGCGAGCGGGCCCTGGTCCTCCGCGAACTGGCGGGCGCGCAAGGCCTTCACATCCTTGATCCGCTGGACAGCCTCGCCGCGCATGTCGGCGGAGAAGCTCTGGTCGCGGAAGACCGTCAGGCCCTCCTTCAGGCACAGCTGGAACCAGTCGCGGCAGGTGATCCGGTCCCCGGTCCAGTTGTGGAAGTACTCGTGGGCCACGACGCTCTCGATGCGTTCGTAGTCCAGGTCGGTGGCGGTCTCCGGGTCGGCCAGCAACAGGGAGCTGTTGAAGATGTTCAGCCCCTTGTTCTCCATGGCGCCGAAGTTGAAGTCCCGGACGGCGACGATCATGAACAGGTCGAGGTCGTACTCGCGGCCGAAGGCGTCCTCATCCCACTTCATGGAGCGCTTCAGCGCGTCCATGGCGTAGGCGGCGCGGGGCGCCATGCCGGGGTCGACGTAGATCCTGAGGTCCACCGTGCGGCCACTCATCGTGATCAGCGCATCTTCCAGCACGTCCAGTTCGCCGGCGACCAGGGCAAAGAGGTAGCTGGGCTTGGGGAACGGGTCGTTCCAGACGGCGAAGTGCCGGCCGCCGGAGAGCTCGCCCTGTTCGACGAGGTTGCCGTTCGACAGAAGGCGCCGGAACGCCTGGTCGGCCTCCATGCGGACCGTGAAGCGGCTGAGCACGTCGGGCCGGTCGGGCCAGAAGGTGATGGTGCGGAACCCCTCGGCCTCGCACTGGGTGCAGAACCTGCCTCCGGACATGTAGAGGCCTGACAGCGCCTTGTTGTTCTCGGGGTCGATCTCGACCTCGGTTTCGAGGGTGAACGCGGCCGGCGGGTTGGGGATCGTCAGCCACTCGGCGTCGATCTCATGCTCGGCGGCCGACAGCACGCGGCCGTCGATAGCCACCGAGATCGGCTTCAGCCGCTCACCGTTGAAACGCAGCGGCTCGGCGTGGTCGCCGTTGCGGCGCACCGAGAGCCGCGCCTTCACCCGGGTGGCGTTGGGTGAAAGGTCGAAGGCGAGGAAGACCTCGTCCACGAGGTACGCGGGCGGGCGGTAGTCGGAAAGGCGGATGGGCTGGGGCGTCTCTGTGCGCATGAGGGCCATCTAGGCGTTGGAGTGCGGCGGCGCCAAGGCGCGCGCGTTCAGCGTGCGGCGGCGTGGGGCGGGCCGGGTCGTTGGCGGGAGCGGGGACACGGCCGTTCGGACCAGCGGCCATCCTGCTCACGGATGAGCAGGTAGCACTCCAGGCCCGAGGCCTGAGCCTCGGCGGCCAGCGCGCGGGCGTGGTCGATCGCGTGAACGCGGTAGGCATAGGCGGCGACCTTCAGCGCGTTGCGCTCCACCACCCACTTGTTGTCCCGCCACGCCACCATGATCTGCATGGCGGTCGGATTTGCGGCCCTCATTTGGTGGGCAACCGGCCATCGGCGGGCGAGGTTCCGTTTTTTTTCGAAGGGCAGGCGTCGTGAAGGCGACAGACGACGCCAGCCCGCGACCGCAGAAAGCCGCCGGGGCATCGGGGGCTTTAGAGTGGCGTCGTACCGGATCTACCGCCTGGATGGCGGCGGCCGTCTTGGCCTGGGCGAGACCTTCGAGGCGGAAAGCGATGGAGACGCCGTGGTCCGCGCCCAGGCGCTGCACCGCCACGGCGTGGCGTCGGAACTGTGGTCCGGCGGCCGGATGGTCGGCCGGTTCTCCAAGCTGGGCGTCTTCACTCGCGGGCCCGGCTGAGCCTGACGAAGATTTTGACCTCGCGGGATGACGCGAGGTCATACTTTTCAGGGCCTTCGCCACGCGTATGCTCCCCTTCCTAGAGAGGAAGCCGAGGCCGGAGATAACCGGCCGGATGGGGCCTTAGATGAATTTCGATTTTTCAGACGACCAGAAGTTCCTGAAGAGCGAGGCGCGCAAGTTCCTCGACGCGAACTGCACGACGCAGCGGGTCCGCAGGACGCTGGACGACGACGCCAAGCCTTATGACGAGGCCCTTTGGAAGCAGGTGGCCGAACAGGGCTGGCTGGGCGCCGCGATCCCTGAAGAGTACGGCGGCCTGGGCCTGGGCCATGTGGAGCTGTGCGCCATCGCCGAGGAGCTGGGCCGGGCCGTTGCGCCGATCCCGTTCGCGTCGACGGTCTATTTCCTGGCCGAGGCGGTGATGCTGGCGGGCTCGGACGAGCAGAAAAAGGCGCTGCTGCCGAAGATCGCGGCCGGCGAGGTGATCGGCGCGCTGGCGACCTCGGAAGGCCCCGGCCCGGTGACAGCGCAGAGCGTCCAGGCCAGCGTTTCGGGCGGCAAGCTCACGGGGACGAAGATCCCGGTCACCGACGGCGATATCGCGACCCACGCCGTGGTGCTGGCCAAGGAGGGCGGCAAGCCCGGCCTGTTCCTGGTGGACCTGTCCGCCGGCGGCGTGACCCGCGAGGCGCTGAAGACGCTGGACCCGACCCGCGACGCGGCGAAGCTGACGTTCGACGGCGCGGCCGCCGAGCGGCTGGGCCCGCAGGGCGAGGGCCTCTCGCTGCTGGAGCAGGTGCTGGACCGCGCGGCGGTGCTGATCGCCTTCGAACAGTGCGGCGGGGCCGACCGATGCCTCGAGATGGCCAAGGCCTACGCGCTGGAGCGCTACGCCTTCGGTCGGGTGATCGCGAGCTATCAGGCCATCAAGCACAAGCTGGCCGACATGTACGTGAAGAACGAGCTGGCCCGCTCGAACGCCTACTACGGCGCCTGGGCGCTCAACACCAACGCGCCCGAGCTGCCGGTGGCGGCCAGCGCGGCGCGGATCGCGGCGTCGGAGGCCTTCTGGTTCGGGTCGAAGGAGAACATCCAGACCCACGGCGGCATCGGCTTCACCTGGGAGGTGGACGCCCACCTCTACTACCGGCGCTCGCGCCAGCTTTCCCTCGTCGCGGGCGCGCCCCGCGTCTGGAAGGAGCGGCTGGTCAGCCACCTCGAACGCAGGAATGCCGCCTAACCGCCGCGGATGAACATGGGTTCCGGTTTGGCCTGCGCGCCCTCGGCGCTTCGTTGACCGGGATGACGGAGATTACGGAATGGACTTCAACGACAGCCCCGAAGAAGCCGCCTACCGCGCGCAGGTCCAGGCCTGGCTGAAGGACAACGCGCCCAAGAAGAACGCCGGCGGAGATCCCGAGGGTGGCGACACCATGGCCGCCTCGAAGGCCTGGCAGGCGAAGAAGGCGGCGGCCGGCTACGCCCAGATCACCTGGCCGAAGGAATGGGGCGGGCCGGGCGGCACGCCGATCCAGCAGGTGATCTTCAACCAGGAAGAGTCGAAGTATCCGATCCCGCCGAACCCGTTCCAGATCGGGCTCGGCATGTGCGTGCCGACGGTGATGACCTTCGCCGACGAGGACACGAAGAAGCGCTTTGTCGGGCCGGCGCTGCGGGGCGAGGAGATCTGGTGCCAGCTGTTCTCCGAGCCGGCCGGCGGCTCGGACGTGGCCGCGGCGCGAACGCGCGCCGTCCAGGCCACCGACGGCTCGGGCGACTGGATCATCGACGGCCAGAAGGTGTGGACGACGGGGGCCCAGTTCTCGAACTTCGGCATCGTGGTCACGCGGACCGACCCGGATGCGCCGAAGCACAAGGGCCTGACCATGTTCTGGGTCGACATGAGCGACCCGGGCATTGAGGTGCGGCCCATCCACCAGATGTCGGGCGGCTCGGGCTTCAACGAGGTGTTCTTCACCAACGTGCGGGTGAAGGACAGCCAGCGGCTGGGCGCGGTCAACGACGGCTGGAAGGTGAGCCTCGTCACTCTGATGAACGAGCGCCTGGCGGTGGGCGGCCCCACGGGCGCCGGCTGGAGCCAGTTCCTGGAAGCCGCGCGCGGCGTCGCGGGCCTGGACGGCGGTCCGGCGATCAAGGACCAGGCGCTGCGCGAGAAGCTGGCGGACTGGTACGTCCAGACCGAGGGCCTGAAGCACACCCGCAACCGGACGATCACCGCGCTGTCGCGCGGCCAGACGCCGGGGCCGGAGAGCTCGATCGGCAAGGTGGTGAGCGCCCTGCAGATGCAGGACCTGGCCAACAGCGCGGTCGAGATGATGGACCAGTATGGCGTGATCAATGACGAGAAGCTGCTGCCGCTGAAGGGCGCTTTCCACTGGTCGCTGATGTACGCGCCGGGCCTGCGGATCGCGGGCGGCACGGACGAGATCCTGAAGAACATCATCGCCGAGCGCGTGCTGGGCCTGCCCGGCGACATCCGGGTCGACAAGGACGTGCCCTTCAAGGACATGCCGACGGGGCGCTGAACCCCCGGCGGAAGGTGTGGCCTGATGGACCCCCGGGGCTTGCTCCGGGGGTTCTTTCCTTATGCGGTCAGGGCCAGCGGCGGCCGGGCGCGGCCCTGGACGAGGCCGCCGTAGAGGCGGGTGAGCGCCTCGAAGGTGGCGTCCCAGCCGTGGCGGGCCTCGGCGCGGCGTCGGGCTGCCCGGGAGATCTCGGCCAGGTCGCGGGCGAACAGCGCCTCGATGGCCGCAGCCAGGCCCTTCGCATCGACGGTCTCGGCCGGCTGGCCGACGGTCTCATCGATCAGCTCGCCGACGCCGCCCCGCTTGGAGCCCACGACCGGCAGGCCGGCGGCCATGGCCTCCAGCACCACCAGACCGAAGATCTCGTTCTCGTTAGCGTGCAGGCAGGCGTCGCAGGACGCGATGATCCCGGCGAGCTTCACCGGATCGCGCTCGTAGTCGAGGCAGATGACGCTGTCGGAGGGCGTCACGTCCTTGCCCGCGCCGACCAGCAGCAGCTTGTAAGGGCCGCCGAGGCGTTCCACCGCCTCGACCATGGAGTCGATGTTCTTCTCGCGCGCCGGACGGCCGGCGAAGACCAGCAGGCGGGTTTCGGCCGACAGGCCGAGACGCCGCAACAGCTTCGCGCGATCGCCGCGCACCGGGTCGAACAGCTCGGTATCGACGCCCAGCTGCTGGATGGACAGACGCTCGACGCCGGCGTCGGCCAGGCGGGCGGCCATGTGCTTGGAGGGCGCGACGACGTGGTCGAAGCGCTGATAGGCCTGGGCCCAGAAGTTGAAGGTGGGCTGCTCGGCCCACTCGCCGAAGTGTAGCGCGGCCAGTGCCGCGGCGTCGGTGTGGCAGAAGCCCACGACCGGCACACCCATCGCCTCTCCGGCCTCGAGCGCGGCGTGGCCGGGCACGAAGACGTCTCCGGCCTCGATGATGTCGGGCCGCAGGAGCGTCAACACCGTCTCCCACTTCGCCAGGCTGGCCGGCATGCGGTAGCCGTTCCCGAAGGGCAGGCGGGCGGCGGCGACGGTGACAATGCCGTCGGCCTCGGCATGGGTGCGGGCGCCGGGCACGACCAGGGAGTGCCGGATGTCGGGCCGGCGCTTCTCGAGCCAGGCCCGCTTGGCCATCAGGTAGCGTTTCACGCCCCCGGACTTCGGGGCGTACATCATGGTGGTGTCGAGCAGGTGGAAGCCGAGGTTCCCCTCGACGGCGGCCGCCGCCCCCGCCAGGGTGGCAGGCCGCACCTTCTCTGCCAGCCTCAGGGCGGTGGCTTCCGACACGCGGCCTGCCCTTCCATCGTTGATACTGTTGGACGCCGCCAGGAACAGGGCGGCCGAGCGCTCGCGACCACCCTCACGGGTCAGCTCGCGACTAGTGCCGGTTCGGCTCGCTGATCTCCTCCAGAGCTTGGCCAGTGGTCTTGTCCTTCCCTTGCTGGGCGATGTCGCCCAGGGACACGATGCCGACCAGGCGCTGGTCGTGGTCCAGAACGATAAGGCGCCGGACCTGAAGCTCGGCCATCTTATCGGCGGCCGCGGTGATGTCATCGTCCTCGTAGCAGTACTCGACGTCGGCGGTCATGACATCCGTCACGGGCGTGTCGAAGCTGCGCGCCTCGCTGACGGCGCGAATGACGATGTCGCGGTCGGTGACCATGCCCTGCACCTTGTCGCCGTCACAGACCGGGATCACGCCACTGTCGATCTCACGCATCTTGCGCGCCACGTCCTGGATGGTGTCCTGCGGACGGGCGGTCTCGACGTCGCGGGACATGATCTCATTGATGCGCATGGAGGGGCTCCGGGGTTGCAGGCTCGCGCCCATAACCCCGCAGCACGAACGAAGTTGCGCGATCAGCGGGGGTCGTAGGCGGCGGCGATGGCAGGCTGCTGAGCGACGCTCGTCAGGAAGTCGGGCTCGCGGCGGGCGCGGGACTGCAGTTCGTAGGCGTAGCCCAGGCCCAGCAGCCGGGCCTCGGACCAGGCCGGACCCAGGAACGACATGCCGACCGGCAGGCCGCCGGCCAAGCCCATCGGCACCGTCAGGTGCGGATAGCTCGAGACCGCCGGCAGGGTCGACGGAGAGCCGAAGAAGCGGCCGCCGTTCACCGGGTCGACGATGGAGGCCGGGCCGCCGCTGGGCGCGACGATGGCGACGACCTTGTTCTCGGCGAGCATCCTGTCGAGGGCATCGGCGGCGAGCTTCCGGGCCTCGGCGCGCTTGGCCTGCATGGCGGTGTCGGAAGCCGGCGGCGTCTTGGCCGACTGTTCGAAGATCTCCTGGCCGAAGAGGGCGAGTTCGCGCGGCTCGGCCGCGTTGAACGCGATGAGCGCATCGAGCGTGCGAGGCTTCACGGCTGGGGGCGTGCTGGCGAGATAGGCGTCGAGGGCGGCCTTGAACTCCCAGCGCAGGAGTTCGCCCTCCAGGCCGCCGATCCGCGCGAGTTCGGCGTCGGTGGGCCCCTTGATCTCGACCAGTTCGGCGCCCGCCGCCTCGAGGTCCTCGAGCGCCTTCTGGAAGGCGGCGTCGAGCACTGGGAGCTGGCCCTTGCCGCGGTTCCAGACGCCGATGCGCTGGCCCTTCAGCGCATCACGGTCGAGCGCCTTGAGGTAGTCGGCCTTGCGGGCGTCGGCCTGGGCCGTGGCGGCGTCGGCCGGGTCGGAACCGGCGATGACGGTGAGCACGGCGGCGGCGTCGGCGACGGTGCGGGTCATGGGGCCCGCGGTGTCCTGGGCGGGCGAGATCGGCACGATGAACGTCCGAGAGACCAAGCCGACCGTGGGCTTCAGGCCGACCACGCCGTTCATGGCCGCCGGGCAGGTGATCGAGCCGTCCGTCTCGGTGCCGATGGCGACCGCGCCGATGCCGGCGGCGATGGCCGCGCCCGAGCCCGAGGACGAGCCGCAGGCGGTGCGGTCCAGCGAATAGGGATTGCGGACGAGGCCGCCGACCGCGCTCCAGCCGCTGATCGAGCGGGTGGAACGGAAGTTGGCCCACTCCGAAAGGTTGGTCTTGCCCAGGATCACCGCCCCCGCGTCGGTGAGGCGCTTCACGATCGGGGCGTCGCGGCCGGTGACATTGTCGGCAAGCGCCAGGGAGCCGGCGGTGGTGGGCAGGCCGATGTCGGCCTCGATATTGTCCTTCAGCAGGACGGGCACGCCGTGCAGCGGGCCGCGGATCTTGCCGGCGGCGCGCTCGGCGTCGAACCGCCGAGCCTCGGTGATGGCGCGGGGGGCTGAGCGCCAGGACGCTGTTGAGCTTGGGCCCCGCGCGGTCGATCTCGGCGATGCGATCGAAGTAGGCGCGGACGAGCTGTTCGGAGGACACCCGGCCGTCCTTCATCGCCGCCTGCTGCTGGCCTGCGGAAGCGTAGGGGCTGAGCGGGCGCTGGGCGGCGGCGGGCGTCGAGAGGCCAAGCGCCAGGGCGGCAGCCAGGGTTGTGCGGATCATCGGAAGGCCCCCAGAGTACTCTGGAGACCGTTGTAGCGTGGCGCAGCTGCGGCGCCAGCCGGCAGCACGAAGAAGGGCCGCCCGGATGTCTCCGGTGCGGCCCCTCGTCCGTCACCCTTCGGGTGACACCTACTCCCGCAAGGGCGAAAGGATGTTCGAGGATCTCAGTCCTTCGCGCGTTCCTGGTAGGAGCCGTCTTCCGTGAGGACGACGATCTTGGTGCCCGGACCGATGTAGGGAGGGATCATGGTGCGCAGGCCGTTCGAGAGGACGGCGGGCTTGTAGGACGACGACGCCGTCTGGCCCTTCACCGAAGGCTCGGTCTCGACCACCGCGAAGATCGCGGTGCGGGGCAGTTCAATGGCGATCGGCACGCCCTCGTGGGTCGAGAGCTGAACCTTGCAGCCGTCGGTCAGGTAGTATTTGGAGTCGCCGATCATTTCGGCCGAGGCGACGACCTGGTCGTAGGTCTCGGGGTTCATGAAGTGATACCCCTCGCCGTCCTCGTAGAGGAAGGTGTAGTCGCGGTCGTCGACGGTGGCGCGCTCGACGGTCTCTGTCGTGCGGTAGCGCTCCGACACCTTCACGCCGTCGGAGATGCGGCGCATGTTCAGCTGGGTGACGGGCGTACCCTTGCCGGGATGGATGTTCTCGGCGCTGAGCACGACATAGAGCTTGCCTTCGAGATCGACGACATTGCCCTTGCGGAGGGAGCTGGCGGAAACCTTCAAGTTCGGTCCTCGAGGATGCTTTGCGAGTTCTTTGGCGGGCTCGTATAGCGATTGCGCCCGATTTCGCCAGTCCTAGAGCGTCGCAGCCCCTTGTCCGTCAAAGAGACTTCCCCCTGGTGGGCGCCCCGAGCGCCACGCCGACCGCCGGCCGTTCCTGACCGGCCGGGGTGCGATCACGCGGGCCTTCCGGGCATGGTTCGAGGGCCAGGGGTTCGCCGAGGTGGAGACCGCCGCGCTGCAGGTCTCGCCCGGCAACGAAGCGCACCTGCACGCCTTCGCCACCGAGGCGCTGACGACGGCGGGCGAGGCGCGGGCGCTTTACCTGCACACCTCGCCGGAGTTCGCCTGCAAGAGCCTGCTGGCGGCGGGCGAGCGACGCATCTTCAGCCTGGGCAAGGTCTGGCGCAACCGGGAGCGCGGGCCGCTGCACCATCCCGAGTTCACGATGCTGGAGTGGTATCGGGCGGGCGAAGCCTATGAGACCATCATGGCCGACTGCGCGGCGCTGATGCGGCTGGCGGCGCAGGCGGTGGGCGCCGAGGTGCTGACCTGGCGCGGCGGGACCTGCGATGCGTTCGCCGAGCCCGAGCGACTGACGGTGGCCGAGGCGTTCGAGCGGTACGCCGGCCTGGACCTGTTTGGCGACCTGGCGGCCCAGGCGCGGGGCGCAGGGATGCGGGTCGCCGAGGACGACGTCTGGGCCGACGTGTTCTCGAAGATCATCGTCGAGAAGGTGGAGCCGAGGCTGGGCTTCGGGCGGCCGACGATCCTGTACGAATACCCGGTGAGCGAGGCGGCGCTGGCCCGGAAGAAGGCGGGCGACCCGCGGGTGGCCGAGCGGTTCGAGCTGTATGCCTGCGGGGTGGAGCTCGCGAACTGCTTCGGCGAACTGACCGACGCCGCCGAGCAGCGCGTGCGGTTCGAGGCTGAGATGGCCGAGAAGAGCCGCGTGTACGGCGAGCGGTATCCCATCGATGAGGACTTCCTGGCGGCTCTCGCGCTGATGCCGGAGGCGAGCGGGGGGGCCCTGGGCTTCGACCGCCTGGTGATGCTGGCCACCGGCGCGCGGCGGATCGAGGACGTGCTCTGGACGCCGGTCGCCCCGTAGCGCGGAATAGTGTAAGGGCGCGGCCGCCATGACCCGCCCGCTGCGCACAGCTGAAGACCTGGTGGCCGCCGGCCTCGCGCCGGCCGAGGCCCTGCCCGAGCTCGCGCGCGTCGCGGAGCGCTATGCGGTGGCGATCACGCCGCCGATGGCGGAGCTGTCGCAGACCTGCGAGGGTGTGGCGCGGCAGTTCGTGGCGACCGCGGCGGAGCTGGAGACGACGCCGGACGAGCGCGCCGATCCGATCGGCGACGCCGCCCATTCCCCGGTGGACGGGATCGTCCACCGCTATGCCGACCGTGTGCTGCTGAAGGCCAACCATGCCTGCGCGGTCTACTGCCGGTTCTGCTTCCGCCGGGAGATGGTGGGGCCTGACGGGGTGCGGCCCCTGAGCCTGGAGCAGCTGGATGCGGCGATGGCCTACGTCGCCAGCGACCCGGCGATCTGGGAGGTGATCGTCACCGGCGGCGACCCGCTGATCCTGTCACCCCGGCGGCTGCGCGACATCGGCGGGCGGCTGGCGCGGATCGACAACGTGAAGGTCGTGCGCTTCCACACCCGTCTGCCGGCCGTGGATCCCGCCAGGGTGACCGACGAACTGGTCGAGGCGCTGAAGGCGTCGGGCAAGACGGTTTGGGTGGCGCTGCACGCCAACCATCCGGACGAGCTGACGCCCGAGGCGCGGGCCGCCTGCGCGCGGATCGTGGATGCCGGTGTGCCGATGATCAGCCAGACCGTTCTGCTGAAGGGCGTGAACGACGAGCCGACGGTGCTGGAGGCGCTGATGCGCGGCTTCGTCGAAGCGCGGATCAAGCCCTACTACCTGCACCACGGGGACCTGGCGCCCGGCACGGCGCACTTCCGGACCACGATCGACGAGGGTCGGGCGGTGATGCGTGACCTGCGCGGCCGGCTGTCGGGCCTGGCGCAGCCGACCTATGTGCTGGACATCCCAGGCGGGCACGGCAAGGCGCCGATCGGCCCCAACTATGTGCACGGAAAGCACATCGAAGATCCTGCGGGCGTCCACCACGCGTATCCCCCGGCGCAGGACTGATATCCGTCAATCCGCCGTTCAGCGAGGTTGCGGCAAAGACGGGGAATCGAAATGCCATTTCACGCGTTTGAGCGTGTGAGACGGCGTCAGGGGAAGACTTTCAATGCGTTGGGCTTGGATTGCGGCGGTTCCGGCGGTGCTGGCGAACGCCGTGGCTGTGGCGCAGGAGCCGCCGGTGGTGAGCCCGCCCGCACCCTCAGCCCAGGCGGCCGCCCCGACGGCGACGCAACTGAGCGCCGCACAGCTGGAGACGGCGCTGAAGGCGCTGCGCACCGCCGACCTGCACGGTCTCCGGCCCAAGGACTATCTGCCCGCCGACGAAGCCGATGCGGCAGCGGTGACCCAGGGCCTGCTGCGGTATGCCCGGGACGTGAAGGTCGGCCGCCTGGCCCTTGGCGACTTCCCGGAGCTGTGGGCCGTACGGCCGCCGCCGTACGACCCCGCCCCGGAACTCGCGAAGGCCGTGGCCGAGGACCGGCTGCAGCCTTGGCTGGACGGGCTCGCGCCGCGCTATGCCGGCTATGTGGCGCTGAAGCGCGGCCTGGTGCGCTATCGCGAGATCGCGACCGCGGGCGGCTGGGAAACCATTCCCCCGGGCGCGGCTATGGGTTTTGGCTCGACGGACCCTCGGGTGCCGGCGCTGCGCAAGCGGCTGGCGGTGGAGGATCCGCAGGCGGAGGCGACCGGTTCGCCGACCTTCGACAAGGCGCTGCAGGACGCCGTCGTCCGGGCCCAGAAGCGCTATGGCCTGAAGCCCGACGGCGTCGTCGGCAACGGCACGCTGGCCTATCTGAACCAGCCGGTCGGTCAGCGCGTGCTTCAGATCATCGCCAACATGGAGCGCTGGCGCTGGCTGCCGGCGACCATGCCCTCGACGCGGGTGCAGGTGAATTCGGGCGCGGCGATCGTGACCCTGTTCCGGGACGACAAGCCGGTGCTGTCGATGAAGGCGGTGTCTGGCAAGCCCGGCGACGAGACGCCGATGCTGATGTCGGCGATCCATTCGGTGGTCATCAATCCGCCCTGGAACGTGCCGTCACGCATCGCCCGGGAAGAGCTGTGGCCGAAGGAGCGGGCGCGTCCCGGCTACCTGGCCAGCCACAACTACCGGATCATCCCGGTGGAAGGCGGCGAGCCGCGGCTTCAGCAGAAGTCGGGCGACAGCAGCGCGCTCGGCCGGTTCAAGTTCGACTTCGACAACCCGTTCGCCGTCTATCTGCACGACACGCCATCGAAGGGCGGCTTCGACCTCTATGCCCGCCAGGCGAGCCACGGCTGTGTGCGGATCGAGAAGCCGCGCGCGCTGGCGGAGGCGCTGCTGGCGGCGGACCCAGCCTGGGCCTACAGCGCTGCGTTCGACACCGCCCTGGGCGACGGTTCGAAGACCCAGCGCGTTAAGCTGCCCGAGCAGGTGCCGGTGATGATCCTCTATTGGACCGCGTTCGCGGGCGCGGATGGGCTGATGCACTTCCGCGGCGACCCGTATAATTGGGACCGGCTCCTGCTGACCAAGGTCGGCGTGGTGGGGCAGGCGCAGGCGAAGGCTTAGGGCCGAAGGCTCAAGAGGGACCGATGCTCAAGAAGGTGCTGTGGATCGCGCTGGCCTGCGCTGTGCTGCTGGCGGCGCTGGCGATCAGCCGCAGCGTGAACCTGACCTCGAACGCGCCCAAAGAGCCGGCGCCGGTTCAGGCGCCCGCCGCGGAGGACGCCGCCGAGCCGACCGCGGCGGCGGAGCCCGCGCCGCAGCCCACGGCCCCGATCGTCAAGACGCCGGAAGAGCTGCAGGTGGAAGAGGATGCGGCCGCAGTGGGCCTGACGACGGTGGAGCCCGAGCCGGAAGCGCCGGCCCAGACGCCGCCGAACTAGCGGCTCAGGACCCCTGCCACTGGCGTACGCGGCCGGTGTCAACATGGACGAAGTCGGAGACCGGATAGTAGCCGACGCCGCCCGCGCCGACAGCCAGCGCCGCCTTGTGGAGGCGGGCGAGCTCGATCCCCTGCACGCGGACGTCCACCGCCTTGCCCTGGGTATGCTGGCTGGTGGAGGCCACGCCCTTGCTCTTGGCATGCAGCATGGCGTTGGTCTTGGGCGACCGATAGCCGGAGATGATCTGGAACGGCGCACGAGTCTCGAGCTTGTCGGAGATGGCGTGCAGCGCGTCGAACAGGCCCGGATCCATGAAGTGCTCGTCGCCGGTGCGCCAGTCGCGCAGCACCTTTTGGGCCTCGGCGAGCGCGTCGGGCAGGTAGCGCCCGTTCTCGAAATAGACGTCGTTGAAGGCGTCGCCCGTGTGCAGGTTCTTCAGCGCGGCGCGGCGCGGCGCCGTCGCCGGTAGCGCCTGGGCCCAGGTGGGCAGCACGAAGGCGGAGAGGCCAAACGCCCCGGCGAGTCCCAGGGCCTCTCGGCGTCGGACGAGGGTGGGCATACGAACTTGCCTCCAGGCCGGCGAACGGGTGCGCCGATGATGGCGGCTGGAGCCTTAGCGTCAACCTAACAAGCGTCGCGGTGCGACGAGAGGTCGCCAATGGCCGAGGTCCGACCGGAACCAAGGTCAACCCCTGCTGTTCTGCTCCTCGGGAACGCCAGTTGGTTTGCGAGGGGTGATGGACGGCTCTCAAGCTGTTTCGACGACGATGCGCGCCGCCGTGCTCTCGGGGCCCGGCGAGATGCGGCTCGAACGCGCGGCGCTGCCGCAGCCCGGCCCCGGCCAGGTGCGGGTGCGCCTGGAGGGCTGCGGGGTCTGCGCCTCGAACCTGACGCCGTGGGAAGGGCCGGAGTGGATGACCTTCCCGACGGAGCCCGGCGGGCTGGGGCACGAGGGCTGGGGCGTCGTGGACGCCGTGGGGGAAGGGGTGACGGATCTCGCCGCCGGCGACCGTGTGGCGGCGCTCTCGTACAAATCCTATGCGGAATATGACGTCGCCGACGCGTCGGCCTGTGTGAAGCTGCCGGCGGAGCTGGACGGCAAGCCGTTCCCGGGCGAGCCGCTGGGCTGCGCCATGAACATCTTCCGCCGCGCCGACGTGCAGGCTGGCCAGACTGTGGCCATCGTCGGCATCGGCTTCCTCGGCGCCATCCTGACCCGGCTGGCGACGGACGCCGGCGCGCGGGTGATCGCCATCTCGCGGCGGCCGTTCTCGCTCGACGTGGCCCGGCAGTTCGGCGCGGCCGAGGTCGTGCCGATGGACGACCACCGGACGATCATCGAGAGGGTGCGCGAGCTGACCGGGGGTCGGTTCTGCGAACGTGTGATCGAAGCGGTCGGCAAGCAATGGCCGCTGGACCTGGCCGCCGAGCTCTGCGCCGAGCGCGGCAAGCTGATCATCGCGGGCTATCACCAGGACGGCCCACGGAAGGTGAACATGCAGCTCTGGAACTGGCGCGGCCTGGACGTGATCAACGCCCACGAGCGCGACCCGGCCGTCTATGCGCAGGGCCTGCGCGAGGCGGTGGAGGCGGTGGCCTCGGGCCGCCTCGATCCGTCCTCCCTCTACACCCACAGCTACCCTCTGGAGGACCTGGGCCAGGCGCTGGACGCGACGCGGGACCGGCCGGATGGTTTCCTGAAAGCGCTGGTGACCTTGTGAGCGAGCTCCTCGAGACGCTGCGGCTCAAGCCCGCCGCGACCACGCGGCCGCGGATCGGCTTCCTGGGCGTGGGCTGGATCGGCCGTCACCGGATGCAGGCGATGGCCGACACCGGCCTGATCGAGGTGGCGGCGATCGCCGACCCTTCGGCCGAGATGACGCAGGAGGCCGCAAAGATCGCGCCCGGAGCGCAGGTCGTCGGCGATCTGGACGGGCTGCTGGCCGTGGAGGTCGACGGGTTGGTGATCGCCACGCCCAGCGCGATGCACGCGGCGCAGGCGATCCAGGCCCTCGATGCGGGCGTGGCGGTGTTCTGCCAGAAGCCGCTGGGCCGCACGGCGGAGGAGGCGGCCTGCGTGGTCGCCGCCGCGCGCCAGGCCGACCGGCTGCTGGGCGTCGACTTCTCGTACCGGTTCACGGAAGGGATGCGGCGGATCCGCGAAATCTTGAGGGCTGGCGAGATCGGCCGGGTGTTCGCCGCCGACCTCGTCTTCCACAACGCCTACGGACCGGACAAGCCGTGGTTCTACGACCCTGAGCTGTCAGGCGGCGGCTGCGTGATGGACCTCGGCGTCCACCTGGTGGACCTGGCGCTTTGGGCGCTGGACTTCCCCGAGGTGGAGGACGTGCGGGCCGACCTCTACGCCGGCGCCGCGCCGCTGGCCGGACGGACCGACACCGTCGAAGATTATGCCGAGTGCCGGCTGCGGCTGGCGGGCGGCGCTGTGGTGCGGCTGGCGTGTTCGTGGCGGCTGCAGGCCGGGACCGACGCCATCATCCAGGCCGGCTTCTACGGCACGGACGGCGGGACGGCGCTGAAGAATTGCGACGGCTCGTTCTACGACTTCACCGCCGATCGCTACCGCGGCACCACGCGCGAAAGCCTGGCCGAGCCGCCGGACGCCTGGGGCGGCCGCGCGGCGGCGGACTGGGCGCGGCGGATGGCCGAGGGGCAGCGCTACGACCCGGCGGCCGAGCGGCTGGTGGACGTGGCTCGTGTGCTGGACCGCATCTACGGGCGCTGAAGGGCGCACGCCTGACTGAACGTCAATCTGCGAGCGGTGTAGGATGGGCGCATGTCACGTGAGCTGCCCCCATGACCGAAATCGCCTCATACATGGGCTGGAAGGTCGACTTCGCTTCGCCGAAGGGCGCTGCGGCCTATCTCGAACCCGACTCCATCTCCTGGCGAGTGTTCAAGAACCCGATCGCGCTGGGCGTCGGCGGGGTGGCGGCGGTTCTGCTGGAGTTCGCGGAGCCGCGGATCCGTTCGGGTGTGTGGGACCACTCCACCTACAAGGCCGATCCCATCGGCCGCTCGCGCCGCACCGGCATGGCGGCGATGGTCGGGGTCTATGGCCCGCAGGCGGCGGCCCGGCGGGTGATCCAGGGCGTCACCAACATGCACGCCCAGGTGAGCGGCGAGACGCCGGGCGGGCGGGCCTACAGGGCGCTGGACCCCGAGCTGCTGGACTGGGTGCACGCCACCGCCGGCTTCGGCTTCGTCAACGCCTATCACCGTTTCGTGGCGCCGCTGACGCCCGCAGAGTTCGACGCCTTCTACCGCGAGGGTGAGCCGATCGCCCGGCTATACGGCGTGCAGACGCCTCTGACCTCGTCGGCCCACTTCATCGCCATGATGGAGAGCCTGGCGCCGGGCTTCGAGCCCCACCCCATCGTCGGCGAATTCCTGGACATCATCTGCTCGGGCAAGGCCGCGCCCGGCGTGCCGAAGCTGTTCCACCGCGCCCTGGCCAAGGCCTCGGTCTCGCTCCTGCCCCAGGAGGTCCGCCAGGTCCTGCAACTCGGACCGGAGTGGGACCTGAGGGCCACCGACCGGGTCGCCCTGAAACTCGCCGGGCGGCTGGCCGAGCGGGTGGTGGATCCGAGTTCGCCGCCCTGTCAGGCCAGCGCGCGGCTTGGGCTGCCGCGCGACCTTCTGTACCGCAGCCGTGCCGAACAGCAGCGGCTGGTGGCCGCCTGGCGCGCCCGGCAGGCGCCGACGGAGGCGATGGCGGCGGAATAGCTAACGGGCGAGGGGCGGAATCTCGCCGCGGCTGACCGCAAGGCCCAGCTTTAGGCTCTCGCCGATCATCTCGGCCTTGGCCATAAAGAGGTCCGCAGCTTCGGGGCGGCAGACCTTGCGGGCGGTGTCGGCCCACAGGGCGAGCCAGCGAGGGAAGTGCTCGGGCTCGACGCCGGGGGTACGGGCGTGCGCGGCCATCGGCGAGCCCTTGAACCGGCCGGTGACCAGCAGCACAGAGGACCAGAAGTCGCAGAGCTTGGCGAGATGCTCATCCCAGTCGTGGATGGCGGCGTTGAAGATTGGGCCCAGCACCTCGTCCTCGCGGACCCGCGCGTAGAATGTGTGCACCTGGGTGCGGATCACCGCCTCGGTGACGCCCGCGGCGACGCCGGGACCGATCCGGGGGCCGCGAGGATGTTCGACTGCGTTCATGCCCCCCGGAGATAGCGCCGAATGCGTCGGCGCCAACTCCGGGCGGCTACGGAGCTAGTGCTTGAGCACGTCGCGGGCGGCTTCCTTGAGGTTGCCGACGCCCTTCTGGACCTTGCCTTCGACGCGATCGGCCTTGCCTTCGGCTTCCAGACGCTCGTCGCCGGTAGCGCGGCCGGTGGCTTCCTTGACGGCGCCCTTCATGTCCTTGCCGGCGCCTTTCATTTCATCGCGGTGCATATCGTTCTCCTCAGTTGGCGTGCCGAGACAATCAAATGAGGAGCCGATTGTTCCGCCCGTCAGGGCGGAGACGCGCGTTCGGTCCGGTCGAGCAGGGCCTCGAACGCGGCCTGGGCCGAACGACGGGCGTCTGCGTCGCCCATGATGCGCCGAGCGTCGAGGTGGCCAAGGGCGAAGCTCTTCATCTGGAAGTAGGCGGTCTGGGCCTCCACGTCGGACAGCGGCGGCTCGCGCAGCTGCTGGAACTGGCGCAGCAGCGTCTTCTTCCATTGCTGGAGGCGCCTCTGCAGAAGGTCGCGGACGGGACCCGGCTGGTCGTCGAGCTCGACGCTGAAGGCCATGATCGGGCAGCCGCCCTGGGCCCATTTCTTGTCTTCCCAGTCCATCCAGAGGTCGAAGATGCGGGAGAGGCGTTCGCGGGCGGTGGGCAGGTGCTCGGCGGGGCGCCAGACGAACTCCGTGAACAGCAGGGTCACGTAGTCGACGATCTCGAGCTCCATCGCCTCCTTCGAGTCGAAGTGCTTGAACAGCCCGCTCTTGGAGAGGCCCACCGCCTCGGCCACGTCGGCGAGGCTGACCGCCGCGAGGCCCCGCAGGGAGGCTTGCCGAGCAGCCTCCTCCACGATCCGGATCCTCGTCGCTTCACCTTTGCGCATACGGCCAAGCCTCCCGCTTGACAGAAAGTGACCGATCGTGCTCTTTCTGAGCTAGCGACCGGTCGTGCTCTTTTCTAGTGGAAGGATCACGAAGATGCAAAGTTTCAGGACTGTTGGGGCGATCGCGGCAGCCGTGCTGGTCACCGGGATGGCTGCGCCTGGGGCTGCCTCCGCCCAACCCCCGCTGGCGGGTGAGTTCAGCGGGCAGGCCACGCTGGCGTCGCCGGCTCAGGCGCCGCCCGAGGCGACCATCAACGGCGTCGCCTGGCGCTGTGAAGGCGACCAATGCTCGGGCTACGCCGCTCGGCGCGCCGGTGTCGACGGGCTCGTGAAGGAGTGCAAGCGGGTGGCCGCCGTCGTGGGACCGGTCTCCAGCTACAAGAGCCGCGGCCGTGAGCTGACCGCCGGCCAGGTGCGGGCCTGCAACCGCGGGGCCATTACGATCCAAACCGCCCGCAACTAGCGGCCGGAAGGGTCAAGATCGGACCTCAGGCGTCCCGCCGGGCTCGACGGCTGCGCGCCGCGTCAAGGTCCACCAGCTTGCCGTCGGCGTCCTTCTGCGCGGGATCCCCTCCGCGTCGTCCCCCGCCACCCTCGGGCGGGCCGAGAAGGGCGCCGATGGCGCGGCTGAGCTCCGCCAGCCGATAGGGCTTGCGAAGGATCGGGAATTCGCCGCTGAGACCCTCGGCGGCCTGGCTGTAGCCGGTGGCCAGCAGCACGGGCAGTTGCGGCCGCGCCTCGCGAATCTGGCGGGCAAGGCCCAGGCCGTCGATTTCGCCGGCCATGACGATGTCGCTGAACACCAGGTCCGGCGGTTCTGCCTCCCCGAGCATCGCAAGCGCCTTCGCGGCCGAACTGGCGAGGCGAACCTCGTGCCCCAGCTGTTCCAGCATCGCGGCGGCCACTTCCGCGACTTCGGGATTATCCTCGACGAGGAGAATCCTGGCGCTGGCGGCGACATGCTCCGGCTCGTCCTGCGGGAGGCTCTCGGCGGATCCGCCGCTCCGGGGAAGGTAGAGCGTGAAGCGCGTGCCGCGCCCGAGCTGGCTGTCCACTTCCACCCGACCGCCGCTCTGCTCGGCGAAGCCGTAGACCTGGGAGAGGCCGAGGCCGGTGCCCTTGCTCACCTCCTTGGTGGTGAAGAACGGGTCGAAGATGCGGGGCAGGATGTCGGCTGGGATGCCGGTGCCGTTGTCCTCAACCGTCACCGCCACGAACTCGCCTCTCAGGGCGTCATCGCGGCGATCAAGGGTGGCGTTGGCGGCGCGGATCGAGAGCGCGCCGCCGGTCGACATGGCGTCGCGAGCGTTGACGGCCAGGTTGAGGAGGGCGAGTTCCAGTTCACTGGGGTCGACCTTCACCGGCCAGAGGTCGTCCGGCAGGGCAAGGTCCAGGCTGATGGAGGCCGGCAGGCTGGTGGCGATCAGCGCCCTCAGATCCTCGAGCCGTTCGGCCAGGGAGATCGACATCGGCTGCAGCCGCTGGCGGCGCGAGAACGCCAGGAGGTGGCGGGTGAGATCCTCGCCCCGCTTGGCGGAGGCCTCGATGGCGTCGAGCGCCCGCAAGGCGCGGGCGTCGTCCGCCACTCTTTTGCGCAGCAACTGGGCCTGGCCGGCGACGACCATCAGCAGGTTGTTGAAGTCGTGGGCGACGCCGCCTGTGAGCTTGCCGAGGGCCTCCATCTTCTGGGCCTGCGCGAGCTGCTCGTGCGCCCGCTGCAGCTCGAGCTGCGCGGTGCGCTTCTCGGTGATGTCGCGGGTGATCTTGGCGAATCCCAGCAAGGCCCCGTCCTCGTCGCGAATCGCATCGATGACGACGCTGGCCCAGAACAGGCTGCCGTCCTTGCGCACCCGCCAGCCCTCGGCCTCGTAGCGGCCCTGTTCCGTGGCCGCCTGGAGGGCCCGGGCGGGCACCCCGGCGGCCCGGTCGCCCTCGGTGTAGAAGCGGCTGAAATGCTGGCCGACGATGTCTTCGGCGCGGTAGCCCTTGATCTTGGCCGCGCCGGCGTTCCAGTTGGCGACCACCCCGTTGGGGTCGAGCATGTAGAGCGCGTAGTCCACGACGCCCGCCACCAGCAGGCGGAACTGCCGCTCGCTGTCGGCCAGCGCATCCTCGGCGGCCTTCCGCTCGCTGATGTCGCGGGTGATCTTAGCGAAGCCGATGAGCTGCCCATCGTCGTCGTGCACCGCGTCGATGACCACGAGGGCCCAGAAGCGGCTCCCGTCCTTGCGCATCCGCCAGCCCTCGGCCTCGAAGCGGCCTTCACGGCTGGCGGTGGCGAGCGCCCGGGCCGGCAGTCCGGCGCGGCGGTCCTCGGGCGTGTAGAACCGGCTGAAGTGCGAGCCCACCACCTCGTCGGCGCGGTACCCCTTGATGCGTTCGGCGCCGGCGTTCCAGTTGGTCACCGTGCCGTTCACGTCGAGCATGAAGATGGCGTAGTCGACGACGCTCTCCACCAGCAGGCGGAACCGCCGCTCGCTCTGCATGAGGTCGTCGCGCGCCGTCCGCTCGGCGGTCATGTCGCGGGTGATCTCCGCGTAGCCGGTCAGTGCGCCCGCCTCGTCGCGGACGGCGTGGAGCGCGCCCTCGGACCAGAACGGCGCCCCGTCTTTCCGCACACGCCAGCCCTGGGTCCTGACGCTGCCGTGGGCCGCCGCCTCCCGGAGGAGGTTGCGGAACGCGCCCGCCTTGCGGTCCTCAGGCGTGAAGAAGCACTCGGCGCGTTGGCCCAGGATCTCGGACGCCGTAAAGCCGATCGCGCGCTCGGCCCCCTTGTTCCAGCTTGCGACGCGGCCCTCGGCGTCGAGCCTGTACACCGCATACTCGATGAGCGCGTCGAGAAGATGATCGGAGGTCTGCGGCGGGATTCCGGACTTGGTCACGATGGCCATGGCCCACTTAACCCTGACGCCTGATCGAGGCGAGCGGCATCGCCCAACGGTTGAGCGGGAAGATGCCCCACGGCCCCGGCCGCCACGAGCGGCGGACATGGATTGTCCTGATGGGCGCGCACCCGCCTCGTCCCCCCTGACGAACCGTCGACCAAACCGCCACAACGCGCGCGCGTGAGACCGGTTCCGACATCCTGCGGCCGCCGCGCCGACGTTGCGCCCGGAGGCCCGGACCGCTATCTGCACCGGCGGATTTCCCCGACATACCAAAGCGAGAGCGCGGACGCCCCATGGCGCAGCAGTACATCTTCCAGATGCAGGGCCTGACCAAGGCCTATCCCGGCGGCAAGAAGGTGTTCGAGAACATCTGGCTGTCGTTCTACGCCGACGCCAAGATCGGCGTCGTGGGCGTCAACGGCTCGGGCAAGTCGACCCTGCTGAAGATCATGGCCGGGATCGACAAGGAGTTCTCGGGCGAGGCCAAGGCGGCCGACGGCGTGAAGATGGGCTACCTCGAGCAGGAGCCCCAGCTGGACGAGCAGCTGAACGTCTGGGGCAATGTGATCTCGTGGTGCGAAGAGAAGAAGATCTTCGACCGCTACAACGAGGTCGCCACCCTGATGGGCGAGGACTACTCGGACGAGCTGATGGAGGAGATGACCGCCCTCCAGGAGAAGCTGGACGCCGGGGACCTGTGGGACATCGACAGCCGCATCGAGATGGCGATGGACGCCCTGCGCTGTCCGCCGAACGACTGGCCGGTCGACAAGCTGTCGGGCGGCGAGAAGCGCCGCGTCGCGCTGGCCCGCCTGCTGCTGAGCAAGCCCGACATGCTGCTGCTGGACGAGCCGACCAACCACCTCGACGCCGAGAGCGTCGCCTGGCTGCAGCACCACCTGGAAGCCTTCCCGGGCTGCGTGATCCTGGTGACCCACGACCGCTACTTCCTGGATCAGGTGACGAAGTGGACGCTGGAGCTCGATCGGGGCAAGGGCATCCCCTACGAGGGCAACTACTCCGGCTGGCTGGAGCAGAAGACCAAGCGCATCGTGCAGGAGCAGTCCGAGAGCGAGGCCCGCCAGCGCGCCATGACCCGCGAACTGGAGTGGGTGCGCTCGGGCGCCAAGGCCCGCCAGGCGAAGTCCAAGGCTCGCCTGGCGCGCTACGAGGAGATGGTGCTGGAGCAGGAGAATTCCCGCCAGGCCCAGACCTTCGCGGCCATCCAGATCCCGCCGGGCCCCCGCCTGGGCAATGTGGTGCTGGAGGCCGAGAATCTGTCGAAGGCCTACGGCGACAAGGTGCTGTTCAAGGATCTGTCGTTCAAGCTGCCGCCGAACGGCATCGTCGGCGTCATCGGCCCCAACGGGCGCCGGCAAGTCGACGCTGTTCAAGATCATCACCGGCCAGGAGCAGCCCGACAGCGGGACTTTCCGCCTCGGCGAGACGGTGAAGCTGTCTTACGTCGACCAGAGCCGCGACGCGCTCGATCCGAACAAGACCATCTGGCAGGAGATCTCGGGCGGCCTCGACGTCCTGGCGGTGGGCAAGCGCGAGATCAACACCCGCAGCTACGTGGGCTCTTTCAACTTCCGCGGCGGCGACCAGCAGAAGAAGGTCGGCCTGCTGTCGGGCGGTGAGCGCAACCGGGTGCACCTGGCCAAGACGCTGACCGAGGGCGGCAACGTCATCCTGCTGGACGAACCGACCAACGACCTCGACATCGAGACGCTGCAGAACCTGGAAGAGGCGCTCGAGGAGTTCGCCGGCTGCGCCGTGGTCATCAGCCACGACCGCTGGTTCCTCGACCGGCTGGCCACCCATATCCTGGCGTTCGAGGGCGACAGCCACGTTGAGTGGTTCGAGGGCAACTTCGAAGCCTACGAAGAGGACAAGAAGCGCCGGCTCGGCGCCGACAGCCTGATCCCGCACCGGATCAAGTTCCAGAAGTTCGCCCGGTAAGGGGCCAAGCTCTGCCATAAGGCTGGCCGTGGGACGGCCGCTCCGCTATGCCTCACAACCTAGAGTGTTGTGCGGAGTTGCGGCGTGGCGACGACGACGGTGACGACGGGCGGCCTGATCTTGGGGCCGGGCGAAGTTCGACAGTACCTGAACGAAAATGGCTTCATCATCGAACTGACCCCCGGCGCGACCGCGAACGTGCTGACCATCGGCGGCTCAGTCAGCGTCTCGAACTCGGCGGGCTCCGCCGAGACTCAGATCGCGGGCATCGCCGTCAGCTTCTTCAGTTCGGCCCCGGCGAACGCCGTCGTAACCGTGGAGGGGTCCGGGCTGCTGAGGGTGACGTCCACGCGGCCGGAAGCCCATTTTGGAGCGGCGACCGGCTTTCACGGCAGCTCGAAGGCCATCGACTTCGTCAATCGCGGCTCGGTTATCGTCGAAGCCACGGGGCCCGCGATGGGTGCGTTCAGCTCTGCGTCGGAAGGATGGAGCTTCCTGAACGCGGGGCAGTTCAGCGTCACCTCCAGCGGCGGGGCCGCCATCGGCGTCCAGTCAAACGGCGCAGCCTTCCGAAACGAGGGCATGCTGTTGGTGTCTGGCAAGACGGACGCATGGGCAGTCCATCTCGTCGACCAGGTCGGGCTGACCTTCCACAACTCGGGCGTTATTCGAGCCATTGCTTCCGATCCGGCACGTGAGAGCCTCGGCGTCTATTGGGGCTCGCCCCGGGCCAGCAGCGCCTTCATCAACGCCGGCGTGATCGATGCCGAGATCGCGCTGCAGGTGAACAGCGCCAGTGAGCCCGAGACCTTCACGAACGCCGGAACTATGATCGGCAAGGTGATGATGGGGAACGCGGCGTCGCGCCTCGTCAACTCGGGGTCGATCCAGGGCGACGTGACCCTCGCGGAAGGTGACGACCGGTACGAAGGCGAGCTGGGAACCGTCACGGGGCTCGTCGACGGCGGCGGGGGCAACGACAGCCTCGTCGGCGGCGGCGGCGCGGGAGCGGCTCTCCGGAGGGGCCGGGGCCGACACGCTTGCCGGTGGGGGCGGCGGCGACACCCTGATGGGCGGCGCCGGGGCAGATTCGATCAGCGGCGGTGCGGGGCTGAACTTCCTCCGGGGCGAAGACGGCAACGACTCCATGGTCGGCGGCGACGCCTTCGACGACATGCACGGCAACTGGGGCGAGGACACCCTGCGGGGCGGGCTTGCCGGAGACTGGGTGGTCGGGGGGCAAGGCAACGACATGCTGTACGGCGAAGCCGACGGCGACGTGGTCTACGGCAATCTTGGCGACGACACCTGTGAGGGCGGCGACGGCAACGATTGGGTCCGCGGGGGCCAGGGCAACGACAGCATCTCGGCGGGTGAGGGCGACGACTTCGTCGCGGGCGACCGGGGTGCGGACACGATCATCGGCGGCTTAGGCGCCGACACCTTCCACACCTTTTCCGGCGCGGGGATCGACCGGATCCTCGACTTCAACGCGGCCGAGGGCGATCGGGTGAACGTGCTGGCGGGCACGGCGTACACGCTCCGCCAGGAGGGGGCGACGCCATCGTCGACATGGGCAATGGCGATCAGGTTGTGCTGGTGGGCGTGCAGCTTTCGTCGCTCCCAGCCGGCTGGATCTTCACCAGCTAGAACCGGAACACCGGCGCCTCCCGTGGGTTGTTCGGGCGGAAATCCGACAATTCCCGAAGAGGAGGCCAGTGATGGCTGAAGGACGTCTGCAAGGACGCAAGGTGGCGGTGCTCGCCACGGACGGCTTCGAACAGGTGGAGCTGACCAAGCCCGTCGAGGCGCTTAAAGCGGCTGGGGCGGAGGTGCATGTGGTCTCGCCCAAGGGCGGCCAGATCCAGGGCTACAACCATCACGACAAGGGCGACCAGGTCCCGGTCGACCGCGACCTCGGGCACGCCAACGCATCGGACTACGACGGACTGGTGCTGCCGGGCGGAGTCATCAATCCGGACCAACTGCGGCTGGAGGATGAGGCCATCGACTTCATCCGCGACTTCGTCCGCTCCGAGAAGCCGATCGCCGCCATCTGCCACGGACCGTGGACGCTGATCGACGCCGGCGGCGTGGACGGCAAGACGATGACGTCCTGGCCGTCGCTGAAGAACGACCTCCGCAACGCCGGCGCCGAATGGGTCGACCAGGAGGTGGTCGTCGACGGCGGCCTCGTGACCTCGCGCAATCCGGACGATCTGCCGGCGTTCTGCGCCAGGATGGTCGAGGAGTTCGCCGAAGGACGCCACCGCGGCGGCCATGCCGAGGCGCAGACGGGCGAGACGCGCTCGAGCATCTGACGCACGTGGCCGGGAACCATGCGCGGCCAAGCCGGGTTCGCTGAACCCGGACAATGGAGGCCGCGCATGGGCATCTTCTCAGCCATCAAGGACAAGATCTTCGGTCACAAGCGCGCAGCGCCGGGTCAGGCGCAGGCGCCTGCGGCGCAGGCCCCGGCGGCCGTCGGGGCTTCGACGCCCGCCGCGGCGACCAGCAGTGCGTCGGAGCCTGCGGTCGACGTCGAGGCGGTGCTGGCCAGTATGGCCGAGATGCAGGACGGCGGGGGCGGCAACTGGCGCACCTCGATCGTCGACCTGCTGAAACTGCTGCACATGGATTCCAGCCTGCAGGCCCGGAAGGAGCTGGCGGACGAACTGGGCGTCCGCGCGGGCGAACACGGCAGCGCCGAGCAGAACATCGCCCTCCACAAGGCGGTGATGAAGAAGCTGGCCGAGAACGGCGGCCAAGTGCCGTCCAGCTTCTACACCTGACGCTAGGCGCAACCCGCCGGCTCTGGCATCTGGTCTCCCGCTTGCAGGGAGATGGGTATGTCCGAGCCGGTGGTGATGCTTTCGCACGAGATGCTGGCGCCGGTGCGGCAGCCGCTGGAGGCGGCGGGCTTCCGCGTGGCCGCGCGCTGGACGCTCTCCGAGGCCGATCGCGCCAATGTGCGGGTTATCGTGCACGCCGGCGAGATCCCGCTGACGCCCGAGTTCCTCGAGACGCTGCCGAGCCTCGGCCTGATCGCCTGCGTGAGCGTCGGCTACGACGGCGTCGACGTTGCCTGGTGCCGCGCGAATGGCATCGAGGTGACGCACGCGAAGGGGCTGAACGCCGACGACGTGGCGGACCATGCCATCGGCCTGATCCTGGCGTCGTGGCGGAGCATCGTGGCCGGCGATCGGGTGGTGCGCGAGGGCGGCTGGCGCAACGATGACCGGATGAGGCCTCGGCCCGGCCTCAAGGACCGCAAGCTGGGCGTCATGGGCCTGGGCGCCATCGGCGAGGCAGTGGCGGTGCGCGCCGAGGCGTTCGGCATGCAGGTTTCATGGTGGGGGCCCAATCCCAAGGCGGTGCGCTGGCCGCAGGCCGAGAGCTTGCTTGCGCTCGCGGCCGACAGCGACATCCTGGTCGTGGCCTGTCGGGCCGATGCGTCCAACCGCAAGGCGGTTTCGCGGGATGTCATCGAGGCGGTCGGACCACGGGGGCTGATCGTGAATGTGGCGCGCGGGTCCGTTGTCGACGAGGATGCGCTGATCGCGGCGCTGAAGGACGGCCGGCTGGGGCGGGCCGCTTTAGACGTCTTCGAGGACGAGCCGACGCCCGCGGCGCGCTGGGCCGACGTTCCCAACACGGTTCTGACCCCGCATACGGCCGGCGGCACGGTGGACTCCATTCCGCGCATGGTGGCGCAAGCGGTGGAGAACGTGCGACTGTTCCTGGCGGGGGAGCCTGTGGCCAGCCCCGTCGCCGCCTGAACCGGCCTTGACTTAAAGACATAAAGATATCTTTATATGGGCCATGAAGCTTTCGGCGGCCCAGGCTGTTGACGTGCTCCGCGCGGCGGGTGAGCCGACGCGTCTGCGCATCCTCGCCTTGCTCGCGCGCGAGGAACTGGCCGTTCTCGAGCTGTGCCGCGTGCTCGATCAAAGCCAGCCGCGTGTCTCCCGTCACCTGAAGCTGCTGGCCGAGGCGGGCCTGGTGGAGCGCTTCCCCGATGGGGCCTGGGTGTTCTACCGGTTGGTTCAGGAAGGTCACGCCGGTGAGTTGGCGGCGGATATCCTGGCCCGTGTCGACCTAGCCGATCCGGGGCTGATGCGCGACGCCGAGCGGCTGATCGCCGTTCAGGCCGAGCGGGCCGCGGACGCGGGAGAGTATTTCGCGCGCAACGCGGCCCGCTGGGACGAAATCCGCTCGCTGTACGTGGCCGAGGCCGATGTCGAAGCCGCCGTGCTGAAGGCCGTCGGGAAGGGCCCGTTCCGCCGTCTGGTGGACCTCGGCTCCGGCACCGGCCGGATGCTCACCCTGCTGGCGCCCCGGGCCGAGCAGGCGCTGGGCCTCGACCTTTCACAGCAGATGCTGAACATCGCCCGGACCCAGGTGGCCGAGGCCGGGCTGGAGCGGTGCGAGCTGCGTCACGGCGACATCTTCGGCACCCGGCTGCCGGACGAGAGCGCAGATCTCGTGGTGGTGCACCAGGTGCTGCACTACCTGGGCGACCCGGCCGCGGCCGTGAAGGAGGCCGGGCGGATCACCGCAGCCGGTGGCCGGCTGGTGATCGTCGATTTCGCCCCGCACGGGCTGGAGTTCCTGCGCGAGCAGCACCAGCATCGCCGACTGGGCTTCTCGGACGCCGAGATGAGCCGCTGGCTGGGCGAGGCCGGCCTGGATCGGGTGGCCGTGGAGACCTTGCCGCCTGTTCGCGAACAGGGACTGACCGTGAAGATCTGGACCGCCGAGCGCGCGCGCCAGCCGCAGAGGACCGCCGCATGAGCCCCGCGAATTCTGCCTTGGGACCCGTGGCCCGCGCCGGCGTGGGCGGCGCGCCGCGCCCGAACGTTTCCTTCGAGTTCTCGCCGCCGAAAACGCCTGAGGCGGAGGAGAAGCTGTGGGAGGCGATCCGCCGCCTGGAGCCGCTGAACCCGTCGTTCGTTTCGGTGACCTACGGCGCCGGCGGCTCGACGCGGGACCGCACGCACCGGACCGTGCTGCGGATGCTCTCGGAGACGACGCTGAAGCCCGCCGCGCACCTGACCTGCGTCGAGGCCAGCCGCGCCGAGGTGGACGAGGTGATCCGCGACTATTGGGCGTCCGGCATCCGCCACATCGTGGCCCTGCGCGGCGACCCGCCGGGGCAGATCGGAGGGGCCTATACGCCGCGCGCCGACGGCTACCGCAACGCCACCGAACTGACGGCCGGCATCCGCGCCGTCGGCGACTTCGAGGTCAGCGTCGGCCTTTATCCGCAGGTGCACCCCGAGAGCGTCGGGATCGACCACGACATCGATGTGCTGAAGGCCAAGGTCGACGCCGGCGCGACGCGGGCGATCACCCAGTTCTTCTTCGACGTGGACGGCTTCCTGCGGTTCATGGATCGGGTGCGGAAGGCGGGCGTGACCATCCCGATCTCGCCCGGGATCATGCCGGTGACCAACTATACCGGTCTCAAGAAGATGGCCGGGCCGATCGGCATCGAGCTGCCGACGTGGCTAGGCAACCTGTTCGAGGGCCTGGACAAGGACCCGGAAACCCGCCGGCTGATCGCGGCGTCGGTCTCCAGCGAGATGTGCGCGAGGCTGGCGGAAGAGGGCTTCGGCGACTTCCACTTCTACACGCTCAACCGCGCCGACCTGACCTATGCGATCTGCCGGATCCTGGGCGTGCGCGACACCGGACCCGAGCCCAAGGAGGCCGCGGCATGACGAGGCAGGAACGGATCGCGGCCCTGAAGGCCGCCGCCAAGCAACGCGTGCTGATCCTCGACGGATCTTGGGGCGTGATGATCCAGAAGCGCGGCCTGGCCGAGGCCGATTATCGCGGCGACCGCTTCAAGGACGCGGCGGGCGAGCTGCGCGGCAACAACGACCTGCTGTGCATCACCCGGCCCGACATCATCGCGGAGCTGCACGACGCCTACTATGCGGCCGGCGCCGACATCTCGGAGACCAACACGTTCTCGGCCACGTCGATCGGCCAGGCCGAATACGCCTGTGAGGCGGCGGTGTGGGACATCAACTTCGAAGGCGCCAAGCTGGCGCGGGCCTCGGCCGACGCCTGGACGGCGAAGGAGCCGCATAAGCCGCGGTTCGTGGCGGGCTCCATCGGGCCGCTGCCGGTCATGCTGTCGATGAGCTCGGACGTGAACGACCCCGGCGCGCGCAAGGTCACCTTCGAGCAGGTCTACGAGGCCTATTCCGAGCAGGTGCGGGCGCTGCACGAGGGCGGGGTCGACCTGTTCCTGGTGGAGACCATCACCGACACCCTGAACTGCAAGGCCGCGATCAAGGCGATCATGGACCTGGAGGACCAGGGCTACGAGCCACTGCCGATCTGGATCTCGGGCACCATCACCGACCGCTCGGGGCGGACGCTGTCGGGTCAGACGGTCGAGGCGTTCTGGAATTCGGTGCGGCATGCGAAGCCGTTCGCGGTGGGCCTGAACTGCGCCCTGGGCGCGGAGCTGATGCGGCCGCACATCGCCGAGCTGGCCCGGATCGCCGATACGCTGGTCAGCGCCTATCCGAACGCCGGCCTGCCGAACGCCATGGGCGAGTACGACGAGCAGCCGCACGAGACGGGCCACATGCTGCATGAGTGGGCCGAGCACGGGCTGGTCAACATCCTGGGCGGCTGCTGCGGCACGACGCCCGAACACATCAAGCACGTCGCCGACGCCGTGAAGGGCGTGACCCCGCGGCAGATCCCGGAGCGCCCGACCGCGATGCGGCTGGCGGGGCTGGAGCCCTTCGAGCTCGTCTGATGAGCCAGACGTTCGAACAGCTGGACGAGGCGCTGATCGGCTTCATCGCGCGACAGAAGATGTTCTTCGTCGCGACGGCGCCCTTGTCGGGCGAGGGCTCGGTCAACGTCTCGCCGAAGGGCTACGACACCTTCGTCGTCTTGGACGAGAAGACCGTCGCCTACCTGGACCTGGGCGGGTCAGGCGCCGAGACGATGGCGCACGTCCGGGGAGAACGGCCGCATCACCCTGATGTTCTGCGCCTTCGACGGCGCGCCGAAGATCCTGCGGCTGTACGGGCGTGGTCGCGCGGTCGCGCTCCACGACGCCGAGTTTCCGACCCTCCTGGCGCGGTTCCCCGGCTATGACCGGGCGCGGGCTGTCATCGTCGTCGAGCTCAGCCGCATCGCCGACAGCTGCGGCTGGAGCATCCCCTTCTTCGACTATCGCGGCGAGCGGGATCAGCTCCGCCGCTGGATCGATCACCGGCCGCTCGAGGAGTGGACGGCCCGTCGCTACGCCAGCAACGCCAAATCCATCGACGGGCTGCCGGCCCTTGTACCTCCTGAGGCAGATTAGTGCGCCCTACATTCGTGAACGTCGGTGAGCGGACGAACGTCACCGGCTCGGCCAAATTCCGGAAGCTGATCGCCGAGGGGCATTATCCCGAGGCGCTGAGCGTGGCGCGGCAACAGGTGGAGGCGGGCGCCCAGGTCATTGACGTCAACATGGACGAGGGCCTGCTGGATTCGGTCGCCGCCATGCGGACGTTCCTGAACCTGATGGCGGCCGAGCCCGACATCGCCCGCGTGCCGGTGATGATCGACAGCTCCAAGTGGGAGGTGATCGAGGCCGGGCTGCAGTGCGTGCAGGGCAAGTCGATCGTCAATTCGATCAGCCTGAAGGAAGGCGAAGAGAAGTTCATCGAGCAGGCCAAGGCCTGCCTGCGCTATGGCGCCGCCGTGGTGGTGATGGCCTTCGACGAGGTGGGCCAGGCCGACACCCAGGACCGCAAGGTCGAGATCTGCACGCGCGCCTACCGCATCCTGACCGAGCAGGTGGGCTTCCCGCCGGAAGACATCATCTTCGACCCCAACATCTTCGCGGTCGCGACCGGCATTGAGGAGCACGACAACTACGCGGTCGACTTCATCGAGGCGACGCGGCGGATCAAGGCCGAGCTGCCGCATGCGCGGGTGTCCGGCGGGGTCTCGAACGTCAGCTTTTCGTTCCGCGGGAACGAGCCGGTGCGCCGCGCGATCCACTCGGTGTTCCTGTACCACGCCATCGCGGCGGGCATGGACATGGGCATCGTCAACGCCGGTGATCTGCCGGTCTATGATGACATCGAGCCGGAGCTGCGCGAGGCCGTCGAGGACGTGATCCTGAACCGGCCGGCGAAGGGCGGCGTCTCCAACACCGAGCGGCTGGTGGACCTGGCGCCCAAGTACAAGGGCCAGAAAGGCGAGGCCAAGGTCGAGAACCTGGCCTGGCGCGAGCAGCCGGTCGAGGCGCGGCTGAGCCACGCGCTGGTGCACGGCATCACGGACTGGATCGAGGCCGACACCGAGGAGGCGCGGCAGAAGGCCGAGCGGCCGCTGCACGTCATCGAAGGCCCGCTGATGGACGGCATGAACGTGGTCGGCGACCTGTTCGGGGCGGGGAAGATGTTCCTGCCGCAGGTGGTGAAGTCGGCCCGGGTCATGAAGCAGGCCGTGGCCTACCTGATGCCCTTCATGGAGGCGGAGAAGGAGGGCAAGCCGCGGGAGCACGCCGGGCGGGTGCTGATGGCGACGGTCAAGGGCGACGTCCACGACATCGGCAAGAACATCGTCGGTGTGGTGTTACAATGTAACAATTACGAGGTCGTGGACCTGGGCGTGATGGTGCCGGCGGACCGGATCCTCGACGAGGCCGAGAAGCACCAGGTGGACATCGTCGGGCTGTCGGGGCTGATCACGCCGAGCCTGGACGAGATGAGCTTCGTGGCCGCCGAGATGGAGCGGCGGGGCTTCAAGATCCCGCTGCTGATCGGCGGCGCCACCACCTCGAAGACGCACACGGCGGTGAAGATCCAGCCGCGCTATCCGTCGGGCTCGACGACCTATGTGCTGGACGCCAGCCGGGCGGTGGGCGTGGTCTCGAACCTGCTGTCGAAGACGGAGAAGGCGCGATTCCTGGCGGAGACGGCGGCCGACTACGAGAAGGTCCGCCAGCAGTTCGCCCGCGGCCAGGGCAATCGCGCCCGGGCCAGCCTGCAGGAGGCGCGGGACAACGCGTTCACGCCCGACTGGACGGCCTACGACCCGCCGAAGCCGAGCTTCCTGGGCGTGCGGACCTTCGCGCCCTACGACCTGCCGGAGCTGCGGCGGCACATCGACTGGACCCCGTTCTTCGCGAGCTGGGAGCTGGTGGGCCGCTTCCCCGACATCCTGACCGACGAGGTGGTCGGCAAGGCGGCGACGGACCTGTTCAACGACGCCCAGCGGATGCTGGACCGCATCCTGCAGGAGGGACTGCTGGAGGCGCGCGGCGTGGTGGGCTTCTGGCCGGCCAACGCCGAGGGCGACGACATTGTGGTCTATGCCGACGAGGCGCGGGAGGCCGAGCTTGCGCGGCTGCACACGCTGCGCCAGCAGATGATCAAGACGGGCGACGGCGCCAACGTGGCGCTGGCCGACTTCGTGGCGCCGGTGGGGACCAAGGCCGACTACATCGGCGGCTTCGCGGTGACCGCCGGCCATGGGGAACTCGCCCAGGCCAAGGCGTTCAAGGACGCCGGCGACGACTATTCGGCGATCCTGTTCACGGCCCTCGCCGACCGGCTGGCCGAGGCCTTCGCCGAGGCGCTCCACCGGAAGGTGCGTACAGAGCTGTGGGGCTATGCGCCGGACGAGCCCTTCGACATCGACGCCCTGATCGCCGAGAAGTACCGCGGCATTCGCCCCGCGCCCGGCTATCCGGCCCAGCCCGACCATACCGAGAAGACGACGCTGTTCCAGCTGCTGTCGGCGACCGAGACGGCGGGGATCGAGCTCACGGAAAGCTTCGCCATGACGCCGCCGGCGGCGGTGTCGGGGCTATATTTCGCCCATCCCGAGAGTCACTATTTCGGCGTCGGCCGGATCGAGCGCGACCAGGTTCAGGACTATGCCCGCCGGAAGGGCTGGGATGTGCGCACGGCTGAGCGCTGGCTGGCGCCGATCCTGAATTACGAGCCGGCGTAACCCCGTTCCCGACAATCCGCTTTGCGCGGCCGCTGAGGCTGCTTACGAATTTCGCCCGCAAGTTCAGCTTTCGGGGGCTTTTCGATGAAGCGGGTTCTTCTGGCGGCGGCGGCCGTCCTGGCGTTCGCGGGCGCGGCGGACGCGGCCGAGCTCTCGGCGCAGGATCGCGCGCAGATCAAGGCCAGCGTCGACAAGGCGGGCCCGCGGCTGGGCCAGGTGGCCAAGCAGATCTGGGACTACGCCGAGGTCGGCTACCAGGAGCACAAGAGCTCGGCCCTGCTGCAGTCCGAGCTGAAGAAGGCGGGCTTCAAGGTCGAGGCCGGCGTGGCCGGCATGCCCACCGCCTTCGTGGGCAGCTTCAAGTCGGGCGAAGGCCCGGTGATCGGCATCCTCGCCGAGTACGACGCCCTGCCGGGTCTGGCCCAGGCCGCCAGCCCCGAGCGCAAGGCGATCCCGGGCGTCGCCGGCCACGCCTGCGGCCACCACGTGTTCGGCGCGGCCTCCGTGCAGGCGGCCATCAGCCTCAAGGAATGGATGGTCGCCAACGGCGTGAAGGGCGAGGTCCGCGTCTATGGCTCGCCGGCCGAGGAGGGCGGTTCGGGCAAGGTCTATCTGGTGCGCTCCGGCCTGTTCAAGGACGTGGACGCGACGCTCCACTGGCATGCGGGCGACGCCAATGACGCGAGCCAGGGCGTCAGCCTGGCCAACATCTCGGGCAAGTTCCGCTTCGCCGGCGCCTCGTCGCACGCCTCGGCGGCGCCGTGGCGCGGACGCTCGGCGCTGGACGGCGTGGAGGTGATGAACGCGGCGGTGAACATGCTGCGCGAGCACATCCCGGACGGCACGCGCATCCACTATGTCGTCACCGACGGCGGCCAGGCGCCCAACGTCGTGCCGGAGAAGGCCGAGGCCTACTACTATGTCCGCCACCGCGATCCGCAGGTGGTGCGCGACGTGATGGCCCGGGTGATGAAGGCCGCCGAGGGCGCGGCCATGGCCACAGAGACAAAGGTCAGCTTCGAGCAGACCGGCGGCGTCTACAACATGCTGCCGAACGAGACCCTGGCGAAGGTGATGGACCAGAACCTGCGCGACGTGGGCGGGGTGGTCTGGAACGCGGAGGAGCGGGCCTTCGCCGAGGCGCTGCAGAAGCACCTGCCGACCACCAACGCCAAGTTGGAGAGCGCGGCCGAGGTGCAGCCGATGCGGATCGGCGGCGACGGCGGCGGCTCGACCGACGTGTCCGACGTGAGCTGGGTGACGCCGACGGTGGGCATGCGCGCCGCGGTCTGGGTGCCGGGCACCCCGGCGCATTCGTGGCAGGCGGTGGCGGCCGGCGGCACGAGCATGGCCACCAAGGGCGGCGTCGTGGCCGCCAAGTCGCTGGCGCTCACCGGCGCGGCCCTGTTCCGCGACCCGGCGACGATCGAGGCGGCCAAGGCCGAGCTCAACCAGAAGCGCGGGCCGGACTTCCAGTACAGGGCGATGGTCGGCGATCGCCCGCCGCCGCTGGACTACCGCGCGAAGTCGGGCGCGGAGTGACGACCTCCCCTGCGTAGCGGGGGAGGGGGACCGTCGGCCGAAGACGGCGTCGCCGTCTGAAGAGCGGACGGTGGAGGGGGCGAGCGGCCGACCGGCGCGACGGCCCGCAGCTGAACTGCCGCGCCTGGGGCCTGCCCCCTCCACCATTCGCTCTTCGGCGAATGGTCCCCCCCCCGCCACCGCTTGCGCGATGGGGGAGGTAGGGCTCGCGGAACGGCGGTCGACCCCTTATCTGAAGCCTTCAAGCTTGGCCGGAGGAGGCTTTCCGATGTTCGATCATCTCTCGCTGGGCGTGCGCGATCTCGCCGCCGCCCGCCGCTTCTACGACGCCTTCTTCGGGCCGCTGGGCGTGGCGGTCTCCCTGACCACCGAGAAGGAGCTGGCCTACGGGCCGGGCGGGGTGGGCGGCCACCTCTACCTCTATCCGGTGAGCGGCGCGCAGGTGGCGGGCCTCGGGACCCACATCGCGTTCACGGCCGGCAGCCGGGCGGAGGTCGACCAGGCCTATGCGGCCGCTGTCGCAGCGGGGGCCGAGCCGGTGCGGGCCGCGGGGCCGCATCCCGATATCGCGCCCGACTACTACGGCTGCGTGCTGTTCGATCCCGACGGCAACAAGCTGGAGATCGTCGCCGGCACGATGCACTGATCTACCAGCGGCGGCCCCAGGCGGGCGGATAGCTGGGCTGCGCTTGCGGGTAGATGGGATAGCGGGGCTGGAAAGCCGGGCGGTAGTCTCCGCCGTACGGCTCGTCGTCCCAATCCCGGCGGCGGGCGTCTTCATACTCGCGGCGGCGGGCGGCCTCGTAGTCGTACTCGCGCTGGTACTCCCGCTGGCGGGCCTCGGCGTAGACGCGCTCGCGTTCCTGGGCTTCCTGGCGGCGCTGGCGTTCGGCCTCCTGCTCCACGCGCTGGCGCTGGGCTTCCGCCGCGGCGGTCTGGGCGCGGGCGGCCTCGAGCTGGGCCTGGACGACGGCCTGCTTGCGGGCGTCCTCCTCGGCGCGGGCCTTGGCCTCGGCGTCGGCCGCCGCGCGGGCGCGCGCCTGGGACGCGATCTGGGCGCCGCAGACCCGCAGATCGGTGAGGCCCTGTTCCGAGCCGGCGAGGGTGGCCGAGACGGGCTCCTCCGACAGCCAGGCGATGTCGAGGGTCTGGCCCTTGCGCATGGCCGCCTCGGTCTCTTCCGACAGCACCAGCTCGCCGGTGACCCCGTCGGCGCGGCGCATCACCAGGTTGGAGAAGCGGTTGCGGTCCACCCGGATCGGCAGGAAGGCCCGTTCGGGCAGGTCAGGCTTGGCGAAGGTCAGGCTGACGACCTGGCCGTCCGAGGTGAGCGTCACCGGCGTCACGGCGCCGGAGCGCGAGGTGAGTTCGATCTGGGTCCGGCAGGCGGCGTCGGCCGGGGAGATGATCCACGGCATGGCGACGGGCCGCGAGGGCGCGGCCGCGGCGGCTGTGGCGAGCGCCGCAGCAGGCGCGGCGAGGGCGAGAATTCGGGTCACGTGACGCACTTGCAGGCTCCGGCTGACACGCGGGGGTAAGCGTAACTCAAGCGGGGCGCGTGAAGGGTGCGGCGCGGCCGCGCACCCCCAAAGCCGCCGCCAGCCGGCGATTAGGGCGGAGGCTGCATGAACGGGGGATGAGCGGCCTGGGGTGCTCCCCGGTGGGGAAGCGGGTGAGGGGGTGATCTGCGGCCGCCGACGCCGCGCGCACGATCCTGGCGTTTGTGTTTGCGGAGGTTGCGGAGCCCACCTCGGGTGACCCCCTCCGGCCGGTCCTCCCCAGATGGGGGAGGACCGGTAGCCGCATAGCTGTTCTCGATTTGTTCTTGACATCGGCTCCGCGCTCAGCCACCTTATCGCTGGGCGGCGTGCGGCCGTGCTTGCGGACAATTCGGATGGATGGCGGCGGAGCGGCCTGGGGGCGCGGGGACGGGCTCCCGCGGCGGGAGCATGTGCGTTTCACCGAGGCCCTGGCGGACGAGATCGTGGGCCGGGTGGCGGCGGGCGAGAGCCTGGCGGCGCTGGAGCAGGACCCGCGGATGCCGAGCCGGACGGCGATCGGGGTCTGGCGGCGCAGCCACATGGAGTTCGGGGAACGGCTGGCGGCGGCGCAGCGACGCGCGCGGCTGGCGCGGCGGCTGGCGGACCGCGAGCGCGAGGCCGAGCGGCGGGCGCGGCGTGACCTGGCGCGGCGGGACGGCGGCCATGAGCCGACCTACACGGCCGAGATCGGCGAGGAGATCTGCTTTCGCCTGGCGAACGGCGAGAGCCTGATCTCGATCTGCCGCGACGATCACCTGCCGACGCCGGCGACGGTCTATCGCTGGGTGCAGCGCCTCCCCGACTTCGAGGACCTGTACGTGGCCGCCCGGCAGTTCCAGGGGGACTACCTGTTCGACGAGACGCGCGAACTGGCGGGCGAGGTGACGCCCGGCAACGTCTGGGCCTGCCGGTTCAAGTTCGACCTGATCCGCTGGCAGGCGCCCAGGCTCGCGCCGCGCAAGTACAGCGAGCGGCTGGTGGCGCGGGACGCCGAACAGGAAGCCCGGCCGATGACCGTGATGGTCAAGGAGTTCACCCCGCGGCCCACGGCGGCGGAGCCGCGCAGCGCGGGCGGGGGTGAGGCAGCGGGCCGGCGCCGACCAGACCTAGGCCCGGCTCTCCGCGTACTCGGCCATCAGGCGGCCGAAGTCCTCGGGGGCGGGGAAGCGGTCGAAGCTGTGTTTCGCGGGCGTGGTCGCCCAGGGCAGCTTCTCGGCGGTCTGGGTCTCCATGAAGGGCTCGAGGCCCGACGGGTCGTCGAGGAGCGGGCTGCGGACGTTGACGAACGGGCCGATGGCGTCGGGCCGCGTGAACATCCAGCTCATGCACTTGGGGCAGAAGAAATGGCGGAGGTCGGGGCTGCCGGCGCCGCCGACGACAGGTTCGCCCGCGGTGACCTCGAACCCTTCGCCGGCGACCAGGACGCTGAGGGAGAACGCGCTGGCGGTCATCTTCTGACAGCCGCGGCAGTGGCAAGCCATGGTGACGAGCGGCGCTCCCGTCAGGCGGAAGCGGACCTGGCCGCAGCGGCAGCCGCCCTCGCGGGTCGCGTTTTCGGCCTCGGGCATGGCGATCTCCTGTCCGGCCACGGCTCAACCGGGGGATACTGGCGCACCGGAGGACGCGAAGCCAGACAGCGGGGAAGCGTCGCCGTGGTTCAGATTGGGTTCAAAAGACCAGCGTCATACGGCGCGCCCTTTTCCAAGCCTGCCGTATGAGGACACCCTTGCCGAGCTACCGCCTCTACAAGCTGGGGCCCGACGGACGGATCGCGGTCGGCGAATGGCTGGAGGCCGCCGATCTCCGCGAGGCTCAGGTCAAGGCGCGGGCGATGTGCGCCGGCCAGCCGTTCGATTGCGAGCTGTGGCTGGGCGCCGAGCGTCTGGATGCGTTCTCATGTGGCGCGGCGTCCCCGGCCGACGGCGAGGCCGAGGCGCCCTAGGCGGCCAGCGGCGCCGGAGGCGTCCGGCGGGGCCAGCGCGCCGGCGCGACGGCCGTACGCCGCCCGAAACAGCGGGGCGGCCATGAAGGTCGTCACCAGGGCCATCAGCACGAGGATCGAGAACAGGGCGGGCTGGATCAGGCCGGCCTGCAGTCCGATGTTGAGGACCACGAGCTCCATCAGGCCCCGGGTGTTGATCAGCACGCCGACGGCGAGCGCGGTCGGGTTGTCGTGGCCGGTGAGGCGGGCGGCGAGCCAGCCGCCCCCGACCTTGGAGCCGACGGCGGCAAGCAGCACGACGGCGGCGACGGCCGCCAGGGCGGGGTCGGTCGCCAGGTCGAGGCGGGTGTTCAGTCCCGAGACGGCGAAGAACACCGGCACGAGGGCGGCGGCGACGATCGGTTCCAGGCCGGCCTTCAGGCGCCGCGCCACCGGTCCGCGCGGGACCACGAGGCCTGCGGCGAAGCCTCCGAACACCGCATAGAGGCCAAGGTCCGGGACGCCGCCTCCGCCGCCGACGGTCGCCAGCACCAGGGCGAGGAGGATCCACGCCCCGACGTCGCCCAGCGCCCCGGCCGAGAGGCTGAGCGCGCCCAGCGGCGTCTCGGTCAGGCCCCGCTCGTCGAGGATGCGGGCCAGGACCGGGAAGGCGGTGATCGCCAGGCTGGCGCCGAGGAACAGCGTGGCCTGGGCGAGGTCCAGGTGATCGGCGAAGAGGCCCGGGCGGGCCAGCAGCCAAGGGGCCAGGGCCGCGGCGGCGAGGAAGGGGACCATCATGCCTGCGGCGGCGAACGCTCCCGCGCCGGCCGCCTGGCGGCGGAGATGGCCGCGGTCGAAGCCGAGCCCCACAAGGAACATGTAGAGGCCGACCCCGGCTGGGCGACGAGGTGGAGGGCGCCGCGCGTCTCGGCGGGGAACAGGGCGCCCCTGCAGGTCCGGGGCGAGGAGCCCGAAGAGCGAGGGGCCCAGCAGGATGCCGGCGGTCATCTCGCCGACCACGCGCGGCTGGCCCAGGAACCGGCGGAACAGCCAGCCCGCGGCATGAGCGGCCGCCAGGATGACCGCGAACTGCAGGACGAGGACGGCGGTGAAGGTCGCCGGCGCCATGATGGCCTCCCAGGTCGTCCTCTAGGCGGGACGTTTCATGGTATCGGTAACGTCGGTTTGCGGAGGCGCCTAGGCGCCGGGCGCGGAATGTGGCCCCCTGGCCCGCATGCAGTGCCTCGATCGCAGGACCGTGCTGGCCGGCGCCGCCGCGCTGACGTCCGCACCGGCGTTCGCCGCCGCGGAGCCGGGCAAGCCGCGCGTGTGGAGCTTCACGCGACCCGACCGGGTGGGCGGACTTGCGACCGAGGTGCTGGGCGAGCCACGCGTGACGCCGGGGCCGGGGGGCAGGGCGCTGCTGTTCGACGGCCAGGACGACGGGTTGGTGATCCCGGAACATCCGCTCGCCGGCGCGCGGGCCTTCACCATCGAGGCGGTGTTCCGGCCGGACGGCGGCCGGTTCGAGCAGCGCTGGCTGCACCTGGCGCAGGACGCCGCGGACGCCGCGGACGCCGAGGGAGCGGGGAGCGTCTCGGGCGGGACGCGGATGCTGTTCGAGATCCGCGTGGCCGAGGACGCCTGGTGGCTGGACGCCTTCGTGAAGGGGCCGGGCTACAGCCAGGTGCTGATCGATCCGACCAAGCGGCATCCGGTGGGGCGCTGGGCGCATGTGGCCCAGGTGTGCGACGGCCGGCGCTACGCGGCCTATGTCGACGGCGTGCTGCAGGCCGAGGCGGAGATCGCCTTCCGGCCGCAGGGGCCCGGGCGGACCTCGGTGGGCGTTCGGTTGAACCGGGTGGACTGGTTCAACGGCGCCATCCGGGAATGCCGGTTCACGCCGGCGGCGCTTTCGCCCGGGCAGTTCACGCGGCCATCGGGGCTTGTCGGCTAGGAAAATTACATATGTAATGCGCGCTCCAGGATGGGAGCGACGTCATGAGCGCTGCGCTGCGTGGGCGACTTCGGGGTTCGAGGCTGACGAGTGGGCTGGTCGACCGGCTGCAGGCGGCGGGGATGGTCGGCGTGCTGGCGATCGCGGCGGCCGTGCCGCTGACCGACATCGCCAGGACATGGTGGGCGGCGCGCGCCGAGAAGGCGGCCTGGGACGGCATCACCGGCCCGGCCTGTGACGTGGCGGCGAGCGCGCCCGTGTCACGGCGGCTGCCGCGGACCTTCACCTATGGCGATGCGACCTTCACGCGCCAGCACGGGCACGTCAGCTGTGCGGGGTTCCGGGACGACGGGCAGGTGTATCGGATCTGCCAGTTCAACGCGCCGGGCTATGTGAGCGTGACGACGCCCCGGGGGACGACGGTCTTCAGCCCGCCGCCGGTGCGGCGGACGACGGTGACGGTGCGCGACGGGGTGGCGACCTGCGTGGTCGGCGGCTGGTTCCGGAACTAGGCCGGAGCCAGGCCGGAGCCAGGCCGGAGCCAGGCCGGAGCGTCAGGCCAGGGGCAGGGCCAACGTGAAGACGCTGCCTTGGCCAGGTTCGCTGTCGACCGTCAGTTGGCCGCCCATGCGCTCAGCCAGGCGGCTGGAGATGGTGAGGCCGAGGCCGGTGCCGCCGTACTTCTTGGCGACCGAGGAGTCGGCCTGGATGAACCGGTCGAAGATCCGGGCCTGCCGATCCTTCGGGATGCCGACGCCGGTGTCGGCGACGCGGGCGTAGAGGCGGTCCTCGTCGGCGGAGAGGCTGAGCGTCACATGGCCGGCCTCGGTGAACTTCACGGCGTTGGACAGCAGGTTCAGCAGGATCTGGCGCAGGCGGGCGGTGGGGACCCGCACCTGGGGCAGCGACGGCGGCGCCTCGAAGCGCAGGTCGAGGTCCTTGGCGCGGGCCTGTTCGGCGACGATGCCCAGCGCATTCTCGGCGATCTCCCGGACGTCGGCGAGGTCGGCCGGCTCGTCCTCGGCGCCCTGAGTCGAGGCGGGCCAGGTCGAGAACGTCGTTGACGATGGCGAGCAGGGCCTGGCTCGCGGAATTGATCCGCTGGGCGAAGTGCTTCTCGCGCTCGGGCAGGTCCTTCGAGGCGTTGAGGATGCCGGAATAGCCGATGATGCTGGTGAGCGGGGTGCGCAGCTCGTGGCTCATGTTGGCGAGGAACTCGGAGCGCGCCTCGGCGGCGGCCTCGGCCTCGCGGCGGGCGAGTTCCAGGCGCTGGTTGGCCAGGCGCAGGTTCATCTCGCCGACGACGGCGGCGGCCAGGATCTGCAGTCGGCGCTGGTCCTTCTCGCTGGGCGGCTCGCGGGGCACGCGGTCGAGGATGCACAGCGCCCCGATGCGCGGGCCGCCGGGGCCCGGCACCTGCAGGGGGGCCCATGTAGAAGCGGATGTCGGGGTCGCCGGTGACGTAGGGATTGTCGCGGAAGCGGTCGTCCTCGGTCGCGTCGGGGACGATCATCACCTCGTCGGACCGGATGGTGTAGTCGCAGAAGGCGTCCTGGCGGGTGGTCTCGCCGCGCTCCAGGCCGTGGGCCGACTTCATCCACTGGCGCTCGGCGTCGATGAGCGTGACCAGCGCGATGGGGGCGTTGAACAGCTCGGCCGCCAGCTCGGTGATGCGGTCGAACGCCGCCTCGGCCGGCGTGTCGAGGACGCCATACTCGTGGAGGATGGCGAGACGTGCGAGCTCGGAGGGACTCAAAAGCAGGTTTCCGGATGGGTCGGCCGACGGTCCGCCATGCTAAGCCAAGGCAAGTTAAGGAAGATAGGGCGCGATGACCCAAACTGACCGACCGGATCCGCTGGCGGCGCTGAGAGCCCGGTTCCTGGCCCGGGCGGCCGATGACCTGGCCTGGATCCGGGCGACCGGGGGCGCGCCGCAGGATGAGCTGCTGGCGCGGGCGCACAAGCTGGCGGGCTCGGGCGGCGTGTTCGGTTACGGCGGCGTCAGCGCGGCGGCGGCGGCCCTGGAGGACGAGCTGCGGGAGGGGCGCCCCGCCGATATGACGGCGCTCATTTCGGCGCTGGAGGCGCTGCCGCCGGGCTGAAGCCCTTGCGGGTCATGGCCCCCCAGCCGTGCTGCTTGGTGACGAACTGCCAGGTCCCGCGGATGCGCCAGATGTTGTTGATCTGCCGGTAGCCGAAGTTCTCGATGATCGCCGCGAACAGCAGGATGACCAGCGATCGCGCGTTGGGGAAGCGGCGCAGCTCCACCTCCTCCAGCGCCAGCGCGCCGACGCTGATGACGACGCCGTAGGCGAAGCTCACCGCCAGGAAGGCCAGCAGGTACTCGGTCTGCAGGACGCCCAGCGCCCAGAAGGCGGGGATCAGCAGGTAGCCGAACAGCTCGATGAACGGCCCCAGGACGTCGACGAGCAGGATGTAGCCGAAGCCCAGGAAGCCGAGCCGCCCGTAGCGCGGATTGAAGAGCATGTCCCGGTGCCGGAAGAAGGTCTCCAGCGCCCCGCGATGCCAGCGGGCGCGCTGGCGGCCGAGGATCTGGAGGTCCTCGGGGCACTCGGTCCAGCAGACCGGCTCGTGGACGAAGGCGACCCGGTAGGGCCGCTTCTCCTGCCGGGCGCGCTTGTGGAGCTTGATGACCAGCTCCATGTCCTCGCCGACCGTGCCCAGGCTGTATCCGCCGACCTCGAGCACGGCGCTTCGGCGGAAGAGGCCGAAGGCGCCCGAGATGATCGTCAGCGCCTGCATCTCGCTCCAGGCGATGCGGGCCATCAGGAAGGCGCGCAGGTACTCGATGGTCTGGACGAGGGCCACGAGATTGCGCGGCACGCCGATCTTCACGACGTGGCCGTGTCGGATCTCGCAGCCATTGGCGATGCGCACGGTGCCGCCGACGGCGACGACGCGCTCGGGATCCTCGACGAACGGGCGCACCGCGCGCAGCAGGGCGTCGGGCTCGAGCAGGCTGTCGGCGTCCATCGAGCAGACGATCGGCGCGCGGGAGAGGTTGATTGCGGCGTTGAGCGCGTCGGCCTTGCCGCCGTTCTCCTTGTCGACGACCAGCAGCCGCGGCTGGTTCGGAGCCACATAGATGCCGCGGATCGGGGCGTGCGGGGCGATCGGCTCCCAGGCGCGCTCGGCGGGCCTGAGGTCGAAGGCCGCCTTCAGGGCCTCCATGGTGCCGTCCTTCGAGCCGTCGTTGACGACCACCACCTCGAAGCTGGGGTACTGCAGCGCGAGCAGCGACCGGAGGCTTTCGCCGATGGTCATCTCCTCGTTGTAGGCGGGGACCAGCAGGGCGATCGGCGGGGCGCTGTCGGCGTAGCGGCGCCACAGCATGCGGGCCTCGACCACGCCGCGCTCGCGGCGGAGGGCGTCGGCGGCGACGATGAGCTGCCAGATGTGGAAGGCGTTCTGCAGCAGGCCCGCGCCGATCACCAGGATGGCGATCGCCTCGGCGAAGCCGGTCAGCGCGATCAGCGCGCCCTGCACGGTGGCGTCGAGGTCGAACGGCATCAGACCACCCCCAGCTCGGCGAGGGTGAGCGAGGCGGCGCGCTGCGGCGCGGGTTCGGAGAGGGCGGCGGCGGTGCGGAGCCGCTCGAGGCCGGGCTCGCCCAGCCGGCCGAGCGAGGCGGCGGCCTGGAAGCGCACCCGCCAGGCGTCGTCGGACAGGCGGCCGTAGAGCGCCTCGGCCAGCTTGGGCAGGCGGGCTTCGCCGGCGGCCTCCGCGGCGGCCGCGCGGACCTCAGCGTCAGGATCGTCGAGGCCCGCGGCGATGGCCGTCTGGCCGGCGGGATGCTGCAGCCGGCCGAGCGCGCGGACGGCGGCCGCCCGGACGAGAGGCTCGGGCCGCCGCGCATTTTCCGCCAGGACGGTGATGGCGTTGTAGTCTCCGCTGCCGCCCAGGGCGTCGAGGACCAGGATGCGCAGTTCGGGGGCGAGGTCGTCGCGCGCCAACGCCAGGCTCGCGCCGGCCGGATCGGCCGCGGCCTGTTCGCGCAGGAATTCGGCGAAGCGGCCGGTCAGGCGCAGATCGCCCTGCGAGGCGGCGTCGAGGAGCTGGTCGACCGAGACCTGGCCGCCGGCGCGCGCCAGGGCCTCCAGCGCCGTCAGGCGCGCCTCGGGCGAGCGGTCCGCCAGTCTGCGCAGCGCGGCCTCGGTCTCAGGGCCGGGAAAGGCGGCGAGCGCCTCGGCGGCGGCGAGGCGGCCAGGCCAGGCTCCGGTGGACAGCCGCCGCCGAAGGCGGCCCGGCACGCCGATCGCCTCCAGGGCTTCGACAACCAGCTCCCGGTCACGGCCCCGGACCACGCCCAGGAAGTCGAGCAGGGTCTCGGCGATCAGGCGCGGGTCGTCCTGGTAGGGCCGCAGCGCCAGGGCGGCGTCGGCGCGCCCCTGCATCACGGCGAGCAGCGCGAATTCGATCGCCCGGCGGCGCGCCACGCGCCGCCGTTGCAGCCGCGCGCCCACCAGGCGCTGCACGATCAGAGCGGCCATCCAGCTCAACGCCATGGCCATGAGCACGAGCGCGATGGCCCAGATGGCGAGGAGCAGCGACACCTCAGAAGCGCCGGGTGAAGCCGAGGCTGACGAGGTCCTGGTCATAGGCGGCGCGATCCTCGCGCACGCCATCCAGGCGAAGGGTGAGGTCGTCCGAGACGTCATAGGCCAGGCCGAGCGCGACCGCCTTCACCCGCACGGTGACGCCCTCGCTGGACTCCGGCGCGTTGCTCCAGCCGCCCGAGAGCTGCAGCGGCGCGGCGGGTCGCCATGCGGCGCGCAGGGCGTAGCCGGCGCGGTGCTCGTCCGCTTCGTCGACGACGTTGATCCACCGGGCGGTGAGCGACACGGCCTCGCCGCGCGAGAGGGTGAGCGACGGGTGCAGGCTCCAGACGTCGCCCACGGCGTAGCGCGCGTAGCCGCCGTCGAGGCCGAGGCTCGCGCCCCAGCCGTCTCCGAAGGGCTTCGGCCGCGTCGCCGCGCCCGCGCGGACAGCGACCTTCGGCCGGAAGTCGGCCTTCGGCGTCCCGCCCACGGCGAGGTATCCGGCGCGGTTGGCCACGAGCCCTTCGACATAGGTGTCGGCGGCGCCGAACTGGCGCGCGTGCTCCAGCGCGCCGCCGAGGGTGAGGCCACCCCGGGTGCGGCTGAGGGCGAGGTTGCCGATCCGGGTCGACGACAGGCCGCGGGTGCGGTCGCCGTAGGTCGCCCCGGCGTCCAGCCGCCAGCGGGCGGCGCCCTCGGCCTCCGGCGGCGTGCGGCGGGCGGCGGCCACCTGGGCCTGCAAAGCGAGGGCGTCGGGGCCGGGCGGCCGGGCGGTCAGGGCGGGCGCCAGCCGGCGATCGGCCTCGTCGTAGTCGCCGCGGAAGAAGGCGACGCGGGCGCGGGCGACGGCCACGTCGGCGTAGTCCGGCGCCAGGCGCTGGGCTTCGGCGAGGGCGCGGTCGGCGTCGTCGAAGCGGCCGACGGCCGCGTAGGCCAAGCCGAGATTGAGCCAGACGTCGGCGTCGGCCGACTGCGTGCGGCTGGCGGCCTCCAGATGCGGAATGGCCTCCGCGGCCCGGCCGGCGCGGCGCAGCTCGGCGCCCGTCGCGAGCGGATCGGCGGCGGGCTGGGCAAGGGCGGGAACGGCGGCGGCGGCGAGCGCCGCCGCGAGGACCAGAGGCTTCAAGCCGAGGCTCCGCGCAGGCCGCTCATCAGGCGGTCGAGGCGGGCGACCAGTTCGTCCGGGTTGAAGGGCTTGGGCACATAGTCGGCGGCCCCCAGCTTCAGCGCGCTGACGATGTCGGCCTCGCGCTTGAGCGCGGTGAGCATGATGATGGCGACGTCGGCCAACCGGGGATCCTGCTTGAACCGACGCAGAGCCTCGAAGCCGTCCATCACCGGCATCATCGCGTCCAACACGACGACGCCCGGGATGTCCTCGGCGGCCGCCTCGAGGGCGGCGCGGCCGTCCTCGACGCTCTTCACGGCGTAGCCCGCCGCCTCCAGCTTGTGCTCCAGGATCGCGCGCAACAGCGGGTCGTCGTCGGCAATGAGAATGTACGGGCTCATCCGGGGGAACACGTCCGCATAACGTGGGGTCGGGTCAAGGTGCGAGAAGCCGGCGATGTAGCAGATACGCGTGCACGGAATCGCCGGACGCTTCGACGCGCGACGTTCGGTCGTTCGGCGCGTCTATCCTGAGCGGGTTCTCCATCGAGCGAGACTATGGGATTCTACGACCCGGCGAGCTCGATCCAGGTGGGCGCGTGGTCGCTGGTCTTGTCCCATCCACGGACGTGCCGATCGACGCCGGCGGCCTCCAGGCGGGGCGCGACGGGCGGACTGAGCAGCAGGTGGTCGATGCGCAGGCCGGCGTCGCGGGCGTAGGCGTTCCGGAAGTAATCCCAGAAGGTGTAGATCCGCTCGCCCGGATGCAGGAGTCGGAGGCTGTCGGTCCAGCCCTGCGCCAGCAGCCTGGCGTAGGCGTCCCGCACCTCGGGGCGGAAGAGGGCGTCGTCGAGCCAGCGCTCGGGCTTGTAGACGTCGAGGTCGGTCGGCATGACGTTGAAGTCGCCGACGAGAAGAGCCGGAACCTGCTGGTCGATCAGGCTCCGGCCGTGGGCGAGCAGCCGATCGAACCAGCGCAGCTTGTAGTCGAATTTCGGGCCCGGGGCGGGATTGCCGTTGGGCAGATAGAGACAGCCGATCAGCAGGCCGTTCACGGCGGCCTCGAGGTAGCGGCTCTGGACGTCCTCGGGATCGACGACGGGCAGGCCGCGGCGCACCTCCACCGGCTCTCCGCCGCGGGCCAGGATCGCCACGCCGTTCCAGCTCTTCTGGCCGTGCCAGATGGCCCCGTAGCCGACCTTTTCGATGGCTTCCCGCGGGAAGCGCTCGTCGGGCCCTTGAGCTCCTGGAGGCAGACGACGTCCGGCTGAGCCTCTTCCAGCCAGCGGAGCAGCACGGGCAGGCGGCCGTTGACGCCGTTCACATTGTAGGTGGCGATACGCATGGTCGCGGTTCAACGGCCGGAACGGGCGACCGGTTCGGGCTTTGATTGGCGCATGGATGGATCGGCCAAGCTGAGCGACCCCGACGTGGCGCTGACGACCCTGCTCGCCGAGCTGGAGCGGCGCGGCTACGACTTCACGCCGCCGACGCCGGCCACGCATCGGCGGGTGATCGCCCGGCGGGCGACGGCGCGTACTGGGGACCTGCGGGACGTGCTGGGCTGGAGCCTGCCGTTCCAGACCGCCGATGCGCCAGTCTTCCTGATCCAGGCGCTGCGCGCCGCCGACCTGCTGGCCGAGCTTGGCGACGGTCTCGCCCGGAGCCGTGTGCGGGTCGCCCGCCTGAAGGGGCGGCTCTTCCTGCATTCGGCCTTCCCGACCGTCGAGAAGGATTCCGTCTTCCTCGGGCCCGACAGCTACCGGTTCGCCGACTTCATCCTGCGCGAACTGGATGCCTCGGACGGCGGCCGGATCGTCGACGTGGGCGGCGGCGCCGGGGTCGGCGCCCTGACGGCCGCGCTCGCAGCGCCCGGCGCGGACCTGACGATGACGGACATCAACCCGATGGCGCTCCGGCTGGCGCGGATCAATGCGGCGCATGCCGGGGCGGCGCTGTCGATGCTGAGGACCAGCGGACTGGACGGGGTGGCGCCGGGCGCCTCGGTGGTGCTGGCCAACCCGCCCTACATGGCCGATTCTGGCCAGAGCTATCGGGATGGGGGGCGACCTGCACGGCGGCCGGCTGTCGGTCGACTGGGCGAAGGCCGCGCTGGAGGTGCTGGAGCCGGGCGGGCGGCTGCTGCTCTACACCGGCAGCGCCATCCTGGACGGCGGCCGCGATGAACTGCGCGAAGGCCTGGCGGAGCTGGCCGCGGCGGAAGGCGCAGAGCTCGACTACCGCGAGACCGATCCCGACGTGTTCGGCGAGGACCTCGAGCGCGACGTCTACGCCGACGTCGAACGGATCGCGGTGGTGACGGCGGTGATCCGCAAACCGGCATAGCGCAGTTTTCTGCCGCCGCGGGGTTGACCCCGCCGGTCGGGGCCTGCACCTCGGAAGCTCCCCGACAAGATGGAGCCCTGATGCCGCACGACGACAGTCTGATCCTGATGCTGGTGGCCGGCTTCGTGCTGGCCTTCGTGCTGGGCATGCTGGCGCTGCGGTTCAAGCTGTCGCCCCTGGTGGGCTACCTCCTGGCGGGCGTGGTCGTTGGACCGTTCACCCCCGGCTGGGTGGCCGACGCGGGCCTGGCCCAGCAACTCGCCGAGATCGGCGTCATCCTGCTGATGTTCGGCGTGGGGCTGCACTTCTCGCCCCGGGACCTGCTCCAGGTGCGCAAGGTCGCCGTGCCCGGCGCCTTGTTCCAGATCGCGGCGGCCACGGCCCTGGGATGGGCGGTCGGCCGCTTCTTCATGGGGTTGAACGACGTCGAGGCGGCCCTGATGGGCTTCTCGCTCTCCGTGGCCTCGACAGTCGTGCTGCTGCGCGCCCTGGAGGAGCGAAAACAGGTCAAGACGGAAACCGGGCGCATCGCGGTGGGCTGGCTGATCGTCGAGGACCTGGTAATGGTCGTGGCCCTGGTGCTGATCCCGCTGGTGGCCACGGCCGGAGCCGTCCCGGAAGCCGCCGCGGCGCAGGGCGCCGTGCAGGGCGCCGGCCCGGGCGCGGACTGGGGGGCGGTGGGCCTGAAGATCGGCGGCACGTTGCTCTCGATCGGCATCTTCGTCGCTTTCATGCTGCTGGTCGGCGGCCGGGTGCTGCCGTGGGTGCTGGTGCGGATCGCCCACACGCGCTCGCGGGAGCTGTTCACCCTCGGCGTGCTCGCCATCTCGCTAGGCATCGCCTACCTGGCCTATGCGGTCTTCGGGGCCTCATTCGCCCTGGGCGCCTTCATCGCCGGCCTGGTTCTGAACGGCACGCCGCTCGGCCACAACGCGGCGGAGCGGGCCCTGCCGCTGCGCGACGCCTTCGCTGTGTTGTTCTTCGTGTCGGTGGGGATGCTGTTCGATCCGCGCGTGCTGCTGGAGCAGCCGATCGCGGTGGCCCTGGTGGTGGCGATCATCGTCGGCGGCAAGGCGTTGGCGGCGCTGGCCATCACCAGCCTGTTCAAGCTGGAACGGATGCCGAGCCTGCTGATCGCCGCCAGCCTCGCCCAGATCGGCGAGTTCTCGTTCATCCTCGCGGGCGTTGGGCTGAAGCTGGAGGCGCTGAGCCGGGAGACACACGACCTGATCCTGGCCGGCGCCCTGATCTCGATCGTGCTGAACCCGTTCGTGTTCAAGCTGGCGGACCGGCTTTCGGGCAAGCCGCCGAAGCCGCCCCAGGCGCCGGGGGAGCCCGAGGCCGCAGCGCCGTCCCAGCCCTATGGCCAGCCCTATGGCTAGCGCCTAGCGGCGCGGCCCCTAGGCTTGCTCGAGAACGCTCTCGGCGACGCCGCCCTGCTCGATCTTGACGCCCAGGAAGCGCATGACGCCAGCCGCGAAGCTGATGTCGGTCACGGCCAGCGAGGTGTCACGCTTGAGGTGGTCGACGTCCGAGCGGGTGAGCCGCAGCACCATGTCGGCCCGAAGCGCGCCCTCGGCCTCGGCCGCCTCGATCTGACCGCGCAGCCGGTCGGCGGGGGAGAGCCGGCGAACCGCCGAACGGGGAGGGGGAGCCCGCATCACGCGGCCGCCCAGAAGCCGTGTTCGCCATACACGCGGACCTGGCAGGCGCGACCGCCGTCCTGGACCTCGCGCGCCCGCCGGTTGGCCGCAGCGCGAGCCACGTCCTTGTCCCGCGAATGGCCGAAGACGTCGCCGTCGAATTCGACGGCCCAGCCGCCGTCGCGTGGAATGACGGTGAGCACCGCCCTGTCGATTGTCATGCGCATCCGCGATATCTAGCATGACCTTATGAAGAAGTCAGAAAATAGAAAATAAAACTTGGTGATCTTCCGGCCTAGGCGCATATTGGCCAGATCAAATATCGTTTTGGCTCGCGCGCCATCCCCGTCGAAGCTTTGGTTTCGATCCGGATTCGTCTTTCGACCCTCTCCGAAAATTTGATCTCACAGCCTGTTCTTGGGCGTGAGAACTCATGTCCGAAAGGGACGATCAAATGAGCACCGGGACTGTGAAGTGGTTCAACGGCCAAAAGGGCTTCGGCTTCATCCAACCTGACGACGGCGGCAACGACGTGTTCGTGCACATCTCGGCGGTCGAACGCGCCGGCATGGCCAGCCTGCACGAAGGCCAGAAGCTGAGCTTCGAGCTGGAGCGCGACCAGCGCAGCGGCAAGACCTCGGCCGGCCAGCTGCAGGGCGCCTGACCCTCGGGCGGAGCGGGCCCTCGTGGCCCGCTCGCCTTCGTCCGACCCATGCGGAGGAAGCGGACCATGCCCAACCCGATCCAATACGACACCCGCCGCGACGCCCGCGGGTGGACGGTCTTCGACCGCTGGACGGGCGAGACCGTGATGCTGGGCCTGTCGGCTCAGGCGGGCCTCTCGTGGCCCGAAGCCGACGATCTGGCCGAGCGGCTGAACCGCCGACGCCTCAAGGGCGACCGGAGCATCCTGCAATGAGTCCCGATCAAGCCCACCGCTGTGAAGTCCGGCAGGGCCGCGACGGCGTCGTCTTCCTGGCGTTCTTCCCCGCCAGCGGGGCGGTTTCGTCCTACAGCAATTCGCTGTTCACCCTGGACCTCAGGCCGGGCGTCGCGCGCGACGAGGCCGAGGCGCTGGCGACGCACATCAACCGGCTGCTGGCCGGCGTTTCCACCACCGTCTTCTAGACGCGCCGGGTCGGCCTGGGGCCGGGGCGCGACCCCGATCTTGACTCTCTCGCCGCCTTCCGTATTTAACAATCCGGCTAATTAACGTGATTGCTAATTAGGAAGCCCGACATGCAGCCGCCGCCGATCGTTTCGCCCGACGCCTGGGAGGCCGCCCGGCAGGCGCTGCTGGTCAAGGAGAAGGCCCACACCCGCGCGGGCGATGCGCTCGCCGCCGAGCGCCGGCGGATGCCGTGGATGCGGGTGGAGAAGGACTACGTCTTCGAGACGGCGACCGGCCCCGCCAGCCTGGCGGACCTGTTCGAAGGCCGGCGGCAGCTGATCGTCTATCGCGCCTTCTTCGATCCCGGCGTCAGGGGCTGGCCCGAGAACGGCTGCTGCGGCTGTTCCCTGGTCGCCGACCAGGTCTCGCACCTGGCGCACCTGAACGCGCGGGACACGACGCTGCGCTTCGTCTCTCGCGGCTCGCAGGGCGACCTGGCGCGCATCCGGACGCGGATGGGCTGGATGCACATCCCCTGGCACACCATCACCGACAGCTTCGACGCCGACTTCGGCGTGGACGAGTGGCACGGCCACAACGTGTTCATCCGCGAGGGCGGGCGGATCTACCGGACCTATTTCATCAACGCGCGCGGCGACGAGGGGATGGGCACGGTCTGGAGCTATCTCGACCTGTCGCCGCTGGGCCGGCAGGAAGCCTGGGAGGACTCGCCGCCCGGCTATCCGCAGGCGCCGACCTACAGCTGGTGGAACTATCACGACCGCTATGGGCCGCACGGGGCGGAGCCATGAGGCCGGCCGACGCCCTGAGCCTGGCCGCGACCCCGACCTTCGCCATCATGGCGCTGGCGAGCGCGGCGAGCGGCGGACCCTCGAGCGTGATCTGTTCGGCCGGGTCCGCGTCGCCGCTGACCGGCATGACGGCGATGTACCTGCTGATGGCCGCCTTTCACGCCGCGCCGTGGCTGAGGCGCCTGAGTTCGGAGAGATGATGACCATGCAGGCCGACCCGCAGAGGGACCCCCTGAGCGCTACGCTCTCGGCGCTGGCCGATCCCACGCGCCGGGCGATCCTCGCCCGGCTCGCGCAGGGCGCGGCGACGGTGAACGAGCTGGCCGAGCCGTTCGACATCAGCCTGCCGGCGGTGTCCCGGCATCTGAAGGTGCTGGAGCAGGCGGGGCTGATCAGCCGCGGTCGGGAGGCGCAGTGGCGGCCCTGCAAGCTGGAGGCCGGGCCGCTGCGCGACCTGGACGGCTGGCTCGCCCACTACCGCCGGTTCTGGGAGGGCAGCTTCGACAAGATGGACGCCTACCTGGCGACGCTGACGAAAGGAGATCCGAATGGACGCAAGAACTGACGTGCGCGCGGGCGTCGTCGACCCCGGGATGCCGCTTCGCGACGATGAGCTGCTCATCGTCCGGCACTTTGATGCGCCGATCCCGCTGGTCTTCCGGATGTGGGCCGACCCGGTGCACCGGGCGAACTGGTGGGCGCCCAAGCACTGCCGCTGCATCCACTTCAGCCACGAGTTCCGCGAGGGCGGCAAGTGGCGGGCCGGGTTCACCTCGGATCGCTACGGCGAGAACTGGCACGAGGGCGTCTATCGCGAGATCGTCGAGGACCGCCGCATCGTCTTCACCTTCGCCTGGGACGACGGTCCGGCGGCAGGGATCGAGACGACGGTGACGATCACCTTCGCCGAGGCCCACGACGGGACCATCCAGACCTTCCACCAGACCCCCTTCACCGACGTCGCGCGGCGGGACAGCCACATCGCCGGCTGGAGCGGGCTGCTGGACAAGCAACAGGCCTATGTCGAGGCCGAGCCGGAGGACCACGCATGATCACGCTCTACGCCTTCAAGTGGGTGCCGCCCTTCGCCCAGGGCCTGGTCCGCGACCTGCGGGTCCGGTGGGCGCTGGAAGAGGCCGGCGTCCCCTACGCCACCCGGCTCCTCGGCCTGGGCGACCAGGACCAGCCCGAGTACCGCGCCATCCAGCCGTGGGGGCAGGTGCCGGCGATCGAGGAGGACGGCCTGGTGCTGTTCGAGAGCGGCGCGATCGTGCTGCACATCGCCGAGCGGTCCGAGGCGCTGATGCCGCGCGATCCCGCCGGGCGGGCCAAGACCGTGCAGTGGGTGACGGCCTCGCTGGACAGCGTCGACGCCTATATCGGCCCGCTGGCGGACATCGACCTGTTCCACGCCGGCGAGGCCTGGACGGCCGAGCGCCGGCCGCAGGTGGTCGAGACGATCCGGCGGCGGCTGGACGGCCTGGCCCGGCGGCTGGACGGCCGGGAGCATCTGGAAGACCGCTTCACGGCGGGGGACCTGATGATGGCGACGGTGCTGCGCGGCCTGCGGGACACCGATCTGGTGACCGGCCATCCGGTGCTGGGGCCATACCTGGCGCGCTGCGAGGCGCGGCCGGCGTTCGGGCGGGCGCTGGAGGCGCAGCTCGCACCGTTCCGGGAGAACGAACCGGCGATGGAGAACGCCTGAGGAGACGAGCGGCGCCATTCGGTTCGGCCCGTTCCTCTGCTACGGTTCGCCGAACGGCAGTCGAGGGAGGCCCGAATGGCCCGCAGGATCCTGGTTCCGCTTCTTTCCGCCCTGATGGTGACCGCGGCCGGCGCGGCGCTGGCCCAGGCGGTCCCCGCGCATCTCACCGCAGCGCTCGCCCACACGGCCCGTCCGGCGGCGGACGTGGGCCGTGACGCGGCGCGCCAGCCCGCCGAGCTGCTGGCGTTCGCCGAGGTGAAGCCCGGGCAGAAGGTGGCCGACTTCATCATGGGCGGCGGCTATTTCACCCGCATCCTGTCGGCGGCGGTCGGGCCGAAGGGCCAGGTCCACGCCTATCAGCCGGACGAGTTCATCAAGTACCAGGCGAGCTACGGCGAAAACCAGACGAAGGTGGTCGCCGACTACAAGAACGTCACCTCCAGCCGCGAGAGCCTGGCTGCGCTGGACCTGCCGGATGGCCTGGACCTGGTGTTCACGGTCCAGAACTACCACGACCTGCACCTCTCCAACTTCCCGAAGGGCGTCGCGCAGACCGTGAACGCCGAGGTCTTCAAGTCGCTGAAGCCGGGCGGGCTCTACGTCATCGTCGACCATGTGGCGGCGCCGGGCTCGGGGCTCGAGGCGGCGACGAAGGTGCACCGGATCGAGCCGTCGATCGTGCGCCAGGAGGTCGAGGCGGCCGGCTTCAGGTTCGAGGGCGAAAGCCCGCTGCTGCGCGACAGCGCCGACCCGCACACGGCCAGCGTCTTCGACCCGTCGATCCGCGGGAAGACCGACCAGTTCGCGATGAAGTTCCGCAAGCCGCGGTGATGTGAGCGTCTTCTCCCCTCGCGGGGAGAAGGTCACTTCAGCCTTCTGTCGAAGAAGTCGAGGGCCTGCATGGCGCGGTGCAGGCGGTTGGTGGGCGTCCAGCCGCCGCGGTGGCGCAGACCGGGATAGACCATGGTCTCGAACGGCACGCCCTTGGCCTGCAGGTCGAACATCACCCGCGTCGAGTGGTCGAAGGTGACGTTGTCGTCGGCCATGCCGTGGACCAGCAGCAGGCTGCCGGGCTTCAGCCGGTCGAGGCGGCGGACGACCTCAGACCGCTCGTAGCCGTCCTTGTTGTCGTTGGGCGTGCCCATGAAGCGCTCAGTGTAGTGGGTGTCGTAGAGCGTCCAGTCGGTGACGGGCGCGCCCGAGACGCCGGCCCTGAAGGGGCTGTCCGGCGCGGTCAGAAGCAGGAGCGTCATGTAGCCGCCGTAGGACCAGCCGGTGACGCCGATGCGGTCCTTGTCGACGTACGGCAGGGCCTGCAGCCAGCGGGCGCCGGCGATCTGGTCGTCCACCTCGAGCTGGCCGAGCTTGCGGTCGATGGCGGTCTTGAAGGCGGTCGAGCGGTTCGGCGTCCCGCGGTTGTCGAGCCTGAAGAGGATGTATCCGGCGTCGAGCAGGATCTGGTCCTCCGGCGACTGCCAGCCCTTGAAGACCCGGGCGCTGCCGGGGCCGCCGTAGACCTGGACGATCACCGGATATTTCTTCGCAGGATCGAACCCGGGCGGGGTGCGGAGCGAGTACCAGAGGGGGCTGCCGTCGGCGGCCTTGATCGTCCCGTACTCGGGCGCGCGCAGGCGATCGACGTAGGGCGCGAAGGGGTGGCCGGCGGCCAGCCGGTTCTCCTCGATCCACCGCACGCGGGTTCCCTCGGCGCGATAGAGGGCGGTCTGGGGCGGGGTCTTCGGATCCTCGTAGGTCCCGACGAAGGCGCCGCCGGTCCGGGCGACCTCGGCGCTCCACCAGCCGCCGGCGGGCGTGAGCGCCCGGGGCGCGGCCGGGGCCTTGTACGAGAGCTCGTAGAGGCGGCGCTCGACGGGGACGTCCTTGTTGGCGCTGAAGATGGCGACGCCACGGGCCTCGTCGACGCCGAGCAGGGCGGCGACGGGCCACTGCCCTTTCGTCACCTGGCGAAGGACCCGGCCGTCGGCGCGGTGCAGGTAGAGGTGGCGGAAGCCGCTCCTTTCGGACGACCAGAGGAAGGTCCCGTCGGCGAGCGGACGGAAGTCGTCCGTCAGGTCCACCCAGTGCGGGCTGGTCTCGGTCAGGATCACCTTGCCCTTGCCCGTGACCGGATCGACGGCGAGCAGGTCGAGGCGGCGCTGGTCGCGCGACTGGCGCTGGACGTACAGCGTGCGGCCGTCCTTCGACCAGGTGACCCGACCCAGGTAGATGTCGGGATTGTCGCCGAGATCGACCTTCAGGCGCTGGCCGCCGGCCAGGTCCTGCACATAGAGGTCGACGACGGCGTTGGGGCGGCCGACGCGCGGATAGCGCTGGGCGACCACCTTGGCGCCCGTGGCGCCGACTTCCGGACGATCGACCACATCGACGCCGGTCTGGTCGACGAAGGCGATGGCGATCCGGCTCTCGTCCGGGCTCCACCAGTAGCCGGTGTGGCGGTCCATTTCCTCCTGGGCGATGAACTCGGCCGTGCCCCAGCTCTTCAGCTCCGTGCCGCCCTGGGTGATTGCCTGTTCGGCCCCGCCGGCGATGGGCGTGACGTAGAGGTTGTCGTCGCGGACGTAGGAAACGAACCGGCCGCGGGGGCTCACCTTGGCGTCGATCTCGTCGCCGGGCGTTCGCGTGAGTTGGCGGACCTGCTGGGAGCCAAGGTCGTAGACGTAGAGGTCGCCCTCGACGGGGGCGAGGATCAGCCGGCCCTGGTCGTCCCAGGCGTAGTCGACGACGCCGCGGGTGGCGACGCCGGCCCGCTCGCGGCGGGCCTTCTCGGCCTCGGAGAGCTCGCGCGCGTCCGGCGCCAGCGTCTTGCCGTCGATCAGCAGGCGCGGCTCGCCGCCGGCCACGTCGGCCACCCACAGGTCGGTGACGGTGAGGTCGTCGGCGCGGACCTTGATGTAGGTCACCGACCGGCCGTCGGGCGACAGCTTCACGCCCCGGGCGCGCGGGCCGTTGAGGTCGGGGCTTTCGAAGATCCGCTTCGGCGGGAGCTGTTCGGCCATGGCGGCGCCGGAGAGAGCGATGGCCGCAGCGGCGGCGAGGATGAGCTTCATGGCGCCTGTTGAACAGCGTGCGGCGGCGCTTGGCAACGATCTACCTCCCCTGCGCAGCGGCGGGAGGGGGGCCGCCGGCCGAGCGCAGCGAAGAGCCGGGGGTGGAGGGGCGAACGAAAGGTGCGGCGCGTGCGGCCTGCCCCCTCCACCACCCGCTCTACGGCGGGCGGTCCCCCTCCCGCCATCGCTGCCGCGATGGGGGAGGTAGGGCGTTACTTCTGCGTCTCGATCCAGGCGGTGACGTGGGCGTCGAGGACGTCGAGGGGGACCTCGCCGTTCTCGAGTGCGACGTCGTGGAAGGCCCGGAGGTCGAACTTCGGCCCCAGCGCCTTCTCGGCCTTGGCGCGGAGCTCGCGCAGCTTCAGCTCGCCGTGCTTGTAGGCCAGCGCCTGGGCTGTATCGACCATGTAGCGGTTGACCTCGGCCTCGATGTTGCCGCGCGACAGCGCGGTGTTGTCGAGCATGAACTGGATGGCCTGGTCCTTCGTCCAGCCCTTGGCGTGAAGACCCGTGTCGACCACGAGTCGGCAGGCGCGCCACATCTCGTAAGACAGGCGGCCGAAGTCCTTCTCGGGGGTGTCGTAGAGGCCCATGTCGATCCCGAGGCGCTCGGAATAGAGACCCCACCCTTCGGTGAAGGCGGTGAAGTTCACGGCGTACTTGCGGAACTCGGGCAGGCCCTCCAGCTCGTCCTGGATGGAGAGCTGCTGGTGGTGGCCGGGGACGGCCTCGTGGACGGTCAGCGCCGGCATCTCGAACAGCGGGCGCTGATCGAGCTTGGAGGTGTTGACGTAGTAGATGCCCGGCTGGCCGCCCTTGTAGGAGCCGGAGTTGTAGTAGGCGGTGGTGGTGCCGGGGGCGATGGCCGCGGGGACCTCGCGCACCGTATAGGGCGTGCGCGGCAGGCGGCCGAACAGCTTGGGCATCTCGCCGTCGATGCGCTTGGCCAGCACGCTGGCCACGGCCATCAGCTCTTCAGCCGTCTTCGGATAGTACTTCGGGTCGGTCCGCAGATGCTCGACATAGGCGGCGCGGTCGCCGGCGAACCCGGAGCGCTTCACCACGGCGTCCATCTCGGCGCGGATGCGCGCGACTTCGGCGAGGCCCAGCTGGTGCACCTCCTCCGGGGTCCGGTTCATCGTGGTCATCAGCCGGATGCGGTACGCGTACCACTCGCGGCCCTGCGGCATTTCGGAAGCGCCGAACCCCCTTGCGGCAGGCGGGCGCGTACTCGGTCTCATAGAACTTCAGGAAGTCGCGGTGGGCCGGGACGACGCCCGAGGAGATGAGCTGCTTCGCCCGGCCCGACAGATCGGCCCACTGGGCGTCGGTGATCGCCGCCGGTTTCGGCTTCAGGAAGGGCGCGTAGAGATCCGATTTCGCCGGATCGTCCACGATCTGGTTCTGGATGCCGCGCTCGAAGCCGACCATGGCGGCGCAGGGATGCGTCGCCCTGGCCTTTACGAGGGTGCGCGTCGTCTCGATGGCCTTGCGGTTGTAGTCGGGGAAGGCGGCGAGGCGGGCGACGTAGCTTTCGTAGTCCGCGAGGTTGAACATCGGCATCCGCTCGCCCAGGCGCGCGAAGCTGAGGTGCCAGCCGCGACGGTTCGAGAACAGGATGGCGCGCTGGACGAACCTGCCGCCCTCGACCTGGTTGGCGAGCTCGCGCCGGAGGATGTCGCGGTTCAGGCGGTCAGCCGGGGAGAGTGCTTCGGCGGGGATCGCGTCGAGACGCTTCAGGAAGGCGGCTGCGTCGGCGGCTTCGCGGTCGATGGCCGCGAGCGAGGGGTCGCCCAGCTCCTTGTCGTAGGTGCGAACGCCGAGCGTGCTGGCCTGGACGGGATTGTTCTTCAGGTACCAGGCCCAATGGTCGTCGAGGAGCTGCCTGAACTGCGCCGGCGCGTCCTGCGCCTGGGCCGGCGCCGCCATAACCAGGGCGGCCGCGACCGCCAGAGCCCGGATCGTCATGCGAAGAAACTCCCCCTTCAAGCGGCGCCGAACAGACGACGGGCCGCGCCATTTGGCAAGGCAGGGCGCCTTTGCCGGGCTCGCGCGTTCCGCCGGCCATGGACGATGCAACGATGGCCCGGGCGCCGGCCGAGCTGGCGAGCCCGCAGGTTCGGCTGAACGGCCCGGTGGACGAGGCCATGCTGCGGTTCTTCATCGACGGCATGGCGATGGCGGAGACGGCCGGCGAGGGACCGCTGGTGCTGGAGCTGACCACCACCGGCGGCGATGCCGACATCGGGCGGCGGATCGCGGCCGACGTTCGGCTGTTCCGCGAGCGGACCGGCCGCCGGACGATCTTCCTCGGCAAGTCGGTGGTCTACTCCGCCGGGGTGACGATCATGTCGGCCTTCCCGCGGACGGACCGCTGGCTGAGCCGGGGGACGGCGCTGCTGATCCATTGCCGGCAGCTCAACAAGACAGTGACCTTCGAGGGGCCGCTCAAGGCGGCGAGGATGCGGGTCGAAGCGCTGCTGGGCGAGATCGACACGGGCCTGGACGTCGAGGAAGAGGACTTCGACGATCTGATCGAGGACACCGACGTCGGCATGTCCGAGCTGCTCGAGCGGGCGCAGGTGAACTGGTACGTCCACGCGGACGAGGCGCTGGCGCGGCGCCTGGTGGCCGGCCTCATCTGAACGCCTGCCTTGAAATGGGGGGCCGCTCTGTGCGACCTCGCGCGGCATGAGCGAGAAGACCGATACCCCGCCGGACCGCCTCTCGGTGGATCCCGACAGCCCCTACTATGACGCCGAGATGCTGGCGCGGAACGTGGGCGTGCGGTTCAAGGGCGAGGACAAAACCAACGTCGACGAGTACTGCGTCAGCGAAGGCTGGATCCGCGTGACGGCCGGCAACGCCCGCGACCGCCGCGGCAATCCGCTGACCATCAAGCTCAAGGGGCCGGTCGAGCCCTACTTCCGCGAAGGTTAGGTCCGCGGCGCCTCCTGCGCGCCCGTGTCGCACACGTGCGACGCGAAATCCTCGCGCCTTCCCGCCGCCGATCCGGGATAACCGGGTTGGGCGAGGGGAGCCTTCGATGTTCGATCTCAGCGTGGTGGCCCAGGGCGGCCGCTGGATCCTGCAGGACGACGACGGCGAGGAGCTGGGTCGTTACGAGAGCCGCGCGGCCGCGCTGGCGGCGGCGCTCGACTATGCGCGCGTGGACGAGGAGTGCCGGGTCGTCCTGGTCTGCGACGACGAGGGCGAGTGGGACGAGGCGGTGGTGGAGCCGCCACGGCTGCACTGAGGCCTGTCTCGCTTAGCTGCCTGATGACCGGCCGCTCGGATGGTCCGCTAGGGGTGGTTAGCGAACCTCGGCGTTCGGCTCAGAAGCGGACGTCCGATGCATTCCCTCGATGGGCATTCTAAGCTTCACTGACGTCGGCGGGAGCGACGGAGGTGAAGGATGCTAAGTCTGTCGCTCGCTGCGCTTACGTTGCTGATCAGCTCACCCGCTGCGGAGATCAGCTCGGCAGACCTTCGAAGCTGCCTAGGTGTATCGACGCTCGCCGCGCCCCTCTCGTCTATCGCCGAAGAGCGAAGCGCAGCTAGCCCAGTGGAATGGGCGCGGGCTTGTCGACAGGCTCGCGACGCGGATGCGCGCAGGCGGAGCGCCGTCAGCATTGTCCTTCGGACCGGAGAGCCGCCCTTACGAGGCTGGGCCACCACCGCGAGCTTCACCAAGCTCGCGCAGGCTACCTCTGACCCGGATGTCGCCGAGCTCTTCCGACGCGCAGCTCGTGACCAAGCTGCACGCGAGAGTCTCGCACCTCAGGCCCAGGCGCAGTTCGCCGGCGGGCTCTCGCCCTTAGCTATCAAGCTATTGCGCGGACTTATCAGCAACGAGGCGGTGGCGGTGGATCAAGACAACCGCGCCTGGCTAACGGAGACGGTAGCCCGGCGCGGCTGGTTCACCATTGGTCGAGACGGCGTAAAGGCAGACGCGGCGGCTTGGCTTCTCGTTCAGCATGGTGATCAGGACCGCAGCTTCCAGCGGCGCATGATCGCCGTCCTCGAACCCCTGTTGGATCAAGGGCAGACCGAGCGGAAGCGCTTCCCCTATCTCTTCGATCGGTGGGCCGCCGGCGCCGGCGCGCCTCAAAGGTTCGGTCTTCAAGGCATATGCGTTGGGCCCGGCGATTGGCGGCCTCATCCGATCGAGGATGAGAGCAGTCTCGACGTGCGTCGCCAACAGTTCGGCCTGATCACCACGCTGGCAGAGCAAGTTCGCGAGAACTCAGCCCGATGTTCCTAGGAGCACGCGCACGCCCTCCAAGCCGACCGTCCGAACGTCGGCTTCCGACCGAGGCCGTGTAAAAACTCGCTGCCGGCGCTGAGCCGCTGATGGCAGGCGGGCTAGACGCGCCGCTCCCTCAGGTCCGGATCGCCGCGATCAGCGGCCCCGTTCCGAGCATCTGCATCACCCGCTTCATGTTGTAGGCGAGGATGTGGAGACTGATCTCCGTCTTCACGTTCGGGAGCCGCTTCATTAGGAAGTGGGTGTGGCCCATCCAGGCTTTGATCGTCCCGAAGGGGTGTTCGACGATCCGCCGGCGGGCCCGCATGGCGTAGGGCGCGAGATCCATCCGCCGCTGCAGCGCCTCGATCGTGGCTTCATGCTCCCAGCGGGTGATCCGGCGCTCGACGCTGGGCGTGCACTGGGGCTTCAGCGCGCAGGCCTGGCAGCTCGCCCGATCCCAGTAGCGATGCAGGGTGAGCCCCTTCTCGACGGTCGTCATGCGCCGCCGGAGCAGGCTCCCGCCGGGACAGCGATAGGCGTCCTGCTCGGGCACGTAAGCAAAGTCCTGCTTGCCGAAGCGTCCATCGGCCTTGGCACCTGAGGTGAGCGGCTTGGGCACGTACGGCGTCACGCCGATCTGCTCGCAGGCCAGGATCTCCTCGCCGGAGAAGTAGCCTCGGTCGGCCAGCATCTCGAGCCGCTCCACGCCCATGGCGTCCTTGGCCTTGCCGCTCATCTCGGCGAGCTGCTGGCGATCGCTGCCCGTGGTGATCACGTCATGGGCGACGATCAGGTGGTGCTCGGCGTCGACGACGCTCTGGACGTTGTAGCCGACGATGCCGCTGCCGCGGCCGCTCGTGGCCATGGATCGCGCGTCCGGATCGGTCAGCGATACCTGGCCGTCAGGGGACGCCTCCACCTGCGCCTCCATCGCCTTCAGCGCCTGCATCTGCGCCCGCAGCGTGGCGATCTTGTCCTTGAGCTTCACGGTGCGGGCTTCGACCGCCTCGCCCTCGAGACGGTCGGCGGTGTCCAGCTCCTGGAGATAGCCGGCGATGTGCTCCGCGACCTGCTCGATCCGCTTCTTCAGCTTGGCCGGCGTGAAGTTCTTGTCGCGGGTGTTCACCGCCTTGAATTTGCTGCCGTCCACCGCAGCCACCGCCTGAGTGAACAGGCCGATCTGACGGCACAGCACAATGAAGTGGGCGCAGGCCGCCTGGATCGCTGCGCCGTTGTCCTTCCGGAAGTTGGCGATGGTCTTGTGGTCCGGCGCGAGCTTCCCCGTCAGCCACATCAGCTCGACGTTGCGCTGTGCTTCGCGCTCCAGCCGCCGGCTCGACTGCACCCGGTTGAGGTAGCCATAGATGTATAGCTTCAGCAGCATCGCCGGGTGATACGCCGGCCGGCCCGTCGCAGCCGGGACGATCTCGAAACCCAGGCCGCCGAGATCCAGCTCATCAACGAAGACGTCGATCAGCCGAGCCGGGTTCTCGTCGCTGACGTAGTCGTCCAGACAGCTGGGAAGCAGCACCGGCTGACGGCGATCTTCACCCTCGACGAAGCGGCTCATCAGCGCCTCCCGACCCGTGTGTCAGGAGTCTGCCCTGCTTCGCGTTTTTACACAGCCTCGACCCGTTGCGGACATCCGCCGCATCACCAGACCCCGCATCGGCGCGCGGCGTCTGGGTTGGCGACGATGTTGATCGGCATAGTGAAGGTCGGCGGGTTGGCGGGGTCGTATGACTGCGGTTTGTCGAACGTGTGCTTCTTGGCGACCTTCAGGGCGACTGCGCCGAACCCGGCCTCCTTCGGCTCTTCATAGATCACGCGGCATTCATCAACCTTGCCGGAAGCCGCTACGATGCAGCGCGCCATCGCGAAGCCTTGTGCCGTCGGCCCGGCGCCGGACCGTGGGTAGAACTTGCGGACATCCTCAATCGTCGGCGCGCGCTTCAGCACCAGGTCCGGCGCTCTGTCCGACCACATCGAATGGATCAAGGTCCGTGGGAAACGGGTGACACAGGAAGCACTCGCCGGCTTTAGCCGGAATGACGGCGCCATTCGGATTAGGGCCTCTCCCACGCCTTGGCCGGACGGCTCCTCATCTATGATGACGCAACCGGCAAGCGCGCCTGCGGTGTCCCCATTGCAGATGGCGTGCGCCGTGGGGCGGTCATCGAATCCCGCGCTCGGCAGGGCCGCCTCGAAGTCCGCCGTCGTAGGCACGTTCGACCAGTCCCGCCGCAGTTGCGCCTGCGCAGGTCTTGGTAGGCAGAGAAGCGTCGCCGCAAGCCCGACAAAGACCCAGAAGCTGCCCCGCATTCGACCTCCCGGCCCTCGCGCCGCCTCGTCTTTCCATCCAAGCGGAGGCTGATCCGCCGCGTCACGCTTACCGTCGCATAGATGGGACGGAGCGCCCACCTTCTCGTCCCGTCGCTGACGCTGAACGGGCTCTCGCCGTCAAGGAGCATGCCGACCTTCGCGCCAGGGGCCCTGAGAAGGTTAGACCGTTAGAGCGCCTGCATCGGTGCGGCAGACACGAACGTCCGCTCCCCGGCGCTCCACTGATGTCCGCTCCCGACCCGTTGCAGACGTTCGTCTGGCAGGTCATCGTTCGCGCAATGATAACTAGCGAAAATCTCAGCTACGTGCCGAAGCAACGGCTCCTGAAGCTGATGCGCGATTGGGGTGAGGGGAAAATCACCACGGAGGAAATGTCATACTGGTGCTGCAACAACTACCTTCCCGGTGCGCAGACCGACGATCCGTTGCTACCCGACCATCAGCAGCGCGCAGTTCACGAGGTGCTCCAAGCGTTCGAGTGGCAAGCCCATGATGACCAACTGGTCGCCCGGCGGGAAGGCTGGCGGCAGGCGATAGAGTTTCTCAATTGCACAGCCGAGAACTTCGACGCCACCAAGCTAGCATTCGAGCGAGAATGCGCGGGGACTGCGGTTCCGTAGGCCCGCTTCTGAGCTTGGAGTGAATGTCAGCTCCCGACCCGAAGCTGACGTTCACCACGCCGATCGGTGTCGACGGGGCAGGACGCCTCGTGTCAGGCAGCCGCCGATGCGGCGGCAGCGGCCTTCGCGACGTGGCTGACTGGAGAGGGACGCGGCAATCATTACGGGATGTTCAAGTATTAAGTCTCTGTAATATTCTTAAATCCACGTCATTACCTCGTATTCACGGGAAATGACGGCTGTCTGGAAGTATTCGTATCCCTGTCGACGGACGCAACGCCCGCCGCACACCGCAAGAGGGATCGAACATGCAAAAGACCAGCTTCACCAGCCGCCTCGCCGGCCTCGCCACCCTGGCGCTCGCCGCCCTGCCGATGGCCGCCCTGTCCACCACCGCCCAGGCCGCGCCGGCCGCGGTCGCCGTGAACGACCTGAACCTGCTGACGCACCAGGGCAACGCGGTCCTGAAGCAGCGCATCGACGGCGCCCGCCTTCCGCTACTGCCTCAACCGCAAGGCCAACACGGATCGCGCGGCCTGCCAGGCGGGCGTCCGCGCCGAGCTGAACCACAAGGCCGATGGGGTCCGCCGGGCCCAGCAGGCCGCCCTGACGCACCACTACGCCGCCCGCTAAGCTCTCCCTTACCTGAGCGGATGTGCGGAAAGGGCCCGCGGCGGAGACGCCGCGGGCCCTGACCTTTTCTGAGCCTCCCGCCATCGCTGTCGCGAAGGAGGAGGTTTCTAAGCCGCCGCGTCGACCAGGACGACTTCCGCGTCTTCGAGCGCCTTCACCGTCAGCACGGCTTCGTCGCGGATCGCGGCGCCGTCGCGGGCGTCGAGACGGACGCCGTTGACCTCCACCGAACCCGCCGCCGGCACCAGATAGACGTGCCGGCCTTGGCCTAGGGCGTATTCGGTCGTCTCGCCGGCCTTCAGCGTCGCGCCCGCGACTCGGGCGTCGGTGCGGATCGGCAGGGCGTCGCCGTCATCCGGCAGGCCGCTGGCCAAGGTGACGAACTTTCCGGCCCGGTCGCCCTTCGGGAAGGGCTTGGCGCCCCCACGCGGGCGGACCGCCCTCGGTCTTGGGCATGATCCAGATCTGGAAGATCTTCGTCACATCGTCCTCGAGGTTGTACTCGGCGTGCCGAATGCCCGAGCCTGCGCTCATCACCTGGACGTCGCCGGCCTCGGTGCGGCCCTTGTTGCCCAGGCTGTCCTGGTGGGTGATCGCGCCCTGACGGACGTAGGTGATGATCTCCATGTCGGCATGGGGATGCGGCGGGAAGCCGGACTGCGGCGCGATCTCGTCGTCGTTCCAGACCCGGATCGGGCCCCAGCCCATCTTCTTCGGGTCGTAGTAGTTGGCGAACGAGAAGTGGTGGCGCGCCTTGAGCCAGCCGTGGTCGGCGCCGCCGAGGTCGGCGAAAGGCCTGCGTTCGATCATCTCATCTCTCCCGAACTCTATCGCTGGGCGGCGCGAGGATTGAAGGCGCGCCGCCGTTTCGCAGATCAAGATAGTTCTTACGTCGCGTAGACAAAGGCGCGATCGAGCGGAAGATTGCTTCCCATTTGGAAATGAACGGCGGATGAAGCGCGAGCTTCAGGCGCCGTTCAGCGCGGCCAAGCTTTCCTGCGGGCAACGGCTAAGGAGGCTGACATGACCAAGAGACTGGACCCGAAAAGAGCGGCCCTGGTGGCCGGCGCGATCGCGGCGCTCGCCTGCGCGGGCGAGGCCGCCGCGCAGAACAACCTGGGTCGCGGGAGCGGCTCGGCCACCCTGTACGAGCTGCCGAACTACCAGGGCCGGTCGGTGACCATCACCGGCTCCACGTCGGATCTCGGCGACTGGCGGTTCAACGACCGGGCGCAGAGCGCGCGGTTCTCGGGGACCTGGCGGGTCTGCGAGCACGACGACTTCCGTGGCCGCTGCCAGGAGATCCGCGGGGACGTGCCCGACCTGACGCAGTACGGCCTCATGGCGCAGATCTCGTCCCTGGAGCCGGCCGGCTGGCAGCGGCCGCCGGGCCCTGGCCCTGGTCCCGGCCCCTTCCCGCCGCCGGGCGGCGGCCACGGCGGCTGGGGCCCTCCCGGCGGGGACAGCCGTGGCGTGGACGGGGTCAAGACCGTGTTCTTCGCTCGGCCCCAGGTCCGCGGCGTGGACGTGGCGGCCGGCAAGACCGGCGCCGACACCTTCTGCCGCCGGCAGGGCCTGGGCCCGTCCGTCTGGTACGACTCCAGCGAGCGCGCGAACCGCGCCATCGCGCCGGACGGCCGGATCATCGGGCGCTCGACGGTGCTCCGCGACCTGCTCTGCGTGAAGTACTGATCGCCTAGCGGCGCGCGGCCAGCCAGTCGCGCACCGTGCGGTTCACCTGGTCCCTGGCGTCGTGCTGCACGAAGTGGGCGGCGTCAGGGAACATCACGATGGTGGTGTCCGCGTCGACATGGTCCCAGGTGCCCGAGTGACCGGCTGCGTTCAGGGCCGTGTCCTTCATGCCGTGGATCACCAGGGTCGGGACCTTCACCCGGTTGCTGGCGGCCATACCCGCCGGAGGAGCGGTCGCCTCACCCGCGCCGCGCGGATAGTTGGCCCGGTAGTAGTTCAGCATGGCCGTGAAGTCTGACCGCCTGAACGCCTCGACGTAGGCCGGCTTCTCGGCCGGATCCTTGACCCAGTTGGCGAGCCCCTCGGCCGTGAGGTTCTTCTCGAAGCCCGGTTGCTGGAAGTTGCGGGCGTACTGGCTGTTTTCCTGCTGAGCCTTGTTGGACGCCATCTCGCGGGCGAACCCTGCCGGGTGAGGCACGCTCATGATCACCAGGCGGTTCACCAGGTCGGGACGGTTCATCGCCACCTGCCAGGCGATGGCGGCGCCCCAGTCGTGGCCGACCACGACGGCGCTCTTCTGGCCCTCGGCGGCGATGACCGCGGCCACGTCGCCGATCAGATTGGGCATGGCGTAGGCCGCCTCGCCCTGGGGCTTGTCCGAGAGGTTGTAGCCGCGCAGGTCAAGGGCGGCGGTGCGATAGCCGGCCCTGTTCAGCTCGGCCATCAGCGGCTTCCAGGTGCCCCAATAGTCGGGGAAGCCGTGCAGCAGCACCACGAGCGGGCCCCGGCCTTCGACGGCGTAGTGGATCTTCACGTCGCCGTTGGCGGCGAACCTGTCCTGCGGCGCGGCGTGAGCCGCCCCGGCCAGCGCAAGCGCGGCCGCCATGGCCATGATGGTGCGGATCATCGGAGCCCTCCCGGTTCATTTACGGCGTAGATTAGCACGCCGCGGCGGGAAGTCCGCCGGGGAGTCCGATGGCTCACGCACGGCCGGCGGCGGAGAGGCCCGCCGCCGGCGCGCGGCTTACTTGTCGTCGGCCTTGCTGACCGCCGTGCCCACGGCCGCGCCGGCCGCTGCGCCCACCGGGCCGCCGACCACGGCGCCCGCGACCGCGCCCGTGGCGGCCTTCTGCTCGGTGTTGTGCCCGCAGGCCGAAAGGGTGAGGGCCATGCCCGCGGCGGCCGCGAGCAGAAGCGTCTTGGTCATGGGCGAAGCCTCCTTGGTTTGCGATGCGGAAACACCGCGCGCCAGGTTCAGTTCCGCTCAAGGTCCGCCTCGGGAACAAGGTAAACGCGCGAGGCCAACAGGACGCAAAATTGCCCGCCGAAGTCCTTGTTCCTGCGATAACTGATTTTCGGAAGTCGTGGTAAATGGCCCGGCGATTGCCGCTCAGAAATCGGAATGTATCGGAGCGGAACACCCATGGGCGCGGCCCCAAGTCCTATGCTGCGCTGCAAAAATGACTTGCCAGGGCTGGCGAGTTCATTCATACATCCTTCACCATTTGCCGTCGCCTGCCCCACTTACGGATCCGGGGCGAGGCCAGCCGGCGGACGCTGCCAGCAAGAGCAGGAGCGACCGCGGCGACAATTGTCGGGGGGCGTGTTGTCGCCCTCGCGGTCAGGGAACCGAGAGTCTTGAATTTTGGAACGCAGGCACGCGCCGACTGGCGCATGCTGATGAGCGCCGCTTTGATCGGCTCAGGCGTGGGCCTGAGCCTTGGCGCAGCCTATCTGGCGGGAGGCATGGCCCAGCACGCCGCCGACCACAGCCGCGTCGAACGCATCGCAATGGCCGCCGCCGGCGGCTATTCGGACGCGATGCTGCAGGACGCCAACGTCCTGCGCCTGGCCCAGCAGCCGAGCGGAAGCGCGCAGGCGCGGCAGCTCGCCCAGCTCACCGAGCGTCTGGAGAACCAGCAGGGCGACCGAAAGGTTTCCGCCCAGCGGGATCTCGAGTGCCTGACGCAGGCGGTCTACTACGAAGCCCGCGGCGAGAGCCCGCAAGGGCAGTTCGCCGTCGCCCAGGTGGTGATGAACCGCGTGAAGCACCCGGCCTTCCCGAAGACGGTCTGCGGCGTGGTGTTCCAGGGCTCGGGCCGGCGCACCGGATGCCAGTTCAGCTTCGCCTGCGACGGCTCGATGCGCGGCGGTCACGAGACCAGCGCCTGGCAGCGCGCCCGCAAGGTGGCCAGCCGCGTGCTGGCCGGCGCCGCCGTCGCCGACGTCGGCTCGGCGACCCACTTCCACACGACCGCGGTGGCCCCGGCCTGGGGGCCCCAGATGCGCCGCGTGGCCCAGGTGGGGATGCACGTCTTCTACAAGTTCAATCCGCGAGGCGTGATGCAGGCGGCCGCCCAGGCTCCGCTGCAGCCCGCCGTGCTGACGTCCGGATTGCCCGAGGCTCCCATCGAGTACCGCCTGACCAATGTGGTGGTGGTGGAGAAGCCGGCGGAGGTCCCTCACGCCGCTTCGGCCGAAGGCGCGGCCTCCGCAGCGGAGGCCAAGCCGGCCCAGGCCGCCCCGGCCAAGGGCGGCGCGGACTCGGCGGCGCTGAAGGGCTCGCCGGCCTCGGCCGTCGCCTCCGCCCCCCGCCGCCTCCTAGGGCGAACCGCCGCTTGCGGCGGAGCCTGAGTCCGCCTGATGCTCCGGCGCAACCGTTGCGCAGGACCGTCGAGCCATGTCGGAGCTAGCCCGTGAGCATCTCGCCCAGGAACTGCTGGGGTGCGAGTACGACAAGCTGACGCCGATCCAGCGGAGCGTGATCGACCTGATCGCGACCGAGTCGCCCAGCGCCGCGGATCCGGAACTGAAGCTGGATGAGCGAACACCGGGCCAGAAACTGGCCGACCGGGTCGCCAGCGTCGGCGGCTCGTGGGGCTTCATCATCGGCTTCGGCGCCTGCCTGGCGGTGTGGATGGGGTGGAACGCCTGGGGCAGGGGGCATGGCCTCGCCTTCGACCCTTACCCGTTCATCTTCCTCAACCTGATGCTGTCGACGTTGGCGGCGGTGCAGGCCCCGATCATCATGATGAGCCAGAACCGGGCGGCGGAGCGCGACCGGAGGGCCGCGGAGCAGGACTACATCGTCAACCTTCGCGCCGAACTCGAGATCATGCACCTGCACGACAAGATGGACGCCCTCCGCTACCGTGAGATGGCCGACATGATCCGGCGCCAGGACGAGAGCCTGGAGATCCTGCGCAAGCAGCTCGCGGGGCAGGCCTAGGCCCGCGCCGCGCGCCTGAGCGCCTGGGGCGGCTGGCCGAAGGCGCGCAGGAAGGCTCGGCGCATCCGCTCCGGATCTCCGAATCCCACCAATTCCGCCACGCGGTCGATCGGCGCGCGCCCGGCCTCGACCTCGGTGCGGGCGGCTTCGAGGCGCAGCCGTTCCACGGCTTTCGCCGGCGTGGTCCCGGTCTCGGCGGCGAAGGCCCGCGCGAAGTTGCGAGGGCTCATACAGGCCTTTTCGGCCAGCTCGTCCACGGTGAGGGGACGGGCGAGGTTCGCGCGCATCCAGTCCATCAGCTCGCCGAAGCGCCCCGTGCGGCCGCCGAGATCGATGAGCGCCGAGAACTGCGACTGCCCCCCGGTCGGCGCTGGTGCACGACGAGCTGCTGGGCCGTTCGGCGGGCGACCTCCACGCCGAGGTCCTCTTCGACCAGGGCGAGCGCAAGGTCGATCCCCGCGGTGATGCCGGCAGAGGTCCAGACGTGGCCGTCGCGGATGAAGATGCGGTCGGCGTCCAGCTTCACCTTCGGATAGCGCCGGCTGAAGTCGTCGGTCCGTCCCCAGTGGGTGGTGCAGCGGCGACCGTCGAGCAGTCCCGCCTCGGCCAGCAGATAGGCGCCGGAGCAGACGCTGGCGACGCGCGGCGTTGGCGTCTTCTTCAGCCAAGCCACGATTTCCGCCAGAGCGTGCAGGTCGCGCGTGCCGTCGCCCCCGGAGACCAGGACGGTGTCGTACGGGCCGGCGTCCAGCGGCTCCGCGGCGAAGGCCACCCCGGACGAGCTTTCGATCGCGCCGCCTCCGGGGGCGAGCACGGTGGCGCTGTAGGCGCCGGGCCGGAACCGCTCGGCAATCTCGAACGCGGCGATCGGGCCGGCGGCGTCCAGCAACTGGAAGCCCGGGAACACGAGGATCGCGAGATGGTGGGTCATGGCAGGATGTGCCGGAACATTGTCATTCCCGCCGCAAACTGCGCCAGCTAGCGTGGCGTCGTCAATCCCATTGGAGGGCCAGGCCATGTCGAAGCTCAGCATCGTGATCGCGCTCTATCCCGGCGTCACCCACCTGGACTTCACCGGGCCGCACCAGGTGCTGAGCCGCGCGCCCAACGCCCAGGTGAGCGTCGCTTCGATGGGCGGGCGGGACATCGAGGCCGAGGGCCTGACGTTCACCGGTCTCGCCGACCTCAAGGGCGTCATGCGCTGCGACGTGCTCCTGGTCCCCGGCGGTTTCGGCTGCACTGACGCGATGCTGGATGAGGACTTCATGGGCGAGATCAGGCGGCTGGGCGGCCAGGCGAAGTACCTGACCAGCGTGTGCACCGGCTCGCTGGTGCTGGCGGCGGCGGGTCTGCTCAGCGGCCGGCGTGCGGCGTGCCACTGGGCGTGGCGGGACCTGCTGACGCCCTTCGGGGCGATCGTTTCCGAGGCCCGGGTGGAACGTGACGGGGACATCATCACCGGCGGCGGCGTCACCGCGGGCCTCGACTTCGCCTTCACCCTGCTGGCCGAACTTGCCGGAGACGATTACGCCGAAGGCGTGCAACTCGGCCTGGAGTACGCGCCGGCGCCGCCGTTTCAGTCGGGCCGACCGGAGCTCGCGCGGCCCGAGGTGCTGGCGCGGGTGCGGGCGCTGATGGCGCAGAGCCTGGAGGGCCGGACGCAGGCGGCGGTCGGCGCGGCGGCGCGGCTCCAGGCGGTGTGACAGCCTACTCGGCGGCGTGGCGCGGGGCCGCTTGGCCTTCGACAAGGTCGCGGAAGCAGGCTTCGTAGAAGTCGATCAAGGCCTCGAGGTCGTAGGTCCTCGACCTCGCCGCGGCGTTGGCGGCCCATCGGGCGGCAAGATGGCGGTCGGTGGCCGGCCGCAGGATCTCTTCGGCCAGCGCCTGAGCGAGCGCAGCCGGCGGTAAGGCCGCCGACACCAAGGCGCCCGGCCGCGCATCCGGCGGGGAGCCGAAAATGGCGGGGATCTCGCCGACGTCGGTGGCGACTGCCGGCAGTCCGGCCTGGAAGCATTCCAGGAGGAACAGCGGGAAGGTCTCGCCGGCATAGGTGCTGGGGAAGATCCCCATGTCGAAGGCGGGCAGGATTTCCTGCGGCTCGGGCAGGTGACCAAGAAAACTCACGAAGGGCGCGCCCGACCAGAGGGGGCGGAGCGCCTCGGCGGCCGGGCCTTGACCCCCCCAGGGCGAGGTGGACCGGCTGCCCCCGCTGGTGGAGGCGACTGCAGGCCTCGATGGCGACGGCCCAGCCCTTTTCGGCCAGGGCGCGCGAGACCAGGACGAGGGCGAAGGCTTCCTGAGGGATGCCCAGCTCGTGGCGGATCTGGGCCCGCGAGCGCCCCGGACGAGAGCGCTGCACGGCGTTGAAGCTCCGACGGAAGCGTGCCGGGTCGAGGCCTCGGTCGACCAGCCGGGAGCGGCTCCCGTCGGTCAGGTGGAGCCATAGATCGACGCCGCGCAGGTACGACAGCATGCCGGGCGTCAGGTACTCGGGAGCGTTCTCGTACGAGCCGTGCAGCGAGACGACGTGCGCCGACGGAAGACGCCACCCGCGCCGGAACAGCCGGTGGTCGATGCTGATGTTGTGCGAATTGAAGACCTGTATTCCCCGCGCCTGGAGGAGGGCGCCCAGTCGAACCTCCACATCGTTCCAGCGGAGAACAGGGATGGAAGGCTCAAGCCGGCCGCGGAGGTTCGGACGTCCAGGGGGCTCGTCCTGGGCGACGGTGAGATAGGTGACCTGATGGCCCCGGCGATGCAGGCCGTTGGCGATCTCCAGCGGCATGAGCTCGCCGCCGCCCACCTCCAGACTGTCGGCGGCGATGCAGATGCGCAGTCGCTCGGACGGCGGCGCCCGGCGACGCACGGCGGCGGTGCGCGCGCGCCTCACGGCTCGGGCCGTGGCGTTCAGGAAGGCGCCGCCAAAGTGCAGGTCGGGCTCCAGGTAGGCGCCCTCGGCCCACTCGTTCCAAGCGTTCACCGCGACGATGGGCCGTCCCCCCGACCGGGTGAGCCGCCGCGCGGGCGAGCAGCTCGCCGAGCCAGGCCTCGTACTTGGCCGGCGAAACGCCGACGAGGTACGAGCCTCGGCCGGGACGGCGCGCATCATTGTCCCACATGGGGACCGCGGTCTTGATCAGGGGGAATGGCTGCGGAGCCTCGCGCAGGGAGGCGGCGGCGAAGGCGTCGTAGTCGTACACGGTCCCTGCAAAGTCGGCCGAAAAGGCGTCCACGGACCTGCACGGGGTTGAGGCGCCCAGCTTGTGCGGGGGGAACTCCAGGGCGCCGTCCAGCCCGATCGGCCTGGGATCGTGACAGCCGAAGGTTTGGGCCATGAAGATCAGGGGCTCGACGCCCATGGCCGCCCACTTGGCCCGCCAGCGCGCAAAGGCGGCGCGCGCGTCGGGAACATGGTCGGGATTGTAGACCACGAACAGCGGGCGGCCCTGCAGCCGGACATAGCGGGGATCGGCCATGTGGCGGGCGAAGTCCGCGAGCAGAGCGTCTTCATGCTCTTCGGAGTAGTCCTGCGCCAGCAGCACGTCGGAGACGGAGCCGGTCCACGTCCGGCTCCAGTTCTCGTTCGCCCAGATAAGCAGGAAAGGCATCTGGACGTCGGAGGCCAGCAGGTTCTCCAGCGGTCGCTCCAGCACCCGCCGCCCCGCGAACGCGTAGTAGTAGAAGGCGAAGGCTCCGACGCCGGCGGCGCGAGCCATAGCGGCCTGACGCCGCAACACCTCGACATCCGCGAGGTCGTAGAAGCCCAGGTCCCGGGGAATGCGCGGTTGGTAATGTCCAGGGAACCGCGGTGCGCCGCGGGCGAGTTGCCGCCACTCCGTGAAACCCTTCCCCCCAGAAGCGATCGTTCTCGGGAATGGCGTGGAACTGGGGAAGGTAGAAGGCCAGCACCAGCGGGTCGGCCCCTTGGAGCGCGGAAACGTCCTGCAGGATATCGGGATCGACCTCCTCGAACTCGGGAGAGGGCGCGGTGAAGCGGGCGTGTTCGTCCAGCGGCGTCCCGGGCCGCGGCTCATGGTCCGCCGGCCGGCGGAGGCGCGGCTCGCCGAGTTCGCCGCGCGCGGCGCACCAGCTTTCGGCCAACAGCAGGGTGGTCCGGAACCCCTCGTCGAGCACGTCGGTGCGGCCTGCCGCGAGCGCGGACCGGAGCTCGGGCAGGGCGCTCTGCAGCAGCGCGACTTCGCCGCGCCCCTGGCGGTGGCGCGCGTACAGACCTTCAAGGCGCTCAAGGGCGGCGAGCGCCTCCGAGGGGTCCAGCAGTCCGCATGCGACGGCGCCGCGATGAAGGGCTTCCCACTCGAACACGCGCTCGCCTTCCAGGGCCGGATCTCGTTCCCGCACGATGGCGAGGATCTCGCCGATCCCGACCGCGGGGGCAGCGGCGGCGTTCATCACGGCGGGCAGGCTCGAGCGGGCTCGGATCGAGGCCCCCGCGTATGTGGAAAGGGCGGAAGGGTCGCTCACGACGGAGCGTCGCAGCAGCATGGGCGTCCAGCCGTCGATCGGGTCGACGAGACTCCGGGCTACATGGCGGGGAGTTCGCCGGGGGCCAGGCCTTGCGGGCCGGGCCTGATCGGCGCCTGCGGCCGGCTGAGCACCACGTCGTTCTCGTCGACGACCACCCGACGTCCGAACGCGACGCCGGCTTGCGGCGCATGTCGCATCAGCCCGTGCAAGACTTCGAGCCCGCGCGGGCGCAGGAGGTCTCCCTCTGCGACGATCTTCAGGAACTCGCCGCCGGCCTGGCCCCAGATGCGGGTCAGTGCGGCGCCCCAGCCGCGGCGCTCCCCCGCGATGACCCTCAGGCGTGGATCCCCAAGGCGCCGCGCTGCGTCGCCAGCGCGGCCATCGGGGCTGTCGTCCACCACGATGATCTCGAAGTCAGGAAAGGTCTGGGCGGCGAGGCTCCTCAGGGTCGCAGCGAGGAACCGTGGGCTTTCGACGCGCAATCCCACAGATATCCGCCCCATCAGGCCCAACTCCGCAGGCGCATGTTCCGGCGCACGGCGGGGAGGGAACGGCCTAGGGACTGGCGGCGGCGCATGGCGGGACGAACGACGGCTGGGCCCTCGCGGGCGCGGCGTTCGTCAGTGCCGGACGGGGCGCAGGGCGCAAGGCGACGTCGATCAACGCCGCCGAGCGTGCGACGAAATCCGGCTCAGCGCTTTTGCGGCGCGTAGGCGATCATCTGGATCTCGACGACGCCGCCTTCCATGAGAAGGCCGGTCGTGCCGACGGCGGTCCAGGCCGGGTGCGGCGCGCTCATGAACTCGTCCTTCACGGCGCTGACGGCGGCGAACTGCTCGTCGCGCGTGCCGGCGAAGCCCGGGCCCTGCCAGACGTGGAAGGAGTTGATCATCACCACGTCGGCGAAGGTGAGGCCCTCGGCCGCCAGGCTGAGCTTGATGTGGTTGAAGGCGCGGCGGACGCCCGCCTTGAAGCCTTCCACGTCGCGGCCCTGGTCGGGCGCGGGCCCCACGACGACGCCGGAGATATAGAGGAAGTCGCCGGCGCGCCGCGCGGGGGCGTACTTGTAGTCGTCATAGGCGCGCTGGGCGCCGGCCGCCGGAATGATCACGTGGCCGCCGGGGGCCGGGATCTTCTTCGGATAATCCTGCGCGGCGGCGACGACAGGAATGGCCAGCAGGGTGGCCGTCAAGGCGTGGAGCTTCAACATGGCCCGGACTTAAGCGCTGCGGCCAAGTCCGGACCAGTGAAGCCTCTGTAATGCGACGAACGCCGCCCGTTGCAGGCTCAGTGCGTGGTGCGGGGCGGCGTCTCGTGCTTGGCGCGCTGTTCGCTGTTCTGCTGGCGATCCACCTTCTGGTCGGGATCGTGGCTGTGGTGGCGGTCGCGCTCGCCGCCGCCGCCCGACACGCCGGAGAAGGCCGTGTTGGTGGGCTCGCCCGGCTGGCGGGTCTGCTGCGGCTTGGGCTTGGGCTCCGTCCGGTCCTCGTGGCTTGCGCCTGGGCCGCCGTAACGGTCGGTGTTCGGGTGCTTGTCGGGCATGATCAGCGGTCCTGCTGGTAGCCCTGATGATGGGTGTTCTGGTGGATGCCGCCCTGGCGGCCCTGCTGCTTGATGTTCACGTCGTCGTCGCCCGGCTGGCTCGACTGGTTGCCGGTGATCGCATCGCGGCGACCGATGTCGGAGCCGGCCACATCCGGCTTCTCGCCCGGGTGCGAGCGCTGTTCGGGCGGGATCGGGGGAGCTTTCGAAGCCATGGGTATGCCTCCTGGGTTGGGAGGGTGAACCCCGGGCGGAAAGGTCGGTTCCTAAGGCTCAGGCGGCATCCAGGCCAATGTCGAGCACCTTGGCCGAGTGGGTAAGGGCGCCCACGCTGATCACGTCGACCCCTGTCTCGGCGATGGCCCGCACGCTCTCCAGGGTGACGCCGCCGGAGGCTTCGAGCACGACGCGGCCCCCGACGATCTGGACCGCCTCGGCCATGTCCTGCAGGCTGAAGTTGTCCAGCATGATGACGTCCGGATCCTGGGACAGGGCCTCGTGCAGCTGGTGCAGGCTGTCGACCTCCACCTCGACCTTCATGAGGTGGCCCGCGAAGGCTTTGGCCCGCCGCACGGCCTCGCCGACCGAGCCGCAGGCGGCGACGTGATTGTCCTTGATGAGGATGGCGTCATCCAGACCGAAGCGATGGTTGATCCCGCCGCCGCAGCGCACCGCGTACTTCTCGAGGTGGCGCAGACCCGGGGTCGTCTTGCGGGTGTCGGTGATGCGGGCGCGCGTGCCGGCGACGGCGTCTACATAGTCCTGGGTCAGAGTGGCGATGCCACAGAGGCGGCCCAGCAGGTTCAACGCGGTGCGTTCGGCCGACAGGATCGCCCGGGCCTTGCCGCGGACCTCGGCCAGAACCGTGCCGGCGGCGACCTGATCGCCGTCGCTCACGAGGGCGCGGAACTCGGCGTCCGGATCCAGCTCGGCCAGCGCCAGACGGGCGCAGGCGAGTCCGGCGATCACCCCGCCACGTCGGGCGCCGAAGGTGCAGGCAAGCTCGGTTTCGGCCGGCACGCAGGCCTGGGCGGTGACATCGCCCGCCCGGCCGAGGTCTTCGGCCAGCGCCTGGCGGATCGTCGGCAGGATCAGGAGGTCGGGGATCGGCTCGATCATTCGGCGGCGTACCTTGCGAAGGCCGGGGGAGCGACACCCTCGGCGTCGCCCAGGGTGACGAAGGTTCGGGCCGGCGCGAGCTGGCCCTTGAAGTCGGCGCGGAAGTGACCGCCGCGGCTTTCCCGCCGGGCCAGGGCCGAGGCGGCGACGAGGCGGGCGGCGACGAGCGGCGCGCTGCGACCGTACGCGGCTTCCAACCCGTCGATCAGGTTCAGGAGCCGGCCGAGCCCCTGCGCGTCGCGCACGACGCCGGCGTGGCGGCTCATGGCCTGGCGCAGGGCCTTGAGGCCCTCGGGCGGCAGTTCGGGGGCTGTCACGGGGCGCCAGGCGGCGTCGCAGCCCGGGTCCGCGGCCGCGGCGCGCCCCGCGCGGGCGCCGAACACGGCGGCCTCCAGGAGGGAGTTCGACGCCAGCCGGTTGGCGCCATGGACGCCGGTGGCCGCGCATTCGCCGGCGGCGAAGAGGCCGGGCAGGGAGGTGCGGCCGTCTGCGTCGGTGGCGACGCCGCCCATGTGGTAGTGGCAGGCCGGAGCGACGGGGATGAGCTGGCGCCTTGGATCGACGCCGCCCGACAGGCAGGCGGCGAAGACGGTCGGGAACTCATCCGGGAACTGGTCGCCCACCGCCTTACGGGCGTCGAGGAAGGCGCCGCGGCCGGCCTCGCGCTCAGCGTGGATGGCGCGGGCCACGACGTCGCGAGGCGCGAGTTCGCCGGCCGGGTGGTAGCGGCCCATGAAGCGCTCGCCGGCGGCGTTCACCAGCAGCGCGCCTTCGCCCCGGAGGGCCTCGGTGGCGAGCGGCGCGGGATCGCGGGCGATGTCGATGGCCGTCGGGTGGAACTGAACGAACTCGGGATCGGCGATCGTCGCGCCGGCGAGGGCGGCGAGGCCAAGGCCTTCGCCCTTCAGCTCGGCGGGCGTGGTGGTGACGGCGTACAGCCCGCCGATGCCGCCTGTGGCCGAGAGGACCGCATGGGCGACGATCTCGGTCGGGCGCCCGTCGAGGTCGGCGAGGACGCCGCGGATGCGGCCGTCGGCCGCCTGGAGCAGGCCCGTGAGCCTGGCGCCCTGACGCACCTTGACGTGGGGCGCGGCCAGCGCGGCGGCGGCCACCGCCTGCATGATGGCGCGACCGGCCTGGTCGCCCTTCACGCGGGCGACACGGGCCTTGCCGTGAGCGGCCTCCAGGCTCTGGGCGAACGCGCCCTCGGTCGTGCGGTCGAACGGCGCGCCGAGGCGCGCCAGGGCGCGGACGGCCTCGGGCCCTTCCTCAGCCAGCAGGCGGGCCATGGCCTCGTCCACCAGGCCGGCGCCGGCGGCCACCGTGTCGGCGGCGTGCAGGGCGGGACTGTCGTCTGCGGACAGCGCCGCGGCCATGCCGCCCTGCGCCCAGGCCGAGGAGCATCCGGCGTTGAGCGCAGCCTCGGTGAGCACCAGGACCGGCGTCGGGCAGGCGGCCAGGGCGGCGGTGAGGCCGGCCAGGCCCGCGCCCACCACGACGATCCCGTCGTGACGGAGGCGGTCGGCCATCAGATCAGCTCCACGTCGACGTGGTGGCGGGCCTTCACGAGATCGTAGCGGGCCGGCTGGGCCGGCGGCGGCAGGTCGACCATCCGTTGAACGGCCAGCCGGGCGCGCTCGGAGATCGCGGGATCCACCGTGACCTCGTAGCGGTCGTGCACCAGCGTCTCGTAGATGTTCTCGAGCGAGATCATCTTCATGTAGGGGCAGAGGTTGCAGGGCCGCACGAACTCGGTTTCCGGGGCGTCGGCGGCGACGTTGTCGGCCATCGAGCACTCGGTGATCAGCACCACGCGCTTAGGCTTCCGCTGCAGCACATAGTCGTTCATCGCCGCGGTGGAGCCGGCGAAGTCGGAAACCTCCAGCACCTCGGCCGGACATTCCGGGTGGGCCAGGACCTCGGCGCCTGGATAGGCGGCCTTGATCTCCAGGATGTCTTCCGCCGTGAAGCGCTCATGCACCTCGCAGCGGCCCTTCCAGGCAATGATGCCGATGTGGGTCTGGCGGGCGACGTTGCGGGCCAGGAACTCGTCGGGGATCAGGATCACCCGGTCGACGCCCCAGAGCTTGGCGGCTTCTTCCACCACCTGCACGGCGTTGGCGCTGGTGCAGCAGATGTCGGTCTCGGCCTTCACGTCGGCGGTGGTGTTCACATAGGTGACCACCGGCAGGCCGGGATAGCGCTGCTTGATGAGGCGCACGTCGGCGCCGGTGATGGAACTCGCCAGGCTGCAGCCGGCGCGCAGGTCCGGGATCAGGACGCGCTTCTCGGGGCTGAGGATCTTGGACGTCTCGGCCATGAAGTGGACGCCGGCCTGAACGATCACCTTGGCGTCGGAGCGGGCGGCTTCCTTGGCGAGGCCGAGGCTGTCGCCCACGTAGTCGCCGACGCCATGGAAGATCTCGGGCGTCATGTAGTTGTGGGCGAGGATGACGGCGTCCTTCTCGCGCTTCAGCCGGTTGATCTCGGCGATCAGGGGGGCCTGGCGGCGCCACTCCATCGGCGTGACGTGGCGCTTGACCTTTCCCCAGGCGAGGGAGGTCTGGGCCTCGACTTCAGGCGTGAAGTCGAACTGGAAACCGTCGGCGGCCATCTTATCCTCCCTTATGCTCAAAATGAGCATTACTGAGGCCTTTAAAATGCGCCGGAGGCGGTCTCCGACGCGGCGGGCTCCTTTTGCTCAATTCGAGCAAAACGGTCAAGCACAGATATAGCGCCGTGCGGCCAAGGCGCAAGGGCTTAGTCGGAAAGCTGACGTGGGGTCGCGCTCAGGCCGGTTCGGCGGCGTGCGGCGCGACGTCGGCGATGACCTGGGCCAGCTGGTCGGCGCCGTACGGCTTGCGGAGCAGCGGCCAGGGCGCGCCCTCGGCGGCGTTGAGCGTCTCGCCGGTGTAGCCGGAGGAGAGGACGACCGGCAGACCGGGCCGGAGGCGCACGGCCTCGCGCGCCAGCTCCACGCCGTTCATGTCGCCGGGCATGACGAGATCGGTGAGCAGGAGGTCGATCGGGGCGGTGCTGCGCAGGATCTCGAGCGCCTGGGCGGCGTCGGGCTTGCGGATGATGACGTGGCCAAGGTCTGCGAGCAGCGCCTCGACCAGTTCGGCGACCTGCGGATCGTCCTCGGCGAGCAGGACACGGAGCTTGGGGCCGCGGGCGAGCTGCGGCCGCGCCGCCGCTTCGTCCTCGGCGGTCGGGGCGTCGGTGAGCGGCAGGTAGAGCCGCACGCTGGCGCCCTTGCCGGGCTCGCTGTCGATCGCGGCGGCGCCGCCGCTCTGGCGCGCAAAGCCGTAGACCTGGGAGAGGCCCAGGCCGGTGCCCTTGCCGGGCGCCTTGGTGGTGAAGAAGGGCTCGAAGACCCGCGCGGCGGTCTCGGCGTCCATGCCGGCGCCCGTGTCGTGCACCGCGAGGCAGAGGTAATCGCCGGCCTCCAGGTCCTCGATCTCGCCGGCCCCGAGGCGGGCGCGAAGGGTCTCGACCCGGATCATGCCGCCGGGCGGGGTGGCGTCGCGAGCGTTGACCACGAGGTTCATCACCGCGGCCTCGAACTGGCCCGGGTCGATGTTGACGACGGCGCTGTCGGAGCCCGGCGCCACCGACAGGGCGACGGCTTCCCCGACGGCCCGGCGCAGCAGCGGCTCGGCGTCGGCGATGAGCCGGTCGACACGGACGGGTTCGGGCTTCAGGGCCTGGCGTCGGGAGAAGGCCAGCAGCTGCTGGGTCAGGCGCTCGCCGCGGCGCGCCGCGCCCAGTGCGGCCTCGATCATCCGTTCGCGCCGCGCGGCGTCGTCCGGGTGCCGCTGGATCATGTCGACGGCCCCGATGACGACGGTGAGCAGATTGTTGAAGTCGTGCGCGACCCCGCCGGTGAGCTGCCCCACGGCCTCCAGTTTCTGGGCGCGCCGCAGCGCGGCCTCGGCCCGGTCGCGCTCGGACAGCGCCGCCTCGACACGCTCGGCGAGGATGTCGTTGATGCGCTTGAGGTCGGCCTCGGCGCGCTTGGCGTCGGAGATGTCGAAGCCGACGCCGACGAAGCCGTCCGAACGCGCCCTCGGGCGTGTAGCGCGGCTGCGACACCGAGCGGACCCAGCGATATTCGCCCGAGGCCACGCGGTAGCGCGCCTCGAGGGTGAAGAGCTTGCGCGAGTTCTCGCCGGCCACCTGCTCCTTGAGGATGCGCGGCAGGTCTTCGGGGTGCAGGATCTTGCGCCAGTCGAAGTTCAGCGCCTCGTCGTAGGGCTCGCCCAGCCATTCGACATAGGTGCGGTTGACGAACTCACGCCGGCCATCGGCGCGGCTCACCCACATCAGGATCGGCGCGCTGTCGGCCAGCACGCGGAAGCGGGCCTCGGACTCGGCCGAGGCCTTTCGGGCGTGTTCCTGGGCGGCGTTGGCCTCGTCCAGCCGCAGAAGGGCCTCCCGCAGGGTGGCCGAGAAGACCAGGGTGATGGCGCCGGAGGCGGCGAACATCGAGACGACGGCGGCGTGCGAGGCGCCGGCGGGCTGGATGACGGGGAACAGGCCGCTGCCGAAGGCGATGGCGAAGACCAGCGCGGCCCAGCCGAACCGCGGGCCGGCGTAGAGGCAGATGACGATCAGCGCCGGCAGGGTGGTGGAGCCCAGGCCGCCGAGATGCTGGAAGCCGAGCAGAACGCCCCGCAGCGACATGGCGGCGCCCAGCGCGGCCACGGTGACGACCATGGCCAGCCAGAACGGCGGCGACCGCCTGGGAATCACGCGAAGCGGCCACTCCGAAGGGTGCATCGCAAATTACTCGGGAACGCGGCCCGCCCCGTGGGACCACGACCACCATGCGGGGGCCCGGCGAGCGGCGCAAGTCCGCTACAACCCCTGATCACATGGCCAAAGTTTAATCGCCCGCGACCACTTTTTCGCCCCGCAGGGGTCCAAAGAACGCCGGTCGGGGCCTATATGCGTCGCCTCGATGCGAGGGGATCCTCTGAACACGCGCCGCGATATCCGCGCCGGGCTGCTGGCACTGGGCCTCGCCACCTGCGGCGCGGCCTTGGCGGCGTGCGCTCCGAACGCCGACCCGATCGGTCGCACGCCCGTCGGATTGGCGGCGAAGGACCTGTCGGACGCCACCCTCGCGAAGTTCGTTTCCCACATGGACCCCGCCACGCGCGCCCTGGCCCTGCGGCATGACCCCGCCCTGCGGCAGGCGGACCTGTGGAACCGGCCTGAGGGTTGGGCCAGCCTCGACATCCGCGAGGTCCCCGACCTGGGTCTCGGCGTGGAGGAGGGCGCGACGGCCGAGGAGCTGAACGAGCTCCGGCCCTTCTCGGACCTGCCGATCCGGCCGATGAAGCCGTTCGTGCTGAAGACGGGGACCGAGGACCGCAAGCGCGCGCTGCAGTGCCTGTCGGAGGCAGTCTACTACGAGGCGGCGCGCGAGCCCGGCCTCGGCCAGGAGGCCGTGGCGCAGGTGGTGCTGAATCGCGTGCGCCACCCGGCCTATCCGAAGTCGGTGTGCGGCGTGGTGTACCAGGGCTCGGCCCGGGCCACCGGTTGCCAGTTCACGTTCACCTGCGACGGCTCGCTGCGCTGGGCGCCGGAGCCCGCGCTGTGGCGACAGGCGCAGCGCGTGGCGGAGCGGGCGCTGGACGGCCATGTGGCCAAGCACGTGGGGTCCGCCACCCACTATCACGCGGCCTACGTCGCGCCCTACTGGGCGCCGACCCTGGTGAAGATGACCCAGGTGGGCGCGCATATCTTCTACCGCTGGACCGGCCCCTGGGGCGAACCCGCCGCCTTCACGGGCCGCTACGCCGGCCGCGAGGCCTACCTCTCGCAGGCGATCCTCGGGGGAGTGGACAGCCGCACCCAGGGCGGCCTGCTGTCGCCGGAGAAGCAGGGTCTGCCGGCAGAGCGCAAGGTCACCTTGGCGGTGGCGGGCGAGGTGCGGACCTATACCGTCGCCGACCCGACGGCGACGGGCGGCGAGCGGACGCGGGTTCTGGGCGTGATCACGCCGACGCGCCGCAAGGCCACCGCCGACGAGATCAAGCAGATCAATGAAAGGCTGGAGGCCTACGACAAGGGCCTCGGCGCACCGGCTGCGGCGGCCGCCCCGCCGGCCTAGATCCGGTCGAAGGCGTCGGCGAAGGCCGCGGTCATCGGCGCATCGAACGCTCCGGGCTCGATCGCCAGGCCCATGAAGGCCGGGTTGCCCGAGTAGGAGCTTCGCACCTGGCGCGTCGCCTCCGTCGAGAAGCCGAAACGTGGGTAGTAGGTGGGGTGTCCCAGCAGGATCACGCCCTGGACGCCGAACTCGCCCGCCACCTGCAGGGCCGCGCGCATGAGCGAAGCGCCGATCCCGGTGCGCTGGGCGTCCGGGCGCACCGCCACCGGGCCGAGGGCCGCGTAGAGGCCCTCCCGGTCCGCCCACATGCGGCTGAACAGGATGTGGCCGTTGATCGTCTCGTCGCCAAGCGAGACCAGCTCGAAGAGCACGTCGCCGTCCGCCCGCAAGAGGCTGACCAGCCGTGACTCGGCGTCGCGCCCGAAGGCGTCGGTCACCAGGCGGTCGATGGCGGGATGGTCGGCGGGGCGGGCGTAACGGATCACGCCGCAAGTTTAGGCCTTAAGCCTGGCCTTCGTCTCGTTCTTCGGTGGCGCGCAGCGCCCAGCGGGCGTCGTTGTACCGGTGACGCTCGTTGCGCACGGCTTCGGCGGCCAGGCGCCGCCAGCCGTCCGCGATGTTGAGATAGACTTCGCGTTCGGCGTCGCTTCCCGCCTTGGCCGCCAGGCGCATCACCGCCTCGGCCTGTTCTTCGTAGCGTTCGCTGTTCCGCATCACCCGCGCCCAACACTTCAAATGCAGGGCAGGTTTCAGCGTGGCCGTTCAATTCGCAGTTGAAAGCCTACCAGGCTCCGATCTTCTGGGCTTCCTGATGGCTGATCGGATGATGCGCCTTCCTGTGGTCCTCTTCGGCCAGGAACCGCACCGCTTCCAGCGCGGCCATGCAGCCCATGCCGGCCGCGGTGACGGCCTGGCGATAGACGTCGTCCGTGACGTCGCCGGCAGCGTAGACGCCCTGGATCGCGGTCGAGGCCGTGCCCGGCTTCACCTTCAGATAGCCCGAGAAATCCATCTCGAGCTGGCCCTTGAACAGCTCGGACGCGGGGGCGTGGCCGATGGCGATGAAGACGCCGTCGGCGGCCACTTCGCGGGTCTCGCCGGTCTTGACGTTCTTCAGGCGGACGCCGGTGACGCCCAGGGGATCGGCGGCGCCCAGCACCTCATCGATGGCGCTGTCCCAAATCACCTCGATCTTCTCGTGGTTGAACAAGCGCTCCTGCAGGATCTTCTCGGCCCGGAACTCGTCGCGACGATGCACGACGGTGACCTTGGCGGCGAAATTGGTGAGGAACAGAGCTTCCTCGACAGCGGTGTTGCCGCCGCCCACCACGACCACGTTCTTGCCGCGGTAGAAGAAGCCGTCGCAGGTGGCGCAGGCCGAGACGCCGAAGCCCTGGAACTTCTGCTCGGACTCCAGGCCCAGCCACTTGGCCTGGGCTCCGGTGGCGATGATCAGCGTCTCGGCGAGCCAGACCTGGCCGCTGTCGGTCTCGAGCCGGAAGGGGCGCTGGGAAAGATCGGCCTTCAGCACGATGTCGCTGACGATTTCCGTGCCCACATGCAAGGCCTGGGCCTGCATCTGCTCCATCAGCCAGGGACCCTGGATGACGTCGGCGAAGCCGGGATAGTTCTCGACGTCGGTCGTGATGGTGAGCTGGCCGCCGGGCTGGATGCCCTGGATGAGCACCGGCTTCAGAAGGGCGCGGGCGGCGTAGATGGCGGCGGTGTAGCCGGCGGGGCCGGAGCCCACGATCAGGCAGCGGACGGAGCGAGGTTCGGACATGGCTGCAATGTAGTGACGATTCCGGAACGGTCGAAGGGTTAACGCGCCTTTCAGCCCCTTGCGGCGTAGAATGGCCGCATGTCGACTCTGCCTGAGGTCACCATCGCCGGGCGCAAGGTGGGCGCCGCGCACGAGCCGTTCGTGATCTGCGAGCTGTCGGGCAACCACAACGGCAGCCTGGAGCGGGCGCTGTCGATGATCGACGCGGCGGCGGCGACCGGCTGCGACGCCATCAAGATCCAGACCTACACCGCCGACACCATCACCATGGACGTGGACGCGCCCGCGTTCCGCATCCGGGGCGGGCTGTGGGACGGGCGCAGCCTCTACGAACTCTACCAGGAGGCCCAGACCCCCTACGAGTGGCACGCAGCCCTCTTCGAGCGGGCGCGCGACTTGGGCGTGATCCTGTTCTCCAGCCCCTTCGACGAAACCGCGGTGGACCTGCTGGCCGACCTGGGCGCGCCGGCTTTCAAGATCGCCTCGTTCGAGGCCGTGGACCTTCCGTTGATCCGCTATGCGGCGGGGAAGGGCAGGCCGCTGATCATCTCCACCGGCATGGCCAACCTCGCCGAGATCGAAGCCGCCCGCGATGCGGCGCTTTCGGGCGGCGCGCCGGGCGTGGTGCTGCTGCACTGCGTGTCGAGCTATCCCGCGCCGCTCGAGGACGCCAATGTCCGTACGGTGGCCGACATGGCCGAGCGCTTCGGCTGTCCGGTCGGCCTATCGGACCACACGCCGGGGACGGTGGCCTCGGTGGCGGCCGTCGCGCTGGGGGCCAGCGTCATCGAGAAGCACTTCACCCTGGCGCGCGCCGACGGCGGACCGGACGCCGCCTTCAGCCTGGAGCCCCCGGAGTTCAAGGCGCTGGTCGGCGACTGCAAGGCCGCCTGGCGGTCGCTGGGGCGGGCGCAGTACGATCTGGTGGGTTCGGAACGCGGCAATGTGCAGTTCCGCCGCTCGCTCTACGTCTCGGCCGACGTGCCGGCCGGCGAAACCTTGACGAAAGCCAATGTGCGGTCGATCCGCCCGGGCGATGGTCTGCCGCCGGCGGATCTGGACGCCGTACTGGGCAAGGCTGCGGCGCGCGACCTGAAGCGGGGCGAGCCGCTGGCCTGGGACATGGTGGCGACATGACCGTCAGACTGCGAGAGGTGGAGCGGGCGGACAGCGAACGCTTGCTGGCCTGGCGCAACTCGCCCGAGGTCGCGGCCTACATGTACACCGACCACAAGATCAGCCAGGCCGAGCACGACCGCTGGTTCGCCGGCGCGCTGACGGCGGAGGACCGCCGCTACTGGATCATCGAGCTGGACGGCGAGCCCGTGGGCCTGGCGAACCTGGCGAAGATCGATCCGATCGTCCGGCGCTGCGACTGGGCCTACTACCTGGCCGAGCCCTCCACGCGCGGCCGCGGCGTCGGCGCCCAGGTGGAGTACATCGTCCTGCGGCATGTCTTCGAGACGATGGGCTATCACAAGCTCTGGTGCGAGGTGCTGCTGGAGAACGACGCGGTCTGGAAGCTGCACGAGAGCTTCGGCTTCAAGCGCGAGGCCTGCTACCGCGAACATGTGTGCAAGGGCGGCCGGTTCCAGGACGTGGTTGGCCTTGGGATGCTGAAGGCCGACTGGGAGGCCGCCAAGCCCGCCATCGAGGCGCGCCTGGCGGAGAAGGGCGTCGACGCCGCGACGCTTCCCGACGCGCCCTAGATCCGCGGTTCGCCGCCGTAGTTCGCGAGGTCGGGGCGGCCGGCGACCAGCGCCCGGATGTCGTCCGAGGTGAACCCTGGCTTCTGCGGGTAAAGCGCCTCGTAAACCGCGGTGACGAACTCGAAGTCGTCGGGACGGTCGACGGTCCAGCGGACATGGCCCCACTCGACAGGCGGCATGAGCCGGACGATGCGGTACCGATCGGGGCGGCTCCAGATCCCCCAGGTGACGTGCTCGCGCTCCTCGCGGGTCTCGGCCAGCTCTGCGGCGCGGCGGAGGGTGTCGGCCGTCATGGCCTCGACGTCCTGGCCTTTGGGAAAGCCCAGGTCCTGGGTGCGACAGTGGGCGTAGTCGGCCCCAGTCTCGGCCAGCAGGCCGATCGTGTCGTCCAGCACCAGCGGGTCGATCAGCGGGCAGTCGGCGGTGAGGCGCACGACGACGTCGGCCGGCCAGCGGTCCAGGGCGCCCAGGAAGCGGGCGAGCACATCATCGAGGGGGCCGCGGAAGACATCGACGCCGTCGGCCTCGAGGACCTGCGCCAATGGATCGTCGCTGGGGTCCGTGCTGGTGGCTACGACGAGGCGATCGACCCGGGCCGCGCGCCGGACGCGCTCTATCTGGCGCAGGATCATCGGCCGGCCGAGCAGCGGCTTCATCACCTTGCCGGGCAGGCGGGTGGAACTGAGGCGGGCCTGAAGGACAGCGAGGGTCATGGGGTCGCAGCGGGACTTTGGGCCGGGGAGGGTAAGCTAGGGTTAACGCGACTCGTATGACCTCCAGGCTCGAGCGCGTGCGATCGGAGCCTCCATGAACGCGATGGCCAAGCCTTCCCCGTCGAGCCTGTCGGACCAGGTGATCTCCGATTTCATCCGGCACGGGGCGCACCTGTTCGACGCCAAGGTGGATGCAGCGGCCGCCGCCGAGCTGCTCGCCGCGATCCGCGCGACGCGGGCCTTCGATCACAACCTTTTCCTCAGCGAGGCGGAGTTCGACGCCGATCCGCAGTACACCGGCGTCAACCCGAAGCCGGGCCGCAACCTGCTGGAGGGCTTCGAAGAGGCGCTGTCCTTCGTCGAGCGCGCGCCGCACATCGTAGTGGCGCTCAACGCCCTGCTGGGCGAGGGCTACGAGATCCTGAACAAGAAGGTGGTGTGCGGCGTGCCCGCCAAGAGCGTGCCCGAGTGGCTGCGCCGGCGGATCCACGGCAACCCGGTGAACAACCTTGGGGCCTATGTGAAGCCCGAGCACCGGGACGTGACCTACTTCTATGGCATCGACTTCCACCAGGACCTGATCGACTACAAGGAGCGCGAAGCGGACTTCCTGACGCTCTATGTCTATCTGCATCCGGTGACGAAGGCCGACGCGCCGCTCTACGTGCTGGAGGGCAGCCACCGCCTGGGCGGCTCGGTTTTCCCGCACGACCTGACGCGCACGGGCGAGGACAGCTGGCTCTACCGCGACGGCGAGCATGGCGAGGCCAACGTGCAGCAGCGGATCCTGACGGGCGATACCGGCTTCGCGGCCATCTGGCACGCCTGCACCCTGCACGGCACCCAGCCGGACGCCGCCGATCATGAGCGGATCTCGCTGCGTTACCTGGTGGCGCGCGGGGCTGCGAAGCGGTCCGGGATGGATTCGGTCAATGCGACGCTGACGGGCCCGCTCAGCCTAGTCGACACGCGCAAGGACCTCGACGCCCAGGGGCGCCGCCGTCCTGCGGCAGAACACCGTGCTCAAGGCGTAGGCTTCATGAGCGAGGCCGGCTATCGGGCGCTGCAGGCCGCCGACACGCAGACGGCGGTCGACGCGTTCAGCGCGGCGGTCGCCGCGGATCCGAACGACCACGCCGCCCGCTACGGATTGGCCGCGGCGGTGATGCAAGCCGGCGAGGCCTCGTTCGAGATCCTGGATGACGCCCGGACCCTGCAAGCCGTTTCCGTGATGCGCGCCCTCGGCGTCGATCTGGGGCGGTTGCGCAGCGACGCCGACTACGGCTTCCGCGTGGCGGTCCATCTCTATGATCAGCAGCATATGCCCGCCTGCGCCTCCGTGGCGTGGAGCATGGCCTTGAGCCGCAGCCAGATCGATGCGCAGGGGCTTCTGAACTATGCGTTGATGCTCCAGCACCAGGGTCGCGTCGAGGAGGCCGCCCAGTATCTGCGCGTCGCCGTCGAGAACTTCCCGTCGGCGGGTTTGCACAACTTCCTCGTCTACGCGCTGTTGTTCTGCGACGACGGCGAGGCGCGCCATGCCGCGGAGGCCCAGGCCTGGGCGGCGCGCTGGGCGAAGCCGCCCGCGGGACCCACGCTTCACATGAACCCGCCCATCGACGGCCGCAAACTGAAGCTGGGCTACGTCGCGCCCCGGTTCGCCGGCTCGCAGCTCAGCCAGTTCGTGACCCCGCTCTTCGAAGGGCATGACCCTGGAGCTGTGGACGTGTTCCTCTATCCGAGAGAGGCGTCCTCCGAGACGGATTGGCCGGAGTGGGTGAAGGTCCGTCCTATCGGCGCGCTCGACGACGCCGCAGCGGCGGCCTTGATCCGCAGCGACGGGGTCGACGTCCTGAGCGACCTCTGGGGGCATACAACCGGCTCACGGCTCGGCGTCTTCGCGCGCAAGCCAGCGCCCGTGCAGGTCGCGTGGATCAATTTCGCCCAGACCACGGGGCTAAGCCAGATCGACTACGTGCTTCACGCGGACGGCGGGCCGGCGTTTCCGGGGCAGTTCAGCGAGGGCCTCTGGCGGATCGGGCCTGTCTTCACGCCGTATCGCCCCGCGGGAGGCCGCCTGCCGCCGGCTCCGACGCCCGCCAAGGCCCGCGGAGAGGTCACGCTCGGCTCATACAATCATCCCGCGAAGCTCAGCGACGGGGCGCTTGCCGCCTGGGCGACGATCCTCCGCAACGCGCCGGACAGCCGGCTGGTGCTGAAATACCGTTACTATGCCGATCCCGTACTGCAGAGTGTCACGGCGGCGCGGTTCGCAGCCAACGGCGTGGCCGCCGACCGGCTCGTGTTCGAAGGGCACACGAGCGGCGAGGCCTATTACGGCTCGTTCCGCGATATCGATCTCATGCTCGACTGCTGGCCCGCGCCCGGCTCGACCACAACCATGGAAGCGCTCTCGAACGGCGTCCCCGTGCTGACGATGGCGGGCGATCCGCCGAACGTCGGAGGCTACTACGCAGGGACGATCTTGCGCGCTGCCGGGCTCGACGAACTGGTCGTCCAGACGCCGGAAGCGTACGTCGAAAAGGCGCTGGAACTCGTCGGCGACATCGATGCCCTGGACGCCCTGCGGAGACGAGTGCGCCCCGGCTTCGACGGAGGCGCCATCTGCGACGAGGCGGCGTTTCTTCGACGGATCGAAGGTGAGTTCCGCGCGATGCTGGCAAGAGCCCAGGCGCCGACGTTGGGGCCGGCGGCCCTGGGGGAGCGCCGATGATCCTGCGGTCGCCTGCCCTCGATCCCGCCTATAGGACCCATCTGCGGCTCGTGGATGCGAGCGAAAAGGACGCGGCGTTCATCTGCGCACTGCGCGGCGACGGGCGGCTGAACCAGCACCTGAACGCGTCGTCCGCCGATGCGGCCGCGCAGCTCGCGTGGCTGCAAAGCTACAAGGATCGGGAAGCGGCGGGGCAGGAATTCTACTTCGTCATCGTCTGCGATGGCGAAGATCGCGGCGTGGTCCGAATGTACGATTTCCGGGAGATCGAGGGGGCGCCGCTCGTTCTGTTGGGGGAGCTGGATCATCCCGCCCCCCAAGACGCCGGGGCTAGCCACCTACTCCGCGTTGCTGATCTACGAAGTCGGGTTCGAAACGCTGAAGTTCGATCAATCGCACTTCGACGTGCGCCTGGGCAACACGGGCGTGATCGCGTTCCACACCAGAGCTGGCGCGCAGCGCGTCGGCGAAGACGCAGAGGACGTGTTCTTCTGGTTCTTCCCTGAGGCCTACGAGACGCTGAAGGCCAAGAGCGCCGGGCAGATCGCGATGCACCGGGTGCGGGCGTAGAGCCGCTCGCCGATCGGCGCGCGCACGACCGTCGCGCTTCACGGCCGCGGCACGTCGCTGCTCAACCTCCGGCTTTGCCGCATCGTGAATCGTAGCTATTCCGATCCGCGGCGACCGAAGCCGGCGCAACGGCAGATGAAGCATGACGGACCCGATCCCACTGCCCTTGAAGACCGTGACGGCGTACGCGGCGGAAAAGGGGCTGCGACAGCAGCGGCTCTTCGGAGCCTCGCGGGTGAACAGCGGCGAAGCGCACGTCGTGCCGCAGGAGGATCAAGCCTACTATTCGCCGTCCCGCACCTACGACAGTCCGGCGGTCACGCTCACGGAATTGCGCGACGTGCTCGTTCGCGCCCGTTCGAATCTGCTGACGATGAGGGACGCGGTCCTCACGCACGACCTGATGAACCTCGCCACCGACGAGCCGGGCGAGGCGGTCCACAAGGCGGGCAATCTCGGCTGGTCTACCGACTTTAAGCGGGTGGGATGGCGGCCCCACGAGCCGGCGAACGAGCACCCGGTCGGGGAGGCGGCGGCCTTCACGGACTGGACCGCCCCAAATTATGCCCACTGGATGACGGAAGTGCTTCCGCGGATCGCCGCGCTCACGCGGGATCCAGCTCATGCGCGGACCTCACTCATCCTGGATTTGCAACTGCACCCTAACATCCGCCGCTCAGTCGAGCTGATTGCGCCGGACCGGACCGTTTACCGGCTGCGAGCGGGGCACGTCGCGCGGGTCGCCCGGCTGCATCACGTCTCAGCTACTGGTTACGTTCCGTTCAAGCTGCGCGCGGGTCAGCCGCTCGACAGCCTGCCGCAGTCGGCGTTCAATGCTGGCGCGCTGCGACACGCCGTGCGGCAGCTCCGCAAGGCCGTGGACAAGCCGACCGGGGCACGGCCCAAGGTCTTCATCCGCCGGAAAAGCGCGAGCCGCAGCCTGCGCAACGAGGCCGAGGTCGAAGCGGCGCTGACCGGGGAGGGCTTCGTCCCCGTGGAGCCGGAGCAGCTGAGCCTTGAGGACCAGGTCGCGCTGTTCTCCACCGCCCGTATGGTCGTGGGCGCGACAGGGGCGGCGATGACGAACCTGATCTTCTGTCGGGAGGACTGCCCGATCGTGGTGCTGATGCCCAGGTTTCGGCATACAGCCTACTGGTACTGGCGCCACATGGCCGCCGCTGCAGGCTCGGGCCCAGTCGTTCATGTCAGCGGACCGCAGGCGGATGTCCATCCCGAGCCGTGGAACCCGGCGGCGTTGCACCGGGACTTCAGCGTAGACATCGAACACGTCCGTGAGGGCATCGCCCGCGCAGCCGCGCTCACGCGCTGAAGAACTGCCGGACCCTGTCGATGACGTAGTCGATCTCGCGATCGGTGTGCGTCTGGTCCAGCGGCAGGCTGAGCACCGAGGCGGCGAAAGCCTCGGCGACCGGGAAGCCACTCGACCAGCGCCCCGCGTAGCACGGCTGCCGGTGCACCGGCGTGGGATAGTGGATGTTCGTGCCGACGCCGTTGTGGAGGAGAAAGGCCTGAAGGCTGTCCCGCTGCCCTGGCGCAAGGACCGGGAAGACGTGCCAGACGGGCTCAACATAGGGCCGCACTTTCGGCAGCTGAAGCCCTGCCAGTCCCGAAAGGCCTTGGGAATAGCGCGCCGCGAGCTCCCGGCGGCGCGCGTTCCATCCGTCGAGCAGGTCGAGCTTCACGTCCAGGATTGCGGCCTGCAGAGGGTCGAGGCGCGAGTTGCGGCCGAGTAGCTCGTGGGCGTACTTCACCTTGGAGCCATAGTTGCCCAGCATGCGGACGCGCTCGGCGAGCGCCGCGTCGTTGGTGGTGAGCCCGCCGGCGTCACCCAGCGCCCCGAGGTTCTTGGTCGGATAGAAGCTGAAGGCGGCGGCGTCGCCTAACGCGCCGCAGCGGCGGCCCCTGTAACGGGCGCCGTGGGCTTGGCAGGCGTCTTCCAAGATACGGATGTCGCGCCCGGCGACGATCGCCTTCAGCGTATCCATGTCGACCGGCAGCCCGTACAAGTGGACAGGCATGACAACCCGCGTGCGGTCGGTCAGCGCCGCCTCGACCTTGCCGACGTCCATGAGGCCTGTGTCAGGCTCGACGTCCACGAGGACGGGCGTCGCGCCAACCTCGTCCACCGCCAGCGCGGTGGCGATGAAGGTGTGGGCGGGCATGATCACTTCGTCGCCTGGGCCGACGCCCCACGCGCGCAGCGCCAGCACCAGGGCGTCAAGGCCGTTGCCGGCGCCGACCATCTGGGCCGCCCCGCAGTAGTCGGCGAAGTGATCCTCGAACCGTTGCGTCTCGGGTCCGCCGATGAAGTAGCCCGAGCGCAGGACGCGGCGGGCGACGAGTTCGAGTTCGGGCGCGATCTCCCGGGCCCCGCGCGCAAGGTCGAGATACGGCACCTCGGTGACTGCGGCGGCGTCTGCCTCCCACCGCAGGAACTCGTGATAGGTGCGGATGTAGTCGGCCTCGTCGTACTCGTCGGACGCCAGCACGATGATCACCGAGGTCATCCGAGAAGTCGGACAGATCGCGCCAGCAGCCCGGCTCAACCACCGCGGCAACGTCGGGCCGGTCGAGCACCACGGCCTCGGTATGACCCTGCCTGGTGATGGTGAGGGTGAAGCTGCCCCGGAGGCAGAGGAAGCACTGGCGCAGCGTCTTGTGTCCGTGCGCGCCGCGACCCGAGCCCTCCGGAACATCGCGGATGTAGTAGGCCCGATGAACCGGGAAGCCGATGTGCTTGGAGACCTCGGCGACCCCGAGGATGCCGTTCTCCATGGGGATGGTCTGAAGCTGGACCAGGCGGACGCCGCCCGTCGCCAATTCAGCGCCCGCCCCCTTCGCCGCCGCTTCGCTCATACACGCCTCCCAGCGACTCGGAGCCTAGACAGGTTCGCGCCCCGAATGGTTAACCGCCGGCGCGAGCGGCGATGAGTTTGAGGAAGGCCTCGGCGACACGGCCCGCACCCAGGCCGTCGCAGACTTCGGCGCTGGCGGTCGCCAGACGACGACGCAGGTCCGCGTCCCGCAGCAGCCGCATGATGGCGCGGTCCAGCGCCTCGTCGAAATCGCTCTGTGCAGCCTCGATGATGATCGCTGCGCCGCGCTCCGCGAGGGCCTGGGCGGCGGCCCGCTGGTTGTCGGCCAGCACGATCATGATCGACGGCAGGCCCAGCGTGCAGCGCTCCCACGTGGATGAGCCGGCCGCGCCGACACCGATGTCCGCCTCAGCGGTCAGGCGCGCCATGTGCGGCGTATCCACGTGCAGCATCAGGCGCGAGTCGCGTCGCGCGATCTTGGCGAGGCCCGGGAGGCTGGGCGCCGACGCGCCGATGACGATGTCGAGGCCGGCGTCGCCGATCCGTGGCCGCAACCGTTCGACGACGCGCGCGGTGATGCCGCCCACGTCGGTGAGGCCCATCGCCACCAGCAGGCGCTGGACGGGTTCGCCGCGCCAGGCCAGCGCCGGCTCGCGCAAGGCGGCGAACTCCGGGCGGACAGGGGCGTGGTCCGGGCCCAGCAGCAGGCGCGCGCCCTCGGGGATCAGGCCGTCGTAGTCCGCCGCGGCGCGCTCGGGGCCTGAGTCGACCACGAGATCGGCGCCCAGAGCGCGGTTGGCCAGGTCGTCGATCACCAGCACCGGACGGCCCTGGGCCATTGCCCGGTGGTCGCGCTCGCCCAGCTGATAGTGGTCGAAGACGATGGCGTCGAACTGCTCGCGCCCCACCGCGGCCGCGAGGTCCCGCGGTTCGGCCGAGGCGGCCGAGAGGCGGGGGATCTCGGGTGCGAAGGCCTCGAGCACCTCGTTGGCGGCCGGCGGGCCGAGAAAGCCGAAGCTCGCGCCATGCGCCTCCAGCGCCTTGGCCAGCGTCAGCGAGCGCATGACGTGTCCGCCGCCGACCTTCTGGCCGGCGTCGACCACGAACAGGATGCGGGGGCCGCTGGGGGAGACTCATGGGCGCGGAGGAAAGGCCATCGCGTGGTGAATTGCAAAGGGCCTCAGGCGGAATTGCGGCCTCGCTGCGCCTGGGCGGCGTCGTAGCGCCGGATAAGTTCGCCGGCCGCGCGATCCGTCTCGGCCAGCGGCGCGCTGGTCCAGCTCTCGAGCCGGTCCTCGAAAGGCCGGGCAAGACCGCGTGCGCGCAGGTCGGCGTGGAAACGGGTGAGCTTCTCGCTGTGGCCCGGCATGGGCAGGACATAGACCGGTTTGCCGGTCGCGGCGGCGTCGGTCGCCAGGTTGGTGGAGTCCTCTGTCACCAGGACCACGTCGGCGGCGGCGAGGTAGGCGAAATAGGGGTTCGGGGGCCGCTCGTCCCAGATGACGCCCGGGAGGTCACCGAGCCGCGCCGACATGGCCGCGCGCGCGGCGGGGGGCGTGCGGCGGGTGAAGGACAGCATCAGCGAACCGCCGGCCGCGCGGACGGCGGCGGCGATGCGGTCGGCGAGCGCCGCGGCATGGGCCCGCGGCAGGTCGTGGGCCTTGGACTTGCCGCCGACGATCACCGCGACGCGCGGCGCCGTCAGGGTTGAGAGATCCGGGAATGCGGCGAGCTCGTCGGCGAGCCTCTTCGGCGTCAGACGGTTGGGCGCGCCCAGGATCGGGAAGACGTTGGCGCCGGCGAGGCGGTCATGCTCGGGCGGGACGACCAGGTTGAAGCGCTCGAGCGGCGCGCGCGGGTCCTGGGTCTGAACCACGAACGTGCGCCCCTTGAGGCGCGTCGACAGCGGCAGCGTTGCCCGTCCGGCGGCGATCCAGATGTCGGGCAGGGTGTCCGGCAGCCGTTCGGCGAGCGCCGCGGGCGGAATGAGCCGCCACGGCAGTCGGCCGAGGCCCCAGCGCCAGGCGATCCGCTTCACCGAGATCTCGGCCGGCCGGAGGCGCGCGACCGCCTCGGCAAGGCCGAGCGCCTGGGCCTCGATCCCCGCGCGGCCGTCCGAGACGGCCCAGATGGTCAGGGGTGGCGAGGTCGCCCCCATGCGGGCCGGGTCAGACCCACTCCACCTTGAGGATCTCGTAGGCCTTCACGCCGCCGGGGGTGTTCACCTCCACGACATCGCCGGTCTCCTTGCCGATGATCGCGCGGGCGATCGGCGAGGTGACCGACACGCGGCCCGACTTCACGTCGGCCTCGTGTTCGCCCACGATCTGATAGCGGGCCTCTTCCTCGGTGTCCTCGTCCACGAGGGAGACCGTGGCGCCGAACTTCACCTGGGTGCCCGACAGCTTCGAGACATCGATCACCTGGGCGCGGGCCATCTTGTCCTCGATCTCGGCGATCTGGCCCTCGATCCAGCCCTGGCGCTCCTTGGCCGCGTGGTACTCGGCGTTTTCCGAGAGGTCGCCGTGCGAGCGCGCCTCGGCGATGGCGGCGATCACGGCTGGCCGCTCCACCGTCTTCAAACGCTTCAGCTCTTCGTCGAGGGCCTTGTAGCCCTCGGCGGTCATCGGGACTTTTTCCATGGAGGTGATGACTCGAGTTCGCCCTGGTGATCTTGATCCGTTAGCCGGCCGCGGGCGCAGGCGTCCGGGGGCGGAGAGGTTAGGATTGTGCGCCGCAAAATTCAAGACCGGGTGAAGAGCGCCGCTATCCGAGCCGGCCGGCTGGCCCCAGGGTCCCGGAAAGCTTAGCTAAGGTCAAACCAGGAGACGCCCATGGCCGCCAAGCGCGGGATCACGCTGTACCACTCGCCGGCGAGCCGGGCGTTCACCGCCTACTGGATGCTGGAGGAGCTGGGCGTCGCCTTCGACGTCAAGACGGTGGACATCCGCAAGGGCGAGCAGAAGTCGCGCGAGTACCTGAAGCTCAATCCCGCGGGGAAGGTGCCGACCCTGACCGACGGCGACGTGGTCGTCAGCGAGAACCCCGCGATCGCGATCTACCTCGCCGACCGCTACAGCTACGGCGATCTCGCGCCGAGGATCGAGGATCCGGAGCGCGGCGCCTATCTGAAGTGGATGGTCTATTCCACCGCTGTCGTTGACCCGGTGGCCTTCCTGCATCGCCAGAACGTCGATGTCTCCGGCTTCTCGGCGGGCTTCGGGACCTTCGACGATATGGTCGAGGTGTTGTCGGCGGTGCTGATGGAGCGGAAGTATCTGCTGGGCGAGCGCTTTACCGCGGCCGACGTGGTGCTGGGCGCGACGGTCTCGTTCCTGCTGCACCGGCGGGTGCTGCCCGAGCATGCGGCCCTGGTCGACTACAACGCGCGGCTCCAGACGCGGGAGGCCTACCACCGCGCCGCCGACGCCGCCTGGCCCGCCGCCATCTTCCAGTCCGTCTAGGCGCTCTCGCTGACGATCGCGCCCTGGAGTTCGGCGGGTTCGGGGACCTCGAAGATGCCCTCGACGAACTCGAACATCTCGGGAGTCACGTCGATGGAAAAGTTCTCGCCGCGGACCACGTTGCGTTCGGCGACCCGGGCGCGACGGACCTCGGTGGGCGCCGTCACATAGTGGAACTGCAGCGGCAGTCCCGCGCCTTCGGCGATCTGCCGCACGCGGTCCCGGTCGGCCTTCCGCATCAGGCCGATGTCGAGGATCACCGGCCGTCCCGAGGCCAGCACGCCCGCGGCCGTCGACCAGATCTGCGCCTCGCAGCGCTGCACGCGCTCGATCATCCACTCGTACTCGATGGGGTCGGGCATGTCGGGGGCGAAGAGGCGCGCCATCCACTCGTCGAGAATGAACGGCACCGCGCCCTCCCGTCGGGCGAAGGCGTTGGCGTAGGTGGTCTTGCCGGCCCCCGAGGGACCGAAGAGGACGTGCAGGGTGGCGGCGTCGGACATGGGCGCGCCGTCTAGCGCGCCGTGAGGCCCCCGTCGATGACGAGTTCCGCGCCGGTGACGTATCGGCTCTCGTCGGAGGCCAGCCACAGGACACCCTCGGCGATGTCGGCGGGGAAGCCCTTCACCCCGAGCGGCACGAACATCGAGGTCATGGCGTCGAGGTCCGGCGGCTCATTCACCCCAGGTTGGCCGCCCATGACGGTGGTCCAGATGGGGGTCTCGATGACCCCGGGATGAACCGAGTTGCAGCGAACCCCGTCCTTGAGCGCGGCGCACTCCAGCGCCACGGCCTTGGTGAAGAGCCGCACGCCGCCCTTGGTGGCGCAGTAGCCGGCGAGGTTCGGGGCGCCGTTGAGGCCAGCCACCGAAGAGATGTTGACGATGCTGCCGCCGCCGCCCGCACGCATCAGCGGGAGCGAATGCTTCACGCCGAGGAAGACGCCATCGAGGTTGACCGCCGTCTGCTTGCGCCAGTCGGCCAGGGTCATATCGGTGATCGGGCAGCCCAGGCCAATGCCGGCATTGTTCACCAGGACGTCCAGCCGGCCGAACCGCGCCTTGGCCTCCCCGACGACGCGGATCCACGCGTCCTCGTCGGTGACGTCGTGGCGCAGATAGACGGCTTCGCCCCCCAGACTCCGGACGACTTCCTCGCCGAGGTGATCCTGGATGTCGGTGACGACGACCCTGGCGCCCTCTCGCGCCAGCCGCTCTGCGCAGCCGCGCCCGATTCCGCTGGCCCCGCCTGTGACCAGGGCCACCTTGCCGTCCACCCGTCCCGCCATGACGTCCTCCCGTGTCTGTTTGCCCTACGGCTAACACGGGTTCCGCCACGTCCGCTAAGGGCGCGGTAACGCCGCCCGGGCGCGGCAGGCGACCGCCTCGGGCGCAAGGCGAGCCAGGGCCCGCCCGCGCCGTCGGGACGGGACGCGCCTCGGGACGCCTGAAACGCCGCCCCGGTCAGGCCGGGGCGGTCGTCATGGGATCACTGCAGGTAGCTGGGCGTTCCGCCGCTACCGCTCATGATGCCGTAGATCAGGCCGATGGCGAGCAACACGACGACGACGATCATCGCCGTGCCCAGCAGCCCTTCGAAACGTTCCGCCAGATGCTTCGGCTTATGATGGCGGACTTCGCCATGATGCGGCTCGGTATGCATGACGCTTCCTCGCAAGCTGTTATGGAGCTCCACACTCCACGCCAGGCTGCGGCGGGCGCCGCTGGTTCGCCCCGAAGGCACTCACGCTCGGGCCGCCGGGGCGAGCCCTCAACGCCCGGCTCAACCGGGCGATGAGCGGAATCTGCGCCTCCGCTGAAAAAGGGTCAATCGACGAGCGAACACGGGTTTGTGAACGGCGGAGATCAGGCTGCGACGCCGAACAGGGCGCCGACGCCCGCCGTCGCCGCCAATGCGAGCGCGCCCCAGAAGGTGACGCGCAGCACCGGCCGCCAGCCGGCCGCGCCGCCCGTTCGGCCCCCGAGCGCCCCCAGCACGGCGAGGGCCAGGATCGAAGCGATGGCGACGAGCGGCGCGATGCGGGTCTCCGGCGCCAGCATCGCGACCATCAGCGGAATGGCTGCGCCCGTCGCGAAGGTCAGGGCCGACGTGACGGCCGCCTGGATCGGGCGCGCGGTCGTGATCGAGGAAATCCCCAGCTCGTCGCGGGCATGGGCGCCGAGCGCGTCCTTGGCCATCAGCTGATCCGCCACCTGGGCGGCCAGGGCGGGTTCCAGGCCACGGGCCACGTAGATGGCGGCGAGTTCCTGACGCTCGAACTCGGGCTGGGTCGCGAGTTCGGCGCGTTCACGCGCAAGGTCCGCGTTTTCCGTGTCGGCCTGGGAGCTGACCGACACATATTCGCCGGCGGCCATCGAGAAGGCGCCAGCGACGAGCCCCGCCACGCCGGCGAGAAGCACCTCGCTCCGGCCCTGGGCCGCCGCGGCGACGCCCACGACGAGGGCCGCGGTCGAGACGATGCCGTCGTTGGCGCCGAGGACCGCCGCCCGAAGCCAGCCGATCCGATCAACGGCATGCCGTTCAAGGTGGCGTGGGGCCATCGAGGTCCTGCTCCGAGCACGAAGACGCGGTTCGCGTCAGCTTCGCCCCATCGGGCACGCCCGCCAAGGCCGCGCCTTGATCCAGGTCATGGCCGCCGAGGCCCGCTCGACGCGAGCGCCGCCGCGGTCGGTGTCAGGCGTAGCTCTGCAGCGGCCGCACCTCGAGGGCGCCTTCCGCGGTCGCCGCAATCGCCCGGGCCGCTGCCAACGCGCCGGCGGCGGTGGTGAAGTAGGGGATCTTGCCCATGAGCGCGGTGCGGCGGATCTCGAAGCTGTCGAGCAGCGACTGCTTGCCCTCGGTGGTGTTGAAGACGAGCTGGACGTCGCCGTTCTTCATGGCGTCGACGATGTGCGGACGGCCTTCGAGGACCTTCTTCACCAGCTCGACCTTCAGCCCCTGCTCGGCGAGGTAGGTCTGGGTGCCGGCGGTGGCGAGCACGCGGAAGCCCTGATCGAGCATCAGGCGCACCGGCTCGACGATCCACGGCTTGTCGCTGTCCTTCACCGAAACGAAGACGCACCCGGTCTTCGGCAGCACCGTGCCGCCGCCGAGCTGGCTCTTGGCGAAGGCGCGCGCGAAGGCGGGGCCGGGGCCTTCGCCTTCGCGGATCCAGTCGAGGCCCATGACCTCGCCCGTCGAACGCATCTCGGGGCCAAGGATGGTGTCGACGCCGGCGAACCGGGCGAACGGGAAGACCGCCTCCTTGACGGCGACGTGGTCGTAGTCGCTGACGGCGAGGTCGAAGTCGGCGAGCTTCTTGCCGGCCATCAGCTTGGCGGCGATGGCGGCGATCGGTCGCCCGATGGTCTTGGCGACGAACGGCACCGTGCGGCTGGCGCGCGGATTGACCTCCAGGACGTAGATCCGGGGGTTGTCGCCCTGCGGCTCCTCGATGGCGAACTGGACGTTCATCAGGCCGCGGACCTCCAGCGCCCTGGCCATGGCCTCGGTCTGGCGCTTCAGCTCGGCGATGGTCTCGGGTTTCAGCGAGTAGGGCGGGAGCGAGCAGGCGCTGTCGCCCGAGTGCACGCCCGCCTCCTCGATGTGCTCCATCACCCCGGCGACGAAAACCTGGCCCGCATCGTCGCAAAGCGCGTCGACGTCCACCTCGGTGGCGCGGGAGAGGTACTGGTCGATGAGCACCGGGCTGTCGCCCGACACCTGCACGGCGGTGGTGATGTAGCGCTCGAGCTGTTCGTCGTCGCGGACGATCTCCATCGCCCGGCCGCCCAGCACGTAGGAGGGACGGATCACGACCGGGTAGCCGACCTTGTGCGCGGCGGCGAAGGCCTCGTCGCGGCTGCGGGCCAGAGCATTCACCGGCTGGGCGATCTTCAGCTTGTGCAGCAGCTGCTGGAACCGCTCGCGGTCCTCGGCGAGGTCGATGGCGTCGGGAGAGGTGCCGAGGATCGGGATGCCCGCATCCTCCAGCGGCTTGGCCAGCTTCAGCGGCGTCTGGCCGCCGAACTGCACGATGACGCCGATCAGCTCGCCGTTGGCGCGCTCGGTCTCGATCAGCTCCAGCACGTCCTCCGCCGTCAGCGGCTCGAAGTAGAGGCGGTCAGAGGTGTCGTAGTCGGTGGAGACCGTCTCCGGGTTGCAGTTGACCATGATCGACTCCACGCCGATCTCGTCGAGAGCGAAGGCCGCGTGGCAGCAGCAGTAGTCGAACTCGATGCCCTGGCCGATGCGGTTGGGACCGCCGCCCAGGATGATCGCCTTCCTGGCCCCCGAGGGCTCGCTCTCGCAGTCCGGGATCTGGCCCAGGGCGCCGATCTCGTAGGTCGAGTACATGTACGGCGTGTCGGCGCGGAACTCGCCGGCGCAGGTGTCGATGCGCTTGAACACCGGCCGGACGCCCAGCGCGCGGCGCTGTTCGCGGACTTCCTTCTCCGTCAGATGGCAGAGCTTGGCGAGGCGGGCGTCGGAGAAGCCCTGGGCCTTCAGCCGGCGGAAGCCGGCCGCGTCCGTCGGCAGGCCCTCGGCGGCGATGCGGGCCTCCTCCTTCACGATGGTCTCGATCTGGCGGAGGAACCACGGCTCGTAGCTGCAGGCCGCGTGGATCTCGTCGCAGGTGAGGCCGGCGCGGAAGGCCTGGGCGATCACGCGCAGGCGATCGGGCGTCGGCGTGCCCAGCGCCCGGACGATGGCCGCGTGGCCCATCTCGGGGTCGTCGGCGCTCTCGATGGCGATCTCGTCGAGGCCGGAGAGGCCGGTCTCAAGGCCGCGCAGGGCCTTCTGCAGGCTCTCGGCGAAGGTGCGGCCGATGGCCATCACCTCGCCCACGGACTTCATCGAGGTGGTCAGGTGGGGCTCGGAGCCGGGGAACTTCTCGAAGGCGAAGCGGGGAATCTTGGTGACGACGTAGTCGATGCTGGGCTCGAACGAGGCGGGCATGGCGCCGCCGGTGATGTCGTTGGCCAGCTCGTCGAGCGTGTAGCCGACGGCCAAGCGGGCGGCGACCTTGGCGATCGGAAAGCCGGTGGCTTTGGACGCCAGCGCCGAGGAGCGCGACACCCGGGGGTTCATCTCGATGACCACCATACGACCGTCGGCGGGGTTGATCGCCCACTGGACGTTTGAGCCGCCCGTCTCGACGCCGATCTCGCGCAGCACGTCGATGCTGCCCTTACGCATCCGCTGATATTCCTTGTCGGTTAGCGTGAGGGCGGGGGCGACAGTGATGCTGTCGCCGGTGTGGACGCCCATCGGGTCCACGTTCTCGATCGAGCAGACGATGATGCAGTTGTCCGCCTTGTCGCGGACGACCTCCATCTCATACTCCTTCCAGCCGAGGACGCTCTCTTCGATGAGCACTTCGGTGGTCGGCGACAGATCGAGGCCGCGGGCGACGATCTCCTCGAACTCCTCGCGATTGTAGGCGATGCCGCCGCCGGTGCCGGCCAGCGTGAAGCTCGGGCGGATGATCGCGGGGAGGCCCACGAACTCCAGGCCCTCCAGGGCCTCTTCCATCGTGTGCGCCGCCTTGGACCTCGGGCTTTCGAGACCCAGCTTGTCCATGGCGTCGCGGAATTTCTGGCGATCCTCGGCCTTGTCGATGACGTCGGCCTTCGCACCGATCATCTCCACGCCATAGGTCTTGAGCACCCCGCGGGCTTCCAGCGCGAGAGCGGTATTCAGGGCCGTCTGGCCGCCCATGGTGGGCAGCAACGCGTCGGGCCGCTCCTTGGCGATGATCTTCTCGACCATCTCGGGCGTGATCGGCTCGATGTAGGTGGCGTCGGCGACGTCGGGATCGGTCATGATCGTCGCCGGGTTCGAGTTCACCAGCACGATCCGGTAGCCCTCGGCGCGCAGGGCCTTGCACGCCTGCACGCCCGAGTAGTCGAACTCGCACGCCTGGCCGATCACGATCGGGCCGGCGCCGATGATCAGGATCGAGGAGATGTCGGTGCGTTTGGGCATCTTTTCTCGCGCGCAAGGACGGCCGCGCGGTTTGGCGCGCCCGACACCGGTTTGAACTGCAGGTTAAGCGGGCGATTTAGAGGGCATGGCTCCTCGGTGCAAGCGCGCCGCGACCGGTTGCGGCGACATGAACGTCGAATCCTCCGGGTTCCCCCAAATTTATCTTTTGAATCACGCAACTAACTGGGCGCTGAAGACCTCTTTTGACGAGAGCGCGCAGCCCTACGCGCCGCAATCCATCGGAGTGCCCATGACCCTGCTCGATCGAATCCCCACCCTCAGCGACGAGGAAGTGGTGAACCTCCTGACCAATGCGCGTCGGCTGAGCGAGCAGGGCGACGAGAAGCAGCAGGCGGCTGCGGCCGAGCTGCTGCCGGCGCTCGAGGACGAGGCCGAGAAGCGCCGCCAGGCGCGTATGGAGCGCACCAAGGCCAAGCGCGCCGCGGCGCGGAAGCCCCGGAAAGTCGCGGCCTGACAGTACAGTCAAGCTTATATTGGGAACGTCGTTCGTCGAAATTATAAGTAACGACAGTATGTCCCCGTTGTGACGAAATTGCTGCAGCAATCGTCGTCCAAGGTTTGCACAGTAAGACCGCCCGGTGACCACCGTCGCCGGGCGGACGTGTGTTGATGTTTCTACGCTTCCGCGTGGTGTGATCGACAGGCGTCCCTCGGGATCACGCCAGGGTTGCATCATGTTCTTGAAGTCCAGTCTGCTATCGTCCTCCGCCTTCGCCGGCGTCTCCGCGCTGCTCGTCATGGCCGCGCCTGCCGCCGCCCAGGACGCCGCTTCGCCGGCCGCCCCTGGCGACGTGGCCGTCGAAGAGCTGGTCGTCACCGGCTCGCGTCTGCGCCTGCAGGACTTCACCGCCCCGGCGCCGGTGAGCACCGTCACCAGCGAAGCGATCGCACGCTCGGGCATCACCAACGTCACCGATCTGATGCAGAGCTATCCGGCCCTGGTCGGCTCCACCGACAGTCAGGATCTGGCGAACGCCGGCAACCGGGCCTCGGTGGGCCTGAACTTGCTGAACCTCCGGAACCTCGGGGAGAAGCGCACCCTGGTGCTGGTGGACGGCCGCCGTCACGTGGCCGGCGACCCCGGCTCCTCTTCGGTGGACACCAACGCCATCCCGGTGGCCCTGATCGACCGGGTGGAGGTCCAGACGGGCGGCGCCTCGGCGGTCTATGGCGCCGACGGCGTGTCGGGGGTGGTGAACTTCATCACCAAGAAGAACTTCGAGGGCCTGGACATCCGCACCCAGTACAGCTGGTCGGACCTGGGCGGCGGCGAGACGAGCTTCCTCAGTGCGGTCGGGGGCAAGAATTTCCTCGGCGGCCGGCTGAACATCATGGTGGCGGGCGAATACTCCAACACCGATGCGCTCGCGCCGCAGGACCGCAAGTTCTCGCGCCCCGGCCAGCGCGAGGTGCTGATCAACAACCCGATGCGCTACGATAGCGGGCTGGATGCGTCGGTCTGGGGGACGTACGACCTCAGCTTCGCGCGCGACGTCCGCTACATCGACACGGCGACCGGCGGCGCGGTGTTCTCGAACGACAACGCCTCGTCGCGTTCGGGCGCCAACTTCCAGGGCGACGGCCAGCCCTGGCGCGACGGCCTCTACGCCGGCGGCTTCTCGATGATCGGCGGCTCGGGCACGCCGACAGACCTGTTCCAGACCGAGCTGCTGCCGGGCCTCGAGCGCTGGACCGGCTATGTGGCCAGCACCTTCGAGCTGAGCTCGAACCACCGACTGTTCGGCGAATTCAAGTACAACAACGCCAAGACCGCCTTCACCTCGCAGCCGACGTTCGACTACGGGATCTTCGTCCCGATCGACAATCCGTTCATCCCAGCCAGCATCCGCGCCAGCGCCCTGGCCCCGGGCGGGTGGGCGACGGCCGACACCTGGCTTCCCGAGCCTGGCGTGCTGGTCGGTCGCGACAACTTCGACCTGGGCCAGGTGCAGCGGAAGGTGGAGCGGGAGACGTTCCGCTCGGTGGTGGGCCTGGAAGGCGACCTGTCGCCGAACGTCGCCTACAACCTGTCCTACACCTACGGCCAGACCAAGGAGACCAACCGGGAGCTCAACAACCGGAACAACCTCCGCTGGTTCGCCGCCATCGACGCCGTGCGCGACCCGGCGACGGGGAACATCGTCTGCCGGTCCAGCCTGGATCCCAGCGCCATCCCGTACGGCGACCTCTTCGGCAACAGCATCGACGCGGCCGCCTGGACCAGCGTCTACGCCCCGAACGCGCGGGGCTGCGTGCCGGTGAACATCTTCGGCGACAACGTCTCGGATGAGGCGCGCGCCTGGATCAACGGCGTGGCCCAGTCGTCGGCCAAGATCGAGCAGCACGTGCTGAACGGGTACATCTCGGGGAACACGGAGGGCTTCTTCAGCCTGCCGGCCGGCCCCGTCGGCTTCGTGCTGGGCGCGGAGTATCGCAAGGAGAAGAGCCGCTACACGCCGTCGGACGACGAACTGCTGGGGGCGCAGTACGGCTATGACGTCACCTGGCTTGGCCAGGGCGCCATCAGCACCGGCGCCTTCGACGTCTACGAGCTGTTCGGCGAACTGGCGGCCCCGATCGTCAGGGACCTGCCGTTCATCCAGTCGCTGGACGTGAACCTGGCCTATCGCTTCTCGGACTACTCGACCATCAGCACCACCCACACGTGGAACGTGGGCGGCCAGTGGCGGGTCACCGACGACGTCATGATCCGCGCCAGCCGCGCGCGGGCGGTGCGGGCGCCGAACATCAATGAGCTGTTCCTGCCGCAGAGCCAGACCTTCCGCACGATCACGGACCCCTGCGACTATCGGAACGTGAACGCCGGCAGCCAATTCCGGCTCGCCAACTGCACGGCGGCGCTCGGCTTCGATCCCGTCGCAGCCCAGTTCATCAACACCACGTCCTCGTCCGTGGAAGGCGTCATCGGCGGCAATCCGAACCTCGGGCCGGAGAAGGGCGACACCTGGACCCTCGGGGCGGTGGTCACGCCGCGCTTCGCGCCGGGCCTGTCGCTGTCGGTGGACTACTACCGCATCCGCCTGAAGGACGCCGTGAACCTGTTCACGGCCAACACCATCATCGAGAGCTGCTACGACCTCGAGCAGCCGAACACCTTCTGCGACCTGTTCACCCGGAACGGGGCCGGGTTCGTGGACTCCTTCCAGGAGTATTCGGTGAACGTGTCGAAGTACGAAACCGAGGGCTTCGACATCGTGGCCCAGTACCGGTTCCGTCCGACCGACTTCGGGCTTGAGCGGGACCTGGGCGAGTTCCAGCTGTCGCTGGCGGCCAACCGCACGACGAAGCTGGAGTTCACCGAACTGGAGGGCGCCGATCCGTCGAGCGAGCTGGGCTACGCCGGCGCGCCGAAGTGGCAGGCCAACTTCGATCTGACCTGGATGTGGAACGACCTGGCGGTCAACTACGGCTTCAACTGGTTCGACAAGACGAAGCGTTACACCGACGAGCGTCGCGCCTCGAACCCGAACTATGTGCCGGAGAAGTACTGGTACTACTCGGAGCGCGCCACGCACGACATCCAGGTGCAGTACACTCTGCAGGATCGATATGCGCTCTATGGCGGGGTGAACAACTTCACCAACCAGCTGCCGGACCGCGGCACGACCGGCGTGGGCTCGACCGGCGCCGGGGCCTTCACCTCGGGCGCGACGCCCGTTGGGCCGCTGGGCCGCTACTTCTACATGGGCGTGAAGGCCAGCTTCTAGGAGCAACGCCTTCCGGGGCAGGGGCCCGCCGCGCCAGCGGCGGGCCCTTTGCGTTGCGGCGAGGGTTTGCAGCCCGGCGCGCGGTGCGCCATCGTCCGCCGATGCGAACCGCGCTCCTCATCTCGATACTCACCCTGGCCGCCGGGCCCGCGATGGCCCAGGCCGTGACCCGGCCGCTCGCGAGCCTCGACGCGACGCTCACCGGCCAGCCGATCACGGCGCCGTCGGGCCCGCTTCGGGTGACGGTGTCCGAGACCACGATCCCGGCGGGCGGCCGACTCGCCGCGCACAAGCATCCCTATCCGCGGGTGGTGCAGGTGCTCTCGGGACGCCTCAGGGTCACGAACCTCGACACCGGAACCGTGTCGGAGCCGAAGCCCGGGGACTGGCTGGTCGACGCCGTCGAGCAGTGGCACGAGGCGGTGGTGCTGGGCGACGAGCCCGTGCGGCTGATGACCATAGACCAGGCGCCGCCGGGGGCGGCCGTAACCATCCCCCGGTAAGGCTCGGGCCTAGCTGTCGAGGAAGCTGCGCAGCTTCCGCGAACGGGACGGGTGCTTCAGCTTGCGAAGCGCCTTGGCCTCGATCTGGCGGATCCGTTCGCGGGTGACCGAGAACTGCTGGCCGACCTCTTCAAGGGTGTGGTCGGTGTTCATGCCGATGCCGAAGCGCATGCGGAGCACGCGTTCCTCGCGCGGCGTCAGCGACGCCAGCACGCGGGTCGTCGTCTCGCGCAGGTTCGACTGGATGGCCGCATCGATCGGCAGGACCGCGTTCTTGTCCTCGATGAAGTCGCCCAGGTGGCTGTCCTCTTCGTCCCCGATCGGGGTTTCGAGCGAGATCGGCTCCTTGGCGATCTTCAGGACCTTGCGCACCTTCTCCAGCGGCATGGCCAGCTTTTCGGCCAGCTCTTCCGGGGTCGGCTCACGGCCGATCTCGTGCAGCATCTGGCGGCTGGTGCGGACGATCTTGTTGATCGTCTCGATCATGTGCACCGGGATGCGGATCGTGCGGGCCTGGTCTGCGATCGAGCGGGTGATCGCCTGCCGGATCCACCAGGTGGCGTAGGTCGAGAACTTGTAGCCGCGGCGGTACTCGAACTTGTCCACCGCCTTCATCAGGCCGATGTTGCCCTCCTGGATCAGGTCCAGAAACTGCAGGCCACGGTTGGTGTACTTCTTGGCGATCGAGATCACGAGGCGGAGGTTGGCCTCGACCATCTCCTTCTTGGCCTGGCGGGCTTCGCGCTCGCCCTTCTGCACCGTCTGGACGATGCGACGGTAGTCGTCGATCGGCACGCCGGTCTCTTGCGCCAGGGCGGCGATCTCGCTGCGGATGTCGCTGATCTGGCCGGCGTCGTTCTCGGCGAACTTCGTCCAGCGGACGCCCAGCTGCTTGACCTGATCGGACCAGTCGGGGGCCATCTCCTGGCCGAAGTAGGCCTTCAGGAACTCGGCGCGGCTGATGCCGTAGCTGTCCGCCAGACGCAGCAGGCGGCCTTCCAGCACCATCAGGCGCTTGTTGATCGCATAGAGCTGCTCGACGAGCGCCTCGATGCGGTTGTTGTTCAGCTTCAGGGTCTTGAGCTGCTGGACGATGGCGCCGCTGGCGGCCTGGTAGGCCTTGCGGTCGGCGTCCGACAGGTCCTGGCCCTTCAGGCGGGCGGCGACCAGCTTCTCCTGCAGGAGGCGGAAGCTCTCGAACTCGGCGGCGATCAGGTCGAGCGTCGCCATGACGCCTTCGCGCAGCTCGGCTTCCATCGCGCTGATGGTCGGGCCCGCGCCGTCGTCAAAGTCGTCGTCGCTCTCGCCTTCGCCCTCGGCGCCGGCTTCGGCCTCGGCTTCCTCGGGCTCGGCCTCGGCCGGCGTGGCCTCGGCCTGCGGGTTCTGGCCCCCGTAGGTCTGCTCCAGGTCGATGACCTCGCGCAGCAGGATGCGGCCGCCCTCCAGCTCCTCGCGCCACACCATGATGGCTTCGAAGGTCAGGGCGCTTTCGCACAGGCCGCGGATCATCGTGTCGCGGCCGGCTTCGATGCGCTTGGCGATGGCGATTTCGCCCTCGCGAGACAGCAGCTCCACCGAGCCCATCTCGCGCAGGTACATCCGCACCGGGTCGTCGGTGCGATCGTAGGCCGGCTCCTTGGTCGTCTCGACGGCGGCGCTTTCCTCGCGGACCGCGACCTCGCCGCCTTCGGCGTCCTCTTCCGGACTCCACGACGTTGACGCCCATCTCGCTGAGCATCGCCAGGGTGTCTTCGATGGCTTCCGAGGTGACCTCTTCCGAAGGCATCACCTTGTTCAGCTCATCCATCGTGACGTAGCCGCGGGCCTTGGCCTGCTTGATGAACTTCTTGACCGCGGCGTCGGTCAGGTCGAGCAGCGGGCCGTCGCCAGTGGTGGTTTCGGGCGTTTCGGCTTCAGCTGTGTTCGAGCTCATCGAGTTCTCCGGCGTGGGTCCCGCGTCGTGCAAGAGGCGGGCCCCAGATAATGGGCGACGGTCAAAATACTGAGGGGGCGCGACGTTACGACCCGCTTCCCGTCCAATTCGTTCCGTTCTGATCGTGCGTGTGCAGGGCCTTGCTCCACCCGACATGGCCTGGCCACGTCTGAGCGACCGCGAAGGTCGCCCCCCGCAGCGCAAGCCCTGGGATCACCACGCATCGAGGGAGGCACCGGCTTCAAAAGTGGGCGCGCCCGAGAAGGTCGCAGCGGCCCGGTGGATGCCTGTCGACAGCGCGCTAAATCCGCACGCCGCCAGATGGCGTGCTGACTCGCCCAAGTCAAGATGCCCCTACCATCACAAGGGGAATGAATTCGCTCGGCTATTTCCGACAGTCCTACTGCCGGACCGTGGTGACCCCATGCGTCAGTGGGGCAGAACGGGCTTGCTGTCGCTCTCATTGGCCCAGTCCGAGTTGACCAGCCGGCGGAGGTGGTCGCGCTCCGCCTTCAGGTTGACCAGGGCCTGGTGGGCGCTCGGGTCACGGGCCATGTCGCCCACCGCCGACTCCACGGCGCGCTCGAGGGATTCCAGCTTCATCAGCAGGTCGAAGGCCTCGCGCCAGAGGGCCCGGACCCGGTCGCGGGCGGCTCCTGCGTCCAGGAACGGAGCGGCGACCCCGGCCAGACGGGCGTCCCGTTCCAACCGGGCGAGGTCCTCGTCGGGGACGCCGCGGCTGCGGAGGCGACGCACGACGGTGTCGAACTCGGCCTCGTCGGCCTCATAGCGCAGGCTGACCAGCTCCCGGGCGATGGCGTCCAGCTTCTCGTCGCCGAACCCCCGCGCGCCGACCAGCTCGATCGAGTCGTCGATCAGCGACGGATCGTGGAGGGCGGCTACGGCGAGGGCGGCGGCCAGCGGCCGAGGCGAGCTTCTCAGCATCGCGTGGGCCGCCCGCTTGCCTTCGTCGCTGGCGCCGGCGACCGCCGCCTTGCGCTTGGACCAGCCGTGCTTGGCCAGCGCGCGGCCGGCGGCGCCGGGCTCATAGACGGGTGGGGCGCCGCGTGGCCAGAGCTGCTCGAAGCGCCCCAGCAGATCGTCCTTGTAGGCCTGGGCGAGGTCAGCGTCGGCGATCGTGGCGGCGAGCTTCCGCAGGCGCACCTTGAAGGCGGTCTTCCGCTCGGGCGTGTCGAGCGGCTCGAGGTCACGCTCGCGGATGAACAACGCCTCGGCGAAGGGCGTAGTCTTCTCGAGTTGGGCCTTCAGGGCGGCCGGCCCCTGCTCCCGGAGGACATCGTCGGGATCCTTGCCGCCCTCGACGATGGCGAACTTGAAGCTCTTCCCCGGCTTGAGCAGCGGGAGGGCGCGGTCGATGGCGCGGCCGGCGGCCTGGCGACCCGCGCGGTCTCCGTCGAAGCAGAGGGTGGGCTCGGGATGGTGGCGCCACAGCACCTCCATCTGCTCCTCGGTCAGCGCGGTGCCCATGGGCCCCACGGCCGGAACGCCGGCCCGCTGGCAGGCGATGACGTCCATGTAGCCCTCGACCACCACAAGCGGCGGCGCTTCGTCCCCGCGCGCGGCGGCGAGGATCTTCCGGGCCTCGGAGAGGCCATAGAGGTTGTTCCCCTTGTGGAAGACGACAGTCTCAGGGCCGTTCAGGTACTTGGCCCGCGCCTCGGGGTCCATCGCCCGGCCGCCGAAGGAAACCACCCGGCCGCGGACATCGAGGATCGGGAAGATGATGCGGTCACGGAATCGGTCGTACGGCGCGCCGCCGTCCTCGGGCGCGATGAGCAGGCCGGCGTCGATCAGCTCGCCGGGCTTGGCCCCCTTGGCGACAAGGTAGTCCTTCAGCGCGGTGCGACCGGCCGGCGAGAAGCCGATGCGGAAACGGGCCCACTCCTTCTCGGGCAGCCCGCGCTTCTCGAGGTAGGCGCGGGCGTCGCGGCCCGGCGGGCGCTTCAGCTCGCCCTCGAACCACTGGGCGGCGAGCTCCAGCCAGTCCGCCAGACCCTGGCGCTTCTTCTCCTGCTCGGCGCCGCGCGGGTCTACGGACGGCAGCGCCATGCCCGCCTCGGCCGCGAGCTTCTCGACGGCCTCGGCGAAGGTCAGCCGCTCGGTCTCCTGGACGAAGCTGATGATGTCGCCGGTCTTGCCCGACGAGAAATCGAAGAACTGGCCCTTCTCGTCGTTCACGTAGAACGAGGGCGTCTTCTCCTTGTTGAACGGCGACAGGCCGACGTACTCGCGGCCCTGCTTGCGCAGCTTCACGCTCTTGCCGATCACGTCCGAGGGACGAAGGCGACCTTTCAACTCGTCGATGAAGCGTTCGTCGAAGCGCCCGACCATCCGGCAGCCATCACATCAACCATCCGTCGCGGACACCCGGCGTTCCGCCGCAGCCTGCAGACTCGTGTGGAGTGAGCGGCCGGAGGTGTTGGCGACGTGTGGATAAGTTTCGGCGCAGAATACGACCGATTCGGACGCAGCTAGACCACGTGTCCCAGCTTCTCCGGGTTACGCATGGCGTAGATGGCGGCGATGCGGCCGTCCTCTCCGGGCTCGAAGGCGATCGTCTCCGGCCCGTCCGGAAGGTGCAGCAGCAGGCCCGGATAGCCGTTGACGCGCACGGCCTCGAACGATCCCTGCTCCGGGAAGCCGGCGCGCCAGCGAATGCCCTGGAAAAGGCCGATGATGTCGTCGCGGCCGACCATGACCCGCAGGGCCGCCTTCCGCTTGCCGCCGCCGTCGGTGACCATGATGGCGTCCTCGGTGAGCAACGAGGCGAGGCGGCCGTAATCGGCCTCGGCGGCGGCGATCATGAAAGCCTCGGCCAGCTCCTTGGCGCGGTGCTCGTCGACAGTGAAGCGGGGGCGGGCGTCCTGGACATGGGCGCGGGCGCGGCTGGCCAGCTGGCGCACGGCGGCCTCGGTCCGATCCAGGGTTTGGGCCACCTGCGCGTAATCCTGGTCGAAGACGTCGTGCAGCAGGAAGACGGCGCGCTCCAGCGGTGACAGCCGTTCCAGGGCGAGCAGGAACGCCACAGACACCTCCTCCGCCTTCTCGACCGGGTCGTCGGTCAGAGGCTCGATCAGCGGCTCGGGCAGCCAGGGCCCGCGGTAGGCTTCGCGCTCGGCCTTGGCGCGACGCAGGCGGTCGATGCAGAGGCGGGTCGTGGCGCGCACCAGCCAGGCGGCGGGATCGTCGACCTTCTCCGCGGCTCGGGTCCAGCGGAGCCAGGCGTCCTGCACCGCGTCCTCCGCTTCGGAGACGGAGCCCAGCATCCGGTAGGCCAGCCGGCGCAGCCGCGGCCGCTGGACCTCGAAGGCGTCGACGAGGGCGGCGTTCATGAGCGTCACCCTACGCCGCCAGCCGAAGCGGTGCGACCGCTTCGCCGCCGACCGTCACCTTCGTGCAGGCTTTGCCGTAGCCCAGGGCGTACTTGAGCGTCGGGTACATGCGGGAGGCTGTGATCGCGAGGCCGACCGCGACGAGCGCCTTGTCGCCCCAGCGTCGGACGATCTCGTCGCGCAGCGGATCGCAGGCCTCGATGTCGCGAGCGAGGCTGGCGCGGGCGAACCGGTAGGCGAGCGCCGCCGTCTCGCCCATGCCTGCCTCGTCGCCGGCCAAGACAGCCCGAAGGACGGCGGGATCGACGCCGTTCTCCAGGGCGATGTCACAGGCGACCTGGGTGCAGGGACCGCAGTCCTCGGACATCGTTCCGACGAGGCCCGCGGCGATCAGGGCCTCGTGCGGGGCGGCGTTCACGTCGGCGGCGCGCGTGCCGAAGGCGAACTTCATCAGGCTGGGCGGGCTGACGCGCAGCACGTGCCGCATGTAGCCCGCGTCATAGCCGTAGCGCTTCTCAAAGCCGTCGATCCAGCGGGACAGGTAGGCGCGGAGCATGAGCGTGTTCTCCTCAGTCATTCACCGGTTTCCGGAAGAGGGCGAGGGTCAGGGGCAGGGCGGCGAAGAGGTAGACGCCCACGAGGTCACGGCGCACGTCGGCCCAGGGGCTGCTGCCGCCGCAGGTCGCGTCGTAGACGTGAATAGCCGCATGGAAGGTCAGGAATGCCGCGCCGGCCGCCATCGCAGGCCAGCCTTCCCGCGGGCGCCACCCGAACCACGCCAGGCCCAGGGCCGCGACCAGATAGGCCGCGCCGATGTCGCGGACGAAGTGGGCGTTGTAAGGACCGGTCGAGGTGACGCCCGGCACGGCGCCGTACCAGGCCAGGCCGTTGAACAGCATGGCCAGCGCATTGCCGGCCAACACCAGCGCCAGAAGCGCCGCCGCCCACCGATCCCAGGTCCGTAGCATCTGTCGCCCTCCGTCGTTCGCCCCAAGGACGGACGGCGGTGGTCGGCTGTGACAGCCAGCCGGAAATTTTCAGCTGAGGCTGCGGACCCAGGCCGGGAGGTCGGTGATGGCGGGGAGTTCGGCGAAGCGCGGGTGGTTCTGAGGCGCGTCGGCCATCTCGTGCTCCCAGATCAACGGATAGGGCACGTGGGCGGCGTAGGCGCCGGCTTCGAGCGCCGGGAGAATGTCCGAGCGCATGGAGTTGCCGCACATGACGGCCTGGGCCGCGCCCGTGCCGTGGCGGGCGAAAACGCGCTCGTAGGTGGAGGCGTCCTTTTCGGAGACGATCTCGGCGGCGACGAACAGCTCGCCCAGGCCCGAGGCGGCGAGCTTGGTCTCCTGATGCAGCAGGTCGCCCTTGGTGACGAGCACGAGGCGGTACTCGTCGGCGAGCTCGCCCAGCGCCTGGTCCACGCCCGGCAGGGTCTCGACCGGGTGGTCCAGCATCTCGCGACCGGCGGCGAGGATCTCGGCGATCAGGCGGCCGGGCGCATTGTTGTCTGTGAGTTCCATCGCCGTCTCGATCATCGAGAGCGTGAAGCCTTTCACGCCGTAACCGTAGAGGCGGAGGTTCCGCTTCTCGACCTCGCGCAGGCGGGCCTGCAGGGCCTCGCTGTCGGCATGGTCGGCCATCAGCGCCAGGAAGCGGTCCTGGGTCAGGCGGAAGATGCCTTCGTTGTGCCAAAGCGTGTCGTCGGCATCCAGGCCGACCGTGGTGATGCGCATGGGCGGGCTCTTAAGCGAGCCCGGTGAGTCCGCCTAGGCTGCGCAGGCCTCGTGGGCTTTCAGGACGCGCTCGGTCGCGGCGGGAAAGCGGGCAAGCGCCGCCGGGGGGCGAACAGGGCGCCGGACCAATTCGCCGCCGCAGTTCGGACAGACGCCCCCGAGGCGGGTGTCCGCACAATCCGCGCAAAACGTGCATTCGAAGGTGCAGATGCGGGCCTCCTGCGCTTCAGGCGGGAGGTCGCGGTCGCAGCATTCGCAATTGGGTCTGAGCGCCAGCATGGCCGCAAGGTGCCGCAGAAGCGCGGGAGGCGACAGGCCAAGCTTCCCACCATTCCCGCCTATTCGCCGAAGCCCTCGCCGGGCTCGACCGGACTCATCCGGATCAGGCGGCTGTCGGCGACGCCGGCGGTGCGGTGCTGCACCAGTTCGCGGTACTCGGGGTCGCGGACCATGGCGATGAAGGCGTCGGCGTTCGGATATTCGGCGATGAACGCGAGGTCCCAAGTCTCGGAGCCCGGGCCCGTCAGCGTCACCTGAGGCTTGCCCGCCCAGACCTGACGTCCGCCCAGTCGCTTGAAGATGTGGGCGGTGGTGCGGCCGTAGGCCCGGTAGGCGTCGAGACCCGTCAGCGGCTCGCCGTGGTTCGGATGGCCGGGGGGGGTACTCGGCCGCGGGCTTCAGCCTGATCAGGTTCAGCATGTGGATCGGTTGGTCGCGCGGCAAGGTCTTGAACACCTCCCAGGCCTCGCGTTCGGGATCGATGTGCGCCATAGGGTCCCCGCTGATTGACCGCGTGAGCGCGAGTCACTACCTACGCGGCCGTTTGCCCACAAGCCGCCCCTCTAAAGGAGCCTGCCGATGACGACCCGCGACCTGCTGCCTGGCGTCACCGGAGTCCTGGTCCTGGCCGACGGGACCGTCCTGCAGGGGATCGGCGTCGGCGCGGTCGGTGAGGCGGTGGGCGAAGTCTGCTTCAACACCGCCATGACGGGCTACCAGGAGATCCTGACGGACCCGTCGTACATGGCCCAGATCGTGGCCTTCACCTTCCCGCACGTGGGCAACGTCGGCACGAATGTCGAGGACATCGAACAGATGTCGGGCTCGGCGGAGACGGCCGCGCGCGGCGCGATCTTCCGCGACGTGCCGACCAAACCGGCCAACTGGCGCGCCGACAGCGACCTGGAGACCTGGATGAGCCGCCGGGGCGTGGTGGGCCTGGCCGGCGTCGACACGCGCGCGCTGACCCGCAAGATCCGCGAGCACGGCATGCCGCATGCGGTGATCGCCCATCACCCGGAGGGCAGGTTCGACCTCGAGGCCCTCACGGCCAAGGCGCGCGAGTGGAACGGGCTGGTGGGTCTCGACCTCGCCAAGGACGCCACGACCCTGCAGCCGTTCGTCTATGACGAGGGCCTGTGGAGCTGGGAGGACGGCTACGCCAAGCCGCTGGACAGGCCGAAGTACGAGGTCGTGGTTCTCGACTATGGGGTGAAGCGGAACATCCTTCGGGCGCTGACGTCGGTGGGCGCGCGGGCGACGGTGGTCCCGGCCGACACCCCGGCCGAAGAGATCCTGAAGCGCAATCCCGGCGGCGTGCTGCTGTCGAATGGCCCAGGCGACCCGGCGGCCACCGGTGAGTACGCGGTGCCCGAGATCCGCAAGCTGGTGGAAAGCGGCAAGCCGGTGTTCGGCATCTGCCTCGGCCACCAGATGCTGGCGCTGGCGCTGGGCGCCAAGACGGTGAAGATGGAGCAGGGCCACCACGGCGCGAACCATCCGGTGAAGGACCTCACGACCGGCAAGGTCGAGATCGTTTCGATGAACCACGGCTTCACCGTCGACCGCGACAGCCTGCCGGCTCCGGTGGTCGAGACCCACGTGAGCCTGTTCGACGGCACCAACGCGGGCATCCAGCTGAAGGACAAGCCGGTGTTCTCGGTGCAACACCACCCGGAGGCGTCTCCGGGACCGACCGACAGCCTCTACCTGTTCGAGCGCTTCGCCGAGAACATGGACCGCGCCAAGGCCTGACGGCGGGTCGAGGGAGCGCGGACCGGGGGGTGGAAGGCCCGGCTCCCTCTATCGCCCCGGGACCGTTACGGCAGGAAATCCCGGCGACGCTGAGGGATACGGGACGAGCGCCTCCGCGGATGCGTTAGATGGGCGCGAGGCGGCCCTGGGCTGCGATCGGGCCGCTCGGGCCCTCCGGATTGGTGGAACCGCCCGGCGGCTCGACGGACACCGCCAGTTCGGCGCCTTCCGCCACCAGCTGCGCCATCGGCTGCGGCATGGGCATGGCCGCCGAGCGGCCCGGCTCGACCATGCCGAGCGACCGCGGCTTTCCGTCCTGCGGGATCAGCCAGAGCTGGTGCACATGCAGCGGGTCGGTCCCGGGCGGGACCAGCGAGGTGACGATCAGGGCCTTTCGCTGCGGATCGTAGGCGGCGACGAACAGCGGCTGCACCCCGCCGGCGTTCGGCATCAGGCTGGCGTTCAGCAGCGGGCCCGGCTGTGCGGGCGGCGGTTGGATGACCACCGCCGGGCGGTTGGCCAGGAAAAGCACGCCGCCGAGGCTGGCTGCGGCGAGGGCGAAGCCGCCCACAGCCGCCCCCCGCCAGAACCGCAGACGCCGGCCGATCGCGCCGTTGTCGTTGGCGGGCAGACGGGCAGCGATCCGCGCCCAAAGCCCGGCCGGCGCCGCAACGGACGCGATCTCATCGACCAGCGGCGCGAGCCGGATGCGCCAAGCGTCGACCTGCGCCGCGAATACGGGATCGCGCGCCGTGCGCGATTCGGCCTCGGCGCGTTCGGGACCGGTGAGCACGCCCAGCGCATGCTCGGCGGCCAGGGCTTCGAGCCCGTCCAGTTCGGGACCCTCGCTCATCGCTCGAGGCACCCCCGGAGCTTGGCGAGCCCCCGGCGGATCCAGCTCTTCACCGTGCCAAGCGGCGCGCCCAGGCGCTGCGCCAGGGCGTCGTAGGTCACGCCGTCGAAGAAGGCGGTCCGGATCACGCCGCGCGTCCGCTCGTCGAGCTCGCCCATGCAGGCGGCCAACTGGGCGCGGTCGTCGGCGGCGAACAGCGAGGTTTCGGCGGAGACCTGGTTCTCGTCGGCGATCTCCAGCTCCTCGACCGGCTCGGCGCGAGCCATGGGGCCGCGGGCCCTCAGGCGATCGATGGCGCGGTTGCGGGCGATGGTCGCGATCCACGTCATGACGGAGGCCCGCGCCGCATCGAAGCGGTCGGCGCGTCGCCAGATCGTGACATAGACCTCCTGCAGCACGTCTTCCGCCTCCTCGCGGTCAGCAAGGATACGTAGGCAAACGCCGAAGAGTTTCGCCGAGGTGGCGTCGTACAATTGTCGCAGGGCGTCGCGGTCGCCGGCGGCGATCCGCGGCATCAGCCCGGCCAAGGTGTCGGATGCGCTCGCCACCGCCGGAAGCTGCCCGGCAACCTGCTTCGGCGCAAGGGCCAAGCTTGCAGGCGCCACTGCGCGCCGCCTAGAACCGCCGCGACAGTCCGGGAGGTCTCCATGCGTTCCAAGATGTTCGTCGCCGCCGCTGTGGCGGTGCTCTCGCTCGGCTCGGCCGCGCTCGCACAACCGGCCGCCGGCGCGAGCTCGGCCGAGCGCATCCGGGCGCACATGGCGTTCCTGGCGAGCGATCTCCTAGAGGGCCGCGAGGCGGGCGCCCGAGGCTACGATGTGGCCGCCCTCTACGCCGCCTCGCAGTTCGCCCAACTGGGCCTGACGCCGGCCGGCGACGACGGCACTTATTTCCAGAAGACGCCGATGGTCTCGTACCGTTCGGCGGACCAGGGCCGGATGGTGTTTCAGAACGCCAAGGGCGTGGAAACGCCCCTGGTGGCGGGCGAGGACTTCATCGTCGCCAGCAATCCTGCCCAGGCCGAGCTGGCCGTCTCGGCGCCGCTGGTCTTCGTGGGCTACGGGGTGGTCGCTCCGGAGCGTGGGCGCGACGACTACAAGGGCCTGAACGTGAAGGGCAAGATCGTCGTCGTCCTGGACGGCGCGCCACGCGCGTTCCAGTCGGAGGAACGCGCCTACTATCGCAGCGCCCGAACCAAGCGGCTGGAGGCCGAGAAGCGCGGGGCGGTGGGGTTCATCTCGCTCTACACGCCCACAACCGAGAAGATGCGTCCGTTCGCCGAGTCGGCGAAGCACTGGCGCAGCTGGAACATGACCTGGAGGGCGCCAGGCGGCGGTCCGTTCGTGGTGGCCCCGAAGACGCCGGGTCTGGGCACGCTCAGCGTGCAGGGCGCGCAGAAGCTGTTCGAGGGCGCCAAGGCGCCGCTGGACAAGATCTACGCCGACGCCGCCAAGCCCGAGGGCGTGACGCCACGGTTCGCCCTGCCTGGCCGCCTGGCCGTCGGGGCGCGCACGGAGATGACCGATAGTGAAAGCAGCAACGTCGCCGCGCTGCTGGAAGGCTCGGACCCGACGCTTCGGACCGAGACCGTGGTGCTGTCGGCCCACCTGGACCACGAGGGCCTGCGCGAGGACGCCAAACCCGGGGAAGACCGCGTCTACAACGGCGCGCTGGACAATGCGGGCGGCGTGGCGACCACCTTCGAGGTGGCCCGCGCCTTCGTTGAGAGCGGACGACGTCCGAAGCGGTCGGTGCTGTTCCTGCTCGTGACGGCGGAGGAGAAGGGGCTGGTCGGCGCGGAATACTTTGCCCGCAACATGGGCGGCCGCAACGTCGTGGCCAACGTCAACCTCGACATGCCGATCCTGACCTACGACTTCACCGACGTGGTGGCGTTCGGCGCGGACCGCTCCAGCATCGGGCCGGCCGTGCGGCGCGCGGCGGAGCGGGTGGGCGTCGCCTTGTCCGGGGATCCGCTGCCGGACGAGGGCCTGTTCACCCGTTCGGACCACTACCGGTTCGTCGAGGTGGGCGTGCCGTCGGTGTTCCTGATGACCGGTTTCCAGAACGGCGGAGAGGCCAAGTTCACCGGCTTCCTCAAGGAGTGCTACCACAAGGTCTGCGACGACCTCAGCCAGCCGATCGACTATGCGGCAGGCGCCAAGTTCGCCAAGATCAACTACGAGATCGCGCGCGAGCTGTCCGACGGCGCAGAGCGTCCGGCCTGGAACAGGGGCGACTTTTTCGGCGGCAAGTTCGGCGGACGGACCCACGTCGCCGACCGCTGAGACGGCCGGTCATGGCTTTGGCGCCCGCGGACATGGAAGGCGGGAGGCGGCCGGCTAAGCTGGCCGCGTGACCTCAGCGCCAACCATAGTTGAAACTCACCGAGACCCGCGGGCTCTTCGCGCGGTTGGCGGGCACCTCGTGCCGCAGCCAGCTCTCCCACATGTAGATCGTGCCGGGCTCCGGCTGCAGATAGACGAAGGGCTGCGCGCCCTCGGGCGCATCGCTCCGGCGAGGCGGCGCGGCCATCATCAGCGGCAGCCGGGGGTCCTCGATCTTCAGCGCGCTCGCGCCCGGCGGGGTCGCCACATAGTAGGTGCCGGAAATCACGCTGTGCGGGTGGATGTGGCCGCTGTGCGCGGCGCCCGGCTTCAGGACATTGACCCACAGGCTGTCGAGCTTCAGGCGGCCGTTCCCGAGGTCGAAGTGCAGCGACTGGGCGAAGGCCTTGGCGTGGCGGTCGAGCTTGGTCTTCAGGTCCGCGAAAGCGCTGACACGCTGGGGCAGATCGTTGAGCGAGGCGTAGGACGTGTAGCCGCCATAGCCGTGGTCGCGGCACCAGGCGCGCCCGGCGGCGTCCTCTTGAGCCAGCATCTGACAGGCGTCGAAAATCTCGGCATTGAAATTTTCGAAGCTTCGGTCTGTTGTAAGGCTGGCTTCGTAGATCGGGGTCACGAAGAGCGTTCGCAGGGCCATGCCGTCCGCTACTCGCCGCCGCCGATCGTGTCAAAGCGCAGGCGTAAGCTGGCGCGGCGACTGAACGTTGATTAGGCTTGATTCAAAGAAGGCTTCGCCGGGTCACCGAGCGGGCGACGGGGGAAACGAGAGCATGATCAGGATTGCAGCAGCGCTGGCAGTGGCCGGTCTGGTGATGGGCGGCCCGGCCGCGATGGCCCAGCCGAAGGCGAAGGCGGCCGCCACGTACAAGGCCCCGCGGCTGCCGGGCGCGAAGCTGCCGGACCTGAACGGCGTGTGGCAGGTGATGAATTCGGCCGGCTGGGACGTCGAGCCGCATGCCGCCCGCGCCGCGCTGCAGATGCGGCCGGGTCCGATCATCCCTGTGCCGGCGAAGGAAGTTCTGGCGCTCGGCGCCGTCGGCGCCGTGCCGGGCGGCCTGGGGGTCGTGGAAGGCGGCGAGATCCCCTACACGCCGGACGCCAAGAAGATCCGGGACGAGAACCGCGCGAACTACCTGGACCGCGACCCCGAGGTGAAGTGCTACCTGCCGGGCGTGCCGCGGGCGAACTACATGCACCTGCCGTTCCAGATCTTCCAGTCCGACAAGTCGCTGATGATCGCCTACGAATATGCGGGTGCGGTGCGCAACGTGATGTTCGACGATCCGGGCCCGCCGCCGGTGGACAGCTGGATGGGCCAGTCGGTGGCCAAGTGGGAAGGCGACACGCTCGTCATCACCGTCACCGGCCAGAACGACCGCACATGGTTCGACCGCGCTGGCAACCATCACTCGGCCAACATGACGGTGGTTGAGCGTTATACGCCCACCGGCCCGAACACCATGCGCTACGAGGCGACGATCACCGACCCGGACACTTTCACCCGTCCGTGGAAGATGAGCATGAACCTCTACAAGCGGGTCGGCGAGGACGCGCGGCTGAACCAGTTCAAGTGCGTCGAGTTCGTGGAAGAGCTCATGTACGGCCACCTGCGGAAAGAGCCGCTGAAGTAGGCGAGAGAGATATCCGGGCGGCCGTTCATGCAGCCGTCAGGGAAGAGACGACAGGATCATCCGGCGTTGGAGGCGCAAGATGGATAAGAAAAACTGGATCATCGGGGCCGTGGTCGGCGCCGTCATGGGCGGGGCGATCGCCGGCGGCGCGGCCGTGGCGCACCACGCCTTCGCGGCGGAATTCGACGGCAAGGCGCCCGTCCTGCTGCGGGGCAAGGTGACCCGCGTGGAGTGGATCAATCCCCACGCCTGGGTGCACATCAACAACACCAACGCCCAGTACGCCGAAGGCGCCTGGATGGTGGAAGGCGGCACGCCGAACACGCTGCTGCGCGCCGGCATTGACCGCAACTCGCTGAAGCCGGGCACCGAGATCGTGGTCCGCGGCTATCAGTCGAAGGACAAGCTGTGCAAGCCGGCGTGCAAGGCCAATGGCCGTGACGTGACCTTCCCGGATGGCCGCAAGATCTTCATGGGCTCGTCGGGCACCGGCGCGCCGAAGGACGGGGCCGACGCCAGCGAGCGCTAGGCGTCGATCTGGGCCGGATACGGAGAGGGGAGCCGCGAGGCTCCCCTTTTTCGTACGGGCTACTTGCCGGCCTTCTTCTCGGCTTCGAGCATCGGATCGATGACGTATTTTTCGTGGCAGGCGACGCAGACCTCGTAGAGGCGGCCGCCGGTGTCGAACACCTTCTGCCTGTCCTTGGCCTCGGCGGCGGCCTTCGCCTCGAGCGCCCGCTGGGTCATCAGCTTGGCGTACCTGTTCCACTCGGCCTGCGGTTCGCGGGCGCGGCCGGGGGAGCATCAGCAGATTGCCGGCCTCGGCGACGGTGGCGGCGCCGTCCTCGACGACCTTCCAGCCCTCCTCGGTCGTCGGCGACAGGTCGCGCTCGCCGTCTTCCGTGAGCTCGAAGCCCGAGCCGCGCCAGAACTGGAAGGCCGCCGGATCCACGACGTGAACCATGAGCTCCTGCATGTCGAGGCCAGTGTACTGGGCCTCGGGCTTGGGCTGGCAGGCCGCGAGCAACAGGGCCGCGGCGGCCATGGCGGACAGACGAAACACGGCATTTCCCCCGAGATGCGCGCGATCCTGGACGCCGCGCGAACGCGCCATTGTGCGCCACGGCGCGGCCGTTCGTCCACCGTCCGGCGTGGTTCAGCGTACCTGGATTTCGAGAAGCGACTTCCACATCTCGTCGGCGAACCGGATGACCTTCAGGTTGGCCGAGACATGGTGTTTCGCCTGGATCATCTCGACCATCTCATGGCCGAGGTCGATGCGCTCGTCGGTCGCCGCCTGCGCGACGCGGGACGCCGCCGTCTCGAAGCGGCGCTCCGCGGCGGCCAGACCGCCCTTGGCGATGGAAAACACGTCCATGGCCGCAAGACTGCCGCAGACGCCGTTAAGCGCCTGCTGAAGGACATGGTGAACGCGGCGGCTGCGCGTATCATCCGCCGAATAGGTAAGGAGCCCCGACATGCGCGTACCCACGATCGCCGCGCTGGCCGTCCTCATTTGGGGCGCGGCGGAGGCGCCGGGACAGGCCCAGCCCGCCAGCGAACGCCAGCCCAGCTGGACGATCCAGTGCGTCGACGTCAGCGGCGACGTGGTCCCCGCCCGCTGCAACGTCCCGGCAAGCCGGGTCGACCAAAGCGAGTTCATCTGCAGCTGCCCGGCGGGCGGCATGCGCACGCGCGTGCCGATCTGCGGCCCCGGCGAGAAGCCGCCGCCGGAGAACCTCGCGCTGAACCGCGTGCGGCGGGATGGCTATCGCGACGGCACGCTCGAAGGCGACAAGGTGGCCGGGCGGCAGATCTGCGTGGCGCCCCGCCGGTCCTGAGGCTCTACTTCCCCAGCGCCGCGTAGACCGCCTTCTGGAACACCGGCAGGGCCAGGCGGCCGCTGGGACGCTGGCCCTGCATGGCGGTGACCGCCTCCGGACCGAGCGGCATCGAATCCTGGATCAGGAAGATCAGGATCATGTCCTCGGTCGGATCCGCCTGCCACCAGGTGCCGAAGGCGCCGGGCCAGCCGAAAGCGCCTTCGCCGCCGGCGCCCATCCACTGGTGCTTCTCGGAGTCCAGGATCATGGACACGCCAAGGCCGAAGCCCTGGCTGAGCCAGAACGGCATGCCCAGGAAGCCGTGGCTGCGCTGTTCCTCGGTAAGGCGGTTCGCGCGCATCCGTTCGACGGTCTCAGGCTTCAGCAGGCGCACGCCGTCGACCTCGCCGCCGCCGAGCATCATGCGGGCGAACTTGAGGTAGTCGTCTGCGGTGGAGATCAGGCCGCCGCCCCCGGCTTCGAAGTCGAACCGCTGAGGCGGCTCAGGCCAGGACACGTCCTCCAGCGGGCCTCCGTCGACCGGCGCCTTGTACAGCTTGGCCATGCGGTCGGCCTTCTCGGCCGGCATCCAGAAGTCGGTATCGTGCATGCCCAGCGGGGCGAAGATGCGATCGCGCAGCACCTCGCCAAGCGTCTTGCCCTCGAGGCGGGCGAGGAGGAAGCCCAGCACCTCCGTGGCATGGCTGTAGTGGAAACGCTCGCCCGGCGGGTAGCTGAGCGGCAGCGTGCCCAGCTTCTGCAGCCACCAGTCGGGGGTGACGCCATAGCCCAGCGGCGGACCGAGGGTCTTTTCGTGAGCGTGCGCGATCGGACCGACGGACGTGAAGGCGTAGGCGAGCCCGGCGCGGTGGGTCAGAAGATCCTCGACGGTGATGTCTCGCGGGGCGGGATAGGTCTGGTCCAGCGGACCGGCGGCGTCCTTCAGCACCTGCATGTGGGACAACTCGGGGATCCAGCGGGTGATCGGATCGTCGAGCTTCAGCTTGCCTTCTTCGACCAGCATCATCGTCGCCACCGAGGTGACGGGTTTGGTCATGGAGGCGATGCGGAAGAGCGTGTCGCGCTGCATGGGCGCCTTGGCCGCCAGGTCGCGATACCCCAGCGCGTTGACCTGCACGACCTCGCCGCGACGCCACACCAGGGTGACCATGCCCGAAAGCGCCCCCTGATCGAGCATCGCCTGCATGGCGGTGGGGACCTGCCCCAGAGCTTCGCGGTCGAAGCCGCCCGGAACCTGCGCGCCGTCCATTCGGACCTCCCTGTTCGCCGACCCGGCATAGCGCCCGGATGACGCGGGGTCCGTCAAGGCGCACCGCTGGGGGCGCCTCCTGCGGAAGGGCCGCGCCCGTGCTGCAGCGCACCGAAATCGCGGCGCCGACGCCGAACAGCCGAGGAGAGCGCTACCGGCAAGGCCTTACCGGGCAAGGGCTCCGGTCCTTGCATTCCGCTGCGGCATTATCGCTGCATTGCGGCATTGAATGGCGGAGCCTTCGTGCGTATATGCGCGTCGCCTTCAGTGCGGGCCCCAGTTCGGGTTTGGGCTTTGTGTGTGCCTCCCGCGGCTCACAGCGTTCGACGAGGACGATCACCGCATGCTGCTCACCTTGATGAAGTCCAAGCTGCACCGGGCCACGGTCACCCAGGCCGACCTGGACTATGAAGGCTCCATCGCCATCGACCGCGATCTGCTGGACGCCTCGGGCATCCTCCCGCACGAGCAGGTCGACGTGCTGAACATCACGACCGGCGCCCGCTTCACCACCTACGCCATCGAGGCCCCGCGCGGGTCCAAGGTGATCGGCGTGAACGGCGCAGCCGCGCGCCTGGTGCAGAAGGGCGACAAGGTCATCGTCGTGACCTATGGCATGCTGCCGGCCGAGGAGGCTCGGAACTATGCGCCGACGGTCGTGCTCCTGGATGATGGCAACGAGATCAAGAAAGCCGCTTAAGGCCCTCGCGGCCGCTGCGCTCGTCGGCGGCCTTCTCTCCGGTTGCGCGCCCGACGCGCCGCCCGGCGTGGACAAGGACGCGCTCGACGCCGCCATCTCGCGGGCCATCGGCGATCCCAACACCTGCGTGGTGATCGCCGAGACGGGCGGCCGCACACTTTACCGCTACAACACCGCCACGACGTGCGCGAAGCGATACACCTCTTGCGACGGCGCGGGCGAGATGACCGTCGGCGACCTGCTCGACGCCGTCGGCAAGGACGGGCGGCCCCGCTACCTGAGCTGTCCGACCCTGGCCGACCGATCTCGCGGCGTCGGCTGGGCCGCAGCGCCGATCCCGGGCAAGGACCAGGTGTATGCGGCGGTGATGGAAGGCGACCGCAGCTTCCCGGGCCGGATGATGGCCGATCGGCTGGAGGCCGCCTTCCGCCGCGCGAAGGTCTCTAGCGAGTAAGCTCGTAGAGGCCACTGATGTCGACGCGGACCTTCAGTTCGCCGCCCGAGATCGAGGTGCCGGAGACGTCCATCTCGCGCTTGGCCGCATAGGCCGCCATCGGCATCGGCGGGGGAACGCTGTAGCCGCCGCCTTCGCTCAGGCTGACGAGGCGCATCACGCGATGACCGGTGGCCCGGGCGTAGAGATCCGCCTTGGAGGCCAGCGCCTTCACGGCCGCCTCACGCGCGGCGTTCTCGGCGGTGGTGGGATCCTTCAGCCCGAAGCTGACGCCGTGCACCTGGTTGGCGCCCGCGGTGACGGTGGCGTCGACGGCGGGGCCGAGCCGCTTCAGGTCGTTGACCGTCACGGTGACGTTGTTGGACGCCTGGTAGCCGATGAGCAGCGGGGGCTGGTTCTCCTGATAGCGATACTGCGGGCTCAGGTTCAGGTTCGAGGTCTGGATGTCACGGTCCGGAATGCCGGCCTTGCGGAGGCTGGCGACGACGGCGTTCATCCGCGCGGCGTTGGCCTGCATGGCCTCGGCGGCGGTCTTGCCCTCGGTCATGACCCCCAGGGTGATCATCGCCATGTCGGGGGCGATCTTGGTCTCGCCATAGGCGGAGAGGTTGAGGGTCGTGGCGCGGAACATGGTGTCGGCGGCCGGCGGCGCGGCGGGGGCGACTGTCTGGGCGAGGGCCGCGGGGGCCGCTGCCGAGGCGGCCAGCGCGAGAGCCAGGCCGGACGCACGCATCAGGGTCTTCATCGGGGTCTCCTTGGTCCTGGGGAGCGGACCTTGGCTCTGAAACTCCCAAGCTGAAGCTGAACGCAAGCTTTAAGGTCCGTGCAGCCCGTGGTAACCGGCGCCTCCGCTGCTGGGGCCTGTAGCTCAATGGTTAGAGCCGGCCGCTCATAACGGTCTGGTTGCAGGTTCGAGTCCTGCCGGGCCCACCAGCGTCCTTTTCCAGACGCGCGTCACGGCCGTTGCGCCGCCTTCGCCTTGTTCGCTTCGCTGATCACATAGTGCCAGATGCTTTCCGCCTCGCCTGGCGCGAGCGCGTTCCGGAAGGACGCCATGCCCTGGGGCGCCCGCGCGCCATCGATCACCACTGCGTTCCAGGCGGCCAGGCTGTTCAAGGTCGTGGAATAGCGGAGGTCGGGGATCGACTTGTCCGCGACGCCGCCCGCGCCGTGGCAGCCGGAGCAGACGCGGGCGTAGCTGGCCTGGCCGTCGATCACCTGCTCGTTCGTGCCGGTCAGCAGCGGCGGATTGAGCCGGCTGAGGATGGTGCTCTCCTGCGCCACCGTCACCGGCGCCGTCGGCAACTGCGCGCGGGCGCCCAGCTTGTAGACGAGAAGGCGGGAGTTGTTGGCGCTGAGGGCGCTGGTCCGGACCTGGCCGTCCGGCAGCCCGCGCGCGCCCGCCAGGACCGCGACGTACTGCTCTCCGGCGACTTCGTACGACATCGGCGCGGCGACGATCTTCGCCTGCGCGGGCGTCGACCACAGCTTCCGGCCAGTCGCCGCGTCGAAGGCGGAGAAGGCGCCGGCGTGGTCGCCGGAAAAGACCAGCCCGCCCGCCGTGGCCATCAGGCCGCTCGAGCCGTAGACCTCGTTCTCGACCCGCCACGCTTCCTTGGCTCGCACGGGGTCCCAAGCCTGAAGATAGCTTGTGATAGCCCCCTTGGGCGCGCCCGGCGCCCGGTAAAGGGGCAGGGCGGCCGCGGCGTCGACGCCGGTGTTGTAGCCGCGGGCGTTGACCTTGAGTTCGGTGGTGTTGCCGTAGGGCCCGGTGTTCTCCGTCACCGGCAGATAGACCAGGCCGGTCACCGGGCTGTAGGACCACGGATGCCAGTTATGGGCGCCGAGCGGCCCGGGCGAGATGATCACGGGCTGGCCCGTCTTGTCGTATCGCGCCGCCGCGCGTTCGACCGGCCGGCCGGTCTTCATGTCGACCCGCTCGGCCCAGTCGACCGGCGCGAACTTCTCCGCCGAGAGCAGCGTCCCGGTTCTGGCGTCCAGGACGTAGAAGAAGCCGTTCTTCGGCGCCTGCATGACCACCCGGCGTGGGCGGCCCTGCCAGGGGATGGTGGCCACCATGAGCGGCTGGGCGGCCGTGTAGTCCCAGGTCTCGCCGGGCGTGGTCTGGTAGTGCCAGCGGTACCTGCCGGTGTCGGGATCAAGCGCCACGATGGAGGACAGGAACAGGTTGTCGCCGCCGCCGGGGCTGCGGAACCTCTGGTTCCAGGGCGTGCCGTTTCCCACGCCGATGTAGAAGAGCCCGGTTTCCACGTCGTAGGCCATGCCGTCCCAGACGGTGCCGCCGCCGCCCAGCCGCCACCATTCTCCGTTCCAGGTCCTCGCCGCCCGCGCGAGTTCGGGTGTCTCGAAGCCGTCCGCAGGGTTCCCCGGCACCGTATAGAACCGCCAGAGCTGCTTGCCGCTCTCGGCGTCGTAGGCCGTGACATAGCCTCGGGCGTCGTACTCGGCGCCGCCGTTGCCGATGATCACCTTGCCGCGCACGATCCTGGGGGCGCCGGTGATCGTATAGGCCCTGGTCGGGTCCGCGGTCGCAACGGACCAGACCTCTGCCCCGGTCCTGGCGTCCAGGGCGATCAGACGGCCGTCGAGGGCGCCGAGGTAGAGCCGTCCCTTCCAGGCCGCGACGCCCCGGTTGACCACGTCGCAGCAGGCGATCTGCGCTACGGCGGGGGTCCACCTTGGGGTCGTAGGTCCAGAGCGGTTCGCCCGTCGCCGCGTCGAAGGCCTTCACCTTGCTCCAGGCGGTCGTCACATAGAGCACGCCGTCGACGACGATCGGTGTCGCCTCCTGGCCCCGCTCAGTGTCGAGGTCGCCGTACCAGGCGAGGCCCAGCCCTTGCACCGTGTCGCGGTTGACCTGCGCGAGCGGGCTGAAGCGCTGCTCGGAATAGGTCCGGCCCGCGGCCAGCCATTCGGAGGTTCGGTCGGCGCCCCTGAGCCGACGGTCGTCGACGCCCTGCGAGGCGGCCGCGGACGCGGCCAGAAGGACCGCGGAAAGCGCGGCGAAGACGTGACGTTGACGCATGGAACACACTGGCGGCGGACCCCTGCCGGTCGCCCGCCGCTCCCCCCTTGAACAATCCCCCGCGCGGGCGGCTCAGCCGGCCGGCGCGCCCATCATCTCTTCGAAGTTGCGGCGATAGAACCTGTCCCTGGCGTCCTCGTCGAGTCCTGTGAAGGTCCGCTCGAACCGGCCGATCGGATCGTTGGTCCCCTCGGGGTGCGGGTAATCGCTGGAGAACAGGAACAGCTCCTTGCCTGCCTCGCGTATCAGCCAGCCCGCGTCCTCGCCCGGGAACGGTGTGAACTTCACGTGCCGGCGAATGTAGTCCGACGGCTTCATGACCATGGCCTGGAGCAGGGGGTCGGTGCGGCTGAAGCTGCGGTGGCCGTGATCGAGCTGGCGCAGGAAGCCGGGCACCCAGGCCGCGCCGAACTCGATGACGCCGCCGCGCAGTTCGGGAACACGGTCGAAGAGGCCGTCATAGATCAGGGCGGCGAGAAACATCTGGGCGGAGAACGGCAGCACGACGAAGTCCTTGAACCTGAGGTTCTCGCCGCCCCCGTGCAGGTCGGGGGAGCGCGGCTTGCCGTTGTTCGTGTACTCGGCCGGCAGCACCCGGGACCCCGGGCCGATGTGCAACATGAAAGGCGTTCGGGTGTCGGCCAGCAGATGCCAGAAGGGGGTCGAGGTCGGGGTGGCCGGGCGAGCGTGGACCCGCCGGGGTGGAGGGCACCCAGATCGCACCGCAGCCCAGGTCGATGGCCTCCGCCGCCGTTTCCAGCGCCCTTTGCGGATCGTCCAGCGGCGTGTAGGCGACCCCCACGAGACGCGGGTCGCGGCAGAAGGCGGCCATGGCGCGATTGTGCGCGCGTGCGCCCCCGTACAGGACGTCCGGGTCGCTTGAGGTGCGGAAGACGCCGAGCGAGCTCGTGGCGAAGACCAGTTGCCGGTTGAATCCGAGTTGGTCGAGGACGGCCGCCCGTTCGTCAGGATCGAACGCCCCGTAGGCGATCCATCCCTTCGGACCGGCGATAGGCGCTTCGGCCGCCGCGCGCGCCGCGTCGGGGTCGAGCCGCCTCGCGCGGGCCTTCTCAACCTGGCTACGGATCCGTTCCGGCGTCGCCCGGTCTGTGAGGCGCTCGGCGAGCAGAGGATCGGCGTGGGGGGGTGAGCCAGCCTGGCGGTTCCATGATGTGGCTGTCTGCGTCGTGGACGACCCGACCGTGGGCATATGGCATTTCGACCTCCCGGATTGTTGCTGACATGAGCACCAGCCGAAATCACTCCATTTTCCGGAGCTTGAGTGGATCGCACGTCGGCTGCCTCGCCATATGAACGAGAGCTCTGGCCAAGCCGTATTGACGATCAAACCAATATGACCTCATTTCGGCCGCTGAAACAACAAGGACCGATAGGGGGATTCAATGCAGCGCACGCTCATGGCGTCGGCGTCTTTCTTCGTTCTGGCGCTGGCCGCGCCGGCCTTCGCCCAGGAGGCGGCAGGCGGTCTGGTCGACGAGCTGATCGTCACCGCCCAGAAGCGAGAGGAATCAATCCAGGACGTGCCGATCGCCGTCTCGGCCTACGGCGAGGACGCGCTGCGGGCGCAGCGGATCGACGGGGTCGGCAACCTGGTGAATTCGGTGCCGAACCTGACGTTTCAGCGGCGATCGCTGCGGACCAACTTCCAGATCCGCGGGGTCGGCGCCCAGTTGATTGCGAGCACCGGCGACGATGGCGTCGGCGTGCACCTGAACAACGCGCCACTGACGGCGAACCGCATCGCAGACGCGGAATTCTTCGACGTGCAGCGGGTGGAGGTGCTTCGCGGGCCGCAGGGGACCCTGTACGGGCGCAACGCGACGGGCGGGGTGGTCAATGTCATCACCAACAAGCCCGGCCATGACTTCGCCGCTTCGGTGACCGCGGAGGTGGCCAACTACGACACGATCCGCGCGCAGGGCTTCGTCAACCTCCCGATCGGCGACATGTTCGCCGTGCGGCTGGCGGCCTTCGGCCTGGATCGCGCCGGCTACACGAAGAACACCCTCAACGATCAGCGCCTGGATGGCCGTCAGATCTGGGCCGGGCGAGCGACGGTCGCCTTCGAGCCGAGCTCGACCTTCCGAGCCACCGCGATGTGGGAAGGGTTCGCCGAGGACGACACCCGCGGGGCGCGCAAGGCGCTCTGCAAGCGTGACCCCGGCCTGGCCAGCGTTGGCGGCGTCGCCACAGGCGTGGCCCAGGCGGCGCTCAGCCAGGGCTGCCTGCCGGCGTCCGTCTATGACGACGACGTCTATGACGCGACCAATCTGCTGGCGACCTTCCCGGGCATCCTCGGCCGGCAGATCGGCCTCTGGAGCGCCGATCCCAACGCCGGGGGGTCGGTGTCGCGCAATCTTCGTGAGGTCGAGGTGACGGGCCGGCCGATCTATCGGCCCCGCACCGACATCTACCAACTGGAGCTCGCGTGGGACGCGACGCCCGGTCTGACGCTGACGTCGCTCACGAGCTACACGGAGAACGAGAACTACTCGCGCGGCGACTCAAGCGGCTTGCGCACGCCGACGCCGTTCGGCGTCACGCGGTTCACGCCCACCGGAACCCTGACCGACGGGCAGTTCGGCGTCACCGATCGCTTCGAAGCGGCCTCGGGCGGCGCCGGGCACAACGAGCAGTGGACCCAGGAACTGCGGGTGCAGTCCGATTTCGACGGCCCGATCAACTTCAACGTGGGCGGCATCTATATCGACTACAGCTCAAGCAGCACGACCTATTCGGCGTCGAACGTCACGACGCTCGCCGCCCGCACTCTGGCCCCCACCGCCTACGTCGACCCGCTGGCCGACCCCGACTTCACCGGCCACAACTACTTCATCAGCCTCACCGAGTATGACCTGACCTCGAAGGCGCTGTTCGGCGAACTGTACTGGCAGGCCACCGAGACCCTGCGGGTGACCGGCGGCCTTCGCTACACGGACGACAAGAAGAAGACCCGGGGCTCCGGCGCGACGCTGCTGGCGCCCGGCCGAGGACCGATCTTCGGAGCCGAGCAGCGCGTGCGCTTCAAGGAGACGACCGGCCGGCTCAACATCGACTGGTCGCCCGACCTGTCATTCACCGACAGCACGCTCGTCTATGCGTCGTATTCGAAGGGCTACAAGGGCGGCGGCTTCAACCCGCCCGGCGTCGTTGCGCTCGGACTGCGCGAGTCTTTCCAGCCGGAGTTCGTCAACGCTTACGAGATCGGCACCAAGAACACCCTGCTGGACGGAACGCTGATCCTGAATCTCACGGGCTTCTACTATGACTACAAGGGCTATCAGATCGCCCGGAGCGTGAACCGCTCGATCTACAACGAGAACATCGACGCCACGATCAAGGGCGTCGAGCTGGAGAGCGTCTGGGAGCCGGTGAGAAACCTGCGCCTGAACGCCAACATCGGCTACCTCGACACCCGGATCGACGAAGGCCGGGTGGTCGACACCTTCAACCGGACCCGCGGCGACACCCGGTACATCTACGCCAACGCCACGACCGGCGGCTGCATCCTCAACGCCGAGGGCGTGGCCAACCTGTTGCGCAATCCGGCCGGGGCGGCCGTGCTGGCCGGCGTGGCCTGCAGCGGCCCGGCGACGATGCTGGCCCGGCTGACGGCGGCGGGCGTGGCGCCGGCCACGGCCAGCGCATTGACTAACGGGGTCTACGCCTACGATCCGAACGTGACCCGCTATTCCACCGGGGCGGGCGAGGGTGTGATCCAGGATCTGGAGGGCAACAAGCTGCCCGGCGCGCCGAAATGGACCGTCGCCCTGGGCCCCAGTACAGCTGGGAGTTGCCCGGTGGCTGGGGCGCGACGCTGCGCGGCGACTACTACCGTCAGTCCGAGAGCTTCATGCGCTACAACAACAATCCTTTCGACCGCATCCGGTCCTGGGAGAACGTCAACGCGACGCTCAACTTCGAGCGCGCCGAGGCGAACCTGAGGGTTCAGCTGTTCGCCAAGAACCTGCTCGATGACGACACCATCGTGGGCTTCGACATCGCCGACGAGAACCTCGGCGCGCTGCGCAATGTCATCCTGCTCGAGCCCCGCACCTACGGGGTCTCGATCACCAAGGGCTTCTGACGACGTTCCCCCCCTCGGGCGGCGGCCGGCGCCGCCGCCCGCCTTTTCGGCGACCATCGCGCCGTACGTCGAAGCCGACTAAGAAGGTCCTCGAACAGGAGGACGAGGGTGGCCGCGAGGCAGCGCCTAACACCGGAAGTGCGCCGTCGGCAGATCGTCGAGGCCGCCGCCGGACTGCTTCTGGAGCGGGGCCATCTGCCGCTGCCGATGGAGGGGCTGGCGGCCGCGGCGGGCGTCTCCAAGGGGTTGGTGTACGGCTACTTCCCCACCCAGTGGGACCTCTTCAATGCGGTGCTCCTCGAGGAACTGGACGTCCTCAGGTCGTCGGGCTTCGACCAGGCGGCGGAGGCGCCGGAGCTGTCGGCGCGGGCCCGGGGCTGCGCGGACCTGTATCTGCAGCACGTCGCCGCGCGGGGGCCGCTCGTCCACTACATCCTGCGCGACAGCTTCATGGCGGGGCGGATCGCACCCGATGCCGCACGGCTCCGGGACCGCCTGTTGCGCGGCTTCGCACGCCTGCTGAGGCGGGAGCTTCGCCTGCCGGCGACGGAAGCCGTCGCCGTGGTCTTCATGGTCGCGGCGATCCCGGAGGAGATGGGCCGGCTGGCGTGGCAGGGGGAGCTGCAGCTCGACCGCGCCCGTGAGATGACCGCCCGGCTCGTCGATTCGTCTCTGGCGGCGCTGCGGCCGCGCTAGGGCTGCGCCGCGATCAATCCCCGTCCTGCGCCGGCCGCGTGCGATAGGCTCGCATCAGATCCCGGTTGCCCGTCATGGTGATCGCCAGGGTCAGGCGCTCGGCGGCGGCGAGGTCGAGCTTGCCGCGGGCCACGAGGCGGCCGGCCCGGAGGCAGACCGCGGTGAGGACGCTCGTCATGACCCGGGCCGTGTCCGAGGGCACGCCGTAGGTGTCGGTGAGGTTCGACATCACCTGACGCCGGTCGGCTTGCTGTGTGATCTCACGTTCCTGGCGGAGCGCTTCCCGCACCTCCGGAGACTGCGTCAGCACCTGGATCAGCGCACCGCGGCCGGCCGCTTCGCGCAGGTAGGCCATCGTGGACAACGCGATCTTCGTGTAGCGGTCGTGTCCGCGATCGATCTCGGAGCGCCGCCGGGCTTCCATGGCCGACAACTCCCGGCGCGCCAGGGCGACGAGCAGGTCCTTGCGCTGGGCGAAGTAGTTGTGGGCCTGGGCCTCGCTGATGCCCACGTGGCGGGCGACCCGTTTCATCGTCAAGGCCGGCAGGCCCTCCGCCGTGATGATCTCGGCGGCCGCATCGACCAATTGCTCCCGGCGCTGCTCCGTCGAGAAGCGGGTGCGCTGCCGCCGCGACGCGGGGCGGGCGCCGCCGATGACGATCTGCTCCTCGACCCCCTCCGGCGTGGGCGGAAGGGGCGGCCGTTCCGGGGCGCGGCCCGCCGCGGCCTTCGACCAATGGCCGCGACCCGGATAGGGAATCATCAGGCGATCGCATATCTTCGACAGGCCGTTGCTGCTGAGCGACAGCTCCTGCGCGACCGTGCTGAGGGGGCGGCTCCAGACCCGCTCGTAGAGGGCCCGCCGGCTCAGCGTCGTCGTCTGCGTCTGCGCAACGTCGTGCATCCCAGCGACGGTAGACGCGCGGGTCGCTCGCCGCCAGAGGGGCCTAGCGGGTCGCGGGTCGCTGATAGAGCTCTATGGCGTAGCCGTCCGGGTCGCGGACGACATTGGTCCCGTCGACGATCCGCGCCGGCTTGTAGCCCGCCGCAGCCGCGCGCTCCGCAAGACCACGGGCGTTCGGCGCCACGACGATGACCCGGCCGAACCCCGTCGCGCCCGCCGGGACCTGGCCCTGCCGGATCACCACCAGAGTGTCGGCGCGAACGTCGCCCGAGAGTCCCAGGAGGTATTCCTGAGCCGGGCCCTGGGCGGGAACCCTGGCTGCGACCTTGAAGCCAAGGACCTCGGTGTAGAACTGTCTGGAGCGCTCCAGATCGGACACGACCAGGCCGACGCCGGACATGCGCGTGAGCTTCAGAGGCTCGGGAAGGGCCGGGAGGCCCTCGGCCCAGGCGGCCGTCGGCGGCAGGAGGAGGGCGGCGGCGGCCCAGAGGACGCGCAGCAGGTTCATGGCGCGCCTCCGGCCCCGCTTCCGGTTCTGGACGCCGGCGGCAGCAGGGCGCTTTCCGGCTGCGACTCCGCCTTGGCGCCCTTGGCGACGACGATGCCATCCACGACGTTGAAGGGCGCGCGGTCGGCCATCTGCGTCTCGCCGGACTTCGCCAGCGCCTTGTAGGAGGTCGCCGTCGCGAGCCGCGTCGCGTCGGGAGACACCACGAACGCCGGGATCGCGTCGAGGCGGTAGGCGAAGGAGATGTGGGTCTTCTCGCCCTTGGCTCCGGCCGGACTGTAGTCGGCGTTGCGGCGGAGCGCGTAGTAGACGTCCGGCAGCTTCACCCAGGTCAGCGCCTCGATCACCGGTCCGCGGGCGCGGACGTAGCCGTCGTAGACGGGCCGCCACGGCCGGTAGCCGCCGATGTAGCCGGAGAGGCCGCCGTCCGGTTTCAGCGTCAGGTCGATCCGGGCCTTGAGCAGCTGCAGTTCGCGCGCGGCGCCTGCATCGCGCATCCAGACCTCGTCCATTGCGCGCGTCGAGACGATGCGGCCGTTGACGCTCTTCGCCTTGAAGATCGCCTCCAGCTTCGGATCGGGTCGGATGCGGAAGGTATAGTCCGCCGCGACGTCGCCCATCGCATCTTTCACCAGCTTGTCCGCGCTCGGATAGAAGCCGACGGTGACGTCGCTGTCGTTCCGCGGATCCTTTCCGCGACCTTCGACGACGACCACCACGGTCCAGGCGCCGTCGCGCATGGCGTCGTTGTTGGACAGCGCACCGCTCGAGAGCCGCGGGGGGCCGCGGAAGGTCTTCCAGCAGCCGAGCGCCTTGTAGAACATGTTGTCGACGCCGCGGGCGCCGGTGGGGCTGACGAAACCTGTCCGGGAGTCGCCGTCGAGATCCAGACCCTCGGCCACGTCGCCGCTGACGCCTACGAGTCCCCCGTCGGGTGTGGACGTGGGGTTGATGTAGACATTGGCGCGGCCCTCGCCGCGGAACGCCATCTGGTTCTGGCCATGGATGGGACTACGCGTGGGGTTGGCCGGATCGCGCAGCCAGAGCGCCTGCTCGCGAGTGTAGCCGGCGTCGGTCATCACCTTGATCCAATCCGGCTCCGGATTGGTCCCGGCGGGACAGTCGGTTCCCGGTTCGGTCGTGCCGCTTTTGCCCCCCGTAGTACATGGCGGGCTCGTACCATTCGACGACGAAGGTCCGGCTCCAGCCGGCCAGGGCCGACGTCGGCGCTGCGAGAACAAGGCCGGCCAGAAGGGTCAGGCGGAGCGTGCGGGCGCGGCTCATGCCATCAGCTCCGTGATCGGCCGGGCTGTGCGCATGCCGCCGACCCCGAACTCCCCGACCGCCACGCCGGCAAGCTGCTGGGCGGTGAGCGACACCCGCGTGACGGCCTCGCCCTTTCCGGCGATGTGCTGGCCGGCCTTGTGACGCCCGCCGGGCGCCGCCGGCGAGGAAGATCGGGATGTTCTCGATGGAATGGATCTTGGCGTAGCCGGTGTCGCTGAAGGCCATCACCAGGCTGCGGTCGAGCAGGGTTCCGTCGCCTTCGCGGATGGCGTCCAGTTCGGCCAGGAAGTCGCCGAGGCCCTGCATGACCAGTCCGGCGAGCTTGCTGGTCTCCACCTGGTAGCCCAGCCGGGTGTCGGTGGGCTCGTCGTGGGTGATCTGGTGATAGATCTTCGTCTCGCCAGGCACATAGGTCTCCGACGCGCCCGGCGTGTGGACGAAGTTGAAGACCTTCGACTGATTGCACGCGAGCGCCATCGCCAGCAGCTTGGCCATGGTCTTGGTGTTGGCGTTGACGACATCGATGGACGCGCCCTTCACCGGCGCCTTCGGGGCGTCGGGCACGACGCAGGACTCGCATTTCTCGGGCCGCTCGAGGCCGAGGGCGAGCTGCTGTTCCATCTCGCGCACCGAGGTGAAGTACTGGTCGAGCTTGACCTGGTCGGCCCGGCCCGCGTCGGCCAGGAGGGCCTGGCGCTGTTCGGTTACGGAGGACAGTACGCTCTGCTGCAGCAGGATCGACGGATCGGGCTTCCAGTCCGACCGGTTCGGATCCTGGAAGCCGGGGCCGAACAGGCGAGTGTAGAGTTCGAGTGGCGTCGTGTCGGGGGTCGCGAACGCCGAGCCCGTCCGCGTCGAATAGCTCACGACCTTGCCGGAGGCCGAGGCGTCGAGGACCCGGAAGCGCACACCGCCGCCGATGGCGTCGGCGATCCGTGTGTCGAAGGAGGGGGCGTCCATCCGGTTGGTCACGGAGGGGGCGAGGCCCGACAGGATGGCGGCGTGCCCCGTCCAGTGGACGATGTTGGGTCGGCCGTCCCCGATGACGCGGAAGCCGGACAGAACCGACACCTTGTCCTTGACCGGCCGCAGCGCCTCCAGTTCCGGTGTGATCTCGTAGCCGCCGCCGATGGTCTTGGGCACCCAGCGCGTTCCGCCGGCGGGCGTGTCGGTGAGCCCCAAGCCCCAGAAGTACGTTCCGAAGCGCACGGGCAGGCGAGCGCCGTCGGCCCAGGCCTGGCCGTGGCCGTCCAGGAAGATGTCGAGGGCCGGAAGCCCGAGGGTGACCGCACCGCCGCCAAGCATGCCGCGCAGCGAGGGAGCGCCGGTTGAAGCGCTGGCTCATGGATTTCCTCCCGTCGCGCCGGTCAGGGCCGCAGCCACCCTTGCGGCGGGCCGCGCCCGCGCCGGCAATTTCACCTTGAAGAACTCGGGGCTGGCGGCGACGCGCACCATCATCTCGGGCACGCGGTACCCGTCTTTGGCGAAGGCCTCGGTCTGGTCGGCCAGATAGTCCTCGTCGCGTTCGTCGGGCGCCTTGCCCACGCCGTAGGCGTAGACGTTGCGCACCAGGCAGGCCGGGATCTTCCGCTCCTGCTTGAGGTAAGCGCCGACGCCTTGGGCCGGTGAAGCGGAACCCATTGAGGTCGGCGCTGACGTCGATGGGCTGCCCGTTCTCGAGCGTGCGCCTCTGCCCGATGCCGTCGAAGTGCTCGAGGGCCAGGCCGACCGGGTCGCTGACGCGATGGCAGGCGGCGCAGCCTTCGTTCTCCATGTGGGCGAGCAGGCGGGTCCGGACCGTACCGTTCTCCAGCGCCTGAACCTTCGAGAAGTCCACGTCGGCCGGGGGATCCGGCGTCGGCTCGCACATGAAGATCTCGTGCAGCTTGACGCCGCGCCGCGTCGGCGACGAGGCCGCGGGGTGCGCGAACAGCGACAGGAATGTCACCTCGGTGAGGATGCCGGACCGTTCCGCTTCCTTCGGGAAGGTGAAGGGCGTCCAGTCCGCCGTCGAGGTGAAGGGCACCTGGTAGACCGCCGCAAGGTGGCGGTTGATGTAGGTGGAATTGGTTGTGAAGAGCTCGCGATAGTCGCGCTTCTGCCTGATCAGCAGTTCGACCGTCGTCCGCAGGGTCTGTTCGCGGGCGCTGTCGGCGAGCGCCTGGCTGAACTTCGGATAGGCTTTCGCGTCCTTCGTCAGACCGTCGAAATGGTCCAGCTGCAGCATGTCGGCGAAGAACGCGCGGGCGCCGTCGTGCAGGCGCGGCGATGCGGCCAGACGGGTGACTTGCCGATTCAAGCCGTCGACGGTGTGCAGTTCGCCGGACGCGGCGGCGCGGCGCAGCTCTGCGTCAGGCGGAGCGTCCCAGAACAGGAAGGAGAGACGAGAGGCCTTGCTGTAGCCGTCGAGGCGCGGCTGACCGTCGTTGGCCGGATCCGTTTCGGCGCGCTCCATGCGGAACAGGAACTCGGGCGCAACCAGCAGGCTCTTCAGGGCGAGGGCGACTCCGCCGTAGAAGTCGGCGGTGCGCTCGGCGCCGAGCGTCGCCGTTCGGACCCGAGGGGCGAGCTCGGCCTCCGTCAGGGGGCGGCGGAAGAGCTGCTCGCCGACATGGGCGATGATCTGCCGGGCGCACGCCTCGTCCGGCGCCTTGTCGGACACCGGCCTGCAGTCGGCCAGCCGTGCGCGGCGCTCTGGCGCCACAGCCTGGGCGGCGATGTCGTCCGCAAGGCGGAAGTACTGTTCGAACCCGGACGAGGTGATCGACAGCTGGCCGCCGCCCACGGCCAGCAGGCCGCCCTCGCGACGTTCGGGCTCAAAGCGACCTTCAATCCCAACGTCCGCACCAAAAGCGTCAGCTATCGCATGGCGGTACTGGCTTTCCGTCAGGCGGCGGACGGCGACGATCGCAGTGGCGGCGGCGTCGCTGGACCGGCCCGCCTGCGCCCAGGCCGTATGGGCGGCGAAACCGCTGACCCCCGTCAACAGCCCAATGGCGAGGGCGGAGCCCGTGACGGCTCTGAACCTGGACATGGACACCCTCCCAACCGGCTGACGTCGGCTCTGCGGCCTTCCCGTCACTTAATCGATAATTGCACCAATAAACAATTCCGCTAAGGTTCGCTACCCAGGCGGAGGTGAATAATGAAGTGCGTGCGACGGCGGCGGATGGCGGTGATCGCGATCCTGGGCGGGGTGGCGGCGGCGGTCGGCGGGAGCGAGCGGGCCGCCTGGGCCGAACCCCAACGGGCCGGCGACGAGGAAGCAGGGGCTGAACTCTATGCCGCGCAGTGCCGGGGATGCCACACCGTCTCGATCGCCCCCCACTCTGCGGGGCGTGGCCGATCGACCCATCGCGAGCGTCTCGGGATTTGGCGGCTACAGCGAAGGCTTGAAGGCCAAGTCGAGCGAGGCCTGGACGGTAGAGAACCTCGAGGCCTTCCTCGCGGCGCCGACGACGTTTGCGCCGGGCACGCGCATGGTGATGGCGGTTCCGGATCCACAAGCCCGGGCGGACCTGATCGCCTATATCCGAACGCTGCCCCCGGCGCGTGAAGCGCGTTGACGCCGCAAGCCTAGCAGTCCGTCCAAGCACGGACGTCCAAATCCATCCGAGCGTCCTCGAAGCTGACGCCCTCATGTCCGCTTGGCGCGGGAGAAAGCCTGCGGGCGCAGCGCTGCCTCGACCTTACGGCGGCCGCCCAGCCTGCGAGCGAGCTCGGATCAGCCTTGTGCAAAGCTCACGCGACGCGGATGGGTGAAGACCTCCAGCCCGTCTTCGCGCACGATGCCGACGAGGGTGATGCCCGCCTCGTCCGCAAGGCGCACGGCGAGCGCGGTGGGCGCAGACACGGCGCAGATGACGGGGGTTCCAAGGACCGCGGCCTTCTGGACCAGCTCCACCGAGATCCGGCTGGTCAGGAGCAGGAGCTGCCGCCGCGGTTCGCCAGCCCGGACCGCTGCGCCCACGAGCTTGTCGAGCGCATTGTGGCGGCCGACATCCTCTCGTGCGAGGACGATGTTCCCCTCGGCCCAAAGGGCGGCGGCATGAACGGCGCGCGTGGCCGCTCCCAAAGGCTGTTGCGCGGCAAGGGCCCCCATGGCCCTGACGATCTGCTCGGCGGAAACCCGGACGTCCGTCGAGACGGTCGGCGGAGCCTTGACCGCCTCCGACAGGCTCTCCAGACCGCAGAGGCCGCATCCGGTGGGACCCACGAGGCGTCGCCGCCGGGCCGCGAGCTCCGCGGAGCGGCGCGACGTCAGCCAGAGCCGCACCTCGACGCCGGAAGGCTGTTCGACGACATCCATGGCCCGGATCTCTGAGAGGGAGGCGATCGCGCCTTCTGTCAGGCTGAAGCCGACCGCGAAGTCTTCAAGGTCGGTGGGCGTGGCCATCATCACCGCCGCGGTCGAGCCGTCGTGCGAGATGGCGATCGGCGTCTCCTCGGCCGTTTCGCGGACCCCCTCTTCGGCCTGGCCGAGGCGCCAGCCCCAGCGGGGCAGAGGGGTCGAAGCGGTGAGCGTCATGAGGTGAGGCCCCCGGCCGACAGCGATCCCATCTAACGCTCAAGCCGTGCGCTCCGATGCATCGCAGCGCACGGCGGCGCGTTCCGAAAGGGGGCAGCCTCGAGGAATGCGAATGGCGAAATCCCGGAAGGGGCGGATCAAGCCCTACAAGGGCCCGGCCGGCGGCTACGGATCGGCCTTCTCGGTCGAGGACATCCTGGTCCGCGAAGGTCTCCAGGTGGACGGGCCACCGCTTCTGCTGAAGCAGAACAAGGCTGACGGCTTCATGTGCGTGAGCTGCGCCTGGGGCAAGCCGGCCGCGGCGCATCCGCTCGAGGTCTGCGAGAACGGGGTCAAGGCCACAGCGTGGGAGGTCACCCGCCATCGCGCCGACCAGGACTTCTTCCGCCAACATACGCTCACCGAACTCGAAGCGTGGCCCGATCACGACCTCGAGGCAGCGGGCCGCCTGACCCAACCGATGCGCTGGGACGCCGAAACCGACCGCTACGTCCCGGTGGAGTGGGAGGCGGCGTTCGCCGAGATCGGGCGCGAGCTGCAGGCGCTTGCCGACGAGCCGGACCAGGCCGTCTTCTACGCGAGCGGACGCGCCAGTCTCGAGGCCTCATACCTCTGGCAGCTCTTCGCCCGCCTGTACGGCACCAACAATCTGCCGGACAGTTCCAACATGTGCCACGAGAGCACGTCCGTCGCCCTGCCTGAGAGCCTCGGCGTTTCGGTCGGCACGGTGTCGCTACAGGACTTCGAGCAGGCGGACCTGCTGCTGTACATCGGGCACAATCCGGGCACGTCCTCGCCCCGGATCCTTCACCAGCTGCAGGCGGCCGCCGAGCGGGGCGCGCGGATCATCGGCGTCAATCCGCTCCGGGAGCGGGGCCTCGAACGGTTCAAGAATCCGCAGCGGCCCGGCCAGATGCTGACCTGGCGCGAAACCGAGATCGCCGACGAGATCCTGCAGGTCCGCAACGGCGGCGACATCGCCCTGCTGACCGGCGTCTGCAAGGCGCTCATCGCGTGGGACGATGCGCTGGCGGCGCAGGGTGAAGCGGGTGCGACCGATCGGGACGCCCTGCTCGTGGCGACCGACAGCGACGCCGGGTACTCGGTGAAGGCGGCGGCGGCCGCCGCGCGCAGCCGACGGATGCTGGATCACGACTTCATCGCGGCCCACACCCAGGGCTTCGAGGCTTTCGCCGCCTATTGCCGCAACGCCAGCTGGCCCGAAATCGAGCGCGTCTCTGGCCTGGAACGGCCAGCCATCGAGGACCTGGCCAAGCTCTACTCCGAAGCCGAGGCGGTGATGGCCATCTACGGCATGGGCCTCACGCAGCACGTCGCCGGCGTGGAGAACGTGCAGATGCTGGTCAATCTGCTCCTGCTGCGAGGCAATGTCGGCAAGCCCGGGGCCGGCATCTGCGCCGTGCGCGGCCACTCGAACGTGCAGGGGCAGCGCACGGTCGGGATCACGGAGAAGCCGGAGCTCGCGCCTCTCGACCAGCTCAAGGCGCAGTATGGCTTCGAGCCGCCGCGACACGAGGGCCTGACGACGGTGACGGCCTGCGAGAAGATGATCACCGGCGAGGTGAAGGCGTTCATCGCCCTGGGCGGCAACTTCCCTCGCGCGGCGCCGGATCATACGCGTGTGGAGGCGGCCTGGCGCCGGCTCCGCCTGACCGTGGGGATCGCCACCAAGCTTAACCGGAGCCATGTCATCCACGGCCAGGTGGCCTATCTGTTGCCGTGCCTTGGCCGGATAGAGATCGACGAACAGGCTGGCGGGCCCCAGGCCGTGTCCATGGAAAGCAGCCTGGCTCACTTCCACGGCTCGCGAGGCCAGGTGAAGCCGGCCAGTCCCCACCTCAGGTCGGAGCCGGCGATCATCGCCGGCCTCGCGAAGGCGACGCTCCCGCCGAACCCAAAGGTCACATGGGACGCGTGGATCGCGGACTATTCGAAGATCCGAGCGCGGATCGAGGCGACCTGGCCTGCGACCTTCAAGGGCTTGAACGCCAGGATGTTCGACCCGGGCGGTCTCCCGCGGCCTCTCGGCGCCCGCGAGCGCAAGTGGGCGACACGGAGCGGCAAGGCGAACTTCATCACGCCCACACAGATGTTCGCGGGCGACGTCGCGAGCTTCGGGCGCCCGGACGTGCTGCAGCTCGTCACCTTCCGCAGCAACGGACAGTTCAACACCACGGTCTATAGCGACGTGGACCGGTTCCGCGGCGTGCGGGGGACCCGGACCGTCGTGTTCATGAACCCCGCTGACATGACGCGGCACGGGCTCGGAGCCGACGATCTCGTGGATCTCAGCACCGCCATCGAGGATGGCGTGACGCGAGTGATCCGCGGATACCGTGTGGTGCCCTACGACATCCCGGAGGGCTGCCTGGGCGCCTACTTCCCCGAGGCGAACCCGCTCATTCCCCTTCAGCACCACGACAAGAAGGCGCATACGCCGGCCTACAAGGCCACGCCGGTGCGGGTGACGCGGTCGGGCGCGGCGCACGCCGCGTCCTAGACCCGGCGCCAGGTGACCCGGGGCGGAGATAAGCGCGCCTCTCGCATGGCCGACGCCGCCTGGTCGGGAGGAATCAAGGAGCGCCGTCGGCTGGAGGAGGGAGCTCGCCCGGCGCCACGGCGGCCGGATCGTGAAGCACGTCCTGGCGGTAGAGCATGGTCACGGCCGTGTAGAGCACCAGCGTCAGCGGTGTGGCGAACAGCACGCCAAGGGGGCCGAACAGGGTTCCGAGCCCGACGACGGCGAAGATGCCCAGCACCACCGGCAGGGCGGCCACGTTTCTCTGGACGAGGGGTGTGGATCAGGTTCGCCTCAAGCTGAGAGACGCCGACGTACAACAGCACCGTCAGCCAGAGCATCTGCGAGCCGCCGGTCGCCGCCACCAGCAAGGCCGGAACCGCAGAGGCGATGGGGCCGACGATCGGCACGAACTGGGCCAGGCCGGTGAAGAGCCCCAGCGCCAGCGGCGCCGGAACCCCGATCAGGGCGAGCCCGATCGTCGTCACGGTCCCGACCAGCACCATCGAGATGAGCTGTGCGCGCAGCCAGCCCTTCAGCGCGCGTCCGCTTGCGTCCATCACCTCCCGAAGGCGCGGGCGGGCGGAGAGCGGCGCGAGCGCGAGTACGCCCTCGCGCGCCTTCTGGGGCTGCGTAGCGAGGAACACCCCCGCGACCAGAACCAGCACGAGCGTCGTGAGCGCAGAGGCCGCCTCCATGGCGATGCGGGGCGCGATCGCAAGCGCCCGACCGGCGCTCGAGGCGAGGCTCTGCGCCTGCTCCACCAGCCAGCCGGACGCGGGCGAGGAGGCCAACCGCGTCTGGAAGGCGTCCCAAGCCGCCGGCAGCCTTTCCGCCAACTGCTGGATCTGGATCTCGATCTCGCGACCGAAGAGGAAGCCGATCAGCGTGAGGAGGGCGATGATGATCAGCACGGATGCGGCCACCGCCAGGCCGTTCCTCAGCCTTGCCCGACGGACGAGCGGATCCGCCAGCGCGCGGATGACGACCGCCACCACGACCGAACCGAACACCAGCATCCAGAGGCTTGAAAGGCGCAGCAGGCCCTGGGCGAGCAGGTACACGCCCACGAGCATCACCGCCGCCATGAACAGCCTGCCGTTCGTCCACCGTTCCAAGCATCGCCTCCTGCCTCTTGGCGAGAAGGCGCAGGCGGCGGTTCGGTTTCGCAACTCACGGCCACGCCGTTGCGGGACGTCCGCGGCCTCCCGGGAGGCCGCGCCCCCGAGCCCCGACACGTCTTTGCCCCACACCCGCCTCTCGGTCGGGCGTTGGCTCAGGGCGCAGGCACGGCCCGAGCAGGCGGAACTCCCGACGAGGGAGCGAGAAAGACGTCGCGATCCGCCGCCGCGAGGATACTCGTGGCGACGCTGCCGAGCAGAACCGTTTCCAGGTCACTGCGACCGCCCGCGCCGATGACGATGAGGTCTGCGCGAACGCGCCGCGCGATCGCCCGGACCACCACCGCAGCGTTGACGTCGATAGGTTCGACGAGTTGCTGGTCCGCGGAGATGCCATGCCGGTCGAGGAAGGCGCGCAGCGCCTCGCGAGAACGGCTTGCTTCTTCGGCCATGTAAGCGGCGAAATCCGCGCGAGGCGTCGGCGTCCGCCGCATCAGGCCCACGGCGGGCGCCGGGAAGGCGTAGAGCGCCGCAAGGCGGCTGCGGTCCAGGAGGCCGAGCCCGCGCGCCGCCGCCGCTGCGTCGGCGGAGCCCTGCGACAGGTCGGTCGCGAACAGTGCTCGACGGTAGACGCCGCTCGGAACGCCCGCCGCCACCAGAACAGGCGCCCGGCCGCCCTTGGCCGATCGTCCCGCCGTCGTGCCGAGGAACAGATTACGCACGGCGTTCGCGCGCGGCGGCCCGCTGACGATCAGATCGGCTCCCACGTTGGCGCCGAGGTGGGCGATGGTTTCCGGAGCGCGACCGGCGATGATGCGTATCTCACAGGCCACCCCGTCCACGGATCTGATCGTCTTGGCGAGCGCCGTCAGCGAAGCCTCGGTCTCGCGGCCGGCCTCGGCCGTGGCGGCCTCGTCGGCGGCGTGGGCGAGCAAGATCCCCGCGCCTGACGTCTTCGCGAGCAGCGTGGCTCTCCGGAGGGCCCGGTCAGCTCCCGGCGAGAAGTCGTAAGCCACGAGAATCCGCTTCAAGCCGAAGCCTCCTCGCACCCCCTGGTCGTCCTTGTTCGCCGTCGCCCGCGCCAGCTGAGGCGAAGCGCCGGTGGCGCGCAAGGCCGGGCGTATCTGCTTCTCGGCTTCGATCACTGCGAAGAAGACGACGCCGACAGTGACGATGATGACACCATCAAGCAGCGGCACCGCGCGCGTGCCGAACACCTGCTGAAGCGGCGGAAGGTAGGTCACAAGGAACTGCGCCGAAGTGACCGCGACGACGCATGCCCAGACGACCGGCGTGCCCTTCGCCGCCTTCCAAGTCAGAGATGCGCCGTGGATGTTGCGGATGAAGAACAGATGGAAGATCTCGAGCACCACGAGCGTATTCACGGCCATGGTGCGGGCGAGCTCGGGCGCATAGCCCTTGTCCACCGCATACGAATAGATGCCGAAGACCGCCGCGAGGAACAGGCTGGAGACGAGGACCACATGCCAGAGGAGACCGCTGGTCAGCAGCGGCTCGCTGCGCGGACGCGGCGATCGCTTCATTGTGTTCGCTTCGGTCGGCTCGAAGGCGAGCGCCAGCCCAAGGGTCACGGCGGTTACGAGATTGACCCACAAGATCTGGATGGCCGTGATTGGCAGGGAAAGGCCCGCCAACAGCGCGACGATGATCGTCAGCGCCTCCCCGGCGTTCGTGGGCAGGGTCCAGCTGATTACCTTCTTGAGGTTGTCGTAGACGGTCCGGCCCTCGCGCACCGCAGCGACGATAGAAGCGAAATTGTCATCAGCGAGAACGATCTCGGCGGCTTCCTTGGCCGCCTCACTGCCCTTCTGGCCCATCGCGACGCCGGCATCCGCTCGCTTCAGGGCAGGGGCGTCGTTAACGCCGTCGCCCGTCATGGCGACGATCAGCCCGCGAGATTGCAGCGCCGCCACCAGCCGCAACTTGTGTTCGGGACTGGTGCGGGCGAACACATCGACGTCGATGGCAGCGGCGGCAAGCGCCACATCGTCCAGCTTGTCCAGGTCGGCTCCCGTGAGAACCCTGCCCGGGTTCTGCAGGCCGATCTGGCGCGCGATCGCGGCTGCGGTGCCGGCATGATCGCCAGTGATCATCTTCACGCGAATGCCGGCGGCATGGCATTCCGTCACGGCCGCCACCGCTTCGGATCGCGGCGGATCGATGAGACCGACCAGGCCGACGAACGTCATCCGGCCATCGAAGTCGTGCGGGCGGAGCTCCGTGCAGCCCTCAGGAGCAGCTCCGTACGCAAGGCCGATGACCCGCTGCCCTTCGGCCGCGATCTCGTCGATCTTCGCCGTCCAATAGAGGGTGTCGAGCGGCTCCACCCCCCCGTCCGACCTCTGCTGAGCGGAGCACATGGCCAGGATCCGCTCCGGCGCGCCCTTGGCGTGGATCTGGACGCCTCCGTGCGGGTCGCGATCGAGGGTGGCCATGTAACGGTGCGCGGCGTCGAACGGGATGACGTCCAAGCGGCGCCACGCGCCACATGCGCTCGATGTCTGACCACCGATCTTCCCCGCCAGCGCCTTCAGGGCGCCCTCCATGGGGTCGCCTTCCACGAGCCATTCGCCGCCTGAATTCCGCAGGGCCGCGTCATTGCAAAGGGCGGCGACGCGGGCCGCGATCTCCAGCCGTTCGAGATCCACCTCGCCGGGCTCCGCCTCCCTGAGGCGAATGTCGCCGTTCGGCGCGTATCCTTGGCCGGATACGGAATAGGTGCGGCAGCCGCTCGCCAGCGTCGCCACCATCATCTCGTTCCGGGTGAGCGTGCCGGTCTTGTCCGTGCAGATCACCGAGACGGAACCGAGGGTTTCTATGGCCGGCAGGCGGCGGACGATGGCGTTGCGGCGCGCCATCGCCTTGACCCCGACGGCCAAGGTTATGGTGAGGACAGCCGGGAGACCCTCTGGGATGGCCGCGACAGAGAGCCCGACGACAATCATGAAGAGCTCGGCGAAGTCCTCATGGCCGACGAAGTAGCCATAGACGAGCAGGCTGCCGGCCATCAGCAGGATCAGGACCGTCAGCCAGCGCGCGAACCGATCCATCTGTCGGACGAGCGGCGTGGTCAGGGTCTCGACCTGCGCGAGCAAACGGCTGATGCGGCCGATCTCGGTGCTTCCACCGGTCGCCACGGCGACGCCGCGCGCTGTTCCCGCGGTCACCAGCGTTCCGCTGAACGCCATGCTGGACCGGTCGCCGATCGCCGCGTCGGAGACGACGGGACGGACAGCCTTGTCGACAGGGGCCGACTCGCCCGTGAGGACCGCTTCCTCGACCCGCAGGCCGTTCGCAGCGAGAAGGCGCAGATCGGCCGGAACCTTCTCGCCTGCCTCGAGCAGGACGATATCGCCCGGTACGACCAGCGCGCTGTCGATGCTTACGCGCTGGGCCTCGCGGATGACGGCGCACTTCGGCGCCAGCATCTGGCGGATGGCATCCATGGCCTTTTCCGCCCGTCCCTCCTGGACGAAGCCGATGATCGCATTGGCGAGGACAACCGCGAGGATCACGCCCGTGTCGATCAGATGGCCCAGGGCGGCGGTGACGACTGCGGAGCCTAGCAACACGTAGATCAGCAGATGGTGGAACTGCGCGAGGAAGCGCCTCGTCGCTGACCGTTCCCTTGCGGTGGGCAGTTCGTTTCGGCCGTGGATTCTCAGCCGCGCGGCGACTTCGGCCGCGGTAAGACCTTCAGCGCGGCTCTCGAGCCGCTCCAGCGCCGTCGCGGCTTCTATCGAATGCCAGGCAGAGGGGCTCGAGGTCGGCGTTTCGTCACGGGCGGTCGGTCCCATGGGTGACGCGCTCACGTCGTCTGTCGGCGCTGCACGGCCCGCGGCTCGCGAATGAGCAGCACATCTCCCGGTGCGAACGCGAGGATGCGCTTCGCCGTGCCGCCCAGCCGCCTGCCGAAAACGCCGCCGTATCCGTGCGTTCCCACCACCACGAGGTCCACGCCCCTGTCGAGCATGTAGCGGCGTACCAGAGCCTCGGGGGACCCGTGGTCGACGAGAACCTTAACGCGCGCTCGCGCTTCCCACGTCAGCTGGGAGCGCTCCATGAACGCTTCGCAGGCCCGTTGCTCCTGCGCACGCCATTGATCCCGGAAGTCGCTCTTGTCGAGGAGGCCAGCGAACGGCGCTTCGCAGGCATGGAGAACGGTGACAGGCGCATTGGGAAAGAACCGGTCCGCAGCCGTCAGCGCGTTCTGGGAGGGCTCGGAAAAGTCGGCCGCGACCAGGATTTCCCCGTAGTGCTCGACGCGCGCCTTCACCACGAGGAGCGGAACGGGCGTCAGCCGTGCGAGCCGTTCAACGGTCGAGCCAAGGAAGTAGCGTCCAAACGTCTCGTCCCTGGCGACACCGGTCACGATCAGTTCCGCGCCCACCTCTTCTGCGATCGCATCGATGGCGGACGCCGGCTCGCCTTCCACGACCCGCACATCCGCGTCCTGGACGATACGACCGAACTCCCGCCGAATGCGCGCGACGGCCAGGGCTTCCGGCCCCGCGTCCCGCCGCCAGCTCGGCGCCTCGTAGGGCTCGCGGCGCAAGGCCTCTTGCACATCGGGCTCTATCGCGGTCAGGACCACCAGCCGCGCCTGCCAGGCTTTGGCCAGTTGCACCGCGCGATCAGTGGCCCTGTCGCAGCGGGCGCTCAGGTCCGTCGCCAGCAGGATGGTTCTCGGCGGGCCGCCGGCCCATGCGGGAGTTGTCAACCTACTGGCTCCTCGACTGGTCTCGTGAATCCCAGCGAAGCAAGGCGACGGATCTCCCGCCTTGATATGTCACAATGAAACAGGCCCGGCCGAACGGCCAAGATCGGATGGTCACCCCGTAGACCGAAGGTTTGCCTCCATTGCCGTCCGTGTTGGCGCTGTGCTTCGCAGGGTTGGCGACCCTGATCCTCGGCGCCGATCTCATCACGCGCGGCGGCGCGGGGCTGGCGGCCCGGCTCGGGTTGCCGCCGATTGTGGTGGGCCTGACGGTGGCCGCCATCGGCACCAGCACGCCTGAGCTCGCCGTTGCGATCCAGGCGTCGGCGCAAGGCGACGGCGCACTGGCCATCGGCAACGTCGCAGGCGCCAACATCATCAACCTGCTGCTGGTGTTGGGACTGAGCGCGATCCTGCTGCCGATCCCGCTTCGCCTGCAGACGATCCGAGTGGAATTGCCGGTCGCCGTCTTCGCCACGCTCATCCTCGTCGGACTGGCGGTCGACGGCCGCCTGACCCGGATGGAGGGCGGGCTGCTTCTTGCCGGCGCCGTCGCCTACACGGTGCTCGTCGTCTGGCTCGCGCTCGGGGAAAGCCGCGCCGCCAAGCTTGCGTTCACGGCAGAGTTCACGCCGCCTGTCGAAAGAGGCCGCGATGCGCTGCGGGGAGCCGCCTGGGAGCTCGCGCTCCTCGCCGCCGGCATCGCCATCATCCTGGTGGGGGCGGAGTGGTTCGTGAATGGCGCAGTCGGACTCGCGCGCCTCTGGGGGGGTCTCCGAGGCCTTCATCGGCGTTACGATCGTGGCCCTCGGCACCACCTCGCCCGAGCTGGCGACAACCATCATCTCCGTCGCGAAGAAGCAGCGGGACATCGGCTTGGGGAACCTGCTTGGCAGTTGCACCTACAACGTCCTCCTGGTCGTAGGCGCGGGGGCCTTGGCCGCCAACGGCGGTATCCTGATCCCGCCTGAGTTCCTCGGCTTCGACCTGCCGGTCATGGCGCTTGCGGTGCTCGCCTGCGCACCGCTGTTCATGTCAGGCCGTCGTCTCGACCGGTTCGAGGGTTGCGTCCTCGTCGCCGGCTACGTCGCATTCCTGAGCTACCTGATTGCAAGCCGCACCTGAGAGGAAGCCGTCATGACGTTCGAGGATTGGGCCAAGGGATACGGCGTCATCCGCCATGCACCGGAAACGCAGGCGCGCGTGCTGAGCCTCGCGCAGAGCCTGGTGTCGGCGGGACTGGCGGCCGGCGAACACGAGGTCTTCGCCGCGCTCGCGGCGGCGGACCGTCTGACCAGCGCCGTCATGTGGACTGTCGCCCACATGACGTACGCCCAACGCGTCGACCTTTCAGGGGCGCCGCTGCCCGCCCAAGCCTTCAAGGCGGTCCCGGAGGGCCACACGGGAGGCGCCTTGAACGTCGCGCCCGCCTATGTGGGTTACCTTGCGGCGAACGTCCTTACGTCGACGACCCGCGGCTGGATCCTAGGCCAGGGCCATTGCGTCGCCGCGATTGAGGCCGCCAACGCGCTGATCGACAATCTCTCGCCGGCGCAGCAAGGCCGGTATGGCCCGGATGAAGAGGGCCTCAGCCGGCTTTGCGCCGACTTCTACAGCTACGCGATCGACCGCCACGGGCGGCCGAGCGCGCCCCTGGGCAGTCACGTGAACCCCCATACCGCTGGCGGCATATCCGAGGGCGGCTATCTCGGGTTCGCGGAGGTACAGTACGTCCATATGCCGCTGCCGGGCGAGCGGCTCGTCGCCATCCTGAGCGATGGCGCCTTCGAGGAGCAGCGGGGGAGCGACTGGTCGGAACGGTGGTGGCGCGCCGAAGACTGCGGGCTGGTCGCTCCGATGATGGTGCTGAACGGACGTCGCATCGAGCAACGCACAGAAGTCGCTCAGGACGGCGGCGCCGCGTGGCTCAGCCGGCATCTGGAAATCAACGGCTTCGACCCGATCACGATCGATGGTCGGGATCCTGCTGCCTACGCCTGGGCCATCCTTGAAGCGGAGTCGCGCCTCAGCCTCGCCGGTGCAGAACGCGTCGCGGGTCGCGCTCACTATCCCGTCCGACTTCCCTTTGTCATCGCCTCGACCGTAAAGGGCTATGGCTTCCCGGGCGCGGGTACGAACGCCGCTCACAACCTCCCGCTCGGCGCGCTCCCCAGCACCGACGAGTCCGCGCGGGCGGCTTTCAACGCTGCGGCCGCCGTGTTGCATGTTCCCCCTCGACTGCTCGCCGAGGCGCGCGAGGCGTTCACCCGGCACGCGGAGTCCGGTCGTCCGAAGGAGCGCGACCACCCCCTGGCGCATCGGAACCCGCCGCCGCCAGCCCTCCCGGCCTCACGGGCGCCGTCGGATGGAGCGGCCTCGGCCATGGCGGCGATGGACGCGTGGTTCGTGGATTTCGTGCACGCCAATCCCAATCACCGCTTCCGGGTGGGCAACCCGGACGAGCTCAGCAGCAATCAGATGGGACGAACGCTCGAGCTCCTCAAGCATCGCGTGAACCGTCCGGAACCCGGCTCGCCGGAGGCGGTCACCGGGGCAGTCATCACCGCGTTGAACGAGGAGGCCGTGATCGGGGCTGCGCTCGGCAACAAGGGCGGTCTGAACCTCGCCGTCTCCTACGAGGCGTTCGCTGTGAAGATGCTGGGCGCGCTGCGCCAGGACATCATCTTCGCGCGGCAGCAGGTCGAGGCCGGCGGGCCGCCGCAATGGATCGGCATGCCGCTCGTGGTGACCTCCCACACCTGGGAAAACGGCAAGAACCAGCAATCCCATCAGGACCCCACGATCGGTGAAGCCTTGCTCGGCGAGATGTCAGACGTCTCCCGGGTGCTGTTCCCCGTGGACGCCGCGACGGCCGTCGAGGCGCTCCGAACGATCTACGCCGACCGCGGGGTTGTCGCCTGCATCGTGGCGTCGAAGCGGCCCACGCCGTGCGTGTTTCAGCCTGAAACGGCCCGCGCGGCCATGGATTGCGGGGCGGCCGAGGTGGAGGCAGACCGCGACCCCGAGCTGCAGCTTGTCGCCGTCGGCGCGTACCAGCTCGTGGAGGCGCGTCGCGCCGCCGCGCGGCTGAGGGCGAGGGGCCTGCGGACCAACGTCGCGTGCATTCTCGAGCCGGGCCGCCTCCGCGCGCCACGAGACGACTACGAAGCGAGCGTCGTGATGGCGGACCCTGAGGTGATGTCGCTATTCCCTCGAGACCTCCCGCGGGTGCTCGTCAGCCATACCCGACCGGAGCCGCTGCTTGGCGTGCTACGCCGCATCGACGGCGGGCCATCCCGGCTGCGGGCGCACGGCTACATCAGCCGGGGCGGGACCCTCGACGCCGCCGGGATGCTCTTCGCCAACCGGTGCACGTGGGCGCACCTCGTCGGCTCTGCGGCGGAGTTGTTGGCCGTGCCGCTTGAGGAGTTCCTGGTCGCCGAAGAGCGAGAAGCCGTGCTTGGCCGAGGCGATCCAGTCGCGCTCCGCTAGCGGCTCCCGACGACGTCGTCCGGGCCTCCGGACGAGTACTTAGGTGCGCGCCCCGAGTGTTCCGCGCCATACGGGCCCGGTACGAATGATCCGATGGTTGCCTGCACGAGAGCTCTTTCGGCCATGGTGGCCGCGGCCAGCGTCCTGAGCGCCGCCGCGGTGGCGGAGGCGTCCGTCTGCACCGGCGTTGCTCCCGCGTCGGGCGGCGAGGTGCGGGGCCCTGTCCTGCACGTCGCCGACGCCACCAGGGTGTGCGTCGCGACCGGGGCTGATCCCGCAGACTGGATCGAGGTGCGCCTCGCGGACCTGCCTCGAGGGGAGTCCTGGGCGCGGCAGGGGCGCGGAGCTCTGATGGCGGCGGCCTTCGCGGAGAACGTCACCTGTACTGTGCTTCGTCCGGCACGCGGCGAGGTCCGGGCCATCTGTCGTCTCGATGGAGTCTCGATCGCCCGGCGCGCGCAGCGACCAGACATCGTCGCCGCCGGCAAGGCCTGGCGGTAGCGACGAACACCGCCATCTTCGGAGCCGTTGGATGTCATCACCCCGCCTCAAGTTCCTCGGCGGCGCCGGCACGGTCACCGGGTCGCGCCATCTTCTGTCCCTGGGCGGGCGCAAGCTTCTCGTCGACTGCGGGCTCTTCCAGGGCCTGAAAGCCCTGCGGCTGAAGAACTGGGCAAGCTTTCCCGTGGAGCCGGCAAAGATCGACGGCGTGGTCCTAACCCATGCTCACCTCGATCATTCCGGCTACTTGCCAAAGCTGGTTCGGGAGGGGTTCGACGGATCGATTTACTGCACGCGGGCCACGGCCGACCTCTGTGAGCTCCTGCTCATGGACAGCGCCAAGATCCAGGAGAGCGACGCGGAATTCGCCAACCGCCACGGCTTCTCGAAGCATCACCCAGCCCTTCCGCTCTATGGAAAAAGAGACGCGCTCAGGGCGCTCCGCCTCCTCGAGCCACGGGCGTTCAATCGTTCTCACGATCTGGGACATGGTGCGACCCTGCGCTTTCGGCGAGCCGGGCATATCCTGGGCGCGGCCACCGCCGAGGTTCGCTGGGGCGGACGCACCGTCACGTTCTCCGGCGATCTGGGGCGTTATGGCGATCCGTTGATGCCGGACCCAGAGCCGGTTCGAGCCACGGATTACCTCGTGGTCGAGTCGACCTACGGCGACCGGGCGCACCCCAAGGTCGCCCCTGCCGATGCGCTGCTGGATGTGATCGAGCGGACCAGCCGCCGCGGTGGGACAGTCGTCATCCCTGCGTTCGCCGTCGGGCGCGCTCAGGAACTGCTCTACCTCTGCTGGAAGCTGAAACAGGAAGGGCGTTTGCCGTTGACGCCGATCTACCTCGACAGCCCCATGGCGGTGAACGCCACGGAACTGTTTCAGCACCACCTCGACGACCATCGTCTATCGGCCGAAGTCTGCGCTCAGGCGATGTCGGTCGCCACCTATGTCGCCGACGTGGAGCAGTCTAAGGCGCTCAGCCACAACACAATGCCCAAGGTCATCATTTCGGCGAGCGGCATGGCGACGGGCGGGCGTGTCCTGCACCACATGAAAGCGTTCGGCGGCGACCCCAGGAACACCCTGCTTTTCGCGGGCTATCAGGCGGCGGGCACCCGTGGCGAAGCCCTCGTCAATGGTGCGCGCGAGGTGAAGATCCACGGCGCGTGGCTGCCGATCCGCGCGGAAATCGAAAATCTGCAGATGCTGTCGGCTCACGCGGACGCCGACGAAATCCTGCGCTGGCTCCGCGGTTTTGAACGTCCGCCCCAACAGGCCTTCATCGTGCATGGCGAGGGGAATGCGCCCGAGGCCCTGAAGCGCCGGATCGAGGACGAACTGGGTTGGGCCTGCGTCGTGCCGCAGGAGGGTGAGGAGCACGTGCTGCGGTGACGGCTTCGATGTCGCCGACCATCCCGGGCGCGCGGGCTGCGCCTGCAGCGGCGGCGCGCCGCCATCGTCCAGCCTTGAGGACGCCGGGCCGGGCCATGCGCCCCGCGCGGAAGCGCTGAGGGGTTCAGCCGCCGATCGGCGTCATCGGACCACCAGGACGGACACGGTGCTCTTGGCGAGCACCTCTGCCGTGACGCTGCCCAGGATGAGCCGGCTCAAGCCGCGCCGGCCATGCGACGACAACACGATGAGATCGCAGGCGCGCGCCTTCGCCGCTTCCACGATCGCCTCTGCGGGCGATGCGTTCTCGATGATCGCCGTCTCCACGGCGACTCCCGTCGGGGCCACAGCCGCCGCCGCGTCGGCCAGGGCCTTTTTCGCGTACTGCCTCGTCGCAGCCGAGAAGTCGTCGTACATGACGGCGCTGACGCCGCCATCCAGCCCCATGTAGATCGGGATGCCTTCAGTGACCGTCAGCAGCGTCACCTTGGACCCGAGGCTCTTGGCAAGCGCCGCTCCCTGGCGGACGGCCTCCGTCGCCAGATCGGAACCGTCGGTGGCGATCAGCATGTGCCGGAACATTATCTTCTCCTTCCGCTGTCGGGGGCGTGCTCAGTTCGATGTCTGCTCAACGCGCCCTCGACGGTATTCTGACCGGGTTGCGCGATCTGTCCTTGATCTCACGCAACCGGGAAGCCTTCACTCATAGGGCTCGGCTGAGGTAGTCATCTATCCGCCGCGATGGACCAGCCACGACCGCTCGGGGATCCGTCAGAGGCGACCGAATGGAATGCCCTGTTCCGATCCGCTGCCGTTTCGGGTCTGCGGCGAGCGCAACTTGAGCCATTAGTCAGCGGAGATACCTTGCTCGGCATTTTGGCAATACTTCCGCTGGTCGGGGCGCTCCTTCCAGCATTGGCAATCCGCTGGGGGCGCGATGCGTGCGCCCTGTCGGCGGGTCTCGTCACCCTCGGCGCGCTTGTGCTGCTGAGCACGATGGCCCCCGAGGTGATGGCAGGCCAGGTCGTGCAGTCCAGGATCGACTGGATTCCGGCGCTCGGGCTCAACGCCAACTTCTTCCTCGACCCCCTTGGTCTTCTCTTCGCCGGCATGATCCTGGGGATCGGCCTGCTGATCATCATCTATGCCCGCTTCTACCTCTCCGAAGCGGATCCCATGGGCCGGTTCTTCACCTATCTGCTGCTATTCCAGGGCGCGATGCTTGGCATCGTCCTCTCCGACAATGTGCTGCTTCTGCTGATATTCTGGGAGCTCACCAGCCTCTCGTCATTCCTGCTGATCGGTTATTGGCGACACCTGCCGGAGGGCCGCCAGGGCGCGCGCATGGCGCTAGCCGTCACCGGCGCCGGGGGGCTGTCGTTGATCGGCGGTCTGATGCTGCTGGGCGGGGTCGTGGGCTCTTACGACCTGAGCGTCATCCTGCAGAACCGCGAGGCGATTCAGGCGTCGCCGCTCTACCTGCCGGCTCTCCTGCTGATCCTAGGGGGCTGCTTCACAAAGTCGGCGCAGTTCCCTTTCCACTTCTGGCTGCCGCAGGCCATGGCCGCCCCGACGCCGGTCAGCGCCTATCTGCACTCCGCGACCATGGTGAAAGCCGGCGTCTTCATGCTGGCCCGCCTGTGGCCCGTGCTTGCCGGCACCGAGGCCTGGTTCCTGATCGTCGCCACGACGGGTCTCGTCACCATGGTGGCCGCCGCAGCCATCGGGCTCTTCCGGGACGACCTGAAGAGCCTGCTGGCCTACTCCACGGTGAGCCATCTCGGCTTCCTGACCATGCTGTTCGGCCTGGGGACGCCGATGGCTGCGATGGTGGGCGTGTTCCACATCATCAACCACGCCACCTTCAAGGCCGCCCTGTTCATGAACGCCGGGATCGTTGACCACGAGGCGGGGACGCGCGACCTCAAGCGTCTAGGCGGACTCTTCGGGCTGATGCCGATCGCCGGGACGCTCGCGGTCATCGCCGGACTGTCGATGGCCGGCGTTCCGCCGCTCAACGGGTTCATCTCGAAGGAGATGATGCTCGAGGAAGCCGCGCATACGGCCTGGCTCGGCCAATCGTGGGTGTTTCCGATCCTCGCCACCTTGGGCGCGACGCTCTCGGTCGCCTATTCGCTGCGTTACATCGTCCATGTCTATTTCGGCGCGCGTCGCACCGACTACCCCAAGACGCCGCACGATCCGCCGGTCGGCCTATGGGGGCCCCCGGCGGTGCTGACTGCGCTTGTCGTGGCGATCGGCCTCGCGCCCGCCCTGACGGCCGGCCCGCTGGTCGCCGCTGTCGCCGGCGCTGTGACAGGCGGCAACGCGCCCGATGCCTACCTCGCGCTGTGGCACGGCCTGACCCCCGCCCTGGCCATGAGCGCGATCGCACTCGCCGCGGGCGCGGTGATCCTCTGGCGGTTCCGCCAGGCCGAAGCGGCGTGGCTGCGGCTGCGCCTCCCTGAAGCCAAGGCCATCTTCGAAAGCCTGACGGAGCGGATTACGGCAGCCTGCCGCCGTCTGACCTACCGCCTGCACAACGGTTCGTTGCAGCGTTACCTGGCGTTTCTGATCGGGGCCGCGATCCTCGTCGGCCTCGGCGGTTTCTTCGGAGCGGACTACGTCGAAGGCGCGCGGGAGAGACTCCCCGCGTCGCCGATGGCGGTGGTCGCCTGGCTGGCGCTCGTCGCTGCGAGCGTTGCGGTGGTGATCGGCCACCGGGAGCGCTACATCTCGCTCATCCTGATCAGCGTGGTCGGACTGATCGTCTCCCTGGCCTTCGTCCACCTCTCCGCGCCGGATCTGGCGCTCACCCAGATTTCCGTCGAAGTGGTGACCATCCTGCTCCTGCTGCTGGCGCTGAACCTCATGCCCAAGCAGACGCCGATCGAAAGCGGGCTTGTGCGTCGTCTTCGGGACGCGAGCCTGGCGGCGGTGGCTGGGGTGGCCGTGGGCGCCGGCGCGTGGGCCGTCATGACGCGGGACGGCGCCTCCATTTCGACTTTCCACTGGGCGAACGCCTATTCCGGCGGGGGCGGCACCAACGTCGTGAACGTCATTCTCGTGGACTTCCGCGGCTTCGACACCTTCGGTGAGATCATCGTGCTCGGCGTCGCCGCCCTTGGCGTCTTCGCACTTCTCGACACCTCCGACCGCGGGGCGGCGGGGCGTCGGCTGGCGCTCTGGACCGCCGATGTCGTGCAGTCGCCCGAGCGACACCCGATGATGCTGGTGGTGGCCACCCGCCTGCTGCTGCCGCTCACCCTTCTCGTGGGCTTGTACATCTTCCTGCGCGGCCACAACGAGCCGGGCGGGGGTTCATCGCCGGGCTGATCTTCTCCATCGCGCTACTGATGCAGTACATGGCCTCCGGCTGGCACTGGGCTCACGAGCGCATGCGGGCTGACCATCACGCCCTCATCGGTCTGGGAGTCCTCGTCGCGGGGCTGACGGGCATGGGCTCGATCCTCTTCGGAGCGCCCTTCCTGACCAGCGCATTCGACTACTTCCGCCTGCCGGTGATCGGTGAATTCGAGCTGGCCACCGCCATGCTGTTCGACATCGGCGTAGCGTTCACCGTCGTCGGCGCCGTGATGCTGGCTCTGGCCCAGCTCGCCCGCGTCGGCCAGCGGGCCGAGAAGCTCGAGACCGCCATCCGCCCCATGGACATCGATCCCTCCGCCGAAAATCGTCCTGCGCCGGAGGGCGCCGCATGAGCCTCGAGTTCCTCGTCTCATCGGCGATCGGCCTGCTCACCGCCTGCGGCGTCTATCTCGTCCTGCGCGCCCGGACATTCCCGGTGGTGCTTGGCCTGACGTTCCTGTCCTATGCCATCAACCTCTTCCTGTTCGCCTGCGGACGGCTGGTGATCAACCGTCCGCCGCTGTTCGACAAGGCGGCGGAAGCCTATGCCGATCCCTTGCCCCAGGCGCTGGTGCTCACCGCGATCGTCATCGCCTTCGGCATGACTGCGTTCGTCGTGATCCTGGCCTTGCGAACCTATCTGGAAAGCGGAGTCGACCATGTCGATGGCCGCTCCGACGCGGCGGGCCAGCGCCGGACCGGCGAACCCTCGCAGGGTGGGGCGGCATGACCGCCTGGATCATCGTGCCCGTCGCGCTGCCCGCCCTCGTGGCCGCGCTGACGCTCCTGAGCCTGCGGCATCGGCTTGCGCTCTCTCGCACGGTCTCGATCGTCGCCACGGGCCTGCTGGCGGTGCTCTCCATCGTGCTGTTGGGCCATGCGAGCACCGGGGCCATCGAGGTCTACGCCGTTGGGAGCTGGGTGGCGCCTTACGGCATCGTGCTCGTCCTCGATCGGTTGTCGGCCCTTATGCTCGCCCTGACGTCGCTCCTGGCGCTGCCCGTGCTGGTCCACGCGATCGTCACCGATCTCGACCGCAGGGGCTGGCATTTCCATCCGCTGTTCCAGTTCCAGCTGTTGGGCCTGAATGGCGCCTTCCTGACGGGCGACCTCTTCAACCTGTTCGTCTTCTTCGAGGTTCTGCTGATCGCCTCATACGGCCTGATGCTGCACGGGCAGGGCGCAGCGCGCCTCAAGGCCGGCCTGCAGTATGTCGTGGTGAACCTCGTCGGATCGACCCTGTTCCTGGTCGCCGTCGGTCTCCTGTACGGCGCCACGGGCACGCTCAACATGGCCGACATGGCGGTCCGTGTCGCCGCCGCGTCGCCGGGCGATCAGGCGCTGATCAAGGCCGGCGGACTTCTCCTCATCGTGGTGTTCGGCCTGAAGGCGGCCCTTGTGCCGCTGCATTTCTGGCTGCCACGCACCTATGCCTCGACCTCCGGCGCCATGGCGGCTCTGTTCGCCATCATGACCAAGGTTGGCGCCTATGCGATCATCCGCATGGTCACGCTGGTCTTCGGGGCGACGGCTCAGGCCTCGGCCTGGGCGCCGGCGCCGTGGATCCTCGGGGCCGCGCTCCTCACGATGGCGCTGGGATTTGCGGGCGTTCTGGGGGGCGAGGGGGGCTCCGGGACCTGTCGGCCTTCTCCGTCGTCGGTTCCATGGGGGTCCTGTTGGCGGGCGTCGCGGTGTTCCAGCCGGCAGCGATGACCGGGGCGCTCTACTATCTGGTCCACTCCACACTAGCCGGCGCCGCCCTGTTCCTGATCACCGACCTGGTCGCGGCCCGAAGGGGAGAGTACGGCGACGCTCTGGTGGGCGGCCCCCGTTTCGCCGACTCCGAGGCGCTGTCGGGCCTGTTCTTCGCGGTCGCCATTGCTGTCGTCGGCCTGCCGCCGCTTTCCGGGTTCATCGGCAAGCTCCTCATCCTCCAGGGCGTGCAGGGCGCAGTTGGCGGCGCCTGGATCTGGGCGGTCATCCTCGGAACGTCGTTGATCGCCTTGCTGGGCTTCGCTCGGGCCGGCAGCTTGCTGTTCTGGAAGAGCGCCGCCGCTGTGGACGAGTGTCGGGCGCAGGCGCAGCCCGGCGGGCGGGCGGCTCTCGCGCCTGCCGTCGGCCTGCTCGGTCTCCTGGTGGCCGCAGTGGTCGCCGCAGGTCCGCTGACCGACTATCTTCAGGCCGCTTCCAATCAGCTCTTCAGGCCGGAGGTCTACATGCGCGCCGTACTTGGAGGCGCGCCATGACGCGTCGCGGACTGGCCGAGCGCCTACTGCCGCATCCCCTGTTGTCGATCACCCTGGTCGCCGTGTGGATGCTGCTGCTCAACAGCCTGACCGCGGGGGGCTCGTGCTGGGCCTGCTGTTCGGCGTGCTCGTGCCGATCTTCACGCGACGCTTCTGGCCGGACCGACCCCGCCTGCGCGTCGGCCCCGCCCTTCTGGGCTACCTGGCCATCGTTCTCCGGGACATCGTGGTGGCCAACTTCCACGTCGCCTTTGTCATCCTGGCGCGCCGTAACCGTGACTTGCGCACCCATTGGCTCGTGATCCCGCTCGACGTCCGCTCGCCGGAGGCCATTACCGCCCTGGCCGGGACCATCAGCCTGACGCCGGGCACCGTGTCGTCGGATGTTTCGGACGACGGCCGCGCTCTGCTGGTCCACGCCCTGGACGTCCAAGACCCGGTCGCGGAGGTCGCACGGATCAAGGCCCGCTATGAATCGCGGTTGTTGAGGATATTCCCATGACCCCCTTGCTTAGCGCCGCCGTCGTCTTCGCGACCGGGTGCCTTTCCCTGGCGATCCTGCTCAACCTGTTTCGCCTCTTCCGCGGTCCGACCGCAGCGGACCGGATCCTGGCCCTGGACACCCTGGTCATCAACGCCATCGCCGTCATCGTCCTCTTCGGCATCGCCTATGCGACCGCCGCCTACTTCGAGGCGGCTCTGCTGCTGGCCATGGTCGGCTTCCTGGGGACGGTCGCGTACTGCAAATTCCTCCTCCGCGGGGACATCGTGGAATGAGCGTGATGCAGCTCGTCGCCGAATATCTGATCGCCGCCTTGCTGGTCCTCGGCGGCGCCTTCGCTCTCGTCGGGTCGTGGGGGCTGGCCAAGCTCCCGTCCCTGATGACCCGCCTGCATGGCTCGACGAAGGCCACCACACTCGGGGTCGGCTCCTGCCTCATCGCCTCGATGATCTATTTCCCCGTGTTCGCGGACACCTACTCGGCCCACGAACTCCTGATCACGCTGTTCCTGTTCATCACCGCGCCCGTGGCGGCCCACATGGTCGCCAAGGCGCACCTGCATCGCCAACGGCGCGGGCTCGACGGTGAACGCGCCGACGACATCCCGGACGAGGTCCCGCCGCCAGCGCAGGGCGGGTGGGCCACGTTCGACGGCGCCCGTTAGGGCGCGTCGGTCGGCGAGCGGAATAGGCTCGCACTCAACCTCGGAAGGCGCCGCGAAGCGGCCCTCGCCGCCCGCGGTCGTGGCATGACTTCGGTCAATGCCGCGTCGTTCCCCTGCGAGGCACAAGGAATCTCCTCAAAAAGACCCGGAGGTTCGAAGCTGCCGTGAAAGACATTCTCCTCCACATCGACAGCTATCCAGAGCCGACGCCCGACGAGGCGATCGATCAGGCGGTCCGCTTTGCGGCCGTGGTCGGTGGCAGACTGACCGCCCTGGCGGTCCAGGTCGATCTGCAAGCGCCCAGCAACTGGTTGGCGGACCGCCTCATCAACCTCAGCGGCCTTTGCGCAGAACAGGAAGCCAAGAGCCTTGCCGCCTGCAGGGTCGCGCTCGCCACGTTCGAGAGCTCCCTGGCCAAGCACCAGGTGACCGGGGAGGGCCGCGTGATGAAGGCGGACTTCTATCTGGTAGGGGATCACGTCGCCCTCCAGGCGCGGACGCGTGATCTGTGCCTCGTGCCGACGAGGAACCGCCTGGACGGTCAGCGTGCGATCGCCGAAGCCGTGGTGTTCGGATCTGGGCGGCCCGTGCTGCTGTATCCGACCGCCCACGGGGATTGGCCCGACGCGGAACTGAACACGGCAGTGCTGGCCTGGGACGGCAGCCGCTCAGCGGCCCGGGCCATGGCCGATGCGATCCCCGTGCTGTTGAAGGCGCGCCAGGTGCGAGTGCTCACGGTGACGAACGACAAGCCGGACGCCCGCCCAGGGATTGGGAATGACGCGGTGCGTCACCTCAAGGTTCATGGGATCGACGCCGTGGCCGACGAAGTGGATGGCGCACGTCGGAAGACCGGGCAGGTGTTCGCCGAGTACGCAGCGCAGCACGGCGCCGACCTGTTCGTCATGGGCGCGTTCGGCAGATCCCGCGTCCGGGAATTCATCCTCGGCGGCGCCACCGAGTACATGCTGGACGATCCCAAGACGCCGCTGCTTCTGTCCCACTAGGCTTGTCCGGAGGCTTGGTTGCGCGTGGACCCGTTGTCCGACGTCCGCGCGCTTCCCTCCGCTTGAGGCGCGGAAGCCTTGCGGCGCGGGCGTATTCCTGCTGATCCCGGAGCGTCCGGAGCGTACCCGGGCGTCAAGCTTCGGAGATGACCATGCCGGCCCTTCGCCCAGACATCGACCCGGAAGGCCTGCTGGAATTCTCCGTGGTGTTCACCGACCGGTCGCTGAACCACATGAGCGCGGCGTTCCAGGGCGTCATGCGCGACATCCAGGCCACGCTCTGCGGGGTCCACAAGGCCGAACGCGCCGTGATCGTGCCGGGGGGCGGCACCTACGGGATGGAGGCTGTCGCCCGTCAGTTCGCCACCGGTCGCAAGGTGCTGGTGGTGCGCAACGGACTCTTCTCTTACCGATGGACGCAGATCTTCGAAGCGGGCGCCATTCCCGCGGAGGAGATCGTCCTCAAGGCGCATCGCCAGGGCGAGGGGCCGGCCGCGCCCTTCGCCCCGCCGCCGATCGAGGCGGTGACGGACACCATCCGCCGGGAGGCTCCGCAGGTGGTGTTCGCGCCGCACGTGGAGACGGCGTCGGGGATCATCCTGCCCGACGAGTATGTGAAGGCGGTGGCCGACGCGACCCACGCGGCCGGGGGCCTCTTCGTCCTGGACGGCGTCGCGTCCGGCTGCATCTGGGTCGACATGGCGGCTCTGGGCGTCGACGTGCTGGTCTCGGCGCCGCAGAAGGGCTGGTCGGCGCCGCCCTCGGCCGGCCTGGTGATGCTGCGGGAGGCGGCGCTGGAGGCCTCCCGCGCCACCCGCTCCACCAGCTTCGCCATCGATCTCGGCAGGTGGCTGGCGATCAGCGAGGCCTATCTCGAGGGCGGTCACGCCTATCACGCGACCATGCCCACCGACGCTCTGCGCACGCTGCGCGACGCGATGCTGGAGGCCAAGGCCATCGGCTTCGAGACGCTTCGCGCCGCGCAGTGGGAGCAGGGCCGCAAGGTCCGGGCGATGCTTGCGGACCGGCAGATCGCCTCGGTCGCGGCGGAAGGCTTCGGCGCGCCCGGCGTCGTGGTGGCCTATACCGACGATCCCGCAATCCCCGCCCGCTTCGCCGCCGAAGGCCTGCAGATCGCCGCGGGAGTGCCGCTGATGGTCGACGAGGGAGCGGATTTCCGCAGCTTCCGCCTGGGCTTGTTTGGTCTGGACAAGCTGAAAGACGTCCCCGCCAGCGTCGAGCGGCTGCGACTGGCGCTGGACAAGGTCATGTCCGCCGCCCGTTGATCCCTCCGGCGGTCTCGGCTCAAGCCTCCCGCAGGGTGGCCGCGGGCCGCTTGGAGAGCGCGTGGGCGGTGGCGAGCGCGCCCGCCAGCATGCCCAGGGTCGCGGTCCCGGCCAACAGCGCCGCCACCGCCGCCCAGTCGAACCGCCACACCGTCTCGAACACCAGGGTGACGACCGGCCAGGCCGCCGCCGCCCCCAGCGCGACGCCCGTTGCGCCGGCGGCGAGGCCCACGAGGCCGAACTCCGCGACATAGGCGAGCAGGATCTGGCCGCGGGTCGCCCCCAGCACCTTGAGGACAGCGCCCTCCCGCGCGCGTCCCCCGCGCGCCGGCTGCGACGGCGCCGGCCAGCACAAGGAGGCCGGCGAGGCCGGCGACGGCGGCGGCTCCCCCGGACGGCCAGGGTGAGCTGGTCGAAGATCGAGGCCGCCTGCTCGAGTTGCTCGCGAACGCTGATGACGTTGACGCCCTGAAGGGCGTCGCCGAGCCGGCGGATGGCCGCCGCCTCCTGTTCAGGGGTGGCGCGGGCGATGGCGACGCGGCGAGGCTTGGCGCCCTCGATGGCCCCGTTGTTGAGCACCAGGGCGAAGTTGAGGCCGAAGCCGCTCCAGTCCACGCGCCGCAGCACCGCGATGCGGGCGTCGACCTCCCGGCCGAGCACCTCCACGGTGATGGTGTCGCCCACCTTCAGGCCGGCCCCGCGCGCGGCCTCCACCTCCATGGCCGCGAGCGGCGGACCTGCGTAGCCGCGCGGCCACCAGCGGCCCGCGATGATCCCCGTTTCGGCGCCGCCGTCGAAGGCCGAAACCATCAGGTCTTCGTCGTAGGCCCATCGCTCGGCGGGGGATATCCGCTTCAAGTCGACCGGCCGACCGTTCAGGCGGACGATCCGTCCGCTGGTCACCGGCGCGATGAGCAGGCGGTCGGCCCCCCGGTCTGCCGAGGGGCTCGTCCATGATCTGCTCGAAGGCCGGGACGCTGTCGGCCGGGATCTCGGTGAAGACCGTGGAGGGCGCGGTGCGAGGCGCCACGTCGCGGATCTGAGCGAGCAGACTGGACTGGATGAGCATCACCGCCGTCAGCAGCGCCACGCCCAGCCCGATCGCGGGGGTGGCCGTGCGGGCCGCCGAGCGGGGCCCGGCGAGGTTGGCCAGGCCCAGGCGCAAGGTCCCGCGGGCGCCATGACGGAGCCGCGCCGCCAGGCGAGCGCCGCCTTGTCCCAGGCCCCAGAGCAGGCCGAAGGCCGCCGCCGTTCCGAGGATGAGCCCGGCCGCAGCGCCTCGGCTGGGCGCGGTGACGATGGCCACGAGCACGAGACCGACCGCCGCGGCCGTCGCGCCGAGCGCCTCCGGCCCAAGACCCGGCCGGGCTGCGGCGGCCTGCCGGAAGAGGGCCACCGGCGGGGTCCTCCGGGCCCGGGCGAGAGGCGCCAGGGCGAACGCCGCCGCGGCAAGTATCCCGAAGAGGGCGGCGCGCAGGAGAGGCGCCGGGTAGACGGCGAAAAGCGCCGGGATGGGAAGTCGGTCGGCCACGAGAGCGCCCATTACGAGCGGAGCGCTGGCGCCGACCGCGAGGCCGACGCCGACGCCCAGCAGGGCCAGCGCCGCCACCTGGATGAGGTACACGTTGCGGACCAGGGCGCCTGTGGCGCCCAGCGCCTTGAGCGTGGCGATGGAGGGCTTGCGCCCCTCCAGGTAGGCGGAAACGGCTCCGCCGACTCCGAGGCCGCCGGCGACAAGCGACGCCAGGCCGATGAAGCCGAGGTAGTATTCCAGCTGGCCGATCAACCGGTCGGCGCCGGCGGCAGCCCGCGTGCGGTCGCGGGCGTCAAAGCCGGGATCGGGATGCGCCGCCCGGACCCGGTTGATCGCGGCGACGGGATCGGCGCCGGCGGGCAAGAGGACGCGGATAGACTCGCCGAACAGGCCGCCGGGGGCGAGTACGCCGGCCGCCTGGACCGCATCCGTGCGAGCCAGCACGCGCGGGGCCAGGGCGAAGCCGCGGCCCATGCGGTCGGGCTCGGAGACCAGGACGGCGCGGACCACGAAACGCGCACCGCCGGCCTCGAACCCGTCACCGATCTTCAGGCCCAGCCGGTCGAGCAGCGGCTGCTCCACCGCCGCGCCCCAGACGCCGGCCTCCGGCCGCAGGGCGTCCTCGAGCCCGGAGCCGCCCGCCAGTTCGACCTTGCCCACGAGGGGGTAGCCAGGATCGACGCCACGGAGGTCCGCCAGGCGCCGCGCGCCGGATGGCGCCTGGGCCATGACCGCGCCCCGCACCGCCGTGCTGGTCGGCCCTAGCGCCTCTATCGTCCTCCGCTCGGCGGCCGAGAAGCGTCGCTGCGAGACGCTGAACACGGCGTCGCCGCCGAGGATCGCCCGGGACTCAGCGGCGAGACCGCGTCGGAAGGCTTCCGCCGTGGACCCCGCAGCGGCCAGCGCGGCGACACCGAGCGCCAGACAGGCCAGGAAGATCCGAAACCCGGCGACGCCGGACCGGAGCTCGCGCAGGGCGAACCTTAGCGACAGAGGCATCAGGCCGCCGTCTCGGCCGCGACGATCCGGCCGTCCTGCATCCGCACCAGCCGCTCGGCGCGGGCGGCCAGGGCCGGGTCGTGGGTGACGAGGACCAGGGTCGTCCCAAGCTCGCGCACCAGGTCGAACATCAGGTCGCTCACCCGGGCGCCGTTCGCCGCGTCGAGGTTCCCCGTGGGCTCGTCGGCGAAGAGCAGGGCGGGGCGGACCGCCAGCGCCCGGGCCAGCGCGACCCGTTGCTGTTCGCCTCCGGACAGCTGGTGCGGATAATGACTGCCGCGGGCCGACAGGCCCATGCGCTCCAGCCAGGCGCGCGCCGTCGTGACGGCGTCGCGCGTCCCGCCGATCTCGAGCGGGGCCGCCACGTTCTCCTCGGCGGTCATGTTGGGCAGCAGGTGGAAGCTCTGGAACACCAAGGCTACCTGGCCACGGCGCAGCCGCGCACGGCCATCCTCATCCAGCGCGGCCAGATCCTGCCCGAAGAGCGACACGCGTCCGCGAGTGGGGCGCTCAAGGCCGGAGGCAAGGGCGATCAGCGACGATTTGCCCGAACCGGATGGACCGACGACCGCCAGCGTCTCGCCAGCTGCAGCGCTGAGCGACACGCCGCGCAGGATCTCCACGGGTCCCGCGGCGGAAGGCAGGGTCAGGGCCACGTCCTCGAGGACGAGCAGGGGAGGGGTCATGGGGAGGAGGCCGCCTTGGAAGTCACGCCCAGCTATGTAGTCTGAACGCCATGCCCAGGCGCAATCTGTTCCTCTCTCGTCGGACCATCCTTCTCGGCGGCCTTGGCGTAGCGGCGGTCGGCTGCGCGCCCCGCGAGCCTGAGAAGGCGGCGCCGTCGCCGGCCACGCCTGCGCCTGAGCCGGCCGCCGCCGCCGCCGAAGGGCCGATCGTCACGATCCTGGGCGATTCCATCACCGCGGGCCTTGGCCTGCCCAGCGAAGCCGCGCTGCCGCGGCAGCTGGAGCAGGCCTTGCGCGCGGCTGGCGTGCCCGCTCGGGTGCGTGGAGCGGGCGTCTCCGGGGGACACCAGCGCCGGCGGCCTCGACCGCGTCGACTTCAGCGTCCAGGACGACACCGACCTCTGCGTCGTGGCGCTCGGCGGCAACGACCTCCTCCAGGGAGTGCCGCCGCGACAAGTACGCGACAACCTTGCCGGCATCATCAAGCGGCTGCAGGCGCGGGACATCGGCGTGCTGTTGGCGGGCATGCGCGCGCCGCCGCGTTACGGCGTCTATGCCGCCGAGTTCGATCGCATATTCCCCGAGCTAGCGAGAACGTTCCGGACGCCGCTTTATCCGTTCCTGCTCGAAGGCGTGGCCTTGGAGGACAACCTCAACCAGGCCGATGGGATCCACCCGAACGCCGCGGGCGTGCGCCGGATCGCCAGTGGGCTAGCTCCGGCGGTGGCGGCGGCGCTTGAGGCGCGGAAAGCCGCGCCTTAGGCGTGGCCGTCGGCCGTCACCGCTTGGGACGGGAAAAGACCCTCACCACCTGATCCTCGAACGACTCCAGCGGATCGACCTCGAAACTCGGGTCGAACGCCGGGGCATCCCACCGGTCGACCAGCTTCTCGGCGAACTCGAACCAACCCTCCTTGCGGAAGTTCTCCCGAAGGTCGCCGGGCTTGCCCATGAATTCGTAGTAGTAGGCGCCCTGGAAATCCTGGTGCCAGTAGATGGCCTGGTAGATGTCTTCCCGGACGTAGGGCTTCAGCATTTCGGCGGCGATCGGCCCGTGATTGGGGATCGACAGCACCTTGCCGATGTCGTGGCAGAGCGCGGCGACAACCTCCTCGTCGGTGGCGCCGTCGCGACGAGCCAACGTGCCGGCCATGAGGCTGTGGGTCAGCTGGTTGGCCGCGAAACCCAGCTGCAGGGGCTCCAGCCGTCGAAGGGTGTCCATGATCTGCATGGGCGCAGTGGATTGCTGATGCCGTCGGTGTTCGTCGCCGATCACCTTCCAGTGCTCCTGGGTTCCCTGGCGCATGTCGACGAACATCGAACTCTCCTGCATCTGTCCGGCGAGCTTACGTCGGCTGCGCCGAAGCTCAAGGCGTGGATTGGCGCCGCCTGCGCCGCCGCCTTGACAGTGGCTGGGCGCGGCGACCTGCTGGAGGTGAAGAGGGAGGCGCCAATGCGTCGTATTGCGATCGTATGGGTTTGCCTCGCCGCGGCGGCGCTTTCGGGGTGCCTCGCCCGCGATATCCCCTACGCTGCGCTGGAAGCGAAGTACGCCTCGGTCAGTTCGCAGTATGTCGACCTCAGCGATGGCGTGCGCCTGCATTACCGGGACGAAGGGCCACGCGACGCGCCGGCGATCGTGCTGATCCACGGCTTCGCGGCCTCGCTCCATGCCTGGGAGCGCTGGCGAGGTCGGCTGGCCGATCGCTACCGCGTCATCACCTTAGATCTGCCCGGCCATGGGCTCACGCGGGCTCCGCAGGCCTACGTCCCGTCGACCGCTGCGAGCGTCGAGATCGTCGATCAGCTGACCGCCCGGCTGGGCGTGGGCCGGTTCGTGGTGGGGGGAAACTCCATGGGCGGCGGTGTCGCCTGGGCCTATGCCCTGGCCCACCCCGACCGCGTGCGCGGCCTCGTCCTATTGAACGCCGCAGGCTGGCCCGCGCGGAGCAGCGGCGGCCCGCCGCCGCTCGTCTTCCAACTGCTCGGAAACCCGCTGGGCCGTGCTGTGCTGCGGAACGTCGATCCTGCGCTGATGGCCCGAAACGGGCTGGAGAAGGCCTATGGCGCGCCCGCGCTCGTCACCGACGAACTGGTCGACCGCTATGTGGATCTCGCTCGCGCCCCCGGCCACCGCGACATCCTGACCGCGCGTCGCGCAGACGAGCGTCAGGTCACGCCGGCCACCTTCGCCGCCATACGCGCGCCGACCCTCATCCTCGCCGGTGCAAAGGATGAGATCATACCGGTGGAGAACCAGCGGGGATTCGCCAGCGCGATCCCCGGCGCCCGATTGATCGTCTACCCCGAAGGCGGTCATGTGCCGATGGAGCAGCTGCCGGACCGAACCGCCACCGACCTGGCGATCTTTCTCGAGGGTCTCGCCCCGTGACCGTCCGGGCTCACCCGCGCGGCTGGAGGGCCGCGAGCTCCTCGGGAGTGTTGGCGTTGGCGAACGGGTCGGCGCCGTCCACCAGGGGCCATTCGACGAAGGCGGCGCCGAGTTCAGCGGCGAAACCCCGCAATGAGCGCCGCCCGCCCGCAAGATAATCGTCCAGCCGGCCTGCGGCGCCGGTCCGCCACAGGCCGCAGGTCGGATGGGCCTGGCCGCCGCTGACCGCAAGACTGCAGCCGAAGGCCGGGGTGAGCGCGGCTTTGAGGCGCGGAGCAAGATCGATGGGCAGGTGCGGCGTATCACAGGGGATCGTGAGCACCGCCCCTGCGCGCTGAGCGACGCCGAAGGCGAGGGCGGCCTGCAGGCCGGCCGCCGGGCCGTCCACGCCCTCTGCGTCGAGGATGACGGGCGCGGGCGCGTCCGGCAGCTGTGCGGCGTCTCGCACGGCGATTGCGACCGGCCCCGACCAGCGGCGGGCAAGGTGGACCGCGTGAGCGATCAGGCTGGTTCCGCCGAAGGCGCGAAGGGGCTTGCCGCCGCCCATCCGCCGGCCTTCGCCGCCGGCGAGCACCACGATCGCGAGATCGCGGATGTGGTCATCGAAGACAGGCGCGGGCATGACGACCGCTCCTCAGCGTCTAGCCATGGCGTGCGAAGACGCGGGTCGTGCCTTTGCGGTCGAGCACCAGCAGCGTCTCGTAGGCCTCCCGGGCGCCGTCCCGGCTTTCCATGCCGGGCGATCCGAGCGGCATGCCGGGAACCGTGAGGCCCAGCGCCTTCGGCCTCTCCCGCAGCAGCCGCTGGACGTCGGCGATCGGGACATGGCCCTCGACGAAATAGCCGGCAATTTCGCCTGTGTGGCAGGACGAGAGGCGGAAGGGGATTCCGTGCTTCTGGCGGATCGGCGCCAGATCCTCGACCTCGACGGTCTTCGCGCGGAAGCCCGCGCGCGTCAGGTGCGTGATCCAGCCCTTGCAGCAGCCGCACCAGGGCGTCTTGTAGACCGTGATCTCGCGGGGGGCGGCGACGGCCGGTCCGGCGGCGAGCAGGGCGGCTCCGGCCAGGCACAGACGACGACGGCTGAGCAGGCAGGTCGTATCGGTCATGCGCACCTCTCCTTGGACGACGCTTCCCAAAATACGCGCCGGCTTGTCATCGCCCCTGAAATGAGGGACCCGAGGGTGTTGCGCGTATACTCCAGCGAACAGACTGCGGGAGCCACCCTTGGCGGATCGCCTAGATAACCTGCTGGCGGCGCTGAAGCACCAGCCCGCGGATCGTCGCCTCGACCAGCTCGAGCCGGCGGTGTGGGCGCGCCTGGACCGCGACGGCGAGACGCGTGGCGGAGCGGTCTTTGCGTTCCGGACGGCGGCGGTGGTCGGCGCGCTGTTCCTCGGCGTGGCCACCGGCGGCCTGGCGGCGGCGTCGGCCCGGCCACATGCCGATGAGATCTCGGTCTTCTCGGTTGGGCCCCAGCTTGCCCCGTCGACCCTCCTCGAGGGCCGCGGATGAAAGGCGTCAGCCGCGGACTGCTGCTGACGCTGCTGCTGACGACTCTGGCCGGCGCCCTGGGGGCGCTCTGCACCGTGCATTATCTGCAGTCGAAGCGTACGCCGGCGTCCCTGCACGAGTTCGTGCACAAGGAGATCCGGCTGACGGACGACCAGGAGACGCAGCTGGCGCGGCTGGAGCAGGACTTCGCCGTGCGCCGGAAGGTGCGGGAGGCCGAACTGCGGGCCGCCAACGCCGAACTCGCCGCCGCCATTCAGGCGAGGCACGAGTATTCGCCCGAGGTGCAGGCCTCGGTCGAGCGGTTCCACCACGCGATGGGCGAACTGCAGAAGGAGACCATCGTCCATGTGCTGGCGATGCGGCAGGTGCTGACGCCCGAGCAGGCTCGCAAGTTCGACGCGCGCGTCGCGGAGGCGCTCACCCAGCCCGCGCCGTGACGGAAGGCGACGACGACCTGGCGTTGGCCCAGCGCGCCGTGGCCGGCGAGGAGCGCGCCTTCACCGCCCTGATGCGGCGGCACAAGGAGCCGCTGTACCGCTTCGTGCGCCGCTACATCGGCGACGCCGACACCGCCTATGAGCTCACCCAGGAGGCCTTCATCGCCGCGTGGCGGGCGCTCGACCGCTTCGACGCGCGTCGGCCGTTCGCGACCTGGCTGCGAGCCATCGCCCTGAACAAGTGCCGGGACCGGGCGCGCAGGCTCGCCGTGCGCCGGATCGTACTGGGCGAGCGTTCCGCCGACAGTCCCGAAGCGATGCGCGCGCCGGACCCCGGCGCCACACCCGAGGCGGCCCTTGCCGAGGTGGAACTGCGGCGCAGGCTCGACCAGGCCATCGCGCGGCTGCCGGCCAAGCTGAAGGAGCCCCTGCTGCTCACCTACTTCGCCGAAATGAGCCAGCAGGAGGCGGCGGATCTCCTCGGCGTCAGCGTCAAGACCATCGAGACCCGCGCCTACCGCGCCCGGCAGAGGCTGGCGGAAATCTTGAAGGACGCCCGCGTCGAATGAGGGTTCGCGCCCCCGGCTGCGTAACCTAGGAAGCGCCGGCCAGGGTGTCGGCGACCGAGACCCTCCCCAAGACCTCTCGACCAGGGCCGATCTCCGCAGATGCATCGACCACATGACCTATCCCGACGCGACGTGCTGCGCCGGACCGCCGCGGCGGGCGCCCTCGGCGGAGCCGGCCTGCTGCTGCCCAGTTGGGCGCGGAGCCAGACGCCGGGCCTGAGCCCGCGGCCCACGGCGCTGGAGGGCGGCGAGATCCGGTTGAACATCGGCCATGCCCCTTTCCAGGTGGACGGCCGGAAGGGCCATGCGATCGCCATCAACGGCACGGTGCCCGGCCCGCTCATCCGCCTCAAAGAGGGCCAGGACGTCCGCATCGCGGTTACGAACAACCTGACGGACGAGGATACCTCGATCCACTGGCATGGCCTGCTGGTGCCGTTCCAGATGGACGGCGTGCCGGGCGTCAGCTTCCCCGGCATCCGGCCAGGCGAGACCTTCAACTACGAGTTCAAGGTCCGCCACGCAGGCACCTACTGGTACCACTCGCATTCCGGCCTGCAGGAGCTGATCGGCCACTATGCGCCGATGGTGATCGATCCGGCGGGCGCTGAGCCAGCGCCCTACGACCGGGAGCATGTGATCGTGCTCTCGGACTACAGCTTCATGCATCCGCACACGATCATGGCGCGGCTGAAGCAGCAGCCAGGCTTCTTCAACCGCCAGAAGCAGACGGTTGCGGGCCTGCTTGCGGGCAAGGATCAGCCGCTGAAGGACCGCGTCGAGTGGGCCCGGATGCTGATGGACCCCACCGACATCGCCGACGTCACCGGCTCGACCTATACCTACCTCGTCAACGGACACGGGCCGGCGTCCAACTGGACGGCTTTGTTCAAGCCGGGCGAGCGGGTGCGGCTCAGGTTCGTCAACGCCGCCGCCATGACCATCTTCAACGTGCGGATCCCGGGTCTGCCTATGACGGTGGTGCAGGCCGACGGCCAGGACGTGCGCCCGGTGACCGTGGACGAGTTCCAGATCGCCAACGCCGAGACCTATGACGTCATCGTCACGCCCACCGAGGATCGGGCCTTCACCATCGTCGCGGAAGGCTCCGACCGATCGGGCATGGCGCGGGCGACTCTGGCGCCGCGGGCCGGCATGACGGCCGAGGTCCCGCCGCTGCGCGAACGGCCGATCCTGACCATGAAGGACATGGGCATGGGCGGCATGGATCATTCGGCCCATGGGGCGACGCAAGGCGGCGGCCATGACGCCCATGCCGGCCACGGCGGCGCGTCGGCGGCCGGCGAGGCATCGGCCATGGATCATTCGGCCATGGCGATGCGCGATCCGAAGAATGCGCCCCAGGTCAAGCTGACCCCGGGCGTGCAGATGATCTCGCCGATGCCGGTCGACCGGGTCGGGGACCGCGGCACGGGCCTGGAGAACGTCCCGCACAAGGTGCTCACCTACACCGACCTCATGTCCCTGACGCCGAACGTCGATCCCCGTGCGCCGTCGCGCGAGCTGGAGCTGCACCTGACGGGAAACATGGAGCGGTTCATCTGGGGCTTCGACGGGGAGAAGTATTCGGAGAACACCAAGCCGATTCCCGTTCCGGTTCAACGAGCGCGTGCGGGTGACGCTGGTGAACGACACCATGATGGCCCACCCGATCCACCTGCACGGCCACTTCTTCGAGATCGTCAACGGTCACGGGACGCACCAGCCGCGAAAGCACACCGTCAACGTCCTCCCCGGCGGCAAGGTGTCCTTCGACCTCACCGCCAACGAGCCGGGGGATTGGGCCTTCCATTGTCACATGCTGCTGCACATGCACGCGGGGATGTTCCGGGTCGTGACCGTCCGTCCCCTCGAGGGAGGCGCGCAATGAAGCGCCTGCTGATCGCCGCCACGGCGCCGCTGGCGCTCGCCGCCTCCGCCGCCTGGGCGCAGGACCCGCACGCCCATCATCAGCATGGCCCCTCGGCGCAGCCTGCGCCTGCCGCAGCGGATCCCCATGCCGGTCATCGGGCTCCGGCCGATCCGCACGCCGGTCACGCCATGCCCCGTCAGCCAGCGCCAACGGACCCGCACGCCGGTCATGCTGCGCCGGCGGCCAATGATCCCCACGCGGGCCACGCCATGCCGGCTGATCCGCACGCCGGACATGGGGCTCATGCCCCGTCGGACCCGCACGCGGCGCACGGGGCGTCAGCCGATCCCCATGCCGGCCACGGCGCCGCCGATCCGCATGCAGGGCATGGATCGAGCCATGGCGCCGACCACGTGATGCAGACGCTGCCGGCGGGCAATGCGCCACCGCCCGAGGCGCCGACCGACTACGCCGCGGACCGGATCTTCGCGCCCGGCGACATGGCCCGCGCCCGCGCGCTGTTGCGGCGCGAACATGGCGACATGCGGTGGTCCAAGGTCATGCTCGAGACGGCCGAGGTGCGCCCCGGCGCCGGCGGAGACGTCTGGGCCTGGGAAGGCGAGGCCTCCTACGGCGGCGACATCAATCGCTTCGCCTTGAAGACGGAGGGCGAAAGCCACGACGGCGAGCTCGAGAGCGCCGAGGTTCAGGCGCTGTATCGCCGCGCCATCGGGCCCTATTTCAACCTGCAGGCGGGCGTGCGCCATGACTTCGAGCCTGGGCCGCAGCGGACCTATGCCACCATCGGCCTAGAGGGCGTGGCGCCCTACTGGTTCGAGGTGGGCGGCGCCCTGTTCCTGTCGGAAAAGGGAGACCTCTCGGCGCGGCTGGAGGGCTCGTACGATCTTCGGCTCACCCAGAAGCTGATCCTTGAGCCGCGCGTGGAAGCCAACCTGGCGGCCAGCGCCGACCGGGCGCTGGAACTGGGCTCCGGGCTGCAGGACGTGGAACTGGGGCTTCGGCTCCGCTACGCGATCCGCCAGGAGTTCGCCCCCTATGTTGGCCTCCACTATGAGCGGAAGTTCGGCGACACGGCCGACTTCGCCCGCGCCCACGGCGACGACATCGAGGACACCCGAGTCGTCCTCGGGCTGCGCGCCTGGTTCTGAGATTCCCTTGTTCAGGAGTACGCTTATGAAGTTCGCAATCGCCCTCGTGGGCGGCCTCGCCCTCGCCGCCACCCAGGCCCCGGCCATGGCGCAGTCGCACGATCACGGCGCTCATTCGGGTCATGCTGCGCCGGCCGCGGCCAATGCCCAGGGGCAGGGCGTCGTGAAGGCGATCGACGTCCGGGCCGGGTCGGTGACCATCGCCCACGAGCCGATCAAGGCGCTGAACTGGGGCGCCATGACCATGGCGTTCAAGGCCGATCCGGCCGCGCTGAAGGGCCTCTCCGCCGGCGACAAGGTGAGCTTCACCCTCAAGGGCCAGCAGATCGTCGCGATCCGCAAGCAGTAGCGTTGCGGCGCGTCGAGGAGACAGAGCCGCGGCGCGCCATTTTTTGTGAGGGCTGCGTGGTACGGGCGCGTATCGGTCTATAGCACCCGATCGTCGCGGCGCCTCGCCCGTCCTTCGTGCCGCCAGTCTGCGATTTCGCCTGGCGGCATCAGGTATTTGTTCGCGCCAGCGCAGGCGCGATGAAGTAACGCCTGAAACCATTCGCCGTCAGGTTGTGTAGGCGCGAAGTGCTGATCGCAGTGTCGGCTGGGCAAAGACGGTCGTGAGCTAGGCCGGAGTTCGCTTACACATAGTACATCTCGTGATTAACCCGACGTCATCGCGCACCCAGAACCGATTGCTATCTGACGACAAAAAATAACCAACGGATTCCCTCGTTTGCTCGCGCGGAAGGAATTCGGTGGGAGTATCAGGTCCTAATCGGGCGCGTTTCGACCCATTTGCACCGGACTGCGAAATTTCATGCCCCTGAAATTCCGGCGGTTATGTGTAGACATTATTGACAGGGCGCGGCCTCCGCCCCGAGTTTCCGGCCGACCGTTCCGTCTGCGTCGTATCCCGACGCCCTGCGGAGCCGGGACAAGAAGGGGGTAGTCATGAACAGGTTCTCCAAAGGCCTTCTGTTCGCGAGCGCTTGCGCCGCGGTCGGTCTGGGCGGCGCCGCGCAGGCGCAGGAACAGGGCGCGGTCGACGAGGTCATCGTCACGGGCAGCCGCATCAAGCGCGCCGACATCGAGGGCGTGGGCCCGGTGACCGTTGTCGGCCAGAAGGAAATCGCCGCCACCGGCATCGCCAACGTCGAGAACCTGCTGCAGCGGCTGCCGGCCGCCGCCGGCTTCGGCGGCAACCAGACGAACGCCTACTGGAGCTCGCGCGGCTGGGGCACGGCCACGATCAACCTGCGCGGCCTGGGCATCAACCGCACCCTCGTCCTGCTCAACGGACGGCGTCTGGTGAACGGCGGCACCGGCGCCAACAGCGCGCCCGACCTCAACACCATCCCGACGGCCATCATCGGTCGGATCGAAGTGCTGAAGGACGGCGCCTCGGCGGTCTACGGCACCGACGCCGTGGCGGGCGTGGTCAACATCATCACCCGCGACAACTACGACGGCTTCGACATCTCCGCCCGGTACGCGATCACCGACGAATGGGACGGCGACGATCGGACGGTGGACGCGTCCTACGGCTGGCAGGGTGAACGCGGCAGTTTCGCCGTGGCGGCGACCTGGCAGAAGACGGATGCCGTCAACATGGCGACCCGCGCCCCTTGCGGGCTGAGCGGCGCCAGCGGCCAGCTGCTCTGCTCGGGCAGCGGGTCGACGGCCGGCGGCCGCGCCTCGCTGCCGAACGGCCAGGTGATCAACTTCACGGGCGGCAACAGCTACGCGCCCTATTCGGCGGCCCTGCACGGCTACAACGGCAACCCGTACATCAATGCGGTGAACCCGATCCACCGGGTCACGACCGGCGCCTTCGGCAAGTATGACCTGACCGACAGCGTCGAGGTGTTCGCCGAGGCCCTCTATACCTGGCGCGAGACCGAGCAGCTCTCGGCCCCGGGCACGCTGACCAACCTGGCGATCGCCGCCTCGAACCCGACCAATCCGACGGGCCAGAACATCAACGTCATCCAACGCCGCCTGGTCGAAGGCGGTCCGCGGATGGCCTTCCAGGAGACCGACACCTATCAGGTGACCGGCGGCGCCCGCGGCAAGTTCGCCGGCGACTGGACCTGGGAAGTGGCCGCCAACTGGGGCCGCAACGAAGGCATCGACGGCTTCACCAACATCGCCAACCGGCAGCGGGTGGCCAACACCATCAACACCGCCGTCTGCAGCTTCGCCGCCGGCGCGGCCATTCCCTGCGCCGACTACCTGGGCGCGGGCGACGTGACGCCGCAGGTGGTCAACTACATCCTGACCACGACCGTCGACCACGGCGGCAACGAGACCATGAATGTCACCGGCGACGTGACCGGCAGCCTGTTCGAGCTGCCGGCCGGGCCGCTGCAGGTCGCCGCCGGCCTCATGTACCGCGAGGACAAGGGCTGGCGCGATCCGGACCCGCTGATCGTCGCCGGCATCGCCAACTCCAACCAGCAGAGCCCAATCGACGGCTCGATCAAGGCCAAGGAAGCCTATGCGGAAGTCAGCGTTCCGGTCGTCCGCGACCTGCCGCTGATGGAGATGGTCCGTCTCGACGGGGCGATCCGTTACTCGGACTACAAGAAGTTCGGCAGCGACACGAACTACAAGCTTGGCCTGGACTGGACGCTGGGCTGGGGCCTGCGCGCCCGCGCCACCTGGGGCACCGCGTTCCGGGTGCCGAACGTGGCCGAGCTGTTCAGCGGGCTGACCCAGGGCAACCTGACGACCACCGATCCTTGCAGCCGCTACAGCACGAGCACGAACGCGACGCTGCGGGCCAACTGCCAGGCCGCGGGTGTTCCGGCCAACTACATCCAGCCGAACAACACCATCCTGACGACCACCGGCGGCAACGAGAACCTGAGGCCGGAGACGGCCGAGACCCTGACGATCGGCGCGGTCTGGGAGCCGGAGTTCGCGCCGGGCCTGGCCCTGACGCTGGACTACTGGACCATCGAGATCGACAACGCCATCCGCTCGATCCCGGGCTCGACGAAGCTGTCGGTCTGCTACAACACCCCGAACCTCGCGCACCCGTTCTGCGGGCCTGAGAACTTCACCCGCAACAGCCTGACGGGCGAGGTGAGCTTCCTGTCCTCGCAGCAGGTGAACGTCGGCGCCGAGACCGTGAAGGGTATCGATGCTGCCGTCCGCTATGGCTGGGACGTGCGGGGCGTTCGGGCTTCGATCGACGCCGGCGTGACCTACCTGAAGGACTACACCATCATTCCGTATCCGGGCGGGGCGCCGATCATCTACCGCGGCTTCATCGGCGGCGGGAACGGCGGTTACCCGAAGTGGCGCGGCCTGGCGACCTTCTCGCTGGACGATCCGAAGTGGAGCGCCACCTGGTCCGTGCAATGGATCGGCAAGGCCCGCGACTTCAACGCGGCGCCCACGGCCGTCGGCGGCAAGACCAGCGATGTCTTCTACAACAATGCTCAGTTCCAGTACCGGGTGAGCGACCAGGCCCGCGTGGCGATCGGCGTCGACAACATCTTCGAGCCCGACGTCCCGTACATCGCCAGCTACACGGACGGGAACACCGACACCATGACCTACGACCTGCTGGGTCGCAGGGGCTACGTCCGGCTGTCGTACTCGTTCTAGCCGGCGGCCGGCGGGCGACCCCACGCGCCCGCCGGCCCTTCCTTCTCCCGATATGAGGACAGGACCGTGAGCCTCGCCGCCACGCTGAAGACCCGAGCCCGCGCATCCGCGCTGGCCCTGCTCGCGGGGGCGACCCTGCATGGGGCGGCGGCGGCGCATCCGACGCGCGAGCGGGTCGCGCCGGTGGCCTGGAGGGAGATCGCGTCCGCTGACGTGGACGCGATGAACCGCGATCTGGTGGCAGGCCGTCCCACGATCGACGTCGCGGTCTATCTGCCGTCCAACTTCGATCCCGGCTTCGATAAGGTCAGCTTGCCGCGGATGCTCGAAGCGGTGCGCGCCGCGAAGCAGATCTATGGGCGGGCGGGGGTGCAGATCCACCTGCTGTGGGTCAAGACCGGCGCTGTCGATCCACGGCTTCTGGCGATCCAGTCCAACGAAATCCCCGGCGTGCCGGACACCGAGTACGTCAACACCTATGAAGCCAGCCGGCGCCACCCGACCGTGCCGACGCAAATGGCGCTCGGCGCCTTCGAGAGCATCGTCGAGCCCGACGCCGACAATGCCAGGACGCTCTATCTGATCGCGCTACAGGACGTGATCTTCCCGTTCGTCGAGCCGGCTGAAGGGCGGAACTGGACGATCAAGATGGTTCGCACCGGAGGCCTGTCGTTCCCGGCCTACTCCTACTACCGGACGCTGCCGCCGCGGCTGCGCGGGGTGATCACCATCACCAACCTTTCGTCGCCCAGCCGCCAGCGGCGGACCGTGGCCCACGAGATCGGCCACAAGGTCATGAACGTCAGCCACGAGTACAGAGACGTTGACCCCGCGCACGAGGTCTTCGCCGAGGGCGGGCTGATGCTGTACGGCGCCGGCGAGGACATCCCGGCGGGCGCCGACGGGCGCTGGCACCGCGAGCGGCTGCTCCTTTCGCCGTTCGTGTATCGCCTGCGCGCCGACGGCTCAAAGGCCTGGAACCCCGACTACAAGGAGGGCGGGCACTATTACGACCCCCTCTACGGCGACAAGGTCGTCCGCTTTCCGGGCCGCTCGGCCATGGACCCGAACTGGTAGTCTGAAGATCTGACAAGGTGCCTCCGATGCGTCTCCCGTTTCTGGCCCGGACGACCCACAAATGGCTCGCCCTGATCGTGGCGATCCAGGCTGTCTTCTGGACGCTCAGCGGCGTCTACATGACCGCCGTCCACATCGACATCATCCACGGCGACCGGCTGGTGAAGGCCGCCACGCCGCAGCTCGTGGCGATGGATGGCCTGATCGAGCCCGCGCAACTGGCGCAGACGACGGCCGGGTTTCGGAGCGCAAAGCTCGACCACCAGCTGGGGCAGCCGGTCTACGTGGTCCAGACCACCGACGGCCCAGAGCTGTTCGACGCCCGCTCCGGCGCGAAGCTCTCGCCGCTGGATGAGGACGCGGCCCGCGCGCGCGCCAGGGCCCTGTTCGCCGAGGCCGGCGCGATCGTGAAGAGCGAGCTGCTCACCAAGGCTCCGCTGGAGATCCAGACCCGGCCGGTCCCGATCTGGCGGGTGGAGTTCGAGGGCGCCTGGCATCCGACGCTCTACATATCGCCGCGCACGGGCGAGCTGGTCTCCAAGCGCAGCGACCTTTGGCGCACCTTCGACTTCGTCTGGATGCTGCACATCATGGACTACGACGACCGCCAGGACGTGAACAACATCCTGATCCGGATCTTCACCTGGATGGGCGTCGCCACCGCCGCGACGGGAGGCTGGCTGCTGCTCTACAGCTTCCGCCGCAAGCGTCGCGTCCGCAAACCCGCCGCCAAGGTCGCGGCCAAGGCCGGAGCCTGAGCCGATGTTCCTGATCCGCACCCTGCATAAATGGTTCGGCCTGGTGCTCGGCCTGCAGTTCCTGCTTTGGGCGCTGAGCGGCGCGGTCATGGCGCTGCTGGACCATCACAAGGTCTCGGGCGAGCACGCCCTTCTGCCGGTCGCCGGCCTGCAGGCGCCGGCCGAGCTGCTGCCGCTGGCGCGGGTGGCGCAGGCGGTGGGACAGCCGATCCAGAAGCTGCAGCTCAAGCCGCTGTACGACACCTACGTCTACGAGGCGACGACGCCGGCCGGCGTGAAGATCGTCAATGCGGTCACCGGACAGCCGGTCGCGATCGACGCCGGCAAGGCGCGCGAACTGGCCGTCGCCCGCTGGAGCGGCTCGGCGCCGCCGCGATCCGTTGAATACATCGACCAGCACACCCTGGAGACCCGCGACCTGCCGCTGCCGATCTGGCGGGTCGAGTTCGCCGACGAGGAGCGCCATGCCCTGCTGGTCTCGGCCTCGACGGGCGAGGTGCTGGCGGCGAAGAACGACACCTGGCGGCTGTGGGACATCGCCTGGATGCTCCACATCATGGACTACGACGACCGCCAGAGCTTCAACCATCCGCTGATCATCACCCTGGGCACCGCCTCGGCGTGGCTCGCGCTGAGCGGCCTGATCCTGCTCTTCCGGAGTTTCCGCCGCTCGGACGTGGCGTGGCTGCTGGACGGCGCCGAGGCCCTGAGGCGCCGTGGACGGTAGCGGCCGCGAGCCGCCGCCGCGCGCCGGCGAGCTCCAGGAGCCGGCGCTCCACCTGCGGATCCGGGACGCGATCGTCGACCGCATCCGCTCCGGCGAGTGGCCGCCCGGGCGGCGGCTGCCCGTCGAGCACGAGCTGATGGAGGCCTACGGCTGCTCGCGCGCGACGGTGAACAAGGCGCTGGCGCCGTTGGCCGAGAGCGGACTGATCGTCCGGCGGCGAAAGGCGGGATCGTTCGTCGCCTTCCCGAAGATCCACTCCGTGGTCCTCGACATCCCGGACATCGCCGTGGAGGTGCGGTCGCGCGGCGAGACCTACGGCTATGAACTGCTGAGCCGGCAGGTGCGCAAGGCGGACGCGCAGGACCTCGTCGCCCTCGACGTCAAAGGCGTGGTCGAGGTCCTGGCGCTCAGGTGCCTGCATTGGGCCGGCGGCCAGCCTTTCGCGCTCGAGGAACGGCTGATCAACCTGCGCGCCCTCGGGGAAGCGGCGGACGTCGATTTCGCGACGGTCTCTCCAGGGACCTGGCTGCTGGGCCACGTGCCCTGGACGGAGGCAGAGCACCGCATCAGCGCCGCGAATGCGCAGCGCACGGCGGCGGCCAGCCTGCAGATCGACGCCGGCGCCGCCTGCCTCGTGCTGGAGCGCCGCACGTGGCGAAACGCCGACAGCATCACCCAGGTGCGCCTCACCTTCCCCGGCCAGCTCTACGACCTGACCGCCCGCTTCACGCCGAACGCACGGGCCCGGGCGGGCTAGGGCGCCTCGATTCGATGGGCCGCCATCGCCTCGTAATGGGGGCGGGCCGCGTCGGCGGTTCGGCGCAACTCATCGGGCAGCGGCGGATAGGCGTCGCGTGTCGGGGGTTCGAAGCCGGTCGAGCGCTCGACGCTGTCGTACCAGGCCGGCGCCCAGACCCCGTCGCTGTCGCGGGGACCCGCGGGCCAACGGAGCATGGCGGCCTCGAACGGGATTTCCAGGCGTTCGCAGAGCCGCGCGAGCACGCCCTGCGGGCTGGCCAGCACATCGGCGCCGCGAACCACCGGCGGCGCGTGGCCCAGGCGGTCGGCCTCGCGCTCGAAGATCTCGCGCTGGCGCACGACGCCGATGTCGGCCAGCGTCACCGTGCCCCGCTTCTGGACGTACGACGCCAGGACCTCCGCGGGGTCGCGGATCAGGAAGGCGTTCGTGCGATCCCGCGTCCAGTTGAGCGCCATGCCGTCAAGCATGTGACGCGCCATCTGCTTCTCGTAGACGACGGGTCCCGAGAGCCGATCGAGCTCCGCCACAACCTCTCGCCAGTCGGTCGGCTGGGACGCGAGCACCTCGTCGCGCATGGGATGTTGCAGGCCCGTCTCAGCGAGGTAGGCGGCGTAGAACGGCTCGTCGACGACGACGCAGTCCGGCCGGTTCTCGAAGCTGCGCATCATCGCCGTCGAGATGTTGCGCGGCCCCGACCACATGGCGATCCGGACGGTCACGGCGCGGCGTCCCGGTCCTTGAGGCGCTCGTAAGCGGCCCGGAGCCGCGTGGTGATCGGGCCGGGGAGGGTCGCCGGCAGCGTTTGGCCGTCGATCTCGCGCACCGGCGTCAGACCGCCGAAGGTGCCGGTGACGAAGGCCTCGTCGGCCCCGCGGGCGTCCTCCACGGGGAAGTTGTCCAGCACCAGCGGCAGGCCCTCCTCCTCGCAGAGCGCGATGACATTCGCCCGGGTCACGCCGTTGAAGCAGTAGTCGCCCTTCGACGTTCGCACCTCGCCGTCCCTGACCCAGAAGAAGTTGGTGGCGTTGCAGCTGGACACGAAGCCGTGCGGGTCCAGCATCAGGGCCTCGTCGCCGCCCTTGTCCATCACGTCGATCAGCGCCCGGATCAGGTTCAGCCGGCTGTGTGAGTTCAGCCGCATGTCGAACATCTCGGCCGGCGTGCAGAGGATCGAGGAGGTGACCAGCGACAGGCCGCGGGTGACGATCTGCGGTGAGGGCTGCTTGTACTCGGCGGTGATGACGATGGTGGGCTTTCCCAGCCAGTTCCGCGGGTCCTGGTTCACCGCCGCCTTCTCGCCGCGGGTGACCATGAGGCGCAGGTGCGCGCCGTCCTGCATGCCGTTGGCGGCGAGCGTGCGCTCGATCTCGGCGGTGAGCTCGGCGGGCGAAAGCCCAATGTCGAGGGCGATGTCCTGCAGGCCCCGGTAAAGCCGCTCGAGGTGCGTCTCCAGGAACAGCAGCCGGCCTTTGTGCAGCCGCAGGCCTTCCCAGACTCCGTCGCCGAGGACGAAGCCCGCGTCGAAGATCGAAACCCTCGCTTCCGCCCGCGGGACGAGGGCGCCGTTCACATAGATCTTCAGGTCCGCGTTGCGCGGGTCGGCGGCGAAATCCTGGCTTCCGGGCATGGCGCACCCTAGAGGCAGCGCTAGAGTGCGGCCAAGAGGAGTTGCGCATATGAGCTTCATCGGCGGATCGACCGCGGAACGGGAGCTGGCCGAGCTCGAGCCGTGGCCGGACCCTGCGCCGCCCATCGCCCGCGAAGAGCGCGAAGCCCGCCTGGCGAAGGCGCAGGGGCTGATGGCCTCGATCGGCGCGGACGCGATGATCGTCGGCGCGGGCGCCTCGCTGCGCTACTTCGCGGGCGTCGCGTGGAACGCCACCGAGCGGCTGGTGGCCATGGTGCTGCCGCGCTCGGGCGAGCCTGTGATGATTTGCCCGCGCTTCGAGGACGGCTCGCTGACGGCCTCACTTGGCATCGAAGCGTCGCTGGCGCTCTGGGAGGAGCACGAGAGCCCCTATGACCTGACTGCCCAGGTGCTGCGGGAGATGGGCGCGAGGAGCCTGGCGATCGACCCGGCGCTGGCCTTCTTCATGTTCGACGGCCTGCAGATCGCGGCGCCGGATGTGGAGATGACAAACGCCGCGGCGGTGATCGACGGCTGCCGGATGTGCAAGTCGCCGGCGGAACTGGCGCTGATGGCGCAGGCCAAGGCCATGACGCTGGAGGTCCATCGGCGTGCGGCCCGCATCCTGCGTGAGGGGATCACCACGGGCGAGGTCCGCCGCTTCATCGACCAGGCGCACCGGGCGCTGGGCGCGGACGACGGCAGTTCGTTCTGCGCGGTGCAGTTCGGCGAGGCCTCGTCCTATCCGCACGGTGTGCCGGGCGAGCAGCAGCTGGCTCGGGGCGACCTCGTGCTGATCGACACCGGATGCCGCGTGCAGGGCTACAACTCCGACATCACCCGCACCTACGTGTTCGGCGAGCCGACGCGGGAGATGATCCGCATCTGGGAGGTGGAGAAGAAGGCCCAGGCGGCCGCCTTCGCCGCGGTGAAGCCGGGTGTGCCCTGCGAAGAGATCGACGCCGTGGCGCGCGGCGTTCTGGAGGCCGAGGGCTTCGGGCCGGATTACCGGCTGCCGGGCCTGCCGCACCGCACGGGCCACGGCATCGGCCTCTCGATCCACGAGGCGCCGTATCTGGTGCGCGGCGACAGGACGCCGCTGGCGCCCGGCATGTGCTTCTCCAACGAGCCGATGATCGTCGTGCCCGGCCTCTTCGGCATCCGGCTCGAGGACCACTTCCGCGTGACGGAAGACGGCGCCGCCTGGTTCACCGAGCCGCAGCCGGCGATCGACCGGCCAGTCTGACCTCGCCGAGCAAGCTTCGCCTTGTTTCGGCCTCCCGTCCCCGAATAGCGTGGGCGGCAATGATGCTGCCCTCGCAGCAGGGGAAGGATGTTCATGGATCGTCGTGTTTTCCTCGGGAGCGCCGCCGCGCTCGCCGTCACGGGCGCTGTCGCGCCGCTCCGCGCCCAGGCGGCGACGCCGGAAGATGCGCGCCTGCGCGCGCTGCTGGACGCGTTCTTCGAGGCCGACCTCGACGAGTCGCCGGAGTCGGCCACGATCTTCGGGCTGGATGTCGGTAAGCGCGCAGGCCAGCGCAGCCAGTTGGGCGATCTCTCCTTCGCTGGCCGGACGCGCTGGGTCGCAGCGCGGAAGGCGCGCCTGGCGCAGCTCAGCCGCATCGACGCCGCCAAGCTGTCGGCCGCCAGCCGAACCGATCTCGATGTGGTGACCTACGCCTACCGGACGATCGTCGAAGGCGGCGAGCGGTTCCCGTATGGCGAAGGCGCAGCCGGCTTCTCCTATGCGCCGTACTCGCCCTATGTGCTGAGCCAGCTGTCGGGCGCCTATCAGTCGATCCCGGACTTCCTGGACTCCGTCCATCCGGTCAAGAACGCCTCTGACGCCGAGGCGTATCTGGCGCGGCTGAACGCCTTCGCCGGCGTGCTGGACGCCAACACCGGGGACTTCCAGCGTGACGCCGCCCGCGGCGTGTTGGCGCCAGACTTCGCGCTCGACGCCACGCTGGCTCAGCTGAAGAAGTTGCGCGAGCCCGCGGCGGAGGCGCACGGCCTGACCACGTCGCTCTCGCGCCGAGCGGCCGAGGCCAAGATCGCCGGCGACTGGAAGGCGCGCGCCGCGGCTCTCGTCTCCGGAAAGGTCTACCCGGCGCTGGACCGGCAGATCGCGGCCGTCACCGCAGCGCGGCCGCAGGCGAAGCCCGATCCGGGAGTCTGGAAGCTGCCGGACGGCGAGGCGTTCTACGCTGGAGCCCTGGCGTTCCAGACCACCACCAAGCTGACCCCCGATCAGGCTCACGAGCTGGGCCTCAGACAGGTGGCTGAGCTCGAGGCCCAGATGGACGCCCTGCTGCGGGCCGAAGGCCTGATCGCGGGCACGGTGGGCGAGCGGATGACCCAGCTCTCCAAGCGCCCCGATCAGCTCTATCCCAATACCGACGCCGGCCGAGCCGAGCTTCTGAAGGCCCTGAACGAACAGACCGAGGCGATGCGGGCGAAGATGCCGCTGGCGTTCCGCACGCTGCCGAAGGCGCCTGTGGAGATTGTCAGGGTGCCGCCCGAGATCCAGGACGGCGCGCCCAACGGCTACGCCACGCCGCCGGCGCTGGACGGCTCCCGCGCCGGCCGCTTCTACATCAATCTGAAAGACACGGCCGAGTGGCCGAAGTTCACCCTGCCGACGCTGACCTATCACGAGGCGTTGCCGGGGCATCAATGGGAGGGTTCGATCTCCCTGGCCTCCACCGAGATCCCGCGTCTGCGCCAGGTGTCGCTCGGCTTCGCGGCGTATGGCGAGGGGTGGGGCCTCTACGCCGAACAGCTGGCCGACGAGCTCGGCGCCTACGAGGGCGATCCGCTGGGCAAGCTGGGCTTCCTGCAGTCGCTGCAGTTCCGGGCCGTCCGCGTGGTGGTCGACACCGGCATGCACGCCAAGCGCTGGAGCCGCGCGCAGGCCACCGACTACATGGTCGCCAAGACCGGCTTCGTGCGCACGCGCGCCCAGCGCGAGATCGACCGCTACGCGATCTGGCCGGGACAAGCCTGCAGCTACAAGATCGGTCACACCGAGTGGGTCCGCCTACGCGACGAGGCCAAGGCGCGAGCGGGTTCGCGGTTCGACCTGAAGACTTTCCATGACGTGCTGCGGCGAGGGGCCATGCCGCTAGTGGTGCTGGAACAGGTGGTGCAGGAGACCTTCCCGGCGCGGGCCTAGGTTTCCGTGGCGGCGGGTCGTTAAGCAGGTTCGATGGTCGAGCGCGCGAACGACATCGAGGTTCAGGGCGTCGCGTCGCCGCGGCGCGCGCCGACCCGTCGCTTCGAGGCCCGGCGCAGTGCGATCATCCGTTCGGCCGTCGCCGAGATGAACCGCAAGGGCGTGCGGGGCATGACCCTGGGCGAGGTGGCCGCCCGGCTGAACCTCGTGCCCACCGGCGTCATCTACTACTTCAAGAACAAGGAGGAACTGGCTCAGGCGGCGCTGCTGCGGGGGCTGGACGCCTTCGAGGCGCTGGTGGGGGCCGGAGAGGGCGCGGCGAGCGCTTCGGAGGCTCTGGCGGCCTTTGTGCGCGCATGGTTCGACCACCGCCTTCGCCTCGCTGCGGGCGAGGCCGACGACATCCCGGTCTTCAACGACATCCGCGCCCTGAACTGCCCGCAGGTCGACGCGGCTTTTGTCCAGCTCTTTCGGCGCGTCCGGGACCTGCTGGCGTCGGAGGGCTCTCTGCCCAGGCCGCATGCCAACGCCCGCGCCCACCTGCTGCTGTCCCAGATGCTCTGGGCGCCCGCCTGGCTCGGGCAGGTGGAGCCCGCTGACTACGGGCGCACCGCGGGCCGGATGATCGACATCCTGGCGAACGGCTTCCTGGCGGGGGGGCGTGGCCTGGCCCACGGTGCGGCCGCTGAACCTGGAGCGTGCCGACGATCCCGACGCCCAGGCCTCCACCGAGCTCTTCCTGCGAGCGGCGACCGAGCTGATCAACGAAGAGGGCTACCACGGCGCCTCCGTCGAGCGGATCTCGGCGCGGCTGAACCTGAGCAAGGGCGCCTTCTATCACCACATCGCCACGAAGGATGATCTGGTGGCCGCCTGCTTCCAGCGCACCTTCGACATCATGTGGCGAGCGATCCGCGCAGCCGAGTCCGAGCGCGGCTCGGGCCTCGAGGTGCTGGCCGGCCTGACGACGGCGCTGATCGAGCGGCAGGTGGGCGGTGCGCCGCTGCTGCGCAGCTCGGCGCTGACGACGGTTCCCGAGGCTCTGAGGGCGGGCTTCCTCGAGGCTTTCGATCGGCTCTCCTATCGGTTCGCGTCGATCATCTGCGACGGGATCGCCGACGGCTCGGTCCGGCCGCTCGACGTCAACATCGCGGCTCAGACGCTGACGGCGGCGATCAACGCTGCGGCCGAACTCCGCTCCTGGGCCCCCGGCATCGCGCCGGAGGCGGTGGCCGAGCTCTACGTGCGGTCTCTGTTCGAGGGGCTCGTTTCACCGGCCGCATAGGGCGGTGCAGAAAAGGACATCCGGGAGGACGCGTTGAACAAGGAAGCTCTGCATCCCCCCCGGTCCGTCGTTGCAGCGGCCGCCTACGGCGGCGCCGCGCCTCAGCTTTCCCATCCGGCTGTTCTACGGTTTTGGATCGGTCGCGTTCGGCGCCAAGGACAACGGCTTCTCGTACTTCCTGGCCTTCTTCTATTCACAGGTGGTGGGGCTGCCGGCGGCCAAGGTCGGGCTGGCGATCGCCGCGGCCCTGATCATCGACGCCTTCATCGACCCCGTCCTCGGGCAGATCTCGGACAACACACGCTCCCGCTGGGGCCGGCGGCATCCGTTCATGTACGCCGCGGCCGTACCGGTGGCGCTCTCCTACCTGCTGCTGTGGAACCCGCCGCAGGGCTGGAGCGAGAACGCACTGATCGCCTATCTGATCGTGACGGCCATCTTCATCCGCACCTTCATCAGCACCTACGAGATCCCCTCGGCCGCGCTCGCCGCCGAGCTCACCACCGACTATGACGAGCGCACCCAGCTCCTGGCGTACCGCTTCCTGTTCGCCTGGGTGGGCGGGCTTGCGACCTACGCGGCGGCGTTGGCGATCTTCCTGAAGCCGACGCCCGAACAGCCGGTCGGCCAACTCAACGCCGCCGGCTACTCCAACTATGGGATCTTCGCCGCGGCGGTGATGTTCGTCGCCATCGTCGTGTCGGCGCTCGGGACGCACAGCGAGATCAAGCGCCTGCGCGAGGCTCCGCACGAGAAGATCAGCATGAGCCGGTTCTGGCGCGAGATGGCCGGCACGCTGGCCAACCGCTCGTTCCTGATGATCCTGGGTTCTGCATTCTGCCTCGCCATGGCGGTGGGCCTGGGCTTCGCGATCAGCCTCTATTTTGCGACCTACTTCTGGGCGTTCAGCTCGGGGCAGATCGCGGGCTTCACCATCTCCAGCCTGATCGCCGCGGTGATCGGCTTCGCGGCGGCGCCGCCGGTGGCCCGGCGCTTCGACAAGAAGCCGGCGGCTGTCGCCCTCGTGCCCGCCGCCCTGCTCTTCACGATCGCGCCGGTCACGCTGCGCCTCTTCGGCCTGATGCCGGAGAACGGTACGATCGCCCTCTACGGGACCGTCTTCGTCGCCAACGTCATTTCGGCCTCGACCGCGACGACGGCGGCCATCGTCTTCACGTCCATGATCGCCGACGTGGTGGAGGACGCCGAGCTCAAGACCGGCCGGCGCCAGGAGGGCCTGTTCTTCGCGGCCGCGGCGTTCGTGAACAAGGCCGTCTCAGGCCTGGGCATCTTCGGCGCGGCGATGATCGTGGGCCTGGTGAAGTTCCCCCAGGGGGCGGCGCCGGGCGCGGTGGACCCGGACATCCTGCGCAATCTGGGCCTTGTGTATGTGCCGGTGCAGATCCTGCTCTATGGGCTCGCCACCCTCCTGTTGCTGGGGTACGGGATCAGCCGGGCGAGCCATGCCGAGACCTTGCGCCAGCTCGCCGCCCGCGCGGAGGCGATCCGCGAGGGGCCGCTGAACGGGTAGGGAGTAGACCGTGACCGTCGAGGAGCTGCTGTCGCAGGATTTCGGGACCATCGCCGACGTGATCCGCGCCCAGGCGCAGGCGCTGGGGGACAAGCCGGCGATCATCGACGCCGTCCGCACGATCTCCTATGCGGAGCTCGACAGCTTGATGGACCGCATTGCGGCGGCCCTGCAGCGGGACGGCGTGGGCAAGGCGGAGGTGGCGGCGATCTGCGCGACGACCTCGGCGGAGTACGGGGCGACGTTCTTCGGCATCCTGCGGGCCGGCGCGATCGTAGCGCCCCCTGGCGCCGTCCTCGACGCCGGAGAGCCTGGCGCTGCAGTTGAGGGACAGCGGGGCCAAGGTGTTCTTCCTCGACAAGGGCGTGGCCGACGCCATGGCCGGCGTCATGGGCGACGTGACGGCGAAGCGTGTGTCGCTCGACGGCTCCGACGTCGGCACGCCGTTCGAGCAGTGGCTGGCTCCGGAAGGCGGCAAGCCCGTTCTGCATGAGGTCGAGCCCGACCAGGGCTTCAACATCATCTATTCGTCCGGCACGACAGGTGCGCCGAAAGGCATCGTCCAGCCGCATCGGATGCGCTGGGGCCAGATCCGCCGCGGAGTTCATCCGCCGGATGCGGTGAGCCTCGTCTCGACGCCACTCTATTCGAACACCACCCTGGTCTCGTTCCTCCCGACGATCTCGAACGGCGGGACCGTCGTGCTGCTGCCGAAGTTCGACGTGGAGCAGTTCCTGAAGCTCTCCGAGAAGCACCGCGTCACGCACGCCATGCTGGTGCCGGTGCAGTACCGCCGGCTGATGTCGCATCCGGATTTCGACAAGTACGACCTGTCGGCCTTCCAGATGAAGTTTTCCACTTCGGCGCCTTTCTAGCGGAGCTGAAGGCGGAGGTGCTGCGGCGCTGGCCGGGCGGCCTGGTGGAGTACTACGGGATGACCGAGGGCGGCGGCTCGTGCGGCCTGCAGTGCCACGAGTTCCCCGACAAGCTGCACACGGTGGGCAAGCCGCTGCCAGGGCACGACATCCGGCTCATCGGCGAAGACGGCCAGGAAGTGCCACAGGGCGAGATCGGCGAGGTCGTGGGACGCTCGGGCGCGATGATGGTCGGCTACCACAACCAGCCCGGCAAGACCTCGGAGGCCGAGTGGTGGAGCCCGGAAGGCCTGCGCTACATCCGCACCGGCGATGTCGGCCGCTTCGACGAGGACGGCTTCCTCACCCTCATGGACCGCAAGAAGGACATGATCATCTCGGGCGGGTTCAACATCTACCCGAGCGACCTGGAGGCCGAGATCGTGCAGCATCCGGCGGTGCTGGAGGCGGCGGTGGTCGGCGTCCCGTCCGAGCAGTGGGGCGAAACGCCGGTGGCCTTCATCGCGCTGAAGCCGGGCCAGGGGATCGCCGCCGACGAACTGAAAGCCTGGGTCAACGGCCGGCTCGGGAAGACGCAGCGGCTGGCGGACCTCCAGATCGTCGACAGCCTGCCGCGCAGCCATATCGGCAAGGTGCTGAAGCGGGAACTGCGCGACGCCTACAAGGCCCCGGCCAACGCCTGAGCGGCCGCGGCGTGTCGGCGGTCTACGCCTCTTCCGAGACCGTGCGGACGAGCTCGAGCAGCTTGCGCCGCAGCGCGGGCTGGTTGATCCGCGGGAAGGCGGCCATCAGCTCCAGGCCCTCGCTGGTGAGCATGAAGTCCTGCGCGTCCTGGCCGGCCGGCGCGGCGTCTTCCCCGAAAGGCCCTCGTAGAAGTAGGTCACGGAGGTCTTCAGCGCCCGCGCGATCTCCCAGAGCTTGGACGCGCTCACGCGGTTTGCGCCGCGCTCATACTTCTGGACCTGCTGGAACGTGATGCCCAGCGCCTCGGCGAGGCGCTCCTGGCTGACGCCGATCTCCTTGCGGCGCATGCGAATGCGGAGGCCGACATGGCGGTCCACCGGATGGGGACCATCGTCCCGGGTGTCCAAAGCTTCGTCCACGGCCACCAACGCCCCCACGACATCTCTCTGCAACGGCTTGTTCATTCCGACATCTCCCGCGGGTCTCCGTGAACGGATCGCCGCCACCTCCCCCAAGGTACGTCCTGAGGTTGCGAGAAGATGCTGCGCTGCGAAAGCTCAACCCTACTCATTTTGGGGTGTAGGCGAGTTCCCGTTTTGATCGCGCGGATAACGCCGATCTCGATCGTGTCTCGGGGGGGACCGCCTCGGGAGCGCCTTCAAGGCGCAGCTTCGGCCCCGGAAGGTGCGTCCGATTGTCTCGCGCGCCGGAGGCGATTCCCGCGGTTGCCGCCGGTGCAACCGCGGATAGGGGCTCGGCCCGGCGCCGCCGGGCCGAGCGCAGCGTTACTTGTAGCGGTCGAACCAGGCCAGGATCGCTGACGCCTTGGCGGCGGATTGGGACGGCCGCGCCGCCAGGCCGCCGTGGCCGGCGCCGGGCACCCGGACGAGGGCGGTCGGCACGCCCTTCAGCTGGAGCGCCTGATAGTACTGCTCGGCCTCGGACACCGGTGTGCGGAGATCCTCCTCGCCCACCACGACCAGCGTCGGCGTGGTCACGTTTCCGACGAGCGAAAGCGGCGACCGCGCCCAGTAACCCTCCGGATCCTCCCAGGGCATCTTGCCGAACCAGTTCTGTGTCATGCCCACGTAGCCGTCGGCCGTCAGCATCTGGCTCGTCCAGTTGATGACCGGCTTCTGGGTCGCGGCGGCCTTGAAGCGGTTCGTCTTGCCGACGATCCACGATGTGAGGACGCCGCCACCGGAGCCCCCGGTCACATACAGGCGGTTAGGGTCGACGAAGCCCTTGGCGATGGCGGCGTCCACGGAGCTTATCAGGTCGTCGTAATCGTTGCCGGGGTACTTCTTGTCGATCTCGTTGGCGAAGGCCTCGCCGTAGGACGTCGAGCCGCGCGGGTTCGTGTAGAGGACCACATAGCCCGCCTGGGCGTAGAGCTGCACGTCCGTGGAGAAGGCTGGCCCGTAGGCCTGGTGCGGCCCACCGTGGATCTCGAGGATCAGCGGGTACTTCTTCGAAGGATCGAAGTTCGGCGGCGTCGCGATCCAGGCGTCGATCGGCTTCTGGTCGTAGGACGAGGTCACCGGCAGGTGTTCGACCCGAGCCAGGGTCTTGCCGGCGAAGAGGCCGTCGTTGAGCCGCGTCAGGCGGGTCGTCCTGCCGCCGCGCTGCACGGCCAGGTCGGCGGGGTGCTCGGGTGTCCCCATGGTGTAGGCGATGACGCCGCCCCGGCCGACCGAGAATTCGCCGCCGGCATAGGGCCGGTCGAGGCCACCGCCTGCGAGGCCCGAAACCACCGTCTCGACGCGGCCGTCGAGGCTCGCCCGGCCCACCTTGGTGACGCCCTTGTCGACGTAGTCGAAGTAGATGCTGCGGCCGTCGGCGGACCATTGCGGGACCCCGACGCTGCGGTCGAGGTTGGCGGCGAGGCGGCGGACGTTCCGGCCGTCGGCGTCCATGACGTAGAGGTCGTTGCCCTCATAGCTGCGGCCCACGTCGTCGCTGGCGACGAATGCGATCTTCGAGCCGTCGGGCGAGGGGACCGGCGCGCCGTCCTGGCCCTTGCGCGTGGTCAGCCGGGTCATCTGTCCGTCCACGATCCCTACGCGCCAGATCTCGGACTCGTTCGGTTCGCGCTCCCAGGTTGGGTTTCGGTTGGAACTGAACAGGATGCCGCGGCTGTCGGCGGTGAAGTTGATCGGGCCGCCGCTGTCGAACTTGCCGAAGGTCACCTGCCGCGGCTGGCCGCCGTCGGCTGAGACCACGAAGATCTGCCGGAAGCCCGGCTTCAGAAAGCCCTGACCGTCGAACCGGTAGGTGACGCGGTCGATCACCTTCAGCGGCGCCGCCCAGGTCGCGCCCTCCGGCTTCTTCAGGGGCGCGCCCAGCGTCTTGCCCTCGTCCAGCTCAATCATGGTGAAGGCCAGGGTCTTGCCGTCGGGCGACCACGCGATGTCGTCGGGCGCCTGCTCCAGGGTGGCGACCTTCGCCGACCGGCCCGTCGCGACCCAGCGGACGAAAAGCTGCGGCGCCCTGGCCGGGCTGGGCGGCGACGTAGGCGAGGCGCGTGCCGTCCGGTGACCAGCGCGGCGCGAAGCTGGCGCCCTCCTCGACGACCAGCGGGGACTGCACGCCGGTGGACAGGTCGGCAAGCCAGATCGACCGCTGGGCCCGGTCCGTCATGATGTCGTTGCGCGCGCGGACATAGGCCACCGCGCCGCCATCGGGCCGCACCTGCGGGTCCGAGACCTGCTGCAGTCCGAACAGGTCGCGGGCGGAGAAGGTGCGCGAGGGCCCTTCCGCAACCTGCGCCGAGACCGTCGTCGCCGCGAGCGCCAGGATTGACGCCAGAACCGCTGCACGCATGTAGGAAGTCCCCCAAGGAAGCCGGAGCTGAACAAGGGGCGCAGAGAAAGCCGCCGCAGGGGCTTTGTCCAGCGGCCGGGCATCGCTACATGCGGGGCCATGGCCGAAGCCTTCAACGACCTCGCGCTGCCGGCCGCCAAGGCCGCGCGCTACGCCGCCGCCGCCGAGGAGATCGCCTCGGTCCTGGACGGAGAGCCGAACCTGACCGCCCGCATGGCCACCGTGGCCTCGATGCTGGCCAACAGCTTCGACGACTACTTCTGGACCGGCTTCTACGTGGTGGATCCGGCCAAGGGCGACGAACTGGTGGTGGGGCCCTACCAGGGCACGCTGGGCTGCCTGCGCATCGCCTTCGGGCGCGGCGTCTGCGGAACCGCTGCGGCGACGGGCGAGACCCAACTGGTGCCCGACGTACACGCGTTTCCGGGCCACATCGCCTGCGACAGCCGCTCGGCCAGCGAAATCGTGGTCCCGGTGTTCGACGCCAGGGGGCGCGCTGCTCGCCGTGTTCGATGTCGATTCCGAGCGGCCGGCCGCCTTCGACGAGACCGATCGGGAGTGGCTCGAGAGGATACTTCGCGAGACGTTCGCGCGGGGGTGATTGTCTTACGCTGCGTCGCCCTCATACATCTGTTTCGACGCGCCAGTTTGTCGAAGGCGCACCTGAACGAACGGAGCTGTTGAGATGGGCGAGGCCTATATCGTTGCCGCAACGCGGACCGCCGGCGGGCGCAAGGGCGGCCGCGTGCGCGGCTGGCACCCGGCGGACCTGGGCGCGGTGGTCCTGAACGAGCTGATCGACCGGTCGGGCGTGGCGCCCGACGCCGTCGAGGACGTGGTGATGGGTTGCGTGATGCAGGTGGGCGAGCAGTCCACCAACATCGCCCGTAACGCGGTCCTGGCGTCGAAGCTGCCGGAAAGCGTGCCGGGCACGTCGGTCGACCGCCAGTGCGGTTCGTCCCAGCAGGCCCTGCACTTCGCCGCCCAGGCCGTGATGAGCGGCACCCAGGACATCGTGATCGCCTCCGGCGTCGAGAGCATGACCCGCGTGCCGATGGGCCTGTCGGTGTCTCTGCCCTTCAAGGAAGGCTTCGGCCACCCGAAGAGCCCTCGCCAGGAAGAACGCTACCCCAACATCCAGTTCAGCCAGTTCATGGGCGCCGAAATGGTCGCCGAGAAGTACGGCCTGACGAAGGACCAGCTGGACGAGTACGGCTACCTGTCCCATCAGCGCGCCATCGCGGCGACCCAGGGTGGGGCCTTCAAGGACGAGATCCTGGCCATCGACGGACTGGACGCCGAGGGCAACTCGGTGCGTCACGACTCGGACGAGGGTATCCGCTTCGACGTCAGCCTCGAGGGCATGAAGGGCGTGAAGCTGCTGCGCGAGGGCGGCCGGATCACCGCGGCGACGTCCAGCCAGATCTGCGACGGCGCATCGGGCGTGATGGTCGTTTCCGAGAAGGCGCTGAAGGAGCACAACCTGACGCCGCTGGCCCGCATCCACCACCTGTCGCTGCTGGGCCACGACCCGGTGATCATGCTGGAGGCGCCCATCCCGGCGACGGAGCGCGCGCTGAAGAAGGCGGGCATGTCGATCGACGACATCGATCTGTTCGAGGTCAACGAGGCGTTCGCCTCGGTGCCGGTGGCCTTCCTGCAGAAGCTGGGCGCCGACCCCGACCGCCTGAACGTCAACGGCGGCGCCATCGCGCTGGGCCACCCGCTCGGCGCCTCGGGCACCAAGCTGATGACCACGCTCGTCTATGCGCTGAAGGCCCGCAACAAGAAGTGGGGCCTGCAGACGATGTGCGAAGGCGGCGGCATGGCCAACGTCACCATCGTCGAGGCGCTCTGACCGCGCTATAGCGGCGACCATCATGGCCGACCGCATCATCGCAATTACGGGCGCCGCCGGCGTCCCGGGCTCCGCCGTAGCGCACGCTGCGGCGGAGCTTCCGTATCAGCTCGCGCTCATCGACTATGCCGCCGACTTCGCCGGTCCGTCCGGAGCGTTCGTGCAGAGCAGCGTGGATCTCACGGACGCAGCGCAGGCCGGGGCCGCCGTGGACGCCGTGGCCGACCGACTGGGCGGCCTCGACGTGCTGCTCAACATCGCCGGCGGTTTCCGCTGGGAGACGATAGAGGGCGGATCCGACGACACCTGGCCGGACCTCTACCGGCTGAACGTGCTGACGGCCGCCAACGCCAGCCGCGCGGCGATACCGCACCTGAAGCGCAGCGCCGCGGGTCGGATCGTCAACGTCGGCTCGGCCGCGGCGCTGAAGGCCGGGTTCGGCATGGGGCCCTACGCGGCCTCGAAGGCCGGGGTGCATGCGCTGACGCAGTCGCTCGCGGAGGAGCTGAAGGCCGAAGGGGTCACCGTCAACGCCGTGCTGCCCTCGATCATCGACACGCCGGCCAACCGCGCAGACATGCCCGACGCCGACGTCTCGGCCTGGGTGGCGCCGAAGGATCTGGCGGCCGTGATCCTGTTCCTGGCGTCGGAGGCGGCGGGCGCGGTGACGGGGGCCCTCCTGCCCGTCACAGGACGCGTGTGACGCCGCGCCGCGCGCGGCTGTCATGACTCCTTATCAAATCCGGCTTACGGCCCCGCTTACGCATGAAGCGTAGGGGATAGTTTTCATGTTCATGTCACGTGCGCGGCTGATGGCCGCCGCGAGCGTCGCCGTGCTGTCGATCGCCGGCGCCGCCCAAGGGCAGGAGGCCGCGGTCGAAGAGATCGTGGTCACCGCCCAGAAGACCCAGCAACAGGCCATCGACGTGCCGATCGCACTGACGGCCTACGGCGCCGAGCGCCTGGAGGCGCTTGGCGTCCAGGACTTCGCCGACCTGTCGCTGTTCACGCCTGGCTTCGAGGTCCAGGACCAATCGCCGAACAACCCGGGTTTCGTGATGCGCGGCATCACCTCGGATTCCACCGACGCCTTCGCCGAGGCCCGCGTCTCGGTGTTCCAGGATGGCGTCTCGATCTCCAAGGCGCAGGGCTCCTACGTCGAACTGTTCGACCTCGAGCGGGTGGAGGTGGCCAAGGGCCCGCAGTCGACGCTCTTCGGCCGCGGCGCGCTGATCGGCGCGGTGAATCTGATCCAGGCCAAGGCCTCGACTCGCGGCTTCGACGGCTACGCCAAGGTCGAGGGCGGCGACTACAGCTACCGGCTGGGCGAGGCGGCGGTGAACGTGCCGCTCGGCGAGCAGGCAGCCGTCCGCCTCGCGGGCCGGATGCGCTATCGCGACGGCTACGTCGACAACGCGCTGGGCGGCGACGCCTTCCAGTCCGTGGACACCAAGGCCGTGCGGGCCAGCGTGAAGCTGGAGCCCACCGAGCGCGTCAGCCTCGACGTGATCGCGAACTTCCAGAAGGACGAGCCGACCGGAACGGCCTTCAAGTCGAACGGCTTCGCGCCGACGAACCCGCAGACCGGCGCCGTGCTGAGCGACCGCCGCCCCCAGTCCGCCGCGGCGCTGGCCGCTCCGGCCGGCTTCCAGGGCGGCAAGAGCCTGGGTATCGACCGCAAGGTCTGGGGCGTCGCCGGCCTGGCCAGCTTCGAGCTCACCGACAGCCTGACGCTGAATTCCATCACCGCCTACCGCGAGTACCACAGCGAGGAGGTGTTCGACCCCGACGGGATTTCGCTGCCCATCCTCTCCGGCCTGAATGACGGCGACGGCGAACAGCTGAGCCAGGAGCTGCGCCTGAACTACGACGCCGGCGGCCGCGTGCGCGGCTTCATCGGCGCGGGCCTGTTCAAGTCCGACGACACTCAGCGCACTCCGATCCAGTTCGACGAGCGCATTGCGCTGGCGACCGTCACGGGGCAGCTGAACGCGGGCGCGGCCGGCTCCGGCCTGCCGGCGACGACGCCGGCTCCTGCGGCGGTGTTCGGCAACACCGCCTTCACCGGCGCGCTGCTGCGCGGCCTCGTGGCGGCCCAGAGCGGCAACCGGCTGATCCTCACGCCGGCCCAGGCCACGGCGATCGCCGCCAATCTGCGCGCCAACCACGTGGAGCAGACGCTGGCGACGTCGGACCTCGACGCCTTCGACGTCTTCGCCGACGTCAGCTTCGACGTGACCGAGCGCCTCGAGGTGTCGGCGGGAATCCGCTTCACCCGGGATGAGAAGACCACCGGCTTCGGCTCCAGCGTCGTCGGCGGGCGCAGCGTGCTGGGCGGGGCGATCGGCGCGGCGCAGCTGGCTGCGAGCGGGACGCCCCAGGGGCTCTCCCAGGCGCAGGCCATCATCGGCGCCCCTGCAGTCCCCGCTCGTGCAGCAAATCCCCGCGGGCCAGCTGCCGCTTTTCGGCCTGACCTTCCAGCCGACGACCAACAACGGCGAGATTTCCGAGCAGGACCTGGAGGATGACGGCGTCACCTGGCGCCTGGTCGGTCGCTACGCGCTGTCGGACGACGCCAACCTCTACGCGTCCTACGCCCGTGGCCGCCGGCCCGAGGTTCTGGCGGCGTCGGGGCCGGCCCAGCCGGGAACCGCCGGCCGCTTCGCCGCGGTCGAGGCCGAGACGGTCGACAGCTATGAGCTCGGAGCCAAGGCGGCGCTCATGAACCGTCGCCTCCGGCTCGACGCCTCGGCGTACCGCTACGACTACGACAACTTCCAGACCGTCGAGCAGCGGGGCACGCTGTTCGTCACCACCAACGCCGGCAAGGCCAAGGCCTACGGCGTGGAGGCCCAGGCCGACCTTGCAGTCACGTCTGACTTCGACCTGCTGGCCACCTACGCCTACAGCCATGCGCGGTTCGAAACGGGGGCCTATGACGGCAACCGCTTCCGCCTGTCGCCCGACCACTCGTTCTCGCTGGCGGCCTCGTACCGCTTCCCGCTGGGCGACGGCGAGTTCGAGATCCGGCCGAGCTACACCTGGCAGTCGAAGGTGTTCTTCGACAACAGCAACGACCGGGCGATCTTCCAGCAGCCGCCGAACGCCTTCGTGGCCGACAACGTTCGGGACGAGTTCCAGAAGGCCTACGGCCTGCTGAACCTGCGTCTGGCGTGGACGTCGAACCGCGCGCCGGTGACGGTGGAGGCCTTCGCCACCAACCTTACCGACGAGGCCTACATCATCGACGCCGGCAACACCGGCGACAATCTGGGCCTGCCCACCTTCATCGCGGGCGCGCCCCGGATGGTCGGCGTCGGCGTCTCCTGGCGCTACCGCTGACCTGGGCTCGGCGGCGGGTTCTCGGGCCTGCCGCCGGTCTCAAGATGGGCTGACCGGCGCAGCCGGCGGTCCGGGGGGTCCGCCCGGGGCGACCCGCCAGACGATCTCGCCCACGTCGTCAGCCACCAGCAGGCCGCCGCGGGCGTCCACGGCCACGCCCGCCGGACGCCCGCGCACCTTGCCGTCGGCGTCGAGGAAACCGGTCAGGAACGCCTGAGGCGGCATCTGCGGCCGTCCCCCCGGCGAAGGGGACGAACACGACCTGATAGCCGTTCAGCGGCTTGCGGTTCCACGAGCCGTGCTGGCCGATGAAGGCGCCGCCCCGGTACGGCGCAGGGAACGCGGCCGCCGTGTAGAAGGCCAGCCCGAGCGAGGCGGTATGCGGCCCAAGGGCGTAGTCCGGGGCGATCGCCGTCGCCACCAGGTCCGGCCGCTGCGGCTTGACCCGTTCGTCCACCCGGCCGCCGTAGTAGCTGTAGGGCCAGCCGTAGAAGCCGCCGTCCCGGACGACGGTCATGTAGTCGGGGACCAGGTCGTTGCCGATCTCGTCCCGCTCGTTGACCGTGGTCCAGAGCGCGCCGGTCACCGGCTCCCACGCCAGGCCGTTGGGATTGCGCAGCCCGCTGGCGAACAGGCGCAGCTTGCCCGTCGCGATGTCGTATTCGTGGATCGCCGCACGCCCGACCTCCTCGTCCATCCCATTCTCGCCGACGTTCGAATTGGAGCCGACGGTGGCGTAGAGCTTCGCGCCGTCGGGGCTGGCGATCAGGCTCTTGGTCCAGTGGTGATTGCGGCCGGCCGGCAGGTCGAACACGCGCTCGCCGGGTCCATCCACGCGGGTCTGGCCTGGCGCATAGGCGAAGCGCACGACGCCGTCGTCGCGGGCGATGTAGAGGGTGCTCCCCACCAGGGCCATGCCGAAGGGCCGCCGGATGCTGGGGGCGAAGACCGTCTTCAGCTCGGCCACGCCGTCGCCGTCCGCATCCCGCAGCAGCATCACCCGATCCGGGCTCTTCGTCTGGGCGCCGCCCGACTTCTTCATCAGCAGGTTCTGGAAGAAGCCGCGCACGCCCTTGGGCGGCTTGGCCTCGGACGAGGACTCGGCGACGAGCACATCGCCGTTCGGCAGCACCAGGAACCAGCGGGGGTGGTCGAAGCCGTCGGCGAAGCGGGTCACCACGAAGCCGGGCGGCGCCGTCGGCGTCTCGCCCGCGGCCCAACCCTTCACCTCGGCGATCTTCACCGTCGGGAGCAGGCTCTTCTGCGGCGCCGGCAGATCGGGCGTCGGGCCGAAGCCCGCCCACGGGTCCGTCGAGCCGGAGCTGGTGGAACAGGCGACCACGGCGCCGCCGAGCGAAGCGACCAGCGCGAGTGCGAGCCAGGGGCGGGTCATGGGCGTCCTCCACTTTTCGCGAGTATAGCTTACGTCGCGGCGCCGTTGCGCGCGGTCGAGAATGGGGCTCCGATCGGGCCACGGAGGAGACCATGGACCTGACGCTGACGCCGGAACTGGAAGCGTTCCGGGACGAGGTGAGGGCGTTCCTCGAGGCGCATCGCTCCGAGTATGAGGCCGGTCAGCCGAAGGACGCTCGGGCCTGGCAGAGGTTGCTGATCGAGAACGGTTACGCGGCCCGCACCATTCCCAAGGCCTACGGGGGCTACGGCGCGGAGCCGGACGTGCTGAAGACCCGGATCATCGCCGAGGCGTTCATCGCCGCGGGCGCCCCCCCGGGGATCGCCAACCAGGGCGTCTCCATGCTGGCGCCGACGCTGCTGGAGGTTGGCTCCGAGGAGCAGAAGACCCGCTGGATCGGCCCGACCCTGCGGGGCGAGGTGGTCTGGTGCCAGGGCTATTCCGAACCGGGGGCGGGCTCGGACCTCGCGGCGCTGCAGACCCGGGCGGTCGAGGACGGCGCCGACTTCGTCATCACGGGCAGCAAGATCTGGACGTCCACGGCGCACCTCGCGGACATGATGTTCTGCCTGGTCCGCACCGAGCCTGAGAAGCCCAAGCACGAGGGCATTTCCTATGTCCTGATCCCGATGGATACGCCGGGCATCGAGGTCCGGCCGCTGAAGACCATGACCGGCGGGGCAGAGTTCAACGAGGTGTTCTTCACCGACGTGCGGGTGCCGCAGGCGAATGTGGTCGGCGGGCGTGGCCGCGGCTGGATCGTGGCCAACACGACGCTGAAGCATGAACGCGGCATGTTGGGGGACCCCAACGCCACCGAGGCGCGGCTGGCCGCACTGATCGAGCTGATGAGGACCGAGACCGTCGACGGCCAGCGGCTCATCGATGATCCGGCCTTGCGGGATCGTCTGATGCAGCTTCAGGCCCGCGTGCTGTCCATGAAGTTCAACGGCCTGCGCGTGATGACCGACGAGACGGCCGGGCTCGCGCGGCTGATCGTCAAGCTGCAGGGCTGCGAACTGAACCACCAGATCGCAGCCCTGGCCATCGACGCCCTGGGGGAGCTCGGCGTGCTCTACCACGACGGCCCGCACCTGCGCGCCGGCGGCCGCTGGCAGTGGAACTACATGTTCGACCTCGGGCTGATCATCGGCGGCGGCACCGCGCAGATCCAAAAGAACATCATCGCCGAGCGGGGCCTGGGCCTGCCGCGCGAGCCGAAGACGGTGGAGGGCTGAATGCGGTTCGCACTCTCGGAGGACCAGGTCCTGCTGCAGGACAGCCTGACGAAGGCCTTGGCGGAACTGGCGCCGCTGGATCGGGTGCGCCGCTTCGCCGATGAGGGCGAGCGCTCGGCGCCGGACATCTGGGCCGGCCTGATCGAGCTCGGCCTGCCGGGACTGCTGATCCCCGAAGAGCATGGGGGGCTGGGTCTTGGGCTCGTCGAGGCGGCCTTGGCGGCCCAGGCGCTGGGGCGCGCCGTGGCGCCGACGCCGTTCCTCGGCTCCGCCGTGCTGGCGCCGCTCGCCTTGATGGCGGCGGGGTCGCGCGAGCAGCAGGCGCGCTGGCTGCCGCGGCTGGCGGCGGGCGCGGTGACGGCCGGCGTCGCCATCCACGAGCCCGTGGCCGGCGCCCGCGACGGCGCAGGCGTCGCCGCCGAGGGCGGCCGGCTGAACGGCCGGACCCTGTTCGCGATCGGCGCCGCCGGCGCCGACTTGCTGATCGTCGCCGACCGGGCGGGCGGATTGCACCTGGCGCAGCAGGCCGAGGCGGTGGAGCCGATGTCCACGATCGATGCGACACGCCGCGTGACCGAGATCATCTTCCGCGACACGCCCGCCGAGCCGCTCGCTTCGAACCGGGCGCTGGAGCGCCTGCGCGACGCGGCCTGGACGATGATCGCCGCCGACACGCTCGGAGCCTGCGAGGCGATGCTCGAGAAGGCCGTGGCCTACGCCAGGGAAAGGCGGCAGTTCGGGCGGGTGATCGGCTCGTTCCAGGCCGTGAAGCACCTTTGCGCGGAGATGGCGGCTGAGATCGAGCCGACCCGCGCGCTGGTCTGGTACGCCGCCTACGCCTTCGATCACGCACCGGACGAGGCGTCGCTGATGGCCGCTCACGCAAAGGCCCACACCAGCGAGATCGGACGCTTCGTGGCGCGAACCGCGACCGAGGTGCACGGCGGCATCGGCATCACCGATCTCCTGGGCCTGCACTACTGGTTCAAGCGCATCGGGCTGAACCGCCAGTTGCTCGGCGGACCCGAACGCGTCCGCGCGATCGCCGCCCAACTTCAGGGGCTGGCGGCCTAGGCGTGCACCGGTGGCGTGCGGCCCGCCCAGGGCCGGGCCGCCTCGAGCTGGTAGGCGAGCTGGAAGAGCAGAGCTTCGTGGCCGACCCGGGCCGCGAATTGGCTGCCCACGGGCAGGCCGGAGGGTGTCCAGTTGAGCGGCACGCTCATCGCCGGCGCCCCCACGACGTTGTGGTAGGTCGTGTAGCCCACGTATTCCGTCAGCCGCGCCACCAGGGCGTCGAACGCGACGTCGGGTCCGAGGAAGCCCAGCGGCGGCGGCGGAGCCGCCAGAACGGGCGACAGGATGACGTCGAACTGGTTGCTGACGAACCAGGGATCGTAGGCCATGGCGGCGGCATGCAGCCGCTGAAGGGCCGCATCCAGCGCGCCCGGCGGCGCCTTCCGGAACATCTCGGCCATGCCCAGGCTGAACGGCTCCAGCATCGTCGCATCCGGACGCCGACCGGCCGCCTTGCCAACCGCGTCCGCCAGCTGGGCCGCGCCGGACGCCCATAGGAGCAGGAAGTCGTCGATAAACTCCGGCCCCGTGGGCCAGCGCGTCTCGACGACGGTGTGGCCGATCGTCTCCAGCAAGGCGACGGTGGCCAGGGTGGCGGTGCGAACCTCGGGCGAGGGCGCGTGTCCCGCCATGCCCTGCATCACCAGGCCGATCCTCAGCTTGCGGCGGATCGGCGTCGAGACGAAGCCGACGGCCGGATGCTGCGCGCCTTCGCCGTTGTCCTCGAGCGAGGCGAACATGGCCGCCGAGTCCCGGACGCTGCGGGTCAGCACATGGTCGACGGACAGATCGCTGATCCGCGTGTCGCCGCGCGAGCCGATCATCCGTCCGCGCGACGGCTTGAGACCGAACAGGCCGCAGCACGAAGCGGGGATGCGGATCGATCCGTCGCCGTCGCTGGCGTGAGCGAAGGGCACGACCCCGGCCGCGACCGCCGCCGCCGCACCGCCCGAGGAGCCGCCGCTGGAACGGCTCGGGTCCCAGGGGTTACGGGTCGGGCCGAAGGCCGCCGGCTCGGTGGTGGGCAGGAAGCCGTATTCCGGCGTCGACGACTTGCCGACGACCACCACGCCCGCGCGCTGCACGAATGCGTCCACCAACGCACCCTGACGGCTGGCGGCCGGGAGCGCGAGCTGGGACCGCGAGCCGGATCGGGTCGGCAGCCCGGCGTAGTCGTCGAGGTCCTTGATCAGGAACGGCACGCCGGGGAAGGGACCCGACGTCGGGTCCTGGGCGGCCTTGGCCAGGGCGCGCTCGAAATCCGACTGGACCAGGAAGTTCAGCTGCGGCTGCAGTCGGAGCGCACGATCGATCGCGGTGGATACCGCATGGTGCGGCGTGAGCGCGCCCGCCCGGATGCGTGCGGCGGTCTCCGTCGCGTCCGGCCAGGCCGAACCTGACGCAGGTGCAGCGGGCACGCTGGCGCAGGCTGCTACGGCCAGCGGCGCTCCGACAAGAGCACGGCGGGTGATCTCAAGCATCGGCTCCCCCTGAAGGAACGTTTGGAAGGAGCTTGGCGCAAGCCAGCGCCGCCGGGAAGATAGCCTCAGCCGCGGGCGGCGTGTTCCGGCTTACCCTTCCGTTTGGTGGAGGCCATCCTCTCGAGCTCCTTCTCGCTCATCGACTCGGCCATCTCCTTCGAGGGACCCTTCAGCTTGCTCTTCGGCGTGTCGCCGCGCTTGGCCGACAGGGCGGCGCCGGCGGCCTTCTGCTGGGCTGCTGATTTGGCGGGCATGGCTTGTCTCGCGGGCTTCGCCGCGCCAGCGTGCGCGGCCATCCGATGAACCCGCGGCGCGGCGCGGGGTTCATGACGATCGACGGGAGAGACGGCTTGGCGGATCCAGCCCTGGAAACGGCGCGACGGCGACTGCCTCGGTTGCGGGTGCGGCTGCGCGAGCTCTACCACGGCTCCTCCCCACGGGCCGTGCGTTTCCGGCTGAGCGTGATCGCGCTCGACTTCGTGCTGATCGCCTTCTTCGTGGCCTCGCCGTTCTTGCGGGAGTACCCCGTGTATCTGGCGATCGACTACCTTGTGGCCTTCGTCCTGGCGCTCGATCTGCTGGCCCGAGCGCTGTCCCACGCCAGCCTCAAGGACTGGATCAAGCGGCCGGCCGTGTGGGTCGACCTGTTCGTCCTCCTGACCCTGCTGTTCCCGCTGTGGCTGTTCAACCTCGCCTTCCTGCGGGTGCTCCGGCTCTGGTCGCTGTTCCACTCCGACTTCTTCTGGGAGACGGTCGGGCGTCGCTACGACGACACGCGATGGGAGGACGTGTTCAAGACAGTCGCCACGCTGGTGACCTTCGTGTTCGTGGCCACGGGGTTCGTCTACGCGAGCTTCGCGCGGGAGCACCCCGGCATCCAGGGCTATCTGGACGCGCTCTACTTCACCATGACGGCGCTGACGACGACGGGCTTCGGCGACATCATCCTGCCCGGCGCCTGGGGCAAGCTGCTCACCATCGTGATTATGGTCAGCGGCATCACCCTGTTCGTACGCCTCGCCCAGACTCTGATCCGTCCGTACAAGGTCCACTTCACATGCCCGTCCTGCGGGCTCATGCGACACGATCCGGACGCCGTTCATTGCAAGGCCTGCGGCGTGCTGTTGAACATCCCCAACGACGAGGCGTAATCGAAGCTTCGCACAATTGTCACAGAGCGGTGTTAGCGCCCGTCTCGCCGCAGACCGGGAGCATGTCATGCGATTCCAGACCCTTACCGCCGTAGCCGTCCTCACGACCGCCGCGGTCGCACTATCCGCCTGCGGACGAACCGAGCAGGCCTCCACGCCGGCGCCAAAGAGTGCGGCCCAGGGCCAGGTGTGGGCCGCCGGCTCCTCCACCGTCTTCCCGTTCGCCACCCGCGTCGCCGAGACCGTGGCGCGCACCACCGGCGGCGCGCCGGCCAAGGTCGAGAGCCTCGGCACCGGCGGCGGCTTCAAGCTGTTCTGCGGCGGCGCCGGGAAGAACTTCCCCGACGTGGCCAACGCCTCGCGCGCCATGAAGAAATCGGAGTGGGACGCCTGCCAGGCCAATGGCGTCACGGACATCATCGAGATCAAGATCGGTTACGACGGGATCGTCATCGCCAACGCCAAGGCCGCGCCGGCTTTCGACATCACCCGCGAGCAGATCTACAGGGCGCTCGCCGCCGAGACGCCGCAGGGCTCGGGCTTCGCGACGAACACCGCCGCTGCCTGGAACAATGTCGCCGCCACCCTGCCGGCCGAGCGCATCGTGGCCTATGGTCCCCCGCCGACGTCCGGCACCCGTGACGCCTTCGTGGAACTCGCCATGGAGAAGGGCGCCGAGAAGGCGCCCGCCATGGCGGCCCTCAAGAAGTCCGACGAAGACGGCTTCAAGGCCCGCGCTCACACCTTGCGCAAGGACGGCGCGTGGATCGACGCCGGCGAGAATGACAACGTCATCGTCCAGACCCTGGAAAAAGACGCCAGGCGCCGTTGGCGTGTTCGGCTACTCGTTCCTGGAGAACAACCTCGACAAGGTGAAGGCGGCCAAGGTCGAAGGGGTCTCGCCGACGCTCGAGACGATCTCGAGCGGTGATTACCCGCTGTCGCGCTCGCTCTACGTCTACGTCAAGAAGGGCAACCTCGGCGTCACGCCGGGCTTGCGGGAGTTCATGGACGCCTTCGTGTCGGAGGCTGCCGTCGGCCGCGGCGGCTACCTGCTGCAGCGCGGCCTGATCCCGCTGCCGGCGGACCAGCTGGCCGCCCAACGCGCCGCGGTGAAGGCGGGTACGACGATGAGCGCGCCCGCGAAGTAGGCCCGCCTGGCGTTCCGATCAGCCCCGCCTGCAAAGGCGGGGCTTTTTCGCGCCTGCAATGAGAGCGCTAGCATTCTCTGCTAGGACTCGGATGACCGCTGTATAGGGGTCAGGCCGAGGCGCCCGCCTTGGCCGTTAAGACGCCCGGGCGGGCGGAGGCGTCAAACCCTCCCCGGCCGTTGGGTTATCGACGGTCCAGTGCGCCAGACAAGGCGTCGTTCGCCGTCCGGAGGATGAATGCCAAGGTCCGCGGGACGCCAGAAAAGCGCGCTCACAATTCATGATGTGGCCCGCCACGCCGGCGTCTCGCCGATGACGGTGTCGCGTGTGATCAACGGCGAGAAGAACGTCCGCGACGCGACGCGCGAGGCGGTGAACGCCGCGATCCGCGACCTCAACTACCAGCCAAACCCCGCGGCGCGGAGTCTGGCGGGGGCGGGCCTGATCCGCATCGGTCTGCTGCATTCGAACGCGCGGTCCGTCCACCTCGGCGAGTTGCTCATAGGCTGCCTCGACCAGTGCAGCCGCAGCAATATCCAGCTGATCGTCGAGCAATGCGACGCGGCGCACGCCGAGGCCGTGGCCGCGCAGCTCGCAAACTCAGCCATCGACGGCGTCATCCTCCCGCCGCCGCTTTGCGACGCGCCTGAAGTCACCCGCGCCCTGGCCGCGAGCCAGATCCCCGTCGTGGTCGTCGCCGCCGGCCGTCCGCCGGCCGACGTCTCGGCTGTTCGCATTGACGACGTCCAGGCCGCTCACGAGATGACGCGCCATCTGGTGGGCCTAGGCCATCGGCGCATCGGCTTCATCAAGGGCCACCCTGACCAGACGGCCAGCGGTCAGCGCCTCGATGGCTACCTTGCCGGCCTCTCGGAGGTTGGCGTTGCGGCCGAGCAGAGCCTGATCCAGCAGGGGGACTCCACCTATCGTTCGGGCCTCGACGCGGCCGCGCGACTGCTGGCCCTGGCTGAGCCGCCGACTGCGATCTTCGCGAGCAACGACGACATGGCCGCTGCAGCGGTCGCCGCCGCTCAGCGCCGCGGCCTGGACGTGCCGCGGGACGTGACCGTCGTGGGCTATGGCGACAGCACACTTGCGACCGCCACCTGGCCCGAACTCACCACCATCCGGCAGCCGATCGGCGACATGTCGCGAGAGGCGGTGACACTGCTGGCCAACGAGATCCGCGCCCGCCGCTCGGGTGATGAGGCTCACCCTCGCCATGCGCTGCAGGCCTTTGCCCTGATCCGTCGAGGGTCGGACGGTCCGCCCAAGCCGCCCTAGGCAGACCTGGTCGAATCCTCCGGCCCCCCGGCCTCGTGTCACGGAGGCGGTCGGCCGCAGGCCATGAGCGGCGGCCGGCCGCAGGCCATGAGCTCCGAGGATGCCAGCACGCCTGCAGCGCGCAGCCAATGCGAGAGCCGTCAACCGCCGGCGAGGCTCGCCGACGGCGCCTCCGCCGTCCAGGCGCCGTCATAGGCTTCGCGGTCCAGAAGGCCCTCTTCCTTTGCGACGAGGGTGGGGACCAGCGCCTGACCGGCGACGTTCACGGCCGTCCGCCCCATGTCGAGGATCGGGTCGATGGCGAGCAGCAGTCCCGCGCCTTCCAGCGGAAGGCCCAGCGTCGAAAGGGTCAGCGTCAGCATGACCGTGGCGCCCGTCAGGCCGGCGGTGGCCGCCGATCCGATCACAGACACGAAGACGATCAGCAGATAGTCGGTGATCTGCAGCGGGACGCCGAAGAACTGTGCGACGAAGATCGCGGAGATGGCCGGGTAGATCGCAGCGCAGCCATCCATCTTCGTGGTGGCGCCCAACGGCACGGCGAAGGCGGCGTAGGCTTGCGGCACGCCCAGTCGGTGGATGGTCACGCTTTCCGTCACGGGCAGCGTGCCGATGGACGATCGCGAGACGAAGCCGAGTTGCACGGCCGGCCACACCGCGCGGAAGAACCGCGATGGGCTGAGACCGTGGGCGGCCAGCAAGGCCGGGTAGACGACCAGCAGCACGATCGCCAGGCCGAGGTAGACGGCGGCCGTGAACTGCCCGAGCTGGCCCAGAGCATCCCAGCCGTACTTGGCGACGGCGTTGCCCAGGAGCCCGACGGTGCCGATCGGGGTCAGCCGGATCACCCACCAGAGCACCTTCCGCACCACCGCAAGGGCGGCGGCGTTGAACGCGAGGAACGGCCGAGCGGCCTCGCCGGTCTTCAGAGCCGCCGCGCCGATCACGAGGGCGATGACCAGGATCTGCAGGACGTTGAAGTTGAGCGTGGTCGTGGCCCCACCGTCCGCCAGCTTGGTCGAGGCGGCGAGCCCGAGGAAGTTCGAAGGCGCCAGACCGACGAGGAAGTCGAGCCACGTGCCCCTGGTGGCCGGCGCGTGGGCCGCTTCCGCCGCGACGGCGGTGTGGAGGCCCGGCTCGAGCGCCAGACCGAGCCCGATGCCGATGACAACCGCGATCAACGCCGTGACCGCAAACCACAGGAGGGTGCGCCACGCGAGGGCGGCGGCGTTCTGAAGCTCGCCCAGGCGGGCGATGCTGGCGACGATGGCGGTGAACACCAGCGGCGGCACGAGCGCCCGCAGGAGCTGGATGAACGTAGATCCGGTGATCCGCAGCGCCTCGGCCAAGCCGTGGCCGGCCTCGCCCTCGCCGGCGCCGAGGCTGCGCGCCAGGAGCCCGAGCAGCAGGCCCAGCGCCATGCCGGCCAGCACCTGCAGTCCGAAGCCGCTGATGAAGCGGTCGCCGCCCGAGGGCCCGCCAGTGGAGCGCGCAGCCGTCGCCATGATAACCCTCGAGCTCTGCCCGCCCTATCTCTAGCCCGCGAGTAGGGAATGCCGCGCGGCGGAATTTCTATCGTGGACATCAGAACGGCTGGGGCTGCGCGCGGCGGCGGGTCAGGCGGCGGGTCAGGCGGCGGGGCGGCTCACCACGTAGGCCGCAACGCAAGCGAGCACCACGCCCACGCCGGCGGCGATCCAGCCGTTATGGGTGGTCACGGCGACGATCACCCAGCTCAAGGTCATCATCGTCACGGCCAGGAGCTTGGCCCGCCGGGGGATGGCGCCGCGCTCTTCCCAGTCGCGGATGTACGGCCCGAAGGTGGGGTTCTGGCGCAGGCGCTCTGCCCATTCGGGTGACCCGCGCGCAAAGGCCCAGAGCGCGATGAGCAGGAAGATCGTCGTCGGCATCACGGGCAGGACGACCCCGATGGCGGCCAAACCAAGGGCGATCAGGCCGATGCCCCGGTAGATCATCGTCCGTCGGCGAGGCGGATTGCCCGGCGGTGGCGGCGTCGTCATCGGGTCAGGCTCGGCCGCGCGGACTGCATCGCAAGCAGTGATCGATGCAAACCCGCCGCGTGGCAACCGCCTTGCGACCGGCGTCAGAAGGCGCAGGCCTCGGCCAGGCGCCGCGGCTGGATCGGTTTGGAGACGACCTTGGCACCAGGTTCGCCGCGCAGCAGGTCGGCGTTCGCCGTCACATAGACGACTGGGAGCGGACCCAACTCCTCGGTGATGGCGCTCACCGCCTCGATGCCGGTGCCGCCGATGATGCGCAGGTCGGCGGTGATCAGGTCCGGGCGCTGGCCTCGAGCGCATGCCAAGGCGCTGGGGGGACTGTCGGCCCAGTCGAATGACTCATAGCCCAGGTCGCGCAGCAGCTGCTCGATTTCGAGCGCAATCAGCATCTCGTCTTCGATGATCAGTGCATGCATGCCGGACTCCAACTTCTGGTGGAATGTCGCGCGCACGGTGAAGGTTCCTGGAGCCTCCCCGACGCGGGCATGCCCGTATTGCTACGGGCATCCGGGGCGGCGCGCTAGGCCGACGTTGCGGCCTTGCGCGGCGAGGCCGCCAGGAGGGCGAGGGTCGCGCTGACCAGCTGCTCCTCAGGCGTGGCGAACAGCGCCTGGCGGGCCCGCCGGCGAGCGGCCCGACGAGAAGTCCAGACCGCCAGCGGGGCGGCGAACAGCAGCGGCAACACGACCGGGGCGAAGCACAGCGACAGATCCGGGCGGAAGCAGAGCCCGGCCAGGAACACCACCCCCGTAACCATCTGCCATTGCATGGCCTTGAAGGCGACGTTCCACGGCAGCTCGTCGGCTTCGCGTTGCTGCGGCAACCAGCCGGCGTCGTGGCCGCGGAAGGTCTGCATCACCGAGTGGGTGTTCGCCACCATCTGTATGGGAGCCAGGATGGCTGCCAGCAGTATCTCGAGACCCACGCTCTTCAGGACCGTGCGGGTCCCGCCGAACGCGCGGCGCTCGCGCGGACGGCTCAGCACCAGGAGCGCGCCCATGATCTTGGGGCTGACGAGCAGGATGGCCGAGAGCACGGTCGTCAGCATGAACGGCGTGAACTCGGGGTTCAGCACGTATAGGAAGGAGTTCCAGTCCACCGGGTACTGCAGCTGCATGGCCAGGCCGATCACCAGGGCCGCGAACCAGAGCGGCGAGGCGAGGTAGGCGAGGCATCCGAAGAACAGCTGCAGGCGGCTCACCGGATGCAGGCCCTTCGCATCCAGCAGGTTGAGGTGCTGCAGGTTGCCCTGGCACCAGCGCTGGTCCCGACGCATGAAGTCGAAGATGGTCGGCGGCGTCTGTTCGCAGCTGCCGTCCAGGGCGGCGGTCAGGTGGACGGCCCAGCCGTTGCGCCGGAGCAGGGCGCCTTCGACGACGTCATGGCTGAGGATGTGACCCCCGAACGGCTTGGCGCCGGGCAGGATCGGCAGGCCGGAGCTTTCCGCGAAGGCGCGCACGCGCACGATTGCGTTGTGGCCCCAGTAGCTGGACTCCGCGCCCGTCCACCAGGCGAGCCCGGCGGCGGCGACACGGCCGTACATCTGGACGCCGAACTGCGACAGACGGGCGAAGAGCGTCTGGGCTCCGACGATGGTCGGGGCCGTCTGGATCAGTCCGATGCGCGGGTTGCGCTCCATGGCGTCGACCAGCCGCAGCACAGTCTCACCGGCCATGGTGCTGTCCGCGTCGAGCACGATCATGCACTCGTAGGCCGCGCCGTAGCGGCGAACCCAGTCGGCGACGTTGCCGGCCTTGCGCTCGATGTTCTCGGTCCGGCGCCGCATGTAGACGTTGCAATGCGCGTGGCTGCGCAGTGCGACATAAGCCGAGCGTTCTTCGGCGGCGATGTCTTCCCGACGGGAGTCGCTCAGGACGAAGATGTCGAATGCGTCCGCCACGCCGAGACGTCCGAGGGCGCCGTCCAGAGCGCTCAGACGCGCGAGCGCCGCATGGGCGTCCTCGTGATAGAGCGGCATCAGCAACGCCGTCCGCGTCGTGGGGGCGCTGGGATGCGGCGAGAAGGCGAGGTCGTCCTGCTCCCGGCCGGTGGCCAGCACATAGAGGCCGGCGACGGCGTTGCAGAACCAGAGGCACATGGCTGCGCCCAGCAGCACGAACACGGCGAAGCCGGCCGCCTCGAGCGGTTGCCACCCCTTCCGGGCATAGAGGACGAAGGGGCCCCAAAGCAGCAGGGCGGTCAGGATCAGCGAGCCGCCGAACAGCGCCGCCCGGCGGCGGTTGACGTGGCGCGGGGACGTGGCGGGGGCCGGCGCGAGTTCCGCCGGCTCGCCGCGGCCCAGCGGCTGGCGGGGCATGGCGAGCGGCGCCTCGTCCGGCATCCAGGGCGCGCCGGGAACTTCCTCGGCTCGCCACGGCGCGACGGGCTGGAAGAGACTCGCAACGCTGTTCATTTACCGCTCGCCCCCGAAACTGCACCCGGCGGCGCGACCCTCGCGGAGCTGCGCCGACCTAGCCTCGGCTAGATTCGTCACCCTTCAATCACGGACTCGTGATTAAAGCCAGTCTAACGAGAGCGTGATCGCTCTTTAGGCGCAATTTGCCTCAGGCGCCGTACGCCTGGGCCGCCGCCGGCCCTTTGAGCTTGCGGTCGAGGAGCCATGCGGCCACGGCGACCCATCCGACCAGGATCACGGCGTAGCTGCGCTCCCACCACCCGACGTTGGCGTCGTTCACAAGGCCCGGCATCACCAGATGCTTGGTGATCACGGTGAGCACCCCCATCGCCAGGAAGGCGGCGGCGAGGAACCACTTCAGGCCGGCCATGTCGCGAGTCGAGCGCAGCGACCACAGGAGCAGCAACGGCGCGAGTTGGATGCCGAGCGCGAGGTTGATGGCCAGGTGCCGCGGGTCAGGCCAAGGGAAGATGGCGGCCGCCACGAGGCCGTAGCCGGCGAGGATGAAGACGATGGCCACCAGGGCGCCGGCGATCCGGGCTCCGGTCAGCCGCTGAATGGCCAGGCCGAAGCCGATCCCCGCCAGCCCCGCCATGAGACCAGCCGTCAGGACTCCAAGGTTGAAGATCATGGGCTGAGGCGCGGTCGCTCCGCCGAGCTCGCTGAGGTACTGCCGGGCGTGGTTGAAATCTGGATAGGCGAGGGTGGCCGCCGCGACCGCGGCCGCGGCGAAGACGGGGGGCCGCCACGCCCAGTCTGAGCAGGGCCCGACCCCGGGAGTGACGGGGCGCGTCAGGGACGGCGTCGAGCGGTTTCAACCCCCAAAGCGGGCGCATGACGGGGATGCGGCGGACGATCTCATAGACGAGCAGACTGCCCCCGAACGTCACGCTTGTCAGGATCAGCGCCTCGGGTGCGGCCGGAATGCCCGCCGGCTTCAGCAGGAAGACCGCCGCGACGAGGATGGTCTGGTGGGCGAGATAGCAGGGGAAGATGCCGTCGTTCAGGTAGCGCAGGACGGGTGAATTCGCGCGGCGCAAGTGCCGGCTGCCGAAGGCCAGAATGGCGGCGATGGTGACCCACTGGGCGATGCCGAAGACGGTGTTGCGCGGGATGTCGAAGAACGCGCCGCCGCCCGGATGCCAGGCCTGGATCATCACCAGGGAAAGGCTCAGCGCGGACAGCCCAAGAAACGTCCAGCGGCGGTCTTCCAGCTCGCGCCAGATCGTCTCGCGATTCACGACGAGGAAGCCGAACGTGAAGGCGCCGAAGGAAAGCGCGTGGTTGTACCAGTCCAGCGAAAGCCGGTTGGTGATGCCGAAGACGGGGAACAGCGTCAGCCGGATGACGATCAGGTAGGCGGCGGGGACCCAGAGGACGCGCCAGCCTGACAGCGCCCGCTCCAGCGCATCGCCCAGCCGCTCCATGGCTCCGGGGCGCGCCATCAGCGGCAGGATCGCCACCGTGTAGGCCGTAAGGAAGACCAGGAACCATAGGTGGTTGACGGGGACGCCGTTGGCGAGGCCGCTGAAGCTGAACTCACGGCCCATCCAGGGCAACAGCCCGTCCTGCCAGTACCCCTTGTCGACCGCCTCGATCCAGGACTGCAGTGGGACGAGGGCGACGATGCCGAACAGCAACGGCGGGAGCAGCCGTGCGATACGGCTGGAGGCCACCTCGGACGTCGTGCGGCGCTGGGCCATCAGCCGCAAGGCGGAGCCGGCCACCAGGAACAGGAGCGTCAGACGCCAAGGCCCTGTCAGGAGGATCGCCTCCCGCATCCACTCGAACCGATGCGTGCTGCGGATGTGCCAATCGTAGGGCGCGTAGACGAGCGCCACGTGGAACAGGATCAGCAGACCGAAGGCTCCGACCCGGATCCAGTCCAGATCGGCCCGCCGTTCGCGTGCAGGCGCGCGGACGCCCTCACGCTCCTGCAGGGCGACGCGGACTTGAACCGGCGCTGTAGCTGTCAGACTCATGGCTACTCCCGACCCTGCGGCAGGAACCTCATCACGCGTTCGTGTGCAACGAGAAACCGAATCTTGGCCGTGACGCCGGTCTGGTGGCGAGCCGGGTTTGGGTGATCAAGTCGTCGCCGCGTCGTGGGACGGGGCGAGCATTCGGCGCTCTCCCGGCCGCCGGAATCCAGGAGGCGCCGCTTCGCTCGGGACTAAGTAGCCGTACGGAAGCGCCAAGCTGCGCCTTTCCCGTCATGCTCAGCCAGCTACTGGGAGACCAAGATCATGCTGCGGACGCTTTCCTTGCTGGTCGCCGGCGCCGCCCTGCTGTCGGCCTGCGCGTCGGCCGGCCCGTCCTCTGGCCCGTCCTCTGGCCCGTCCTCTGGCCCGGGCGTCGATCCGGCGGCGGCGCGGGGCGAAGCTTTCGCGGTGCGTCGGTGCAGCGGCTGCCACGCGGTGGGCCTCGACGGCAGCCCGGCGGCCAACGGTCCCCCGTTCTGGCAACTGCAACGCCGCTACAACGCCCTGTCGCTGCAGAAGCGCTTCGCCGAGATCTCGCAGCACGGTTCGGGCGAGATGCCGCCGATCGAGATCACACGCTCGGAAGCGGAGGATCTCGTCGCCTACTTCGCGACGCTCGGGCGCTAGATCACCCCGGCGGCGGCGAGTTTCTCCAGGGACGCAGCGTCCAGGCCAAGTCGGCCGCCAAGCACTTCGGCGTTGTGTTCGCCCACCGTCTGCGGGGCCAGTCCGCGAACGCCGCCAGGCGTCGCGGAGAACTTGGGAAAGGCCCCCTGCATCTTGAGCCCCGGCCAGCGGGGATGATCGGGCATCTCGATGATCGCCTCGCGCGCCGCGAAGTGTGGGTCGTGCAGCATGTCGGCGGGACCGTAGATCCGTCCGGCAGGCACTCCGTGCTCCAGCATCAGCGCCTCGAGCTGCTCCACGGTCAAGGTGCGCGTCCAGTCCGAGATCAGGCCGTCGAGTTCCGCCTGGCGCTCGCCTCGGGCGGTGTGAGTGGCGTAGCGGGGATCGTCCGCCAGGCCAGGCCGACCCATGGCCTCGCACAGCCGCCGGAACACGCCGTCGCCGTTGGCCCCGATCAGGTACTCGCCGTCGCTGCAGGGATAGACGTTCGACGGGGCGATGCCGGGCAGAATGGCGCCGCTTCGCTTGCGGCTGTGGCCCGTGGCGACGTACTCGGGGATCAGACCCTCCATCACCTGGAGCACGGCCTCGTACAGCGCGCAGTCCACCACCTGGCCTTTGCCGTTCAGATCGCGCGCGCGGAGCGCGGCGAGCGCGCCCATCGCCCCATAGGTGGCGCACAGCGAATCGCCGATCGACACCCCCATGCGCGACGGGGGGCGGTCGGGCTCGCCTACGATAGCGCGCCAGCCGCCCATGGCCTCGCCGATGCCTCCAAAGCCGGCACGCTGCGCGTAGGGCCCGTTCTGGCCATAGCCCGACATCCGCACGACGACGAGGCCGGGGTTCGTTTCCTGCAGGCGCTCGGGGCCCAGGCCCCAGCCCTCGACCGTGCCGGGCCGGAAGTTCTCGATGAAGACGTCGGCGCCGGCGATGAGCTTGCGGGCGATCTCCTGGCCCTCAGGCTTGCGGAGGTTCAGGGACACCGACTTCTTGTTGCGCGCGATGACCTCCCACCAGACCGGCGCGCCCTGTCCCCATTGGCGCATGGGATCGCCCGCGCCCGGCGGTTCGAGCTTGATCACCGTGGCCCCCATGTCGCCCAGCAGCTGCCCGCAGAACGGGCCGGCGATGAGCTGGCCGGCTTCCACGACGACGAGCCCCTCGAGCGGGCCGATCTGACCGGTGAAGGCGGACGGCTGGGTCATGAGCACTCCTTGAACGTCAGGCGAAACCTAGCGGCCGGCGCCGAAGCGTCAAGTAAACTGACATTATGTCGCCGCCGGAGCTGTGCTTCTCATTGCATACCGCCACGCCGCGCGACATGCTTAGAATTCAAATGATCAGCGCCAGCCGATACGTTGCGGAAGATGAAGAGGCGCAGCCGCCGCTCCTTTTCCCGCCTTACCGATCCACCGTGCTCCGGGCGCCGAAGCGCCCGCCCGTGCGGATTCCACAGACGCTCACCGAGATCACGGGTCCTGCGAGCGCCTGGGAAAGCCTGGGCGGTCCGGCCTGCAGCGACCTGACGAAGCAACATGCCGGCGCGCCGCTCGGCCAGCGGATCGTGATGGCGGGCCGTGTGCTCGACGAAGCGGGCCGGCCGGTTCCCCGCACCCTGATCGAGGTTTGGCAGGCCAACGCGGCCGGTCGCTACGCTCACGCCAAGGATCAGTGGGATGCGCCGCTCGACCCCAACTTCACCGGCGCGGGCCGCCTCGTCACCGACGACGAGGGCCGTTATCGTCTGACGACGATCAGGCCCGGCGCGTACCCTTGGGGCAACCACGACAATGCCTGGCGTCCTGCGCACATCCACCTCTCCCTCTTCGGGGCGGCCTTCGCGTCCCGTCTCGTGACGCAGTGCTACTTCGAAGGCGATCCGCTGATCGCGCTCGATCCCATCGCGGCGTCGGTTCCCGAGGGCGCGAGGGAGCGGTTGATCGCGCGCTTCGACCTTGGCCTGACGGAGCCGAGCTTCGCCCTGGGATACGTCTTCGACATCGTCCTGCGCGGGCCGGCGTCGACGCCGACGGAGGACCCCGCTTGAAGCGCGCGCAGACCCCTTCACAGACAGTCGGTCCGTTCTTCCACTACGCTCTGCCCTGGCCGGGGTGCGGCGACGTGGCGGGCGGCGGCTCGGAGCCGATCGGCTGCCGGCTTGACCTTGTTCCCGACGGGCATCGGCTGTTCGCGCCGGGGTCGGGCGCCCGCCCGGCCGGAGAAGTGATTGAACTCGTCGGCTGCGTTCTGGACGGCGCAGGTGACCCGACGCCGGACGTCCTGATTGAAACCTGGCAGGCGGACTGCGACGGCCGCTATGGCGCGCCGGGCTTTCAAGGCCTGGGCCGCTGCGCGACGGGAGAGGACGGAACCTTCCGCCTCCGTCTCATCAAGCCGGGCCGGGCCGGCGGCCCGGGCGACAGCGTGCAGGCGCCTCACGTCGCCGTGGGGATTATCGGGCGCGGACTGCTGAAGCGGCTCGTGACACGCGCCTACTTCGAAGGCGACGAAGGCCATGATGAGGATCCGGTCCTTACGCTCGTCCCCGCGGAGCGCCGCGACACCCTGATGGCCCGCGCAGACGGCGCAGGCCGTTTCCGGTTCGACATCGTCCTGCAGGGCCAGGGCGAAACCGTCTTCTTCGAGTTCTGACGGTGGTCTCGCGGATCCGCGACCTGGCCGCCGGGACGGCCGAGATGCTGGACATCTTCGGCGATGAGGCGCTGGTCGGCCACGCGCTGGAGTTCGAGGCGGCGCTTGCCCGGGCGCAAGCCGGCGGCGGTCTTCTGTGTGCCGAGGACGCGGCGGCGGTCGTGACCGCGTGCGCGGAGCCGTTCGACATCGACATCCTGGCCACGGAGGGCGCGCACGCCGGGACCTTCGCCATCCCGCTGGTCGCGGAACTGAGGGCCCGAGGCGCGGCAAAGGCGCATCTGGGCGCCACCAGCCAGGACGTGGCCGACACAGCCCTGATGCTGCAGGCCAAGGCGGGTCTGGCAGCTCTCGACCGCGACTTCGGGCGTATCGGCGTGGCGCTCGAGGCCTTGGCGCGCAGGCACGCGCGAACGCCCATGCTGGCGCGCACCCTGCTGCAGCCGGCCCTGCCCACAACCTTCGGCCTCAAGGCCGCGCAGTGGCGTCTGCTGGGCGCCGACGCGCGCCGACGCCTCTCGCGCGAGGGAAACGCGGCTCTGCGTCTGCAGCTGGGAGGGCCCGCGGGGACGCTGAAGGATCAGGGCGGCCGCAGCGTCGAGATCGCCGTGGCCATGGCGGCGGAGCTGGGCCTGGGGGTCTCGGTTGCGCCCTGGCACAGCCGGCGCGACGCCATTGCGGGTCTCGGCGCCGCCTTGGCCATCGCGACGGTGGGCCTCGCCAAGATCGCCACGGACGTTGCGCTGATGAGCCAGGGGGAGGTCCGCGAGGCCTTCGAGCCCCGTGTCCCCGGTCGCGGCGGATCTTCGGCCATGGCGCACAAGCGCAATCCGACCGGTTGCCAGGTCGCCCGTTCCGCGGGCCTTCGCGCGCCGCATCTGGCGGCGACACTGCTGGCGAGCGTCGCGGGGGAGCACGAGCGGGCGCTGGGAGCCTGGCAAGCCGAGGCGCCCGGTCCTGGCGGAGCTGTTCGTGCTGACCGGCGGCGCGGCTGCCGCGATGGCGACGGTGCTCGAGGGGCTCGAGGTCGACGCCGACGCAATGCGGCGCAACCTGGAGGCCGCGGGGGGTCGAAGGCGATCCCGGAGAGGCGGAGGCGCTGGTCGCGCGCGCGCTGGCGGCGGGCGCGCCATGAGCCGCTTCATGGCGTCCGACGGCTGCCGCCTGGCCTTCGACGCTGAAGGCCCCGCCGAGGCGCGGCCTGTGCTGCTGCTTCATTCCCTCGGCTGCGATCACAGGCTCTGGGACGCCCAGGCGCAGGCGCTCGTGGCGGGCGGCCGGCGCGTGATCCGGCCCGACATCCGGGGCCACGGCGGGTCGGACGCCCCGTCGGGCGACTATCCGCTGGACCGCCTGGTGCAGGACGCGCTCGAACTGCTCGACCACGTCGAAGCGCCGCGGGCCCACGTCGTCGGCTTGTCTTTGGGCGGCGTGATCGCCCAGGCGCTGGATCATGCCGCCCCCCCATCGCGTCGCTTCCCTCACACTAGCCAATACGCTGCCGAGGATCGGCGATGCGGAAGGCTGGACGGCCCGCGCCGAACTGGTTCGCGCCCAGGGCCTCGCGGCGATCGCCGACCTGGCGATGGCGCGGTTCTTCTCGCCCGGTTTCTGCGTGTGCGCCCCGGGCGTCGTGGCCGCGGCCCATACGACACTGCTTGCCACCAGCCCGGAGGGCTACGTGGGCTGCTGCGGCGCCCTTCGCGACGCCGATCTGGGGCGCACGCGCCTCGACCTGCCGACGCTCATCGTCGCCGGCACGCGCGACGTCTCCACGACCGCGGAAGCCATGGCGGAATTCGCCGCCACGCTGCCCGACTCGTACTTTGTCGAGCTGGACGCCGGCCACCTTTCGAACCTCGAGCAGCCGGGCCCCTTCAATGCCGCCCTGCTGAGCCATCTGGAGGCGCATGATGGATGAGTCCGAACGTCATAGTCGCGGCATGGAGACCCGGCGGCAGGTGCTGGGCGCGGCGTACGTCGATCGCGCCCAGGCGCGGACGACGCCATTCACGGCCGAGTTCCAGGACCTGCTGACCCGCTACGCCTGGGGCGAGATCTGGACGCGTCCGGGCCTCGACCAGCAGACGCGGAGGCTGATCACCATCGGCATGATGGTGGCGCTCGGCCGCGAGCAGGAACTGCGCCTGCACATCGAGGCGGCGCTCGACGGCGGCGTGCCGGCCGAAACGCTAAAGGAAGTGCTGCTGCAGAGCGCGATCTACTGCGGTGTGCCAGCGGCCAATGCCGCCTTCCACGCCGCCGCCGAAATCCTCGCCAAGCGTGCCTGAGGACGCATTCATGGACAGCCTCCCCGCCGAACACCTCTGTGACGTCGACATCCGGCTGGAGGACGGCCATCCCCTCGTGTTCGGCCGCTCGCCCTGGCGCAACCGCAGGCTCAGCGTGATTTCCGGCGGCGCCGTCGCCGGTCCGCGTCTGTCCGGCGAGGTGCTACCGGGCGGCGGCGACTGGTCCGAAGGCGGAGCCGACGACGCCGGTGACGCGCTCACCCTTGTGGACGTCCGCTCGGCGTGGCGGACACACGACGGAGCCCTCATCCACGTCACCTATCAGGGTCGGTTGGTGATCCCTGCCGACGTGCTGGAGGACTTCCGCGATTCGACCCGCGTGGAGGCGCTGTCGACCGACCGCTACTACTTCCGCATCCAGCCACTCTTCGAGACGGCGGACGCCCGCTACGGCTGGCTGAACCGAACGGTGGCCGTGGGCTTCGGGCGCCGCACCGCTGCGGGCGTGCGCTACCGGATCTACGGCTTGCGCTAGAGCCGCGCGCGGGCCCAATCGGCGACCAGAGAGGCGGCGGCGTTGCGCACTTCGGGGCTGTCTTCGAAGTAGTGGGCGCCGGGGATCAGCTCCAGCGTCTTGTCCTTCGAGCCGAGGAAGCTGTGGATGTCGCGGGCGTCCTGGGGGAAGACGCCGGTGTCGGCGGTGCCCTGCACGACCAGCGCGGGCTGGGTGAACTTCTGCAAGTGCGGACGTCCCTGGCAGTTCGACGTCTCAAGGCTCCACATCGACAGCCAGGTCTTGATGTTGTTGGCGCGGCCGATCGAGGGCGTCTTGTTCGCCACCGCGGGATGGCCGCGGTAGCACATCGGCGTGGCGCGGTCGGACGGGTCGATGGTGCCGTCCATCATGCGAAGATCGCCCCAGCAGCGGAAAAGCGGGAAAACCCGATCGGGAATGCCGGCCTCGTTCAGCCGCTTCAACTCTGCCTTGGCCCAGTCGGTGATGCGCTGGTTCCGAGCGCGCTGGGCGGCGCGGTACTTGGCGATGAACTCCTGGGAGTAGGGCGGCGTGTTGGCCTCGCTGAACGGGTCGAGCTCGGGATCCGTGGCCACGGGATCGGTCTCGTCGATGACCGAAGCGTCCATCCAGTCGGTGAGGACTTCCGGCCGGCCCTGGTGCGCGTTCAGCGACACGTAGAGGTCAGCTCTGGGCAGGCTCTGATAGGCTTCTGCAGCGGCGCCGGTGAGCAGGTGGGTCATCGTCGGCTTGATGGCCTCGCCCTGGTAGGCGCCCATCAGGGAGCCCCCGCCGGAATTGCCGAGGATGATGATGGTCTCGACACCCGCCACATCGCGCAGCCACTTCATGCCGACGCTGATGTCGAGGATGGCGTGCTCCAGCAGGAACTGGTCCTCGAAGCCACGATAGCGCGTGTTCCAGCCGAGGAAGCCGAACCCGCGGGTGGCGAGATAGGGCGCGATGTAATGCTCGGAGAAGTCGACGTTGTAGTGGGTGGCGATGAACGCAGCCTTCGGCTTCTGGCCCTTCGGTGTCCAGTAGATGCCCTGGCACGGATGGCCGCCCGCCTGGATTCTCGGCGCGGTCGGGGAGGCGAAGCCCAGGAACTGCGTGTCCACCTTCGCCAGCAACTCGCTCAAGCCTTCCATCGACGCGTCCCCTCATCTTATAGTTCGGTATCTAAGCAATAATGGTGGGAGGGCCTGATGCAAGGCCTCATGCAGGACATTCCGCTCACGCTGGACCGGATCATCGATCATGCGGCCCGCTGGCACGGCGGCCGCGAGATCGTCAGCCGCGATGGCCAGGGCCAGATTTCCCGCACCACCTACGCCGAAGTCCACGCTCGCGCCAAGCAGGTCTCCAACGCGTTGAAGGCCGAAGGCATCGCGCCGGGCGACCGGGTCGGCACGCTCGGGTGGAACGGCTACCGCCACTTCGAGGCCTGGTACGGGACCATCGGCATCGGCGCGGTGCTGCACACCCTGAACCCGCGGCTCTTCCCCGAGCAGATCGCCTACATCGCCAACCACGCCGAGGACCGGATCCTGCTGGCCGATCCGGCCTGCCGCCCGCTGGTGGAGCAGTTGCTGCCGCAGTGCGCGACGATCGAGAAGGTCATCTACCTCGACGAGGACTTCGACGCCTGGATCGCCCCGCATGCCGCGGAGTGCGCCTGGGGCGGCTTCGATGAGCGGACGGCGGCGGGGCTCTGCTACACCTCCGGCACGACGGGCAATCCGAAAGGCGTGCTCTACGGCCACCGCTCCAACTACCTGCACTGCCTGATGACGCTCCAGTCGGACGCGCTGGCGCTGTCGGCCAGGGACACGGTGCTGCTCGTGGTGCCGATGTATCATGCCAATGCGTGGGGCGTGATCTACTCGGCCCCGATGGTCGGCGCGAAGCTGGTGATGCCGGGCCAGCGGATGGACGGCGCCTCGATCCACGAACTCATCGAAACCGAAGGGGTGACCTACTCGGCTGCGGTGCCGACGGTCTGGCAGATGCTGCTCACCCACCTGAAAGAGACCGACGGGAAGCTCTCGACCCTGCAGCGGGTGACCATCGGTGGCTCGGCGGTGCCGGAGAGCCTGATCCGCACCTTCCACGACGACTATGGCGTCGACGTGGTCCAGGGCTGGGGCATGACAGAGACCTCGCCGCTGGCCACCATCTCGCAGCCAGACGCGCGGATTGCGGAACTCGGCTTCGACGAGCAGGTGCCCTACAAGCTGAAACAGGGGCGGCTGCTGGGCGGCCTCGATCTGAAGCTCTGCGACGACGCGGGCGCCACGCTGCCGCACGACGGCAAGACGTTCGGCCGGCTGATGATCAAGGGGCCGACCATCGCGGCGGCCTACTTCAAGGGCGAGGGCGGCCAGGTGCTGGACGACGAGGGTTTCTTCGACACCGGCGACGTGTCGACCATCGACCCCGACGGCTACATGCAGATCACCGACCGGGCGAAGGACGTGATCAAGTCGGGCGGTGAGTGGATCAGCTCGATCGACGTGGAGAACGTGGCCGTCGGCCATCCGGCGGCCGAGCTCTGCGCGGTTATCGGCGTCTCCCATCCCAAATGGGACGAGCGGCCGATCCTCCTTGTGCAGCTGAAGCCCGGCGCGACCTGCACCAAGGACGACGTGCTGCGCTTTCTGGAGGGGAAGATCGCGCGTTGGTGGATGCCCGACGACGTGCTCTTCGTCGACGAGATCCCGCTCGGCGCGACGGGAAAGATCGACAAGAAACTGATCCGCCAGCGGATGACGGATTACAAGCTGCCGTTCGGCGACCCCGTTCGTTAGGCCTTCAGGCGCTCCGCCAGGAAGATCACCCGCTTCACCATCACCGGCAGGAGTTGCTTTGGCATGGCCTCGGTGAGCTCCGCGCCGTCCGAAAGCCTTGTCGGCGAACGGGACCAGCACCTGTTCGGTGGCGACGATCGTCTGGATCGTGGCGAGGATCTGACGAAGGGCCAGGAGCCCACGCAGGCCGCCGAACGGGCTTATCGACGCCGACATCAGGCCCGCGACCTTGCCGCGGAAGGCCGGCAGGGCGACGAGGCTCTCGCCCTCGCGCGGCCGCGAGGCCCAGTCGATGGCGTTCTTCAGCACGCCCGAGACCGAACCGTTGTACTCTGGAGACGCGAACAGGAAGCCATCGGCGTCGATGAAGTGCTGCCGCAACTCGTCGGCGACAGCGGGAAAAGCCTCGGCCTCAAGGTCGCCGTCGTAGAGCGGCAGGTGCAGGTCACGCAGGCTGATGGACGTCACCTCCGCGCCCTCGGCCCGCGCGATCTCCACGGCGACGTCCAGGAGGCGCTGATTGAAGGACCCAGCCCGGGTGCTTCCGGCGACGGCCAGCAGTCTCGGCATCGTGTCCTCCCGCTCGTCTATTCCTTAGCTATCTATGCGTTACCGCAGGGGCAGCCAAGCTCAGACAGGTGCGTCCAGCGGGGCGTCGTCGCCCTCCGGGCCGAGGTTGCGGCCGACGTGCTGCAGCAGCCGGCGCAGGGTCGCGACCTCATCGTCGTTCAGGCCCTGAAGCGCGATCTCGTTCACTTCGGCGACACAGGGCGCGAGCGTCGCCTGCAGCGCCTTGGCTTCGGGCGTGAGGAAGACGTGGGTCTTGCGCCGGTCCTCGGCGCTCTGCCTGCGTGTGACGAAGCCGCTGCGCTCAAGGCTCTTCAGGGCGGTGACGGTGGTGGGCTCGCGCATGCCGACGCGGCGGGAAAGCTCGCGTTGGGTCAGGCCGTCCTCGCGCCAGAGAACCCGCAGGAAGCGCCATTGGCCGGCGGTGACGCCGTGGGGCAGGGTGCGCTTCTCCAGCGCGCGCGAGAAGCTGCGGAAGGCGATCCGCGTGAGGTAGCCGATGCTGTTGTTGGGATCGGCGTAGAAGTCCGTCGGGCGGGCTTTGCTCATGGCCGTTCCTTCGCATTCAAACCCAAGGTCTGCAACGGGAGGGCGAGCTCAGGCCGCGCCGAACCATTCCGCGAGCAGGCGGGCGGTCGTCGCCGGCTTTTCCAGCGTCGTCAGGTGACCACAGTCCTCGATCGTCTCGAGCGTCGCGCCGGGTATGCCGGCGGCGATCTCCGTCGCGTGCTGCTCGGTGGTGATGCCGTCCTGACGCCCCCAGACGACCAGCGTCGGGCAACGGATCTGGCCGAGGCCGGGGCGGCTATCGGCGCGGGACATGATCGCCCGTTGCTGGATCAGGAAGGTCTCCGCGCCGGTGTCCTCCGCCATGCGGCGGACGATCCCGAGCAGCGGGCGGTCCTCGCGACGGGCAGGGTGCACCAGGATCGGGATCCGCTCCTCGACCACGTCGGCGTACCGGCCATCCTCCACCAGGCGAATGTAGCCCATCCGCCGCTTGGTCTGAGCCGGGCCGTCGTTAGGCGCGAGCGTTGTGAGAAGGGCGAGGCGGCGGACCCGCTCGGGCGCCCGGCGCAACACCTCGAAGGCGACGAAGCCGCCCATGGCCTGGCCGATCAGGTCGAACTGCGCGGGCGCGGCGGCCAGCAGCCGCTCGGCCATGCCGCCGATCGAGTCGTCGCGGGTGTGGTCGGCGAGCATGACCTCGTGGCCCGCCTGGAGCGCCGGGAGGCTTTCACCCCAGACCTCGTGGGTCAGGAGCTGGCCGGTGACGAGGACAACGGCCATCAGACCACCTGGTTATTGAGCGGCCGGCCGTCGCGCAGCCGGCGACAGTTCTCGAACGCAGCATCGAGGCTGCGCGACAACGTCTCGGGGGTGAGCCAGGCCACGTGGGGGCGCCACCACGACGTTTGGCAGCGCGAAGAGCGGATCGGTCTGGTCGACCGGCTCCTGCGAGAAGACATCCAGGCCCGCGCCGCGGAGGTGGCCGGAGGCCAATGCGGCGTGCAGCGCCGACTGATCCACCAGTTCCCCGCGCGCGGTGTTGATGAGGATCGCGCCTGGACTCATGCGGGCGAGCACGTCCGCGTCGATAATGCCGCGGGTCTCTTCCGTGAGCGGCGCATGCAGCGACAGGATGTCGGCCCTCGCGATCAGTTCGTCGAAGCTGACCGCGCGGCCAAGGACGTCGGGCTTCGGCGTGCGGGCGTTGTAGATCACCTCGGCGCCGAGCGCCTTGAACACCGGGGCTAGCCGGGCCGGCACGCCGCCATAGCCGAGGAAGCCGACGGTCCGTCCGGCCACCTCGCCGCTCGCGTCGATGACGGCAGGGTCCGGCCGCCAGCCCTCGCCGGCCCGGACCAGCGGATCGAAGTAGGGGATGCGCCGCAGCACGGCGAACAGCAGGGCCAGCGTCATCTCGGCCACCGCCTGGCTGTTCGTGCCGGGCATGTTGGAGACGGCGATCCCGCGCGCCTTGGCGGCCTCCAGGTCGATCGTGTTCACGCCGACCCCCAGCTTCTGGATCAGCTTCAGGCCGGGAGCCTGATCCATCATGGCCGCGCTGACCGGCTTGAGGACGTGCAGCAGCACCTCCGCCTGGGCGATCTCGTGTGCAAAGGCCGCCTCGTCCGTCTCGTCGACGCAGGCCCAGTCAAACCCGTCGACGACGGCGCGTCGTTCGAGTTCGGCGAGGAAGCCAGGGCTCGCGCGGTACTGCAGGACGGCCTTCATGCGTGCGCCGCCGCAACCGACGCCGGAAGGGCCCCGAAGCCCGCATACTCCGCGTCCGATCCCATCTGCTCCTCGATGCGGAGCAGCTCGTTCCACTTCGCCATGCGCTCGGAGCGGGTGAACGAGCCGACTTTCAGCTGGCCGGCGTCCCAGCCCACCGACAGATGCGAAATGCTGACGTCCTCCGTCTCGCCTGAGCGGGCCGAGACGATGGCGCTCCAGCCGAGCTCGCGCGCCGCGTCGAGCGCGGCCTTGGCGCGGCTGACCGTTCCGGCCTGGTTCACTTTCACCAGCACCGCGTTGCAGGCGCGGTTCTCCGCCGCGCGGCGGACGCGCTCGGCGTTGGTCACCAGAAAGTCGTCGCCGATGAGCTGGACCGTGCCGCCGAAACGTTCGGTGGCCAGCGCCATGCCGGCCATGTCGTCCTGGCTGACGGGGTCCTCGATCGACAGGATCGGGTATTTGGCGGTCCAGACCGCGACGCGGTCGACGATCTGCTCGGAGGTGAGCTCGGCCCCGTCCAGCGGCAGGCGGTAGCCACCGTCGTGGGAGAGTTCGTTCGCCGCAACGTCCAGCGAGATGAAGACGTCGTGGCCGGCCTTATGGCCGCTGCGGTCGATTGCGTGGGCCAGGGTCTCCAGAGCCTCCTCGTTGGAGGTGAACAGCGGCCACCAGCCGCCCTCATCGGCGACGCCGGCCAGGCGCCCGGACTCTTCCATGATCGCGCCCGCCGCCCGGTAGACGTCCGCGGTGATCTCGAACGCGCGCCGCACGGTGGGCGCGCGCGGACACATCACCATGAAGTCCTGCACATCGGTCCGCCGCCCGGCATGAGCGCCGCCGCCGAAGATCTGGATCTCGGGCAGCGGGACGCGGACCTTGCGGCCGTCCGCCAGATAGCGCCAGAGCGGCATTCCCTCCGCGGCCGCCGCGGCATGGACGGCGGCGAGCGAGGTGGAGACGGCCGCGTTGGCCCCCAGACGCGCGAAGGCGGGCGTGCCGTCGAGCTGTTCCAGGACGGCGTCGAGGCCGGCCTGGTCGCGCACGTCGCGGCCGACGAGGGCCTTGGCGATCGCGCCGTTCACCGCCGCCGTGGCGCGCGCGACGCCATAGCCGCCAAACGCCTCGCCGCCGTCGCGCAGATCGATCGCCTCGTGGGCCCCGCGCGAGGCGCCGGCGGGGGCCATGGCGCGGCCGATCGAACCACCCGCGAGTTCGATCTCGGCTTCGACGGTCGGGCGCCCTCGGCTGTCCCACAACTGCCGGGCCCGGACGGCGGTGATTGTGTGTTTCATCAGGGTCCCAGTCTTGCGAACAGCGCCTGCCGCACGTCCGCGAAGCGCGCAATCTCTCCGGCCAGCAGCGCGCAGGCGGTCTCGCGGACCAGCGCCTTGTCCGCCTCCGCCGTCAGGTATTCGACGGGCGACTTGCCGTCGATCCTGGCCAGCAGAAGCGTGGCGAGCAATGGCGCCGCGCGGCCCTGGAGCGCCGCGGGCGGCTCCCATTCGACACCGGCGAGATAGCCCGCGGCCAGCGCGTCGAACGCTTCGCCGTAAGCGGCCTTGTGGGAAGGGTTCCAGACGGCCTTGAGCAGCAGATGATTGAGGCAGAATGCGACGTCGAACGCAGGATCGCCGTACCAGGCGCACTCGGCGTCCAACAGCACGGGGCCGTGCGGGCCGACGAGGATGTTCTTGGGGCTGACGTCCCCGTGGACGAGGGCGAGCCGGGTCGTCCGCGTGACCTCGGCGATGGCGCCGATCCGGGCGGCGAGGCCTGGATGCGCCACGGCAGTGTGCGTGAGATAGGGCTCCAGCCGCAGGGCGTCGAACATCGCCGTGGTGTCGAAGGCCCGGGCGATCTCCGGCTCGCGCGCCGTCGCCGAATGGATGCGCGCCAGCCCTGCGCCGACGGTGGCGGCGAAGCCCGGATCGATGCGCCCAGCGGCGAGTTCGGCTTTCCACACCGGATGATCGACGGGTTCGAACCACGTCATGGCGAAGATGTTTCGACGCCCGTCCGCAGCCAGCACCTGCGGCACGGTCAGGCCGCCCAGTCCCGCCACGACGCGCAGATAGGCAGCCTCGTTGGCCGAGCGCTCGACCGGGGCGCGCCAATCGGCGGCCACCCGCAGCTTGTCGAGCGCCGCCTTCACGCAGACAGGCCCGCTTCGCAGTTCGACGCGGAACACGTCGCTCGAGACGCCGCCGGTCAGCGGCGCGATCGCCGGCGCTTCATCGGGCGCGGCGAGACCCGCGTCCCGCAGCCAGCCGAGGATGTCGGACGCCGCCCCCATTGCGGGGATGTCAGAACGTCTGTCGGAAGACGGCCACGTGGGCGCTGTCGATGTATTCGTCGAGGCGGGCGATCTTCCCGTCCCTCAGCTTGACGATCAGGGCGGCCGGCAGGCTCACGCGCTTCCCGTCCTTGCGGGTGCCGCGCAGCACATGCTGCTGCACGAAGCCGTCGGCGAACACTTCCAGGCGTCGGTTGTCATACACGCGGTCGCTGATGCGGCCGACCATGCCCTTCAGTGTCTCGACGTTCTCCTCGCGGGTCTGGATGAGGTCGTCGAAGTTGTGCCAGATCTCGACGTCGGGCGTGTAGCTGTCGCGCACCGTGTCGACGTCGCCCTGTTCGATGGCGTCGAAGAAGCGCTTGGCGAAGGCGCGGATCGCGGCCTCATCCATCGGAGTCCTCCAGGTTGTGATGGCCCGCTCTACTCGGCGGGTTGCAGCTTCCGGCGCTTGGCGAGCGGGGTGATCACGCTCTCGTCGCGGACGCCGTCGGCCTTCATCGGAGCATGCGCCACGTCATCGTCGTCGAACGGCTTGCCCACCCATGAGGCGAACTCCAGGCACACGCCGTCGGGGTCGAAGAAGTAGACGGAACGGACGAAGACGTCGTCGGTGACCTCGGCGCTGGAGCCGGTCTCCGAGTTGTCGTGGTTGAGGATCTGCGACACCGCGATCCCCTTGTCCTTCAGCTTCTGAACGTAGGCGTCGAACTTCTCGGCCGGTACGTCGAAGGCGATGTGGTTCATCGAGCCATGCGCCGAGACAAAGGAGCCTTGGGTCGGCAACGCGCTTGGGGAAGCATGGCCTGGTTGAGCGGGAGGAGCGTCCTTGAACCAGAAGAAGGCCAGGCTGTCGCCGTTGCCGATATCGAAGAAGAAGTGCTGGCCCAGGTCGCGGGGCAGATCGATAGTCTTGGTCAGCGGCATGCCCAGGATGTCGCGGTAAAATTTCACCGTCTCGGCCATGTCCTTGCAGACGAGGGCGAGGTGGTTGACGCCGCGGATCTCGAATTCGGTGTTCGGCTTCGCCATGGCTTCCTCCGTCGCCGTCTGTGCGGCGTGGCGCGGTTTCTGAGAGACGATACCGGCCTGCGCCGCCTCGCACAGCGGCAAATGGGTTTCAGTAGATAGGAATCTAAGGTTTTACGCTCAAACGTCAACTTACTTGATGTTCTTGGCCATCACGCTTTCGGGACCTCAGCGGCGCGCGCCACTGAGGAAGTCTGTGGCGTTGAAGCCTTCGGGCGCCGCAACCTCGACGATCGGATCCTCGCGGTTGTCGAACTCCATGCGCAGCGCACGCGTGATCACGGCGTGCATGGCGTAGAGCGTGGTGATGTAGGTGAACTCGAAGATCTCCTCGTCGCCCCAGAAGGTGCGGAGCTTCTCGAACACTTCGGTCGGCGTGCGCCCGTCTCCGAGGGTGAGGCAGTCGGCGTAGGCCAGCACTGCGCGCTCCTTCTCGTCATAGACATCCGACACCGTCCAGTGCGGGATCGCGGCGATCTTCTCCTCGGGGCGCCCAGCGCCCGCATCGCCTTGCAGTGTTGCGAGAAGACGAACTGGCTGCCCTTCACCCAACCGGCGCGCGTCTGGCCGAGTTCGCGCAGGATTGGATCGATCTTGCGGCTGGGGTGCCGATAGACGGCGAAGCCGTCGACCGCGTGCTGGAAGATGTCAGGGCACAGCGCATAGACCGTCCACCAGTCGCCAGGGGTGCCGGTGGCTGTGCCGGGTTCCGAGACCGGGTCGCGGCCAGGTCCGAAGAGACGATCATAGTAGGCGTTGACGACGTCGGCAGTGACTTCCGAGCGCGGGACCTGACGGAGGACGGGCATGGTTCGATCCTTGGGCTTCGAGTGATCAGGACGCGACGCCGGCGGTCATCCGCCGCGCGCCGTTGGCGGCGACGAGGCCTTCCAGATCGTCGCCGGGATAGTCGGGGTCGGCGGACTCGCCGAAGCCGGCCAGCAGGTCGGCGAACTGAGCCTCGGCCAGAGCTTTCCACTCGGGATGTGTGAAGATGTAGAATTCGTCCGCCTCGATGGCGCGGACGACCCGCTCGCCGATCTTGTCGGGCGACATGCCGGAGGCCAGGACCGAGCCCATGTTCTGTGCCGTCTGGGCCGCCTGGCCCCCTTCGGCGGCGCCGGGGCGTAGCTTCTGGGTGGTCTCGACGATGCGCGTGGCGGACATGCCCGGGCACAGCACCGACAAGCCCACATTCGTATCCGCCAGCTCGTTGCGCAGACCCAGCGCGATGCCGAGGGTGGCGAACTTCGAGGAGATGTAGGCCACGGAAATGGGCGGCGGGACGATGCCGACCATGGAGGCGGTGATGGCGACGTGGGCTGGCTTGCCGCTGGCCTTCATGGCGCCCAGGAAGGTGCGGCACGCGTAGAGGTGCGCGTGGGCGTTGACGGCGTAGGCCCAGCGCCAGACGTCGGTGTCGTAGGTTTCGAAGCTGCCCGAGCCGCCGCCGACGCCGGCGTTGCTGAACAGGATGCGGACGTCCCCGAAGTTCGCGGCCGCCTCGCCGGCGGCGGCCCACTCGGCCTCCTCGGCGACGTTCAGCCGGACGGCGAGCGCATCGACGCCTTCGTTGCGGAAGTCCTTGGCCACGGCCTCGACCCGCTCGGCGTCCAGGTCGGCCAGGATCAGGCGCGCTCCGCGGCGGGCGAGCGCGCGGCCGGTGGCCAGCCCGATGCCGCTGGCGCCTCCGGTGATGAACGCGGTCTGGCCGTTGATGTCTTTCATCGTCAGGTTTCCTCGAGGACCTTGCGGGTGTCGGCGTCCACCACCCGCGCCAGCCGGGCGTAGAGAAGGGCGGAGACCAGTGCGATCGGCGCGGTGGCGATGAGCGCCAGCTTCAGCGGCTGGGCGGCCCCGGCCGCGGCGAAGCCGTCGCTCATCATCCCGATGGCCAGCGGGCCGCCGCCGGGTCCCAGGATGTTGAAGGCCAGCAGCAGCAGAGAGGTGGCGGTGGCGCGCGCCGCGACCGGCGACAGGTTCTGGACCAGGGCCAGGGCGGGGGCGACGTACATCGTGCAGCAGATCATCGGCACGCACATCAGCGCGAGCGAGGTCTGCCAGGAGGGAGCCAAACAGGCCAGCGCCAGGGTGGGCGCGGTCAGCAGCATCGAGAGGCCGGGGATCCAGGCATAGGCTTTCGGACTCCGGCGGCCGGCCCAGTTCACCAGGGCGCCGCCGCCCCAGATGCCGACCCCCATGCAGAGGCCGGCCGCCGGGCCGAACCAGCGGGCGACCTCGGCCAGGGGCATCTGCTGGACCCGCATGAGATAGGCCGGAATCCAGTTCAGCATGCCGGTGCTGACGAAGGCGGCGAGCCCGCTCGCCACCAACAGGATGCGAAGGGTGGGCTTCGAAAGGAACAGCCGCGCCGAGGCCGGGAGACTCATGGCGGCGGCGGGTTTGGCGGCATAGCCGCGGTCCAGACCCCCGCGGACCGGCTCGCGCACGAGCAGGACCAGCAGGGCGGCGGCGGCGAGCCCGACGCCGGCGACCAGGAAGAACGCGCCGCGCCAGCCGAACTGGATCGCCGCCCAGCCTCCGACCGTGGCCCCGAGGAACACCCCGATGGGCCCGTTGACGGTGAAGATCCCGATGATCGCCGGCCGCTTCTCCGGGGGAAGTAGTCGGCCAGGATCGAGAGCGAGGGCGCGGTGCCGCCGGACTCGCCCAGGCCCACGCCGCAGCGGGCGACCGCCAGATGCCAGAAGCTGGTCGCGAAGCCGCAGGCGCCGGTGAACAGGCTCCAGATGGCGCAGGCGCAGCCGACCAGCTTCACCCGGTTGACCCGGTCGGCGAGCATGGCGGCGGGGACGCCGAGCACGGCGTAGAACAGGGCGAAGCTGAGGCCGGTCAGCAGGCCCAGCTGGGTGTCGGAAAGGTGCAGCTCCCGGCGGATAGGCTCGGCCAGCACCGAGAGGATCTGGCGGTCGAGGAAGTTGATGGCCCCGATGGCCGTCAGAACCACCAAGGCCAGGCGACGCCCAGGCCGGGCCGCCGCTGGCGCGGCGGGATTCACGATGGCGGCCTCGGCCATTTCCACTCCCTCGGGCGTCTGTCGCGCCTTGATCCCGAGGGTCCGGCGGGCTACCCAAGATGTCAAGAAAGTTTACGGTTTAGCCGTGACGAAAACGGGAGGCGCGAGGCGATGGACATTGCGGGACGCACCATTGTGGTGACCGGCGCGGCGGCCGGCATCGGCCAGGCGACGGCGCTCGCGTTCGCGGAGCTGGGCGCCGGGCGGATCCACCTGGCCGACGTCCATGCGGCGGGCTTGGCCGAAACGGCGGAACGGATCGGCCAGGCGGCGACCGTCCACCGGATCGACCTGGCCGAAGTCGCGAAGATCCCGGGCTGGCTGAACGGGTTGGGCGATTACGACGTGCTGTTCAACAACGCCGGCGTCGTGGCCGGCGCCCCGGCCTTCCCGGAAGCGCCGCTCGAGAAGCTGCAGTGGATCGTCGACGTGAACCTGACGTCGGTGGTCGTGGCGACCCAGACGGCGGCGCAGGCCATGCGGGGACGCGGCGGCGTGATCGTCAACACGGTCTCCACGGTCGTCCTGGGCAAAGGCTTCAGCGACGCCATGTACGCAGCCACCAAGTCGGGCGTGATGATGTTCACCCGCTGCTGCGCCGGCCTGAAGGGCGACTGGAACGTGCGGGTGGCGGGCGTGCTGCCCGGACTCACCGACACGCCGATCCTGCACAAGACCGGCGCCGACGGCGCGGCCGACTGGATGGCGCCGATCCTGGCGAACAACGAGCGGTGCGCGCCGCGCGACATCGCCGACGCCGTGATCGACCTGGTGCGGGACGACAGCCTGCCGGGCGGGGACTGGGTGGCGGTCCGGCGGTCCGGCGGCCGGGTGGAGCGCCAGTGGGGCCACGACGAGCCCGCCTAGACCTCGACCCCGGCGCTCTTGAGCATGTTCTCGCCGAAGAGGTTGGACCACTGCTCCGGCGTCAGCACCGGCCGCGCGCTGGACAGGTTGGCGGCGTTCTTCACCTCGGTGCCACGCTGCACCGCCGGCCGGGCGGCGATGGCCTCGAACCAGCGGTTCACGTTCGGCCAGTCGGCCGGATCGAGGCCGATGGCGCGGATCGCCCGCGTCCACGGCCAGGTCGAGACGTCGGCCACGGAATAGGCGTCGCCGGCCAGGTACTCGGCCTCGGCCAGGCGCCGGTCGAGCACGGCCAGCATGCGCCGCGTCTCGTTCATGTAGCGGCCGACCGGATAGTCCTGGCCTTCCGGGGCGTACCGGACGAAGTGGTGCGCCTGGCCCTGCATCGGGCCGAAGCCGGCCATCTGCCACATAAGCCACTGCATCGCGACGGAACGCCCGCGGGGGTCGGCGGGCATCAGCGCGCCGCCGGCCTTCTCCGAGAGGTAGAGCAGGATGGCGCCTGACTCGAAGACGCAGAAGGAGCCGGGCCCGCCGCCGCCCAGCGGCTCGTGGTCCTCTATGGCGGGAAGCCGCCCGTTCGGATTGATCCGCCGGAACTCGGGCTTCAGGTGGTCGCCCGCCAGCATGTCGTACGGGATCAGGCGATAGGGGAGGCCGACCTCCTCCAGCATGATGCTGACCTTGTTCCCGTTCGGCGTGGGAACGAAGTGGACGTCGATCATGCCGGCCTCCGGAGAACGCAGACAGGGAAAGCTGGCGGGCGGCGCGCCGGGAAGAGGTAGCGCGCCGCCCTTGGCCCCTTAGAAGCGCAGACCCGCCTCAAGCGAGAGGGTGCGGCCTTCCTCGAGGTACAGGATCGCCCGCGGCACAGCCGTGATCGGGGCGGGAAGGTTGAAGCTGGAGCCGGTGGTCAGCTCGTCGGTCAGGTTCTTGCCGACGAAGGCCACATGCCAGCGCTCGTCTTCGGGGCCGTACTGAACCCGCAGGTCGATCTTGGTGTAGCCCTTCTGCACGCCGAAGGTCGGCGCCTGGTTGTCGGCGTTGAAGAACTTCGAACGGCCCGACGCGGCGGCCCGCCAGTCGATCATCATGTCGTTGTCGAGTTCGATCTTCTGATGCACCTGCAGGGTGCCGCTCCACTTCGACGCGTGCTGCAGCGGGGCTCCGGCGATGTTGTTCGCCGCGATGCTGGCCGGAACCGCCGGGTTGCACTGAGTGATCGGCTGCGAGGCCAGGCAGGCCGCGCCCGGATAGTCGTCGTACTTGGCGTCCTGGTAGGCGGCGGCCAGCGTGATGTCGAAGTTGCGCATCGGGAACAGCGAGAGCGAGCCCTCGACGCCCTTCGAGCTGGCGCTCGCCGCGTTCGTCGTCTGGTAGGTGGAGATGGTGGGGTTGTAGACCGAGACCTGCAGGTCCTTGAAGCTCGTGTCGTAGGCCGACAGGTTCAGCACCACGCGGCCGTCGGCGAAGGTGGATTTGACGCCCACTTCGTAGTTCTCGGACTTCTCGGGCCGGTAGATGAACGTCGAGTTCGTCGTCCCGTAGGTGTTGGACACGAAGCCGCCCGACTTCGAACCGCGGCCATAGGTGGCGTAGACCATGATCTGGTCCGAGACGTCGTACTGGGCGGTGATCGAGGGATCGAAGTTGTCCTCGCCCTTGATCTCGCCGTTGGCCGTCGTGTTGACCGGACGCAGCGCGAACGGGCCGTAGCGGAGGCGGCCCCAGAAGGCGCCGCGCTTGTCGATCGTGGTGTAGCGCAGGCTGCCGATCAGGCGCAGGTCGTCGGTGACATTGAAGGTGCCTTGGCCGAAGACCGAGAAGCTCTCGGCGCGCTGCCGGAACTCGGTGTTGAGCAGGCCGAAGTAGTTCAGCGACGCGATGTTGAAGCCGCCCAGCTGGGTCAGCTGGTACAGCGACTGGTCGTAGTAGGCGCCGACGATGTACTCGAAGCGCTGACCGGTCGGGGACAGCAGCCGCACTTCCTGCGACCACTGGCGGAAGTGCTCGGGATAGCTGTTGTAGACGCTGTTGGCCGTGAAGCCGCCGCCGGGGATCGACTGGTCGAAGTTGTTGACGATGTTCGACCGGAAGAACGAGTAGCCGGTGATCGACGTCAGGGTGAAGTCGCCCAGGTCGAAGTTGCCGGTGGCCGACACCAGCCACGAGGTCGCCTTGGTGCCTTCCGGCCCGATCGGGTTGACCGTGCTGTAGCGGGTCTTGTCCGGGTTCTGGGCGGTGTTCACCGGGCTGGAGACGTTGACGCCGCCGGCCACCTCGCGGTTCGCGTACTCGACCTTCAGCGTGTAGTCGATCGCATCGGTGGGGTTCCAGGCGAGCGTCAGTCGGGCCAGCGCCTGTTCGTTCTGCGGCTCGCGCCGGTCGAGCGCGAGGTTGCGCAGGAAGCCCTTGTTGTCGGTGACCTTGACCGCCAGGCGCGCGCCCAGCGTGTCGCTGATCGGGCCCGAGACGTGGCCCCAGACGTCGTAGCCGCGGAGACTGAAGTTGTAGAGGCCGTTGACCTCGCCCTCGAAGGTCGAGGTCGGGCCCGCCGAGACGATGCTGACGGCGCCGGCCGGCGTGTTCTTGCCGAAGAGGGGCGCCCTGCGGGCCGCGAAGGACCTCCACGCGGGCCAGGTCGAAGAAGGGCGACTGGGCCTGGCGGTTCCGGCCGGCGTAGACGCCGTCCATGTAGAGGCTGACCGCCTGGTCGAACGAGAAGTTCGACGGCGGAGAGCCGAAGCCGCGGATGTAGATGGTGTCGTTGCCGGCGGTGGTCTGCACCGCGACGTTCGGGGCGAACGAGACCAGCTGCTTGAAGTCGTTGGTGTTGAAGTCCTCGATCTTGTCGCCGGAGACGACCTCCATCGAGATGGGCACATCCTGGAGGTTTTGCTCGCGCTTCTGGGCGGTGACGACGATCTCGCCGAGCGTCGAGGCGGAGCCCTCAGCGGTCTGAGCGGCGGCCGCGCCGGCGGCCAGGCTGACAAGCATGGTGGTGCAAAGCAGAACCCGGGCGGTCATGGCCGTCCTCCCCCTTGTGGTTTCGATCCTGTCCGTTGACCGGACTTGAGCGGGAGAGTGGCGCCGTTCTGCGAACTGTCAATTCACTTGACGCTTAGATGTCGAAGAATTGTGACCCTAGGTGAGCCGTTTTGTCCAGTCTTCTGTCGGGTCCGCAACGTGCGGGCGAGGCGCTTTGGCGACTTCCGCTCAGGGTTGCCGAGCGGCCCGCGCACGAGCGATGGCAAACGCGTCCTGGAAGGCCCGGGCGCCGTTCTGGTGACCGATCAGTCGGAAGGTCGCCTTTCGGATCCGCCAACCGTCCGGGGTGCGGACGAAGCCGTGGACATAGGCGCCGCAGGCATGGGCGACGTGCTCCCGCCCGTCCTCCGTCAGGAAGTGGAGGGCGTTGACGTAGGATGTGCAGGTCGCCTCATCGGCCTGGGCCGCGACCCGGAAGTTGGTGACGACGTGCTGAGTGGCGTCGAAGCCCTTGAGGGTGTCCAACCGCTTCAACCAGGCGTCGACTGCGATCGTCTCCCCGGATGGAGCCCATCGAGCTGTAGTCGATCTCTACTGGATCCATGAGCAGGCTGCGCATCAGCGCCCAGTCGCGGTCGTCGAGTGCGGACGCATAGGCGACAACCATGTCGGCCAGGATCGTGCGCATGGCCGGATCAGCGGGCGAGGTCGGCATCAGGGGAGCGTCACGAGGGAAGCGGCGTTCGTCAACAATATTGACGCTCATGGTCGGGGCGGCGGCCTAGGTCCGAGCGTTGCCCACCGTGTACGCCGGCAAGGGGTAGGCGCACGTCGAGCCTGGTCCACAAGGGCATGCGAGCCGATGCGTTGGGCGCCCCGGCGATCGGCGACTGGCCGCGCCCCTGTTTGAGTGTTACATTATAACATGACTCAGACTGACGCGCCTGCCTCGCACGCCTTCTTCAGCCAGGAGGCGGCCGACGCCTACGATCGTCGGAACAGCCCGCTCGCACCCATCTCCGGCGGCTTGCACTTTCTCCTGCGACTCGTTCTTGCGGACCTGCCTGACGACGCGCGGGTGCTTTGCGTCGGCGTCGGCACGGGGGCTGAGATCTTGTCCTTGGCCGCTGCGTACCCAGGCTGGTCGTTCGTGGGGATCGATCCCTCCGAGGAGATGCTAGCCGTTGGACGGCGCCGTCTCGAAGCGGCTGGCGTGCTGTCTCGTTGCCAGCTCTTCAGAGGATACGTGCACGAAGCCCCCATCGGCCCGTTCGACGCCGCTGTCAGCTTGCTGGTCGCGCACTTCATCAAGCGAGCCGATCGGCCAGCGTTCTATTCGGCCATTCATGATCGTTTGAAACCGGGCGGCCGGCTCGCCACCGCCGAGATCAGCGGCGACCTGGACGCTGCGGAGTTTCCCCAGGCGTTGGAGGACTGGAAGCGCGTTCAGGTCCTGATGGGCGCGACACCGGAGTCGCTGGCGAGGCTGGAAGACATGATGCGCGGCGTGCTCGGCGTCCTAACCCCCACGGAAACGGAAGACCTGTGGAAAGCTGCTGGCTTCCCGCGACCGGTTCCGTTCTTCCAGGCCTTCATGATCAGAGGCTGGCACGCCGTGAAGGCGTAAGCGCCACACAAGCGTCATGCGCCGGAGCCGGGGTCCGGCGAGCGCGCTCCAGCCTCAGCGAGGTCAGAGAGGCTCGGTCCCCGGAGCGGAGCTTGGCCAAGTCCGGGGATCGCCGGCGCGGAGGCTCGCCTAAGCGTCCGAACCCGCCAGCCCCGGCCCGAAGGTGAGGGCGGGGCCCCAGGCGCGGCTGAGGATGCGGGTGAGCTGGCGGAAGTCGTCTTCGCCGAGGCGGGCGCTCAGCTCCTCGGCCTGGATGAACATCGCCTGCTGGGCGTCGACGCGCATGGTCTCGCCGAGCTTGGTCGGGGTGACGATCTTCACCCGCCGGTTCACCGGGTCGTCGGCGAGGGCGACGATGCCGGTGTCGACCATCTGGTTGATGGTGGAGTGGATGGCCTGGCGGCTGACGCCCATGTTGCGGGCGATGTCGGAGGGCCGGTTCACGCCCAGCACGATGTTGGCCATGACCATCGACTGGGGCCGCGTGACTTCGGGCCAGCCGCGGGAACGCAGGTAGTTCTGGAGGCTCTCGTCGCACCAGTAGAACGCCTGCAGCAGCGACAGCAGCAGAGGCTTGAGGTTTTCCTGCGCCGCCACGGGGTACGCCCATTCCCAAATCAGCCAGCGATTTCAGTGGAGCGCTTCACTGGGATTGTCAAAACCGTTGACACCCTGGCCGGGCCTGACGGCAAATCACTTCGATCTCTAAGGAAAAGAAGCGGCGAGGAATCCGGCACATGACCCCATCCGAAGGCACGGTCGCGGGCGACACCCCAGAGGCCCCGGCGGCCGGCCCGTCCCGCGAGGGGGCCCCCAGCGAGGCCTATGGCTTCTATGTCGTTGGCGTCCTGATGGTCGCCTACATGTTCTCGTTCATCGACCGGACGCTGCTGAGCCTGGTGATCGACCCCATCCGCAAGGACCTGGGCCTGTCGGAGACCCAGATCAGCCTGCTGGTCGGCTTCGCCTTCGCGGCCTTCTACACGCTGCTGGGCCTGCCGTTCGGCCGCTGGGTCGACACGCGAGGGCGGCGCAACCTGATCGCCATAGGCATCGCGCTGTGGAGCGTGGCGACGGTCTTCTGCGGGCTGGCCACCAGCTTCTGGCGGCTGTTCTTCGCGCGCATGGCCGTGGGGGTCGGAGAGGCCACCCTGTCGCCGGCGGCCTATTCGATCATCCCCGACTATTTCACGCCGAAGCGGTTGGGCTTCGCCATGGGGGTCTATTCCTGCGGCGTCACCCTGGGCGGCGGGCTGGCGATGCTGCTGGGCGGTCTGGTGGTGCAGTGGGCGGCGACGGCCAATCCGGTGCTGCCGGTGGTGGGGCAGGTGGCCGCCTGGAAGGTGCCGTTCCTGGTGGTCGGGCTGCCCGGCCTGATCGTGGCGCTGGTCGTGTTCACGACGGTGCGCGAGCCGCCGCGGCGGCTGGAGAAGGGCGGGGCGGCCTCGGTGGCTCCCAAGATCTCGGAGGTGGTCGGCTACCTCTGGCGCAACAAGCGGGTCTATGCGCCGCTGTTCGCCGGGTTCTCGGCCATCGTCATCGCCGGCTACGCCTTCAACGTCTGGGGCCCGGCCTATTTCATGCGCGTGCACGGCTATACGCCGGCGGGCGTGGGCGTGATCTACGGCATCGGGTTCGCGCTGTTTGGAACGCTGGGCGTGCTGAGCGGCGGGGCGATCTCGGACCGGTTCGCGGCGAAGGGCGCCCTGGACGCGCCGATCCGGGTGTCGATGTGGTCGGCGGTGATCCAGGCGCCGCTGTTCGTCGGCGCCTATCTGGCGCCCGCGCCGCTGGCGGCGGCGGCGCTGTTCATCGTGGCGCTGTTCTTCGGCAGCATCTACGGCGGTCTGCAGGCGGCGGCCATCCAGGCGCTGACGCCTAACCGGATGCGCGGCCAGGTCGCGGCGCTGTACCTGACCATCGCCAACATGATCGGCCTGGGGCTGGCGCCCACCTGGACGGCCTGGATGACCGAGCACGTCTTCGGCGGGCCGAAGATGGTCGGCGTCTCGCTGGCGGTGACGACGGTGGTCTCGCTCTCGGTCGGCGTGCTGCTGCTCGCGCTCGCGATGAAGCCTGCGCGCCGGCAGATGGAGCAGCTGCTCTGAGCGACGCACAAAAGCTTAGTATTCTATGTAATTGGGTGTAGCTTCCTTTCCAACAAGCCCCGCGCCAGCGCGCGACGGGGCGCACATGGGGAGGAATGCTATGACCACGCGTCTCGCGTATGGCGCTTCCGTGGCCGCCATGGCGGCGGCTCTGGGCGCCGCCTGGCCAGCCCTGGCTCAGACCGGAACTCAGGTCGAGGAGATCATCGTCACCGCCCAGCGGGTGGAGGAGAACCTCCAGGACGCGCCGGTGGCGGTGACGGCCTTCAGCGCCGCGGCCCTGGCGCGGTCGAACGTGGAGACCCTGGACGACATCGCCATCCGCACGCCCGGCTTCAGCATGGGCAAGGTCGATCCCATCCAGCAGAACTTCGCCATCCGCGGCATCGGCTCGGCCCAGGGGATCAGCCAGAACGCCGGCGGCGACCCCTCGGTGGTGCTGTTCGTGGACGGCATCTACGCCGGCCGCGGCGGGGCGCCGGATCTCGACGCCCTCGACCTCGAGCGGGTGGAAGTGCTGCGCGGTCCGCAGGGCACCCTGTTCGGCAAGAACACCATCGGCGGCCTGGTGCAGTTCGTCACCCGCAAGCCCGACGACGAGCCGGCGCTGCGCATTCAAGGCCAGCTCGGCAACTACGACCGCCGGGCGTTCAACATCCGCGGCAACCTGCCGATCAGCGAGACGCTGGCGGTTGCCGGCGGCGCATCGATCAAGAAGCGCGATGGTTACGAGTTCAACGAGACCACGGGCAACCGCGTCAACAACGAGGACCTCAGGACGGCCCACGCGGCGCTGCGGTTCCGGCCGACCGACGCCCTGGACGTGGTGCTGGCCTTCGACGTCACCGACCAGGACCAGAAGGGCAATCCGCGCGACAACATCTGTCCGACCAGCTTCAACAACGGCGTCCACTGCGTGGGCGTGAACCCCGACCCCCGGATCACCAACGCCTACACCGACGGCGTGATGCGCCGGCTGCTGAAGACCTACCGCGCCGAAGTGAACTGGAAGACGCCCGTCGGGACGCTGACCTCGATCACCGGGCTGCGCGACGTGAAGCTGAACTACGTCACGCCGTTCTTCGCCAATCCGGTCAACCCGCCGACCCAGATCGAGTCGACCGAGACCGGCTACGAGAAGAACCAGCAGTTCAGCCAGGAGGTGCGGCTGGCCTTCGACCTCATGGACGCGCGGCTGCGCGGCCAGGTGGGCGCCTATTTCCTGACCGAGGACATCAACCGCACGGCCTGGCTGTTGCAGCAGTTCCCGGCGCCGGCCCAGACGGGCCTCGCCACCTATCCCCAGGCGGTGGACTCCAAGAGCACGGCCCTGTTCGGCCAGCTCAGCTACGACATCCTGCCGAGCCTCACGGCCACCGTCGGCGCACGGATGACGTGGGAGGAGAAGGAGGGCCACTTCATCGGCCGCAAGATCAGCGGGCCCGGCCGGCCGCCGCCGCTGGGCGCCGAGGACTACGACGTCACCGCCGACGAGAGCTGGAAGGCCTTCACGCCGAGGTTCGCCCTGGACTGGAAGCCGACCGACGACATCCTGCTCTATGCCTCGGCCGCCCGCGGCTTCAAGAGCGGCGGCTTCCAGGGCACCGCCGGGACGGCCGCCAGCCAATCTACGCCCTACGATCCCGAGTTCGCCTGGAGCTATGAGGCCGGCGCGAAGACCCAGTGGCTGGACAACCGGCTGCGGCTGAACCTTGCGATGTTCAGGACCGACTACAAGGACCTGCAGGTCAGCCAGCTGGTGCCGCTGTGCTGCGTGGTGGTCGGCAACGCCGCGACCGCGAAGATCGAGGGCGCCGAGCTGGAGTTCGTGGCCCGGCCGTTCGACGGCTTCCAGATCGACGGCAGCTACGCCTGGCTGAACGCCAAGTTCGAGAGCTTCGCCACCGGCGCCACCGCCAATTACAGCGGCAACCGCTTGCCGCGCTCGCCCGAGGACAAGATCAACATCGGCGTGCAGTACGAGACCGAGCTGGCCGGCGGCTGGGGCGTGCTGGCCCGGGTCGACTATTCCAATCAGTCGAAGATGTACTTCGAGGCCTCGAACATCCCGCAGCAGAAGCAGGAAGGCTACATCAACTGGGACGGCCGGATCGCGGTCAGTTCGCCCGACGACCGGTGGGAAGTCGCCGTCTGGGGCAAGAACCTGTCGGACGAGCTGGTGGCCACCTACGTCACCTACTTCGGCCTGTTCCGGCAGACGCTGGTGCCCTACCAGCCGCCGCGGACCTACGGCGTGACGCTGACCTGGCGGATGTAGCCGGCTGACGCGCCAGGCGGCCTATTCGGCCGCTTCGGCGCCCCCGGGCGTTCCGCGTCGTGAAGGTCCGCCAATCCGCGGTCCTGGGCACGACGCCCTCGAAGGAGGCGAGGTCGACCTGGCGCGTGGCCGAGGTCGTGCCGATGGCGGGCTCCCCGTTCTGCACCGCCTTGGCGGCGGCGACCATCTGGCGGCGGAACTGGATGATGGCGACGTCGGACGAGCCGAGGTGGTCCTCCGAGCGGTCGGCGATCGGGCCCATGCTCTCCCACATGGCCATGTCCTGGGCCGGGATGCCCTCGATGCCGGTGAAGTCGCCGGCGGCCATGGCGGCGCGGTCCTGCAGGAAATGGTTCTGGAGGTTGCGCTTCTTGGTCCAGTCGGCGTTCAGGTCGACGCCGGGCACGGCGGCGCAGAACTTCCGCCAGGCGTCCTGGCCGATGCCGCCCGTCGGATGCCAGGCGATCCAGTAGAACATGCAGTTCACGTCATCGACCGGCACCAGCATCTGGGCCAGGTTGTACTTGTCGTTCGGCGGGATGAGCACCGTGAAGGGCGCGATGAAGACCGTGCTGCGGACATAGACGTGGGTCTCGGGATCGCGGATCGGGCGACGCAGGGCGGCGTAGTGGAAGCCGTAGTCGGTGACCTCGGCTTCGAGGCGCGGGGCCTTGTCGTTGGACGGCCGCAGCCAGGCGGTGTCGGTCGCTGTCGAGCCCTCGACCTCGGCGGTCGGCATGTTGGTCGAGTGCAGGCTGGAGGAGTGGGCGCTGTCGATCGAGCCCTCCAGCACCTGGGCCCAGTTGCAGGCTGCATGCATCTTGACGATGGCGATGTTGGTGTCGGGCGTCGGAGCCCAGGCTGGCGTCTCGAACGGCCGGACGGCGTCGGCCTCCCCCAGCCAGGCCCAGACGAACCCTCCGGCCTCGTGGGCCGGGTAGGCGCGGGCGCGCAGGTTGCGCATGCGGCTGTCGGCGGGCTCGGACGCCATGTCGACGATCTCGCCGTCCGGCGGCGAATTTCCAGCCATGGTACAGGCAGCGCAGGCCGCAGTCCTCGTTCCGGCCGAACGCCAGCGACGCGCCGCGGTGCGGACAGCGTTCGTCGAGGACGCCGACCACGCCCTTGGTGTCGCGGAAGGCGACCAGGTCGACGCCGAGCAGGCGGCTCTTCACCGGCGCGCCGTCGGAGACCAGCTCTTCAGACATGCAGACGGGCAGCCAGTGCTGGCGCATGATCCGGCCCATCGGGGCGTCGCCTTCGACGCGGCAGAGGAGGTCGTTGTCGGCAGGTCTCATGGCGGGGTCACGGCCGTCGTTGCAAAGAACTTAGAACTCGAAGTATTTAATCAGCCGGGGTCCGCAGTGTCCAGAAGGCGCTTCGGCGGGCGGCGACGGGAAGGGCATGGCTGACCGCATCATCCGCTTCGGGGTCATCGGGCTGTCGCGCGGCTTCGTGCTGAGCCGGGCGATGTTCGCCGACCCGCGGGTGGCGCTGGTCGCGGCGGCGGATCCGCGGCCGGAGGCGCGCGGGGCGTTCGAGGCGGAATTCGGCGGCCAGACCTATCCCGACGCCGAGGCGCTGCTGGCGGATCCGGCGGTGGAGGCGGTCTACATCGCCTCGCCCCACGGCCTGCACGCCGCCCAGGCGATCGCGGCGGCGAACGCCGGCAGGCACATCCTGGTCGAGAAGCCCATGGCGCTGAGCCGGGACGACGCGCGGGCGATGAGGGCCGCGGCCACCGCCGCGGACGTGATCCTCCAGGTGGGGCCGAGCCATGGCTACGACCCGCCGGTCGCCGCAGCCGCGGACCTGATCGCCGGCGGCGCCTATGGGCGGCTGCGGATGCTGACGCTGATGACCTTCACCGACTTCCTCGACCGGCCGCGGACACCCGAGGAGCGGGCGGCGGGCGTGGTGCTGAGCCAGGCGGCGCACCAGGTCGACATCGCCATGCGGTTGGCCGGCGCCGAGGTCCGCAGCGTTCGGGCTCGGGTGATGGGCGAGGCGGCGGGCGCCTACCAGGCCATGCTGACCTTCGAAGGCGGCGCTTCGGCCCAGCTCACCTATTCGGGCCACGGCCGGTACGATACCGACGCCCTGATGCACTGGGTGGGCGAGGTGGGCCAGGCGCGCTCGGCGGCCGACTACGGGGCGGCGCGGGCCCGGCTGGCCGCAGGCGACGAGGCCGCGCTGAAGCGGGGGCGGGCCTATGGCAGCGGCCTCCGGCGGAGTTCCAGCGGGTCGGCCACGAGCACTTCGGCTTCGTCCTGGCGAGCTGCGAGCGGGCCGACCTGCGCCCCACGCCGCACGCGGTCGAGATCTACGGCGACACGCGGGAAGTCGTCCCCGTGCCGCCGACGGCGGTCCCGCGCCAGGGGTGATCGACGAGTTCTGGACGGCGGTTGTCGACGGGCGGCCGCCGCGGCACGGCGGGGCCTGGGGCGAGGCCAACCTCGCCGCTTGCCTGGCCATCATCCAATCGAGCGAGGAGGGGCGGGAGGTCGCCCTGGGAGGAACCCGATGAGTCGCCTGAGCCTGACGCTCGCCTGCTGGGACTATGACCGGACGCGGGCGCTGGCCGACGGCCGCGTGCAGCCCGAGGGCATCGATCTCAATCTCCTGCCGCTGGACGTGGAGGAAACGTTCTTCCGCATGCTGCGCGGGCGCGAGTTCGACGCCTCGGAGATGTCCCTGTCGTCCTACTGCGTTTCGCTGCACAAGGAGGATCCGGCGTTCATCGCCATTCCGGTCTTCCCGTCGCGGTTCTTCCGGCATTCCTGCATCTTCGTCTCGGCGAAGAGCGGCATCCGCGAGGCGAAGGATCTGGTCGGCAAGCGGGTGGGCGTGCCGGAGTACCAGATGACCGCGCCGGTCTGGATCCGGGGCATCCTGTCCGACGAGTACGGCGTCGCGCCGGACAGCGTGGACTACTTCACGGGCGGCGAGGAAGAGCCGGGCCGCGACGAGAAGCTGAAGCTGAGCCTGCCGCCGCAATTCAGGGTCACGCCGATCGGTCCGGACAAGACCCTGGCCCAGATGTTGGCCGACGGCGAGATCGACGCCCTACACACGGCCCGGACGCCGTCCACGTTTTATTCGCGGCCCGACGACGTGAAGCGGCTGTTCCCGAACTTCGTCGAGGTCGAGAAGGACTACTTCAGGCGGACCGGCTTCTTCCCGCCGATGCACGTCATCGCGTTGCGGCGGGACGTCTATGAGCAGAACCGCTGGATCGCCCGGTCGCTGCTGAAGGCGTTCGAGGCCGCTCAGGCGATCGCCTACGACAACCTCAAGGTGACCTCGGCGATGATCTCCATGCTGCCGTGGCAGGTGGCGGCGGTGGAGGAGGCGGTCTCCGTGTTGGGGTCGAACTGGTGGCCGTACGGCGTCGCGGACAACCGCGCGGTGCTCGACACCTTCCTGCGCTACCACCACGAGCAGGGGCTCTCGAAGCGGCGGTTGACGGTGGAAGAGCTGTTTGCGCCCGAGACCTTCGAAGCGTTCAAGATCTGATGGACGTGAAGCCCGAAGACAGCCTGGGCTTCCAGGTCCGCCGCTGTCACCGCGCCTTCGAGCGGGTGCTGACCGAACACCTGGCCGAGCACAAGGTGTCGGCGGGTTTCTGGGGCTTCCTGCGGGCGCTGTGGCAGGAGAACGGAGCGACCCAGAAGCGGCTGTCGCAGCTCAACAACGTCACCGAGCCGACTGCGGTGACAACGCTGAACGGGGATGACGAAGGCCGGCCTTATCCGTCGCCAGCGCAACGCCGAGGACCGCCGCAAGCAGAACGTCCATCTCACCCCGGAAGGCGAGCGGCTTAAGGCGGAGCTTCTGCCGATCGCCGGCCGCATCAACACCCTGGCCGCCGAGGGCATCGATCCCGAAGAGCTTCGCATCACCCTCAGCGTTCTGCGTCGGATGAGCGAGAACCTGTCACGCGACACAAGCGAGGAAACCGCATGATCACCTTCTACGGGGTCCGACGCCCAACGGCCGGAAGGTCGCCATCCTGTTGGAGGAGCTGGGGCTCGAGTACGAGTATCGCCTGGTGGACATCCTGGCCGGCGACCAGTTCAAGCCCGACTTCCCGAAGCTGAACCCCAACAACAAGCAGCCGGTCATCGTCGACCCGGACGGCCCGGGCGGCGAGCCCGTGCTGGCCGAGTCCGGCGCCATCCTCTGGTACCTCGGCGAGAAGCACGGCGGCGGCTTCGTGCCGGCGGAGCCCAGAGCGCGGGCGATCTGCCACCAGTGGCTGATGTTCCAGATGCCGGGCGTGGGCCCGATGTTCGGCCAGAATGCGCACTTCAGCTTCTACGCCAAGGACAAGCACCCCTATTCGATCGACCGCTACGCCAACGAGGCGAAGCGGCTGCTCGGGTGCTGGACGAGTGGCTGGCGCAGAGTCGGTTCCTGGGGGCGAGGACTACACCGTCGCCGACATCGCCACCTATCCGTATGTGTTGCGCCAGATCGAGCTGCGGCCCGCGGAGCCCAACCTCGCCCGCTGGGCCAAGGAGATCGGCGCCCGTCCGGCGGTCCAGCGCGGCATGGACGTTGGGCGCTCGATCTGCGGAAGGGAGACCATCGAGGGCGGCCTCTCCGGTCTCTCGAAGAGCAGCGCTCGATCCTCTCGGCGACCGGACAGTACGCCCGCAGCTAGAGGCGATCCGTCGGGCTGCGAAGCGGCTCGTTAAGATCCGGGTAAGCACCTTGGCCGCCTCAATGCGAGGTCGGCGGATGGCCGTACCTGCCCAGATGGCGAGGCGAGATGAGAGAGGCCCAGAGGCTGTCGCTGGCGTTCGGGTTGATGTCGCTGGCCGCCGTGGCTGCGGGAGCCTGGATCTGCGCCCGGCATGACGTCCCAGCCAGTGTCTGGGGGACGGAACCTGGCGGCTTGGCTGGGGGCGGGTCTCGTCGCCTTGGCCATCGCGCGATGGGCCGCGCGCGCTTCTCGCAGGCGTGCTTGTCGCCTCGGTGGCAGGCCTGGTCGTCACGTTCGCCAGTGCGGGGCAGCTGGGCGTCCATCGATGGGTCGGGATTAGGGCCGCTGACCGTCAACGTGGCGATGCTGCTGGCGCCGGGCGGCGCTGGTGTCGGTCGCGGTCATGCGGCAGCGGTTGTGGTTCTGGCTGGCGGCCTGGCGGCCTCGGACCGCTGGTCCTCCAGCCGGACGCTTCGCAAGCGACAGCTTTCGCTGCGGCGTTGATCGCCCTGGCGCTGCGCCGCGGCGAAGGCGCCCGGAGGCGCCGCGCCTTCGCCGCCCTGTCGGCGGCGCTGGCTGCCGTCGCGGCTGCGCCCTGATCCGTTGGAGCCGGTCCCGGAAGTCGAACAGATCCTGCAGCTCGCCTTACGCCGCTGCCCCCCGACGGCGGCAGGGTTCGCCCTGGTGGCGCTCCCGGCGGCCGCTGCAGCGCCCGGCGTCCTGGCGCGGGAATGGCGGGGCCGACGCGCAGGCCGCGGGCTTTGCGCTCAGCGTCTACCCGCTGCTCACCGCCCTGATGCCCTTCCTCGGCGCCTTCCCGACCCGCTGGCGGGCGGGCCTGAGCCCGGTGCTCGGCTGGTGGCTAGGCCTCGGCGCTCTGGCGGCGGTGGTGCGGCGGAGCTCTTGCGCGGAGCGAGCCGCGGCTTCGCCCCGCGCGTGAAGCCGCCGTGTGCCGGTCAGCGCCGGCGACAGGATCGGGGTCGCGGAGCGCGTCTTCTAGCCCGTCGCGTTCTTGAGCCACCGCCGGCTCAAGAGTGTGTGAATGACATGACCAAGATAGAACTTTGTCTGCGACGCCCGGCTGGGCGCCGCATGTCAAAACACGTCCAAAGACTAGCGGTTGTAATAATACTCTTTTAGTTAAGCCGGATTTTATCGATACACAGGACCCGTATGGGCCAAATCACCACTTGGGCTGATAAATGGCGACGACATACCACCTGCGGTATATTTGAGCGGCCCTAGCGTGACCGGGGCGAACGACGGAGCAGCCGTTTGATCGACGCGAGGATGTCCGGCGCTTCTGCAGCGAGCATCTGAGCGTCCCGTCGCAGGGCGTGTACTACGCCCGCTACATCCCGGCTCTGGACCTCGTGGTCCCGCCGAGCGCCAGGGCTTGGCCGGACAAGGCAGGTCGCAAGGCGCTGCGGGTCCACGAATGGGCGCACGCGCGGGGCT